>NZ_JAKRVX010000009.1 GCF_023638035.1 Natronocalculus amylovorans | reverse complement strand
GCAAAGCGCGTCGTGGAAACGGGAAGCCTCGGGGCTTGACCCCGAGGTGGTTCACGTGTGTGTACAAATGACATTTTTGTCAGCAATCATGGCCAAAAAGACAATACGCTTCTGCTTCTTTTACAGACGAAATATACTTGCGAACCGAACTACAACTATTGTATTGAGTATTGTTATGTCATCAGACCCTGATTTTGGTACCCAGTTAGAGACCCTCACTGAAACATATTTTTTCGATCTGTGCGAGTGTGTTGAACTCCTTCCACAGATTCTTTCGGAGTATGAAGACAACGGTAGTTATGATGAAACGCTTGAACAGATACAAGACCTCGAAAGCGACTGCGATCGGACAGTACGCGAAATAAACGCGACCATCACAAATGCAGGTCCGAGTGAGATGGGTCTATTAAATTCGCGCGTGCATTTCAATTCGTCCGCACTCATTCAGTTCTACCAGAAACTCGATGTTATCGCAAACACAACCGAACGCATTGCCCAAGAGTTGCAGATGATGCAACCAGCACATGGCAACGAGTGTTATGACGGCCTCCAAGAGATGGCTGCCTGCACTGCTCGTGAGATCACAACGCTGGAAGATGTTGTTCAACGGTTTGTCCATAGCCTCCGTAATACAACAGAACAAGAGGTTCTCACGGCCGAGATTGCTGCAATTAGAGATATGGAGAGCGAGTGCGATCGGATTCGTAACCACGTGATTGCAACTGCATTTGAAGATGATTCAGTCGCACAGCCACTCATGTACCGTGAATTTGCAATCTTGTTTGATGAGTTGGCAAACACGATGGAAGACGTGACTGACCAAATTATCATTATTTCAAGTCACGAACCTGGTATTGTCGCCGAATCACGAGTGGATACTGACACACAGTGAAAGACATCTCAGCACCTATCAAGACGGATCGAGGAGTCTCACGTCGAGGAGTACTAGTTGGGGCCGGTGCTCTTACAGGGCTCTTTGTGAGTGCGGGAGCGTACGTCGCGTGGTCACTGCAAGGCGACCATGGCGGCTACGTCGCACCGGCTTCACAGCCAATGCTCTCGATACGTGGCCAGCAACTAGACGGGAGTGATCAACAGCTCCCAGAGCAAAGTGGAGAGTGGTCATTTGAGACTGCAGATGAGCTGTATCTCTTTGTACACGGGTTCGATACAACTGCTGATGCGGCTCCTAATTTGGCATACACCGCCGAACGTGCGTTCGAAGCAGTTCGTCCAAACCCTGTAGTTGGATTAAGTTGGGACTCCGATACTGAATGGGACGCTGCAAAAGAGACTGCAGATGCAACTGGTACTGTGCTCACGAACTGGCTTACCGAATGGGAACACACAGACGGAAGGCCGATTCATATTCTTGGCTATTCGCTTGGTGCGCGAGTTGTCTGTGAAGCACTCAACATCGCTGCCGATCGAAATGTGGAGACTCCAATCCGGTCTGTCTCATTACTTGGAGCTGCAATTCCACGTGAGAGCGTTACGACGGCGGGGCGATATAGCTCTGGAATCGAAGCCCTTGACGCGCCGGTCAGTAACTTCCACAGCGAGAACGATCGCGTCTTAGGTTGGATCTATCGCCTCTCCGATCGGTCACAAGCAGTGGGATACCAGGGAGCCGGGCAATCAGAAACGACGTCTGGATATACAGACGTTGATGTCACAGACTTGGTTGCAGATCACTACTCATATTTTCAGCCTGAAGAAGGCTGTATTCCTCGTGTTGTTGATCAGTTCCCGTCACAGTGACAGCTCACGTTGCTCTCAGTAAAACCGATGACATAAAAAGGAGCCGTACTATTCGATCGGCATCGATCGGTTGCGGAGATCAGAGCCACAGCTTTGACACGAACTCTCTGGTGTATCTGAAACCAGTATTTCGCCACAAGAGAGACACTCATACGATGTTGGTGTAGTATTGTCGTATCCACAATCCCAGAAACGCGGTTCGGATTCAGACGCTCTTTTCGACATACTAATGCAATATTTGCGTAGACCCATAGCCGTTTTAGTTTAATAATAAACTATTCAGAACACGACTCATTTATAATTAAACAGGCAGTGCATCAAACGGCAGTTGGTAATCACACGACACCGCACTCTGGACAGCAGACCCAATCTGGGACACAACTGGCGAAATACCGGATGAAGGAACGCTAAGCGTACGTGAAGGACCAGTCACACTGGAAAGATTGGAATGCACAACCCAGTTCGTTTGAAAAACGAAGTCTTTCGTAATGCCAGAAATCTTCGATTTTTGAACGGCACAGCCTTCGGTATACCTGTTTGATTACCGAGGTGGAGGCTCCGATCTGTAAGATCAAATTGTATCGTAAACCACCAAATATCCCAACTGAAGCACTGGAAGCCCCATCATCAGACTATCTGTGTTTTGATTGGCCAGCAAGATGCCGCGCGTCATGTGACGTCGTTAATATGGGAAGGATGTCACTCGAATAGACTTTGTCTTCATACATTGTTTATCCACCCTGGCAGGTTCTCTCGCTTCAATACATGATAACTAAATAGACTGTTAGCTGATATGCCTGATTAAAATCATAAATATAGCTCTAAGATACGTTATTTTATTTGGATCAAAAATACATAAATATAGCTAAGTACATAATATTGTAGTATATTTTAGCTTAGTTACCATAATATTACAAATTTTTGGATGATAAGAATTTCATAAAACTGTCAATCGTATTTGGCGGATCTAAATCCTATAGAATAGTATAATTATGTAAAAATTATATTTAACCACAAATGTGAAAGTTAGAAAAATAACAATTACAAAATTATGTTTGTAATTGCTCTCCAGGCAATTTGTCATCACCATTCAACGAGCAAACACAGTTGACGCGGACTCAAAATGGTTTCAATCTGTCATGTTTCCATGACGACCTCGATCTCGTCTATGGTTCAATTAGCATAATCCCACCTGTAGCGTTTGGCTGCGTAGCTATTGTACATGATGTCAAATTCACATTAGCAGATGAACCGTTATCATTAAATTACTATTACCAGTTATACCTAATGAACAATCTTTCTAATTAAATTTGACGTTCACACACCGACCACCGAGACAAAAGACGATTTCTTGATCTTGTTTGTTGGTTACCACTTCATTCTAATAACTCTTGAAGTAGCCATGTCGGCCCACCGTTTCTAATACTAACAGTTATAATTACAACATATATTATAAAAATCAAGTACGTATTACTGCTTGAACAATCTAAATTATATATTATTTTACATTATTTATCCGTTTGCGATTAAAATCAGCATTTTTGATCGGAGGAGGTATCCTATTAGAGATGCTGTATACGACAACCATTTCTAACAAAAATAAAATGACAGAACTAAATAAACCCGTTTTTGTCCTCTGAGAGATTGTATCTGACAATGGCTTCAAACGAGTTCTTTAGAATGCTCGTCCCACGCGAGATACGTCAGTTTCCTCCGGATCTCGCGGCCGTCGTTGTACTTACAGTCTCTGCGGTTGCAGCAGTGTTTCTCCCTGTTATCAACCTGACCCCAATACGGATATTTTTGGGAGTCCCGTTCGTATTGTTTCTCCCTGGATATGCGTTAATCGCCGCACTTTTTCCTGAGGCCGGTACATCGATCGACGAAGAAGGCGACGGAAGCAATGGAAGCAACGGAAAAGACAAAAATGGTAGTAATATCCTGCCTGGTGCCTTCCGGCTACGAACCGGAATCGATGGTATCGAGCGCGCTGCACTTTCTTTTGGGACCAGTATAGCAGTCATTTTTTTGATCGGCCTTCTGTTAAGTTTCACTCCTTGGGGGATCCGTCTCGTTGCGGTCGTACTTACCGTGGCGGGATTCACGATACTCACAGCTGCGATCGCGTCTTTTCGACGTTGGTCGCTCCCCGAGGAGGAACGGTTTGTCGTACCGTATCGTGAGTGGATTTCCCGGGGACGTGCGTCAATATTTGACACCGACTCACGGTTCGACGGTGCGTTGAACGCGATACTCGCGATCAGCGTGCTATTGGCAGTCGGAAGCGTAGCGTATGCTGTGGCTGTACCGCCAGATGGAGAGCAGTTCTCGGAAATATATCTGTTGACAGAGGATTCAGAGGGTGAGCTGGTGGCCGACGGGTATCCGCAGGAACTCGTCGCTGGCGAATCCGAATCCATCGTCGTCGGTATCGAGAACCAAGAGCACGAGACGACTGAGTACACAGTGATCGTTGAAGTCCATCAGGTAGAATTTTTGGAAGATAATGAAGTTCGTGTGACCGAACAAGAGCGAGTGACGACATTGGAAACGACACTTGAAGACGGTGAGACGTGGCAAGCGGAACACGAGGTGGCCTCAACGCTGGTCGGAGAGGACCTTCGCGTAACGTATCTACTGTATACTGACGACCCACCCGATGATCCGACGCGAGAAAATGCCTACCGATCGCTCCACTTCTGGATCGACGTAACCGATGATGACACGTCGGAGTGATACCGTTTCAGAACAGGATTATCAATATCACCATCAGCTCTTACTTTCATCGTTGAGTCTGTCGACGTGGCCTTACGAGATTCCACGACGTGAGTTCCGGTTCAATTTGTGCACTCTAGAAAATTTCAGCAGTCGGTGACAAGTACTTTGTATATTCTGTTCATGTGAAAAACCAATTTAAATGAAATTGTAAATATATATCTGTCCGTATCCGGATATGGTGGTATATACAGGCGCCCGGTACACCGAGAGAGCGACTGACAAACAGGACACCGCAGGGGTAAATAAATGGATACTAATGCAGACTACACCACGGAAAAATCGAAGAGGAGAGTACGACTGCCACCGAGCGATATTTGCGTCGTTGGTCTCGGATACGTTGGGTTACCGATAGCCGTCGAATTCGATCGCGCGGGCTACGATGTCGTTGGGTTTGACATCGACAACAAAAAGATCGATCAGCTACGCAGTGGAGTCGACCCGACAGGAGATGTGGGTGGTCGTCGGGTCAAAACGAGTGAGGTCCAGTTTACCGCCGACGAAATGGCGATCGAGCGCTCGAGATACGTCATTGTCACCGTACCGACCCCGATCGACGATTTGAAAAATCCGAATTTGACGTATGTGGAAAGTGCTGGTGAGACGATCGGTCGAAACATTACTCCTGGGACGACAGTCGTGCTTGAGTCCACGGTTTATCCCGGTGCGACGCGCGAAATTCTCGCTCCGGCAATCGAAGGGACCTCCGGACTCATCTCCGGTGACGATTTCTACCTTGGATATTCGCCGGAGCGACTCGTACCTGGCGACGATGAAAACGGCTTTCGAAATGTGGTGAAGATCGTCAGCGGCCAGGATGACGACGTGCTCGAGGATCTTACGGAGCTGTACGAATCGGTTGTCGATGCTGGCATCCACAAGGCACCGGATATTGAGGTTGCAGAAGCCGCAAAATGCATCGAAAACATCCAGCGGGATCTGAACATCGCACTAGTAAACGAACTTGCGATCACCTGTAACAATCTCGATCTCGATACGCATGCGGTGTTGGAGGCGGCTGGGACGAAGTGGAACTTCCACGATTATCGGCCAGGATTGGTTGGTGGTCACTGCATCCCGGTCGATCCATTCTACATCATCTATGAGTCCGAACGGAACGGATTCTCACCGAAACTCATCCAGCAAGGCCGAGAAATCAACGAGTACATGCCGAAGCACGTCGGCAAGGAGACGCTCAAGGCGCTCAATGAGTGCGGAAACGTACTCCGTGAATCTGTTGTGCTCGTCCTTGGATTGGCATACAAACCGAATGTCGGCGATATACGAACGTCAGCTGTCGATGGAACGATCCAGACGCTTCAGGAGTACGGCGTTAATGTCGTCGGATATGATCCCCACGTCGACGAAGATTTGGCAACGAAGATGTTCGATATTGACGTCCAACGAGAACTGATATTCGATGCAGTCGACGCGATCCTTTTCGCGACACCGCACGACGAATTCCGAAACATCGACTTCACTATGGCCGCCACCGAGATGACAGATAACCCGATTTTGATTGATGTGATGGGCGTGCTTACCCCCGAGCGCTACGAAAACTCGACGCTCGAATATCGGAGAATTTGAAAATGTATCGAGAGCACACGATCGGCGTCGTCGTACCTGCCTACAACGAAGAGGGGCTTATCAGCGACGTCATTTGGACGATGCCAGATTACGTCGATTGGATCTATGCGATCGACGACTGTTCCACAGACGGCACATGGGAAGAGATACAACACGCCGCACACGAAGATGCGATCGAAACTGAAGGTGGTGGACAAATAGGCCGTGAGCGGGCGCTACAATCTGTACGAGCCGATGGTGGCGTCGGAGATCTACTTACCGATCGTGCACGGATTCATTCACCGATCGGTCGCGTCGTTCCGATCCAGCACCGCGAAAATATGGGTGCCGGTGGCGCGATTAAAACAGGCTACCTTGCGGCACTGAAAGACGAACTGGATATCACTGTAACTATGGATGGCGACGGTCAGATGGATCCCAATCAGATGGTAAAATTGCTTGATCCACTCGTTGAGGATGCGGCCGACTACGCGAAGGGAAATCGGCTCCTGTACAGGGAGTATCGGGAGGGAATGTCGAACTTCCGTTTCTTGGGAAATTCGATTCTCACTTTCCTGACGAAGATTGCCAGCGGCTACTGGAAGACGATGGACCCTCAAAATGGGTACACGGCGATAACGCACTATGCACTGGAGAACGCCGACATAGAGAACATGTATGAGTACTACGGCTACTGTAATGACCTTCTCGTCAAACTGAACGCGAGGAATTTGCGGGTCGCCGACGTGGCGATGCCCGCGATTTATGGCGAAGAGGCGTCGAGTATTCGATACCCGACTTACATTCGAAAGGTATCAGGAATGTTGTTGCGGAACTACCTGTGGCGGCTAAAGGTGAAGTATCTCGTGATGGACTTCCACCCGCTCGCCTTTTTTTATATTTTTGGTGTCAGTACGATGGCGTTGGGGATGGTCGGCGGTCTCTGGTCGGTCTACGTAAAGTTCCTGCTCAATGGGGCGCTGTTTGTGCGGGCGTCGCTAAGCATGATGCTCTTTCTCATCGGGAGCCTGTTTTTATTGTTCGCGATGTTATTCGACATGCAGGTGAACAAAGATTACGAGGTACAAATTCATGAGTGAGGCCATCATAAATCGTAAACGGTGTATGATTGTTTCAGCCGAACTCTCAGGTGCTGATTTCTGGACATTATTATCTTCACATAAAACCTCGTTTTCGGTAGCAGGTCTTTCCGACGGATCCGATTTTGATATCTACCTTTGTGGAAGCAGAAATGCGGAGGAGCTGTGATTATGCGATTAGAACAAATTCAACTTACAGATTGGGAGAGAGCGCTCCAAAATCAGAAGTACAGTCCGTTTCACACGGCAGAAGCACTCGAAGTTATTGATACGCATACGGATGCGGAGATGCGGTTGTTTGCCGGATTCAACGGCCAGCGGCCGGTTGCACTGCTTCCGATATTTATTAAAGATGTGCCGATCGGGAAAATTGTACTTTCCCCACCATTAGGGCTAGGAATCAGGAGACTGGGCCCAATACTAATGCCGGCAAGCCCAAAACGGAGCAAACGTGAAAAAATAAATAGCAAATTTGCCGAACAAGTTATCGAAACCGTTGACGCCGACACAATGTCCACGCTGTTTTGGATATCCTGTGAGACAGAGTTTCGTGATCCGAGACCATACAAGTGGGCAGGATTCAACGTTGAGTCACTGTACACATACCAACTTGATCTCGGATCGTCCACGAAGGAAGAGGTTTTGAACTCGTTTAGCAGGAGCCTCCGTCGAGAGATCAGGGATGGAGAAGCAGATGATGTTCGGATCAAGAGGCGAGGTCAGGCGGGTGCACTCGACATTTATGAAGCCACAAAAGACCGATACGATGAGCAAGACAAAACATTCGACCTCTCTCCAGAATTTATGTTTGATCTGATAGAGGCACTCGGCGATCATGCAGCGGTTTACGTCGCCGAGTCTGCTGATGGCGAGTTCCTCAGCGGTATAATCGTTTTATATTCAAACGACACTGCATACTTTTGGAAAGGGGGGACGCGACAGGAACAGTTAGACCACAACGTAAACAGCTTGCTCCACTGGAACGTGATTACGGATATCTTCGAAGATCCTTCAAAAGAATCAATAAATAAATATGATTTTTCCACCGCAAATAACCGAAATATCGTTCAATACAAACGAAAGTTCGGTGGCAAACTCGAGACGTATTACCGGATCGAATCGAATAGCTTGCCCATGACAATCGCGAAACGAGCCTATCGCTTGAGGTGAGTTGTTGGCAAACGCACTAATGGGTTGCACCCAGCTGACTTCCTAATTTAAAATAATTAACCAGTATTCCACACTAATTTTTAAATAGGCATATAGCGATAGGTTGGCTTACGTATGACTGGAAGTAATTGGAGCGGAGAGTCAGTGGTAATTCCAGCGAATAAATATCCTCATTGCGTTCAACTGGTCCGTTCATTTGGTCGTCGAGGGATACATACGATCGTAGCCACTGACTCTATGGAGTGGGGACGAGCTCCATCACTTTGTTCACGTTATTGTGACGAGGCGATCCATACTCCCTCTCCAAGTGTACATTTAACGGAATTCAAAAATTCTTTTTTAAGTCTTGCCGAGCGACCGGACGTACGCACGATCACACCGATCAAAGAGGAAGATAGTTACGTATTATCCAAATATCGATCTGAGTTTAGCGATCACGTAGATACGCTCGCACCATCATTTGATATTCTTCGACAAGTGCAAGATCGTGTTCTCCTCGTCAAAGCTGCCAATGAAGCTGGTGTACCAACACCCGATACACAGATACTGAGTGAAGTAGAAGACTGGGATCGTGACGTAATAATCAAAACTCGGTATACGGTTCTCACGAACGAATATGTCGAATCAGTACCATCAACTGTCTGCCGAAAGGTACAGCCAGTAAAACAGATTCCGGCAGGGACAGAACCGGACGTTGAGGCGATACAGGCCGAGATGGGCCACGATCCAGTCGTTCAAGAATTCATTCGCGGAGCTGAATTTTCAGTGAGAGCGATTTGTGATCATGGTGAGCCAATTGCGACAAGTATTAAACGCCAACTTCGTGGCCAATCGTACGGTGGTGGGTTTAGTGCCTACCGAGAGCCGGTTGAACTTCCGAAACTCGAAGAATTAACCAATTCACTGCTCAAGGAACTCAATTGGCATGGACCGTGTTCTGTACAATTTATTGGTAACGAAGATAGCGGTGACTATCGTCTCACCGAAGTTAATCCTCGGTTCTGGGGGTCTCTCACAATGGATGTTCGAGCAGGGATTGATTATCCGTACTATTTCTGGCTTCTCTCAGGTGGTCAGTCAGTCGTCGTCAACCCGGACTACAAGACGGGTATCAAAACGCATCATCTGAGTAATGAGCTCCGATACATAGATACGGTCTTGCGTGAGAATTTAGCATTGACCGATCGACCAAAATTTTCCGATGCAATAAAAGAGGTAGGCTGGTCATCTGTGAGGTATCCACACTTTGATTTCTTTAGCATAGACGATCCCAAACCGCTGGTTCAGGATCTCTGGAACTCACTCGGTGTATATAAAGGTCGGTGAATATATGTCTGATACTAAACTGCTGTGTTTGACGTTGGATCTGGAGAACGACTGGTATTTCGACGATCCGGAGTTGGACCATCTTGTCTTCGACTATCTTGAGGACTTTCTCGAACTGGTTGGAGAACTTGATATCCCGCTCAGCGCCTTTGTCGTTGGACGGACACTGGAGGCGTATCCCGAGAAGGTCGATCGGCTTGGATCCGTTATCGATTGTGAGTTTCATCTGCACTCGTATCAGCACGACCTGAGCAAGTCTTATGATTTCGAGACGGAGGTCCGGTGCGGGATGACTGCGTTTCGAAACCATTTCAATCGGGACCCGATAGGCTATCGTGCACCGCAGGGGAATATTGAGCCCCACGAATTCCCTATACTCGAAGACCTTGGGTTCGCATTTGATTCGAGCATCTTTCCGTCGTATCGCCCAGGGAAATATTGTAACTTGAGAGCTCCCTTAGAGCCATATACACCTGAAAATGCCCAGTCAATGTTAGAGATTCCCTTCGGGGCATTTCGGGGAATTCGGATCCCGCTCTCACACAGCTACTTCAAGCTATTCGGTCGGCCGCTATCATCATATCTGTCGGTTGCCCCGCTACCGGACGTACTTGTGTATAACATTCACCTTCATGACCTGTATCGAACGGCATCACACGATGCACTCGACGAGCCAAAGCGGTGGATAATGAAACGAAACCTCGACGAAGCGGAGTCGATGTTTCGAACGAATATTTCAACACTCCTCTCCCGTGGATATAAGCCAACGACAATGACGGGGGTGTACGACGCTTTTAAGTAATTCGGCGGTGATGACTATTTAACACGACGTTATCAAAAATGCAATGTTGCGGTGCTGAGCCGTAGATGACTAACTTCCACGTCAGATAACGGGATTTACTTCAATTACAAAGCGACAAAATATGGAAACGAACAAAATACTGATAACCGACGGACGGACTCTCTCGTGTCTGGCATTTGTCCGGAAACTTGGACGTGAGGGGATGGACGTTCACGTTGGAGAATCTTTTAAACGTAATATCACAGCGTACTCGAAATTCACGAGTGAAAGCCACGTCTACCCATCAGCCGAGGATGATATGGATGGTTTTAAGACATATATCTTGAAACTCATACAGCAAGAGCAGTACGACTTTGTGCTTCCGACCAGGGACACGACAACAATTGCACTGGCCGAGATTCAGGATCAGCTACCAACTGATACCAACATGTTGGTAGATACGCCCGAGAAAATCCAACGGCTGAATGATAAGCATCGTTGTGCAAAACTTGCTGAACAAGTTGGAGTGCCAATACCCACTACATACTATCCATCAGAGACGCCGATTGAGGAAATCAGTTCAAAAGCTGATTTCCCCGTGCTAGTGAAACCAACCGATGCTTCGGGATCGCGCGGGATTCAACGTGTTGAGACACCCCAAGAACTACGTCCGACATATCATTCCGTACTACACGAACATGGCAATGCGATCGTCCAGGAGTTCGTAGACCACTCGGGGGGCCACTTCAGTATCGGGACGGTGTTCGATCGGAAGTCCAAGCCTCAAGCAGTTCACGTGTACAAAGAACTACTGCAGTACCCCGACAGTGGCGGTCCAGCAATCCAAGCAGTTAGCTCAGACCCCGAACCGTGGGTCGAAGAGATGCTTGCGATATTGGAAGCGATTAATTGGATCGGTCCTGCCCACATGGACGTGCTCTTCGATCCGGTGGATGATACCTACAAACTACTTGAGGTCAACCCTCGGATCTGGATGTCTGTTGCGCTCTCGATTAAATCAGGAGTTGATATTCCCAACGTGATACTCAATTTGGCTACTGGGACTGATACAACGGACCCTCAGTCGTATCGAACCGATCTTCATTATCGATGGGTGTTACCTAACGAAATTCTCTGGATACTGAATGGTGGGGACAGAGTAGATCGAATAAAAAAAATCGCATTCGACAGGAAAATCCCGGTCTGTTATGGAGTATTGTCTCGAGAGGATCCGTTCACGATCATCGGAACTCTCGCTCAAAGTGCTGACTTTCTGCTTGATACCGAAAAACGGCAGTTGATTTTCGATAGAGGGTGGTAAAATGAGTTCCAATGAAACACTGAAAGTTCTACAAATCGCAAGCTCTGGAATGGAGTTCTTCCACGAACAAGTTCGAGTGCTCAGAGGGCTCGGCATCGACTGTGACGTACTGTATTATCCTCCCGACTCTCGTAAGAAAAAGCAGATTCACGACGGACTGTTACGTAAAGTGTACGGCCATAATCCGATTTATTACGCAATACGGGGATCATTGTTCTATCCGAAAATCGTTCAATCGACGTTGCAGACAGACTACGATATTATCCACGTCAATTCGGGCGTTGTCGCTCCGCTAGGTCTGCTTCAGCCTCAGCGTCCGATCGTACTGACACTTTGGGGCGACGATCTGTTGGGTAACCGGTTGGCCGGGTACCAATCCGAAATAACGAAAATCTGCGCCAAACGTAGTAACGAGATTATCGTCAGGAACGAGGAGATGAAAAATGTACTACCTTGCGATGCAACCATTATTCCAAGCGGTGTTGACACGTCAAGGTTTAGACCGATGGATCAGACAGCGTCGAAAAAAGCGGTCGGTTGGAACGCTGCCGATCTCCACGTGATATTTCCGTATCCGAAGAGTCAGACAAAAAAACGGTATCACATCGCTGAGCAGCTAGTTGAGCAAGCGAATATGGCACTTGACGAAACGGTACAACTGCAGACCATTTCTGGTGTTGACCATGAAGACATGCCACAATATTATAACGCTGCAGACGTGCTTCTCTTACCTTCCCTTCGCGAAGGATCACCGAATACTGTCAAAGAAGCAATGGCCTGTAACGTACCGGTTGTCTCGAGCGACGTCGGTGATGTAAGAGAGCGACTCGATCCGGTATCTAATTCGTACGTCTGCTCGGACGATTCAGAGCTAAAAGACGCCCTCGTAACCGTTCTCCAAACCGGTGGTCGATCTGACGGAAGAGAGTACGTAGAAGAAGTAAGCCTCGATCGAATGGGCGAGCGGATCGTAGCTATTTATGAATCGCTTCTTGAGGATACAGAAGATCACAATCAAGAGATCATATGATCATGGGGAACAAGACCATCTGTTTGGCTCGAGAACACGAATCTTCTATTGGGTGTGAAGAGTCGTGCGAACAGATCCACAAATCTAACATCTGGAAAACGCACCGCTTTATGAACAAATCACCACGTATTCCCGAAAACCTATCAAAACCACTTCCTTGCTACGATGGCAAAATGTTCGGTTATCAAAATAATACAATTCTCTGTCTGTTATCAAACTTTTGCTGCGAGGATATTGAAGAGGTTAAAATCACTTTTTGTGGCGATCCTTTATTTGTGGTTATGTCCAAAACGAATAGACTACTAGAGGATACTAAAATTCAACATTATGATTGTATTATGTGCAGGTTTAAAATAACCAATTCCTTGAAGCGGGGTCGAATCGGAGATCAGATAACCGACATCTACGGGGACCTCGTCTAATGACAAGTCAGACACGCCCAGAAGAGAAGGCTGGGGAAAACACGTCACGACTGCACATTTGTTTCATTTGTCCGTACATTTATGGCTATCTTAAGCCGGGAAGTCAAAAAACAGTGGGCGGTGCTGAGAGACAGCAGCACCTGCTCGCAACGCGTTTTCGGAAAGAAGGACACCATATCTCGTTCATTACCTTCGAGACAGAGGATGACGAGTACGAACGGATCGACGGATTCAACGTGTGGAAAACGCTTCCCACCACGAACGACCTGACCCGCACACCGGAAGCGCTGATTAAATTACTACGGTCAGTCCACCGCATTGATGCTGACGTGTTCTATGTTCGAGGAAATCCTCCCCTTTGTATCCTGTCGAGCTACTGTTGCAAAATGCTCGGAGAAAACCTCGTCTACTGCGTGGCCAACGATTCAAACGTGGAGTTAAATAACCTCGCCAGACATCACGGGGTGTTCCGCCGTACGCTTCCGAAACTGGCGTACGTCGACGCGATTAGGCGATCAGACTACGTAATTTCACAGACTGATTATCAACAGCGTATTCTTAACGATGTGTTGGGAATACGGTCGACTGTCGTGGCGAACGCATACACTGTTCCACCGCGAAACAAACTCTTGGAGATGGACGAGCGATCTCACGTCCTCTGGGTCGGTAGCCTCGATAGCGAACAAAAGAAGCCCGACCGACTCATCAGGTTGGCCGAGCAATTACCACACATTGAATTTGTGATCGTTGGCTGGTCACAGAATAAATCGTACCGGGAAAAAATCAGGTACGAGGCAGAGGCCCTCTCAAACGTTAGATTTGAAGGGTTCGTCCCACCGGATAATATTGACCGTTATTACAGGCGCGCGGTGGCTTTCGTAAATACGTCTGAATACGAGGGTTTTCCCAACACCTTCCTCGAAGCGTGGCGGTACGGCGTTCCCGTGGTATCCCTCAACCATACCATTGATGGGGTCGTCTCCGAGCAAAATGTTGGACTTCACTCGAAAACGATGGATAGGATGGCCAATCACATTTCGATGCTGTGGAAAAATACCGACGAAGCGTCAGAAATGGGGCGTAACGGCAGGCAATATCTTCAAGAAAACTATTCATTGGATATTGTTTTTGAACGATACGCCTGCATATTTAATAACGTAGTCGAATAAATCATACACTATATACAACCAAACATCCAAGTAAATGATAGATACGATAGATCACGTACTTCGAAAGTCACAGAACGTGTTGATTGATACACATCCATCGGTAAAACAACTCGGAATGACTGCCACGCGCTGGTACACTCGGTTGTGGATACATGCAGCGACGGCGATCGGAGACATTCGATACGATGCACCCGTCGATCCGGCTCAACTCTACTGGGTGGATCCGAAACACATCCGACGTACCGTCTCCTGGACAGAGATTTCCACCAACAGGAAGAGAGACGAACATCCCCAGTTTCGGAACCCAAAATACCGCTTGGCGGGTCGCGTTTTTAGCGGAGAATGGGACAGGGTCGATACCCGGTTCAATGAGTCGACCGTCTATCGGTCCTTTTTGGCACGCTTCGATCGCGGTGTCACGTGGGAAGAGACGGACTTCTATAAGGAATCGACGAGCGCAATCAAGAATGGAGCCACGCTCTGGGGCTGTTCTACGCGGGATGAGTTCGATCGTCGTTGTAAACAGCTCGATACATTGTACAACCGGATCGCAAGTGGAGGATACAAGACGCAAAATGAACTGTACGAATATAACGAGCAGGGTGTAGGATTTGATCACATTGGGCGCGTCGTTTGGGGTGAAATTGCGGTCAATGTCGGTCGAGACGGTGAGTTTATTTTCCAGGACGGTCGGAATCGACTCGCAATGGCGAAGATCCAGGATTTAGAGTCTGTCCCAGTGGTTATTTTGGTTCGGCACAAAAAATGGCAACGGCTGAGAGATCAAGTTGTCCGAGGCCAGATTGAGTCGTCCGAGTTGCAAGATCAGATCCGGTCCCATCCTGACATTCTGGATCTTGTATGAACGTATCTGTTTGATAACGAACTTTTCGCGACGATGAACATCTGCACTGGATATTACCGTTACGATCCCGATTGTCACTTCCGAGCACTTCTATCCGCGTCAATCTTTTATAATCACGAGATGAATAAGAGGGCATGGTTCAATACATGCACCAACATGTCTTTCAAGCGTTTCGCAACCCAATATCTGCCTTCGAAACGATATCTCCGTATTTAAAATACTATCCGCCAAGTGACCCATATTTCGTTCGAGCCATTGATTCCCACTTGCATGAATATACTGATGCAGATATTTTCAAAACGATACACGTTTCGCCGGATGATATCGAATACTGTTCTCCTCGATTTGCTAATCAGTGGGAACTCGCCGGAAAGGTGGTGGGTGGTGAGTGGGATTTAGATCCTGTACCCTTCGAGGAAGAGTCGTTTACTGATGGCGTCAACGCCTCATTTTATCGCTCGCTCGAAGCTCATTTCCAAGATGAGGTTCCGTGGAGAGACACTCTCTTCGTACAACAGGTTCTCAAGCGTGTAGAACAAGGGCACAAGGTTTGGACCTGTTCTACTCGTGCCGACGTCAAAAAGAAGTGTGACCGAGTTGATCGTCTTTATGAGCGAATTGCCGAGAACGGATATCGGACCCACGAAGAGCGACTTGACGCCGGCATTAACGACCTCAAACCGTCTCGCAAGACAAGAATGTTCCAGTGGCTAAAAAGAAATACGGTCCTCAAGAAGGATGAGGTCACTGTTAATATCGCTCGCAACGGCACGCCGCTTCGGTTCTCAGGAAAACATCGGCTATCAATCGCCAAAATTCAAGAATTAGATTCAATCCCTGTGGTGGTCCTTGCTCGACACAAAAGCTGGCAGGATATTCGCAACAGAATCAACAAAGAAGATGGCGCTGCAGATATCTCATCTGAGCTTCTGGACCATCCTGATCTGCAGGACATAATTTAAAAATTTTGAGACTTTGTTGAAATTCTTCCACCCTGATAAGAAATGCTTGTTAAATACAACGCGAGTATCTTGCATTCGTTCCTCTCTGAATCACGGAGAATCAGATAGGTCAATATAGGTGACTTGCTGAGCAAATGTCATACAGGTGCCCGAAGGTTTGAGATCGTTTGATGTTAAATATCTATGTATGGAGGTCCCCAAACTTGATTTCAGATAGCTTGTTGAATTGGCATTAGTAGTTCTCGTTATTGCACTATTGCAGTATTTTGGAGGGATACTGGTTGAAAACCCAGATAAATTAATCCCACAGGGATAGTGATAATTGGGCGACATTTCACATATTTTCTGCTGTGATTGGGATTATCTCTGTAAATATATCTCTCCCGATGCCCAATTGAGCTATCAAATGATAATCAATAATCACTTCGAGTGGCACAGGTAATTCGTTAGATTGGGGCCAGAATGAATGCGGTTATTGTGCTGCGTGAGACCTCTATCTCTTACACGAGAAAAAATATCACTTATTATGTAATTTGACAGAACCAACATTAATTAATCTGTTGAACTCTCTGGTTACGGCGTCCGTATTTTGCCGTTCGACCGTCCGTAAGCTTATAGCCAATGTACCCTATTTACTCAGATAGATGCTGACTCGGTTAAGTGAATACTCAAAGGTTTGGTTGTTTCTCGGCTTTATCGCCGTGAGTATATCTACTGCTGCAGCGTATCAAACCCCCGTCACTGGGTATGAAATCTCAATATATACGGGTACACCAATTGTATTTTGGACTGGAATCTGTATTTCTCTGTTGATTTCGATACTGGTTGTTTTTAGTAACTTCAACAGCCATGAGCGGTATGTTGGTATCCTTCTAAGTGCATTGTCGATGACAACGATACTCTCGCTGCCGATCATACGCGGTTATCACTATATCGGGACGTCTGACTCATTGAGTCACCTTGGAACTGTCCGGGACATGAACTCCGGGTTGATGAGTGTTACTGTGAACCGATATCCGGTGGTTCACACCCTTGGATCCGTTTTTAGCGATGCCACAGGGCTTGAACTCCACCACACGTTCATGATACTGGTCGTCGTTTTTACTGTCTGCTTTTTTGTTTTTATTCCCCTGACGATCAGGCGACTCACGTACGATTCTCGCCTCGCCTATGTAGGATTGTACTCCGGATTCTTGCTGCTACCGATCAATCACCTGAGTCCCTCCTTATACATCCACCCGACGAGCCAAGCGATCATGTACGCTCCGGTGATCATCTACACATTTATTGCCGCCTACCGAGAGCCAAATCGGACGAATTCGATTATATTCCTCTTGGTTTCAACTATGTTTGTTTTTCTTCATTTACAGCAAGCTGCGAACCTAATCGTATTCTTTGCAATGATCGCAGCACTTCAGGTCGGTCGATCCGTCCTGACAAATAAGCGAGGAGTAGCGAGTGGTAAGCTCGTCTACTCGCTTGTCGCTGTGTTCGGACTTGTCTTTTGGCTCTGGGTACAGAATATCGAAACATTCTGGACGTCGGTAGCGGACACGATTCTTGTCCCATTTACCGAAACAGAAGTAGCGCAGACGGCAGCCAGTCGGGGTGTCTCACTTGGGCAGGTCGGTGGTAGCGTGGAGGAGGTATTCTTGAAACTGTTCCTTGTTTCGGTTGTTTACTCAGTCCTCGCAGCCATCCTCATGATAGGTGTACTGCTGCGCTCATCTAAGGTCTCCTCGATCCGATTGATCCAAGATGTGTTCACATCCGACTCCCACGCTGAAAGATTGCTACTGCTGTACTTTATTGGCGGCTTTGTCGCGGTCTCGTCTATCTTTTTCATTTATCTAATCGGCGGGATCTCCGATCAGTACTTCCGCCACCAAGGAACCATTATGGTTTTCGTTACAATGCTCGGCGCGATTGCACTGGGACGGGCGATGATCTTTTTCGGCCGTCACAGTTCGGCCCGCGCCGCACGTGGAACCACTGCCGCGGTGCTCGTTGTATTTTTAGTTCTCACTCTCCCCATCATTTTCTCCTCACCATACATTTATTACACATCTGACCACGTCACCGAGGCACATATAAACGGTTACGAGACGACATTCGAATATCAGGAAGACACCATGTCATTCGATGTTGTCCGCTCGTCCGTGGACAGATACGGAAACGCGATTCAGGGTCGGGAGATACCGCGTGATGCCTATTATCGAGAGGACGAAGATGGGAATGTAATTAATGATGGAATCCCCGATCATTTTGCCTCTCAGTCGTTAAGAGAGTACTATGATCAGCGAATGTACGTACCGGTAACGGACGCCGATCGCATCCGCGATCCGATCCTATGGAACGGCTTCCGATTTAGTCACGACGACTTCAGGTATCTCGACAACGAACCGGGCATCAATAAGGTCCAGTCAAACGGTGGGTACGATCTGTACGTTATCGAACCCATAGACGAGATCTCATTTTAAATAGAAAATAAATAACGAAGTCAAGGTCAGTTTTCATTCTCCATTTGCTCAGTCTCAATCTTGTATCTTCATACACCCAGGGTTTCTGTTCTACTAGCTGCTATTTTTCACAATTAATAATAAATATAGAATCTTTTCGGTAATTTGTCAGCAGATATTTTTGACTTTCCGAGATGCTCAATTTCACCTACTCATCGAAAAGCCCCCTTAGCAAAAATGAATTATATTTAATGATTGAATTGTACTTGGTTGCCATATCGCTTATTGAACACTTCGATAAACCATCATCAATATTATTGAATACGAAATAGTATGGCGTATTAACCACGTTTATTCCTCGCCGAGCCTTTACAGCAAAACCGATCGGACCTGCTTCAGGTCCAAGAGGCCGACCAGCACGGACAATATTGCCCAGACGATGACACCGACTACGACGATCAGAATTAGCGTTACCCATCCTGAGATGTAGCCAGTGAGAACGAATACTACTGCCGACATTACCACCGTAACTCCTAGGATCCAACCAACGTTCTTGAGAATGTATCCGATTCGTAGTTCGAATTCCTGAGAGACGATAAAAACGTTTGCCGATGTATAGAGAGAATACGTGAAAACGGTCGCAATAGCTGCTCCGACGACGCCAATTAGAGGAATTAGGATGACGTTGAGAACCACATTCAAGACAGCCGTCAGGCCTTTAGCGATTGCGCGCACTCGAGCTCTCCCGAGGTAATCCAACCCATTATCAGTGAGCTTTGTTACACATTTCAATACCGCATATAGTCCCAGAACCTGAAGAACAGGTATCGCACCGCTGTAATCCGGTCCGAACAGGAGGTGAATAAGCGGATCCGCGACGAGGATTATTCCGGCTCCAGCTGGGATGTAGAGAAGTAGCGAGTTAACGAGCGCCGATTCGTAGATTCGTGACGCTTGCTCGATATTTCCAGACGCCTTTTGCGATCCGAACCTCGGAGAGAGCGTGAATCCAAGCGCACCCATAGGAGTTTCAACGAACTTTATGACCTGTTCCCCGATCACATAGAAACTCACCGCGATAGGAGAAAGAAAGAAGCCAACCAAGAGTGTGTCCAGTTTTCCGTCCAACGTGTTTGCTGCGTGGGTTGCGGTGATGGGGACTGCATACTCAGCGATTCGACGTCGAAGACCGGACTCGACCACTGAACCGGATTCTCGAAAACCCTCTATCCGTTTATAAAGATAAATAAATCCAATGACCACAGATACGACGAAACTGAGGATGTATCCCCAGAGTGCGCCAACAGCTCCTAGACCGAGTAGAACTAATCCGACGGCGAGAATAACTCGTATTACTCGTTCGATTACTTGTAAGACGGCGACAAATTTTATGTCTTCAAACCCTTGGAATATGATTAAAAGAAAAGTTGTTAAAGAAGATAGAGATATATGAAATACACCAAGTATTAACAACGGTGCTAAGTCCGGCTCATTGAGGAGGTCAGCGA
This sequence comes from Natronocalculus amylovorans, assembly GCF_023638035.1. Lineage (GTDB taxonomy): Archaea > Halobacteriota > Halobacteria > Halobacteriales > Haloferacaceae > Natronocalculus > Natronocalculus amylovorans. The sequence goes on along the minus strand of NZ_JAKRVX010000009.1, from coordinate 84,112 downwards.
TGTATTGATGGGTCAAGGCTAACGTGATTGTAGTGATTACTATTGTAATCAAGTTGAAAACTAGAGCGGCACGGACAATGTGTGGAACCTGGTGTCGTTTCTTTTTTTTATATTCAGCGATATATCGGCTCGCTGATCTCGGGATCCCGAGCCTCGCAAGCTTACTGAAAACACCAAAGACAGTAAGGGCAAGAAAAAGCAATCCATACCCGCTGGGATCGAGCAGTCGAGCTAGAACGACTGTGAGTATTCCACTGCTGATCGCTAGAATAAGATCACTGAGAAACAAGACTTTGAACCGTGATGTTATCTGTTCGGTGAGGTTCATCGATCACATCTCGTTATCCGTTTTAGTGTCCGCACCCAGGTACACCCCAAATTGCTACATTGATCGATTGCTCGCTGTAAGTTGAGACACTGGCAATATCTCAGCGCGACTGTTGGGGAATGCGGCGGTCCGGTAGAGTCTATAATCGCCATTTGCGGTGATCGAAAGGTCATCGATAACTATCCATAACGTTCGAGTTCCGATTATTAATAACATTACCATCTTCGGATCGACTTTCGGTTGAAGTTGGATCTCCACAACAGCGGAAATATCCGGTGAATTTTTATTTGCTGGTGCGGATGGAGTGAGCATGCGTATCCTCGTTACCGGCGGGGCCGGTTTCATCGGCAGTCACCTCGCAGAGTCTTTCGCACGTAACGGCCACGAAGTGACCGTGCTTGATAACCTAGAACCGTACTATGATATTGGCATTAAACAGCACAATGTCGAAACCGCCCGCAAGGCGTCTCACGAAAGCGACGGAAGCTACGAATTCGTTCATGGGAGCGTCACCGACCCCGAGATAGTTCGAGAACTCATCACAGACATAGACATAGTCTACCATCAGGCGGCTCAGGCGGGTGTCCGAACCAGCGTCGAGAACCCGACGAAGCCAAACCGAATCAACGTCGACGGCACGCTGACAATCCTTGAAGCCGCCCGCGACGCGGACGTAACGCGCGTGATCAACGCGTCGTCCTCATCTGTCTACGGCAAACCTGAGTACCTCCCGTACGATGAGGAACATCCTACGACTCCCGTCTCTCCGTACGGCGTCTCGAAACTTGCGGCGGAGAGCTATGTACGCGTTTTCAACGAAGTGTACGGGCTGCCGACAGTTTCGCTTCGGTACTTCACCGTGTACGGCCCGCGAATGCGACCCAACATGGCAATCTCAAACTTCGTCTCCCGCTGTACCAAGGGGAATCCCCCGATAATCTACGGAACAGGTGAACAGACGCGCGACTTTACGTATATCACCGATGTCATCCAAGCGAATCGAACCTTGTTAACTGACGGCGGCGCAGATGGTGAGGTGTTGAACATCGGATCGACAGACAACATTGATATTCACACGCTGGCAGAGGTGGTGCGCGATGAGATCGATCCGTCGCTGGATCTCAAGTACGCCGATCGTCACGCTGGGGATGCCGAGCACACTCACGCTGACATCACAAAGGCGAGCGATCTGATCGACTACGAGCCGACACTCTCGATCCGCGAGGGCGTGCGGAAATTCATCGACTGGTACGAGGTGAATCGAGAATGGTACGAACCGCTCGTCCTGAAATCCTAACTCGTGACTTCGTCGATGAACTCCTGCGTATCCCAACGGTCGATGAGAGGATCGAATACGTCGCATATCGGGAGAGTCGACAGTTTAGTAAGCCATTGTCTCGATAGTGAATTCATGGGTACTACGCGTCGAATCCAATTTGTACACGCGTTAACCGCGTGGATGCTCGGGGCAGTACTGCTGTTAGCCGTTCTCGACGCGTTATCGCCGGAGTTCCTCTTTACAATCTCACTGATCGGCTTCTTCGTTATTGTCGATCTGACAGCCGCATTCAGCGTCACGCCACGGTGGCGAAAGCGGCTCTGGGTCGTGATCGGAATTGGATTATTGGGCGTCAGTTATATTATCTTTCGCCGAACGATGGAAGTACTTCCGGAGGTGATGTGAGTGCGAGGTATCGACCGAGGTGGTGCTCGAACCCGTCTCAAAACATCCGTCTCTCGGCCGTTCGGTTGGTCGTATCCAAAACTGTTGTTCGTTGGGCTCACAATTGCGCTCGTTCTCACCGCTATCGTGCTCATGAGTATGACGACAGCGGGCTTCGGCGCGTACAATCCCGGCTGGGACGGAACTAGCGAGTTCAGAGAAATGGCCGACGAACGGAGCGAACTCACCGTCGGGACGACTACTGGACACTACGACACACTGGAAGCCGACACTGCAACGGCGATTGTGATCGCTCCCGAGTCCGAATATGACGAGACGGAAACGGAGCAGGTTCGAACGTTCGTTGAAGATGGGGGAACGCTTGTCGTTGCCGATAGCTTTGGCTCGCATGGGAATCAACTTCTGGTGGAGGTTGGAGCGAATGCGCGGTTCGACGGCGCAGTGCTCAGAGATGAGCAACACTACTTTCGTTCACCCGCGATGCCGGTCGCGAACAACGTCGATAGTCACCCAACCGTCCGGAACGTCGATCGAATCACATTGAATTATGGCACCGCGGTCCAGTCAAACGGCGCAATACCGATCGTCACTACATCTTCGTTTGGATACCTCGACCGAGACGGTAGTGGATCGCTGAGCGACGACGAAGCGATCGGTAATCACTCAGTCGTGACAGTCGAATCCGTCGGTGACGGGACCGTCATCGCCATCGGTGACCCGAGCATCTTCATCAACGCGATGATCGACGAACCAGATAATAGGTTGTTTGCGAACAATCTTGTGGGTAGCGGCGAGCAGGTGCTGCTCGATTACAGTCACGGCGCGTCTCACCCACCACTTGTTTCTGCAATGGTTACGCTCCAAAATGTGCCAACTGTCGCTGCAATCGTTGGGGTAATTGCTGTCATCATCGTAGCCTACGGTGGGGGGTTGTACAGCCGTTCGAATCGACGACGATCGAAGAAACGAGCTGTCGTGGATGAGGCAACAGCTATTGAGCAGCTACCTGCTGCGGTAGAACCGGAGGTTTTACGAGTTCAGCTACAGAACAAATATCCGAACTGGAATAGTAAACAAATTAACCGCGTGGTAGCTTCGATATTACACCGTCGAGAAGAATTGGATGAGGAGTAACGGTACTCGGGTTAACACCTGATAAATAAATTATACACATTCGGACCAAACGAAATTGGATCCTATATCGGTGATCAGAACAACCGATTGCATGATTCTCGACCGCATGAATTTCTAGGAACGACAGAAACTATGGACGATGCAGAACGGCAAAATAAAAACGAGAAAGATGCACAGATACCTGACTCAGTGACAAATAATCGCAAGTTGAACGACACCGATGGAGATCCGCTAATTTCGGATCCTAAGACGTTCTACGATCAGGTGCAAGAGTCAGTTGGAGCGGTGTTAGTCGGCAATGAGGAGATTATTGAGGGGTTGACGATCGCACTCTTGACTCGTGGACACGTTCTACTAGAAGGAGTCCCCGGGGTCGCAAAGACGACGATCGCAAACGCGTTCAGTCAAGCAATCGGCCTTGAGTATACGCGGATACAGATGACGCCAGACGTGCTGCCCGCCGATATCACTGGCACACACATCTATCGAGATGCGACTGGCGAGTTTGAACTGCGGACTGGGCCGGTCTTTTCGAACGTTGTCGTTGCCGACGAGATTAACCGTGCAACACCGAAGACACAATCTGCACTGCTAGAGGCGATGCAGGAACGACAGGTGACAATCGAAGGGGATACGCTACCACTCCCGGTCCCGTTTCTCGTAATCGCGACGCAGAATCCGATCGAAATGGAAGGAACCTTTGAACTGCCGGAGGCCCAGCGCGATCGGTTTTCTCTGAAATATATTGTTGAGCTGCCAAATCGTCAGGACGAAACTACGCTGTTGGATCGATTCGACACCGATCCCAATATTGGGCCACAGACCGTCGAACCGGTTGTTGGCCCGGCGTCGGTACACGCAGCGCGCGAAGTAGTCGCAGACGTACACGTCGCAGACCCGATCAGAGAGTACATTCTTGATATTGTTCATGGAACCCGGGACGATCCAAGTGTCGAACACGGCGGTTCGCCCCGGGCCAGTCTCGCGTTCCTCAATGCGAGTAAAGCGCGCGCCGCAATCCACGGCCGGAATTACGTCCTGCCTGATGATATCAAAACACTCGTTGAACCAGTGTTGATGCACCGAATCGTACGCAACACAGATGCCAGGCTGAGCGATCAGTCGACTAGCGCAATTTTAAATGGGTTACTTGAATCGCTCCCCGCCCCTGGTGCAGAGGTTGAATTCGCGTCGGCCGACGATTAACCCGAGCGGCCGGTGTATCGCACAGGAAATTCATCGCAAGCCAACGCATCAGGTCTGCCATTCATTACAGATATACATAAGTAACACTTTGTGTGAATGTATTGATTGAATGTTATTTCTACGGACGGGTCGGCCGGACGTGACTGCCGTCAATACTAATAGGCGCTACGGTGATTTTATTAATAATACCTATGGATATATTTGAGCTATCGAAGCCCGATAAATGGAACGAGTTGGTTGAGCGGAGTTCACAGTCGACTCCATTTCACCGTTATGAGTCGCTAGAAGTGATTGAGGATCACACTGACGCCACGTTACATCCATATGTCGGAGTTAAAAATAAGGAACCCGTTGGAATCTTTCCAATTTTCATTGTTTCGAAGGGTCCGTTTAGCGCTGCGTTCTCCCCGCCACCTAACGTAAAGATTCCTTACCTGGGACCTGCCCTAATAAATTCGGAGCGAGGAAAACAACGTCAAAGGGAGCGAACTAACTACAGATTTATTGATAGTTGCTTGGAAATGTTCGCCGAAGCTAACAGTCTGATTTTTACGCATTTCTTTTCGACACCTCATTATGCAGACATTCGCCCCTTCACTTGGAACAATTTTACCCTTACAACCAAATTCACATATTTTGTTGACCTCCGACCTACCAAGGAAGAGCTTCTCATGAGTTTCAGCAAAGATGCGAGGCAGAACATCCGATCTACCGACGAAGCGGCGTACGAGGTGTACGTCGGCGAAGAGAAGGACCTGATGCGAACGAATGAGATGATAACACAGCGTCACGAGGAACACGATGCTACATACAATGTTTCTTCGTCATTTCTCCTCGACCTTTACGAAGCACTCCCCGATGGAATGATGAACGTTTATCTATGCAAAGTGGCCGATCAGTTCGCTGGAGGCCACATCACGTTAGAAACCAAAGATATGAGTTATGGGTGGCAAGGGTGGGGAGATGTAGACGTCGACATTCCTGTAAACGACCTCATCGAGTGGACAATAATGAACAACGCCCGCGACAAGGGTGCTGAATGGTACGACTTCAACGGGGCAAACGTTCAACGACTTTCGAAGTACAAAGCAAAGTTCAATCCAGAGCTTCGAGCGTACAAACGAATAGAAAAGGGAATGCCTGGAATGGATTTTGTCTCCGAGGTGTACAAACGTATTCGGTGAAGTCCTACTTTTTAGAATAGTTGCCGAGCTTCCGATCGAATGATATCAGCTACCGATACGTGGATTCATCCAATCCAGATTCTTCACTTTTATTTCCGTTCCCCCGACTTTCTCAGCACGTAGTACATGTCTTTTTCAACGTACCGAGCTGGAAATTCACGCTTTCCGATCTTTTCGATCGAAAACCCGCATTTCCGAAACTCGTGAACGTGGCGTAACGGGGTCGAAAAGTGTCTATCTAGCCCCCATTCTTGATGGTCTCTTTTGTATGATTTAAACAACCGTTTATAATTTCCATTTCTGACGTAAAACCTGAAAAATAATTCTATCTTCCTGCGAAACAGTGATCCGAGCAGGTAGAGACTGTTGCCGGCGCTGATAATCAGGATACCGCCGGGCTTCAGTACCCGACGTACCTCGCGAAGAGCAGTCAGGCGCTTCGACCTTGGATGAAATATATCTATATTGAGTCCTGGAAACAGCGCAAACTCGAAGCTGTCTGATGAGAAGGGAAGAGCCGTCGCGTCCCCGACGTAGAATTCGACTCCGGGGTGTTCATCCTTAGCCGTAGTAATCATTCCGGGACTGATATCGACGCCCACGACGTCATACCCTTTGTCAGTGAGCGGTTTCGTCGTTCGTCCGGTGCCACATCCGACGTCAAGAACCCGTGCTGAGCACGGCCGAAAGTACCGATCGACGAGGTTGGCTTCCGTCGGGAACAACCCTTTTTTTGCGTGTTCTACATAGCTCTCAAGTGCGTCTTCGCTGGAGTACACCTCGGAAGCTTCGCTCGTGTTTCGGGGTATCTGCATAGTAGCACCACCACGGTGATGTGCAAGTAATTTTGGGTGTTTTACTCCGAACTCGTATTGGATTGGTTCCGTGCATAGATCAGATGGTATACGCGATACCTCCAACGCAGACCAGGCCACCCCAACTGTTTTCGTATTTACGGTTGTAATGATGGCCATGCTTCTGGACAAAGTCCAAAGAGGGCTCAAAAGACCAGCCAAAGCGTGGAAATACGTTCATCGCCGATACCGCGATTATCGTGCGGAGGACAGAATCACTTGTGATTACGACGTGGTAACAATGTCGAAGGACCCTCCCGATTTTAGCCACGAACTCTTCACGGACGTTGATCTAATTGAGCGCGGCCTCGGCGAGTACCGTGCCTCCAAGTCCCTCGAAATTGGCTGTGGCTACGGCCGGTTGACCCCATGGCTCGCCCGTCGCTCGGCAGATCACTACGCGATCGATCCGGAGAAGGAGTTGCTTGACGATGCACGGCAGCTGTATCCGAACGTCACGTTCCACAACGTACTTGCACAGGAACTCCCGTACGAGGATTCAATATTCGATTTAATCGTTTCCTTCGGCGTGCTGACGCAAGTACCGAACGAGCAGCTCGATCAGGTCGCTGGAGAGATTGAGAGAGTTGCGAGCAACAATCGAAAATTACTCATCGCCGAGAAAATAGGCGCCGTCGAAGACACAAATCGTGTTTACACCCGCAGCATCTCCGAATATCATTCGCTCTTTTCATCATTCGATCTCGTAGAAACGATCGAACGGCCCTTGGACCAGGACTATTGGGGTGAGGACTTCAGATATGCCCTCATGTGCTTCAGATAACCGGTTCGGCTAACCCGTCAGAATATCTCGTATTACCTGCCAGTAGCGGCATCTGCCGGCGTAGATATCGTTGAGCAGTTTTCGCGTACGTTCGTTTTAAAAATATGCCGTGGTGTTTGGATAGATTCCGATGACATCGCTGAGGAGGTCTCCTACGCATGAATGGAAGACCTGGATTCACACGTAATCTTCGAATGACCTAACGCTCAATGGTACACTCTATCCAGAATGACAATTACGCAAATGTATCGGATCAAAAAGTATTGTCGCTGATGTACATGCGATCCTTACATAGTTCATTGCTGCTACTTGGAAACAGTCATAAACACTGGCTTCAATCGAACTGTCAGCAATTAATATAAGAACAAAATAGATGAGTTCGTATAACCTCTATCATCCGATAGAGTGTCAGTTGTGAGTTTCTGGTGTCGGCTCGTCGTCCCACCGAAGCGTAACCGAGAGTGGAGCAGTGTTCGTAATCGTCGTCTCAATCGGTAGATTGAGCCCGTTCGCTAAGCCAACCGCAAAGAATGATGCGATCGGGTGGTCGAACCGTGCCCGACCGTCGTATAGCGCGTCGGCGAATTCAACCGACATACGACCGCGTTCTCGATCGAGATCGACAGTGGTCGACCGTGCGAGTTCGAAGTCCTCGACGACGCAATCCGAGAGTTGGCGGTAGAGTTCTCTCGGCTCGTCTTCGAGTGATCCATCGAGTGAGTTCATAAACGCATCGTACAGCCCGCTCCCGGTCGGGAGCACCGAGAGGCCATGTGTTTGGTTTCGAGCGTCTACGACAAACGCATTCTCACGAAGTGTGGCTTCGTCCGGTACCTCTACTTCGGCTCGCTGGGGGATGAATAGTCGAACGTCGTCCAGTGCCAATCTGGTCGGCTTATCGCCTACCATTTTTTTGGATACCGAATCGTTGTTCGGTCGGTCTAACGGCACGTACACTCGGCGGGCGGACAGTCCGAGATCGGCGCAGATGCGTTCATAACTCGTCGCAGTGGCGGCGTACACTCGTTCTCCGAGGTCCGCGGAGATGAACCGATCGGGCGTCAAAAAGTAGGTGAACATGCCACCGAAGACGCCTATCCCTGCCAGCGCGAAGAGGACGTCCGAACCCGCCGTAGTCCCAAAACCCAGCACTCCGCAGATTACGCCTATAATGAACAGCCCAGCTGCGATTCCGCGGTAGTGATGCCGTCTCGCGTCGGAAACTGACCTACGAAGTCGACGATTCTCTGCGCTCAGCAGCTCAAGTTGGGCGACAAGTTCCTCCTGATTATACTCAGTGTCCTCGATACTGCGATCTCCATTGTAGGCTGTCGAATTGGATGGACTCATGTTGTTTCTCCTCCACCGGTCGTTTTTTGTTCGGATACCCCCTGCTCCGTAGGCGATCGTTGATCTTCGATCCGCGGTGTGTCCTCCAAATCATCGGCAGCCAACAGCCAAAACGTCTCGTATCGATAGAGCACGTAAGTGATTGCAGCGAAACCGAGCACGATCGAGACGCTCCCGGCGAGTATCCCCGCTTCCATGACGATCGCCGCGAAACTGGTCGCCAAAGCGACCGCGGCACCGACAGTTAGTGCGCTCACAGTGAGATTCATTGGGCGCTCGGTAACAAGTACAGTTATCAAACCGATTTCGAAGAGTGCGAGTTCGGCAAGGCTCCCAGTGCTCCCAATATCAGTAATAACCGCTAATAGCGCCGTATGTGCGACCGCTACAGTGACTACTGGTCGCGAAACGAGTCCGACTGCGAGCAGCCCTGCCCCGAGCACAAATCCCATGTCACCAGCCACGAACCAGCCAGCGGCGACGACCCAGAGCAGACCGGCGATCCGTACGAAACTTGCGCCGTCGAACCGCCATCGTTGCGTCAGATTGAACTGTTTGTGCGCTGATGCGGTTTCGTTGACAGGTTTAGCCATCGATCGTCCCCCCAGACACCGATGATTGTGTGCGACCAGTTCGTCTCGTCGAACCTTCGGATCGGTTGTACAGACTTCCCGGTCCTGACTGACTCCCGGAGATGACTGCTTGGAGCCGATCGGCTGGGGCTACCTCGAAGGCAGTAACAGATTCAAGACGGCACAGCCGTTCCCGGAAGCGTTCGAATTCCAAATACTGCTCGTAAGCCCGCTCGATATTGTCGAGTCCTTGTGGATCATAAAACACCCGCGGCGCGAGAAACAAGAACGTTTCTCCCCTGTCACGATCGGCGACGCGAGCAATTTTCCATATGTCTGAGCGTTCGGTATCGTCTGTCAGGATTACAGTAACCCCGGTAAAGCCGCCGTTATTGGCGCGTTCATGGCGAACTGCCTGAGAAAGCGGATCAGAACTGAGTCGTTGGACATAGGACGTCGTCGCGGTTGCAAACGCGTGTACGACGCGCTCAAATTCACTCTTTCCATCCCCTAACTCGCGGACGAGTCGTCGAGCGGATTCAGGATGGTCCAGTTCGACCGTGGACGTCGGTCCGCTGGTAGGCGTCGGCTCGAGGTCAAGCAACCGCTGGCGAATTTCGTCATATCGCGTCGATCGGTGCACCCCCTGAATAAGGTTCGTGATGCCGTCGTCACCGACGGCCACGAATCTGATCGGATCACCGGCGTTCTCTGCGGTCGAGACGATGCCAAGTGCGACATCCCGAACGTACATGAGCGCGGTCGTCTGTTCTCCATCAAAACCAATTCCCATCTTCGCTCTGTGATCAACGAGCATCTTAACTTGCCGATTACTCTCGGTTTCGAACTCTCGGACGTGCGCTTCCCCGAGCCGGGCGGTCGCCTTCCAGTCGATCCAGTTTGCGGGATCGGTTTCCACGTACGGTCGGGTCTTTTCAGGGATGAGTCCCTTACCAGTATGAGTACCGGTGTGCTCTCCGAAGACAGTAACCTGTGCTCCTCCTCGACCAACGTGGAGATTACGGGCCACCGACTCTAAGAGTTGGATCTTGGGAGTCGGACCACGAACGTACGTCTCGGTAAATGCGCCGTACGGGTCTGAGATCGACCAGCTTGGCTTCGGGAGCGTGAACTCTCCGGCAACAGGAATCTGCACCGTATATGTTGTCGTCGCATACGTTTCGTCCGGCTCGAGTGTGATTCGTCTATCTACCACCGAGGCTGGCTGCGCCGTAGGTGGTTTTGGAAACGTCACCATCACCTCGGTTTCGGTCTCGGATCCGGGGCGCTTTACTGTCGCCGTGACCGGGAATTCTTTGTTAGCGCGGGCGCGCGATACCTCGGGTTCAATTTGGACGCTCGTCGCCGTGACAGTCGCGCGGAAGCTTCGGATGGCAGCGATCTGAACCGCGAGAAGCCAACCAAAGAGCACCGAAGCTCCGACTGCGGGCAGGACCGAAGCGGTAATAGGTGACAGTCCTGCAAGGATAACTGCCATAATTACGACTGTCCACGTCTGCCGCGTAGCCTGCATACCTTATTTATACAGAGACCATCGTTTGAAACTTGTTCACGAAATTACTACAGTATGTCAAATCGATATTTGCTCAACTTGTCTGGTCCAATTGTAGTGAGGAGGAGAGGATATTTAATGTTGCTTGCAGTACTGATATGTGATTGAATGGCTCTCGCCCGTTGGACATACAAAGCTTTGCTCTCGCTGATCATCCTCGTCGCCGTCGTTTTTTCCGGTGGTGCGGTGGCATCGGACGCTGCCTTTGACGAGATCGAAGACGAGGAGTCAGGTGCTGTGTCGAAGATCTCTCTTGATGTTGAACAACCCATACTGAGCACATCCTCACAAATAGAGGAAAACGGTGATGAAACGAACCAAGAGAACGAGACCACTCCACCGCAGCATGAAAACCCTGATGAAGTCTCTGAACAGGGTGACTCCGAGCGCTTACAACTACATCTTGAATCAATACTCTCTGAACGGCTATCTGAATCGACGGCGAGTGTCGACGACCGAGACTATGAACAAGCGAATATTTCGCTCGGTTCGGAGTATGACGAGATACTGGAGAATTACCGGAACGTAGCAGACGAGGATAGTGTAGAGATGTACGCGACGGCTCAAGAAGCACACCAAGAATTCACCGATGCGGACGGTAACTTCGAGAGTATACGAATCGAGTACGAGCAGGCTCGGCAAGAAGGCGACGACCAACGTGCCCGCGCGTTAGCGGGTGAGTTAGAGGAAGAAGCTACCAGAATCCTCGATAGCGGTGACGCACTCATCAATTCATACGACGAGATTCAGTCGAACACCAACGATGATTACGAAACTGAGATTGAGACGATCGAGGCACGCCAAGAAGCAGCCGAAGCGTACGTAGAGCGCTTCAACGAAGCAGAGTTCGTCGACACGCAGCTCGATCTCTCAGCGGAGGGTACTGAGGCGAGTTTCGACGATCCGCTGACGATCAGCGGACAACTCCTGACAGATTCCGGTGAGGCGATCGATGACCGGACAATAACCCTTGCAGTTGGTCAGCGCCTGTATACGGTTGAAACTGACAATACCGGCCAGTTCGAACTCGCCTACCGACCGGTCCACCTGTCGACCGACGAGACGACGTTAAACGTGCAGTACCGCCCTGATTCCTCCTCCTCATTTGGTGCGACGAATGAGACCGTCCCGATTACTGTGACACCGGTCGACTCGACTGTTGTCATCGATGAGTATAGCACATCGGCTAGCTTCGGAGACAACGTTACTGCCATCGGAACCGTCGTTGCAGGCGAAAATGATCGGTCCGTATCCGAGGTCGAGGTATCCCTCCTTGTTGATGACCAGCGGCTTGAAACGGTGCAAACAGATGACGACGGACGGTTCTCATTTTCAGCCCCCGTTCCACGATCGATTGGGGATGGTGAGACGGCCATCATAGTTCGAATAGAGAACCAGAACCGTGCGGTTGCCACATCAAACGATTCCGTTACGACATTGATCGAGTCCACCGAGACAGCCCTCACGGTTCAGGCCGAGCTAACCGATGAATCAGCCGAACAGATCTCCATTCGAGGATCGCTCGAAACCGACGCTGGGGTGCCGATCGATAACGAAACCGTCAGCCTCGATATCGACGGTGAAGAAGTCGATAGCGTAGAGACCGACGAAAACGGAATCCTCGATCACACGATTACAGTTCCAGATACAGAAGCTGACAGTGTGACAATCGAGTCTACATTCGACGGCTCTGAGTCGAATCTCGAATCGTCGAACAACGAGAGGACCGTACGCATTCCGCGTGATGAGGCTGCACCGTCGCTACTGCCGTTCGATATGCGCGACATCCTACTTGTCAGTGGCGGGACGATTACACTCTTTGGCATTGCCACCGCCTGGTTGATTCGGCGTGATCCAGTTTCGGACGACGAGAGATTCGATATTGTGGGCACCAGTTTGTCATCAGATCCCCAAGTGGCGCAGGAGGTTAGCCAGAAACTGCTGCGATCGGCCAATGAGCGCGTCGATGCCGGTGCATACGAAGAAGCAATCATCCTGTCGTACGCTGCCGTACGCCGGCGTCTCGGTCACCGCCCCGAGATTACGGACGCGTCGACACACTGGGAACTGTATAATTCGTATGTGGAATCGGGCTTCGATCAGAGTTCAGAGTTAGCAGAAATTGTTCAACAGTACGAGAGAGTAACGTTCGCGTCGGAACAGGCGGACGAAGTAAGGGCTACCCAAGCTATTGAGGCAGCCGAACGAGTGCTCAAGTCGATTGATCAGTTGGATATGTAATAAGAAGCACAGAGCTCGATCGCCCAATCCGGCTCGCTAGGAGCATAAATAAATCACCTCGATAACCACGTCGAGATGATCCGACGGCCTGCAGCAATTTTCAATACATCATCTAGTTACTACTTCTCAACGAGTGAATTATACTATTTTGAGTAGGTCTAAAGAATTTTATCCGTGGATGACAACTAACGGCTATGGAAGCAGTAGTGCTAGCTGCCGGCAAAGGAACCAGACTTCGTCCGTTGACGGAAGACCAACCAAAAGGGATGGTCGAGGTCGACGACAAACCGATTTTGACCCACTGCTTCGAGCAAGTTGTCGAATTGGGCGCTGACGAATTAATTGTCGTTGTCGGCTACATGAAAGAAGAAATCATCGACCATTACGGGGATGAATTCGAAGGTACCCCGATCACGTACGCCCACCAGCGCGAACAGTTAGGGCTGGCACACGCACTTTTGACCGTCGAAGACAACGTCGACGGTGACTTCATGCTCATGCTCGGCGATAACATCTTCGACGCAAATCTGCAAGACGTTATCCGTCGCCACCAAGAGGATCGGGCAGACGCCGTCTTCCTCACAGAAAAAGTTCCTTGGGAAGAAGCCAGCCGTTACGGGGTCTGCAACACGAACGCCTACGGTGAGATTACTGAGGTCGTCGAGAAACCCGATAAACCGGAGTCAAACCTAGTGATGACTGGTTTTTATACCTTCACGCCAGCAATTTTCCACGCGTGTAAATTAGTGCAGCCGTCGGACCGGGGCGAATACGAACTCAGCGAAGCGGTCGACCTGCTGATCCGTAGTGGGCGTACGATCGATGCGCTCCGTCTCGATGGCTGGCGGATTGACATCGGCTATCCTGAAGATAGAAAAGAAGCCGAACGACGGTTGCAGGAGATTTTGGCATAGGTATCTCGACCGATGCCACACGGTCACTTGATCACTAATTGTAACCCCGTAACGACCTTTCAGCACGGAACGCTTGTTCGGTTTGCTTCCTCTCAACCGTGAGTAGCGTGTCTTGTCAGTGGAGAGGGTTCACGGCCCCGAGTTCGACCTCGTCGGTGTATCGCTGAAGCCAGTCGAGCACATTCGTGCTCGGAGGATTGAGCGACCGACTCGTTAAGTTATAATTCGGATAGCCGCCCACATCGTTTTCGTTGTCGATGATCTGGCCCTCCCCGTTCACCCACTCGGTGATAATCCGATCAGAAACTGGATCACGATTTGCAGGACGTGGTCCAATCTGAGGTGAAAGAAAATCTTTCAGGTCGGTAGACGAAACAATATCATCCACTTCAAGCCCCGGGGGTAGGTTCTGAGGCTCGTTGACGTAATTTAAATTACTATCAGATAACGATTGATCCGAAGGGATTAGAAGTTGATCGTTGTAGTAAACAGTTGCAGCACGGTGATCAAATGTACCTATGCTTTTGTCAGTATTCACACCGTGTTCGGAAACATTTCCAATCCAGTCGATATAGGGACCAGGAGAGCTGGAAGTACCATGATAATGTCGATCTCCCCAATTGTATACGTAATTATTAATGAAACAAAACTCAACCCCATCGTGATTACAGACTGGGTTTCGTTTCCACCCATGTGAGACTAAATTACCCATGATCGCTAATTCCGAAATATTTTCCGACATGTGGATACTGTACCCGTGTGGTGCTTCATCGTGGCTCGACATGTTTAGTGCCTCAGAAATGATACAGTTGATTGCCGAGTGGTTGGAGTGATCCTTTCGGAAACGAAGGTTTGTGTCAGGAGCCCAAGCAAACGTACAATGATCGACGAGATTATTGTTACCGTCCTCGTCGAACGTGAACGCTCGTTGGGAATTCGGGTCACTCACGTCATCTCCGGGGAGAAATGACATGTGGTGGAATATACTGTTATCCCCATGCACTCGAACCCCTCCACGAATGAGCGTAATGCCCGGATATGGGGCAGTCTGCCCTGCAACATATACGTTGTCAGCATAGCTACGCATCCAGTTACTGCTAATGGGGCCGTGGTCAATGACGCCACCGACTTCGAAGGCAACAATAGTAGTATCATTGTCTTCTGCGTTTTCTAACGCTTCTTCAAGCGAACCGGGGCCACTCGGTTCAAGATTGGTGACGGTTTCGACGGTGATGTCGTTGGACGAATCTGCCTCGGATAACCAAGAGGTGTCGGTGTGGGTCTGATCCCACGAGTATCCCATCCCACTGCCACTGACCGTTCCGCTATCGGTAGTCGTCCCTCCAATCGAGATCCACTGGTCTCCTTTTCGAATCTTGGGTGTGCCCTGGGACCAGACACCGCCCTTTTGCGTGTTAAATTTCATGTTATAATAATTCTATCGTCAATTTTCACGACGTGTCGATCCACAGTGATCGGGGACTCACGTCATCAAATTCTTCCGTAGGGTCTATAGGACGGACATACAGCTCGTCAATATCTGTCGACCATGGGGTTTCCACCCGATCTTCCTCTGGCCCGATGAGCCAATCGAAAAAGTAGTACCAGTGATCGTGTCCACGATCGTCACTGTGAGCCGTAAAACCCCCCCGGAGGAAGTTGATTCCTATATCCGGGTAATCGTGTTGTTCGTAGTCCTCCTCCGACCAGTCGTCTTCATTAGCTAGTCGACGGCGCAGCGGGATGTCTGTTTCCTCGGCATCGGTGTACGGACCGCGCTGGAGGATGTACTCGTCATTCGGGTCTCCATTACCTGACGCAGGGACTTTGAAGCTAAGTTCGACACGTTCGGTGCCGCCGGAAAGTCGAATAATTTTCGAGTCGACGACGGGTGCATCAGTGGATCCGTCTCTCCATTCACGGAGTTGAACTTCGATTTCATCGTTAGACACGTTCGAGAGGTCCGAATCGACGACGACGCTGCCAATGTGTAAATCTTGGGCTTCAAATACCACACCATACCCACCCTGGGTATAGGTATTGTCGTGGTAAGTGCCACCGACCATCGCGCCAACGTTTGTTCGTGCGGATGTGATTCCACTAATACTCGAGGAATCAACGCTCCCGCTCACTTCATCAATGGTTCCGAGGGTGTTCCAGTTCTCGCCGTTGCCGAGGTACACTTTGCCCGTATCGACGGCGAGATATTTTGCTCCGTCTTTCGGCTCGTACTCGTCGAGATTCGACTCAGTATCGCGTATTTCAACGTCTCTTTCAAGATTCTCGAAGTTTTCGTTCAGCGGGATGTGCCAATCGCTTGTACCTGATTCAGGAATATTGTATCGTTTCATTGTTATTATATTGCTCTATTGGTTTGATTGATTTCTTCGGTCGTTTGTGCGTACGTGTCGTACTTGTGGATAGTCGGTGAGATATTCATGTTTCGATGGATTCCAATTCAGTTGTCTGAGTGTCGTATCCACTTGTCATGCGAAGCCGAACGACGTATTGCTCACCTGCACCCTGATGAACCCGTGTCGTCTCAACACCGCTGGCCGCTTCTTCGTCGAGATCTTCGGTGACTACCGTAATCTGGACCCCATCGTGACGCTCCACCCACAGTTCCATAAGTGCTAATTCACCGTCGTCGATCGAAGCAGCCCAGTCGATTTGCAGGTCCGCGTGCGGATTGCGCGGATTACTCGTATCACGGAGGTTGAGCTTCGTGATTGTTGGCTCCGCGGTCAGCACCTCTTCATCTTCGTCTTCAACTACTTCATCGTCGTCATCTTCAACTACTTCTTCATCTTCATCTTCCTCGGTGTCACCGTAGACACGGTCACCGTACCCACTAACGCCGTAGCCAGTATCTTCCGTCGACAACGCACGGCCAGCAAGCATGGGGGTCGTCACACCCACACCGAGTAGCGTCAGATACCCTCGACGTCCGAGTGAAGCACTGGAAGCGGATGACGTTACATCTTTGTTTGTTTCATTTTGACCACTGAGTGAATCTGTCTCCTCATTGCCCGGTTCGACGGATTCCTGTGGCCTGTTATTTTGCCCGGTTCGATGCACATCAATCGATTAGAGCCATCATTAATAAATCTTGATAAACATATATATTACTGGTATCTATTATTTATATATTTTCCGAAAGTGTACGATAATGTAGAACGTCTGTTTACCAGTTACTTGTATTATAATATCTAACTGCGGCCTGTTCGTACGATTTGAGAGTAACGATGCATGTCAACCAATAGTATTCGAATATTATACGATTCGAATTTTCTCCGCAAGCCGACTGTTCTGATTGCTTTCATCAGTCCAGTCTATCATGCAAAAAATATTGACAAAAAGAATGTATCTGGCACTAAAGCTTCGGTTACGTGACTAGTTCTCCTATCTTCATGACGCATGCCGCGGCTATCGCCGAGCGGGACGACAGACAAATTCAGTTTACCGTCCGGTACCTTCGAGAATGCCGAAAGCCCTAGCGATCTCTTTGTCGCTCCGATCGGAGCGTATCGACGTGCAGGCGATGGTCCGCTCTTGAGAATGTTGTCGCAAATACTCTCGACTCAAGTCAATACGGGCCCGCTCATCGGGGTCCCCCTAGAGAAAGAGAGACAGTGTAAAACGAACAGTAACAAATCGTTAATTTTCTTTCCGGCGGTCATCTTCGGGTACCCCCTGAGAGTAGATATCGGACTCGGTCAGCGATTTGGTGGGCGCTGCCACTGCTTCAGAGTTTGGTCACCTGTTAAGATTATTCTTGAACTCCAGGAGACACAGTAGGTACGTGATCGAATGGCTAAGTTAGGGACCGAGACCGAAGAGATACTTTCGACGCAGTCAGGTTACGCAGACTTCACTCCGCCTTTCGTCAGGTATCCGCTACGGCACGGCTTACGAGAGGAATAACAGGAGTTTGGATGTGGCTCGGGATCCCAGAGCACGTCATAAACTCCGTGATCGCACGAGCGCTCCTCCGCGAACGTTTCGAAAGCGTCGTTCTGTGCGACGTGTCCAGATAGCATGATCCCGGATCGACGGAGATAGTTCCAGACAAGTTCGAATTCGAAGAGCATCCGAGCGTTCGAGTGCTCTGAATCATGAACGAAAAAATCGACCTCACCGAGTTCATCGAGCATCCCCGGAAGTATATCTCGGCTGTCACCTTCCGTTAATTCCCACTGCTTCTTCAATTCCTCGGGGATAATCCATCCGGGACCTTTATTTTCGGGAACGATCGCGCTGTCTCCACATGACTGTCCTCTCCGACTATAGAACCGATCGCGGTTGGCCGCTCCTTCGTCTCCTTTCACGTCCATCTGTCTCGGATTAGCGATATTTTTTGAGTTATCGATCGAGTACAGCGTTCCACTGCCGTTCTCTTTGAGGGCGAGAAGCATCGAGAGCGTCGCGACGCCGTTGTACACACCGGTTTCGAGCAGCACCTTTGGTTCGTACTTTCTGATCAAGCTGTAGTAGTTGACACATGTATTGAGATGGGCGTCAAAAAAGTAGTGGGGGGGATCTACCTCCTTACGGGAAGACATACAAATGTTATAAATATCCGTTTCTAAGAACTCGTCTTTGTACGCTTGGTATTCTTTTTCGGTCTCAAAAAACCGATCGACAAAATGATCGTACGCACGCTGCTTTTCTTTTAATTGCATCCACGATCGTCGGGGATTAACAAAGTAGTAGGATTCTCTCGCCGTACTTTTTATCCCTTCTGGTAGGCGGTGGTATGTCTGCTTTATTTTTGGTAACAGATACTGTGTCCGATACTGATTGTATGTGTTTTTAATCCCCGTTTTTATTTGATTTTGCGACCCATCGAATGACATAGCTCTCTTTCTTGAATGACGGCTATTTGCCACAAAAAAGTATAGGCGTTTTATTGGCCATTTTATTTACCTGCATTACCTTATACGAGTCATCTGGTCGCCCCCAATATTTCTCACCTGGAGGTAGAGACCCTATGTGCAATAACCTGCGCCGTGATTTCATCTTCATTGACCACGCGAGGGTGGAAATCGAATCTTTCGAAGAACGCACAGACTTCGTCGGTATCGACACCCATGCGGGGATGAGTTTCGCAAAAAACGGTGCGGCAGCCCGAATGTAGTACCTCTGTCATACCTTCTAATACTTGCATTTCAGCAGCCTGAACATCGATTTTCACCACATCGGGCTGTGGATATTGAGAGAGGAACGAATCTCCGGTTCTCATCGGGACAGTGATCGATCCTGAGTCGCTCTTTGTGACGGTACTGTGTCCAACGGTTCCGGTTTCACCGCCGTCCTCAATCCCGAGTTCAATTTCCCCATTTTGATCGCCCAACGCCGCCTCTTCCACGCTGACATTATCCAATCCGTTATTAACGACGTTATGCCTGAGTTTGCGCACGTTTCGGGGATACGGTTCAACCGCCAGAACGGATCCGTTTTGTAGTAGCTTGCCTGCGAGTATCGCGTGGGTTCCGATATTAGCGCCAAAATCCCAGAGGGTGTCGCCTGGACGAAGTTCCGCTAAGAGTAACATCAGGTCGTCGTTTTCATTGATTCGCCGCAGTCGGTCGTACTCGGACTGTGTGGTGACAGTGAACTGTGCATCGATTCCGCTCACTGACACTGGGAAGGTATCCCGACCGAGTTTCGAGACGATCGCGTACCTTGCGGTTTCGTAGGCTTTGTATCCTCTCGAAATAAACGGATGAATATTATATCGCTTACTGATTGTACGAATATGGTCCGAATACAGTCGGCGAAACATGGCCGAACAATCGATATCCCATGATTTGAATATTATTTCAGAAACATGGAATAGATGTAAACACCTCACGTGACGAGATAATACGGATCTTGTTTCATTTTCCCAGAAACAAACGTATCGATTTCAGGGATCGATGCAGCATAAATCGACAGACCGTTGAGGTCGTACTCGTCTAAGATACCGGCTGCTCGCAGGTGCCGCTGCAATTTGAACTTGTTAAACGTCCATATGCCGTCATACATCTGGGTTGTCTGGGTAATCTCGGACATGGATCCGTTATCATGCATTACTCCCTTGTACTCTTTTGCAGGCATGTATGGCGCGCCGTGGTTGGCCTCGATGTGGTGAAGGTACGAACAGATAAGCCACGGAGTTCCAATTGAGATTGTTAGCGCGTCATCCTTCTTGACCTGTTCGAAACATCCATTTTTGCTGTATGTATTCCGGTGATTGCACTCATCGAACCGATACTCCCCTTTCACGAGAATCGATTTGATCGCATCATTAGTTCGATAATCCGCGTCATTAAAAAATAATCGAACGAACGTTCCGTGTCCCGGCCTCGAATGTTGTTTGTCGTAGACCCGTGATTTTCTGAAATAGTGGGTGAATCCTGTCGCCAGTATGTTCTCGAAATTAGCCCTCAGCGCGTTCATTACGTTTTCGTACGGGTTTCCGGGCAACGCGCGGTTCACGTCACTCAGGCCAATGTGTACCCAGACGAGGTCGTACTTGTCGTACCTTTCGAAGATAGCTTCAAATGATTGAGGGTCGGTACTCCACACTCTGTGGGGTATTTTTTCGAGGGATTTGTGAAGGATTGTATTTGGCCAACGTGTTACTTTCATGGTTCAAATTCGTAATCTCCAAGCGAATCTGATCAGCAGGCTGTTTAAATTTGGGGATCGGTTGAGTTTCTAGATTGCCTTTCGAGACACTCCATCGACACGAATTAACGTTATTACCATTTGTAAGTCAACTACTCTTTTCGAGCAACCCCAGATATACGATCCGCACATTCGCTTCTTCATAAGCCATCTGACTGGCTTTGTATCAAATCCCGATCGTATGGCGATTGTTTCAATAGCCGATCGTCCACACACATTTGTTCAGACAATCATGAGAAGTGATTATTTGAGCTTGTGGGTTCACACTCGTTGTATGTCTTTTCCTGAATCGAAAACGGCACTCGCTGCACTCAAAGACTGAGGCAGTTTTCCGAATCACAGTTCTGATTCACCGACTTCGATCGTCATCCGCGTGTGACTCTCTGTTTGTGGCGATTTGGACCGCTTCCCTGGCGACGGGCGCTCCGTCGTAAAGCCAGAGCAGAAAGGTGAAACCGAAGAGTCCGAGCAGAAAGAGGAAGTACGGTGAGGGCTCTCCAGACGTGGCTTCTTCTAGGGCCCACTGTGCGTACGGGACCATGTTCCCTATAAATTCGCCACGAAACTCGCCACCTTCGCCGGACCCGGATCTGTGGAGCGGCCACAGTGCACGGTCGATCGGTACCTCACCATCTCGAACGTACGATGGAATGATATCGAACGGCGTGTGAAGCAGATAGCCGATCCCGAACGCCCAGCCGAGACGCGGGCTCCCCCGTCGATAGGCCAGCAGTCCAACAGCGAGAGAGAGCGGCACGGCGAAGAAGATCGAGTGACCGATTGCGTATCCTGATGCGAAGATACCAAACTCCCACGCGAGCGGTTTATCAATGAGATCCGGTAGTATTGACGCGAAGACCACGACAATGGTTTCGCTGGCGGTAGGTGAATCACGGTAGAATGCATGGATGAACAGCGAATAACCAATGTATCCAATAACGGCGTGCTCCCATGGCATCATGTGAACTAGAAGCCTCCCAAAATCGTCCGTTGTGCATCAACATACTCACAGCCGAGATCCACATTCCCAAAACGGTTACACCGGCGACTGGTCAAACGGACATCGATCACCATTGCTGGTTTTAGGCTAAACAAGAATAAAATAGTTACAATATGTCAACAGAAACGATTCCCAATTGGAATTGAAAAATTTGGGACGCAAACCACTACTTTTCCGAGGCCCATCGATTCGGTCGTTCGAGGCTCACGTCGTATTATTCGATCGAGACAACCGTTCCCTACTGATTTTTTGTTTTATATCTATTCTTATTCCTCGTTGTCACCATCGGACGAGAAGTGCTCTTTGGCGAGTAGATAGGCAGCGGTAGCGCCCAACCCACTGCCGGCTGCAAGCAACCCGAAGCCTGGTGCGAGATCTGATGTTTCATTTTCTATGCCTGTGTCCGAGCTTGGCGTCTCAGATCCCGATGAGCTGTCTTCGCCCGTGTCGTCACCTTGCGCAGATGAGTCATCATCTGTGTCTGGATCGCTATCGTCAGTTTCACTATCGACACTACTCCGCGTATCGTCAATTTCGGCCTCGTCTACATCTTCAACCTCATCGTCACTGCTGTCTTCGATGGTGTGTCCATAGCCACCCTCACCGTAACCATTGAGACCGTACCCCTCTTGTTCTGTAGCGTCTGTTGTACCGCTCACAACTCCAGGGAGGACGGCAGCTGAACCAACCACCGCCAAGAAACCTCGTCGCTGCAATGTAACGCTGCCGTCGGTTGAATCAGCGACACCATCTTTCTGATGATGATGATGATGCTGTCCACTGGTTTCAGGCAATTGTTCTTTCTGTTCGTTCTCTGATGCCCGTTGCTCTTGCCCGGAATAACTCATAACTATAGCCAATCTTTGTATGTTATAAGTTTTCTGAAGTTGGTAACAGACCATTGTTTAATTGACATTCTCCCTCCCCAAAGTAGCATGACGAGACGCATTCATCTCGTTGCAACAAAAACGTGTCGCGTTTTCGAACAGAGGTATTGCACCCATAGTACAAAATAACTATATTTTATTTGCTGTATTGAAATTCTCTCAAGTAAACGACCACGGGTCGGGTGAGCCGTGGCTTTGTAGTTCCCTCAGCCTACATCGTATACGGATGCTTCCGGTGCCTTACAGCGATTTATCTGAGCCAAATGATTTTAATGGTTGTTTGCGTACTCAAATCATGGGGCTGAATAACATACATCACCAAACACCAGACTCGCCGATCGGCGACATCGCCTACCTCTCGCGATCGGAACACCGCATCCCAGCACTCGTTGCGCTGGCAGAGCGTCCCCGAAGTCGGTCCGAACTCTGTGAGGAAACTGGCGTTTCCTCGTCCACGATCCGGCGGACGTTGAACGAATTCGGAGAGCGGCTCTGGATCCAGAAAGACGGCTACCAGTATGTAGCAACTCGGTTGGGAGAAGCGATCGCCACCGAGATGGATGACCTGCTCGACTGGTTCGAAACCGAACGAAAACTGCGTGACGTCTGGCACTGGCTCCCCGATGAGGTCAGCAAATTTCCGATCGAGACTTGGTCTGAACTGACGATTACTATTGCTGATCCCGATGTCCCGTATCGGCCAGTAACACGATTTGAGTCGCTTCTCAAGGAGACGACGACGGTACGATATCTCCGCCCTGAGGTTGCGCTGATGGATCCGTGTTTTGACGTTCTCTGTCAACTGGTTGATGATGGCGTAGACGTAACGCTAATCGATCGCCCAAACTGCCATACATATTTCCTCTCAACGTATCCGAAGCGGTGTTCCGAATTACTACAACAGGATAATTTCACGGTACTAGAGCATGACGAGTTGCCACCACATGGAACTGGCCTGCTCGATGAGCGTGTCGTCATTAGTTGTTACGAGCAGGACAGCGGAACCGTTCAGGGAGTAATCGATACAGACGTAGCGGTGGTCAATAAGTGGGCGAAATCGGTCTACGAACGCTACCGTTCTGATGCCCGACCGATCGAATCCCGACAGATAGCCGAGTGATCTCCCAGCGGGACACTTGACTTATTTTGTTGTGAAGTGTCGGATTGAAACCGATACAGAGGTGGCCATCTCCAGAGGGCAATTCCTGTAGGTGCCTTGTTTTCAGAAGGTGCAGGATCGCCAGGGGCCGCCGGAATAGCAGAAAATAACTACACAATCATCGGCTTCGTAGTGTCTCTGGCAAGGTGACACCACACCATGACTAAAGACCAACAAACCGCACACGGTATCGACCTCGAAACACTCGAAGGGTTCGCCCAACACGCAGCCGATAATCCAGATGCCGTCCAGCTCGGGCTGGGAGCATCTGCAACCTATGAGGGAACGGCCGCACACAGTCTGGCGAAGATCGACAGTTACGAACTTGGCGGGAAGACAATTGCTCGGAACACGCGCGAGTTCACGGTCCCTTACGGTGCTTGGAAGGAAGTATTGGACGCTGGTGGATGGCTCGGTCCGGTCGACCGAATCGAACCGATCGAAGCGGCGCTATCAGCGCTGGCCGCCTGTATCAACGTCGGCATTTCTATCAACGCCGCCGCCAACGGCGTGGAGATCGACCATCTCCAAACACGTGTCCGGATTGATTTTGATCCTGCAGTTCTTTTCAGCCTCAAAGAACTCAAGGAAGCCGACTCAGTGTACGAGAATCTGACGGCGGAGATCGAGATCGACGGTGATGACCTCGATCAGGATATGATCGATGAATGGGCACGTCGAGCACCCGTTTACACGCTTGTCTCGCTCGCTCAAGACGTCGATATGACCATCAACACGCCCGCAGCGGTGGCGGGCGACGACTAACGGTGACCAACAATGAGTGAATCACTCGACACGGACAAACTCGAACGCGAGGTTAAATCAATGTACGCTGCTGTCGCGGAGTCGGCCAACTCCGAGTTCCACTTCGAGACGGGTCAGGAGCTAGCCAAGCGTCTCGGCTACGAGCCTGACATTCTAAGCTACGTACCCAGCGAGGCGATCGACTCGTTCGCAGGCGTTGGTTACTACTTCGAAATGGCGTCTCTCAAACCACAGGACAAGGTACTCGACCTGGGTAGCGGTTCCGGGATGGACGCTTTCTACGCCGCAATGAACGTCACCGAAACCGGCTCCGTCACTGGTATCGACATGACAACCGAGCAGGTCGAAAAAGCGAATAATCTTGCCGCGGATAACGGCTTCCATAACGTCAGCTTCCACCGAGGATATATTGAAGACCTACCGTTTGAGGATGAATCGTTCGACGCCGTACTCTCGAATGGTGTGATCAATCTCTCGCCAGAGAAAGAGCGAGTGTTCGAGGAGGCACACCGAGTGTTGCGACCGGATGGACGGCTCGCACTGTCGGATATTATCAGCGAACAGCAGTTACCCGAGAGCATCAAAAGCGATGCAGATCTCTGGGCGGCTTGCATCGGCGGAGCCGAACAGATCGACAGCTATACCGACGTAGTCGAGGCGGTTGGGTTCGTTGATATCGAGGTCAGAGAGAACACGGAGTACGAGTTCATCTCGGACCAAGCAGCGAGTGCCTGCGATAAATACGGGGTCAAGAGCATCTCGATCGCCGCACGCAAACAGTGAGTGCAACAACATGAGTAACAATTACGAAACAAATGACGGAATCTTCCGCAGAACAGTATTACAGGCGAGCGCAGTAGGTGTAGGCGCCCTCGGTATGGCCGGAGCTACCGCAGCCTCCGACAATGCGGACGATAACAACGACGACAATGACCAAGAGGACGTCATTACGGAGACTGCAGACGTTTACGGACAAGAGCCTGACAATCGACTCGTTGCGAGAGACGGTGCGACAATCCACCGAACAGAAAACGACATTCTGATCGATTTTAGGATGCCCACGCCGGTACCAGGGACGTACACCTATCCTAGCGGCCCCCCGGATTTGGAAGATGTCGGCTGGACCGACGAGGAGGGGGATCTCGAAGCGTTCACTCTGTGGGCATTCATCTTTGATTATCCCGACGAGTGTGAGAACAGCTGCGGTGCCGAAGATCTTGGAGATCCAGCAAGCGGCGGTGCGTTCGCTGTAGCGGGTCGTGCCGTCGAACAAAGTCGCGTTGCAGAACTCACGCTTCACGGCTCCGTCTCGACGGATACCGATGTCTACGAGGAGAATGGTGAAACGTTCGGTATGCCGATGGAACGGCCGCAAGAGGCGGAAGTCCACCTTGCGATAGCCCCACACGGCGCATTCAATCCCGACATGATGCCCGAGATCCTCACGACCAGGACCGGTCCGCCCGACATTTGGTGGACCGCTATTTTCGATCCGCAGGAGTAACGCTCCGTCCGAATCTCCAGATTTTCGTAGATCTCATTGGGAACCCGTTTCTCGAACGCGGTGAGTTCGTCTCTGAAAGGGTCGCTCCAGCCCTTTAATAACTCAATGCCCTCATAGTAGTTTCTTGACTTGCTGCCGCCGAACGGTTACAGATCGTGCATCGACTGACTCTGACCCAACTCCTGCAAAGCCGTCACGGAATGACGTTATGCGACTGTGCAACATAGGTGATCACCATATGTCCGAAGCAACATCAATAACACTTTCAGAGGATGCTATCCAGAATCTGATCGATCGATTCCACGGCGAAATAGTTCTTCCTGAGGATGAGGGCTACGACGACGCCAGAGCGGTCTGGAACGGGATGATTGACAAGTATCCCTCCATCATCGCCTATTGCTCAGGAACAGCAGATGTGATCAACGCGGTGAATTTTGCCCGGGAAAACGAACTCCCAGTGGCGGTTCGGAGCGGCAGTCACAACGTAGCTGGAAGCGCAGTTTGCGACAACGGGATCGTCATCGATCTCTCAGAGATGAACGGTGTCTGGGTGGATCCGGAGGAACAAACGGCGTGGGTGCAAGCAGGCGCAACGTTGGGTGATGTCGACCACGAAACGCAGGCGTTCGGGCTGGCAACACCCCTCGGTGTCGTCTCCGATACTGGAGTCGCGGGGCTCACTCTCGGTGGGGGGATCGGTCACCTTCGAAACAAATACGGATTGAGTTGCGACAACATCACATCCGTTGACGTCGTTACCGCGGATGGCGAGTATCTCACCGCTAGCGAGAACGAGAACGAGGAACTCTTCTGGGGCATTCGTGGAAGCGGTGACGCGTTCGGGATAGTCACAGGATTCGAATTCGACCTACATCCAGTTGGGCCCGAGGTTGCGACCGGATTAGTATTCTACTCTGGGAACCGTGCTGGAGAAGTGTTGCGTGCGTTCCGAGATATCGAGGAATCGGCACCGCAAGAGCTCACCACGCTCGTTTCTATCGGGGTGTTTCCCGAGGAGGAACTCTTTTCGGCAGACGTTGTCGATGCGTTAAAAATCGCTATTTTGGGGCTATACGCAGACTCACCAGCGGAAGGAGAGACGGCTATCGAACCGCTACGAGCGTTGGATGAACCACTAGCAGACTTCAGCGGCAGGATGCTATACACTGAATTCCAACAACTGTTCGACGAAGATTATCCTGATGGGATGCGATACTACTGGAAATCATTGTATCTCGAATCGCTCTCCGACGACGTCATCGATCGCAGTCTCGAGTGGGCAAAAGCGAGCCCATCGCCGCTGTCGACGGTCGACGTCTGGCCGCTAGGCGGTGCAATAACCGATATCGGACTCGACGAAAGCGCCTTCCCCGGCCGGGAGGCACCATGTCTTCTCGGTGTAGAGGCAAACTGGATTGATCCAGATCAAGACGAGGCTAACATAACGTGGGCACGCGAGTGTTTGGACGACATGCGACAGTTTTCCGACGGTTCGGTATACCTCAATTTCCCGGGGTTCTTCGAGGACAGCAATGAGATGATGGAAACGACGTTCGGTGATGCGTACGACCGAATCGTCGCACTGAAAACCGAGTACGATCCGGAGAACGTCTTCCGGCTAAATCAAAACGCAAAGCCAGCCGAGTAGAAAATATATCACCGTAGCAGCAATTCAAGAGTACGACCGTAAACAGATCCCTAACAGAGATCAACATGCAGTAGTAGCCGGTGCTGGCATCGCCGGTCTGGTGGCTGCCCGTGTCCTTTCAGACGCTTTTGACGAGGTCACGGTGCTCGACCGAGACCCGCTTCCCGACGAACGGGTTGCACGCTCCGGAGTCCCCTAAGCCCGCCAAATCCATATTTTGTGGGAGGCCGGACGAGCAACACTGGAGAGTCTCTTCCCGGGGTATAGCGAGGAACTTCGTAGCGCTGGCGGGGTGAAAATCAATGGACGACGCGACTTTTACATGTATAGTCAAGGTGGTTTCCTTGCCGCGGGATCGGAACCGTTTCCAATTTACGCAGCGACGCGGCCGCTATATGAGCAGTTGCTTCGACGACGTGTCTCCAAACTTGATGGAGTCCAACTGCGGGGGAACTGTGCATTTCTCAACTATCTCACTGACGACGGTGCAACCAGGGTAAACGGCGTGGTGATTCGGGATGATGGCTCTGTGCAGGAACTCGCCGCCGACATGGTCATCGATGCCACCGGTCGAACAAGTCGGACGCCTAACTGGCTACAGAAGCACGGTTACACGCCCCCCGAGATCGAGGAAGTGCACGTTGACTTAGCCTACAGCGCCATCCTCATCGATCGCCCCGTTGACGACCGCCGAATGATTGGTGTGCTTGCGGAAGCACCGCGTACCCGTGGTGGGGCAGTGTTACCCGTCGAGGACGATCGCTGGTTGGTGAACCTGCACGGAATTCATCTATACGATTTTTGTGTGTCAGTGCGTACCAAATGTATGAATGAAACACCTGATGACATCGAATTTCTCGTCACGTCAGACCACCGGGTCGCCGTGCTAGACACGCTGGCCGCGAGTTCGAGTGACCGTGACGGCTTACGCGCCGCGACAGGGGCTTCCTCGCCAACCATGAGCCGAATCCTTTCTGATTTCGAGGATCGCCACTGGATCGAACGCGAGGGCCGTACGTACCAGCTAACTCGCTTGGGTGAGTTTGTTGCCGATCGGCTGGAGGAATTCGTGGATGCGATGACGATTGAACGGCGGATCCGCGAGGTCTGGCCGTGGCTGCCACACGAGATTGAGGGATTCGACCTCGGGCCATTCACTGACGTGGTGGTCTCTCGTCCCGGTCCAGGTTATCCATACCAACCCGTCGAGCGTTTCACACATTTATTAACAGATACGACGACAATGCGTGGGTTCGGCATGGTAATCCTGAAGTCAAGTAATCTAGAGCCTTTTTTCGACCACGCTCTGGACGAGTTGGAGTGTGAATACATCTATCCTCCTTCTATATTTGAAAAGCTCATCGCTTGGGACAGGGACACGGTCGTAGGGGCTGTCGATCGAGCTAACTACACGGTCTGGCTGCACGATAACCTTCCATTGGCCGATCAGTGTGGGATTTGTCTCTTTGATGATCGTGTCAGTCTCTGTTGTTATGATCACGAGACAGGGACATTACAGACACTCGTTGATACCGGAAGCGAGGACATACGTAGGTGGGCTGAGTCGTACTATAGTCAGTTCCAAGCGGAGGCTCGACCGCTCGGAGACGTTGATAGCGTCGTTCTGGATGATTCATCTCCGTAACCGACGCCAATGGCTTGCATCCTGTTTTTCATAGTGTGAAAGATTTCACTAGGCATTTATACATTTGCTCGTGGCGTACTCGATCGCGTGGTGGTACGATGAGATCACAAAACCGAAAAACTGAGACTAACCACGAGGCGCTTCAGCTTAATCGGAGAGATAGAGGCGCTGTATCACCGATTGATCGAAATTGGGGAACCGTCGATACGCAGAGTCTCTTCCAGCAGCTCGGCGTAATCGGCCCGATGACCAAACGAGGGGAAGACCATGAGTGATCAAATGCGCCAATCGTCAGGCTGGCAGGTCGAGCAGAGCGCTTCCAAGGCCTACGAACAGTATCTTGTGCCGCCTCTATTCGCACCGTGGGCCGATCGGCTGGTCGAAACTGTTGAAATACGAGAGGGAGATCGAGTCCTAGATATTGCCTGTGGGACCGGCATTGTGACGCGTCGTGCCGCATCTCGGGTTGGTACAGAGGGGTCGACCGTTGGAGTTGACATTAACGAAGGGATGCTTGCAGTGGCGGAGGAAACTGCTGCTGAGATACTTCCCTCGATCGAGTGGGAACAGGGCGACGCGACCGATCTCCAGTTCGCCGACGAGAGATTCGACGTCGTCTACTGCCAACAGGCGTTACAGTTCTTTGAAGATTCTGCCGCGGCAGTTGAGGAGATGCGCCGGGTTCTTAGACAGCACGGCCGTGTGGCACTGAGCGTTTGGCGACCGATCGACTATCAGCCAGCATACGTCGTGTTAGCTGACGCCTTAGAACGGTACATCGGCGATGAAGCCGGAGGCGTGATGCGATCTCCATTCCCGGAGTGGGACGGAGAATATCTCCAGGCACTCCTCACAGATACAGGGTTCAGTGAAGTGCTAGTTACCATCCATATCGGCTCTGTACGGTATCCGTCGGTCACTGAATTCGTTAGACGCGAGATGGCTAGCTCGCCGCTGGCTGAACCGATCGCAGCTATCGAGCAAGCGGTACGAGATGAACTGATACACGAGGTCGAGGATGCGTTACACGCGTACATTGACGACGAAGGAATCGTCTCGCCAATGGAATCATACGTCGTCACTGCAGATACATAGCTGATAACTTACACTAATGTTTTCCACGGTTATCGATCGCCTCAAACAAACGTGGAGAAAATAGAACTTATTAATTATTCAAGATGGACAATGTGGACGGCAACGATCTGGTGAGGAATATCGCGGTCGAGTAGGCTATGACAGGGTAACAGGGGATTCAGTTCACATAGATACAAGGCGGATGCCACGGGGCTTGACCCCGTGGAGGAAGCCGACATGAGTGCTGCACGTTCACCTACATTTATAAGACAAGCCTGAGCAATGTGAAGTAGCGATGGAGAACCCGCCGCGTCGCACCGTCATCATCAAACTCGATGTGTCGAGTGATGACGCTGACGCTCTCCATCAGACGAAAGACCAGTTCCTCGCCTGTGCAAACCGGACGAGCGACTGGGCGTGGCGACGTGATGAATACTGCATCACGAGCAAAAACAAAGCGGAGAAAGCCCTCTACGGCGAGTTAAAAGAGGAAACAGATCTCACCGCAAATCTTGTCCAGAAAGGAATCCGGCGTGCCATTGGAGCGGTGACGCACGGCGTTAACCGGCTCAAGAACGGTAAGAAGACCAGCCAACCACACTTCCAGTCATGGAGTGTGGTGTATGATAAGCGGTCTGCGACGTTCAGCGACGATCACGCCACACTCTCGACGGTAGATGGGCGGATCGACGCCGAGTACGTCATCCCGCCAAAATCCGAGCGCGAAGATACTCCGTTCGGAAGGTACTATGATCCCGACGAGTGGGACGCCTCTCACGCCACGTTGCAATATGACGAGATTGCCGATGAGTTCTACCTCCACGTCACCGCGAAGTACGTCGGTGGCGAGGATGACTGTGAAATCCAAGAAGTCGAACACGATGATGACGGCCCCGAGAACGGAGTGGTTCTCGGCGTTGACCTAAACGTGAACGGTGCGTTCGCAGTCACCTCGACAGGAGCGTTTATCGGCTCCGCAGATCACCTCACGCACCGCCGCAATGAGTTCGAGAAGCGTCGCGGACGGCTTCAGCAAGTCGGCACGCGCTCGGCGCATCTCACGATTCAGTCAATCGGGGATCGGTTCTCGGAGTGGTCACTGGATTGGCTTCATAACCGAGCGAACGAGCTAATCGCCGAGGCCGAGCGCAACGGCGTTAACGGGATAATTTTTGAGAACCTGAAGCACATCCGCAAGCGCATCTCGAACGGGGCGAAGTTCCAACAATGGGCGGTTGCCAAGTTTATCGAACTGGTGACGTACAAAGTCGAGGACACAGACCTGTTTGTGGATACTGTGAATCCTGCTTACACCAGCCAGCGATGCTCCCATTGTGGGTTCGTACATGAAGATAATCGCTCGGATAAGGAATTCGAGTGTCTGAAGTGTGAATATGAGGTGAACGCGGATTACAACGCCGCGAAGAACGTCGCAAACCGATACTGTGCGTATATCCATCGCGGGCAGAAGTCTCGCGATGGATGGGCCAGCAGTCAACTGGCCCTGAAGTCAGGAACGTTGAACGTGAATGGCGATTTCAACGCCTCCCCTCATATCGAGGGGTAGAACCGGAGTTCACTGACAAGCCTCGGGGCTTGACCCCGAGGCTGTTGACCCTGTATTGCTAATTATATAACGGTCGTAGTTGGAGAATATGAGTCGCCCACATCAACTCTTAGAACTGCTCGGTGAAAACAGTGAAATAAATATCGTCTGTCACAACAATCCCGATCCAGACTGTCTTGCAAGTGCGCTCGCCTTAGGCCGAATTTCGGCTGCCGCTGACATCGATGAACACCATATTTATTACAGTGGCGATATTTCTCACCAGCAAAACCGAACCTTTGTCAATCTTCTTGATATCGATCTCAAACCGTTCGAAGTGACAATGGTTACAGACCTGCAACCAGGGTCGTTACTGGCCTTTGTTGATCATTCGGTTCCTGGCAGGAACAATCAGGTTCCCCCAGATACCCCAGTAGATATCGTAATCGATCATCACCCTGCTGAAGATATTAATGCCCGGTTCGTTGATCACCGTATTGAAGTTGGAGCTGCAGCGACAATTTTGACGGAATACGTTCGTGTTCTAGATATTGATATCGATGCGGAACTTGCAACAGCGCTCCTGTTTGCTATTCGTTCGGATACCCTTGATTTTCTCCGTGGGGCGACCTCTGCAGAGTATGATGCAGCAGGATACCTTCACGACCACGCAGATCAGGATATGGTCCGACAAATATCAAGCCCATCGGTCACCGGTGGAACTATTGATGCAATCTCAACTGCAATAAATAATCGGTGGACGAGTGGGTCGGTTCTTATTTCTCATGTTGGCCGGACAACTGAGCGAGATTCGCTTCCGCAGGCTGTCGATTATCTTGTCCGATTAGAGGGCGTTGAAACAGCGATCGTCTTCGGACTCGTTGACGACTCGATTCACATCTGTGCTCGATCGCCCGATCCACGAGTTCACGCTGGGGATATCCTGCATGAAGCGTTCAAAGATGTTGGAAGCGGCGGTGGTCATCACGATTCAGCAGGTGGTGAAATCACGCTGGGTATCTTTGCCGATTACACTTCTAATGACGAACAGCTACTCAGTATGGTCGAGCAGGTCATCACTGCTCGGCTCGTTGCAGAACTCAACCTTCCCGGTGAGATGGAA
This sequence comes from Natronocalculus amylovorans, assembly GCF_023638035.1. Taxonomy (GTDB): domain Archaea; phylum Halobacteriota; class Halobacteria; order Halobacteriales; family Haloferacaceae; genus Natronocalculus; species Natronocalculus amylovorans. Next base: position 51,265 of record NZ_JAKRVX010000009.1, on the reverse strand, counting down.
GGGTCTAAATCTGTCTGAATCAGACGTGATTGAGGGTCAATCACGTTCGGACGGTGGACACCTGTCCTGTAGATGGATGTTGGCAACAATATCAAAATGTAATACAAATTGTTGTTAAAATTGCTTGAAATGGTAGTTTTGTTAAGAACCACGCGCTGAGTAATTAATTTGGGTACCAGTAGCTATAATATTGTATTAACAATCCAACACAATTGAGTTGTCTCACCGACTTATCACCTACAAATGATAGAAACGGTAGCTGCATTTCTGTATGTATGAAACCATTTTTAATGTACTCTTAGTCGATATTTCCCGCCACTTACAGGATCTGAACAGGACTCAACAGCCTTCAAAACAGTATATCGCGTTTGTGGGCTATGAAATGATTTGCTTTTTAACAAGGTGATAAGTAATGTTGCCGCCAGATTAATATCACCGTATCCGAGCAATTCGGGGACACGAATGTATTTTGATACAAAGTGTATTGTGTCAAATATCGAATTTAACTCACCGTGGATTTTGATGGAGAATTTATAAACCGACCAACAACGCAGTCGGCAACGCTATGTATTTGTTGATCATTTACTTGCTAATCGTTGATCACATAATAGAAGGACTTCTGAGTCTCTCTGAGTGAACACCCTGTCGAGTGTCGTTGATAACCGATACGAGGCCATTCCGATCAGTTGCCATTTTCTTCTAGTTTCCGTCTCACCTGCTCCAGTTTGAGATACGTAGCCATTCCGATAATTGTCACTGGCCATAGGCCGACAAACTGTCCCCGCTGCTCCTCGCCACGCACATAGTAGTAGTACAGGGCTAAAGCAACTGACCCAATTGAGGCTAGCGCAGCCGGGTCAAGCCCGCTCTCATTAATTTCTTGTGCTATTCCTCCTGCCGAACTTTCTTGTGAGTTGCTCACACGCTACAATCCACACACATAAATATAAATCCCCTTGCAAAGTACGAAGGTAGTATCAATACTGAGGGATCAGTTCAAATGCCCTCAGTTTTGAACCAGTTGATCTACATCTCGCTTCAGTAGCTCCCCATATTGAAGACGTATTTCACGGGCCTCATTCCGATCGATGTACTCTCGACCGTCGATTTTCTGTGTTAGTGGTTCGTACTCTTGAACGTTGAATCCCATTCGCTTGAGGTAATCTGTTAGATCCGGTGATTCCACCCCGTCGTGTATCGCACTCTCAACATAGTCTAGTACAGCATCAAATTCAGGAATCGTGATTCTATCATCTGTTACTTCACCGCGGTTACCCTCGATTCGAACTTCTGTGTGATTGACCTGCCACATAATGGCACCAACATCCTTGGCTAGGCGGAGGATTTGGCTTGGAAGCGATGTATCGGCCGATCGCCACTCGATGGTCGGCATCTCGTCACGTAACCTAATTGGTGTCCAAACAACATCAATTGGGGAAAAACTGGCATCTATCGTCTCTTCATCGATCCCCCTTTTCATGGATTCCTTTTTAAATGACTCAAAAAGCCGATCAAGTTGCCTCTCCCACTGTCCGACGGTGTTGACATACTCCCAAAGCTGACCGTGCAGCGGAAAGTACTCATAGCATTTATTACGATAAATATAGGTACGAGCACCGTTTGCAATTCGATTCCCTTGGAAGTATGGAGAGGAATTTAGTAGGCCTAATGCTGGGTCAAGGCTTGCGAGCACGTTGAGTTGGTCTGTGACGTTTTGCTGTTCAAAATGTAGATGGGTCCCAGCACAGTGTTTTGCGTAGTCAAAATTATCTCCAAGCATACGTTGTTGTATCCGAGTTCGATCGCTGGGGCGAATTTCAATTGATCGACTGTTGATTGGGGTTCCAAGCGGAACGAGCGTTTTATCGAGTTCATCAGCCTTGGAGAGTAACTCATATAGTTGGTTGATGAACGTGGATTTAAGTTCTGAATACGTCTCACATGGAGGGGTTTTGAGTTCAACTTGCGGATACACAAACTCTTCTTCTACGTACTCTGAATACTCGGTAAGTGTGTCGGGTGTGGTGAGTGCGCCATCCTGATCGACAACCCAGTACTCGACTTCGATAGCTCTCTGCATTAATTTATTATCTTCTTTTGAGTGGTTCATAGTATCTTCTCCATGTTTTTATTTACGCAATGTCTCTTGGACCCTCTCAGCTGATTTTGATATTTGGTCCACGTATGCCCATTGGCGTTTGAGTGCTCTGACATCACGTTTAGTACGATCGGTTCAGATGCGATTAGCTCCTGCTCATCGACGCTTGCATAGTCCGTTCCCACTGGGAGCTGATTAATTGCAGTTGGATTGGCGACGATGTACGCACCAACCCATTTACGATCTGGATATGCCTTCCGCAAGCGAGATACCGCAGGTCCGCTGCCTGTCTTGCCGTCGTAGACGCCACTGACAGCCATCACTGCTGGCTCTCTCGGACTTCGGATGGTCACATCAAATAGATTAATTCCACCTTTCAACTTTTTCGCCACGTCAAAGAGATATATTCCACTGATGTTAAATTTCTGCCTCTCAGACTGATATATGACTGATTATCCAGCACGCGATCGGATAATAACAACAAATTATAGAACATTCAAAACTACAATTTCATGCTTAAATGATAAGAGAATCTCACTTTGTTGTCTCTTTCCACTCTTCGGGGTCACCTTCGTGAAATTCGCCCTTAGCCTGGCGCTTTCGGGGCCAGAAGGCAACGCTCAACAGTACAATATAAAATATCCCAATGACTGCGATCACGACAATACCTGGAATACGAGCGATTTCAGCCGTCGTCAGCCAGTTTTGTTGCGATTCGAATGCTGAAATACGGAAGACCCACGCAGCGAGTAACACACCAAGCAACGCGAGGTATACACGTTTTAGCCGGTTTGCGAGCGCTTCGGCGAACGAGACTTTTAACATCGGTCTACGATAGTCCTCACTCAATTCAACCCGCCACGCGTTGTTTTCAACACCCTCCGAAGGATCGAGAGCGTTCGCAAACAGGTTCTCCTGGAGAAGTCGAACTCGCGAGCGAAAGACATCGTAGTCTCGATAGCGCCGCGCTTCGATACCCAGAAAGACGGTGACAACGACGATTCCGACCAGCAAGATGTAGTGGGGGTTATCGGGGCTCGAAAATGCCCACGTCAAGATCGCAGCCAGTACAGTGACCGCCCATGTCGTCGTCTGGTCCAGGCGCTGGCGCCACGTACTCACTCGATCGATCTCCCCACGGTACGCGTGGGCCATCACTGAGCCAAGCCCTCCACTGTCGTTGACCATTTCGCCACCGATCTCTCGTTGGTCTGGCGTTGTGGGGTCAAACTCATCACTCTCCGAATCGCCCATAATAAAGAGACGTCTTCTTGTTCGATAAGTAGGTACGACAGTATCGTGGAATGTACAGCTAACATGGACCGTTTTCTGTGTGCTGTAGTCTTTAATTTGCATGCACTGAGTGTCCCGTTCTGGAGTGAGGCCGGGAACAGTAATATCTGGCTTCAGCCCGTATTGTGAAGAATGGAACGATCGACTGACATATATAATTCCGTTCGCAGACGACTTCTTCCGGGGGTACATGGTGTATTAGATGTTTTAATAGGTGGGTACGCACTTAGCGACACACCACCCGAGGAGTACGTTGGCACGCTCGAGTGTTCTACGTCTGAAGCTGAAGAACTGCTTGCCACCCTCGGATTCTCACGGAATGTTGTCGCCTCGTTAAAAGTTCGAGTCGACGGAAACGTCTCCGATGGCTCGTGGGTGTATCGTGAATCACTGTTTGCAGATTACCAACTACATGTTACCATTCATCGGGCAGAGTCCGGAATTCAGACCTATGCCCACTGGGAGTACTCCTCTATCCGCCACCCATATCGTCACTACCTTGCGCGGGAGTATAGCGCCGAAACTGGTGTCCGGATGATGCGATCGGTACTGGAGCGATCGGAGAATCGATCTGGAATCTCTTGGAACATCACTGCTTCGTATCGCCGATATACTTGGTACATTAGTCTCCTTCGAACCGTTTCAGAGCCCCTCGCTCGCAGAGTTGCGGATGTCTCTGACCGATTTAAAGGAGGATTGACAGAGGGGAAATCAGGGCTCTTTCAACGGATTTCCGCTACCCTGCGTCGATAGCTGTACTGTCACGCCAGTGAACACCGCTGACAGTATCGTGGTGTGCACAGAACAGTCCGGGGTATGATTTGGAACGTCTACCGCTGTCTTTGCATGGTCGATCGTATTCCTCAGCGATGTATGAGTCCCAGTATTCGTTTCCGAACGTCAGTAGCGGACGTATAGGTTTGGTTTCCGGTTGAGGCAAGCACTTCATCGATGGTTTTCCACCCGTTCTGAGTTTCAACTTCGTAGTCTCCATAGCGTTCAGTCAGTTCGTTCGTGGTAGTGGGATAGCTATGGGCTTCGAGGACCTCATCAAGGTCACCCAGCTGCTCGGTAGCGTTGTCTTGTATTGGTTCTGCTTCATCGGCACGATGACGAGCTTCGTCTAGTTCGCGCTCTCGTTGTCGTCGGTCCTTGTCGTCTGCTTTCTTGTCTCGAGATCGTTTGTTGTCTGCCATCTATTCTCATAGATGGCTGGATCGGATAAAAGTGTGGTTGCATATTAGTATACTGTCCTCCAGCCTGCCATTCACGTTCCCATTATAGAACGGTAAACGACCACAGGTTGGGTGACCTGTGGAACTCTCGCTGTTTCTTTTAGATTTAGTACATTATTACACACGTGGTGGTTTTCCACGACGCTCTATAACTATATCTTGATACCACGTATCACGGGATTCGTGAACGTAATTAATCCTGCAACCGGCGAACAGCTCGATAGCTACGATGAACAGACATGGAGCGATGTCGACAGCGCACTTGAACGAGCGAGTGAGGCCTTCGAGGAGTGGCGAAAACAGTCGATACGCGAGCGCGAGCGTCTGCTCGAAACTGCGGGTAGAGTTCTCCGAAACAACAAAAATGAGTACGCTGAGATCATAACACTTGAGATGGGCAAGCCGATAACTCAAGCTCGGGCTGAAGTCGAGAAGTGTGCGTGGGTCTGTGATCACTACGCTGAATACGGAAGCACCTATCTTGAAGATAGACATCACCCTAGCCCACCAGGTACGACAGTCAAAACTGTTCATCAGCCGCTCGGCCCGGTACTGGCGGTCATGCCATGGAATTTTCCGTTCTGGCAGGTCTTCCGGTTCGCCGCGCCGTATCTCACAGCTGGCAATGTTGGCGTGCTCAAGCACGCCTCGAATGTCCCGGGATGTGCCATCGCCATCGAAGACATATTCCGTGAGGCTGGCTATCCCGAGGGTGTCTTCCAGTCACTACTGGTCTCCTCCGATCTCGTCGCCGATATCATTGCTGACGATCGCATTCGTGCCGCGACCCTGACAGGGAGCGGCCCAGCTGGGCGTGCCGTCGCTGCAGCCGCCGGCGAGAAAATCAAAAAGACGGTCCTCGAACTCGGTGGCAGCGATCCCTTCGTCGTTCTTGACGACGCTGATATCGAATCCGCTGCCGAAACTGGCACCCAAGCGCGTAATCAGAATGGTGGCCAGTCATGTATCGCCGCTAAGCGCTTCGTCGTCCACACGGAAATATACGACAAATTTATTGAAGCCTTGATCGACAGTTTCGAGTCGCTTGTCGTCGGCGATCCAACCGACGAGAACACGGACGTCGGCCCACAGGCCCGAGTTGATCTCCTAACGGAGCTCCACGAACAGGTTGAGGCAAGTATTGAGGCGGGGGCCACACTCGTCACTGGAGGGGAGCCGCTCGATCGGGAGGGTGCGTTCTATCCACCAACGATCTTGACCGACGTTCCCGACGGGTGCCCGGTCGACAGCGAGGAGACGTTCGGACCTGTCGCAGCAGTCTATGAGGTCGCCGATGAGAGAGAAGCGATCACTCTTGCGAACAACACCGAGTTCGGTCTGGGCGCTAGCGTCTGGACTGCGGACAGAGAACGCGGCGAACACGTTGCTAAACAGATCGATGCGGGGTGCGTCTACATTAATCAGCTCGTCAAGTCCGATCCGCGGGTTCCGTTCGGCGGCGTCGGTGAGTCCGGATATGGTCGTGAACTCTCCGAAATCGGAATCAAGGAGTTTGTCAACCGAAAGACGGTCTGGATAGAGTAATAACGGTTTCAGAACTGCCCGCGCGGTGTCTCGAACGCAACGGTGTCGAGTACGTCAGTAAGAGAGCCATTCCCTCTCGATCACCTATCGCCGTTACTCACGTGTGTCGTCGAGTGTTCCACAAAGACTGAATGTCTCTTAACGAACATGAGCGAAAAATATACCGCGTCTATTGATTTCCGACCGAACAAACCGATAGCCGTGGTCGCACACGATAGTCTCTGGCGAGTGTGGGACGGTGCCTATTTATATACATTACTGGGTATTTCATGTTTCGAACCATCCGTCAGATACGCTTACTTCCGCGTGAATATGGCCCGATTTTGAAGCACTTCTTCGAATGTTAACAATCAGCGTATAACAAAATAGCTGCGAGTACTTATTTCAGTATGACACTAATTGAATCCGCAGTATCTAACAGCTCAGCGCTCAGCTTCGAACTCTTCCAGCTATTGCCATTACAGTTCTCTGGAGGATTCATCCAACTCGCGATCGTATTTTTCATCTTGGCGATTATCGCAGGTGTTGTCGGTGCGAGCGGCGTGGCAGGTATTAGTATGTCGATCGCGAAGTGGTTCGTTATCATCTTCATTGTGCTCGCCGTCATCTCCCTCATCCTCTAACTGCTCTCTCCTGCGGCTTTGCTCGCGGGAATGAACCGACTTGATCAAGATCTACTGACACGTGATGAATGAAAATCGGTGGCGCTTTTCGACCGTGCGTACGTATTTATCCATCTGAACCGTAGATCCGCGCATGCCGCTTCGTCCGCCGACAGAGGAGGACCTACTCGAACTTGCCGATCGACTCTGGCTCAATCTCACCGACAATGAAGTGTCGACTTTTCTTGAGCTTATTGAGTCAGAAATGGAAGCGTATGAGACTGTTCGAACATACACACCCGAGCAACGCCTCGGCGGTGCGGAGGTGCGGTCGCGCAACGCCGGCACACGTGTATCTCGTAGCGACGATCCACACAATGCATGGGTTTCGTCCTGCCGGGTCTTGGGAGCGGAAAACGGCCCTCTCTCGGGGATGGAGGTCGCAGTCAAGGACAATATCTCCGTCGCTGGCGTTGAAATGACGTGCGGGTCGTCGGTCGTGGAGGGATACGTTCCGGACGTCGATGCAGTTGTTATTACCCGGTTGCTCGACGCTGGGGCCGATATCGTCGGAAAGACAAATATGGACGCGATGGGAACGAGCACGACGGGACACAGCGCCTTCGGGCCGATACACCACCCAACCGTTGCGGATCGACTGGCCGGGGATCGAGCGGGGGAAGTGCTGTTGTTGTTGCAAACGGGGATGTTGATGCAGCGCTGGGAACCGATCAAGGGGGAAGCGTCCGCATCCCTGCGGCACACTGTGGCATCGTTGGACTGAAGCCAACCTACGGGTTGGTTCCGTACACCGGGTGTATCGGGCTCGAATATGCCGTCGATCATCCCGGACCAATGGCCACGGACGTAGAGACTGTGGCAAGCCTTCTGTCCGCAATCGCCGGTAAGTCGGCCATCGATTCGAGACAACCCAGATCGATCGCTGCCGAATCGTATGCCTCCGACCTCACTGGAGATGTTCAAGACTGCGCCGTTGGCATCCTGCAAGAAGGATTTGAACAGTCGAACAGCGACGAACGCGTCCTCGACGTGGTCCGTGACGCCATTGCTCACTTCGACGCATGCGGTGCGTCGACCGAGGTCGTTTCAGTCCCAATGCACGCGGACGTCGGTGCGATCCATACGGTAACGAGCTCCGAGGGGTTGGTTGCGGCGGTGTCCGGAGAGGGGCTCGGACACGGACCAAAGAGCTGGTACGATACGGCATGGGTCGACGCGTTCGGCAAGTTCCGTCGGGCACACAGTGATGAGTTTCCGGCGACGCTGAAGCTTCCTCTCCTCATGGGTGCGTACACGAGCAGATACTACCATTCACGATATTACGGACGGGGGATGAACATGGTCTTGGATCTCCAAGACATGTATGACGCCGCGTTCGACGAAGCCGACCTTCTCGCGATGCCAACCGTCGCAACAACGGCTCCTAAATACGAACCTGAACTGGACGAGTTCGATCGCATTCGGGCGGACGGCCAGCCGTCGAACACTGCCCCGTTCAATCTGACCGGCCACCCAGCGATAACGGTGCCAGTCGGAACCGTTGATGAGCTTCCGGTTGGACTCATGATCGCCGGACCGCAATTTGCTGATGGTATTGTCCTTGACGCTGGCCTTGCGATTCAGAACACAGTGGAGTTCCAGAACACGCCGTAGCATCAAAAACGTTGGAACGCCCCGATGCGCCTCTTCGTCTAATCCGCATACGCTCATATCAGAGCCCAACGCCGATCGGTACCGCTTCGGAACAAATGCCCTCCAAGCAGCAGTTGGACGGGCGACAAGTAGCACGCAAAGCATGGGAAATGATACTGTCTCCTTCGTGAGGTTGTACATGTAGCTTTTGACACCACTTCCATTACATGGGTAGCTTTGTAACACAATACTATAAGATAAGCCAAGGTTACAGCATCTTGCACGTTACTCACGACGATCGGGATATACACGGGCAAAATAAGGCAACGATTCCAGTCCTTTTGTACTCATTCAGTTCGTCCTCGGAGCATAATGGTTGTGTTCTCCTCCAGTTCCTGGAGATTCGTTTAAAGTCTCAAGAGGGCCTACAGTCACGGTATTATTGGATTTGTGGTCGTAAGTACTGAGCCGGTAATGGTCGGCATCTTCGACGAGTACATCCGCATCTCTGGGGGCTCTTGTACCCCAACCTCGACCCTGCCATACCAATCGTCGGTGAACTCGGTAAGCTCACGGTGTTCCGATATATCAGACGAGTTGTCGGCGCGGTCTGCATCGAGTTACTCATATGGGCTATCAAAATGTGCAATGAGTCATACGGCCGCCCGAATTGGACGACCAATGTGATGACGTGTCGGATCAGTCAATGACCGCTGTGACTGTCGCGATCACAGTACGTGATGTCCGCCCCGGTTTGGGAAAAAACGGCGGTACAGTCTGAGGAGGACCGAAGCGGCGGTTCCAATGCCGGGGAATCGGTTGGACACGGCAGCGGCCCCAAGCAGGAGAAGCCCGCTCTTCGGCCGACCTCTCGCAAACTCCAGTGCGGCGTCGACGAGGGTCGAAATGATACTCAGGTCTTTCAACATGTCTGGGATGTTGGATACTGTGGACATGATTCAGCATACTCTTCGACCGCTACCCACTAATAGTCTCCTGCAGGCTGATGCGTAATCGTGAGGACGCACTCGTTGCTCTCAGGAGTCATCCGGGAACAACTACGAAACGCTCACAAAGTGTTCACGCTGTTGCTATTTATTTGCGTGCGTTCCATACTCTGTGCATGACAACCGAGACCCGCACGGAGCGTTCCGTACAGGAGGGAGACACTATCCGGGACCGTATCGTGACGTGGATCCTTCTTGAGGGCAATCGTCCAATCGTCGCGGCCGGAATCGTTACCGCGTTTGTCGCAACCATTGCCGTGCTGATCTCGGTCGATATCCTCGCTGTCGGACCGGACAGTTTCGCAGCGACAATATTTGGAAGCGGACTCACCTCCGGAGTCTTCACGATCGTGACGATCGCACTCTCAATTAATCAGCTCATCCTCTCCTGGGTGTTCGGGACGCCGGACACGCTAACCGCCCGACTTGACGGCTCACGCAGCCTCCGCCACAAGGTCGAGGAACTCGCCAACCGACCGTCAAGCCCTACAGATCCAGCTGCGTTCCTTTCGTTGATCGCAACAACATTGAGCGACCGCGCCGCCGATATCCTCACCGTGAGCGACTCTCCCGGGTGGCAAGCGCCGGACGAACTCACAGCCGCGATGGAGGACCTCGTAGCATATGGTCGGAACATCGATGACTCACTCGGGGAGAACGCGCCCCTCTCGGATACCCTTGGCGTCGTGCTAGGGCCCGAGTACGCGCTAAACATGGCCACAGTACACCGGCTTCGGAACGATTACAGTTCGACGCTCCCCGGAGATGCTCGGGTCGACCTTCGTGCCATCGAAGAACTGCTTGAGTCGATCGCCGTCAGCCGCCAGTTCTTCAAAACGATGGTCCTCCAGCAAGACTTCGCAGCCCTCTCCCGACAGCTTGTCTACTCCGGTCTACTTGCTCTTGTCTGCGTCATATCCCTGACGCTTATTTATCGGATGAATACCGTTACGATCCCACTCTCGACACTGCCCATCGTCATCAGTCTCGGGATCGGCATTATCATCTCTCCACTGGCGCTGTTTGCTGCGTACATTCTCCGGGCAGCAACCGTTGCCCGAAAAACCATCTCGGTCGGACCGTTCATTCCTCCGCAGAACAGGTGAGCGAGTATACTTCGACGACGTGGACGGTGAGGTACCTCACACGATTTGAGCGGACGACGGTTTCCACCGCAGTTCTTATGACGACGAAAAGAGAAATTACCGTATGAAGACGCGTGCAGCAACAGCAACTGATAGCCACCAAATTCGTAAAATCGCGGAGCAGTCGTTTGAGGCGTCATACGCTCTCAGCCCGCTGGATATCGAGTCAATTATTGAAACGGATTTCGACACCGACGCCATCACGGAGTGGGTCGACGACGACGATCGACTCTTGTTTGTCGCGGAGTCCGAGGATAGCCTTCTTGGATTTACACAAGCGCGGATCACAGACGACCAGCGCGGGGAGATTGTCTGGCTTCACGTCGACCCGACAGTGCGGGGCCAAGGTGTTGGAACGGAACTGATCGATCGCGTCCTCGCAGCACTTCGCGAGCGCGCAGTTGAGGGGGTACAGGCGACGATCCTTGCACAGAATCAAGAGGGGGGAGAGTTTCTCGATCGCTTCGGATTCCAGCAGAGCGGTCAAGAAGAACGCACGTTCGGCGGGGAACAGTTCCGAACGGAAGTGTACAGCACTGTCGAGTCCGATCGTATCGATGATGAGCATATGATTACCGAGTCCGGAGAGGTAGCTGTCGGTGGAGAGACTCGATTTATTGACCCGGCGGAAGCGATCGCGGGCGATGAAGGGGAGTTTCTTCTTGTCTTTGCGGGGAAAGACGAAGAGGAGCGCTTGGGGTTCTACTGTACGAACTGTGGATCGATATCCAACTTGGTCGACACGGATGGAAAGGTCGTTTGCGAGAGTTGTGGGAACGTTCACAATCCGGACGAGTGGGACGAGAGCTACCTGTGACCTAGTCCGGTGTTTCAGCCGGAGGACTGAATGATCCTCTGCCATTGCATACGCTACGTTGCCGGATTCAGCCCACACAGCGTGAATATGCCGGCGGTACAGTTATTTTCGTTGCGGACGAGAGTATGTTCATGACTTCTGCCGATCGAGAGCCAAGAGAGCCAAGAGAGATGAAAGAGATGAGTGCTGTCCGTGGGACCGTTCGTGGCATCATTGGGGGAGTAGTCGCTACTGCATTGATGACGCTATATCGATTTCCGCTCTTTCGGGCACTCCCGCCGACAGCGGAGTTTTGGTCAACATACGTTGGTAGTGGCGAACCCGAAGAGTATGTGTTGGAGGGCCTCGTGCTACATTTCCTGTATGGTGGTATCGCCGGAGGTCTATTTGGGGTGGTGTTTAGCCGGATACCATTCCGGAGCGAGCGCAATCAGCGTCTCGGGGCGATCGGCCTCTCGTTGGGGTACGGCCTGGCACTTTCTATTTTCGGAACGCGCATCGTGTTTAAGCGATTTCTCGATGAAACCCTTGAGCCGGATGAGGGTGCTGTCTTCCACGTGGGACATGCCATTTACGGCCTCGCGCTCGGTACGTGGATGAGTTCACGCGAACGGACTGGCGAGGTATACGATTGAATTGCTATTTGTCCTCGCTCGGTTCATATCACATACTGCCGATGCTATTTGTCGATCTTAGGGAGGAACCCACTACTGTCTCTTTCAAAACATTCTCTTTTATAATATCGCGAGTAGCAGATCTCAGTATAATCATTTTAATATAATATTTTAACAGGACAATTATTTTAGCCGTGGGTTGCGTTATAAGAATTGAGTTATAATGAAAGTCCCATTGTTCGCAGCGCAATCTGGGTCGTCAGCGTCCAGCGCAAACGATCAGATGATACAAGCAGTCGTAGATGCTATTGAGGGTTCGAACGACAAGGTCATCGAGATCCGGCCGACAAAACAGTCGAGCGGCTGGGGAAGAGCCTTGGTGTTGTTACTTATTGGTAGCGCAGTTGGAGCGCTCCTCTGGCAGCGAATAGCACAAGAAGACACTGATTTCGTTCAAACCGTGGCAGACAAAACCTCGGACCTGACCCAACAGGCGACCGACCAGGCTGCTGAAACGATCCGGAGCGGTGGCGATAAAGTCGCGATCCAGCTCGAAGAACAGTCAAAAAAAGCCCAGCAGATGACCAATCAAGCTGCTGAGACGGTTAGTGACAGTGGCAAGCAAGTTGCTGATCAAGTAGAAAAAAAGTCAGACGAAGTTGCTGACCAAGTAGAAGATGCAGGTGACGACACAGCCGAAAAAGTTGAAGACGCAGGTGAGTCGCTCTCAGAAAAAACAGATGAAAACAACAGGTCGTCTAAGACTTACGCCGAAAAGACTGAGGGAGCCGGCAATTAGGACGACTGGCCGGTGAAATATGGCTGAGAACCACGGTTCCTCGAGTAGCTAACTCAGACGCGTGGTTCGAGTGAATTTTTTGTAGCCATCAAACGGTGCAGGGACCAGTCGCTCTCGTTTTGTTCACCAATACACGTCACAGTTCTCTTCTCGCACATGTAATTCAATTACGCTCCGGGCGTCGACACTGTTGGTTCGTTCGTATCCTATTTTTCATCCCTGCTCCCTACCCAACGCGGAGCGGATCCACTCCAGTAGCAACGGTCATCGATCGGTACCGCAAACTCGCAGGCACCCACGGTACAACAAGCAAAGGGTCTCCCGACCTAACGAGTCTCAGAACGATTCGTCCGTTTTCTCCTCATCAGTTTCGGTGGCTGTCCCGCCCCGATCGCTGTATCCTTTGCGCCCTACAGCGTCGTCACCGACCATACTGAAGATGGCCTGACGAACGCTCTCAGCATCCTCGTACTCCTGCTCGTTCTCCGGTCCAAGTATATCACGCAGTGACGTGCTACTATCGGCAAGTTCGAGTTCGCGATCGCCGTGTCGGCTGAGAAGGTCGTCATGAGAGAGCGGATACGATTCGTCCTCGAGTTCCTCAGCAAGCGAGCCGAATTCAATGCCTTGTTCACGGGAATTAACGGAATCTTCCGACATATCTGTCCCTCGACTACGTAACAAGTAATCGCTTTTGCTGGCATGTGCAAGGTACTAATATTCAACAGGGAGGTCTCCAGCAGGAACCATCGCTACTAACTAGTTCATTGTGGTGAGAGATCGATCGTGTTTCCCGTTACATTCTGTCCGGCGATCGACAGCACCCGATCGCGATGTTCGGTTCGACGAGCCCTTCGAAGAGTATTGAGCGGTTGCATTCCCCTTGAATCACCGCGCCACAAACCAAGAATAGAGTTGTGTCCACGATACGTCGATCGGAGTAATCTCTAACTAGTACTCATGGATCTATTATACAACATTTCAGATACTAATATGTAGAGTATATTCATTTGTGGTCTCCGTAACTAGAAGGGATGGGTACCATCGTAGACGTAGGTATTTCGTCCAAGGAGTTCGCGCTGTCTGAGACGTTCAACGCCGTGCCCGATGTAACGTTCGAACCACTCCGAGTTACTGCACACGAGCCTGGGGGAGCGATGCAGTTTCTTTGGGCATCGTCATCCGATTCTGAGCGACTTGACAGAGCGCTCCAAGAAGATAATACGACAACCGTAGCCACACGACTGTCGATAGATTGTAAACACACCCTCTATCACATCAACTGGTCTGCGAAAACCCAGGCTGCTATGAATATTTTCGTGGAATCTAATGGGGCGTTGCTCGATGTGCAGGGTACAAACAATTTCTGGGAGTTTCGGATACTGTTCCCTGATCAGGCGGCAGTATCAACAGCATACGACAACTGGTGCAATCACAGTCTAGATCCATCGATTCGACAAATTGGCGGGCTCTCAAACACGATTCATCACAACGGAATGGGGCTTTCGGAGTGTCAGTACGAGGTTATCACCGAAGCGTTTCGGATGGGATATTATGATATTCCCCGGGGTATTACACTACACGACCTCGCGACCAACTTTGACGTATCTCATCAGGCACTCTCGGAGCGGCTTCGACGTGGCCACCAGACCCTTATTGAGAAAACACTCTGCCAATCCCCAATTTCGATAAGACATCATCCGTGACATCCTCCCCGGCGTAAACGCCGGGATTCTCTCTCTCTTTAAAGATAGCTGCCGTCTAGACGAAATCGTTGTCAAAACTACCACTGGTTAGTATTGTTTAATTACCACAACAAAGATCAACGCTTAATTGACCCTGCATATCAGTCTGTTCGGAACCCACGATACCATTTGAACTGCTGTGTTTCTGTATATGCTCTGCAAGAAACCCAGCCTCTCCGCGGACACATTTTATTATCAATATCAATCACCATACCGTTGTCACTCGATCATACCTGTAGACGTAACGTGATTGCATAGAATAACATCTGATCGATACGTCGTTTTAGATATGAAAAATGTGGAGTAAGAGTATCTATAATCAATCAGCGAGTAGGGTTGCGAGCTCGCACCTACTGTGTGCACATTATACACTATTACGCAACGTCTTCCCCTATGTAAGGGCAGGATTTCTCTGTGTAAAATAGAATCGGCGTTTGGAAAGCCCGTTAGGGGCTGGTTTTATTCAGGGTCTCGATCGGTCACGTCGTGTGCGTTCCAGCCGCATGGCGCTAGTTGATGGCCGCGTCCAGCGAGTCGATGGCACCGCCCAGCGTGGTGATGTGATCGCGTAGGCTGTCGGTGACAGCGTCGGCAGGCAGCTCGCCGGCGGAGATATCCTCGAAAAACCCGCCGGCGCTTTCGGTGTAGCCGTCGAGATCCCGGATCGCATCCGCCTGACCCTGCTCGTCGTTCTCGGCAGTGGCGACGGCGTAGTCGACGAAGAAGCCGATGTGGTCGCGCCACAGGCTCAGGAACGTATCGCGGTTGTCGTCGCCAGCCAGTTCGCCGATGGCGTCAGCGAGCTGTACAGAGTTGCTGTCCAACGTTCCCGCCGCCGCCTCAAACTCGCCGCTGTCAAGACCCTCCGCATAGGCGTTTTTGACCGCGATACCGGCCAGGTATACGTGCTCTTGCAGCCCGGTGGCGAGATTCGTGCGGAGCTCCGATGCTTCCGACCCGGTGTCGCCGTCGAGGTCAAGCGCGGCGGCGAATCCGCTGGCCAGCACGCCGCCACCTCCCACGACGTGGTCTGCAGCAGTCTTCAGGTCGTCGAACGCGCTAGCGTCGCCGGCAGCGAGGGAGTCGATTGCGGCCGCGAGCGTGTCGATGTGGCCGTCAAGGTGGTCGGTGACGGTCTCGGCCGGCAACTCGCCGTCAGTAATATTCTCGAAGAACCCGCCGGCTGCGTCGGTGTAGTCGTCGAGATCGTCCAAGGCAGCCTTGCGGCCATCGTCGTCGTCTTCGGCGGCCGCGAGCGCGTAGTCGACGAAGAAGCCGATGTGGTCGCGCCACAAACTTAGGAACGCATCGCGGTTGTCGTCGCCAGCCAGTTCGCCGATCACGTCGGCGAGCGCAACGGAGTTAGTGTCGAGCGCCTCGGCGGCGAGTTCGAACTCACCGCTCTCGGGGCCGAAACTGTAGGCGGCGTCGACTGTGTAGCCGGCGAGGTAGACGTGCTCCTGCAGCAGCCCGGACAGGGTGGCGCGTAGCTCGGCGGCTTCGCTGTCAGAATCACCGTCGAGGCCCAGCGCGGCGGCGAACCCACCGGCCAGCGTCTTCGCGGACCCTTCGACGTGATCTGCAGCGGTCTTTGCGTCGGCGAAAGGATCGCCAGTGCTGATGGTTTCGAGGACAAATTCCACCTCCTCATCGTCCATGTTGTCGTCCATGTCGGCAGCCGTGTTGTCATCCATGTTGTCGTCCGTATTATCCTCCATGTCCGCCTCACCATCGCCAGTACAGCCCGCCAGTGCTACGATCGCAGTTGCTCCGCTCATTTTCAAAACTGTGCGCCGGTCAAATCGGTCGGATCTTTTTTGACTCATACTATTGCTCCATCAGCACGGATGGCACTACAGTAATTGAAGATTTACCGAACTGCAACCATACTCTCACCCAAATCCACCCCGAAAGTCACCCCTGCCCTTGGCCACATTGTTGTCACACAGCACATCGATGCGGTGACGAACCGTTTAGGCTCTTTCCGCCGCCTGTTCCTGTCAGCACATACCAGAGCACCCTTTCGATGGGTGAGTACAAATTAAATAAGCATATGTAACAATACCGCTACGAAAACACGCTCCCACTAATATCGCGTTGGAGTATCCCTGGTACAGAAACAACACGAGGCCATCTCCAAGATACTGGCTTCACGATCTTCGAGGAGTGGAACATTGATGAAAACGAACACTGGGTGTTTCTCGCCGCACAGCTTGACAGTTAGCTTTGAATCTCAACAGATTATTTTAACGTTAAAGAGCCAGGTATTCACCTTTATTATGCAATTCCCATCCATTTATTCCTCAGTGGTATTAATGAGCATCATCCCGTCATGTAGACATGGCTATCGCGAGACACAAAAGCGGTATAAAAGCGGACATCGGGGCGCTGCTCTCGCAAATACACCCCGTATTCATGCTGCCTCCGCTTGCTGCCTCCTGGCTCGGTGCTGCTATCTCCGGGGAGTTCACGATTACCATCGGCGCACTCCACATGCTTGCGATGTTCTTTGCCGTGTACACTGCCCACGTCAAAGACGGTTACATCGACTTCTATCAGCGAGGAGAAGACGACGATCACCCGATGTCGATCCGCGGCTGTCGATTTGCACTTATTGGTGCAACTCTCAGTTTCGCCGTCTGTACGCTCTTACTTGGGGTGATCGTGGGGCCAGGAGCAGCACTCATCACACTTCCAACTTGGTTCATCGGCTATCTCCACGCGCCACAATTAGATACGAATCCAATTACGACGACCCTCGGCTATCCGACCGGAATCATGCTCGCAATCCTCGGTGGATTCTACGTCCAGACGACGACTCTCACTCCGACAGCGATCGGATTTGCGCTCGTCTTTCTGGTTACATTAGCCGGTGTCAAAATCATCGACGACGAGCAGGATTACGACTATGATCGATCGATTGACAAGCAGACAGTCTCCGTGTTACTTGGCCCCTCGCCGGCACGGCGACTGGCTAGCGCGCTCATGTTTCTCGGTCTTGTGGGTGTGCTCTGGGGGACGATCGGTGGGTTTTTTCCACCATCTTCCCCACTTGCCGCACTCGCATTTGCAACGATTGTGCTGATCGCAATCCGGGCGGAACCGACGATCGCAACAATGCTATTGATTCGGGGGGCGTACGTTTTTTTGGCGCTCCTGTTCGTGGCTGTCTGGTTCCGTCCTTTGTCCGGGACCGCGCTCCCAGATATTACAGTACTCGGACCGTACACCTATCTCGCAACGGAGATTTTCTTTGGCGCCATTGCGCTTGGCCTGCTGTACCATGCTGATGCGCTTCGCAGTGCGGCGTACACCATTGCTGCTCTGTACCCTGTGGCGTACATCTGGGACTGGTATACCCTGGAAGTGGGCGTGTTCGAGATTACAATGCGGACGGGGTATGACTTGTTCGGCATCCCGATCGAGGAGCATCTATTTATGATCGTTGTGCCGGCGCTTGTTTTAGGTATTCACGAGACAATTCGAACAGTGTCTGCAGACTCGATGATCACAGATGGTAATTCAACCGATAAATCTACCTCACACGTGGATGAGTAACATCACAAAGTGTCATAACCAATACTGACGGCACTGACCGGTGCTGTACTCTTGATGAGCAAATAATGACCATCGGCTAATATCCGCGTTTTTAGATACATCTTCAAGCGACGAGTCAGGTACCAACGACAATCATCGCTGATTTACTGGACTGAAGTACCACGGGCACAGTGGCTCGTGGCATCTGTGAATTGAATCAGGCGTTCTCCAACGTCTTCGAAATTTCTTCAGTAATCGCTGAATTGTTTGTCCAGAACCCTGTGAACTCTCCCGATCGCTCTTTGCCAACTAAGCTACAGGATTGTGTTTCATCCGTCCCACCGTCGTAAGCTAAGACCCAGTATGCTCCGAATTGTTCGGCTGCATTAGCATGATACGTGATTCCAGAGATTGGTGGAGGCGTCCAGTCCTCGATGGCATAAATATGGATATCGAGATCTGTTTCAGTTGCGAGAGTCCGATACAGTTCGATCTGTGATTTGAACGTTGAAAAAGTCTGAAAACTAACTTTGAGTATTCCGTTCCCAACACGAAAGGCACGGTCTTCGATTTCCCGACTAATCGCGAGTAAATCGTGTCTGTTCATCCCGGAAAACATCGTCTTTTCAAGAATATCAAAAAGCACTCGATACCCTTCAGAAATCCCGTCTCTTTCACCAGGGGTGACGAGCGGAGGCTCAATCAGTGCTTCAATTGCTTCGACTCCGATCACACCGACGACCTCGTCATTAGCCTTGATTTCGATGAATGGTTTTGGCCAATGTGGTGGAAGTGACCGGGACCGTATGGTCACACCGTGGGTAGCAAGCCACTGTTCAATTTCAGTTGGCTCACCACTCCGATACACTGTAAACTGTCGATCTTTATTCTGTACCTCGGCAATCAGCGAATCAAACATGGCTACGAATCATCTGACTGTCTGACTCCTACACTTTGACGGATGATGTCTGCAACTTGAGGATGGAGTGTGTTAATTTGGACAGAACCGGTGTTTGGTTCATACTCTATCAGGCCCGCATCGACAAGTTTCGGTAGATGGACGTGTACCAGTGCGACGTAGATTTTTGAATGGTCTGTTGATGTTTGCATCGTCCCAGTGGTAGTGGTTTCCCAGCCACAGAGAACGGTAGCAAGTTCATCGACGGTAGTTTCGTTTTCTTCAAGCAAATAAGAGAGAACACATCGGCGATGATATGAAGAGAGTGCTCGGTAGAATTGATCATCGGATAGTTGTGGTGGGAAATCATCCTCTACACTGTGCCTCCTTCGATTGATACTGTTATCGGATCCACCCATACCACGATGATAGTTGTCATCCTACATGAATTTATTTCCCTAATTACAGTTAAATAGTATCAGATATATTGTATGTTTGTTTTGGAGATGTACTGCATCCCTGTTTTTCATCAGGGTACAAGGCGGATACCCCGAGGCTTGACCTCGGGGAGGAAGCCGACACTCCTTTCTACAACCCACGCGCGATAGCAGACTGACTCCCCACACCTCAATAAATACTATTAGGTATTCCCGAGCATACTAATGAAGTATGGAGGTTGTTCGGAACATCCAAGTCAAACTCGACGTTTCCAAAGAGGACTACGAAGTCCTTGATGAGACGTTCGAGCAGTTCCGACAAGCGGCGCAACACGTCGCTGACCACGGATGGGAAGACAACCCCTACAATATCACGGATACGAAGAATACACTCCACGACGAGACGTATTCCGATGTTCGTGAAGAACTCTCCCTGCAATCCAGCCTCGTCCAAAGTGCCCGAAACCTCGCGGCGACAGCACTCGGCAACTGCAAAGACAGAATCATCGAAGACGGTGACAAGGCAAGCAAACCCGAGTTTCGAGGAACGGTTGTCGTCTACAACGGTCGCACCATTACGTACAACGACGACCACGTATCCCTCGCCACCACCGACAAGCGCGTGACCGCAGAGTACGTCACGCCCGTCAACGAAGAAGGCACGCCGTTCGAGGACTACTGGACGGACGAGTGGAAGAAATCCGAAGCCACGCTCCACAAGCGTGATGGTACGTACTACCTCCACGTCGCCGTGAAGAAAGAAGTCGAACCCTCTTGCGAGGAAGAATCCGAGAACGGAGTGGTTCTCGGTGTGGACTTGAACGTGGACGGATACGTCGCTGTCACCAGCACGGGGGCGTTCTTCGGCAATGCAGATTACCTCAACCACCGCCGCGACGAGTACGAGCGTCGGCGCGGCAACCTCCAACAGACAGGCACTCGCTCATCTCACCTTACTCTCAAGAGCATCGGTAGTCGATTCGCTCGGTGGAGTGCCGATTATCTCCACCGCGTGTCAAAGGCCATCGTTCAGGAAGCCGTGGAGAACGACTGTACGGCAATAGCGTTCGAGAACCTGAAACACATCCGGAAGCGTATCTCGAACGCTTCAAAGTTCCAGCAGTGGGCGTTCCGAGAACTCCAACGCCACGTCGAATACAAAGCCGAAGAGTACGGAATTGACGTGGACGATGTTGCGCCTGCATATACGAGTCAGCGGTGCAGCCACGGTGAGTGTGGGTTCACGCACGAAGACAACCGTGATGGTGACGAGTTCGAGTGTCTGAAATGCGGGAAGCAGTTGCACAGCGATTACAACGCCGCTCGGAATATTGGGTGGCGTCTTATCCAGCATTGGCTCAAGTCTGGTGCTGGACGAGCCACGAGTCAACTGGCTCTCAAGTCAGGGACGTTGAACGCGAATGGTCGATTTCGACCTACTGCCCTTCGCAGTTAGAGCGGGAGTCCACTGACAAGCCTCGGGGCTTGACCCCGAGGCAGTTGACGCTTTCTGTGGAGGTGGTCTGCGTTTCATAGAAATGCAAGGAAGAAGCCCACGATCTTAGTTGTGAGAGGAATCCGACCCGAGTAGCTATCCAGTTAGTATGCAGTCAAACTGACTTCTACCGGTTGATCGACTCAATCTCTGCTAACCGGGTGTACTCCTCGTCCGAGAGCGAGATTGTGGAGGCAGCGACGTTTTCTTCGAGGTGTTCAAGGCTTCCGGTACCGGGAATTGGCAGCATCACATCCGAGTGTTCTAACAGCCACGCGATCGCAATTTGGTAGACTGTGGCGTCGTGTGCATCGGCAACAGTATTGATGGTATCGATACCAGAGATCGACCCTGCAGCGATCGGGAAGTATGGAATGAAGCCGATGCCATAGTCTTCACAGGCCTGAAGAACATCCTCCTGATCACGATGTAATACGTTGTACTGGTTCTGAACCGACGCAATCTCAACGTGCTCTCTGGCTGCTTCGAGCTGGTCGACGCTCACATTTGAGAGGCCTACGTGATCGATGAATCCGTCGTCTTTGAGCTCTGCGAAGGCTGTGATACTGCTCTCGAACGGTGTGTCTGGGTCAGGGCTGTGCAGCTGGTACAGATCGATCGAATCTACTCCGAGGCGGTCACGGCTGACTAGCACCTGATTGCGGATGTAGTCGGGATCTGCATGGTTGAGCCATTGACCCTCACTGTTTCGGAGTAGCCCAGCTTTCGTAGCGATCGTTACCTCGCCCGTATCGACTGCATCGCGCAGCAAGCGTTCGCTAACACCCGGTCCATAGGAGTCTGCGGTGTCGATGAAATCAACACCAAGGTCGACAGCGTGTTGGACGACTTCTTTGGCATCCTGCTCATTCTCTGGCGGTCCGATGATACCCTCGCCACAGAGGCGCATCGCACCGAATCCCAGTCGATTTATTGTTAATTCTCCATCAAGATCGAATGTACCACTCTCGTTTGTGAGGTTCACAGGATTGTTTACATTCTGGAACCAGTTACCTCTGGTGGTGAGCAGCTGATGATTACCGCGGCAAGCC
This sequence comes from Natronocalculus amylovorans, assembly GCF_023638035.1. Taxonomy (GTDB): domain Archaea; phylum Halobacteriota; class Halobacteria; order Halobacteriales; family Haloferacaceae; genus Natronocalculus; species Natronocalculus amylovorans. The sequence continues at coordinate 29,293 of NZ_JAKRVX010000009.1, read as the reverse complement.
AGACTTCAGGGTGATTTATTTCTTTTTTGACAAAATCTAAACAGTACCTTACAATAGTGTTCAAGATAGCCAATTCTCTAGTGGACATTTCTCTAAATTTCCACCCACAAGTGATGGAGGCAATAGGTATCTCTTTTGAGGGCCTGAGACCATTTTATACGAAGCTACGGTCAGCATAATATGGCCGATAGCGAAGTCCTAGTGGAGCAAGCTTGGTCTAATAGTTGAAGCCGTTATATTGGTACTATACCATCCGAAAAATTCAGCGTTAAGAAGTAATTTTGACTTGCAGTATATTGTAACACACAAACAAAACAATCTGTCAATAATTCTGCCAGTGATTTCGACAATAGCAACCTGTTCAAGCCCTGAATCAGGCGACAAAAAATGTATTATGGAAGTTCCGAGGGTGATATCCTGTCCTTCAGGGCGCGAAAGTATCAATTATTTATACACCTCACAATTTAGAACTCATAACTGTCAGACCACGATGTAGGTCAAAATCAACAGCAATGACTTCCCAAAGTCTAGCTGAGGTCCCCTCATCAAGCAGTGGTGAAACAAGGTTTGTAAATTTTGTCTGAAGTTCTGCAGCTGTGAATGGATTACTGTGACCTCCTTTTGCCTCACTGACTGTTTCGCTCAGTTTTTGTCCATCTGTAAGCGTAACCGTAATCCGGCATCCGCGTTCCGCAGGTGCACGGTCTTCAAACTCATCAGTCGCAGCAAGTGTCATAATGTTCATCACACTAGTAAGTGAGTCAGGTACTGTATCAAAGTAAAATGCCTTCTTTTCAACAGTCCCATGGACACACTGCAAAGCAACGGTGAATGGAAGCGAAAACCGAGCCGCAAGTGCAGAGGACGGAGTCGTCGAATCAAGCGCTGCCGCGGCATCGTATGTTTCGATCGTAATGTCTTCGATTGAATCTATAGAGACGGTATTTGATGCTTGGATCGCAGCCATCGCATCAATCGCAGCGTGAGTGAACCGGCACGCAGGATACTGTTTGAAATATCCGCGTTCAATCTCGAATGGATCACCAATCGATCGGGTGAGGGCGGTGGTATCAAATCCATCTGCAGTGGCTAATGAAAGATGGCGTTCGATCCCCGCAACGGTCCCAGTAACACCCGCGGCTGCAACGCGAGCAGCAAGATAGCCGGTGAGGTTACTCATACCGGCATACGTATTTCTTACAGTTGCACCCTCTGTTGCCGCCGCAAAGTGTGTATGCTGTGCATTATTTGCTGCAATCTGCATCGCAGCACGGGTGGTCGCAACGTCAAACTGTCTGAGTTTCGAGATTGCTGCGGCTGCCCCGACACCACCCCAAACACCATGTGGATGGTACCCATCTGCTAATGGAGCGCATGCTTGTCCAACTCTCGCAGCAACCTCATAACCAATAATAAACGCAGTCTGTATCTCTGTACTTGTGTAGCTGTTCTGTTGGATTGCAGCAATAAGTGCAGGCAAAACATGAATCGCTGGGTGGCCACCGGCAAACTGGTGACCCTCATCGAGTTCCAACGACGTCCCAGCAGTACCTTGTACAAACGCACTGTGCTCGGGTGCCATTGGTATGTTTGTCCCGATAGGGTTGCTCGTTCCTGTAGACTGTTCGAACTCTGTAAGGAGTCCCTGAACTGTTGGATCATCGAGCCCACCAATGATTGCGCCGATGGTATCTGCAGCAGTGAGTGCTGCCCGTTCGAGGATTGCCTGATCCACGGACTCGATCGAAAAACCGACAACTAGCGTCGCAAGATCGGTTTCAATGGAATTTCGATTGGTCATAGTCTGTTAGTTGTGCGTCTCATCTACTGCGTCCTCGTCTGTTGGTGAGTCCTGCCATCCAAGAAGGTCGGCAAGACGCTTCGGCCACGATACAACCCCTTTGGGACTGTATAGCACAATCAGCACGAGCAGGAGTCCGTAGACGATTCGATCGGTCCCGGGCAGATCAAGCGACTGTCGTGCGATCTCACTGAGCGGAGTGACAATAAACGAGCCAAGAATTGGTCCGATAACGGTTCCAAGGCCACCAACAATCGCTGGCAAGAGGATCTCAACATTAATCAGCAGGTCAAATACCGTGTCTGGGCGGATTGTGTCGAAGTACATCGCCCAGAATGCGCCTGCCCATGCGGTAAAGAATGCACTAATAGCGACAGCAGACAGTTTGTATTTGAATGTTGGAATCCCAACTGCTGCGGCTGCATTCTCGTCCTCACGAATCGCAAACAGATACAAACCGAACCGCGAGTTTCGAATAACGAATGCGACAGTTGTGACAATCAACAGGAATGCCAAAATCACATAGTAGTACGGCAGGTCGGTGCTGAACTGGAACGCAAGCAGTCCCGGCCCATCCGCATACTCGCGCGGAAGCGGTTTAATGAACCCGCTTGCCCCACCTAGTGCGCCAATATTGTTGATAATGAATCGAAGCAGTTCTGCGAACGCAAGTGTCGCAAGCGCAAAATAGTGGCCTCGAAGGTCGTATCGGAAACAAAGCACACCAATGAGCAATCCATAGAGTGCAGCTAACACTGCACCGACCAGCATCCCGATCCACGGGTTGATGGAGTAGTTTGAAACAAGTAGGATTGTACCGTATGCACCAAGTCCAAAGAATGCAGCATGTCCAAAAGAGAACTGCCCGGTGAACCCGGACATAATGTTCCACGATTGGGCAGTGTATGCCCACACAAGCGTGACAATCAGCATCCCAAGGCTGACTCGAGTCCCAAGCGAGTATCCGGCAATTGATACTTCAAGCAGTGCAGGAAGCACAATCAGAATGCCAAAAATGATCCCAAGCAGTAACGGTGTTGCATATGATTCATTACGGAACTGTTTGTATCGATGCCACACAGTAGAAAGTGAAGAACCAGTTTCTGAACTCATGTACGTTTCCCTCCAAGAAGCCCCTCAGGTCGAAGCAACAGAACCAGAATGAAGATCATAAATATCATCACTTGGTAGACTGACCCTGGTAGGTAAAACTGCCCAAACACCTGTACAAATCCAATAATCATACCGCCAAGGAGCGCCCCAGGGAACGACCCTAACCCACCGAGCACAACAATGACGAATGCATTAATTAGGTACACATCACCAATGTATGGGTCAAACCGTTGGATAAGCGGAATCGCTGCACCGGCAAGTCCTGCGAGTGCCGCACCAAGTCCGAACGTCAGGTAATCAATGCGTTTGATATTAATTCCAACAAACTTTGCGCCCGATCGGTTGTCTGCAGTTCCACGAATTGCACGGCCCAACTGTGTTCGTTGCAGGAATAGCCACATTCCAATCACTGCAGTGATGGAGATTACAAGTGCATACAGTTGCCCTTCCGGAATGAACACGCCCGCAGCCCCAACAGAGCCGAGGTCAATATTGTAGCTTCGTGGGTTCGGTGAGAATGCAATCTCAATCGAGCTAATAAGGATCAACATCACACCAAACGTTACGATCAGCTGATTTTCTTGGGGTGCCTCCATAATGGGTGCGATCGTAAAGTGGTGTATCAAGATGCCAACCCCGAATAGAGCGACGACAGCGATCGGGATGAAGACCAACGGTGTCAGCCCGCTTGCGCTTGAGAGCGACCAGACGATGTACATTGCAAGTACCATCAGTGCACCATGGGCGAAATTAATCACATCCATGACACCAAAGATCATGGTAAGCCCAAGGGCAACAAGCCCATAGATTCCGCCCAACAACAGTGCAAAAACGAGTAGTTGTACAATCGTCGTCCCGGATTGGAGCGGAACACCAACGGCAGTTGCAACAATACCCGGTGATAGGTGGGAAGATACTGCCAAGATCGAAGTAGATACCATTTGTAAATTGTATATCTTTTGTTAGAACGTCGGTTCAGCCTCGGCAAACTCCTCAGGGGAGATAACACGATCGACGAGGTCCTGAACTTGGAACAGCACACCAAGTGCATTTTCATTCTCGCCGTCGTCTCTAAACGTGACTGGCGGCATTGCAGCGATGTGGTCAGTTACTTCGATCTCTTTGAGCGTGTTATTGATATCTTCTGGGTCTCCGCTACCTGCTTCTTCGATCGCTGCGATAATCACTTGCGCTGAAGCATATGACATTCCAACGTTAGCATCCATTGTCTGGTCGAACTCTTCACTGAAGCGCTCTCGTACCTCGGCGGTCTCATCCAGCGTTGGATTCAGTCCAAAGTTTGTAGCGAGTGCACCGTTCGCGATCTCACCTATTTCAGCAAGCTCACCGGTATCATTGAGTGCCGCATTTGCACAGCCAGCAAGCACTGGTGGTCGGTAGTCCTGATTATCCATTGCTCGAAGCAGTTCAACAGTCCCTGCTTCGTACGTGGTTGCAATGATAACGTCCGGATCAGCCTCACGGAGGCTTGTTACTTGCGTATCTGCGGTTCCACCAAAGTCAATGGACGTTTCTTGAACAATCTCCACACCGTTCTCTGGAAGCGCGTCACGAAGCGTATCTCTAACAGACTGTCCAAAGCTGATGTCAATGTAAAATAACCCTGCAGTCTCTACCTCAATACCAGCGTCGCGTGCCACTTGTGGCATGATTTCCGCGTGATCGCGAGACATACGATCTGCACTTGGCTGTGGACGGTACACGTAATCAAGTGGTGTCTCTTGCAGAATATCGTCATCGATCGAAACCGAGATAACGAATGGTATCTGTTCACGCTCTGCAACACGTGTTGCAGCGTTAGTGACCGGTGATGAGAAACACCCGGTGAGTACGTCTGCTCCGTCGTTTACAAGTTCCTGTGCAACTTCACTGCCAAGTTCCTGTTCCCCCTGATTGTCTTCGCTGATAACTTCGACCTCAGCACCATCGAGGGACTCAATGCCTCCCTGCTCATTTTTGAGCATTGCAGCCAGTTTAATTGCATTATCCATCCGTGTCCCTGTAAACGAGAGGTCACCCGTGAGTGGGTGGTTTGACCCAATAACAACGGTATCGACCGAATCATCGCTATCCCCGACGGTCGCACCATTCCCGTTCCCATCTCCGTTCCCGTTCCCATTTCCATTACCGTCATCAGTCAAACAGCCAGCCAGTCCAACGATACCCGCTGCCCCTCCGTACTTGATAAACGATCTTCTACTAGACGGATTTGTCACTGTCGGATCCATATTCATGGTATGTGTACTCATACAACATATATCTTTGCAAAATTTTAATCAAATTTACACTATAGGTCAGATACCGAGATACAATTCAACAAGGTCGTCCTCGTCTGTAAGCGTCGTAGGATCACCTTCAAACTGCAGTTCTCCCTGTGCAAGAATATATACATAATCTGCAATACGAAGGGCCTCGCGAACATTCTGCTCAATCAGAATAACCTGTGCACCATGATCAACGAGCCGTGTTGCCATTTCGAATGCATCATCAACAAGAGATGGTGCAAGTCCTGCACTTGGTTCATCAAGGAGGTATACATCAGCCCCAGTCATCATCGCCCGAGCGAAGCTAAGCATCATCTGTTGTCCGCCAGAGAGTGATTTTCCGTCATCTGCCATTTTATCTCGAAGCGCAGGAAAGGCGTCCAATGCAGTCTCCATCCGTTCTTTCATCACATCAGGATCATCAACGGTAAAACCGCCTAACAACAAGTTCTCTCGAACACTCAAATTTCCAAAAATACCGCCATCTTGTGGCAGCATTGCGACCCCAAGACGAACATTTTCATGTGGACCATTTGCCGTAATATCTTGTCCGTTGTATGTAAGTGTACCAGACCACGCAGGGACCACACCCGCAAGCGATTTCAGGAGGGTTGATTTACCGCTTCCGTTCGGCCCAAAAATACACGTGATACCATCTCGACTCTCAACGGAGATACCCTTGATGACTTTGTGATTGCCGTACCCGGTAACAATATCTGTTCCAACAAGGCGGCCTTCTGATTTGGGCGTTTTTATGTTTTGTTGAACAGCTGTAGCACCACCGCCAGTAGGGACGTCAACAGGATCGGACGTGTCGGCCACTGAAGAGCTCTGTTCCTCAACATCTGAGAGTACATCTGCAACACCAGCGTTTGGATCATCGCTTTGCCCTAAGTATGCCTCTCGGACTCTGTGGTCCGCCGTGACTTCTTCAAACGATCCTTGTGTGACGATTTGCCCCTGATCAAACACGGTAACACGATCGGCAATGTTTGAAATAACGCTCATGTCGTGTTCAATCAGTACAAACGTTGTCCCCTGTTCATTGATCGTTCGCAGATGTTTGAGGATTCGGTTCTGTAGCGCGGGATTTACTCCTGCTGTTGGTTCGTCAAGCAGAATGCACTCGGGCTCAAGCATTAGTATACGCCCAAGCTCCAAGAGTTGTTGCTGCCCACCACTAATGTCACTGGCCTCATGATCAGCGATATGTGGAATCTCCAGTAGTTCAAGGATCTCGTCCGCCCGTTTCCGCTTTTCTTTTGAGATCCTGATGCCGGATCCAAGACCTTCAGTATACACACCAAGGAGATTCTCTCTGACCGTTAAGTCCTCAAACGGCGATGCGATTTGAAATGTTCGACCCAATCCGCGGCGTGCAATTCGATCGGATCGCCACCCAGTTATTTCCTCACCATCAAACCGGACGGAGCCGGAATCTGGCTTATAGAATCCAGTTATCGTATTAAAAAACGTGGACTTACCGCTCCCGTTTGGCCCGATTATTGCATGTACCTCGCCCGCTTCCACAGAAAGCGAAATACCGTCGTTTGCGACGAGCGCGCCGAAAGACTTCTTCAGCTCGCTCGTCTCTAGAATCGTGTCATTCACATTCACACTGAGACACGGATTGATATTATACGTTTCCCTGTCACAGACCAACAATCCACAAACAAATAAAAGCAACTATGATTCGAGTTTTGATTTCGTGTACTCTTTGAGTCCCCCGGATTCAACAAGCGATTGCAAAAACGGTGGGAGTGCCTCCGCCTCGTATGACTCATCTTTTGTGTGGTTATGGACAACGCCATCAGCAACATCCATACTAATTTCATCACCGTCGTCGATCCGATCGGCGTCTGGGCAGATCAACAGTGGAAGCCCGAGGTTGATGCCGTTTCTGAAGAAGATTCGTGCAAACGACTGTGCAACGACACCTGAGACACCGGCACCAATCAACGAGAGCGGTGCATGCTCTCGTGAGGAGCCGCTGCCGAAGTTTTCACCAGCAACAACAAAATCACCTGGAGAAACGTTCGCTGAAAACTCCGGTCGAAGATCGTTGAACGCATGCGTTGCAAGCTCTTTAGGATCCGACGAGACAATAAATCTCGATGGCGTAATCTGATCGGTATCAATATCAGCACCGAATACCCACGCTTGTCCGGCAGTGTCTGGGTCGCGATCACTCATCGCTGTACCTCCGAAAGAATGTAATCGTCATGGCGATTGAGCTTTGATTCGACTGATCGTGGATCGGTTATCTCACCATACAAGGCGGATGCACCAACTGTGGCTGGGCTTGCGAGGTATACCTGGCTCTGCATTGATCCCTCCCGGCCAGGGAAGTTTCGATTTGCGGTTGCAAGACAGACATCATCATCACCAAGAACGCCTTGGTGATAGCCTGCACATGGGCCACAGCCTGCGCTCTGAATGATCGCACCGGCATCAATGAGTGTCTGGAACACACCGGTCTCGAGTGCCTTCTGGTACACACGCCGTGAGGCAGGGACAACAACCATCCGAGTGCCTTGTGCAAGCGTTTCACCTGCAAGAATGTCAGCAACAATTTTGATATCTTCGTATCGGCCATTGGTACACGTCCCAACAAACAGCTGATCTATCGATGTCCCTGCAACCTCCGATACGGAGACCGCATTCTCCGGGTTCGATGGTTTCGACACCTGCGGTTCGATCTCTTCGCCGATATACCGTTCGACCGATGCAAACTCTGCATCGTCGTCCGAATAGAGGTTCGGATCGAGTTCGACGGATTCACCTGTTTGTGCTTCAAGGAATGCAACCGTTCGTTGATCCGGTTCAACAAGCCCTGCTTTGCCACCCATCTCAATGGCCATGTTTGAAAGCACGATCCGCTCATGAATCGGGAGCGATTCGATCGCCGAGCCAGTGTACTCTGCCGCCATGTACGTTGCACCCGCAAATCCAACGTCACCGATAAATTTGAGGATGAGGTCTTTTGCATACACACCTGGTGAGAGCTCACCGGTTACCTCAAAACGGCGCGTTTCTGGGACCCGAAACCAGAGCTCACCCGTTGCCATTGCGGTTCCGAGGTCGGAAGAGCCAACACCGGTTCCGAATGCACCAAGTCCACCGAAGGTTGTCGAGTGCGAATCAGCACCGATCACGAGGTCGCCCGGTTTCACGAACCCTTCTTCAACGACAAGCTGATGACAGATGCCATCGCCGACTTCAAACTGTGCGACACCGTGTTTCTCACCAAACTCACGAAGGATATTGTGATTATTCGCTGCTTGGACGCCATCAGCAGGTGCATGATGGTCGATTGCCAACAGAATCGACTCGGGATTCTGTGGGGAAGCATCCTCACCAGCAACCTCATAGAACGTTTGAAAACTCAGTGGTCCGGTGATATCATGCGTCAACATTGTGTCAACCGTTGCTTCAACGTAGTCACCCGCACGAACATCGTCGCCCGATTTGTCCGAGAGAATTTTTTCAGCAAGCGTTTTTCCACTCATTGTGATCCCTCCTTATCCGCTCGAACATGTTCAAGCACACGTTCCGGAGTGCCACCCATTAAGACGTGGCTCGTTGGGCCGAGGTCAAGCTCATCTTTGACTATGTGTGCAGTTTCTTCAACCCGATCGAAGTCAGCAGTGACTGCAATTCCCATTGCGGTAAGCATGTGCACAAGATCTTCAGTTGGTGTGTTGCCAACGCCGCCCATACCATCAGGGAGGACGACCCCACCGCCAAGCCCACAGACAGAGGAATCAAATCGATCGACCCCACACTGCATTGCAGTGAGTGTATTTGCAAGGCTCATCCCGTTCGTGTCATGAAGATGAAGCCCGACGTCAAGGTCTGGATAGCGCTCAAACACCGCTGTGAACGTCTCTGCGATCTGGAGTGGGTTCGCTAACCCCATTGTTGTGGCAAGGGTAACTTCATCAACTCCAGCAGCAACAACCCCATCGACAACGGCAAGGGTCTGCTCCATCGGGATTCGTCCCTCATACGGACAGTAGAAGCTGGTACCCATCCCTGCCTCAACCAGAATGTCATGATCGTGTGCAAGCTCAACGATATCATGAATGCCAGCAACAATTTCATCAGTGCTCATTCGCTGGTTGTTCTGGCTGTACGTTTCGCTCACAGTGACGAGCGCATTGACTTTGTCTACCTCCGCTTCAACCGCTCGTTCCATTCCACGAAGGTTTGGAACAAGCGCCCGGTAGCAGACATCGGGATTTCGATCGATCTGTTGGGCAACCGCATCCGCATCTTTGAGCGTTGGCACCGCTTTCGGATGCGTAAATGAGGTAAATTCGATCTCATCGACACCAGTCTGGGAAAGCTGATTGATTAGTTCGACCTTTTTTTCGGTCGGGACAAACCTATCAAGCCGCTGGAATCCATCCCGAGGGAGCATCTCTACGATCGAAACCGCCTCAGGCGTTGACAGAGAGCCAGCAGGCAGTGGAATCTCCATTAGATCACCCCCTCTTCAGCAAGCCGAGTACGCTCTGTCGCATCATATGCAAGCAACTCACCGTAAATTTCGTCATTATGTTCGCCAAGCTGTGGTCCGAGGTGGCTCACATGTCCGGGTGTCTCGCTAAACACAGGGAATGCGTTTTGAACCAGCCCTTCACCAAGTTCGGGATCGGGAACTGAGACGACAGCCTCGCGCGCATTATAGTGTTCATCGTCGAGAATATCCGCAATATTGTAGATTGGGGCAACGGTCGCTTCTGCATCTTCGAAGACCGAGATCACCGTTTCGCGATCGTTCTCATCCATCCATGCTTGGATGGCGTCGTCGAGCGCCTCGACGTTTTCAAGCCGTTTCTCGTTTGTCTCGAATCGTGGATCATCTTTCAGCTCTGGGCGTTCGATCGCATCAAAAACACGCATTGCAATCGGTTGGGCGCTCGCAGAGATGGCAACGTATCGATCGTCTTTTGTCCGGTATACATTGCGTGGCGCAGATGAGGTTGAGCGGTTGCCCGATCGTTCTTCAATGTCGTCTAATTGTTGGTACCGAAGCGACTGTGGACCAACGAGCGAAAAAATCGGCTCAATCAAGCTCGTATCAATATACTGGCCGCTCCCCCCATTTGCATCCCGATGATAGAGCGCAAATGCGATCGAGAACGTCGAGAACAACGCCGCAATCCCATCAGCGAGCCCCGTTGGTGGCAAAAGCGGTGCTCGATCCGGATAGCCATTAAGATATGCGAATCCACTCATCGCCTCCGCAAGTGTGCCAAACCCGGGCCTGCCAGCGTACGGCCCTGTTTGCCCGAAGCCGGAGATTCGGAGCATAATCAGTCCAGGATTGCGTTCCGAAAGCGACTCCCACCCAACGCCCCAACGCTCAAGCGTTCCTGGGCGGAAGTTTTCGACCAGTACATCTGCTTCTGAGATAAGGTCCTCAAACACGATTTTTCCATCTTCGGTGCTCAAGTTGAGTGTGATCGATCGCTTGTTTCTAGCAAGATACTTCCACCATAGTCCAACGCCCGCTTTTTGTGGGCCAAAATGGCGGAGATGGTCGCCGTTTGCAGGATGTTCGACTTTGATTACATCCGCTCCAAAGTCCGCCAGCAGTCGGCCGACCGTGTTTCCAGAGATCATCGTCCCCGCTTCGACGACAGTCACGCCGTCTAGTGGCCCTTGTTGTGTGTCAGTCATAGTCAGTGATCAGCAGTTGCCATCTGCATGAAGGCAACAGGTAGTATGTGTTTCATTGTCGCAATTGGTCTTAAATTGTATGTGTAAGTACAGATAAGTAACAGGTTTAGATCGGTCGATCGATGTGTGTACCGAATCCACGCTCGCCGACGATTTCACCATCATCATATGCAAGCTGTCCGCGGACGATCGTTTGGGTTGGCCATCCAGTGACGTCTCTGCCCTCATATGGTGAATAGTCCGGACCGCCTTGGAGCAGTTCAGGAGTGACAGTCTTTGTTTCCTCCAGATCAACCACAACGAGGTCTGCGTCGCTGCCGACACGGATAGCGCCTTTTTTCGGGAAGAGGTTCCAGGCTTTTGCCGTGTTTGTGCTTGTGATTTCTACAGCACGCGTGAGCGAGATTCGATCGTTGTTGACACCCTCTGAGAGAATGAGCGGAAGCATTACCGGTGTACTTGGGAATCCAAGTTTGGAATCTCGAATATCGGTTCCCACCTTTTCGGCACGCATATTTGCACAGTGATCGGTCCCAATACAGCTGATGGTTCCATCAGCAATGCGCTTCCAAAGCGTATCCTGATCGGCTTGGCTTCGTACCGGTGGGTTTACTTTCATTCGTTCGTCGCACTCCTCGGCAGTGAGTGCCAGATAATGAATACAGGTTTCGCCAGTGACATTATATCCTGCAGTATGAAGTGCAGCAAGCTCATCTGCAGTCTGGCCTGCACTGATATGAACTGCGTAAAAGTGATCATCATAGTCGTGAACTTTTGCCATCGCAGCACCTGAAATCATATCTTGTGCTTCAGCATGTGCAGGGAACTCCTCAACCATGACCTCGTACCCTTCATACGCTTTGTTTTCATCGGCCTCCTCCTCAATGTAGACGTTGCCACCTGCAAGCGCATTGGTGATCTCAACATTTTCCGAGTGGTATCCAAGCGTTGTCGGGACATCTTGTGCGGCGAGTTTCGCAATGAAAGCATCGCCAAAATCATCTTTCATTTCGCAATCGACGCCAAACTTCTCCGCGGCAGCATACTTGTAGTTCATATACCATTTGAACGAGGTGATGCCGAGCTCGTCAATGATATACGGAATTTCGTCGATATGTTCGAACGACAACAGTCCAAGCGAAAAGAAGTAGTCATGGTAGTAGTTTGCCTCCGCATCGGCAGTATACTCACCCATAATCTCCTTGTAGGATCCCGCTCGCCGGAAGTAGTTCCCAATCGTCGTGACGCCGCCAACAAGATCCCCTCTAGATTCACTCTCTGCATCTGCAGCCATTCCACGGTAGATACTGTGGTGGGTGTGTGGATCGATCGCACCGGGAAGAACGTGTTTCCCTGCCGCATCAATGACCGTCTCTCCATCGACACCAAGTGAGCCCGGTTCTGCAATCGCCGCAATCGTCTCTCCACGGACACCAACATCAGCCGAGAAGACACCCTGTTCTGGGATGACGACCTGCCCATGCTCGATCACAAGATCGTAGCTGCTCATGCGATTGACTCCTCGATGTATGCTTGTACTTCCGATCGCTCAAGCACCTCCGCATATTTCATCCACAAATCAAGCAACCCAATTTTGTGTGATGCCTCAATACGATCAAAAATACACTCCTGTGGCAACAAGACGCTGAATCCGTTCTGTTTCGCATCCACTGCCGTTGCACGGACACAGCCGCTTGTTGAGTTGCCAACGATAATGACCGAATCATGCCCACCACGAACCAACCGAGAGAGCAAGTCTGTCCCATAAAACGCAGATGCGTATGATTTGTCAATAACGGTATCCCCTGGCTCGGGACCGACCGCATCAACAATATCTAAATCCGGATGAGTCGGGTCATCGTAGCTTGATGGAACAACTCGAGTATACGTGATCGGAATCTCATGCTCTCTAACAAACGAAAGGAACGGTTGGATCTCCTCGATCGCCTCCCATGCAATATGTCCCATTGCTGTCCGGTACTCTTCGACTGCATCAAGGATATGTTCGTTTTCTCCAACAATGAGCCGTTGCATATCAATGACAAGAACCATTGGATTGGTTCCAAGTCCTCGTGACTCCCACGAAGAAGCACCCTCTTTGTCATATCCTGCTTTTGTAATAACTTGTTTATCTTGTTCGGACAGTAAGTCCTCCCAGATTCGTTCTGTCATTCGTGTTGACCTCTAGCATGAATCGGTACGGATTGATTATAAAGCTATGGCCACTGCGGAGTTCAGCTCTCTGGAGCGAACGTCTGCAGAACGGTGTCTCTCATTTCGTCACTGCAGCCAGATGGGGCCCGCACAATCGGTAAGTCAACACCTGCGCGCCGATACTGGTTGAGCTGTTCGACGGCTGTTTCAGGCGTCCCCGTGATTGCGACGAGATCAATGAATTCCTGAGAAACGGCAGTGACTGCCGCATCAAACGTTGGTGCAGCTAAGATGTCATCAACGGTCTCATCAAGACCTGCCTTCCGTGCAACACGCTCGTAGTAGCCGGGGATCACGCGCATATAGTATGCAATATGGTGAGCTGCGGCTTGGTGTGCAACAGTTGAATCCTCATCGACCGCGGTGAGAATGTACATTGCAACGTCAATGTCGTCACGCGTGCGACCGCCACGATCGAGTCCGGTTTCGAGCCACTCGAGGGCCGTCTCAAATCGATCGATCGGATACAGATTTGGGACCCACCCATCGGCAAACTCCCCCGTCAAACGGACGTTTCCTGGGCCAAGTGCGCCATTGTAGATCGGAATATCAGATCGGAGTGGCTCAAACGCATCCCAAAACGCCGTCCGAGTAGGTGAAAAGAATCGTCCATCGTAACCGGACACGTCACCATTGAGGTACCGACGGATCAGTTCAATATATTCGTGCATTCGTGGGAGCGGCTTCTCAAACTTCGCACCATGAAATCCCTCGACAACTCCCGGATGTGCAACGCCAAGACCTAAGATTGCACGACCATCCGAATGATCATCAAGCGTTGCGATCGCTGATGCGGTCGTTGCAGGTGTTCTCGCGAAAATATTGACGATTCCTGTCGCAAGGCCGATTGATTCGGTGACTGTCGCCCAGCGCTCAAGTTTGCCAAAGGCGGATTTTCCTTGTCCCTCAGCAGCCCAGAGGCTTTCATAGCCCAACGCTTCCGCGGTTTTGACGGTGTCTAGATCATCTTCAAGTGCCAGCAGAAATCCGGTTCGGGGGGTCATTGGCCGGCCTCAGCGACGCTCACGACGCCATCGACTGCGAGATCGTTCCAGATATCTAATCGAGCGATCAATCCGGTGTCAGGATCGATTGTATACACATCGATGTAGCGAACGTCCGCAAACTCGGTCCCAGCATTTGTTTCACCGTAGAGTGTCCCGATGCTGATGACCTCGTTTCCTGTTTCGATCCAGCGATCAAACGATTTGTCAGCCCACTCATACCGTGGGGCAAGGAACTGAAGAAAATCGTTCGCTGCAGACGAACCTGAAAACGTTGCTCCAGGGAGCGATATTGTTGCATCATCCCGAAACAGTTCACCCACAGATTCCCGCGCAGTCCCGCCTTCAGACATTTTGGCAAAAAATGATTCGACGACGTCTCGTGGAGTGTCACCCATATCAGATAAGAGTCCTCATCCATGTTAAGCGTACGCACCACATGATTCTGTGGTGAGATATCAGCCGATAGACTTAGGTGAAAAACACACAAGGTCATGGTATGGGTACGCAAGGCAGTAGTACACCGTTGGAAACACGTGTGCAGTCAGCCACAGACGTTTCATTCGACGAACAGGCAGATATCGTAGTTGCAGGTGCTGGTGGAACCGGACTTGTTGCGGCTCTTGCAGCGTGTGAGGATCCGGATATTTCAGTCCACCTGTACGAAAAGGCAGACAAAGCAGGTGGGAACGCAGCACTTTCTACAGGAATGATACCTGCTGCGGGGACACGGCTGCAACAGGACGCTGGGATTGAAGAAACACCCGCAGATTTTGTTGCTGATGTGATGGCAAAAAACGGTGGGAACGCCGATCGGGCGATGGTCGAACACCTCTGTCAAACGAACATAGATCTCATACATTGGATGGTAGATGAGTGGGATATTACACTCCATCTAGTTGCTGATTTCAAATATCCAAAACACTCCGAGTATCGGATGCATGCCCCCGATGGGCGCAATGGTGAAAATCTCGTCGCGGAGTTCGTTGAACGGATTAGAGAGCAGCCAAATATTGCATTCCATACGCAGCGTCCAGTGACAGGGCTCGTTGCTGAGGATGGTGCAGTCTGTGGTGTGCTCGTTGATTCAATCACGGAAGATGGTGAGTTAGAGAACGATCCAACAGCAGTAGCCGCAGAGAAGGTGATACTCGCGACGGATGGATTTGCTGGAAATACGGAGATGGTGACAGAGTACTGCGACGAGATGGTGGATGCGCTCTATTATGGCTCTCCGGGCAATACAGGGGATGGAATCAGGCTCGGAAAAGAGCTTGGAGGAACCCTTGCCTGTATGGATGCGTATCAGGGCCACGCAACCGTTGCAGCGGACACGGAGACGCTCTCAACGTACGCGGTGATAATGAACGGCGGGATTATGGTGAACAGTGACGGAGAGCGATTTGGAAACGAATCTGCAGGCTACTCGAAGTTCGCGGTCTCAGTCGTCCAGCAGCCGGGTAATATTGCGTACGAAATATTCGATAAGTCAATTTTTGATTCGCTTCGAGGCGAATTTGAGGATTTTGAGAAAGCGATCGAGTTGGGAAGTTACATCCACGGTGAGACACTGTCAGAGATCGCTGAGAAACTGGATCTCCCAGTTGAGCAAGTAAATGAGACCGTCGCCACGTACAATGACGCTGTTGCTGCTGGTGAACCGGATGACACAGGCCGGGTTGATGGACGGTCGGTCCTCTCAGCGCCGTTTGTTGCTGCAAAGGTTACTGGCGCCCTATTTCACACCCAAGGTGGGCTGGTCGTGGATAAGAACGGCCGTGTGCTCAGAGAGGATGGCTCTGCAATCGAAAATCTCTATGCGGGCGGCGGTGTCGCAGTGGGAATCAGCGGCAATGGGGCAGGCGGATATTTAAGTGGAAATGGACTGACTGCAGCCTGTGGACTGGGTCGGCTTGCCGGGATTGATGCGAGAAAAACGCTCTAAGAACATTATGACAGATCAAAAGATAGACACGGAGATAACACCGATGTCAGAAGAACCGGTTCGAGAGTGGGAAGCGAACGTATACGAGTTTCTAACAGCGGACATACCGGAGTCTGCGATGAACGCAGGAAGCAACGTGGTGCTGAATGTAGTTGCTGCAACAGTTGCGGGTTCAACAGTGTCTGCACACCAACATGCCCAGGCTGCTCCGCTGGCAGACGGAAATGCAACCGTTCTCGGTACTGACAAATCATACCACCCCACACATTCGGCATTGTTGAACACGGCCGCAGCAATCACTCCCGAAATAGAAGAGGGACACAATTGGGGTGGACATGTTGGAGCAAGTATCGTTGCTGGTGCAATCGGCGTCGCCGAAGCCGAAAACTGCTCAGGTGAGGAGTTTGTCAAGGCGTGTGTACGGAGCTACGAACTCTGCGTACGGATTGAGTATGCGATTTTCGCAATGAAGGCGAAGTTGAACGAGGCGGTGCCATGGCTCCTCCGTGATCCACATGCAACGTGGACAACGATCGGCCCGGCGCTCACTGCAGCACAGTGTATGGGTGCAACCGGAGAGCAGTTGCGAGAGGTGTTCCGAACTGCGGCGAATCTCGCAGTAATTTCAATGCACGATCCATATGAGGAGGGTGCTCCGGCTCGGAACTTCACAGCGGGATACTCTGCACAAGCGGGTGTGTCCGCAGCCGTTCTGGCAATGTCCGGTGTCAAAGGCTCAGCAACCGCGATCGCAGATGTGTACGATCCATTCCAATCGATGCTTGAGGAGGGTGAATTTGACCGGCTTTTCAGCGAGCTAGGAACAGTATGGGAGATCGAAAATGCATATTTCAAGTGGGCACCTTCGTGCCGATATACACATCCCCCGCTTGATGCACTTGAGCAGATGGATATCGAAGCAATTTGTCCGTCCGAAATCGAATCGATCGATGTCTACACGTATGCCAATGCAGTTGCAATGGGTCAGAAACATCCGAAAACAATGACCGGCGCGAAGTTCTCTATTCCATACGTCCTAGCACGACGGCTCGTTGCTGGGCCGCTTGAACTTGCTGATTTTATGTCAGCGGCGGTTGCCGATACAGCGACACAACAGCTAGCCGATCGGGTGAATGTCCATCATGACGATGCATTTGAAGCGGCGTTTCCTGATGAGTGGGGCGCGAGCGTCGAAATTACGCTCACCTCTGGAGAGACGCTACACAAAACGTGTCCATATCCAAAGGGAGATTATCGAAACCCACTCTCAGAGACAGCATTTCGATCGCTATGCAAGGACCTGTTCGCAACAGCAGTGGGAGATGAAACAGCCCAGAGCGCTGTTGATGGGTGGTCAGAAATTATGAATACAGAGATCAGGTCACTCATAGAGCTACTGTCACCAAAATGAAATTGGTGGGCCAATTGTTCAACAATGTAGAAACTTTGTTCGGTATCGTCGGAAAATAGAAAGGGTTTTTAAACTGCGTAACCGGTTATTAGTATGAAAAATGATGAAAATACAGCGCTGGAAATCAAATCTGTTGGAAAGGTGTTCGACATTGTTGAATATCTTGGGGAGAATGGGACATCATCTGTCACATCAATCGCAGATGCGCTGGAGATGGCAAAAAGCACCGTTCATGCATATCTCTCATCGCTTGAAACACGTGGGTATGTCGTACGTGAAAAAAAGAAATACCGTCTATCGCTGCAGTTTCTTAGTTTAGGAGACTACGCCCGTCGGCATCACGGATTATACATGTCTGCAAAATCAGAGATTGATGAGCTAGCTGCAACAACAGGCGAACGGGTGCAGCTGATGGTTCAAGAGGGTACTATCGGTGTGTATATCTATCAGACACAGGGAAACAAAGCAGTGCAGACTGACTCTCATGTTGGGACTACTGTGGCGTTACATGCAACCGCAGTTGGGAAAGCATATCTCGCATTTTTGCCTGATGATCAGGTCAAAAAAATACTCGATCGCACAGAACTCAGTGCAGTTACTGACAAGACGATTACCGATCGATCGGCGCTTCTTGATGAGCTGAGGGTGGTAAGAGAACAAGGATATGCAACAAATATGGAAGAGCGTATTGCAGGTATGCGCGCAGTTGGTGCGCCAATACGTGATTCGGATGGGGACGCAATTGCAGCGATCAGCCTATCGGCTCCAACAACCCGACTCCAGGGAGAACAGCTCGAGAAAGTCATTCCGGAAAAAATACTGCAAACAGCCCGAGTTATTGAGCTAAGAACAACCTATTCATAAGATTGTATAAATTACAACGTTATGTTTGTAATACCCTTCCAGCGTTTGTTCACTCCTCAAAAAACAGTTGAACGGATCGCCAGTCGAATAGATGAAGTATAAAAGTTAAAACACTTATGTACACGTGTCTAGTAAATAATATTTCTCTACATGAGTTCACAGCGGATAAAATGGATTACGATCGAGGTATACTGATGTATCTTGAGAAACGTATCGAGTTTGAGCGGTAGACAAGGGCTTCAAGTCACGATATCATCTTTATGGAGAACGCCTTCCATCAGCAGCGTTACACAAATCTAATGACAAAAATTAATCAAATTGTGCAAAAAATCGAGGTGGAATGTGAGACGAACGTCCGATAACTAGTAGCTGGGATATCGATCATGATCGCTCGTGCTGTCTTTTTAAAAAGAATTTATTACGACAACTGTCAAATAATATATTTATATATTCATATTATACTTCGATTTTAGATATAACATAGTTAACGGCCTCTCCGGTTGACGTTCGGCCGCTTCGCAAAGATTCCCACATTGATTTTGAGGGCGAAAGCCCACGACTTTAGTTGTGGTAACTGACCCGGCTTACAACTCTTCAAATCCGGTTGACTCACCACCACCAAAATCAGCAGGCTCCGATCGGACTGGTTGTGATTGCTGCCGATCGTACGTTTCCGACCATTGCTCTGTTGCGGAGAGACTGCCTGCTCCGTGATCTGTCAATCGCTTTCGTATCTGTACCAGTGCGGGTGTATTCATCGCATCTCCAGACAGCACTGCCTGTCCGGGGGTGAGTCCCGGAAGCTCTCGGAGGACATCTTCTCCTGCTGCTTCGACCGATTTTTTAATTGCTTCTTGGTCGGTTGGGTTTCTGATTTTCATCGTAATTTGTGTCCCACATTGTGAGAGGACGTCTTGGTCGATCTTAGAGGGTCGCTGACTAATGATGCCGATACCAAACCCAAACTTCCGCCCCTCAGATGTGATTGTTCGCAGAATTCCAATTGATGGTGCACTGCCAGACCCAGGAGCAAACCGATGACCTTCTTCAAACAGTGCAAACACTGGACATTCAATATCTGACTCACGTCCTCGCATTGCGTTTAAACGCTCTCGATAGATCCGTCGAAGAAGAACTGTCGCAATGAGCTGTTGGTTGCGCGAGTCCAGTGTCTCCATGTTGAGGACCGTGCACTGACCAGCAGCAACAATCTCATCAAGTGGAACATTAGCGTCAGGCTGGAACAGTTCGTTACGCTGGATCGATCGGCGAAGCCGCCACTCTAGACCACCAACACTGGAGTCATCTTCGCCGTACATAGTGTACATTTGCTCGACAAGTTCATCAACGCCCCATGTTCGGCTATCTTTATTCTGCATGGCTCGCCATCCACCTGCAAGCCGTTCCTGCATTCGATCGCTTGGGTTGTCAAGAATGGCCATGATATCTCCAAGTTCAAGTTCGGAGATACGGATTCGAAGCCGATCCTCGTCGAAGTATACAACATCCGGTTGATATCCGTCATCACCTTCGAAAGCGGAGTGTGTCTGCATTTCCGAGAGTGTATCATACTCACCATGTGGATCAAAAATCAAGAGTGCAGCCCGCGAAGACGGCAGCATCATCTCTTCGATTAGCACACCACCAGTGTAGGATTTACCACTTCCTGTTGATGCGAGAATCGCAAGGTGTGTTGAGGCAAATTCATCGATCGGCATTCGGATGTCAACCTCTCCAGCAGGTCGATTGAGGAGCCATCCAGTATGTGCGAGGCCATCAAACTGCGCCACATCAGCTGTTGTTGAAGCAACACCAAGATTCGGGAGAACTGCCTCTAGTTGTTCAGCAGGCGCAATTCGGAGTGGGGTACCTGTTTGTGGAAGTTGTCGTGGATTCGCAAATGTAGACATCATGGTATCGTAGTAGCCGATCACCATTGCAGTCAACTGATACAAATCAGTGTCATCGTGTGGAACGCCAAGTGTTGCTGCGATCGTTTCGGGGGCAACGGCAGGATCTGCGAGAAACGTATCCGGAAGGCCTCGAATCTGCTCACGGTTTGTAACACGAGCGAAGACATCCCGACTCTCACCTTCGACAGTGACTGTGTACGTGATGAACTCTCCAGTCTTTACTGCCTGATCTTCTGGTGTAACAAAGAGGAATTCGTTTGGATTGTCTCCCGGACCGGACACTGCTCCTATTACATCTGATCGATCGTTCATCGAATCACCCCCCGATCGGTGTGGGCTTGCCATGTAATGTTTTGCTCAACAACATCTAACACACGCTGGTTTTTATCCGTATCTGCAATCATCGATCGGAGTCGCCCGATAATAGATAGCAAAACGTCCGATCCAAGGGGGCCACCAACATTCAAGATCCGATCCGCATACGCAAATTGAAGATCTCCCTCATCGTTCATATGGAACGTTTTTGTTAATTCATCTGGACATTGACAAACAATGTCATCAACTTCGAGTGTCCACCGAGGAAGTTCGTGTGATGGGTCTGTAAGTAATCCATCTTCGGTTACTCTAGCGGTTCCAAGAAGCGCAACACCTGCGAGAGTAGTTCGTTCTTCAATATACCCCGGGGTGAACTGTCCTTGATCGCTCTGTGCAAGGCGTGTCCCTGTCCGTCCCTGATCTGGATCAACTAATTGTGTATTATAAATAACGCCCATGACGAGGTACGGTTCTCCGCTAACGCTTTTCTGAATGAAGACTGGTTGTCCAAATTCCCGCTCATCAATTTGCGGTGCACGCTCCCGATCGGTCTCTTTGTAGATTTCGACGGTGTAATCGAGGTGGCTGTTCGAGCTGACAATACTCCCAAGTGCTAAGCAGTTGTCAACGTGTGTGTCTTCTGGTTGTGTTTCGATTGTCATTTGTGTTGTAGGTCTGTGTGAGATAGTCAGTTGTCGATACCATTGCTGTACGTCTGATTCACCGGTTACCGACGTCGACGTTCCTTGCTCAATGCTTTTGCGTTCCATTCGAGAGGGACATTGTTCTCTTCGGCCCACCGTCCGAGAATTCTCGTGAAGCGATCTCGATCTTGTTGAGAAATTACTGCATCACTGTCTGCTTGTTGAAGAATTTCTGGGTACCCGCGACCGATCGCTGCTTCAGCTCGAACGATCTCCTTGGTATAGTCATACATTGAATCGTATCCATCAGGGCCCGCAGCATCTATCAGCCACCCAGGGAACTCAATTCGATCAAGGCCTGTGCCGGGTGGGACTTTGAGATATGAGAACAGCAAGTCATTTTTGAACGAGTATGACTCTCCTTTGTACGTCGTTTCCAGTGCATCAACACTCCCATCACGACGAGACGCAAACGGGATTGTTGTATCTCCCCACGGACTCATGAGCTCTGTGAGGATTCTAGAGTCCGCCAACACAGGGCTATCCCCGAATTCTTCTTGTAGAAGTAGCCGTGTCATTTTGACAAGTTCAGACGCATTCGATCCAGCGACATACCCAACGAGTGGGATCTTGTGATGCTGGCTTGCTGCGACAATGTTGCTCAGTGTCTCAAGATACCGATCACGTGTTTCCGGTTTGAGCGGGGTGGCAAACGAACCAATAAGTGGACCATCATAGAACACTACGGGCCGGTGATCCAACTCACCTTCTTCATAAGCACTTGCGATTGATTGGAGCTCAGTAATTAGTTTTTTTCCTTCATGTGCAAACCGATGATGGCCAACAAGCTTTGAATCAATAAACCGATACTCTCCGTTCGCGGACTCCGCAGAGATTAGATCCGGTGTGAGTAGCTTCCCGTCCAGTCCCCGAGTAATTTTCCCATCCGGGTGGTGATAGTTGAGACACCATGCAGTCTGGATGTATGCAACGGGAAGGTTGTATTGTGTCGTCGGTGGAAGTTCTGAGCCATCCACTGCAAGCACAGGGACATCACGAAGAATGTCTCTCGCCCAGTCATTGACTGCCTCATGGCTCTCCCAGTGATTGCTTTCTTCATGCGTCTCAATGAGAGATGATGCAGTGTCAAACAGATCTATCGGGAGTGCTCCCGGATACGACGCTGATTCAAGCTCCGATTTAATTTTATCGCTTGACCACTCACGTGGCAGGCTCTCGAACACGTTACGATACCGTTCAATGAGATCGTAATCGTCTGTCAGATATGCCTCGATTGCATCACGGTTATCGTCCAGTGCGGTCGCGATGCTGTAGTTATCGATCGGCATTACTGCGAGACAACCTCCGTTGTTTGTTTGTCCTTTTCGACGGTTACTGTGTAGTCAGTCATGGAGTCAAACGTTTCATCGTGGCTGATCACAGTGAGTTGTGTGAATGCATCCAATGTATTCAGTTGCTCAACGAGATTTGCTCTCTTTTCAGCATCCAAATTAGCGGTTGGCTCATCAAGGAATGCGATGCCAATCGTTGACAACTGTTCTAAGGTTGCAAGTCGGACGGAAAGAGCCGCAGCCATTTTTTCACCGCCTGACAGTGTTGTGAACGACTTTTGGAGACGCGCATCATGGACAATAATCTCGTAATCACTACGCCATTCGAGTGTCTCGGAAGATCGTCCACGAATCGATCGGAAGATCTGGTTTGCTCGTTGTCCAATACGATCCGTGATTACTTCACGCATCTTTGGCCCAGCGGCACGAACATTCTCCCGAACCCAGTTAGCAAATTGAAGGTCTGCTTCGAGTTCTTTGTATTCGGTGAGCTTCTCCGATCGACTGTCTAATTTGGACTCTAACTCAGCGGTCGTTTCTTTGACCTCAGTCAGTGTATCCTGTGTTGTACGTTTGCTTCCCTCTTTTGCTGCTTTTGCACGCTCTTTCTCTGCTACCTCTGCTGTCAGGTTCTCGAGAGTCTCTTTGTCGAATGACTCTTGTTCCGTTTCCAAGTCTGTCTGAAGACCTGATTTCGCATCAGTTACCGACTCAATCGTAGATTGAAGCGACTCCACAGCCGCTTTTCGATCGTCAAGTTCTGCAGCCTGTTTTTTGTGTTGAATATACTTGTTATAATCTTCCTGAGTCTCAGAAAGCGTCTCTTTGACAGCTTTCAGTTCTGGCTCAACGTGGTCATACTCACTGATCTGCTCCTCGATCGACGACTGCGCTTCTACGTGCTCCTCAAGACGTGATTTTGCATCCTCTAAGTCAGCATGTGCGCCACTGAACTCATTAACCCGTGCCTTTGCAGTAATGTGGTTATCGTATACATCTTGTAATGATTCTTTTTCAGAGACACGCTCAGGCAATTCCGCGGCCTTTTCTTTTGCTTCCTGAAGTTCTGATTCCGCCTCTTCTTTTTTATTGGTTGTCTCTGAAAGGTTATCTTGTAGCGACTCCAGCATCTCGTTGTGATTCGGTAACGAAGCAACTTCCTGTTCAATCTCTTGTGCTTCAGTATGCTCTGATTCGAGCGCTTCAATTGATGCTTCAAGCTCTACGTATCGCTCGGATATCTCCTCCAGCCTGCTCTCTTTTGTAGCGATCGTTTCTGAACGGTGTGTCTCATCAAGTGGTCGGTCACAGGTTGGACATGGTGCATCTGCATCTGCGTCTCTGAGGCGGTCTATCTGGGTCTTGAGCTTCTTTTCCTCTGACTCAAGCGCTTTTTTATTTGCTTTCGCAGAACTCAGCTCTTCGCGGATCTCAGATGTAGGGCGTATTGCTTCTTCTTTTCTCTGAATGGACTCAATCGTCGATTCTCTCTGTTCAATATTGGTTTTGGTTTCTTTGATCTTTTCAGAAAGTTCCGACACCTCCTGCTCTAATGTCTCAGTCAATTCGGCACGCTGCTTCAATGCCGATATTTGAGTCTCAAGTTCATCATACCGCTCCTTTTCAGATGCAGTTTCTGAAAGTGTTTTTTCGGCCTGCTCCAGCCGCACCACATCCTTTTGACACTGTTCAACAGCTGCCTCAGCCCGAGCAACCTCTTGGTCTTTCTGGCTTTTTTGATCTTTGAGATCGTTGAGTTCGGCCTCTTTATCCTGAAGTGTGTCGCGTTTCTCTCGAGCAGACTCATGTGCCAGATATCCTTTCTCTGCCTGTTCGCAAACGCTAACTGCCTCTTCTGCAGACTCCAACTCAGCCTCTGCGGTTTCCAGCGCAGCCTCTTTTGCATCAATCTCTTGTTGCTTGGAGTTGATCTGTGTTTCAAGCTCCTCGATCCGACCTTGCTGTGACTCTAATTCATCGCGCTTCGCCTCAAGTTTAGTGATCTCGTCGCTAAGTGAGTCGATCGCATCTTTGAGAGATGTGATCTTCGCTTGGAGATCTTCCGCACGTCTCCGTTCATCGGGGAGACTCTGGACTTCTCCAGTGAGGGTTTGAATCTCGTCCCGAAGGTTATTTTTGTCGGCCTTGATCGTGTCGGGAGCGTCTTTGAGCGCGTTCTCCCATGACTCCTCGTATGCATCTACTCCCAATAGCGGGTCGAATGTTTCCTTCCGTATTCTAAAGCTTGATCCAAAATCCGAGAGGAAACTTGTTTGTGGAACACCGATACAAGATTCCCACAGTCTCGACAATTCATCTCCATCAGCCACACTGAACTGCGAAGTCAACCAGTCGATAAGGTCGGATTTTGAGCCGATATCCAAGTCAATCCACTCGTCAGCAGCCTCGTCATATCGATAGACATCATAGGTCGATCGGCCAACACCCCGTTTGACTCGGAATATCTGTTGTTTGTCTCTACTCTGTTTTGTAAACGTGACTTCAACAAGCCCAGACTTAGCACCTTCTCGGATCAACTCCTTATTATTGAATGGAAGCGAGTCAAACAGTGCAAATCCAATTGCTTCTTGGATTGTTGATTTCCCCGAACCATTCTCTCCCAAAATTGCGGTTACTCCACCACGCAGTGGCACCGTCGTCCGATCGGAATACGATTTAACATTCGTTAGTGTGACTTCTGTAATTTTCATTCTTGCAGCACCTCCATCTCTTGCTCTTCCTGTTCGCTTGTATCACGAACGAACGGGTCCTCCGGAAGATCAACCACAACATCATCAACCATGGTTTCAAAGAGCTCTCTTCGCTTCTCCGTAACGGAGACTCGGATATCTTCTGGAGACTCGTTGCGCTGTGCCATATGGTGTGCCCGCTCCAGTACATCTGCAACAGCATCCGACTCAGTATTGTACACGGATTCTTCGGCGATTGTCTCAAAGACGCGTCGCTCCAAAAGTGCCGTATTCAGCCGTCCATCAACGAATACATCACCGTCTTCCATCTCTGAAAGGAGTGCTTGGACGTTCGCAGTTCGAATCCCCGTATTTGTCTGTACGTACAACGCACCATATTCCTCTTCTGCCCACTCGGCAAGCTTTCCGGTACGGAAATCAGCACGATCAAATTGGAGCGTGCCAGTGAAACGGAGATCAACTATTGGCTCTCGTGGCGAGCCACCGGACAGATAGAGTGGTTTTTGAAGATGGTTGTTGAGCGCATACTGGCTTTCAGAGAGCTCCGATCGGAATGCCTCTTCAAGTCCACTTTGTGATTTGTACCCCGTCACGTCAAAATCGATTGTGAAGTATGGCCGACGCTTTGACTCACAGTGAGAGACACGGTGCGAAAGGCTCGTTCCACCCTCACTATCGCTCAGTGTAACTGTATAGTAACCGTGTTCCCAGTCTGTTCTTCCTTCGCGTGTGTTGTGTGCCTCTGGTGAACCCGGATTATAGATCCAGCCAGCGGAGTCATATCGCTTGTGTATATGCCCAAGTGCGAGATAATCAACAACCTCTTTGACTTCCCGAAGCTCCGCATGTGTCACGGTACCACCAAGCGTTGGGACTTCGTCTTCAATGCCAAAGTGGGCTAATAAGACTGTGAAATCAGGCT
Organism: Natronocalculus amylovorans; assembly: GCF_023638035.1. Classification (GTDB taxonomy): domain Archaea; phylum Halobacteriota; class Halobacteria; order Halobacteriales; family Haloferacaceae; genus Natronocalculus; species Natronocalculus amylovorans. Next base: position 3,111 of record NZ_JAKRVX010000009.1, on the reverse strand, counting down.
GACCATGAAAATCGTTTGTTTCTTGTATTCCTGCAGCAACCTGTTGCAAAGCAGTGTCAACTCGTGCACCGCGCCATTGGAGTCCAAAGAAGCGCACGAGCCCTTCATCAGTTTCGAGGTCGTAGAAGCCCGAACTGCTCCCAAGGTTCTCTGTATCATGTGGAGTGAATACTGCTGCCTCACTGTTTGACTCCAAATCAGCTTCCAAAAGAATGATTTTACCTTTCTGATGGAGATATTTTAACCATGTCACCTGTCTTGGTGTGAGGTTTTCGTCGTGGTTCCCACGTGAAACAAGAACTGGAATGTCTTCGGGAACAGAATCAAGCACCCGCTCAGCATCAGCAAGGATTTTTGGGCGAATATCACGAGCATGGAATAGATCACCGGGGAGAACGATCGCTTCTACACCATGGTCTGTGACCATCTCTTTGACAGTCGCATATGCAGTTGAGGCCATATCGTCTTCGCGCTGACGCAGTCCATACTGTCGATGGCCAAGATGTGTATCTGCAAGATGCCCAAATACGCTCATTCAATTACACCTCCCTGACAGCAGTGTGATGGGCCGAGAATGACGTTGCCTATATTTTAAAACCAGCTTACATAAGGGCGATATACTGTGTTGGAGCATCGTATCTCCAAAGTTTATTTGTGATAACATAAGGGCTGGCCAAGCGCGGTGAAAGTAAAACAAAATTGAAATTATATGAGGGGACAGGAGTTCCTCGCAGCTGGCTGTGGTTCCGTTGGTGGAATTAGTGCCGCAGTCTTGATGAAGACAACTCTGATCCAGTCCCCGAGATTGTTAGCTTGGAAGTTCGAAATGATCACCGGGGAGAACGATCGCGAATTCATGGTTCAAATTGAGGACGAAGAGAGAACTATTTTTGAGCACTCAACTGTGCCCACCTATCTTTCAATTTTTTACTAGGTTGATACACTTAATATGTTAGCGTACAACATAATCTTGTGGCAATATCTTTGGATTTACCGCAGGTGACAGAGCCGTCGGTAATCGCAATGAGATGGCTTGTGCTTGCAACAGCCTACTTTACCCTTGTATTATTCATTATTGGCGTATTTGATCTCTTGCTCGGTCTATGGGAGCTCGTTACAACTGGACGCTTTACCGACCCAATCGCCGTCGTTGAACTTCTAGATATGGTACTCTTGTTACTGATCATTGTCGAAGTTCACCGAACACTGATCGCATACGCTCGCAAGGAAGCTGTGGTGCCGATCGTGATCAGTGCTGCGATCATTGCAATCACCCGTGAGATAATCAGCTTACGGATTGACGAATTCGATACAACTGGTGATGCAGTGAACGCTGCTGGCGCGTTAGCCCTCCTTCTCGTCGGGCTCGTCATTGCATATTTTGTGATTCGATACATGGAAGCCAAAGAGTTAGCATATCAGTCGTGACATATTTTCTCACGCGGCACGGTCTAACTAAGCCAGTTTGGGACGCGAGTAGTTCGTAATTTAAGTTAGCTATTCAGCGTCCAGCGCTCGCATCAGAGGATTTCAAATGGGCACCTCCAGTAGCACATATTTCTGCCACCGGGTTTTATAAAATCAAATAACTAGCCGCTGTTAAATTAGCGATGCATTTTTGATTGTGTACATACACTGTATGTACATGAGCACAAAAAGAGTCAATTTTCGCCTTCCTGAAGAATTGGTGGTACATGCCGATATCGCAGCAGAAGTGACTCACAAGAACCGAACAGAGATCCTTATTGAAGCACTCAGACAGTATCTCGAAGAGAAAGAGTCTGATGAAAACTTTCGGGAAGCCGTTGTTGAGCTATATTTGGAGGATCATATCCAATTCAAGAAACTTGCTGAGGTTATCGGCCGACAAGATGCTGAAGCCGTTCGCGCCTCGAAACAGGTACTCGATCGTGGCGAAGAGCTTGCAGACAAACTTGCTGATCGCTAAATGATCATTGTAGACACAAGCGCATTTATTTCTCTCGCAGTTGGCGGTGCTCTCGAACCCGCTATTGATGAGTTCGAAGTTACCACTTCCGAGACAGTTCTTAATGAGCTGGTAAAAACTGCCGAGTACAATGACAACCATGGTGAAGCTGCCAACCGCGTCCTCAAAATGGAGGACAATTTTGGCGCTGTTGCTGTTGATAGTGACGAATTTGTGACGAGTCGAATTGATCATGGTGAGGCCAGCTGTGTGGCCGCCGTCCGTCAGGAGACTGCAGATTTCTTGATTACCGATGACTACAGAGCTCTTCCTGAACTCCGTGAGTTAGTGGATGCGGAAGTTGCGTTGTCTCCAATCGTTCTTCGAGCGTTGGTCAAACGTGGTGCTCTCAGCGAAAAGGAAGCAATAGCCGCTTTCGAAACAATGGCCGAGGGACGTGATTGGCTTGGTGCACCAATCTACCGATACGCTCGCCAACTCCTTGACGGTGGCCCAAAGTAAGGGATTATAACAGTGCAAGGAGAGTGTTCGGCCCTTTAGCATCAGAATGATGGTGTGAGAGAGCAACAAAAAAGATACTAAGACAGGACGGATGCCAATCGGATATACTAAGACTTGATTATGTCAGACATACCATTAATCGCTATCATATTCCATTATTTTCCAGTGTCTAAGTGTACACTACTACTTGATTTTGCTTGTATTCTGGCGTTTCTGGAAATTCTGGAAAGAGCCCTCAGAGCGTTATGTATTCTGCATCCGATCGGACTATCATGCGATCGAACACACAACCAACACGTATTCCTGAACTCCCGACACTCGGGGGAAAATATACGCAACTTATTGCGACGGAGGATACCAGATCGGTATTAGCGGCACTCGTCGTTGACCACGCACTGCTCAATGACGGTCCACTATACTGGATCGACGCGTGTAACTATGCAACAACGGATGCAGTCATGAGTGTTGCACCGAACCCACGAATGCTCGATCGAATCCATGTGGCTCGCGGATTTACTGCGTATCAACACCGCAAAATCGTGGAATCACTAGACACTGTGACATCCTCCCTGTCGTAAACGACGGGGCTTCCCACACGGTGGGAATGCCAGTTAATCGTCGTCACCAGAACCGTAGGTTCTGGTTGGCCCACGAGACATAGT
>NZ_JAKRVX010000008.1 GCF_023638035.1 Natronocalculus amylovorans | reverse complement strand
ACGGAAACCAAAGGTTTCCGAACAACCTCGGGGCATTCTCCTTGCATTCTGTAAACATATATACCGATCGATGAACGAACTACAAAATATTGAGAGAGATGTGAACAGCAAGACAGAATATTTGCAACAAGTGGGACTGGAGATTAGCAAGGGTCTCCGAAATAACGGAATCTCACACGATACAAATAATGACTATTCGAACGATCGGCAGACTAGACCGCAACCGAGTCGAGAACAAAGAAGCGCTCATTCTGTGAGCTCCCAGGTGATGACGGCACTCTGCTGGTGAACTGGGTGACTTGACATCCACCCACGACTAAAGTCGTGGGCTTTCTCCTTAATTCTCTGTAATCGATCGGGGAAAACGCGGAGTAGAGGATAGCGACGAATGACTGCGTACGTCGAGACAGACTATCTCCCACAAAAACTGATAATTAATAAACAGTAATTAGTTTAATATTAAGTCTCCAATAAGAAGATACTGTAAAAATACATATGAGGCGGCTTTTATCATGTTAAAGTTAATTACTATAATGATAGTAAAACTATAGCATGTTTATTTTCAAAATTTCCAATCACCAAATTCGAATTTGATGACATGGGTAATTTTCTGGGACGTGTCTCGGAAAAACGCATCTATTTTTCACATTGATTTTGAGGGGGAAGTCCACGATTTTAGTCGTGGATAGCTGACATTTATCTCCCGGAAAAGAGAGTTCGATCGACAGGCGAAACTTATTACCCCGGTCTGTGAATAGCTCTCATGGAGTTTGCGGTCAATATACCGACAAGCGGCGGCAGCAACGAGTATAGTACCCTGCCATATTGTGAGTCGATCGAGTGGGATGATCAGCGATCATACGCTGTAGCGGCAGAAAAAAGTGGATTTGACGGGGTTGCAGTTCCAGATCATCTAATGACTGGTGATGGGCCAACCACAGAGTGTCTCGTTACGCTTGCGGGTATTGCTGGCGCAACTGAGGATGTCTATCTATATCCAAAAACGGTAAATAACATTCTTCGGCAGCCAGCACTGTTAGCAAAAACGATGGCGACGCTTGATTCGATTTCTGATGGCCGACTCAGACTAGGAATGGGTGCGGGATGGAAAGATGACGAGGCGATCGCATACGGCTACGAGTGGCCATCTGCACCGGATCGGCTCCGCGAGATGGAAGAAACCATCGAACTGCTCAAAGAACTCTGGACCGCCGACCGGGTTACCTATCATGGGCAATATGTCACAGTGGATGATGCCTGCTGTCTGCCACATCCGGTACAAAACCCACATCCCCCAATCATGGTCGGTGGTGGTGGCGAGGAGTTCACATTGCGGATCGCTGCGAAACATGCGGACATCTGGAACTTTTGGGGACCAGTTGATGTGATGGAGCACAAACTCGCCGTCCTAAAACAACACTGTCAGACGTACGATCGTGAGTACGATGAAATAACAAAGTCATGGTTTGCTCGCTGTCTCATTCGGGAGACCAAGTCAGAAGTTGCGGAGCTACTTGAAGCTGCACCGCGATTCCATCCGGATTCGATCGGCGACACAGAGTTTGCATTGGTCGGAACACCTGAGCAAGTTGAGGCACAACTACAGCCGTTCCTCTCCTTGGGGATCACTGAAATCGTGCTTGAGTTCGTTGATTTTCCACAGACGGATGGGATGGAACTGTTCGCAGAGACTGTTCTCGACAATATGACCTGATCAATCACCACAAACAACTAACGGTATCCCGTTGAGTCAAGTACTGTGTGAGTGTTTATGCTCTTTCCCGGTGATGGTTGAACATCGTATGATTACACCTGTTGATAGGGCTACAGAGGAGACGCTCCGAGAGATGATCGACCCAGATCAGTTGACCGCACACGTTGACGAATTTAGCGGCTTAGAACGCGTGTCAGGATCTGCAGACGAACTGCAGGCAAGTGAATACGTCGTCGAGACGCTCCGTGAGTACGGTGTCGAGGCAACGCTCGAAACAGCAGACGTGCTTGTGAGCATCCCCGAGTCTGCAGAGATCGTTGTGACCCATCCAACACGCCAACCAATAGAGACTGCCATTACAACCTCATTCAGCGGTAATACACCCGCCACAGGGATACACGGGACCGTTATCAACATCCCTGATGTGACGTCCGAAAGCGTTCAGCGCGCGAGCGTGGCTGGAAATATTGTGCTGACAAAGGGATTTCCGACACCAAAGCCAGTGCAGTTGCTTACAGATGCTGGTGCCGCTGGTGTGATCTATGAAACAGTCAGTGAGTCACACCTTCATGAGATGATCGTCACTCCAATTTGGGGCACACCAAGCAACGAAACAAAAGACGAACTTCCGACGCTCCCCGTCGCTCAGATTCACCAATCCGATGCAGCATGGTTGAAAGAGTTGGTTGCTGGATCTTCGGTCGAACTAACCCTCACAACAGAAGTTACCACAGAACTTCGATCGATTCCATTCCCAATCGGGCGGGTCGATGGAACCGAGAGCGATCGGTATATGATCGTGGGAAATCACGTTGATTCGTGGCATGAAGGCATCACTGACAATGCAACCGCAATGGCAGCAACAATTGAGCTTGCAAGACTCTTTGCGGAGCACCCGCCGAAACGGGGGGTTGTGTTTGCATTCTGGCCTGCACACTCAACAGGGCGCTATGCAGGAAGTAGCTGGTACGCTGATAGAGAATGGCTCGATCTTCGAGAAAACAGCGTGCTATACCTTCATTTGGATCTTAACGGGCTGAAAGGTGCGGATGGAATCTGGTATCAACACATGGCCGAGCTCGAAGACGAACATTTTGCAGCGATCGACGCAGCGACAGATCTCCCACCTCGGGATGATGATGAAAGCTTCCTCGGAAGCGATCGACCGGGACGAAATTCGGATCAGTCGTTTTGGGGAACCGGAACGAGTTCAATCCTCTCCGGTGCTCGATTAGAACCTGGTACACCCGATGGCGGCCCGATCGGTGGCGGCTGGTGGTGGCATACGCCGGAGGATACACGCGATAAAGTCGATATCGACGTGCTTGTCGAAGAGACCAAACTGTTTGCAACAATCGCAGCACGGGTGTGTTATTCGCCTGTGTTGCCGCACGATTTCCGTGCAACGGTTACGGAGATCAAAACACAGTTGGATGAGATTTCGAGTGCATCGGAGCACGCGTTTACGAACATCTACGATCGACTCGCATTGGCCCATGAGGAATTACACGCGGTATACGACGATATTGACCAGCTGTCTGCGACAAGTGATCCGGAGTTCCTGACTGCAGTCGAGGACCTCTACGTTGCGCTTGGTAACGAACTGATCCCGATATTATACGTCAGTGGAACCGATTACGGTCAAGACCCCGCTCTCTCACAGCCGCTCTTACCGCAGTTGCAGTGCGCCCGCTCGCTCCCGGACGCATCAGGGCCGACACGGCGGTTTATCGAAGTGAGCACCGATCGCGCGGCAAACCGTATCTGTCATCGATTGGATCGCACATTACGTGCGGTTCGGCGTTGCGACGAGCGCTTGAACAGCTGATCACGACAGCTGTGCCCCACCGTCGACGGTAAGCAGTTCGCCAGTGATATAACTGCTCTTCGGGCCAAGCAGAAATGAAATGGCATCCGCAACCTCCTCTGCAGTCCCCATTCGCTGTGCTGGCAGTGACGCTTCAAATGCAGCAATCTCATCTTCGTTCCACAATCCCGACTCAGTTGTTAACGGTGTTTCTATCAATCCAGGAACGACACAGTTGACTCGAATATGTGGACTCAATTGTTTCGCTAAGCCGCGAACAAGCCCAAACTGCCCCGATTTTGCTGCGGAGTAGTGGACACCTCCGCTCATACTCCCACGTTGTCCTGCACCACTGGAGACCGTCACAAATGTGCCGACTCCACGCTCGTACATCGGGATACACGTCGCCCGCGCGACATTGTATGCTCCTGTGAGGTTTACATCGATGATCCGTTGCCATCGATCGGGAGTAATCTCATCAAGCCATCCTGGCTCAGAGACGCCTGCACAGTTCGCAACAGCACAAATATTTCCATCCGCTTCAGCAATATCAACTGTTGATTGAACGGCGGCATACTCACTGATATCTACCATGTGTGGCATCACCATCTCATACGCAGCGGTGCTGTACTGATCGACAACCGCTGGATCAATATCGACTGCGATAACGGAGTCAAATAACTGTTCGTCTACAATTTGTGCGACGACTGCAGCACCGATTCCACTGGCAGCGCCTGTGACAAGCGCAGTTTTCGGTTGTGGCATAGGTGTACGCTCGTTGAGAGATGAAATAAAAGGTCGTTTGTGGGTGCTTACGGTGCCTGTTCAAAATCATCCGCATATCGGTGACAAAGCACAACCCGATCGTTATCACCAGCTTCGTATTCGGAGACGGACTGTGTACAAACACTTGGAGAAATAAATTCGTCAGTGAGCAGGTCATGTGCAGCATCCCACTCTCCAGCGACAAGTTGGTCGATCGTATCTGAAATGACTGTACCCAGCGCATCATCTGGGACTCCATTTGCGAAGAACGATTCGTGAATTGATACTGGATCGTCAGCGACAAACGCACGTCGTCCAACAGCCCGAACGAACGCAAGCGTCTCATCCCAGTGTGGATGCCCGGAATACTGATCTGGTGGGATAAATGCCGTACAGCGCGGATTGAAGTGGCAGCCTGATGGCGGATTGAGCGGGCTTGGCACGTCTCCAACCATGTTTTCTCGTTCCTTGACAGTGTCAGGGTCTGGGATCGGAATTGAACTGAGTAGTCCGCGGGTATATGGGTGCTTTGGATCAGCAAAGACATCAGCCGTTTTGCCGATTTCAACAATCCGTCCAAGGTACATCACTGCAACCCGATCGCTTATCTGTCGGATAACGCTGAGATCGTGGCTGATAAACAGATACGTGAGATTGAACTCCTCTTGCAGATCTCGCATAATTGAGAGGACCTGTGCTTGGACGCTCACATCGAGTGCGCTCACTGGCTCATCACAAACAACAAGCTTTGGGTCCACTGAGAGCGCCCGTGCGAGGTTAACACGCTGGCGTTGTCCACCGGAGAACTCATGTGGATAGCGGTTGTACTGGCTTGGATTAAGTCCCACTTTTTCTAAGAGATCAAAGGCTCGCTCTCTGCGTGTGTCTGCATCATACAGCTTGTTCACCTTCATTGGCTCTTCAATAATCTTCCCGATCGTCATCCGAGGATCAAGCGACGAGTGTGGGTCTTGAAACACCATTTGGATATCTCGGCGTTTCTGACGGAGAGGCTCTCCTGACAGGTCGCTCAGCGACTCTCCATCAAACATTACCGAGCCATCAGTTGGCTCAAGCAGTCGGACGATCGTCTTTGCAAGCGTTGACTTTCCACAGCCGGACTCACCAACAAGCCCAAGCGTTTCTCCGGGGTAAACGTTCATCGAAACGCCATCAACTGCTGTTAATACCTCCGGAGACCACTCTATCTGTGGAATCCCGCCGGATAGTGAGACCGATAACGGCCCGAACAGTCCACTGCTCGTATTGAATTCCTTTCGGACCTCGTTTAGTTGTAAGATTGGTGATGACGTGTCGATATGTGTAGATGTACGTTCCGCAGGTGACGAGACGTTTTGCGTCTGCGCTTGGGCCTGCGACTGAATATGAGGAGTACCATCTGGATTGGCCTCATTCTGAATATATTCGCTGTTTTCGTACTCCGTTTTAAACGAGTCATACTGCAGGCAGCTGACAGTGTGATTGGTATTCTTATTTTCCCCACGATCTGACTCCGTGAACGCCTGCAATGGTGGCTGTACCTCTTGACAGATCTTTTTTGCCCCGGGGCATCGAGTATGAAACCGACAGCCCTGTGGTGGGTCGCGAGCACTTGGCATTAATCCAGCAATGGATTGCAGTTCATCCTGTTTGCGATCTGGACGTGGAATTGAAGCCAGCAGTGCTTGCGTGTACGGGTGCTTGGTGTCATAAAAGAGCTCTCGTACTGGCGCAGACTCAACAATATTGCCAAGATACATCACATTAACCCGATCACAGAGTTCAGCAACAACACTCATATCATGGGTCACCCAGATGAAGCTCGTGTCGTATTTGTCTTTCAGATCGTTCACAAGATCGAGAATCTGCCCTTCAACAGTAACATCTAGCGCTGTTGTCGGTTCATCCGCAATGATAACGCTTGGTTCACACGCCAAGGCCATTGCAATCATTATGCGTTGGCGCTGTCCGCCCGAAAATTCATGTGGGTACTCGTGGAAATTTGTCTCCGGATCCGGAATACCCACCTCTCGAAGCATCTCAATTGCGTCCGACTTTGCGGCAGCGCCTCTGAGATCACGATTGAGTTCAATTACATCTTGAATCTGGCTTCCGATCGTATATACCGGGTTGAGACTCTCCATCGGATCTTGAAGAATGATTGCGATCTCATTTCCACGAATGCGTTTTCGAATCTGTGCATCCGTGTACGACTCAGCCGTCGGGCGTGGAATGCCGTCTTCGTCTTGCTCAACGGCATAAATCGTCTCACCTTTGTATGTGATTTCACCAGCGACAATCTGGCCCGGCTCTTCGATCAGTCCAAGGATACTTTTGATTGCAACGCTTTTTCCGGCTCCGGATTCACCGACAAGCCCCAAAATCTCTCGTTCGTGGAGCGTAAAGGAAACACCATCTACGGCCCGGATAGTGCCGTCATCAGTTCGGAACTGTGTCTGTAAATTGGTCACTTCAAGGATTGGTTTCTCTGTCATAATATCTCAGTTTTCAGTCCGTGGGTCGAGGGCATCTTGGAGGCCGTCACCAAAGAGATTGAACGCAATCACTGTGATCAGGATTGCAATTCCTGGCCATACACTATACATTGGAGCCGGTAGCATGAAGTCTCGGGATTCTGCAAGCATCTGCCCCCATGATGGGGTTGGTGGCTGCGCACCGAATCCAAGGAATGAGAGTCCTGCAATGATCAGAATACTCACACCAATCTGTAGTGTTGCCTGAACCAACACTGGCGAGAAACTGTTCGGGATGATGTGGTAGAGGATAATCTGATGGTCCTTTGCGCCAGCTACTTTTGCGGCTGCAATATACTCTTCTTCTCGAACGCTCACCACGCGCGATCTGATAAGCCGGTTAAACACCGGAATTGAGACAATACCAACGCCAACCATCGCAAACGTCACGTCACGTCCAAATGCAGTCATGAACGCGATGATGAGGACAAGGAACGGAATTGCATAGAGCGCTTCGGTAAAACGCTGGAGGACGTCATCCACTCGCCCACCGTAGTATCCAGAGACTGCGCCAATGATCGTCCCTCCGACGAGACCGATCGTTGTTGCAGCAAACCCTGCGGTAATTGCGATTCGAGTGCCGTAGATCATGCGTGTCAGGATGTCACGACCTCGGTGGTCTGTGCCTAATGGATGTTCGATTACACCAGGGCCATAGATTGACTCCATCCCAACCGGTGGCAGAAGTCGTTGACCACCTGTTGGATCACGTTCTGGATGATACAAAAACCGCTCAGCAAATGCATAATCCAAGAGATAGTAGTCAACTGAAGTAAATACGGCGACTGCAGTCACAAAGAGGATAATATACAATCCGATCGTCGCGGACGTGTCTTTATGAATCTCTTTGAGGATGTACAGTAGACCGCCATTTTTTTCCTCAACAGTTGCTGGACGTGACTCGGCATCTCCTAGCTGGTCGATCGCGTCATCAACGGTACGACTTCCCATTAGGAATCACCTCCGTACTGGACTCGCGGATCAACATATGCATACAAAACATCTGTAATAATTACACCGACAATGTATGTGATACCAAATACGATCGTGGTCCCCATGACCAGTTCGTAATCTTGGTTGTTGATCGCCTGAATAATCAGCCGACCCATACCGTTAATTTCGAACACAGTCTCAATCAGGACTGCGCCACCAAGTGCGGTGCTGAGACCAAGCCCGATAATTGTAAGTACTGGTAGTTGTGCTACCCGGAATGCATGTTTGCGAAGAATGGTCCGCTCAGGGAACCCATATGCTCTTGCCAACAAGACGTAATCTTCTCGAAGCGACTCCACCATCGAGGAGCGTTCAATACGAGTTATCTGTGCCATCTGTAGCGTTCCCAGTGCAATTGTTGGCAGTATTGCATGATGAACCGACATGAGAAGCACATCGATTCGTGTTTCAGCACCACGGATACTTGCCGGGTCAGCCCATGGCAGTACCAATCCGGTTGCGGGGAACAATCCAAGGTAGAATGAGAAGAAAATAATTAGCAGCAGCCCGATCCAGAATGACGGCGTTGAAACGCCAATCAACGACACAATCCGCGAGATGTGGTCTGTCGGCTTGTTACGTCGCTTTGCGGAGATAACTCCAAGTGGAACAGAGATTGAGATTGCAAACGCAAACGCACAGACAGTCAAAAATACGGTAACTGGCAGCCGCTCAAGGATCTTTTCGGTTACTGGCATCCCATAATGAATACTGTAGCCTAAATCACCCTGTACAACACCAAGGAGATAATTGAAGAATCGCTCGTACAGTGGTCGATCGAGCCCATACCGTGCCTGTACCTCCGCAACTAGTTCAGGCGGGGCACCAGGACTCAAAAAGATTGAAACCGGGTCTCCGGGGATTCTGTTTGTGAGGAGAAATGTCACAAGGATAATGATGAACAGGACTGGTATCGACTGTACCAGCCGAAACCCCACATACCGAAGGAGACTCACGAGACCGCACCACCGATCGGCATGGCCTCACCACCCCAGACATTGCCTGCTGAGTTGTGGTCACAGAGTTCCACAGATAATGAAGAGCAAATACAATAATTTTGGTTGATTATGTTTGATGGTATCACTACTCATGTATGAGTGTTGTGGATAAATAAATAATTTTCGAGTAACGTAGCCAAGTGCGGCGCGCTTGGTACGTGTCAACAACCATTATGTACCCTCCCGGGAAAGGTATTCTATGGCAGCAAGCAATACGAGCGAAGCAGCCGAGACCTATGACCAGCTTCTGACTCACTACGAGGATATTGTTCATCTTGAACAAATCGACAACGTACTATTTTGGGATCAACAGGTGATGATGCCCGCAGATGGAACGCCTGCACGATCAGGGCAGCGATCGACAATCTCGTCGCTCAAACACGATCTACTGACGAGCGACGAACTGGGTGGATTGCTCGCGCAATTAGCCGATGCATCGCTTACTGACGAAGAACAGGCCGTTGTTCGTGAGATCGATCGACAGTATGCGCGTGAAACACAAGTACCGGGATCGCTCCAACGAGAGCTGTCACAGGCAATCAGTGATTCAACACCGGTCTGGCAAACAGCTCGTGAGAATGATGATTTCGAGTCATTTGCGCCAATGTTGGAACATATTGTCGAAATTCGCCAACAGCAAGCAGCGGAGATCGATCCGGATGCAGAGCCGTTTGACGTGATTTTTGCAGAGTATGAGCCGTATCTTTCTGTTGAAACCGTTGAGTCAATGCTTCACGAACTTCGCGATGAGTTGGTACCGTTGATTGATGCCATCCGTGAGTCCGATGTTGATCCTGCAGCAGGTGTGTTCGAGGGGACGTATAAGAGTGATGCACAGTTTGCGCTGTCCGAAGAGGTGCTTGATCTTGTTGGTGTTGACTGGAAACGAACCAAGCTTGACACCTCAACACACCCATTCTCATTTGGAAATCAGTTTGATGTCCGAATGACTACCCGATTCGATGAAGCAATACCGGTCGATGGACTCACAAGTACACTGCATGAATTTGGGCACACTGATTATACACAGGGACTCCCCGATGATGCGTATGGAACGCCACTTGGTGAACCTCGAAGCCATGGAATCCATGAATCACAATCGAGATTTTGGGAGAATCAGGTTGGTCGAACTGAGGCGTTCTGGGAGCTTATCCAACCGCTACTGGTCAAACATTTCCCAGATTTGGAGGGTACATCAGCCCGTGAGCTGTACGCGGCAGCCAATCAAGTATACGATGAAAATTATATACGTGTTGAGTCAGACGAGCTGACATACCACATGCATATTCTCCTTCGCTTCGAGATTGAGCGCGATCTGATAAATGGTGACCTTGCTGTAGCGGATGTCCCAAGCCGATGGAATGAGTTGATGGAGGAGTTGCTCGGGATTACACCACCGTCTGATACGGTCGGCTGCTTGCAGGACATCCACTGGTCGCTCGGACGAATCGGCACATTCCAAAACTACAGTGTTGGGAGCGTGTTTGCTGCGCAACTACAGGCAGCGCTCGAATCAGAGCTTGGAGATATTGAAATGCTAATCGAAAACGAGTCGTTCGATGAGATTCACGCTTGGCTTACGGATGCGGTTCATCAGCACGGACAACGATATACGACTGACGAACTCATTGAAGTCGCAACCGGAGAGCCGTTTACTGCGACATACTTCATTTCGGACATGAAGGAAAAATACAGTGATATTTACGACCTATGAGCAGCTACGAGCAGCCACTCTATGACTGCCAGACCCCATCTCTGGACTCCACAGAACAGTCTGTCGTTGAGTCAATTGATCAGGACCGAATGTGGGACTCTGTCGAAAAATTCTCCTCGTTGACACGGATCTCCGGGACCGGTGGGGAGCGGAAGGCAGCAGAGCATCTCACAACGGTGCTCAGCGATCATGCTGTTTCACACACGGTTCACGAACCCGAACTGTACCTGAGTACACCAGTCTCTGCAACGGTTACCGCTACGGACCGCACAGAGTGTTTTAAAAGCGCAAAAACAGTGGCCTTCTCGGACAACGACTCTGTGAGCGGTGAGGTCATCCGACTACGCGCTGACGAAGAGGGTGATTCGGTCGAGTCGCTGTTGGACCACTCACTCAACATTGATGATGTTGCTGTCGAAGACAAAGTTGTTGTCGCAGAATCGCTCATTCCAATCGCAGAGATCAGAGCGTTAGCAGCACGGGGTGCTGCAGCATTTATTGCAATCCATCCGCACGATCGAGAGCCACATGAAGGGATCATATCGCCCGTGTGGGGGGGTGCACCGACGTTTGAAGAGAAAAACGAGATTCCAGAGATTATCGTTGCAAATATTTCTGGTGACGATGGGGATAAACTCGATGCACTGATTGAAAACAATCCTTCTCTGTCGCTCACAGTGAGCACAACTGTGGATACGCGCTGGGTTCGCTGCCCACTCATTGAGGCGGAAATCACGCCGACACAGACAGCCACAGATGAGTTTGTGTTACTACATGGGCATTATGACTCCTGGCATGTTGGGGTCACAGATAATGCAACCGGTGATGCCGCCTTGTTAGAGGCTGCTATTGCCCTGTCAGCGCATGCTGACCAACTGACTCGGACTGTCCGGGTTTGTTGGTGGCCCGGTCATTCAACAGGCAGATATGCTGGGTCAACGTGGTATGCAGATACATTTGCCAACAGCCTCAACGAGAACTGTCTCGCTCATGTAAACGTCGATAGCCCAGGGGTCAAGGATGCGGTTGAGTTCACGAGCCGAGTGAAATGGATGACTGCTGCTGCGCCTGTCGCGATCGGGACAATTACGGATGTGACCGGGAAGCAAACAGAGACTCGGCGTCCATCCCGTGCGGGTGACTACTCGTTCAATAATATCGGTATTGCTGGGCTCTCATTGCAGTCATCGATCGAACATTCAGTGAGAGAAGAACGTGGCTACCACCTCGTCGGGGGGAGTGGTGGTCATGCAGATGCCTGGCATCTCTCAACAGACACGCTCGAAAAGGCAGATCCTGCGACCCTCAAGCGAGACGCTGATGTATACACGATCGCAACATATCGGCTTGCATCTGCGACACACTGTCCACTGGACTACCGGCTCACAATAGCTGAACACCAACAAACGCTTGAGACACTCAAAAAAGGATCATCCGAATTAGGGCTTGAGAAAGAGTTCAGTAGGCTCGAAGAGACATACAGCGAACTCGCAGCGAAAGTCAACGAAATATACGAACAGGAGAACCATTCTTTTAGGAATCTCCAACCGCTGGCCCGAACACTCACACGAATTAATTATGTGACGGACAAGACATTCGAACAAGATCCTGCTGTTGGGAGACCACCGCTCCCAGCACTGGCCGCTATTGCGCACCCGCCGAATGATACGGATAGCAAACGCTTCCTTGCATGGGGCGCTCGACGGTCGTACAACGCACTCACCTACGAGCTTCGATCGGTGCTTGCACAGCTCCCGGCCAACTAAACCCAGAGCTGACTACATATACTCTGTTATTTTGAGCAAAACAGAAATCGAATGACTAGTCGATGCTAACGTTTGTTCCGGAAACATCAGAGTTTGTGCTGCGTCGATCGGAGAATACCTGTGGGTTCTCTGTTGCAACAGGATGTGGCTCCAATCCGGTAACATAGTCTTTGACAGCCATGTTGGTACTGAGGTTGTACAGCGGAATGTGAACGCGGTCTTCGATCATCATCGTCACCGCTTCCTCATACATGTCACGGCGTTCCTCGTAGTTCGGGTTTACCCGTGCATCATCGAGCAGTTGTGCGAACTCATCATTGTCGTAGTAGGTTCCTTGGAATGCACCCTCTGGGTGGACCAATTCATAGATAAACCGGTCAGGGTCTGGATCACGAGTCCATCCAAGGAGATAGATGTTGACCTGATCTGCATCACCTGATGCGAATGTATCCAACAGTGTACCGAAGTCAAGGCGCTGTACATTTCCTGTGTAGCCTGCTTCATTGATACCATTCGCAATTGAAATCGCGACGTTCTCACGCATTGATGTCGATGAGACGAGGATATTGCACTCCCAGTCATCCGGGACACCAGCTTCTTCAAACAGCTCGCGTGCACGATCGATATCCTGCTCGGGCCACATGTCTCTCCATGTGTCAAGTGGCATATCCCAATCTTCTGCCAACGGCTCTGGGAGAATGCTGTACATTCGCGAGCCAACAGGCTCAACAAAATTCGAGATTGCAGAGTCAAGGTCTGTGGCGTAGACAATCGCTTCCCTTACTTGCTGTTTTGCAACTTCGCCTTCGTTCATATTGAAAGCAGCAAACTGGTAGTTGAGTTCGGGCCCAGTCACGATGCTTGCATCGTCCATGTTCTCGACAGTGCTCCACAGATCTGGAGAGATGTTGTCCGCAACATTGACTTCGTCATTTTGGAATTCAGTGATTCGAGTTGTATCCTCCTCGATCGGAACAAACTCCAGCTCTTCGATGTTTGGAACTGAATCTCCCCAGTAATCATCGTGGCGACGTAATCGGGTGTAATTACCCGCACTCCATTCAACAAACTCAAATGGACCGCTGCCCACGACAACACTTCGTCCAAACTCTTCTCGATCTTCCTCTCGGACGTGTTCTGGTGCGATCGGATGTGCAATCGTGTTCATAATCGGAGGATATGGCTCGTCGAGATTCAGCTGGATCGTCTGCTCGTCAATCTCCTCCATGCTCGTGATAAGCGCAAAGTCTGGCCCGTAGTCAGTTGATTCTTCAACGGGTTGGGTAAACGTGTATGCAATATCTGCTGCCGTAACTGGCTCGCCGTCGTGCCACCGAGCGTTGCTATCGATTTCGATCGTAAATTCGGTCCCATCCTGGTTTACTTCCGGCATACTAGTTGCCAACAGTGGCACAAGATCAGTCCCTTCATCGTACGTGTAGAGTGCATCATACACCCAGTTTTTGATGACGATCGAATAATTCCCACCACGGTTGTTTATCGGATCAAGTTCGTCTGGAGCGGCATTCTGCGCAAAAACGAGGCGATTTTCTCTATCGATGTCTCCATTTCCACTGCCTCCATTGCCGCCATTTCCATTGCCGCCATTACCGTTTCCACCGGTACATCCTGCTAACGTTGCAATTCCTGCTCCGCCGGCGGCTCCCAGAAACCAACGACGACTACGGCTATGCTTGTGGTTCTCAACCATAGTTAAAACTGCATCTTCCGGTATAAATATGTGTTGGTTACATTCGCTTTCCTACGTGAAAATATAAAGAATAGATCGTCGAGAGGTTATGTATCGGCAACGAAACCAATATCGGATAAGAACGATCGAACAGTTTCAAGATATTTGTCTTGTTCATCAAGATTTGGGGAGTGTCCACTATTTTCAAAGATCACAAGCTCAGCATTTGGAAGCAACTCAGCAATCTCTTCGCTGTACTCAACGGGAGTAATCCAATCGTGCCGACCCACAGTGACGAGCGCTGGACAGCTAACGGCTGAGAGCTGGTCGCGATAATCCATCGTCGGGTGTTCATGTGTGAACGTGTAGTTGTGTGTCTCGTGGTGAAACTGCCGCTTTTCAATTCCTTCACGAGCCGAAGCAGCGTCAAACTCACTGATCGATGGCGCATATAACGGTAGCATTGCGTGGAATGTTTCCTTGAGCTCCTCGTCTGAGCCGACATTACCCTCCATGACCCGATCGAAGGCATCTTTTGTTAACCGCGGTGTGTCGAGATTTGCATCTTTCACCTCGTCAAACCTCGATTCTGCGATCTCTCTCGCCCGATCTCTGTGTCCACCGTGTGCAGCAGTATCTCGAAGAATAAATCCTGAAAGCGCATCAGGATATTTGATCGCATACTCTTGGGTAATGAAGCCACCATATGACCCGCCGATCAGCACAAACTCATCGATTCCAAGTTCGGTTCGAAGCCCCTCGACATCATCAGCAAACTGCTCATTCGAATACGGTGGCGTAAGACTCGAATTACCACAGCCACGATGGTCATACACAACGAGTCGATACTCATCAGTCAGAGGCCCATAGGCTGTGAGACCTTTCTCGTAATCGCTCACTCCTGGCCCACCATGAAGAACAATAATTGTCTTCTCGTGTTCATCACCATGTACCTCATAGTAGAGCTCAGAATCATTCACCGACATATATGGCGACATTATAACAACGCTCCTAGCTTGTCATACGATGGTTCTGGATACGTTTTCCGGCTTGCAACGATTCCATGTCGAGCCCAGACCGTTGCTTGTTCAAGTGCTAATCGAGCAGGATCTAAGAACGGAACCCCAAGTGCCTCCTGAATTTCTTCATGTCGCTGCGCGAATGATAGGCTCATACAACCAGGAAAGAGCGCTTCTGCGCCATCCTCTTCGATCGCCTGCTGTCCAACAGCAATCATTCGATTGACCAGCTCGTTAGATTCATGGTCTATTGAGAGAACAGGTGCATCAACCGATCGAATACTAACGCATCGGTCATCTAACCCATATTCGACAGCTTGTTCATGGCTCATCGGTAGTGTCGAATCAAGGATTGTGAGCCACCCGAACCGATCGGAAACCTGTGCAGCAGTATAGAATGTGGTTTGTGCTGGTCCAATGACTGGGATATCTAAGAGCTCTCGGAGTGGCCTGAGTCCGGGATCTCCAAAACAGCCGATCACAAGGCCATCGAATGAGGATTCTATTTCCACTGCCTTTTTCATTGCGCCGTAGACACACCATGCTTCTTCAACTCCAGATTCGATGGTTAGTGGGCCTTCATCCACATCGACCACGGTTACGTTACCGGTCGTCATTTCGTTTGCAATCTGTTCTCGTCTGTTTTTTTCGTCTTCATCCAAGCCAACGCCTGGAATTAGATATGCAATATCGGTCATTTAATTTGCCTCGGTGAGGAGTTTTTCTGCTGTTCGTAGCTGTCCACAGATTCCGTTCTGTGCTCGTGTTAGTTGGATCGTGAGGAACTTTGCTTCATCATCGGAAGCGATCTCGTAATTTTCGACTGGTGCAAATGCTGGGATCGGATCTCGACCGATCGCTGGGTCTTGCTCAAACTGCCCATCACGAACCAGATAGATCCGGTTATAGATCCGAGCCAACTGGAGTAACACGTTATTTGCATTGTCAGTCGGTATCTCTCCACGTTCTACCTGTTCTGTGAACGTTGCCAGCTTCGGTTCAACTGACTCAATTGCATCGATTGTTGGTGAAAAGTCGAACTGGTCTCCAGCTATCTCATTGTACGTTTCAACGGTCTCTTTTATTCGACCAAGATATCGCTGTTGGTCAAACGGAAGTATATCTGCGTTCAAGACACGAAGAATACTGAGTGCATACACCCGAATGTCTCTTACAAGTTCGTCCTTTCCCGCTTTGTCCAACGAATCGGTTGACACATGCCATGCATCGGAGTTGCCACCGCAACCGCCGACGGTATGGTATCCTTTCGCTTCGCGTTCGTCAGCTGGGATGTTTGATGAAAGCATAAACATGCCAGTGAGTCCAAGATTGTCGAACGAGTAGTCTCCCGCCCGGAAGGGGAATCGTTCGGTGTAGGGTGCCTCTGTAACTTCTTCGATTGATGCCGCGATTACGTTGTGTGCATCTGGCGTCCAACAGGACATATCTGTGTATTCTGTGGCCCCTTTTGCGCCCGGTGAGTCCATATTTACCTGTGCAACACAGTGTTCAGCTAACTCAAGTGCAAATGTATCCGCATACCACGTGGAACCGGCATACCGACCCGTTGAATGGCCTGGCCACCACGCAACCCGAAGATTTCGTTTCAGACGATCGGCATGGTTCGAAAATATGCGAGCACATTCTAAGAGTCCCGCATCCCCAGTTGCGTTGTCGGTGATACCAACATACCACGAGTCATAATGCCCATGCAACAACACAAACTCGTCAGTGTCTGTTTCCCCACCTTCGATCTCTGCCACCACAAGCGGACACTTCATCCAGCCTGTGTTGAGTTCGGTTTCAACTTCGACAGTGAATGGTCTATCCTCGGTTGCCCACCCAATGAGTACCTCACCGTCCGGATTGTTTACAGTAATGATTGGAACTGATGGCAGTTCATCCACCTGATCCAATGTTGGTGCACCACCCCAAATCGGCGTTGCGATACCATCATGTGGTTCTCGCTTGTGTGGATGGATCGTAATGACGGCTGCTGCACCCTTGCGTTCAAGCGCTCGTGTCGCTTCAATCGAGAGAAACCCCGCTGAGGTGAGTGCAATCTTGCCGGTGAGATCCTCGACATGACTGAATGGTTCACCAGGTGTACTATCTTCATCCGAGAGGAGATCTGCACCGGCCTCACCAACATATACGACTTCTCCTGATACAGTTCCTGATGCCGAAAACGAGATCGTCTTCACAGGTCCGGGTTCAAACGGCCGATCAACCGTCCGTATTGCACCCCGAAGTGGTTGGCTGATATACAGCTCAGGATCATATCGCGTAAACGGGATGTCAAGATCAGTTAATCGTTCAACAATGTATTCTGCTGCTTCGACTTCCTCATCGCTGCCAGATACACGCGCAAGTTCACTAAAACGCTCTAACAGTGCCCACGGCTCAGTTATAGAGACGCTCGAAAGCAACGAGCTAGTGATATCTGGCTCTATACTCCGTGGTGTTTGTTCACTCATGTACTGGTTCCATCAAGGTGCACCGATAAAGCCTTTGCTCTGATCAGGATGTCACCCTAACCGTTGGTTTTTATCATATGTGCTCTATGTCAGTAGTAATGCTTGCCGGTGAAATCACTGGCTACGGCGATGCAGATGATGTCATAGACATTGTTGATGTCCCGAAGCCTGAACCAAAGCCTGGGTGGGTCCGTATCCGTGTTGAAGCGTGTGGACTCAATCGTCTCGATGTATTCGCACGTATTGGACACCCCGAAGATGATGGACAGTTTCCGAAACGATCCGGTTGTGACATTACCGGAGTTGTTGATGCAGTTGGAGAGTCGGTTGATAAATCATGGGTGAAGAAGCCGGTTGTGGTTTATCCATGTCTCGTCTGTCATAACTGCGAGTACTGTCTTTCGGGTGAACACACGCTGTGTAACTCCTATCAGATCATCGGTGAACACATCTCAGGAGGACTGGCTGAATATGTTGTTGTCCCCGAGTGGAGTCTCGAAGAGCGCCCACCTGAAATTGATCCAATTACCGCTGCAGCCTATCCGATCGCATTTACGACTGCTTGGCGAATGATCGTTACCGCAGGAAAGCTACAACCATCGGAAAAAGCGCTTATTCTTGGTGCAAGCGGTGGGGTTGGCAATGCTGCACTCCAGATTGCAAATTCAATTGGTGCAGAGACATACGCTATGACATCATCAGCTAATAAAATCGATCGGCTCAAAGACTGGGCTTCGACTGTTATACACGATCCCCTTTATTTGTTTGACACAAAAATACGGAATGAAACCGATGGACGTGGTGTTGATTTAGTGGTTGATCACATTGGTCAAAAAACGTGGCAACAAAGTATTGATTCGCTAGCTGGTGGGGGTCGATTGGTAATCTGCGGTGCAACATCAGGTGCTGACGCAACAATTGACGTCCGTTCCGTGTACCAACAACATCGTCAAATTATTGGTGCACCAATGGGGAACAGAAGGGATTTCCAACAGGTTACCACACACATCGCACAGGGGAAGACCACGCCCGTAATCGATCAGGTACTTCCTCTTGAGTCGCTATCTGAAGCTCATAAGCGGATTGAGAACGGTGAGGTCTTTGGTAAAATAGTTATTGAGATTAGTGATGGATAACAAACATCTAGTTCCACGATGTGGAACAGGGTGTGTTATCAATTCTCAAATCAAAACAACAATAGTAGACGGTGTGTAATACTGTATCAATGAATAAAAAGCCCTTCAAATCGGTGTCCCAAATGTTCCACATGTTAGAATACATCAGGGATAATGAACCAGTCCGCCTCACGACAATTGCTACCGATTTGGAAATTCCAAAGAGCACTGTACACAGATATTTGTCCGCACTCATCGAGAATCAATATGTCATTTGCCAAAACGACCACTATCGGATCTCTTCTGTATTCTTACAGTATGCAAATACCATACAAACACGCGATCCATTCTATCCACTTGTCAACAGTAAAATCAATGAGTTAGCCAATGAAACGGGAGAGTTAGTCCAGTTTATTATTGAAGAATACGATCGTGCAATTTATTTATTTCGTGCAGTCGGCGATCATGGGGTTCGTGTTGGCAACTATGCAAAAACCTCCGGGCCGCTTCACTCTACAGCGGGAGGCAAAGCGATTATGTCGACTTGGGATGAGGGTCGAATCATCAAATACTGTGAGCAAACAGGACTACAACCAAAAACGGAGTATACGATTACGTCACCCCCAGACTTACTAACTGAACTCGAACAGGTCGGTAAGCAGGGATACGCAATTAACAATCAAGAAAACGTAACTGGACTGAACGCTATTTCAGTTCCTATTTGTGACGAAGATGGAGATGCATTCGGAGCTGTGAGTGTTGCTGGACCGACTAACCGGCTTACAATAGATAAAATCAATGAAGAAATCACAAGTCTTCTGTTGAGTGTAAGTAACGAGCTGGAACTCAACTATCGCCTTTTGTAGCATGTTCCACATTGTGGAATACACGTTCCATCGTTTGTGCATCCACAAAACCATTACAGGCATAACTTTGTAATAGTAACTGCGACGGCCATATTTCGGATAGCGTAGTCCCTACAAATAATAATATTGATATTTGTCTGTTATTATTCATTAATAAATATGTCCTCAAGGTATAATTAACCCAAATATGATATATTTATTATGTTTACTAGCGATCGTGGCAAAGCATCAACAAGTATCTGAGGAGAGATGATATTGTAGATAAACTACTTTATATTTACTATGATAGCCGAAGAATATGCATTTAACTTACTTAAAATATAAACACTGTCGTACTCAAGCGCGATAGCACTATTCGAAATACATACAATATTCTTAGTAGTGAACTATCAGTAGATAGTCTATTATTTGAACAAGCAATTTAATATCCAGAAATATATAATATATTATTTCCTTTATATCGAACACTAAGTAAGTATCAAATTTTATATTTTTAGTTGGGTTGAGGCGCTAAGCCCTCTTCCTCAGCGAGTGCCGACCGAACTGGAGGCGCGAGCAAGGCGCGGATGCAGCGCGGCACAGGCTCACAAGAAGGGCGGTCAGACTGTACTGTCACTCTCGAAAATTGCGGACATACCGATTCGGCTCCACCGCGCCATCCCCGACGACGCGAAGCTCAAGCAGGTTACGGTCAAGAAGGAACCGACGGGCGAGTGGTTTGCTACCTTCGGCGTCTAAATGGACCGTGAACCACCCCAACCGTCTGAGAACCTCGAGAAATGCATCTGTATCGACGTGAGGATTCTCTCCTTGAAAAAATAAAATAACGGATTGTCAGATCACTTCAAACAGTATGAGAGTACCTCGGGATCTACTTTATTAGTTCCTCGAGATCATTTTTTGATAGTGGTTCAATCGGTTGTCGCTCACCGGTGGCAGTATACAATATCTCGACAGACACCTGTCGATCGGGATACACTGACCGGATGACGTGATAGTACACACTGAGCTGTTTTTGATACTCCGACTCGGCATACCGAGAGAGGTCGGTTTTGAAATCAATAATTTCAACTCGGTCGTCATGAACACAAAAGAGATCAACGATCCCACGGACCATCACGTCGGCTCCATCAGCGGTGAGTGGCAGATAGACGTCTTCTTCCATATGGATCTCACCAGTTAGTGAATCAATCAATGAAACTACTGCCCGTTCGTCATCGTTTGTTGGCTCAGTTGTGATACCTGCAACATAGTCTTCAGCAAATTCGTGAACCTGCGTACCGAAATCCATTCCACGGCCTTCAGTCACGGACTCATACACCTCCTCTGCCATGAGTGAGTGTGGAGAGTATCCGACTGGCTCTTCAACATCTGGAATTGGCACCGAGAGTGTTGACTGCTCAGTCTGTTGCGTTTCTTCCGTTGGCTCTGATGGCTCGTATTCGTCGATCGGTACCGGAAGGTCTGTGAGAAATTGATTTGGCTCCTGTGCAGTGAACAGGACATGCTGTTGCGCCCGTGTGATCGCAACATAGAGCAGTCGTCGTTCTTCATCAGCCTGATCCGGGAGGCACTTATTCAGGAGATCATATCGCCAATTATCATACTGATGTGGCTGGCTGTGTACGTCGTCGTAGAGGTACCGTTGTCGTATTCCAATGAGCGAATCGTACGAAATAGCAGTCGGCCCACCCCCAGATGGAGGGAACTTCCGTTGATTCATATTTGCGACAATCACGATCGGGTACTCCAGCCCTTTTGCCGCGTGGATAGTCTGGACCGTTACTGAGTCAGTCCCCGCGGGGGTCGAAATATCGTACGTGTTACCATTTTCAATATTGGTTTTGATGTACTGTGAAAGATCACCGATTGTCATTGTCGTTTGGTCATGTGCAGACTGAATTTGTCCAACCAATGCATCTGCTATCGGTCCATCGTGTCCATAGCGATCAAAGACACGCCTAGCCACGCTACTAACGACAGTAAGTGATGCTAACGCGTCCCGGAACTCGATCATCTCTGTAGGGTAGGCCTCTTTTTTGAGGATGTGTTTGATCTCACTCATCCCATAGCCAGCATCCTCCAGTACAAGCGACCATCCTCGATCAGCATCTGATTCAAGAATCCGAAGCCATGCAAGCAACCGTTTGGCAGCATCCGATCGGAATAACTCAACACCACCTTCGTATGCAACTGGGAGATGATACTCCTCAGCAACCGAGAGAAGCTCTCGTCCAAAGTCATGTGTTCGGGTGAGCACGGCAATATCTCCGTAGGAGGGTTCAATGAGATCACCATCTTGTTCGATCGCATACGCTGGATTCCCAACAATCTCGTCGATCTTCGAGAGCACTGCAAGCGTCTCGTCTTGACTCTGAAGTGCCTCTATCTGTGTTTCGTCGTATGTGCTATTTGAAAAGAGATGAACAATCCTCTCACGGATCGATTCTGCGTCGATCGATTCCGATTTTTTGCTTGGAGTCGTGAGTGCATGTTCTGCAAAATCAAGAATCTCCTGTGTCGATCGGTAGTTCTGTTCTAATTCGATGGTCTCAACAGGTGTAGTTGGATATGTAATTCGGGTATGGTTACTGTTAAGCTCGTTTGTGAATTGTGTGAGTCGATCTCCGAACTGTGTGATGTTTTCGACAGTTGCGTATTGGAAGGAGTAGATACTCTGTTTCCAGTCGCCAACAACGCAGATATTCTCCGTTCCAGCGAGCAATAGAGCAAGCTTGAACTGGATCTCACTGGTGTCTTGAAACTCATCGATCATCGTGTACTCAAATGCAAGCTCACTCCGAGTGTCTGGGTCCTCACAGAGTAAGACAAACGTGTAGAGTTGCAACATACTGAACGTCAGATAATTCCGAGCGAGTGCAAACTCTAAATATGAAAAATACAGATCGTGTATAAACGCGATAAGATCAGATCGATCACTATTGAACGCTGTTTTAATTGGGTCGACTGGAACTGCTTTTTCATTGCCTCTGACAGTGGGCTTTGAAAGAGCATCTGGAAGGAAGGTTGAGTCCTTCCCGTAACGGTATAGCTTTTTCTTGAGCTCCGATTGCTTGCGACCACCATTTCGCGGTTGATTGACCGCCTCGACGGCGTCAAGAAGCCCATCCAAATCGCCCAGCAGCTTCGATCGGCCATCTCGGTACCACCCGTCCTTCGTCGGGAAGATACCACGTGCAGCAAGATTATTCAAAACCGATCGGAGCTCTCCGGGGTTTGTTACAACTCGGAGAATTGGGTGATGTTCTGGACAGCTATCAGTGAATGTGGATATGAACTCTGCAAAGAGCGAAGACTCAATTGCACTTTCCTCGATTACATCTGACGACCGACTGAGCGTATCGTCAATTCCGAGGTACTGTGGTGCGTTTGAGCCGTATCGATCGAGAATATTACTACAGAGGCTATGGAAGGTTTGGATCGGTGCGTCGGCTAGTTCTCTTGTGGTGTAGCTACTGTGACTAACAATCCGATCTTTCATTTCTCGGGCAGCGTTGCGAGTAAAGGTAATCAAGACAACGTCTTCAGGCTCAACTGAAGGTTGATCCACAATCGCAGAGTAGCGCCGCGTTACACTGAACGTCTTACCAGTGCCTGCACCTGCGTCGACGAGGTAGAGGCCGTCTGTACTATCGATCAATCGTTGTTGGGATGGGTTTGGATTAGTCATGTCCAAGAAGTAAATCACGGTGGTTCAGATACCGATCGGTGGTCTCTCCAGCAAGGCCGGTCACTGGGAAGCGTTCGTGTGTTTGGTGTCGATCGTTGAGCTCCGATCGCTGGCCTTCGAGAAATGACTCGAAGGCATCAAGATCTTCTCTAAAATAGTTGCGCTTTCGAATCTTATCAAGCGCTCTGAGTGCTTGGTCACAGCCTTTTTCCACATCCGCATCAATCCCACTAACTGATTTTTCGATCGCTTCTGTGAAGTTGTCAGCATACGCAGAGTCGCGGAGCTCATCGATCGGTTGGTCTGGAAATGGATGCGTAGTCATAAGTGACTGATACGATAGGTAGCCAAGTGCAGTAAACGTCCCGCTACAGTCTTTGTATCCATTACAAAGCTCTTCGTAAGCAGTTTGGCTCTCAGCAAATGAGGCGAATAATTCTGGATAGTACCGAACAGTTGTTTGGATATCTTCTAGATTTGGTGTCTCGTTCGGATTGACAACGTCATCGATCGCCTCCATGAAATGCACGAACGTGAACGAAAGCACTTCATCAGGCTGTTGACGTCGTTGATACGTGAGATACAGCAGCGCTTGGAAATTCGGCTTTGTTGTTGGTGGATCGATCGCAGAGTGTTTGACAACCTTTGAGCGGCTTTTTTGCGCACCAGTCTTGTAGTCGATCAAGTGCGTTGGTTTGTACACGTAATCAATGAGCCCATGGATACTCAGCGTGTCATCGGTGAAATATCGCTCTGTAACTGGGCTATCACACTCTTTGTCGAAGTATGTTTCAAACACATTCTCACCAAATCCACTCTCTTCTGCAATTGCGATCGAATGTGTCGGTTGATGCTCATCGAGGAACTCCATGAGTGTCGTTACCCCTGCATTGAACCGAGTTCGCTGTGTCTCCCGATCGATCGTCCGAAGAAATGGATCGGTCTGATCTAGCATGAACTCCAGTAACTCGCCGACTGATGTTGATGCAATCAATTCGGGATGATTGACGTAGAACTCTGCAAAGTCGTGAAACAGTTGTCCTTCTGTAAAGTAGATCTTATCCGGTGATGAGAGAAGTCGGTCAAAAAAGTAGTCACGTGGAGAGTGTACGTAGTTGTTGAGTGCAGACTGGCTCATCGAATTGACGTGGGTAGGATCAATCGGGTCATCAAGTGGTGTGTGCGAAAACCCATCTCCTCGAGCCCGATGCGTACGGGTGTGTTGGATCGATCGAAGATCACTGAAGCGTTCATATGGTGTCTCAAGAAGATCTTCAAAGTACAAACACGGAGTTACTGGTTGGCCACCTTGTGCGTCTTCAACGAGATAGTACTGTTCGACACCGCTTTGCAGCAAGTGTTGAAACTGTCCAATGTTCCGTTGATACACTGCATCTTCGTCGGTCCATGGACGATTTGGTACTGCTCGCATCCAACCATCATCTAACCCGATCGCAAAGACAACGAGGCGATCAACGTAGGCAGCAGACGTTGCATCTGCAAGCAACACACCCTCATTCTCTCGATCGATTGGGACTTCGTAACTATCCAAATAAAATTCGAGTTGGTCTACTCGATTCGTGGTTACTGGTTGGTCGATAATCCCAAGCTTTGTCAATTCGTCTCGGAACTGTTCGAGCGTTACTGATCGTCGTGTCTCAAATGCAGTGAGAGCAGAGCCAAATGTTTCGTTGTCGATCGTTGCACTGAACCGATCGAACCACCCAGAATCAACCGAGTCCAATCGCTTGTCGGCATGTTTGGGATCGACGTTGCAATCGAGCTGCTCTAACAATGGTTGGACCGATGCAACACGAGTGTTTGATCCGGCCGTTGCGGTCCGAAGCAGTTGAATGTACAATCGATGGTCCGGCTCGTCGTTGAACCCTGGACCACCGTAGAATGGAATATTTGCTGTTTCGAGTGCTGACTCAATTAACGATGAATACTGACTTGATCCATCGAGAACGATCGCAATGTCTTCTGCATTTTCTTCGCTAATCGTATCAAGTAATGCATCAACAATCGCAGTTCGTGAGTTAAATATCCTAAACGGTGGATGCGGAAACGCATCATCAGTGAATAGATCGATCGTATCGTATTCTTCCGGGAGGATGGACTGCTCCAACGGCGTCAGTTGGTTTTCACCGACCACTGCAACTCGTTGCGTGTTCGGTATCTGATACTCCGTCAGCAATCTTGACGTCGTATCCAATGATTTGAGTTTGGTAAGCACCGATCGGACGGCAGGGGTGTCGTATCGCTCATACGAGAGAATTCGATCGGGGGCTGCTGTTTCTTCCCAGCACTGGATGATGTCTCCAATAATCCGGGCTAACTCTTTCCATGAGAGATCAGTCTCTTCAAGAATAGACAAAAACGCGGTTCGGTCCTCTGCTGGCTCTTTTCGACCGGTTGCAAGCCGACGTGGTGTGACTGCAAAAGATCCAATATGTGGTCGTCTGAGACGGTTGTTCAGGGCGTCTGCGATCGGAGGGTCAGAGACGACCACGAGATCGTAGTCTGCGACATCCTCATAGAGACTGCCGATCGGTTTTGCTCGGGAGATTGGCACATACGTATGTGTCAGTTTATTTGATAAATAGGTCGTGGTGGGCCAATCAGTGGCCCTAGCTGAATCGGAGATAATCAGCTCTGCCTTTCGATCGATCGGTAGCGTGGCTTGCGTGAGTGTTTCAAGAGCATATGTAACCCAACACAGCACTTTCTTACATATATTTGAATAATCCAAAGATATATTGAGAGAAGCCACCTACAGATAGGTATGACCAAGTTCGATCCGGCCCCCATGTCCGACAATACGCAGCGGCGGTGGCAGACGGGAACAGACACGTTTGGTCGTGTCTACGACGTCGTCCTCGGAGTCTCCGCTCCGACAGCGTACACCGAGATCGCTGAGCTTGCGGACTGCTCTCCGAATGCCGCGAAAAAGCATCTCGACCGCTTGGCCGAGATGGGCATCGCTCAGGCCGATCGAGACAGCCGACCGGCGACATACGAACGAAACGAGGGATATCTCGAATGGCAAGACGCCAGTCGAATCACAACCGCACTCTCTATCGAGGAAATAATCGATCGCGTAGAGGCGCTTGAATCCCAGCAGGCGGAATATGAAGCGCGATTCGAAACGACCGACCCAACGACCGTCAACGTATTTGATCACGATAGTCACGAGACTATTCACGAGCGGATGACCGCAGTCAGTGAGTGGCAGGGCGTAATTCGCGATATAAGACTGTACGAACTTGCTCGCCAGCTCTCCCAGAACGACGGGCATCTAATTCCAGCGTAAATGAGCCAGCCACCGGAGAGTCGAGCCTCACACTCGACAGGTCCACCAGATCGACAGACGCTGCGCCTGCTGGAGCGGCACCTTTCATCGGATTCACTTATCACCGAGACTATGTTCGACCCGGATTCATACGAACCTCGACTGCTTCGTGGACTGCTCGACGCTGGACGATACCCGGAATCAGTGAACGTGGCCCGTCTCGACATCCGCTGGTTCACGACTGGTGATTTCTCAGTCCACTACGTCGAAGACCACGAGGACGGGGAGCGCTGGGAGTGTCGCTGGGACCGGCACCCGAACACGCACAACACCCGGTTGCACTTCCACAAGCCACCGACTGCAACCACAATTACTGACCTCGAACTCCCGTCGCTCCATCCACTCGAGGTATACTCTACCGTTCTCACGGCAATAGAACAACGTGTAGAAACACTGTGGTCGTCCAAGTGACCCCGTAATAAAGGGAGTATGAGTTCAAATACCACCACAAAGAAAGCCATCCACAAGAGATGACCGACCACTACGCTGATATCGAGGAACTACGATCCACGTTCCCGACGATGAGCTTTCTGGACGAGGGAACGTTGGACGAGTTGAGGGCAACGAACAGTCACAGCTTCCATCGAGAGCATTGGGCTCACCGAGCAAACGGTCAATCGAAGACTCAACAGAAGTCCTCGGAGAAATCCGGCCGATCGGCGATCGCCCCTGGACCCTCACCCTGCCAGGCTGCCAAATAGAACGCAGAGCCGCTTGTATCCAATCCAAAATAGCGACCAACAATGTATGCAACTGCCTCAGCATCTAACTCACGCTTCGATGGTGCGAGTCGATCATCTTTTCGACACTTGAAGACGTGATCGATGATGCAGCAACGTATGATCCTTATCTGTCTGAAATTCTTCAATGACATCCAACAGGATACCTTCAGACAGCATTGCAATTATTGATAGTAGTGTTCTATTCGCAATGGGTGGCCCGTCTGACAACAAATATCAAGCATTGGAGCGACTTGTCCGTCAACAAAATATCTCTGTGAAGTGCCTCGCGGTCAAGCCCCGAGGCTTCGTGTTTCCACAACGTTGTCAGACTGCGTCTGACAGCCTGTCAAGGTTCCCTCGACAAACGCACTTTACAGATTCCATGAGTAAATTATCAAAACGAGCTATAACCAAACGCTCCTCTGAATTTATTTCGCCGCGAACAACAGATTCTCTTCTCAAAAAGGATATATACCGCAAGTAGTTGATCGGATCGCGGGTGTAGCAAACAGTCACTTATCCATCGGTCGCACGAATGGGTGTAGACTCGACAGATACCGCATGAAGCGAGTGGATTGACACAGAACCATCCAGAGAATAAACTGAAAAGAGAAGCATCGCTAGCATAAAAGAAATCAATTTGATCGTGGAGAGAGACCGTAATACGGCTATTTCACTCAAAGAACCGATTGCTAATAGACGCGATCGATCGCAAAACAACACCATGCGTTTGAGAATTCCTCTGTTTAGACTGCCTTTCAAATTTCTATTTATTCTCTATCAACGAATGCGATCTCCAACCAAAATGGGATTCCCATGAAAACGGTATCTGGACACTTCACCCTCCTTAGACGTCGGTGTAGCGGTATTGAGTGTGTTCAACACTTTGGCGATCGATCGGTACTACATCCGAGAGCAATACTCACGTAGATTCAACGTCAGGAACCCACGGCTTCAGTCGTGGTTTCCGCCTTGAATCTCTATGAAGCCGTACTCGATCGCAGGTGTGCCTGTGACGGATCAATCGTAGGGTAATACCAAGAATAAAGGAGTCTACAGACACGACACCACTGCGCAGTACGTACAAGTGGCCTCCAAGCAATCCGCAATTGTCACGATATTGTTTTCACTTACGATCGGTCGAAGGGGATACAGCCGATCGGCTACGAGCAGATTTTCTACACCCACGATCAGATCAACCACTTGCGGTATATTCTTGGGATTAAAATTATCAACTTATATCGTGATGTCATATACTCGAGAAAACATCTTCAATGGTTGCATCACTGACGAGAGAGTGGGTGCCAAGTTGCGTGTCTCCGAAATGTTTGATGGCAAACATTTTTGCCGCCCTGAAGGGCAATTTTGTGCCTGTTGATAGAGTGCTAAATTGCAGTCGCTTCAAGCATGAGTTGATAGAGCTTTTTATGAGCCGCGCGGATGTGCTGATGGAACGCCTGTGGAGAGATACCTAACACCGTTGCGACCTCTTGTCCGGTAGCCTCACGAGGGATCGTAAAATAACCTGCATGGTACGCTGTTTGGATTGCCTCGTACTGTTTTGTCGTCAGTTCGCTTTTAAACGTTTCTTGTGGGTCGCTAATAGAGGTGAGCTGTTCAGTTTGGGACTGTAGCTGTACATTCGGGATTTGGTTTTTGATGATCGTATTCACTGCTTGGACTGATGTTGGTGGGACGATTGCGACCGTAATGTGCGTTGAGTCAGGGGTTGTAACGAACTCTCGGACCCGAACGCCATGGCTCGCCAACACGACAGGAAGAACGGTAGATGTCGTCTGCAACTGTAATACGCCTCCAGTACTCGTCTCAGAAACAATGCTACCATCGACGATGTCAGTTAATGAGATCGCTTCTGAGAGTGCTGTATCGGCTGAACAACCATCGAGTTCGACATAAATGTCCGTTTCTGCTTGCTGATGAGAGATACCAGTAAGCGATACCGTTGCTTCTGTTGCAGTTGCAAGCCGCCCAAACACACCGGTTGGCGTCCCTGATTGGTATGTCCGAACAGTCACTCGATCATCATAGAGCGCTTCTTTACGAGCAACCGCGCTGATCGCAGCACCAACCGTCTCGCCCAACTCTGTAAGGACAGCCCGTATTTCTGATTCAACAGTATCTGGAGACGCAGAAAAGACGGTTAGAACGCCGTAAATAACGCCTTCGAAGGAAAGTGGGACACTGACAACCGACTGATACCCATATCGCAATGCATGTTTTCTCCATGCTGCCTTTTTTGGGTCTTCTGCAATATTCGAGACCCAGACCGTGTCTCCGGATCGATACGCTGACAGTGCAGGCTCATCAGCGTCATACTCTCTTTCTATCGCGTCCAGTAGTCCGCTGTCACCACCTGCCCAGACTCGAGGGGTGATTGGTTGTGAATTATCCGCCGTCTCTCCGATCCATGCAAATGCAAACCACTCAGAAACAAGCCGTTCACACACTGCTTGTTCAATTTCTTGTCGGGTTTCTGCAGCAATGATATCCTGATCGACGGTTCGTATTAGTCGGTTGATCTCATTCACCCGCTGGAGCTGCGTATTTTTTGTTTGCAGCCACTGATCACGCTCTCTGACACGTGCATCACGAGAGACGCGGTCAAATGCTGCTTCAACCGTTGCTGCAAACAGCTCTGCAATTTCAATTGTCACCTCACCTGGGTTCTGATCCGATGGGTCAAATACAATGACACCGTGATCGCCGATCGGGACACAGATCTGGTCGTGCCCAGAGTGGAAGAGCGAATCAACTCGAAGCGATGAGTCAAGGAATGCATGACTGAGTATATTATCGCCAACTGGGACTGCAGTCACAGACGCAAATGTCATGTGTGGCTCAGTGACTGCGATCGGAACAAGCGTGTTTATTGCATCATCGTATTGATAGACGGCAACGCCGCTAAATCCTGGCGTCTCATTAGCGCCATCAACACTTTTTGTGGCGATCTCAGCAGCAGTTTCAGCATACATCAGCTGCTGGGCAGTATCGTGGAGCACCGAGACGGCAACCTCGCGTTGTTTTCGTGTTGTAATATCACGACAACTATAGAGCGTCGTTCCATCCTGTATGTCGACTCGTTTTATATTGACCAACAGCGTATGTTCATTGCCTTCTTTATCGACGGATGTCGTCTCAATATTCGTTAATACACCCTCCTGATCGAGCGTATCTGGATCAAATAGCTCTTCGCCGAGTAGCTGATCGACAGTTTCAATCGCTGCAATTTCCTCAACTGTGTAGCCAAATATGAAGTGGACATTTGGACAGATGTAGGTGAACTCCCCTGCATCGTTTGTGACCAACACCGTATCTGTCATATTGTTAAGTGTAACACGGTGGAGCTCCTCAGACCGTTGCAACTCTTCTGCGAGCTGTGCTCGTTCGCTGATATCGATCGCAGTTGCTAACAGTTTCGAGTCGGATAGCGGTTCAATTGTTAGCTCAACGGTCGATCGCTGAGAGTCAGCGACCCATGCACTTGTTTCATAGGTAGCCTCCATTCCGGTGGCTGCGGTTTGGACTGCAGATTGGAGCTGCTGTCGATCGCCGCCGGCCCACCACTCACCCTCCCAAAATACGGTGTCATGGCTGTCAGTCGTAACGGCAGCGGCTGCTCGCTCATTTGTAGCATCTACAGTGCCGTCGGCATGAAGGATCCATCTGAGCGAAGAGTCATTGAAGATATGATTGCAAACTAGCTGATTGAGGGCAGAATCAGCGGGATCCGAGGGAGCCATTACGAAGGCTACTAATTTCAGGGGTATATTTCCACCGGCAGCACACAGTCATTGGTGATCACAGTCTCTCCGCTAGAGATTTTTGCTCTGCGTCCGTATCATCGGTATGGAATCAGCGGTCTCATCAGCCGACCTTCTGTCTCATATCGAAGCAACGGTTAAAAACACGATCGAGACGGAGTTACCGTGGGAAATTGAAGAGCATGAGGGCGAGATGGTCATTATAATCAAGGATGAGACGCTCATCATCCACAAAAAAGAAGGCCCACAAAACACCGTCCGTTGGTCACTTTCGCGTGTCATCGACGGGGAAACGATCGGCAAGTTTGGGCTGTTTGAGACCGTGGATGAACTCACAGAACAGCTTTCGATCGTTCTGTTGAGTGATGTTCGCTACACCGTCTGCTGCGACGGATAACTACCGTTCTCAGACAGTGGAAATGTCCGATTGTATATTTTAATTGTGTGGGTGTAGGTGCATCTATGAGCTTCCTTGTCGCAACTGATGGATCCGAAGAAGCAGATAGTGCCGTTCAGTATGCCGCGAAACAGGCGGCGTTGTTGAATGCTTCCGTAGAGATTGTGCACGTACTCACACCGCAAGCAGAGTTGGTTGAAGGAGAGATCGTGCTTCCGGGTGGAGCGAAAGCGATCGAAACGGGGACAGAACTGCTCGCTGCGGCAGCAGATCTCGCAGCGACAGTTGCAACAACATATGATACGGACCTCACAGTTGAGACGGAACTGCTTACCGGCCGGCCTGCAGCCGCAATTACAGAGTATGCCACGGAAAGTGGTGTAGATGCAATATACGTTGGCCACCGTGGGCTGTCAGAACAACAGCACGCAGCCGTTGGGAGCGTTGCAAAAAGCGTCGTAGACAGAGCCACGACTCCGGTTACAATCATTAAATAAGATCTACACTGATTGGATCAGACTGGTCTTGAGAAGAGGACTAATTTTGCTCACAGGTCCACCAGACCATTGGCTAACGTTGCTCGCTGAGCCAGATGTTGACTAGGGGCCCGCTCTGCGCGAGCAGAGTCACTTACTAAACCAATCTTTTTCCACTGCGTCTTTATATCCCGCTTTCCGAAGACGCGGCCCAAAACGATTTGATTTTGAACTCGAAGTTCGACAGAGTAGTCGACATGTTCAACGCCAACATTCTGATTAGTCGTTAAGTCTTCACAGTCTACGGTGTGAATAAGTCCACCAACCTCGCGGTTTCGACATCTCCCAGTAACCTCATGTAAAAACTGCTCAATGTTGTTTCGAGAGTGATGAGCTAATAACTGAGGGACAGTACTGAGGCCAAGTATGCTTTCAGTCTCGTCATCGTCCACTCGTTCAAGTGCTCGCTCAACAGCGACCCCCATGTTCGTCAAATCACCGCAGGTAACGTCGATAACACCATCTCCTGACTCCTCTCGAGTAGTTGCCTCGCTCGAGTTCGGTGTGCAATCAATGGTGACGGGGTCTACTGATTCGAGACGATTGCGTATATCTCGATATGGATATTTTGTGGAGATGATGGCTCCATAATCCGTCATTTCTTGATACCAAGCAAAAAACAGGTCATCAAAGAGTTGGGTACTTGGTGCAATTATTGCAATAATATCAGTAGAATTGACCCCAATATCCGTCATAAATTCGGGGAGAAGTTGTATTGGATCCAATTCAACAAACACCGAAAACGCCTCGCCGACATAAGTTTCAGCCTCAATTAAACTATTTATAAACTGATCGTACAGCTCAACATTAGTATCTGGGCCTACTGAATTGGCATATTGTAGATAATCGTACGTAATCCGGCCGGTGGTACTCATCTCTCACCATCTGTCGAACGGTTTTGATTATTGTGTTTAAATCTGTGCAAGCATATTTGATTGTACAACATTAATCAAACAAATGATTTTGAGTATACTATAGACTCTTTCAGAGATATTGGTATAATTAGCTACATACCTGATATGTACGTACCGTATACGATATATTTTGGACTTTGATGTGAACTGCTTTGTTAAATAATGACCTCTGAAAGCGATGAAGTGACAATAGATTTGGAATTAGAGTAGGATGCCTTACCATTTACCTTGAGAACCAAGGAAACACGCAACCTGAACACCCACTTCATGGATTCCCGTGTTAACGAGACCGGTGGCCTCGTTCGCACGGCATAAATCAAAGATTTCTTGCGACATCTTTAGCAGCGGGAGGACGTCAATACCTACACTCTCTTACGACCTCTGGAAAAACGAATGCATGACTTTGTGTTCAATGGCCCTAAGATGCTGATGTAATGTCGATGAAGAGATATCAAGTTGTTCAGCGAGTTCTGCACCACTCGTATCACGTGGGCTAGCGTAGTATCCCTGTTGGACAGCAATCTCAAGGATTTCTTTCTGTCTTTGAGTCAAATTAGACGTGTCAGCATCCGTCCGTATTTTGTCTTGTCTCACAGACTCTTTCCTTCGAAGCGAACACGAATCATACAGCGACTCAAGTTGGCTTCGTGTCTCGGCGACCGATTTGTTATTGACTGTTCGCAAATCAAACACGTCCACATCCGGTTGACACCGTATTTTGGCCATATTTACCTGCTGGCCAGCAACCGAATCAAACAAACGCCTAAGCTCTGATTCTTTAGAACCGATTATTCGAAGGCTGACTTCACAGATACCAGTGTCCAACTGCTCTATTGACTCGATTTCTATATTGGGGACCTGAGAAAGATACGTTCTTACAGATTCGGACGACAGGCCGGTGACTTCTCCGCGTAAAAAGGCGATTTGCTCTTTAGATAGTGTGAATACATCAAAGATGAACGTACTCTCGCTAGGGAGACCGGGGAACAACGGCGAACAACCATAGCACTCAACGGTAAAACGAATCTCCCTGTTGGAACTATCAGAGGCTTCCATTGAGGCAATCTTAGACCCAGCAAGTAGCCCAAGTGTCTCAGCAGTCTGGATTAGTGGTTGGTCAATATCTTCAACGCTAGTACTCACGAATTCACAGACGCCATACACTGTGTCATTGTTGGCAAGAGGTACGGCGAGCGACGATCTGTAGCCGAAATACAGTAGCTGACGAAGCCATTCAGAATGTTCTTGGGTATCGGTCCCATCGACAAGTTCGGTCGTTACTTCTGCAGCAGCAGTGACTGCCGGAAAGCGTTTGTCACGGCTATACAGTTTTGCGGGACCTCCTTCAGAGGAGACGCTGGTTATATCTAACCGATCTTCAATCGGATTATACCTTCCAACGTGAGTATAGTCGGTGAGTTTGTTTCCAAACGATAAGATAGCAGCCTCCACACCATCACGCGTTCTAGCTTTTATTATCGATCGTGCCACATGTATAAACACTTCCCAGACCTGTTGGTAACGATCTGCCCGCTGTGAAACCTCTGTGACATTTCCAGATAGGTTCTGTATTGACTGTGCTTGTTGTATCCGCGTTATTGCCGTCTGGGTCTGGTTAGCTATTGCCGTGATGAAGTCTTTATTTTCATCTGTACATTCTTTCGTACAGACAGCTAGGACTGCTTCTCTCCCGATAGACACGGCTAACAATTGGCCATAATCTGTACTATTCTCAGGATTGCCAAGCGGTCCAAACCCATCTTGGTGGATCCATTGGCTGCGATCCGCACCAACGACTTGCCAGATGGCACTTTCACCAGGCTCAATTCTTGGTGGAAAGAACCCATCTGCATGTTTCGACGTCTGTTTGTGAAGTGTGCCATCATCATATTGATAGATAGTAATCAAATCAACATCTTCTACAGCATCCTCAACGGCGTCGACACACACAGAAAACGCTTCGTTGAGAGTCGACGTTTGCAGTAACTCATTACTAAGAGATGTGAGCTTGCGCAACTGCTTTTGTCTACGTAACTCCTCGCGGACACCGACAAGCTCGGTAATATCGTTTGCAACACCAAGAACCGCGTCTGTACCATTATTAACCGAATTAAACGGAATCTTCCACGTTTCAAGTATTCGTTCAGTACCGTCCGAGTCAGTAAGTGTTTCGCGTTTTCGATGTATCGATTCACCGGTTTCAATCACCAATCGATCATCTTCAGTAAATACATCCACTTCGTCCTCTGTAGCAGAGAAGTCCAGATCGGTGGAGCCAACTAACGCTTCGGTTGTTGTTCCGTACGCGTCGGCGACTGCCTCATTCGCAAGTATGAATTCACCGTCAGTATTCTTCGCAAAAATCAACTGTGGAACAGTATCAATGACGCGCTCTAGTTGGGCTTCATGAGCTTCAGCGCGTTCACGTGCTGAACGCAACTGTTCTCGCTCATCAATGAGTAGTAATGCCACCTGGAGATGGCGAGAAATGATTCTAATGAGTTCTTTGTCCTCTTTTAGGAAATTTTCAGGTTCACTGGACCCAACAATCAGCACACCGTACTTACCAACCGGCACAATGTATGCTGATGAAAGACACGTATCGCGATTGAGGTCCGACGCTGTCACTGGGAAGTCTGGGTGACACGCCGGCTCACCTGCAACAAACGATTGTCCGACAGGTGATTGGGGAGATTCAAACGTAAGTGTGGTCTCAATAAGTTCTTTCATACCAGCTGAGAGCTCAACAGGGAGTAACTCATCCGTATCCTTGTCGTGCTGCCAATACCCCGAAAGCGGTCGGTCAACGATATCGGTTAGTGCATTGATGGTCAGTGTGAGTGCTTGATCAACATTTTTTGCAAGCATTATCCCTTCACCGAGTTCACGGACCTCAGCAAGTCGTTGTTGTGTCTGTTCGCGATTGGTCAGATCTATCGCCACACACGTGAGTCCGCCGTTCGGTAGCGTCGCTAGTGACACGCGTTGTACTACCTCGGACCCATCCCGTCTCTGGCCGGTTAGCTCGCCATCCCAGTTACCACTCTCTTCGAGTACTGGGAGAACTTCGGTCTCAATCTCTGCGACTCTTTGATCGCTGTAAAACTGCTGCCAATTGCCATCAATCAACTTCTTAGGTGTCTCATATCCAAACAGTTCTGCGTGAGCTTGGTTCATGTAGTTGTAGGTACCATCCGGCCCTAAAATGGCAATACCAGCAGGTGATGACTCGATTGCAGTCGACTGTTCAGTAAGTTGCTTAACACGAGCAAGTCGATCACGAGCGTCCTCAAACAGACCAACAACATAGGTCTCGTTGTCATACTCAACCGTATATGTACGTACATCAACCGGGACTTTTGTCCCATCACGCTGTTGAACAACTACCCCTTCATTTTCATAAGAATAAACTATATCTTCATTTCCATCCACTGCAGTTCTGAATAGTTCCCTATGTTGTTCTTCTAACTCAGGAGGGTGAAGTTCAGTTTGATGACTCCCGACAAGTGATGATTGATCTTTATCAAATAAAATTGTCGCCGCAGTATTGACTGCTACAACCTTTTCTGTGCGTGCCGAAGCAATAACAACAGGCAAAGGCAGATCTGCTGTTAGTTTTGTAGCGAGTCTATCTAAAATACCTGAGTTTGGTCTCGTACGTGCCACTTGTTGGGTATCTATGTCATCCAGCATAATTAAATAAGTTGTTATTACACACATTGAGGGCCCCACTAATCCTCTCGATTGTCGACACACGCAATGTTGTACTCCACATACATTCCCCCAATGCAAGTATCTTGCTTAGCGAGGACTTGTACAGATCACTTTCACCCGTTGGGCTCTCGCCCGACGCTCTGTTAGCCGTTGTGATCTGGTGATTATCTGGGTAACAGCCAACAAATTTCTATGGTAGTGACAATAGATAGTTTTGCTTACGGAATTTGTAGGTAGGTGCCGTAGATACCTCATATGTACGTAACCACGCGATAGTGTACAAAACCAATAATAATTATAAAACTAAACAGGTATTCTAATTCAGTACAAAGAATGTGAACGCTCCGTAAGCAAAAAAGCAAACTATAGCGTCAAGAGGCTACAGCCGCACTCACTTGGAAATATTATAGTGGGTGTGGTCACAATGAAAGCAATCCTGCGGTAGTGAGCGAGTCGACAGCACCTACATCGTGATCGCTAACCGCGGCCACGATACACCGAGGGAACGACCGAACTCGTTGCTGAAGCGTTCACTGGCGAGACACCGAACTGGGATTCAGTCAGATCCTACACGATCCCACTTATTTTTCCTGGAATCCTCACGTGGGACGATCTCGCCAGTGAAACGCATTCGCGTAGTGCAGCGATCTGAGACGCACAGATCACGATGTGGGAACTGTACGAAAAAGACCCGAGTTCGTTTCTCCCCTGAAGATTACTGAATAGTGCCAACGTTTCGACTCAAGTGGCTGGCTTCGATGGTATTTATATTCGTAACTGAGTGAGATAGATTATGAGCGAACAACAGGTCGAAGTTGCTGGACCAATGGATGCATTCCGGCAGTTCTTTTCGCTTCAGCGAGACGTTCTTGTTCTCTCGTTGGCGATGTTTGCGTTCAGCTTGGGCTTTCAGATGACCAACCGGTTCCTCCCCGAGTATCTGTTCTTCCTCGGCGCAACTGGATTCATTGTCGGTCTGTTCGCCACGCTCGGGAACGTGATCGGAGCGGTCTTTCCATATTACGGTGGGGTTGTCTCCGATCGCGTCGGATCACGATATGCCTTGACTGTCTTTGGCTTTCTGTCAACATTCGGATTTGCGATCTGGTTTGCTGCGGCCTACATTCCGGCGATCGACCTTGGCGCGTTCGTCCTTGAACCGTGGGTTTGGGTGTTTGTCGGTCTGTTGTTGGCTCAGTGCTGGAAGTCATTTGGGATCGGCGGTCACTACGCGATCGTCAAGCAGGCAACCGAACCGAGCCGGCTGGCTCGTGGGTTCGCGAGTACGGAAACGTTCCGTCGAACTGCATTCCTGATTGCGCCGTTGATTGTCGCTGCACTCGTCGCCGACCAACTCATGCCCGGCTTCCTGTGGGTGCTCATGATTGCAATCGTCTTCGCGATTCTCGGCACAATTGTACAACATCTGCTGTACGAATCCGAGAAAGACACCGTTGGCAAGGAGTTTCAAGGATTCGGTCAGATTCTCACGGACCTAAAAGCGCTTCCAGATCCGTTGCGCCCATTGTTGGTGGCGGACACATTCGTGCGATTCGCTAATGGGATGGTATACGCGTTTTTCATCCTTGTGATCACCCAACTGATGGGGATCGGACTGACGGTGACGCTTCCTGTGTTTGGCACGGTCAGTCTGTCGCCAGCCGCGTTCTTCGGTATTCTCCTGAGCGTTGAGATGTTTGTTGCACTTCTCACGATGGCTCCTGCTGCTAAAATCGCAGAGCGTGTTGGCCTCAAGCCGATCGTCGGGCTTGGATTTTTAGTGTATGCTATCTTCCCGGTTATACTGATTTTTGCGCCAGAAAACCCGTGGATACTGATTGCACTGTTCGCGTTCTCAGGGCTGCGTTTTGCGGGGTTACCGGCTCACAAGGCACTGATTGTTGGACCGGCTGAAAAAGGTGCAGGCGGTCGAGTGACTGGCTCGTACTACTTCGTTCGCGGTGCGATCGTAATCCCGAGCGGCGTGTTAGGTGGATTTTTGTGGGAGTTCGTCAACCCGGAGATATCGTTCATAATTGCGTCTATCATCGGAATGATCGGCGTTGCCTATTTCGTGCTCTTCGGCGAGGAGTTTGACGCCTATCAGTAACTAACCAAAACCCACTGGTTTTCGAAACTAGTCGATCGGCGCTTGTATTGCGACCCAATTGGCGATCGTCCCGCTCTCATCAGGAATCGGTGTGAGTGAGACCCGATTCGTGAATACTGTGCCATCGTTTCGGTAGTTGTGGATCTCTACTGTCACCGGTTCCCAAATCGAAAGCGCCTCTCGAAAGTCTGCCCGAGGCTCGTCACTCGTCTTTGGGCCCTGCAGTAGTCGCGGGTTGTTTCCACAGAGTTCCGCAAGCTCATACTGTACCCATGATCGAAATGTCTTGTTTGAGTACAGAATTGGTGTATCCTGATATGCGGGCCCGGTGAGCGTGATCCCAAGCGGCGCGTTATCCAGCTGTTGTACACGAGCGATCAGTTCTTTGTCGCGAGATGAAAGCGTAAAATCGAGCGCATCAAAATATGGCTCCGGCGACTGACTCGCTGTTTCATCAGAAAGTGCGAAACCATACGTTTGTGAGATTGCGTCTAGTTTCGATCGAACTGCCGCAGTATCAGCCAGCAGGACGGATGCAAGATCAGATCGAAGACTCATCTATCGAATAATAAGAGTGGTAGATATTTGTCGCTGTTGACATTGCAAGACAATCATGCGTAAACGCGATCGGCCAGATATGCGAACATCTCATCTCGGACCGATGTTTTCCAGCCATCACCACCGGTTGTTACGAGTCGCACAGACGAACCAATAAGAAGCGTGTGGATTGTCGCTGCAACGGCATCTGGATCGCACTGTTTGAAGACACCGTTTTCAATGCCTGCAGTAACTGTTTCCGCCAACGCATTCTGGATGACAAGGTCACTACGATCGAAGTGCGCCCGATAGCCATTGTTATGGGTCGATTGGAGTCGGAGTTCAACCAGTGAGCCCATGAGCTGATACTGCTGGGCATCACCCTCAATAGATAATACCTGCTCAATAAACGACTCAAGATCCGATTTGGGATCCGTATGGTCACTGTGTGCCGTGGTGCCTGCGAACTGGTCTAACATAAACTCCAAGCACGCAAGCAGTAGATCATCTTTCCCGTCAAAATGGTGGTATATAAGCGATGTACTTTTGTCGAACTCTTCGCCGATTCGGCCGATCGTGAGGTCAGCATACCCATGTTTCTCAAGGGCATGATATGCAGCAACAAGAATCTGCTCACGAGTCCCAGCCGACTCGTCCGCTGAAATAGTCATTGTGTAGTGAACCCAGTGTAGGTATGTTAACGTTGTTGATTGAACGTTCAATCAGTACAGCTATGTGGTCACAGTTAGTGTAGTATCATAGATGAATATTTCGCGTATCACAACCACCCACAGAAACGCAGTCTGTTTTTTTGTTCGCTGTGAGGTGCTTGACTGATGGGATCGTGCGCTCCTGCTAGCGGTATTGGGGGTGTTTGTCGTCGATGAAGCCCCGAAGCCGATCGGCAATCGGTATTGCGATCGTGCTGCTCTTGTTACTCTCAGTAAGCGCAGCGATCGTCGCCGGACAGAGTTTCACACGGGGTGAGCCAAACATTACCGCGTTTGTGCCGGAGAATGAGGTGACACCCGGCAATGAGGAGACAATCACGGTCCAGTTACAGAATGATGGTGAGGTAGAAACGGGAACACAAACAGACGTTGTGACAGCCGCACGTGGAGTCAACGTAGAAGTCCGTGACAGTGGGCCATTTGATGTTCGTTCCGGGCGGACATCAGTCGGCACAATTTCAAACGGACAGACAGTAAGTACCGACCTCCGTCTTGGAGTCCCACGAGATCTTGAAGCAGGCGAGTACGATGTTACGCTTAATGTCCGATACACCCATACACAGTCGATCTCACCAAACTCCGATTCTGTGAACGATCGATCAAGACTCCGACAAGTGGACGTTACGCTCTCAGTCAGTGACGATGCACGGTTTGAGATTACAGACATTGACTCGGACCTTCAGCCGGGGATGAGTGGCACAAGCACGATCGAGTTTGAGAATATCGGAAATGAGCCGGCAATAGATGCGCGAGCAACGCTCACCGGTGGGAGTGGCCTCACGTTTGGTGAGGGCACTGCAGAAGTCTATTTGGGAGATGTAGATGATGGAGACACTGGTACTGTTCGCGTTGCAACATCGATTGCAGAGGCTGCTGAAGAGGGCGCAATCCCACTTGAAGCAATCATTGCATATGAAGATGAAGATGGCGTGACACAGGAAGCGCCTAGTATAACACATCCATTCCCAACGGCTGCAAAATCAACGTTTGAGATTACAGACCTTGATGCAGATCTTGCTGTTGGAGAGGATGGCTCGATCGAAGGAACGATCGAAAACACCGGCCCAACTGACGTAACCGACGGTGTGTTGGTTCTCGAGCCTGCTGGTGAGTCCATGATCGTATCAGAGCCACGTATTGCACTCCCCGAACTTGAATCAGGAGACACTGCCGAGTTCTCGTATGATGCAGATATTTCTGGCGAGTCGGAAGGTGGCCCTCGACAAGTCCGATTCACTGTTGAGTACGCAAATGATGGTCCAGCAACCGTGACAAGCGATCCCCTCTCCGAGCGGGTTGATGTTGGCGACAAGCTCTCGTTTTCGATCGAGAATTTCGATGACACGCTTGCTGTCGGCTACAGCGGCGTCATCACCGGAGACATTCGGAATGATGGGCCCCGAAGCGTTGACGATGCGGTATTAATTATTGAGCCGGTGAGTGACTCGATTTCGATCGATGAGCAACGGTTCGCACTGCCAGAGCTGGAGGAAGACGAAGCGA
Source organism: Natronocalculus amylovorans (assembly GCF_023638035.1). Classification (GTDB taxonomy): domain Archaea; phylum Halobacteriota; class Halobacteria; order Halobacteriales; family Haloferacaceae; genus Natronocalculus; species Natronocalculus amylovorans. The sequence goes on along the minus strand of NZ_JAKRVX010000008.1, from coordinate 92,307 downwards.
GTGGGTTCCGTTTCCCAACGGATATTAGCGGCCAAGCGGATGCAGGTCCACGTCAGGTTCGGTTCACAATTGAGTACGGGAGCGGTGTGCAAGAACCCGCAACAGTCGGCCCAATCACCGAGCGTGTTGAAATTACTGACCAGCAACGCGAGTTCTCGATAACAGACTCAAATGTGTCGGTCGCTGCAGGCGGCTCAACTGAACTTGTCCTTGAGATCACGAACGAACGCCCTGAACGCCTATCCAACATCAATGCAAAACTGTTCACTGACAGCCCATTCTCTTCAGGCAGTGACGAAGCATTTGTGTCGGGGCTTGATCCAGGAGAATCAGCTGAAATTGTATTCTCGCTTTCTGCATCCAGTGGTGTAATGGAGAAGACCTACCCAGTGGAGTTGGACTTTCAGTATGAGACAGAGCGAGGAAATACCGTTCTCTCAGACACATATCAGTATCCAGTACTGGTGACTGCGCCAGCAGATGATGGTGGGCTCTCGAGGCTCTTCTCAATACTTGCCATCATCGGTGTGGTGGCGATCGCCAGTGGTGCAGGATACTTCGTATATAAAGAGCGGGTTAAAGAGCAGTAGATGACAGCCTCTGGGCCCACGGATGACACGTCCGAGACAAAACGGAGTGACCCAGTCACACCGATCATCAACAGATACATCACCACAGTCCCATGGCGTGTTGTTGGGGTCTTTCTTCTACTGACAGTCTTCTTTGTAGTTGGAATCGGCGGGACCGGCGAACAGCAGGCAGGGGCAGATCAGTTTACGGCCGACTTGGAGGAAGCAGATGCGCTTGAGGAGATGGAGGAGCGGTTCTCGCAAAATCAACGGGCAAGCGGAGGCTCAAGTGCGACACTGTTCATTAGCGACGATCGGAACGTCCTCTCGAAACCCGTATTACTCCGAATACTTGATGCACAGGACCAACTAGAGACGCGAGACAGACTTCGAGTGAGTTCAACCGGAAGCCCGGCGTCAAATATTGCGTTACAGCTCGATCCAACTGCAGATACTGCAGAGCAACAGTATCAATCGATCGAGCGTGCATCCGATCGGCAGATTGAGCGTGCAATCCAAGATGCAGACGAGTCTGGCGCGCTTGGCCCAGTGAGTCAAGATTTCAGCGCGCCAGCAGCCAGCGCGTCAGTAATGCAGGTGTTTGTTAATTATGACGTCCCTGCAAGCGCAGACACAGGCGATGCTGCGTCGTTACAGTTTGAGACGGTTGACATCGTTGACGCGATTGATGGCTTTACTGCGGGAGACAATGTCGTTGTCTTTGCGGATGCGATCCTAGAAGATGAGATTCTACAGCTGTTGACGGATACTGCAATTGTGGTCTTCCCGGCCGCAATCTTGCTCATCATGTTCTTTTTGATCGTGGCGTATCGCGATCCGCTTGATCTACTACTCGGGGTGACCGCGTTAGTGATGACGCTCGTCTGGACGTTTGGGTTCATGGGATATGCAAATATTCCATTCTCGGATTCAATGGTCACCGTATTTCCACTGCTACTCGCTGTTGGGATTGATTTTGGGATTCATATAATCAATCGCTATCGTGAAGAGCGGGCCGAAGGTGCAGCGATCACAGAAGCAATGCGACTTACGTCAACGCAGCTAACCGCTGCCTTCCTGATTGTGACAATCACAACCGTATTTAGTTTCATTGCAAACCTCACAAGCTCACTCGACTCAACCAGAGAGTTCGGTATCGTCGCTGCTGCGGGAATGGTTTTCACATTCCTCATTTTCGGAGTGTTCCTCCCCGCAGGAAAGGTTGGATTGGACAATTTCAGAGAGGGTCGCAGAATCCCAACGTTCGGTGTTGCACCGCTTGGCAACGAGGACTCCATCCTTGGCCGTGTGCTGCCGGTCGGCGTCTGGCTCGCACGTGTTGCCCCAGTTGTTGTGCTTTCATTCGCATTACTGATCGGTGCAGCAGGCGGGTTCTTGGGAGCGGGTGTTGATACAGAGTTCTCTGAAGAGGCATTTTTCCCGGATCAAGAGCGTATTGATCAGTACCAATCGCTTCCTGGGCCGCTTGCACCGAGTGACTATACATTTATGCAAGTGCTCGATCGGCTCGAGAACGACTTTGGGGTTGCATTTGTTGGATCGGTAACCGTGTTTATTGATGACCCACAGGTCAGATCGGATATTGCGTTACGTGAGATCGATCGAGCAATACAGAATCCACCACCATCTATTGAAGCAACCGATCGGCGGGCTGAATCAGATAGTATTCTTGATGTGATCGATTCACGAGCCGCGGAGGACCCTGAATTCGATCAGTTCGTGCGAGCATCCGATAGCACCGGTGACGGCGTTCCAGACAAGAATATAGACCTCATCTATCAAGAGCTGTTTGACTCCCCACGAAGCGGCGACGCTGCATCCTATGTGACGAGCGATCGAAGCGCTGCCAGAATTATCTACGATGTTGACGTTGACGCTGAGCAAGCAGCAATCACTGCAGATGCACAAGGGATTGCAGATGCAATGCGTCTTGATGCGGTTGCAACTGGGGATCTGGTTGTCAATCAGGTGGTGATTGACCAGATTACTGACTCGGCTATTCGAAGCCTCTTTGTCGCATTTATTCTAACAGGTGTCTTCTTGATACTTTCATATCGGTGGCTTGAGGGGCGTGCAGTGTACGGTGCGATCAATCTGGTCCCAATTGTTGTCACTGTTGGTGCGCTTGCTGGAACGATGCGGGTACTCGATATTGCACTGACACCGATCAATGCGCCAATCCTCGCCGTCTCGATCGGCCTCGGTGTTGATTACACAGTGCACTTTATGCACCGATTTGTTGATGAGTTTGAGAATCGAGGCGATGTGGATGCAGCCCTCATGATCACCGCACGTGGAACTGGTGGCGCACTAACTGGAAGTATGTTCACTACAGTGACTGGGCTTGGAACGCTGTTTTTGGCGTTTATTCCACTCATTCAAGACTTCGGACTGCTGCTTGCACTTGGTGTCCTCTACGCATACCTTGCATCGATTCTTATCCTGCCAGCAACGATCGTTGTCTGGCACCGGTTCGATCAGCAGTACGAACTTCCGAGCGGCGTTGAAAAGTCGCTACCGTGGCGTCAGTGACGCAACACCAAGTGCCTCATCAACTTGCTGTTGAAGCGATCTGAGATCGCGTGAGTTGTCTACAACCTCGTGCTCCATTTCGATCGGTTCAAATTCGTCTTTGATCATGAGATGAATATCGAAATCAGCGTCGCTAATATCATCTCGTGACTCAATCCGCTCTTTGACGATTCCTTCATCACAGGTGACAGTGATGAGTGAGAATTCCGCAGCAATAGCATCTGCACGCTGTTTGATCCGCTCTCGAATCTTGACAGTCCGAAACGTCCCATCAACGACAGCAGTGCGGCCACTGTCTGCGATCGTCGTTGCCCGATCGAACAACGTCTGATACGTCTCTTTTGACTCTTCGGCGTTATATGTTGGCTCCGGATACAACTCTTTACGAATCACATCTGTTCGGAGCAGCTCTCCAGACAGTTGCGCGGTAGCACGCTCTGCAACCGTTGTCTTTCCGACTCCCGGTGGACCACAAACAACGACAATCCTCCCAGCATTTCGATCTAGTTGTAGCGATTCGGACTGAGAACTAGTCATACATACCCCCGACTACATCCGTCACTAGACCCTGCATTCAGTATATATCCGCCGTTGACTGCACATAGTAGTTCCGACCTTGTATTCAGTTTTGACATCCGCCCCACCGTGAACGGCGGAACCCGCTCCTTGATTCAGTGAGCACAAAAGCAGAACGCTCTTTTTATGTCCTACCGTTTGGCCTTGATGTGCAAGGAAGTGGGCCACGATCGGATCGCGAGGCAGATCCGTTCGGATTTGATGAACCAACGAACGTTTTTACCCGTGGAGTCTCACAGATCATTCCACAGTGGCTTGCTCGAAAATCGGTAACCGTCTCAATACAAACTGACAAGAACCACTACGCAGTGGATGAGCCGATTAAAATTACTATTTTGATCCGAAACCGACTCCCCGTACCAATTCGTATTCTAACCACACAGACACGCGTTTGGGGATGGAAAGTAGATGGGTTGGTCGACGCAAGCGAGGAGATATACTATCAACCAAAGTCACAGAACGTGATTGAACTTCGAGCCGGGGAAACAAAGAAGCACGCGATTAGCTGGGACGGACGGATTAAGCGTGTAGACGACCGAACTCATTGGGAGCCGCTCTCCCGTGGAATCCACACGGTGACCGCATTTGTCACCACTCCTGTTGTCAAAACGGCGTCAAAAGAGATTGAAGTTCGATCGTAGCTGAAGCGTCGTTATCGATGCAGATGACAGTTTACAACGTGTATATCACCACGTTCTGGAGCAACAGTGTACGTTGGCTGTTCGATCGCACAAATACTATTCTCCTCGAACGTGTTCGAGAGCAACGTCGCTGCGTCTTCCCACTCACCATTCGAGAGCGAGTCGATCGCAGCATTAATTGTTCGTTCAACCTCCCCTTCAGGCCATCCATTTTTAAAGAACAAACTCTCAAGCCGCGTTCGTACTTCCTCTGGTGGAAGTGAGATCTCAGTTTGATCCGACTCACCCTCGTCAAGTACAAACGATCGACGATTGACCGCACGAGTGAACGCTAGCGTATCTTGCCACACGGCAGGCTCTAATTCATATGACTGCAACCGAGCCGCTTGAACCTCGTCTGGGAGGTCTGTTGGTTCTTTTCCAAGTGCTCCAGGCTGGATAACCTTCGGGCACCGAGTCCTGAAGCGGCAGCCGGATGGCGGATTAATCGGGCTTGGAACGTCCCCTTCCAGCGTTCCTCGGGCATTTGTTGCGCGGGGGTCTGGAACCGGAATTGCGTCCAACAACGCCTCAGTGTATGGATGTTTTGGGTTCTCAAAGAGCTCCTCTTTATTTGCGAGTTCTGCGATCTGTCCAAGATACATCACTGCAACCCGATCGGCAATATAGCGAACGACAGAAAGGTCGTGACTAATAAACAGGTATGTGACGCCAAACTCGTCTTGGAGCTCCTGCATCGTATTGAGTACCTGCGCTTGGATCGACACATCAAGTGCGCTTACAGGCTCATCACACATAATGAGGTCAGGATCTGTACTCAATGCTCGGGCAAGGTTTACACGCTGTCGTTGCCCACCGGAGAATTCGTGTGGGTAGCGATTGTAGTGCGATGGGTCAAGTCCAACCTTGTTCAAAAGCACCTTCGCACGCTCTGTGCGACCCTCACTGTCGTAGAGTCCATGTGCCTTCATCGGCTCCTCGACGATCTGCCCGATCTTCATCCGAGGATTGAGCGACGACTGTGGATCTTGGAAGATCATCTGCATGTTCTGCCGGAGCGGCCGTATCTCTTTATCAGAGAGCTCAGTGAGGTCCTGTCCCTTGTATCGAACACTGCCAGCTGTTGGACGAAGTAGCTGCAGAACAGTTCGTGCAAGCGTACTCTTCCCACAGCCGGACTCGCCAACAACCGCGATCGTTTCGCCTTTTTTGATCTCAAAGGAAACATCGTCAACAGCTTTGACATCAGGCGATCCAAAGAATCCGGAGAGGAATCCACTCCCCGAAGAGAAGTATTTCGAGACATGGTCAATCTCCATGAGGGTTTCTCCCGCTTCTATATCACCAGTATCGTTGCCAACTGTCGTTGCGTCGCTCATTGGACTACCTCCGTTCCTTCTGTGCCTTTTCTGGCTTCATTCTCGATCGGTTCACTAACATCGTAGCCAACGTCCTCGTGCTTGAGGCACGATGCGTTATGCGGCCAACCATCATATGTGGTAATTTCACTGTATGTTGGCTCAATTTCGGTACAAACCTCGCGTGCATCAGGGCAGCGGGTATGGAAGCGACACCCAGATGGTGGGTTGATCGCTTCGGGCATTACCCCCTTGATTGGCACTAACTCCTCGATTGTCTGGTCGGGTCGTGGGATCGAGTTCAATAGCGCGTTTGTGTATGGATGCTGTGTCTCGTAGAATAGCTCATCTACAGTTGCTTGTTCAACAATCTCTCCAAGATACATGACGTTGACACGATCGCAGATTTCTGCAACCACACCCATGTCATGTGTCACCCATAAGAAACTGGTACCATACTCCTCTTGAAGCTCTTTGACGAGTTCCAATATTTGGCCTTCAACAGTCACATCAAGCGCTGTTGTTGGCTCATCCGCAATGATAAGCTCCGGTTGGCAAGCAAGCGCCATTGCAATAAGTACGCGCTGACGCATGCCACCGGAGAACTCGTGTGGATAATCATCGAAGCGCTCCTCAGGTTCAGGTATCCCAACCTCTCGAAGCATCGTAATCGCTTCCTCGCGAGCAGCCTTTTTGTCAAGCTCTCGGTTAAGTAGAATAAACTCCTTCAGTTGGTGTCCGATCGTATAGACCGGATTCAAACTCTCCATCGGGTCTTGAAAAATGATGGCGATTTCGTTGCCACGGACTTGTGTTCGCATCTCTTCGTTAGTGAGCATCTCATCGCGTGGCACAAGCTCATCACCAGCACGTTCGAAGCCGACAAGCGTTTTATTTTTATATGTAATCTCGCCACCGACAATCTCACCCGGGTTATCGACAAGCCGCATCACACTTGATGTAGCAACGGATTTCCCAGCACCGGATTCACCGACAAGCCCGACAATCTCACCGGGGTATACATCGAATGAAATCCCATCAACTGCCCGTACAACTCCCTGTTCAGTGAAGAACTGGGTCTTGAGATTTTCAACGGTTAGAATTGGTTCATCAGTCATATTAGTCTTTAATCCGTGGATCGAGTGCATCCTGAAGTCCGTCTCCAAGCAGGTTGAATCCCATAATGGTAACGAGGATTGCCAACCCTGGCCAAATACTCAGCCACGGACTTGGTAACATGAACCCACGCGCGCTTGAGAGCATCTGCCCCCAGTCTGCGGTTGGTGGCTGTGCACCATATCCGAGGAACGAAAGGCCAGCAACGATCAGGATTGTTACACCGATCTGTAATGTTGCAAGCACCAGCACTGGTGCGAAACTGTTCGGAATCACGTGTCGAAGAATAATATTTCGGTCCCTGACTCCTGAAGCCCGTGCGGCCTCAATATAGTCCATCTCACGGACAGACAGAACACGCGATCGGATCAAACGGGCAAAGACCGGAATGAATGCGATACCGACACCGATCACCGCATACTGAATATCCGGTCTGCCACCGCTGACAAACACGGTAAAGACAATCACAAGGACGAGTGCTGGGATCGAGTACAAAATCTCAACCGTCCGCATGAAGACATCGTCAATCCAGCCACCATAGTAGCCGGAGACTGCACCGACGATCGTCCCACCGATGAGGCCAATCCCAGTTGCGACAATACCGACCGTCACGGATACCTGTGAGCCGTAAATGAGCCGTGTGAAATAGTCACGTCCGTAAATGTCTGTTCCGAGTGGATGTGACAAGACACCGCCATCAGCGAAGAATGGTGGCAGTGTTGTTTCTGCCTCTGCTGCTGGTGGGTGTCGTTCTGGGTGGTTTCCGAGAACGTTCTCTGCAAAAACGAAATTGTCAATGCGGCCAAATGTGAGCGTTGAGATATTTGAATCAATCGTTACAAACGCTGCGAGGAAAATGACAGCGCCAACAATATACATGCCAAGCCGGGCAGTAGTATCCTGTTTCACTTTGGCAAGTGTATATGAGAGTCCAACTTTTGCTTCGAACTCGTCATCTACCGGCTCTTGTTCAACATCTGCTTGTGTATCTGGATCTGCGTGTGCCATATTAGCTATCCTCCTCGTAGCTGACCCGTGGATCAATATACGCGTATGAGATATCAGTGATGATTACACCAATGATGAATACAACACCAAAGAACAGCGTTGTACCCAAAACGAGCTGGTAATCAAGATTCTGTATCGCAGTAATGATCAGCCGGCCCATCCCATTGATTGCAAACACCTCTTCGATTAACACCGCACCGCCGAGTGCAGTCGTAAGGTTAAGACCAATGATTGTAACGATCGGTAGCTGTGACACCCTGAATGCGTGCTTGCGCATGATCTTCCGCTCTGAGACACCGTATGCTCGTGCAAGCTGCACGTAGTCGGCGTGGAGCGACTCAATCATTGACGATCGCTCAATCCGCATGATTGTTGCCATGTGTAACGTCCCAAGTGCGAGTGTTGGTAAGATCAAGTGGCGGGCGGTTTCATAGTATAATCCCTCAAGCCACGGGAGCGTGATCCCACCAACCTGTGTTGACCCAATGCCGAGATATGAATCAATAAATCGATAGTCATCGGGTGAATGCCATGGATAGACCATGCCGGATGAAGGTAATAGCCCCAACTGATACGCAAAGATGATTATCAGCATAAGGCCAATCCAGAACGATGGTGTGCTGACACCAATCAACGCGACAATTCGGGAGGCGTGGTCGCTTGGCTGATTTCGGTTTTTTGCTGCGATGACACCGAGTGGAATTGCGGTGGCGATCGCAAACACGAACGATGAAGCAACCAGCATAATTGTCACTGGGAGTCGCTCTGCAACCTTCGTCAGTACCGGTTCGTTGTAATAGAGGCTATACCCCAAGTCCCCTTGAGCGAGTCCAATCATGTAGTTCACATATCGCTCATGGAGCGGGCGGTCAAGCCCATACTGTGCTTCAAGCGCTGCGACCAGTTCTGGATCGCTCTCCGTCTCTGCAAGCATAATGCTGACAGGATCGCCGGGCATCGAATTCGCAAGCAAAAATGTAATCACTGAGAGCCCAAACAGAACGGGCACCGCTTGAATAAGTCGGTAAACTGTGTACCGTAATATTCCCATTATTCGTCCTCGTAATGTTGCATGTTAGTTATCTTCGCATGTATGTGTGTGATTATGTGTGATACCGATACTGAAATCAAAGAAACGGGTGTTTTAGAGAGTTACGGTTATGATTACTCGACGGTCGTGTTATTGTACGATGAAATAACACGTGGGTTCTCCGAAGAGACAGGGTGAGCCGGAAGATCACCAACACGATCGTTGACTCCCATAGAGCTCATAAGGCCGTATGCGGGCATGTGAATCTTCTCTTCGAGGATCTCATCGACAACCTCGATGTAGAGGTCCCGACGCTCATCGAAGTCTGCTGACTGACGAGCAGCAGTGATATTATCGTGGAACGATGGATTATCGTAGAAGTGACCTTGCGTTCCACCTTCTCCTGCAACGCTTTCGTGGAACAGATTGTAGATAAAGTCATCAGGATCACCGCCTCCAGACCAGCCAAGTGCATACATTTGGAATTCATCCGAGTCACCCGTCTGGTATGTTTCAGTAAACTGACCCCAGTCAAGTCGCTGGACACCGGCATCGTAGCCGAGGTCGTTCAGCGAACTCGCAATAACCTCGCCAAGCCGCTCTCGGAGGTCATCCGGTGGGACAATAATCGTTGGTTGCCAGTCATCTGGCGCATGCTCATCGAGAAGTTCTTGTGCACGATCAAGATCCTGTTCAAGTTCCATATCTGCCCACCGATCGAGCGGGAAGTCCCACTCTTCTGCAAGCTCTGTTGGGACTGGCGAGACTACGTGGCTCCCTGCGGGTTCAACTTGTTGCTGAATGAAGCCGCTCATATCGATCGAATGTTCGACCGCCTCACGAACCTCACGTGTTGCGGTTGGCCCTTCGTTCGTATTGAAAGCAACGTAGAAGTAAGAGATACTCTGGATCTCTTCAATCCGTGCATGGCTAATCCCTTCAACACTCTCATACAGCTGTGCAGGAATCCCCATGATAACGTCGGTTTCCTGTGTTTCAAGACGTGTTACACGGGTTGTGTCCTCTTCAACAGGCTCATACCTAATTTCCGCAATGTTTGCTAGTTCGTCATTATCATCCCAGTAGTCATCCCACCGTTCTAACTCGACAAACTCTCCCTCTGTCCAGTCAACAAACTGGAATGGGCCAGATCCAACAGGAGAGTCACTGTTAAATGCTTCTGGGTCATCAAGTCGGACATCTTTCGGGACAACATTCCGGACGATAGTTGATGTTGCGAATGGACCGAATGGGAAGTCGAGATCAACCTGCAGTGTGTGTTCATCAATGATTTCGGTATCAGAAATCATATCCACTTCTGCACTGTTCTGTGTGGACTCTTCAACAGGTGCAAGGAACGTATGTTCGACGTCCTCTGCGGTAACAGGATCGCCGTTTTGGAACATCGCTTCCTCACGAAGTGGGAAGATATAGCGTGTGCCATCGTTTTCGACCTCAGGCTCACTTGCTGCAATCTTCGGCTCCAGATCTAATCCAGCATCGTACTGATAGAGCCCATCATACATCATATTCGCAATTTGGTTCGAATAAACATCGTTGATGACGATTGGATCCCACTCGAGTGGACTCACTTCTTGGGTTACGTGAAGGAACTCACCGTCGGGGGTGTCTCCACCATTACCGTTTCCGTTACCACCATTGCCTTCACCAAGCGGTGAATCATCCTCTTCGCCACCGTTACCGACACAACCGGCCAACCCCAGTGCAACAGCAGCACTGGTCGCGCCGATAAATCCACGTCGGTTGAATCGTTGCGTCTTGTTCTCACGAGACATATTATGACCAGATACGGTGCTGGTTTTTAAATGTTATGGGTAAGATAGGTGTATAATCGTATGCTATTTTAGTGTTGTTCAGTAATCTTTTCATCAAAACGTACAATATTTGCAAATTCATAAACTCGTATTTGAAATAAAGTTAATTAAAGATAATATCATATATTTATTGTCGTATTTGTAAACTGCGCTCTTGTAGCGGTTCACAGATGAGCGCTAACATGCGATCGACTGCGGCTTAATGTGGGCACATTATTGTCTCATAGCTACAAAATTGAATGAGAGAGTTGGCATCCTGCTCATGCGATGCCGAACGAATTGTTACCAAGGAATATATAAAAAAACATGGCCTTCTGGGACTCAATATAGGTCACTGTGGGTTTGAAAAATACATGCGATGGAAAAGGCGATTACGGATCGATCGTATGCAGACGATGAAACGAGAGATGGCTCGCTACTACAACTGAGGCAAAAACAGCACCCGAACTTGTGAACCGCCTTGCTTATTTGTAGATCAGCGCAATTGGTGACATCCATCCCCGATTTTAGTCGTGGGTTTTCGCACCTCATCTCGATAATATTAGGATTAACATTACCGCAGGCGGAGTCATACGAACACTAGAGACTAACGAACAGGAGGCACAGTCACAAATTTGGACGGTGGGCATACCGTCCCAGTAGGATAATTTAATAGAAGAGTAGCTACTTGCTTCATGCCTGCCAGTGTTAGATATGGCTTTACAGATTTCATACGGGGATCACGAGAATGTTGTTGAGATTGTCGATCGTGTCAGATACTGTTTAGAGTCTATCAGCCTCTCATTTTCGGAATGGAACAGCCCTCGAATAAAAGGTCCGGGAGTCTATATCGCGGTTATTGCAGATCGACAGTATGGTGAGTATGCAGATATTATGGGCAAAAATCAGTGGCCGATCAGTCAGTGCATGTCCGTATATCATGAAGATGCGTTCTATGATGCCTGTGAGACGGTTTGCTTAGAATGTGATGGCGGTGTCGTCATTGCTGTAGATGGCCAAATTGAGCCAACGATGGTCCGTTTCCGGGATTTAGGAACGGTACCTAGCGAGAACGGCTCTCGAATCAAGACTGTTAACTACAAACCGTGGATGGGTGCGAGACACATGAGTGCGATCGAAACATCAGTCAGACCAGAGGTCATCGCAACCATCACGCTCAGTGAAGAATCAGGCCGAGTCTCAGTCTTTCGAGATGGAGAGATGGAGAGTCGATCGAGACAGCAGATTGCAACCGAGTGGCGCGCTGACTAAGCCGTAACATATCCTGTTGAGAGGACGTACACACCAACAGCGATCAGTGTAAACGGGACAACCCACTCTTCGAGCCACGGTGGCAGACCAATCGAGGTTGTTTTTCGAGCTGTAAAGAGCGCGAGGACAAACAACATCCCACCGCAGAACACGTACAACAAAATAATGAGCGCAAGCTCAAACGGTGTGAAGCCGAGGAAAAATGGGATCAAGATCGCTAAATTCTCCCCTGCAAGGCCAAGGCTTGCGACGGTAACGACCCAAATGCGTCCGAGATGTGTCGTATGATGCGTCCCACTCGGCAACGGTGTTGACTCACCACGGTTGAGTATACCCCAGATTCCAAGTACCAGTGGAACAATCCCAAACAGAAATGCACGCTGTTGGATAATCTCGCTTGCAAATACGGATCCAAGAATCACCGCGACGATCGTGCCACTAAAACCGATCGCATGACCGACGAATACCTCACGCGTGCTGTACTCAGCGTCGGTGCAAAATGCAACCAACAAAATGAACGCATCTGTGTGTGTTATAATGAACAGCGTTAGCGCAGTGAAAATGAGGAGGAACATAACAGAGCCAAATGCTAGAGAGATTGCACAAACAGCATCTGTTACACAGTCATCAAAAGGAATATATCATTCTTTCTGTCGTTCTTATTTTTGAAGCGAGTGGTGAATCATTATGTACTGCACGAAAAAATACATAGGTATGACAAAAGTTCTTGTTCCGATCGACGGCTCAAAAGAGTCACACCAAGCATTTGAATACGCCTGCGAGACGATCTCACCGGATACAGTTGTCCTGCTGCATGTGATCACACCGTCTTCGTTGTATAGCCACAACGCTGACCCGGGTATGTACACGGAGGCAATGTACGAAGCACAAAAAGAGCGAGCAGAAGGGTTGTTTAAAACGCTCACAGAGAACATCGACATAGATCCAAAAATTAAAATTGAAACGATCATCGATGTTGGGCGTCCTGCAAACAAAATCGTCACCTTCGCTGATGAGAACGATGTCGATCACATCGTAATGGGAAGCAAAGGACGCGATGGAGCAGCGCGAGTGCTATTGGGAAGTGTCGCAGAAACGGTTGTCCGAAGAGCAACGGTCCCAACCACGGTTGTACGATAGCATAATATTTTGTGATTCGTACAATATCGGTTGATTTTAGACCGTTGGGAAGTCACATTTCATATGGGATTTCATACGTTCGATGCTGCGAACGCAGACCGATTAGAGAATGCTGAAAGGCGGTATCGATACACCTCGCGCGAGGAATTGATTGCAGCGATCGATCCAAAACCAACAGCTACTGTTGCCGATCTTGGAAGCGGGACTGGATTCTTTACCGACGATATATCACCATTTGTAAAGACGGTGTATGCGGTTGATATTCAGCCAGAAATGCATACGTACTACAAAGAAAAGGGTGCGCCAGAGAACGTTGAATTCGTCACATCAGATATTTCAGATCTCCCATTCGAACCGGACACACTGGATGCTGCCTTCTCGACAATGACCTATCACGAGTTTGCAACACCTGCAGCGCTTGCAACGCTTTTTACCGTGCTCAAACCCGGTGGGAGGCTCGTGACGATCGACTGGGCAAAAGATGGTGATGGGGAGGCAGGACCACCGCGAGCGGAGCGATTCAGTATGCAGGACGCTATTGAGGCGCTGACGGATGCAGGGTTCGAGATTACGATGCAATCGAACCGCCCAGAGACGTTTTTTATTGTCGCAACAAAGCCGTAACGGGACTATCGACAGGTCCAGCCACCATCCGCTGCGATCGTCTCACCGGTAATAAAGCTCGCTGCGTCACTTGCTAAAAAGACAACAGGCCCGGCAATCTCTATTGGCTCGGCGAACCGATTGAGAGGTGTCCGATCGAGAATTGATTGCCTGAGCCGTTCGTTCTCTTGGAGTGGTTCCGTGAGCTCCGTTGCAACATAGCCTGGTGCGACCGCGTTCACCCGAACAGCTGGTGCCCAGTCGATCGCCATACTTTTTGTCAGTCCAACAAGACCGTGTTTCGAAGCAACGTAGGGGTGTTGACGAGGTAGCCCAACAAGGCCAGCAACGCTTGCAATATTGATTACACAGCCGTTCGTTTCCGAAAGTGCATCACCACCTGCCCGAACGAGTCGAAATGCGCCGCGGAGGTTGACATCAAGGACAGCAGTTATCGCATCATCTGAGAGATCGGTTGGGTCGCCCAATGCAGACGCTGGATTAAACCCAGCGTTGTTAACAATAACATCTACTTGGCCAAACGTATCGATCGTCTCTGTAACGAGAGAATCAACGTCATCACTGTTTGTGACATCTGCCGTGACTGCCTTGGTGGGGGCACCAAACCCAGCGGCTTCTGCAGCGACGGTTTCGATTTCAGACGCGGTTCGGGCAGAGGGAACGACAGTCGCTCCCGCCGCCGCAAGCCCAAGTGTAATTGCACGGCCAATACCTCTGCCACCACCGGTGACGATCGCAACACGGTCCGACAAGTCAGGGAGTACAGCAGCGGATTCAAACAGTTTCGATGGCTCATTCATTGGTTCTCACCCGTGCGTACAGTAACGCTGGATCATCGACCTCTTCTCTATGTACGTTCGTATTGAGTTTTTGGGTCTGATGTGTCAATAGCCAATTGTGATTTGTTTGAATAATAATCAATTGATCGAACAGTGTAGCACACGGTGACAAACACAGCTAGTGGAAGTTACGTATCATCGCCACTAAAAATATCAAACAGTTCCGGGTCAGTCCCGAATTTCAGTACGTTTGTAACGACCGAATTTCGGAGATTGTTGATAAGATTACCATGCTCTTTATAGAATTCGTGGATCCATTCTGACTCTTGTTGTCGATCGCGGAACATCATGATCGTCTTCCACTGGTACTCACCATCCGAGAGAAAGTACATGAATGTGTGTTTGTCATTCATAATGTATTCAAGCGCAGCACGCCAGTTCGCTTCGAAACCCTCTGGATTAAACTGGAACTCAAAGAGCGAAAAGAACAGAAACTCTTCATTCGGGACGATTGCCTCACGAAACACGTCATGATCACGCATTCGTCTGATTGATTCACTAACTGTTACGTGAGAGACGCTGATTCCATACTTCTCATCCAATATATCACGAAGTTCACGAGAGGAGAGCTGTGGATCCCGAGAAAGCTCTCGGAGGATATGGATATCCCGCTCAGAAAAGTCCCACTCAGGTGTCGTCTGTTTCTCCGGCATAGCTAACACACCTACCACCGAAGGGAGCCATGAAGAGTGTTGTGGCTCGGTAACCTTACTTTGTGAGTGTTGCAACCTCCTCCCGAAGCTCCGATATGAACGGTTCAAACTCCGGATTGCCGCTGTCTCGAACCCATTTGTACACAACCGTTCCATCCGAATCAAGAATGAAGATGCTCCGCTGTGCGACTTCAATCATCCCATACATGTCTTCTTGAACAACATCGTATTTATTGATCACCTCGTGGTCCCAATCCGAGAGCATCGGAAAGTTCAACGACTCTGATTGAATCCAGATATTCTGTGCAAACGGGAGATCAACGCTAATACCGTACACTGTAGCATTGAGTTCATTGAACTGCGCCATTGCGTCTCGGAACGCGCACATCTCTTCGGTACAACCGCTAGTAAACGCAGCAGGATAGAATGCGAGCACGATCGGCCCGTCCCCAAGTGCTGCAGATAGTTGAAACTCAGTAAGATCATTATATGCGTCTCCGCCTGCAAGTGGCAGGGTGAAATCCGGTGCACGATCGCCTACAGCAACCATATTTTCAGTATAGTCTCAAGCCCCATACGTGTTTGCACGACTGAACGAAACGTGATGATCAACGGACCTATTGGAAATACGGAATGGACCGGTGGTAAACAAAGCTTATTATACATCTCCAACTAGCGAAGATAACTCCACTCGGGCAACTGGGGCTCAAATAAAAAGAAACAGACCGGGCACAATGACTGAAAAAACAACAGCGACAGATCCACGAGTAACGGGCGATCACATCCGAGAACTAGAGACGCAAACCGGACGTATCACACTGATCGGTGTCGTTCACGATCATCCTGCAAGCAAGTATCGGGTCCGATCGTACCTCACGATGAATCAACCCGATCTCCTCGCGGTTGAATTACCACCGCTTGCACTCTCACTCTTCCGGAGGTATGCAGATGACACCCAGACACCACCAGCGTATGGCGGCGAGATGAGTTCGGCAATACAAGCCGCAGAGACGACAAATGTAGTCGGTATCGATGGGCCATCGTGTCGATTTGTGTACCGGTTGCTCAGACAGTTGCACGAAGATCGGACTTCAGTAGGCACAACACGGAATGTGCTCGGAAACCTGTTTTCGATGTCAAAAACGACACTTCGATACGCAACATATGGCCTGTTAACAAGCCAGACAGCCGACAGCGGGCCCATAGAGAATCAAATTTCGTACGAAACAACAGCAGACGATGATCCGACTGTACAAGCGGCTGACGAGATGCGACAGATACAACGTGCACAAGCGGTTATGAACGCTCTTGAACCACCGCGTGCAGCGCATGTTCGTGACGTAACCCGTGATGAGCATATGGCAGCACGCCTGATGTCGCTCTCGAAAGATGCAGAGTCAATTGTCGCAGTCGTTGGCCACGGCCATCTTGATGCACTGACCGATCGGCTTCAAAGGGAACGACTCTGAACGTTGGTCTCACAAAGCTAAAGAACAGTGTACAAGGGATCACATAACCAATTTTATAATAGGTACCTATCTAACAATAGCTACCTATTCAACATAAGTGAGAGCAGCGCATCGTTCTCGCTAAGGTAGTGAAAACGGCGTCAGAGTCAAACTGGTGAGCGCTATATTGCTTCGACGTAGTTGTAGCCCGAATCAAGCGCTTCCGCATCCTCAGGCAGGAGCGCAACAACGATTGTATCAGCGTATGCCTCAAAATACTCTATCAGTTGTGCAATCCGATTTGAGTCAATCGCCTCAAGCGAGTCGAGGATCATAATCGGCACAGTCTCATGGACGTCATGGACAAGATAGCCAGCCAAGGCGAAGACGAGCCCAGTCACCTCCCGCTCGCTTTCGCTTAGGTGATCAATCGTATCCTCATAGGCAGCACCGTTCTCATTCTGACGAACGATGTGCAGCGTAAATACTGATCGATCAACTTTGCGACGGCCTTCTCGAACCGTTTTTTCAGTCCGTTCGATCCAGATCCGTTCGATATTTTCGTACCCTAAGATATCCAGCACGGATTCCATATGCGTATTGAATGCGTCAACGGACTGTCTCTCGATCGATTCGATCTTGGTTCGGAGCTCAGCAAGTCGTTCCGTTGCGTCCTCTCGGTCGTCTTCGAGTTGACTGAGCCCATCAATCTCCGTTTCAGTCTCTTCAATCTCACGTTCGAGGGCGGTTAGATTATCAGTGAGTCGATCAAGCTGAAGCTCAAGTTTCGTCACCGCTTTGTGCTGATCAAGCGTTTCGTTCTCCTCCGCAGCAGCGAGCGTCTCGATTTCGTCTTCGAGCGTTTCCGCTTGGGTTGCAAGTTCCGTGCGACGGTCTTTGAGCGATTGAAGCCGCTCTTTCCGTTCTTCGATCTCACGTTCGGCGCGGTCGATCTGCCGAGAGACGGATGACTTCCGCTGTGATTTCTTTTGTGCGTCCTGTCGTTTCGTTTTGAGGTCACTGATCTTCGATTTGATCTTCGATCGCTCAGATAGTTTCTGTTTGCGAAGATTACGGAGCGAGTCGATTGTGGATTCGATCTGCGTTGTCTCAACCTCGCTTCCACAGGTCCAACAAATGACACTGTCTGTGTCAGCGAGGAGCTGATCAGTGACAGATTGAGACTCATCCTCGCGGAGAGCGGCCGCAATCTCTGCGTTCGTTCCATTGAGCATCTCTTCGTTGAACTGGATGATGCTCTGTAGTTGTGTCGTGTTTGCGTTTAGTGATGACTGTTTCTCGCGGAGTTGGTCCAACTCTGCATCGATCGCAGCCGGGTCAATATCGATTGTGTCCGGCAACGATTCTAACTCCTCATGGAGCGATTCGATCTCTGCTTGTAGTGTCTCGATACTCTCTGTTTCAGTTTCAATCTGGAACCGGGTATTCTCAAGCTGTGATTGCGCTGATTGAAGCTCACTGAGCTTTTGTTCGCGCTTTTGCGACTGGTCTGAGTCATCAGAGTTCTTATTTTCAGATTCGTCCAGTGCGTTTCGTTTTGTCTCGAGTTCAGCCTCAACTTCAGCAATCTGTTCGCGAAGATCACCTCGTCGAGATTCAAGTGTTGGAAGTTTGGATTTGAGCGATTTGATCCGTTCGATCTCGTTATCAATGCGTTTTCGATCCGATCGAACCCGTTCAATCTCTGTCCGGATCTGTTCTGTGTCGATCGGACGCATGATGAGTTCCCGAAGGTCATCACCGCGGGCAACTGCTTGTCTTGCTTCGTTTGATTCAAGCAAGAACGCGAATAGATCAGCAACGGTTGAATCATCAAGATATGGCTCACCAGAGCGAACGACGACGTCGTTTCGGCGTTCCAGCGTCCGTGTGTAGGTTTCACCATCGAGCGCGAGTTCGACGGATCCTTCCTCGGAATCTGCCTTTAGCGATACACGATCGCTGCCCAATGCACCCATAATTGACCGAAGAAACGATGTTCGATTGGTTGCGTTCCTGCCCGATAAAACGTTTACCCCACTTCCGAGTTCAACAACAGTTGAATCAATTCCACCCAAATTGTTGACAGATACTCGAAACTGAGAGCTAGACTCTACTGAGCTCACATGTAAATATACAGACTTTGAATATTTAAATCAAACTGGTTAGGAAGCCGAGTTATGAGCATTTTGGGGGTCCAGTTAGCTCTATTACAGAGATATCTCCGTAATGGTGTAAACGACCACGGGTCAGGTGACCCGTGGAACTCTCGCTGTTTCTTTAGAGAGCATACTCAGGATCCAAACAAGATATTTCAAAAGCGACCCGATGTGTGTCAGAGTTTGCCGTTAAGAACTTTTGCCGCGACAAGAATTGGGTCCCACACCGGGCTAAACGGTGGAGCATACGCAAGATCAAGCTGCTCAACGTCGGAAACGGTACGATCTGCTTGTAACGCGGTTGCGATCGTATTGATGCGGACGGCTGCGCGATCGGAGCCAACAATCGCACCACCAAGAAGCCGCTCTGTCTGTTGATCACAGACCAATGTAACCGTAGTCTCGGAGTTTCCAGGGTAGTAGCCCGATCGAGAGCCCGCAGTAATTGTCGCCGAAATTGGGTCGAATCCATGATTTCGCGCATCATCTTTGTCAATAATTCCGGTTCGACCACACTCCAAATCAAACGCTTTCAACACTGCAGTCCCTGCAATCTCACCAACCGACGTTTCCGTACCGGCAACGGTTGTTCCAATCGCTCGCCCTGCTCTATTTGCGGTAAGGCCGAGCGGAACCCACGTCTCCTCACCAGTAACGGTGTGCGTTGATGTTGCAACATCACCAGCCGCGTAGATATTCTGGAGTGACGTACGCCCGTATTCGTCGGTCCGGATCGCACTGCCTTCGCCAATCGAGATCTCGGTCTCGGAGAGAAGATCGGTATTCGGACGGATCCCAACGCCAACAATAACAAGCTGCGCATCGATTGTTTCCGAGGCAGTCTGGACGCCACTAACCCGGCCATCGTCATCACCAACAAGCCTGGTGACAGGTGTGTTTGTGTGGACGTGAACACCTTTTGAACGTAGATGCGGCTCAACAACAGCTGCGATCGAGTCGCCAAACGGTGGGAGAATATGCCCCGAACGCTGAAACAGGTGTACATCAAGTCCACGTTCGATGAGCGCTTCAGCCATCTCAACGCCAACATAGCCACCGCCAACGATCGCTGCCGTATGTGGAGACGAAAACTGTCGATTATGAGTAATTTGATCGCGATCAACCGGCCCTTCTCCAAGCGTAGATTCATCATACGCCTCCGGATCAGATAGATACGCATCGATCGCTGCGGCACTATCGATCCCATGCACCGTAAACACGCCATCAAGCGTTGAAAGATCAAACGGTCCAGAAACGGGTCGAGCACCGGTTCCAATGAGAAGATCGCCAAATGGCTGTTCGAACGTCGTCTTTTCGCAGCGAACAGTTACCGTTTGTTCTGCTGGGTTAACCGCGATCACTTCATGATTTCGGCGGAGATCGATTCCACGCTCTCTGACTTGTGTCGGCGAGAGTGAGAGAAGGTCCGAAAGCGAGTCAACAACGCCCCCAATAAAATACGGAAGTCCGCAATGGGCGTATGAGATCCAATTTCCTTTTTCAAAAACGATCACATCGCGATCTGGTTCCTCGCGCTTGCACTTGCTTGCAGCACTTAACCCGGCAGCATCTCCACCAACAATAACAAACGGTCTAGTTGACATACACACTCATCTCAGGTACAAAATAAAACACCTCGTTTGCTGTGTGCAGCCGCCGCAAGACCATACAGTCATATTCTATCGCTGTGAAATAGCTTCTATTGTGACCTCCGTAAAATCCACAGATCGCCGGACGCTTCTCGTAGGACTTGCTTCGGGTGGTATACTGTTTGCCTCTGGCTGTCTTGGAGGACAATCGGAATCAGCTGCCAGTTCACCAACGGAGGAGGTACCAGACTCAGACGATACAGCAGCAGCGAACCCGACAGGGACACAGACTGACTCAATCGATGCAGTGATAGAGACGACGATGGGCGACATCTCGATCGAACTATACCACGACCGGGTGCCGAACACAGTGAACAATTTTGTTGGCCTTGCAACCGGTAGACAGGCGTGGATCGATCCCGAGACTGGCGAAGAAATATCCGAGGAGCCACTCTACACCGATGTGCTCTTTCACCGCGTCATTGATGGATTTATGATACAGACAGGTGATCCGACTGGAACTGGCCGTGGTGGGCCAGGCTATCGGTTCGAAGATGAGTTCCACGAATCGCTCCGGCATGATGGCCCTGGTGTACTCAGTATGGCAAATTCAGGCCCGGATACAAATGGCTCACAGTTCTTTATCACACTAGGTGAACAGCCACATCTTGACGATCGACATGCCGTCTTTGGCCGTGTGACTGACGGAATGGACGTCGTCAACAACATCGGTTCGGTCGAAACTGATGACATCGATCGGCCGCGAGAAGATGTGTTTCTTACAGCAATCTCAATCGAGTGAACCACGACCCAAACACGGCGTGAACTGTAGTTCCGTTCTCACATCGGAAAATCGTGTAACTATACGGTAAGTCGGGAAAATATACAGATAGATACGAAATGTCCTCCTCAGACACAGAGCCACGTGTGCTTTCGACAACCACAGTTGATACACGTTCCCTTCAGCACCTTGCGGCTCTGGTTCGCACACCTGAGTCGGAAACGATCGACGTAGTTGCACCAGCAACAAATGAATCGATCGGCGCAGTTCCAAACTGTTCGAAAGCATCAGTTGGGCGTGCTGTTGAACGAAGCCGAAGAGCCCAAAAATCGTGGAAACAGACCTCAATATCGGAGCGGAGTGCAATCATAAACCGGTTTGCTGATCTTGTGCTTGAACGACAAAAATGGCTACTGGATTTGGTGCAGGTAGAAACCGGGAAATCGCGAACCGATGCGGTTGAGGAACTACTTGATGTCCCTCAGACGTGCTCGTACTATGCAGAGAGTGTGACGGATGAACTCACGCCAACAGTTCGTCGCGGGGCACTGCCACCAGCAACGACTGCAAAAGTAGTATATGAACCAGTTGGCGTTGTGGGGGTGATTTCACCGTGGAACTACCCACTGACACTCTCGGTGACGGATGCTGTTGCGGCGCTCATTGGCGGAAATACGATTGTGCTCAAACCGGATGAAAAGACACCGTTTATCGCACTTGCACTGTGTGAGCTACTCACTGAGGCAGGGCTTCCAGACGACGTTTTCCAAGTCGTAACCGGTGAGGGGGCCGTCGTCGGGTCGAAATTAATCGATACGGTAGATTACATTACGTTTACAGGAAGCACGGAAACCGGCCGGGTTGTTGCAGCGCGTGCAGGTGAAAACCTCATTGACTGCTCACTTGAGTTGGGTGGAAAGAACCCACTGATTGTGCTTGATGATGCAGATATAGAGACGGCGGCCCGCGGTGCTGTCCAAGCGTGTTTTACAAATGCAGGCCAGCTGTGTCTGTCTACGGAGCGACTCTATGTTGATGAGTCGGTCTTTGATTCGTTCATAAGCGAGTTTATTGGAGCAACAAGGCGGCTTACACTTGGGACGGAGACAACATTCGACGCCGAGATGGGATCGTTGATTAATCAAAAACAGCTCGATCGAGTCGAATCACACGTCTCAGATGCGGTAACACATGGTGCAGAGGTTCTGACAGGGGGACGGAGACGAACGGATATTGGGCCCTTCTGTTATGAACCAACCGTGCTCACAAACGTGACTGAAACGATGCAGGTTGCGACTGAGGAGACATTCGGTCCAGTCGTATCGGTATATTCTGTCTCTGGTGTCACTGAAGCAATTACCAAAGCAAACGATTCGATGTATGGACTAAACGCAAGCGTATGGAGTAAAAACCAGGACCGTGCCCAGACGGTCGCCAGTCAGCTTGACTGTGGAACAGTGTGCATCAACGATGGCTATATTGCTGGCTGGGCTGCAGTCGACACACCAATGGGTGGCGTCAAACACTCCGGATTAGGACGGCGACACGGACCAGAAGGCCTCCATCGATTCATGGAACCAAAGACAGTAGCAACGTCTCAGGTGGGTCCCATTACGGCACCAGCGTTTCTCCCGAACGCGTGGTACATACACGGGTTGATTGCACTCACACGGATACAGCGGCGCATACAGAGCCTTAGTAAACAGATGGGGTCCCACAGGAGGCTTCGATGAGTATAGAGTCAAGGTCTCCTCAACCAACGGTCTTACTGACTGGGTTTCCTGGATTTCTTGGGTCAGCCCTTGTTGAGCGCCTCATCGATCACGGAGATGGACCGATTGCCTGTCTTATCCAACCAGCTTATCGAGGACGTGCAGAGAAACGCGCTCAAGAGATTACGAGCGACCGAGATGCAATACAACTATACGAGGGGGATATCACACGCCCAGAGCTGGGACTTTCGGATGTGCTACCCGAACTAACAGCCGTCTCAGAGCTATACCATCTTGCAGCAGTATATGATTTGGCAGTGGATCCAGACATTGCAAGGGCGGTCAATATTCGTGGGACGGAACACGTTCTCAGTGTTGCAGCACAACTTGGTGTCGATCGGTTCCACTACGTAAGCACGTGTTACGTAAGCGGTAGATACGATGGTGTCTTTACTGAATCACACCTGAAAGAGGGCCAGCAGTTCAATAATTACTACGAGTGGAGCAAGTATGAAGCCGAAGTACGTGTCCAAGAAAAAATGGACGACGGATTTCCGGCAACGATCTATCGACCTTCAATCGTCGTTGGGGATAGCAAAACAGGCGTAACTGGGAAATATGATGGACCATACTATCTAATTCGGTTACTGCTACGTCAACCACGTTGGTGTTCAGTTATCACAAAGCTCCCAAAAAGTACTGCTGCAGAGCTCAATGTTGTTCCACAGGATTTCGTCATTGATGCGATCGATGCGCTACGTTCGAGCGCAGATACGTGTGGTAATGTATATCAGCTCTGTGACCCACATCCACTTTCCGTCCCGGAGTTTGTTTCGACAATCGCAACCGAAACTGGACACAGAGTGATACCGGCACCGACATCGAAACGAACAGCAAAATTGGTGATGAGCGTGCTCAAACGGTTGCAGCTCCCCGCAGAGCCTGCAACGATTGATTATTTGGATCATCCGACCCGATACGCAAACCCAAAAACACGACCTGTGCTCGAAGATGCTGGAGTTATGTGCCCACCATTTGCATCGTATGCTGATCGGCTTCTCTCATTTGTCATCGAACAGCCGACGATACAACAAGAAGCAATCAAAACGAAACCATAGCACTATTATTTACCATGCTGTCTGACAGTCTATAAGAGACACATATCATGGATCAGGATATTCACGTGTTACATGTTGATGACGATCCGACATTTATTGAGATGGCATCGATATTCCTCAACCGTCATAGCGATCGAATCACAGTGACAACGGAAACATCAGCAAAAAATGCAATTTCGACGATAGAGGAGAATGCCATCGACTGTATCGTCTCCGATTATGATATGCCGATGCTCAATGGAATCGAATTTTTGAAACAGGTTCGGCAGAATCATCCTGATCTCCCATTTATTTTATTTACTGGAAAAGGGAGCGAAGAGGTTGCAAGCGAAGCAATATCAGCGGGTGTAACTGACTATTTACAGAAACAAACCGCGACAGAACAGTATGAGCTCCTTGCCAATAGAATTGAGCACGCAACAGCACAGTGCCGTGCGGAATCACAGATCACAGAACAACAAGCGGTTTTTGAAACGCTTATTGAGAACCTTCCGGTAGGTGTACTCGTCGAAGATCAGTCGAGAGAGGTTCTTGCGGTGAACCAGGAACTACTGGAGATATTTGAAGTTACTGAATCCAAACAGACCTTCATTGGTGCATACTGTCCGGATATTGCAAATAAACTTAAAAACGAGTTCAAAGATCCGGATCGGTTTATTCGATCAATTGATGAACGATTACAAGTGACGGAACCAGTCGAGGGTGAAACATTCACACTCGTTGATGGTCGAACGATCGAGCGTGATTATGTACCGTATGAACTCCCAAATGGCTGTGCAAATTTGTGGGTCTATACCGACGTCACCAGACAGCAAGAGAACCAGCAACTTCTGGAAGGGTTATTCGAACAGTCACTGCAAGCAATTGCATTCAAAGAGATCGTTACGGATGAGAATGGTGAACCGATCGACTACACGTATTTACAAGTCAATGAACGGTTTGAGGAGATTATGGAGGTGGCTGCAGAGGAGATTATCGGGCGTCGCGGGACGGAGACAATAGATGGACTTGAAAATGATCCGTTTATTGAGATTTTTGGAGAGGTGGCCCTTACGGGATCGAGTGTTTCATTTGAAGAGTACTCAACGGCACTGAACAGACATTATGATGTGTCTGTGTTTTCACCACGAGAGGGTGCATTTATTACAATTTTCTCAGATATAACCGATCGAAAAGAGCGTGAAAGGGAGCTTGAACAGTTCAGATTCTTTGTCGAGAACACCCCAGATTTCATGCTCGTTCTCGAGGCGTCAATGAATGTCCAGTACCAAAGCCCAATTTCTGACGCAGCAGCCTTTCGGCCAATTGATGTTACTGGAAAACACCCGACAGAATACATCCACCCGGATGATATTGAGACAGTAATCGAACGGTTTCAACAGCTGTTCGAAGATACCGAAACAATCGTCACAGCAGAGTATCGAGTTCAGGACGCCTCTGGGAACTGGTGTTGGTTCGAAAGTAAGGCACAAAACTATTTGAACGAAGACCCGGTTAATGGGGTGTTGGTTACTGTCCGGGAGATCACCAAACAAAAAGAGCAACACAGAAAGCTCAAAGAGCAAAATAAGCGACTGGGTCAGTTTGCGAGCGTCGTTTCCCACGATCTTCGAGGGCCATTAAACGTTGCAATGGGAAGGATAGAATTGCTCAGCGATGACTGTGAGAGTGAGCATATAGACCAGATCCAGGTTGCGGTTGAACGGATGAATACACTCATTGAAGATTTACTCCAACTTGCACAGGATGGGACAGAGATTGGGGCGACACAGGTCGTTTCCATCCCAAAGGTCTGTCAAACTGCATGGGATGCAGTCGTAACTGGGGATGCGAACTTACAGATCGAAACAGACCGAACTATTACTGCGGATATTGGACGGTTACAACAGCTGTTAGAGAACCTGTTCCGAAATGCAATCGAACACAATACCCAGCCAGTAACAATAACAGTAGGCGACATACCGGAGACAGACAGCTTCTACGTCGAAGATACAGGTGTTGGAATTCCACGTGACCTCGTCGATGATATCTTTGAGATTGGCTTTTCGACAAAGCCAGAAAACACTGGGTTTGGGTTAGCGATCGTCAACGAAATCGCAACCGCACATGAGTGGAATGTAGACGTAACAACTGGGAGTGCTGGTGGTGCTCGATTCGTATTTGCTCCTCACCCCGCCGAGTAAGAATGAGGCGCTCAGATGCGATTGTCAATTCCAAAAGAACGATCGGAGTTTGTAGCCGATCGAGCCACGATTGTATCCTGACCAGCCACTCATCCCTCCTTTGAGTGTTGATGCATCGTATCCTTCGGTTGTGAGCACTTCGGTGGCGCGTTTTGCAACAATGCCCATCTTACAGACAACAATAATTTCTATATCGCGCGGAATTGCTGAAAGTTCGTCTCGAAGCGGTGATTCATCGCCTTTTCGTAGTGCGTTATACACTGGAATGTTGTAGCTACCTTCGATAGACGAACGTTGAAAATCAGTCGATGGCCGGATATCGAGAATAAACAGTTCATCATCTGCGTTTCGGCGATCGTCCAATTCAGATGGACGGATAGAACTCATTATAAAAATGAGACAGTACGAATACAAAGGTCTACTGTCTATCACTTAAAATAAAGTCAGTAGATCAAAATGAGGTGAAAAACGAGTCTGTACTTAGTGATTGAATTATGCGGATGACCTCCAATTCATCGAATCGGTCCAGTTGGTACGTTATTGTGGCCGTTGGATGATGGTATGTAATGATATCAACCGCTTCGAGTTTGGGGATATGCTCATTGTATAGCGCTGCAGTGTACTGTCCATGAAGAAACATGTAGTCTGTATCAGTTGGCTGTATCTCATCTTGGGTATGTGGTATCAGATACTCCACCAGTTCGCTAATTTGTGCTGCTTGACGGCCAGAATAAACAAAATATCGTAAAATCGCTTGTCGATCAGTGTCAGAAAAAACAGTTGACAGTGTAGATTGTGCTATATCACCCCGATCTACAAAGGAGTCAGCTGTATCATCCGCATCAGCAGTTTGGGAATCAATAAAACGGATATGTTGAAGTGATTTAGCGTTTTTGACATCCACCCACGACTGAAGTCGTGGGATTCCTCTCGTGGGAGTCTCAGTCGTCTGAGTCCCCAAGAGCGACATTCCCACTCGATGTGGTACTCTGGTTTGTGTACTCCTTGTTGGCCGTTGTTTCCACCGCAATGGATGGCGGGCTATGGTGTTCCCGCCAGTTGTGATTGTTCCACTTGAGGTACACGGGCCGTGCCATCGGCCCTATTTTGTTGTTCTGCTGTCTTAGGAACGATTCTGACGCTCCAAGGTCGGCGTGCCCCTCAAACCCACACGTACACGTCAACGAATCCTCATGACGAACTGTTTCTTCTCGCTCGCCACACCCAGGGCACTCCTGACTTGTCCACGCCTCGGATTCTTCTTCAACCGTGGTTCCATACTCTTCACATACGTCTTCGAGGCGGTTGATGAATCGTCTGAAAGCCCAGAAGTTGTGCGTTTTCTCATTCACAACCGGCGACCAATGCGTTGAGAGAACACCCTTGATGTCTCCGACATACAACGTCGAAACACCTTCGTCGTGCAAGCGTTCCACGAGGTCACGAACAAGACTGTCTTGCGCGTGGTCGCGGCGATTCGTGCGCTTTCGATACAATCGGTCGATGCGCTTGCTGGTCTTTCGCTGGTTTTCGAGTAGCGACTGGTAGTGTGCGATTCGTTCCGTGGTTTTACGGAACTGCTCGAACAGGTCACGTCCTTCGTACAGGAATTGAGAGCCGATCGTTGTCGTGCAGGCGACGAGGTTGTTCGCGCCAACGTCCAGAGCGGTCATCAGACAGAGTCTGATGGGCAACCAGAAATCGAGGATTTCTGGTGACGGCTTCTTCTGAAGCCAGTGGTGAGTCCAGTCGAGAACGGTCTATAGTGACTGGTTGAAAGGCCCTGAACGTGTCAGCGGTTTCGTCGTACACAATTTCAAGTCGGTTCTGCTCGCCGCTCCACTTCGGGTCGCCCGATAGTTCAACGCGAAGACGCTGATTCCGATTTAATCCGAGTTCGTCTTTGAGTTCGGAACCAATCGGGATTTCGAGACGGGAGCGATTCCCGTACTCGATGGTGTACTGGTCGTTGCGAACGTAGGTGCGAAGCACTCGTCCATCTTCTTCATTGCCCCAGTACCCCGGTGGCGATGGTTTCTCACCGAGTATTCCAGCGTAGTATTTCTCATTGCTAGAAAAGAACGACCGCCACGCTTCGGAGTTCTTGCGGATGATTTGCTGGGCAACCGAACTGCTGAGGACGGCTTTGTATTTGCCTTCAAGACTGCCGGTATCAGCATCCCAGACGGTTTCGTTGTCTTCGAGGAAGGCTTGGCGGCGAGCGTAGTTTGTCTCGTTCCAGAGACTCGCAGAAGCATCCAACCAACGAACGAACACCTCACGCCCGTTCGTAGAGCGCGGGTGAACATCGAACTGGTTGGCTCGCTTCATCAATCAGTAGTACGAAATGTTGGTCTGTAAAGGTATGGATCAACGTGGGAGACTCGAACTGGCTATCGCTCACGGTTCGCGTCGTGTGTTGTCGGATTCATCCACGACTCAAGTCGTGGGCTTTCTCCTTGATTCTCTGTAACTCCGGCGGTAGTACCTGCAACAGCTCCAACAGATCCACAGACGAGTACAATATACCCTGGCTCTGAGAGAATAGTCCCCTCAACAGTTTGGTGAATAATAATAAAAGAGGATAACAAACCTGAGACACACACCCCACTAACGGTCCACTTGAGCACTTCAATCTGCTCAGAGGCTGTAAACTCTAGGTGTTCAATCTTGAACCCAATTATGATGAGTATTGTTGGGATACCAATGCTAACGAATAGTTGTGAGAGCCAGTGAATGAGAGGATCAGAATAAATAAGCGAGGTGAAGATTGCAGTAAGAAAGAGAATACTACCCAACGTGGTGATAACGAGCTCAGCGAAGGGATATGAAGATAGTATAGTACGTCTATGAATCATCGCAGTACCTACTGAGTACCACCGTAGTATGTACGTTTTTTTCAAATAAATACCGTGAATATCTCTTAAACTCTGTTATTTGGGAGATATCGTTGCACTAGAGTCATCGCTTACCTGATTGAGCTCCGCTAAATCTCGAATAATAAACTGATCCAGTTCTTTCCGGAGTGTCGTCGTCTGTTCACCTAGGGCAGACAGATCAGACTTTATATTACCAATTTCGATCGCAGTCTCTTCGGAAGAATTAGCAACGCGATCGCCAGTTGTTGCAAGTGTTCGGGCACCCTCCGCAACCGACATAATGGCTTGTGTTACTTCCTCAGTCGTTGCAGCACCTTCGTCAATTGCGCGCGAGACTTCATTTGTTGATGCTTCAAGGTTTGACATCGATCGGTTAACATCCTCAAAGATTGAACCGGTGTCAACGACCGTATTTCGACTATCAGTGATAGAGCTGCTCAGCGTTTGGATATTCGTCTGAACGGTAGACACATCCGAGAGAGTGGTCTCAATATCTGATTGGATTGTTGCGGAGTGCTGTTGCGTTTGAGTTGCAAGATTTTTGACCTCGTCAGCAACAACGGTAAATCCATCTCCTGCGTTGTTCCCATTACCACCTGCGCGTGCAGCCTCAATAGATGCATTAAGAGCGAGGATATTCGTACGGTCTGCAATCTCATCAATGAGTGATGTTGCGCTCTCAACCGAGTCCATCCGATCGCTCATTGTTTCAATGAGTTCAGTTACGGTCGAAACACGGCGTTCAACGTCATCCATAACGGTAACTGCAGTCTGAATCTGTTTGTTGGCTTCCTGTGAGTTCTCTGCAACGCGTGTGGACTCGACAGAGACTTCTTCGGTACTTGAAGCGATCTCCTCAATCACGGCTGAGAGGTTGTTCATCTCATCACTTGCTGTTTCGAGTTTCTCAGCTTGCGTTCGAAGCTGATTAGAAAGCGATCGGACATCTTCTGCGTGTTCGTGTTGCGTGTGTTGAAGCGCATCCGCACGTGAGTACGTTGTTTCTGTTGTCTGTTCGACATTCTGAGCAAACGATCGGAGATCAGTTACAACAGCGGAGAGGTCGCGAGTCATTCGGAAATATGCACTGCTAACCTCCTGCATCGCAGTGATATTACTATCAGTCGGTGGGTTTTTGCTTAGATCACGATCCGCAACTGCAGTTAATGCGGTACCCATGATTGCTGCCTCTTCTCTGAGCGATTGGTTCAGTTGGGCAGCATTTGCTCGTTGTGTTTCGGCTTCTTGTCGTGCGGCATCGACCTCTTTTTGTTTCTGTTCAAGCGCTTCTATGTCTGCAACCCTCTCATCGAGATCTAAATGCGTCGATTCGAGCGATTGCCAATGGAGTAAGATGGCGATTGCGAGTCCAGCAACGAAGATACCGTGAATAACTCCCCACGCAACCGGGTGCTGCATCGCAGCGGGGTGATTGTACACGTGAATGCCGCCGACAACACCAAAGATGCTGTGTTGAAAAACGACATAGAGGATCGAGACCGCAAACGGAACCCAATCTTCATACAGAGCAACGATCCCGACACCAACAAAATACAGAAAGTGGGCTTCAATGAATCCGCCCCAAAAGTATGCTAACACCGCAGCACAAGTCATAAAACCAAATGAGGCAAGCAACGAGCGTGTGCGTCGAGAAAGCGAAGGAACCGCGGCGAGTGTCGCAATAGCGGCGATACCTCCAACACCAGCAAAGGAGTGTGAGAACGGAATGGATGGAAATTCAACGCCGGTTAGTGCCCCAAGTCCAGTAAACCGGCTAATGGCGAACAAAATTGGCAGTTGAATAGCGATCGAAAATAGTACGATACGATGACGCTTCTCAAAAGAGCCATCTGTCACTCGTGTCCCATCGGGTGTTTTGGTAATGAATTCAAATAACGTGTGTCTGCCCCTCCTACCCCACGACCCAGTATCTTTCATTGGCTTGTATATAATATACAAGATCGGTTCATATAGATTCGGTACAAAATATCAAAGTGTAAAATTTGACACAGTGAAGTGTACAAAATGTCAATATATTACAATTATGTTGTAGACGTATTTGTATGTCTACTGAGACACGCTACAGGGGAATTGTATTCCACATGAAATATCCGGTAAGTGGCCGTTTCTCGTTAGTCGATCGAGAGCAGTCCAAGATCAGCGATTCGACTTGCAACGACTTCGACGCCTTCAATTGCCTTCTCTCGGGATTTAGCGCCGGTGACGACAATTTTTCCGGATCCGAACAAGAGAATAACTACTTCAGGGTCATCGAGGCGGTAGACGAGTCCTGGGAACTGCTCAGGCTCGTACTCGACATCTTCCAACCCAAGGCCGATCGCCATCGCATTCAGGTTAAGACTCTCGCCAAGGTCAGCCGAAGAGACGATGTTCTGGATTGTAATATCCGGTTCATCGGGGACTGGGATGCCAAGTGCTTCGAGTTTATCAAAGACAATGTTGATAGACTCGGTGAGTGATTCTGCGCTTTTTGAACCCGTGCAGACAATCTTCCCCGATCGGAAGATAAGCGTTGTTGCTTTTGGGTCGTTCATCCGGTAAACAAGTCCGGGGAAGTTGTCAGGATCATAATCTGATCCCGGGAGGTCTGTTGAGAGCTCCTCTAGTGCGAGCTCAAACCCAATTCCAGTCGATCCAACCACGTTCTGAATTTCGAGTGTATCACCAAACGACATCTACTACATCTATATTTATACTACTGGTTTATATACCCTACATCTTTGAGATCCGAAGTGTAGCATCGTTCATTTATATCTGTTTTTAAACTATTTAGACGTGCGATAGTACTAAAGAAATTTGAATAAGATTATTTCAAAATATATGTTAGAAATTAAGCGATAGTTGTTCTTTTCTAAAATTATGATTGTAGTCCTTGGTGTGGGAGTAGCCAGCGATCGAAAAGATTCAAGAGTATCTTAACACCCTCTGCTCCGATACTCAAGGTAGTCGTTGGTGTATGCCGATACAATCTGTTTCAGCGGTTCCGATATTGACAACGCTGTCAAATAGTTCTTTGAGCGTATCTATTGTCGGTACGTCCGTTGTATTAGGGTCAATTAAACAAATGACTGTGAACTCCTGGATCGCTGCTTTTGTGGCAACAGTTTGAAGGAAATCAAACGTCTCGACAAGCCCTGAAAACTCCTTAATGGGCGTGATAGAATCAATACAAAATACGCCGTTTGTGTTATCTGTATTCCACTTGTGTGTCCCATTTGTAAGTTGGATTCCAAGCGCAGTCAAGTCAGCAGGAGAGCGGATATACGTAACAGATGCCTGAATTTCTCCTGCGGTCACCGTAGAATCGAGATCGTTTAAATACTGATTTGCCGTAATAATGGTAAACGATCGTGGTTGTTTTCCCACATGTGTCTCCCATAAATTAACAACTGAAGTTGGTGACTGTGTCAGTGCTACATACATTATATCAAGTGACGCAGGGTCGTGTGGAGTGCATAGGTCAACGATGGCAGGAGTACGGAGGGAATCAAACTGTGACGCAATCAAAAGCGTGTCTGGAACTGTAATCTGCGATGAGATTGCATTCTCGTGCGGTCCAACTCTCGGCGTAGGTGCCATTGTTATATTTTTGTCATCAGATGTAATAATATGCTAGCTATTTAACATACAAAGATGCAACGGAGAGAGACAGCAATATAACCTACAGAGTGGTCGTAGACGCGTTCTATTACGCTTTTTCGATCGCGCTTCGAGTACAGGTGTTAGATTCGTCAGTCGAACACGAAAACACACCGATCAGACGAGTACTATGCGTTCCGTTGACGACCTTCAGGGTGGGAGAATGTCAACGATGCTCTACAGAGCTCAAATGACATCCTCCTCGCCGTGAACGGCGAGGTTTCCTCACGCTGGGGGTATCGCTTACCGACCCACGGAGGCAACTTGCGGGTTCGTATGCTCCTCGTTGAGACGGAAAGAGCGTGGTAACTCCGACCAGTTGTGGTCGTCCCACTTGAGGCATACAGGTCGTGCCATCGACCGTGTTACTGTCGTCTGCCGTTGACGAGACGCGAAGCGTCTCGTTCGCCAACCAGAACTCTTTGAGTTCTGGTGACGTCGAAGGAACGTCTCCGACGCTGTGAGGTCAGCGTGCCCCTCGAAGCCACACGGACACGTCAACGTATCACGGTGCCGCGTCGTATCCTCTGTCGAACCACAATTCGGACACTCCTGACTCGTCCATGCTTCAGATCGCACCTCCACTGACATACCGTATTCTTCGGCAGTATACATCAATCGTTTCACGAACGCTCGAAATGCCCAGAAGCTGTGCGTCTTCTCGTTTGTTTTGACCGACCAGTGAGTTTCCAACACATCGGTCAAATCGCCCACGTACACTGTCGAAACACCTTCATCGTACAATCGTTCAATCAGGTCGCGTGCGAGCGCGTCTTGGGCGTGATCGCGTCGTTTCGTCCGGCGGTCGTACAGCTGTCGGATACGGTGACTACTGTATCGACTATCTTCCAACAGCGATTGCAGACGGGCGATCTCTCGTGTGGTTTCATGGAATCGCTTGAACAGGTCGCGTCCTTCATAAAGGAATTGCTGGCCGGTTGTGGTTGTGCAGGCGACAAGGTTGTTTGCACCAATATCTAGGGCGGCTTCTTCGGAAGCCAGTGGGTGTGCCAGTCGAGAATGGTCTTCGCTGATTGTGACTGGCTGAAAGGCCCTGAATTGGCCCGATTGTTCGTCATAGTACAACTCTAACCGACCTTGTTTCTCGTATTCTTTCCAGTTAGGTTCGCCCCGGACTTCGAGCCGGAAGCGTTCACGGTGGCCCAGCCCGTACTCGTCTTTCAGGTCTTTACCGACCAGAATTTCGAGTCGGGAGTATTCGCCCCACTCAACAGAGTACGACGTGTTTCGGATGTACGTTCGGAGTTCTCGTCCATCTTCGGAGTTCCCCCAGAAACCGGGTTTGCCGTTGGCTTCACCCTTCTTTTGAAGTGCGAAGAACGACTTCCACGATTCGCGGTTCTTACGGTCAATCTGTTGAACTGTTGAAGAACCAAGAATACCACCATAGCGACCACGATACTCACTAATGCCCCACACGTCGCCGGTAGGGTCGGTGTAGTTCTGTCGACGTTCGTAGTTGATCTCGTTCCAGAGAGCAGCAGAAGCATCCAACAGGCGACGTAGCAGCTCCTCGTCCTCGTCGGACTGAGGAACCACCTCGAACGTATTGGCACGCTTCATCACCTACTGGTCGTACCGTAACGCACATAAGTATTCCGTTCGTGTGATACTATATGGTCGCAATTCGCATCGAGTTTGACGACGACGAACAGTACGACCGACTGAAAAAGTTGAAGAAGCGCCGTGGATTGACGTGGAAGGGCTTACTCCTCGAAGGAGAACAGAAAGTGAGAGAGGATACCCCAAAGTAAGCATCGAACGTGGCTCATGAAATGGAGTGTCGGATTCACGCCCAGCCTAAAGGCTGGGACTCTCTCCTTGATTCAGGTAGGCAGCCACTGTAAACTGAACGCATCCCATTACAAAGCCGCCATTGTCCGAATAGTTGACAATGAGTGAGTCAAAAGATCAGCAGCCAGCATGGGCTGTTGAATCCGGTTCGTCAGATGCAGTCGCTGCAGTACAGGGGAAACAGATCGTAATCACTGGCGGTGCAGGATTCATTGGCAGTCACCTTGCTGATGCGTTTGTTGATGCAAACGATGTCACGGTCGTGGATAACTGTTCATCAGGGACAACTGCGAACATTCCGACAGAAGCAACGTTCATTCACGGGGATTTGAGAGATGCGGATACAATTAATGCTCTCCCAACTGATGTTGACATTATTTTTCATCAAGCAGGCATTGTAAGCGTTGAACAGTCGTATCGATCGCCGCAAGTGAGCCATGATGTAAACGTTGATGCAACGTTGTCGCTCCTTTCATATGCCCAAAGAGTCGATGCACGACTTGTATTCGCTTCGAGCTGTGCGGTGTATGGTTCTGCAGAAACCGTCCCAATTAGTGAATCGCACCCGACAAATCCATCCTCACCCTATGGTGTTGACAAGCTCGCGGCCGATCACTATGTCAGAGTATTCGGTGACTGTTACGATATTCCAGTTGTTGTGCTTCGATATTTCAACGTGTATGGCCCACGGCAGAGTACGGAATATAGCGGCGTCATTGATGTGTTTAGACGACAAGCGGTCAATAATGAGCCGATAACAGTCCATGGGGATGGAAGCCAAAGCCGTGATTTCGTCCATGTTTCAGATGTCGTGCAGGCAAACGCAGCTGCCGCACTTACCAAAGAAGTCGGTCGCGCATACAATGTTGGAACTGGGACATCAGTAACGATCGCAGATCTCGCAGAGGAGATTATTTCGTTGGTTGGATCGTCATCAGAGATTGTCTATACAGAGCCTCGTCCAGGTGATATCCAACAAAGTGTTGCTGATCTACACCGATCAGAAAACGGTCTCGGATACACGCCTCAAATTGAACTTCAAACAGGATTACAGTCGCTGCTTGGAGCTACAGAATCCACGTAATAATATATGTATTATACGTCAATGCCGCAGTTCCAGCTCCGCTGGCTTCGGTTTCGATCGCCAGGATATCCCGAATGGCTGTTCGACGATGCGTGGACACCAGCGGGAAAGCGCAGAGTATTTTCACGGTCGATCGTTGGCCTCCACCAATTTCTCACCGAAGCATACAGTGACCTCACAGAGGAGTCAACACAGAGTGCACCAGTGCTGTACGTACCATCGTTTATTCCTGGTGGCGTTGTGTGGGCGGCGCTAGCAGCGGGGTTCGATGTTGAGTACTATCCGCTCAATCAAGACCTTCGGCTCCCAGCAGGGAAACTTGCTGAGCAGTTCGCTGAATCGCCACCGGATGTGATAGTAGTTGTCCACTACTTTGGCTTTAGCGATCCGAACGTCGATCACCTATTCGAACTCGCGGAATCCCATGATACAATCGTAATCGAAGACTGTGCTCGTGGGTTGTTTGGGCGCGATCGTAATGGACAATTGCTCGGGTCGCGAGGAGATCTCGCGATTTTTTCACTCCACAAAACATTGCGTGTTCCAAGTGGGGGATTGGTAGTAAGTCAAACGTATGATGTTTCACAACCAACTGCGGAGCCAAGCGAGCTAGGTGGGGTCCTTCGAGCAGCTGCACGAGGTGTTATCTCAAAAACAGGAGTTATCCCATCATTCCCTCATCCACCAACAGAGCTGCTTACTCGAGATGTGGATGCAGTCGCACCGGCAGATCAAATGCAGAACGCAGGCCCGGGTGTGATCTCAAAGCTCGGACTTGCACAAACCGACCCAAAGGAAACAGTTGCAGCGCGATGTCGCCGGTATGACCGCCTTCGGGCGCTGCTGGCGGAGAATGGATATCCAATACTATTGACTCCAAAACTGTACGATGGCTGCGCTCCGTATGGTGTTGCGGTGCAATTTAATACCGTCACCGATCGGAATAACGCATACGTCGCGGTTCGAAAAACGGGATTACCAGCAGATGTATTCAGTTGGCCGATAGTCTACGCTGCTGAACGTGCATTTTCGATCAGAGGGACAAGGGAGCTCCGAAACCGGGTGCTCGTACTGCCGACCCATCAAGATATTCCATTTGGATCGATCGAAACGGTTGCAAAGGCGGTCAGGGAGAGCGTTGATGTACCTACAAGTAGCCAAATCAGCGGTTAATCTGAAAGCTCATCGTGGATCGAAGCTAAGTCTGGGTGTGAGTTGGCGATCGATGGCATACTCCCGTGCATATGAATGTGTACCGCAATCTGGTCTCGGAACGATTGCCATCCTTCATGACGGAGCAATACAACCACCGGAATCTCATCAACGTCAAGTATTTTTGCGATCGCCAGTCGGTTTCGACCATCGGAGAATAGAAGCGATCCATCACGGCCGATATCGATCGCGATCTCATCGTAGAGAAAGCGTTCAAATTCAGTTGTACGATTTGTTGCAGCAGTGTCAACTGATTCATCAGCCATGAGTTGTGCTTGCGTTTTGAAGCCATGTGCCTCTATATTTGCGTACAGTGCGTCAAGCTGTTCACATCGGTCGTGGATCGCAGATTGTGAGTCACACCCCCAGGGAGTTTTTCCACGAGCGATCGATGATGCAACGCGATCAAAGAACTCGGTGTCTTCCCACGGGACTCCATCTTGGAAGTGCCGCTTAAATGATTGGTAGATATCTGTTTCTGTAAACTTGATATCTGGCTCATCCCAGTCTCCATCAAGGACAACACCTAAGCGTTCGTATCGGGGCCACTCGATGGCTGTTGCGACATAGTTGATTTCCTCAGGGTCGACCCAATAGATCGCAAACGGATCGATCGGCGCGGCTCGAAAGCAGTTCCGAGAGGCTGTTCGAAGGTGGATGTGTGTTCGCAAATATTCGCTCCGAACGTTTCGGAACAAAGATTCGACTATCGGGAACGTAGAGATCGTTCGGCGACCAATCGCACGCGCTTGTGAATCAAGCAACTTCAACATCAGCAGTTAGCAGTCCTGTTATGAACGGTGGGTTATTTCATGCCGAGTATCTCTCGTGCCTCGTCAGGCGTCGCCAGCTCTCGGTCAAGATTTGATGCAATATTTGCAGCTCGTTCGACGAGTTGAGCATTACTTTTGACAGGTTCACCACGTCTAAAGTAAAGATTATCCTCCATTCCAACACGAACGTGACCACCAAGGATCATACCCATTGTGGTTAGTGGGAGCTGGTGTGGACCGGTTGCGAGGAGATTAAATTTCGAATTGTCAGGAAGGTTTTGAACGAGATTAAGCACATTCTTCGGTGATGGTATCGAAAAGGTCCCGCCACCGAAGATGATATTGATATAATATGGTTCATCGAGCAAGCCAGTCTCAATAAGCCGATATACCTCGTTCAGGTGGCCGTTATTGAATACTTCAAGCTCTGGTTTGATCCCTTTTGATTGCATCTCTTCGGCAAGGAGATCAATATTGTGACGATTGTGCTCGGTGATAATATGGCGATCACGATTGAACGGCCCCATATCAAGTGATGCCATTTCAGGGAGTGGATCGGTCCGTATCCCTTTTATTCTCTCTTCAAGGACAGCCTGCCCACCAGTGGTGTTTTGGATAATAATGTCGTCACACCGCTCTCTGATCGCATCGTTCACCTCTTGCAGGCGGGCCGAGTTGTTCTCTCCAGTCTCACTTCGACCGTGGACATGGACGATTGCAGCACCGAGCTTTTCACACTCTCGGACCTGCTCTGCGATCTCTTCGGGCTGTTCAGGGAGGTTTGGGTTAGCATCTTTTCCATGGACTCCGCCAGTTGTCGCGACGGTGAGCATGAGCTTATCGCGGTTGAGATAATCTGTATATGCCATAGTATTTGCTCTCATTAGAATGTACTAGGTGGGGGGCTTTCAGTATGAACAAGCATCGATGGATTCGCAAATGGTAGCACGGCTATTATACTATTCATCGATCGGTGAAACCATTCTATCAATCGGTGTTTCAAGCTCTGTATTTCGTTCATACTCCTGATATATACTACAGTGGGTGGTATGGTGGAAATCGAACCGGTCATTACAAAGGTCAGCTTGCATTGGCGAGACAAAACTCTCAGTTGCGCCACAAAACGGGCGTTCGTGATCAAAGGACTTGTTATCGCCTTCTCGGAGATACGCTAAGTACGGGCACGTCATCTTCGAGAGAACAGTAGAGCAATGGTCTTTGTTATACTAGTATTACGGCTGCGACGGTACCAAAATGGGCCCTCACGGTGGTTATTGTCGAGAACACAGTGAAAACATGCTGAGAATAGGCTGATATAGTATGGGTAGAATATCAATGCTACTAGTTAGTAAGTAGAGGCTTCGAGAGAAAAGAGTGGTAAACGATACTGGATATTTATATGTCTCCTCATGGTAGGGTTGGTCACGCCACGAGATGCCAATGCAAGTCAGAAACTATCACATTCTAGATGCGTGTACGCAGCTATTACGGGTCGCATGGCGTTGGCTACCTTCGGCACACAGCATGGGTACGGACGCTCATGATCGCCGGACGATAGCCGATCTAATACTATCCTACACGCATGTGTTGGAATTTTGGAAATCAAATGATCAGAAGACCGGCATAGTCACTGATTGCAAAAAAGCCAACATTTATTACTTCGTGATATTCATTACACATTATGTCGACCGACAACAACGTACATGGAAACGTCACCTTCACAGCTGTGGGCAAGTTGTGTCGAGATGTTCGTTGTTGGAATCGGCACCCGCTGGCGTATATCCGAACTTAATAACATAGGTAACTGGATTATGACGACACAAATATCACCAACCAAATCGAAAGAGAGCGCCGATTCGCCCAGCAACCCAACTGCAGAACCACAACCAGAGCCAGAACAAGTTGCTACAACACTGTCGCTTGACCTCGTTTTTGAGGTTCTCAAGAACGAGCGGCGGCGACACGTACTTCGGTATTTACAGGAAAACCCCGGACAAACAACACTGAGCGACCTTGCGGAGCACATTGCGGCGATTGAAAACGATAAGCCAATTACTGCGTTGACATCACAAGAGCGCAAACGCGTGTATGTCGGTCTCTACCAGTGTCATCTCCCAAAGATGAATGACACGGATGTGATTGATTTTGATGATAACAGAGGGACAGTAAATGTCGGACCGAATGCAGAACAACTGTATAAGTTCCTCGACGTTGAATCAACTGAACAGTCTCGGTGGCCGTACTACTATCTTGGTGCGTCGATCATTGGAGGAGGACTCTTTGCGGTCTCGATTGTAACCGCTGCAGTACAGTTGACAATTGCGTTTACTGCGACAATTATCGCAGTAAGTACGCTAGCAGTTGTACAGACTGTTGCAGATACGTAGGCACTGGATACGTTCATTCACTGCTGTACTCATTATTTATATAACTGGATACTGCTAAGTAGGCTGAGCAATTCATGTTGAGCGACAAGCAAATCGAAGAATAACAAAGCCTGTTACAGTCGCTTAGATAACCCTGTCGCACACTCACGCCACAATAGGCAAAGCTGCGACGGTGATGTTCCAATGAGACGACATGTGAAATGCAGCACAACAACAGTATCAATCGTATCTATTATTTCGCTCACAGGGAGTAGCACACGCCTCCCAAAGGTAACAGGAGGATCCTAGGATGTGTGGAATTACAGGGTGTATTTCGAATGCAGATATCACATCTACGTTGATGAACAGTCTCAGTAAACTCGAATATCGGGGATATGACTCTGCAGGTATTGCAGTTGCGACTGGAAACGGATTGACAGTCGCAAAGCAAGCAGGAGAAACCGATGGGCTTCGCCAATCGATTACTGCAAACGAACCGGTTGGGATGTTGGGTATTGGTCATACTCGATGGAGTACGCATGGTGCGCCAACGGATGAGAACGCTCACCCGCACACAGACTGTACCGGAACTGTTGCCGTCGTACACAATGGTATTATTGAAAACTACGACGGAATAAAGTCCGAGCTCCAAAACAATGGGCATGAATTCAC
The DNA here is from genome assembly GCF_023638035.1 of Natronocalculus amylovorans. Lineage (GTDB taxonomy): Archaea > Halobacteriota > Halobacteria > Halobacteriales > Haloferacaceae > Natronocalculus > Natronocalculus amylovorans. The sequence goes on along the minus strand of NZ_JAKRVX010000008.1, from coordinate 51,663 downwards.
GAGCGAGACCGATACAGAGGTAGTGCCCCATCTCGTTGAACAACATCTCAAGGATGGCGTTGATCCACTCACAGCACTACAGAAGGTAACTGAACGAATCGACGGCAAGTATGCGCTTGCAATGGTAACGACACATCGCGACGCGATCTATGTTGCTCGGAACGGCTCTCCACTCGTTATTGGGGTTGACGATTCTGCAAGATACGTTGCAAGCGATGTACCCGCGTTCCTCGAACACACAAAAGAGGTCATTCATCTCGAAGACGGAGATGTTGCTGTGCTTGAACCGGAAACACACACAGTGTTCCGAGACGGAAAGAGTGTGAGTCTCGAACCAACCACAATTACATGGTCAACAGAGGCTGCAGAAAAACAGGGTTATGACCATTATATGCTGAAAGAGATACACGAGCAGCCTGACGCGCTTGCGAGTGCTATTAAACCACGGCTAACGAGTGAGAATGCGGTGGTATTCGAAGAACTCGACCAGTCATTCTTTGCAAACATTGATCGGATTGAATTTGTTGCGTGTGGGACATCATATCATGCAGCACTGTATGGGTGTCAGCTTCTCAACGCACGAGGAATTCCAGCACACGTGCACAGAGCAGGCGAGTTCTCGTCGTATCCTGCTGCGATCGATGAGCGAACGCTTGTCGTTGCAATAACACAAAGCGGTGAGACTGCGGATACAATCGAATCAATCCACCGTGTAAACGAGACCGATGCACGGTCGTTGGCAGTGACAAATGTTGTCGGATCGTCAATTGAACGTATTGCCGACAAGACGGTGTATATTCACGCAGGACCGGAGATTGGCGTTGCAGCAACCAAGACATTTTCGTCACAGGTTGCGACACTATCACTACTTGCAGCATATCTAACACCAACGCTTGGCTCAAAAACAGCGTCAAATTCGGCACTGCTCAGTTCGATCGCGGAGCTCCCAACAGCAGTCGATACGGTGTTATCAACAGCCGACAGCGAGTATGTCGCACAGACGCTGGTGAATCGCCCGAACCGATTCTTCATCGGCCGGGGTGTCGGATATCCAGTAGCACTTGAAGGGGCGTTAAAATTTAAGGAAATAACGTATGAGCATGCTGAAGGATTTGCTGCTGGACAACTAAAACATGGCCCGCTTGCGTTAATTACCCCGGAAAGTGCAGTGTTAGTCGTATTTACTGGAGATCATGATGAAAAGACAGTGAGTAACGCACATGAGGTTCGATCTCGTGGAGCGACGGTGATTGGTATCGGACCAGACCAAGCGGACGGCCCACGCCGAGTGTGTGATGAATACATTGGCGTTCCATCGCTCACTCCTGAGCTCTCTGGAGTTCTCACCAACGTACAACTTCAACTAATCGCATATCATTGTGCGTCTGCACTTGGACGCTCAATCGATCGACCACGAAATCTTGCAAAAAGCGTTACAGTAGAGTAACTCCTTTTACGATTAAAGTTGTGGGTGTCCCTCACTGAGGAATAGCCCCACGTTGGTTGGAGCGTTCGTAAGGACCATTTCACCGCTTGTTTCGTTGATTCGACATGGGCGGATGCATCCAGGGTCATCAGAACGTGTCGAGTTCTGGTTGGCTAACGAGACGTGTTGTGTCTCGTGAACGACTGAACTCGTGGGCTTACGCCCCGTACGTCCGTGATCCGTTATTTCTCTAACAAATCACTAAAAATAACCGCAGCATAAGTGGCGTATACTGCTCTCGTAGCGCTTTTTATCGGAGAAATTGGTCAATGACCGGTAGTATTAATTAGTATCAAATTAATAAGGATATGTTGCCCAAAGCAGGTGTATTGTCAGCTTGCGAAATGACAACACTCAGACGATACAACAAGCAAAGAGGGAAACAGTGACGAACAGTAAAGTACGAGATGGACGGGTAGCTGCACAGATACAACGAACACATGTTGGAGGATATCAGACATCCTGTGGCACAGAAAAACCGAGTACAGCAGTGGTGCTTGCAGTGGCTAAGATAATAGGGACGGATCCACTCGCATTGCCACAGCTTGCAGGAACGATCGACCCCGATGCACTTGATTCCATTATTACGAACGGTGATGGAGATGCACAAGTCACATTTGGGTATGCATCATGTGATATCACAGTGACAAATGACAAGGAGATCAGGATAATTACAAATAGTGAGTAGCGGACTACATTTGCAGTAGCGAGTTCATACCGGAACATCAACGGCACGTACCTCGCTCGTTTGTCTGTTCTAGGTCCCTATTTTTAGTACAGGTCGCGTTAGCACTGGAGACAGCAGTATGTTGTAAATACTAAACCGGCCAGTACGAGCGAGTACAGTATGTTCGGGACGAATGGCGTCCGAGGGCCAGTCGGAGAAACAATTACTGCACAGACAGCACTACGCCTTGGTCGAGCAGTTGGGACAGATTCCAACAAAGTAGTCGTAGGGCGAGATACTCGAAGAACAGGGATACTACTGGAGCATGGATTAGCTGCAGGACTTCTCGAACGAGGTGTTGACGTTATTTATCTTGGTATTGAATCCTCGCCAACACTTGCACGGGCTGTTGAGTGGACTGATGCCGATGTCGGGGTAATGATAACAGGGTCACACAATCCCCAAGAGGAGAACGGGTTGAAGTTTTTTACAGCAACAGGGCGTCCTTTTGATAGGACAGAGCATCGCTCAATCCTTCGCCGAGCTAATGGACAAAGTGTACCACTTGATCGGCCGATCACACCAGGAACCGAGAACATGATTACCACGTTTGGCGATCGGCATGTCAATTATCTCCAATCACAATTTCCACACTTCGATCTCTCTGTTGTCGTCGACCTCGGGAACGGGGCAGGGCGTGTAACAGCAGACGTCCTGTCGTCACTTGGTTGTCGTGTTACAACGATTCATGGGCAGCCGGACGGAACGTTCCCAGGACGTGAAATTGAGCCCACTGAAGCGAATTGCAAGATGCTTAGAGAAGTCGTTCCTTCAATTGGCGCAGATATCGGTATCGCACATGATGCTGATGCGGATCGACTCGCAGTAGTAGATGAAACAGGAGCATACGTCTCTGGTGACACACTGCTTGCGTTGTTGTGCGATCGAGCAGCTGCGTCCGGACACGATCTTGTCGTTCCAGTGAATGCAAGTACACAGGTTGAGACAATCGCCAATAAATATGGTCAAGAAGTTATTCGCACACCAGTTGGGGATTCATTTGTTGCAAGTGCACTCACGGAGACCGAAACACCTGCCTTTGGTGGAGAAAGCTCTGGAACAATGATGTGGTCAACTGAGATCAACTGCTCTGATGCACATTTTGCAGCCTGTAATATTGTCTCACTAGTAGCTTCAGAAGGGCGATTATCGACGCTCACTGAGCCATTCAACACCCATGTGCTGAAACGATATAAGTATCCAACACAAGATGCAGAGTTGGCCCTCGATCGTGTGCGGAACAGAATTATAGATACGTACGAAACGATCGAGATGATCGATGGGATCAAGATCTGGACAAAAAACGGTACCGGATGGGCACTTATTCGCCCAAGCCGAACCGAGCCCGTTGTTCGTCTCACCGTGGAATCAAAATCAGCAGCGATGACCCAATCACTGAGTGACAAATTTGATACGGTTGTGACGGAGTCAGTAGAAGGAATCCGATCAATACCCTCGTGAACAGGCGTCGCAGCTAAACTTCAAAGTATAGTCTGGGTTTGTAGACACTCACAGAGAGTCTACGGTATAATAAATTGGAAATTGATGGGGTGTGTCGATCAGTGCGTTTCTTCGATCGGCTGTGAAACGTACGTATCTTCCCATCGACGACGTTTTGAGATCAGCTCTCGTCCCTCTGGTGCGATCTCGTAGTAGTTGGTTCGCTGATCATGGCGGCCCTTCTCGACGAGTCCGTACTCAACAAGTGTATCTAAATTCGGATACAGCCGTCCGTGATTAACATTATCAACGTGCTTTTCAATCTCTCTGCGTACCATTTGACCGGATGGCCGACCAAGGCCGGCGATTACGTACAATAGGTCACGCTGGAATCCAGTCAGTTCAAACATACGAGTCATCCAACCTAACGGCTGGCGTGAACCATTATTGTTAGCCACTATTGAACAAATTTCAGGAGACATTACTCATCGGAACAAGAGATTACCATCTTCAGACACTAACCAGAGGGTATTTTCACGTGTGTGAGAAAATATCGGCCACCAATGACACTCGGAAAAATCTCGGATCAATTCTTTCACACCCATATTGCGCCGCAATTAGGTGCTGAGCGATCGGACGTCGCGCTCGGCCCAACACACGGCGTTGATTTCGGCGTCTTTGATGTCAATGGCGCTGCAGTAGTTACTGCAACAGATCCAATTTCGTTGCTTCCGGAGCTTGGCTTCGATCGTGCAGGGCGATTTGCCGTACATATTGTGCTCTCTGATGTTGCAGTGTCAGGATTACCGCCGTCGCATCTCTCGATCGCATTTGCGTTACCAACCAAGATTACAGATGCCGAGTTTGCAACATTCTGGAGCGCAATCCATGCAGAGTGTGAGCGGCTTGATATTGCAGTTGTCACTGGTCACACTGCGAGATACCCTGGTGCAACGTATCCATGGATTGGGTCGGCAACTGCAATGGCAGTTGGTGCACATGCGGATATTATTCGGCCAGACGGTGCAAAACCAGGAAATGAGATCGTCCTTACAAAAGGCCCTGCAGTCGAAGCAACTGGGCTGTTTGCGTCGCTGTATCCATCAAAAATACCACTGTCAGCGGAGATGATTAACGCTGCGTCAACACTGCTCGAGCGGACCCAAACCGTCTCTGATACAGCAGTAGCGAGGGATGCCGGCAACGTAACTGCGATGCACGATGCAACAGAAGGAGGGGTTATCGGAGCGTTTCACGAAATGGCATCCAGTGCAGGCGTCCAGTTTCGGGTCGATCGTGAGGCGATTCCAATGCAGCCTGCAGTCAAACAGGTCTGTACGGCACTGGATATGGATCCGTGGACTGCAACTAGTTCAGGGACGCTGCTGATAACAACTGAAGCAGGTGATGGGGAGAAGGTAGCAGCGAAATTATCCGAGGCAGGAACTGATGCAGCGGTAGTTGGTACTGTCGCGTCTGGTACTGGGGTACTCATTGATGGAAAAGCCAGTGATCGTCCCACAGAAGACGCATCTTGGAGTGTGTATGCCACACTTTCTGACAACAAATAGGGGTTAAGGAAGCATTACAGCGGTTCATCATCAGCCGGTCCACAACCTAGCGATCGATGTGGGCAGTACCGACAGTGTGTGCCAGGTGTCGTCGAATAGTACGTCGAATTGGTCGCTTTCGAGAGCTGCTCCATCAGCGATGGGATTTGTGCTAAGAGCGACTGGCGGTCGAACACAGTACATGTTGGACCGGACGCTCCAAGTGAGAGATAGCCAGCGCCAGCAACCTGCTCTGAGAACCTGGCATCGGCGGCTAACAGATACAGTACGAGCTGGTAGCTCGTTTCAAGTGATCGATCACCGTCTGTCGATTTGTAATCAAGTACAACCAATTCATCATCGATATTTTTGTAAACTGCATCAATGTATCCAGTAACCGCATCCGCCCCTGATCTCTCTGCAAGATGGTCAAGAGAGAATGGAACTTCAACGGCTTTTAGCTCCCACTCCGTGACTTCACTCTGGAAATATCGCTCGATACACTGCTTGGCGTGTGGAACGGCCGATTGAAGCCCATGTTCTCGTGCGAGCCGATCACAAGCATCGTTCCATTGGGGTTGTGTCGTGAGCGAACGCCAGTAGGCATCCTCTGCGACGTGGTGAAAGAGGGTTCCGACCTCCTGCCACGGCACCGAATCGTCTGTTTCTGAATCAGTGGCAACAGGATCCGAAATTCCATACACAACATGGTCGAGATAATGCTTTCGTGAACAGTCACCGAACGTTTCAAGAGCTGTATGGCTGTGGATTCGAGGAAGCGAATCGCTTCGTGTTACTTGTGATGGGACAGCATTGTACCGGGTTTCCGTCTGTGAGTCGTGTATTGAGATCGTTCCATCTTTGATCGATCGGGTGAGCGATCGGATCTCGCTGATTGCTCGATCAGCGGAGACGGTTGACCCATCATACCATGTTATTTGTTCAGGCGTCTGCTTTCGAGCTACTTCGACAGCAGTAGTGATATCGGTGACTGCACGTTTGTGATCCTCTTGGTCCGTTTTTGCTGTGGCGATACGGTGATCGGTGTCAGCTTCCGCCCCAACTGCTTCGGTTTGAGTGAGGGACTCGATCGCGTCAGAGACAGCAGCCCACGTATCAACGCTCGCCCCACCATGCGACCACCCAATGCCGGTAGGGAGCAACGGATCAAGCGCTGATGCGTGCACAGTTGCGTGCGTCTCACTGTTTCCAAAGAGCACAAGCCGATCGCGGGCACGAGTGATCGCAACGTGAAGCACTCGCCACTGTTCTGCCGCGGCGGTATCAGAAAGTGATTCCATAAGTGGTGATGCAAGCGATCCCGTACAAAACTGTTCAAGCACAGACCAATCTGACGTATCACGCCAGAGATTGAAGCTGGGTGGCGGTGCCCATGAGGGGCCTAAAAATGGGAGCAGCACGACTGGGAAATCAAGCCCCTTCGCCTGGTGGACAGTCATAACATCCACCGCATTTTCGCTTTTTTCACCAGCATCCGAATCCAGCGTTCGAGCGGACTCCAGTGCAGCAGGATCATCCAAATATCGAATGAATCCAGCAGTGAGACGACCATCGGTTGCAGTCTCGGAAAACGCATCGATCCGAGATTCGAGCGCAGGAATCAGCGCTCTGTCACGATCGGTGAACGTCCATTTGATTTTCGTCTGCGTACAGAGTGTTCCATATAATGCCGAAAGAGAGCTACTCCGCCGTAGCTCAGTAAGTTCCGTGATATCGTTGAGTGCACGCGTCGCTCGATCGGGATGTGCGAGCGAATCAACCGCTTCTCGAAGGCCAGCAATAACAGTCTCTCCCTGTCGGGCTAGAATTCGAATATCTGAATCAGGAATCCGGTAGACAAGTTTGAGCACACGAATGAGAGACCGATCGTCAGTAGGGTCAACAAGCACACGAAGGTAGGCAAGCAATGTTGTGATTCCAACAGGCATTGAATCGTGTGTCCCACCGGAGCGAGTATATGGAATACTATCGTCAGCGAGCGCGGCGCAGATGAGATCAGCCTCGTAATTCTGCCGAACTAAGATTGCAATGTCACCAAGGTTATGCGTCTCAATATCCTCAAAACCCCCAGTGAGCAGGTTGGAGACGGTGCTGCTTACTTGCGATGCTTGGATAGGTTTCTCACGGTCTGCACTGACAGTCAGGACGCTGTTTGGAGCCGTACCACGTGTGGACTGCAACGTTTTCGTACTTCCAGGAAGTGCATTTGAGAGGTCGAGGATCGGCTGGTATGATCGGAAGTTTAAATCCAGTTCCATCGGCTCAATCGTTGGAAAGACAGACGCAATATCAGTGATGTTTGTTGGATCTGCACCACGCCATTCGTATATTGCTTGGTCAGCATCACCGATCACAAAGACGGATTGGTCGGCTGAAAGCGCCGCAACGAGTGACAGTTGCGCACTATCGGTATCCTGGAACTCGTCGCAGAAGATATGTGTGTACCGGTCGCAGATATCCGTTCCAAGATCGCTCTCCAATAACTCGGTTGTACGGCGAATTAAGCCAGCGTAGTCGATCGCATCACGCTCCGTGAGCACCTGCTCATACTGGCGGTAGCCCGCACAGAATGTATGTGCTCTTGCAAACAGCTCCAACAACGAATCCAGTCGGCTGATCGGTGTTTGTTTGGTGTCTTTGAGTGAAGCCCCATGAACGCCGCTCCACGTTCCAAACAGCCCAGATGGAACCCGTGACCAATCATCATTCTTATCTGGAAGTACAGTGATAAGCGTCTCGACGATCGACAAACAGTGTGAGAGATACGTCTGAACGTGTTCACCAAACGGGTCGCTGGTGTCAATCAACGATCGTTGGTAGGACAGCACATTTTTGAATCTTTCCAGCCGTTTCACAAGTCTTGGGTGGCCGTTTTTTGATCGGAATGCGAGGCTTCCCTCGCTGTCGGCACCAAACTGTTGATCCGCTGTTTGTTTGAGTTCTCGAACGATTGTTGCAAGTTGAGACACCAACGCAGGATCCGGAAGCGTCTCTTCGATCGTATCCGGTCCAATGCCTGCGTTTCTGAATGTCTCAATGAACTTTGTTAGGTCAGCCGCGGTTGCCCGCTCGGGAGTTGTATGAGTGAATGTGAGCGAATCATGAATTGAGCCGATTATCGCTCGCTGTCTATCATCGGTTAACAGTTCGAAGTCAGGGGACATACCAACGGCATACGCGTACTCTCTAAGAATACCGTAACAGAACGAGTGATAGGTGTACGCATCAATATCGAAGGCGTCTGTTCCAGAGAGCGAATCGGTGAGCCGATCAATCGCACCATGTGCCGCCTTATTTGCGAACGTTAACACAAGAATCTCGTCGGGAGTAACGGTCTCAGCCTCCAAAAGCGCCTCAATCCGAGCGACCATCGTCGTTGTCTTGCCCGTTCCAGCACCCGCGTCAACGACAATTCGATCGGCCGTTGTAGTTGCTACTGCAGGCTGATTCCCTTTGAGGATAAACTCTTCATCGAGGTCGGAATTGGTCGTCTCTTCAGAGCGTTCTGTAGTCATCGAAACATCACCTCATTGTTGATCCACTCCGAACAAAATTCGGCATATGGACAGCTCTCACACTCCGAGTCGAGGATTTGATCAATCCGATCCTGTGGATTGAACGCACGATTTGTGATCCACGTTAACGTGTTATCAAGCACTGAAAGCGCTTTTCGGTGCTCGGATTGGTAGTGTTCATCAAGCCGCCGTACTGCTGCGGAGACAACCGGAACTGATGAGTTGGAATCACCGCCAGCAGTCGTTTCCTCTGTGAGGCCAACAAAGGCAAATCCGGGCGTCTCCGAGAATGCAAATCGATCGTTGTGAATGAGGGCTTCGATCGTCGCAGTGGCAGTTATCACGCTCCCTGCAGCCCATGGAATGTAGCTGCGACCGCTTGTATGGCGATCGATCGTCGTATAGGAGTTTGCAAACGCAACCGAATCAAGCGACCAACGATACCGAATTGCGACTGGCTTGTCACCGATCCGAACAAGAGCATCGATTGGACAGGACAGTGTAACACCCGAGAGCCCATATCGAAGCGTGAGATCAGTATCAATAATCGAATCGCCGTGGGCGGTTCCAAACTGTTGAAGATATGATTCAATTGCGCGAACTCTCATCTCCTGTAGATACTGCTGCTTTCGGCTCCTTTTTGTGGTGCGTGAATCCGTTGTGCGAAGGTGTGATCGTGCTGCGGCGATCATCTCTTCAGTGTCGTCACCTGCCGTAAGTCCACGAATGATCGCTTCACGGGCAAGCGATACTGCCAGTTCATCTCGTTGTTGGGCAGAATCAGGCTGGATCGACAACTCGTGTTCGTACTCATATCTTCGCGGGCAGGAAAGATATGTTGCGATATGGTCAATTGGGATCACTTGTGCTTCACTCATCTGTTCCGATCTCCCCATTTGCATACGAAATCTGTGTGTGAACTGCATCGACAAACCGTGGGTCGACATCCTCATCACGAAGGACGGTTGTAACTGCTTCGAGCGTTGAGCGGATCGATCGCATATCCGCAGATTCACCCAAGCTTGCTGCACGCTCAATCTCGGCAAACGATCGCCATGGCTCTTTGAGAATGTCGCGTGCAACGCCAGTCTCAGTATGGAGTGCAGTTGATTCATCGCCACGTTCAGGGTCGGAGTATCCCTGTTCAATCGTGACCGCAGGATGCTCTTCGAGGGCAGCCAAAAATCGCGATGGATGTCTATGCTGGCCGAACGATCGGTTCCCGGTTTCAGCCGTACAAAAGTACACCCGTGTTGTTGCAACACGGGAGCCAACTGCAAGTTGCCTTCTTGCAAGCGCAGTGTAGTAACGGTCGTATGGATCAGAAATGGCATCCGAAACCGAAGAGAATGATTCAGTGACCGTGTCGGCCGTTGGTGTTGTGACACCCGGATAACCGCTCGATCGTTTGACCCAATCTGTGGGGAACAGTCGGGTGAGGTTCTGCGTTGCAGGGGGATACACACCTTCAACAACATCGACTAAGAAGACGATTGGCCGGGTATCGTACTTTGCAACACGAATCGCATCGACAAGAACACCGTTTTCCTCGACTGATAGATCGGTTGTGTACTGATCAGGTGCAACGTACTCTATGGCCCGCGACAGTGTCGATCGGAACGAATCGTATCCACCCGGAAGAAAATCAGCAGTGTCGAAGAACGTTGCAATTTTGCGGACTTCTCGAATATTACGATAGGATGTATATGCCTCAATTTCAGGCGCTCTTGCGACTCTATCTTTGAGGTTTGTATCTACGATCCAGCGATCAATCGTCCCGCTCATTGTCGGTTCATTAGCAATACGATCGAGATCCGATTGAGAAACACCACCAACTCGAGCATCTAAGATATCCCATGCGGTTTCTGCATCGGTTGCCAATACGTCAATAAGAGCAACTAATTCACGGACAGCTGGATCGTCATTAAGTCCTGTCACCGTTGCAGATGCGGTTGGAATGCCTGCTCTCCGAAGGAGCGAACGGGATTCGTGGATTGGTTGGTTGCTATCTCTGCACAGTACAGCAAAGTCATCGTATGCGAGCCCATACTCGTCTCTGAGAATTTCGATCTCGTTTGCGATCGCCTCAAGCTGTTCCGTATAGGTAGCTGCCGAGAGCGTGTATGCTGTTACAGTTGGATTGGTAGTTGCAGCCGGTTGCTCACGGAGATACCCGTTTGGAAAATGGCCTATCGCGAGGAACTGGCTCACTAGTTCCGGGTCTGTAACACTGAACTCCGATCGGTCAAGCGCAGGATTCTCAAAACAGTCTAACCCCGCGGCCTCGCCGAGCGCAACAACCGACCCAGCCTCGTTCCAAATTCGTTGGATGCTTGCATCACGCTCTCCAATACAGTAGAGTTCCGCATCAACAGTTAGTGCTGAAAGATACGCACGTTCGAGTTCACCAAACTCCTCAAAATCGACAACCAAGACGGCATCAAACAGTTCAGAGACAAACGATCGGACGGACGGCTCCGAAAGTGCTTGTGTGCCGCTCTCGATGAGAGCCGCTTGGTCAACTGTAGAACGATCTTTCAGTGCAGTTCGAAACTGTGACGCAACCGCTCGTAGTTCCTGCAGCATCGCGTCAAGTGCTGGGTCATCACTGCTACTATCACCAAACCCACCCCAACTGGAGATCAAGAGAACACGGCCAACATCACGGTGAAACGATTCGGTCTCTGCTGCCTGTTGGAGATACGGATGCGACCAATTCCAGCCATCAATGACTGTGCGGAGGAGTTCAAATCGCTCATAATCTGAAAGTACCCGGGTATCAGGTGCAGCGTACGCATGTATTGCGGCAGCATGATCGAGAACCGACTCGACGTTTGGGCGGGTTTCGAGTGTCAACGCGTGCGCGAGTTCATTTTCAAACTGTCGTGTTCCGCTTGGAAACCGTTTTAGTACCAAAATATCTGTAGATGAATAGCCCTCTGACCGAAGGGAGTCATACGCACTCGCCACTCGTTCAGCAAGTGGGACTGCGGAGAACGGATCAATTCGGAGCTTCCCTGAGAGTGTTGGCATATGATCCCGAGTCACAGCAATGATTGGTCCCACCGGTATTTAAAATTGGTAATGAGTATAGAATATCACTGCGTGCAGTACGACAGGAAGCGATCGAACGCACCAGTTTCCGGATGGAGATGCGCGTACGTGCCGACCGAGTTGTATTCAAGAAGGCCATCATGCGTCCCATCAATTCCGGTGCCGCGGTCCATGCTAAATCCAAAGGTTGCATCGGATGCAGTGTCTGCGCTTGAGTAGTGAAACTCGTGACCGCGGTAGGTCGTTCCTGTCGTTGCAGTTGGCCCATCTACAGCAGCAGTAACCTCGATATGGTCAAGCGCCTGATACCGATCGTGCATTGTGACGGTTGCCGGGAGTACACCGGCCATCGAATATGTTTCATTGTCAGCAGTCGTGAGGCTCTCAGCGAGTGCCATCAAGCCGCCACATTCCCCATACACAGGGATACCATCGGCTGCTCGATCGGAAATCTCAGCGAGTGTATCGCTCGCTTGTAACTCAGCGCCGAACCGCTCAGGGTAGCCTCCTGGGAGATAGATACCATCACAATCCGGAAGCGGATCGCTTGCAATAGGTGAAATAGGTATAATTTCTGCCTGATCTTTGATTTTCTCGATCGTCGCTGGGTAGCGAAAGCAGAACGCCTGATCCGACGCAACAGCGATGCTGGTGTTGGTTCGCTGTGTATGTTCTTTCGAAGATTTTGAAATAGGTGTAATAGGTGCAGTAGCTGCAATTTCTGCAATTGAATCAATATCAATAGTTTCTGCAGCGTTGTCAATCGCATCGGTTGGAACCGGATTCTCCGACCCGAGATGGAGGCCAAGGTGTCGATCAGGAATTTCGAGGGCCGTATCTGGACCGATTCGTCCAATATAAGCGATATCGTCCGGGAGTGCGTCCCGGATACCCGCTTCGTGTCTGCCCCCGTGTGCTCGTTGGGCGATGATCCCAGCAACGGTGATATCCCGGTTCGCATGCTCGGCATAGCGTTGGAACCCAAGCGCGGTTGCAGCAACACTCTCCATACCTGCGCTTGCATCAATAACGAGAATAACTGGGAGATTCAGTTGGTCTGCAATGAGTGCTGTGCTTGCTTTTGTTCCGTCATAAAGACCCATCATCCCTTCAATCACACAGATATCGCCCGTTCCTCGATGATAGTTGTGGAGCATTCCATCCCGATCTTGAAGCCACGGATCAAGCGTTCTGGATGGTTTGCCGGCAATCGCCTCATGATGGCTTGGGTCAATGAAATCAGGCCCACCTTTTGCTGGCTGTACAGCATACCCTGCAGTTTGTAGCCCACGCAGGACAGCGAGTGTCGCGACGGTCTTTCCAACACTCGAGCTTGTTCCTGCGATTACAACACCCTTCATACCACGTAGACGCGGTGATGCTATTTAAATCGCAGAAAGTCAACGATCGCCGCAGCAGTAAACGCAAGGATTGCAGTTGCCGGTGCGAGCGCGATTATTTCACTGGATGCAAAGACAGATGCATATAGGATGGAGTCACTACCATCCATCTGGACAAATTGAAACAGATAGAGCTGTCTTCCAATGATGACCGGAATGAAAAAGAGAAACCCAATCATCGAGCCAACTAACCCATTGATTGCAGTTTGTGCGTACCGATCGGTTCGAAGACCGACAATGGCTCCTGCCATTGTTGCAGCAAAGAGGATGGTAATCCAATCAGCAGTGTACAAAAAGAGCGGAACACCAACTATGAGCAGGGCAATTGAACCCTCCAGTGCAGGTCGGAGTTCAAAATCCAACGAGGGCTGTATTGGATCTTTCATACCAAACGCTCAGAACCGACGATAAAATAGATTGGCATGTTGATGGATGACCGACCGGATATCAACCACATATTACAGTTACTTCGGTCCAGAGAGGTCACCGATCGGTGTCGCGTTGTCCCACGTTGTCCGGAACCCTTCTGCAACACGGCCAGCAAAGCTTCTATCGCGGAGGTTCAACATACCAAACAGATGGTTTGCCAATAGAGGGTCTGGAACCTCAAGGCAGACCTCCGTATTATCAATTAAGTGGAACGTACCGTACATATCCTCCGTTGTTCGAAGTTCAAACGGCGCTTGAGCGAGTGTAAATGCGGCTCGTTCATCATCCACAGCACCAAGTGCGTCCGAAAACATCCGAGGTGAAAGAAGCACTTTCACTTCAACACCACGATCGATCGCACCCAGCAGTTGATCGAGCAGTGCGGGCCCCTCACGATCGACGTCAAACTGTGCAGAAATGCTATCGGCAGCAATGACGATCGACTCCTCGGCAGTCTCAATTCGTTCAAAAAGCAGTTCAAGCGAATCTTCGGCGCCGACCGCAGCAGTCCAAAAGTCTTCTTGAGGCCGTGTTGGATCTGCGAGCTGTTCAACAAGTGTACTCTTGTTCGCGTCAAGTTGCTCCATCCGATTTTGGAGTTCGGACTGACGAGCGGTGACGAGTTTGGTGACTGCAATATCCGGCTCAACAGGAACATACCGTTTTGGTTCACGAGCAGTATGCACACGAACAATTCCTCGTGACTCAAGTCCACCTAATGCATCATAGATTCGTCCTTTCGGAACCTCGCTTTCTGCGGAAATTTCAGCAGCCGTCCCGCTCCCGATCGCGAGCAGCCCTCGATACGCACGATCCTCGTAACTTGAGAGTCCAAGATCACAGAGAGAATCCATACGGGAGTGCAGGTAACGAAAGCATAAATCAACAGTGAAAACTGGTGGAAGTTTCTCTCAGCGGTGATATAGGACAAGAGGTAGTCATTATTACGCTGTAAAAGACTATTTTATGAGCGGTAATCTAAAATTATAACTGTCTGAAAACTGATTGTATGTTTTTCTATGTTTGAGAAAGGTATTATTTACAGAGATCATAGCCGAAAGTAGCTAATGAATACGAATCGGGTGGTTGCAGTGCTTTTTATTGCGGTCTTCTGTCTCACAGCGGGTGCTGCGATCGTTAGTGCAAATGACACAGCAAGAGGCGAGCCGGATATTGAGGCGTATGCACCCGAAACAGCGTTTGTTCCGGGGGAGGAGGCCTCGCTTGATGTGACGTTTAACAATCGTGGGCATCTTCGCGATCGAGGACAAGATAACTTGGAGAATGACGTCATAACAGCACAATCTGCAACAGCAACGCTGCTCGCGGATGAAGACGATGTTCCGTTTGACGTGCGGACTGGAACCCAGCCGATCGGAGATATCGGGGAAGGGGTGACAGGGCCGATTTCGTTTACTGTTGTTCCGGATGCAGACGCGGAGCCTGGAGTCTATGAAGTTCCGATCGAACTGGAGTATCGCCACGCATACCGTGCAGAGCTCGATGATGGGGCAGTGATCCGAAGCGAGCGAGATGAAACCGAGGTAGTCCACGTTGAAGTGGAGATCACTGATGATGCCCAATTTGCAGTCGTCAATATTGATGGAGACATACAGGCTGGTGTTCCGGGCACAGTTGACGTAACGATGCGGAACGTTGCAGAACAGCCTGCTCGTGAGGCATCCGTCACCGCAAACCCGGTTGATGGGGATATCTCATTTACATCCGGAACGGGGGCCACAAACACATACGTTGAGGAGTGGGAATCTGGCGAAAATAGAACGTTTACATACAGAATAGATGCAGATGGTGAAGCAACACAGCGACCATCAACATTTGAATTGGATGTTTCGTACCGGGATGTAGAGGGGGCAGACACGTCTGCACGGACTGTTCGGACAGGGATTACCCCGCTTCCAGAGCAATCGTTCAGTGCAGCGTCGCTAAACAGTTCGCTTCGTGTTGGAGAGGATGGAACATTTGAGGTCCTGATTGAGAACGACGGGCCCCGTGCAGTTGATGACGTAGTAGTTGTCTTTGACAATGAGGCGCCGGCGATCGAGGGCGTTGTTGATCAGCCGCTCCCAGCAGATCCTAATGTGGTCCCACGTGAGACACAAGCAGCAGTTGGAACGCTCGGCGTTGGTGAGAATGCAACGGTAACGTTTGAAGCAGGAATTCGAACCGATGCTGCACCGGGCGATCGAGTATTAAATATCGCGACGCGATATCGGACTGTCGAGGGCGACCTCGCCGTCTCAGAGGTACTTGATGTGGTGACACCGGTTGCAGAAGAGCAGGATGTCTTTGCAGTATCACCAGCAACACCGAATGCAACAGAGCCAGCAAATGCCACGCCAGGTGAGACAGTTCGATATGATGTCGTCGTGCGAAATGATGGGGACGAGCCGATCGAAGACATCCAAGCGAAGCTCTTTGTTGATGATCCACTGGATACAGATGATGATGAAGCCTTCGTCACCGGGTTGGAACCGGGCGAAGAGACGACAGTGAGCTTTGCGATTGAGATTGATGATAGCGCATCGATCAAATCCTATGCTGCAAGTATCGACTTTAGATACACAGATCACAACGGAGATGAACAGCTCTCGGATACGTACCGGCTCCCAGTCGATGTCGTCAGTAGTGATGAGGAGGGTTTCCTCGCGCTCTTGTCCGATCCGATCGCGCTCCTCACACACCCAATCAGTCTGATCGGGATCGCAGTTGGACTTATGACGGCAGTGTATAAACGTGGACGTCTCACCGAGAGAATGCAGACACTCCGTACAAAAATCGAATCCTGGAATAAATAGATGCGTCGTACAACGCAGCTGTTTGCAAAGACAACAAACGTCGTCGTCGATCGGCGACGACAGGTTGCACTCATTTGTATTCTCCTGACAGTTGTGTTCGCACCAGGAATGGCGTTGCTTGAATCGGAAGCGGGCAGTGATCAGTTTGTTGATGATATTCCAGAGTCCGATGCGCTTGATCGTGTAAACCAACAGTTTGACCCAGCGTTTGGAAACAACGAACCGACAACACAGCTGATCCAACAGGATCAAAATGTTCTCGATCGGCGTGGGCTCTTATCCATGCTTGAGACCGCAGAACGGCTTGAAGACCGAGACGGATTACGAGTTGAGTCCGTTACGTCACCGGCCTCACAAGTAGCTCTGGAACTTGACCCGGATGCGGAAACGATTGAACAGCAACGCGAAGCAGTTGAACGGGCAAGCAACGGTGATATTGAACGAGCCGTGCAGGCTGCCGGTGACGATCCAACGTTCGGGAGTCTTCTCTCAAATGATTATAATAGCGAATCAGGAACTGCCTCCGCTGCGCTCGGTGTCGTAACACATAGTTTCCCCGCGGAAGCCGATCTTGCAGAGATTCAAACGGAAGCACAAACTGTTGCTGATCGCTCACCCGGTGAAATCACCGTCTTTGGAGGTGGCATCGTCGACAATGAATTTGAGAGCGTGATTTTTGACTCGCTTGCGATCGTTGTTCCAGCAGCACTGGTTACAATCTTAGGCCTGCTAGCATACGCATACCGCGACCCATTTGATTTTGTACTTGGTGGCGTTGCGCTCTTGATGACGGTTGTCTGGACGTTTGGCTTCACTGGCTATGCAGGCATCCCGTTTTCGGACATGCTGATTGCAGTTCCAGTGTTGCTCTTGGCGATCGGGATTGATTTTGGGATCCACACAGTGAATCGGTATCGCGAAGAACGAATGCAAGGAGTTGAGCCGGAGGCAGCAATGCGAACGTCGCTCCAACAGCTCTCGGTTGCATATACGATCATTGCTGGAACGACAATTATTGGATTCCTTGCTAACCTAACAAGCGATCTTGAGCCGCTTCGTGAGTTTGGAATCGTCGCAGGGATTGGTATTACATTCACCCTGGTTATTTTTGTCGGCTTCCTTCCAGCCGCGAAGCTCATCGTTGATGAGTGGCGAAAAAAGCGTGGGATCCCAGCGTTTGGTACGCAGCCGATCGGTGCAGAAGGCTCTGTACTCGGTCAGATTCTTCCAAGCGTAACCGCAATTTCCAGACCTGCACCAGCAGTGTTTATTGTCATTATACTGGTGTTGACTGGTGGAGCAGCAGTATACGGATCAGGAGTCGACACGACATTCGACGATGAAGACTTCCTTCCACCATCAGAAGAACCAGCATACATTCAGTACTTCCCTGGCCCACTACAGCCGGATGAGTACACCGTTACTGAGACAATTGATTTCCTCTCGGAAAATTTTGAGACGGCAGAAGATGATACAATAACGATCTATATTGAGACCCGGATGATCGACAACACTGCACTTCGGTCGCTTGAACGAGCAACGGTTGATCCACCATCGACATTTATTGAAGAGGATGGGCGTGCGCGGACCGATAGCATAATCGACCCGATCGAGGCATACGAAGCGGAGAATCCGGCGTTTGCACAGCTTGTCTCGGATTCCGCACTCGACGGTGGACAGCCAAATCGAAATCTCGATCGGATTTATGAGGAACTTCGAGACTCAAACTTTGCAGGCTTCACCAATGAGTATCTAACAGAGGACAACAGGGCAACCAGAGTCGTATATGAGGTACGGTCCGATGCCAGTGATGAAGAGATCACAGCAGATGCACGAGCGGTAGCCGATCGGTATCGAGGAAATGCAATTGCAACCGGACAGATAATCGTCTTTCAGGCAGTTGCAGACGAGATTTTTGAATCCGCAATTGTCTCGCTCGCGGCTGCAATTGGGCTGTCTGCGGTCTTTTTGATTGTACTATTTGGACTCTTCTTGGGACGCCCGTCGCTCGGGATTGTCACACTGATTCCTGTAACCGTCGCAATTGCAACACTCACTGCAACGATGCGCTTTGCAGGGATTCCGTTCAATGCGCTTACAGCCACGATTCTTGCAATTACGATCGGGCTCGGTGTTGATTATACCGTCCACGTGACTCATCGATTCCACGATGAATATGAAGAGACAGGTAATGTTGATCACGCAGTGACAACAACACTGAGAGGGACCGGTGGCGCACTCACAGGGACGATGGCGACAACTGCACTCGGAACCGGTGTGTTGGTGCTTGCGATCACGCCGCTTTTAGGCCAGTTTGGACTGCTTACTGCAGCAAGCATTATTCTCGCGTATATCGCTGCACTCGTTGTACTCCCCGCAGCACTCATTGTATGGGTGGCGATCGTTGATCAACGCTGGGAGCTGCTGCTTGTTGGAAAAATTCGTAATATACAAAATAGTAGTAATAGAAAAAGTAGCTGAAATAGGTAGCTATTCTTCAGTTTCTAAGACAATCAGCGCGTCTCCAACATCGATCGCATCTTCATTTTCGACAAGGATTTCCGAGACCGTACCATCAGCATCGCTCGTTACATCGTGGAAATTTTTCATTACACCGACAAGACAGACCGTCTCTCCTTTTGAAACGTCATCTCCAACCTCGACAAATGGGTCGTCAGTTGGGTCTGATTGTCGGTAGAATACGCCTGGCATCGGTGCGGTGATTGTATGTTCAGTAGACATTGGATGGTGTGTAATGGGTTTGGGAGTATGTTAATGGTACTTATTCCAGCGATTTACGAATCGCGGCGAGCGTTTCTTGTTGGGCTTTCCGAGCGGCGACTGCATCATCTACATTGACAGACTCGAAATAGAGTTCTTGGTGAGTTCGTTTCTGTGCTAGATAGCCGCGATCGACGCTAATAACGGTCCCAACAGTTGCGTAGCCACCTCCGGTAACGGCATCTTGCATGAGGACGATCGGCTGCTGTGGCACTTGTATCGATCCAACGGGATAGCCAAGATCAACCACATTTGATTGGTCAGTTCCGGCACCGAATGGCTGTTCGCGTTCGACAAACTCCAGTTCGGGCCCCTCAAGACGGTAGCCAACACGGTCGGCATCAGGTGTGACCGTCCATGGCTCAGTCGTCATTCGTTCCTTACAAGCATCCGTGAGTCGGTAATCACAGAGACCAAATACAACACGGATTGAATCGATCGAATCGTAGTCTGGGATATACTCGTCATCGACAGCACTGCCGATGCGATCAGTTGCTCCCTCCGGTGGTGCTCCAAGTGCCAGCTCATCGCCTTCTTCGAGCGAACGACCTTCGTATCCACCGAGTCCAATGAGCGTGTACGTCGATCGGCTGTCCATCAGCGGCTCAACATCAATACCGCCAGCAACGGCAAGATACGATCGTGCACCGTTGCTTGCGTACTGAATATCCAGTGTTTGACCCGCTTCGACTGAAACGGCTTCCCACATGTTGATTGGTTCGTCGTCGATCGTTGCAGCCATTGTCGCACCACAGAGAGCAACGACACGATCCTCATCGAACTCAAATGCACCGCCTTGGTAGGTCATTTCGATCGTTGCCGCGTCTTCGTCATTACCGACGAGATAGTTTCCAACACGATGTGCAAATGGATCCATCGCACCGGATGGCGGCATTCCAATATGGTACTGTCCAAAGCGACCCAAATCTTGGACGGTCGAAAGAACACCAGGTCGTGAGACGGTAATCATCCGCGCAGCACCTCCGTTAACATCTCATTGTAGCCATGTGGATCTGCAAAGAACTCCTCTGGAGAGAACGAAACGGACTCAATTGTATATTCGTAGGTTCCCGCCTCAATCTGTTCACGTATCTCATCGTACTCGGTTCGATCGATTCGACGGAAATCGAGAATGTCTCCTGGCTGTGGGAATACCATAGATTCAGCAAAGTCAGCGAGGTTCTGATCAGTATCTAAGACCTCAAGCGGAGTTCGACCGTAGAGTTGATACCCACCAGCGCCTTGCACAGGATAGATTGCAGTGAATGCCCCACCGTATCCAACGGCACGAGATGGCGTATCAGTCCGTGGTTGGACGTATTTTGGGACCTCGATCTGCTCATCTTTCGGGACCATCTGGAAACACCATGGCAACCCGGGAACAAACCCAACCATGGTTACCATATGTGGTGCGCCCGCGTGCGCGTCAATAAACTCATCAACCGAGTCAAATCCATTGAGCTGTGCAGAGTACTCAAGATCTGTTGCATCCGGGTCTTGGTGATTATCTCGAAAGCGCATGAGTGTCTCATGCGTCCATTCATCCTCGTAGAGCACTGGGAAATCAACAATACGTGTATCCCACTGGTACTCTGAGAGGTCGGTCTCTTCTGCAACTGATTTCAGCGTCTCAACAACTGTGTGTGGATCAATTGTTTCGGGCTCAAATCGAACCATGTACGACGCGTTTGCAGGACAGATTTCGAAGATTCCATCAATATCCTTTTTTCGAAGCTGTTGGGTGATCGCCATTGCTTCAAAATTCGCATCAAAGCTCATCGCTTCGTCTAACTCAACAAAGACGTGATCATCACCGCCAAACTCATACCGTGGGTCCGGAAGTGTCACTCGTTCAATTGTACTCATGGGTTATGTGGACAATCAACATGAAGTGATGTATAACTGCCGGATAGTATTTGAGATATAGGATACCATCCAATTTGACGGTACTTCATCATCAGACATGCCACTTTATTAAATAGAATCGAATACAGTACAGTATGTTTGAATCAGTGCTGATCGCAAACCGTGGTGAGATCGCAGTTAGAGTTGCCCACGCTGCACGGGAGCTCGGTGTTCGATCGGTCGCAATCTACAGTGATGCTGACGAAGACGCAAAGCACGTTCGTCATGCTGATGAGGCGTATACTGTTGGGTCGCCAGTCCCAAAAAAAAGCTATTTGGATGCAGATGCGGTGTTTGAGGTTGCACGGGAAGCAGATGTAGATGCGATCCATCCCGGCTATGGGTTCTTTGCAGAGAACGCACGGTTTGCAAAACGTGTCGAGGAAAGTGAATTTACATGGATTGGTCCATCAAGCGACTCAATGCGGGAGCTTGGTGAGAAAACAAATGCGCGTGCAGTCATGCAAGAAGCCGGAGTTCCCGTAGTTCCAGGAACGAAGGAGCCGATTGCAGATGTTTCAGAAGCCGTTGACTTCGCTGAAGAATACGGCTATCCGATCGCAATCAAAGCAGACGGTGGCGGCGGTGGAAAGGGATTGTATGTTGTTGAGGAAGACGACGATATCGAATCGAAGTTCGAGACTGCAAAACGAGAGGGTGAAGCCTACTTTGACAACAGTGCCGTATACGTAGAGAAATATCTGGAGAATCCAAAGCATATTGAAGTCCAAGTAATCGCAGACACTCATGGTAACGTCTGTCATATTGGAGAGCGGGACTGTACGATCCAGCGACGGCAGCAGAAGCTGATCGAAGAAACACCAAGTCCTGCGTTAGATCCACAGCTCCAGACAGAGATTCGTACGGCCGCTCGCGATGGGCTGAAAGAGGCGGGGTATGTGAACGCCGGAACAGTCGAGTTTCTCTTTGCTGATGGTGAGTTCTATTTCCTAGAGGTAAATACCCGTATCCAAGTTGAGCACCCAATTTCTGAGATCGTCACGGGTGTTGATTTAGTCAAAGAACAGCTCCGCGTCGCTGCTGGAAAAGAACTGAGTTTCGAACAAGCGGATATTGAGCCACGAGGTCATGCGATCGAGTTCCGATTGAATGCAGAGGACCCAACGAATGATTTTACCCCAATGCCAGGGACGCTTTCGGTGTACCGTCCACCAACTGGAATCGGTGTTCGTGTGGATGACGGCGTCGATCAAGGTGATGCAATCAGTCCGTTCTATGACTCCATGTTTGGGAAAGTAATTGTACACGGTCGATCGCGTGAAGAAGTGTTACAGAGAGCAGCGCGTGCGCTCTCTGGAATGGAGATTGAAGGTATTCCGACGACGATCCCATTCCATCTGGCGATGATTCAAAATGAGACGTTTGTACAGAACGAGCACACGACGACGTTCGTTGACGACTCATTTACACTCACGACTGAGTAACCTACGTAACGTAACTCGTTGTTATGCTGATGGTGCAGCGATATTTATACCGTGTTCATCTGCTGCGTCGTGGATTGCCTCTAGCAGCTCAACTGCATTTGGACCGTCTCCATGAATACAGATCGATTCTGCTGGAACATCGATGGTGTCGCCATTTGCTGCTTCTACTGTTCCTTCTGTCGCAATCTGGACAAACCGGTCTGTGACTTCATCCGTTGGCTTCGGTGTGAGCTGCTTTTCGACGATTAGGCTTCGATCGGGGTTGTATCGGAGGTCAACATACCCTTCGAACACTGCGGTAAGCTCATCATACTCCTCAGTAACCTCGTAAATATGCATGTCTGTGGCAAGATATATCAACGATGGATCAACATCGAGGACCGCTTCCATCACTGCTCGTGCATGCTCCGGGCTCTGTGACAAAAGCGAGTACATCGCACCGTGGGGCTTGACGTGTTGGACGTCAAGATCGGTAGCTTTTGCAAAGCCGATCAGCGCTCCAAGCTGATAGGTGACGTAATCGGCAACCTCCTGTGGAGTGACATCTATCTGTCGGCGCCCGAATCCGATTTTGTCCGGGAACCCAGGATGAATACCCAATGCAACGTCGTGTTCATTTGCTAGGTCAACGGTTTCGCGAAGAACGTGTGGGTCACCAGCATGATATCCACCAGCGATGTTTGCGGACGTAATATACGGCATCACCTCCGCGTCGCGGCCCATCGTCCAGTTGCCGAAACTCTCCCCCATATCACAATTAATGTCGATTGTTACCATACAGAATATATTCGACGGTACGACAAATATACGTACTGCCTGCGGAAGGAAACGCAGTAAGTGAATTAGACAGGAACCACCTCAATTGTGTAGGACACCACCATGTCCGCTGTTACCGGAGGGATTTGCCGGGGAACTGCGGACAAAGTGGGGTGGGTTCGAGTTGACAAAAGAGATAACACCGCCGCGTCCGGAGTAAAATGGCGTTTTAGACCTCAAATAATGGATTTAGAATAGCCGACTATTTATTTCATGTAGTATAAGATAGATTAAATATAACACACCACGACGTCCGGAGTTGTTGGGCCGAGATTTCCAAGAACAGCGGACAGAGTGGTGTGTTGAGAAGTATAATAAAACACTGTTGAGACGAAGAGCTCTAAACAGACCGTAGCTCAGATCGAGGAATATAACGGGTGAACCAACGGACTAAGAGACATTATAGTATTGACTAAGCTGTCACCCTTACGTTCTTGATCGATTATATTCGTGAAAATACACACAAATATGTATACCAACACACTCCCCCCACTTTGTCCGCTGTTCTTCGTCGAGAGTGTAACGGTCAAAAAACTCTCGGAGATATTTTCCGGAAGTTTGGGATACACACTGTAAATACTGATGGCTTGAGTATGAATTAACTCAACAATAGTAGTTGAATTAATTCGGTAACTGCCATACGGACTAACTCAAACGCTATCAATAAAAAGATTATGCTTGTACTAAATATCCGTGCAACTTTTCAGCTACCTACACTTGTTCGGGTTAACAGCGGACAAAGTGGAGGGGGTGTGTTTGCCGTTTGTTTATAAACAAACAGAACAGCGGACACTGCGGACACGGTGGTTTTATCACACACGTCGTAGATACTACATGTACGATCGATAATGGGACTATTCGAACGCGATACAGAGGTCTACAAAGACCGGGACGCGCTCCGGGAAGACTACCAACCCGAGAAGCTTGTTGGTCGTGATGAAGAGATCCAAATGTATCAAGCCGCCCTCCAACCCGTCATCAACAGCGAACAGCCGAACAATATCTTCCTGTACGGCAAAACTGGTGTTGGAAAGACTGCTGCTACGAAGTATCTACTTTCACACTTAGAAGATGATGCAGAACAGTATGATGACATTGATCTCAATCTTATTTTTCTCAACTGTGATGGGTTGACATCATCCTACCAAATCGCCACACGACTTGTTAATGAGCTACGAGACGAGGCAAACCAAATTAGTACAACCGGGTATCCTCGTGCGACAGTGTATGAGATGCTTTGGTCAGATCTCGATAATCTTGGGGGAACTGTGATTATTGTTCTTGATGAAGTTGACCATGTTAAGGATGATTCTATACTCTACCAACTCCCGCGTGCGCGAGCAAACGAAAACCTTACTGAGGCAAAAATCGGAATTATTGGGATCTCAAACGATTTCTCCTTCCGTGATGATCTCTCTCCAAAAGTAAAAAGCTCGCTCTGTGAACAAGAAATTCACTTTCCAGCATACGATGCAAGCAACCTGAAACAAATATTAGAACAGCGCGCAACTGTCGCGTTTCATGAAGGTGTATTATCGGATGGGGTTATCCCATTGTGTGCAGCGTACGGCGCGAAGGATGCTGGTGATGCACGACAGTCGATCGATCTTCTAATGAAAGCAGGCGATTTAGCACGAGAAGAAGACACCTCAACTGTGACCGAAGATCAGGTTGAACGCGGACGTCGAGCGCTTGAGCGTGGCCGTATTGAAGAAGGTATTAGCGGCCTTACCCAGCACGGCCATCTTGTTTTATACGCGCTCTTAACGCTGGATCTTGAGAATGAGACGCCAGTCCGATCGCGAGACGTTCGCCCTCGTTATACCCGATTTACCCGACTTGCACAGCGAGATCCACTTGTGCCACGTCGAATGCGCGATCACCTCTCTGAACTTGCGATGCTTGGAATCGTTTCTGTTACTGAACGAAACGAGGGACGTCGCGGCGGAACCTATCGTGAGTATGCGATCGATATGGATCTCTCATTGATTATTTCTGCGCTTGATGATATTATCACTGAAGTTGGTGTCCATGATTCGCTCTCATCATATCTCGACACAGCAAACGAACCGCAAATAACCGGCACGCTCGCGGACTACTGAGGGTAACGGACTACAGGGTTTTTTGCACGATCGTAATTCTATCATCACCTGATTACGCATTGTTTTCAACGTTGAGTTACTCCGGACATGGTGGTGTTTACACACTGATTTCGTAATATGTAATGTGTAAATCAGTCAATATTTTTGCGTCCGTCAGTACCCATCCCCTTGAGCTCAACAATCCCTTCCACTACAGCGCACTCGATCGGTTGGATCGGGATTCAGCTGGTGATTCGAATGGTGTTCGGATTATATCGATTAGCTCATAGATGAGTTGATTTTTGGACACGCCTGTATTTGAGCCACCAGTGACAAATCAGCCGCAGCACTCATTGACAATCTTTACCAACATTATGTCCATCTGAAAGATTGGGTTTTAACAGCGATGATGTTCTGTTACCCGAGGAAGTAGCGAAGCCACGGGTTTTGTTTTACCACTTGAGTCTCTTCGAGATAGCGATCGACACCGAGAATACGACCAGCACCCCATGCACCGAGTCCGAAGAGGAGCAGCAAGTAGACAAATGAGCTATCAATGAAGTAACCGTTTTCAACAGGGAACCCAGCCATGAGTCCACCTTGCCATGCAGCGGTCCAGAAAAACAGCATTTGTAGTCCACCCATCATTGCGGCAAATCGGAAGAACGCACCAAAGAGCAATGCTAGACCGATAAGTATCTGGCCAAAAATGACGAGTGGATCAACGATCGCCCCATACTCTGCAAAGAACAAAAAGAGGCCTTGTAATGGGTTTGCATCGGCGATCGCATTCTGTAAGAATCCGGCCGAGGACCACGCTAGCGGATCACTGATCCCCCCTGTAAGAAGTTTTTCTAACCCTGCTTGAAGAAAGACCCATGCGATCACTACACGTAACCCAAGCATGGAGTATGCAAGCCACGTTTCCGAATAGTTGAAATGTACCTCTCGTCCTAGTAGCTCGGACTGAAGCGTTCGTTCTGCTGGTTGATTTGACATTGTAATCTAACCTCAATTGGTAGTTCAAATGCTACCCATGAATAGTCACAAGCAGATTCTTTATACCTGAGAATATGCTAGATTAGCAAAATATTCCAAATACACCACACAAATAGTAATACAATATACTGACATTAGTAGTGTTAGAAATAATATATGAATTGACAGTGAACCAAATCTGATCTACATAATCTCTTTCAGTTGTTGCTTCATTATTTCGTGATACGGTTCTACAAGTACACAATTAATAACGACAACTGAAATAAGCATAATTTTTAAAAATCCCTATATTTTATGAAAATAATAATTTATTATATCAAATTCCACCGATTGGAGGCGCATTACGTTTTTCGAAAATTATGAGCGTGTGCCGCTACACGATCTGCACCGATCGATCAGAGTGCTTCTGAATATAAAATGACACGTCCTAACAAAATTGGATTATACATATCCTCAACTACTGCGACTCTCTATTCGTAGGTTTCATTCATATATGAATCTTTATATTTACTATGACAAAATAAATATACTTATGTTAGAACACGACATTCGCAGAAGATCGGTCTGTATGTTCTGCTACGGTAAACAGGAAAAAAGGTAACTGCCCCGTCGTGTAGGGCATTACACACATATTGGTGTAATGTTTTGTTTCCTACCTACTGATTGTATTTGATATTGAGTTCCAACTCATTTGCAACCCCAAGCAGTAGTTTTGGTATCTCTTTGGTAAACCGATCGCCCATCATTCGGTGGGCTGGCCCTGACACACTGATACCACCAATTAGCTCATCATTTTTACCAGTAACTGCAGTTCCAACTGCGTGAAGGCCTGGTGTTGACTCTTCTTTGTTGAATGCGATCTGTGTGTTTCGTATCTCTGTAAGTTCTTTTCGTAGCATATCTGGATCCGTAATTGTCTGGGGTGTAATCTGTTCTAGCCCTCCTCCGGTTAGAATCTCCTCACGCTCTGGTTCTGGAAGATTGGCAAGAATCGCTTTCCCTGCTGCACTACAATGAAGAGGGCCTTGTTTCCCGATATGGCTGTCCGTTTCGACTGCATTCTCGCCAACTGCAGTGTGAACATAGATCCGCCGCCCGTTCTCTTCGATGACGAACTGTACTCGCTCGCTCGTTTCCATCGCCAGATCTTCGATTTTTGTTTTCGCCATTCGATATTCGAACTTCTTATGCTGGAGATACCCACCGATCGATAAAAACCGCATACCGAGGGCATATTGATCACCGCTCTTTTTTACAAAATTATGATCGTGCAACGTCGAGAGGTGTCTATGTACCGTACTTGGAGCAATATCTAACTCTGTAGCGATCTCTGTCACTCGTGCTCCTTCTTTCGGTTGGAGTGCTTCGATAATTGCGATCGTTGTTTCGATCGACTTGACGCGATTTGAGGTGTTATCGTTCATAAATTTTGGTATGGGACCAATCAATAAAACATTCCCTATTACGGAATATCCTTCACACAATGGATATATTACAGCCTTAAATGGTTGTAAATAATATTCGATCTGAGGTGCTACATTTAAAATTCCTCAATACGGAATATATAATGATCGTACATTATATTGGTTGGTGTCGATAGTAGTTGGTGTCTGCGATATTGCTTGAATTACCTGCGGATGACGATCGAAAATTTCTGATACTATACCAAAAATCAGCACTAAACTGAAAATCCCTCAGTTTCCGCTTTCTGAAAACACAACAGGACACGGCGCTGAGAGTAGGATCGACTGTGCCTCACTTCCAAAGAGCGCCTTCCCGATTGGTGAGCGTTGGCGACCACCGATCACAATGTAGGACGCATCAATCTCTTCAGCGTATTCCAGTACTTCTTCATCAACAATACCAATTCGACCAACAGCAACATACTCTTCTACGACACCGTCTGCAATTTCTGCAACTTTTGATTCGGCATATGCTTTGATCTCTTTCGGTGACACTGCTTCACCTTTTGAATCGACATGATCTGTCTCTATTTGGCGGAACTCTTTCTGACTAAGAACGTGTACGATATGCAACTCTTCATCGAATGCTTGCGCTAGTTTCTCAGCTTCATGCAGTAGCTTGTTGTGTGGCCCTTCACGGTCCACTGCGGCAATAATAACCATGCGTACTGCAGTAGACGCTAAAAGATAATATAAACTCTGGTTGTACTAGTTTAATGCGTCTTCGACGATCTGCCCGTTGTCTACGACGACAACACCGTCGAGCTCGACTGTCGGCGTTCGTACAACACCATCAAGGTGGATTGAGCTTTTTAGGGTGCCTCCAAGCGACTCATTATCTCCGACTGCAAAATGAACTGTTCCGGCGAGTTTCTTATCCTCAGCAAGGTTTCCGATCAGTTTTGCTTTTGGATTTGTTCCGATCGCAAACTCGGCAATGTTTCCTGCGTTTTCATCGTTTTCATCGATGATTTGTTGAAGCTCATCTGCTTGTGAACCGCCTGTTACATCAGTCACGAAGCCGTCTCCAACATGCAGCGTAATCGGTTCATCGAGTTGCCCGATATTGTCCATCGATACGTCGATTACGATCTTTCCGTTTGCAGTCCCTTCTTTTGGATGAGTTGGTGATTCTCCCGGTGGGAGTGTTGCGAAGCCATAGTTTTCGTGGAAGTACCCGTCCAATGAGAACGCAGAGCACCCTTCAACACTGAATGTAATATCGGTCCCTTTGTCGCTGGTGACGTGCACATCGCTTGCAGCGTCAAGAACGTCACGAACTGCTTCAGTTCGGCGTCGAAGCTCTTCGAAATCGACGCTCATTGCACCTTCGATCATCATATCGTCAGTGACACTTCGGAGAATACCGAACCGCGTTCCGGTTTCAGCAGCTTCGAGTCTTGAACGGGTGTGTGTGATCGCATGTGTGGTACACGTAAACACGACATCCGCAGATTTCATTGCGTCTGCAACGGTTCTCGGTGGTTCGTTACCGTGGCTCTCCAACAGTGGCATAATCATCGTAATTGATTCTGCCCCTGCAGCACTGACCGCAGTTGCGATACTCTGTGCGACCGTTTTCTTTTTTGCATCACCCAATACAAGTACTTCCTCACCTGGTTGAACATCGAGACATTCGTTAACAATACCAGTTGCAGCATCAGCCATTTCTACTTCTAACATATCTCGTACATCTTCCCGTTCGCCTCTGTGAAAATAAACATACCGATGTCCCGGCTGATTATTTATGATACACTAACCATATCGCCTAATTGGTGAACGGCTGAGTATGAATTAGCCCTGTAATTATTGAATCCTCAGCCGTTGTTTCTTTACGTGTGTGCGAGAGCGTGGATTTTCGATTACCGATACCTAATTCGGAACACAATTATTGTCTCACTGAAATCTGGGTGTATGGATTCAGTTCAAGAGATGGCTGGTGCCAACAGAGTTGTGGAGATTTGTGCTGATGTCAACGCAGGTGAAGATGTACTCGTTGTTTCAGATTGGGAGACCGCGACTGTCGCAGAGCGAGTTGCAGCAGCAGCAACAGAGCGTGGCGCAACCGTCACGATGACGCTCATGGATCCACGTGAGTATGATGGAAACGAGCCTGAACCGTCGGTTGCCGCCGCAATGCACGAAGTGGATGTTATCATTACGCCTGTTCATCGGTCGATCACTCACAGCTCCGAAATGAAATCAGCGCTTGCAGCCGGCGCACGAGGGATCAGTATGGTGAAATTCACGCCACAACAGCTCAAAACAGGTGGGTTGTATGCAGATTACGATCGGATGCGACCATATTGTGACGAGCTTGCTACAAAATTTACTGCTGCAAGCAAAGCCCATATCACCTCTCCACAGGGAACTGATGTCGTCGTCGGCTTGGAGGGTCGAAGTGGGAACTCTCACCCTGGAATTGCAGATGAGCCAGGCTCGTTTACCTCGCTCGTTCATATTGAAGCCAACATTGCGCCCGTAGAAGGAACGACAACCGGGACAGTGGTATTTGACGGTGCAATCCCCAATCTCGACATCGGCGTCTTAGAAAATGATGTTGTTATGGAGATTGAGGATGGGGTAGTTACAGACGTCTCTGGTGGGATCGAGGCGGAGACGATCACCCGTGTATGGGAAGCACACGATGACCCGGCCGTATATAATATCGCCCAACTTGCGGTGGGGATGAACCCAGAGTGTCGTAGCTTCAACGGTTGGTTCTCTAATGACCACGGCCGATACGGAAACGTCCACTTCGGCATTGGAACGAGCAGTAATCTGGGTGGTGAAACACGTGCACCAGTACATTTTGATGCGATGATGGGGGAGCCGACACTGCGCCTAGATGATGAAATAGTAATTAAAGACGGTGAGTTCACCTTCTTTGAGTGGCCCTAAATCAGATAGATTGTAAACACTTTATTTACAAACCCGGAAGATTTATCTATTATTGATGAAGTATAACGAATGAACATGGTGAACGATAGTGGATCGAATAGTCGTAAGCGTAGACAGTTTTTGAAAGCCGCTGGTGCAGTTTCTGCAGCAGGTATGATCGGATTAGCAGGATGTACCGGCGATGATGGAAACGGCGGAAATGGTGGTAATGGCGGTAACGGCGGAAATGGTGGGGATGGTTTCCCAGAAGACGATGTAGAGATTATTGTCCCATTCGGTGCTGGTGGTGGGACCGATGTATATGTTCGCGAGTTTGCACCACTCATGGCTGATGAGTTGGGTGTAAACGTCCCGATTGACAATGTTGAGGGGGCAGCGTCGCTCCGCGGAACTGGTGAAATGATGCTTTCAGAAGCGGATGGATATACCCTTGGTGCATTTAACCCACCATCGACACCCGTTTCTGAGATGGTTAACCCACAAGATTGGCCGCTTGAAGATGCAACCGGAATCGGGCTTTACGCAGAAGACGCTGTTGTACTTGTCGGTAACCCTGAGTATGATATCGAAGACTATGATGACTTGTTCAACAGATACGAATCTGGTGACTTAGAGCTCTTCGGCGGTCTCGAGCGCGGTGGTCTCTATCACGTTATGGCATTGGTTATGCAGGCAGAACATGATCTCCAGTGGGATTCATACGTTGGATACGGTGGAACTGCGGCATCTGTCCAGGCTGCGATTTCTGGGGAAGTCCCAGTTGCACTCAGTACTGACACGGCAGCGAATGCCGCTGTTGAAGACGGTGCTGTAGATCTTGTTGCAGTTCTTCCGAGCGGTGGGTCACAGGTGTTCGCTGATACTGACCCAGTAACTGAACTCGGCTATGATGAACTTGACTTCCTCGTAAGCTTGGGACGTGTTGTGGCAGGTCCACCGGGCATCCCAGACGAGGCACAGCAAGTGCTTGAAGATGCGCTCCGTGTTGCCATGGAATCCGATGAGATGGCTGAGTGGGCGGAAGATACGGGTAACGTTATTATGTTTGAAGATGGTCAAGAGGTCGAAAACCGTATACAGGCTGCGTACGAGACAATCCCTGAGGTTGTCGACCTCGACGACATTCGTGACGCATCAAACTAGTAACTGTTGAAATGTAATCTATTTCAACTTTTTTAGACGATATAGACAAATCTGTGGACTAATTTTGAATTACACTAAACAACAATATTTATTATTAAGGACGGGAAGGGAGATGTATGTCCATTGAGTCTGTCTTCCGGACGTTATATGATCGGGTCAACATGGAGTACGGACTACTCTTCTTGATGTTGATCTCCGCATCATACATGATCTGGGAGTCATTTAATTTTAGGATCGGGCAAGCTGCAACGTTCCCCCGACTTACTGCGGGATTTGTTGTGATTGGAACTATCCTCCTGTTGTTGCGGCCAATTCTACCGGAACCAATCTACTCGTTTGTTGCAAAAGATGCACGGGCATTGGACGTGAGTGAAGATTTCGAGGAACAAACACGTGAAGAAGAAGACATAGAGCCCGATGAGGTTACTTCACTCTCGACTGTTGACCGTCCACTTCCCGATGCAGTCTTTACTACACTTGCAGCAATTGGATATGTCATCGGTGGGTATGTTGCTGGGCTTTTTATTATGACTCCAATATTTGTTGCGGTCTACACATCATGGTTCCGAGTGGAACTCTGGGTACGTGGTGTCCTCGTCGCTATTTCGGTTGCGATCGCGTATGCGTTCTTGACCGTTCTCAATGTCTCAATCGACGAAGGTGAGTTTCTCTTTACAGGTGGGTTACTATGAGCGTCATTCAAGCGCTTCTTGAGGCCGTTGCATTGCTCTTTACGTGGCCTACAATGGGCTATGTCGTCTTTGGGGTACTTTTAGGAATCGTTGTTGGTGCATTGCCAGGGGTAGGGGCAGCGCTTGGAATGGCAATTGTGCTCCCACTCACACTGCCGCTAGACCCGATCAATGCGATTATCATTCTTATTGGAATGTACAGCGGTTCTATGTACGGTGGATCGATCTCTGCAATCTTGGTAAACGTCCCTGGAACTGGTGGTGCTGCCGCAACGACTATTGACGGATACCCGATGGCGAAAAAAGGCGAAGCAGTGCAGGCATTAACAATATCTGCAACTGCATCCGCGATTGCTGGATTGTTCACTGTGACAACGTTGATTTTGTTCTCTCCAGTACTCATTGAGATCGTCCTTGCATTCGGATCGCCACAGTACTTTTTGATGGCAATCCTTGGGCTCTCGATGATCACGCTGGTTGTTCGAGGCTCAATGATCAAAGGGCTCACCGCTGGTGCATTTGGGCTTATGCTAACGACCGTTGGTATTGCACCGAATAGTCCTGAACTCCGATACACGTTCGGTAATCTTGGGCTGTTTGATGGTATCGATTTCATTGCAGCACTGATCGGTGTATTTGCCATTGCAGAGATGATTAAACTTTCCAGCAAGGAGGGTGGAATTGCGGACGATCGGTTCGATATGAGCGGCAGTGCACTTTCTGGTGTGAAACAAACATTAAATAAACCAGTACTGTTGCTCAAATCAGGATACATTGGGATGCTTATTGGCGCGATTCCAGGGGCTGGTGCCACGGTAGCGAACTTCTTTGCGTACGGTGAGGCAGTCCGATCGTCAAAGGATGCGGAGTCATTCGGGACTGGCGACCCGCGTGGGGTTCTCGCTGCGGAGGCCTCTAACAATGGGATGATTGGCGGATCGCTTGTCCCAACACTGTCATTCGGTATCCCTGGAAGTGCTGCGACTGCAGTGCTGCTCGGTGGATTATTGCTTCACGGGATTCGCCCCGGTCCAGATCTCTTTGACGCCGAACTTGCAACGACCTACACGTTTTTGCTCGCACTCTTGATTGGAAATGTTGTTATCTTCACCGCGGGGATCTCGATGGTTAGCCGATTGGGAATCGTCACACGAATCAATACGGACTATATCATTCCGATCGTCTTCGTCCTTGCAATTATCGGCGGCTTTACGCTGAGTAATAACTGGATCGACATCTGGACGCTCATGGTTCTCGGTATTGTTGGTTTCTTTATGGTGAAGTATGACTACTCGATTATCGCGTTCCTCCTCGGCGTTATCTTGGGTCCAATTGCAGAGGAGAATTTAATGCGATCGTTACAGATATCTGATGGATCCTATCTGATATTTATTACACAGCCGCTTTCGCTCGCACTTGTGATCATTACGCTGTTGGTGGTATTTGGACCGTTCATCGGCCCAAAAGTCAAACAGCTGATTGACTAACAACGAATTTAGACTCTGTTTTTATTTGTTTCTTCGATCGAAATGAATGTTGGTCGGATATGCGTCTGACGATGCTCACTCGGTCGGAACAATGTTTGGCGTCGGATAGGCACCACCGTTAACATGAACCACTTGTCCAGTGATGAACGAGGCATGATCTGACACCAAGAAACAACAGGTGTCGGCAACCTCAGAAACAGTTCCTGCCCGTTGTAACGGAATCGCTTGAATAAGTTGCTCTTCAGCATGATACTCTCCATCACGCACTGTATCAATATGGCCTGGAGAGATTGCATTTACTCTGATTCCCTTTGGTCCAAGTTCGGATGCAAGCTGTCGAACCTGCCCTTCAATAGCCATTTTGGTGGTATATGAGTGAGATTTTCCACTACGCCCTAAATATACGAATGCCCCGATAAGATTGAGAACTGCTCCACCACCATTTTCAATCATTGCTGGAGCCACTTTCTGTGTCAGCCGATACGTTCCTTTAATATTCACATCCATAACGTAGGAGAGATCTTCTGCAGTTACGTCCAAAAACGGTTTTTTGGGGCGCACTGTCGCATTATTTATTAGTATATCAATGTCTCCCAACTCAGATTGGACATGAGATGCGATCTTGTCAATGTCTTCATCTACCCCCAAATCACCAAGGATTGTCGTAGTGTCGACGCCAGTCTCGGCAATCCGACGAGCGGTTTCTTCGCACCCTTTTTCATTCGATCGCGCAGTAATTCCAACATCAGCACCGGCTGCGGCGAGCGTTACTGCGATCTGTTGTCCGATATTTCGGCTTGCACCAGTGACGAGTGCTGTCTTTCCAGTTAGATCCATACATATACACGGACAACCGCTCAAATAGCTGTTTTGGACCCTGCAGTTTTGCAGCTCTGGACAGTTGCCGGTGAGAACTGGTGGTATCTCTGTATTTATATATTATCTCTACCAATGTTCATTATGGATCTGCAACTCGCAGACAAAACTGCAATCGTACTAGCAAGTAGTAGCGGTCTTGGTCGAGCAGTCGCTCAAGAACTCGTTTTGGAAGGTGCAGATGTCATTATCTCTTCCAGCAATCAAGCAAATCTCGACACTGCAACTGCATTGATTGAGGGGGCTGTTGGCGATGATTCGGGAAGCGTTGATTCGGTTTGCATCGACCTCTCCGATCCTGACTCGATCGACACCGGAATGAGTACGGCGTTAGAACAGTTGGGTGGACTCGATATTCTTGTCACAAACCACGGCGGTCCAAAAAATAACCCGTTCGAGGAATCCACGCTGGAGGATTTTGATACGGTCTACAATAATGTCCTTCGAAGCACGGTTCACGCGTGTAAACGTGCACTTCCGGCGCTCAAAGAGAACGGTGGTGCCATAACCCACCTGATTGGCGCTTCAACCCTCGAGCCAAACGTTAACAGTGCTGTTTCAAACGTGATCCGTCCGGGAATATACGGGCTTTCAAAAACGTTAGCCAATGAGTATGGCGAGTATGGCATTCGTGTCAACTGTGTCGCCCCACGTGGCGTTATGAGCGACCGAATTGAACAGAAAGTACAAGCACGCGCAGAGAGACAAGGAATCTCTGTTGAGGACGCATATGAGCAGCGAATCGACGAGCTCCCACTTCCACGGCTTGGAACACCGGAGGATTTCGCAAAGGCAACCGCATATATTTCATCGCCTGTCGCAGCATACACAACTGGATCGATCCTTCACGTCGATGGAGGATGGTCAGGCTTTGCATTCTAATACTGGATTGTCCATGAATATGACTATACCTCCATTTACGTTCACATACGCACCTGTGGATATCAACTATGGACGTGGCTGTGTGGAATCGCTTTCGAAGACGCTGGATGAGCATGGCTGGACACGCGCAATGGTCGTTTGTGGATCGAATGTGGCTGCCAACTCTGCTGTTGTGGGCCCGATTACAGAGGGGCTTGGGAGCACTCTTGAGACGATCTTCGACCAAACAACTCCAGATAAACGACTTGAAACTGTTTTTGCTGGAGTTGAGACCGTTCATGAGCAAGACATTGATGTTCTTATTGCTGTTGGCGGGGGAAGTTCGCTCAACGTCGCCCGAGCAATCTGTTCGATTGCACCGTTGGACAGTAGCCGCGAAGCGATCGAAGGAACGGTCGCCGAGACTGGCGTTATCCCATCTCCTGATGAGCATACAGATCCACTTCCATCTATTGTTGTTCCAACCACGCTTGCTGGAGCTGATCTCTCACCAGGGGGGAGTATCTACTACAAATCGACTCTTCAAACGGATAGTGCGGTTTCGACGAAGCGTGTGAATATCTCTGATGCTCGCCTCCGAGCAACAGCAGCGTATTATGATCCCTTACTCTTTGCCTCAACACCAAAGAGCGTCCTTGCATCATCTGCAATGAATGGCATTGACAAAGGAATCGAGACGCTCTACTCTCGATCGTCAAACCCGATTGCAGAGGCGCATGCATTTAATGGGCTACGGTATTTTTCACAGGGTGCCCTAGCGTTTGGCACACCAGATTCCGAGGAGTATCTCGATGCCATTGATCTGGCCGTCGTTGGCGCAATTCAAGTTCAGTACGGAAAGCGGTCAAATACGATCCATGCGTTCGGGAACGGCATCTCATCACAGTATTCAGTCCAACAGGGTATTGTTCATGCGATCGTTGCCCCTCATGTTTTAACATCGATTTTTGAACATGTAGACGGTCAGCGAGAGACGCTTGCCACCGCACTTGGAATTGATGTCACAGCCCGATCGACTGAGGATGTTGCTGATGCTGTTGTGGATCTTGTAACACAGATTCGCGAGACACTCGAACTACCGACACAACTTCGAGAGATCGACTCACTCACGAAATCGGATCTTGACTCGATTGCTGCCATTATCAAATCAAATTCGAAACTGGAACATGGGCCTGTCGGATATGATCCAACTGTTGAAGAGATCAGTACTGTACTGAAGGCTGCGTGGTGAGTATTATGTATTCGGGAGTAACGACTAGGGATACGCTTGTAGCGTCTCCTCTGCAAGGTGTTCGCCAAACGGAAGCGAAGACGTAAGCCCAGGCGAGACCGCATTTAGCACGTGTAGCGATCGTGGTCCGTGCTCGACGAGTGGTTGTTTAACCAGGGATCCATCGGGACCGACTAGTTGTGCTCGAATCCCTGCGTAGCTTTTTGTAAAGTCAGCTGCCCGTACTTCGGGGATGAGCGACTGTGCAGCGCTTACAAACGCTTCTTTCCGATACGATTTGTTAAGTTCATCAGCCGCAACCGAGAGCATCTTTCTGCTTGCAAGGAGTTTCCAAAAACCACCAAATGTGGCTGTTTGACGGAGGTCACCGAGATTATAGTCTGTGTTTTTGTATGCCTCTCTCCCGAATGCCAGCACCGCATTCGGGCCGACAATCACTTTGTCGTCACTCCGACGCGTGAAATGAACCCCTAAGAACGGTAGCTCTGGATCGGGTGCAGGATACACCATTGTATTCACCAGGTCACGCTTATTCGCACGAAGTTCATAATACTCGCCACGGAATGGAACAATTTGATACTCGTTTGCAACACCAAACTCAGAGGCGATCGTATCCGCGTGCAACCCTGCTGCATTGATGACAAACGCTGCTGTAATCGCCCCTGTCGAGGTCCGAAGAACATTTCCGGTGGCTGTAGACTCCACTGACGTGACTTGTGTGCCAGTAAATAGATCGACACCCAAGTTTGCAGCATCACGAACGAGCGAGTAGACATACTGTTGTGAATCGATCGACGCAGCTTCTGGACAGTGAAGGGCTGCAATCCCACTGGCATGTGGTTCAATCTCCTGAATTGCGGCTCGATCGTTCAACATTTCGGTTGTAACACCATTTGCAGCGGCTTGATTGTGAAGTCGACGAAGCTCTTTGTAGTCTTTCTGCGACTGTGCAACGACAAGTACACCTAGCTCTCGCAACGGAATATCATTCTGCGCTGCATATGTTTTCATTCGCTGGGTGCCCTCAGTGCTAAATTTAGCTTTCGTTGAACCTGGTTCGTAATTGAACCCAGGGTGAAGCACCCCTGAGTTCCGCCCACTCTGATGCGCTGCAAACTGGTGTTCTTTTTCAATTAGACAGATATCCAGCTCCGACTGTGATGCCAGATGCATCGCAGCCGAACTGCCGACACAGCCACCGCCGACGATGGCGACGTCATATACACTCATACCTGAACCAAGACTGCTGCTGTATTAAAAATAGTGAGAGTCTACTAGCTTCTCAAATATATATTATAAATTATACTAAATCTCCAAAAGACAGATTACAACAAATAACATACATTATCTACTGTTCAAAAAAATATTTTATTGTATATACTTCTTTTAGTATCTACAATAAAATACGATAGATAAACTTATTTCACCCAAAGAGTCCATAAATTTCATCCTAAAAGAAGCACACATATATGTAGTAAAATTACCTTACATGAATTTAAAAATTATACCTTTTTGCCATGTGTCTCTTAGATCATATGCTGTTCACTCTGAGCGCTCCGCAACTATTTCTTGTTTGGGCAGAAACTCATCGTTGACTATGGATTCACGATCAATTTTTTCTGATTTAACGTCTATCGGTCGTGCTGCGCTAACTGTCCAAGATCTCGATCGGATGGTTTCGTTCTATTGCACTATCGTTGGTCTCTCTGTTCTTGAAACCAGTGCGGATACAACAACTCTCGGTGTAGGGCCAGAACCACTGCTTGTCCTCATCGAAGACAAATCAGCCCAGCCTCGAACGCCACAACAGGCTGGCTTGTTCCATATCGCATTCAGATACCCAACAGATGTTGCATTAGGGGCCGCACTCGATCGAGTTCAGTCCGAGTGGAACTTGGATGGGGCTGCAGACCACCTTGTTAGCGAAGCGCTGTATCTCACTGATCCCGAAAACAACGGTCTTGAGCTCTATATTGATCGCCCACGCGGCGCATGGCCATATAGAGCTAACGGAACTATCAAGATCGGAACGGTTCCACTTGCGCTTGATGGACTCACACAATCATCTGATGGGAGCCAAACAGCCCCTACTGGGACGACTATTGGCCATCTTCATCTTGCGGTTTCGTCGATCGATCGCGCCCGAGGGTTCTACGTTGACAAATTGGGAATGACACCCCAGACTACCATGGAGTCCGCACTTTTTGTTGCATTTGGCGGCTACCATCATCATCTCGGTCTCAATACATGGCAAAACCGAGCAGAACCTGCTGGTGGGTGTGGGTTAGCATGGTTTGAGTTCGTCGTTGATCTCAACGATGGAGAATCACTGGAGACTGTTCATGAGCAGTGTCTTACAGCTAATTTACCAGTTACAACAACCGGGTCGTATCTTGAACTGTCTGATCCAGATCAAATTAAGATTCGTGTTCGAACGCAGAAACAATCGCAGTAACACGTTGATTAGCTATCGGCCAGATGAGACAATGTTCCGTCTGAAAATTGTCACAACAAGCGCACCCGTCACTGCGATCGCTGCAAGCACTACAAAGAGCGCATCAATCGATGCAACTGTGAGCACTGTTCCAGCAATTGCAGCCCCCAATGCACCAATTCCAAAGATTGCGAGGAATGTGTATCCAAATGAGAGCCCTCTCGTCTCCTCTGGTGAGTACGCAGCTACAGTTGCTTGTTGGAGCGGTTGGATTGTAAACAATGCAATTCCAAGCAGCAGCGCCACCCCGACGAATGGAACGACGCCGATCGCAACAGCAGGCACAAACAAGAGCGCTAATCCAGCAAGGACTGCCAAGACATATCCGAGCGCTCGCTCTGGTGCAAACCGCTGTGCTAAGTATCCACCCAGATACTGTCCCCCGATTCCAAAGAGAAGAATTCCAACATATAAGTAGTGTCCAATATCGAACTCTTCGGCAACGACACTGCCCTCCCCGAACAATGAAATATCAACGAGCCCGCCGAGAAGGTCACCAAGAAGGTCCGGAAGAAATGTGAGGAACGCTCGGTAGTATAATCCACTCAACAGCACGATGACGAAAATAATAGAGAATCCAAGTGTAAATAGTGTGCGCGTGTCACGCTGAATCGCCGCAACTGTGAGTTTTCCTTTTGTTGAACTTGTGTCCGAGTTTGTTGTGTTCCCCTCCGTTTTGGGTGCGACCGTCTGATCATCGATATCGACGAGAAGCCCATACACGACGATAATGGCTGTCGGAATCGTCAACACTGCAGCAACGATTCGCCAGTCGAACTGTGTCAGTAGCACCGCTGTTGCGAGCGGGCCGAGTGCGATTCCGATATTTCCGCCCATCCCATGATACCCGTATGCAACCCCTGGTTTTTCGATCGATGTCGAGATGAGCGCAAGCCCCGCTGGATGATAGACGGATGCTGCAATGCCCCAGATACCGATCGCAATAACCAGCGTTACAAACGAGGGTGCGAGGCTTGCAAGAAGGAATGCAGCTGCCATCCCGAGCAGCGAGGCGAGAATCAGTGGTTTCGATCCATACCGGTCGACGAGGATGCCTCCGGGGAGTGCACCTACACCAAAGAGGCCGTAGCCAACAGTTACTGCCGCTCCAAGCAGGGCTGCAGTGACTGAAAACTCGATGAGCCACACAGTCATGAGAATCGGGATGGCGAGTTCATACGTGTGTACAAGTCCGTGTGAGCCTGCGGTGAAGAATACGATCTGTCGATCGCTACGATTCATGCAAACGCCCACCTATAAGAGATCCAGACTGGTGTGTGGTTGTATTCCTCGTACTGGCATCCATATGATGGCAGTATTACGATATCTTTCTCAAAGTACAATTGGTGTAAGCGGAAATTGCCGGCTTA
Organism: Natronocalculus amylovorans; assembly: GCF_023638035.1. Taxonomy (GTDB): domain Archaea; phylum Halobacteriota; class Halobacteria; order Halobacteriales; family Haloferacaceae; genus Natronocalculus; species Natronocalculus amylovorans. The sequence continues at coordinate 10,659 of NZ_JAKRVX010000008.1, read as the reverse complement.
CGAATATAAACTTACTATTCACCAGTTATATTTGGGGCTGCAACCGATTCTCGCTCCAGTTCGTCTTCGCTCACCTCAATCATAACGTGTGCCCGGGTATCCGATCGGGTAATCGCTGTTTCTTCGGCAGTATCGCTTGGAACCAACTCCTCGCGTAGCTCCTGTTCTGAGGGGACCTCGCCCTCTGGATACACTGCTGCAAAGCGTGCCGCTACTGTGTCACCACCAACACCACCTTCAGACGCGGGCAATGTCAGTACACTCACAAAACTGTCAACAGTATTGAATACTGGATTCTCTTCAAGTTCTGATGACCCATCTGGTGGTTCATCCCCAGTCTGGAGATCTTCCTCCTCTAGTCCATTCACATCCCAAAACCCAGTCACTAGGTCTGCGTCTCCAGTACTCTCGAAGAGAAATTCACCATCATCGGTATCCCGTACACGACCCGTTTCGGCTATTAGGTTTTCAACTGCATCGTTGAGAGTCGTAATCACGTCTTGATGTTCAACACCCTCTCCAGTCTGTAACCCAGCAACGACTGAGCTCTCCGCAACTGCATATGCTAATCCATCGGTTTCAGTACCTTGTTCGCCCTCAAAAATGGTGAATCTATCATTGGTCTGTACTTCAAATCCATCAGCATACGTCTCTTCGAATAGATCTGGATCAAACGATCCATGAAATACAAACGTTCCTTCCGTCATGGTGATCGCTTCGGTTTCCATTCCATCCGGTTCACTATCGTTCCCAAGTGTGCCTTGCCACGGATATCCCCATAACCCAACTTGAAACCATAACGCGGTGATTATGAATCCATATCCGGGCAATACAAGTAACAGATTCTCTTCGTCCTCAATATCCGGTGATTCTTCCTCTACCTCTTCGGAACCTGCTTCGTGCAGAATCTGGATGTTCGCATGTCCGAACAGAACGAAATCGTTTGTTCGAGGCGTTTCCGGTGGCCAGTTGCTATACATTGGTAGGTCGTATGTCGGAAAACCACCAGCAGGACTGTCTTCACTCTCTTCATTTTCTGTTGCCGTTTCTGCAGTTTCGGTTTCAGTTATATCCTCATCGACCGAGCTACCATCGTTATTAGCAGATTCCTCACCAGCACAGCCTGCAAGCCCAACTGCACCCACTGGCAATAGACTCAACCGAATGAACGCTCGACGATCCATGTTAACACTATACATGAATTGTACAAAAGTAATTTTCAAGCTTGGATGAACGTGTTCGCTCACCCGGGGGGAACCGATCGCAGCCAATACACACTCACTCGTGGATCACAATTCGACACCCTCTTTTGATCACTCAGCAAGTACTGGTATGGTGACGTATCTACGGTGATGAAGTGGCGATATCCGCACACCGTTCTTGTTCTTTGTACCCTTGCGTTCTTTGTCACGATGGTTGGGCGACTCTCTATTAGCCCGGTTGTCACTGATATCGTTGCTGAGTTTCAGGTTTCGAATGCACTCATTGGTGTTGCACTCAGCGGGATGTGGCTCACCTACGGTCTCTCGCAGTATCCAAGCGGTATTCTCGCCGACCGATTCGGTGAGCGCCGGATTATCCTTGTCTCTATTGGTGGGACAATCGTCGCGTCGCTCTTGCTTATTATTGCACCCAACATTGGTGTCTTCATTCTTGCAACGGTTCTTTTAGGTGCGGTTGCAGGATTGCATTATAGCGTTGCAACAACTCTTCTTGCAAGAAAATTCGATCGAATAGGAAGTGCGGTTGGTATCCACAATACTGGTGCGACACTCGCTGGCTTGCTTACACCGGTTATTGTCGCATGGGTTGCCGTTCGGTATGGGTGGCGTCCGGCGATCGGTGTGACGGTCCTGCTTGGAACGCCAGTGTTTATCTTGTTCTTTTGGCGTATTCGAGAGACTCCACCACGAAAGCCGTCTCAACCGATGCTTTCACAGATAGATATTGGTGCTGCAGTCGAACTGCTGTCTCGCCCTGCGATCGCGTTTACGCTCGTATTGGCGATTATTGGTGAGTTTGTCTGGCAAGGGACTGCATCGTTTCTCCCCACATTTTTGATTGAACATCGTGGGCAGTCTACCACACTTGCTGGAACGGTGTTCTCGGTCTACTTTATTGCGCAGGGGGTTGGTCAGGTTGTCGTTGGTGCCGCGTCCGATCGATTCGGTCGCGATCAGACTACTGCGGGTTGTATGCTCGTTGGTGCAGCCGGAATCGCACTGCTGATTTTGACACCTGGCCTTTTGAGTGCAATCTTGGGTGGTGTATTTCTAGGGATTGGGATGAGTTTTGGCGCGGCATTGCTTCCGCGATTTCTTGATGAAATGTCTGATGAAGAGCAAGCGACTGGATTTGGGCTTGTTCGATCGGTGTACATGATTTTTGCTGCGCTTGGCTCCGTTGTTACCGGAGTGTTTGCTGATCTGTTTGGATGGGCCGCTGCATTCGCATTTTTATGTGCGCTTTTGTTATTTCTTGCAACCGCGCTCACTGCAAATAAGCTATTCAATCTCGGATTGTGAGGTCCCACAATACGGAAACCCAGCATCTATCAGCTAGTCTTTCGTTGTATCGGACAGATATCAATGACTATTGGTGATTCTTGCGACAATCCTTTGGTGTTCTCCGGGACGGTTAGTAAACGCAACGGCTCATATGTCGTTGAACTCCCAAAACGCTTGGTCGAGGGGTATGAGCTATCTGCTGGGGAACAGAAACGAGTTTGTCTTTTCAAAACAGGATCGGATACGGCTGTAAAACCGACTGCGGCCGTATCTGCGAAGGATAACTCTCAGCCTCAATCGCAACCGCGTTCTTCATCTCAGCCGCAACCGAATACCAAATCACAGCCATCTCATGGATATGACGCCGATCGGGAGCGGCTACCAGTTGCTGAAGGCGACCGTCGAACGGTTGAGATTGAAAGTATCGGCGAGCAGGGTGACGGTGTTGCCAAACTTGATCGCGGATACGTTGTGATCGTTCCAGATACAGAACTCAGAGAACGTGTCGAGATCGAAATCGAGAATGCAACACCAACAGTCGCGTTTGCCCGTGTTGTCGATCGAATTAGCTACTACGACTAGCTATCTTCGTCCTGCTTAGCTGATCGATCGGTGAGTAGTAGATAACTATCTCCCCGCTGAGGTTATGTTCTTGGGTGAATTATAAGACTCGCTGGGTACAACCACGCTCAGCACGCCAGCAATCAGGGCACTCCGGTGTTGCTTTCTGTTGGCGTTTACCGGATTGGAGAGAATTCATACCGGGCATAACCTAATCAACGGCTGAAGACCCAGCCGTTGGTTAGCTGATATCCTGTCTAATTAACTGCGGACATAGTGGTGTACATATTCGATATTTAGCGTTTAGAAATAAGATTTATAATACACTATCAACGTATCTGATACGTTATGTCCCTCCAATTATTCCATTGGCTCGATCGAAAGCCATTCGCAACGCAAATAATCCTCCTTTCGCTTGTATTTGATTCGATCGGTGCAGCGACGGGATATTTGTTGCATCCATACCTCGGAGTTGAGCCGCTCATCGGGATCTTATACGGACTTGTCGCTGGAAGCCTCCCACTCTCTCTTTGGATTCTTAGATACCAGCAACAACACGGCTAACACTCTCTCCTGACTACAACATCTCTTCAGCTCTCCATGACATTGACCAAAACAGAACGAACAAAGATACTTCGGCGAGTGAATAGACAAAGCGCAACGATCGGCGCCCAAACACCGGAGACGATCACCGTCCACGGTGATACACTTGAGTTGCAAGAGTTTGTCATCGAAACTAGAAAAATCGACGTCATTCCACTAGCAGCACAAGAAACGCTTTCGGCAGCGATCGACGTCCTTCGAGACGAACGACTTGAACGAATTGATCAACTCAAGAATAGCCCACTTGATACCGAAACTGCAGAAACGATCGCCGATGAGATTATTGGCATCGATCGGGCGCTCAATGCGCTAACTACTATTCGCCGGCCAAGCTTTGGTGATGAGGCTCGAAGCTCATCTGTGGACGATCATAAACGGTGGCTTGGGTTCCTGGAAACGGTACGTGTGTAGTACTAGCGGTCTTTTTGAGATAATGTACATTTATATATTGACCATGTGGTTATCATTTTGTGATTGTTGACATTGCCAAATATCCGTTCGAAGATGAGGAATATCTTCGAACGTTATTGATTGGATCTCTGTTACTGATTGGGTCCGTGCTTATTCTCCCTGCATTTATCCTTGTAGGATACTTTGCGAGGACTGTCCAGCGCGCATCGAATGGTGAGTCTCCACCACAGTTTGAGGACTATATCGGTCTCTTTATTGATGGAGTGAAACTGACTGCTGTTATGCTCGGATATTTTGTCCTCTTTTTTATTGCCCTGTTTGTTGTTGCGTTTTTAGGCGCGATCGATGAGCGAGCCGGTACCGTTGGGTTTATTCTATTAGTTCCGACCTATTTCGGACTGTTATATATTGCAACCGCTGCCGTGTATCATTTCTGCCAAGAACTGGATATGCGAGCTGCCTTTGATTTCAGATCGATCGTTCAGACATCACTTAGTCTACGATATCTCCTTGTTGTCGTATTGGTGTGGGTTATTCTACCAACTGTATTCACCGTGTTGCAGATCCTGATTGGACTCACAATTATCGGGATTCTGTTACTCCCTGCAACATTGGTATACGAGTTTATCATCTACGCAAAGCTGATGAGTCTGATTCCAGACCGATCGACTACAACGACATAGCTCCAGCCGGCTGTTACCTGATTGGGAGTACTGACTTATTATCTCGGAAAATACTATTTTCATGGCCGAAATCCCCGCTTGGTACCTCCTTGTTGTGACCCTCGCGTTCCTTCTTCCATTTGCTGTCGGTGCCCATGTGTCTTCAAAATCTGCAGGGTATGCTGCAGTAAAATGGAATACACCAGTTATGTGGCAAACGATCGGTGTCTTTTTTCCGGTGTTTTGTACTGCCGTTATCGTCGCTTTCGGGTCACCGCCTTCACAGCCATTTTCTCGTCAACTTATTATTGATGTGGCACTTCGAGCAGCGCCACTCGTTGCCGGTGGCTTTGCTCTCTCGATCGCCGCTGGAAACGCACAGACGTATCTTCATATCCGATCGGCAACGGCTGTAACTCCCGCCGACACCGCAGCGGTCGATCCTGGATCTCCAGTCCACGTTCGCGGACGTGTGGTCCCAATCGACACTGCACTCTCACCGGCGCTCTCACGTGATGCAGTGTGTTGGAGTTGGCGCTACTATATTCGAGGTGTCAACGGGCAAGGTGAGAACCCACGCTGGCTCTCGAAAAAAGGTGACTCTGGGGGTGTTTCGTTCGAGCTCTGTGATGATCACGGTTGCGTTGAAATTGCCCCTGCGGGTGCTCAGATGGAACTGACCGATCGAGCCGAACAGATCGTAGACGCAACTGCAACGCAACCCGGCCGCGTCGGACGGAACATCCCTGCATCAAGAGCCGGCGATGAGTACAAATTTGTTGAATCGATCGCTGAACCGGGTGCCACACTCACAGTCATCGGGAAACTCACTGCTGATGGTTCTGTTGAGGCACAATACATTATTTCTGCGGTGAGACGTTCGCTCCAATCGGAGTACAAAAACCGAGCGCTTTCGTACCTCGTAGCCGGTCTCTTTGGGAGTATACTGGGGCTATGGTTGCTCTCAATTGGCTATGGAACATTTTGATTGGTCTTTTATCGGCGGTCAAGGAGAATACCCCGACCCTTGAGGTCGGGGATGAATCCGACAGCGCGGGTACAAATCATTAAATAGGTATATTATCTAGTCAACAGACAGCGATGGAACACAGCCACCGTTACCGCGCTTACCCAAGCGACGAAGTAGCGGCGGCGGCCGAACATCACATCGACGTTCATCGCCAACTCTACAATCACGTCAAATGGGACTACACGAACAGTCCCGACGACGACAAACCCAAAGAATACACGCAGAACAACAAACTTCCAGAGTGGAAGCGACAGTGGCCCGTATTCGCCGAGTTATACTCGAAAGCAGCACAAGCCACCGTCGCCCGTTTTCACCGTAACCTCTCGAACCTTCGCAAGAAAAAAGAGAACGGATACAAAGTCGGGTGGCTCAAGCGGCAAGCACCCAGCGACTACCGAAGTGTCACGTACAACCAGTCAGGCTTCGACCTCGATAACAAGAGGGGCCGAGACGGGGTTGCGTATGTCCGCTTCAGTAAAATCGGCTGGATGAAAATCCGTTATCACCGACCACTCTGCAAAAATGCCACTATCAAAGAAGTCACGCTCAAAAAAGAAGTGACTGGAGAGTGGTTCGTCTCGTTCAGCCTCGAAACTGACGACGAACACGTTCGGACTAAACCCGAACTGGATTCGCTTGACGCGAGCAACAGCGTGGGAATTGACCTTGGCATCCTCAATTACATCCATACATCAGACGGAAAAACAGTGGATTGGCTGGTCCTCGAAGACGAGTACGAGCGACTCCAACGAGAACAACGCAACCTCTCTCGGAAAGAACACGGCTCGAACAACTACGAGAAACAACGCCAGAAAGTCGCTCAGGCGAAGCGAAAGATTCGGCGGAACGTACTGGACTACCAGCACAAACTGACAACGTGGCTCGTCAAAGAGTACGACGCCGTGTTCGTCGAAGACCTCAACGTATCTGGGATGCTTCAGGGCGACGGGAACGCTCGAAACACCCAGGATGCAGCGTGGCGACAATTCATCACGCTGCTCGAATACAAGGGCGACCTGTACGGCACACACGTTGTGCAAGTGCCTTCTCGCGGAACAACGAAGGAGTGCGCGTGTTGTGGAGTAGAGACCGCGAAACCCATTTGGGTCAGGGAACACTCGTGTCCTAGCTGTGGGTTTGAGACAGATCGAGATGCGAACGCGGCGATGAACGTCTTGAAGCGCGGCTTTTCTGAATTAGGGCTGGGATGGCCCGAAAGCACGCCTGTGGAGACTGTGACCGCTACGGACACCGCTGATATCCAGCGCGTGTCTGCAAGTCACGTCATCGAAACAGGAAGCCCCGAGGCTTGACCTCGGGGTGATTCACGCACTACCATGAGGCCAATTGTCGACATCACGCCGAGTATTGCCGTTGGGTCATGCTCTGCAATCAGCCCACCGCTTTGCTCTTGAAACGCCTCAATGTACGGGATAATCTCTTCGAGGCTCTGTTGCTGTAACGCTTCAAATCGTTCTTGGGAGGCACCCGATCGGATTGATTGCAATGCAGTATCATCAAGCAAGAGCTGCTGCATCAACGGATTTGTCTCTGCAAACTCTCGATAGAGCTGAAATAGCACCTTGAGGCCCTGTTTTGGCTCCTCGATATCTGCAAGTTCCGTGGCGAGTTTCTGTTCAAATGCTTGCTGCTCTCTATGCACGATCTCGAGATAGAGATCCGCCTTTGAGTCAAAAAACAGATAGAACGTACTTTTTGCAATACTAACAGGCTCCGTGATATCCGCAACGTTCGTCTTTTTTGGGCCGTACGTCATCAGTAACTCCCGGCCTGTATCGATGAGTTGAGTATGTATCTCTTTCCGCTGCTCATCGGAGAACCCTCGCATACACTCTGTTAGGGCTGACTCATAAAGAAGTAATTCAGTAGTCATCTATTCATGACCGGAAAACTCACTTAGTCATCGAGTTAACCTTCGCTATGAATCCGATCGATGTCAAAGCGTTATCAAAATCATACGGTGATGTCGTGGGCATCGACTCGCTCACGTTCAGTGTTAAACCTGGTGAGGTATTCGGCTTTCTTGGGCCAAATGGAGCCGGAAAAACAACGGCAATCCGAACGCTTCTTGGATTGCAATCGCCAACCAGCGGCAAAGCCCATGTGTTGGGCGCATCAATCACAGATGAGTCCGAACTATTGGAAGCCAAAACGCGAATTGGCTATCTCCCATCGGATCTTGCGTTCAATGAATCTGTCTCCGGAAAACGGGTGTTAGACTACCACGCCTCAATTAAGGGTGATTCTCGACGTGCAGAGCTGCTTGAGATATTCACCCCACCGATCGATCGTCCGATTCGAGAGTACTCAACCGGAAACGAACAGATGCTTGGCATTGTGCAAGCGTTCATGCACGACCCGGATCTGGTGATTATGGATGAGCCAACATCTGGGCTTGATCCGCTCAAACAGGAACGCTTCAATCAGTTTATCACAAACGAACGCGATCGTGGGACGACAATCTTCTTTTCGTCACACGTTTTGAGTGAGGTTCGACGCGTGTGCGATCGGGTTGGAATCCTCCGCGATGGAGCCCTTGTTGGGCTCGAAACGATCGAGTCGCTGCTCAACCAAGGCGGAAAGCGAGTACAGATACAGACTCCAGACACAATTGAATCACAAATTGAAGCTCTCGATGGCGTCTTTTCGGTGATCTCGTTTGGCGAGACAGTCCAATTCACCTATACGGGAACCTACAACAATCTCATCTCCGAACTGCAGCAGTACGATATCGTGGATATCAATATTAGCGAACCACCGCTTGAAGATATTTTCATGCACTACTACGGCAGCGAGACGGAACCGGATACAGAAACTGAGGCTGCACATGTTTGAGACCGTACAGTACGAAGTTCAGCGACGACAGCGTGGGACGATCGCACTCACGGTCGGCATTGCGGCAGTTGCTGCGTTCTTTGTGGCGCTGTTTCCGTCGTTTTCCAGCTCTGGTATCGACATCGACCAGATGCTTGAGGCATGGCCGCCAGCACTCCAAGAGGCATTTGGCATTGAAACGCTTGCAACGATCGAGGGGTTTCTGGCGGTTGAACTCTACAACTTTGTGTGGGTGATCGTTCTTGGACTCTATTTCGCCTACAGTGCGGCATCAGTCATCGCTGACGATATCGAACGCGATCGGATGGATCTGCTTCTCTCGCTGCCTGTCTCTCGGTCGCAGCTCCTGTTCGAGAAAGTTGGCTCGCTTCTTGCACCGATCGTTCTGATTAATCTCGGTGTCGCGGTTGCCGTCTACGCGAGCATTCTTGCAATTGGTGAATCCATTGCACTCTCCCGCCTCGTGATGGTCCACCTGCTCTCAGTCCCATATCTGCTTGCGTGTGCGGCGATCGGTCTGATTCTTTCTGTGACGGTCACCCGTGCAGACGTTGGGAAACGGCTCGCGCTGGCTGTTATATTTGTGTTATATCTGCTTGACTCGATCGCAGCGACCGTTGATGGGCTTGGATTTATTCGGTATCTCTCTCCGACGTACTACTACAATCCAACTGAGATTCTCGTTCACGGAACATATGGGATCGGTGATGCCGCTATTTTGCTTGTAATAACTATCGTGTTGCTGGGCATTGCACGGTCGATTTTTGTGCGCCGAGACATCTGAACGCTGATCGGCAACTGTACCGCTTCGGTATCCTTTACCTAATTCCCTCGAATATTGTGATAATGAGCCAGCACGATCGCATTGTAAAGCCCCCGAAAGAAGCATCTTCGGATGCAGAGCATCCGTCGCTTCCAGAGGCTCGGACTGAAGCAGAGCTACTGCCTGCGGAAGTATTTGGAATTCTTGGCAACGATACACGTGTTGCTATTCTCCGTGCTTTGCTTGAACTTGGTGCCGACGAGAAGCCAGTTCGATTTACTGATCTATTCAATAACGTCGAGATGGAAGATAGCGCAAACTTCAGCTACCACCTCCGCCAACTTACTGGCCACTTTATTAAACACGGCTCTGCTGGCTACTCCTTTCGATATCCTGGTCGCAAAGTCGTCAGCGCTATCTTCACTGGCACGCTCACTGAGCGAACCCAACTTGGATTCTTCCCCGCTTCTGGTTACTGTTATGCATGTGACGGGAATCTCCACGGGTGGTATGTTGATGACACGTTAACGATCGGCTGTACTGAGTGTAGCACGGTCCAAGTCAGCTACCCGTTCCCTTCTGGGGGGATTGATGACCGTAGCACAGACGATCTCCTGCAAGCCTTTCACCACTATGTCCGCCACCATTACTGCCTTGCGGCTGATGGTGTGTGCCCTGAATGTACTGGTGCTGTTGAGAGCAGTCTTATTCACCGCCCTGAAAGTGACGCGCTGGATGTTGCGGTTGAACATCTCTGTCAACGCTGTAACTACCGTCTTGAGTCAGCTGTGGGTGTCACGCTCCTTGACCACGCAGGCGTGCTTGTATTCTTCGCAAACAACGGTGTCGATCTCAATACCGCACCGTTCTGGCATTTCGACTGGTGTGTCAGCGATCGATATACTGAACTTGTTTCTGCAGATCCAGTGCAAGTCAAACTGACACTTCCATGCAACGGTGAGTCGATTCAGGTACTCGTTGATGCGGATGTGTCGGTTGTGACCGTCTCCACTCCGAGTCCGATCGCTGACTCCCAGTAACAATCGCTCTTTTCACTTGTCTGTTGGTGCTGTAGCCCTGCGATCTATCACGTAAAAAAAGACACCTGACGGGCCCACGATAGCTACGTTTTACTTATCTACTCGAAGAGTTCGACTGCTTGCTCGTAGCGTGCTGCTGGTTCGTTCCAGTCGACGACGTTGAAGAATGCGTCAACGAAGTCGCCACGTGCTGGGCCGTAGTCGTGGTAGTAGGAGTGCTCCCAGA
>NZ_JAKRVX010000007.1 GCF_023638035.1 Natronocalculus amylovorans | reverse complement strand
CTGGTAGCAAGTGAATCGTTCTTAAGAAGATACACAACGGTAACACGGTCGATGGGTATCGCCAGATAACATCTGGCGGCTTGCCGAGGTTTCTCGGCAACAGCGACCTGTATGCCTCAAGTGGGACGACCACAATTGGTCAGAGTCACCACGCTCTTTCCGTCTCAACGAGGAGCATACGAACCCGCAAGTTGCCTCTGTGGGTCGGTAAACGATACCCCCCATCGTGAGGAAACCCCGGCGTTCTACGCCGGGGAGGATGTCATCTAGTACCGAATCATCCAATATAGCCATCGACGTGGGCGTCAACTGCTGCATGTGCTTGGCTCCGTTTTTCAGCGAGAATAGCGTCGATCGATTGATGAGTTGGATGCCAGAGTCCGGGGTGAACTAACAGTTGGAACGTTTCTGGCACGACGTCGGTAAACGGTGGCTCTGTGATCCACTTCTGGCTTGAGTCCGAGCAGTACTCAATTTCAGAAAAGTATGGGGGCGAATATGTGTTTGTAAACGCGCTAAATGACCGATCTAATACCCACTTTGGTGGGATATGGAATGAGACGCTTTCGACAGCCGTATTTGAGAGTCGAGACAGTGTTGTGCGCTCGGCAGTTACTGCAGCGGTCAGTTCACGCTGTGTTGGCTCTGTGTCCCAGTACGAGTGCGTATCAAAATGCACTGCAATCTCATGGCCCATCGATTGTATTTGATCGAGTGCTTCTCTTGTCTCCGTTTCCGTGAGCGAATACAGTGGCGACGTAAGTAGGAAACAGTAGGTTGATCGAACACCGAGCGTTGCTTCGATCGCCGCCATTGCCCGCGCACGTGTGACTGAGAGATCAACATCGTGTCTGAGTAGCACAGTCTTTGAAGTTGGCTTCTTCGTTTCGCTAAACCTTCGAAATGAGTATCCTCGATTAAGCAACTCCCTTAACAGTGCCTCATACTCCGAAATCTCGTATGTTGCTGTTCTGTGAAGTTGTGATGTGGGCTGTGACTGAGATTGGGTTTGTGGCTGAGAGCGAGCGCGATTTTCTGGCGTCGGTTCATCACTCATTAGCTATCACTGCTTGTTAAGTGGTGTTTCTGATCGGGGCTATCAACCCGAGTTGGCTCTCCGTCAACACGGAGTTGCATTCCGCGCTCGGGTGTCCAGTTATCAGCATCCCATTCGGTAACAAGTGCGGTGCCATCAGGTGTCGAAACGACGAAGTCACCGGTTGAGAACGCTTCCACAATCTCTCCTGGTGGCGTTGAGAATGCAATATCGCTAGAGAACGGAATCAGCTCCCAGATATCAATTCGTGTTCCCTCATGATGTGTAAACGCTCCTGGGTATGGATCGGTAACTGCACGAACTAAATTGTATATTCGACGTGTTGGATCGGTCCACGTAATCTCACCATCTTCGGGGTTTCGCTTCGGATAGTACGTTGGCTCACCGATCTGCTGTTCGAAGGTATGGCTTCCGTTACAGATCGGCTCAATAATCTCCAAAAGCATTGATTGAATCGAGACAGTCACCTTATGATACAGCGTTTCGATCGTATCAAACTCCGTAATATCGAACTTTCGTGTCGCGGCGACGGCACCTGAATCGACACCCGGATCAAGCCGGATAATCGATAACAAAAACCGATCGAGATCTTCAATAAGCGACCAGTTGAGTGGCGATCGACCCCGGCCTTTTGGAAGGCCGTATGCACTGCCATGATTCCCAAGGACGCCATGAGTAAACGTGTCTAGCACCTCGCCGGGAATGAGCCGTTGCCACCCGTTCACAATCATAAGGTCGGCGTCAAGCGTGGCAAAATGATCGGTATCCACCGCAGTCATCGAATATGTATCCGGATAGTAAATTGGAACGTCGTGTTTTGCTGCAATCCGATCGAATGATCGGTACTTCGCCACGGTGTGACGCTCTGCCATTTCCGGTGTGATCGAGACGATCTCTGAAATTTCTACGCCTTTGTCAAACAGAGTTTCGAGCACATCGTACCCTGGCCTGGTACAGCTCGCATATACAATCGAGGTATCCGGCGGAATATTCATCGGTCACGACCACACCACCGACCGGCTTTGTTAGCGGCTTATTTCTACAGTTTGTGCTGTTCTATCGGTAGAAACAACAGAATAATAGACTGAGAGTAGCTCTTTAGTCAATGCGCCATGGCTCAACTGCTTTGCAACAGTTCGACCGTTCGATCTCTCACTTTTTGTTTGTGTTGGTGGATCACGAACTGTACGCAGTACCGCTTCGATCGCTTCAGCCAATTCTATGTCGTCAGTTCCAACAGATGAGTGTGTCACACTGTCGAGATTCGATCGTACATCCCCAACATCCGTCGATACAATTGGAAGATTACATGATAATGCCTCTTTAACAGCGTTTGGAGACCCCTCCCGTTTTGAGGTCATAAGGAGCATATCTGCTGCATTCATGTACACGGGCATTTCACTGTGAGGGACGTTATTGACGGTCTGTAGCTCGATCGGCACATCAATCCGTGCTTGGACGGTTGAGATCAGTCGAGCAGCACGAGGATAATCTTTTACAGCGCGCTGTTTTGGGTACGGAAACAGGACGTGATAGGCATCGCCCTGCCAGCCAAGTTCGGCCCTTGCGTTGACTTGATCCATCGGTTTGAACCGATCAATATCAACACCATGTGGAATTACATGGCAATCCCGCCCGAGCGCATGCTGCATCTCCGGTGACATCACAATAACTTCGTCAGCAAATCGTGCACATAGCCGGCTCACTTGACCGTACGGGCCAAACAGGTCTGTTCCCCACAAAGATAGTACAACAGGGAGCGTTCGTTGCATCACCGCAGGTGGCGCAGTTAAACCATAATTAGCGTGCACAAGATCATAGTCACCGTCGGCTTCATGAAGCGCTGTCCTGTAAAACTGCAAATAATCCTTGACACCTCTCGTTTCCGAAACATCATCCGAAATCTCTGGATTTGTTGGGAGCGAAAGGGTTGTGACTGATATCCCTTCATTCTCCAACCCTCTCACTTGCTGTTTGTAGAACCTCGAGCGATCGTTTGTTACCAAACTCAGAACGTTGAGTGTCATTTGAGTGCTTTGTATCCTTTCTTTGCTAGTCGCATCGCTGGGCTGTTCGACTCGATCACGTAGTGTGGCTGTAACTCGACTGGGAATTTGCTCTTGTATCGGCAGAGACGTTTTGTGTTCGCGCCCATCAGATCGTACCGGTGTACTGATTCAAGTGACTCGTCTGCTGCAATGTCTTCGAGAATATGCCAGTGGAGTGCGCTGTTGACTGCAACACCCTCATATATCGACCGTGTGCCACCCTGCCAGAAGTACGCTGTATCGTTTGAGTAGAGCACATTGATCCCTGTGAGAAACGCTCCACCGGGATCAGTGACAACATACGATCGGGCATTGTCACCCAGCGCAGACAGTAGATCGCGCACATACGCCCACTCGATCGGATACGATCGATCCTGCGCAGCATACCGCTCGACCGTTGCGTCGTATATCTGTCGTGCAGCATCCATGCCACCAACATCGAATGTTAGCGGTTCATCCCTTGCATCCGTGATCTCTCGTCGCAGGCTTTTGCTTGCCTGTTTTAACAGTGCATCCGGTGTTGTTTCTGCGACATCAAGGTAGTACGTGAACGAGACATCCACATCGAATCCGTTCCATACGTATGGGCGTGGATCCGAGAAGCCATCGCCACATTCGATCCGTGCTAACCGATTTCGCCGATCGAGCTGTAACTCATCAATAATTGCCGCTGCCACTGACTGGCTGATTGATTCTCGCTTTCGCCGTTTTGGACTGTTTGTCACCACGATCGGCCCGAGCCGAGGAACGTTCAACCCGGGTGGTGGCGATGTCGTAATCGACCCAAGCCGATTCTCTCGAATAAACGCGGGGAGGAATCCAACCGGCTGTTGGCCATTAAAACACACATATGGACGAAGTTCGGTGTCTGAATACCGTTCTAACACACCGAGAGCGTCCGCACTATGGAATACTTCTGTTCGTCTTGTTGGGAGCAACTCGCCCCATTCGTCTAATGAAACCCGTTCAATACGCATCTGTTTGCTCACTGGTTGCGTGGTGGCTGCTTTGTTAGTGGATCTGTACTTTCGGTATCCGGTGATGGATGTTCTAGAGAATCGTACAGTTCCGCTGGCGGGCCAACCCATGCACCCATCTCCAAGGCAGTCTCAATGAGTTGTCTGTAGATCCATGTATAGTTCGGATAATCGAACTCGCTGTAGAAGCGTGGGTGCCACAACACTGTCATAACTGCGTTGTTCGCTTCGGCCTCCGCAAGGAGTGACTCACAGATCTCCCATGCGGTATCTGGATCGTTTCGCACGTCTGGGAGCGCAAGCTCCATTAGCGTCAGCGGAAACACGACAAACGAATCGTCAAACGGGCGTCGAACACCGTATCCATAGTTGAACCCATACTCGCTTGAGGAGCCAAGGCTGGCATCGTATTTGAGGCCGATCGATCGGTGGTGTTCCCACGTTTTTGGAACGGAGAGATTCAGATAGTGCTGTCTGCCACCGGTAATCTCGTGTCCAAGCACACGCTCAATACTCTCTTTTTCAAACTGCAAGCGATCTCGATCGGTGTGTGACTCATATGAGCCATGAATCCCGACTTCCCAGCCGCCAGCATCCATTTCATGCATGATGTCGATGATCGCAGGATCCGAGAGCGAGTACCGACCAGCGTAGAGTCGCCATGCATCTTTCGAGAGCCACGATCGAAGCGGGCGCTCTCTGATCCCTCGTTCATTGAGGAAATAAAAGGCCGATCGAACGCCAAGATCCTGTTCTAAATCAAGTATCTCTTCGAATGTCCAGTAGGTGTTCTTTGTCGGCAGTAGTGACTTGAGATGGTTCGGGTCACGTTGTTTCAGCGCGTAGTAGAGCGAGTGGTACGTTTTGTATGGTCGATCGACGTCGTGTGTCAGACACAACGCAAAGCTATGTGAATCAAGCATTTGTTTCTGCAACCTCCTGAATCTGTTCGAGCATATAGCTCGTCACATCAATTTTTGTTTCAAGCAGCTCATCTCGGCGATCGGTCCACGTTCCATTTGCGGAGCGATCCTGTGCAATCTCTGTGGCTGCGTTCAGTGCATTTGTCTCATCGTTGAACGATCGAACAAGACCGTACGAACCGAGCTCAACGAAGTTACTCAATCCATTCTCAGCAAACGAGTTCGATCGGACGACAGGCGTCCCAAGAAGTGCCGCCTCCGTTGCCATCGTATTCGAATCTGTCACAAGAAGCGACGAGTACGCAAGCAGATGGTGGATATCCTCGGGCGGCACTGGGACATGTTTTGCATTAAACGCTGGCGGGAGATCATCCTCGTTCGAAACGTACACTGTTCCATGCTTGGATAGCTCCGTTGCAATCTGCTTTTTTGCTCGCCGTGAGAGTCCATTTCGTCCGATATCGTGGTGTGCCTGCATCGAAACAAACCGAAGGACAAAAAACCGATCATCTGGGTCGATGCCGTGCGATTCCAGCACCGATCGATCCGGTGTAAACCAGTTGGGGTGGAGATATGCAAGCTCGTGGTAGCCTTCATATCGCCGGTGTGGCTCACCGAGGTCTGCATCATAACCGCTTGGTGTACAGAACCGATCGGTTAGCGGCGCAGTCAGTCGAGCAAGCGTGTTCGCCTGCTCGTGGTCGTGAAACACAATACTTCCAGCACCAACTGCGGCTGCTGCATGAACGGCAGGTGGATTAAGCCGGCTGACAATCACGTCCGGATCGAACTTCCGAGCGTATCGAAGCGTCCGAATCTCTCGTAACCCCCACTCGGTTGCGAGTCCAAGCGGTGTCTCCGCCTGCGTCGATAGTACGGTGTGCTCAATGTTGTATGCATCCAACAGCCGCGTTGTGATCTCTTTCTCTCGCGTGGTCACACCAACTGTGTGGCCGTCTCTACAGAGGGCGTAGATCGCGTGTCGAAACAGATGGACGTGCGCGGGGTGAGTCACGTCAAACTGAATTCGCATCTGTCTCACTCCAGATAGCCGAGATCGGCTAGCCGGGCTTGCACCTCCTCATGACTATCTACGGAACTCTCCTCTGTTTTCATCAGTGGATCACAGTATGAAACTGCTCGTTCATCCGGCTCACTCCCTGATTCGAATATATCTAACACCGTTCCATCCATATCTGTTGGCACCTCGGACCCAAGCAGATGCAGCATCGTTGGTGCGAGGTCGTGAATTCGAGCCTCTAGCGAGATTCCCTCATCTCGAACTGATGGGCCATACCACAGGCAGATCCCCTCCGGCATGTTTCCACCTTTCCACGCGCCTTCCGTTGCAAACCAGCTGTCCGGGCCGATCGCATCACTTGTATGGACGTTTGCCGCCTGTTCAATGATGAGATCTGGTGCGTTCTCCGCATATTGCCCCTCGTAGTACTCTTCGCCCCGATACACGTCTGTCACGATCGGATCGCCTGTTTGTGGATGCTTAATCGCAAGCAGCGCGGTTCGCAGGGATTCTCGGAGTGATTCATATTCCGGATCGTCTCGCTCAACCGTGAGATAGATCGGTCCTTGGTTGCTCGCAACCGCTGTCGTTTCATCCCAGTCGATCGCATTCAACACGCGATCGCGCTTGATCCCTTCTTCCCATGGGATCATCCGCTGTACACGCTCTGGGACAACCTTCCCAAGCGTGTCGGCCATATGTAGTTTCTTCGCAACCGAGAGCGCACGCTCTTTTGTGACGCCAGCTTTTCGGAAGACGCTGTCAATGTTGCCATCTGTCTCAAGATAGCCGTTTTCTTCGAGCCAGACATTCACATAGAAGATTGTCTCAACAAAACAGGTCCCATGATCGGACATAATGAGCATATGTCCATCTTCGGCATCAATCCGATCGCGAAGAGCACCGATCCGTTCGTCGATCAGCTTCCACGCACGATATACCGGCTCTTCCGTCCAAAAGTAGTGCTGAAGCGCCATATTGTAAAAGACGGTCATATGGAGGAAGTCCGGATCGTACTCATCTAAAAGCAGTTCTGCAGCGTCGAATCGCAGCTCTATGAGATCCAAAATGGCCTGAATCTCCGGTTCACCCTGCTCGCTTGGTGAGATCATCGGTGACGGATGTACTCGATAGTTGAGTTTGTCATGGAGCAACGTTTCAATCTCTGGTGGATTTGCGAAGCCATCATCCAGCGATCGATACGTCGTCTCCGACGCGTCAGGACCGCCTGCAACAATAAATCCATCAATCTCACGTGGTGGATATGTTGATGGTTTATTGAGTACACCGGCAGTCATTCCGGTTTCGTTGAGGTAGTCCCACAGCTCTGCGCTTTTGAAATCGGTTGCGTCATGAAAAACGTGTTTTCGATTTCGGGTATCGATTCGATCGAATCGGAACACATCGAGTTTCCCTGGATTTTTTCCAGTTGAGTAACATTTCCAGTTCGGCACTGTTAGCGGTGGAAGGTGGCTTTCAGAAATCCCACCGATACCATCGTCGACAAGTGCTTTGAGATTCGGAAGCTCTCCGTTCTCGAGCCAGTCTTCTAACATCTGCCAGTTCGCGCCATCGAGTCCAAGTGTAAGTGCTTTCATTGTTGTATCTGTTTGTTGTTGGTCGTTTGCATCTGCCATTCACCGAACCGCATTTCGCACGATTTTCGGGGCTTGAAGCCCGTACTTTACAATATTTGTCGCCGTATCTTTCCCTTGTTCTGCAACCCGCTCTGCGGTTGATCCAGCCCATCGATTTGGGTGGACCAACAGACAGAGCCGGTCGATCGACCCGTCGGTAATGAGATCAATCAGCTCCCATGTCGTTCCAACTTGTACATTTTTGTCGCCCTCTCCGAGCGTGTGATCTTTCACTTTGAGTGCACCATCACGCCATGTCCGACCGGTATCGGAGAAGTAGGTCACATCCTCGAAATCCATAGAAAGATATGCTTCTCCAAGAAGGCCATATGTTTCATATGATTCGTGTTCCCACATCTCTCGGTTATCATGTGCTGTAAGTGGGTTTCCATGCATACAGATCGTCTGCACATCACAGACTCGCCGCATCCGACGAAGGTTGTTCTTGAAGTGTTCATGGGCTTTTACAACGTTTCCGTCTGCTCGATCAAGATCCTCATAATGGTACCCCACTTCATGACCGAGTGCTTCCAATTCGCGGAGTAGCTGTGGACGGAACGTTTTCTTGATCATTCGCACGTAATACGTCGTCCGCACATCTTTGAGCGCTTCAATCCGTGCAAACCGAAGCGAATTTTCCGGCTTCCGATCGACATCATGTCGGATAATAATAAATCGATCCGGGAGCGGCGAGTCGTCAAGGTACTCTTTCACTGTGATGAACTCGTACCCTGCAGCATTGCCTGCATCAAGCAGGGCTGCATACGATCGATCGGTGAAATCAGGGGGCATCGACCACCTCCCGTATCGACGATCGTTCACGCAATGTTTCGGCTGAGACTGCGACACCTGCAAGCGGCTCGTATGCGTGTTTCGACACCACCGTGTCCGCTGTTCCATGGGTATCAACAACGACTGCTGAGTCGAACCGATTCCAGTCGATCGCTGCAAACTCCTCGTGTGGTGTTGCGATCACAATACCATCGTAGGACCGATCATACAACTCGTCCATCTCGATCGGTGTTCCAGAGAATGCGTCGTACGTCTCAAGCAGCGGATCAACGATCGAGACATCCGACCCGAGCGTGGTCAATGTCTCACTAATACTGATCGACGGGCTGGCTCGAATTTCGGCGACGCCGGGGCGGTAGGTAAGTCCTAACAGCAGAATGTTGGCATCTGAAATCGCAATCTCTCTGTCTGCGAGCCGATCGGCCAGCAAGCCAACAACATGTGCCGGCATATCGTCGTTTACGCTCCGTGCCGTTCGGAGCAGCGGACTTTCAGCATCGAACTGTTGGAACAAAAAGTATGGGTAGTACGGAATACAGTGTCCGCCGACGCCGGGACCTGGACGAAGAATGTCACACTCGTCTTGTGTGTTTGCTGCGGCGATCGCTTCTCGGACGTTAATGCCGAGCGCCTCTGTGTACGTTGCGAGTTCGTTTGCGAGTGCAATGTTCACATCTCGGTGCACCCCCTCAAAAACCTTCACCGATTCAGCAGTGGTCGCATCCGAGACACGGATAACCTCATTTTCTGTAATCGACTGATACAGTGTTTCCGCAGCAACTCCTGCTTCTTCGGAGACGCCACCGACGATCTTTGGCCACGACCGGCGAATGTCTTTGATTGCACGGCCGCTTTTGGTTCGCTCCGGACAGAATGCAATGCCGAATGCGGATTCATCGAGACCACTTGCATTGGCGATGGTCGGCAATACACGCTCTGTGCACGTTCGAGGTGGGACTGTTGACTCAATGATTACCAGATCACCGTCACTCAATCCGTGGCCGATCGTCTCTGTAACGCTATCAACGATCGACAGATCGGGTGTTCCGTCATCTGTAATGAGGGTTGGAACGATTACAACATGAATCTGTGCTGTTTCGGCTGCAGCGCCAAGATCAGTTGTTGCGTTCAGTGATCCGTTGTTTACTGTTTTTGCAACCAGCGGATCCAGCCCTGGCTCTCCTGTCACGTGTGACTGCCCATTATTGACCGTCTCAACGACAGTCCCGTCGATATCTGCGCCAATAACTGCGCCAGTGACATCGGCAAAGACGCTCGCAAGCGGTAGTCCCATTTTACCAAGACCATACACTGCAGTTTTGAATGCACCCGATGTGAACGCATCTGACACTGCCTGTGGGTCATCCACCGCTTCGAGCGGTGTTCGTGGATTGTTGCTCATAGCTGATTCTCTCCGGTAAGCAATTCTGGAAGCTCACGTATCTCCGCTGGACAGCCAACCGCTAGTTTGTTTGCGGGCACATCATCCAGTACTACGGCTCCTGCAGCGACAAATGCACCCTCACCGATCGTTACATCAGGGAGGAGTGTTGCATTTGCACCGATCGACGCATGTGATTGTATCGTCGGCCCAACCAGCTCGACATCCTTTCGGACCGGATACGGGTCGTTGGTAAGGACCGCTCGTGGGCCAATAAACACCGAATCTTCGATCGTTGTGTGGGTTGGAATATACACCCCTGTTTGCAGGCTCACTTGAGAACCGATGGTTGTCGCCCCGTCAATTATCGTGTTTGTCCCGACAAGGACATCGTCACCAATTCGGGTCTGTTCTCGGATGACCGCATTGTGGCCGGTTGTGAACCGGTCACCAATCTCAACATCGTTATAAAGAATTGTCCCTGATCGAATTGTTGCATCGTCGCCGATATCTGGCGCAGGGGCATCAGTTGGTGTGTCTACAAACGTGACGTCTTCCTGTATCGTCTCGTTTTTTCCAATGGTTGGTTTCATACGCATCTTTCACCCCCGGTTCCGGGTTCGGTTACTGTTTGTTCGTTTGAAAATAGCCGCATTACGTATTGAGAGGTGGGTGGATTTGGGAGTTGTACATATTTCATAGCGATCAGCCCTACGGAAGGGTCAGTGGACGTAGATTTCACTATGGTTGCTTTGTTATGTGATTACTTCCGTGACATTCGGTTGTTATACACTCTCACCATTCAATCCGTAGTAGGCGCTTACCGCTGTCCATTCGAAACTACTTCTGTGGAACAATTAGAACGAACCTCCTGTTTTAGATGGGTCAGCAACAACAATACATACCATGCGGACGCTCGTGATTTCGATCGACGCTGAGCTTGGTTGGGGATTCCATGATCTTGCGGATCCTCCTGCCGACCGGCTTGAAAACGGCCGAAGCGGCTGGCTCACACTCATCGACCTCTTAGACACATATAACCTTCCCGCAACATGGGCCATTGTCGGTCATCTATTCTTGAGTGACTGTGATGGCTTTCACTCTCAACATCCACTTGGTTCGGAGTGGTTCGAAAGAGAGCATTCATCGTGGATCACACGGCCAGATCTCCGATTTGGCCGCGACTTAATCGACGATATCGTTGCCTCACCAGTTGAACATGAAATTGGTTGTCATACGTTCTCGCATGTGGAGTTCGGTGCTGACTACACAACCCAAGATGTTGCAAGAGCTGAAGTCATCGAGTCAATTCGAGCAGCTCAATCGTATGAGACGCCGTTTGAGTCCTTTGTCTTTCCTCGTAACAATATTGGACACCGTGATATCCTTGCAGAGTGGGGATTCAGCTGTTACCGAGGGACACAACCGCGATCATATGGGCTATCACGAGCGGGTAGGATTGCGGAAAAAATTGTACATAGTACGATATCTGCACCACCGGTTGTAACCCCAACGATCGATGAATATGGGCTTGTCAATATCCCAGCATCGTTGTTTCTATTTACCATCGATAATCGTCCTCGAGACGTTGCTAACGCTATTTGGAACGACCCAATTGTGACACAGGTTGATCGTGGGATTAAGAACCTCATTGAGGGGGAGGAGGGTGTCTTTCATATTTGGCTTCACCCGAATAATATCCGTGACCAGCGAGATGTTGACCGAATGGATGCCATCTTTGACCTCATATCGACTGCGCGATCAAAACACGAACTTACCGTCAAAACGATGGGACAGGTCGCAGCAGAATACCATACTCAAAACAACCCACAGCCGCCAACACAAGTCGATCGCCGCTAATCTAGCCGACCGGTATTCTAGCTTGTATTCTGTTCGCTAAATGAGAGGCTCCAACCATCCATCTTACGTAAATCCGCTGTTCCAACTGTCCACGGCGGGCTTTCCTCACCGTTGAGTAATCGCGTAATCAACACGGTTGGCGTTGCAACAATAGAGAGCGGGAGCGACTGATCAGACAGAAATCCATACGCGGACAACACACTGTTAGGGATCGAAGAGCCACACACAGAGACGAGTGCAGCGTCCCGATGTACATCAAGAATGTGCCCCAAGAGCGTTGATAATCCAGCTGTCCGTCGATCGCCGCCTCGATGTGGTACGACCTCAGTGAGTTGAACCACGGCTCCATCTGGGCGCTCCTGTCTTCCAATAACGATTCCTGCGATTGTTTCACCCGATTCGGTTGCCGTGTATGCAGTGTATTCCCACTGCGGATTTCCATATCGCCATCGGTAGAAACGGTGATCACGTACTGCGTGGATCTCTGCTGGTGACCCTTTTTGATACAGACGGACGAATGCATCCACCGGTATTGTATTGTGCTCAGTTACTGTAATCGAGTTGTCCGCTTTTCCTCGTGTTGAATCTAGTTTATAATCGTAGTATCGCCGTGCGATCGGCGTTGCCGCTTTCGCAACCAGTCCAGTTGCTCCGGAGCCTGCCATCGATTGTGGTGATTGCACCCGATAGTAGGTCGTAAGCGGCCCAACCTCCTTACAGCCGAGTTTGAGATACCCCGGTCGAGAGAGTGCATTTGGGACACTGAATTTGAGCACTGGATCGTCAAACCCACCGTAATAGTCGAACGATCGTTCTGTCATTCGGGTAAATAATCCCTTTCGTCGATGATCTGGATGGACCATTGTATCTCCCGTTTGAATGCTAAGCAGCCGTTTCCCATCGACATACATTTCAAACGCAAGGTATGGTCGTGTCCCGACTATTTTCCCATCGTGCTCTGCGACGAACATCGGAATATGAGAGACATACGGATTGTCGATGTATTTCCACTGAAACCACTCCGATGAGCCATCGTCTCCAAATACCGTTTCATATAACGAGAGAAAATCATCCATGTCTGCGGGCTCACACAGACGAATGGTATACGGATCCGATTTCGTTATCTGTTCGCTCATATGCGTATCGTGTCTGTTACTCGCTTTGTTATACCGAGACTATCGACTATCCGAGGCTGTGCTTCTCAATACATACCAGTTACTACGGACTGTTTCCTGTGTGGCTACTGGTACAAGCCTGATCATAACAAAGCCCTTATGTTCGTGAATATGTCGTATATGCCTGACTCCAATACGCGCATGCGTGTACTTGTTCTTGGCTTGGACGGGGTTTCAGTACCTGTACTTGAGCCACTCATTGAATCCGGGTCGGTCCCAGCGATCGAATCACTGTTAGAGGATAGCTGTACGGTTCCGCTTGAATCGCAGTTGCCACCCTGGACACCCAGTGCTTGGCCATCGATTTACACCGGCGTTAATCCTGGAAAACACGGTGTGTTCGATTTTCTTCGTTTCGACGGATACGACTGGGATGTTGTCAACTTCAGTGATGTTAAAGAACATACCGTCTGGGAACTCCTCTCAGAGTCCGGATTCTCTAGCGTTGTAGTAAACACCCCTGTTACCCATCCTCCCCGTGAGTTCAATGGCGCGATCGTTCCTGGATACACCGCTCCTGAGAGCCCAACATGTCATCCGGAGGGGCTGTGGGATGACCTCAATGACGCGCTTGGCGAGTACCGGCTCTACAACAAACAGCTAAGTACCGGTGCAACCGAATCCGAGCGAATCAACGGGTATGATACGCTCATCGGCATGCGAGGTGCTGCATTCCGCTATCTTACCGATCGGTTCGACCCGGACTTTGGGTTTTTACAGATCCAACAGACTGACACTGTTTTCCACGAGTTCCCTGACAGTGACCATGCCATTGAGACTGTGTTCAAGGCGGTTGATCGAGAACTTGCATCAATTCTTGATACGGTTGACCCCGAATACACGCTTCTGTTGAGCGATCACGGTATTGGTCCATACGAAAGTGTCGAGTTCCGTGTTAACGATTACCTTCATGATATTGGTGTCACACAAACAGAAGCTGGAAGTGGAGGGATGCCATCATGGTCCAGTATCTCCCGAAAACAGCTCCGACATGGAGAGGAAGGAAACGTTGCAAAACAGTCACTCCCTGAGAAAGCCATTGAAGCCGCTGCGTCCGTTGGTATTACGAGCCAGCGAATCGGTGCTCTCCTCCGGAAACTTCGTCTTGAGGGTGCTGTGCTTCGAATCGTCCCGATGGATGTTGTTCGAGCAGGGACTGAAACGGTTGACTTTGCTAACTCAACGGCGTATATGCGGTCACGAACGGAGATGGGAATCCGGCTTAATGTTGTCGGCCGTGAACCGAATGGTGTTGTCTCCGAGAAGTCATATGAAGATGTTCGAGAGACAATAATCAACTCGCTTGTACGCTTACAGACTCCCGATGGATCACCGGTGTTTGATGCAGTGCTCCCGCGTGAAGATGTCTTTTCGGGCCCATATGTAGATGATGCACCGGATATTGTCACTGTTCCTGCGTCATTTGATGTGTATCTCTCCGCGTCAATCCGAAACGAGCGGTTCGGAATGCCAACTGAGCCGTGGGAGCACAAGCTAGAGGGTATCCTTGCAGTGTCCGGACCGGATGTGAAGGAACGCGGTATTGAAACAACTCCGCATATTTTTGATATTGCACCGACTATTCTTGCGCTATTCGGCTGTATGACAAGCGATCGGATGGATGGAGCTGTCCTTCCGTTCATTTCTGATCCCGGTGCAACATCATACGCTCCATTTACTGCTGACGATCGAACTGTAACGGACGATACCGCTGTCGAAACAAGACTTGCTGATCTCGGCTATCTCGAATAATCATGGGAATTGAAATTACCACACTCACCGACGAAGACGAGTGGAACCAACTCGTCGATCGCACAGCACAAGCAACTCCGTTTCACCGATACGAAGCATTAGAAGTCATTGCAGAGCATTCTGGTGCGACACTGCACCCCTACGCCGGATTCAAAGGCCAAGAACCAGTTGGCATCTTTCCGGTGTTTGAAATCTCAAAAGGGCCTGTCAGTGCTGCTTTCTCTCCACCACCGGATTTGAAAATCAGCTACCTTGGCCCTGCGCTGATTCATAATGGGAACCTGAAACGACGGCGACTTGAACGGACAAATAAACGGTTCGTCAACGGCTGTCTCGATGAAGTCCAATCAACGATCGACCCGAAGTTTTCGCTTATTCGTACTGCGATCGGGTATACTGACCCGCGCCCATTCATGTGGCGGGAGTACGACTCAACGGCGCGATATACCTACGTTGTTGATCTCGCCCCATCCACTGATGATATCTTGATGGAGTTCAGTAGCGATGCTCGAAAAAACGTCACAAACACGGATCCAGCGTCGTATGAGATATTCGCTGGTGATCGATCGGATGCAATAGAAAGCATCGAGCGAACGAAACAGCGACACGATGAACAGGACGTTTCATTCAATGTCACTCCATCGTTTGTTGGCGATCTATACGACCACCTTCCAGATGATGTCTTCCGTGTGTACGTGTGCGAAGTTGATGGTGAATTCTGTGGTGGACATATAACGCTCGAACACGGAGATACCATCTACGGCTGGCAAAGCTGGGGGTCAATGGATGCGTCAGTCCCAGTCAACGATCTCTTGGAGTGGACAATTATGCAAGATGCAAAAGAGCGTGGGCTTACGCAGTATGACCTTGTTGGCGCAAACCATGAGCGGATCAGCCAGTATAAATCGAAGTTTGGCCCACATCTTGTTCCGTTTGTCCGGGTTCAAGATGGATCTCGAAGTATGAACATCGTTTCAAATATTTATAAAAAGATTCGCTAACCAGCCGCGACGTTACTCTGCTGGTTTTGGCTTTCCGTTTGTTCGTACGTTGACCTGCTCGATGTCGGTGTCTGCCGACTGTTCTTCACCTTGTACTGGCGTCTTCGTTGTGTCCTGAAGTGACTCTGCCGGCTTGTCAGCAGCTTCGATCGACTCGCGCCAGTTTCGCTTTCGGTTTCGACCTGCGTCAAGCGCCATCGCAGCTCCTAACAGAGCGACACCCCCTGTTGCTTCTCGAACACTTGTAATTGCTCCATGCTCCGATCCTGTAACCGTTCGGACAAGCGATACCGCCCCTGCGAGGACACCGACTGCACCGCTAATAAATAAGAGTGCGACGATCGTTCCGATCGCAGAGGTTCGGGTTCGGTAGAGCCGCCAGAGGAACACGCGAAGCAACATGAGAGACACTCGCGGGATGTATGTATGGTACTTGATATGGCTTGTTTCATCACCATACTTGAGTGGTGATGGCACATCAGCAATCGGGAGTTCTGCGATACTTAAGCGCACAAGAAGGTCATTACAGTAGCCATAGAACTCAAACATCTCGTCGATCTCGGCTGTTTCGAGTGCTTCGAGCGATATCGCGGTGTATCCCATCTGTGGATCACCGATATCCCAATACCCGGTCGCAATCTTTGTGAGATAGCTAAGTATCCCGTTTCCGATCTGTCGATGTCGGGGCATCTGCGCATGGTTTTCCGGCTCTGTAAGGCGGTTTCCTTTCGCATACGCCGCATCCCCATTCACAACTGGCTCGATGATTCGATCCAGCAGTGTGGGGTCCATCTGTCCGTCACCGCCCATTACAGCAGTCACATCAATCTCATCCGCACGCGCATGCTGATAGCCGGTTTTTATTGCTCCACCGACACCACGGTTCTCACTGTGTTGGATTGCAACTACTCGGTTTTCGAAGGGTGTCTCTATCGGTTCGTCATTCATCAGCTTGGCTGTGGTCTGTATCTCCTCCCACGTTCCATCTGTTGAGGTATCATCAATTACGTAGAGTCGATCAACAAAGGAGGGGACAGTTTCCATAACCTCCCCTACAAAGCCTTCTTCATTATATGCTGGAATCACAACCGCGATCGTCTTATTCTTGTACATAGCTATTTCCCGGTCTCCTATTTCAATACGCACCGCAGCACTGCATTGTTATGAATTGCTTTTCACTGTTGCATATTCGTAGGGGGTGCTGTCTTTCGTTTTATCCGTCATAACAAAGCAACAATATGGTCTTATTTTCGATTGAAGATAGTCTATGTATCCAACCGTAACCACATTGTTCGCCAATACTGTGCGAACAGCCCGAATTGCTTGTGTAGCCCTCCCAAATAAACGACTACCATCATAGCATGAAATATCGAACACACCTGCTCTGTATCGCCATTGCACTGATGATGATGCTATCGATGGTTGCCGTCACGCCTGCGAGTGCCTCCGATAGCGAAGAATCATTCATCATTTCACAAGGTGACCAATGCATCGCTGTTGAGCCATTATCCGGTGATGAAACTGTTGAAGAGTTCTACGACTATCGCCATCGCCATCACGATCGAGATGATCCACGGTGGGGCCGATACTACAGCTCCGAAGGGACTGTTGAGTATCAAGAAGACGACACGAGCATCCTCATTCTGTATGAGGGTCCCGACGGCATCAGCCTCGTCTCTGTGCACGATATGCTCCATCGTAATCAAGAAGAAGGTACGCACGGTGGATCTGTGACGTTCTACATCGACGGACTGCCGGATGAGTACGACTGGGCCGTGATTGATGATGATTACGCAATTGAGTACGACGATCTCAATCAGGATAATATCTATGATTTTGATAGTACCCCTGCGATGTTGAGTTGGGTCTGGCAAACTGGCCGAACTGACGGCATGGCACTTCGGGGTCTTGAGCGCTCAGATGATCTTGAGCTCACGATCGAGCCTGGATTTAATGAAGATTCATACCACCGATATGGTGATCAACGGAGAGATGGGCCAAACGATCGCCCCGATAAAGGCGAACGGTACAACGGAACGATCGATGATTGGGAGGTCCTCTCATTTACTGACGGCTCCTACGATCGAATCCCGCTTGACTCGCTTGACGAAGAAGTCACGATCAGCTATGGGTTCTGTGATGGAGCCGAACAGCTCGATGCATCACTGTCTGCAAGCACATCGCTTACCGCAGCAAATGAGTCTGTTAGCTTTACTGTTGATCACGAGGATGAGGACAGTATCGACACCTATCAGTGGGATGTAGATGGTGACGGTAGTGTCGATCTTGAAACACGTGACCCATCCATTGAGTTCACATACGAAGACGCCGGTTCTTATACACCAACAGTGTATATGGAGACCGATAACGGTGCGACATACACTGCTACAACGGATATGTTCGTTGCTGATGAGGGGGATCCGATACTCTCCGTCCACGATCATGATACTATGCTCTTTGCGGACTCGCATGATCCAGATGACGATGGCCCATACAGCTATCAATTTGCACTCTCGGAAGCTGTTGCTTCGGCCATCACATCTGATCATAACGATCTGCAACTGTATGCGAATGAGAACGGCGAATGGAGCCCACTAGAGACTGACATTGACGCCGACGTTGATGAGTCCGAAGATTCAGTGTTGCTTTCCGCAGAGACAGACGCAACACAGGTCGCTGTTGGAACACAGTCTCACATCCCTGTTGGACTGCTTCCTGACCAAGATGAGTATTCTGACCTTCTTACAATAGACCAATCTGATGGTGACGAATTCGATCGAGTCATCGAAATTGAAGGCGACATCTCCCTCGAATCGGCTGGGACCGTAGATACGACCGACAACGAGACAATGCAGAATGCAGTTTCGGAATGGTTCCCTGCAGCTGGCCAGTATGAACTGTCTCACGTTACCCCTACAGAGGGTGCTGCCGAACAGTTACATATTACAGACATCGACGTTGAGCCGGACCCTGCAACGGCTGGTGAAAGCATTGTTGTCTCAGTCACTGTAGAGAATACACGTCTTGGGACTGTTCAGTTTGATGCGGAGCCGACAATTAACGGAGATAGTATTGGAACAACATCTGTTAGTGTCGCTGGTGAAGAGACGCGAACGCTCACGTTCCCAACAACTATTGACGAGCCTGGAGAGCATACCTTTGAGATCGCAGGCGAGACGACGACGATCGTCGTCGAAGAAGATCCAAGCTCCCAACTTACAGACACTCTCTCCGGTGCATCAGGTGGCTGGCAGCTACCAGTCTTCTTGATCTTCTCACTCGGTGTGATCGGTGTTGTTTCGGCTGTGTTGATTAGACGATCGTCGCTGTCATAGTTCCCCGTTTTCTTTTTGATTCTGGCTCCCCGTCGTCTCTGTAGCGATCCGTACTGAGTGGGATCCCAAGATGCATTATTTCAGGGCGAATATCCCGGCTGATGCCGTCAATTGTGCGACGGTAGACAGTCGAAGCATATACGCGGTCAACACGAGGTACGGAGCGATCAAGATTGTGAACGCGACTGTAATAAACGTCTGCAGTGATGGGAGGCCTAGAACCGTGACGTCGGGAAGGACCCCTCCGTTGATTGCAATAATTGCGGAGGTATTGAACAGGATCGCGGGGAGCGCGACGATTAACAGCGTCTGGGACAGTTGCGATACCTCTTTTGCGTAATAGAGGGATTTGAAATACTCCTTCCCGACGGCAAAAAGTTCAAACGCTTCGATGAGTTCATCGAACGATTCGGACGAGACGTCACAGGATGAACTGAGTGTCCGCGACCGTTCGATGTACGACCCGTAGTCGAAATCGATCCCTTTTCAGAGAACGGCGAACTCCGCGCCGGATGTCTCCTCGACTGCCCCCAGCTGTTCGGTGGCCTCGGATACCGAATTCACATATTCTTCGACATCTGCAATGACGTTCTCTTCGAGACCAGCGACCTCGCCCGTGAGTCTCTGTGCACGAGCACTAATGAGGTGGGACATCGCTTGGAGAAACGACGAGGGATCGGATGGGTTCTCATCGATATCGGTCAGTTCGCCAAGTTCTCGACGGAAGTTTACCGACCCCCGTATTCTGTTCTCTTGGGTTTGAACCGAGGTGATCTCGTGCGAGAGGACGATTGAGTTGATCGAAACAACGATGGAAACTAAGAGGATCATCCCGCTCAAGAATGTATTGAGAATCGTCTGGACGGTCGGGGTGTCGGTTAGGAGTGCCTGCATTTCGACGGTCCAGATCGTCGAGATCCGCATAAACGTCAAGAATACGAATGTCAGCAACGCTCCTGTCACTGCCAATCGATGTGCTTCCAGCAAAACCCACCGCTTGAGGTCGAATCCTGTGGACCGGTTCGGAACCGGGAACCAGTCTCGCCACTGGCTGACTTTTCCACTAATGCTCATGAGGCGGTTCCGTGAGCGGGATCACGTGGGGGACCTACGCGTAATCGAGTTCCCATATTTAAATAGACAACCCACAGTGAGAAAACCCTGTGGGTGTACTATCTCGTCTTCAGCGATACTGAGGACGGATGCATGGGTTCCCGATCGCAACAGCCAATCACGCTTCGAAGGTTGTGTTCTCCCGAGCTTTGAAACACGACAGCACAACCTGCTGAGGGTGTGTATAGCGATATATAGGATTTGAGACGTTAGACAGAAACTCAGATCGTCGAATTATAACACATATCTGTAACTCTCTGAGGGTTTCAACTGACCCGTTCTGTTTTACTATCTCGTACCTGCTACGCTTTTGGCTCTCCTATTGTTGGCTGTTACGACTTCGGTTCTCATAGAATCTCCAAAATTGATTGTTCTTATACGGGCGTCAGTAGAGTGTCGTTCAATTCGTCTGCTTGCTACGGTTTTCGACCGATCGATCGAACCCTATGGTCGATTGATTCTGCAGAGAGTTTTCCTCGGAGGTCAATGATGACAGGGTCATCAAACACACCCCAATCAATACGTTCAAACGCGGGGTTATCAGAGAGATACAAAATCACATCCGGCTTTGCGTCTCCAACTGCAGCGAGCGATATCTTGTAGTCCCTGAACGATTCGGGTGGTTCCACACTAGGATCTGCAGCAAATACACCAACACCGTTTCCGACGAGTGTCCGTGCAAGCCGGAAGACGTGTGCTTCTTCCGGCGAGGAGATATCTCGATCGAACGGTAATCCCAAAATGAGGGCGATCGATTCCGTTGGTTTCTTTCCAGACTCACGCAGTTCTGTAAGTGTAATCTCTGCAAGCTGTGATGGCAATCCATCATTTGTGTTAACCGCCGCACGGAGTGGTTGTGGCTTTGATGCAGTCGTATCCAATAAAAAGTGTAGCGCTCTGTCAGTTGGTATTGCGACCTCCGGAACTGGAATTGAACCATGTGTTCGCTTGGCAAGTAATTCACATACATCTGCCATGCCAGCACCAAGCTCTTCTGAATAAATCGCCAGCTCTGTCGTCAACGTATCGAGCAGTTCCAGGTATGCCAACTCTGTTACCCCGACTGTCTCCACCACAGTTGGATCGGAACCATCAATCACGGAGCTCATTGTGAGCGATTCAAGTACTGTCTTCACAACTCGAACGCTTTCATCGTCCATCCCAGAAATAACCGCTGGCTCATTCCGTATCGCTTTCAGCGTCCGCTTTGGTGAAAGTGCACAGACACCAACACCAAATGTATCGACATCTAACCCGCTTTCTTCCATCAGAATTGGACAGACCAGATCAATCGTTGTCTTCGGCGGCACCATCGAGGCCAGAAGCACGGTATCACCGGTTGTGAGACCGTTTCCAATATCTCGAAGTATCGTTCTAAGCGGCGAGAGATCAGGCGTTCCATCTTGGTAGACGCCTGTTGGCGCTGTAATAATATGGACGTCCGCATGCGTTGCGACATTTTCCGTATTTGTACTGATTTTAAGCACGCCTGCACCCACCGCTTTTCGAACATATTTATTTAGTGTTGGATCAACCCGATCGATACAGTGGCCTTTTGCGATTCGATCGGCCATTGCAGTATCCGGCTCAACGCCGATCACATTTTTTGTACAGCTTGCTGTGATAACGCTCATCGCAAGTCCTGTTGGGCCAAGTCCATACACCGCAATTCGTGTCTCTCCCTGTTCAAGGAGTCGTTTTATTCGGTGGGTATTGGTTTGCCCGTATAGCTTTGCACCGCTCATCGTGCTTGCTCCACTGTTTGTAGACTGTTGCTCTCAACCCGCTGTGCGAGCGAAAGCGCACGGAGACCATCTTCGCCGCTCACTACTGGTGATCCGTTTGACCTGATAGCAGAGACGAATGACTCAAGCTCATGCCGAAGCGGCTCACCGTTTTCGACTGTCGGCCGCTCGATCACGTTCGAATGCCGGTACTTCACCTGGCCATCAGATTCGACATACTCCGGTATCGACTGCCGGCTGATCGTCACTGATTGTGAGACATAATCAACATTCACTCGACACTCCTTTGCCGTGATTGAAAGCTCTCTCACTTTTTGTTGCGTCACTCGGCTCGCAGTCAGTGTTCCAATAATTCCAGATTCAAACGTGAGCGTTGCAGTCACATACTGCTCTGCTGCTGTTTCGGCTGCAGAAACTGTCTCGACCGGCTCATCAACGAGTGACGTAATTATATCCAAATCATGAATCATTAGGTCGACCGCTGCACTGTCTTGGATCTCACGTCCAACTGGTGGCCCAAGACGCTGCGCATCGATCGCAATTATCTCTAACTCTGGAATAATATCCATAACCGTCTGTACTGCCGGATTAAATCGTTCGACATGTCCGACCTGCAGTGTGACGCCCGCATTCTCTGCCGCACGAACTAGCTTTTTTGCTTGGGTCGCAGTCTCAGCAATTGGTTTTTCAATAAGAACGTGGACACCTGCCTCTATCGCCTCCATTGCTGCTTGGTAGTGATACTGTGTTGGGACTGCAATTGAAACCAAATCTACGTCTCGGAGCAGTCCACTAACTGACTTCGATCGCGTCCGATATGTTTCCGCGACTGTTTTGGCAGACTCATAATCGACATCTGTAACACCCGACAGTATAACATCGGGAAGTTCGTGATAAACGCGTGCGTGATGTCTGCCCATCGATCCAACACCAATTACTCCTGCTGAAAGGGTTTCTGCGACCATCTTAGTCCTCCATTGTGTTTGTCTCCGCTTGCATTGTCTGTAGCCGCTCAGGTGTCAGCTCTTCAGTAACCGATGCTTTGAGCTGTCCGTACGCACGAAGTACTGTACAGATTCGATCAAGATCTGATTCGCTTAGCTGTGGATGAACAGGGAGGGAT
Organism: Natronocalculus amylovorans; assembly: GCF_023638035.1. Lineage (GTDB taxonomy): Archaea > Halobacteriota > Halobacteria > Halobacteriales > Haloferacaceae > Natronocalculus > Natronocalculus amylovorans. The sequence continues at coordinate 120,474 of NZ_JAKRVX010000007.1, read as the reverse complement.
ACAACATGCTCTGCTGCGCTTTCCGCATGTGGGAATGACCCATTATATGAATCGTAGGCAGGCTGCTCATGAATTGGTAGTGGGTAGTAGACACCGGTTCCAACTCCTGCATCATCCAAATAGGACACGAATGCATCACGGTTCTCAACCCATACGGTGTACTGATGGTAGACATGCGTATGCGATTCTGGCACGACTGGAGGACGACCAATATCAATCTCACGGAGCGTTGCTGTGAGTGCAGTCGCATTCATCCGGCGAGCAGCGTTGAACTCAGACAGCCGATCGAGCTGTGCAAGCCCGATCGCCGCTGCAATATTCGTCATTCGGAAGTTGTTGCCGACCTCACTGTGTTTATAAGTCCCAACCCGGCCGTGATTGATATATCGACGAGCGCGTGTTGCCACTTCGTCAGTATCAGTGACAACCATTCCACCCTCTCCGGTCGTCATATTTTTTGTTGGATAAAAGGAGAAACAGGCAGCATCTCCAAACCCGCCAACTTTGGTTTCACCAATCATCGCGCCATGTGCTTGTGCGGCATCCTCAATGACAAGAAGATCGTGTTCGTCCGCAATTTCAGAGATCTCATCCATCGGCGCTGCAAGCCCATACAAGTGCACAACAAGTATTGCATCAACTGATCCATCCAACTCTTCTATTTTTTCGCGAATTGCATCAGGATCGAGTGTATAGGTTTCTGGATCTATGTCCGCAAACTCTGCGGTCGCACCGCAGAGTCGGATTGCATTTGCGCTTGCAATAAACGAAAATGGTGTTGTGAGGACTGTATCCCCATCTCCTAACCCAAGGGCTCGAAACGCAACCTCAAGCGCGGTTGTCCCATTTGACGTCGCAACCCCGTGTTCAACGCCACAGAAGGTGGAAAATGAGTCTTCGAACTCTCTGACAACGTCACCGTCTGCAATATATCCGCTCTCGAGGACTTCGTCGACGCGTTTTCTCTCTTCAGACCCAATTGCTGGGTTTGCAATTGGAATACTCATTGGTTTTCACCGTTTTTTGATTGTTGCATTACTACGGGACCGAACGCGATTCGACTAACATTGATTTGGGGGCCATGCTCCTTGCGGTTCAGCAATGATTTGTGTGAATACGGTATGGACATAGAATCTCACTACATACTCCGCCAGCTTCCTGCGCTAGCGTCTCACATGTTGTGTTCCTGTTTGGTCGCTTTGTTATACAGATGATTGAGAATTGGTAGCTTCTTACTTCTTTACCTCGCTGTGAGTATTCAACTGCTTACTCTGTCACGTCAACTGTCACATACGTGTGTCGATATGCATCTTCACTATTGTGTTCCTCCGGAACATCCCCCGTGTACACATAGTAGCTGTATCTAAACAACCCGACGCGGTTTGTATCGATCTCATGTTGTGCAGACCATTGTCCTCCTGCCTCTACCGTTGGCTCAAAACGGGCAATCTCTTCTGCATCGATCTGTTCTAACTCACCATCTTCTTCAACCATCTGTTCTGAAACGATGACGATCGTATAGGACTGTCCCTCGTGTTCGCTGTTTTCTAATCCAACTGTGAGCGGAATGCTATCACCTTGCGAAACCGCGTCTGGATAGCCATCGAGTATCTGTTGTCCGGTTTCGTCACTGGTTGTTAGGTGCAGCTGTGAGTATGACTCACCGGACTCAAACGATGCAAGTGCAAACCCAAGCGTTCCAACTGCAAAGACCATACTCACGATGAGGAGAATGCTCGTTGCAACATACAGTGTCGATCGCTCACTCCCATCCGGTTGTGTTCGGATTGACGGAAGCGAGATTACAAAGCGCTCCCCTGGTGATAGGCGGATTCGCTGAATCGTTCCAAGCAGGCCAAACACAATAATGAACAGTGTCACTGCTGGTAGATACGTTCCGCCGAACGCATTCACAGGTAGCAGCTCAAGGATGATACCAAACAATGGAATAAGTGCAATACTCATCCCAAATGAGACCACAACTCGCTCTACCGTTGTCAGCCTGACTCCATCGCCGGACACATTTCCATTGTGTGGAAATAGTGTCGCGACAAGCATGTAGCCAGGAATAAAAAACAGCAGCGGGATCATCAACAACGTATGGAGGGTTGTCGAACTGGTTCCGATCAGCAGCAGGAGGGCCGAAAATGTAAACGCAACAAGCAACACCACATCGATCGGCAGCGTTCCGACCGACTCGGGCTGCCCGGTGTTTTTGTTTGCTGAATCTTGTGATGACATTCGTTTCTCACCTGATACTCACAGTAGGGTGGCTTTGTTATCCTTCGCATACGCGCGATTTGGCAATAACTGTCTGTCATTCATTGTACAGAACCCGTTCCGAAGCTGATACTGTGCCTATACAGCCCTATTGATCACCGCCTCACATACCAATAATTAATTATTATAATGAACTGCCTTCTCCATTGATGGCACCTGCAAACCATCCATTAGCATCGCTAACTTAGGTGTAACAAAGTGCTGGCTATGGAAATGAACATGTGAACTTCCGTGTGTTCACGCTGAACAGTCGGTAACTATCAACCAATACATGATTTCGAATGTCTGAACAACAACACAGCCCGTTGTCCCGAGATGTCGTATTTGACCTCCTCAGCAACTCGCGCCGCCGTTTTGTCCTCCATTATCTCAAGCGAGCCGATGGTCCAGTAAGTTTGAGTGAGCTTGCAGCACAGATCGCAGCGACGGAAAACGATATCCCGGTCGACGAGCTCACGAGCCAGCAACGAAAACGAACATACGTCTCGCTTTATCAGACACATATTCCAAAGCTCCAAGATGCAGGTGCAATTGACTACGATTCTGAGTCTGGTCTGGTAACATTGTCTGGTGGTGCCACTGAGATTGGCGACTACTTCAGACAAGAGTCAGAGATTCCATGGCAGCAATATTACCTTGCTCTTGTACTTATAGGAGGCGCGCTGTTTATTGCTGTAAATACTGTCACCGCAAGCGAATCACTCCAATTTGTTGTTGGAGTTGGCGTTCTTGCTGCACTTGCAGGTCTTGCTGTTGCTCATTATCTGCATACTGCACGATCAAGCGGCGAATTCCCGCTTGATCTGTTCGAAAATGAGTAATCAGCTATGCGTTCTTTCCTCCACCCTCTCGGAGGTCTCTCAGCGTCAAGCAGTGTAGACAGCCATACAATGCGCCGTCATTTGCACCAAACACGCGGACAAACTGACGGGTGACATAGCTCCCGCAGTTCTGACACTGGCGCTTCGTTTCTCGTCGGTCCCATGTTCTGGTCTCTGGTTCTAACACATCCATGCAGGTTTCCAACCAGTACACTGGCTTTGTTATACAATCCATATCGTGAATATGTCTCTCGCTGCCATAGCAAAATCGTCACTTTCCCGCACTCATTATGTATCCGTATATGATTGTCCCGTAACCTTGACTATCGTCATGCTCATAAGCCCACGGGCGGATTACTTGTATAACGGCTGTGTACAATGATTCATTCATTCGGTACACAGCCGGTACACGAAAACTGGGATTTGACCCAGACGAGGAGACTATGATACAGTATATGCGCACCACACATCGGAGGCACGTATGACCGAAGATTGGGACGAAATTGGATTCGTGATTAGCTCTCAGTACCGAATCGCTGTTCTACAGCGGCTCTCTGATGGGCCTGCAACTCCGTCTCGGATCGCCGAAGATTCCGGGATTGGAATTACACACGTTTCCAGAGCACTTGGCCGACTACGCGATCGAACGTTGGTCGAGCTCCTTGTGCCCGAAAATCGGAAAAAAGGACGTGTCTACGGAATCACTGACCATGGCGAGCAGCTATGGGATGAGATCCGCGCGAAGAATTTGATCGAATAACTGAACACTACGGTTCGGGGTTGTCGTCTGGGTCATCCTCTGGGAGCAGCATTTCTGGGGTGCGTGCATGTGCAGGCATATTTGCGAAACGGGAGAGTCTGTCTAGTTCTTCGTCAGTTAACCACTTTGACATACATGATTGTGTACCATATTGATGTATAAATACTTGCTGGAAAATATAATAAATTTGTCAAGTAACAACCGAAAACGATCTCCAATTATGTCTATTTATTTATAACTTTACCTGTCTATCTCTACACTGTACTGCGATTTTGTTAACTTGTGCTCGGCATTTGAATGAGAATTCGACTATTACCATTAATTGTAATGAATAAATCTGCAATTTCAAAGCTCACTTTTACTTGACTTCCTGCCTCCCGCGATCGTCTAATGAGCTGCTCGAGTGCTTCTGTATCAAGCACATCGTACAGCCGCGGTCGAAGCGATCCTGGCTCCGTTCCTGTTACTGCAGCGATCGCACGAGCGATCGAGACAGTCAGTGTTTGCTCTGCATCCGGTTCATGTTCAAAGCAATATACCTGCGTGTTTTCTGAATGAGCGTTAACTGAGTGTGTGCCCGGTGATTGTGTGGTCTTCATATCTATTATTGCGTTGTTTGTCCGACGATTCGAGCATTGCGTGTCTTTTTAAAAAATGTTCCCTTTTCTCTGTCCAATGTCGGCAATTGGTAATTAAATCACGCATCTACATTATTCATGTACTTTATATATCCTGTTTTTGGCTGTATATCTTGGAGAAATATCACCATACCAAGTAGTAGTATGAACTTATTTTTGGTAATATACTCTTGTATCCTGCGAGAATACAATATGAATTACATACCTATGTGTGTAATGTACGTACTCGAGCTACTCCTGTGTTCAACACATCCAATCCGCTATCTGTTCAGAATGGTCCCATACAAATTGGATATTATTAGCCCTTCGTACTGACTTCCCGCTATACCATGTTGTCGCTGCGATCGATTGCGCTTTTTTGAGACGCTCGACCCATACATATGGGAGGTACTGTACAAAATCAGCGACCTGGATACCCATTTGAGTACAGTATCGTCGCACCTCTTTAGCGACTATTTCACTGTACTCTGTCTCCTCGATGTATGCTTTGGTGATGCCATCGCGTAATCCACCGTGTACTTTTGCTGAAACTTGCATGACAAAGTACGCAGGGTCCGTTATTGGGTTTCCTTGCATATTACTCATCTCCCAATCGATAATTCCAACAATCTCTGTCTCATCAATAAAGATATTTTTTGGATGTAAATCACCATGGCTTGGCACTGTACACATCATTGCTGGTCCTGTCTGCGGTGGATATAGATCCAATTCCGGTATTGATAACTCCGTTCTCACCTGTTCTTCGCTCCGTTGCACTACTGGGGTTTTGTGTGCGTTTTGGAACTCGATTATCCAGTCGAACCCTTTTTTGACCGCTCTTCTGAACGAGTCAAGATCGGTGGTTATTGTCTCTGTCATTGGTGACCCATCAATAGGATCTTCTGTATATACGGTTCCAAAGGGTGAATCCGTAAGGTCACCACTTGGGTATGTATATTGACCATCTTTGTTTTCGATCGCAGTTGTTGTTTCATACTCCAACTCGTGATATGCACTATGTGCTGGTCTATGCGGTGTTTTAACCAGCCTCTTGAGTGTTCCATCAGCCTCAGTCACAACTGCGACTGTTCGAACCGACCCTCGTGTGAATATTGTTGATTCAGTTTGTGAGCTCTGCGTTTTATCAGGGGCAGTCTGTTTTGTACATTTCAATAAATATCCTGGTGTAATATACGGAAGCATCTTATACTCAAGAAGAAACTTGCCTAATGTCTTCACAAACGGCTCAATTGGTGAATCAAGCATGATCTCATTATTGATCATCCGCTTACCAGCAGTGGTATCTGACATATCGAACATGTATGATGCATTTTTCACCGACGGAACAAGCGCATATTTAGATATATCTTGATATCCTAAAGATTGACAAAAGTGCTCTATTTGGGCTCCAGTCTGTATACTATTTTGCGAGAGTTTCTGTTGTATGGGGTGCGTGAAACCAATGTCCTTATCATCAAAGTCACTGCTGTACGACTGTAAATACAAACCTGACCCAATAACGAATAATGTCCCAGAAGGGCTCAAATAGTCCATTACACTAAATATGTCTTTTTTGATACTTTTGTCGATAAACCTATTATTTGATATATCTAATACGATAGTGTCAAATTCGTTTTTTGCTGGTGGGATCGATGATACTGTTCCATGCATTGGATACACCCCGGACACACCTTCTGCATGAGTTCGACCCCGTAGATACTGCATCGCAGTTAGCGATTGATCAACCGCATATACTTCATCTGCTAACTCTGCAAGGTTGAGCGATCGTGTACCAAATCTTGGATTTATATCCAAACACCGCCCAGTGATCGACTCTGCGACTGGGATCCGCCACATATCTGATGGGTCACAGAATAACGAATCTCGATACTGAATTGCATCACCACCCGTCCCAAGAACAGTCAGTAGCGCTTGCTGCAGTGGTTCCCCATCTGCAAGTTGCTCCATGATTGCGTTGATAACCTCATCTGGTACCTCCCACTCTTTGTCAATTTCTGGAGCGTAGGATGGAACACCATCTATACACTCTGGAACCGTATAGAATGTAGAACTAATAGCTTCCTGAAGTACTGCCGTTCCCTCTGTACCGTTCATATGGTACCCACCCACTGTATCTAAATTGTTAGTGTGGCATTTTCAGCTATTGTAAGAATACTACTAATTGTCTGACATCGAAGAGGCCGCTCACTGTTGAGAGAATTGCCCAACAAATGATTCCGGCCATTACAACACCCAACAGCGAGATTACGCCCGATACAAAGGGTACTAACTGTAGAACAACGATCGCCATCCCCGCTGAGACGACAACAATCCCAACCCCTGTTCGTGCAATGCTCGCAAATGTGATCGGAAGTTCCCGACTGATAATATACACATTCGTCCCCGCATAGATGCTATGAGTAACAACTGTTGCAAGCGCCGCACCTACTGCTCCATACTGTGGTATCAACAAGAGGTTGAGAAAGAAGTTTGCCACCGCAGTTGTCATTTTTATAATTGCACGCTCTCGGGCGCGACCAAGGAAATCAAGTCCATCACTTGTAATCCGAGTGACCGCATTAGCAAACACAAATGCACTTATGATCTGCACCACAGGTACTGCACCTTCATACGCTGGCCCGAACACTTGCAGTACCATCGGCTCTGCAACAAGAAATAGTCCAACAGCTCCTGGAATATATAATACTAGTACATGCTCGAGCGATTTTTCGTACAGCTCTGCGGCTTTCTCAAGCCGATCGCCAACCTTGTCCTCACCAAACGCAGGTGAAATTGTGTACCCTAGCGAACTTGCAGGCGCAATACAGGCATCTGTCACTTGCTTTGCGATCGTATAGTAGCTTGCAGATGCAGCGCCAGCGATTGCACCAACTAGAATCGTGTCTACTTTTTTATCCAGAACTGTCGCACTTCGAGTTGCTGTCAGTGGGACACTGTACTCTAAAATCCGTCTTGTTAGTCCCGATTCCATCTGTTCATCTGGCGTGTACTTTGGGACGAAATCTCGAATAATGTACCAAACTCCGACAACTGTCGCAAGAACGAATCCAATTGCATATCCGAGCAGGGCGCCAACAGCACCGAATCCAATCGTCGCAAGTATCACTGCAAATATGAGCCGCCCAACTGCTGAAACAGCATTTAATAATGCGCTCAAACTGATCTGATTAAATCCTTGGAAAACCGAGGTGAGATATTTGTGAAAGGATTGAAATAGCACGTAGAGTGCGCCGGCGACGAGTAATGGTTCTAATCCGGGTTCGCTTACAATATTTGCAACCCACTCTCGCGTAAGAATGAGCGTGATCGTAACAACAAGCCCTAATGCAATCATGTAGATTGCAGTTTTCCGCAAAATATGGGGGATTTGCCCACCCTTGGCCTCACCGTATTCAGTTACATATCTCGCTGTAGATGATGGTAAACCGAGTGTTCCGAACAATCCAGCAATGCCAACAACAGAGATTGCAACATACAACAACCCATACTCTTCAGGTGTAAGTAAAAACCTCGCAAGAATAACCATTAATACCGCATTTGCTACAATGTCAACAACACGTGCAACCATTGTTGATTGCACGCCCCGGACCACTTGTTTAGAGAATGACATTAAGAGGTAGAGTGAGTAGATTAGCTGTTTCGAATCAGATACAACCTGACTTCACCGTTATCAGTCACCTTGTGGATCGATCGCTGGCGTTCAAGTTGATCAAATCCTTCTTGCGTGTACTGTAGCCCATCGTACATTATCACCTCATTTTTGTAATTTGTATCACGGACGACAAAGTATCGATCTTCATCATAGTGTGTAGATATGTTCGAATTAAACACCTCGCCGGTCACACCATGTCTGTAGCCTGGGAAATCTAAGCCCGCTCGTGCGGTATATCTCCCGTAATACGCATCGATGAACCGACGTGGGCCTTTTCTGAATGAAAGAAACGCAGTTTCCTCGTTACGGTGCTCGAATGCGAACTCGTACCCATCAAACGACGCTTCTGTAACCTGCTTATTTGGCTGGTACATATACGGTGATGCATGGAACGCTGCTGCCTGCATCGACAGTAATAACATAAATATAATTACAAAGGAACTCACCGTTGCTGCTCGCGGGAGTCTGAGATCAAGCGTAGAGAACAACTCTACGAGCGCAACACCACCGACAATTGTCACTGGGACCATTAAGAACCCGAAAAATCGGAAGTAGTGGTCTCCTTGATTGGCAAGGAATACAACCCCAACTGCCATTGTCAGCGGGAAGAATACGACTGTCAAATATGTTATAATCGAGTTTCGCTGTGTTTCTGTATCTGGGAGGTTTCCGCGAAGATTCAGTAGCAGCAGCACGATCCCCAACAACGAGAATATAAGCGTTACAAGAAATAGCTTCACAAACAGCTCTTCGACACTTGCACCAAGCGTTGCAAGCGAACCTGTCCGTGCTTCTACTTCCGTTCCTGTCGTACTTCCTTGTTCAAAGAAGCTGTCGAGAACAAATGAAAACCGATCGACCGGACGGGCGTGCTGTGGCACCCACACTGCAAATAATGACAACGCTGCGAGTCCGTGCAGGATCGGTAGCGGTTGTCCAGCAATTTCCGACGAAGGTCGCTTTCGTCTGAATACCAGCTGCACTCCTGCGATTGTTAACAGTGTAACAATCATCATCATCGCTTCTTGTGGGTGGATGAATACCATTGACAGCGCTACAAGCAGGAGCAGGAGACTAATTGGCGAAAGCAGCGTTCGTTCAGACTGCTGTGTGAGAAATAAAAAGAGGAGGAACAACACAAACCCAAAGAACAGGATTGCTTGGCTCGATGGATGTGATATAATATGTACACTCAGCTTATTAATTGGCACAAGAAGTAGCCCAGAGAATATCCCAACTGGAAGCCCCCATCTTGAATCCGTCAGATACGCAATACACATCCCGATCGATACCATTCCTATCAATGGGTAGATTACCATTGGTATCCACTGAAGTGCTTGTGTAAGCCCCATACCTGAGACTTCACTCATATAGTTGGCCGTGATGTGTGTGCCGGGATAGAGTAATCCGAGCGGGCTCAAAACACCGCTTCCGATTTCGCGAGCCCACCCCAGATGGCTCATAGAGTCGCCCGCTCCGTAGTAGTAGTAGTTTCGTATCAGAGGGAGCGAAACAACTGAGATTACACTTCCGAGTGCCAGTATATATCCACTCGCGGTCAACACCTTATCTTTCTGTGATGCAACAGCTGCCATCGAGACTGCAGTTGCAAAAATAACAGCGATCCAAAATACTAGGGGTGTTGATGCGTATATTGAGAGTTCATACTCCGTAGCTGGATTCGTATACGCGACTAATACACCGATACCAAGGGAAATAAAGCCAACTGTGAGTGCGATTGCAGTTGCTATTTGTGAGCGTTCTTCTGAGTTCATTTTTCACCATCTACAACCATGTAGTCAGTTGTCCAGACTGGTCACGTTAGAGGCTTTGTTATGCTTTACCTGTAAGCGCAATATGGCACTACCTCTGCAGTAAGTATGTCTCTACTACAATCCTATTCGCTCGATAAAATACCCGATTATAAAAAGAAACGCCGACTATATTTTATAAGGGTGCCTCAATTTGCCCGGTAGGAGGGCTATTGCCCTGGTTGGAAGACTAAATTACCGCACTGTTACCGCATGTCGTGGACATCGCAGACTGCATTTTCATCTGTTATGATGAACGCTTCCTGCTCGATTTCTTCTTCGGCCGATGGAAGAAACACGAGATGTGCCATCCCACGCTGTTCAGTCCGGATGATATCCCAATTGTCGGATTGATATCCTAAATCTTTTATCGGATCTGGATCTGCCGAGAGGAGCTCCCAGTCAGTTTTTTGTGACCCGCTCATAATCTTAGATGTTTGTGGTTTCAGTTGTCATCTGGACCGCACCATCCATCTCGACCCCTACGAGATCTCCAGAGAAACGGAACCCGGTGAATCCGTTCGCGATCGTTCCAGTAACCGTTTTTCCATCAATTGAAAGAGTGTCACTGTTGAGTGCTGAACTAAGTGCCACATCTGGTGTCACGTCACCGGTCACACTGAAACTAAAGCGGCTGCTACCTTCTGCATCTGTTCCATCGACGATGAGCACCTTGTTTTGTTCAGGGACTCTCCAACCAAGTGGTCGGTTTGTACTCGCATTTACCTCCACATCGACAAGCGCGTCAACGGAAACCTCTGATCCATCTTTATATACGGTTACACCTTCAATATCTCCGTCAATATCTACATCAACAACGTCTCCAAAGTAGACAAACGAGTCTCCACTATGACCACCACCCGCTGTTGATCCAATTGCAGTCCATGTTCCATCAAGATTCCATCGTGTGTAATCCGTTGGTCGGGACCGGTTCGAACGGTAATCCTCCCGCTCGTACAGCGGTACAATTCGATCAGATGTTGTTATCTCGTAGTTGATTCCACCGGAGTTGTCCGTTACGATGACAAGCTCGGTACCTTCTCCACTGCGGCGTGCGAGGTAGTTCGACCATTCTCCGTTTGTATCTGCGATGATATTCTCAACATCTTTGGTTCCAACTGTTCCTATATCAAGCGATTCCTCCTCTTCGTCTTGTGGCTCCGACTCTGACTCAGACTCTGCATCCTGTTCGTCACCCTCGCTCGGCTCTTCTCCCTGTGGGCCGATGAACTCACGCGCATCATCCGCGTCGTACGAACTGCTTAGGTTGTGACACTCAGCTCCCTCACAAACATTCTCGAACTGTGATGGGACTCCGAGATCACCATTTCCATCCACGCTGATATTTGTTCCAGACCATCCTTGTGTTCGACTTTCCCGGTTTCCGATCGCTGCGATCCCTGTGTTGTTGTAGATTCGAACGTTCTCAATGTGCCCTGTACTGCTATCTCCGTCGCTGGACCATCGGATCGGACCGCCAGCGCCGTCGTAAGAGTGGATTATCTCACAGTTTTCAATCAGCATGTCGTCTCCGCTCTCCGCAATCCGGATACCACGCATGTTAAGCTGACCTTTATTATTCTCCGGTGCAGGAGAGTCATTCAATATGACACAATTTCGGACGATACTGTTGCTTGATCCGATCCGAATTCCTGCAATGTTGTTATTGTGCGAAACACAGTTCTCGATGATAACTTGGCCGTCATCACCTTTCCCTGGTGAACTTGTGTAGATTCCGTTATTGGAGAATCCTTTGAAATAGCAGTTCCGAATTTCAACTACCCCTGCGTGCGATCGTGGGGAATAGTATGGTCGCGATCGTGCTCCCTCGTCCGAACCATCTGGCCAGTTGAAATTGTTAATGAGAACATGTCCATCCGAATCTGCTTCAAGTCGGAAGCGTGAGCTCTGTGATGGACCCCCTCGTACGGTTAGGTTCTCAACAGCAACCATTCCGCCCTCAGCGCGAATGTCATTTCTGAACTCGTCAGCTTGTAAGTTAAGAATAACCTCTCCCTCACCAATTACTGCTGCATCTCTGTTTGCAGCTCTGTGGAATCCTCGACCATCCCAATTGTACTCTCCTTCTGGGATACGAACTTCGACTCCATCTTCGAAGTACTCATCTAGGTAATCATCGATTGTATCGCCGTTACTCAGACCTTGTTCTCCAAGATCGACGACGGTATCTGCGCCCACATCAACTTCTTCTTCGCTTTGACTTGCTGCTGCGCCTCCCATCAGTGCTGCTGATGCAAGCGCTGCACCGCTAAGTTGCAGGTATCCGCGTCGGTTGAGTAACGATCGATTACTGTCGGTAGTTTCGTCTTGGCCTTTCGCCATATCTCTGCAGCCGAACGTTATACAAATAAGATTTCTTACGGGTTTCAAAAGAAAACATACCAATTAACAAGATATACTGCCCATATTATATTTTATACCTTACTTTACATATAAGATATACTGAAATTTTTGTATATAGACCTTACTTGTGGTAGTACGGCATTAGAAAAGAGTAAGCCAACAAATAGCATGGTAATCTCTGTTTATATTGTATGTTAGTTTTGAGTTGGATATTGCCGAGCTCCCTTCGGATTTACTCGTTCGTTGCAATCAGACATTTCTGTGTTATATGAATTGCATACTCGGCTCATCCATTGGTATCTGTGTCCTTATGTAGATTACGCGCGAGCACTACGGGTGACAGCTACCAGCCACGGAATGTACAGTTTCGGCATTGCTGAATTAGCTGCATCTCGACTATGGTTCGTACTCTTCAACAATCTCATCTGGGCCATCTTCGTATACCGCGATTACCGTGAACTCGGTGTTTTCAACGTCGATCGCCTCACCAAGGAAGTCCAGCCGTCCAAGTTCATCACCCTCAGGCGATCGTATCTCTAGATGACGTGCATCCGCAGTATCTGTCCATGTGATCGTTACCTCCCCTTCAAACGGCTCTGAAATTACTACATTTGCGTCGGATGTTTCAACCAATCCATCCTCGTCGATCTCTTCGTCAAACTCCCCAACATACACTGCAGCTCCAACAACACCTGCAACTGCCACGGTAGCAATTAACAGTGAGATGATACAATAAAAGTTGATAACGTCAAGTCGTGATCGCGGATGCCGTGTTGTATCGTTGGGTTGTTCGTCAGCCATTGCTTGATCCTCGTATCAAAGTAGAAGCTACTTACCTGTAAAAACATCTCGTTACTACAGTTAGTATCGCATTATTCTGTATTCGTGTTGGAACTGTGCTCAATTTTTCTGAGAATACAAACGTAGGGCTATACTCACATTGATTTTTGAGGGCGAAAGCCCACGCCTTTAGTCGTGGGTCACTGACATCAGACTGTTATGCTTTCTTATTGCTCAGTTTCTTCTCTAGCTTCGAGAAATGCTGTAAGTAGCTTTTCGGGCTCTGCTGCTGCAACGCGAAGGGCGGCGTCATGCCACTCACGTTTTTCGCTGTTTCGAATTTCATGGTCCAACCGAGCTCGGAGTGATTGCTCTGCAACCGCATCGTCAAATGCATCCCAAGACGACTCTCTTGCATATATCGGACTCTGCTTGACTGCATCAAATCCGAACGCTGGTTCGAGTATCGGGTCTATTTCTTCTGCTGGAGATTCAATCTCTTCTGCTACTTGCGTTGACTCAGTCTCCACTGCAGATTCATTCTCGTCGTCTGTTGGTTCTGCGAGTGCGCTATCTAAATCATCAAATGGGTTGCTCATCTGTGGATCCCTCCTTGTTCTACGATCTTTGCAAGCTCAGCAAAGTGTTTCAGTTGGTCGTTCTCTGGATCGAAATCTCGCAACGGCTTGTTCTCACCAATTCCTTTTGTGAACGCTTTTCGATCTCGGATCCCTGGTTTTGGAAGCGGTTTGAGCTCTCCGGCGTCAATCGCTTCAAACTCTTCGGTACTGAATGTCGCAAAGTTTGGAACATACTGCTGGAGGCCTTCTCTTGCATTCAGTTCCTCAAGAAGTATGCGATCGCCTGTTTGTTGATCGATCCTATCTTCCAACATGTTCGGGACGATTGCCAATATTTCAAGCGCTTCGTACTCACGGAGTGGCTTGATCTGTCGTTCGATCGTCCGCTGTAATCCCCCGAGTGATTCGTTTCCTGGAATAAGTGGGATAATCATATTGAGCGTTCCGACCAACGCATTGTCGCTGAGGCGGCCTCGGTTCGCTGGTGAATCAGTCACAATATAATCATATTGCTCGCCCAACAGTGGATCGATTACAAATTTTCGAACCCTGCTTGAGCCACGCATCACGTTCGACAGTTCACGCTCGACGCGTTCGAGTGACTCCGAAGATGGAAGCACGTCAAATCCAAACTCGGTCTCTACGATAACATCCTCTAGGGTAGCTGTTCTGTCGTCTAAGACTACATTACCAAGGTGTACATCTCGCTTATATGCTTCTGTTAATCCGAGCCCCATCGTCGCATGGCCATTTGGATCTAAGTCTACAAGCAATGCTTCATGCCCTCGCTCTGCGAGTTCACGTGTAAGATTGATTGCGATCGTGGATTTTCCCACACCCCCTTTCAGTACTGAGACACTGACTGCCCGAGGATCTGCCATATCAGACATTAGCTACCTCCGAAGGGTGTCTCATAATATGTGTCATTTTTCGCTATTTTTTCTTTTTGTACTATTTTAGAATTTCCACCTATTGCACCTACTTTGAACTGTCTCATATTACTACTATATTAGCTCTATCCAATAAATAAAAAGATGTGGGTAATTCTTAGCTACTATATAACTCGTAAATAGTACAACTATTCCTAAATTTCCACCTATTATATAATTTGTGAATATTTGAAGCGATAACCGATTGTAGGGTGTGTTTCTTATTTGATATGGGACACATTGATTTTGTCTCTCCAATGTGGGCCTCACCTCGTATACCTATTCTACCTATTAAATAAATTATGAAATTCTCACCTAGCCATTCTCTCTACGATTATGGCCGCCTATTCCCTCGATGCTAACTGTTTTGTACGTGTTGTGTGATTTCACACATTATGGATATCTTCGTAGCACGGCTCATGTCCAGCGATGTACGCACCGTTTCACCAGATACGCTTGTCGAGAATGCAGCTCAGATCATGTTAGAACATGATATCGGCTCTGTCGTTGTTGTTGACGAAGAAAACCAACTTGTCGGTATTTTAACTACGACTGACTTTGTCAAGATCGTTGCCGAACAGAAACCAAAGGATCAGACGCCGGTTTCAAAATACATGTCAACAAACTGTATTACTGCATCAGCGCAAGATTCAATCGAAGATGTTGCTCACTCGATGATAGAACATGGTTTCCACCATATGCCCGTTGTCAATGATGAAGAGGGCGTTATCGGTATGATAACGACGACAGATTTGACTGCATATCTTTCTGATTCATCTTCGGTATCGATCTCAAACTAGCCTTTGTTTTTGTGTTTGTTCTCTCATTGTGCGAGTATAGAATGTTTATAATAGGTGTAACTTCTGCAATTTTTGAATATTTTATCTTGACAGCTATTACACTCTGTATGGCATCTGTGCCTACCCTGAAATAGCCAAAATAGCTAAAATAGCTTTATTCTAACGTACCTATCTACGAAGGTCCTCTGCCTGGATGTTGCGTTGTTGTTCGTCTTCGTGTTCCTCATGATAATCTCTCAGTGCGTACGCTACCTGTTTCAGATCGGGGTCTGATGCAACGACTAACCATTCGCCATCGTCATACCGGAGCGCATACGACATTGATTCACACTCTGCAGCGAAATCATGAATCTCATACTCGTCTGGATGTTTGTACATTTTCATTGGTACCGCGGTCTCTATTTTACCATCCGATTGTAACGCCTCAAGCTCAGATTCACTAATTGGTGATTCTGGTAGCAAAGAGAGGATCTCGGGTGTTTCAGTCTCATTTTCGTCCATACACGTACACCTTATATTTACCACCTTATCGATTGACGTTCTTTAATGTGGTGTGATTTTTGTAATCTGAGTCCTGGAATTTATATTAACGAACTGTCAATACAGTGTATGAGCACACCGCTCCGATCTATCTTGGAGGAGTACTACGCGTTGGTTGATGCGAACGAGTATGAAAAAATGTATACACTTTTTAGTGACGATATCACATACGAACGACCAGGCTCCGAAACGATCTATGGAAAAGATGACTTTCGCCGATTTTACGAAAAAGAGCGGCCACTTAGCGATGGATCACATTCAATTGATCAGATTTTGATAACTGAAAACACCGCTGCAGTCAAAGGGCACTTTTCGGGGAGACAAAACGGTAAAGAAGTCTCTTTTGGATTTGCGGACTTTCATGTTTTTGACGGGAAACAGATCACTGACCGGTACACGTACACCGATCGTGACACAGTGTAATCTGTGTTAGTTCTCAGCTAGCGCCACTACACACGACGTTTTTGTTGTCCGCCAATCTGTGGTGCTTTTGTGATAAATTGTTTTGCTGTCGTCGTGATCTCGTCTTTTAGCACTGGCTTTGTGAGATATTTATCATACTCAATATCCATCTCTACCGACTCATCAACAGCTGAAATCATCACAACGCTACAGTTGAATCCCTGCCCGCGCATCCATCGAAGTACCTCTTCTCCTGATGCGTGCCGAAGTCGGCGATCGAGAAAAACCAAATCTACAGATTCATCCATCTTTCTTTTCGCCTCATCAATTGTATTCGCGACTCGTGTCTCGCCCAGTTCGCTCAGCCAGATTTCGTACATCTCTGCGAGCGCTGGCTCATCGTCAAGTATTAAAATCGTAATATCTCTTTTCATATTCCCAACATTTGTTACTGGCCTCTCTCCAGTCAGCATCCAGTATCACCATGCAAGTAACACTGCTGCGTTCGTGTCCTTGCTCCCATGTGGTCAAGTGTGCATTGTTCAAAACACACACAATCTCCCACATAGCTCAACCCACTGAATACTATACAATTCCGTACGGCTGCTACCTAGTTAAAAACTTGCATCTATCCCGTAATTACCCGCTGAATTATAATTTGCACAATATTCCCACGTGGCTCATTCTCCGCAAATTCTAGTCTCCCTCCTGACCGATCAATAATCCATTTAACGAGCCAGAGACCCATACCACTCCCGTGGTATAATGGTGATGTATGCTTGTCCCCAGTGACAATGTCCCGCTCTTGTTCAGGGATTGTAGTGCTGTTATCAGCGACGTGGATAGCGAGTGTCTCTGTATCCTCGGTCACACTAATCTCTACTTGTGGTACTTCACGGTCATTGTGTATGATTGCATTTTCGATTAGCTCTCGCACTGCTTCCGAGAGCTGCTGACTGGCCCGAACGGTGTCTGTACCCTCATACATCATATCTATCTCCGCTTCTGGGTACTCCTGCCGTATCCGTGTCACTGCATCTTCAAGAACTGTTGAGACAGATAATACTTCAATTCGCATCGGTGCTGAAAGCAACTCAACAACTTTTCGTTCCTTCTGTACAAGTGACAAGAGATTGTTTCCAACACATTGTATCTTTTCGGCGGATTGTCTCCGTGCCTCTGTTTCAGTTTCTTCAGCCGCAATGATCTCCGCATGGCCGAGAATAACGTTCATATCATTTCGGAGATTATGTCTGAGCACGCGGTCGAGAACGGTAATTCGCTGCTTACGTTCAATCTGATCGGTAGTATCTGTCTGTATTGCCACAAATCCTTGAATATCATCCATTCCATCAATAATTGGTGCGATTGTTTGATGAGCATGATATCGCTGTCCGGATTTTCGTTGGTCGATAATATCTGCCTCAAGGACATTCCCTGCGGTGATTGTGCTCCATAACTGATTGAAATACTCCTCAGGCATCTCACCTGAGTTTAGAATATTTGGTGTTTTCCCGAGCACTTCGTGTTCACTGTACTGTGTTGTCTCTTCAAATGCTGAATTGACGTATGTAATCGTTCCATCCGGATCTGTAATATAAATTGCATGCCCTGCAGATTCAACTGCCTGACGGAACTTCGCTAGTTCGCTCTCAAATCGCCGTCGGGTGGATACGTCGTTCTGGATCCCTACAAAATGTGTTGCCGTTCCAGTTTCATCTTTGATTGGTGCAACCGTTAGCTGGTTCCAGAACTCGTCACCATTTTTGTCATAATTGAGTAGCTCTACTGTCCGTGGAAACTCTTTTTCGATCGCTTCACGGACCCGTTTAACCTGCCTTTCATCGGTGTTCTCTCCTTGCAAGAACCGGCAGTTTTCACCAATTGCGGCTGCCGTATCGTACCCTGTCAGCTCCGTAAATCCAGCGTTTACATACACAAGCGGCTCGTCATTTTTGTTTGCGTCTGCAATGGTAACCCCGATCGGGGCCGAATCAATCGCTCGCTCAAGCATTTTTCGCTGTTCGTCCGCTTTCTGACGTTCTGTAATATCTTGGACTGCACCGCGAAGATGCGTTAGGACTCCATCTTTGATGACTGGCTCACCGGTTGATTTTATCCATTTTGTGTCACCTGCTGGAGTTTCTATTCGCAGTGTCACATCATACGACTCTTTGGCTTCGATTGCTTGTGACACAACCTCTCGTATACGCTCTCGATCATCCTGAAGATAGAACCCAATTGCGTCCTCAAGTGTTGGCTCATATGACAGATCGACGCCGTGTATCCGTTTTGTTCCGTGTGACCAATAGAGACCTCCCGACTTAATTTCAATCTCCCAACCACCCGTCTGCGCTACTCTTTCTGTCTGCCGAAGCAGATCACGCTGTCGTTCCAAGAGCACTTCGCGCTGTTGAGTTTCGTTTTGATCTGTGCTGAGATCCAATATCCAACACTTACCATTGGTATATGCTGTAATTGAGTTGTCCCATATTGCAGTAGGAAGCTCGTACCCGGTCTCTGGAACCGATTTTATTGGTACTGTTTCGAGGTGGGCACTAACATCGAGTCCTATTATTCTCGAGAAGTGTTCTGGAAAGTCAACTGGGGTGACATCATCTTCCAATTTTAGTAGCTCTTTTGCAGTGGCATCAACAAACACATCGTCTCGCCGTGATGCGATAACCACTACCCCAGCAGAAGTCTGTGAGAGGATGTCTTCACAATCAAGCATCTCTGGTACATCCTCCAACGAATTCATATCCGAGTGAGACGCCGGCCGGTTAAGGGCATTGTGAATTTCGCCCTACACCCCCCACAATAAGATGATGCTGATTGTTGTGACAACTGCAAGAATAATCTGCAGTGGTGCACCCACACGAATGAAATCCGAAAACTGGTACCCTCCCGGGCCATACACCATAAGATTTGTTTGGTATCCAACGGGCGTCATAAATGAGGTTGCAGACGCAAACATCACAACAAGCAGCATTGTAAATTCGTTTACCCCAATTCTAACCGCCGCATCAACCGCAACTGGAATCATCAATACAACTGTCGCAACCGGTGTGATTACATTTGCGAGTAGCCCCGTTAAAATATAAAATACAAAAAGCAACAGTACCACCGGTACTACTGCCTCTGCAGTCACAATTGCAGTTGCAAGTACTGCTGCACCGCCGGTTTCCTCCATGGCAATCCCAAGCGGGATCACCCCTGCAAGTAAAAATATCACGTTCCAACTCACCGACTCGTACGCATCAGTTGGTGACAAACAGCCGGTTATCAACATTGCAAACACGCCACCAAGTGCAGCGATAACAATCGGTACCAGACCAACCGCAGCAACAATAATAACGCTGAGTAAAATCCCAACTGCAAGCGGGGTTTTTGACGACAACGGCATAACCTCTGAGAGATCTTCCTCAAAGAACCGATCGTATGCTGAATCATCAACTAAGAATATTGTCGCCTTTTCAAGGAAATAATCAATCGCCTCTGTTGTCGTCTGTAAGAGCAGTAGATCTCCCTCTTTGAGTGTGACCTCTGCCAGATCTGTTTTGTATAAGACGCCATCTCGCTTTACCGCTAAGACAGTTGTTGTATAGAACTCCTGTAGTTGTGTCTCTGCGATTTTCATCCCGATGTACGGTGAATTCTCCAGCAGAACTCCTTTGACCAGCATATTCTCATCACCTGTCTCGAACGTTTCTTCGGTCACTGTCGACTGTGCAAGCTCGCGGAGCATATACGCCGACACAAATGCAGCAACATCCGCTGGCGACCCATGAACAGTAAGTCGATTTGAAGCCTCGATCGGCCGATCGGTCTGTGCGGCAGGAAACACCTCTTGACCTTGACGCAACTGTAGGATTGAGACGTTACACTCCGCCAACGACTCAATTTCGTCGATCGTCGCACCTACAATTGGCGACTCTTCGCGCACATATACCAACTGAATGTGATCTTGGAGTGAGAACTCCTCAATGAGGTCAAATGCCGCAGGGACTCGTGGCGGTGTGAGCTTCCACCCAACCGTGAGCAAGTAGCTGATTCCAACAAACAGAATGACAATGCCGACGATTGTAAATTCGAAAACGCCGATTCCATCACGGCCGTCAATGAGTTGGCCTGCAAGATCACTCGCTAAAATGTTTGTTGAGGTCCCCACAAGCGTCAGTGTCCCCCCGAGAATTGCCGCATACGATAGCGGAAGCAGCAGTTTTGACGGAGAGACATTCACCCGATCGGCGAGCTCTGAAATCATCGGCACATAGACGGCCACGACGGGTGTGTTGTTGATTATCCCTGCAATTGGGCCAACTGAACAGACCGTCGCTACGAGTGCACGTTTTCCATCTCCATCTGCAATGGAGGCAAGATACAGCCCCAGCCGGTCGACAATCCCTGTCTGTTGAATTCCTGCGCTCAACATGTACATTGCCACTATTGTCAGTGTCGCTGTATTCGAAAAGCCAGACAACGCATCAGCAGTTGTTACTCCAAGCGATGGACCGAGTGCTGCCAATACCACAATCAGTCCGATTGCGGTCACGTCGTTTGGAAATACTTCAGAAATAAACAGTATCAGCACGACTGCAATCAGAAGAAAGACAACTGCCGCATCTAGAGGAATTCCAAATAAAGACATACCTAGTGGTATGTATTCTCAATAGAAACACAATAGTCGTTTCTGTCCGTCGCTCAACGAATTACCGTGACCGGTACTGGCGCTCGACGAACAACGGTCTCTGCCACACTTCCTAACAACAATCGCCTCGCTCCATCTCGACCAGTGCTCCCCATCACAATATGGCCACAGTCTGCCTCCTTCGCATACGTGACAATATTCTCCGCCGGTCTTCCGACGAGGATCTTTGTTTCGATCGGCACCGCTCCGCTCTGCTGCGATGCTTTTTCAAAGAGAGCCGCTGCAAAGTCGCGCTCTTCATCAAAGATGTCGTCGTTAATAATTGAACCATCTCCATGGTACGGGTGATTCGTTGGTCCAGATGCAACGTACAATATGTGTAATCTCTCTACATCAAGCGTTTCAATAGCATACTGGAACGCCGCCCATGCCGGCTCTGACCCATCGATCGGGACGAGTATTGTTTCACTCATGCGATACGTGTAGGTTCGCTGACGACGGATAAAAATTGCAGTGCCTGGATAGCACTTTTCTACCGAGACTCCACATACTTTAGGTGGATACATTTATTATTTCCAATATGTACCGTTCATTTGATGGTCATTGCAGTCCCGTTTGATGGCTCGAAACTTTCCGAATCTGCACTGTTACGGGCGACTGAGATCCGAACTGATGAGAGGGAAACAATTGTTGCAGTAACTGCCATCCCAAACAATAACATTCGGTACGCGCAGAGTAGAGGCTGGCTTGCGGCGAACGAATCATTCCATCCACAGGCAATCGTCGAACAGCTGTCTAATCACGTCAAACGTATTGACCCAAATATTGAGTTCAACTATCTGGTTTGTGGAGAACGAAGCCAATCTGGAACGATTGCGACCACTATCAGGAAGTTTGTCAAACAGCTTGATGCGAGAGCTGTTGTCGTCGGGAGTACCAACGCTGGTCATATCGTCAGCAGTTTGATGAGCGTTGGAAGTAAGCTTGCAGCACACGCAATGTATGATGTCTATATTATCCGCACGCCCCATCCCGATCTGGACGCTGATACATAACGTCTGTTATAATTGTGAAGAACCCCGACCTCAAGGGTCGGGGCTTCCAGCCTCACAGCGTGGATTTCCTGTTTCTGCGACGGAACTTGTATCCACAGCAGACACAGGGGTTCCAGTCTCCACAGGCGTTAACGAATCGCGTAGCGATTCGTTTGCACACCAGAAATCGAAGATTTCTGGGGACGTGGATTCGGAGTCTCCCACTCCTATTCGATGCCGGCGGCGAAATCAACTATAGTCGGACGTGTTATTGTCCAGCAGACCACGGTCAATGAGTGCTACCGTCACGATTCCTCCTTCGAGTTTTTTGCATTTAGTGGTTTATATCCGAGTTGTCGGATTCATCCCCGACCTCAAGCCTCGGGGTATTCTCCTTGACCGCCGATAAAAACAATAAAATCGCATCCACAATCAGCTATTCTGAAGCCGATCGGATGCCGATACCGCTCTGACATACTTACGGAGTGCATCCGAAAGCTGTCGGTTACATTTCGTTTTCGTTGGCTGTACGTCTGTTGGCTGTGCGGATACAGCAACGGTTACTGCAGTTCCTGTTTGTGTCTCATCTCGTGTGACGGAGACGCTTGTCACATTCGGACACTCAAGCCACTGCAAGAGCCACTCCGTGAGCCACATTTCGTCTGCTGTATCCAGCGTTGTAAGTTCATATGTTGAGACTGTGGCTGCTGTCATTGCCGTTGCCTCCCGTCTGTATTCTTCGTGACACCGCATCGATGCGGGTGTGAATCAGTACGCTCAGCCGAGGAGGTACTGCATTTTCGGGTATTTCTCAACCAGCGGTTCACCGCTGATTTTCAGCTGTTCGATGTACTTGTCCGCGCCCAGGATTCGACCTGCACCGAAGGCGGCGATCGCGAGGAAGACGATCGCGTAGATGAGGGTTGAGTCGAAGGTTGCGAGCAGTTGTCCCTCCCAGCCGCCGAGGTAGAAGGCGAACATCTGAAGTGCGCCCCCGAGGGCGGCGAGTCGGACGAAGCCGCCGAAGATGAGTGCCACACCGATGAGCACCTGCGTGACAGGGATCATGACGTTTACAATTTCCATGAGCGCGGGGCTTGCGGCCATGGCAGCGTAGAGCCCGCTGACAGGGCTTGCAGCGTCAACACCGTGGACAAGGTAGCCCGAGGCGTTGAACGATTCGCCGCTGATAAAGGCAAATTTACCGAGGCCGGCAAAGAGTATCATTCCACCCATGACGAGTCTGAGCGCAACGACAAACCATGCCGAGAGCGAGTGCGGTTCACCTTCGAGGGTAATTCCAGCGAGGCGGCTTTCGAGTCGGTTGTTGGTTGTAGTTGACATCGTAAGTCTCTCCTATGGTAGTACAGATGGCTGAGACCCCCATATAACCAATATCCGTTTCTCAGCACGTGGGTATATCACGATATTTATCCCCGATATCAGGGGTGTTTAAATACTCTCATCAGTGTGTTATTGAAATTTGAGGGCAATACTGTTCATCACTGCCCGCGTAGAGTCTCGTATTATGGCATACGACCAGATTCTCATTGGTATTGATGGTTCTGAGCAGTCATTGAATGGAGCCAGACAGGCGATCGAGTTGGCAGCAGCAGTCAACGGCTGTATTCATGCCGTCTATGTGATAGACACACGTCGAGAGTACGATAATGACATCATCGATCCAGACGTGATTCGATCGGACTTGGCTTCGGTTGGTGAGGATGCGCTCGCAAGGATTGAGTCTGCTGCAATCGAACACGACGTCTCATTCCGAACGTCAATTCACGAGGGGAAACCAGCAACTGTACTGCTGCAGTATGCCGATCGAAATGATATTGACGCAATCTTTGTTGGATCACATGGCCGTGATGCTGGCCGATCGCTTGAACGCGCATTGCTTGGGAGTACAACCGATGCGCTGCTTCGACAGAGTTCAGTTCCGGTTACGGTGTGTCCACCAAAATAAAATCGTGTTACGCTTGTTGTATGGTTTGTTCGGCAATTTGCGATACTAACAGATACACAACCCCGACGAACGCGGTGAAAAATACTGTGCTAACAACTGGTGGTGAGAATATGCCGTGTACCAGCGTCAAATCCACTGAGTAGTATAGTACGACTCCGAAAATCACGGTTGACAGTGCAACGAGTGCAAGCCGTATCAGTACAAACAGGCTATCTACTGTGTATCCCTGCGACGGTGTTTCAGTTGCGTATCCCATACTGTACAGTAATGAATGAAATAGGCATAACTATCGTAGCGCTTTCTCAGAATCTGGTAATACTACAGTACCGGTTCGAGGAATGCTTCTAACTCCCGTTCGTTTTGTGCACTTGTTTTTTGTCCCCGGATCGTTCCATCCCGATCGATGAGAACCGTTGTCGGGACCGATGTCACGTCTAGTTTCTCCGAAAGCGTCAGCCGTGGGTCGATACCAACAGTCCACGAGCCTTCATGTGACTCCCACCAGTCTTGTACGTCCGATTCTTCGATCGAAAATCCGACTGGCTCCGTTGTGACCGATATAAACGTCACGCGGTCACCGTGCGACGCATGTACATCAGCGAGCGTTGGCATAAACTCACGACACTCGTCACACCATGTTGCAAAAAACTCGAGTAACACAGGCGAATCCATGGTCGGTATTTCAACCGTTCCCGAAGTGCTTCCTGTTGCGTCGATCGTCTCTACAGCTGTTGGCTCCAGCCGTTTTTCGCCGCCACGATCGCTCCGTTGGGTCCAGAGCCATCCTCCACCGACGGTTGTGGCTCCGATCATCCCTGCAAGTAGCTGCCGCCGATTCATTGTGTCTCTCCTGATAACTGGCTCTGGTTGATCATAATGGCTGATAGAATGGAATCGGTGGATGCGGTAGATGGATCCCCATCAGCATGAGCGCGTGTTGAAGCGGTATATAACCCAAGAGGATGAACACGACACCAAGCACTCGATGGAGCTTCATTCGGACTTCCACCGAAAGCGACTGAAAGAGCGTCCCATAGATGAACAGGGCTGGGATTGTCCCAATTCCTAACACTGCCAACACAACGGCTCCACCAAGCGGTGACGCTTGCACGAACGCATACAGAAACGCGGGGTAGAGAAGTGGACACGGAAGTAGCCCGTGCAGTGCGCCGAGCCCAACGATCCGGGTATTTCCAACAGAGGCATCAACCCGTGTCATCAAGCGTGTTTGGACTGCCTGTGTAATCGGTCTCAGTAGCGACTCTCCAGGTAATGCGAGGACTTGTCCACGGAACAGATAGTGTAGTCCTGCTGCAATAATCGCGGTCCCAATGATCAGGCCGACGACAATATTCACCTCACGGAGGATGGTTGTGGTTTGTTCGACAGAAACCGTGAGCGCCGCTCCTGCGAGGCCAAACAGTGCACCGATCGTTGCATAGCTTGCTGTCCGACCGAGATTAAATAATGCATGCTGTCGAACTGCAAACAGTGAGAGCGTATCCGATCGTTTTGCGCGCTCTTGTTTCCGAAGCCGATCGCTATATGTCGTCACAAGCGGTCCACACATGCCAAGACAGTGTGCACCACCGAAGAGTCCAATGAGAAAAAAGACACCCAACCCGACGGCGGCTCCATCAAATATTCCCGCCGTCTCAGTGGCTGTACACGTGTGGAGTACGGTTTGTAGTTGCATTTCAACGTCTACTGGTAGCTTTCATGTACCGTTGTCAGATCACTTACGACGCGATCAACATCCAGTCGATCGCCTCGGTAGGCACGCTCAACAACAGTGTCTGGGTTTACGAGGAATGTAATTGTGAGGTGATTAAAATCATACGCATCTCCACCGCCAACCTTCTCAAATCCAAGCCCGAGGCGCTCTTCAACGATCGCTTTGGCTTCTGCATCGTCAGCTGGTCGAAGATACCGCCACATTTCGTGTTCATAATCGATTCCAATCATCTCTGCATGCTCGGAAAGTGCCTCCGGCGTGTCGCGTTCGGGGTCAAATGTAATTGCGACGAGTCCGATCTCATCACGCAGCCCTTCAGCATCGAGCGCTGCCTGTACATTGGCAAATGATCCAAGCAGTAACACACACTCTGCAGGACAGAATGCATAGAATGACGTACATAAGAACGGCTCATCCATCTCTTCGGGACGAAACGGCTCATCAGTAAACGGATCTGGAAGTGAGAAATCCGGTAGCGGCTCTCCATATGCCGGATATGCAAGCGAGCTACTCTCTGCTCCCTGGTCTTCTGGCTCCGAAAGGACGACATTCTCGGGGCCGGGGTCAAATAGCCCGCCAAGACACCCCGCTACTGTAGCCCCGAGTGTGACTGCACTTCCAGTCTTGAGATACTGTCGCCGTTGCATATATTGCACAATGTTGCCAACGAAAAAGTAGTCATTGGTTCGCCTGTCGAAACGTTTCAGTGAGACGGATTCTGTTGCAGCTCTCCTCCCGTTTTTCGCATTGATTTGATGACGTGATAGATAATCATCGACCCGACAAAGAACGCGGACCCAACGAGCAAAATCACACTTAGCGTGTTCAGTGGCTCAATCTCGAGCCAGTTACCAAGTTCACTGAGGGCGATGGCTGCACTGGCAAGTAGCATCATTGCTGCAAAGTAGATGATAACATCATCTTCGTTGACAACCGTCGTCGCTGCAGAGCCAATTCGAGCCCCAAGTGCACTCCCAACAAGAAGTGGCGTGATTACTGCAAGGTCGATTCCGCCAGCAGCTCCGTAGGTGAATGTTCCATACGCCCCTGAAAAGAGCCCAGCGAAGAGACTGGTTCCAACTGCAACGGCAAGTGGCGTTCCAATCAGATAGTAGATCGCTGGCATTCGAATAAACCCGCCACCGACACCGAGGAACCCGGATACTAACCCAATGGTTCCACCAACACCTGAGATCGTCCATGCAGATGCGCTTCCACCTGCAGTGAGTGAGACCATTGGCGGAATGTTGTAGGATTGAAGTGTTGTTGCCATCGGTGGAATATCATCCCCGTTTGTTTCATCTTCGTCAGACTCATCAGCTGCAATATTGCGTGCACGGCGGAGGAATAACAGACCGATACCTGCGAGGAGAAAGACGTACGCAACGCCGGTGACAAGCTCTGCAATACCAATACGCTCCAGTGAGAATACTAGCCGTCTCCCTCCCTCGATCCCGATCGTCAGACCAACGAACAGTATCGCACCAAGTTTGTAATCTACTTGTCCAATATCATAGTGTTTGATCACGGCGATGACAGAGGTACCGAAGTAGAACGCTAATCCGCTTCCGATCGCAACGCGGGCTGGATAGCCGAGGATGAGCAGTGTTGGTGTGATTAAAAACGCCCCACCCATCCCAAAGAACCCAAACAGCACGCCAACCATGAAGCCAAAGCTCACGAACAGCAGTAGTAACCCGATTGTCAGCCCAAATAGCTCCATTACTCCCCTCTCGTTATTGCGCGTTTGATTCTTGATCCGGCTACCTTTTCGATCGCGCCGTATCCCACATAGAGAAACACAGCCTCAAATAAAATCACCCCAACAAAGAGGAGCGCTTGGACGGTCGCAGGGAGCGTTGATAGCTCGATCATTGTACAAATACCCCACAAATACGCCATTGTTGTGAACTCATTGTTTCTATCTAGTGGAGTATACCCGGCCACTGCTAATAACAGTTTTGTAGAAATTGTGCAATATAATAACTATGTAACCTACCGATATATTTGTATAACGTATGAGATTCTATACGTAGCTGTCAAATCGGTATCCCTGCGGGTTACTGAGTTTAGAGTATTGTACCAGATCTGTTAAACACTTCTGCCGACTAGTATCTACATGGTTGATCAACCGTCTGACCAGCTGTCAGTCAGCCGTCGTTCAGTTGTCACGCTTGCCGCTGGTGGATTGACACTTGCGCTTGCGGGTTGTACTGGTGAGAGCGAAGAGCTACCGGCTGCGATCTCGCTTGATGATGGACAATCCTGTGATGCGTGTGGGATGGTTATCGAGGAGCACCCTGGGCCGACAGGGCAGGTGTTTTTTGAAGACGAGCCTGCGGACAGAGATGGCCCCGCGTGGTTTTGTAGTGGGACCTGTACGTACACATACCGCTTCGACCGCGAAGATGAAGGGTGGAACCCACGTGTGACATATCTAACCGACTATACTGCTGTTTCCTACGATGTGAGCGGTGATTCTGAACCATCTATCTCCGCGCATCTTTCAGCGGATGCGTATGTGCAAGAATCCCAACTGTTTGTTGTTGCAGGAAGTGACGTCCTTGGTGCAATGGGTCCCGACGTAATTCCGTTTAGCGATGAGGATGACGCTGAGGAGTTTGCCTCCGAATACGGTGGCAGTGTTATTGCTGCAACAGATATCGATCGAGAGCTGATTGATAGTGTCAGAGCGTAAGGTATAGCTGCACAACGCCAGCAAAAACAAGTATTGCGCCACCGATTTGGGTCGCTCGGGCCGAAAATCGTGTAAACTGTTTTGTTGTAATTTCGTAGCCAAGTCCGATCGTGACTGTCGTTCCGAATAAGAGGGCGGCGATCGTCCCACCGTACGCACCCAGAACTGCAATCGTCGTCACCAGCCCTGATTCGATCGCTCGAAGCGTCAGTGCGAAAAACAGCGGTGCGACACAGCCGATCGCCGCGACTGCATACACTGCGCCAAATATTCCGAACCCAATCAGTCCAGAACGCTGTTTCGGGAGTGACGTATGCCACCCTACATCTGCGCCCCAAAGCAGCAGTATTCCAAACAAGATGAGCCCGATACCAGTTATCACCTCCAACTGAGATATAACTGCACGGACTGGTTCTCCAACTGCCGCAACGGCAGTAATCACGATGAGAAACACTCCGATGACCCCCGCTGCTGCAGCGATTGCACGGATGCTGTCATGCTGTATTGATTGCGTTTCGCCACCGGATGCGTTCAGATAGACGCCAACATACCCCGGCAAGAGTGCATAGGCACATGGTGAAAAGAACGTTGCTACCCCTGCGCCGATTGCGAACGCCAACTCGCTTGAGAGACTCATTTAGTATCTCACCGGACACACGTCGGGTTGCTCATGTGTGGACCGTTTTGCAGCAATGGCAAGGAGCGCTAAGGTCCCAACAAAAATAATCGTCGCAATATCATAACCCGCAGTTGCAACCATTGCAGTCGTGTTGCCACCGAATATCCCTGCAACTGCAAGCAGCAGCGGCGCGGTACAACTCACGCACGAGGCAAGTCCGATCGCCGCTGCACGAACTGACTGGGCTGTACTTGCAGCGACTACGTAGACAACGTATCCTAATGTCAGATATCCGACAAACTTGAATGGAACCAGTGAGATACTCATCAGGCTCCCGCTGTAGACCACAATGGGCCCCCACCCAGGCATTGCATTCTGTACGAG
The DNA here is from genome assembly GCF_023638035.1 of Natronocalculus amylovorans. Classification (GTDB taxonomy): domain Archaea; phylum Halobacteriota; class Halobacteria; order Halobacteriales; family Haloferacaceae; genus Natronocalculus; species Natronocalculus amylovorans. The sequence goes on along the minus strand of NZ_JAKRVX010000007.1, from coordinate 91,026 downwards.
AAAGGTTTCCGTACCTGTCGGACCGCCAATGATCCCACTCAACCAGAACAGCACCAGCACGTACGGTATGGCAACGATTGCCCCTCGGAACCGGCGTGGCCGCCCAGCAAACACCTGTCCGATCCACACTGCCGTCCCAACTCCCGCTGTTATCCAAATGAACGGGTAGGCAATCGATCGGTATTCGGTGATCACCGGTTGCTGGATACGAATATACGCAACAATCGCAGCGACCTGTACAGCGACAACTGCAATACCAGCAATTGCCGCATGCGTCGTTGGTGACTGTTGTTTGAGTTCTGATCTGACGTTCATTCGTGTTATATTTCGCAATCGAGTTGTGTGTTACTGCTCCTTACTTCCGAATCCAATCAGGCCGCGATCGAGTGCAACCAGTGTACAGAGTATCACCACAAACGTCACCACTGTGTACACTGCGATGTTGGTATCAATGCGAAACAACACACCAAGCGCGCTTCTGATCTCCCAGAGGATAACAAAGAGCACAGCACCACCAATGAGGAGCCCCGCTCTCGAGGTTTCACTCATTGGAGCCACCCCGAAATCCAATCCGTTGTTAACGGTGTATATATTTCAAGCAAAGTGCTTCCAAACTCAATCATCGTTGGATACGGAGTTCCTCCCGGTCCAAAGAGACCGCCTCGATCAACAATACTTGCAAGCGGCAGTGTATATGCCAAGATAACGAGCACAAGCGCAATTGCGGTCCAGAGCTTGAGGTTATCAAGAACCTTTGGTGCGTCATCCGGTCCTGAGAGTGCTGGTGGAAGCGGCTGTCCGAGGCCACTCACCTTTGGTAAGCTAATACTCAAGACGAGGTTACTCACAAACAGAATTGCGGACAGAGTTAGGAGTGTCCCTCCAACAACCAACTGGAGGTCCAGCTCTGCGATCGACCCAAACGTTGGGATAAAGTCGAAGCCATCGTACTGTGGTTCTGCTGTTCGTCGCGGAATCCCGATAAGTCCTGCAACGTGCATTGCGTTCGACATCAGTGCCATTCCGACAAACCACAGGATCACCTGGGCAAGTGCGATCGGTCGACTGAATATCGGCTTATTTGTCAACTGTGGCCAGAGCCAGTACGTTGCGGCCATGAACGTCAACGCAACCGCAGTTCCAACGGTGAGATGGAAGTGCCCAGGTACCCACAGTGTATTGTGGACGAGGTAATTGATATTGAGGCCGGCATTAATCATTCCACTGAATCCGCCAGCAGCGAACATCAGCCCCGCAAGGGCCATTCCAGTAAATGCAGGGTTGGCCCACGGAAGTGCTCGCAGCCAGCCTAATAATCCGGTGCCTCCACGTTGGCGTGCTCCATGTTCCATACTTGCAACAACCGTGAATGCGGTCAACAGGCTTGGAAGCAGCAGGAACATGGTATTTGTTAGTGCAATGAATTTAAATCCGTCTGCAATTCCGGGATCCAAATACTGGTGGTGGATCCCGACTGGTGTCGAGAGCAACAAAAAGAGCACAAACACAACGCGTGCAAGCGGATCGCTGAACAGTCTCCCTCCGGATACTTTTGGAAGAACCGTGTACCAGAGCAAATACGCAGGCATCAGCCAGAAGTACACAACTGGGTGTCCCCAGAACCAAAAGAGTGTCCGAGTCAGGAGTGGATTGACTTGATCGATGATACCAAGCGACCATGGGAGCAGGAAGATGACGACTGCAATTGTGATCCCGATCGATGCGATGTACCACATTAACATCGTGATCAAGACCATGAATGTCTGCAGTGGAATTCGTTCACCAGGGTTCTCCTGTTTCCATGCATACCACGACCGGAACCAGTCTGCTCCAGCAAGCCATGTCCCGATCAAAAAGATTGCTAAGCCACCATAGAATAGCGGATGTGCTTGCAACGGTGCGTAGAATGTAAAGAGTACATCTGCGCTAATGTCAATCGAATCAATAAACCCACCAAGGATCGCAACCAGCGCCATCAGCGTTCCAAGGACCATTAGCCCATACCATGTCCACGTGTATCTGATGTCTTCGACCGGTCGATCTAAACTCCGAACAACTGCCCACGTATATATTCCGACGAGGAAGAAGATCGTGAATGAGACGACCATCAAGACCCCGTGTGCGGTAAGAATTGTGTAGTAGTTACCCGAACTGAATACCCGTAGCACATCTGTTCGGTGCAGTGTCTGAATAATCCCAAACAGCGCACCAAGCGTCAGCGCAATAAACGAGCTCCAGAGCGCTGATCGGACAACTTTTGCTTCCTGTGGGAAGCGATCTAAAAACGTTGGCTCACCGGATTCAATTGCGCTGCTCATTCGTCGTCCTCCATCTCAAACTCGTCTTCTGGGTGGATGATAAGCTTGCCTTCCATCACGTGATGACCGCTACCACAGTACTCGTTGCAGACGATTCCATGCTCACCGGGCTCTTCTGTTTCGACGGTCAACTTCGCAACCTCTCCCGGGATGACCATCGTGTTCGCGTTTGTCCCTGCGACTTGGAAGCCATGAATGACGTCAGGTGACGTCACATAGAACGTCACTGTACTATTTGCAGGCACTTCGATCGGATCCGGGGAGAAGATGTACTGCTGTGCAACAACGTACGCTTCATACTCGTTTTCGCCGACCTGCTCTACCCGCGGCTCTGCAAATCGAGGATCTTCATCCAACGCCCCGGGATCGATCGTGTCCTCCTCATCTGAGATCATCTCAATCCCAACTGCCGTCGCACCGTAGGTGACCGTTGTCAGAAAGCCAACAATCATAATCATCGCAAGTACAAGCCAGATTTTTTCGTAATTGTGTATGTGCATCTATCCAATGACAGTGAGATCGTTTCCAAGGAACTCTACAAAGTACATGAAGACCCACATTACGACAAGAATGGCAAAATAGACCAATATTAATGCAAGGGTACCTCGAGGATTGAACTCATCATGATCAATTTCAGTAACGACTGCATCACCAGACATGTTTATCGAGTATTGCAAATAACAAACAATAAAGATCGGGGATATTCTCATCGCCTGAGAATCCATCATGCAGGTTTTAGTACTGGAAGCGTATCAACGAATAATGCTCAGTCCACGAAAGGCGTCACTCATAGGGTTAGGTACAATACCTGCGATTCTTGCGTATATTATATTCACGCCAGATATTGTCGTCACTATTGCACTGGTAAACGTTGTGCTCATCACGATTTCACTCTATATAGCATTTAGTCCGACGGACAATTCTATACACACCACTACCCAGTAAAGAAACACACACAATACTACTTTGACAGTACTAAAACAGCAGACGCCGATTTGAATCTTGTATAATATACAAATTATCAATGGGGACAAACTGTACGCTTTGTGAGCTTCCAACGCCAGCCGAACCATACCGTAGCGACGACACGGACGGCAGCTACTGCTGTCGGGGGTGTTTAGAAGTTGCACGTGTGTTAGATGCGTCTACGATCGAAGATGCAGACCCAACAGAGATCCGAGACCAGCTCTCACCTGATGATTCGGACGCAACCGAAGCAGCGGAAAACATCTACCTCAGTGTTGATGGAATGCACTGTGCAACATGTGAAGCGTTTCTTGAGTCGACTGCAGTTTCACATGACGGTATCGAAACTGCGCAGGCAAGCTACGCGACAGATACACTCAAAATAGGCTACGACCCAGAAACAGTCACGGATGATGCGATCCCCGAGACCGTCTCCGGATATGGCTACACTGCCCGCCCACGATCGATCCATTCCGATGATCCTGTCCCTGGTGATGTTGCCGTTGTGAAGTTCCTCATTGGCGGTGGGCTGTTCGGAATGATGACGATGGTGTGGTACGTTCTGTTTTTGTACCCTACATACTTCGGTTACGAACCGCTTGTTGATCTAACCGGGTTTGATGGGCTCTATCTGTTCACCCAAATCTGGCTTCTCACATCGCTTGTGCTCTTTTATACGGGATACCCTATTCTTCGCGGCGCGTATGTGAGTCTCAAAGCAGGACATGCGAATATGGATCTGCTTGTGTCGATCGCCGCTGTCGGATCCTACGGGTACAGTACGCTTGCGATGGCCCTCGGACGGACGGATCTCTATTTCGACGTTACGGTGGCAATCATTCTGGTAGTTACTCTCGGGAACTATTACGAGTCTGCAATCAAGCAGCGTGCATCTGATCTTCTCACAGATCTGACTGCGATCCAAGTTGCAGATGCGAGGCGGCCCGACGGAGAGACGATTCCCATTGAAGCAGTTGAATCAGGGGATGAGCTCCTTGTTCGTCCTGGCGATCGTATTCCAGTTGATGGAACGGTTAAAACCGGTGTCGCAGCCGTTGATGAAGCGCTTGTCACGGGAGAATCCATTCCCAGAACAAAGCGACCCGGTGATGCAGTTCGTGGTGGCACCGTCGTTACTGATCAACCGCTTACAATGACTGTTGCGGCGGATGCTTCGAGTGCACTCGATCGGATTGTCGAACTGCTGTGGGAGATACAAAGTAGCTCCCCGGGCGTGCAACGATTTGCCGATAAACTGGCAACGATCTTTGTCCCGTTGGTGATTACGATCGCCGTTGTGACTGTTGTTGCGATGGTCGCGTTTGGCGCGTCAATCACAACTTCGCTCCTTGTTGGGCTGACGGTGATTATTGTATCCTGCCCGTGTGCACTTGGATTAGCAACACCGCTTGCGGTTGCACGTGGGATCAAAACTGCAGCTACAAATGGGATTGTCATTGCATCCGAGACGGTGTTTGAAGATTCAACCGATGTTGATGTGATTGCACTCGATAAAACTGGGACGCTCACAAGCGGCGAGATGCAAGTAACCGAAACGATCGCCGATGAGCCTGAAACGGTTCTTTCACTGGCTGCCGCAGTCGAACGAGCGTCCGCGCATCCGATTGCCGATGCGATCGTTGCTGCAGCAGCCGCTGAAACGCGCTCGGAAACACAGACCGCTACTGACGGTGGAAAGATAGTTTCACACCCACAGAGTGGATCTGCTGCTGATCAGGGCGTCTCGAACATCCAGACGTTTGATCGAGGTGTTCGTGGCTCAGTTGATGGTCACGATCTCTTGGTTGGACATCCAGCGGCGTTCTCGACTGACTGGTATGACCCAAACGGATACCGTGCTGAAGCAAAAGCGATCACTGAGGCTGGGTCGGTTGCTGTCGTTGTTGGCTGGGCTCACGAGATACAGGGCGTTATTGCAGTTGGCGACGAGCCAAAACCCGAGTGGGAGTCGGTCATTGAAGCGCTCGCCGAACAGGATCGAGAGATTGTATTGCTTACTGGCGACGATGCGGCGGCGACAACACGCTTTGAGTCACATCCGCTTGTCGATCACGTCTTTTCGGAGGTCCCCCCGGAGGCAAAAGCAGCAACCATAACGCGACTCAAAAGTCGAGGTCGTGTTGCAATGGTCGGTGATGGGAGCAACGATGCGCCGGCGCTTGCAGCCGCTGATCTAGGTATTGCGCTTGCCACCGGAACAAAACTTGCAACGGATGCTGGTGATGCGATCGTGATCGATGGAAATCTGGAGTCGGTTCCTCGCCTCTTTACCATTGCAACGAATACCAGAAAACGGATCAGGCAGAACCTTGGCTGGGCGTTCTTCTACAATGCGGTTGCGATACCGCTCGCCGTCTTTGGATTGTTGAATCCACTGCTTGCTGCGCTGGCAATGGGTGCAAGCAGTTTGCTTGTCGTCCTCAATTCGACGCTCCGATCGCTTGAATAGGCGATCGAACGGCGTACAACATTTATTATGCAAATGATCGTATTACCTCTCATGCCCGCTACACTTTGGGAACGATTCCTTCAGAGCTTCCGCCTCCACCAACGAACTGAAGCGGAACCGGGAGACGAGGAAGAAGACGAGACTCAGTTCGTTCCCTCACCGCTTGATCTCTCAGTTCGAGAATCACACGGTAGTGCTGATACTGCACTCTCTCAAGAGATTGCAGATATCCAAGAACAGGCAGACGAACTCGATCGACAGCCCTAACGAGGCTGTGTTACCACTCGTTGTTCAGTTTTATTGAAGAAGAGTGACACGTACGAGTAGCTAATCGCCGTTGTCTCAGACGAGGAGTTGGACGTCGGATTCAGCCATGTGATTGAGTGCAGTTGCCGCGCCCACGCCAGTTGTGACGCCATCGTAGAAGTCGTCCTCGTCGTATTCCATGAGCTCGATCGTCATCTGACACGCCTGCAGATCGACACCGGTCTCAAGCGAGAGGTCGATCAGCTCTTCGATCGTTGCGGTGCCGTTTTCTTTGATCCGTTTTTCCATCATCCGAGTTGCCATCGAATCCATGCCTGGAAGTGCGGCAAGTGCGTTTGGCATCGGCATGCTTGGATTTCCAACGGCACTGAGTTTGAGGTTCTTCGACTTCTTTTCGTGAAGAATGTCGAGGCCCCAGAAGGTATGGAAGACAACGACCTCCCAGCCAAATGCTGCTGCCGTACTTGCAAGGATGAGCGGTGGGTATGCCATGTCGAAGGAGCCTTGCGTTGCAACGATCGTCATTTTCTTTTGATCGTTGCTAGCCTCTGCCTTGAGCGCTGCAATCTCTTGCTCTAAGGCTTCAATTCGAGCAGCGAGTGCAGTATCGGCCCCATCTGCGGTAGGCGTATCAGTACTCATTTCTATTCCGTCTTTTTGACGTAGTGTTTGAACACGGCATCGCCACCGTCTTCGCCCTCTTTTTGATCTAGCAATTCGACGCCGCCCGTTCCATCTGCCCAGCCTCTGATATCGCTCATACTGCCGGAATCTGTGGAAATAACCTCCAGCACATCGCCAGCTGAAAGCGGATCGATCGCCTGTTTTGTTTTGACGATCGGCATTGGGCAACTGAGTCCTTTTACATCAAGTGTTTCTGAGATTTCGTATTCTACTGACATTGTATTATTGGGTGTATTGCACAATACAAAGTCTATTGTATTAAACCTGTTGCTCGTTACGCGCGCATTGTGGTACAATTCTGTTTTATTGGGTTTCGACTGTTGCACCAGATATGATAAACCACTGCGTCACAAACGTCCTATATGGGAATCGAATTGTCGTGGCTTCCAAGGGGACCACGCACGCTTGTTATCGGGTTTCTCCTTGTCTGTCTCCTCTCTGTGGGGGTGTTTGTGGTCAGTGCGGATTCTGCGGTTCCTGACCCAGTCCCATTCGAGGATACACGGTCGATCGGGTTTGCATCTGAGGTGCATGAAGAGATCGATTCGCAGGAAAGTGTGCCTCGTACACAAGTGTTCTACTCGCAGTATCAGTACGTCATTGGCTACTACGGGATTGAGACTGCTGCCGCATCATTTGATGACCCCGCACGCGAACAGCAGTTCGGCTATCCGATCGTTACCTACGTTTCAGACTACGCTGATACAGGCATTGAACTCACTGCTGAGGGATATATTGAAACCGATCGCAGAACTGAATGGGTATTTGCACAGGATGCAGTCTACGTTGTTGATAGCGATGCACGGACACCTGCTGGATCGGTTGCGATTCCATTTGCAGATCAAGAGCAAGCTACCGAATTCACCGACACATATGGTGGTGAGGTGGTTTCATGGGATGCGTTCACCGCTCAATCGCACGATGTTGATGATGCATCGCTCGTCCGCGATCGCGTAGACAGTCAGGGTGACACCGCTGATGAGCGAGTCACTGATCGATTGCAACTGCTGGATCGACCAGCCGAGATCACTGTCTCTCCGGATGATGATCTCCAGACGGCACTCGACACTGCAACGGCTGAAACAACGGTTGTGCTTGATCCAGGTACATACGAGGGCCCGATTAACATCAACAAATCAGTGACGCTCCGTGGACACGGTGCAACTGTCGAAGGTGATGAAAACGGGAGCGTCATCAATATCAACGCGGCGGACGTTGCCGTTGATGGTATCACTGTAACGGGTGTTGGTGACCGAACGCGGAACCCGGATGTGGTAACCGGCGATGACGACTGGGACACAAACATCGAACTTGGATACGGCCATGGAGATGCAGCGATCGCAGCGGTTGATGCACCGGGCACACTCGTTACAAACGTTACTGTCCCACACACCGATGCAAACGGCATCCTCCTTCGCGACAGCAACAACTCGGCCGTCCACAACGTGGCTGTCACTGGCACTGAGGTGTGGCGAGACAGCTTCATGGGCGTGATGATCATGCGATCGTCTGCCGTCGTTGAAGACTCACAGTTTACTGCCGGGCGGGATGGGATCTATCTGCACCGCTCTCCGGAAACGGTTATTCGGAACAACGACTTCCGAGCAAACCGCTACGGTGTTCACCTCATGCACACCTCTGATGCGATGATCGCAGACAATACATTCGCCGACCAGGAGTATGGCGGCGTCACGATTATGACAAGCCCATCTCGGAATGCGATCGTCGGAAATATCGTTACAAACACCTCAAATGGGATTTCGACAAGCGGCTCGTACTCCTACATTGCACACAATGTTGCTGTGGATACGCGTGTTGGAATCACGACGAGCGCTGTTTCGTCCCTGTATGAACACAACGTTGTTCGTGACAATGAGTATGGGATGCGAACCGGCTCTGTCCTGGCAACGAGTACTATTCACAGCAATGATTTTGTTGGAAATGACCAGCATGCCGGTTCAAGCGCTGGGCCACTCCGGATCTGGGCTGACGGAACACAGGGTAACTACTGGGAGGGTGCGTATGGAGACGCAACTGATGGCACATATGACAGGGCATACTCCCCAACCGATCCTGTTGATGGGCAATTGCACCGATCGACTGCCCGAACAACCGTTGCTGAATCACCGGTGACGGTTGGGCTTCGTGCACTCCAAGGCTCAACACCCGGGCTCCGATCGGGAAGCATTCTTGACCCATACCCACAAACCGAACCGCAGAATCCACAGCTGTATGAAATCGCGGAGGCCGTTTCTGAACACGGTATCGACGCCGCAACACACAACACGACAGATTCGACTGATGAGTAAGCAACAATCTACCAACACTCGACCAGCAGCCACGTCTCAAGAGGCTGTTCTTCGTGCGACCGACCTCACAAAGCAGTACAGCGAACTAACGGTTCTTGATTCGATCGATCTGACCGTTCATGCGGGAAGCGTGACCGCACTGATCGGCCCAAATGGGACCGGAAAAACCACGCTGTTGCGGCTCTTGCTTGGCCATCTCGAGCCCACGGCTGGAAACGTTGAGTACGCCGGTCCCGCTGTTGAGCGGCCGATCGGCTACCTCCCACAGCAACCTGCATTCCGGCCCCATTTCACTGTCGAAGAGACGATCTCGTTCTATGCGTCGTTGCTTGAAACCCCAACTGACACGAAAGAGTTGCTCACACAGGTTGATCTCTATGACGTCAGAAATCGGCCTGTTGAGGCGCTGTCGGGTGGAATGACACGCTTGCTTGGTATTGCACAGTCCGTTGTGGGTAACCCGCCGGCTGTGATCTTCGACGAACCAGCAAGCGGGCTGGATCCAACAATGGGAACAAAAGCATTCGAGATCACCGCACAACTTGCTGAACGTGGTACTGCTGTGATCGTGAGTTCACACGACCTCGCGCTTGTTGAACGATATGCGGATACAGTCATTCTCCTTCACGACAAACAGATCGCCGCACAAGGGCCACCACAACAGCTGTGTCAAACACACAGTGTGGCCGACTTGTGGGAGGTCTATGATGCGGTCACAGCAACTGAGACACCGCAAACGAATACGGAGGTCACCCAATGAGTACGATTGTTTCAACGTTTTTTGCACTCTTTAAACGTGAACTCAAAACAGCGATGCGCACACGTGTATACTATCTCATCACTGTGGGCGTCATTGGTCTTCTGCTTGCATTAACTGCTGGTGGTGGTGGCGCTGCCACTGGATACGTTCCAACAGTTGTCGATCTTTTGCTCCCGCTTGAGGTGCTTGTCCCCGTGCTTGCGATTGCGATCGGCTACCGAAGTGTGGTCTCGGATCTTGAACGCGGCGAGTTAGCGGTGTTGAAAACATACGACGTTCCATCATCGGTGTACGTATTTGCAATCTATGCTGGACGAGCGGTTGTTCTGTCAGTAATCCTCGGGAGTGGGCTACTCGCGACGTTGCTGTTGGTTTCGTTTTCATCGGGGCCGGATACCAGTATTTTTGCGACTCACACTGGCTTAGACTCCCCACTGCTGTTTGCCCGATTTATTGTGCTTACGCTGGTGTTTGCGCTTGCATTACTGGCGATCGTTCTGTTGATGTCGGTTGCTGCACAATCGACACTGACCGCGATCGCACTTGCTGTTGGGGCCGTTGTGCTTGTTGTGGTTGCTGGTGATGCAGCAATCATTCTTGGGCTCACTGATGGCTGGATCGCAGAAGCAGATCTCTTGAATGCACTGGCGATCGCACCGAACAGTGCGTACCGTGGTGCGGTCTTTGAGACGGTGATTGCAGTCACTGCTGCCTCCGAAAGCGGCTACGGGTCACCAATTACGAGCGTTGCTGGATTGTTCGCGTGGACAATCTTCTCGCTTATTTCTGCAACGCTCATTCTCCATCGCCGAACCGTCTGAAATATCGTGACGAAACTTCTGATCAGTTACCGACCGCGTAGGATTTCTCACTGGAGATACGTGAAAGAATATATGCTATTGTGACACAAAAGCTACGCTAATGATCGATTGGGTCGGCGGAGAACAGAATCTTGTCGGGATCATTATTCCACTATCCGGAATTTGTATCCTCTTGATTATACCAAAAATAACCGAGACTAACCGCAGTAGGCGGTATTTTCTCCCTGCGTTTATTTTTTGGTTGGGTTTTCAGCTATTGATCGGACTTGAGCAAGGAACGCTCATCTCATTTCCACACCCGATCGGGCTACTTAGTGCAGGATTTTTACTTATCGGGTTTTTCACATTGATGACTTTTGGGCTCTTTGCTGCATGGCACGAGCGAGACCCATACATATTTTCGGCATGAGACATTCGACAATCGTGACCGTTCGCGTCCCTACAGCTTTGTATGCTGCAGACATTACTACCTAAATCCTTATCAAACTCTGTTTTCAACATACCTCCATGGAGACTGCTTCACAATCTGTTTCGGCTACACAAGATTCGCCAAAGGAAGCAACCGATCGATCGGTGCTTCGGAGGCAGTCTCTGTTCGTTCTTCTCACATTTAGTGGGATGCTCACCGGACTGATTGGCAGCTGGTTCAATTTTGATCCAACCGTTGTGTGGGTTAGCTACGGTGTTGCGTACATATTCGGTGGCTGGTATGGACTCAAAGCGAGTGTCGAAGCGTTAGCGGAGCCAGCAATTGAGATTGATCTTCTGATGATTGCCGCTGCGCTTGGCGCACTCTTTATTGGTGCCCCGTTTGAGGGTGCGATGCTGTTGTTCTTGTTCTCACTCTCCGGTGTGTTAGAGGCGTATGCGATCGGCCGCTCTCGAACGGCGATCAGGTCACTCATCGATATGCGTCCCGAAACTGCACAGTTGCTCCGTGACGGTGAAGAAGTATCCGTCTCAGTTGATGACGTCGACGTTGGCGATGTCTTTGTTGTCCGCCCCGGTGATCGGCTTCCTCTTGATGGCGTTGTCGTCTCTGGAGAGAGCACGATCGATCAGGCTTCGTTGACTGGTGAATCCGTTCCTGTGACGAAAACGGTTGGAGATGAGGTTTTTAGCGGGACGATCAACGAAGCAGGGAGTCTCGAAGTGCGAGTCACGAAAGAGGCACACGAATCCGCTATTGCCCGACTTATCCACATGGTCGAAACTGCACAGAACAAACGAGCACCCACCCAACAGCTGATCGATCGATTCGAACAGCCATACGTACTGGGTGTGTTTACCCTCACAGCAGTCGCGATTGTACTTCCACTGGCGTTGCTCAACCACAGTTTTGAGCCGACGCTCTACCGTGCAATGACGCTCATGGTTGCTGCATCTCCCTGTGCAGTTATTATTTCAACACCTGCGGCAGTCCTCTCTGCAATCTCTGCGGGTGGCCGCCAAGGTGTCTTGTTCAAAGGCGGTGAACATATCGAAACTGCAGGCTACGTCGACGCGGTCGCGTTCGATAAAACCGGGACGCTCACAGAGGGTAACACCCAACTAACCGATGTCTCACCCCGAGATGGCGCAACAGTTGCAGATGGGCCACTCACTACCGATCTGCTCTTGTCGATCGCGGCCGCTGTCCAATCAAGATCAGAACATCATCTTGCGGAGGCAACGGTTGATGCAGCACGCGATCGATCGCTCTCGATCCCAACCGCAACTGGGTTCCAGGCAGTTGTCGGAAAAGGCGTTAACGCGACTGTTGATGGTGATCTAATCCATATCGGCAATTCGAGATATTTTGAATCGATGGATGATCCGATCGAGGGACTTGAAACAGGACGCAATGCAGTCCGCGAGTTGGAACACAGCGGAAAAACGAGTGTGCTTGTCGTCCGCGAATCCGACAGCGGTCGCTCTGTACTTGGGTGGCTTGCATTTACGGATACGATCCGACCAGATGCGGCTGGAATGATCGAACAGCTTCGCGATCGGGGGGTCAAACACATCGTGATGCTCACTGGCGACAACGAGCGCGTTGCTCGGTATATCGCGGATGAACTGGGTATTGATGCGGTGTATGCAGAGCTCCTTCCTGAGGAGAAAGTGAGCCATATCGAAACGCTCCAAGAGCAGTATGAAGCCGTTGCGATGGTTGGCGATGGAGTAAACGATGCTCCTGCACTTGCAACGGCTGATATCAGCATTGGTATGGGTGGTGCTGGCACCGACGTTGCACTAGAGACCGCTGATATCGTATTAATGTCCGATCGGCTCGATCGGCTTCCGTACGCTTTTGCGCTGAGTCGGAAAACGCGACGAACATTGTATATTAATTTCTCGATCGCATTTGGGGCGATCGCGATTATGATTATTGCAATCCTTACAGCCGGTATTCCGCTGCCGCTTGCAGTGATTGGACACGAAGGTTCGACAGTCCTTGTCAGCCTGATTGGGCTTCGACTACTTCGATTCGACGGATGATCAAGAGCTCGGAGAAATTGTTCGTTTAAATGATTAATTGCGCTTGCGTGCAGCAATACCCGCAATTGAGAGCAGCGCGATCACAGTGAGAACGACACTGAATCCCGGGATTATACTCTCTGTTTCATCAGCTGTACCATCTTCGGTTGTTGCTGTTGGTGGTTCATCAGACGTTTGCCCAACAGTTTCGGTGCCTGTTTCCGTCTCCGTCACAGGTGCGTCTTCGGTGTCCTGTTCACTCTCTGTACGCGTTGTTACCGCGAATACTGAGAACCCAGGTGTTTCTGATGCAATGGTAACCTGTGTGTCAGTCTCATCAACAACTGTTGTCGAGAGCTCCTCCCACTGGCCACTGTCGCTGTTGAGCCGAACGAGTGTCAGTGCATCTTTTGAGCCTGCATGCTCTTCGAGTCGATCGGTGGACACGGTTGTTGTGATCGTCGCTGACGTCTCTTTGACTCCATCCGGCACCGTAATCTGAACTGTACTGATAATTTCGCCATCGGTCTTGGCTGCGTGTTGTGGTATTCCATTGAGCTCATTTACGACCACATCGCCATCCGTTACGTCATCAAACTCTATGGTTTGCAGCGTCTCACTGTTGTCAAACGCTGCAATCGTAGTCCCTGCGATGTGATCTGTCTCAAGCGTTGCAAATACGGTTGAGAGAATCTCCGTTCCAGCAGGTGGATTTGGAATTGCAGGGGATGGATCTGGTGTTTGCTCTCGGTCAGTGCTGTCTGAACTTGAGTCAGAGTCAGAGCCTGAGTCATCAGCCGAATCAGAGTCGTCATCGGCTGCGTCGACGGTGAACGTCGTCTCTGCAGTTTTAGTGTTACCGGCATAATCGGACACCGTGACAACTGCCGTGTACGATTCACCTGAATCGACCGAGAGGGTATGTGTGGCTGTTGATGATGTAATCTCTGTCTCCTCGCTGTCAGTCACATCCTCACCGTCAACTTCGATCGTTACTGATCCACGGTCAACCCCGGAGCGATCGTCATGATACTCAAATTCAATGATTGCTTCGGTCTGATCGGCACCAATCGTTGCCCCATCGATTGGCGATCGGCTCTTGATGACTGGTTCGCCTGTATCTGGTACGAATGCACCGTATGTCGAGAAACTGGTAACAGATGCAGTCACGAATGGGTCGCCATTGATCTGAGTGAAATCCGATCCTGCAACCGGATCCCATGCCTCGGCATCCGCATTGTAGTATTGCAGCTCAACTTCATTTGTGGTTGCCCCAGCTGGGAGTTCGCTTTCATCGATCGCCATCGAGATGGTCGCGCTTTCAACTGTTCCCTGGTCGAGATAGTAATCAAGCAGGCTATCCAGTTCGGCAGTTATGAACCCAACTCCGAGTTCTCCATCACCGAGGTTTGCGTTTGCGGTTGTTTCGGATAACGATGTGTACAGTTCTTGGGTACGAATCGCATCATCTGCGTCATCGGCGATATCAAACTCGATCGACGTGCCAGTGTCGGCAATCTCGATAACGCCATCACCGAGCGTGAATCGCGTATCAACGTATGCTGACGCTGTATCTGTCCCTTCGTTACCGGCGCGATCGACACCAGTGCTTGTAATCGAGTAGTTGCCGGTCTCTCCAGTTGCAAATGATCCGGTGAACGTTGTATTGGTCCCGTCTGTTGCAGTCATTGTAGCTGTTCCAGATGTCTCGTCGGTCGAACTCGTGAATGTTCCCTCCACGGTTGGTGGTTCGCTTAGTGGGGTGTCACTCTCAACAACAACGGTTGCACTCTCATCGTCCACATCTTCAAGCGTAGCTGAGAGTCGGGGTTCCTCGCGATCGATTACGACCGGCTTATCAGCCGTATCCGTGTCAGCGCTTCCAAGCCGATCTACAGCTACAACAGATATCTCATACCTGCCGTCATCTTCGATTGACGACAATGGGATGGTTACCGTCCAGGTATCATCACTGACATGCGTTGCGCTGAACGCCTGTACATAGGTGGTCTCTTGGGAGCTGAGGAGTACGTTCACGGTCTCAAGTTCCACATCTGCATCAATATCGACCGTCACAGGAACGTCTTCGCTCGCGTAGTGTTGCTCTATCTCGGTCTCTGTATCAATTCCAGTACTATGGGAGTCCACCTCGACGATTGAAGCGTCGACCGATGATCCAGTGACAGTCAGTGGCCCTACCGTTCGATCGCCAAGTGTAAGCGTGTACGTACCGGCATCATCGAGCGTACCCGTGATGTTGATCGCACCGAGATGATAGAACCCTGGAGAGAGCGTTGCCGTTTGAGACCCAAGTTGGATCGTTTCACCAGTGTCTTCGTTGGTTGCGTTCAACAAGATCTCTTCTGTGCCATCAACCGTTCCGTTCTGATAGAGGCTCCCAACAACGTGGAAGTCTGTTGTTTTGACAATCTCGGATGCATTGGCTGAGGCTGCAATTACTTGAATGTCAGTTCGGGCTTCGATCACTTCGATCGTGCCTGCACTCCGATCGCCAAGATGGATCTCATACGTTCCCGGTGTCTCGATCGTTGCGGTGAGATTGACCGCACCAAGATGGTAGAACCCCGGAGATAGCGTCCGGCCCTCGTCAACGGCAATCTCAATTGTCTCACCCCCGTCTGTAGGGGTTGCAGTGAGTACCGTGTCTTCTGGCCCCTCGATCGTGCCATTCTGATAGAGGCTGCCAACGACATAGAACTCTTCGTCTTCAATAATTTCATCTGTTGATCGGGATGCGGCAATCACTTGGATATCAGACTGTGCTTCGATTACTTCAATCGTTCCCGCAGATCGATCGCCAAGCGTCAACTCATACGTTCCTGGTTCTGCAATCGTAGCGGTGAGATTGACCGCACCAAGATGGTAGAACCCAGGAGATAGCGTCCGGCCCTCGTCAACGGCAATCTCAATCGTCTCACCAGTCTCTTCGTTGGTGGCGTTTAAGGAAACTTCTTCTGGCCCTTCGATCGTGCCATTCTGATAGAGGCTGCCAACGATATAGAACTCTTCGTCTTCAATAATTTCATCTGTTGATCGGGATGCGGCAATCACTTGGATATCAGACTGTGCTTCGATTACTTCGATCGTTCCTGCAGACCGATCGCCAAGATGAATCTCATACGTTCCTGGTTCTGCAATCGTAGCGGTGAGATTGACCGCACCAAGATGGTAGAATCCCGGAGATAGCGTCCGGTCCTCGTCGATGCCAATCTCAATCGTTTCACCACCGTCTGTAGGAGTTGCAGTGAGTGCCGTGTCTTCTGGCCCCTCGATCGTCCCGTTCTGATAGAGACTGCCAACGACATAGAACTCTTCGTCTTCAATAACTTCATCTGTCGATCGAGATGCGGCAATCACTTGGATATCAGACTGTGCTTCGATTACTTCGATCGTTCCTGCATCTGCCCCACCAAGTGTAAGGTCATAGACCCCCGCTTGGTCAATACTGAATGTAATATTGATTGCACCAAGGTGGTAGAACCCAGATGCAAGCTCAACTTCTTGGCTCCCAAGGTCGATGGTCTCATCGGTCTCTTGATTCGTCGCCTTCAGTGCAATTTCTTGAGACCCGTCGTCACCAGCTTGGTAGATGCTTCCAACAGCATACACCTCCTCGTTCTCAAGCACCTCTATTTCGGAGAGCGTGGTAGCAATGACGTTGATATCTGATGGTGACTCATTGACACCAATAGTTCCGACATCTCGATCGCCAAGAGTGAGATGATACCGTCCAGACTCATCGAGACTCCCAGTAATATTGATTGCGCCGAGATGATAGAACCCAGGTGCGAGTGTCGCATTCTGTGACCCAAGCTCGGTCGTTTTCCCTGTTTCATTGTGCGTTGCGTTGAGTGTGATCTCCTGTGTTCCGTTGATGTTGCCAGCCTGATATATACTTCCGACAACGTAGAACTCTTCGTTCACGGTAAGGTTCATTTCACTCACAGAGCCCGCAATCACCTGAATGTCGGTCTCAGCTGGTTCGACCTCAATCTCGCCGACAGTTCGATCGCCAAGTGTGAGCGTGTAGTTACCTGCCTGTTCATCTTCGAACTCGGCAGTGATGTTGATCGCTCCAAGGTGGTAAAATCCGGGCGTGAGAGTTCTCTCTTGGCTTCCAAGCGTGATTACCTCACCGCTGTCTTGATTGGTTGCGTTCAAAACGACGTCCTGTGGTCCGTCGATCGTTCCGTTCTGATAGAGGCTCCCAACGACATGGAACGCTTCGTTTTCAATGACTGTATCTTCGGATGCCGAGCCTGCAATCACTTGGATATCAGACTGTGCTTCGATCACTTCGATCGTTCCGGCAGACCGATCGCCAAGGTGAATCTCATACATTCCTGGCTCCGAAATCGTCGCGGTCAGATTAATGGCGCCAAGATGGTAGAATCCAGGAGAAAGCGTCCGATCCTCGTCAACAGCAATATCGGCCGTTTCACCAGTCTCTTTATCTGTAGCATTTAGAACAATGTCTTGTGGGCCACCGATCGTTCCGTTCTGATAGAGGCTTCCAACTACGTAGAACTCTTCATCTTCAATGACTTCATCTGTTGATCGGGATGCAGCAATCACTTGGATATCAGACTGTGCTTCAATCACTTCGATCGTCCCCGCAGATCGATCGCCAAGTGTCAACTCATACGTTCCTGACTCCGAAATCGTCCCGGTCAAATTAATGGCGCCAAGATGGTAGAACCCAGGAGAAAGGGCCCGATCATCGTCAACAGCAATTTTGATCGGTGACCCACCATTTGTTGGAGTCGCGTTGAGTGTGATATTCTGTGGCCCATCAATGTTCCCTGCTTGGTAGATCGAGCCAACTACGTAGAACTCTTCATCTTCAATAACTTCGTCTGTCGATTGGGATGCCGCAATCACTTGGATATCAGACTGTGCTTCAACCACTTCGATCGTTCCGGCAGGCCGATCGCCAAGTGTGAGCTCATACGTTCCTGGTGTCTCGATCGTAGCGGTCAGATTGACTCCACCGAGGTGGTAGAATCCAGGAGAAAGCGTCCGATCCTCGTCAACAGCAATATCGGCCGTTTCACCAGTCTCTTTATCTGTAGCATTTAGAACAATGTCTTGTGGGCCACCGATCGTTCCGTTCTGATAGAGGCTTCCAACTACGTAGAAATCTTCATCTTCAATAACTTCGTCTGTCGATTGGGATGCCGCAATCACTTGGATATCAGACTGTGCTTCAATCACTTCGATCGTTCCGGCAGACCGATCGCCAAGTGTGAGCTCATACGTTCCTGGTGTCTCGACTATGCCAGTAATATTGACTCCACCAAGATGGTACCAACCTGGAGTAAGCGATCGTTCCTGACGCCCAAGCTCGGTCACGTCGCCAGTCTCTTCATTAGTCGCATTCAGAACGATATCTTGTGGCCCATCGATCGTCCCGTTCTGATAGAGGCTCCCAACCACGTAGAATTCTTCATTCTGAACGATTTCAGTCTCAGAAGCGGAGGCAGCAATGACGCGGATGTCGGTGAACTCGTTTGTAATGTGGAGCGTTCCCACAACAAATCCATTGATTGAAATCGTCGCATTCAGCTCGTCTTCTCCATCTGGAAGATCGCCTTCAGTTGGTGTCCACTCGAACGAAACCCCTTCAGGTGTCGCACCAGGCCCCACCTCAACACTCGACGTCTCAATCTCCTCGCCATTGACACCTAACGCAGCATCGTACATTTCGACTTCCGACCCATCATTGAATAAGTCACCAGAAATTGTGACCGTCTCACCAACAACGATCGACGTCTCATTGAGAGCTGCACCGTATATGAATATATCCGCTGTAGTATCTTCCGTCACTGTAACGATCGCTGCTTCACTCCCAACGCGTAGCTCAAACTCACCAGCGCTCTCGAATGTCTGAGTAAATGTGAGCGTGCTTTCTTCACCCGCATCCAGAGATACGGTCTTTGTATCCACAGTTTCGCCATTGATTTCGAGCGGGACAGCCAGTTCGCCATCCGCTGTTCCAACGTTTTCAACAGTGGCGTCGATCGTCGCCTCCTCTCCAGTTTCAAGCTCCGCTGGTATGACAGCAACGTCATGAACAGCGAGCTCTGGTTCTGGGGTTGGGTCTGGGTCTTCGCTATCGCTCACTGAGAGTTCGATCGTATCGAACTCCACCACCTCATCTTCGTCTGCACCCATCACACCTGCTAAAACAACTGCATCTGCACCATCAAATGCACTCCGAGCGTTGAAAGAGAATTCAAGTGTCTTAGTATCACCAGAAGCAATGATCCGTAGCCCCGCAACTTCGTCTTCGATTACGTCATCAGTAGACAGTTCGGTGAGTTCGTTATCTTCAATGAGACCGGGTTCAACAATCGCAAGCCCTGCCATCGTCACTGCAATCTCGTCGGCGACATTTTCGATCGTTGCAGTAATTGTAATCTCATCTCCAACCTCGACGTTGGTTGTGCTCTCTTGAGACTGGATCGACACGTCAATGTCAACCAACTCTGGATCTGGGATCGGCTCAACATCCAGATCAATATCATTCACTATTTCGCCTTCAGCAACTTCGACTGTCACTGGGGCAGCGACCTGTTCTTCAGTCAGTATTTGGACGGTGTATGTCCCTGGGGGTACGTCGATCGAGTATGCACCATCTGCGTCCGTGGTTGGCCATTCCGACCGCTCAGAATCACCCAAGTCATCGGCAGCAACAATACCAGGCGTTGGTTCGGTTGGTTGGAAGACTGGGCTATTTGTTGATGCATCAAACACCTGCACTTCGACGCCTTCGATTTGATCACCAGTTTCATTTGTAACAACGCCTGCGATCGTTCCTAGGTCTGGAACAGGCTCAAGCTCGGCATCGATCGTCGTCGTTTCTCCACTGGTAACTACAACATCCGAAACGGTCTTTGACTGATAGTCGCTTCCGATAGGTTGCTGTTCAAATGCAAGATCATACGTTCCGTATGCAACATCAAATGAGTAGACGCCATTTTCATCAGTCATTGTGCTTCCGGCCCACTCGTCGTTTGTGGATGCAGTCACGCTGATCCCAGAGATTGAAGAGCCGGTTTCATTTGTGACGCTCCCAGTTACGGTCCCAGTTGGATCAAGTTCAAGATCTATAACCGTCGACGCTGTCAAATCAGTCTCTGAACCATCAAGCAACGATGTTGCGTAGCCTTCAGCGGAGAATTCGACTGTTGGTATCATATTCCCACCTACCGGAATATTGATCGAATATACTCCATCTTCATCTGTCGTTGCCGTATATAATGGCTCACTCGTAAAGAACCGTGATTCAATCTCGACACCTTCGATCGGCTCACCGGTTTCTGAATCAGTAACAGTACCTGAGAGTACCGGAGTTTCTCTCAACTCAATCGAGTCGAGTGTTTTTTGTTCACCACTTGCGACCACAATATTTTGCCACAACCCATCCGCAAAGCCGATTGCTTCGATCGGATCAAACCTGTACACACCTGATGGAACATCGACACTGTAGTCGCCGGTACTATCTGTAGTCACAGTTGTCGTAAACCCATCCGGCTCGGGAGTTGGATCTCCGTCACCTTGCTGTTCGATCACGTGGAGTACTGCACCACCGATTGGGTTTCCATCTTCGTCGACAATCGTTCCTGTGAGTGACGAGGCAAGCTCTGAGAGATCAATATCTTGAGTAGTACTTTCACCGCTGGCAACTGAAACGTCTTCAGTCACAGATTCATTGTACCCGGGTGCGGTTACCGTGAGCGCGTACATTCCGATCGGAACGCTGACTTCATAGCTACCATCAGCGTCTGTTTCAACAGTCTTGACGAACGCCGAGGAGTCCGCTATCTCGATCGTCGCACCGTCGATCGGTTCGTCGGTGGCTACATCAGCGATCGTCCCGGAGAGAGTTCCAGTGTCGACGATCGGTGCATCGAGCCACGGGTCGAATCGAACAGAGTCATCATCCACCCACCCTACGTCACCTATCGTAATCGAGTCGCCGCTTCCGTCAGCAACGACGCTGGTTTCATTATCAATTACGTCACCATTCGGACCGCTTGAATCACCCCACCAGTTGTCCCTTGCATCCAGGACGTACGCATCTCCAGGATTATGGAAGAGTCCATCACCGTTACCGGCGATCGAGTTCTCAGTGACGAGGAAGCTTTCGTAGAATCCACCCACGGTGAGCCCAATACCTTCGTTCTCCTCAATGATATTTTCAGTGATGGTGGCACTTACGCCACCAATTGCGGTCTCACCGGTCACAACGAGTCCGTCGCCGTTATTTCGGACGGTGTTCGAAGCGATCGTGCCATCCGTCGTGTTGAGATGAATCTCGAATCCGGTGCCGACGTCGTTGTCAGTTACGAAGTTATCTGCAACCGTTACCACATCCGCATCGATATCGAGCGTAGCGCCGATCTCTCCCTCGTTGTCGGTGATCGTGTTGTTCGAAACTGTAACTGTCTCACCCTCGATCGTAAGGTCAAGTCCCACTGGATCGAACGATGGGCTGGTGGTGAGTCCAGTGTTCGTCACGACGTTATCGGTGATCGTCACGTTCCCGGTCAGTGCACCACGGTCGACAATGGCACCGTCTCTGTCACTGCCAGTAACCGTGTTGTTCGTAAAGACGACATCTCCGATGTCGGCCGAAATACCACTAGGCTGGTTACCGAATCGAACACCAACGGTTGCATCCTCAACAATATTGTCCGTGATGGTTGCGTTGGTGGCTCTATTAATCGTAATGCCGGTAGTTGCGTCCCGAACAGTATTTCCGGTGATCGAGAGTCCATCAGACTGACTGATCCGGATACCCGTCCCGAGATGGCCTTGTCCCTCGAAAATATCGTTGTTCTTGATGACAACATCGGTATTCTCTCCAAAGAGATCGATCGCTGGTGAGCCATCGGTTATAAGCCCGTTTGAGATTGTCACACCGTCACTCTCTCCAATGTAGGCTCCTCTATTCGACGCGGTGATCTCAAAGTCGTCAACGGTTACTGATGAAGAGTACCAAAATCTGACTGCCCCGTTGATTCCACTAGCGTCAGATGACGCAGTGATGTTGGTAAATTCTGTGCCAGTCACGGTGACAGCCTCGGAGTGGGTCACTTGGACGCCCGCAGCCACATCTGAGAATGAATAGTCATCAATATCGACGTTCGTCACGTCGACGAGAATAATTTGTGCGGCATCCGAAGCAATGTCGGGGCTGTCTTCACTGACTGCGTATACGAGCGGATCACCGCCAACTGTGTTTCCGGACAGTTCGTGTGGCTCGTCATCGAGGGTTTCGGGAGCCCCGTTGAGATGAACACCAGTGGCAAAGTCGTTGTCCGTGATAGTCGCACTAAGCGCATCAACAAGTTCGAGATCGGTGTCAGTTTTCGAAAACGTGTTTTCACGAACGATTACGCCGTCACCGGCGCCACCGATCGCAAGCGAAACATTGTGTATCGTGTTATTCTCGATGGTTGTCCCATCCAGCACACTGACACGTGGATTAACTCCGACATTTGCATCCTCTATCGTGTTGTGTGCCACAATTGAAGCGCCACGAGCTCGGATCGCAACGCCATCTCGTGACGTCACGTGGTTGTAACGTATCTCGTCAGTTCCGGCTTCGATGCCGTTCTCAGTTCCTGTGACGGTGTTATTGGTTATCTCATTATTGGACCCGAACGTGCCAAGCTCAATTCCAATCCCAGAGTTCTGCGTTACTGTGTTGTTCGTTACCGCTCCATTGTCACCGCCATTCTGGTCGTGTGTAATTCCGACACCGTTTCTGTGTATCTCGTTCGCGTCAACTGTGAACCGATCGTTACTGTTCCCGAGATCGATTCCGTCCCCACCATTGTCGGTGATAATGTTACGAAGGATGGAAACGTCATCGGCCTGGTTCGCAAACGCAATCGCATCCCCATCGTTGTCATGGATGTGGTTGTCAGCGATTAGCATCTCGTGGCTGTCCGTGTTTGATTGCGTCTGAATACCGTCAACGGAGCCGGTGATGGTGTTGTTGAGGAAAGTGAACCGTTCACCACCGACAAACACCGCGGCATCACCGAACCCGCCTCCGCTTCCTGTGTACCCCTCAATCTGGAACCCTTCAACGCTGACGTCATCGTCGGTGACCGTTATCGCCCGCTCGAAGTTTTCTTGACTACCATCAAGAACCGCCCCACCCTCGGAGACCGCCCGGAGCGTGAGTGGTTTGTCAATCGTCAGCGATTCTTCGTAGGTACCGTTGCCCACGATGATCGTATCACCGGGCAGGGCAGCGTCTATCGCTGCCTGAATACTATCGCCATCTTGGACGCCAGCAACGAGCACCTCAACCTGTCCGATCGGTGTCCCATCAACTTCGAGATCGTAGACCCCGGGCTCGGCGATTGATACGCCAAGCCGTGTTGTAACCGTATCCTCACCGGGAACTGAAATCATCTCAGTCACGCTTGCAACTTCAGCTCCAGTTGTTTCATTCAGTGCAACAAGCTCGATTTCAACCTCATTCTCAGTCTCCGCAAGATTTTCGTACCGGACATCAACATAGACGGTACCTGCAGCGCTTGGATCGACCGGTGCTTCGATCCCACTAATAATCGAGTTTTGAAGCTGGTTTACATCCGTGCGGTATACAGGATCATCTTCTGGCAACACCTCGATTGCCCCAATATACTGGTCATTAAGATACGCTGTGTATTCACCAGGTGTCTCGATTGGATCGGTTGTAAATATGATCAGACTCGTTTCGCCTTCGTTGATTCCTTCAGTGTCTGATTGAGAAGCAACAACCTCTCGATCATCGAAGCCAGGCCCTTCAAGCGAGAGTTCTTCATTTTCGTTTGCCAACCCATCACCGAGGTTTGTTACATCGTAGGCAACCCTCACTGAATCCCCTTCGAGAATGGTCTCAAAGAACGAGATGTTCGATCGGATGAGTGGATACTCGCTATCAACGACAGTGACGGTTCCGTACTCGACACCATTGACGGTTATGTCATACTCGCCTGCTGTCGATGGTGCGGTCAGCGAGGACGTAGCTGTATTCGTTCCATATGCTGGAATCTCGATCATCTCGCTTTCCTCAGTACCATCTAGCGCGATCGTATAGGTTTCTGCTCTCGTTGGACTCCAGTCATTTCTCACCGTCACAGAAACGTCGAACGCTTCCTCAACAAACACGCCCTCATCGAATGCAATATCGATAACCCGTGGGTCGCTATCTGGAATGTCACCACTCGAGTTGTGATGGTGAGTCTCGCTTGCAAGCATCACTCGCGAGTCACTGCTTGATCCGGAAACGGTGTCACCTGCATCGATCGCCATCAATCGTGTATCACTGATTTGTACCGCAACGTACACGATGCCATCAACGACAATGACACTGCTTCGGTCGCCAGTCTCTACGGTCCAAAGCTCGCTCCCATCTGTTGGGTCGATCGCTCTGAGTGATTCGGACTCGGTTGATTGTGGGACAAAGAGCGTTCCATCAGCAACCGTTGGCGGATCAAACACACGTGTCTCGTCGGTCCATCTCTTATCACCGTCTGTTGCGTTCAATGCGTACAATCCATCAAATGAAACATAGACTGTTGATTCGCCGCCATCACCTGCAACGGTTGGTGCAGAAGGGGTCTGTGGTAGGCCCTCTATGGGATCATCAAACTCAAATCTCCACTCCTTGTCTCCAGTCTCTACATCAATCGCGATTGTAAACAGCTCATAGTCCGTGGTGGTTGACCCAACACCTTCTCGATAGCTAATGTAAACAAGACCATCAGCAACGGTTGGCTCCGATATTGCACCACTGTCTTCGAGTACCCCAGTAGATTCCCAGTGCCACTGTTCGGATCCATCCGTTGGATCAATTGCCCGCAACCCATCTTGACTGCCAATGTAGAGCACCTCATCAATATATGTTGGTCCAGAAAGAACAGACTCGATTTCAGTGTCCCAGCTCTCGGCTCCAGTCTCTGCATCAAGCGCATAGAGCCGATCGGTACTCGAATTAACATCTTTAGCAACATAGACGGTTCCACCACCAACAGCCTGTGTCTTCGAGATCCTACCTGAATTATCAAATGCGGTCTGCCATTGTATCGCACCGAGACGTAGATCAAGCGCGTACACCGAGTCATCCGTGGTCACAATCACGGTGTTATCAACAACTGTTGCCGTACCTGTCGCAGAGATTCCGACTTCCCACCGTTGTTCGCCGGTCCCAACATCATATGCAACCACACGTTCACCACTTGACGAGGATCCAGTGGTGGTGACTAGGATTCCATCAACGACTACTGGTGATCGATCGGTCGACAAGTCAACGTCACTTTCCCAAAGAATGTCGCTTTCGTTTGTCTCAAACTCACTCGGGATAACCCGATCGTCAACGCTTACTGCACCTGCACCTGCGCTAAAAATATAGAGGAGTAGAATGACACCAATACCAATACTGATAGGTATTGCATGTCGACTACGTATTCCTGATACTCGCATAAGTACTAAAACTGAAAAAAGTACATAACATTCTGCTTACCCTACCTGTACTGAGAAGGTTATATCAAAGTAAGTGACTGTCTCAAATGGACCTCATCCTACCTATCACAGTGGTAACAGAGTAGACCGGGACTGAGTAAACAATAAAAATTGAGAGCGACTATGGCCCTCTCATAGAATCGAAAACCAACGCTCTTGTTTGCGGCTCTCAACTCGGCTATTTCCGGTGCTTGCGGTTGCCTTGGATAACGTATTGGTATACTACAATAGTGGGATCTAGCATATATTGTATACTAACCTCCAGTAAAAAAGCACAAAATAGGCATGAGTATTTCAGCCTCATTTTATAACGACTGATGATGAAACAGATTGCCAAGCGTACCATCTCCGAAATACCAGATCTAGACCCGCACGGCGATGTCGAATTCACTGATTGGACTGAAGTTGAGGCGTTTGCTGCCGATATTGCGGCATTTGTTGAAGGGCGGCTGGGTATCACACCACCATCCACTGACAGCCAAGATACGATATAGCCTCCACGAACACACTGTTTTCCACGTTCGTGTCATACTTGCACAAACAGATCCGAGATTTTGGGCATGGGGTCTGTATTGTGAAAAAGATACAATATTTATTCCCTTCATACATAGTCCCAAATATGCATCTCACTGCGTCTGTCCGATCGGTTCCTGACGATACGTATTTCCAGACTCTGTTATCGCTGCTCTCGATCGACACGCAGAACCCGCCCGGAGGGACTCGTGCGGCGATCGATTGGCTTGAAATCTGGTTCACCGATCGAAACATCGAAACAAGACGGCTTGCTGTGGACGAGGCGAAACCGAATCTGCTTGCGACGATCCCCGGTGAATCTGAGTATACGCTCCTGTATCAGGGACACGTCGATACGGTCCCATTTGATGACTCGCAGTGGTCATACGATCCGCTTGGTGAGGGTGTCGACAATCGCATCTACGGTCGGGGGGCGACAGACATGAAAGGTGCACTCGCATCAATGCTTGTCCTTGCAGATACACTCGCTACCTTGGATTCAACGCCACCAATAACCGTTCAATTTCTGTTTGTAAGCGATGAAGAGACCGCAGGGCAAGCTGGCTTGCCATCAGTACTTGATGCCGACATGCTTCGCGCTGATGCATCCGTCATTGGCGAAACAACAAGCACTATCGATCGATACTCGGTTACCGTTGCTGATCGAGGAAGCATCTGGCTCACACTTGCGGCAGAAGGAACTGCTGCACATGGGTCACGTCCGATGATTGGTGATAATGCGATCGATCGACTCTGTGAGGTACTTGCTGCACTCAATCAGCGACTCCCGGACCGAACATTCCAATTCTCTCCTGATGTTGAGCCGATTATTGGTGAGTCAGTCGAGTATTATGCGGATTCGATCGGTCGAGAGGCTGCGGCCGAACTGTTTGAACACCCAACAGTCAATGTTGGGACGATCGAAGGTGGAACCGCAGTTAACAGCGTCCCAGAGCAGGCACGTGCTCGTGTCGATATCCGGCTCAGTCCTGGCGTTGGGACGCAAGCGGTGCTTTCTGACATCCGTGAGTGTCTCTCGGAGTTTCCTGCGGTTTCGATCGCAGACGTCAGTTGGAGCACAGGAACATACGAACCGCTTTCAAGTCCGCTTGTATCGGCGTTACAGTCCACCGTGTCCGCTGTTACTGGTAAGAGCCTCCATGCCCGAAGCGCCACCGGTGGTGGTGATGTGAAGAAACTCCGAAATGCAGGTATTCCAACCGTTGAGTTTGGCGTAGGGACTGACACGGTTCATGGGGTCGATGAGTACACAACGATCGAAGCACTTCGGAAGAATACGGAAATATACGCGGGGCTTGTTGCAGAACTATGCGGAGACCCACACGCAAACTGAATACAGCGTCGCGTTGCGTCTTCGGATCACATCTTCGTGTACACACACACTTACCGGCTTTGCGGCGGAACCAACAACACATTGCCTTTGGCTCGGCCAACAATCCGTTCCGACGTACCACCTAATAATAGCCGACGAAGCCGACTTTTGCCACGCGACCCAATGACGGTAAGTGTCGGACTTACTTCCTCTTCAACAGCTAAAATCTCCGTAATTGGTTCTCCCTCCCTGATGATGATCTTAGTCTCAATATTCCACTGTTCGAGTGTTTCTGCATGACTCTGGAGTTTGTCTTTCGCCTCTTTACGTGCCCGATCGGCATCTTCCCCAAGTTCGTAGCGCGGCAGTATATGAAGGAGTGTCACCTTTTGGGTCGCGTTCCGAATTCGTTTGACCTGCTCAAATGCTTGATTTGCATTCTCTGAAAAATCAGTGGCGAACATGATGTCTCTAAATAAGTACTTTCGAGCAACTTCGTACTCCTCACCATCTTTTGTGATCCGCTGAAGCAACAAAGGACGAACAGATGTACGAGCAATATTTCGTGCGGTGCTTCCGATCACCCGATCGCGGAGTGGACTCTGTCCCCGAGATCCCACAATAATCATATCCGCATGAACTGCCTCCGCAACACCGTTGATACGACGATGTGGCGTGCCTCGAACAACGTGTGTTTCGACGTCAAAGCCTGCATCCTCAAATACCTTCTTTTGACCCTGCAGTAACTGCTTTTTGGTTTTTGCAAAATCAAATCCTGGCATCCCGTAGTGCATATCCGCTGCGACAACAGTGACGAGATGAACCTCAGTCACGCCAATCCGCTGAAGACACTCCAAACATGGCTGTGTCCGGACAGCCGCATGTGATGCCTCCGAAAGATCAGTTGCGTAAACAACTCTCATACGTAACTATACTGTCCCCGATCAACATAATATTGTGCATTTTGAGCACAATCAAAGTCTGAGAATGTGGATATATGTATATACCACTTCATACCCGATATGAGTTGAACACCGGACAAAGTTTCTTATGCAGACATAGTTACTACAGCCTACTTAAAATGTCTATATTGTACTATACAAACATTTTTGTTCTTCGGCTGAGATGGTACATATATGCCTCAGTCCGTCTCAGAGATGCTCCGAAGCGATATGGAATGTGAAGGGTTATTTGAATGTTTTCATGGTCTCAAGCCGTTGGATAAGGAGTGTTTTCAGACGCTCGTTCGATACGATCAGCCACTCACAATCGATGAGATTGCATCTGAGATCGATCGGGAACGATCGACCTCGTATCGATCGATACAGCGTCTCTTAGACTCCGGCCTCGTTGAAAAACAGCAGCGAAACTACGAACACGGTGGCTACTACCACGTTTATAGACCAGTTGGATCGGATGAGATCACGGAGGAGATGCAACAGATGTTGAATGCATGGTACGCAAAGATGGGACAGCTGTTGCAGCAATTTGAGGACAAATACGGAGCCGCTCTTGAAGCTCCACAAGAACCTGGAGCCCAGTGAAGACAACGGTCGATATACTTTCACTTATGAAACCGTAACTGCGCTGTGTTTGTACTCCGGTATTTTTGCAACTGGGTCGAGTTCATCTCCGGTCAGTGTATTAACAAGCGGATCGGCGAAGTGGAACGTCATAAATACCGTTCCTTCTTGGATTGCCGGTGTTACGCTCGCAGTCACTGTCACACTGCCACGATCGTTTGAGACTGTTACTGTATCCCCATCTTTGATAGTTCGAGCCGCTGCATCCACTGGGTTAATTTGGAGTTCGTCGCTAGCCCGCATCTTTGTCAGGATTCCTGATCGACGTGTCAGTGCACCGCTGTTGAAGTGTTCGATCACCCTTCCAGTAGTTAACACAAGTTGGCCCTCACCAAGCTCATCTGCTGGTGGAACATGCTCGACATGTCTGATCGATGCCTTCCCATCCGTCGTCTGGAACTGTTCGCGAAGCAGCACTGCTGTACCCGCTGCATCCCCGTGTGCGATCGGCCACCGTTGACTGCCAGTCGCTAACTTGTCGTAAGACATCCCGCTATACTGCGGAACCGCTTCGGTGATCTCTGTAAACACTTCCTCTGTACTGTCATATCTGAACGAATGCGCTGAGAGCCTCTCTGCAAGTTCACAGAGGATTTCGAGATCTGGCTTCGCATCACCTGGTGGCTCTGTGAGTGCATGCATTCGCTGTACTTGTCGATCGGTGTTTGTGACGGTTCCTTCCCGCTCTGCCCATGCGCTCCCCGGAAGAATGATATCAGCATACGCTGCGGTTTCGGTCTCAAATAGATCGTGTACAACGAGGAAGTCGATCGAGTCGAGCCTTTCGCGCACGACCGAGGCGTTTGGCTCCGTCACTGCTGGATTCTCTCCGAAAATATACGCCCCATGTACGGTGTCTCCAAACGCATGTGTTGCCTCGACCTCTGTGAGCCCTGGCTCCGTCGGTGGTTCAAAACCCCACACTGCTTCGAGGCGATCGCGATCGGCTTCGGAAGCAACCGACCCGTACCCTGGGAGGGTATCAGGCAATGTTCCCATATCGCTTGCTCCTTGCACGTTGTTTTGCCCTCGAAGCGGATTGATTCCTGTACCTGGCTTTCCAATATGTCCAGTTAGCAGCGGAAGGTTCAAAAGCGCATGAACGTTTGCGGTCCCGCAATGATGTTGGCTCATCCCCATCCCAGTGAATATGGCAGCACGATCGGCACGTGCATACAATCGAGCGGCCGATCTGACGGGTTCCGGATCAACACCTGCAAGTGACGCGTGCTCGTCAATATCAACTGCACGGAGCCATGCTAGTTCGTCATCCACGTTATGGAGCCTGGCGTCAATAAACGATGTGTCATGGAGACCTTCTTGGACGATCGTTGCAGCGATCGCCGTGAGTAATGGAATATCATAGCCTGGTTTCACCGGAAGATGATGTGTTGCTGGCCGGGTCGTATCCGTTTCTCGCGGATCGATATGGATGACTTTGGTCCCCTTTCTGATTGCTGGGAGGAGGTACGATCGAAAGATGATCGGGTGATTAACTGCTGGGTTTGCACCGACAATCAGATACACATCTGACTCCGTGAGATCTTCTAGCGAGTTGGTCATCGCGCCGGTTCCGAACCGATCTCGCATCGCCGCAACGGTCGCTGAGTGACAGAGCCGCGCACAGTTGTCGATGTTGTTGGTGCCAAGACTTCGTGCAAGCTTTCCGAGCACGTAGTTCTCTTCGTTGCTACAGTTTGAGGATGCGAAGAAACTGAGCGCAGTTGGCCCATGCTCATTGAAAATAGCACTGAATTCCGATTCGATGCGATCGAATGCATCGTCCCACGAGATCGGGACAAACGAATCACCATCTTTTGCAAGCGGTGTGGTTAGTCGGCCCTCGTCTGTCACCATCTCAAACGCTGCAGCGCCTTTTGGACAGATCTCACCGCGTTTATTGACGGGCGCTTTCCAGCCGCCCGCTTTGTGTGTCTCTTTGTTGACTGTCAATCCACACCCAACACCACAGTAGGGACAAATACTGGTTGTTTCCGTTAGTGGGCGGTCAAAGTTGGACATACGTGGGTATCATTTCCATCACTAATAGAAGTTGAGCCCCAACTCCCACGATATGAGAACGATCCGATGCTATATTTTTTAGGCGATGGATGGTCTGTGTATGTACGGTTCAATACTGCTGCCGACAGATGGGAGCGACGGTGCATCGAACGCAACCGCTCATGCGCTTGATGCGGCCGATCGCTATGGTGCGACGCTACATGTTCTCCATGTTATTGATTCGTCAGTGTACGAGTCTTATAGTGGAGATGAGTACGTTCACGAATTTGAGGGTCTTGAAACAGGACTTACCCAATCCGGCGAAGAGGCGCTTGAGGACGTTGCCCAACGAGCACGCGATCGTGGAATTGCCGTTGAGACATACTTGACACGTGGGGAACCACATGAAGAAATTCTCCGCTATGCCACTGACAACGATATTGAAGTGATTGTCCTTGGTTCCAGAGATCGATCTGGGGAGTACCGTCGGCTTCTTGGAAGTGTCACAGAGCGCGTTGCACGAATGGCTTCGCAGCCAGTGACGATTGTCAAAACGTCCGTAGAATAACGACTATCTCCACAATCGAACGATACGTACAGCTATCTGTTTAACTATCGGCGTGTAGTATATGCCAGAAGAAATTCTTGTGCCGTACGATGGTTCCCCACTTTCGAAAGAAGCACTAAAATATACCTGTGCTGAGTTCGGCGCTGCAACCATCACGACACTCTACATTATCGATCGGGAAACGGACAAAACCGCCTCAAGAGGGTGGGGTGACCATCCAGGAATGTGGGAAGAATGGTTGGAAGATCGAAACGAGCACGCAAGAGAGCTCTTCGAAGGTGCGCAACAAATTGCGGATAAGTACAGCGTTACACTCCAGACGGGTGTTGCTGTTGGACGCGTTCCTGAAATGATCAACAAAGCCGCAGAACTGTATGGCTCCGATCTTATCATTATTGGCTTACACGGACAATCACGACTTGAAGAGATACTTATCGGTGAGGTTGCAAAAGTAGTTGTACGTAACGCAACAATTCCTGTCACAACCGTCCGAGAAACGGTTAATGAGTGAGCCTGTATCTGAACTGTTTTAATTGTCTACCAGCGGTTAACGACATTTCTCCGGGTCCATTTGACACCATATCCCAAACAGTAATATATTGTGTATTTTCTACATATTTATAATGGGAAAAGATCCTATGGACGAGGGTATTTTTCACACTGAGTCCATATTTTCTGCCGCATTGGATGGGTCGAATACTGGGATGGCAATTCTCGACACCGAGTGGACCTATCTCTATGCAAACCATCGATATGTGGACGTATTCGGATACACTGACGAAGCAGAACTTTTGGAGACCGAACTGACTGCGTATCTTGCAGAGACAAGCGTTGACCAATTTCATTCGGAGATCGTCCCTGCTGTTGCCAACACTGGACAATGGAATGGAGCTGTCCTGATCCAGGAAGCAACCGACCCGCTCAGAGTCGAACTCTCATTCTCCCGTTCGGATACTGGGCCTATTTTGTGTACGATCGAGTCAGTGCGTACTGGTGCTGACGCAGTTGAGACGTTTTCTCGCTACAAGTCGTTCGTTAACCAGTCTCCAGCAATCACAACTGTCCTCGACAACGACGGGACAATTCAGTATCAGAGTAAAGCGGTCGAACGAGTGCTTGGATACGATCAGGGGGCGCTTGTCGGTGACTCTGTGTATGCGTATATCCATCCGGACGATCGCAAAGCCGTCAAAATAGCGGTTGAACAAAATATCGAAGATCCAACCAGAACGGGCTCACTGGAGTTCCGTTTTCAGTGTAAGAATGAGGAGTGGATCTGGCTCCGAACGGTTGGAACCAATACGAGTACACATCCACCGACTAACGGCTTTGTTGCCAGCAGCATAAAAATAAGCGAAGAAAAACAGCGTGACCGTGAGTTAGAACGGCAAAACGATCTTTTTAAAAAAACACAAGATATTGCAGACGTTGGTGCGTGGGAGTACGACTGCCGGACGGAGAGTCTCCTCTGGACAGCAAAAGTGTACGACATCTACGGGCTCTCGACTACCAACGAGCCGCACTCAGATGCTGCCATTCGGTCCTATCATCCTGCTGATCGACAATTGATTGAAGATGCGTTCACGCGTGCCATCAGAGATGGTGCACAGTATGAACTTACACTCCGACTTGTTACGGCTGAAGGTGAGACGCGCTGGGTACAGACAAGAGGCGACCCACAGATTGAGGATGGTGAGGTTGTTCGCGTCCGTGGAACCATACAGGATGTAACGACAATTATCGAACAGAAAGAAAAAACTGCTGTGGCTCAAGAACGGCTGTCGCTCGCATTAGAAGCCGCAAATGCAGGCGCATGGGAGTGGAACGTACAAACTGACGATGTATTTTGGGATGATAGTCTTGAGCGATTGCTTGGATTAGACGTTGGGTCGTTTGATGGGACTGTTTCAGCCTTTTTATCGTACGTTCATCCAAACGATATCGATCGAGTCGCAGCAAACGTCCGTGCAGCTGTTGATAAAGAGACCGGGTTTGAACAAGAGTTCCGTTTTATTGACGACTCAGGAGAGGAGATATGGACCCGTACACGTGCACAACCGCTCTTTGACGAGGATGGTAGTATAATAAAATACGTAGGTATTGATATCGACATCACAGAACAGAAACTCTACGAACAGTCGCTCGAAAAAAGCGAGAAGCGGTTTCGTGCACTGTTTGAGGATGCACCGGATGGAATCATCCTCCATGATTCTGCGGGTTCAGTTTACGATATTAATCAAAAAGCGGCTGCCGATTTGGGATACGCTAAGAATGAACTCTTCGGGCTCAGCGTCTCTGATTATGAAACAGATTTCACCAATGATGAACTACGTCACCTGTGGCAAGAGATGTCTGTTGGAGAGACAATCTCTCTTGAAGGACATCACAAGCGAAAGGATGGGACGACATTTCCGGTTGAGGTGTGGATCAACAAAATTGATATTGATGGTGAAGATCGGTTCCTTGCATTTATTAGGGACATAACGGAGCGAAAAGCGTACGAAACTGAAATTGAACAGACACAGAGCCAACTTCGTCAAATCGTCGATCTGGTACCTGACCTGATATTTGTCAAAAATAACGATGGCGAGTACGTCTTTGCAAACAACACAACTGCGACCTACTATGGAATCAGCACTGACAACATTGAAGGCAAGACGGACTTCGAGTTACTGTCCAATACTGAGGAGGCTGAAGCGTTCAGAAAAGACGATCGGGACGTGATTGAATCCGGTGAAAGAAAAGAGATTGAAAGAGAGACGCTCACTACAGCGGACGGCGACACTCGAATCCTCCAAACAACCAAGATTCCATTCCAACTAGCTGGCGTTAATGAGAGCGCGCTGCTTGGATATGCTCGAGATGTAACGGAACTTAAATCGTACGAAGAGACGATCGAAACCCAACGAGACAATCTTGAGATTCTGAACAAAATGGTACGCCACGATATCCGAAATGATCTTCAGATCGTTACTGCGTATGCGGAGATGATTAAAACGGAGATTGACGCAGACACACCAGCACAAACGTATATTGAAAAAATTCTGTCGAGCGCACGAAACGCTGTTGATCTCACTGAAACGGCTCGAAACGTGGCCACAGTACTCCTTCAGGATGAGTCTGATTTCACGTCAATTCATCTTCGACAGGCGATTATAAACGAAGTTACAGATGTCCGAAACTCGTTTGCAGATGCGGTTGTGACGATCGAAGGTGAGATTCCGCACGTGATGGTTCGCGCTGATACGATGCTTAGCTCTGTATTCCGTAACTTACTCAAAAATGCGATCCAGCATAACAATAATGCGACTCCAGAAGTAGCTATTTCAGTTACAACAACCGATGAAGCTGTTAGTGTGGAAATTCGTGATAACGGTCCGGGTATCCCCGATGAACACAAAGAAGCAATATTTAATGAGGGCAAAAAAGGGCTTGAAAGCGATGGCACTGGTCTCGGTCTGTACCTTGTTGAAACATTAACTGAACGCTATGGGGGGACGGTTACTGTTTCAGATAACGATCCAGTTGGTTCTGTATTCACTGTCTCCGGACTTCCGCGTACGTGATTAGCTATTGTTTGTATTGTGCAAAGTATACAAAACTATTATATTGGTTGAGAGCGTATCTACTACTGATGACAGCAGACCTTACCACAGTTGACACGTCGAAACCGATCGAATTTGACGGTTCAGACGACCTCTCAAACGTTGTCGCTGACGCAGGTGTTGTGCTTGTTGACTTCTATGCGGACTGGTGTGGCCCGTGTAAAATGATGGAGCCAACAGTTGATGCCATCGCACAGAACACTGCTGCAACCGTGTTGAAAGTCGACGTTGACCGATTCAACGGTGTCGCTGGGCAGTATGGTGTTCGTGGAATCCCGACGCTTGGATTGTTTGTTGATGGCGAACTTGTCGAGAAACTGGTCGGCGTACAGTCCGAAGACCAACTCGCCTCGCTCATTGGGAGATACAACCAGTAAGTAATGACTGACATTCACAATATTGTCATCATCGGGTCTGGGATCGCTGGCCAGTCAGCAGCGATCTATGCTGCTCGTGCTGATCTTGACCCGATCGTGCTTCATGGTGGAGAGCCAGGGGGGCAACTCACTCTCACAACAGACGTTGAAAACTATCTCGGGTTCCCATCGGGTGTTGGTGGCCATGAACTCATCAGCCGAGGCAAAGAGCAAGCGGAACGATTTGGTGCAACGTTCAAACACGGTGTTGTCGTTGATGCAGCCCTTGACCGTCGCCCATTTCGCCTCTCGATTGCAAACGGTGAGACACTGACGACCCGATCGATCGTGATAGCCACTGGAGCAAGCGCACGAACGCTTGGTGTCCCTGGTGAGGATGCACTCATGGGGTATGGGCTCTCCTCGTGTGCGACCTGTGATGGGGCATTCCACCGTGGCAATGATGTTGTTGTCGTTGGTGGTGGTGACTCTGCAATGGAGGAAGCGCTCTTCTCACAAAGTTTGCAGACTCCGTCACGGTCATCCACCGCCGTGACTCGCTTCGAGCATCCGAAATTATGATCGATCGAGCGCTGAATAACGAGAAGATCTCGTTCAAATGGAACAGCGAACTTGTTGAGATCCACGGTGATCAAGAAACCGGTGTCGATGCCGTCTCGATCATCTCACATCCTGATGGACATCCAACGAAGCGTGAATCAGAGGGAAAAACTGTTGAGACGGAACGACTCACCGTTCAAGGTGTGTTCTATGGTATCGGCCATATTCCAAATACATCGTTCCTTGAAGACACGGAGATTGTGTTGGATGAAGAAGGGTACATTCAGACCGATCCGGGCACGACTCATACTGGTATTGATGGCGTGTTTGCAGCTGGTGATGTTGCTGACTCGGTCTATCAACAAGCGATTACCGCGGCTGGAACCGGGTCGATGGCTGCACTGGATGCAGAAGCGTCTCTCGAAGCACAGCCGGAAGTAGAGGCACCCATTCAATGACGCCGCTTGAGATACGTGCTGACATTCCAGCGCTCCAAGATGCAGCATATTTTAATTTTGGTGCACACGGGCCAAGCCCACGCTATGTGGTGGATGCAGTCACTGACGCAGTTTCAGCGCACGAATACGACTCAGGTGTCAACGATCCATACACGGTCGCATTTGACACATACGAGGAACTCCGTGCAAACGTCGCGGCGTTCGTTGGTGCAGACACTGATGAGATTGCACTCACTGAGAGCACAACGGATGGAATCAACCGAGTTGCATCCGGATTTGAGTGGGGACCTGGAGATGTTGTCGTTCGCACCGATGTCGAGCACCCTGCAGGTGTGCTGCCATGGAAACGGCTGGAGGAATATGGTGTCGAGGTTCGCGAAGTCGAAACTACAGACGGCCAGATTGATCTCAACGAGTTCAGCGATGCGGTTTCCGATGCGACACTCGCCTGTTTCAGTGCTATCACGTGGACACACGGAACGAAACTTCCAGTGAGCGACCTTGTGGATATTGCATCCTCCGCTGGTGTGTTTACACTTGTTGATGCAGTTCAGGTCCCCGGCCAACAGCCGTTTGCTGTTCACGACTGGGGCGCGGATGCAGTCGCAGCAGCCGGGCACAAGTGGCTTCTCGGCCCATGGGGTGCAGGGTTCCTGTACGTCTCCCAGGATGCAGCAGCCTCGCTCACTCCCCGATCGGTTGGCTATCGAAGCGTTGAGAACGCAGGCGCGGACGAAATCAGCTTCAAACCCGGAGCCAAACGGTTTGAAATCGGTTCAACCTCGCTTGGACCACACACCGGGCTTGTTGAAGCGATCGATGCGATCGAATCAGTTGGGCTTGACACAATCGAGTCCCGAATTGAAGCACTCACTGATCGATTCAAATCGCATATCCCGGATGCACAGCTCCTCAGTCCACAACAGTTCGAATCCGGGCTTGTCACTGTTCGTGTCCCAGACGCAGACGCCGCCGTATCAGCGCTTCGTGATGAAGATATCGTCGTTCGATCGCTCCCGATCCCAAATGCAGTCCGTGTGTCAATCCATGCGGTTTCAACAGAAACCGAGGTTGACGCAGTAGCAACTGCGCTTGTCGATCAGCTGTGAGGCTGTTTTCACCTCCGGATGTATTTGTGAATCTCAACAACAACGAGCGTTGCTGGAGCTAGCAGCCCGATCGTGAGCCACGTCTCCGTTGTCAGCGGCTGTACACCGAGGAGAAACTGTGTTGGGCCGAAATAGAGCGCACCAATGTGGATCGCCACTGCAGCGATCGTTCCAACAAACAGCATCCGGTTTGAAAATAGGCTTTTTTCGAAGATAGACTGCGTCTCCGATCGGCAGGCACCGACATACAATGCCATCGAAATCACAAGCAGTGTTAATGTTGCAGTTTGTGCATACTCGATCGACACGCCAGTTGATAGCTGCCACCAGAACATGGCTACAGCAACAACCGCTAGCAACACACCTGCGACGGCGGTTCGTTCGAGGAGGAACCCGGATAACAGTCCAGCGTTTGGATCATTTGGTGGGCGCTCGTACTGTTGGGGCTCTCCTGGCTCAAACGCAAGCGCAACATCTTGGATTCCGTTTGTTACCACATTGAGCCACAGCACCTGTGCAGGGATCAAAAGCAGCGGGAAGACGTCATCATCTGCTACAGCAAACACCCCAAATGCGGTTAATGTGAACGTTGCAAGGAATGCAAGGAC
This sequence comes from Natronocalculus amylovorans, assembly GCF_023638035.1. Lineage (GTDB taxonomy): Archaea > Halobacteriota > Halobacteria > Halobacteriales > Haloferacaceae > Natronocalculus > Natronocalculus amylovorans. Next base: position 52,727 of record NZ_JAKRVX010000007.1, on the reverse strand, counting down.
AAGCCCAACACCAGTCGAGAGGAGGAATGTCGTTGCTTTTGCGATATTGGCAAAGACCGTCCGTCCCTCCTCAACCGCAGCGTAGATCGTTGTGAAGTTATCATCAGTGAGCACCATTTCACTTGCCTCTTTGGCAACGTCGGTCCCAGTGATCCCCATTGCGGCACCAATATGTGCGGATTTGAGTGCCGGTGCATCATTCACCCCATCCCCAGTCACTGCAACGATTTCGCCATCTGCTTGTAATAACTCCGTCAGCCGGAGTTTCTGTGTTGGGCTGATCCGGGCAAACACAGATGTCGTTTGCAACTGTTCTGTAAGCTCTTCATCAGAGAGTGCTGCCACATCTGCCCCAGTAAGCACTGTGTCGCTCTCAATTCCGATCTGTTTTGCAATCGCCCCCGCAGTTGCTGCATGATCTCCTGTCACCATGAGCACACGCATTCCTGCATTGTGGCATGCCACAATAGCATCTGGAACGCCGTTTCGAGGGGGGTCCCTCATTCCAATGAGGCCAAGGAGCGTGAGCCCATCCAACGATTCACTCTCTGTTCGATCGCCCGCTCCGGTCGCAACGGCTAAGACTCGAAGCCCATCATTTGCCATCTCGTGTGCCGCTGCCAAAATTGCCTCACGATCGATCGGTTCGGACGCTCCGTTTACACGGGCATCTGTACACATCGCAATAATTCGCTCAGGGGCACCCTTGAAATATGTCTGTGGGCCGTCTGGTGTCTTGTGGGCTGTTGCTGCAAACTGCCGATCGGACTCAAATGGGATCTGTCCGATCTCCGGGGTCGTTTCCAGCAGCTGTTCTCTATGTAATCCAACCTTTGCCCCAGCGACAAGCAGTGCCGTTTCTGTGGGGTCGCCGAGCAGTTCGATACGCTCCGTATTGTCCTCCGTTTGTGTGCGTATCCGAGACTCGTTTGCCAAGACGCCTGCCCTGAGTGCGTCATATACTGCACTCGCTTCGTCGATCGCAACTGGCTCCCCATTCTGCTCGATTGCACCTTCAGTTGTATCGCCACCACCTGTGACGGTGTAGACCGATCCATCGACACGGAGCTGTTGGACTGTCATTCGATTCTCCGTGAGCGTCCCCGTCTTATCGGACAGAATAACCGTACAGCTGCCCAGCGTCTCAACAGCAGGCAGCCGCCGGATGATCGCATTCCGATCGGCCATCCGAGCAACGCTCACTGCGAGTGCAACGGTCATCACAATCGGCAGCCCTTCTGGAATCGCTGCAACGGCGATCGCAACCGCCAATAAAAAGATATCCGTGACTGCAATTCCTTGCAAGAGTCCAATCCCGAAGACGACAACGCTCACACCTACAATCGCGATGCTGATCCGATTTCCAAAGTGTCGCATCCGTGTTTGCAGTGGGGTTGCCGCACGAGTTGTCTCACGCATCTGCCCTGCAATCGTCCCAATTTCGGTATCAGCACCTGTTGCAACGACAACACCGACTGCTCTCCCTGTTGTTACTGCGGACCCCATATGCGCCATATTCGATCGGTCGCCAACAACCGTCTCTGTGGACACTGTCTCGATCGTTTTCGAAACGGCCGCTGACTCGCCGGTGAGGATTGACTCCTCGATCTTGAGATCCGTCTCCGAAAGCAACCGGAGGTCTGCAGGGACAAGCGATCCGGACTCAAGGAGCACAATATCGCCTGGAACCAGTTTCTCGCTCTCTACGTCGGCTGGTTCGCCGTCTCGACGCACTCTGGCAGTTGGTGAGACAAGGTTTGCGAGCGCAGCCATCGCATTCTCCGCTCGATACTCCTGATAGAAGCCGATCACTGCATTGATTAGTAAAACTGCAGCAATGACGATTGCATCCGGATAGTGTCCGATGAAAACCGTGATACCAAACGCGATAAGCAACACATAGATGAGCGGGCTTGTGAACTGATGTAACAAAATTGCAAGCTTCGAGGTTGTTGCGTTGCGCTGAACGGTATTTGGGCCGTGCTCTGCTTGCCGCTCAGCTACCTGTGCATCCGAGAGACCGTCCGGTGTCGTATCCAATGCTTGTAGCACATCATCGCGATCAAGTGCATGCCACGCGTTCTCTGAAGCTGACGACTTCTGGGTTGTCTCTTCTACTGACATCTACCCGACCTGCTCAATGAGCGTCTCATCCGGATGGAGTATTCTATACACGGACACTCGATCGGCAAGTTCGACCGCATCGTTGAGTTTCGCCGTTGCTTGTGCATGAATTGTGAAGAGCCGATCGCCTTGCGAAACTGTTGTACCGACGTTCTCATGGAGCACAATTCCTGCTTCGATATCTTTTGGTGCGCCCGCTCGTCGGGCAACGTCACTCACTGCACTGTTGTCTATATGTGTCACGACCCCGTCTCGGGATGCATACACGGTTTTTGTCTGCTCACCAATTGGAATTGATGCCGTTGTTATTGTTGAATCGCCGCCCTGTGCGTCAACTATCTGTCGGAAGGACTCCGCTGCGTGACCCGAAGCGAGCAACTCATCCGCATCTGCATCGACGTCACAGAGCTCTAGCAGCTTTGCAGCCAACTGTACACTTTTTGATCGCAGATCTCCTGGGCCTGTTCCTTCAAGCACCGCTAATACGTCGCGTGCCTCTAATGCAGGCCCGATACCGCTCCCGATCGGCCCACTCCCACGCGTAATTAGACAGGTCACTCGCATACCTAGATGCTCGCCAACACGTTTGAAATCCCGTGCTAATTTTCGACTCTCGGGCAGACTCTCAACTTTCGCACCCTCTCCATATGGGATATCAATCACAACGTGCGTGGAGCCTGCGCTCCGTTTTTTCGAGAGGACAGATGCGATCACCTGTCCGTGTGGATCGATCGACAGTGGGGTTTCAACCTGAATAATTCGATCGTCCACGGGTGAGAGATCAACAGAACCACCCCAGACAAGACAGCCGTTTGTATTTCTGACGACGCGTTCGATTGACTCACGAGTGAGGTCAACCGGACAGAATACCTCCATCGTGTCCGCTGTTCCCGCAGGAGAGGTTATTGCACGTGATGAGGTTTTTGGAATCTTCACACCTGCGGCAGCGACGATCGCAACGACAATCGGTGTTGTGCGATTTCCTGGAACACCACCAATGCTGTGTTTGTCCGCAATCACCGGTTCGTCCCAGTTGATTCGATCGCCCACGTCAGCCATACATTCGGTTAGAAATGTTGTTTCCTCAAGCGACAGCCCGTTCGTGTATATTCCAGTAACGTATGCGCTTAATTCGACATCTGTGAGACGATTATTGTTGATGTCCTGGACAATGGTCCGAATCTCCGATCGGCTGAGTTCATTATCATCCAGCTTTCGTCGGATATATCGCATCGATTGTGGGTATGGTGCCGGCTTGACAGTCACCGTCCCTGTGAGCTGTGATAGCGGCTGTGTCAACCCCACCTCTCCACGGTCGACAAGCGCAGTTGTCTCTTTGACAACGCCGATCGTCACGCCACCATTCTGTGTAAGCTGAACGCGGTCCATCGGATGGACGCCGATCTCTATTGCATCATCCCCATGTAACACAACGGTCGGTGTGTCGCTATCCAGATCGATGGGGACCACGGAAAGTTCCATACCGCTGATATTGACACCGAATTATAATATGTTAATTTATGAAAATTGATACTATTGTACTCAAAACGCAATATCTTCAAAATAGAACCGGTAGCCGGCTTTTAGACAAACGGAACTGCTTCAGGGAGTGGGAGCATCGGCACGGCAAACATTCCAACCAAGGTGGCAACACCAATGAATACCGGGACGAGGATTCCAGCAACGTTGGTATCCGCAACGACGTGTTTGAGATCGCCCATCATATCCGTGAGCGATGGCGTTGAGCTCTTTGAGAGGACTGCAAGCTCAAGTCCAAAGAGGAGGAACGTTGCCCCGGCAGAGACCATACAGAACGGACAGATTTCTCCAATAACGCCAAGCTGCAGGTAGACGAAGTACGATGAGAACACTACACCCGATGCGGTGATTGGCGTGAGAATCTTGATGATCAACGGATGACGAGCGTCAAACCACCAGAGGGCAAGCCCTATCGTGGTCAGGTAGTAGAAGCCACCAAGCGTTGCAAGTGGAATTCCAAACACGTAGGCCCACGGGCTGGTGATCACTTCAATACTTCCTTGAACCGGTGCATCGGCTGGAATTGCAGGGATTGCAAATAGGTGGATTGCGGTCAGCATGACTGTTACTAGCCATCCCACGATCGCAACCGACGTAAACACACCAAGGAGGGTCGAAACCCTCGGTGAGTAATCCCACTCGTATTCAAATCCCGTCTTGTTTCGAGTTTCTACTGACATACAAGAATACGTTTGGCTCGTTCCTACATAAGTATTGTGAATCTTGTACAATACCTAAAATTACAAAGTGACATTGGCTGCTAATATCGTGTAAAACGGCATCTGGTAGCTATAGTGGTGTTGATTCAATACAATAGTGGCTCTCGATATCTATCTAATGCACAGTAATCAAAAAACTGCAACAGATTCGGGTGAGACAGCGATCGTTCGCTTGTGATACGGGGTTTCGTTGGCTTTCAGTGGCTAGAATCGTATTAGCGGTGTCTTTGGATTTTCGAGTCCTGGAATCCCACAGACACCTGCGTCGTCTCCCGCTTTTTCAACACCTGCAGAGAGCTTCTCGATCGACCAGTCGACGACATGTCCCGTCTCTGTCTCATGCGCTGCGAGTGCAACACGTGCATCTGACAACTTTTGAAACACGGACTCGTACTCACATTCGGAACACGTGACAGTGACGCTTGTTTCTTTCATTATATTTCGCGCTTGCAGGTATCCATTCCAAGGAGGCTGTAGGCACCACAACTTCGCGTTGCAGCGGTGAAAAACATCACTACCGCCACGATCCCTAGTACTGCTGCGATTGACCCACCCAATTCAACAATTCCTGCTAAAATCGCAAGCGATAGCCCGCCTGCAACAGCACCTGCTCCAATCCGTGCAATTCGGTCTGCCTCTCCAACATTTGTTTCCATAGTTGTTCTAGTATTGTTTCTTCTGAGCAATAATGGTGTTGGTTAGCTGTGACGACCGATTAGCCGATCGTGATAACACGATCGGACGCCATCACAACATTGAGAAGATCGTCCATCGTTGAGATTGGACAGACCTCACTTTCGTCGCTCTGTCGCATTTTCAAGCACGTCCCACATGCACGTAGCTCACCGCCCTCATCAGCAAACAGCTCCATCCGATCGCGGACATCGAACTGCTCGTTCTCTGTAATTTCCTCGGCTTCAACACCTGCTCCGAGAAGAAATACTGAAACTGAGTGTCCCGCGTTGAGCGCCGTAATTCCAAGTCGGAACGCGTTCCATGCGCGCTCTGGATCGTTTGTTTCAAGGACAATACCGAGGTCTGCATTACTTCCTGAATCAGACATACTGTATAGTATATTGTGCAATACAATAACTATTATGCTGGCGTTTTGGAGGGGTATATTAAATACTCGTCCTCTCAATACAGACACTATACACGGTGAACTTGTGGCTGAATCAACGCGATCTCTATCTCGTCGCTGGGTCTACACGTTCTATAGCGTATTTTTTACGCCTCGAATTGGGCTTCTTATTTTAGCTGGTGGGCCGATCGTCCTATTTGCACTCAGTCTTCACGGTGCGACGATCGTTACACAGTCTGTAGTCACGACAGGTGCATTAGTCATCGTCTCCGTTGGCCTTCTTTACGGATTAAAAAAGGAATGGGACACTACAGCCACTGTCGAGACCTACGATGTCCCAACAGTCCGGACTGACGCACAATACGTTACCGCGGTAATGGGCGGTGCTATTGTGACACTCATTGTCACGATCGAGCTTCCTGTTTCATCAATCGTCGCTGCCTCGCTTGTTGCGCTGTTTGGCGCACTCATTATCCCGAAATTTGCAGTGGCGATCTACTGTGGGGCGTTTGTCGGAATGACCTCCCCACTCTTGTTTACTACATACACACAAGCGCTTTTAGCTGGTTTTCTTGCCGGCGGTGTTTTCGTTCTTTGTCGACCTGTCTTTGACGGCGTTGGTGGGAAATTGGGGACGACTGCATTTGTCGCTGCAACCGCGGTTGTGGCGGTAACCGTCGCGGAGTTCCATAGCGATCCACTCCCATCGCTTACCACACAGTTTCTCATCTATCTGTACGCCGTAAGCGGTGCTGTTGTCACATTCATGCTCAGTGTTCGATTCGATCGTGGACCTGTTGTCGCATCAGCAACTGTTGGGGCCATTTCGGGAATTCTCCTCCCAGTCATCTATCCGACTGATGGGTCGTTGCTTGCCGCTGTTGTCTTTTGTGCATCTTTCGTTGGGATGGTCTCGGCCGATCGACTTGCTGATGAGTTTCGTGTCGCTGTGGCTGGTGCGGTTGCAGGACTTATTTTCATCTACACTACACCGTATGTTGGTGGGTCTGGTGGAAAACTTGGAACGATCGCATTTGGGGCCTGTCTCACCGTGTGGGGTGGTGAAGCACTCATCCAGCGACTGAAAACACTGCACAAGTGACCTAGCTGAGAGTCCCACATTATACACATTACTGCAATATGAGAATGTACACTGTGGGTAAGTACCGAGCCGTTGTATATTGCATATGGACATAACAGAGATCATTGACACTGACTTTGAAACGTTCGACCGGGGAACTCCAGTCTCAAAGCTCCGCGGTGCGTTCGAGTCATCCGGGGAGAAAGCACTCGTCATTACGGATGCTGACGGCCTCGTCGGTGTCGTTACCCGACGTGCAGTGCTTTCATCGCATGAAAAGGGCACACAAAAAGCGCAGTCGGTCGTCCGAAACGTCCCGACGATCGATCGGCATGAGGATGTTCGTGAGACTGCCCGGCTGATGATTGCTGGTGATACCAGACTGCTCCCTGTCGTAGACGGTGATGAGCTAGTTGCTGTTGTTCGTGCAGACGATCTACTCACACACGTTCATCCATATCTCTCCGTATTGGATGTTGATGACGTTGCAACGACTGCTGTCGTCTCGGTGACGCCAGATACGTCCCTTGGTGCTGCGATTGCAACGTTCAGAGATGAACGGATCGAGCACCTTCCAGTTGTGTCTGAAGACAGCGACGAAGCCGTTGGAATCATCAGTCTGTTTGATGTGCTTGCGTTCGTGACCAGAGAGCTCACCCGATCGCAAGGCGGATCACCAGACGGTGACGATACTGACGGCGCTGGAACCGATCGTGGTGGGTACGGTGCACGGGAGGGAGAAAGTGCAGACTTGCTTTCGCTTCCGGTGCGAAACGTCATGGTTGAAACGCTCGGCACAACGATGTTGGATGAGTCGTTGGACGCTGCACTGGAGACAATGTTTGATTTCGGTGCCTCTTCATCGGTTGTCGTCGATGATGACGGATCGCTTGCGGGAATCGTCACGAAGACTGACCTCCTCGAGTCGTTGACATGGACCGATGATGACCAACTTCACGTACAGGTGTTTGGAGCGGATATTGTAGACAACATCACGGATGAGTATTTGGCAACTCAGATCGAGTCGGTTACCCGCAAGTACAGCGGGATGCGGTTGCTCGAAGCCAAAGTCCACTTCAAAGAACACAAAGAGCGGCTTCGTGGCATGTCGCTTATCTATGTCCGTGTCCGGCTGTACACTGACAAAGGGCTCTTTGTCGGTACCGGCGAAGGCTACGGCGGAAAGCATGCCTTCTCGTTAGCGCTTAATACCGTTGAGAGACAGATTCTCGAAGGAAAAACATACGGCAAGAGCATGAAACCAAAAGAGACCGACGAACTCGAGAAGATCTACGGCTGGTGGTTGAGCAAATAGATAGTGACTGGTGTAAGTAGTTCACTAAACACTTATATTCAACATATTGTTTATATCTCGAAGTATTGGTGCTAATACTATTGTCCGAGCGCATTGTTTCCCAGTAGCGTTAGTTATTCAATATTGGTGACTCCCTTCCTTGCTCTTTGACTGCTCGAACACCACTCCCAATCACAATGAGTGCAACAACAACTGCTGATCCGATAATCAAGACCGCACTCGTCGTGTCCAGTAGTGGTATCTCAAGGATACTTCCTGCTTCTCCAATACCCACTGCAACACTGGCGATAAGCAGCATGAGACCAAAGTAGATCCGTGTCTTATCTTCGTCGACAACCACCGTTGATGCGGAGCCAATCTGTGCACCGAGGGCACTCCCGAACAGCAACGGAAGAACGATCGTTAGATCGACTGCACCAGCCTGTCCATATGTGAACGCCCCCACACCACCAGAAATGAACCCGCCAAACAGGTTCGTTCCGACCGCAACTGGCAATGGAACTCCAATCAGGTAGTAAATCGCTGGAAGCCGGATAAAGCCGCCACCAATGCCGAGGAATCCAGACACAATACCAACCACCAATGAGACTGCCGTAATGACCCACAGCGACACCCGAATCCCACCGGTCAATGTGACCATTGGTGGAATATTGTACCGTTGGATCTTCTTTGCGATATCGGGGATATCATTCGGATCAACATCAGCATGCGAGAGCTCCTCATCGGCCTCTGTCTCTTCATTATCATCCTCTAGCGCATTCTTTGTAAACAGAATCCCAATTGCTGCAAGCAGTACGACATACGTAATGCCGACAATCAGCTCTGCAGTTCCAAGCTCCTCAAGGTAGAAGACAATAATCCGCCCACCTTCAATTCCTGCTGTGAGCCCAACAAACATCAATGCACCAAGCTTGTAATCGACTTGTCCGATACCGTGATGTTTGATTACTGCAATAATGGCGGTTCCAAAAACGAACGCCATTCCACTTCCGATCGCAACACGGGCTGGATAGCCAAGAACCAAGAGTGCTGGTGTCACAAGGAATGAACCACCCATTCCAAAGAATCCATACAGGAGACCAACAACAAATCCGAACCCGATAAAGAGGGCTAAAATCGCAATACTAAGTCCAAATAGCTCCATCGTTATCTCACGCTCTGTCTGCGTATTTTTCGACTATCTAGCCGTACTTGAGTGGTAACACGACTTGGTTGTACGCTGGATGGGTGTGTGTACTGCACGTTCGTAGTCAGTCTCTACTAACAGCAGGGTGCACAAATAGTTTTGGTATTTTTGTGCAATACACTCAATAGTACTAGATTTACGAGAACAAGTGATCCATGAGTAGCCGTTTGATCACACCGCCTCGTTTTCTTCCATCGTGTGTTTGTACCATAATCGCCGTACTCTCAACCGAATCAACCAGTTGATCGCTTGGTCGACCAAATATCCGACCTCTGAGACCTTTTTGATCGACTCCAGTGATTAGTAGATCTGCTGGCTGTGCAAATCGGGCCAACCCTGAAATTTCATTGTCCGTCTCGATAATCGTTGATCGGACTGGGACCGTACAGAGTGCTGCTAACTCGTTGTGGTATGCTTCCAGTGTCTCTCTTTGCGTCTCGGGTGCGTTTTTTCCAATTGCTTGCAGAAGATTGATTTCTGCACCGGTTTCCTCTGCGACTGCATCTGCAATGAGGATCTTGAGTGGATCGTATGCACCGCGAGTTGCAACAACTGCGATTTCATCAGCACCATTAAACCCACGATCCTCAACGAGGAGAACGTCTGTTGGTGTATTCTCAAGAATCCACTCGATCGGACTTCCAAACAGTCGTCGGTGAAATTCGTCCGCTCGCCGTTCAAGTAACAACAGGTCGTAGTTCCTATACGTTGCCACATCAACGATTGCTCGTTTGTGGTCTTCACTGTCGATTCGTTGATAGCTCACTGCTGTATTGGATGCAATCTCAACAGTGTCAACACCACCTGACGTTCGCAGCGCTGATGCCTCTGGGTCTGTTGGCATCCACTCTGGAGCGTCGTCTGCGATATCGGCAAGCCATTCTAGTGTGCCTGTTTGTTGTACTTTCGCGTGATTCTCAGCGAATATCTGATGTGGAATATCTAGGAACTCAACAACCGACACCGCTGTCGATCGGAGCCGACCCATATCACTTCCAACACGAACCATGTCACGTTTTGCACCAGTTGAGGTCTGTTCGGTTGTTGCGACAAGCACCTTGTACGAGCTATCGCTCTCGAAGAGTTCTCTTGTCTGTTTGACAGCATCATCCCCAATATTTCGGCGAATCGCCTCACGCGCAGCACCTTCACGTTCGATGCTATCCCGAACATATACCACGTAGTAGAGTGCTGCTGCGACGGATATTCCAGCAGCACCGAGCAGTGGAATAAGCCCCATCTGTGTAAGAAGAATCAACCCACCACCCATGCCAATAATCTGTACCCATGGGTAGAATGGTGCAACAAATTCAGGATCATAGTCACCAACTGCACCTTCTCGGAAGCCAATCAGTGCAAGATTAACGAGAATGAAGACGAGAATCTGGAACGCACTTCCAAGCTTCGCCACGTCTTCGATCGGAAGTGTTGCAATCATCACCATCATCGCCCCACCAGTGAGTGCGATCGAGAGCACCGGCGTGTTATATTTGTCATGAATTGCTTCGAACCGTTCCGGTGCAAGCCCGTCGCGAGCCATTGCAAATGGGAACCGCGAGGCAGAGAGCAAGCCTGCATTCGCGGTCGAGGCAAGTGCCATCAACGCTGCGATAACAACCGCAATCACGCCGAAAGTCCCCAGTGCTTCCTCAGCTGCAAATGCCATGATTGCTCCCTCACCGCTCTCCGGAAGCACGGCATTGAAATCAACGACACCAATTGCGACGTAGACAATCAGTACGTACAGTGCGGTAGTAAACAGGAGCGATCCAATCATTGCTCGAGGAATCGTTTTCCCTGGATCTTTCACCTCTTCTGCAACGGCTGCGATTTTGATTACACCCGCGTACGACACAAAGACCAATCCTGTTGCGGCGAGAATCCCTTCCGAAGCGATATCAAAGGACCCGGTTGTTTGTCTAGGAATAATACTCCCATAGCCACCGAGAATGAACCATACCATCGCAGCAATCATTATTCCAACAATCGCGAGCTGTAAGCTTCCCGTCGATTTTGTGCTCACGATGTTGAGAAGAGTAAACATGAGTGCTAGCCCAAGCGCAATGAAGATGATATATTCCGCGAGGTCCGGTGCAATGTACACAAGATATGGCACACCACCAACCAGCGCTAGCGAACCTTTGAACGATAACATAAACCAGTTGCCGATCCCGGCGATCGTCCCAAGTAGTGGTCCCATCCCACGCTCGACATAAACATAGGAGCCGCCATCTTCTGGCATTGCGGTAGCCATCTCGGATGCGCTCAATGCTGCAGGGAGTACAAGCAGTCCCGCAATAAGGTACGCAATAACGACGGCAGGGCCTGCCGTTGCAAACGCGATTCCGGGCAGAATGAAAATCCCACTCCCAACCATTGCACCGATCGCAATTGCCGTTACAGACGGCAGTCCAAGATCACGCTTGAGTCCGGTTGCCATTGATACTAATTACATTGGTTGGTTGGATTGACGATTCACCTAAACGCGTGATACAATCATCTGCGATCCTAATATGAGGAATATTGAACTCCATATACAATATTCACTAAAAGACTGGTTGTATTATAGTTTTGGTTAAATTGTACAATACTAGGCGTATGATAGAACAGTGCAGTCGACAAGTTACAAGAGAAATATTAGCGTTTATTCTGCGTCTGCGATTCTACGCAAAATCTTTGGAGCTAGTATATCCAACATTTTACCGTATCCTGCGTACAGTATAAGTGCTTGTGCTGCAACGATAGCAATATTTGCAACTGCTTGCATTGTCGGACTCAAACTGCTTAATTCAATGATCATCTATTGTTTCTCGGTTAGTTATATTGTTTTAATTTGAAATACTATCCTGTTGGCTGAGCGTTCTTACTCCGGTACCAATTAGTCAGCGTTGACTGCGTTTGCAGCCTGTTCTGCCTTGGTACTCCGCCAGACGCCTTGGATATACGCTCCAATGAACATCCCTGCGATTGCGACCAGTATCGGATAGTTTCCGACACCGACACTCGCAAACGCAGCACCTGGACAGATTCCGGACAGCCCCCAGCCAACACCGAAGATAGACCCGCCAATGAGGACGTTCCGATCGAACGATTTCAACCGACGAGTGTAGGTGTCTCCAGTCAGTGGCGCAGTTCGATTCGATCGGGTTGCAACTGCGAAGACAACTCCAGTGACGATCGCGGCACCAAACATGACAAACAGCAGCCCAAAGTCCGTAAACTGGAGGAAATCCAGCACAACCTCTGGCTGCGCCATGTTACTGTAGCCGAGACCGAACCCGAAGAGCAACCCTCCGAAGACGATCACGGGCATGAACATCGGATGTCGATCGCTCATGGTACCACCCCGAATGCCATCACAATCTGCGCTGTTGCGATCGCCGTTATCAAGAACGTCACCACACCGACAAGCGATGTTCGAGAGACGGAGCCAACACCACAGACACCATGGCCCGATGTACATCCCTTCCCGATCCGAGTCCCAATCCCGACAAGAACTCCACCAAGGAATAGCCGCCAGAGTTGGACATCCGTTGTCCAAATCCCATCTTGGAACAACAGCGCCCAGAACGCCGCTCCAACGACCGTACTCAGCGCGAAAACAATACGCCAATCGCGCGACAGCCGATACTTCTGAAACCGTGATTGTCCCGAGACATACGAGAGCGTTGACTCAAGTGTCGTGCTTGCACCAGCAATGATCCCCGTTCCGAGATAGATCACTGCAACGCCAAGCCCAACGAAAAGTCCACCAATCGCGTACTGGCCAATCCCGTTTGGGAACAGCGTCTCAATCACTCCTGTTTGAAGCAGGCCGATCGCTGCTGTTGTCGAAAGCACAATTATTCCTCAGTCAGTGCTCCTTGGCTTGCTGCACAGTTGTTCGGGCCGAGCTCAAGCGTGAATGCTTCCTCATCGTCGACTGATTCTTGTCCGAGGTTTGTTCCAATGATCTCCAAGTAGTTTGCTGGTCGCGGTGGCATATCCGAGAGGATCAGCTCAACAAACGCATCTTCGTCCATTCGAAGCGCTTCCATTGATTCGACGAGCTCACTGAGCGGTGCGGTATACGTACCATCGGCTGCTGGCTTCGCTGCATCGCTGTAGTGTGCACCGCCAATTAGCGTCTCGTCTGGAAGCGAGAGCACTTTGTTCTGGAGTGACTCGTACAGCATTCGAGCCGCTTCCGGTGCACCATCGTCTCCCTCTTCAAGATCCGGTCGGGCAACACTCTCGATGAACAGCCCGTCACCGGTTGCAAGCAATGAATCTCCAATAAGGTATGATGTCATCCCAGTTGTGTGCCCCGGCGTAAACACTGTCTCGATGGAGACGTCCCCAACGGTGAACTCATCACCATCTTCGGTAAGTGTCATCTCATCTGCGTAGGTGACGCCACGATCGACGGCCGCCTTTGAGATGACTCCTTCTACGCCCTCTGCTGTGAGTGCTCGAAGGCCACTGATATGGTCTGCATGGATGTGCGTATCAAATGCGTACGTGAGCTCAACACCCAACTCGGCTGCATCGTCGAGGTAGCGATCGGTGAACGCGCGAAGCGGGTCAACGACTGCGGCTTCCCCGTCATCATATACCATATAGCCGAGACAGCCACTCGATGGGCGCTGATACTGAAGCAGTGTCCCCGGTCCATCGTAGTTTTTCACTTCGACTGCCTCATAGATTCGGGCCCACCCGTTCATTCCCTCGTCAAGACTCTCCGCCTCATACCCCTGCTCTTTGAGTTTTCCGGCGACGTACTTGCTTGCGCCACCCTTTGCGCATAGGACGAGGAGCGATTTGTCCTCTGGAATCGCTTCAAGCGTCTCATTATCGACTTCTTCATCCAAGAAGTTGAAATACGGAACGTTGATTGTCTCAACAGTTGGGCCGTCTATCTTCCACTTTTCATATTCTGACTCCATCCGAACATCAAGTAGTGTAACAGCTTCGCCCGCATCGATCGCAGTTTTGAGATCTTCCGCAGTTACTGATTCAACCGGAACATCTGGTGTTGGAAAGTCCATTTCGTCCATTGTACAATAATGGGTATATTGCACAATAACATAAGTGTTGTGCAGTTACTGCAACACTGTTGTAAATTGTGTATACTTCCGCATCTAGTACTTCGTTATATACGACGACTCCAAGCACACGTACTGACAGAGACTGCTATTTCGGTGGAATTATTCAACACCCTTCCCAATAGTAATGTATGGCTGACCCTCCGCCGTCAGTTGACGATGCAGAGGCAGGGCTGGATACCGCCGTAAACCCTGATCCAGAGGTTGATCTTGGTAAAACGACAGATACGTCCACAGTTACTTCAGAAGGGTCAGAGCTAGAACGAACGATCGGCCTTCCTGGTGGGCTTACAATCGGTATTGGCACGATGATTGGGGCCGGTATTTTTGTCTTCCCTGGGCTTGCGGCGGGGAATGCTGGCCCTGCTGCATCTGCATCGTTTGCGATCGGCGCGGTCGTTGCACTACTGGTTGCACTCCCGACATCTGAGCTTGCGACTGCGATGCCGAAAAGCGGCGGTGGCTACTACTTTATTTCTCGGGGGCTTGGTGCACTGTTTGGAGCGATCGTTGGATTGAGTCTGTGGCTCGGGTTGGTGTTTGCCACTGCGTTTTATCTTGTCGGCTTTGGTGAGTACGCTGTTGCGGTGCTTGTCGAAATTGGTCTCCCAAGGCCACCAACATTTGGACCGGTAAGCACGGTTGCAATCCTCGGTATTGTGTTCGGGGTAGCGCTCACTGCACTCAGTGTCTTCGGGACAGAAAATACAACAAAGCTACAAAACGCGATTGTGAGCCTGTTGCTCGGCATTTTGGTCGTCTTTCTTGGTGCAGGTATTCTTGATGCACTCGGTATTTTTGGGGCTGAATCAACTCCCGAGACGTATGCACCATTTGGTGTTGCCCCCATCTTGTCCACTGCTGCACTCGTCTTTACATCATACCTTGGCTTCGCCCAAATTGCGACTGTAGCGGGTGAAATGAAAGATCCCAGCCGAAATCTTCCACTTGCAATGGTTGGCTCTGTTGTCGTTGTCGGTGCACTTTATGTGATTACGATTTTAGTTGCAACCAGCGCATTCTCAAGTAACGAACTGGGATCATTTGGCGAAACGGCTATTGTTGAAGTTGCCCGATCATATCTTGGGTTTGGTGGTGCGGTTGCAATTTTAATTGCAGGATTGCTCGCCACCGTTTCCTCAGCAAATGCGTCTATTTTGAGTGCCTCACGTGCATTGTATGCCGTTAGCCGTGATCGGCTGGTCCCACAATCCGTGAGCAAGGTAAACCTCAAGTATGGTACCCCACATATCTCGCTTGCACTTGTTGGTGGACCGACCGTCTTTCTTGTTTCAACTGGTCAGACAGAACTGCTCGCAGAGGTTGCATCATTCCTCCACCTGATTATGTATGGATTGATTTGTATTACGCTGATTGCGCTTCGACAACGATCACCCGACTGGTATGACCCATCGTTTCGGGTTCCGGGCTATCCGGTTGTCCCAATCCTCGGAGCAGGTGCAAGTTTCGCAATGATTGCATTCATGCAACCTACGTCACGGATTATCGGACTCTTCGTCATGGTTGCTGCCGCAGGGTGGTACTTCTTTTACGCTCGGGACGTGACATTGAAGGGAGGGCCGCAGAATGAATGATACAGACGTTCGGGTACTTGTCCCCATCGCAGTGCTTGAGGGAGAAACGATCCCAGAGCCAGTCGTCAGAATTCTCTCGCAGATGGATGTAATTTTGCTTGGCTATCACGTACTCCCCGAGCAAACTGCGACAGAACAAGCTCAAGAGCAGTTTCATGAAAAAGTACATAATGAGCTTGCAGACTATGAAGCACTCTTTTCAGAACATGGTGGCAGTGCTCGATCGAGAATCGTTTTCACACACAATAAAAAAGCAACATTTGATCGCATCGCTGTTGAAGAAGAGGTTGATACGATCCTGCTTTTGAACGCAGCTCCCGCCATTAATCGAATCCTCGTTCCTATTAGGGGTGGGGTTAATCTCGATCGTATTACACGGATTGCTGCTGCGATCTCACCATCCGAAGAAGGCGAAATTGTACTGTATCACGCAGCAAGCAGTGACGATGAACGACCTGCTGCTGAGACGCTTTTCGAGGATGCCACGAATGCACTGGTTACTGCTGGCTTTCCTGCAGAAAAGATTTCCACCGAGTTTGCAGTTGTGTCGGATCCGATCACCGGTATCAAAGCCGCAGCAGATGCGGCTGATTTCGTTATTATGGGTGAAAAAGAGCCATCTGTGATTGAACGTATCTTAGGAGAGGCTGCAAACCAGGTGGCAGACTCTTCACTGTCTCCAGTGCTTGTTGTTCGGAAAAACTCAAACTCATCATAACTTTGGACTGTCATACGGTTAACAATGTTTAAATAGATGTATAAATACATTTGATCGTTGGTAGAGATTCCAGTATCTGATACAGTATACTGGGCAGTACATAGTCTGTTGATTCTACCCTATGACGCACACATTAGTGATTAATATGACATCTGTTATTACACTCCAAACAAGCACCGCTCTTGGCGATCTGCTCTCAAATGCGGGGATTCCGTATCCAGAGCCGATCGGCGCAGCATTGACTTTCGTTGTCGTCTTTTTCATCGCATTCTCCGTTGGAAAAGCAGTCGTATTCCCGATCCTCGATCGTGCATTCGATGCAAGAGGGCTGGAAAATCATGCCACCCGACCACTAAAAAAGATTACAAATATTGCCCTCGGATTCGCTGCAATTTCAGTCGCATTTGGATTCGCTGGCTTTGGCAATTTCCTCTCTTCGCTTGCGACGATCGCCGCCGCAGCAACGCTTGCGATCGGGTTTGCACTCCAAGACGTTATCAAAAACTTTGTCGCTGGCGTCTTTATTTTCACCGACAAACCCTTTAAGATCGGTGATTGGGTCGAGTGGGATGGCTACAGCGGTATTGTTGAGGATATTGGATTTCGAGTTACCCGTGTTCGAACGTTCGATAATGAACTGTTGACCGTTCCGAACTCAAAACTTACCGACGGCGTGGTAAAAAACCCGGTTGACGGTGAACGGCTTCGACTCAAATTTGTCTTTGGTATCGATTATGATGATGATATTGACAAAGCAACCGATATCATTGTTGAGGAAGCAAACAAGCATCCAAGTATCCTCGAAGATCCGGGTCCATCGGTCCGTTTGACCGAGCTTGCAGACTCATACGTTGGTCTTCAGTCACGTATTTGGATCGCACAGCCTCGGCGATCGGATTTCGTTAAAACCCGTGCAGAGTATGTTAAAAATGTAAAACAGCGCTTTGATGAAGAGGATATTACGATTCCATTCCCACAGCGCACCCTTTCAGGTGGTCTTGGGACGACCGTACCACCCGAAATTCCAGGTAGCGCAGACTAGTCGCGCTAAAATGGCCCATTTTTGACATTATTGGTTTATATCCGAGTTGTCGGATTCATCCCCGAGGTCAAGCCTCGGGGTGTTCTCCTTGACCGCGGATAAATCTGTTTGAGGTGACACTATATGTCAAACCAACCGATTGAGCGCGAACTTAATACAGAGTTGTTTGGTCAGTCCGTCCAGTTCTACTACGGCGTGAGCGAATGCTGTCCTGTGAAATTATATTACGTCGAGTCACTTGTTTTTTCAGCCTCTCTAACAATCCATTCCGATAGATCGGCCCCTGGAATGAATCCTTCTGCACGCTCTGCGACCGTCTCTCTATCAACAAACAGTACAAATTTTGGCACACTTCGCACTGTGAATCGATCGATCAGTGTGGGATCGCTTCGAGCATTCACAACACCAACTGCCGCGGGTGTCTCTTTTGCAACGTTGCCAATGACTGGCTCCATACTTTCACAAATACCACATCCTGTTGTGTACAGCTCTAAGAGCGCGATGCTGTGACTTTGAATAAATTCGTCGACGGCAGCTTCATCAGCTAATTTGACTGGCTGCTGCCGTTTTGATCCTGTATCAGACATTGTATACACGATACAATATCCCTATTGATAAGAAGGTGAGCAATCAACAAGTTGTATTACTGTTCGACTTGGACGCTCACTTTGTGTGATTCGTCGTATTTATTTTCAAACTCTTGAATTAGTTGGCCCATCTTTGCATACCAGTCGTTCAGCATTCGCTGCATATTTTCGCGGACTTCGCTTGGGTTTGCCGGCTTGAATACGTGATAGTAGCCCCCGTGTTCGTAGTTGATCTGCTCTTTTTCAACAAACCCTGCCTCAAGCAACCGCTGCACTGCACGGTACACTGTCGATCGCTCTCGATCAACGACTTCAGCAAGGTCGTCAATAGTGAGCGGTTCTTCTGCTTCGACGAGTGCAGAGAAACACTGTTTATCTAACGCTTTGAGCCCGTGGAAACACTCAAGAAGACCCTCGCATTCCATGTCACTTTGTAATATGTCGACAACTGATTTGCTCATTTGTTATTATAGATTGGGCATACACTACTAAATATGTTTGTGTATCATGTGCACAACCGTATAAACCAACAGTAATCTGTTCGTATCAGTCTGAGCCGCGTTGGATCAACAGAACGCCGGTTACAATGAGAACACCCCCAGCGACGATTGCTGCGGTTACCGGCTCGCCGAGAAATACTGCACCTAAGAGGACGGTAACTCCTGGCTCAACAGTGCTTATGATACTTGCTCTGCTTGCTCCCAACCGCTGGATTCCAGCAAAGAATGTGAGCACTGGAACTGCGGTTGCAATCGCTGCAATTGCAGCAACTGTCCCCCATCCGAGAGCTGTTTCTGGCAGTGCAAGTGAGTCTGTTGCTGTCCCTACTAAAATAAATGTGACCGCTGCAGCAGGGAGTACGTGTGCTGTCAGCACCTCCGGAGAGGTTGTCCGTAGGACTCGTTGACTCAGCGTAATGTATGCTGCGTACGCAAACGCGCCAACCAATACAACCGCGACACCACGCGGGTCAGCACCAGCCGGGTTTGCCCCCGTAATCAGTGAGACACCGGCAATGGTGAGTCCAAGTGCCAGAAGTAGAATGCGTGTTACCCTCTCCGGCCGTACAAGCAGTGCGAAACAGACAACAAAGGCCGGATACGTATAGAGAACAATTCCAACCATGCCTGCAGTCATGAACTCCAACCCAAGAAAGTACATTCCGCTCATCGAGGCATAGCCAACTGCACCAAGGGCGATCGCGTAGCGCAGCGATCGGCCAGTAAGTAGTGTAAGCCGTTCTCCGTACCATAATACCGCCCATACGATCGCAGACGCAAGCAGGAACCGAAGCGAGAGTACTGTCGGTATCGATATGCCCTCCTCAGCAGCAACAATCCCAAGGACGCCCAGTGTGGCAAAGCCAGCTGCTGAAATGAATACCAATAGCATCCCAACTGACTCGTCGTCCATATGTGTACGGTTACACGCTTCTCAAAAAGCGCGTCGGAATGAATGACATCCTCCTCGGCGTAAACGCCGAGGTTTCCTCTCGCTGTCTGTGGCGGGCCCACAGACACGGAGGCAAGATTCCCTTGCGGTACTCCGGTTTGTGTGCTGTTCGTCAGTCCTGTGAAGGAGTGGTGTACTTGAGTATCTGCTTGAACCACATAGGCCGTGCCATCGACCTGACTCAGCCTTACGGCAGAGTCTCACATCGGGCAGGCTCGCGTTTTTGATAACGGAGGAACGCCAAACCACCTCCAATTTTCCCAAGTGAGCTATCTAAACATAAGGCTTGATTCAAATTAAAACCCCGGTTTGAGAGACACTCGGCGCGATTCACGCCCGGCGTAAACGCCGGGACTCTCTCGCTGTTATAGGTAGCACCCACAATACTGTGTCGACACTTATTTCCAAATGCTTCACGGGTATTGATGTAATGACGTCGGGTATTCGTGCAGAGATCTGCCTGCCGACCGTTTCCACGTGCCCACTTACCGAGCTGACAGTCTCTGGACCACCAATCTACTCACTTACTCGGAGCTACTCGAAAGAAGCGCCTGAGACCGTAACTGTCGAATGTATTCTCGATAATTCGTGCTCACTACCTGATTCTATCGGCTTTACCCAGGTGTTTGATTACGGCACAAAAACGGCCTATCGATTTACAATGCATCGGAGTGACGACTCACCATTTGAGCGGATCGAACAGCATGGTGTTCCAGTTGCCGAGACAATCATTCGTGACGGGAAACTATTTTTGACATTTCATGCAACTGATCTCCCAGTGCTACGATCGATCCTTGACTCACTTAGAGAAGTTTACACTGACTTACAGGTTCAACGACTCTTACAATCGTCAGCCGATGCCAGTGAATCTGATCTTATCCAAGTCGATCGAAGTCAGTTAACAGAACGGCAACGTGAAGTACTCAATACGGCATATGAGATGGGATACTTTACCCACCCGAAAGGTGCGAACGCTGGTGAGGTCGCAGCTTCACTCGGAATTGATCAATCCACGTTTACTGAACACCTTGCAGCGGCACAGCGGAAAATTCTCGGTTCGATCGTTGACTCTTCATAAGCCGACTGCCGATTTGTGAGTTGGTGGCCGTATTCTTTGGGTGTGGGAATCACCCAGCCTTTACATGGGGAATACGTGCGTAGCTACTCATATGCCTCCTACACAAACACATTCGTTCGCCTGCCCACATTGTCGGCGAACGATCGAACTTGATGACGCCATGAAGGCGACACTCGTGCAAACTGGGTGTGTTGTGTGTGGGTGCCCAGTTACAGAGGCGGCTTTCACCCCACTTACACACCCAAATACAAACTAATCGTTGGCTGCCACCCATACTCGTAACCGCCGGCAACCTCGTGGGTTTTATTATTTCCCACTGAGTCTTGCTGTATATGAGCGATCACCGCGAGACGGATATGTCGGCTTCGGATATTGATGACTTTCTCAGCCGGCATGAGACTGGCGTCTTATCATTAGCTCGCGACGACAGTCCATATGCGATTCCAATCTCTTATGGCTATGATTCCACAAATCAGGTGCTGTTTATGCGGCTGGTATCAACACCTGAAAGCGAAAAACGTGCGTTTCTTTCCTCAACCCCGGATGCAAGAGTAGTGGTTTATGAAGAAGGTGATGAAACCTACGCAAGCGTTGTTGCAAACGGTTTGTTAGAACGTATCGAGCTGAGCGAACTCACGCCAGAGACGATCGAACAGTATGGTGAGACGCGGCGACCACTCTTTGAAATCTGGGCACAAGGGAAAGCCGATCTAGATATTGAACTGTACAAACTGGTTCCAGAGACGCTGAGCGGCCGAACGGTGACGATAGATCGAGACAGCGCCTAATTAACACTCGCTTTCGCTCGTATTTGACGCAAAATCCGCTGTTGATGCCGTGCTCGTACAAACTGGACAGCCCGTTTTGAGGATCGTTTCCCGCATCTGGTCGTTTACCTCGATCGTTTGCTGACAATCCGGGCAGACGAAGACGAAATGTTTCATCACGGCGATTTGTACTCCTTGCAACTCTTTTCAGCGTCGAGGCACAAAAACACCACTTCTTTGATTGCAATCTACATCTCAGATACAGTCTACAGTTACCATTTAACTATTTGGTTTCCCAACAGTCAATATAACTGAGGCATAGCCTGATGAACTCAACACCGTATCTTACAGTTTCGGCCGCTG
Organism: Natronocalculus amylovorans; assembly: GCF_023638035.1. Lineage (GTDB taxonomy): Archaea > Halobacteriota > Halobacteria > Halobacteriales > Haloferacaceae > Natronocalculus > Natronocalculus amylovorans. The sequence goes on along the minus strand of NZ_JAKRVX010000007.1, from coordinate 30,996 downwards.
GCACTGCGCTCGCGTTGCTCACCGCTTTTGTACTTGCCGCAGTTAGCAGCCAGCTACTCACCGTTGTTGGCGTCTTTATTACACTACTAATGGCTGCAGGAATCGGCTTTGTTGTCATGCATCGCTACTACAGCCTGTTTTCGTCCGATCATCCTACAGATACGCTCCCCTATGGTACCGTTGTTGGTGCGGCAATCGGTGTACTGTTCACTGGCGCTGCCACCGTAGTTCTATCCAGTAGCAGCATTCTCGTGACTGATCTCTCATCAGTGGCCATTATCGGCTGGAGTATCCTATTTGCTGGAGCGCTCTTTGCTGCGGCATTCAGTGTCGACCGAACACATAGTCGGATGACTCCCGCTGATTCAACACCGGATCCATCTATGATGAAACCCGGAGATATTGAACAGTTTCTCCGATCGGATATCTCACAAGACGAGCTTGATACGCTCTGGGAGACCGTTACTGCTGACAACGAGGAAAACAGTGAAACAGACTCCCAATCCCACCGTGGCGGGTCGTACTCATCAAAACAGACGCCGCCCACACATATCAACTCTAACCGAACACGATGGCGTGATCGCTCACCAAACACTATGACTTCACACACACCACCGTCGACGGACCGGTCGACTCAGCCCAATACGGGTCGGAATCGAGAGCAGACCTTTGCATGGACGCATGAGACCGCTGTCACAATGGAGATGGTTGGTGGATTCTCTGAGATCATCGCAAAACTCGACAGAGACATTATCACTCCGCTTACTGGCGATCGCGATCGAACTGAAATATTTTCCATCCCGCTTCCAAACCTCCTGCTGTATGGGCCACCTGGCACTGGCAAGACACACCTTGCGCGTGCGCTCTCAAACGAGCTTTCGTACCCCACGGCTCGTCTTAGTGGGGCTGATATCACGAGCGAATGGATGAACAAAAGCCCACAACTAATCAAACAGCTGTTTTCGGAAGCCCGATCGATCGCCGAGACAAATGGTGGTGCTATCATCTTTGTTGACGAACTTGACAGCGTTCTCCCCGCTCGCGACGGTCGAATGCACGAAGAGAACCGGAAAGTCGTCAATGAACTGCTCTCACAACTGAGTGAAACCACCGATACGAATGTGTTGTTTATCGGTGCCACAAATCGATTTGAAGATTTAGATTCGGCTGCGATCCGCAACGGTCGTATTGATCTAAAACTGGAGATTGGTACGCCGAATGAGTCCGGTCGTATTGAAATTCTCAGTACACTGCTTGCCGACCGACCAAGCGATCTTACGCAGATGGAACTGGAAACGATTGCAACTGAAACTGCGGGTGCCGTTGCTGCAGATATTGAGGCGCTCGTCATCGATGCCGCTCGCATCGCGGCATATGAAACAGAAAGTGATGAGATCACGTTTGCACACTTCGATCGTGCACTTTCAGAGCGGTCAAACGAGTTACTGTGACACCGTGAAACGCTACTTGTCAGCTGTTGGTGGCCATGTCCCGTCAAACTCCTCGTGTTGGAACGGTATTGCATCCTCACCAGCATAGCTCGCAACAATATGACCATCGCCTTCGAGATGATATTTGTACGTTGTCAGCCCTTCAAGGCCGACTGGTCCCCGTGCGTGAATCTTTCCGGTGCTAATTCCAACCTCAGCACCAAGTCCAAACCGGTAGCCGTCGCTGAATCGTGTTGAGGCGTTATGGAAGACGCTTGCGGAGTCAAGATTCCGCATGAACTGTTCTGCCCGATCGGAATCCTCCGTTATAATGGACTCCGTATGTTTTGAGCTGTAGGTTGTGATATGATCGATCGCATCTACAAGCGAATCTATAACTCTGACTGAAATGATCCGATCGCCATACTCAGTTGCCCAATCCTTCTCAGTTGCATCCTCAACCTCCACATACGATTGTGTCTTTTCATCACCGCGAACCTCAACACCGGCCTCCTCATATCGTGATACAATATCGGGCAGGTATGCGTCCGCAACTGACTCATGCACTAACAGCGTTTCAACCGCATTACAGACTGCGGGATACTGCACTTTTGCATCAAATGCAACATCCGATGCCATCTGTAGGTCCGCTTTTTTGTCTACAAAGACGTGACATACACCCTCTGTGTGGCCAAGAACCGGGATGCTTGTATTGTCTTGAATATACTGCACAAACTCGGAGCTTCCACGTGGCATGAGCAGATCGATCTTTTCATCCATCGCTAAGAGCGCTGTAACCTCTTCTCGTGCCTCGATGTGTTGTGCCCACCCGGCCGGTATATCCGACGTTGCTTCGATAATAAGCCGATACAGCACTCTATTCGAATGTTTTGCCTCGCTTCCGCCTTTCAAGATCACGCTGTTGCCTGATTTGAGGCTGAGCGCTGCGATCTGGACTAGCGCGTCAGGCCGTGACTCAAACACCGTCCCCACAACACCGATCGGGACTGCCACCTTGTAGAGGTCTAATCCGTGATCAAGGTGTCGTGCAGTTAGCGTCTTCTCAAGTGGGTCCTCCTGTTGTGCAACGCTGCGAACCATCTCGGAGATACTCTCAAGCTTTGATTCGGAGAGTTTGAGCCGATCGACCAACGCTTGGCTGTACTCTCCTTTCGCAAGCAACTCTTCTCCGTGGCGCACGTCTTTTTTGTTCTCTTTAAGTATCGCTTCGTGGTGTGAATCGATCGCATCGGCGATCGCATGCAGTGCCTCGTTTCGTTGTGCTTCTGAGAGCGTTGCAAGTTTCAACGCTGCTCGCTGTGCATCTTCAACACCTTGTTCGATTGAATCTGTGTTGTTACTCATCTGTCTCACCGTTTATTGGAAGGAAAATTGTTCCTACTGGTTCACCAGCGGCGACCTTCTGTAATACGTTTTCTTCAGTTGATTGTGCAATAATTGCAGGGATGCCGTGTTCGCTGACCCCACGAGCACCCTGTACTTTCGTTCGGATGCCACCGAACGAGCCTGATGACGTTGCCTCGACAATTGACTGAACGGTTGCATAATTATTAGACACTGCTTCAATCCGCTCCGCGTTTGGATCGTCTTTTGGATTACCAGTATAGACGCCACCAACGTCAGTTAATGTTACGAGCAAGTCTGCATCAAGGCCGATCGCAACGGACGAGGAGAGCATATCGTTGTCACCAATCTGTATCTCCTGAATCGTTACCGCATCATTCTCGTTGATGATTGGAATAATATCCCACTCAAGCAGCGTTTCGATCGTATTCCGAAAGTTCGTAAACCGTTCTGGATTCTCTAAATCATGCTGTGTGAGGAGAATCTGTGCGATCTTTCGGTCGTAGCGCTCAAAACTTTCTGTATATCGCCGCATCAGATAGCTTTGCCCAACCGTTGAGAGCGCTTGTGACTCTTCGATGGTCTCTCCGTTGAACCCAATTCTACCTTTTCCTGCACCAACTGCACCGGACGACACAAAAATCACATCTTTTCCTGCGTTGTGAAGGTCTGTGATATCGTCGACGAGCTTGTCGAGTTTTGCATCATCGAGATTTGACTGTTCGTCGGTCAGCGAGTTCGTTCCCGCTTTGACGACAACACGTTCTCCATTGGCAGCTTGCATTCGTGCTGCTGCAATAGTGTCAATACCTTTGTTACTGCTCATTTGTTCACTCACTGGCAAGCTCTTTTGATCGGCGTTCTGCTGCTCTGACTGCTTCAATAACTGCTTCATCTGCAGTGCTGTCCCACAATACATTCATTCCCTCGATCGTGGTTCCCTTTGGCGAACAGACTGCATCAATTAATTCATCAATCGACCGGTCCGACCGCAGGACGGTCTCTGCCGCACCCTTGAATGTCTGGGCTGCGAGTACCTCTGCATCATCTGGAGAGAGTCCACCTTCGATTCCCGCATCTCTCATTGCACCCAATAGATAGAACACAAATGCGGGGCCGCTCCCGTTGACTGCGGTTGCGATATCCATCTGCGCCTCATCGATCTCGACATACTCTCCAACGATATCAAGTATCGATCGGATCTCATCTGTTACGGTCGATTTTGTCACTGCTGCAGCCATATTCTGCGTGTCTGCTGCAAGGTTTGGCATGGCTCGGACAACCGTTGCATCCGTGTGTTGTTCGACGCGATCGGTTGCAACGCCTGCTGCAATCGTGAGCAAGGTCTGCTCTGGATCAAGATGTAGGTCCGAAACGATCGGTTCAACGAGATCTGGCTTCACTGCAATGATGACTATATCTGCTTCCGCTGCAACTTTGAGATCGTCTGTCGTGCGATCGCAAAACGGCGCTGCATTCTCACGGGCAGTAGGGTCCAAATCGCAGGCTATGAGCGTGTATTTACCGGACTGTGAAAGGCCTCGCAGTAAAGATCCACCCATATTCCCGCATCCGATAATACTCACGGTGGTCATTGTAACATATATCAGTTGATTTTAGAACATACAGTTTTGGTTTCGAACAATCACTGTCACGCTCTGACGAACTCTGATAGAATAATATAAACACCATACTTCGGCTACTAAAAATTTAAATAAGAGAATTTTATTATTACTAACTCCTATAGACAAATAATAAAAACACATGGTAGAATAGGCAGAATATTCTACTTAATAATGAATCTCTACTACTGTGACTGAATTGTTAATATTTATAGCATGCTGACAAAACACGGATATTTGTTTGTAAAATAGTACCGCAAAAATTAAGTTGTGAAAATAGCCTGATACACTCAGTTGTCTTTTTGAAGATCGTCAATTAGCAGACAAATATCCGAGACTGCTGCCTCGACCAACGCTTTTCCCTTCTGTTTCGTTGCAACGGTTGGATCGCCAATATTCCCTGCTGGTGTGAGCGCTTCCATATCTTTGGCCGTGAGCGACCATCCTACCTTGTTCTCTCCAAGCGCGTCGTAATCAGTCAATGAGAGCGACTCAGCAGGTGGCTCTACATTCGTTGCTCGATCCATATGGACGAACTCTGGGAACAGCTCCAACATAATACTTGTCTCGAACTCCGATGCATGGAACGAGACCTCTCCTGTCCGAATCTCTTCGGCAACATCCGCGAACAGATTTACCAGTGGAACGTGGAACGCTTGGATATCACACTTTGTTCGGAGTTCTCGAACGACAATTTCCAGCTCTGGATCCTGCGCTAAATAGTGGCCATTTAGTAGCAGTACATTCTCAATTCCCCACTCTGCAGCCGACGCACAGATCTCAAAGACATACTGTTGAAACGTGTCTGTTGAGACGGTGAACGTTCCTGGCTTGAACGTATGGTGTGGGCTCACACCGTACCAGATTGGCGGCGCAAGAAGCGCTGGCACTTGGTCTGCAACCCGCTCGCCGATCGCCTCCGGCATATATACATCTACCCCAAGCGGCATATGATGGCCGTGTTGTTCTGTGCTTCCAACTGGTACTAATAGCGTCTGTGTCTGTTTCAGGGCGGTGTCGATCTCCTGCCACGTCATTTCGGAAACTCTGAATGTATCACCTGATACTGCAGTCATAGTTAGTGATAATCTGCTGCAGGCAAAATAAAATCGATACGGCTGATTCCCCGTACCCTATCTGTTATGCACGAACTTCGAACAACCGCGATATCATTTTTTAAACAGTATCTCTATCTGTAGCTATGATTCAGCAAGAAATTCAACAACTTCCACCAAGCGCAAAACTTGTACTTAAAATTCTTGAATGGAACGGTGAACAGACACAAAAAAGTCTTGCAGAAGAATCGCTGCTTGCCCCTCGGACTGTTCGAAGTGCGTTAGATGAGTTGTCCTCGCTTGGTATTATTGAAGAGGATATTTTCATCCCCGACGCTCGAAAACGAGTGTACTCGCTCAGTCAAGGCTATAACGACCTTATTGAGCCAACATCACGATCACGTACGTAGATAGTGCTTACATTCACCGCTGCCGATCGTGTTATGAGGAACTCGATTTTGCGTTTGTGGTTACGTCTTTACTAATCCAGAGTAACGATCCGATCAACAGTGCGATCGCAACTGGGAGAAGCCACTGAAACACAGCCATAAGCCCTGCAGTTGCTTGGACACCGATGACAAGCAAGATCGCTGGACCACAACAGACGGTCCCAGAAAGTAGTGCTGGAATCCCCGCAAAAAGCCCTCCGGCAGAGGTTTTCCGCTCTGCGAGCCCACATGCACGCGGTTGTCTCCACGAAACGACGGCGATCGCAAAATTTAGCCCCACAAGTACTGCGAGTACCACACCGATCGCTGCGGTCACTGGTGCAAAGAGGTATTCGATCATATACAGTTCGATGAGTGCAATTGGTTCATACTGATATGGTCCTGTCGACTCAAACGCTCTTTGGAGTGGCTGATCGACAACGCTGATCGATACCGATCCAACAGTGAACGCTCTTCCGAGGTTTGCGATTGCAATTTCATACACGACAAAGTATCCAACGACAGTCAACAGAAACACAGCTGCACCATCACGTCGTATGAGTGCACCACGGGTTGCGATCGTAACATTCCGTATGAGTTTTCGAATCATATCAGTTCACATACTCGGTATCGGGGTAGTAGCCGTGCCATGCAAAATGCATTGCATCAAACCCGATCTCTCGATCGAGCGGCAATGCATCCGGTGTTGCATCTTCACCATCCACGCGATACGCTTCGCCATGTGAATCCATTGTGACCGCTGTCCCGTCCGGTGTTTCATAGATGTAGCCAGTCTCGAACCGCCCATCTGCGACCGCAGTGTAGGTCGTTCCATCTATCTCACCGGTAAGGATACCTTCAGAGAGGAGTCGCTCTTTGTTGAACGCGATCGCACCATCGGCTGTTCGCGTTCCAATAACAACCTCTTTTGGGTGTTCATTTCCTTCTGCCAACGGCTCAAACATGAGATTATCATTGGTATAGTAGCCTCGTGGTGGAAGATACGACCCGTATGGATCGTTCCCATATCGTCGCTGATATCCGGTATCCTCCGTGAGTATCTTAGTATCCGGATGCGCTGTTCGCCACTTGTCCCATGTTGTCCAAATGAGTTGCTTCTCTGCGAGTTGTTCTCCTTCAAGCGGTCCCTCAATTGCTTGTGCGGTAATCTGCGGCCATAGGCTTCCTGTGCCACGATCGTACATCAGCAAATTACTATTTATTAGCCGTCCGGAGACACCAAACGTTGTTTCTCCGCGATCGAATGCCTGTGCGGTTCCAGTCAGTGGACAGTAGGTAATGGCAATCGGATCCCCGCCGATCGTATCGTTTGCGATCTCATGCCACACCAAAATAAGCTGCGGATACGCTTTCGCTTCTCCATTGTGTACAATTCCAAATACGGGTGCTTCTCCCGATCGACGTGAATCCTCAGCGCCGTGAAATTGTGGCTCATCAATCGCAGGGATTCCATCAACACCCGGGCCACCACTTTGTGCTGCTGCACGGAGATCGTTCAGTGAGTGCGGGAGGTGACGTACCTGCGCTGCTGTTGGTGGTGCGGGGCCGTCCGGATTTTGCTCAATACCACCAATATTGAGATACTTAGGATCAGTATCACTGCCAGCCCCTTGCTGCCCATCAGAGCGTACTCCAAGACAGCCCGCAGTTGCTGCGAGACCGATCGCCGCGAGCACCGATCGTCGACTCTGTCTTCGAGTATTATCCATACAGAGAGTACGAGCGTCGCTTATAAGATGGTGTAGCGGTTGTGCGTCCTCGATACACAGATTTCAGAACAAACCGTGTACTGTGTTTTGACCATCTTTTTTGACACTGCCATATCTTCTGTAGGAGCCCTCTGTTGGCTATGGCTTTGATTGGGTTCCGTCAGGGGGGCTCGGGTCGTAGCTCGGGCCTACCAAGAATCGAAGCGCTCCGGGGTGGCTATCCACGGTCAATTTTGTCGCATCGATCATTTCGCCATCGAGACTGAACTGGACTGGCAGTCCATCGACTTGGATGGTTAGATGTTCTGACTTTATCCGCGTAAGATGGCTTCCCCCGCGACGAAGCAGTGTGTCGGCCGCACCTTTTGAAAAGTAGTCTATGGCCGGTACGTCTTCGACAATGACGACGTTTACGAGCCCATCTTCCATGTTTGCCTGTCGCATTCGCTCACCCGGGAAGCGTCGGCCGTTCCCGATAAGAACCATCAGTGCGCTCCCGGTCCACACTGGATCGGCATCAGGGCCAACCGAGATTCGGAGTTCGAGCCCTTCGAAACTCCGCATTGTCGACAGTGTCGTTAGGACGTACGCTAACACACCAAGCCGACGTTTGAGATCTCGAGAGGTTCGGCTGCTCGACTCGGCTGTCAAGCCGCCAACACAGGAGTTAAGAAATGGCTGGCTGTTTGCGATTCCGAGATCTAAGTGCCGCTCCTCTCCTGACTCTATTACCTCGAACGCGTGTTTGATTCCACGGATTCCGATATTATCCGCGAAATCATTTCCTGTCCCGGCCGGAATCACGCCAAGCGAGACTGCATCGAGTTGCTCGGATTTGATCACTCCTTGGACCGTCTTATTTAAGGTGCCATCTCCGCCACAAGCAACGACCCTTTCGGCTCGCGTGGCGGCTTCGGCCGCAAGGGCGATCGTCTCTGTTCCGCTGCTGGTATCGAGGACATCGTAGCCACGGTTGCGTGCAATCTTAGCAGCCTGTTGTGTTCGCTTTCCATCACCACTTCGTGGGTTTCGGATCACGACCGTCGATGGGTCGGTCACTACACCAACGTGGGTTCCTCACCGCGATGAATGTATTGCATTCCGGCAGATTTCTGACTGGTGTCCCCCATTTATTTATGAATTGTCGATTAAGACTATTTGTGTTTGACTGCGATTTGCATACGCATAGTCGGTTTTTTCATTTCGATCCGTCGACCGGTGCAGCCTACGATCCGATTGGGACTCGACTCGCGCTCGCAATTGGAAAGCGCCGAGGATTGGACGGGATCGCAGTCACCAACCATGACTACTTTCGCCCTGAAACCCTGGTCAGCCCTACTTGTATCCCCGGCATAGAGATATCGACAACGAAAGGCCATCTACTCGTCGTTGGTCCTGACCCACCAATGCAAACTGAGCGCGGGTCACTCTCACCGAACGCGGCCGTTGATCTTGCCCACGAGCATGGCTGTGCGGCGATCATTGCTCATCCGTTTCGGAATAGTCTGCTCCGAGAGAGTAATGCCCCTTTCGATGCTGTCGAAATCAACGGCAAACACCCCGAGTACCGTCGACGCATCGAAGCCCTTGCGGAGGATCGTGGCCTCCCAATCGTTGGTGGGAGCGATGCGCACTTTCCATTTGAGGTTGGACGTGTATCGACGCGTCTGGATATCGATCGATTCACTCCTAAGGCCGTAGTTGACGCAATACAGGCAGGGAACGTCGAGCCGGTATTTCGGGATGGGCCGATTCTGCGTGGGATTGGTTCGATATACACGGCGATCCACTATACAAAAAGACGGCTCAAATCCAAGTAATCAACTGTGTTAACTCAGCCCTGAACTGTGATCGTATAATTCTGTATTCTCAGACTAATGGGTTCTGATCTACACGCGAGAATATAACTGACATCGTTCGCTTGTAGGGCGGCTGTGACCGATGCGTAACCTAGTCGGTTAGCTCAGTACCAGCGCATACTTATTATTTCCAATTTAGAGACCATACTTATGAAGTTTCATTTCAGAACTGCCACTCGTGTGTTTTTCCGAACGCTCCCTTTTGTACTGCTCCGCATGGGAGTCGGTGCTGCACTTGGACTTGCAACGATCGTCTACTTTGGTCTCACTGCTGGTGTTGGCTACTATCTATTGAATGCAGGAACCATTTCAAGCGGTATCGCGATTGTTGGCTTGCTTGTTGCAATTGTGCTATTTATTGGGTTATGGCGGCTGCTTGTTCGGTACGTACTGTACGTAATCAAGGCAGGCCATATCGCAGTGATTGCACATATCATCGATACTGGTGAGTCACCACCGAACCAACTTCGATTTGGAACTGGGCAAGTTAAATCACGATTTACCGAAACGAGTGCATTGTTTGCGCTCGATCAACTCGTCAAGTCTGTTATTCGACAATTCAATAATCGTGTTGTCTCCGTCTCGAGAATGCTCTCATTTTCTTCAGCACTCCGAAGTCTCACACAAATACTGGGTCGGACCGTTGCTATTGCAGCCTCATACATCGATGAAGCAGTGTTAGCGTATATGTTTACGAAAGATGAGTCAAACCCATGGCGCGCAGCACGAGACGGTGTCGTACTATACGGAAAGAATTGGAAGCCGGTACTTGGTTCCACGCTTGTTATCGTTTTAGCACTGTATGTACTGACGTTTGCACTGCTTTTGGCACTGTCCCCACTTGCAATCGTTATCGGGAACATCTCACCAACTGTTGAGGCGATCGGCTGGGTGTTTGTTGCTGGAATTGCTCTCACTCTCTACACTGGTATGCTGAAACCATGGATCAAAACGGTCGTCATTACGACATTTCTCATTGAATCTGCGAATGATACGCCAGATATGGACACGTTGCGGGCGATCGAGTCACGATCGAAAAAATTCTCAGAGCTCACCCGTCGAGCAGAGATGGAAGATACCAATTCTACAACTACTGATCAACAGACTGATATTGCAGATTCCAATGTCACAACTGAATCGACCTGAGCCAACATCGGGTAGTAAATAAATATATTGCCACTAATCGTCCCTACTCGTGGTACTGATTACTTCTTTGAACCGCGGAGAGAATGTTAAATAGTTTAATATAATATCCGTACTGGGTATCTATATGATATATCAAGAGCTGGATGTTCCTCCTTCAGCACAAAAAGCGCTTGATACGCTGTCGCTGCTCTCAGGAAAGTGGCACCCCGTCGTGCTTGTCGTGTTAGCACATGGAGAAAAATCTGGTTTTAATGATCTACTGTCTGCAATACCAGACATCTCCGGAAAAGTGCTCTCTGATACCCTTGAAGCGCTTCAAGACGCTGGCCTCGTTGATCGGACCGTTATCAGTCAGTCTCCGCTCCGAGTACAGTATGAGCTTACACCTGCAGGTAACGAGCTCAACGCAGCATTAGAATCGTTTGCACAGTGGGGTACTGAGCATCTTGACGCGGTTACAGCGACGATTCTTGTTGTCGAATCCGATCGGCGACTCACTCACATGTATCAACGCTGGCTTGACGATCGATATACGGTCCTTCGTGCACATGATTGGATACAACTTACCGAAGCGATCGACCAGATGCCGGATGTCGTGTTCTTTTCGAGTCAGGTCCCGGGTGTCGATCCTGCTGTTGTTCCAGCGATCACTGAAACACCATGCCGAACTGTGTTGTTGACAGAGAGCCAACCGGGATTTGAAACGCTTAGCATTGACTCCGATGAACTACTGCGGAAACCGCTTACTCGCTCAACAGTGCTCGCTGCAATCGATCGACAGCTCTCCCGTAATGAAGAATCAGAAAATGAGCGGGTGCTATCCGGATTGCAGCAGAAACAACAACTGTTTGAACAGTGTTACAGCTCTGACACACTGCAACAACAGACTGAGTATCAGTCATTTCTCGATCGTATCAGTCAATTAACGGACTCAATGACGTAGCTCGCTTACCAGAAAGTAAGTTATTTACTTTGTTTGGACTCAGTTTTGTTATTTATATCTACTTACAGAAATTGTATGTGAATTAGTATGTCAGCAGAAATCCAGCAGCAGACCGCGGAACAAGAAACCACAGAAAGTAGCACTGGTCTCGACTCAAACGTTGCAGGTGCTCTTGCGTATCTTCTGGGTCCATTGACTGGAATCATTTTCTATGTAATCGAAGAAGACGATCGGTTTGTGAAGTTCCACGCGGCACAGAGTATTGTATTCCTTGGTGGGCTGGTTATTTTATCAATTGTGCTCTCAACACTGTTGACTGTGCTCACGCTTGTCCCCGTTATCGGGTGGATCATCAGTGCCGTGATTGGACTTATCGGCTTACTATTTGCACCGATTATGCTGGTTGTCTGGGCGTTTCTTATGTACAAAGCATACCAAGGTGCCGAATACTCTATTCCCGTTGTTGGGGCATTTGCCCGATCGCGGATGGTGGAATAGCTCCGACGCAGCTGCCATGTTGTCTCGTTGCCATAGATGATATATGTAAAACAGAATAGCTTTCTATACTACTTGAGGATTACACCCATACTCCAGACCGATGATGCAAGACTCACCTGTTGACGTCCTCCTTGTCGAAGATAACCCGAATGACGCGCAGTTAGTTAAATGGACGCTCACTGACCAACTGAGCAGCTCAGGGACTCAAAACAGCCAGGTGATAGCTATTGGCGAGATCACACATGTCTCGTCGCTTCGTGATGCACTCAGTTCGGTTGTGTCTGTCGAACCAGATATTATCCTTCTTGACCTTGATCTCCCAGATAGTCGTGGTATTGAGACGGTTGAGCGAGTCTCTGAACATGTTGATCAGATACCGATTGTTGTTCTCACTGGACACCCAGAATCCGAATTGGGTGTTGAAGCTATTCAGCGCGGTGCACAGGATTTCATCTGTAAAGAAACACTGAATAATAGTGTCTTGGTACGGACACTCCGCTATGCTGTCGAACGGGCTCGTATCAAACATGAGTTATCCGACGCGACTCGCCGGTTGACACTCGTACATCAGTTGGTCCGCAAGGATATCCGTACCGAAGTGAACCTGATTATTGGCGAGGCTGATGTACTGCGTACCACAATCGACTCACACGCTGATGCTGTCGATCGCATTCTCAACGCAGGATACAACATTGCTGAAAAAACAGATACGGCTGTCAAGCTGACTGATACAATTGTATCTGATACAATTGCGTATCAGCCGTTTGTACTGAACCAACAGCTCTCTACTGCAGTGGCAACTGTTCAATCAAAATCTGACGCGACGATCGAGTGCTCATATGAATGTTCGAGCACACAATCTCGAGCGAAGTCTGCCGACAAAAGCGTTGATGAGGTCATTTCAATCGCGGGGAGCCCAATGGTCTCATCTGCGCTCACCCATCTTCTAGAGAATGCGGTAGAGCGGTCGACCGTACCGACAGACCCAATTGTCGTTACTGTTACTGCAGATTCGGATGTTGCGACAGTAGAGATCGCGAACACTGGTGATCAACTGCCAATCGCACATGAAAAAATACTACGGAATCCGCACCACCAACGCGATCAAACCGCAACTGTTGGACTGCAGTTTGCAGCGGTTGTGCTTGTAGACCTTGGCTGTAGGGTCACTGTTGCAAAGAACCAACCGAGTGGGTCCGTTATTTCGATCGAGTTCGATCGCACGTAATAGAGTGATCTGTTATTGTGGCTGTGATGACAGAAATGGCTCTGTATTCTGTGGGAAATATAACGTGACTGTTGTCCCAACACCAGGCGTAGAGTCAACTGTTATTTCGCCATTATGTGATTCAACGATTTTTTTACAGATTGCAAGCCCCATTCCAGTGCCGCCATCCGTATTTGCTGGATCTACTTGGTAGAATATGTCGAATACATATGGAATTGCATCTGGATCAATACCGACCCCATTGTCCGAAATGTGAATCTTGTGTCCATCGCGTATGGTCGTTGCACTGATCTCAATCTCCGGGTTGGTCTCATCTGAATATGTGAGCGCATTTGAGAGTAGGTTCTGGAATAAGAGCTCTAAGAGATGTGACGAACCTGTAACCGTCGGGAGCTCTTCGTATTTCACCGTCGCGTCCGCGTTTTGAATATCAAACTGTAGCCGACTGAGTACTCGATTAACAACAACATTGCAATCGACATGCTCAAACGAGGTTTCAGGGCCTCCAACTTTGGCATATGAGAGAAGTGCATGTATCATCTCTTGCGCAGCTTCGGTGTTCTCTTTTGCAGTTTTGGCCAACTCAGACTGCTCTGATGAGTGTTCAATCCCGTCTTCGAGCCGTTCCAAGTTCCAATCTATTGCACGGAGCGGTGCTCGAAGGTCGTGTGATACTGCGCCTGCAAATGCTTCTAAGTCCTCGTTCGATCGCTGTAGTTTCTTTGCTGAGCGCTGTAGTTTCGATTGAAGTTGATATGTTTGTGTCATATCATGGAGTACCATTGAATAGCCGACCAGATCATCACGGGCATCGACGATCGGCGTTGTTGAAATCTGCACGTACGTCGTCTCCATATCGTGTTCAACGGCAATAAGAGCAGTATGCTGTGTCTCACTGGCTGTTTCTGGATTATCTAATACGGCCTTGACGCTGTTTGTTCTCTCCACCTTATTGACTGCTTGTGTTGATTCAGCCATATTTGGCGGTTCATTTGTCATTCTCACTCGTTCGTCACCAAGCGATCGTGCGGATCCATCTTTTGTCGTCATCGGGACAAATCCACCGAACTGTGACTGACAGACTGCTGTTGGAAGCAAGACATCTACTCGTTCGCCAATGGCGGTCGCATCAGGCGGGAGCAATAGTGATTGTGCAGCGACATTCATGTCGACAATTCTGTACTGAGGATCCAATACGACGACCCCCTCCTCTAACCGATCAATAACAAACGATCGTGCGATCGGAGTGAGATCAAAGAGCTGGTACTGGTAGATCGCAATAAAAAATATAATGCCAGTGATTGCAAAGCCAAACGGTGTAATATCTACGTACGGTATTGGACTCAATCCTGTGTGATATACCGCACTTGTCCCAACGGCTACCGCACCACCGAGAATTAATAACGAGACTTGCCGTCGGTACACCGCAGGAGACCAAATAAGCAACTGGACAAAGAGGCCAATTCCAAGGAGTATAAGCAGATAGCTATATGCGGTATGTAGCCAAAAAACAGGCCCAAAACTATGTTCCGAAATAACGAGTGCTCCATCTGCGACTATCGTTGGCTCAATCGGCCCTCGAACAAGACTATGCCAGCTGTTTGTGAACACAAATGTAAGATAGACGATCGCAATAGTAACAAAAACAGCTAGCAGTCGGCGAGTTGCAAACCGTTTGTACGTGGTAAACTGTAACGATAGCCAAAACCACGCAACTGGTGCGACTGTTACCGGGATGTGGTTCACATCAGCCCAAAATCCGATCGTGACCTCATTCGCCCCTGCAATCTGGAACGCATACGTCACTGCCCACAGTGCAGATGCAAACATTAGTACTGAGAATGATCTTGCACCGGTGGCACCACGATTGCGCCACGCAAACAACCCGATAATTGTCATACTCAGTGCTGCGGCCCACAGCAATGGTATGTACGGGGTATACTGCCACTCCCAGCCAAACATTGAATTCACAATATGTTTGTAAATATGATTATTAAAGTGATGGGTTGCTAGGAGATGTGCGCGATCGTTGCCATCGGGTGCACCACCGATCGCTGTAAGAGGTACATCGTACTGTAAGTTCTTGAGGTGTTCTCAAAGAAAGCACCCTGCTGAGTGATACCTCAGCGAGATCTTATATCTGTATACAGAAATCGGTGGACATGATGCGCCTTACCGAGGTAACAGAGTGACTTACCGATCGCCTCGCCAAAGTCAAACGATTAGAGTGCTGTTACTGTCTGCACTGATCCTTACTGGTGTCATTATCGGCTTGGTGACAACTAGCGGGCATACGCCGTGTATGGAATGTATCGTCAGAACAGTTCTATTTTGAGTGCCAATACTCAGTGCCCTCAGTGACGTTTCCATCTATTGGGCACCTCGTCAGGACGATTATTCCACACAACAATGGAGGGAATCTTGTCCTCCTTATGATTGAGAACTGAGCCAACTCCACCTGCGGTGATACCCGCACCGACTGTCGTACAATATAGAACGCGCAAGTGCCGTGAGATCGGGTTTATCGATCGTCGTCAAAATGGAGTGGTTTGATCCAAATGTCTGTGGTATCGATGTTTGCTAGACCAACGTTCCAGAATATGCCACAGACAGACCCGAAAACTAATATTTCTCTTTTGAGTTTGTGGATCGGATTGTTGACCAATTTAATATAGCATTATATACTTTATTCTAACTTTACCTAGTTACTAATCTCCAGAATATCGTCTGCTAAGCATGCTTAGACCAAAAAATCATGAGCAGAAAGTTGATCGACATTTGCACTCTGCATTACTCTCGTAATGCGGAGTGGATTTATGAGGGTCGACGCTGTACACGACGTACGAACCATGGATTCCACACATTCGGGCTCTTCAACGGGGGGAAACGACCTCGATCGCACCATCCACGAGTTCCTACAGTCGGGATCGAAGTCAGGAAACTATCAATCGAATCTTGAAGGGATCTTAGAGAATTGGCGATCGAGACTCGAAACAAACGGTGTCACCACGATCGACAGCGTTGACAAACGGGCGATGGCTGACTATGCGCAGTACCTCACTCGACGTGTTAACGCCAACAGAAACCCGGACATTGAGGGTGGAATCTCTCCTGCAACGGCATGGACGTACTTCGATAACGTCTCCGCGTTTTTGCACTACTGCAAAGAGTGGGAATATCTGACCGAAAACCCCGCACAGAAGGCGATCGTCAAAAGCGAACTCCCTGATCGACCTACCTCAGACAGTAGCAAACAGCAGTTTTGGAGTGCAGACGATCGAAATGCACTCTTGCAGTTTGTGGACAACCGGGCATCAGCTGCGATCGATGAGCATGGGCTGGATGAAAAGGCACTCACTCCGGTTCGCGATCGTGCACTTGCGTATGTACTTGCATACACTGGTGTCCGAGGGGCAGAGGTGCTTCGATCGACAAAAGACGATCGTCGGGTTGGGCTTCGATGGGAAGACCTCAACATTGAGGATGGAACAATGATTGTCTTCGGGAAGAGCCAACAGCGAGAGCCAACCCAACTTCCTCGACAAGTTCACTCCCCGCTGCGACAGCTGAAACGCGTGCTCAACCCGGCATCGGAGGCTTGGCCCGTCTTTGTGACAAATCATGCACCTTCGTTGTACCGTGTGCTTCCAAATGAGTACGAGAACTCAGAGAACCAGACACCACTAGCGATGTGTCGATCACTCGGGATTAGCCCACCTGCATTATCTACTGATGGTGGTCGATCGGTTCTGAAGCGACTGTGTAAAGCGGGAGAAATCGACGTTGCGGGCGGATATCTTAAGCCACATGGCGCTCGCCGTGGTGTTGGTGAAAAACTGTACCGATCGCGGGGTGCAGCAGCAGCACAACGCGTTCTACGACACGCCGATCCGAAAACAACCTCTGAGATGTACTCACATATTGAAGCCTCGGAGATGGCAGACGATGTGAGTGAGGTATTTGACAGTGAGTAAATCCTGTTTAGTGTCCTACTAGTTATCTGTCGAATCCGCCTCAACGATATCCTCACGGTAGCTCGCAACCGCAGCTAGTACGTCAGTCCGCTCTTTTTTAGGGACATCGAACTCCCGAAGAGCCGCATCAAGGTGATCCGCAGTTGCATCAAACTCAGCGTCTGTAATACCCATGCCCTTATGAGCGGTTTCCATGTCAGAGCCACTATATTCGACTGGACCACCAGCAACAGCACTCAAAAACTGAGTCTGGTGAGCTCGCTGTGCTGCTATGTCTGTATCTTCAAAATGGTGTGCCACCGATTCATCTGCAAGCATTCGATGATAAAACTCCGTTACGACTGCTTCGATCGAGTCTTTTCCTCCAAGTCGATCAAATAGTGTTTTCGCATCTCGCATACCAACTTTATCAGTCTTGAATTGAATAAATATCACGATACTAATATAATCATATATTAATACTGAATATTGATAAGGCTGTAACGTCAGCTGCACTGAAATACCAACAAAAATAGTATTTTGTATCAGCAAACTAACCTATTATGTTTACCATTCAACTATTACAGTTGATGATGTCATCAATAGAAATCACACGACGAAAGACATTGATCGGCGCCGGGCTAGTCATCGGGGGTATCGCATTTACTGGTCAGGCCAGTGCTCGTAGCGACGCACTTGAACAAGAGCTTGACACCGTTCGATGTGCGACAGAACAGTACACAGACGTTGCACTTGCACGATCGGATGGGTACGCGATGGTTTCGCCGTACACACCACAGATGGGATTTCACTTCGTCAATCCAGAGCGTTTTGCACCTGATTCGGAGGCTGAAGTCGATATAACGGAACCGCCAATTCTCGTCTATTATGGAGACGGTGAGTACCAACCGGAACCGGGGGACGAACACGATGACGATCGAGATGATGAATTACTTCTCGGTGCCGTTGAGTTCGCACACGTGGGCGATGACGGTGAGCCTGGAACACCTGCAAACTACTTCTCCGATGAGGAGTCCGAGATGGAACTTGACGTATCCGAAGAAGAGGGATGGAATTGGACACCGGGACCAGACATTACCGCAGTTCACGTATGGGTTCACAAAGACAATCCAGATGGGGTGTTCAGCCCAACAAATCCAGAGATTAACTAAATCTGGATCCGTTGAAACTATTCTTCAGATGCTGGTGAACTCTATCGGTGGCCAATCACAACTCAGCAAACCGATCGATCGCTGCTTCTGCAACCTCGATATCCTCTTCGACACTGCCACCTGAGACACCGATCGCGCCGACAACTGTATCACCATCAGTGAGTGGGAATCCACCACCGAACGTTACAATCCGACCGCTGTTTGTTCCTCCAATCCCGTACAACGATTCGCCCGGTTGTGATACTTCGTGAACGGTCTGTGTATCCAGTTTCAATGTAACTGAGGTGAATGCTTTGTTCTGTGCAATGTCAATACTTGCTAACAGTGCATCGTCCATCCGCTCAAATGCAACGAGGTTTGCACCGGCATCCATCACGGCAATACACATCGGCACCTCGATTTCTTCGGCCTTATTTTTCGCAGTCTCAACCAGTTTGGTCGCATCGTCAAGGGACACATTCTTCATGATTTGTAATCCGGTTGTACAAATGGATGTCTCTGTTATAAGATTAATTCCAAAAATGTGATCGAAACGTACTATAGAAATAACCCATTCCGTGCACTCTCCATTGCTTATCTCATGGACACTATTGACCGATCGTTCTGCGCAGTTAGTAAAGGAGACACACCGATTCGATGGTGCAGGGTACTAGTAAACTCTTCACCGCTTCCGTGATCACAATATAAATAGACTACCCAGAAACAAGAGCGTAACAAGGATCGCAAACCCAGCTATCACATACGTGAGGGGGCCATACTCCTGTGGTTTCCTCTCTTCGTCTTCCGAATACAGTCTGTAAACACCAGAAAACAAGATACAGAGCGCAGCACCGCCATTCACGACGGTAGCCACTGTGAGGCCGGGCGTCTGTACCACAGCCTGCGTTGCCAATAGCATGACACCAGCGTAAATGAAACATAGAGTGACGAACCGAGGCGCGTGCATACAAAATCATAATTGAGGTCTCAGAAGTAGTTTTTGCTCAATTCGCAGTTCTCAGCTATCGGTTGTTTCACTTCTCAGTATATTCGAAGAACTGGATATCAATAGGGGCGATCGAACGTATATCGGCGTTGTGCTACATCCCTCTTAGTCCAGTTTTGGGGTTGTTTCCGGCGGCGATCGAGTATTCGTTTGCTGCTCAAATGCGTATGCAAGCGACAATAGCGTTTGCTCATCGTGTGGCTTTCCGATCAGCTCCACACCAGCGGGGAGTCCATCATCGGTTAGCCCCGCAGGAATTGAGATCGCACACAATCCACACTGAGAGGCAAGAATCGTGTTTGTCGGGAATGTAAGCGTATCAAGCTCGCCGCTTTCGATCGCCGTTGCAGTTGGCGGGACAACCTGCACGTCAGGGCACAAGAGCACGTCAAGATCGTGCGATGCATACACGTTGAGTACCGCTCGTTGGAAACTTTGCTGGGATGCAACAGCCTTCCAGTACGCCAATTCTGACTCAGGCTCATCGGGGCACTCTTCAGCAATTCCAATAAACAGATCAAGAATCTCATGGTAGTCACCCTGCTCGTATAGCTCCGCAACCGACCGACGTGGCGCTGTGTCACGATCGGAGAGGAATGCGTTCAAATCACGTTTTGATTGTAACAGATACAGTGAGGTATTCGCCATGTGTGAGTCAAGGTTTGGGACCGACACTGGGTCTACTATCTCCGCACCTGCATTAGCCATTGTCTCGATCGCATCGTTCACGAGTTGTGTAACCGGACCGCTTTCTGCATCATCTTCAGACCCAAAGGCATCGCGAAGGATTCCAATTCGCGCACCGTCCAAACGATGTTCGTCTAGCTGATCCACAAATGAGTGCTCATCTCGCACTGCATTGATTGCGGTATATTCATCGGCTGGGTCATACCCTATGATTGTATCGAGAACGGCCGCGAGGTCCGTCACAGTGCGGGACATTGGCCCCGGTGTATCTTGTGATGCGACAAGTGGAGACATTCCAGCACGGCTGAGAACGCCCGGTGTAACTCGGATTCCGAAGAGATTGTTGTAGGCAGCTGGGAGTCGTATCGAACCTCCCGTATCTTCGCCAATGCCAACCAGTCCAAAGTTTGCTGCGACGGCAACCCCAGTCCCACTGGATGAGCCACCAGGGTCACGAGCAGGATCATATGGATTCTTTGTCCGGCCGATCGCAGACGAGTAGCCGAACCACGACGTCGCCCAATCAGGGAGATTGGTTTTTGCGAGGATGATTGCGCCTGCTGATTTCAATTTTGTAACGAGTGTCGCATCCTGTTCTGGAGTATACTCACTGAATGCAACTGATCCGAACGTTGTTGTGATATCTGCGGTTTCGACTTGGTCTTTGACAACGATCGGAATGCCATGAAGCGGGCCGACAAATCCATTTTCTTCAAACTGTGAATCAAGGGCTTGCGCTTGTGTTTTTGCGTGAGGATTTACGGTGATGATCGAATTGAGCTCCGGCCCCTGGCTATCGTATGCTTCGATCCGATCGAGATACTGCTCGACGAGTGTTACTGCCGTGAGCTCGCCGGTCTCGTATGCGGTATGTACGTCGTCGATCGTTGCTTCCATAACCTCAAAATTACCACTCATAGGATGTTAGTACAACATATACCGTAATAGCTGCATATTCTGTCTGAATTGAAACGATTCAAACAAATGGATCTACCTGTGTCTGATTTGGTAGTATGCTGGGTAACATCCAGTGCACTCCATTGCCTCTGATTGGATCGCTCTTGTAATGAGTTCCCGCGACCGAGCAAATCAATCTACTATCGAACAGTAGATGATAGACGCTTGATCGCCCGTAGTCAGTACAAGAACTGACGAAGTGCCCCTGACCGCAGTGCACTGGTAAACCCCAGCGAATATACATACTCCGTCATACGAGATAATCTTGTATGGTTTGTTACGTCACAAATTAACAGTTGATAATCGTTCACATGCGATCGCGTCAAAGAACACGACTTTCAATTCATTTATTATGTTTCCATATAATATTTACGTACATTCACTATGTTCTCAACCACATCCCTAATACTAATTATTCTTTGGGGCATTTTCCTGCTTTATTCAGCCTCTGTGTTGTTTTGGCTGTTCGAGGTTGGCATCCTCGCGCGAAACCAAATCGTCTCCAGTGATGAGATTGTATATGGTCATGAAGATATCCAAGTCCGTATTTTGACAATTGGGGCCGAGGAAGTTGTTCAAGGGACAGTCAACTCGATTCCAGACGGTATCGCTGATATACGAGTCATCGCCGAACGAGACATTCAGATAACTGGTGCAACAGTGCACGTGGTTCCTGATGAATTTGCGTGTGATGCAACTCACAAAGGCCGAGCTCTTGAGTGGGCACGCCGAAACGTCCCATGTACACAAGAGTTCATCCTGTATCTTGACGAAGATACCCTTGTCCAGCAGTTTGAAGGCTTACCTGATGCAGACATCATCCAAATAACCGAGATGCCGATTTTCACAGGGTCGTGGATCGCATACCTTTCGGAGACGTTCCGAATCGGATATCAATACGAGCAGCGAGCATTTGGCCGGTTCAAATATCCATTGTACGCATGGGGTGGTGGTATTGCGGTCCGAAAGTCATTAGAGGATAAAATTACGTGGGACGCAAAAACCATTACCGAAGATACGAATTTCGTCTGGCGTGCGGTCAAAGAAGGCGATGTAGACTTCCGTGTTCTCAATTCAAAATTCCGAAATCAGGCACCACCGACAATTCGAGGGATGTTTCGTCAGCGTCGTCGATGGTTCTCTGGGACACAACATTCGTCTGGCCTTCTCCCCCGCCGGTACCGGGTATTTCTCTCTTTCCGAATGATTGCATGGGCACTTTCGCCAGTGATTCCGTTTGTATCACTGCTATTGTTCCTCTTTCCACAGTACGTTCCACAGGCAGCGTCGTATCTGATTGGATCGCTTATTGCATTTTCAATGCTGTTCATAATCACGTTGGTTGGCGTAATTGTCTACATAAACCACGAACGGATTACGCTGCTTGCACTCCCGCTCACACCGCTTCTCGTTGTACTCAATACTGTTGGCGCGTTATGGGGCTGGGTATCACCCGTGCAGACGTTCGCTGTCACTGAAAAAGTGGCTCCGAAGAAGGATTTAATCACACACAGTGAGCTCGAGCAGATTAACCCGTGGCTCGAAGAGGGCGACATCGAAAACCACGATGGAGAAGGTATACTTATTTCGGATGGCGGTGTCGATGAAATATTTTCAAACGAGTAATACTGCTTGGAATTCTTGATTGTCAGATTCTGAGATATTCTGCTTCCATCGGCAGCAGAGATTTATATGCTAAACTGGTGAACTACTGTGTAGTGAGCTCCGATCGAATCACCCGTCGAGCGATGCTTTCCGCAGTTGGAGTATCTTCTGTAGCGGGGTGTCTTAGAAGCGATCGAAGAGGATCAATGTCAGATACGACGCAACCGGCTGATGGGCCGGATGGAGACTGGACAGTTGTTGTTGAAGAAAACTGGGAGCATTTTGATACCGACCGGTGGGGGGTGGGTTTTATCGATCGCGAAGAGTGGATTCCTGATGATGACGCAACGGTGAGTTCAGATCATGTTTTTGTGGAGGATGGGCAGTGTATCTTAGAGATAGAATCGGAGGGGACTGGTCCATCCGGTTGTTATCAGGGGGTGATCAACTCGAGTGTTGGCGAAGAGCCTCATCATCCACCTGTGGGCATTCCAATCGATCCGTCTCCGGGTCAATACGTAGAAGCCCGACTCAAACTCCCGGCTCGAACTGGTGTATTACCTGCGTTCTGGATGCATCCAGCGAACACCAACTGGCCACCTGAAATCGATATTGTAGAGCTGTTTCAGCGGGGAACCGATCCGCAAAGCGAACGGCAATCGATGAATGTTAATGTTCACTGGAGCGCTTCAGGGGAACCAAACGACAGGGAGACACACGAAGACGCCCCCTCATCGATCGATACTGGGATCGATCTTACGGGGAGTTTCAATAGATATGGCTGTGCATGGTTCGACGATCGGATTGAATGGTATTTTAATGAGGCACATGTCGCAACACAATCATCCTCAACAGAAATGCTTGAAACACTCAATACTGGTGCTTCTCGCCCATTTGGGCTTGTTTTTTCGAACCATGTGAATCGGATCGGGCAAGCAGACCTCACGCAACCATGGACGGAGCAGCTTGTTATTGATTGGGTTCGCGTCTCCGAACTCGATTCGTAAGTGAATCATCGTACACCTACACATTCCGTTGAGAGCAGCTACAAATGGAGGATTGGTAATATTCCCCATTACATTTATTTTTTTGTCTTTATCAAAGTTTCCATTGCTCTTAGAGAAAGTTTATCAGGCTAAAAATAAGTATCTAGTTTATGGAAGAACCAGACCAAGATTGGAAACCGAACAAGCTGAATTTGGCCGCTCTTGATCAGAATGCCCGCGATGTTGGGCCATATGGGGCGGATTTCAACTATGCAGAGGCGTTTGAATCGCTCGACTTTGATGAGGTGAAATCGGACATCGAAGATGTACTAACAACCTCCCAAGAGTGGTGGCCAGCAGATTACGGTCACTATGGTCCACTTATTATCCGGATGGCATGGCATAGCGCAGGTACATACCGAACCGGTGATGGGCGTGGTGGTGCATCGGGCGGTACACAACGTTTTGAACCGCTAAACAGCTGGCCTGACAACGCAAATCTTGATAAGGCACGGAGACTTCTCTGGCCAGTCAAACAAAAGTATGGTCGGAAGCTTTCATGGGCAGACCTTCTTGTTCTATCCGGCAATGTTGCGATGGAATCAATGGGATTCAAAACGTTCGGCTTCGGTGGCGGTCGCGAAGATGTATTCGAGCCGGACGAGGGTGTTGACTGGGGTCCTGAAGAAGAGATGATGGAAGACAAACGCCATGATGAGGAGGGTACTCTCATCGGCGATCTCGCTGCGGATCACATGGGGCTGATCTACGTCAACCCAGAAGGTCCAGGCGGGGACCCAGATCCACTTGAATCGGCAAAGTACATTCGACAGTCGTTTGATCGAATGGCAATGAATGATGCGGAGACTGCTGCACTCATTGCTGGTGGACACACCTTCGGTAAAGTTCACGGTGCAAGTTCAGATGAGCACCTCGGCGCTGAACCGGAAACAGCTGCGATCGAAAAGCAAGGGCTTGGCTGGGAGAACGATTACGGTGAGGGCAAAGGTGCAGACACGATTACCAGTGGTATTGAAGGACCATGGACCCAGTCACCGATCAGCTGGGACATGGAATATGTCGACAACCTGCTTGACTATGAGTGGGAACCACATAAAGGACCGGGTGGTGCATGGCAGTGGCGGCCAAAAGACGGAGAACTAAGTGGGTCCGCAGAGCATGCTCACGATCCTTCGGACAGTGCTACCCCAATGATGTTGACGACTGACGTCGCACTGAAACGTGATCCGGAGTACCGAGAGATTATCGAACGGTTCCAAGAAAACCCGATGGAGTTCGGGATGGCCTTCTCGAAGGCATGGTATAAACTAATTCACCGTGATATGGGTCCAACAGAGCGATTGCTTGGCCCGGAAGTCCCGGATGAAGAAATGCTGTGGCAAGACCCACTCCCTGATATCGACCACGAACTAATTGGAGAATCCGAGATTGAAGAACTCAAAACTGAACTCCTTAACTCAGAACTATCAATCTCTCAGCTTGTCAAAACAGCTTGGGCTTCAGCTTCAACATACCGTGACAGCGATAAACGTGGTGGCGCAAACGGAGCGCGAATCCGTCTTAAACCACATCGGAACTGGGAAGTCAACGAACCTGCTGAACTTGAGAGCGTACTTGAGACATTCGAACGTATCCAAGATGAATTTAACAGCTCCCGAACTGATGATGTACGTGTCTCACTGGCGGACTTACTTGTTCTCGGCGGTACTGCAGCGATCGAACAGGCAGCAGCTGACGCTGGATACGATATCGACGTTCCATTCGAGCCCGGGCGAACCGACGCCAGCCAAGAACAGACAGATATTGGATCGTTCCAGGCGCTGAAGCCGGATGCTGATGGCTTCCGTAACTACTACACAGAGGGTGACGATATGAACCGATCGCCAGAAGCGCTACTGGTTGATAAGGCGGACCTATTGGCGCTCTCACCATCCGAAATGACGGCGCTAGTCGGCGGTCTCCGTGCACTCGATGTCACCTACCAAGACTCCAAGCTTGGCGTATTCACCGACGAGCCGGAGACGTTGAACAACGACTTCTTCAAAACCGTGCTTGATATGCAGTACGAATGGGTGGCAACCGACGAGGATAAACTCACCTTCGACATCCGCGACCGCGAAACTGGTGAGACAAGGTTCACCGGCTCCCGCGTCGACCTTATCTTCGGATCGAACTCTCGGCTTCGTGCGATCGCAGAGGTATACGCTGCTGAAGGCGGTGAAGAACAGTTTGTTCAGGACTTTGCTGACACATGGAGTAAAGTCATGACTCTCGATCGTTTCGATCTCGAATAACGACACGATTTCCTTTTTTTAACCGATTGTACAGATTAGGCGAGAAAACCCACGACTTTCGTCGTGAGAGAAGTCACGAATCCACCGATACAGTTCACGGTAGAAAAATATCTACGGAACCGTTTCATACTGGTCGCTCCTTCTGTTCACTCCCCGCCTCAAGAACGCTCTATCTGTACCACATACGGTAGTGTAGTCGTAGTTACTGGCTTTCTGGTGTTATAATTTGTTGGGCGAAGTGGTTTTTCACTTGATCTAATTTACACACCGACAGCAGCGACCTTCCACAATTCTAAACAATTTTTTACACCTTCGGGAGATGTATTTGCATAACGAGAATAAATGGCATTTAAAAGTAATGCTTTTATATTCTCAAAACAATTCAGATCATGTGAATGATATATTAGCATTGCCTTTTGTTGATCTTGCCTTTTCTGTTGTAGTTTGGACAATACTACTGATATTCTTTATTGCGACAATGTACTGGCTATTCGAGCTGTTATTAGTGGGTCGAACACCACAGAGCCCACTTACGTACGGATTAGAAGACGTGGAAGTTCGCATCATGACGATCGCTTCCGAGGATGTGGTGCAAGCAACAGTTGATGCACTTCCTGACGGACTGGCAGCTATTCGTGTGATTGCTGAGCGTGATATCAGCATTCAGGGGGCAACAGTCCATACCGTTCCAGAGGATTTTTCGTGTGCCGCCACCCGTAAAGGCCGTGCCATAGAGTGGGCTCGTCAACAAGTTCCATGCGATGCGGAGTACGTGCTCTACCTTGACGAGGATACAATCCTTGAGGATTTCCATGGTCTACCGGATGCGGATATTATCCAGCTCTCAGAACATCCGGTTCGGAGTAAGTCTTGGCTTGCATATTTAGCAGAGATCTTCCGGATGGGCTTCCAATTCGAGCAATCAACATTTCCCAAGTTCCGGTACCCGCTGTACGCGTGGGGTGGTGGCTTTGCGGTCAGAAAAACTGTTGAAGACGATATTACGTGGGATGTCGATTCGGTCACCGAGGATACAAATTTCATTTGGCGCGCGTTTGCAGATTCAGATCGGGATATGGCATTTCTTCGCGTCCACGCGATGAACCAATCACCGCCGTCGGTCCGTGAAATGATTCACCAGCGTCGCCGATGGATCTCTGGTGCAGCCAACGATTCTCACCTGCTTCCATATCGGTACCGACTGTTGTCGTTGCTTCGAAATGCAGCGTGGGGGTTGGTATTTATATCGCCGTTACTGCTAGTTCCGTTCGTTACACCCGTATCAGTGGTGTTCTGGCCAGAGATGTTCAGTGCGTTGGTCATCTTCCAAATTGTTGGGTTATTTGGATGGGCTTTCCTCGGCTACTGGTACTCTGGTGAACGTCTCCGTGTATTGGGTCTGCTATTGATTAGTATACCTATCGTGCCGATTATCCATGCTGCCGGAGCATTTTGGGCAATCGTTTCGCCGACTACTCATTTCCGTGTCACACAAAAAGTCGTGCCAACCGAAATTAAAGATAAAAAAGTGAATGATAT
Source organism: Natronocalculus amylovorans (assembly GCF_023638035.1). Lineage (GTDB taxonomy): Archaea > Halobacteriota > Halobacteria > Halobacteriales > Haloferacaceae > Natronocalculus > Natronocalculus amylovorans. The sequence continues at coordinate 3,493 of NZ_JAKRVX010000007.1, read as the reverse complement.
AGTATCGCCGGGCACTCAGATCGAACAAAACCAACCTGCAAAAGCAGGGGTGGAGACTGTTGAAACCTACAAATAGCCCTCACAGACGTCGATTGGAGATGTAACACAACCAATCGTTGTATAATGTACAGATTGGTTTACTTAGCTCCACACAAGAGGAATCCACCAGATTGCGAACACAGAAATAACGAGTATTGCTGGAAGGGTTAATACGAACCCAATCTTTGCCATCTGAGGGATTGTCATATACCCGCTTCCAAAGACGATCGCACTTGGACTTGTGATACTAACCGTTGTAATCAAGCCGATCGTCACCGTTGCCCTGCTCGTATACAGCGGTTACGACAGACGATCAGCAATGATTACGGGGCTTGACCTAGACCATGTGGGTGAGTTCAGTGTTATTGTGGCCATCGAAGCGCTTGTCCTCGGACTGCTGATTGGACCGATTTTCGAGGCGATGATTCTTGCAGCCGCGGTGTCGATGATTCTCTCGAACTTCACTCACGTCTATGACGAGGAGATCTACCGAGCCATGGTTCGCCGAGACTGGCTTGGGCGACCGTATCATGATGTTGATGACTGGAACTCCGTTCCGGACGATATCTCTGACCACGTTGTCATCGTCGGATATGGTCGGCAAGGGCGACGGTTAGTCAAGTTCTGTGAAAAATCGATCAACCATATGTTGTAATAGACAACAACCCACAGGTGCTCTCCGAGCTCCGAGACTGTGATGCCTACGTATTCGGCGATGCTATGGAGTCGGAAACAATAGACGTGTCTAATCTTGAAAATGCACGATTAGTTATCTCTACCGTCGGATTGAAGCCGCTTACCGAATACCTCTTGTCGTTTCCGGGCACTGTCGATGTCATCGTCCGGACCCGAACGTTGCCCATGGCGGCTAGCCTTATTGAACGTGGGGCCACGTATGTTATCGTTCCCGATCTCCTTGCTGCCAACCAGTTGACAGACAACCTCGAAGCCTTCTTGAATGGGGACTACGACCCAAATGAAATACGAGTGAGGAACCTACAGAAATTCAAGGTGGAAGACACGATGCCTCAATAGTTTACTGCAGAAATGGTGACATCTCGCGATAATATTTGTTTTGTCTGGAAAAGCCAATACAAAATGAGACATTGTACTTCGAAAAACACCAACGGATAGTTAGAGGCCATGATAAATGAATATGTTTCATATTCTTCAGATTAAAACAAGAATTTTTAATTACACCGAGAAAATATTGACAGACACTTATTTATCCATGAGCATGTCTCTTACCGGCCTAATACCATTTTATAGCTTTCCGATCGAAGAGCCCGTTTATGTTTTCACGCTTGCGATTGCAGCATTCTTTATTGGGCCGCTCCTAATCAAACGCGTTGGATTTCCGGGTATTGTGGGAATCGTAATATTGGGCGCGTTACTGGGTCCCGGTGGGAGTGGGCTTGTAGCGCACAGTGATGGGATTATTTTGTTGGGCGAAGTTGGATTGATCTATCTATTGTTTACCGTTGGTCTGGAGCTTGATCTTCAAGGGTTCTCTGAAGATCCACAAGGAGCAGCAATTTTTGGTCTGACTAGCTTTTTCCTCCCGTTCTTTGTCGGGACTGCTGCTGGTATTATCATTTTGAATCTTGAGTTTTGGGCTGCCGTCTTGCTTGCTGCGGTTTTTGCATCTCACACACTCCTGTCATACCCGATTGCAAACCAGTATGGTGTTACTAAAAATAAAGCAGTCACTGCGGTATTTGGCGGTATACTATTCACTGACACGCTCGCATTAGTTATTCTTGCAGTGGTTACTGGTGCCGTTGCAGGTGGTCTTAGTCCGATGTTATTTATCCAGATCTTTGGCTCTGTGTTGTTATTGTTTGCCGCAACATGGTACCTTGCACCCCCAGTTGCGCGGTGGTTCTTCCAAAACCTAAGTGAGGAGAGCTATTTTGAGTTCCTTCTTGTGTTGACGATATTCTTTGCTGCTGCAAGCTTTGCAGAAGTACTTGATATCGCTCCAATTCTCGGTGCATTCGTTGCTGGTATTGCGTTGAACCGACTCATCGCAGAAGGTGGTATTCTTCGTACTCGGATTGAGTTCGTCGGTAATGCCCTATTCATCCCATTCTTTTTGATTCACGTTGGGATGTTAGTCGACTTTTCCGTTATTTTTGATGGAGTACGAACGCTAGAAGTTGCATTTGTTATTATTACTGTGATGGTTGTAATGAAAGCGGTTGCAGCATGGGTTGTCAGTAAAATTCAAGGCTATGATATAAACGAGCTCGGGCTTATGTTTGGGCTATCAACCGGACAGGCTGCTGCAGCACTCGCTATTACGTTGATTGGGTTCGATATCGGGCTCTTTTCGGAAGCAGTATTAAATGCTGTTGTCCTCATGCTATTGGCAACTGCACTTATTAGTCCATTTTTAACCGAACGGTACGCTTCGAAGCTTGCACTCTCAAAAGAGGTCGAAGTAGATACGAGTGAGGTCACAGACCCGCGAATTATCCTGCCACTCTCACACAATGCTGAAGCCCAGCGTCGCCTCTTGGAATATTCATTCGTTCTCAAAGGAGACAATAAAAATAAACCAGTACATATTATGACGGTTGTACGGCCACAATCATCAAAAGAGCTTGAAGCGTCTGTTTCACGTGTCCGTACTGATCTCGATAGCTTCAAAAAGATCGGTAATCAGGCAGAGGTCCCAATCGATGTTGAGACGCGGATTAATCATAACCCGGCCTCAGGTATCGTCCAAGGGGCTGTTGAAGTCCAATCGAACCTCATTCTGATGGGTTGGGATGGAAGCCAATCATTCAGCAAACGGATGTTTGGTACGGTGATTGACCAAGTACTGTCGAAAACAACGCTGCCAGTTCACATTGCGCGTCTTGGACATCCAATTAATACCACAAAGAGAATCCTTGTCGTCATTCCATCTGGTGTCGATCGGCATGCAGGATTCTTCGAGAATGTTCATTTTATAAAAAAGATTGCTGCACAGCTTGGGACTACCCTGAGAATTCTTGTGGTTAACGATGATGTCGAAAAGTATGAACATCGGTTCGGTCTTGTGGAACCGGAGGCATCGATGGAGTTTGTTGCAATCTCTGGGTGGGATGTGCTATTGGAAACACTCAATGATGAGACTACGGAAGATGATTTTGTTGCTGTTCTCTCCACACGACCGGGTGAGATCGGGTGGGATGATAGACTTCAAGACTTACCAGCAGAACTTGCTTCGCTTCCACCAGCATCATTTACAATAATGCATCCACGAGAAGACGACCCGGAGTACGATCGGCAATTCCTTCGGTTCACCTAATGCATATGTGTCAATTTTTGATCTAAAGGAAACAGCGAGAGTTCCACGAGTCACCGACCCGTGGTCGTTTACACGTCTTCACTGTTCCCATTTTTACAGAATGCAAGGAGAATGCCCCGAGGTTGTTCGGAAACCTTTGGTTTCCGTGATCACGAG
>NZ_JAKRVX010000006.1 GCF_023638035.1 Natronocalculus amylovorans | reverse complement strand
GAAGAGAGATTTCTCTCTTTGGGGTTTTTTGCATTTCATTCGAAGAGAGACATCTACTCCAGTTGTAACGAGTGTGACGTTACGTCCCCATTTGGAAGGAGCGAAATAGTACCTAAAGACACAGTATCTCCGGGCTCAGTCATAGATACGATCTGTTCAAGAACCGCCTGCTGATCAAGGATGTTCCAGACGTGGTTTTCTACGAGGGTCTGAAATGTATCGGGGTCCGTCCACCCGGAGTCAATATCTGAGGGAACTTGGACAATAAACTGGAGCTCGTTAAGGGTCCGATGGATTTGAACACCGAAGGTGTCTCCATCCGAGTGGTCTGTCATACGAATACTCGAGAACAATGCACAAAGAATCCTCCGGCTACAAGTTGCGGCATGGCACCTTAGCACAAAGCACAGACAGGTAGAACCGCTTTTGACTGTTGGAAGGTCAGTTTCGGTAATGAGTTACAAAATTGGCTTGGTCGGGAAACCATCAGTGGGTAAATCCAGTTTTTTTAATGCAGCAACAATGAACGACGTCCCAGAGGGCGCATATCCATTTACGACAATCGACCCAAGTGTTGGAGAAGCGTATGTTCGTGTTGAGTGTGCTGCTCCTGAATTCGAAGAGACATGCACACCAAGTGTTGGAACTTGTAAGGATGGGACTCGGTTTGTCCCAGTCAAACTTGTTGATGTCGCAGGGCTCATTCCGGGAGCGCATGAAGGCAAAGGTCTCGGAAACCAATTTTTGACAGATTTGAATGAAGCGGACGTGCTTGTCAATATCGTCGACTTTTCTGGGAAAACAGATATCGAGGGTGAGCCAACAGAGAACCACGACCCACGGGAAGACATTGATTTTCTTGAGGACGAACTTGACATGTGGTATCTGGAGATCCTCAACAAAGGAATTGAAAAGTTCGAGACAAAATATCATGGTGCAGAAGCCGAAATCGAAAAAGATCTTGCAGAGCAGATGAGTGCATTTCGAACAAACAAAGACGAAATTAAGCAGATCATTCTTGGGTTGGGCCTTACATTAGAGCCAGGAACATGGGAGCCTGAAGACAGAGAAGAGTTGGCACGATCGATTAGAAAACGGACAAAACCGATGATTGTCGCAGCGAACAAGATGGATACCCCAGAAGCAGCAGCAAACTGGGAAGAGATTACGAATGATCCTGCATACGACCATCTCACATTCGTTCCTGCAAGTGCACATGCCGAAAAAGCGCTCAAAAACGCTGCAGAAGCAGGTGTAATCGAATATGTCGCCGGTGAAGATACGTTCGATATTCGTGGAGATATTTCGTCGGAACAGGAGGCGGGCCTCGAACAGATTCGTGAGTTTATCCACTCATACGGGGGCACAGGGGTACAAACTGCACTTGAGACGGCACTATTTGATGAACTTGGTTGTATGGCAATCTTCCCTGGGTCTGCAAATGGGAGCAAAGACGAAAAAGGGGTTTTCCGTGATTGTTTCATTCTCCCAAAACAGTCCACGACAGAGGATTTTGCATACCATCTACACTCTGATATTGGCGATGGGCTACTACATGGAATCGATTGTAGAAGTAAACGTCAGGTCGGCTCAGGACATGAACTGACGCACCGAGATGTCATTGAAATAATTTCGACGAACTAGCTGTTGTTCGGCTGCAACGGTTATTCATCAGGACTCGACCGTGTAATCGCAGTTTCCAGCGATTCCAATGCCGTGTAGACCGTTTGGTGTCGAACACTCTGACGATCGCCATCGAATACAAATCGATCTGCGGTAACAGCTGAGGTTTGTGTTCCCCACGGCCCTGCGTATGCGATTGCGATGTAGACTAACCCAACTGGTTTCGTTTCAGTCCTACCGTCAGGACCGGCAATGCCGGTCACAGAAATCGCCCAAGTTGTATCCGCTATGTCGCGAGCACTTTGTGCCATCCGAGTTGCGACTGCCTCTGCAACGGCACCATGCTCATCAAGGAGCTCTCGCGGAACTGCAAGTGCAGACCGCTTTGCGTCGTAGGCATATGTCACAAATCCACGTGTGAAATAATCGCTCGACCCGGGTATTGCTGTGAGTTCTGCACTAATCATCCCACCAGTCAACGACTCTGCAGTCGAAACAGTTTCATTTCGATCCCGTAGTCGCGATCCAACACGGGTAGCAATCGATCGTATTTCATCATGACGCTCAGTAGGAGTGTCCATAATCACACATTCAACAGCAGGTAGCATCAAGCCCAGTGTCTATCTGCCACGCAGCCAAACATAACTATACAGAGCTTCTGATACAGCCAACCTACTAAGTTACACTCCACTGTAGTGAAGTAACGATATGGATCCCTCATATAGCGCTGGATTACAATCAATAAGCAAAGAGTACGATGAAGAACCGCTCACAATAGAAGGAACCATTCCCGATTGGCTCTCTGGGGTGTTGCTTCGAAATGGTCCCGGGAAGTTTGAAATCGGTGAACGCGAGGTCACACACTGGTTTGATGGGCTCGCGTATCTGAGGCGGTATGCAATCGCAGAGGGAGAAATTATGTTTACGGGTCGATTTCTTCGGAGTGAGGAGTACAATTACGCAACGACAAAAGGTGAACTCTACAGAGACCAGTTCGGGACAAATATTGACCACTCAGTTTTACGAAGGATATATCTAACACTTCGCGGTGGGTTCACAGATAACTGTGTCGTGAACATCGATCGATGGGGTTTATCAACGGAACCATGTGCACTTACGGAGACCGCACGTGCGGTCACATTCGATCAGCAAACACTCAAAACGAACTCCAGCCTCACACGCGTTCCGGACGTGGATATTACAGGTGCGTTAGCTCATGTTCAGTATGATTTCGGCCGTGATGTTGTGATCACACTGGGATATCAGTTTGGACGCCGCGGTTCATATGTTCTTCTTGAGACAGAATGGCATACCGGAAAGACACGGACTATTACAACGATTCCGGTCAGTCAACCAGCCTATATTCATTCATTTACCCTTACACCAACTCATATTGTTGTGACAGAGCCACCGTTTAGATTCTCGCCAAAGAGAGCGCTTCGTGGGCACACATACGGAAATTGTTTTAAATACGATGAGACGGGGGCAACACGATTCTTTGTAATTGATAGGGCGTTGGATGAGGTGGTTTCGGTGCTTGAGACAGACCCATTCTTTGTGTTCCACCACGTGAACGCATATAATCAAAATAATAACAAAATAGTTGTAGACCTAGTTGCCTACGATGATCCAGCAATTATTGATGCACTGACGCTACAGAGGCTACAAAAAAGCGGAGCTACGATTCCGACTGGAAGACTTAACCGGTACACACTGAATTTTGTGAATACTACTGTGACAAACACCAGTTTGTCTACTGGACCGATAGAATTTCCGACAATAGCATACCAATCATACAACGGTCAGCCGTATCGGTACCTCTACGGCGCAGGACATACGCAAGAGGAGCCACATCAAATACAAGACTGTATCACAAAGGTCGATACCGAAACAGGCACAACAACACAGTGGTCACAGAATGGTATATTTGTAGGAGAACCACTTGTTGTTGAAAAGCCTGAAGCAACAGCCGAAGACGACTGTGTACTACTCGTTCCAGCGCTTGATACAGATACTGAACGAAGCGGACTTATTCTGATTTCTGGGGCCGATCTATCAGAGTATGGACGTGGTATGCTCCCAACAACACTCCCATTTGGATTCCATGGGCAGTTTTATACTGCTGAATCGATCCCACAGCGATCGATGACATAGCAACTTCAGTGTATACATACACCGGATAATATGGCTTTAAAAAGCGTTATAAAATTTCTAATCGTTTTTGAAGCGCTTATGAATTGTGGTGAACAATAGCGTTTTACGGTTAATCAACCTGAAGCCAAAGTAACGCTCACCGTATTATATGTGGTTATCTCACCTTATTCTGAAATGTACACGGTGACTCCTCCCATGGCAAGCGCAACTCAACTGGAATCAAACACGTCGATGAATCATCAAGGTGGTTCAGACTCCGTCAACTACCTGCCTGTTCGTGCAGCACGCGGTATTCGATTTGCAAGCTTTTGGCTCGCGATCGTGCTTCCGTTCGCATACCTACCACTGTTAACTACGGAACTGACACTTGCTACTGCCCTGCTGTTTTTCGGGCTGTTTGGAGCAAATATACTTGCACTAATCGTCGGACACAATCATAATCAATAAGAAGTCTACTACAATGAGCGCTACAACCAACCCAAACCCGACAGTTCAGGAAAAAGAGGCTAGACTCCTTCGGTATCTCCGGCAGAAGGCCGAAAACGGCGAAATGTATTTCAAAAGCAAATTTATTGCAGACGATGTTGGCTTGTCGGCGAAAGAGATCGGTGCACTGATTGTCAAACTCCAAGACTCAGCGACTGATCTCACTATTGAAAAATGGTCATACACTGGTGCCACGACGTGGCGGATAGAGCGTACCGCGTAGCGAAGTCAACTGGTCCCCGAACACGGCCTACAGGTAGTTTGTTTATTTTATTCAAGAAATAGCGCGTATACAATAACTGCGAAGCCGATCGCTGTGAGTGCACTATTAATGACGACACCTGTTGCCAGTTCAACATTCAACAGCTGATCAGCAATGCCACCGAGTAATGCACCGAGTGTCACAAAACTGAACCCAACTACTAACGCTCGTAGTGATGGATCTCCGGTTCGTCGATATGCCTTGTATGCAAAGAATGCGATGCTACCACCGAGCAATAGGATCGTTGTTTTCGTTGCAATCAGTAGGATATCTATATACATTGGTATGATCCTCTAAGTTTCTTCCTTGATCTGTGCCCAGAGCTCTTCAAGACGCTGATCGGCGGTTGCAGTTTCTTCAGGCCGATCGATCACAACTGAAAGATTGGATTCCGCATCAAGTTCAACGCTCACCGACGCAAAGTTTCGAGCATATCGCGTTGTGTGTTGCCCGTTGCGTTTGATTTGTGTGCGCTCTACGAGCAATGATGCGTCAGTGAGACGTTCAAGCTTTCGGTACATTGTAGAGAGTGGAATCTCACATCGATCCGAGAGCTCGCTTGCAGTCATTGGTTCAGTAAGCGTCTCAAGAATATCTCTGGTTGCGTCGTCGCCGAGTGCATCTAAAATGACGCCACTCTCGGGTGGCGAATCATCCACTGTCGAGCGACGGGGCATTGTTATACAGTTTTGATGCGTGAAAATTAAACGTGTCCGTTTGCGTGTCGAGAGACGTACTTGTACCTCCGGATAGCTAAGGGTCTCAGCAACATATATCCATGGTCGATTACCACGTATGTAGAACGGTACTCCGGCTTATCCGAGTACAACACTTATGAGTGCATGTAATGAGTGGGGAGTTACTCGATAGACGAGCGTTTGTTAAAACTGTTGCTGCAAGTGCCACCGTAGTTGCGCTTGCAGGCTGTGCTGGAAATGAAGATAATGGAAATGGCGTGGACCCAGGAAACGGTGGTGGAGAAGACGAAGATGGAAACGGAAACGGTGACCAACCACCAGAGCCAGACTACGGTGACTGGTTCGATGATGTTGAAAACTATGATGGGACAGCCGATCTTCGTGGTGAGGATACCGTAGACGTAGCAGTTGGTGCTGGCAGTGATGGACTGCTGTTTGACCCCGCAGCAATCAGAGTCGACCCCGGAACAACCGTCGTGTTCGAGTGGACTGGAGAAGGAGGTGGACACAACGTGGCAGAGGTTGATGATGTGTTTGAAAGCGAAACTGTGGATGAAGCAGGCCACACATTTGAATATACGTTCGAAGATGAGGGTGTATTCCAGTACGAATGTACCCCTCATGTTGCGTTGGGTATGAAGGGTGCGGTTGTCGTTGGAGACGACTAGACCTACCACGTTAGTCCTTCATATCGTCCGTTCGTAACTGACTCAATCTGTTTTCGGTCGATTATTCGCCGCCCATCGATAACGATCGGCTGTGCCATCGTTCCAAACGTTTCAGCATCGATCGCACTAAATTCGTCCCAATCAGTGACAACAACAGCACCATCCGCACCAGAGAGTGCACTTTTTGCGCTGTCTGCGTAGCTGAGATCTGGATATTGTTCTCGCATGTTTGCTGTTGCGACTGGATCGTACCCAACGACAGTTGCCCCACGGGTAAGGAGTTCGTCAATAATTGGAACCGCACGGGAGCCACGAATGTCGTCCGTTCCCGGTTTGAATGAGAGCCCAAGCACCGCAATTCGCTTGCCGGACAGGTCAGTGTGGGATGCAAGCAACTCAAGCATCCGTGCTGGTTGTTTAGCATTGACCTCAACAGCCGCAGAAAGCAGTGTTGGATCATAGCCTTTCTCACGTGCGGCTGCAATGAGTGCAGCAACATCTTTTGGGAAGCAGGAGCCACCCCAACCGACCCCGCTTGCAAGGAACCGTTCACCGATCCGATCATCCTTGCCGATCGCATCAGCAACCTCGTAGGTATCGACGTCGTACTCTTTGCAGATGTTGCCAAGTTCGTTGATGAGGCTGATTTTTGTGGCTAAGAATGCGTTATTTGCGTATTTGATGATCTCTGCCTCTCGAATGCCGGTTCGGATAACGTGTGTATCAACCTGCTCGATGAGGGGTGTGAACACGGCTTCCATCTGATCGTGCGTACGCGGTGTTTCGGCACCGAGAACAATTTTATCTGGATTTCGGAAATCTTCCAGTGCAAAACCTTCACGGAGGAATTCCGGATTCATGCCGAGGTGAATCTCCTTACCGACAGTCTTCCCAGATGCGGACTCCAACAGTGGCGCAATGACGTCTTCTGTTGTTCCTGGAATAACGGTACTTTTTACAATCACCGTATGCGCCGTCTCTTTTGAAGCAAGCGTATCACCAAGCGATTCGGTAGCGGCCTCAATATATGAGGTGTTGATATGCCCATTCTCGTCTGATGGCGTCAATAACGCAAGGAATGTCACATCTGTATTGAGAATTTGGTCATACTCCGTGGTCGCTTGAATTCGATCGCCACTGTGCTTTGCAAGTAGTTCTGGGACTCCTGGCTCATGGATTGGAGACTCCCCACGATTGATTGTATCAACAACAGATTGATCAATATCAACCGCAAGCACCTCGTGACCAAGCTCGGCAAATGCCGTAGCGATCGTCGTTCCGACGTAGCCGCTGCCGACGATACTCACACGCATACATGATATACGTACGTTGGGTAGTTTGATTCTTCTGTCTTTGACGCTGAGATGCTGAAAGTATTTAGCGATCGCTTGATACTCCATAAATATGAAAGCAGTGCTGCTTGCGGCAGGGAAAGGAACGAGGCTTCGACCACTTACAGACGAGATACCAAAGGGGATGGTCGAAATTAACGGGAAGCCAATACTGACACACTGTTTTGAACAGCTTGCATCGCTTGGGGCCGACGAGTTTGTTGTCGTGGTCGGTTATAAAAAAGAAATAATAATTGACCACTATGGGGATGAATTCAACAAGATCCCGATCACCTATGCACATCAGCGTAAACAGAGTGGATTAGCCCACGCGCTGCTCACTGTTGGAGAACACATTGATGATGATTTCATGCTCATGCTCGGCGACAACATTTTTAATGCCAATCTCAGAGATGTTGTCAGACGTCAACAAGAGGATAGAGCAGATGCTGCGTTCCTCGTTGAGGAGGTTGCGTGGGAAGAAGCAAGCAGATACGGTGTTTGTGATACGAATGCATATGGTGAAATTACCGACGTGGTTGAGAAACCAGAGGAGCCGCCATCAAACCTTGTTATGACTGGATTCTATACGTTTACGCCTGCGATCTTTCATGCCTGTCACCTTGTCCAACCGTCAAACCGTGGTGAGTACGAAATCAGTGAAGCGATCGATCTGCTGATTCGATCGGGTCGGACAATCGATGCAATCCGTATTGATGGGTGGCGAATCGATGTTGGCTACCCAGAAGACCGCGACCGAGCAGAAGAACTACTCAAACAAGATGCTGAAACAACGATTTGATATCCTCTCCGCCCTGAATGACGAGTTTTAGCTTTGCAACCGCCATAATCACATCGGAAAGCACACGGTTTTATTTTTGGTTTTGTTGACATAGATGTATGAATCGGTCCCAAACGTTCCTCCTCATTTGTATCGCGCTTTCTGCGATTGCATCGCTGTATGTTATTTCGCCCTTTCTTGAGTATGTCCTCGGTGCGGTGATACTTGCATATATTCTCTATCCGCTTCACCAGCGGTTGGTACCGTATCTCGGAGTTATACTCTCACCGATCGCACTCATTGGGGCCTCATCAGTTGCAGTGTTTCTTCCGGTATTGTACATCTCAACGGTATTCTACCAAGATGTGATTGAACTAACACAGGGGGAAACAGCGCTAGATATTACTGAAGTTGAAGCCGCAATTCTTGATTCAACGGGATACGAGGTTGATTTAGAAATTCAGTTGACGACGCTTGGTGAGTCTGTTTTTGATGTGCTCTTTGGGAGCGTCTCAAATATTGTAACTGTCGGCTTACAAATGTCGCTTGGCTTTGCGCTTGTGCTCTTTTTAGTCTACTATACACTCAAAGATGGTGATCGTTTTGTCGAATGGATTCATGACGTGACACCGCTTCCGGATCCGGTGACCGATCGGCTGTTCGCCAAAATAGACCAGATGGTTCGTGGCGTTGTCATCGGTCACATCGCAGTGGCAATCATTCAAGGGATTGTTGCCGGCATTGGTATGTGGGTCGTTGGAATTCCAAACGTCGTCTTCTGGACCTTTGTGATGATCATCCTCGCGTTGTTACCGCTAATTGGTGCATTTTTAATTTGGGGACCAGCAGCGGTCTATCTGTTTTTGATTGGTGATGCAGTTGGGGCAACAGCACTGGCGATCTATGGTGTTGCGATCGTTAGCATGATCGACAACTACGCACGCCCAATTCTTATTGACCAACAAGTGCGGCTAAACCCAGCAATCATTCTTGTTGGTGTGTTTGGTGGTGTGTACACGATCGGTTTTACTGGGCTGTTTGTTGGACCGGTGATTCTCGGAGTACTAGCGGCAACGCTCACAACATTCAACGATGAGTTTGATCTGCTATAGGAAGGCTCGAATCAGAACGGTGCGTTAAGATACCAGATCGATGCAGTCAACAGTGTCGCAAATCCGACCCAAAACAGATACGGAACCAAGAGGAGCGCTGCTCGCCGGTCGACAACTCGAAACCATCGAATTGTGCCTACGATCAGTCCAAAGAGCACGACAATCACCCCGAGTGCGATATCAGGCCGTTCAAGCGTGAAGAACGTAGGTGACCATGCAACATTGACAACCATCTGAATACCAAATAGCGCAAGTGCGTTCGTCCGTGCTTTGCTGTCTGGAGTTCGATACACGAGATAGAGTGCAATGCCCATCAGTGTGAACAGCGCAGTCCATACAATGCCAAATAATACGGACGGAGGGTAGAACCATGGGAGCGTGAGCGACTGAAACCATGCACTTCCTGGCGATGTAAATACAACACCGCTTGAGCCAATGAGGTTTATTGCGACGATCGACAGAAGGAGACCACCAATATCGTCTGATCCAAGACCCGAACGATTCGATACAAGCGTGCTCATACGCTCATTACGCTCGGCAGCGTCATCAACGTACTGACCGAACCGCTACTACTCACTCGTGTTGAAGGTTACAGTCACAGCCGCCACGATCTAAGAGCTGATCAAGTGTATATTGACCACCACAGTCTTCACACAACACTGAGACATCTACCAATACGGATGCTGCACCAACATGTACTTTTTCAGCCGTGTCTAGTCGGTCCACCGTATTTTCCGCGACTGCAGTCAGACGGCTTACGAGCCGTTTGATTGTCTCTCGATCGCGTTCGATCCGCTCTTCAGGTGAATATTTATTCGATGGCCGCTCTGACTCTCGTGTCTTTGTGAGGTACGTGTGAACCGCTTGATGTGAGACAAAATCCGATTGTAGCTCTTCAATGTCGATACCTGCTCGTTCGAGACGGCGTCTTGCTTGTGTCCGCATCCCTGCACTTACACCTTCATCAGTAAGAAGCCGATACGTATTTTCCACCTCCCCGTCAAGTGGTGTAAGTCCTGCATCTTGCATCCGATTCTCGAGGAGCCAACTGTTAAATCGATCTGCGAGTGATCGGAGACTCTCACGCTCGTACCCGTCACCAATCCATCGCTGTTCTAACTCCTCGCCTCGCCCATTCAATTCATAACTCTCGATGAGCCGTGCAACTTTGGTTACCATTTCGAAAGACGGACCTCTCTCTGTTAATCAACTTCGGGGAAGATATGAGAAACTACCGACCGTAGATGGTTTTAGTAGCCGAGTGATTCGTTGATCAGGACAACAGTTGTTCGGCCTTCGGTCCCCTCAAATCGATAGATCAGCTGTTTTGCAATGATGCTTTCAACACCATATGCTTCCTGTGCTCGTTCATTCTCCAGCGGGTAGGCAACGTTTTCGACACGGTCGAGCGCTGCTTGAAGATCTGAAACAATTTTGTTGACACCGCTCACTAAGAACAGATTCTTAGCAGCGAACGGGTATGCGCCAATTCTACTGCCTGAGGCATCCGCTGCAACGAGTTCACCAGTCTGTGAGATTGCATTAACGCTTCCAAGGAAGTAGTCTGCAGTCTGAGATTCACGGCGAGCATCCTCACGGGCTTCGTCATCGTCGATCGACCAGATCTCATCGCTGAGTGTCTCCCATTCGTGGTCTCCCTCAGCAGCATACTCCATGAACCCAATCTCTTCAAGCGTTGTCGAGTGCCCGTTCATAACCGATGCTCCTGCAGGAATTGCATCAGTTAGCAGCGCAAGTGCTTCGTCTGTGGAGTCGACAACTTCCACGACAAAGCCGTGTTCTGTCAGCGCATCAACCGTGGCTGTAATTTCGTCGTCTGATGGAAGCGAATCAAGGGAATTATCGATCGATACATCATCTATGTAATCTGTTTTAGTTTGTTGAGACATGTGTATAACTGTTTGATGTGGTGCCCGATACGGTAATCTGGGTACGTACCAGTTTTGGAGTGCGAACAGTATAACTGCTCGCGGACAACGCTGTCACCAGGTTACACTGGTGTCTGCGACAACAATTCACACGACTCTCGGAAAATACATCTCATGAACCGTGTCCATTTATAAACACACGGACAAGGTGACGCATGGAACACTCGCTCTCATGTTATCGCTGCGGTTCAATCTACACGGAGCGCACACGACAACGGTGTGATTGTGGGGAGCCACTGTGGTTTGACACGCCCGTGAATTCTGATCTGCTCTCACTTTCAGCATCGATCGACTCAATCTGGACGTATCAGGATCTGCTCCCAGTAGCACAGCCACGGTCTGGAATTGCGGCATCAGTTGGTGCAACGCCACTACATCGACTAGCAGCCCTCGATTCGATCGGCCCAGCGATCTATCTAAAGAATGAAGGGCTTCATCCAACAGGGAGCTTCAAAGACCGTGGGAGTGCTGTTGGTGTGACTGCGGCTGTCGAACATGGGGTGAGTGCGATCGGAACCGTCTCACATGGTAACATGGCAATGAGCACTGCAGCATGTGCCGCAGGAACTGAGTTGGACTGTTACGTGTTTGTCCCCGATGATATCCCACCGGAGCGATTATACAACATTGGTCAGTTTGGGCCGACGATTGTCAGGGTCTCTGGGTCGTACGGGGCACTGTATGAGAAATCGCTTGAGCTCGAACAGACACATGATATTACATTTGTTAATTCCGACTCTCCGCTCCGGACTGCTGGACAGAAAACAACGGGATTAGAGATCGCACATGAGTTTGTACAAAATAAGGCGCTTCCTGACGCCCCCGATGCAATCGTCCTCCCGGTCAGCTCTGGAGGCCACGCAAGTGCAACGTGGAAGGGGCTGCGTGAGCTAGCTGAGGCAGGACTCATTGAGACCGTACCACGACTGTATTTTGTGCAGGCTGCAGCGTGTGCGCCGATCGCACGAGCGTATACGAATGGTGCATCCACCGCAACTGCACTGTCTCCTGATGACGTTGGAGAAACAATTGCATATTCGATCGCAAACGCAGACCCACCAAGTGGAACACGAGCACTGACTGCAGCAAGAGAAACAGGTGGTTCGGTCCTTGCTGTAACTGACAAAGATATCCACGCCGCAAGGAACCAGTTGGCAAGACGAGGCGGTATCAGCGTCGAGTCAGCGTGTGCAACAACGCTGGCAGCGACAGAACAACTCGTTGAGATTGGCGAGCTCAACACAACCGATCACGTGGTTCTCGTCGGGACTGGCTCTGGATTCAAAGAACAGCGTACAGGCGAGATTGCAACGGTTGATGCGTCGGTTGAGGCGCTTGAGACCGTCCTCAAACACTGACTGTTTTTATGACACACGACAACTACTAACACGAACGACACGTATGGCTGGTAATGGCCGTTGAAATGATGTTTCGGCTTCTTGCAGCAGCTGTACTCATCGCTGCCCCAACACTGCTTTTCCTCGGGTTCTGGCATGGAATGCAGTATATCCGAAATGAGCAGCTGATCGAACAGCTCTATGGTGACACAAGCGAGCCAGTGCGACCCCCACAATTTGACTTCTCAGTACTGTTTTCGACAAACGGAACACACGATACTGAGGCCAGTGCATGCGTCTACTGTGGGAAAACCTGCCGCCGACAGATGTGCCGATCGTGTCGTGATCAGTATCTGTAACTGACCATACAACAAAGTGCCGTGCACTCGTATGGCGAGGTATGAGCACACTCACTGGACGTGTGACGATCGATGCACCGATCGAACAGGTATTTTTGTATATGGATGATCCACGGAATCAAGCGGTTATCACACCTGCATTATCGTCGGTGGAGCCGATTTCGATTCTTGAAAATGGTGGAAAACGCGCGTCGTATCGCTATGCAATGGGCCCGATCGGTCTCACAGGAGAGGTCGTTGCCACAACGTATATTCCAAACCAAGCAATCACATTTGAACTTCATGGAGACCTCTCGGGAACGATCGACTGGGAGTTTGAACAGGTGGACGACACACAAACGAGAGTTACTTACAGTGCAACATACGAACTTCCAGGGCCGTTTTCATGGCCGCTCTGCTCACTTCTTACAGGCCCCGGTATCAGACGATACAATCGTCGGCAACTAGTTGCGACGCTCACGGAGTTGAAAAAACAGATCGAGATGTCGGCAGATTAGAGGAAATCTTCGATCGCGTCTGCGACTTCTTCGGGTGTGTCGCCAACTGGGACACCAGCATCGTTAAGCGCGTTAACTTTTGACTCTGCGGTTCCGGTGCCGGAGCCTGAAACGATTGCACCTGCGTGACCCATGCGTTTTCCGGGCGGTGCCGTTCGACCAGCAATGAAGCCTGCAACTGGTGTATCCATGTTCTCTGCGATAAATCGAGCAGCTTGCTCTTCGTCTTCGCCACCGATCTCACCGCACATCACGACTGCATCCGTCTCATCGTCGTTCTCGAATGCGTCAAGTGCATCAACGAACGACGTGCCAATAATTGGGTCGCCACCGATTCCGATCGCGGTGGTCTGTCCAATACCGCGCTCGGTGAGGTTCGAAACAACCTGATACGTAAGTGTTCCCGATCGGGAGACGAGGCCGACGTTTCCTGCTTCGAAGATGTTTCCAGGAAGGATCCCAAGCTTTGCCTCACCTGGGGTAATGATCCCCGGACAGTTTGGACCAAGAAGTCGGGTGTCAACCTCGCTGAGGCGCTTGTTGACTTTTGCCATGTCTTGTGTTGGGATTCCCTCGGTGATTGCGACAACGAGATCGAGGTCGGTGTCGAGCGCTTCAAAGATTGCGTCACCTGCGAACGCGGGTGGGACGAACACAACGGATGCGTTCGCATCTTCCTCCTTAACTGCTTCATCGACGGTGTCGTACACTGGGACGCCTTCAACTTCCTGGCCGCCCTTGCCTGGGACGGCACCTGCAACGACGTTTGTCCCATACTCGATCATCTGCTGGGTGTGGAACTTTCCTTCGCCACCCGTGATACCCTGTACAACTACTTTTGTGTCATTGTCAACAAACGTGCTCATTGTTCGACCTCCGATGCGTTTTTGACCGCACGCTGAACTGCCTCTTCGAGCGTTCCTTCGACCTGCACAAGGTCGGTGTTTAGAATTTCCATTCCCTCTTTTGCGTTCGTTCCAGCAAGTCGAACAACAACTGGCTTTGGAATCTCATCGAAGCTTTCGAGCGCCTCGTTGATTCCTTTTGCCACTTCGTCACCACGGGTGATTCCGCCGAAAATGTTGAACACGACCGAATCAACGTTCTCATCGGAGAACACCATGTCAAGTGCGTTTGCAACGCGGCTTGCTTTGGCACCGCCACCGATATCGAGGAAGTTTGCCGGCTTGCCACCGTAGTAGTCGACAAGGTCGAGCGTCGTCATGACGAGCCCTGCACCGTTGCCGATAATTCCAACATTACCTGAGAGTCGGACGTAATCAAAGCCGTACTCACCGGCTTTGCGCTCAAGGTCGTCCTGATAGGAGTCTTTCTCCATCTCAGCGAGTTTTGGTTGTCGGAACAATGCATCCTCATCAATGTTCATCACTGCGTCCGCCGCAATTACATCGTCATCTGACGTGATCATCACGGGGTTGATCTCGATGTCTGCTGCATCGTTCTCAACGTATAGCTCATACAGCGTCGAGAGGATTCCAGACACTTCGCGGGCGTATTCTTTCGGGACGCCTGCACCGTACACTGCCTTGCGTGCTTGGTATGGGTGAAGACCAAATGCCGGATCAATATGCTCCTGTGCAATCGCATCTGGATCCTCTTCTGCGACCTCCTCAATGTTGACGCCACCTTTGGTCGAGACCATTGCGACCGGCTTGCCTGCACCACGGTCCATCGTAATCCCAACATAGTACTCATCAACGAAGTCAACGCCAGCCTCAACGAGGACTTCATTGACGGTGTACCCTTTCAGATCCATGCCAAGGATCCGGTCTGCCTCCTCGCGCGCCTCATCTGCATCCGAGACGATCGCAATACCGCCAGCTTTGCCCCGCCCACCGACGTGTACTTGCGCTTTGATCGCCGCCGGGAAGCCAATCTTCCCAACAGCTTCGACGACTTCTTCAACACTCCCAGCCAGCTGTGATTCCGGTACCGGAATCCCAGCGTCAGCGAAGATGTTTTTCGCTTGATATTCGTGAAGCTTCATCTATTTACATCCGGGTGCGTCCAACGCTTAAATCCCAACGATTCTTCCCAATAGAGGCGTTAGCAAGCACCATGAATATTGTCAACATGTACAAAATGCTTACCGACGGCTAATCAACAGTAATCCGACAGTTCCTAGCACAACTGGCAATGCAAGCGACCAAAATGGTTCAGTACAGACGACTGTGCCGTCGGGCGTGTACTGAAGCGCCCATCCGGAGAGACCCAGCACAGCAAAGCCGCTTTGTTCAGTAGCGGTAGTAATCGGTGAACACGAAGACAGTGGTAGCTGTGGAAATGACAGCACAAGTAAGAGCCCCCATCCGATTGCAACAACAAGATGGAGTACGCCTGCGAAAGCAGTTCGAGCACTCGTACTGTTGGTGCTCATTGTTAGCGGTGTGTCGATCCGTCTTCGGATGGCTCTGTCTGGCTGTCCTTGCGGGCTTTCTGTTCTCCAGCAACTCTAGACATGTTGACGGTCGTTTCAGTTTCGCGATCGATGTATGCTGCGAGTGCGAGTGATCCAATAAGTGATCCGATAAGCAAAAGAAGGATAGCAGTTCCAGCGGGCATAACGGGGCTATTTTTTGGGCATATACAAAGGTACCGCTGTTACCGGCTCAAACTGGTCGCTTCATCGGTGAACTCATCTACATACCACCGGACGAGTCCACACTCGGGACAGACATAACCTGTGACGTTGACCCGCTCTTTTGCACCAAGCCGGCCGAGAAACCCACTCCGTGGATCTTCCGTACGGAGCCGGACGCGCTCGCCCTGCATTGCCGTCAACGGGGTCGCCTTCGTAAGTGTAAGCTCACAGTCCGGACACTGCCGAAACATACCACTACAATCGTATTGTCAACTATTGTTAGTAGGTAATTAGCCTCCTATTTTAATTCAGTCGCTGTTGTACGTGTTTTCATGCGTGCAGTCCGATTCCACGAACACGGCGGTACTGATGTCTTACAAGTAGACGAGATCGATCGGCCGGATGCGACAGGTCACGGTGTTGTCGTCAAAGTACATGGTGCAGGCGTAAACCCGGTTGACACCTACTTCAGAGAGGGATCGTATAAGCCATTCACCATGCCAATGATTCCGGGTGTCGATGTCGCTGGTGAAGTCGCTACTGTTAGCGAGTATGTCGAGGGATACGAAGTTGGCGATCTCGTCTATGGGACCGGAATTGGAAAGGACCACTACGGTGGCTATGCGGAGTATGTTGCCGTTCCAGAGGACCGACTCGCAAAATTACCGGGTGGTGTCGATCCAGTCGCCGCTGGTGGTGCTGGTGTTGCGGCAGTGACGGCATGGCGTGCACTGATTGACCATGCAAACCTGCAAGCAGCGGATGTCTGTCTCATCCACGGTGGCTCAGGTGGCGTCGGCCATGCAGCAGTCCAACTTGCTGCCGCAGCGGGTGCTAATGTTGTAACAACCGCAAGCGAGCAGTATCACGATCGGCTTACCGAGCGTGGTGCAGATACAGTCCTAGACTATCGCCGAGATGACCTTGAGGATGCAGTTATCGAAGCAAGTGGCGGTGGCGTTGATGTCGTTCTTGACCATCGAATGCACGAGTATCTCCAGCTCGATGCAGCCGTTGCCAACACTGGCTGTCGTGTTGTCGGCATTGGTGAAAAAGACCCAAACGTTGGATTCACACAGTCTTCGGCGGCTCGATCGAAAGACCTCCAACTGACGATGATGAGTATGTTCAACACCCCCGATCTCCGAATACCGCTTCAGAAGGTTGCATATCTCATGGGTGAAGGTGGGGTCTCGATCGATGTTGCACAAACGTACGATCTGTCCGAGGCTGCAGACGCACAGCGTGCTGTGTTAGAGGATAGTTTCTTTGGCAAGCTGGTCATAACGCCCTAACCGATCAGTTCGCTAACCTCTCAATTTTCGCAGAGTGGTTTTATGCGCCATGCTACCATGAGTTATTGTATGAACGCATCCTTTGATTTCACAGATGACGTTGCGGTTGTCACTGGCGCATGCGGTGCATTAGGAAGTGCAGTTGCTGCCGAATTTGTCGCTGCAGGTGCAACTGTTGTTGCGTGCGACATCATGTCGATCGACGACGACGATGCACAACTAGACGCTCACGAGAACATCGATTTTAGACAGGCAGATTTCACCGATCCAGATGCAGTACAGGAAACGATCGACGATGTAGTCTCTGAACATGGACATATCGATTATCTGTTGAATATTGCAGGTACCTGGCGTGGTGGTGATCCGATCGAGAACACCGACACGGATCAGTTTGACTTTTTGTTCAATGTTAATCTGAAAACGATGTTTCTTGCATCCAAGTACGCGCTTCCGCATCTTCAAGAGCGTGAGGGATCGATCGTGAGCGTTTCTGCCCGATCAGGGTTAGAAGGTGGTGACGGTGATGGAATCTACCGATCGACGAAAGCAGGCGTTCGCATTTTGACGGAGACAATCGCCGAAGAAAACCTCGGAACAGTTCGGGCAAACTGCGTGATGCCAAGCGTCCTTGATACACCAATGAACAGAGAGATGATGACGCCGAAAGACGCATGGGTGACACCAACAGAGGTTGCAAGAGTTATGCAGTTCCTGTGCTCGGATGCGGCCGCCGTGACAAGCGGTGCAGCCGTCCCAGTGTACGGAGAGGCGTAAAAACGAGTTTTAGTGACGATTTAGCCGTTTAGCCACCCAAGAAAGTCATCTGCGAGGAACTCTAGGTAGCCCGTTGCACCGAGATACAGCGAAATAACGAGCACGATGGCGATCGGGATCCGAACCGCCCACAGCCAGATCGACCCAAGCGATCCAATATTTTCGACCCCTGTTGTAAGCTCATCGAGCCCATCTTCAGGAATAACCCATCCAACGAAGAGGACAACAAGGAGTGCACCAAGCACAAGAAGCACACTGTCTGCGAGTCCATCAAAGAGATCGAGGAAAACCAGATCGATCGTAACCGGGATTCCAAGCACAAACACCGCAAGTCCTGCGGCAGCAGCGGCTTTTGGTCGTTCCCATTTAAATTCGTCAATCAGATAGGATGCAAGCATTTCAAGGATACTAATTGCGCTAGACAATGCTGCGATAACGACCATCCCGAAGAAGACAACACCAAGCAACCGTCCGCCCGGGATCGTCGCAAATGCTTGTGCAAGGCTCACGAAAATCGCATCTGGACCAACCTCTGTCGGATCCGCACCTGCTTGGAAAATAAATGGGAAGACAACAAACCCAACAAGAACTGCGATGAACGTATCGAGACTAACGATTACCGCAGCGTCTTCTGCAAGGTTTCGATCTTCACCAAGATAGGACGCGTAGGTGATCATAACACCCATCCCGAGCGAGAGCGTGAAGAATGCTTGGCCCGCAGCGGCGGGAAGAAGTGTCTGCCAGTTTTCGGCAATGACACTGAAATCAGGCTGGAGGTAATACGCATAGGCTTGAGAGGCTTCCGGAATTGCAAACGCACCGTATGCAGCAAGGCCAAGAAGAATGAACAAAATGCCGGGAACCATTACTTTTACTGCAATCTCAATTCCGCTTCGGATACCTGCAACAATAATACCGGTAACGGCGATCATGAACGCAGCATGTGCGAGCAGTGCTGAGGTTCCAGAGCTGGCAGCACCGAATGCGGCACCAAGTTCTTCAGGTGTTGTTGCGGTGTAGCCCTCAAACAGACCGGTGATGAAGTATTGGAAGAACCAGCCTGCAACAACGCTGTAGTACGAAAGCAACACGAATCCAGTCACAACGAAGATTCCGCCAACGTACTTCCAGCGATCGCCTCCGAGCTCTTTGAGCGCACCGACTGGATTTCGTTTTGTTCGTCGCCCAATGACAAACTCCACAAGAATTGCTGGGAACCCGATCAGTGCAATAAATCCTAGATAGACAAAGAGAAACGCAGCCCCACCTTCCGCTCCTGCTTGGAACGGGAATCGCCAAATGTTACCTAATCCAACTGCACTCCCAACGGCCGCGAGAATGAACCCCATCCTCGTTGCCCAAGTCTCACGTGATGGCATGGCTTATCGCAAGGATACCGGATTTATAACTCTATTCAACTTTTGTAAATAGATGTTCAATATAAACTCTTATTGAACAGTATTTTTAGACAGATAGCCAACATTGCTGATTGGCATCTGATGATTTCTTAAATGTACTATGCAAACAAGCAACATATAATTCGACAGCTGTCGAACTTAAAAACAACTGATTGCGGAACCCTTTTGCCATATCTCGTAGTTCATTATCAACAATGACTCAGGGTGGTCCGAGATGACAATGGACGACCGGATTGACGAACTTCGTGCACGCCGACGTGAGGCTGAAAAAGGCGGCGGTGAAGAACGAATTGAATCCCAACACGAGAAGGGGAAAATGACGGCTCGTGAGCGAATTGACTACTTCCTTGATGAGGGAACGTTCCACGAGTTTGACCAGTTCCGAACACACCGAAACCACAAGTTTGGAATGGAAGAAGAGCAGACTCCGGGCGATGGTGTTGTGACTGGATACGGTGAAGTAAACGGCCGGACAGTGTTTGTCTTTGCGCATGATTTCACTGTTTTCGGTGGCTCTCTTGGTGAGGTCTTTGCTGAAAAAGTGTGTAAGGTAATGGACAAAGCGATGGAAGTTGGTGCCCCAGTTATTGGGCTCAATGACTCCGCAGGTGCGCGCATTCAGGAAGGTGTGTCTTCGCTTGCAGGTTATGCTGAAATTTTCCGCCGGAACACAGAAGCAAGCGGTGTCGTTCCACAGATCTCTGCAATTATGGGACCATGCGCAGGTGGTGCGGTCTACTCACCTGCAATCACAGACTTCACGTTCATGGTTAAGGATACGAGCCACATGTTCATCACCGGCCCTGACGTGATCAAAACGGTCACCGGTGAAGAGGTTTCGTTCGAGGAGCTTGGAGGCGCAGTCACCCATTCCTCGACCTCCGGTGTCGCGCACTTTGCTGTTGATTCAGAAGAGCAAGCCCTCGATAACATTGCGCTACTGCTTTCATATCTTCCCCAGAACAACGTTGAGAATCCGCCACGTATTGATCCATGGGACGACCCAGACCGTGCAGATGACGCGCTGAAAACGATCGTTCCAAACGAGCCACGGAAGCCGTACGATGTTACGGATGTCATCGGTAGTGTGTTCGATGAGGAGT
Organism: Natronocalculus amylovorans; assembly: GCF_023638035.1. Lineage (GTDB taxonomy): Archaea > Halobacteriota > Halobacteria > Halobacteriales > Haloferacaceae > Natronocalculus > Natronocalculus amylovorans. The sequence continues at coordinate 141,436 of NZ_JAKRVX010000006.1, read as the reverse complement.
CGTTCTTTGAAGTGCATGAGAACTTCGCAAAGAATATTGTGATTGGATTTGCACGGCTAAACGGCCACTCAGTCGGTGTTGTTGCTAATCAGCCTCGAGTAAATGCAGGGACGCTCGATATTGAGGCATCAGAAAAAGGGGCACGGTTCGTGCGCTTCTGCGATGCATTCAACATCCCGATCGTCACCTTTGAGGATGTTCCAGGCTTCATGCCGGGCACAGAGCAAGAGCACGGTGGAATCATCCGCCACGGCGCAAAGCTGTTGTTCGCATACGCAGAGGCAACAGTCCCACTGCTGACCGTTATTACACGGAAGGCCTACGGTGGCGCATACTGTGTGATGGCGTCAAAACATATTGGCGGCGACGTCAACTATGCGTGGCCAAGTGCCGAGATTGCAGTTATGGGTCCAAAAGGTGCGGTCAACATTCTCTATCGTCGAGAGTTGGCTGCGGCTGATGATCCGGAGGTACGGCGTCAAGAGCTTATTGATGAGTACAGAGAGGAGTTTGCAAACCCATACACGGCAGCCGACCGCGGCTTCATTGATGATGTCATTGAGCCACCAGAGACACGAAAACGACTCATTGATGATTTGGAAATGCTGCTTAGCAAGCGAAAATCACTGCCCGATAAGAAACACGGAAATATTCCAATCTAATGTCACCACAGTCAGATTCAAAATCGGGCGCATCTGAAGTTAACCAGCAGTCAAACGGTCAAAGCGAACTGCCGATCGAGACGCTGCTACAGTCGATATCCGGCCTTTCGACAGCCAACGAAGCCGAAGCAGCTGCGGTTGCGGCTGCAATTGCTGCACACATCCGGGATCAAGAGCTTGCTGTTGCCGCCGCGGCAACCGAAGAGAGTTGGGACGAGAAACGGTGGGCGTTCAGCGGTCGACTCACCTCGATTACCGGGGGCTCGAACGCGCGTGTCCCACTATCTGCACCAACTGACCCGTGGACTGCAAGCGGACGCCGCGATCGATTCTGAAAACGCAACTACTCGTTTGGCGTGACCGAATCACCGACAGCGATCGATCCTGAGTCAACAATGCGGCCACGAAGGCCCCCACGATGGATGAGTGCGTCACAGACACCCTCTTGTTCAAGCATCTGTTCGAGGTATGAACACGGCTCACAGAGCTCATGCCCAACCATTGTTGCGCCTCCAACTGTGAGTGGTTGATCAACGAAATGGTTGAGCGCAACACCTTCGACAACGATATTTCGACGGTGAACACCGGGATCGAGCGAGATGGTATACTCTCGCTCAACCGCTGTTATCGCCTCTTTTTCAATGAGTGTGATATCTGTTGCAATCTCACGCCCAGAGAATGTCCCTGTGTCATCAAAATATCGATCGCCGCGAAGGCCACAATCAGCAACCGCCTCTACAGTTTGTTGCGGTTCGGCTGGGCTACCCTGTTCACGTGCAATAAATATCCCTTTGACGACTCCGTTCATACATTCCGTTTACAGCCGGGAGAGTAAACTGCTACTCAAACACATCCCAGTCATCCACAATAATACCGTCAACACCCATCGAGTGTAGTTTTCGTGCCATCTCTGTGGACGGAACAGTCCATGCATGAACTGCGAGCCCTCTCTCGTGTGCTTGTGCAACGCGCTCTTGCGTGAGCAGCGTATACTCCGGGTGGATTGCAGTACAGCCTAACCCTTCTGCCATGTCTAACCGGCTACTCCATCCATCTGGTCGCTCCCACAGGTCTGAAAAGAGATATCCACGATTGTACGAACCATCGATCTCTGCTAGCGCTTGTGGGACGAACGAGGAGTAGAGGATCTCGTTCTCATGTTTCGAAACGATCCGTTCGAGATCCGCGGCCATGCCTGCATGCTTGAGCTCAATGTTGACTCCGACGCCAATCGGAATCGCAGAAAGCACATCCGAAAGGAGTGGAATCTGTGCGTCACTGCCATCAACAGTAAGTGTGGACAGCGTATCCCAGTCTGTAACCGCAACTGGGCGGCTAACTGCAGTGAGCCGATCAAGGGTTGTATCGTGAAACACAACAAGTTCACCAGTCCCACAGCGTTGGACATCGATTTCGATCATATCCACGTATGGGGCGGCCCGGGTTGCGGTTTCGATCGTGTTGCCCGGCCCATGAGCAAGCCCGCCTCGATGCCCGATTAATTGCATAGTATTCGGTACTGTTCTTTTACCAGATATCTATCGGTTTTGATTTGGCACGCTGTTTCGATCAGGACCGATAGAATCAGGTAGCCCTTCACCAAAATGTTCCTCAAGAATGTTCAGTAAGGTTTTGGTTGCAAACCGCGGCGAGATCGCAGTGCGAGTATTCCGGGCATGCGAAGAACTGGGCATCAGAACGGTTGCTGTCTACAGTGAAGCTGACAAACATGGCGGGCACGTCCGCTATGCTGATGAAGCGTACAACATTGGCCCGGCGCGTGCAGCGGACTCCTATCTGGATCAAGAATCAATCCTCGATGCTGCCCGCAAGGCGGATGTTGATGCAATTCACCCTGGATATGGGTTCCTTGCAGAGAATGCGTCGTTCGCTCGCAGGGTTGAAGAAAGTGAATTTGTTTGGATTGGACCGTCTGCAGACGCGATGGAGTCGCTTGGGGAGAAAACAAAGGCACGCTCGGCTATGCAAGCGGCAGATGTCCCGGTCGTCCCTGGAACAACGGAGCCGGTTGAGTCGCCTGCAGAGGTGAAAGAGATTGCAGATGAGTACGGCTACCCAGTTGCAATCAAAGCAGAAGGTGGTGGCGGCGGCCGAGGTCTCAAGGTTGTTAACAGTGAGGATGAGGTCGAAGAACAGCTTGAAACAGCCCAACGTGAGGGTGAAGCGTATTTCGACAACGCATCTGTGTATGTAGAAAAATACCTCGAAGCACCGCGCCATATTGAGGTCCAGATCCTCGCAGATGAACACGGAAACGTCCGCCATCTTGGCGAGCGTGACTGCTCGCTGCAGCGCCGACATCAGAAGGTGATAGAAGAGGCACCATCGCCAGCACTCTCCGATGAGCTTCGGGAACAGATTGGTGAGGCCGCAAAACGAGGTGTTGACGCGGTCGGCTACACAAACGCGGGCACTGTTGAGTTCCTTGTTGAGGATGGATCCTTCTATTTCATGGAGGTCAACACCCGAATCCAAGTCGAACATACCGTCTCCGAAGAGATTACTGGGGTCGATATCGTCAAATGGCAGCTTAGAATCGCTGCCGGAGAGGAACTCACCTTTGAGCAGTCTGATGTGAAGATTGAAGGCCACGCGATCGAGTTCCGAATCAATGCTGAAAACGCTGCGAACAATTTTGCCCCGGCAACGGGAACGCTTGAGACATACGACCCTGCTGGTGGGATTGGCGTTCGGATTGATGATGCAGTTCGGCAGGGAGATGAAATCGGTGGCGACTATGATTCGATGATTGCGAAACTCATCGTTGCAGCATCCGATCGTGACGAGTGTCTCGCTCGATCCGAGCGCGCACTAGCAGAGTATGATATTTCGGGGCTCCAGACGATCATCCCGTTCCACCGCTTGATGCTTACCGATGAAGCATTCATCAACGGCGAACACACCACGAAGTATCTCGACGAAGTGCTGGACAAACAACGAATTGCCGACGCCGTTGAGCAGTGGGGAGATGGTGATCGTTCTGAAGCGGATAACGACGATGAAGAAGTTACGGAACGACAGTTTACCGTTGAAGTCAACGGCAAGCGATTTGATGTGTCGCTTGAAGAGCGTGGCGCACCACCGCTTCCAAGTGGCGCTGGCGGGGCAAGCGGCCGAATGCAGCGGCCGCCACAGGCAAAGAATGAGAGTGAAAACACCTCGGCTGAGTATGAAGGCGAGGGTGATACCGTTACCGCAGAAATGCAGGGAACGATTCTCTCTGTTGCGGTTGCAGAAGGCGATGAGGTTTCCCCTGGCGACGTTGTCTGTGTGCTTGAAGCGATGAAGATGGAGAACGATGTTGTCACCGAACGTGGTGGGACTGTGACACAAGTCGCAATCGAAGAAGGCGACAGCGTCGATATGGGCGATCTGCTCGTCGTCCTCGAATAGACCGTCCTAAGTAGTCGCCTCGATCTGTAGTTTCTTAATGGTCTCCTGTTTAGTAGCAGTCAGTGATGTCTCTGCTCATTGAACGGAGGACCCATGACGCTTGATCAACTTCGCGATGTCTCCGATCGAGCGATCGTTCCATTCGTTTCTGTTGCCACAAAACTCGGCCTCTCGCCAAACGCGATCAGCACGCTTGCACTAATTGTCGCTATTGCTGCTGGTATTGCACTGGCACTTGCCGGTGAGAATACACAACTGTACTTTATTGCTGGACTCTTGGTGTTGTTTAATGGCTTTCTTGATGTATTAGACGGTGCTGTTGCTCGGGAGACTGATACAACGTCAAAAGCAGGCGATTATCTCGATCACCTAATTGATCGATACGCCGATGTACTCATTCTTGGAGGCTTAACAGTTGGTGCACAACAGTACGAACTTGGGCTGCTCGCAATTACAGGTGTGCTCCTGACAGCCTACCTTGGAACGCAAGCACAGGCGGTTGGTCTTGGCCGGATGTATGGCGGGCTGTTGGGCCGCGCGGATATCCTGATGCTTGTAGGGATTGTTGCACTGCTTGCGCCGTGGGTCACACGTGAACTGTACGGACTGACGATCGTTGGGCTATTGTTAGCCTTTTTTGCCGTTGTGAGTCACGTCACTGCACTTCAACGATTTGTCTGGTCGTGGAAACAGCTCCGAAAACTAGACGAGTAAGATTGTATTACGCGATCGAGAGGTCGGTGAAGCCGTCCGCTGCGGTTCGGGTTCCTTTTGCAATAAGGACATCACCGCTGTGTATTGTCGCATCAGCGTCACCAACAAGAATCCATCCGTCCGCAGGTCGTCTGATTGCGATGATCGACATCGTTACGTCTGTGTCTGGGACACCCGCGACAACGCTTGCACCATCAAGATCGCTCCCTGGCTCAACCTCGATTCGGGTGATAATTTCATCACTCTCTTCAACAGCCATCTGAATCACTGGGTGGACGCCAATATCTCTGATCACACCATCACTGATATCGACTGCAGCGTCACTGATTACCTCAGTCGCACGGCCAAGGTGAATGAGCCCGCGAAGTGCGACCGGAGCTGGTGCATCTGCAGCAGCCTGTAGCGTCCATGCTTCGAACCGTGATTCGAGCGCGTCAACTTCAACCTCGATATTTCGAACCTCTTCAGCCAGCCCTTCGCTGTTGAATAGCACGCTGCTGTATGCGAGATCGACTGCGAATTCAGAGAGGTTCTTCATATGGAGTATTGTGTTGACTGCACGTTCGAGATCCTCAATATCCGGTGTGTCTACTTCTGGTCGATCGTAGGCCCTCCCTGTAATCGTTTCATATACATCCGGGATTCCGATTTCCGGACCTCGAAGGAATAAAACATCCCCCGTTTTGATGCGCGTTCGAGGTCCTGGGTTGAGGATCCATTCGTCATCTCGGCGGATTGCGATCACACGAACACCAGTTACGGATTCGAGATCAATGTTTTTGAGTGTGCGTCCAGCGTACGATGAGTCTTCAGAAACAGCGCCCTGAACGAGCGTTTCGGTTGCTTCTGGAATCACTGCTCGCATTGCTTCTGGGAGCCCAATATCGTCAAGGACAATCTTGGCAATGTCACCGGCAGCATCGCTAATCATGTCTGCTGCAGAGACGATCCCCATCACAGGAACTAACTGCTCGGCATCGTCTGGGCTTCGGGCAGCCATCATAATCGCCATCTGTGCGCGCATCTCAAGGACGTCCATCCGTGCCTCAAGCCGGAGCACTTCCGTGGCCAAATCCTTGTTTCGGTGCAACACCGCGGAGTACGCAAGATCGATCAACAGCTCCGCAGTATCTTTCATTTCTACCAGGACGTCTTTGACGTTCGTCGGTTCGTATTTAATCCGCACTGGTGTCGGTTCACCGTCGAACATATTCATGGCCAATACGAATCATTCCTATTAAAAAAGGTTTCCTGCCGAAAACACGACTAATACAACGCAAAAATAGGTCTCGGTAAGTTTAATATTAAAACTCAGTCAATCTGTAACATGCCCATCCGGGATGAATTCGCTTCGATATACCGTGAAGCGCTTCCAATTTTGTTGATCGCACTCGGCGGCGGATTATTTGCAGGACTTGTTCTCGAAGGCATCTTAGAAAGTGTTGAGCGATTCCCCGGCTTACTTGTCATGGTTCCCGTATTTCTCGCAACCCGTGGGAACGTGTACGGCGCACTTGGTGGCCGAATCTCAAGCGGACTTCACCAGGGATTGATTCCACCGGAATTCGAAAAAAGCGAGCGGCTGGTTAACGCAGTTCTTGCATCTTTTATTAATGGTATTGGAATTTCGATCGTTATTGGTATTTTAACGTGGCTTGCGCTGTTCATTTTAGGCTGGGAGTCTGCAGCACTGATTGAGTTTGTTGCAATTATGTTTATTGCCGGTGTGTTGACCTCGTTTGTCCTTATTTTCGGGTTGCTGGCACTCATATTTGCAGGATATAAATATGGCTATGATCCGGACAACCTTGTTGGTCCGATCGTTACGACACTTGGTGACATCTTCGGAATGTTGTTCCTCCTGTTCTCGATTGGTATTGTTGAGGCGGTGATGGTCTAATGATGGTCCCATCCGGCTCGCTCGGCTCATGGGAGACAAAAAAGATTGTCTCCAATATGTTCCCGTTGCTGGTCGTCCTCTGTGCGATCGTGTTGATTGCAGGAATTACGCTTGAAGATGCAGAGGAGATGCTCAATGAGTATGGGATTCTCGCGGTCATGGTCCCAACAATGGTTGATATGGGCGGTAATCTTGGTGCGATCTTAAGCTCTCGACTCTCGACACGGTTCCATTTGGGAACAACAGAGCTTGATCCGAAAGATAAGGTACTTTGGGCAAACGTAGCTGCAATCCTCGCACTTGCTGCGACGATCTTCACCGCACTTGCGGTTGGCGCATACCTCCTCGGTGCGTTCCTTGGATTTGGACTGCCACTCGTGACGCTGCTCACAATCTCACTGATCAGCGGGATGTCTGTTGCGGTGATTGCGATCGTCTTCAGTTTCGCCGCAACCTATGCCTCCTACCGTCTGGGAATTGATCCGGATGATACAACGATTCCAATTGTCACAAACGTCGTCGACGTGTTTGGAATGGTGATCTTCATTGGTGTGTCAGCGATCGTCCTTGGACTGTAGCTAACAGCCAAACTCGGATTATTTTTGCGTGGGCCCTCAAAAACGATAGTAATGGCTGCAATCAAGGATAGTGTCCACGATTACATCACGCTCAACCCGCTTGCACAGGAGTTGCTTGATACGGTTGAGTTTCAACGCCTCCGCCATATTAAACAGCTCTCTACGGTCCGCCTCGTCTACCCATCTGCGAATCATACGCGTTTTGAGCATAGTTTAGGCGTCTATCACCTCGCAACACAGGCACTCGATCAACTCGATATTGATGCGGACCGATCGAAACACGTGCGAGCGGCTGCACTGCTGCACGATATTGGACATGGACCCTACGGACACCAAACAGAGGGGCTCATTCATCGACATACCGGCCGCGACCATGACGAGATAGAGTGGTTGCTCACCAACGGTGATCCGTTTGCAGCCGATTCGGAAACGACTGTCCCTGATGTCTTTTCAAGACACGACATTGATCCAGCCCGTGTCGCCGCACTTGTTCGTGGAGATGGGGAGTTGGGGCAGTTGGTATCCGGTGAACTGGACGTTGATCGGATGGATTACCTCGTGAGAGACGCCCATCACACCGGTGTACCATACGGAACGATCGATCACGGGCGGCTGATTCGAGAACTCAGGCTCATCGACGGTGAACTCGTGTTAGCAGAAGGGAACGTCCAAACCGCAGAGAGCCTTCTCCTCGCCCGTGCGATGATGAACGGGATCGTCTACCGACATCATGTCTCTCGGATTGCGGGGGCAATGTTAGCGCGAGCGTGTGAGCAATTACTCGCTGAGCAAGCTGTTTCGATCGAGCAGTTCCAACGGATGGCCGATCATGATCTCTTGGTTGCACTCCACGAACAGGTCCCGAAGCTGGGTCGTCGGATTGAGCGCCGACAGCTCTACAAACGTGCAGTCTGGGCAGGCGTTGAGGCAGTTCCTGCAGGCCTGATGGAGTTTGATCGAAGCGATGAGCGCGAGGCTGCTCGCGAAATAGCTGCCGCAGCAGGTGTCGAAGAGACCGAGGTGGTTGTTGATATTCCATCTCGCCCGCGGCTAAAAGAGTCGGCAACGCAGGTTGTTGTCGGTGGTGTTGTGCAGCATTTAGAAGATGCCTCAGAACTGGTTAGTGCGCTCCGATCCGCAGAGCGCTCACAGTGGCGACTGGGTGTTTATGCACCTGCAACTGCAGTAGAGTCGGTTCGATCGGCAGCGCGTGATTGTTTTGGGATTCAAACATAGTTCATCCAACGCTTTTTATCCAAACAGGGTTGAGTTCCAAATAATGGCCACGATTAAAGATAGCGTACATGACCATATTGACGTTACAGGCGTGGCTGAAGCCCTCCTCGATACACCCGAAGTACAGCGGCTTCGCCATATCAAACAGCTCGGAACAGTCCAACTCGTCTATCCATCCGCGAATCACACGCGATTTGAACACAGCCTTGGAGTCTATCATCTCGCAAATCGTGCACTCACGCATCTGGACATCGGTGGCAAACACGCCGATCGGATCACCGCAGCGGCAATTCTTCACGATATCGGTCATGGGCCGTTCAGCCATAACATCGAGACACTCACCCACCGGTACACCGGAAAATACCATGATGATGTTGAAGAGTTGCTCTCAACAGGTACTGTCGGCTCAGTTCTTCGAGAATACGATCTGGATCCCGCATACATTGCAGACCTCATTCGTGGTGACGGGAAATATGGGCAACTGGTTTCCGGTGAACTTGATGTCGATCGGATGGACTACCTCATCCGCGATGCCCACCACACGGGCGTTCCGTACGGCACAATTGACACTGAACGGTTGCTTCGAGAACTCCGATTCGTTAATGATGAGCTAGTCCTCGATGAGGGAAACGTACAAACTGCAGAGAGCCTGCTCCTCGCACGGGCATTAATGAACCCAACAGTGTACACGCATCCGGTAGCTAGAATTAGCAAGGCGATGCTCCGAAGAGCAAGCGAACGGCTGCTTGATGCACCGGATATTACGCCAGAGCAACTTCGACGAATGGACGATCATGATCTGCTTGTTGCACTGCGGATGGATCCAGAGACACAGTCGTTTGCAGAACGATATGATCACCGAAAACTGCTCAAGCGAGCACTTTGGACTGAGATTCATGATGTCCCAAACTCGCTATTCCGCGCAGACCACGACGAAATTAGCAATCTTGAATCAACAATCGCCGATCGGTGTGGGCTACCGGTCGCAGACGTTATTATTGATATCCCGGCTCGTCCGTCGATCAAAGAATCAACAACTCGTGTACTGGTGAACGGAGAAATCCGAAACCTTGGCCAGCAATCGCCGTTGGTAAACACGCTTCGGATGGCACAGCGAGAACAGTGGCGATTGGGAGTGTACACACGCTCAGAAGACCGCGATCGGGTTGGGCGGGTTGCTGCAGAAGAGCTGGGCATCGACAGTGATCACGGGCTCATTAGCGAAGTACGGCACCACGGCGTGCAAGCCCGCGTAGATGAGTTTGAGGAGTAATTCCCAATACATAACAGGCGTTTCGACACTGCTTCGTGGGGTTCAAACCCCCCCAATGCGACACCACTGTATGAACATTGAGGGAACGGTGCTTGTCGGGCCTGATTTTGAGCCAGTGGAGGGTCGGGTACTCATCGAGGATGGAACCATCCAAGAGATCGAAGAAACGGAGACCGGCTCGGATTCGATTGTGCTCCCTGCATTCGTGAATGCACACACACATCTTGGTGATTCAATCGCGAAAGAGGCAGGCGCTGGCCTCTCGCTTGATGAGCTTGTTGCACCACCGGATGGGCTGAAACATCGACTCCTTCGGAGCACGCCACGGGAGACGAAAATCAAAGCGATGGGTCGATCGCTCCAGTTCATGGAGCAAACCGGCACTGCAGCCTTCATCGAATTCCGGGAGGGCGACGTTGATGGTGTCGAGATGATGTACGAGGCCGCAAAACACCGTGAGATCGATCCTGTTATTCTTGGTCGAGAGAGCGAAGCCGCAATGCAGCGAGCGGATGGGTTTGGGGCCTCCGGCGCAAGAGACGGTGATTTCGATCAACTGCGGAATGCAACCCGCCGTGCTGGAAAGCTATTTGGAATCCACACTGGCGAACGCGATCCAACCGACATTCATCCGGCATTGGATCTGAGTCCCGACTTCATTGTCCATATGGTCCATGCTGAGTCGCTCCATCTTGAGCGAGTTGCGGACATGCATGTTCCAGTCGTTATTTGCCCACGATCGAACCTCGTCACAAACGTCGGTGTGCCACCAATTCGTGAGCTGGCAAAGCGAACCACGGTGGCATTAGGGACAGACAATGCAATGACAAATAGTCCATCAATGTTCCGTGAAATGGAGTTTGCCGCAAAACTGAGCGATCTTCCTGATGAAGAGATTCTTGCAATGGCAACCAGGAATGGCGCAGAAATTGCAGGGCTAAACTGTGGCCTCATTGAACCAGGTCGAGACGCAAAGCTGCTTGAACTAGACGGCGACTCGGACAACCTTTGCTACGCCAAAGATCCCGTCCGAGCGGTTGTTCGGCGCGCAGGGCATTCGGATATCAAACGCGTCATTCTCTAGTTATTGTCATTGGGAGCCAGATACAGTCAAAGAGGAACTGTTTTCCATACCGGGATATGCCCACTCTACTATGCATGCCATTACCCGCTCTGGTTGGATCGAGGTCATCTCTGGCTCGATGTTCTCCGGCAAAACCGAGGAGTTAATTCGTCGGCTTCGCCGCGCAGAGATTGCAGATCAAGAGGTTGCAGTGTTCAAACCGTCTATTGACGATCGATATGGTGAGACAACGATCGGCTCACATGATGGCCGCCAGTGGGAGGCCACGCTCATTGATCCTGAAGCTGACGTGCTTGAACAAGCACAAACTGCACTGAACGGCGAAGAAGTCGTTGCGATCGATGAGGGGAATTTTTTCGAAGGCGATTTAGTGACACTGTGTGAGTCACTTGCGGACGATGGGCGGCGGGTTATTGTCTCCGGACTCGACCGAACCTTCCGGGGTGAGCCATTTGATCCGATACCACAACTGCTCGCCGCAGCAGAATATGTGGATAAACTGCATGCAATCTGTACAGTCTGTGGCGAGCCAGCAACCCGAACCCAACGACTTATCGAAGGTGAGCCAGCACACGTTGACGACCCTACAATTTTGGTTGGTGCTGAAGAGAGCTATGAGGCCCGCTGTCGACAGTGTCACACCGTCCGTCGCGACTAACAGACTTATTTGGTTGATAGAGAACGGAACGATCAAATCGGTCGCATCCGTACACTGACTTGTGACTACGTGGGTACAATCGCCACGGGAAGGACGAGACCGTGGACCGGCGGGAATGGCGCGTGCATGGGCTGGAACACTCGTTGCACCTCGATCGTTTTTTTCTGAGGGGGTTGCACCGGGTGATCAGGAGCCAGGACTGACGTTCATCGTCACGGTTGCAGTGATATACACGATCGGAACGCTGGCTGTGTCGCCGCTCTCAATTCTTGGTGAAGATGGGTGGTTCCCGATTCTCGGTGACAGTATTGCACTCTCTGGGTTTCTTGTGGTGTTACTTACGGCAGTGTTCATCGCACCATTAGGCCTGCACTTGGTCGCAGCGATCCAGACGGTGATCCTTATGTTGACGGTCGACGATCGGGCTGGTGTAAGTGAGACGGTGCAGGTGATTGCGTATGCTACGGCTCCATGCGCGCTTGCGTGGATTCCGTTCTCTCCAATCCAACTATTTGTGGTGGGGTATGCAGTCGTTTTGCTTGTAATTGGGCTCTCAACGGTTCATACTATTTCGACTCGACTGGCTGCAGTCGTCGGGTTTTTGCCCGCTACGATCGTGTTTGGGTGGGCGTTTGGAGGTACTGCAGCAGCGACTGCAACGATCGAATTGCTCGGTGTTTGATCTCGCGGGAGTTTCGACAACAGTTTTAGGGCGGAACCATTCAGTCTTATCAAATGGGTTCGTGTATCATTTGTGGTACTCCTGTCGACGGTCACATTTGTGACAGCCATCAGGAGGACGTCGTTTTTGAATTTAGAGGAAATCATGCAAACCAACTCCGTTCTGGGCGCTTCTATCGAGGCGTTGTCGACGGCTACGCCGACTTTGGCGTCTTCATCGACATCGCACCCGGCGTTACAGGGCTGCTTCACCGAAGTGAACTTGATCGAAGGCTCGAAAGCCTTGATTGGGAACCAGGCGACACTGTCTGCGTGCAGGTGAAAAATGTCCGTGATAACGGAAATATTGATCTTGGGTGGTCGATCCGCCAAAGCAACCGGGAGTTCCGTGGCGCACTCATTCAGGATGGGACAAAAGAGTATCTTCCTGAAGAGTTTGAGGATGCAGACGAGGAATCTGAGGCAAGTGAATCAGAATCAGAATCAGCTACGTCAGTACAAGAAGAGAAAGAACAACCGTCTGAGTCAGAGCCAGAACCGGAACCGGAACCGCAATCAACGGCACCGGCCAACACAGCTGACGGACAAGACGAATCCGAGCCGGAACCAGAGCCGGGTCAACTTGATCGTGTCACCGTTGACTCACTGAGCGATCGGGTTGGTGAGACAGTCCGACTTGAAGGAGAAATCGTTAGCGCTCGTCAAACTGGTGGTCCAACTGTGTTTGAACTCCGTGACGAGACTGGTGTCGTAGATTGCGCTGCGTTTGTCGAACCAGGTGTCCGTGCATACCCGGACATTGATGTTGATTCGATCGTTCGGCTTGATGGTGAGGTTGAAATGCGTCGTGGCGATCTCCAAGTCGAGACAGAAGCGCTCGTTGCACTCGAAAGTAATGAGCAAACAGAGGTTCAGACCCGTCTCTCGGATGCACTATCGGATCGAGCACGTCCAGAGGCGCTCAAACCGCTTGCAGATAACGAGACCGTTGTCAGCGTTGCAGAAGGGCTGCTTGATGCTGCGGAGGTCATTCGAACTGCGGTGCTCGAATCACGTCCGATCGTGGTTCGCCACGGCGCAAGTGCAGACGGTTACGTGGCTGGCGCAGCGCTCGAACATGCAGTGCTTCCACTCATTCGAGAGGAACACGCCCGATCGGACGCAGAATACCACTACTTCACACGCCGACCGCTCGATGACTCCGTCTACGGAATGGACGCAGCAACGAACGATGCAACACGAATGCTTCAGGACCGCGATCGACACGACGAGAAGATCCCGCTTTTCATCTTCCTTGGCACTGCAAGCACTGTTGAGTCCGAAGACGGACTTGGGCTTCTCGGAATCTACGGTGCAGAGCGCCTCGTGATTGATGCAGGCGCAGTCGATAGCGGTATTCTTGACGCCGCAGATCTGCTTGTAACGCCCGATAAGAACAGCGCAGATGACCGGAATCCATCCACCGGGTCGCTCGCAGCAAACGTCGCAGCTGCAATCAACGAGGATGTGCGCGACGATGTTGGCCATCTTCCTGCAATCAGCTATTGGGAAGATACGCCGCAGGCGTACACCGAACTTGCAGACTCGCTCGGTTATGATGACGAACGGGTCGCGAACCTCCGTGCCGCGATCGCACTCGAAGCGTACTACCAATCCTATCAGGACAAGCGCGAACTTGTAACTGACCTCTTGTTTGAGGATGCAGGTGGACTTGCAGATCACATTGCAGAACAGTTCGATGTCAAACTCGAGACGGAGTTCGAGACCGCGATCGCACATCTTGAGACCGAAGAACGCGACGGTGTCACACTTGCCGTGCTTGATACGGATGCATACACGCACCGGTTTGACTTCCCGCCAACAGGATTGCTCCTCGATGAGATCCATCGCCGTGAACGCGACGAGGGGCCATTTGTGACGATCGGTGTCGGAATGGATGAGCTGTTCATCCGAAGCACCGACAGAGTCGATATTCGTGCGGTCGCCTCCGACACTGCAGTTGAAGTCGGTGATGCAGATGTCACTGCACTCGGTGTTCGAGAGGGGCGCATTGAATTCCTGTCGGGCCGCAGAGACCAAGTCTCTGAAGCAGTCTTAGACGCGATCGCAGCACAGCTCTCCTAAGACCTGTCGCTTCTCGTTCATTCAACAACCGTCGAGCGACACGCTTATCCGCGAAACGCGGTGATACTGTGGTAATGAGTTCGGAGGCTGACGCGGAGACATCATCCGCATTCGAGAGTGCGTGTCAATCGCTCGTAGAGGGGATTCTTTCGGGCGAGATCGAACGTGATGATCTCGAATCAGCGAAGCTTTCGGTCTGTTCAGAATACTCGTCGCCAAAAGTGCCGAAGAATACGGAGCTTTTGAATTTTGCACCATCCGACCGAAGAGAAGAGGTCAAAGAGGTTGTCCGACGGAAGCCGGTTCGAACGGCATCCGGCGTCTCACCGATCGCAATCATGACCTCTCCGGAGATGTGTCCGCACGGCAAGTGTCTCTACTGTCCGGGGGGCCCTGCAAGCGAGTTCTCCTCTTCGCAGAGCTACACCGGTCATGAGCCTGCCGCAGCACGAGGCAAACAGAACGAGTACGATCCATACGGACAGGTGACGCTTCGGCTGCACCAACTCCGACAGATCGGCCACCCCGTTGATAAAGCAGAGCTCATCTTGATGGGTGGCACGATGACCGCACGAAGCCATGATTATCAAGAGTGGTTCGTCAAACGGGCATTGGAGGCAATGAACGATTACGACCTCGATGCAGATCCACAGCCCGCAGAGGAAGTGAGCTTCGCGCAACCGCAGGATGAGTATGCGTTCAAATATCTAGAGGACGTGATCGCCGAAAACGAGACGAACGAGATCCGAAATATTGGAACGACGTTCGAGACGAAACCCGATTGGTGTGATCCCGAACAGATCGATCGAATGTTAGATCTCGGTGGGACAAAAGTCGAGGTCGGTGTCCAAACCACGTACGAACGGATTAATCGTGAGATGCACCGAGGACACGGCACACAGGCATCAGTGGATGCAAACCAACGGCTTCGGGACTCCGGATTCAAGGTTGGGTTCCACATGATGCCCGGACAGCCGGGAATGACCCGTGAGATGTGTATCGAGGACTTCCGTCAGCTATTCGAAAATGATGATTGGCGTCCTGATTATCTGAAAATCTACCCAACGCTTGTCGTTCGGGGAACGATCGTCTACGATGACTGGTATCGTGGCGAGTACGATCCGCTCACGAACGAAGAAGCAGCAGATATTGTCGCAGAGGCGATGGGGAAGATTCCAAAATACACTCGACTCCAGCGCGTCCAGCGTGATATCCCTGCGGACTTCATCGATGCAGGTGTTTGGAAATCGAACCTCCGACAGCTCGCAGAACAACGAGCAGCAGAGCGAGGAATTGAGATCAGAGATATTCGTGCGCGTGAGGTCGGCATGAACGAGGAGGATCCGGATCCGGACGCGATCGAACTTGACGTAATGAAGTATGACGTCTGCGGTGGGACCGAACACTTTATCAGTTTCGAAGATCCGGTTCGTGATCTGCTCATTGGCTTCTGTCGGCTTCGGTTCCCGAACAATCCGGTGCGAGCCGAACTGCAGGACGCGGCGATCGTTCGTGAACTGCACGTGTACGGGAGTGAAGCGGGAATCGGTCAAGAGAGTGGCGAGAAGGAATGGCAACACAAAGGCTACGGGCGAAAACTGCTCGCGCACGCAGAAGAGCTTTCCCAAGCGGCAGGATATGACAAGATCAGTGTTATTTCCGGCATTGGCGTCAGAGAATACTACCGGAAGAAACTGGGCTATCATCAGGATGGCCCATACGTGAGCAAGCGATTCTAGCCAGCACTCTTGTCAGTTTTGGTACAAACAATAGTAACACCAATAAGAGTTGCATCTAAAAAGAGAGTATGGCAAACAGCACTCGAACCCGAGTAAAAGACATTATGTCTGCACCTCTGGTTACAATTGCTCCTACGGCAACCGTTAGGGAGGCAGCACAAATCATGCGAGAAAAAGATATCAATGCACTTGTCGTGACGACAACGTCTCGAGCGATCGTAACGAGTACAGATGTGCTCGATAGCGTTGCAAACGGTGACGACGTCTCTGAAACGCCGGTCTCCGAAATTATGACCACAAATGTCGAGACGGTGACTCCAGATCTATTTATGGAGGAGGTTGCTGCAATGATGATCAACTACGGTATTAAACATCTCCCGGTGGTCGATGATGACTATGTTGGCATGGTCTCGTCAACAGATGTCGCAGCGCAGCTAACATAATCAGTTACTCTCGAAACAGATACCATTTTTACGATCCATACAGGAGTCCCACGTATGGCTGCTGAAACCCCGCAGGAACGACTCCGAAACAATGCCACCGAGATAGCGGCAGTTGTTGTGACCGGTATATGGATGGCAGCACTATTCGCTGGGGTCGGATGGTGGCTTGGATTCCTCCTGTTCGGCTATATCGTCGTCGTCCCACTCATCGCGTTACTGTATGGTGATGACGATGATCGGACCGACTGGTGGGGCTCGGCTGATGGTGACTGGTAGGACACCGATACTGCGTCAACAGCTGACTCTGATACTGATACTGACACAGACAAAGATATCTCACATGCTGAGACCCCGCTTGAAACACTACGCCGTCGATACGCGGCTGGAGAACTCTCCGATGAACAGTTTGAGCGAAAAGTAGCGCGACTACTCGAAACAGAGACACTCGAAGATGTTGAAGACAGCTATACACGCTCTCAATCGTACGAAACTGATCGAAACTAACAGCATCGCCTATCTTTCTGCGAGGAGGATGTCACACCGCAAGGCCGACATCAACAATGAGCATAATTACGAATCCAACAACAAATGTCAGCGTTGCTTCGTCCGCAAAGCCGTGACCGTGGCTTGACGGAATCATCTCACGGAATACAACTGCCATCATAGTTCCGGCCGCAAACCCCGCAGCAACCGGGAAAATCCCGGTCACAAGCGTCACGAGTGTGAATCCAACCACTGCTGCGATCGGCTCTGGAATCGCTCCTGAAAGCGTTGTCACAATTACTGTTTTTGCCTTTGAGAGGCCTGCTCGGCTCGCAGGAACGGCCATTGCGAATCCGTCAGGAACATTTTGGACGGCGATCGCAATCGCAAGTGCAATTCCCACTGCGTCGAGTCCGCTTGCAAACGCAATTCCGATCGCAAGCCCCTCGGGAACATTATGAATTGTAATCGACCCACCGATTAACGCTGCTTTTCGGGAGTCATCTGATAGTTCCTCGGCTCGTTTTGACTCGGGATACCGACGCTTATCACCTGTTGTGCCGCCGTTGAGCAACCCATTAAAAAAGACGTGTGCATGCGGAATATACTGGTTCGCCACGAGCAAAAATACCGCACCGACAACGACTCCAAGAACGACCTCTGTGAGCGTTCCGAATTCGAGGCCGGGGACGATCAGTGCAAAAACTGCAGCACCGATCATAATGCCCGCTGCAAGCCCGATCGCAGAATCGTATATCCGGTGACTAATTCGATCGGTAAACAGCGTTGGAATCGCACCGAGGCCGGTTGCTGCGCCTGCTAACCCCGCAATCAGCGCAACCTCACCAACTGAAACCATATGCAAACCAACTGCAGTCATATGAAAAGAGGCTTCGGTCCTTCTGAAAGTAGGAGCGACACGTCTTTTTCCTGCCACCGTGACCATTCGTGTATATGAATCCAAAGCGGGAACTCTCAAGTATCGATCTCGCTGCCCTCGTTACAGAACTCGGTCGATACGAGGGGTCAAAGGTCGATAAAGCCTATCTCTATGGCGATGATCTCCTCCGGCTCAAAATGCGTGACTTCGATCGCGGTCGGATCGAACTCATGATGGAAGTTGGCGATATCAAACGCGCACACGTTGCACCCCCAGACCACGTTGAAGACGCACCTGGACGACCGCCAAACTTCGCAAAAATGCTCCGCAACCGACTGAGCGGTGCTGACTTTACGGGTGTCTCACAGTATGAGTTCGATCGAATCTTGGTCTTTGAGTTTGAACGTACGGATCAGAATACCACGATCGTTGCAGAGCTGTTCGGACAGGGCAATATTGCAATTCTGAACGAACTAGGCGAAGTTGTCCAAAGCTTAGAAACCGTGCGACTGAAATCCCGAACGGTCGCACCAGGGTCACAGTATGAGTTCCCGGACTCTCGGCTCAACCCTCTGACAGTGAGCTTTGATGCATTCTGTCGAAACATGGATGCCTCAACAAGCGATGTTGTCCGGACGCTTGCCACACAGTTGAATCTCGGCGGCCTGTACGCAGAGGAGGTCTGCGAACGCGCAGGCATCGAAAAAGAGCTTGCGATCGAGGACGCAGAGACAGCAGTATATACCCAGCTCTACGATGCGATCGAGGAACTTGCAACGCAGCTTCGATCTGGGACACTTGATCCACGAATATACCTCGAAGACGAGCAGGTTGTGGATGTAACGCCATTCCCACTTGAGGAGCGAGAAAACGAAGGGCTCGACAGTGAGGCGTTTAGCTCATTCAATGACGCCGTTGATTCGTACTTCTATCGCCTCGATCGATCGAAAGAGGAGTCACAGCCACAAAATACAGGATCGAACCGGCCGGATTTCGAAGCGGAGATCGCAAAACAACAGCGCATTATCGAACAGCAGGAGGGTGCGATCGGCACGTTCGATGAACAAGCGGATGCTGAACGTGAGAAGGCTGAGTTGATCTACGCCAAGTACGATCTTGTTGATGAGATTCTCAAAACGATCCAGCGTGCCCGCGAGGATGGTGTTCCATGGGATACGATCGATGAAACGTTCACAGACGGTGCTGAACAAGGGATCGATGCCGCAAAAGCAGTTGTCAACGTGAATGGCTCGAATGGCTCTGTAACCATCAGAATCGACGACACTACGATCACGCTTGATGCGCTTACTGGCGTTGAAAAGAACGCAAACGAACTGTACACCGAAGCAAAGCGTATTGAGTCAAAAAAAGAGGGTGCACTCAAAGCAATCGAAAACACCCGATCGGATCTTGAAGCGGTCAAAGCCGAGCGAGATGCATGGGAAGCCAAAGAGGCAGCCGCTGACTCTGATTCCAAAGGTGGTTCAGATGGCGACACAAGCGAAGGTGAGGATGAACCAACCGATTGGCGATCGATGCCACAGATTCCGGTTCGTCGAAACGAGCAGTGGTATGAAAAGTTCCGCTGGTTCCACACAAGTGATGGCTATCTCGTGATCGGTGGACGGAGTGCTGATCAGAACGAGGAGCTGGTGAAAAAATATATGAGCAAGGGCGATCGGTTCTTCCACACACAAGCACACGGCGCGCCAGCAACAATCCTCAAAGCAACTGGCCCAAGTGAGCCTGCCCGCGAGGTGGAGTTTTCAGAACAGACGCTTGCTGAGGCAGCGCAGTTTGCAGTCTCATACTCATCCGTCTGGAAAGATGGTCGGTTTGCTGATGATGTGTATATGGTTTCGCCGGATCAGGTCTCAAAAACACCCGAAAGCGGAGAGTATGTCGAGAAAGGGTCGTTCGTCATTCGTGGCGATCGGACATATTTCAACGATACACCAGTTGGGGTTGCAGTCGGGATTCAATGTGAGCCACAAACCCGCGTCATTGGCGGCCCAACAGATGCAATTGCAAATCATGCAGAGGCAGTCCTGACAGTACAGCCAGGGAAGTACGCACAGAACGATATGGCGAAAATCTGTTACCGAAAGCTTCGAGAGATGTTTGCAGATGAGTCGTTTGTTCGAAAAGTTGCGAGTCCAGATCTTATACAGGAGTTCCTCCCGGCGGGTGGCAGCGAACTCGTTGAGTAGGCTGAGAGGTGGCTACCGTGAAGCGGAGTTATTTGAGTCCTGCCATAGAGTATAGAACTAATGCTGCGTACTGCGATCGGAACGCCATTCCGATCAGGCGATGCTGCCGGAACACTCATTATCGGAAGCGTGCTCACGTTCTTGTCCATTGCGCTGCCGATTGGCTGGCTCATCGCAGTCGTTCTCGCGCCTGTGACAGCACTGTTTCTGCTTCCAGTTGTCCTCTTTCCGCTCTTCGTCCTACGAGGGTATACGCTCAAAATGATTCACACCGCTGCAAACGGTGGATCGGCTGCTCCGTCATTTGTTTCATGGGGGTTACTGGCACGAAATGGTGTTCGATCGGTCATCCTCACGCTTATTTACCTCACTCCGGCAGTGATACTGCTTGGACTTGGGGTGACTACTGCATTTTTGCTCTCGCTTGAGAGCGTACGCCTTGGTTCAGTCGGTGCAACAGTGACGGCCCTCTCAAGCGGTATTGCGGTGTTCTCTGCAGTTCTGTATCTGCTTATATACAGCTACGTTCGACCGGCTGCGGAGGCTGTGTTTGCCACGACAGGACGGTTTCGAAGTGCACTCGCCCCCAAACCCGTCCTCAAGACTGCAGGGACCGGTGATTTTGCAACGGGTTGGATACTTTCCGTTTTCTTGCTTTCAGTCGGTATACTGTTTGGCGTCCCGTTGTTTGCACTTCTTGTTGGTGTTCTTGGGCTGTTTGGTATCCGAGTGATGGTGGCCGCACTGATCGGCGCAGGTGTACAGCGTACCCTTGGTACAGCCACCAAATCCAATGCACTCGGCCAACAGGTCGTCTCCGAGAAAGCAACAGCAGTGTCAGCACCGATTGAACAAACGATTGCGCCGCTTTCAGCAACAGATACAGCACCAACTGAAGCAGACCCTGCAGTCCAAGTTGGCCGATCGGTTGCTGCTGGATTTAGTATGTTTGAACGACCAACTCTAGTCGACCCGTCACCAGACAACGAACGGAAGGCCAACACAGACACAACGCCAACCCTTGATGACGGATTTTCATGGGGTCCACTTCCAGAGACACCGACAGAGCAGACTGAACGGTCTGAGTAGTCTCTGTCGATCGATCGACAGAGACAATAGTTTAAGGCTGTCAGCCAAAGGCCCACATATGCGAATTACGAGCCGGGGTCGCGGCGAAGAGGGACGCGAGCGGATTTCGCTTGTCCCCGAAACCGTCGACGACTTATGGCATCTGTCTCACGTTCTGGAGCCGGGCGATCACGTCTCCGGTGACACAACCCGTCGAATACAACGGGATGACGATCGAATGCGTGACACCGGTGGGCAGCGCGAACCGATGAGCGTCACAATCGAGGTTGAAGATACGGAGTTTGCACGATTTGCGAACCGCCTCCGTGTTGGTGGCGTTATTGTTGGGTGTTCTCGTGAAGACCAACTTGGTCATCATCACACACTGAATGTCGAGCAACGAGCGGAGATTACGATCGAGAAACATTTCAAACCGGATCAACTCGATCGGCTCGAAGAAGCCGAAGAGACCGCAGAAAATCCAGATGTTGCGATCGCAACGATCGAAGAGGGTGAGGCATACATCCACCTGGTCAAACAGTATGGGACCGACGAATACGCGTCGTTTACCCGACCAACTGGAAAAGGCGAGTACGCTCGACCACGATCGGAGCTGTTTGCGGAGCTTACAAAGGCGCTGTCGCATCTTGATGCAGACGCAATTATCCTTGCTGGCCCGGGGTTTACCAAACAGGATGCACGAGACTACATTGCAGAGAATTCAAGGGAAATCATTGAAAAGCTCACCGTTGTAGACACCTCCAGCGCCGGCGATCGTGGTGTGCACGAAGTACTGAAACGTGGTGCTGTTGATGAGATTCAGGCCGAAACCCGAATTGCCCGTGAAGCAGAGTTCATTGATACGTTGATGCGAGAGATTGCAGACGGCGCAAAAGCAGCATACGGTATCGAAGCTGTCAAAGAGGCTGCGGAGTTTGGTGCGATCGACACACTACTGCTATTGGACGAACGACTCCGGAAAGAGCGACTTGGCGATGGTGAATGGGAACATGATGTTAATGAAATCATCGAATCAGTCGAACAGCAGGGTGGGTCAGTGACTGTGTTCTCCGCGGAGTTCCAACCAGGACGGCAACTGGGGAATCTCGGCGGCATTGCCGCAATTCTCCGATATCGGCTTCAATAAGTGATATAACCCATGTCTGAACGTAGCAATCAGCGACACGGCGATGAGCGCGATCGTGAGTGGCTTGACCCCGAAGACCTACCAACAGAGGACGATCTGTGGGCGATGCGAGAAGGGAATGATACGCCGAACCCAGAGGACGGATATACTGGAGCGCCACGGGAGGACGGGCAAACAGAATCAACGCGATCGTTTACGATGCGGATGGAGCGGTGGCTCGAATACCTGTTTAATAGCGGTGTTGAACTGTCGTTCCTCGGCACACCGGGGCTCGTGGTGTTGATCTATACGCCCTTCTTTTCCATTGATGGCATCTCGTTTGCAGGGCTCACCGCAGTTGGGTTCGGGGCGTTCTGGTTAGCACTGTTCCGCGGGAAGTACGTCGATGTCGGTGAGTATCCCGGATACGGAAACTTCTCGTCGGTTCCAGTTCGGTTTGTGGTATATAACACTGCACTCATCGCCGGTACGTATGCTGGTGCCTATGGCTGGGATGCAAACCAGTCGCTTCTGTTTGCAATCTTGTTTCCAGTGGTGATTACCGGAGTGTTGATGGCATCTCTCCCGCGGTTCACTCGCGGTGCGTGAATAAGAAGGGATTTCCATTGTCACCGGTACTCACACAGAGGTCCATCACTTCTGAAAGCGAGAGGCTTGTCGGATCCTGTTTACACACAATAAGATAATCAAACGGCTCCGAACACGCCGGACATGCGATCGCGGTCGTATTCTGATATGTTGACATCATCTCGTTGTTCTCTCGTGGTGTGAGATAGCTCACAAGCTCTTGTGGTGTATCCATCTCGTCCATGGTAGTACAACACACTCATCACGTATGCAAAAACATTCGCTTCCCAGCGACAGAATCAAACAGTGATCGGCTCACAAAGCGCCCACACATCAGTCTGCGGATCTAATCGGTGTGGTTCACGTCCCCGGTCGGTGAGAAATCCGGCATGATACAGCATCGCTTTGAGCTGAAATACTGTTGGTGAGTGATATACCTCGCCATCTTTGAGGCCAGCCCGTCGAATATTACCCTCAGGGGTAAGTACCCGCCTTCGAGCCGCTTCTGTTCCCTTAATGAATAATTCAATAGTAAATGTGGGGTGAAGTGTGTGAAGATACGAAACAAACTCGGTAAGTGAGAGTTCAGTGAACCCATCCGTATGCATTTGTTGTAACTCTTCGATGATTAGTGTC
Source organism: Natronocalculus amylovorans (assembly GCF_023638035.1). GTDB lineage: Archaea > Halobacteriota > Halobacteria > Halobacteriales > Haloferacaceae > Natronocalculus > Natronocalculus amylovorans. The sequence goes on along the minus strand of NZ_JAKRVX010000006.1, from coordinate 117,939 downwards.
GTCCCACGGTATGCAAATAACACCCGTCGGGCCAGCTCTCCCCATGCAGGCGCAAGCTCACAGAAGCGCTTTCGGGAGCGATACCACGACTCAAACTCCGAAAGGGCAGCGTCGATCGATCCAGACTGTCGAACGGCAAACCGAACTACCTCTTTGCCAAGTGGTGTCAACCGAGCGTGGCCGAGCGATGTGTCAATAAGATTGAGATGTGACGCACCTCGCCTTGCTTGTGCGGTTGCATTCACAATCTGATACTGTTTGAGCAACGCATCGGTATCACCGTCAGCTGCCAATGCGATCGGATACCCAAGATAGTTTTTTGGATGGTTGAGCGAGAACGAGTTGTCCGTGACACCTTGGGCACTTGCCTGAAACCGGATCGCAGATGCGGCATCGGTTGATTGATTGCCAACAACCCGTGGGGCTTCAAACAATGTGACGGATCCGCTTGCAGAAACAGCTAGGACGCCAACATTGAGATTTCGTGCAAGCACCCGATCGGTTTGTGTGATTGCCTCACTCGGCGCTGCCATGTATGCAACGTTTGCTGCCGACAGCCGATCGTGTGCTTGCACAATACCACGCTCGGTATCAACCGTTCCAGATGCGGTGTAGCCTTTTGCTTCCACCGCAATCAGTGGTGGGGTTTGACCAAATCGATCGACTGCGAGCAGTTCAGGATCAACACTACCAACGCCAACTAAATCCGGATAGCCACTGCCGAGTTCGACGTGATTAAACGGCGATAGTATCTCGTGAATTTGGGGTTTGATCGGGATGCCTGCGTTCCATGTCTCTGCTGCGAACTGTGTATCGGTGACAACGTAGCTCCCCTCGGAAATCTCAGGAAACAGCCGCTGTTTCGTATGTGCCAACACCGCAGGCTCGGAAAGCTGATCCGTGTTGGCTGTGACGCTCATATTCGAAGCTCACACTCAATCGATAAGAACATTCGGGCCGGTCCCGACGAACGTAAATAAGATGCCTAAGTAAGTGCGTTTGTGTCAGGGCCACGAAAACGGTGTACTAACTGCGGGACGGATATCCCACACGCAGCCAAAATCTGTCAGGAGTGTAAAACGGTCCAGCCGTCGAACCTCTTACTCGTGGGTGTTGTTGTGTTCGGGTTGTTCTGTCTGCTCTTTGGAGTCCCGATCGCGCTGTTCTCAGTTGGCCTCGGTCGATTGATTGGCGCACTGTTTGCAGTCTGTGGACTCGCGATGGTTTTTGGTGGGTATACCGCATATATCGATCGAAAAGCCGGAATCGAAGTATAATCAGGCTACCGTTGCAAACACAAACAGCGCTGAACTTCCAAGCGGGTCATCAACAACACGCTCCCATTGGACCTCGAATCCTGCCGTTTTGAGCTGGTCGATTGTTTGTTGTTTTCCCGGCGTACTGAAGAACATTGAACGGCCACTGTTGAGCCAGTTCGATCGAACCGTTTGATATCGGCCAGTCCCAACGGTCATCAGTAGCCCGCCGCCGGGGGCTAACACTCGGGCAAACTCGTGGTATACGTTGGAATGTTCTGTTCTTGGGACGTGGAAAACTGAATGGTACGCCGTGATTGCGTCAACACAGTCGCTTTTGAGCGGGAGTGCCGTCATCTCTCCTTGGAGAAGTCTCGCTGAAGGGACTGCATCGGCAGCTAATACAAGCCCTGATCGGGAGATATCGAGACCAACGGACTGGACGTGTGTGAGGTTTGACAGCGTTCGACGGCCATCTCCACACCCAATATCAAGGACAACTGCATCAGGTGGAAGGTCTCCAAAACAAGTTGTGATGAGTGCAGCATCGTTTCCATCCGGGTTGCGACTTTTGGCGTACGTGTCCGAGAGTTGGTCCCACGACTCTCGAATCCGATTTCGATCCATACCTGCTGTACGGCTGCTATAGGCATGGGTGTTTGGACAGCGCCGTTAATCTGCAGAGATTGGGGTTACAGAGAACATCGATGGGGATTCTTCATGCTGCTCTGTTGGTTTGACAGTGACTTCTACACCGTTGCCTATGACACCAATATTCAACTCGTCAACCGTACACACATATTCGGAGGCATGATCTCCATCCGAGCAGAATCGGAGCTGTTCGGACAACAGTGGTGTCTCGCTTAGCCGATCGACTTTTCGGTATGCCGTCGAGAGTGGAACATCACAGACATCGGCTAGCTCGCTAGTCGTTCGTGGTTCGGATGCGGCTCCAAGGAGCAGCCGGCAGTCGGGGTCTGAAAGTAGCTCCAACACCGTTTGTAATGTATCGTTTGGTTCGCGAGATCCATTGTCAACAAGTTCATCAGTCGCCGATCGTGACTCCATACCCGTCTGCATCATATCTAAGAGATAGAGGCCAATCGATGGATAGTATCGCCCAAAATATAGTGGTGGTTTATATACTCCCTTGCGAGTAAATGTCACAGATTACTACGGGAGACACACAATATCAAACTCGCAAAGGAGACTCGTCGGCCAGGCACCGATCGTTAGCAAGACGATGTCTAAGAGAAACCAAAGGGCAGCCATGATCGCGATGAACTGCTCTCTTGTACTGGTGACCATTGTTGGTTGCTGTTCAGATGCGATCGATATATATTCTGGTGTATCTGCTTCGCGTTTGATGGAGCGATCGCTCACAGTGTAGTTTTTTAAGAAGTTTTGCGAGGGAAGAGCGCTCCGAGAGCGTCTTCCGCATGGACGCACTGTGGTGCGTCTACATGCGAGGGGAGGGATTTGAACCCACGGACCTCTACAGGAGCGGATCTTGAGTCCGCCGCCGTTTCCGGGCTTGGCTACCCTCGCACGCACTCTCTTGTCTGCGGCCGATCGCATAAAACGTTCCGGATCGGCTCCATTTCACGCAGTGGGCTCCGATGGAGTTACCCTGCCCCGTACACATCTTTCTGTATGGACGAGCACACCCGTGACCCAAGCGTTGCCCCGCCACTTGGCTCTCCGACTGGCTGGTGTGCCGATCGACGCCAATGGGAACACGCGACACTGCGCCGCGCGACTGAACACGGTATTCGGCTCTTCAACGATGGTGCATTCCACGAATCACACGACTGTTTCGAGGATGAGTGGTATAATTACGGCTCCGGAACACCGGAAAGCGCATTCCTTCATGGCATGGTTCAGGTCGCTGCCGGCGTCTACAAACACGTCGACTTTAAAAATGATGACGGGATGCGATCGTTGTTTACCACCGCACTGCAGTATTTATACGGCCTGCCTGCAGATTTCTACGGTGTTGATCTCACAGACATCCGGTCGACACTGTCGACCGCACTCGATGACCCAACAGTACTTGATGAGTGGAAACTGACACTCGACGGCCATACGCCGACAGCGTACCCGTCCGATTATGCGTATGCTGAACAGCTCGATCACTAGTATATAGAGTACGTGGGAAGCAAAATCGAAGCTTACACTTTTATAATCGCAATCAAACACAGACCGGATTGCTCAAATGGACCGGCTACTTGTATCTGTATATGCAGGTAATCGAACTCGGGGACGGGAAACCCGAGGTTGCGGTTGTCGGCGGTATTCACGGTGACGAACCGTGCGGGCCGATCGCAATCAATCGCCTTCTCGCAGAGGAACCATCCGTAGAGCGACCAGTCAAATTTATTATTGCCAACGAAGAGGCACTTGAAGCGGGTGTACGGTATCTTGATACCGATCTGAATCGGGCATTTCCGGGAGATCCTGATGCGGACCTTCATGAAAATCGACTCGCGTACGATCTCGCAAGGGAGATTCAAGACTGTACAACACTTGCGTTGCACTCAACACAGTCGTATGCAGATCCGATCGGCGTGATCAAATCCTTCGATGAGGTTGCTCGAGCGATCTACCCACGCCTTCCAGTTAATGTCGTGATCGAAACTGACGAACACACGGATGGGCGGCTCATCGAATACCCACACACGATTGAAGTTGAGTGTGGTCTACAGGGAACTGCTGATGCTGCGGATAATGGCTACGAGCTTGTCCGTGCGTTCCTTGTTGCCACTGGCGTGCTTCGACAGGACAAAGACGAGACGCGATTAGACGCTCCAGAGCGGGATGAGGTCTCAGTATTCCGTCTTGAGGGACCGATTCCAAAACCGGAGGCAGAACGATACGATGTCCTTGCGGAGAATTTCACGAAGGTCGACGCTGGTGAAGCGTTCGCACGGGCAGATGACGATGAGATTGTCGCCGAAAAATCATTCTATCCGGTGTTGCTCTCACCAAACGGGTATGAATCAATCTTCGGCTACGTGTCGAAAAAAGTCGGGACTGTCGAGTAACGACGCTTCGTTATGCATCGTCGCTTGATAGCTCCACAAGCGTAAGCGATCGATCAAGATAGCAGTGCTCATGGGGTGGATCCCCCTTTATTTCTGCAATTCGGTACTCCGTATCAAATTGTGCACCGTCGGGGACACAGTATTCGTGACTTGGACACTCCACGTGTGGACATGGCCCTTCCAGAGTTGCTTTGCTTCCAGCATACGCGCCGCGTGATGGGACGTTAGCCAGCACTGCTGCGGGCTCAACCTCAACCGCGCGGACACCCGTGTCGTGAACTGCACAGTCGAGCGTCTGTGCGTTTTTTCGTATCTCTGTAACCCGGTAGCGCTTTCCTTCCGTAAGATTAAGACACTGACTCCGGTACGGACACCCTTCACAACCGGTGGCTTCACCGTTGTAAACGAACTCTTGTCCGATTTCTGCAAGCCGTGTTCCAATGAGTGTGACAGTGGACATACCCAGCCTTACGCAGGTGGGTCCGTTAAGTTGTTCGTCCGTCGCGGCTACACAGTCTCTCGTCCGGTTAGTTCATCTAACATGTCGAGATACTCCTCGCGAGGCACCTGATAGGCTGAGCGATACGCAATCTCTCCCTCCGCAAATTTGGTTGCCTGCACGACTGCCTCGTCGATCGCGGCGTCGCGCGAGTCAAACGTCGATTGACTCACCTCCACGTCCGGCTCGACAAAGAGAATGACTCTCCATGTGTCCGTTTCAACTGACCCCGCACCCGGACGACGGCGTGGAGAGCCGTTCGTCACATAGATTGTTGGCAAGCACGCGGCGTCAAAATCGGCGGAATTGAATACGTCTGGTCGATATGCGAGAATAATTCGCCCCTCTGGTTCCGCATTCCAGACACCCCATGCGTCGGGAAGTGCATCAGTATCCATACATGGTTGTTTGCTGGCCGGATACAAAGCCACCGCGTTCACTCCCGCCCAAACCGATCAAAACGCTAGACTGTTTCAGATGTTCAGCGATACTGAACCCAATATATCCGTTGATTTCACACCAAGTATTTAAACGGTGCTGAAAATACTGTTATGTTATCAGATAACACTGCCACTACGTCTGCGTGTCTTGTCACTATATTACGTTGAATCAGGGAAAAGTATTTATGTATAAAATTCACATAGTGTAAATAGCCTCGGTTCATAAACCGAGTATACCACCCGCTCCCCGCGCGTTCCCCTGCTGGTTCTTGAAGTCTCTGTCGTCGATGACGATCGGCGATCGCGCTAAGAGTGGTATGCATACACATGCCACGACTTACATCAACTGAGGAGGCCGCGATTGATACCAAGCATACCGATTGGTTACTCCGGGCAGTGACACACCAGTACAGCCTCCAAGTAACAAAGCGAGTGAGACCACAACAAGTGATACAATGAGTAACGACATCCAAACCCTTGAGGACATCAGTCAGGCGTACAGAGCATCCGTGCCATCCGACCTTCGAGAGGCGCATTCATTTGAATGGTACCTCTCAGAGCTTTCGGAGAATCCCCACATTGCACGGAATGCGCATCAGCGTGTTGCAGATATGTTCGATCACTACGGAACAACTTACGACGAAGATGCCGGCGTCGTCGAGTACCTGATGGCTTCAGAGGACCCGCTTCATGACAGTGAGAACGTTTTCTATGGAAGAGAAGTGCATGAATCAATCCACGAGTTTGTTAATAAAGTCAAATCCGGTGCGCGTGGGTTAGGACCTGAAAAGCGAATTAAGCTCCTTCTAGGTCCAGTTGGATCGGGAAAATCTCACTTTGATTGGCTTGTACGCCGTTATTTCGAGGACTACACGCTTAGTGATGCCGGGCGAATGTACACGTTTAGATGGATCAACCTAGGCGACATCATTGTTGATCAAGACCCTAGTGATGACTCGGTCCAGTCGCCAATGAATCAAGATCCGATTGTTCTCCTCCCACAAGCGCAGCGTGATCAGGTTATCGATCGGCTTAACGAGACGTTAGAGGCCCCTTACACGATTCGAAACGAACAGCACCTTGATCCGGCCAGCGAGTTTTATATGGACCGGCTGCTTGCGCACTACGATGATGATCTTCAGGCAGTTCTTGAGAACCATATTGAAGTGATCCGACTTGTCGCAAGCGAGAACCGGCGCCAATGTATCGAGACATTCGAGCCAAAAGATAAGAAAAATCAGGATGAGACCGAGCTAACGGGTGATGTTAACTATTCAAAACTCGCAATTTATGGCGAGTCCGATCCTCGAGCATTCGATTACTCCGGTGCGTTCTGTAACGCAAACCGTGGGATATTCTCCGGTGAGGAGTTACTGAAACTACAACGAGAGTTCCTCTACGATTTCCTCCACGCCTCTCAAGAAGGGACGATCAAACCGAAAAACAACCCACGAATCGACATTGATCAGGTCATTGTCGGCCGGACAAATATGCCCGAATACCGAGAAAAGAAGGGCGACGAAAAGATGGAGGCGTTCAACGATCGGACAAAACGGATCGACTACCCATACGTTCTTGAATACGAACAGGAAGCCAAAATCTACGGGAAAATGCTCCGGAACGCAGATGTCCCGCATATGAATATCGAGCCACATACGCTTGAGATGGCTGGGCTGTTCGGCGTCCTCACACGACTTGTTGAGCCGTCTGACGATTCGGTAACGGTGGTACAAAAAGCCAAAGCGTACAACGGCGAGATCGACGACTCGGACGATATTGATATCAAAAAGCTCCGCGAAGATGGTGAATCCCGAGCCGATATTGCGGAGGGGATGGACGGTGTCTCCGCACGGTTCATTGGTGATGAGATCGCGGAGGCAATTATGGATTCGACGCACCGTGGTCGATCGTACCTCTCACCGCTGACCGTATTTAGGCACTTTGAGGCGAATCTCGAAAATCACGGTTCAATCCCTGAAGAGAACTTTGAGCGCTATGAGCGCTACCTTGAACTGGTTCGCGAAGAGTACAGAGAGCGTGCGATCGAAGATGTGAGACATGCACTCGCATACGATCTTGACGAAATCCAGCGACAGGGTGAAAAGTACATGGATCACGTGATGGCTTATATTGATGATGCGACCGTTGAGGATCGACTCACTGGCCGCGAGCAAGAGCCGGATGAGACATTCCTCCGATCGGTCGAAGAAAAACTCGAAATCCCAAGCGACAGAAAGGACGATTTCAGACAGGAGGTCTCAAATTGGGTTTCACGTCGCGCACGTGAGGGAACCTCGTTTAATCCACAGGATAACGACAGACTCCGCCGCGCACTTGAACGCAAACTGTGGGAAGATAAAAAACACAATATTAATTTCTCCGCACTGGTCTCCGCTGGTGAGTTGGGCGATGATGAACGAAGCGCCTGGATTAACGCCCTTGAAGAGCAGGGCTACTCGACCGACGGCGCAAAAGAGGTGTTAGAGTTTGCCGGTGCGGAGGTGGCAAAAAGCGAGTTGAGCACCAATGAGTGAGGAGTTTATCAGACAGGCAGATGCAGCGCTTCGTGCGGCGTACGAAGAGCCAATGAGCCTCGTTGAGTACGTCGAGGCCGCGATTTCGGATCCACAGATCGCAGCCCATGCAAGCAGGTATCTGCTGAGTGCGATCGAATCCATGGGAACCCGAACGGTCATCGAGGAAGGGACAGAGAGAGAGCGCTACCGCTTTTTTGATGATCCACACAATCATGGCGAGCATGCTGTTCTTGGTAACACCGCTGTTCTGAACGCATTTGTTGATGATCTCCGAACGATCGCCACGGATCGTGGTAAAGGTGAGAAGCTATTGTGGTTTGATGGCCCAACTGCGACCGGCAAATCCGAACTGAAACGCTGTCTCATCAACGGCCTTCGAGAATACTCAAAGACCCGTGCAGGTCGGCGATACACGCTTGAGTGGAACATCTCTGGTGCCGATAGCGGCAGCGGTCTTAGCTACGGTAATCGAGTCACTGATGATGAGGAGTGGTATCAAAGCCCTGTGCAGACACATCCACTGAGTGTGTTCCCAAAAGAGATCCGCCAAGCGGTTGTGCGTGCAATCAACGATGCAAATCCGGAGAACGTCGCGACAATTGTTGAGACAGACTTGGATCCATTCAGCCGTGAAGCATACTCCTATTTAGAAAACCGCTATCGAAAAGATGGGCGGCGCGATCTATTCAGTGCAATAACGGATCGGAGCCACCTTCGGGTGACAAACTACGTTGTGGATGTTGGCTGTGGAGTTGGGGTTTTACACGCAGAAGATGATGGCTCACCAAAAGAACGGCTCGTTGGATCCTGGATGCCGGGGATGCTTCGAGAGCTCAACTCTCGTGGTCGAAAGAATCCACAGGCGTTCAGTTACGATGGTGTCCTCTCGCAAGGAAACAGCCTCCTGACGATCGTTGAAGATGCAAGCCAGCATGCGGATCTCCTCCGAAAACTGTTGAACGTGCCGGACGATCGTCGCGTCAAACTGGATAAGGGAATCGGGATGGATCTTGATACTCAGTTGCTCATCATCTCAAATCCAGATCTCGACGTTGAGTTAGATCAGTTTTCAGACCGGAATGGCCACGATCCACTGAAAGCACTTAAACGACGGCTCGATCGTCACGAATTCCGTTATCTCACAAATCGTGCGCTTGAAGCAGAACTTATCCATCGAGAACTCACCGGTGAAACAGGTGTGTGGGGAACGCTCCCGGAAACCGAACGGGAACTGAAGGTTCGATCAGCAGTGACACTTCCGGTCCGCGACCACAGCGGGACCGTTCGGGATAGAGAACTTGCGCCCCATGCAGTGAGTGCTGCTGCACTCTATAGCGTTATTACACGATTGGATGGTGAAGCACTCTCACCGGATCTTTCACTTGTCGATAAGGCACTTGCGTTTGAACAAGGGTTCCTTCAGCGTGGGGATACGCGGATTGATATAGAAGACCTCTCGCTCGATGCAACGATTGACGGCAAAAACGGAATTCCCGTCACATACACAAGAGATGTGATTGCAGACCTCCTTCATGTTGTGTTTGATCGATCGCATCCAGATCTCACCGTTGAAAACGTAATCATGCCTACGGATGTGCTCAACGAGATGGCTGCTGGTCTCTCTTCGGCGCCCGTGTTCTCTCGATCAGAGTCTGCAGAGTATGAAAATCGCGTGACAATGGTCAAAGATCAGATTCTTATCGAACAAGAGGCGGATGTGTTGGCTGCACTATTAGCCGAAAAGCGTGTTTCAGAAGAGACTGTCGCAGAGTACGTTGAACACGTCTTTGCGTGGGATAGCGGCGGAGAGATTGAAACGATCCACGGGACGATTGATCCGGACCCACTCGTAATGAAGCTGTTCGAAGTTGAGCATCTTGGTCGCTTCCGAGAACACGATTATGCAGGCTCTGATCCGACAGAGTCGGTGATTGAGTTCCGGCGTCATAACGTAATTACGGCGCTTAATCGATACGCGTGGGAACATCGCGACGAGGAGTTCTCGATCGGCTCAGTAGATCTCACTGCAATCCCGGTCATCCGCTCAGTTCTTGAGACGCACGAGTGGGAAGACATCAAGCGCCTGTTCGAGGATTTCGATCCACGACAGTGGAGTGATCCACCAGAGGGGACCGAAACAGAGCGACTAAAAACTGCAACGGTCGATCGGCTCTGCAGCGACGAGTATGGCTACTCACCTGCCTCTGCGGAGCTGACGACACGTCGAGTAATGCGAGAGGTGCAACACAAATGGGACTAAGAGACGATCTCGAACGATTCCGAGAAGTCGGCGAGAGCCGGAGACAAGACCTTTCACAGTTTATTAGCTATGGCGACCTCGGTCAGTCGACACAAGGAAGCGTCCAAATTCCGATCAAAATCGTCGACCTGCCTGAGTTTGTCTATGATAAGCGATCGATGGGCGGTGTTGGTCAGGGGCAGGGCGGCACGCCACAGCCAGGACAACCTGTTGGTCCACCACAACCCGGAGACGGTGATGAAGACGGCGAACCAGGTGAAGAGGGCGCAGACCACGAGTACTACGAGATGGATCCAGAGGAGTTCGCAAAAGAGCTTGATGAAGAGCTTGGCCTCGAACTGGAACCAAAAGGAAAACAGGTTGTCGAAGAGATTGAAGGAGATTTCACCGATATTACCCGCACTGGTCCACGTGGAACGCTTGATTTCGAAGAGCTGTTCAAACGTGGTCTTAAGCGTAAACTCGCGATGGACTTCGACGAATCCTATGTTCGTGAAGGGTTGAAAGTCCGTGATGCAACACCACGAGACGTCTACGAGTGGGCACGAAATCAGAACATTCCCGTGTCACTTGCATGGATTGCCGACCAAGCGTCACAGCTTGCTGCAGACGAACTGAACCAGTGGGAGTCGTTTGAAGCAGTTGAAGAAAACGTCGCAAACGAACCGACAATCAATCGACTCCGGCGTGAGGGGCTTAGAGAGATTCCATTCAGAAAACAGGATGAACGGTTCCGCTATCCAGAGATTATTGAAAAGAAAGAGCGCAATGTCGTTGTTGTCAATATTCGGGATGTATCCGGCTCAATGAGAGAGCGGAAACGCGAACTCGTTGAGCGGACGCTGACACCGCTTGATTGGTACCTCACTGGCAAGTACGATACCGCATCGTTCCACTATATTGCTCACGACGCAGATGCCTGGGAAGTCGATCGACCGGAGTTCTTCGGCATTCGATCGGGTGGTGGGACAAAAATCTCATCGGCATACAAACTTGCCGCAGAGATCCTCGAACAGTATCCGTTCAGCGAGTGGAACCGCTATGTGTTTGCTGCAGGTGACTCTGAAAACTCCTCGAACGATACAAAAGATGCGGTCATCCCACTTATGGAGTCGATTGATGCGAATCTACACGCCTATATTGAGACCCAACCCGGTGGTGCAGCAATCAATGCAACACACGCAGAGGAGGTTGAACGACAGCTTGGAGACAGAGATAATGTTGCTGTCACACGAGTTGGAGAGCCGAATGATGTGATTGATGCGATCTATGACATTCTGAGCACGGAGGGGACGACCGACGACTAGTCGGGTGATACGTATGAGAGACGAACGACAACTTGCACAAAAAACCGCAACTGAACTTGAAACGCCCGTCAAACGAGCCAGAGAGCTTGCAGAGAAGCTTGGGTTACGTCCATATCCGGTCAACTACTGGATTGTCGATCACGACGAAATGAATGAACTCATCGCCTACAGCGGCTTCCAAAGGCGATATCCACACTGGCGATGGGGAATGGCATATGATCGCCAACGCAAACAAGACCAGTTTGGGATGGGGAAAGCGTTTGAGATTGTCAATAATGACAACCCATCGCATGCCTTTTTGCAGGAGTCAAACACCCACGCCGATCAGAAAGCCGTTATCACGCATGTCGAGGCGCATGCGGATTTCTTTGCAAACAATGCTTGGTTTGGACTGTATAGCGATCGTGGAGATCCGGGACAGCCAAATGCCGCGGCAATGCTTGAACAGCATGCGGCGGCGATCGACCGGTATATGAACGATCCCGAGATCGATCGCGCAGATGTTGAGCGACTCATTGACGCAGTGCTCTGTCTTGAGGACACAATCGACCAACATCGACCGCTCCTTGCTGAGGCCGACCCGGAAGATCGCGATCTGAGCGATATCCGAGACCAACTCGATGAGCTCGGACTCTCAGATGACGTCCGACAGAATGTGTTTGACGATGCATGGATCGAGGCACACGAGGACGCAGCTGCGGAACTAACGCTTGATGACCCAGAGCGCGATGTGCTTGCATACCTTCGCGACCATGGACTTGCATACGATAATTCCCAACAGAAAGCGGTTGAACGTGAGTCATGGGCGACAGATGTGATCGATCGACTCCGCGAGGAGGCGTACTACTTCGCAGCCCAAAAAATGACTAAGATAATGAACGAAGGATGGGCTGCGTACTGGGAATCGCTTATGATGGGCGATGAGCGGTTTGCTGGAACTGATGAGTTCATTACCTACGCAGATCACCAAGCACGAGTGCTTGGGTCGCCCGGACTGAATCCATACAAACTTGGGAAAGAGCTCTGGGAACATATTGAGAACACAACGAACCGAAAAGAGGTTGTTGACAAACTCCTCCGAGTTGAGGGGATCACCTGGCGGAACTTCCATGACGCGATCGACTTTTCGGTTGTTGAAGAGCGACTCCAGCCTGACCCGCTTGTTGCAGGACTCACCGCAAGCGACATCGACGAACTGCTTCAACGTATCGAATCCAATGACGATCGGTTTGATGCAGAGCGAGTTGAAGCCGCAGCAGCGGGCGAACTTGACCTCGATCGATATCCGTGGGCTACACTAACCTACACTGGGCTTTCGGAGCGACATTTCTCACTCACACGGCGACATAACCGCCAATTTGTCAGTCAGATCAGTCGTGAAGCGTTGGAGCGTGAAGCACGATATATGTTCGATGACGAACGGTATGAGACGATCGAAGCAGCGCTTGCGGATATAAACTACACTTCGGGGTGGGATCGAATGCGTGAAATCCGTGCAAGCCACAATGATGTGACATTTATTGATTCATTTCTCACGCCGGAGTTCGTCTCCTCGCATAACTACTTCACCTACGAATACTCACAAGCAACAGGCGATTACCGAGTCGCAAGCATTGACCCTGCCGACGTCAAACGAAAGCTCCTGTTACAGTTTACGAACTTTGGGAAGCCAACGATCGCAGTTTATGATGGAAACTTCGATAATCGAGGGGAACTCCTCTTGGGTCATCGATACAATGGTGTTGCATTAAATGAAAAACAGGCACATGCAGTTCTTGAACGCGTCTTTGAGCTGTGGGGTCGCCCAGTCAATCTGATGACAATCCGGGTTGAGTATGACGAACATGAGCTAGAGGTTGCACGCCGTCGTGGTCGTGAACCAAACGGGACCGAGGTTGGTGTTCGATTCCGATATGATGGATCGGAAGTCACAGAACATGATTTGGAGTACCACCTCCAAGAAGCGATTGAAGCGACTGATGTGGACTACGATACAAAACCGGATGAGTGGCTTGCCTAAGCAAACCGAGAATCTGTTTTTGACGGATACATTCATACGTCTGTGAATGTGATCTTCTGATATGTCTGGCGAGGTGAGCACAGATTCGGGACTTGATCCGACTGAAATACACGATGTGCTCAGAAATAGCCGTCGCCGACTTGTGCTTAAACAGCTAATCGCAGTTGACGAACCGATCGAACTTGGTGAGCTTGCAGAGCATATCGCTGCGATCGAATATGGCGAATCACCACCACCACACAAACTCCGACAAAGCGTCTACGTCTCACTTCATCAAACGCATATTCCGAAGCTTACAGACTTAGACATTATAGCATACAATGATACGGATAAGATGGTGATGCTTTCTGGGCATGCACCAGATATTGCGATCTACTTGGAAATTGTGCCACAGTATGGGTTGAGCCGAACAGAGCTGTTTGCTGGGCTGTCGCTGCTTGGCGTGTTAGCAACGGTTGGGTCTTCGATCGGTGTTCCGATTCTTGAAATGGTTGAGCCGGGGTGGTGGAGTCTACTCGCGTTATTCTGTATTGGGATTCTCGCAGGCTACTATTCATTCACCCAAGAGCCAACACTGTTCGAGCGGGTTCGATAATCACGACCTACCGATTGAAGCCGATTGCATGCAAATAAATCGCATGGGAGATACCACACTCTGGTGGGTTCGACATGATCTTCGGCTCCATGATAACGAGGCACTCGTTGCTGGAGCTGCTTCAGAGAAGCTCATTCCAGTCTATTGTTTTGATCCACGATTAGATGGTGCAGAATCATACGGCGGTTCAGACTCGTTTCAATTCAAAAAAACAGGCCAACATCGACTTCGATTCAGGCATGAGTCGGTAACAACGCTGCGAGAGCAACTCAGAGAACACGGGTCAGACCTCATTGTACGACACGGAACACCGGAAGCTGTTCTCCCTGAAATTGCCGCGATGACCAACGCGTCTCGGGGTGTTCTACAAACACTTCCAGCGCCGGAGGAGATGGCTGTTGAGGCTGCAGTCAAAACACGGCTACGAGATGCAGGGTGTGCGATCGAACGTGTCTGGAGCCATACCCTCTATCATATAAATGATCTACCAACACCGTATGAGTCTATGCGTGACACGTACACTCCGTTCAGAAAATCAGTCGAGGCCGACGCAACAGTTCGTGACCCACTTACGATCCCAAACCTTCCACCAGTGCCAACGGAGATAGACCCTGGTGAAATCACGCCGGTCGATAGACTTGATCCCTCGATTGAGAAGGATATGCCAGGTAACCGTGGTGTCTACAAATTTTCCGGTGGGGAGACCGCTGGCCTCGATCGAGTCGCTGAATACCTTTGGGAAACAGACCACGTAAGTACATATAAAAAAACACGAAACGGGATGCTTGGAGCAGCGTACTCCACAAAGTTCTCGCCGTGGCTCAATGATGGCTCGCTTTCCCCGCGGACGATCGAACATGAGCTTCGGGCATATGAAAAGGAGCGAACAAAAAACGAGTCGACATATTGGGTACTGTTCGAACTGATCTGGCGAGACTTCTTCCAGTTTCAAGTTGCAAAACATGGCGGAGCGTTCTTTTCACAGGGAGGAATCCAACAGCGGACGGATATTGAATGGCGAAACGATGATGCACAGTTCGATCGCTGGTGCCGTGGTGAAACGGGAATTCCATTCGTGGATGCAAACATGCAGGAGCTCAACCAAACCGGATTTATGTCAAATAGAGGCCGACAGAATGTTGCCTCGTTCCTAGTCAACAACCTCCGAATTGATTGGCGGCGCGGTGCAGCGTATTTTGAAACACAGTTAATCGACTATGATCCATGTTCAAACTATGGAAATTGGGCATACATCGCAGGTGTCGGTAATGATTCACGTGATCGGTATTTCAACATCATCAAACAGGCACGAAACTACGACGAAAACGCGGCGTACGTCCATCACTGGCTACCAGAACTTGCAGCCCTGCCTCCGAAATACGCACACGAACCATGGAAAATGAGTCCTAAAGAGCAATCGACATTCGATGTTAAATTGGGAACGACATATCCGGAACCGATGATCAATCTGGACGCGTCATACGAGAAGCTTCAATAGATTGCTACCGTTGCCGATCGACCAACGCAAGCGCGAGGGATAGACCAGTTACCAGCACAAAGGCAATCAGCGCAAGCCGCGGTATTGTGAGTACTCCACCAGCGGTCTGATACTGAATTGAGGTGCAGCCCCCACCAATCGAGCAGGATGCCGCAGGCTGGAACTGTAAATATACATGGTACGTGGAGGCAAGAATTCCCAACCCGGACAGTGGCAACGCCGTTTTCCAGACCCCAATCCGGTTTTCGATCGCTGCAACGCCAAAGACAATCACCAGTGGGTACATCAAAATCCGTTGTATCCAACAGAGGTCACACGGAACCAGCCCAAGCACTTCGCTAAAATAGAGGCTCCCAGTGGTGGCAACGAGGGCAATCGTTGTGGCAAGCGTGAGGACCGATCGGTGGCGATCCATATGAGCAATAACGGGGTGTCATACGTGAACCTACCGTTCGGTAAGTGATTGAAAATTGAAGAATGCTCGATCGGGGATTTGAACCCCGGTCATCGGCTGTCTTCCTGCAAGGCACGATTTACCTCTGCAGTCGAAAGGCCAATATGATTGGCCGGACTACACCAATCGAGCGCATTTTCTTCTATCTGCCGCACTAATATAACCCCTTCGAATTCCCTCGGATATCGTGGTGCCGTCTGTCGATTGTCACGATATGACAACACACGACGATATGGATAAAATTAAAACTGTATGCAGGCGGTTACTTGCCTTTGAAATCCGGCTCCCCATCGCCCATGAACGCGGTGATCCCTTCCATGAGATCATCGGTGTTCATGAGATGGCCAAACGCCTGTGACTCAAGTTCTAATCCAGCATCTGTGCTGTCTCGACCTGCAAGCATTGCGCGTTTGGTATACTTTTGTGCGATTGGTGGGCCGCCAGCAAGCTTTTTGGCAAGTTCCATCGCTTTCTCACCGAGTTCGTCGTTTCCAACGACTTCATTGACAAATCCATATGACTCCATCACGTCTGCATCGTAGCGATCGGCCGTGAAGATGATCTCTTTGGCACGACCCTCACCGACAATATGGGTAAGCCGCTGTGTTCCACCCCAGCCCGGAAGCAACCCAAGGTTATGTTCCGGCTGGCCGAACTGCGATCGCTCGGTTGCGATCCGCATATCAGCACACATTGAGAGCTCCATACCCCCACCGAGACAGTACCCATCAATTCCGGCAACAACTGGTGTATCCGCGGATTCAAGCTTGCCGAAGGTCTGTTGACCCTGTCGGGAGAGCTCAACCGCAAAGATTGGGTCAGCACCACCACCGGCCATGCTCATCACATCTGCACCTGCGGAGAACGCTTTGTCGCCCGCACCAGTCAAAAGAATTGCACGGACATCGTCGTCTGCATCCAGTTTGTCGATCGCATCGCTCAGTTCATCGAGCAGCTCGGTACTGATTGTATTCATCCGGTGTGGACGATTTATAATGATGTGCCCGACTGAGTCGTCAAATTCTACGGCAATCGTATCGTAGCTAAACGCCGCTTCGTCTGCTTCGTCGTTCCCATGGAAGCCAGCAGCATCTTCGGCTAGCTCGCGAAGGAGGGACACAGCCTCATAACGCGGCTCATCAGTCGTTTCATGTAAGGAGTCAAGCGTTTCGACAAGCGTCTCAAGACCGGTTGCATCTGCGAGTTTGGCTGGTCCATCCGGGAAGCCAGCACCAAGCATTACTGCTTTGTCGATCGCAGTTGCGTCAGCCACATCGTTTTCAATGAGTCCAGCAACCTCGTTTGCCATTACTGCGAGCAGGCGATGTTCGATGTTCTCTCGTCCGGCATCTGATGGAATCTCCGCACCACCGTTCTCGTAATCGTAAAATCCAGAACCGGTTTTTTTGCCAAGTTCCTCTGCATCAACCTTTGATTCAAGCAGCGGGCATGGCCGGTATGCATCACCAAGCACGTCATGCATGTAATCAAGGACGTGATAGCCAACATCGATGCCAACCTGGTCTGCAAGCTCGAAGGACCCCATTGGGAGACCCATGTCGAACTTGGTTGTCGAATCAACTTCTGCAACGGTTGCGCTTCCATCTTCGACGATCCATGCAGCCTCATTCATTAGTGGAACAAGAATCCGGTTAACGATGAAGCCAGGACTGTCTTTGTGGACGCGGACTGGTGTTTTGTCCATCTCCGAAGCAAGCGCCTCGATCGTATCGAGCGTTTCATCTGAGGAATGCTCACCGGAAATCACCTCAACAAGCGGCATGCGGATCGGCGGGTTGAAAAAGTGCATTCCACAGAACTGTGCTGGGCGGTCTGTAACCTCAGATAGTTCTGTAATTGAGAGGCTGGAAGTGTTTGTCGCAAAAATGGTTCGCTCGGGTGCGTGTTCCTCAAGCTCTGCGTATACCTCTTTTTTGATGCCCATGACCTCTGGAACCGCTTCAATCACCACATCTGCGCCCGCGACGGCCTCCTTAACCGGCACGACAGGTGTGATCCGATCGAGTGTTTCGTCGGCTTTCTCCTCGGAGATCTGTTCTTTTTCTGCGAGCTTTCCAAGGCTCCATTCGATCTGGTCATATCCGTTTTGAACGAACTCCTCATTGATATCACGGAGGACAACAGTGTAGCCTGCAAGTGCAGCGACCTCAGCGATCCCGTGGCCCATGTTGCCGGCACCAAGAACCGTGATAGTGTTGATTTCATCAATGTCCATATCCCCATCGTTGGCGTCGTAGATGTTCAACGTTTCCCTATTCAACAGTAACAACTATTTTTGAGTTTATTATATCGTCTTCCGATCACCGAATAGTGTATACTGATTGGGACCAATCATTCCCTGTGAGTGATCCATACGAAACGCTTCGAGAGACAGATATCGGACCACTGATTGAGGAGTACGGAGAGATTGAACTTTCCGTGGCAGATGACTTGTTTGAGCGAATGGTCATCTCCGTGGTGAATCAACTCATCTCGACTGAGGCTGCTCGAACGATCAGAGGCCAACTGTTCGACGAATTTGCCATCACACCGGACGCGATGCTTGCCGCAGACGATGTTTCGCTTCGATCGGTCGGGCTCTCTCCCCAGAAGATTGAGTATATTAAATCGATCGCACGCTGGAGTAAGACCGAGAACATCACTGCGGACTCATTTTCCGAGATGGACGACGAGGCTGTGATAGAGGAGCTCACAACAATTAGAGGCGTTGGTGAGTGGACCGCAAAGATGACACTAATGTTTGGATTAGGCCGCGAAGATGTGTTTCCTGTTGAAGACCTTGCGGTGCGACGTGGCATGGAACAGTACTTCGGCGATGAGACACGAGCCGAGATGCGATCGCGAGCAGCGCAGTGGACTCCATATCGATCGTACGCGACGCTCTATATTTGGAACCAGTATGTTCGAGAGAATTCCTCGGTTGAGGATATCGTTGTTGAGTAGCCAGTCTACCGATTTCGACCGAGAAGCACATACAAAATGATCCCAAGGAAGGGGGCGAAAAATACGACTACGGCCCAGAGGAATGCAGGATGAGAACTGTTCTGTTTTGCGTCGGTATAGGTCCAAACTACCATCGCAACGAACACAACAAAGGTGAGAAGGCCAAACAGCAGTGCAATTGCGTTTCCACCGCCTTGAAGCGCGAGGTTTGCTAACATAATGCCCACAACACAAGACATCCAAATGTATGTTGTGGTTTTTTGATCTATGTTAACACCGCTTACTCTTCGAGATACTCTTCCTTGTTGGACTTGCCACCACGGTGATCACCGTCTGCACGCTTTCGCACATCGACACGGTAGTGTTCAAGAATATCTCGACCGAGCAACAGCGGGTAATCCATATGGCTTCGGTCTTCGACGCTTGCAGTGACTGTATGTTGGTTGCCGCCGATTCCGATCACCAAATCAATGACTGGGCGCGATCGACCACGCTTCACAGAGCCAGATTTCACACGCGTCATGCTTTTGATCGGCCCCGCACCGATCTCCGCAGCAAGTTTGGTGTCGATGCTTGATCGGGTTGCACCGGTATCGGATTTGGCCATAATCTGTTTCGAGCCGCTTGTTCCGATAACATGGACCTCTTCGATGTACCCAATAAGCGGTGTATCGGCAAGTGTTGGTGGTTCGACGCGTGGCATACAGGATGGCGTTGAGTCATCAAGCGTTGCTGATAATCCTTCCACTCGCTCATCGTCTACCTCACCATCTGCTTGTTCGATCGCAAGTTTTGCAATGTATGGTGCTGGGCTTGTTCCAGTTGCTTTGTAGAGGCCTTTGAAGCCGGCGGTTGGGTTGACTTCAAGGACGTACCAGCCATCATACCCTTCAATCAGGTCGACACCAGCGTAATCCAGTCCAAGAACATCCGCAGCATACAGTGCGGTTTCAGCAGCCTCTTCAGGCATCGAATCGGTTGCATCCTCGACAGAGCCACCAAGCGCAACGTTCGTTCGCCAGTCGCCTTCCGGCGCGTACCGGTACATCGCGCCAATAATCTCATCGCCAACAATGTAGACACGGAGGTCGCGGTGTGCCTCATCATCCCGATCGATAAGTTCTTGCAAAAACGCCTGTCGGTTACCAACCTTTGGATTTACGGGATCAGTGAGATCCACTTTCCACGTCCCGCCTCCATGGGTTCCGATCGCTGTTTTATAAACGCCAACGTCACCAAACTTGTCTCTGTCTTGATTGAGTCGATCGTTCGAGAGCGCTAAGAATGCGTCAGGAACGCGGATATTCCAGTCTGCAAGCGTTGTTGCGGTTGCGAACTTATGGATCGATGTGAGGACTGCATCCGGCTCGTTGAGCATTGGACGAATTCGATTGAATGTCGTTGCAAGCCCAAGCAGCTCGGCAGGCTCTTCGGTATTCGAGAGGAGCAACCGGTTCGCAATAATATCAACATCCGGGTCGATCGTTACGTTACTGTCTGCGACATCAATTGCGGTGTTTTCAGAGCGTAACCAGAACGGCTCATGCCCTAAATCTTCAACTGCATTAAGAATCGCTTTTGTCTCTTTACTGTTGTGGAGCGACAACACTCCGACACGAACTTGCTCCCCATCGGACATACTCAAACAGTTCAAATACTCGTTGATAGGCGTGCCGGTCTCGGAACACAGTGTGAACAGTCCCCGTACCAACGTTGATACTCACGAGGACGGGTTTATATGATTGAGCCACGAGTGTGTTTGGTATGAACGATGACGGGGCCTTCACGTATAATGGCGGGAAGGTTTCTCCGGGCGAAACACAGAATATCCGATACGGAATCAGCGAGACGTATCTTGGTGATCCGGTTCGAATTCCAGTAACAATCATCAATGGTAAAAAGCCGGGGCCAACAGCATTTCTTTCTGCAGCAGCACACGGTGACGAATTAAATGGCATTGAAGTTGTCAGGGAAGTCGCCCACGAATGGGACCTCACTGACCTTGCAGGAACGCTTGTCTGTATGCCTGTGTTGAATGTTCCTGGATTTCTTGCACAGCAACGATATCTTCCAATCTACGATCGGGACCTGAATCGATCATTCCCTGGTAGGGAAGCGTCTACAAGCGCAAAACGGATGGCATATCGAATTTTCAAGAATTTTATTGAACCATGTGATATCGGTCTTGATTTCCATACGTCAACGCGTGGGCGAACCAATATGCTTCACGTGCGCGCAGACATGGCAGACGTGAAGTCACACCGTCTTGCAATGGCATACGGATCAAACGTTATTCTTGACAGCGAAGGACCGGATGGGACGCTCCGTGGGGAAGCAACCCGTGCGGGGGTCCCAACAATTACGATCGAGATGGGGGAAGCACACCGGTTCCAGCGCACGCTGATTGATGATGCGCTTGCGGGTGTTGAAAGCGTCTTCGCAGAGTATGGGATGTTAGAACAGACTGCGGTTCGATGGCCTGGCTGGCGAACAATCATCACTGGCGATCGCGAAAAGACGTGGATCCGTGCCGATGTCGGAGGGATCGTTGATATGCATTATGAACGTGGAGCACTCGTCCATGAAGGCGATCGGATCTGTACAATCACCAATCCGTTTAAGAACGACAATATCGTGGTTGAAGCACCGTTCACCGGGCTTCTTGTCGGTATTCTGGAGAACCCGGTCGTATATCCTGGCAATCCGCTCTGTCATCTTGTTGAGCTTGGTGAAACAACACGTCGGGTGGTCGAGCTTGAACAAACACCACCGAATGGGGATGCAACCTAAACGAGGCATTGACAGACGAACTGCGTAACTTCTATACCACCCCGGTACGGAGTCACAGACAGTATGAGTCAGTCGTACAATCGGGGCCTCATCGAGGACTTCGGCCGGTGGCGGGAGTTCTCTGCAGGAATGTGGGCATGGATTTTCCACAAGTTTACCGGCTGGGTGCTTGTTGGATACCTCTTTACCCATATTGCTGTGCTTTCGACGGCACTCGCAGGTGACGCAGCCTATACGAATACAATCCAGACGCTCGAAAGCTTGCTTCTGGTGCGAATTCTTGAAGTTGGTCTGCTCGCCGTTGCGGTGTTTCACATCCTCAACGGGATGCGGCTTCTGATGGTTGATCTAGGAATCGGGCTGGAGGCACAGGACAAGAGTTTCTACGCGTCGTTGATTTTGACCGGTGCGATCACTGT
The DNA here is from genome assembly GCF_023638035.1 of Natronocalculus amylovorans. GTDB lineage: Archaea > Halobacteriota > Halobacteria > Halobacteriales > Haloferacaceae > Natronocalculus > Natronocalculus amylovorans. The sequence continues at coordinate 95,856 of NZ_JAKRVX010000006.1, read as the reverse complement.
CGCATCGGTACCGACGTTCATTGCGGGGGCATTCTAAGATGGCAGAGCGTTACTCTTCGTTTAGACCAGGTGGACGACGGTGGTTGTGGCAGCGAATTACAGCAGCATTCCTCGTTGTTGTTCTCGCATTCCACTTCTTCCTGCTTCACTTCATCTACCATGCAGACGAAGTAACATTCGCCCTCTCAAGTGCCCGAATGGAATCGTGGGCATACTACTCGCTCATGATTCTGTTCTTGGTCACCGCGACATTCCACGGCGTCAATGGTGTCTACAACGCCCTGATTAATCAGGGCCTGAAAGGGACGAAACGGACCATTATCAAATGGACGCTGATCGTTGCAAGTGTAATTCTCATCGTCCAAGGGGTTCGAACCGCGAACGCATGGGCCGGAATTACAATCCTTCCGTTCTAACCTATCATGAGCACACAAGTTCCAAAACAAAAAGAAGCCGAATCGCCTGCGGAAGAAGAATCCGCACCATCTGTCGGCAAACAACGGCGCGATCAAGCGAAAGCAGAGCGTCGAACCGCCGCAGAGAAACAGAAAGAAGCTGCTGAAAAAGCAAAAGAAGCTGAGGACACCTACCATATCAAGGTCTTTAGATACGACCCTGAAGTTGAGGGGAAACAGGAACCACGGTTTGATGAGTTCCACGTTCCGTTCACAAAAGGGATGACTGTCCTTGATGCGCTAATGTACGCACGGGACCATTACGATCCATCGCTTACCTTCCGACACTCGTGTCGACAGGCAATCTGTGGCTCGGATGCATTCTTTGTAAACGGCTCACAGAAACTCGGCTGCAAGACGCAGCTTTCAGAGCTTTCAGAGCCAGTTCGTATCGAACCTCTTCCACACCAAGATGTTGTCAAAGACCTCGTCGTGGATATGGATCACTTCTACGAGCAGATGCATGCGATCGAACCGTACTTCGATCCTGATGAGCTGCCGGATGGAGAACTCGAAGAGCAACGACAGACACGAGAGAACCGAGAGAAGGTGAAGATGTCAACTCGGTGCATCTGGTGTGGTGCCTGTATGTCTTCATGTAACATTGCCGCCGGAGACAACCAGTATCTCGGGCCAGCAGCAATTAACAAAGCCTACCGCTTCGCCATGGATGAACGCGAAGGTGAGGCCCGAAAACAGGAGCGACTCAAGATCATCGAACAAGAACATGGTGTCTGGCGCTGTCAGACCCAATTCTCATGTACGGAAGTCTGTCCAAAGGACATCCCGCTCACAGAGCACATCCAAGAGCTCAAACGTGAAGCGGTGAAAAGCAACCTAAAATTCTGGTAGCGACTCAAAATTCAAGAGTATCCAGACCTAACCTAACTTGAACACATAATTATGTACGAACACGACGTGATCGTGGTCGGCGCTGGTGGTGCGGGCCTCCGAGCGGCGATCGCAGCTAAAAATGAGGGCGCAGACGTCGCTATCGTCTCGAAACTGCATCCCGTCCGCAGTCACACGGGTGCAGCAGAGGGTGGCATTAACGCCGCACTTCGAGACGCCGACTCGTGGGAAGACCACGCCTACGACACAATGAAGGGGTCCGACTATCTCGGTGATGCCCCAGCGATCGAAACGCTCTGTAAGAACAGTCCAAAAGAAGTAATTCAACTCGAACACTGGGGAATGGCGTTTTCCCGTGAAGAGGATGGCCGCGTGTCACAGCGTCCGTTCGGTGGGCTATCGTTCCCACGAACAACGTATGCAGGTGCAGAAACCGGCCACCAGCTGCTTCACACGATGTATGAGCAACTGGTCAAAAGTGGTGTTCAGGTGTACGATGAGTGGCACGTGCTGAACCTCGCCGTCTCCGATGAGGAGCGACCAGAGGATCGCACCTGCCATGGTGTTGTCGCGTATGATGTCCAGTCAGGAGAGGTATCTGGATTCCGCGCACGAAACGGCGTTATTCTCGCAACTGGTGGCCCAGGACAGGCATTCGATCATACAACAAACGCAGTCTCGTGCACTGGTGACGGTCAAGCGATGGCGTACAGAGCTGGTGTCCCACTTGAGGACATGGAGTTTATCCAGTTCCACCCAACGTCGCTGCCGTCGACCGGTGTGCTCATCTCCGAGGGTGTCCGTGGAGAAGGTGGTATCCTCTACAATGCAGAGGGTGAGCGGTTCATGTTTGAGCATGGGTACGCAAACAATGATGGCGAACTTGCCTCCCGTGACGTCGTCTCCCGCGCAGAGTTGACGGAAGTCAATGAAGGACGTGGAATTGAAGACGAATACGTCCACCTCGATATGCGCCACCTTGGCGAAGAGCGGATCATCGATCGGCTCGAAAACATCCTCCACCTGGCAGAGGATTTCGAAGGTGTTGACGGGTTGGTTGAGCCGATGCCGGTGAAACCAGGTCAGCACTATGCAATGGGCGGAATCGAAACTGATGAGAACGGAGAAACCTGCGTTTCCGGTCTCTATGCTGCTGGTGAGTGTGCATGTGCATCCGTTCACGGAGCAAACCGACTTGGCGGAAACGCCCTTCCAGAACTTATTGTCTTTGGAAAGCGTGCTGGGAAACATGCTGCCGGTGCAGATCTGGAAACCGCAAAGATCACCACTGGCAAACGGGGCGAGTACGAACTCGCAGAGATCGACAGTCCAGTCGAACTTGGAGAGCCAGGATCGCGTGGCGATGCAGTTGCAGACGGTGGTGCAGTCGCAGAAGGTGGCGCAACTGATGGCGATTCGATTCTTGAAGCAACAGTTACTGCTGAGAAGGCCAAGATCGAAGACCTACTCGAACGCGATGGCATTCATCACTCCGAAGTTCGATCGGATCTACAAAAATCGATGACGCGGTATGTCAACGTGTTCCGCGAGGAAGACGGCCTGAAAAAGGCGCTCCGAGATATCCGCGAGGCACGCGACCGCTACCAATCGGTTGCCGTCTCTGATCCATCACGGACGTTCAACACCGATCTGTTGCAGACGATCGAGACACAGAATCTGCTTGACCTTGCAGAAGCGATTACGGTTGGCGCACTGGCACGGAAGGAGTTCCGTGGCGCTCACTGGCGTGCTGAAGCACAAGAGCGGCTTGATGACGAGTGGCTTAAGCACACGATGCTTTCATGGAACGACGGTTCACCAGAACTGTGGTACAAGCCAGTCATACTTGAGGGCGAAGAAAAGACCTACGAGCCGAAAATCAGAAGCTACTGATCGGCCCACTCGTGTCACCCCGGCCTCGATCACGATCGAGTTCGCTTTTTCGGACGATTATTGTACCGAGCTACGGCCTCGTGCTAATGGCACGCCCGGATCAACTCTTGTTAATGGTATTTGTCTATCTCATTGGAGTTCTTGCCGGCACTGCCACCTATACTGTCGCCCCTCCGTCACTGGTCTCCGTCAGTGTCGGATTTGGTGTCTACCTCCCGATTGCACTGAGCGTTCATTACGCAAACGAGTATGCTGACTATGAGACCGATCGCCTCACAACGCGGACCCGGTTCTCCGGTGGGAGTGGGGCGTTTGATCGGTTGGCGATCGATCGACAGCTAGCGAAGTATGCGACAATAGGAACCGGGATTCTCGGAGGTGTGCTGATTACAGTCGGGGTTGTGACGGGAGTGGTGAGTCTCTTTTCTGGCGTCCTGCTTTGTACGATCGCACTGCTTGGTTGGGGCTACTCAGTTGGGCCATACCCGCTTGCGTGGAACGGGTTAGGAGAGATCGACAATGCACTGCTTGGCGGCGTGTTGCTTCCATGGTACGGCTTGAGCATCGCTGTTGATGGTTCAGTACCGATCACCTCAGTACTGTTTTTTGTACCGTTCGGCTGCGCTGTGTTCTGTAATCTGTTAGCAACAACGTGGCCCGATCGTCAAGCAGATGCGGCTGTTGGAAAATTCACGCTGGCAACGCAGTGGCCATCGAGCAGCCTCAAACGAATGTATTTCAGCGGTGTTCTCGGCATCATACTGACAACCGCGCTTGCGATTTATATTGGGGGCCTTCCACTGTTCGTCGCGATCGGAATGCTTGCTGTAACGCCCTTGCTATTTTGGAGCGCGCGACAATATACGGCGCAAGAGTCACCATTTCCGACGGTGTTTGTGATGCTCCTGTTTGTTACTACCCAGGTCATCAGTTGGGCATATCTATGTATTATCTACTGATAACCAGTTCCTCATTAAATATCAGGTTATTCGTCATCGGTCGAAATATCCACGATAATCAGCCGAATATAGTAGCATAGTAACTCGCATACATATGAGTAGATGGTCGATAGATCGCTTGAAACATCAAAATTCGGCTAAATTAGTGTTTCGTCGATTGTCGTAGAGCAGTTTTATTATTGTCGAAGATAAGAAGAATGTACGAAGATGATTACGGAAGCAAAACCCGTTGCTCCGCTCCCAACAGAGCTTCGGTCACCGCGTGCAAAACTGGTCTATTTGTATCTCTCAACGCAGAACGGCGCAACGATCTCTGAACTTCAAGACGGGCTTCAGATGAAAAAGATTTCGCTGTACAGCATTCTGAAAACGTTGCAGAAACGTGGAGTGGTCGCAAAGAACGCAGACCAGTACGTTCCATCTGCGCAGTAAATTAGTTGTTTCTGGTCGATCGTGCTTTTCGAACCCCAGCGCCATCTCTAACTAGATCCTCACAGTGGGGGCAGACGCGGGGACGGTCCATGCCATTCGGTGTGAACACGCGGGCATACGCTTGTGTGACGAATGCACCACAGTTCTGACATTCGGGCATATCAGAGACATTCATAAACTATTGTATAAGTTTTGTGGAGATTCACAGAATACAAGTAGTTAGTTGTTGGAGGCGGAGCGATTTTACGAATCGCCGCAGAACGACTACTGTGGACGCACATCAGAGACAGTTTTCGAACCCATTCAGTATGGATACCGCCTGCACCAACTGTGCGGAACTCTGTGAGACGCGGGAGACAATCGTACACGGATATGGCGATGTTGCAGCGGAGTTTCTTTTTATCGGCGAGCACCCAACGGCGGCGGCTGAAGAAACAGGTGTCCCGTTTACCGGGGATGACGCAGGCGAGCGACTGCAGTATATCCTTGGTGAGTTGGGCTTTGTCCGATCAGAACCGACCGCAACAGAACCGGATATCCAAAACGCATTTCTCACATATTTGACCCGCTGTCGGAACCCTGACAGAGCGCCAACAGACAATGAAATCGATCTTTGTGAGCCGTTTTTAAATGCCGAGATTCGGATGATAAATCCACAGATGCTTGTGCCAATCGGTGATCGAGCACTCAAAGCGCTTGCAATGGATTATACGACCACAAATCCGGATTCATTGTCAGTCGAAGAGACCCACGCCACAACGCTTCGTGGCCGTGGATTTGAGCTCCTCCCAATGAGTGAACTAAATGCACAGTCAGACGCTGATACTGAGGCATTTATTAAACACGTAATGGAGAACGTATTTAGCCGGGACTATCGACAGACGAAAGGGAGACAGAGCAGATAAATAGCTACCAGTATGGTGTGCCCCGGGGCGTTTTTGTGGCTCCGCTGAGAATCGCGACGATCGAGATACAAACAACGGCTGCAACAGCTATTATATTTGGCTCGGCCCCAACCTGCGTGAGCCCCCTAAGGGCAGCGAATATCGAGAGGCCAACGATACCGACACCAAGCCATCCGACAGCTTGCTGGAGTGGTCTGTTCATATCAAGACGTCAATCCAAGCAAACCTAAAACAGCGGGTTCAAGGGTGTCGCAGTTCGAACATTTTGTATGACTGTTATCGCGATCATTGCATCACCACCACGAGAGGGATTGGTGCTTCCGGAGTTAGCAGAAACAAGTCCACTAACTGCTGCCGAAAGTGCTGAACTGTATGAAGCACTGTTTCGAGATACAGTCCTCTCAGTTGCCCGATCAGGTGGTGAATTGCTTATCAACTTCCAGCCTGCAGATGATATTCCAGACGCGTACCAGACGGATATCGACCCTGAAGCAGAGCTCCGTGCAATTGTTGCGGACACGCTTGATGATGTGAGCAACGTCCGATTTGAACCACAGGTTGGATCGACAACAGCCGCGCGCATCGGAAATACGGTGACACATCTGCTGCGCGAAGAGGGTGCAAAATCAGTGGCAGCCGTTCCAGGTACGGCCCCACTTATGGCTCGAACCGTCATTGACACTGCAGCGATGCGGCTCCGAACAAATGACGTTGTTCTCGGCCCATCGCTAGATGGACGTGTCTACTACGCTGGGTTCACACAGCCGATCGATTTTGCAGATGCATATGCACCGCCAACGATTGAGACGCTCGCTGATCGTGCAGCAGACGCCGACTACGAGACAGAGTTCCTTCCGATGCAGCCGGTGATCGAACGTGGATCGGATCTGCTTTCGGCGCTGCCGATGCTCCGATCACGATTTACTGCAGAACGAATTGTTCCAACCTACACGTCAACCTTTATTCATGAGACTGGGTTGGCGGTTGTGAACGATGATGGAGACGATCGAATCGTTCTCGACCGATAATTTACACGCTACAATTGATATTCGATCGGCGATAATCGATAACCCTTAAAGGGACAACCCTGTATACAGTAATGCGTGGTGGGATGGCAGAGCGGACTATTGCGCCTGCCTTGAAAGCAGGTGGCCATTGGCCTCCTGGGTTCGAATCCCAGTCCCACCGCATTTCTGTACTACTCATATCTGTGAGCGATTGCGATCATCCGATCACAATGCGCGATCTACAAGTCTGTTTCAATGCCTTGATGGCCACCGCTCACTGTATAGCGAATCGGATCAAAAAATGACCCGATTTTTCGGCGTTCTCGGATGCTAATTAAATACGGCCGACGTTTTCGACAGCGACGCTCTCGACACCCTCAACAGATGAGAATGCTTCTTCGACTGCCTCCGTTCCACCTGCGCCGTCTGCGACGAGCACAGTCGGGAGAAGTGCAACAAGTCCGAACGCAACGTTGTCGCGCTCGAAACCGTTGATTTGTGCACCCTCTGGAAGGGACGCTTCGAGTTTGTCTTGGAGCTCGTCAAGATCGAGTTCCGGACTGTTCGGCATGACTTTCATTTTGGCTGCGACTTTTCCCATAATTATGGACCTCGGAAGTTACAGGTTGGGCATTCGTACAGGTTGCTCTGCTTGCGGCACTTTGCACATCGGTGCACACCAGTGCCACATTCCGGACAGTTGAACGACGCAGCGTTCATGCCGGCAACGTTAATCCCACAGGAGACACATTGTCGCGAATCCTGTTGACTCTGGCTCATACGTATACCAACCGGCGCGCGACTTTTAACCGTTATCTTTCGCCCTCCAACAATTGCGTCATTTGATCTCTCATAGTTATCAGCCAAAAAGTAGTGGTCCGATAAGCACACCCATTAGATGTACACGTTTTACGTTAAATCGCGGTGGGATGAGCCCCACAAGCGTCGACACAACAAATACACCGACACCAAATATCCCCGCAAACCCTCCCGATAAGAGTACGAGTAGTCCAAGAATGCCCACAGAGACCAGCCATGGATCGATCGAACCAACCGCTTCGAGAAATCGATCGCCAACGATAATAACAGTCAAAAACCCAATACACGCGCCAAACACCGCTGCAGGGAGTAGCAAAAATAGATTGAGTGGAACATCGGTGTGATCGACTGCAACCATCACACCGGTTCGGGGTGTGCCGAGCGCATACAGCGCAAACAGTGCAAAAACCGTGTTCGCGGTGCTTGCGCCGCTTGTCACGACAATAAATCCACGATCGATATCATCCGTTGACACCGCAGGAAGCGCCAGTACGCTTGCGATTGCTGCGGAGACTCCCGGTAGATATCCAACAATTGCCCCTGCAATCGACCCGGCTGTTGCGGTCTGGATAAATCCGGCTCGATCCATTAGAATCTGTGAACCGTGCTGTGGAGGAACGCCTTCTCCGTTTACCGCGTCGATCAGAACAGGAGCGCCGAACAAACCAGTGAGAAGCGGCATAAGCATACTTCCTGCACCAAGCGGTGCAGATGGATCCACATCGAGTGTTGTGAGGCCAAGCGCTGCGCTAAGCCCAAATGAAAAGAGCGCAACCACTGCTGCCTGCACCGATCGCTCAGTGAGCAATAGGATACAGACAATGCTGGCTAAAACGATCCATAGATGCGCACGGATCATTGGATACGATCGGATCATCAGCCATGTAATCGGAATGGCTAACACAAGTGCAAAAATCACTGCACAAAGGCTTCCAGCCGCAGAGATACGAAGCGCTTCACGACCTCGGCCAGCAAGGACGAGCCGATGGCCAGGTAGTGCAGCGATCGCCATTGCAGCATCTGGTACCCCGACGGTGAGCGCAGGGACGATGTCAACGAATGAGTGCACAACACCCGCGGTCACCATTGCGGCACCAAGAAAAATTGGATCGATCGGTATGGTGGGTGCAATTGCTGCTAAAAGTAGGGCAAAGTTGTTCGCGTGAAGTCCAGGCACAAGCCCGCTCAGAACTCCGAGAAGTCCACCACAGCCTGCACAAAACACGAATAGAACAACAAATTCGAGGTGTGAAATCATCGGTTAGTGCGATGCATGCTACTGGACATGCAATCCAATTTAAATACCAGCCCAGGTTCAACGTGCCAGTGATATTGCAGAAAGATTGAATATCAATTCAGTATACATATTATGAAGTGACCCTCGCTACGGTGTTGGATCGGGTTGAGGCGTTTCGCAAAACGCTCCGGGTATGTAATTATAACTGTGGGTTAGCGCCGATCGAGACGGTTCTTGAGTATATCGGCGTCCATAACGTGACAGTTGAGTACGCAGCAGATCCAGCCTATGACGAAAATACACTTGTGCTCCTTGATGGGGAGACAGTGATTGCAACGGAGAGCGTCGAGACAGTCTACGAGTATGTGACCAATTGGGAAGCCATTGATCACAACGCGGTGTTAGAACGACCATCAGTGCTTTCAAGGCTCGATGATACAATGTTTCGGTCTGAAGGCAAAGAGCGGATGATTGTTGCCTCTCGAGCGATCGAACAACGAGCGGACAGAGTTGGCCGCGGGCGACTGCACGTTGGGTTTCAGGAACTCTCTCGAGCGAAAGACCAGTGGTCGTTCTACCAAGCACTCGATCCTGTGGTTGATGTGTATATTTATGGAGCGGCTGATTGGGTACCACCAATCAGCACACACATCAATGTTCACACGGGCGATACCGATGAAGTCCGATCGTTCTGGTGGGTTATTTTTGACGGTGCAGGTGCAGATGTTGAAAAAGCAGCGCTGCTTGCAGAGCAACGAAGCCCGCAGAGTTACTACGGATTCTGGACGTACGATCCTGGGATCGTTGATGAACTTTCAGAGTATGTAAAAGAGACATATCCACCGACGATCGCTGCCGGCAAGACTGCAAAATAAGTCCGTACTATTTTAGTCCAAGAATCGATCGCGCTTGTTTGGGCGTTGCGATCGGCCGACCAAGCTCTGTTGCGATCCGAACGGCCCGCTTGACTAGCTGCTCATTACTTGTTGCTAACTCACCACGCCGATAGTACAAATTATCTTCTAACCCAACACGAACATGCCCACCCAAGAGAAGGCCCTGTGTTGTCATCGGAAGTTGATGTGGCCCAAATCCAAGTATATTGAACTCCGTTCCTGGAGGGAGGGTATCGGCAAGGGTGCACAGGTTCCGCGGATGTGGAATGGTTGTTGTACCACCACCAAATACGAGATTGATGTACGGGGGAGCAACAAGATCGTCGATAATCCGCAACGATTCGTTGAGGTGCCCGCCATTGAACACTTCGAGCTCCGGTTTGATGTTCCGATCGAGCATAACTTCGTGTAACCGATCGACCAGCGATCGGGTATTTTCGCTTGTGAGCTTCCCGTATCGGTTGAGTGGACCCATGTCAAGCGACGCCATTTCGGGTGCAGGATCCGTCAACAACGGTTCAACCCGAAGCTCGTCCGGTGCTGCAGTGCCGCCAGTTGAGTGTTGGATGATGATGTTGTCCGTCGCCGATCGAACTGCATCGGTCACCTCCTGGAACGCATCTGTCGAAAACGCTCGCTCTCCGTTTTCTTTGCGTGCGTGCAGATGAACGATGCTCGCACCTGCACCTTCACATGCACGAGCAGCCGCCGCAATTTCAGCAGGTGTTTCGGGGAGGTTCGGGTTTGCCTCTTTTCCATGTACGCCACCAGTAACTGCCGCGGTGATGATGACAGGTTCACCATCAAGATATGACTGGTACGTCATTCTGTCTCCGCACCCGAAACGTCTGTATCGAGTGTTGATTGGTGGGCATCGTATATTTCACAGTCTGTTGTATGCGTGAGCCCGTAGCGATTGTTGCAGATATCGGCTCGCATTGGTTGGACAAAAGAGTCTGTTGCTGTACAAAAGGCACGGGCTGTATCAAACGATTGCTCACCATGCTCTTTACGATATATTAAAAATGGACACTGTGAAGTCATACTGTCCGATCGACCGCCATACTATTGAACACCGTAGTGGCATGCCCGTAACTGCCTGATCAATAGCTACCAGGTTCCGTCGACATATTCATCATTGAACTCCCATTCGCCTTCTCCGTTTCGAATCATGTACTCACCATAGTATGGGACGCGGTTGGAGACTACTTCTCTAAACGCAGCACGAATCTCTGGCTCTGTCATCTCACCCATTGGCTTGAGATCGTCATTTCGGTTGAGACAGCCTTTGAGGAAGCCCTGATGCGTCACCCGAACACGGTGGCAGTTCGCACAGAAGTTTGCATTTTCGACGGGATCAACAATTTCGACCATTCCTTCACCGATCCAGTACCGTTTTCTGTTGTGCATATTCCGATGCTCAACCTCATCTGCGATGTCCGCAAGCCAGTCATGCACGCGCTGAATGTCGATGTTCCAATCGGGTCGTCCGGTAAGCTCCGGCATATACTCGATCAACTGCAGCTGGAGGCCGGGATTCTCTGCAACATGGTTGACCATTCCTTCAACATAGCCTGCGGTGTGTTTGAACACAACCATATTCAGCTTCACGGGGTCTAATCCAGCATCAAGTGCAGCCTCAACACCTTCCATGACCCGATCGTACGCCCCCGATTTGGTGATTTCAGCGAATGCGTCCGGATCAAGCGCATCCTGAGAAACATTCACCCGTGAAAGTCCCGCAGCGGCGAGATCTTCTGCTCGTCCGGGGAGGAATGTGCCGTTCGTCGTAAGTGAGGTCTCCATGTTATTTGGTGTGCGCTCAATGATCTCTTCTAAATCCTGCCGGAGCATAGGCTCGCCACCAGTGAACTTCACCTTCTCCACGCCAAACTCTGCTGCAACGGAGAGGAACCGCACCACATCGTCGGTACTCATCTCCGAGTCAGAGGGCTCCATCGGGCCTCGGGTATCCCCGAGCCCCTCGTTATGACAGTAGATACAATCGAAATTACACCGATCGGTGAGCGAGACGCGGACGCCAGTGACTTCGCGGCCAAAGTCATCCGACAGCACAGACCCATCTCCAGGCTGTGCGGAGTACTCCTGTTCTGGCAGGCTCATATACGGAAGCAATCTGTTCCGACGGTTAAGCATGCGGGTGTGAACCACAGTAACGTAAGCAGTAGTCCTTACGAAGCGAGGTAATACCGGCAAAAGATAGTGTCGAATAGTACCATATGATAGTTATATCTCAATTCGAAGCCCATCACGTGCGATTCGAACCTCCCCAGCAAATCCATTCGATACTGCCTGGCACATCTCGTCGTGTTTGCCTTCCGTATGTGGATATAAATGCGTGAGGTAGAGCCGATCGACGTCGGCGTCTGTGAACGCTTCTCCAAGCTGTGTCGGCGTTGGATGGTTTGAGACATCGATCGAATCCGGAAACGAACAGTCGTGTGCGACGACACGACATCCAGCAAAGAACTGTGCGATCGACGACTGTGCCTCAGTATCGCCACTGTAGCCAAACACCGGCTCTCCATCAGATTCCGGCGCGATTCGATAGCTGTAGCCGTCCATAGAGTGGACCGTCTCGATCGCATCAACACCAAACCCACAGATAGTAACTCGTTCGTCAGCCGCAATCTCTCGAATCGAAAGGTCAACACGTCCCTGAAGATACGAGTGGACAGAAAGGAGCTGTTCGAGCATCGATTCCGTACCTGGTGGGCCAACAATCTCGAGCGCTGTTTCGCCGGCCAGCCATCGAGCTTTGAGAAGTACCAGCAGGTCAGAAATGTGGTCTAGATGATGGTGCGTAAGCAACACCGTGTCGATCGCCTCATACCCAACTGACGTCTGTGAGAGCCTGTGTAAGATTCCGCTTCCACAGTCGAGTAATAGGTGTCTGTCAGCGTTTGAAACAAGGAGTCCGGTTTGGACGCGATCGGCGATCGGCATCGCAGCACCGGTCCCAAGGAATGTAACCTCCATATCAGTGACAGCTGTCGCCAGTTGTTAAATCGTTCTGCATCCCTATTGGGCACAACCGACTTACTACTGTAACCCATAGGTCAACTAACTTGTATGGGGCCACGTGAGCTGTTGAGTGCGGCGGATGAGACGCAGTCGTTTGATTTCGATCCCGAAACCGTCGCACTTGAAGACTGTGCTGAATTTGATCGGCTTGATCCTGTTGTCCAACGCTGGTGGATCGACGAGTTCGGTGCTTATATCGCACAGAACGACGGATTCTTCACACCACCACAGCGTGGTGCAGTGCCGCATATCGACGATCGAGAAAACGTCTTAGTGTGTGCCCCAACTGGGAGCGGAAAGACGCTCTCCTCATTTGCAGCAATTATCAACGATCTCTTTCGACGAGAGCAAGCCTCTGCTGATGGGCTTGAAAACTCGGTGTACTGTCTATACATTTCGCCACTGAAATCGCTTGCAAACGATATCCATCGGAATCTGACGGTTCCGCTGACAGGGATTACCGAACGACTCGAAGAACAAGGCATTGAGACGGAGATCCGCCATGCGATCCGTCACGGCGACACAAAAAGCAGCGAGCGCCAACGAATGCTCTCGGAGACGCCACATATCCTCAATACAACACCAGAGACGCTCGCAATTTTGCTTAATTCGCCGAAATTCAAAGAGAAGCTCAAAACGGTTGAGTACGTGATTGTTGATGAGATTCACAGCCTTGCTGCAAACAAACGCGGTACACACCTCTCGGTAAGTCTTGAACGGTTAGAAGAGCTTGCAGACACCTCACCAACGCGCATCGGCTGTTCTGCAACCGTTGAACCGCTGACAACCGTGGCAGAGTATCTTGTTGGCCGATCGGAGCCAGACGGTGAGCCACGCCCCTACGAGGTTGTTGATACACGGTTTGTTCGCGAACTGGATATCAAGTTAGAGTGCCCAACGGACGACCTCATTAATACGCCATCGGAGATTGTCCATGGCCGCTTCTACGATCGGCTTGACGAACTGATTGAGACGCATACGAATACACTGGTGTTTACGAACACTCGATCGGGCGCTGAGCGAGTGCTACACACGCTTCGTGAGCGATTTCCGGATCGATACACGGACGAAAACTCCGGCTGTCATCACGGGAGTCTCTCAAAAGAGCGACGAACAGAAATCGAGGACGGCCTCAAAAACGGCTCATTGTCGGTTGTAACGACCTCGACAAGCCTGGAACTCGGCATTGATATGCCGTATATTGATCTGGTTGTCCAAATCGGCTCCCCAAAATCCGTTGCTTCGCTGTTACAGCGGGTTGGTCGGGCAGGTCACCAGCTTGGTCAGACTGTCACTGGGCGTGTCATTGCGCTCGATCGGGACGAGCTGGTCGAGTGCGCAGTTATGCTACAAAAGGCAGCCTCAGGCTTTGTTGATCGGGTGTTCGTCCCCGAGAATGCAGCGGACGTTGCCGCCCAACAGGTGTATGGAATGGCGATTAACGGGGTCAAACGCGAATCGACGATTAAGAACACGCTCTGTCGAGCGTATCCATATCGATCGTGTAGCGATCGTGACTGGGAACAGCTCATGCGCTATCTCACCGCATCGTATCCGGGATTAGAAGACAAAAACGTCTACGCGAAAATCTGGCGTGACACGAACGATCGGCCGGATGGAGAGCACCACTATCCAGCGTTCGATGTTGGCGAGCCACTGATCGGAAAACGGGGACGACTTGCTCGCGTCATCTACATGACGAACATCGGAACCATTCCTGATTCGTTTACATGCGATGTGTACACCCGCGGCGACAACAGTTGGGCTGGGACACTCGATGAGGGCTATCTTGACACGCTCGAACGTGGCGATGTATTCGTTCTTGGTGGGCAGCATTTCGAGTTCCGATACCGTCGTGGCTCGAAGGTGTATGTCGATCGGACGAGTGCTCGACCGACCGTTCCGTCGTGGTTTTCCGAACGGTTGCCGCTCTCGTACGATATGGGCCGTGAGATTGTCTCGTTCCAAGGCGAACTGATCGATCGGTACGACGACGGCGGCTCGCCAGCAGTTCGGACGTGGCTTCGGGAGTTTCCGATCGACGAGAACAGCGTTCGCTCTATTACCCGAATGTTTGCAGAGCAACACCAGTATCTCGGCGACGAAAGCGTCAGTACGCCCGAACGGTTGGTCATCGAAGAGGAACTCGACCGAGAGACGTACCGCCGCCGGTTCTACGTCCACTCGAACTACGGTCGACGATTTAATGATGGGCTCTCGCGACTCGTTGCGTATCACTGCGCACAGCACGCAACGGCAAATGTGCAGGTCGCCGTTGCAGATAATGGCTTTTCGATAGAGATGCCACTCAACCGAAAAGTCAACATCGAGCATGTGATCCGATCGATCGATCCTGATACTGTGGGTGCGGATCTTCGAGCAGCGATCGACGGCACTGATCTTCTCCAACGATACTTTCGGATTAATGCGACCCGATCACTGATGATTCTGAAACGGTACAAAGGGTATGAGAAATCAGCAGCCCAACAGCAGGTATCCAGCGAGATGTTGCTCTCGTTTGCTCAAGAGTTGGATTCATTTGCCGTCATGGAGGAAACCTATCGTGAGATTCTGGAGGACAAACTCCATATTGCCGCTGTTACAGAGATTGTCACACAGATCGATCGAGGCGAGATTGCGGTTGTGACACACGAGGTTCGATCGCCAAGTCCACGAGCATTTGGACTGGCAACACTGATGGCGAGCGATGTCGTGCTTGCAGAAGATGAATCTGCAGTGTTGAAAGCGTTCCATGAACAGGTTATTGACTCGATCGAAGATGGGCAGGCAACGACCAACGACTGACACCAATCACGCGCCGCACTCCGTAGACACTAACCGCAAGACCGTTAATACAGGGTCATGAACGTCACGCAGCTCACCCTTCCGTCGGATGATCCAGTTGCGCTCGGTGAGTGGTACAATGATGCACTCAATGTGGATGTTCTATTTTCTGATGGGGCAGCGATAGTATCGGCTGGCAGCACCGAGATGATACTCACCGATGCAGACAAGCGTACAGCGCCGTATCACGTCGCGTTTCGATCGCAGACTCCAGTTACCGAGCTTTATGATTGGTTTACTGATCGTGGTGAACACATCAGCGTTGAGGGAGAGTCAACAATCCGCTTCGAGTTTCTCTCGGCTGATGCAGTGTATTTTGAAGATCCCGAAGGAAACATCTTAGAGTGTCTCCACTACGATCGGGATACACCGAAACAGGATTCGCTCGGACCAAACACCGTTCATAGCGTTACCGAAGTTGGCTTACCAGCACACGACACAGCATCGCTTCAGTCGTGGTTGGTAGACACTGTGGGACTCTCCACGATCGGGTCACCAACTGAGACTTTTGCGTGGGTGGGTGACTTCGATAGTCGATTTGTTGTGGTTCCTGCGGGTCGTGATTGGTATCCAACCGATCGGCCGGCGGGTGTTAGTCCGCTCACTACAGAGGTTGCGGTTGAAAATACAGAATGCGAGGTATATGAATCAACAACACATCCATATACGATTAATAAAACATCTCACACTCAGAGGTCATAGACTGCAATACTTGCGTATTTGTTGGTCAGAGATCCGAGTATAAATCCATAGACCCAGTGAGCTACCAGTGTGAGGCCAAGATATGCAACAAGTGTGAGTCCTGCTTGGCCGGTGTAGAACGCAATGAGAAAGCCACACCACATGATGGTTGCAAAAGTCATGCCACGAAGTGCAATGCTCTTTCCTGGTGGGAGATAGTTTCCAAGCGTTATAAACAACAGCGGGAGCGTTGTCGTACCGCCACCAATGAAAATCACGAGTCCGATTGGAAAGCTTGGACCGAGCCCGACAATCGTCGCCAACCCGGCAAACGCTTCAAGTTGTATCACACCAAACAGATATCCGACGCCAAACAGGGGCATCATTGCAAGCATTCCAATAAGACCAGCAATACCGGCAACAATAATATCTCGTAGCGTAACGCTGCTCGTTTCTTCAATTTCCCGTGAGGGCGTTACGACTCGTTGTTCGGTATCACTAGACATGATACGATAGTTCGTCTAGCACCGCAAAAAACATAGTTATTAATCGTTTAGAATTAACTAACGGGTTGCCCACGTACACATTCGATCGTAGAACGGGTCCGATCGAAGTGCGTCTTCGTCACCAACTAACACAAGCGACTTCTTCGCCCGTGTCAATGCGACGTTGATCCGTCGATAATCTTCAAAGAGTGGGCCGTCAAGCGAGCCGGTTGCGACAAACGAGACAATAATCACTGCCTTGCTCGATCCCTGAAATCGATCGACGGTATCGACGGTCACATCCACTCGATTGCTGATCTCTGCAACCTGTGCACGGAACGGTGCGATCACACCGATATCCGCTGGCTCAACACCCGCATCAAGATACAGCTCAACGATCGATTGGATTCGATCGGCTTCGATCGGATTAGCGTTCCCTTGGCGTGTCCCGTCTGGGTCAATAAAAACAACTTGATCCCGGAACTGTTCAGGAAGCGTCGCATATGAGACGCCAAGATCAGCGAGTGACTGTGCTGCAACAGCCCCGTTTGCCGGACGGAGTTTACCATCATAAAACTCGCTCGATGAGAACGCTTGTATCCGCTGGGGCATTCGGTACTGTCGATCCAAAAGGACCGATGCGTCAGGATATGTTTCGATCAACCGTTCAAACAGCGAGGTTTGGAGCTCGTTCTCCGATCGAACGACGGGTGGGAGCTGTTCGTGATCGCCGACAAGGACAAATCGATCGGCCAAATTGATCGCCGCAAGGGTTGCAGGCTCGGTTAACTGGGAGGCTTCATCAACGAGCGCCACATCAAACGACTCCTCTTTACAGATTCGAGAGCCACACGATGTCGTTGTTGCTGCAACCACTGACGCATCCCGAAGGGTTGCAGCCTGTTGGTTCGGATTCCCTCGACGCGAGAGCCGGAGATCTTGCATATCCGATCGAACACCTGACGCAGTGCCGATCCGAACAATGTCCTCGAATCCTTGCGATCGGAGCGCCTCAAGCAGATTATCAACGGCCCTGTTTGTGAACGCTGAGACCAACACTCGATCGCCACGATCGACAAGCGCACGGACAAGCCGAGCAATTGTGTATGTCTTTCCGGTACCGGGTGGACCGTGAATAAGCACACAATCTTGGGCGGTTACCCCCATGTTGACTGCCTTGTTCTGTGCGTCGTTGTTATCAATGTAGGTTTCATGGTTGCCATCAAAGGCTGGGTCGCGCCGTCCAAAGAGGACGTCTTTCCGATCGGTGCTGCCCTTGAGAATCGCATCATGGACAGCTTCTAACATCCGATCGACCGAAATTTCTGACGGGTAGATGTCGAGTCGTGTGAACGCCACTGGCTCGTCCGTGGTCACCACTACCGTGTCACCCACTTCTTCGATTCGGCACAGTTCCGCATGGCCCGTGACCGGATCACCATCACTTGCGAGTGCAACATCACCTGGACGAAGTTTTGAGACCGCACCTGACTCATTTCGTGCAGTGAGCCGCCAGCGGTTCTCTTCGATCGGTTCACGGCCCGCATATGAGAGATCGATGAGCGCCCGGTCCTCGGCTGCGCGTTCAGTGGCGGTCTGCTCCCACAGCTTTCGATAGGCAGTATGAACGGTCCGTCTCTCTTCTTCGATCGCGTTGTAGAATCGCTCAAAATACGCCTGCTCATCTTCGGGAACGGGCGTTCCGATCGCACCCGCTTTTGACTCCTGTGCTAACCGGCCGGAGACAACCATACAAGCGTCCTGTGAGAAACAGTACTCACATTTTGCATCTGCCTCATATCCAGTTGGGATCTCCCCGCGTGCCTCAAGTGCGGCCAAATGGTTTCTGCAACGAACGACGTACTCGAATAATCCACGTCCCATTGAGAACTCTTTTGCCGGCGAGAGATCGCCGGTCTCCTCATTCCGTTCAAGCGCGGTGTTTTTTGTGTACAGGAGGGTACCGGTATTGACTGGAACCCCACGCTCTTCGAGCATCAGTCCATAGCAGGCTGCCTGTATTTTATCGTGGAAGCGAGGCTCTCGCCGTGTATTCTTCCCTGTTTTGAGTTCAACCGGCATTCCTCGTCGCAGTGCATCTGCCCGCCCTTTGAGGCCGAACGTGGGGCTGATCAGGGTGTACTCCGATCGCCAGTCATCCTCACCAGTAAGGGTTCCTTGTGAGAGCCAGCCCTCGATCGAGGCCGCATTGCGCCGAACCTCGTTTTTGACCTCATCGGTCTCGTAGCCGAGGAGCCCCAACTCAAGCCCAGCCTCCTCAACTCGGTCATCGATCGACTCCGCAAGTGATCGTCCACGAAGCAGGTCACTAAACACCTCGTGAACGATCGTTCCCTTAATAACAGGGTATTTTAGTGGAATACTGGACAGTTTGTTGAGATAGTACTCTCGTGGACACTGCACCCACGATCGGATATCCGTCACATTGACCAAAAAGCCAGGCTCCAACACGACGTATGAGGATTTTTGTGTGCTGTATGTTGTTTCGCCTTGAAATGTATCTTCTGCGGGGTCGGTGAGGAGAAGTTCCATCCCCTCGGTAGCGTACTGTGCAGTTTCGGTCCATTTTCCCCAAACTGTTACTGTCGTGAGCCCAGCAACGCTAATCGGTTCATCGTATGGTGCTGCTGCACCGGTATGGCGATCGCCAACACGGAGTGTAAACTCCGCAAGCTCGCGCTCACCGTACGTTGTTTGGACAGTCTTTGGGCCGTCGATCGAGACAATCGAGCCGCGGAGGGTCGCAGTCACTGTCAACACTCAGATAGCGACACACAAAAACGCTACCGCTGTAGATGCCGCACGGTCTTGGCTCGATCGAATAACGGAGGAACAAAATACCCAACATACCCAGTGTAGATATGGCAGATCCGAACGACGAAGACCTTCCAAACCATGTACAGACGGTAATTCGTGGAATTGTCGTCTTGCTTGTTGCATTCTCTTTCCTTGGAGCATTTGCACTGGTTCAGACGGACGGGCTTACACTTGACACAATGCTTAGTATCGCAGTCAATCTTTACATTGCGGTATTGGTGTTTTATGGGGTCTTCTATGACAAAATTAACTCCAGACCATTCCGTATCGCACTCTACGCCGGAGTTGTATTCTGGGGGCTTTCTGATGTGATCACAGGGACTGACGGAACGCTCACATACGTTCTGATTCTCGGTGGCGGAGCGCTGTTGACACGCGAACTGTTTTTGAAAACGTAACTTCATATCCTGCACCGACATCCTCATACGACTGTTCTCCCTATATCTATCTCATGCGCGTCAGAGAGTGGAAAGATATTCTCGAAGACGTTACAGAGCGTTCGGTTGATCCCGATGGCTGGCGGGCGATCGCCGGACAACGACGTAACGGTGTTGGTGAAGACATGTACATCGGCCACCCACGCGTGGGCGTCTATCAACTCAAAACATACGCAAGAAATCCGTATGACGTCAAAGGCATCGGGGCACAGGTGGCGCGACGGATTGACGACGAGTTGGATCCACTGTTTCCATCACGCGACGATGATGGTCGATTCGCCGTCCGAAAGCCGATTGAAGACAAAAATAAAGCACAGTCGATGGCGAAACGGCTGGAAGAAACCATCAAAGTCCACGCTGATGCACCGACAACCGGTGACGACTTTTTCACCGACGTAATGGATGCGATCGAAAGTCCAGCATACGGACCAATGGAGTTCGACATTGCCGATCGACCGGATCGACTTAATTCGCTCTCAGATACATTTGAAGACGCAGAAAAGCTCCTCACATCCGAGTTGGACGATCTCATAGAGGATGATGGAATCGATCGCGGATTCCAGTAAGGTGTGTGTTATTCTCCGTTCCGAATCATGTAGCTTCAAGCCGCCGCTCATACAGCATTATATATGAACGCGGAATCGACGATCGAAGCCTATTATGAGGCGCTTCGAACGGGAGACTCGCTCGCGGCATTTTTTTGTGAAGAGCCCGGGGCAGTGAAGATTGGCGTGGGTGAAGAGCTATACGGCTTTGCTGATATTGCACGCGGTCTCAGAGACCAAACCGATCGAACAAGTGCGTGGACTGTTGATAGCCAATCGCTCCGAGTTACCGAGCGAGAGTCGTTTGCGTGGTTCTCCGATACCGTTCGAATGGAGTGGCGCGATGAGAGAAAACTGAACACATATGAGTATGATACCCGATGGACTGGAACGCTTGAATACCGATCACAAACTGATTCGTGGCGGTTTGTGAGCATTCACGTGTCTGTCGCTGTCGGGACTGATTCGGTTGAAGACGACCTGTTTGGTGAGTTGTAATGGTTGGGCCAAGCATCACTGAGGAAGAGCGAAATATTGCGAACAAGCGACTCAAAATCGGATTTATTCTGCTGGTTGCATTCTCAGCCGTACTAATGGCCCTTCAGGTTGATCCGACTCTACAACAACTGGCCGTTATTTTTATTGGCGGTGTGGTTTTTGGAGCCGTTCTTCTCTGGTTTGTCCTTCGAAATATGCGAACGTTTTACCGACGCGTCTGAACCGTCACGGTGTACGTATTATGGATGTACCCGGTTAATCCATAGCTGTGGACGATCGAGTTCAGCATCTGTTGGAAGGTTCTCTGGTCGTTCCCAAACCGCACTTGCTGCTGCGACGCCACGCTCATCGGCAACCGCTGCAAAGAATCGTGCACCTCGTTCATACTGACGACGCTTCATGCCCAATCCAAGGAGGCGACGCATAATACGAGCGACTGGTCCACCACCCTGTCTACGCGCATCGAGCTTTCGGCGGAGATCAGTATAATCCTCGTCAAACGCACGGTCCATAAGCAGTTCCGCATACCCTTCAACAGCAGTCATCGCCACGTTCAACTCTTTGAATGATGCGCGATCGATCGAGCCGCTACTAATTCCACTTACTGCCTCATGCATGCGGTCTTCAAGATAATCTGGAAGCCACGGTGCCGCACCAAACTCCGCGGCGTGAGCAACCTCATGAAAGGCAATCCACCGCCGGAACCTCGGATATGGGACGCGAAGTTCGTCTGCAACGCGAAGGATGTTTGGGCGGACAAAATAGAGGCCATGGTCGTCTGAATCTGCCAACAACAACGGATCATACTGCCCCAACACGTTTCGAGAGAGGTAACTCAGGGTGAACGCCATTGTTCCGGTATTGACAGTCCGTGCAACATCAGGAAAGAGCGACTGTGTTTCCGCTTCGATCGGCTCCATCACTCGCCGGAAAGTTGCAATGTTTGCATTGATCCAGTGGTGGCGGTTCTGTACTTCAATTGCGTCTGGGAGCTCAAACTTGACGTCGCCAACAAGCCGAAGACGATCGCGGGCGTCACGAACGTCGTCTGCATAGCCTGCTTCCTCATCAGGAGTAAGGGTGAGATCGCCCGGTTCAGTCGCTGCTTTTGCAGAGGCACCAACGGCGTCCCAATCAACAACGCCGTTTCCGCTTGCGTCTGCGACTGCTCGGACGCTGCGATACAAATCCATACGTGTAGTTTCGTTACGACAACTCAAAGTCCTTGTGTCGCCGTAGCGTACCGCACCGCACGATTAACTGGAATCTAACGCTTCAAGCTCAGACGCAGGTTTGCTACGGAATTTCATCGCCGCAATCGCGATCGCCGCAAAAAGAACAACGAGCACAACTGCAACCGCCATATTCGGCCCAGTTTCAGCTGTTTTGTCTGCAAGCGTCGTCTCCTCTTCAGTCTCAGTAGGTGTAGCCTCGTCAGTGGAGCCTTCCGCAGCATCTCCTCTTACATCCGAAAGTAACTCACCAATGCGCTCTGGACCAAATTGAAGACGCCCACCGTCAAGGTGGACCTCAAAGAGTGTAATATCTCCCATACTACATGTTTCGGCAACTGACTGCTTAGCCATTTTGGTGATTCACTGATACCTATGGCCTCCAGCAGCGTCCGATCGAAACCGGTGTGTTCATACACCAGCCACGAAACCCGCGACATATGGAGACGGAGAGCAGAGAGTTTCTTGAAACGTTGTTAACGACACCAAGTCCCTCAGGGTTTGAAACTGCCGGCCAACGTGTCTGGGTCGAGTATGTGAGCCAGTTTGCTGATGATATCTACACTGATGCATATGGAAACGCAGTTGCAGTTCATGAAGGCGAACCTGATGCACCCGAAATCGCCTTTTCGGGGCACGCAGACGAAATCGGGTTTATTGTCCGAGATATTCTCGAAGATGGTTTCCTTCGAATTGGGATGATTGGTGGCTCCGATCACACTGTCTCGAAGGGACAGCATGTAACGGTTCATACTGAGACTGGCCCTGTTCAAGGAGTCATCGGGCAGACCGCGATTCACCTCCGTGAACCAGGGAGCGAAGAGTACGAAAAAATCGAAGAACAGTTCGTCGATGTTGGTGCCGCAGATGACGAAGAGGCTACCGAACTCGTTGAGGTTGGTGACCCGATCACCTTCTCTACAGAACTGTACGAACTACATGGGAACCGACTTTCCGCACGTGGAATGGATAATCGTGTCGGGACGTGGAGCGCTGCAGAAGGGCTTCGACACGCCGTTGAAAACGATGTCAACGCAACGATCTACGCAGTGAGTACCGTCCAAGAAGAAGTGGGAGTACAGGGTGCAAAGATGGTTGGTTTCGATCTCAATCCGGATGCGGCAATTGCGATCGACGTCACTCACGCCACAGACAATCCAGACGTCGCAAGCAAACACAAAGGGCCGGTGACACTTGGTGACGGACCTGTTGTCGGGCGTGGAAGCGCAAACCACCCAAACGTTGTCAAGCTCGCACGAGCGGCTGCAGAGAATGCCAAAATTGAGATCCAGCTCCAAGCTGCAGGTATTCGAACCGGAACCGATGCAGATGGCTTTTATACAAGCAGGAGCGGTATTCCGTCGCTCAACATCGGTATCCCAAACCGCTACATGCATACCCCGGTTGAAGTGATTGATATCACAGATCTTGATTCCGTTGCCGCGCTGCTTGGCTCGATCGCGGAGCAGGCTGGGTCGGTCAGATCATTTGCGGTTGAGATCTAACTGCTAGAAACGCCAAACCACAGCAGAGGATCGCTGTGGCAACCGTCCACGCACTGAGGCGCAAAGAAAAACCGTTAAAACTCGTCGGAGATTGCGTTACGGTATGGCTGGAACTATTGAAGTCCTCGTCCCTGGTGGGAAGGCCAACCCAGGCCCACCGCTCGGTCCGGAACTCGGCCCGACCCCAGTGGACGTACAGTCCGTCGTACAAGAGATCAACGATCAAACCGCAGCGTTCGATGGGATGGAAGTCCCAGTCACCGTCGAATACGAGGATGACGGATCATTCTCGATCGAAGTCGGTGTCCCGCCAACGTCTGAGCTTATCAAAGACGAGGCAGGGTTCGAATCTGGCAGCGGTGAGCCACACGAGAAGTTTGTCGCTGACCTCTCAGTCGAACAGGTGAAAAAGATTGCCGAGCAGAAATCCTCAGACCTTCTCTCATACGACGTGAAAAACGCCGCAAAAGAGGTTGGCGGAACCTGCATGACACTCGGTGTAACGATCGAAGGCGAAAACGCACGGACGTTCAAACAGCGCGTCGATTCCGGCGAGTACGACGACGTCCTCGCGTAGTTCCACTTCGTTTCACTTTCAAATACAACCATTTTGAGCAGAAGCAATGTCTCAGCAGAATCTGTTAACACAAGCGTGTTAGTCATAGACACGCGTTACAAGGCTTCTCGTGGGAAAGGATGCTTCGACGGTTTTAAGTCCATCATAGGCCACTTTCCGATGAGGCAGGCTAGCCCCTGTTTCACTGACCCGTAGAAGCTCCTACGCGTACTACGGAGGTGAATAATGGCAGACGATATAGTACAAGCAGTCTCTCGCGCACTTGATGAGGCCCCACAGCGGAATTTCCGCGAAACCGTGGACCTCGCAATCAACCTGCGTGATCTAGACCTTAACGATCCGTCGAATCGTGTAGACGAGAGCATCGTGCTCCCGTCTGGCACCGGACAAGACACCAAGATCGTCGTCTTTGCGGAGGGTGAGACCGCCCTTCGATCCGAAGACGTCGCCGATCAAGTTCTCTCTTCTGATGATATTGAAGAGCTTGGTGACGATACCGATGCCGCAAAAGACCTTGCCGACGAAACAGACTTTTTCGTCGCAGAAGCCCCACTGATGCAGGACATCGGTCGCTTCCTCGGAACCGTACTCGGTCCACGAGGAAAGATGCCGACACCACTGCAGCCCGACGACGATGTCGTCGAGACGGTCAACCGGATGAAAAACACGGTCCAGGTTCGCTCACGCGACCGCAGGACCTTCCACACCCGCGTCGGTGCTGACGATATGTCAGCCGAAGACATTGCGGACAACGTGGATGTTATCATCCGCCGTCTTGAGGCAGACCTCGAAAAAGGACCACTCAATATTGACACCATCTTTGTCAAAACAACGATGGGGCCAGCAGTTGAGGTGAACGCCTAATGAGCCAGAGCGAATCCGTCCGAAAGACCGAAACGATCCCACAATGGAAACAAGACGAAGTTGACGAACTTGTTGACTTCATCTCAGGATACGAATCGGTCGGAATTGTCGGTGTTACCGGCATCCCAAGCCGACAGCTTCAGTCTATGCGACGAGAGCTGCACGGCAGTGCGGCAGTTCGGATGAGCCGAAACACGCTCGTTACGCGTGCACTCGAAGAGGTTAATGACGGCTACGAGCAGCTAACCGAGTTCATTGCAGGACAGGTTGCGCTCGTTGGCACTAATGATAACCCATTCGGACTTTTCAAACAGCTCGAAGCGTCGAAAACCCCAGCCCCAATTAACGCGGGCGAAGTTGCACCAAACGACATTGTCATCCCGGAAGGGGACACTGGTGTCGACCCAGGTCCGTTTGTTGGTGAGCTCCAGCAAGTTGGTGCGGACGCACGGATCCAAGATGGCTCCATCAAGGTCATGTCCGACAGCCACGTTCTCGATGAGGGCGGGGTCGTCTCGGAAAACCTTGCTGGTGTCTTGAGCGAACTCGGCATTGAGCCGAAAGAAGTCGGTCTCGACCTCAAGAGTGTATTCTCCGAAGGCGTGCTCTTTTCGCCAGACGAGCTTGCGATCGACATCGACGAGTACCGCGCAGACATTCAGTCTGCTGCGGCAGCCGCTCGAAACGTCTCGATCAATGCAGTCTACCCAACGACACGCACGGCAGGCGACATCGTCGCCAAAGCATCCAACGAGGCAAAAGCCGTTGCACTCTTTGCTTCAATCGAGAGTCCGGACGTCGTTCCAGACCTCATCGGCAAAGCAGATGCACAGCTTCGTGCACTTGCTGCACTGATCGACGACGAGGAAGCATTGCCTGAGGAACTGCAGGGTGTCGAAGCACCAGCAGCACCAGCGGCAGATGCATCCGAAGAAGCACAGCCTGACGAAGATGACGACGATGCGTCAGCCGAAGAAGCCGACGACGAAGACGAAGACGATGATGACGACGGCGCGGACGGCCTCGGCGCAATGTTCGGATAACAAACACAACTTGGAGATATAACAATGGAATACGTTTACGCAGCACTCATCCTGAATGAGACAGACGAAGAGATCAACGAAGACAACATCACCGCAGTCCTTGAGGCAGCAGGTGTCGATGTTGAGGAGTCCCGTGTCAAAGCGCTTGTCGCAGCACTCGAGGATGTTGACATCGAAGAGGCAATCGAAACTGCAGCAGCAGTTCCTGCAGCAGGTGCCGCACCAGCCGCAGCAGGTAGTGATGACGATGCTGACGATGCTGAAGAAGCAGACGCAGCTGACGATGCAGATGACGACGATGAAGAAGAGGAAGACGAAGACGCAAGCGGTGAGGGTCTCGGCTCACTCTTCGGCTAAGTTCGTCTACTCGACGACATAGCTCGAACTCGATCGTCATATCTCAGATTTCTCATTTATTTAGACGCTGAGCAATAGCGCAGTCGCAGCCCTCAGCTATCAGGTTCGCTCTCAAGTGCCGCATCTCTAAGCGCTTGGCATCGATCGGTAGGCGCGTCAAGCGATGGAACGGTTGTAGGAGTACCGTTTTTGTCGATCGAAACGAACACGAAAAACGAATCGGTTGTTTGGCTTTTTTCTCCACTTCGGGGATCTTCTCTGTATGCACGGACACGCACACGAAGACTTGTCTTTCCAACCGCGTATACGTATGACTCGATTACACAAATCTCGCCTTGTGGGACTGGCTGCTCAAAATTCAGCTGGTTAATGCGTGCGGTAACGCATGTTTCACCCGCATGTCGCATTGCAGACATTGCGCCAACTTCGTCCATCCATTTGACGACGTTGCCACCATGTGCGGAGCCATAGTTGTTCGTATCGTCAGGTTGGACTCGTTGACGGTTCTCAATATATGTTGCACTTACCGTGGTCATACCCAGTCAACGAGAGTGCAGGACAAAAGTATAATACACAAAGTGGTAGTGCAATTGAAACGTTTATATGAGTCGTCTCCTCTTTGTGCGAATGTGGAGATAACCGACGACAATCATATTGAGTGCAGCAGATGCGAGGAATTCATCCCGCTTTCGGATGCCGTTGCAATCGAAAAAGGAGTCGCCATCGTCAAACCACTTTGCCACGAGTGTCTGTCGATCGTAGGGGTACCCAAAGGATATGACCTTAGCCGTGATTTGACCTATTTGAGTCGATAGATACGGTACGCAGTGTCGTGTGAATCGCTCACAGATCAACTCTGTTCCGTGATGTTTAAGTAACGCAGACGAGTCCCTCCGAATGTAGATACTGTAGGGATACCGGGTCCCGAGTCCGAAAGGGCGACGATAATAACCGCGTGTTGCGGTAGCCAAGCCTGGCCCAAGGCGCTGGGTTGCTAACTCAGTGGCGTAATGCCCCCGGGGTTCGAATCCCCGCCGCAACGCTCGCTCATCATAACTTAGCCATGAGTGCAGAAGAACCACAAGACGGCTCGCCGGAGGAGGAAGAGAACCTCCGTTACTTCGTCCGAATTGGTCAGACTGACCTTGACGGTACGAAGACGGTAGAGCGCAGTCTCACGGACATGAACGGGATCGGCCAGCGGACGGCACGGATTATTGCCGACACCGCCGGTGTCGACAGAAACGCGACGTTCGGCCTTCTCGAAGACGACGAAATCGAATCAGTCGTTGACGTTGTCGAGAACTTTGCCGAGCACGTCCCGGAGTGGATGGTCAACCGACAGAAAGACTTCTACTCCGGAGAAAACGAGCATATCGTTGGCTCCGATCTCAACCAGCAACGTACGCAAGACATCAACCGAATGCAGATGATCAACTCCTACAGAGGCGTCCGCCACCAGCGCGGACAGAAGGTCCGAGGACAGCGAACAAAGTCCACGGGTCGTACCGAGGGGACGATCGGTGTCAACGTCGAAAAGATCCGCGAAGATGCAGAGGGTGGTGACGACGAATGACGACCGGAAAGAACACCAAAAACTACGAGACGCCAAACCACCCATTCCAGGGTGCACGTATCGCAGAGGAGCACGATCTCCTCAGCCGCTACGGTCTCAAAAACAAAGAAGAGCTTTGGCGTGCACAGTCTGAACTCCGTAGTATGCGCCGTGAGGCACGTCGTCTCATCGGTAGCGCACAGGGAGACATCCAGCTTGCAGCCGAAGAGGGTGCAGCGTTCCTTTCACGACTCCGTCGCTACGGCATTCTCAACGAGAACGACGAGATCAACGACGTGCTGTCGCTTGATGTGACCGATCTTCTTGAGCGTCGTCTTCAGACGATCGCATACCGCAAAGGGTTGGCATCAACACCAAAGCAGGCACGACAGTTCATCGTTCACGGTCACGTGACGGTCAACGGTGCACGTGCACGAACCCCATCGCGGAAACTTGAGGTCGACGAAGAGAACACCATCACATTCGACGGAAACAGCGCGCTTGCAGATGATCTCCATCCAATGCGTGCAGAGGCACAGGAGTAACTACCTATGAGTGAATCAGCTGAACAAAAGTGGGGAATTGCCCACGTGTACGCGTCGTTCAACAACACGCTCATCACAATTACTGATCAGACCGGTGCAGAGACAATCGTCAAGTCCTCCGGTGGATCTGTGGTGAAGCAGAACCGAGACGAAGCGTCCCCGTACGCAGCTATGCAGATGGCTGAAACGGTGGCCGAACAAGTCAAAGCAGCCGGTCTCAGTGGACTCCACGTTCGCGTCCGAGGCCCTGGTGGAAATGGTAACAAATCTCCAGGACCCGGCGCACAGGCCACAATCCGAGCGCTTGCCCGTGCAGGCATTGAGATTGGTCGTATTGAGGACGTCACACCGGTTCCACACGACGGAACACGCGCACCAAAAAACAAGCGAGTCTAACGAACCATGACAACCGAATTCGACGTCGAGTTCATCGAACGGACAGATCGAAACGCACGATTCCTCGTGCGTGGCCTAACGCCTGCGTTCGCAAACGGTATTCGCCGTGCGATGGTCGCAGATGTGCCAACACTTTCGATCGATACGGTTCGATTCGTCGAGAACTCCTCGGTGATGTTCGACGAAATGATCGCCCTTCGATTGGGCCTTATTCCGTTGACAACACCGTTGGATGATTTCGAACTGGGCGACACGGTTACGGTCGCACTCGATGTCGAGGGACCGGCAACCGCATACTCGGGTGACATCGTCACCTCGGAGCCTGGTGTCGAAGTAGCTGACAAGAACATCCCAATCATCAAACTCAACTCCGGCCAACGGCTTGAGTTCGAGGCAGATGCAGTGCTTGACCGTGGAAAAGACCACGCAAAGCACCAAGGTGGAGTTGCAGTTGGCTATCGACACCTACAAAAAGTCGAGGTCGACGGTGACCTTGGCGAATTCGATGACGAGGAGCCACAGATTCTCCGTGGAGTTATTGAAACCGAAGATGGTGAGCTAATTGCATCAAGCGAGTTTGATCACGACCTCACCAAACTGTATCCTGGAAAGGAGCTTTCGGTGACCGATG
Organism: Natronocalculus amylovorans; assembly: GCF_023638035.1. Taxonomy (GTDB): domain Archaea; phylum Halobacteriota; class Halobacteria; order Halobacteriales; family Haloferacaceae; genus Natronocalculus; species Natronocalculus amylovorans. Next base: position 66,323 of record NZ_JAKRVX010000006.1, on the reverse strand, counting down.
TTCCCGGTGCGTTCGTCTTCCATGTGGAGACGGATGGCTCGTTCTCAGTTGAGGAATTGGTCGACCGCGCCGCCGAAACGATCGGCGATAGAGCGGACGAACTGAAAAACGCAGTCGCAGTCTAACACCACAACACTAACAGAAATAATGCCCCATTCGATCATCACACCACAACGGCACCTGAGCGAGCTTCCTGAGAGCGATCGCTCACTGTCGGCTGTGGCACGGCCATCATCAACCAGTGATATAAACGGTCGGATCGAAAGTGGTTTTACGGGGCGAGCGGTATCACGGAGTGCGTGCAGGGATAGCCAAGTCTGGCCAACGGCGCAGCGTTCAGGGCGCTGTCCCATAGGGGTCCGCAGGTTCAAATCCTGCTCCCTGCACTCCGTTTTCTCTCAGGAGGTTACAAGACCATGAGTAGCAACAAGACGAATCCGAGACTACAGCGTCTCATTGCCGACTTGAAGACGGTTTCAAGCGAGTCAGATGCTCCTGTATGGGCAGCTGTCGCAGACCGTCTCGAAAAGCCACGGCGTACCCACGCGGAAGTCAATCTTGGTCGTATCGAGCGGTACGCACAGGAAGATGAAACCGTCATTGTCCCAGGTAAGGTTCTGGGCAGCGGTGTGCTTCAAAAGAATGTGACGGTCGCAGCAGTTGACTTTTCTTCGACAGCTCGAAAGAAGATCGAGCAAGTCGGCGATGCAGTGACGCTAGAACAGCTTACTGAACAGAACCCAGAAGGATCGAACGTCCGGGTGATTCGATGAGTCTCGCAGAGTTTGACGCAGATGTAATCGTCGACGCACGTGACTGTATCCTTGGTCGTGTTGCAAGCGAAGTCGCACAGAAAGCGCTTGCAGGCGAAACCGTTGCAGTCGTCAACGCCGAGAAAGCAGTCATTACCGGTAATGAACGCGACACGATGGCAACCTATCGGAAGCGTGCAGAGCTTGGTTCAGACCGAGGTCCGTACTATCCAAAACGCCCAGACCGAATCTTCAAACGTGCAATTCGTGGAATGGTGCCATATAAAACTGACAAAGGCCGCGAGGCGTTCTCGAACGTCCGTGTCTACGTTGGAAATCCATACGACGAAGATGGTGAGATCCTCGACGGAACTTCACTGGATCGACTCTCAAACATCAAATTCACATCTCTCGAAGAGATTTCCGAGCAACTGGGTGCGAAAGTCACATGGTAACAAACACAAGTGGTAAAAAGAAGACTGCTGTCGCCCGCGCAACGGTTCGCGAGGGCGAGGGCCGTGTACGTATCAACTCCCAGCCAGTTGAGCTGGTCGAACCGGAGCTTTCACGCCTCAAGATGCTGGAGCCGTTCCGCATTGCTGGTGACGATCTTCGAGATCAAGTCGATATCGACGTCACCGTCAACGGTGGTGGCTTTTCTGGACAGGCAGACGCTGTCAGAACTGCCATTGCTCGTGGATTGGTCGAGCACCTGAAAGACGCTGAACTTCGTGAGGCATACATGGACTTTGATCGGTCGTTGCTTGTCAACGATGTTCGACAGTCCGAGCCAAAGAAGTGGGGCGGGCCAGGCGCACGTGCACGCTACCAGAAATCCTACCGCTAAGGTGATTCAACTATGATGATTCCCGTCCGGTGTTTCACGTGTGGTAAGGTTGTTTCCGAGCACTACGAAGAGTTTCAGGCTCGCGCGCAAGCGGGAGACGAGGACCCACAAAAAGTGCTTGATGACCTCGGCGTGAACCGCCACTGTTGTCGACGGATGATGGTATCGCACGCCGATCTTGTCGATGTCGTCTCACCGTACCAATGAAAGGAACTTACAACCGTTACGAAAAAGCCCGCATCCTTGGAGCACGAGCGCTGCAGGTCTCATATGGCGCCCCAGTGCTTGTTGAGACTGCACAGAGTGAACCAATCCTTATTGCGGCAGAGGAATATGATGCAGGTGTCTTACCGTTCACCGTTAATCGGGGAGGTAACTAATGACACAAATTAGGTCAATTTCACTCCGACGTATTCTCGACTCACGTGGAAACCCCACTGTCGAGGCAGATGTACTGACAGAGTCCGGTGGTTTCGGCCGCGCTGCAGCGCCGTCTGGTGCTTCGACCGGCGAGTACGAAGCGATCGAACTCCCACCCGAGGAGGCAATTGCAAATGCACGCGAACATGCAGTCCCACGACTGCTTGAGACGTTCGCAGATGACCAACGCGAAGTTGATGCAGCACTCCGTGCTGCAGATGGTACTGACAACTTCTCCGAAATTGGTGCAAATAGCGCGGTTGCAATCTCAATGGCTGCAGCGAAAGCAGGCGCAGATGTGCTTGGTGCACCGCTGTACCAGCATCTTGGCGGTGCATTCCGTGGCCGTAACTTTCCGGTCCCACTCGGTAACGTGATCGGTGGTGGCGAACACGCAAAAGATGCGACACATATTCAGGAGTTCCTCTCTGCACCAGTCGGTGCACCAAGTGTCTCTGAAGCGGTGTTTGCAAACGCACAAGTACACGGTACGATCGGCGACCTGCTTGATGAACGTGGCATCCCGGCAGCAAAAGGTGATGAAGGTGCATGGGCACCAGCAGTCTCCGACGCTGAAGCGTTCGAAATCGTCGAAGAAGCCGTTGATCTCGTCTCCGATGACCTTGGATTTGAGATCGGCTTCGGACTTGATGTCGCTGCAGCAGAGCTATATGACGCCGATGCAGGTGTCTATCGCTACGGTGACGAAGAGAAGACTGTCGACGAACAGGTCGAATACATTGCAGAGCTTGTCACAGAGTATGACTTGGTTTATGTTGAGGACCCACTTGATGAGAATGACTACGAAGCATTTGCTGACCTGACGGACCGCGTCGGTGAGCAGACGCTCATCTGTGGTGACGATCTCTTCGTAACCAATACCGAGCGACTTCAAGATGGAATTGAGCAAGGTGCAGCAAACAGCATCCTCATTAAACCAAATCAGATTGGGACGTTGACGGATGCGTTTGATGCGATCGAACTCGCCGTTGAGAACGGATATGAGACGGTCATTTCGCACCGTTCCGGCGAGACTGAAGATACCACAATTTCTCACCTTGCAGTGGCAACGGACGCTGGATTCATCAAGACCGGAACAGTTGGCGGCGAACGTACAGCTAAGCTAAACGAACTCATTAGAATCGCGGAAGACGCAGTATGAGCGAAAACGAAAACGACGCACTCGAGACCGCGGCCGAGGAGATTGACGAAGAGGCCGACGTGGCCGACGCTGGCGCAGCGCCAGCCGTCGATCCTGATACGGACGCGGAAGAAGAATTGCCCGCTGATGAAGCAGCCGAAGAGGATGCTTCTGAAGCCGAAGCAGTAGAAGATGTGGCTGAAGAAGATCCAGAACCAGTCTTCGACGAGGATGTGATGCCAGACGATGAGGCAGACCTCCTCATTCCAGTTGAAGACTATCTTTCAGCCGGTGTTCACATTGGTACGCAGCAGAAGACAAAAGACATGGAACGGTTCATTCACCGTGTCCGTGACGATGGTCTCTATGTCCTTGACGTAAGCCAGACGGATAACCGAATCCGTGTCGCTGCTGATTTCCTTGCGAACTACAACCCAGAGCAGATTCTCGTGACCTCGTCACGACAGTACGGTCGATTCCCAGCGGAGAAGTTCGCTGATGCGATCGGTGCACGTGCACGAACTGGTCGGTTCATCCCAGGAACACTCACCAACCCGGACTACGCAGGCTACATTGAGCCGGATGTTGTCGTTGTTACTGACCCAATTGGTGACGCCCAAGCAGTCAAAGAGGCGATTACGGTTGGAATCCCAGTCATCGCAATGTGTGACTCAAACAACCAGCTTTCGAACGTCGACCTCGTCATCCCGACGAACAACAAAGGTCGCCGTGCGCTGTCGGTTGTCTACTGGCTCCTTGCCAATGAGACGCTCGATCGCCGAAACGCTGGCACAGTCTACGCCCTCGAAGACTTCGAGGACGAACTGTAACACCCAGTACACAGCGACGTATTTTCTTCGGCTGTCCAATAACACTGAGCGACTGCCGTCGTCGTTCAATTCTCAACAATGCCGAACTGTTTACCAAGCGGCCCCTCAAACCAACAGACTGACTGATTGCCGAATGTCGTTGGCGATGAAACGGGATACATGTCGACTGCCTGTGAGAGGTCCTCGACTGCAAACAAACAGTACGCCGGCCCCGGCGGATATCTGTCAAGCCGCGTTTTCAGTGGGCTGTGTGGGTTCTTTGGTGAGAGAAACGAGACTGGCTCACCTGGGATCGATGCGACTATTGCATCGATCGATTCGATTGACGTCTCGATCGGTGTTGGGATTCGAAACAGTCGCTTGAAGCGTGTTGCCCACGGTTCGATCGCAGAGACTGCGATACCGAGTTCAGCAATCCCAGTAATCGGTCCGTCGTGTGCCCACTCGGATGGGACACGATATGATTTCGGTGTTCGGTCAGTGACAAAGAACGGAAGTGCGAACCGATCGGACTCCGGTCCAACAAATAGCTCGTCCCACTCAATCATCACATCATCTGGACGGGTACGTCCACCTTGTTGAGGTCCGACGATCGGTTCGCCCGCGTCAATCGATCGTTTAGCAGCGGCAACAATATCCTCGGGTTCGATTGCCCAGGCACACGGGCCTGCATCAGTCCCAATGTGCGTTGACCATCTGACTGTCTCGCCCGGTTGTGTTGTTTCGGTCGGTGATATCAGCTCAAGGTACGACCCATCAGCGAATGGAACGATCGACATTTGTGTTGTTCCATCTGCGTGCTCGCCACCAAACTGTGGTGAGAGTCCACCGTCTGTAAACTGTTCAACTGCGGTTGTGTGATTACTCCATGCTGTTGCAATGTGGTCGATCGATAGGTTGCCAGACATACGAGTGGGTAGCACACGTGTCCTCAAAGCAGTATGCGTGAGCGCGGGTTCTCAGACTACATAGCAGCTGCTAAGAGTTCTGACTACCAATTACATAGCATGCGATAAGGATCCACAAATGTGGATTGTGCGGCATTCCCCAGTTCCCTTTCTCCGTGGTATACGCCACTCCGGGGAGGGCCCCATCACGGCACCACACGTGACACAATACGTGCGAAGATATAAAAACAACGGACAAGTAACTCGTCAGCATCATCAGTAAACTAGTCCCGAAAAGTACCTAACAGTTCACAACAACGCATGAATATGACTACTTCAAGCGCACCGGGCAAAGTGTATCTCTTCGGCGAGCATGCCGTCGTATATGGGGAGCCTGCGATCCCCTGTGCAATCGAACGGCGCGCACGCGTCACCGTTGAACCAAGAGAAGATGATCACGTTCGGGTAGAGGCACGCGATCTAACACTTGATGGATTTACAGTCGAATATGATGGCTCAACTGGTGATCGACCGGATGTTGCGGTTCCATCTTCGCTTGTTGATGCGGCAATGGGATATGTTGACGCTGCAGTCCGACAGGCACGTGCTGCTGCGGAATCACCAAAAGCGGGGTTCAATATTACTGTCGAGAGCGATATCCCACTTGGAGCGGGGCTTGGGTCGTCTGCTGCGGTCGTTGTCGCATTGATTGACGCTGCAACACGATCGCTTGACGCACCGATTGAAACACGTGAAGTTGCGAATCGAGCATATCGAGCGGAGTTTGAGGTTCAAGACGGACAGGCTTCACGGGCAGATACATTTTGTTCAGCAATGGGTGGCGCTGTTCGAGTCGAAGGTGATGACTGTCAGACGATCGAAACGCCACGACTGCCGATCGTTGTTGGGTTTGATGGCGGGGCCGGAGATACAGGGACACTTGTTTCGGGCGTTCGAGAGCTAAAAAACACCTATTCGTTCGCTGCAGATACCGTATCGTCGATTGGTGATATTGTTCGCCGTGGCGAACTCCTGCTGGCGGAGTCGGATCCAACTGCTGCACCGAGCGAACAGCTACTCACGGAACTTGGTGAGCTGATGAACTTCAATCATGGATTGTTATCTGCGCTTGGCGTCTCGTCCCGATCGTTGGATGCAATGGTATGGTCAGCCCGCGACGCCGGTGCATATGGAGCAAAGCTCACTGGTGCAGGTGGTGGAGGATGCATTGTCGCGCTTGACTCAACACCGGAGACACGGACTGCACTTCGGTTTACACCTGGCTGTGAGGATGCATTCCGAGCCGAGCTCTCGATGGATGGCGTTCGCGTTGAGGAGCCATAGATGGTCACCGTACTCAAACTGGGTGGAAGTGTTATCACAGACAAAAACACTCCAGAAACGGTCGATACCAGGGCATTAGCGGCTGCTGCAGATGCACTTATGTCGGTTAGCGAGCCGTTAGTGATTGTCCATGGTGGTGGAAGCTTCGGTCATGTCCATGCCGCAGAACATGGTATTTCGACGACAGTGGGGACTACAAACTGGGATGGTATCTACGCAGTGCATGCTGCGATGAAGCGACTCAATACTGCAGTGTTGGACGTCCTGCACGATCGTTCGATTCCTGCAGTACCCGTGCACCCGCTTTCTGTTGCGGAACGGGATCGAGATGGGACGTTGTCGCTTCCGGTTTCCAGTATCGATCGGCTTCTTAAAGAGGGGGCAGTCCCAGTCCTCCACGGCGACGTGATTGCACATGAAGAGCATGGGGCAACCGTTCTAAGCGGTGATGAGGTCGTCACGCATGTTGCAACAGGACTTTCGGCCGACCGGATCGGTATCTGCTCGACTGTCCCTGGCGTGTTAGATGACGAAGACAATGTTATTGAGCAGATCTATTCATATGATGATGTTGAAGCCTATCTTGGTGGCAGCGAAAGCACAGACGTAAGCGGTGGCATGGCTGGAAAAGTCAAAACGTTGCTTTCATTGGGCGCACCAGCCACAATCTTTGGTCCAGAACAGCTTCAGCCGTTTCTTGACGGGGAGGCTGTTGGAACCTATATTGATGGCTCTCAGTAACCGTCAATAGACCTGCGTACACAACAATCCTTATTCGGCACAGTCTCGGAGTGGTGTGTATGGATGCGGACGCTGTTTCCCAACGACTTGAAGCTGTTGTGGACCCTGCACTTGGAGATGATATTGTTTCGCTTGGGCTTGTCAACGCGATCGATGTTGATGATGATGAAGAAACAATCCGAATCTCGCTTGCACTAGGTGCACCATACTCACCTCATGAGAGTTCGATCGCTGCTGACGTCCGAGAAGCGCTATCCGAGACCGGATATGCGATCGATTTGACGGCAAAAATACCATCCGGTATGAACGCGAGTGATGATGTACTACCGGGCGTTGAAAACATTATTGCAGTCGCGTCAGGCAAAGGAGGGGTTGGAAAGTCAACTGTTGCAGTAAATCTTGCAGCAGGGCTTTCAAAACTTGGCGCACGAGTTGGGCTCTTTGATGCGGACGTGTATGGTCCAAATGTCCCACGAATGGTTGCCGCAAAAGACCATCCAGAAGCAACAGAGGATCGGACAATCATCCCACCGGAAAAATACGGGATGAAGCTCATGAGTATGGATTTCCTCGTTGGGCCCGATGATCCAGTTATTTGGCGTGGCCCCATGGTGCATAAGCTCCTCACACAGTTGGTTGAGGATGTTGAGTGGGGGTCGCTTGATTATATGGTGCTTGATCTCCCTCCTGGAACGGGAGATACACAACTCACCGTGTTACAGACGCTTCCACTAACTGGTGCCGTGATTGTAACCACCCCACAACAGGTTGCGCTTGATGATGCAAAGAAAGGGCTCCGAATGTTTGGAAAGCATCAGACAACTGTACTTGGGATTGCTGAAAATATGTCTGGATTCCGCTGTCCCGACTGTAACAGCATTCACGATGTATTCGGCTCTGGTGGCGGCGAAGCGTTTGCAGCCGAAGAAGAGCTTCCATTCCTCGGTGGGATCCCACTCGATCCAGCTGTTCGAAGCGGTGGTGATGGTGGTGAGCCGATCGTCCTTCGCGATGACTCAGAAACCGCAGACGCATTCAAAACACTCACTGAGAACGTTGCAAACAATGTCGGCATTGTTCGTCGCCGCGAGGCCAGTGGTCAATGAATGGGGACGACCAAGCTGGGGATGATGCATTGGATGCCGCTGACGTCGATTGGCAGATGGCTCCCGAAAATGACCAGACATTTAATCCAGACGGCGATCGGGTTGCACTGCTTCGAGAGATCGCGGAAGATGTTCGAGGAAAATCATCAGAAAGTAAGCAGCTATCGGCTATCCTGTACCGTGTGAGCGATCTGTATGATGGTGAAGAAGAGACATCTCCTGAAGAGATCTACCTAAACGTTCGACATATCATGTCGATCAAGGAATCCGGTGGGCTCAGAAAATAGTCGGAACAAAATAGAGCTAGGACGGGGATTTGAACCCCGGAAGTCTCGATTACAAGTCGAGTGCATAAACCGCCTATGCTCTCCTAGCGCGCCTGCAAGTTATCTGTGTTCCCGTGAGTTGTTATCCCTTTCGAATTCTTTTGCAACCTCGATGCGGTGTGGCGAATATCCTTCACGGTCATAGAATCGTCTTGCATCTACATTCTCCGCAAGGACCTCCAATGTAACGAGGTCCACACCGTCTTCATAGAGTGCGTTTTCTGCTTTTGAGAGTAGTGCTGAACCAATTCCTTCTCCGCGGTATGCTGGCAGTACAAAAATATTTGTGACAGTTCCACGAGAGACAGACTCAGAATAAACCCCGTCTTGGGTATGGAACATGACAAAGCCACAGAGCTCACCTTCGCGACGGGCAACAAAGAGATTATCAGCAACAATGAGGTGTGTCACTTCCTTTCGGATCGCTGTTCGATTCTCTTCGATCTTCAGTGTGGACCCATATCGCTGTTGATCCCGCGCGAGCAACAACCATGCATCGACGATCGGTTCAATATCCGCGGCTGTCGCAGCAGTTATGATGGTCACAAGCGGTGTCAGCTAGCAGATTGTGCCCCAATAGCTTATGTTTCGCTATTAAATGTTGACAGAAAGAGCGAAGAGTTATGTATTCTGCGGCAACCCTGATAGTTTGTGATACGTACGCATGGGAGTCACTGAGTCACGTCGTTTAGATCGTCACACGATCCGTGAACAAGCACCACTCATTCTTGTGGGTGTGTTTGGTGCGTTGTTGCTGGTTGATCTTTTGTTCCGGTTGGCCGGAGTCGAAATTGCACTCACTGCAAACCGGTCGTTCGGTGGGTCACTCTCAGCACAACGGTTTGGCGGAATGTTGTGGAATGGTATTGTTATTGGATTGATTATTGGACTTGCTGGAATCGGGCTATCGATGACGTACAGTATCCTTAGTTTTGCAAACTTCTCACACGGGGACCTACTCACGTCGGGCGCATTTGCAGGCTGGGCAGCGTCTTACGTTGTTGCTGGCTTCGGTGTCGTGAGTGTTGGGGAACTCCTGTTTGTCCGAGCGGGAGGTGGTGCACCGTTTGCGGACGAGATCGGAGCAAGCATCGTTCAGGCACCGCTTTCGATCCTTGTTGGAATGGTGGTTGCCGCAGGGGTGACGATTCTGCTTGCGCTTGCGATCGATCGAATCGTGTACAAACCGATGCGCGGCCGAGGTGGAATCAGCCTCTTGATTGCCAGTATTGGTGTGGCACTTGCACTCAGATACATCATTCAGTTCATGTTCGGTGCAAGCAACCGCGGTGTTGTCGACACAACCGATGTCCGTGTCGATATTGCTGGTCTAAGTGTTAATTTGCATGAGGTCACCCTTGTTGTTGCTGCAGTTGCACTCATGCTCGGCATGCATTTTATGCTTCAGCGAACAAAGCTCGGAAAAGCAATGCGGGCAATGGCTGACAATCAGGACCTTGCACTAGTGACGGGGATTCCGACGGAACGGATTGTCCAAGCAACATGGGTCATTGGTGGTGGACTTGCAGGGGTTGCCGGCTATCTCGTTGTACTCGATCGTGGAACGATCGGATTCAACCTCGGTTGGTTCTTGTTGTTGTTGATCTTCGCAGCAGTGATTCTCGGTGGTATCGGATCGATCTATGGGGCGATCGCTGGTGGGCTTCTGATCGGTATTACGTACTCAGTCTCACTTGTATGGATCCCATCCGATTTCAATGAAGCAGCCGCATTTGCGCTCATGATTTTGGTGTTGTTACTCCGCCCTGAAGGGATCTTTAGTGGGGTGTCTACTGCATGAGCGATACCAACTCGGATGCAGGTGCAGACGGACCACTAGGTGGCCTCTTTGACGGACTTTCGCGCCGATCGTCAGACCTACTGTTGGTCTTTGGTGCGTTGTTCGCCATCTACGCGCTGTTTACGATTTTTGTCTTTGGACAGGGGATAAACAGCGTTGTGAGTACACTCCGATTCCTCACATTCCTCATACTGGTGTACGGAATGTTGGCGCTTGCACTCAATCTCCACTGGGGATACACCGGACTGTTCAATATCGGTGTTGCAGGGTTCATGGCTGTTGGTGTGTACACAATGGCAATGTTATCTGGTGACCCTGCAGGGAGCCCTCCGGGACTGGGACTCCCGGTTCCGATCGGCATTATTGGTGGAATGGTCGCAGCAGCGCTTGTCGGGCTTGTCGCTGCATTACCTGCCCTTCGGTTGAAGGCGGACTACCTTGCGATCGTTACGCTTGGCCTCTCCGAAATTATTCGGTTAACGTACAACTCCGAAGCATTCAACCAGTGGATACAGGGAGCGACGAGTACAATCACTTCCAGAGTTGGATTTCTTCCAGATGGCGGTGCTGGAACCGGTGCAGGAAGCGGAATTCAGGTACCATCCCCAGCAGGGCCAGTTCGTACGCTCTTTTTTGAGGGTGGGAGAGCAGGTAACCCAACACCACTTGGTGATGCTGTCTTCGCTGTCACAGATCCTATTGGTATCCAACAAAATGTGGTCGTAGAATGGGCGTACGTGCTGGTGCTTGCAGTGGTCTTGCTCGGATTCTATTGGCTCTTATCTCGAATCGGTAACTCGCCATTTGGGCGAGTACTGAAATCAATCAGGGAGGATGAGCTTGTTGCAAGTTCGCTCGGTAAACATGTTGAAATATTCAAAGTTAAAGTATTCATGCTCGGCTGTGCGCTGATGGGGCTTGCCGGAATCCTTTGGCAGGGAAGCTTTGGCTTTGTCAGTCCAAACGACTTCATGCCTGTTGTTACATTCTACATCTTTGTCGCCGTTATTATCGGTGGCTCCGGCTCCAATACAGGGAGCATCATCGGTTCCATACTCTTTGTTGGGCTACTGTTTGAAGGGCCACGTCGTGCACTTGGTGCGCTTGGTAATCGCGTTGATTTTGGACGTGCACCGAACAGTTTCGGTGACGCAGTGGCCCCGATTCTATCTGGAGATATTACGCCATTTTTCGCGTATGCAGTTGCAAACCGATCGGCACTTGTGTTCGTGCTTCTTGGGACCGTCCTCATTATTATTATTCAGACACGGCCTGATGGAGCACTTGGTGGACGAAACGAGCCTGCTGCAGCGGTTGACCTCTCAACGCGTCCAGAAAAACAACCAACAACGGCAACCGATGGAGGTGAGAACCAATGAGCGATGCATCTGACGAGACACACATAGATGAGGCTGTAGAGACCGCCTCAACATCACAGGGTGGTACGGCCACTGTTGAGCCAGAATCACGAGACTCCGAAGTTGAACGAGCGGCTGCGTCCACGCCCCGAACAGTCCCACTATCGGTGGATAACCTTCGGAAAACATTTGGTGGAATTACTGCTGTTGACGGTGTGAGTTTTACTGTCGAATCTGGGACTGTTACTGGGTTGATCGGCCCAAATGGTGCCGGAAAATCGACGACATTCAACCTCATCGCAGGTGCGCTCGAACCAAACAGTGGCACGGTGACATTCAACGGAGAGGACATTACTGGCAGGCGCCCCGATGAAATTGCCAACAAAGGCATGGTTCGAACGTTCCAGATCGCCAGAGAGCTGCCTGAGATGACGGTCCTTGAGAATCTGATGCTTGCACCAAAGCACCAACTTGGAGAAGACCTCTGGCGATCGGTCGTCCCTGGCGCACGGAGTACTGTTGTTGAACAGGAAGCGGAGCTTCGAGAGCGAGTGTGGGAGATGCTTGAGTTCTTTGAGATTGACCACATTGCAGAACAAGAAGCTGGGACACTCTCTGGTGGACAACGAAAACTATTGGAGATGGCCCGAGCGCTCATGACAGATCCAGACCTATTGCTGTTAGATGAGCCAATGGCAGGGGTGAACCCAACACTGGAAGAGAAGATTCTCGACCGGATTCATGACCTTCGAGTGAATGAGGGGCTTACATTCCTCCTTGTTGAGCACGATATGGATGTTATTATGGAAAACTGTGAACACGTGATTGTGATGCACCAAGGAAAAGTACTGGCAGAAGGAGAGCCAGAGGCGATCAAAAACAATGACCAAGTGATTGATGCATACCTTGGGGAGGATATCTAATGGCCACCGAACAGGCAGCTGAAGAGCGCGACGCAGATTCCCTAAATACGGACACAGAGTTACTTGAAGTCCGAAACCTCGACGCAGGATATGGCGATCTTCAGATTCTAACTGCTGTTGATTTGGATGTTACAGCGGGAGAATACGTAACGATCGTTGGACCAAACGGCGCAGGAAAGTCGACCGTTATGAAGTCCGTCTTTGGGCTGACGACGTACATGGGCGGATCAGTTGTATTCAACGACGAGAAGATTCATGGATTTAAGCCGGACGAAATTATCCACAAAGGCATTGGATATGTCCCACAGAATGACAATGTATTCGGAACGCTTACTGTTCGTGAAAATCTCGAAATGGGTGCCTATATTCTCGATGAAGTTCCCGAAGATCGGATCGAACTTCAGTTCGATCGGTTTCCAGTACTCCGTGAACGACAGAATCAGAAAGCAGGGACAATGTCCGGTGGGCAACGGCAAATGGTCGCAATGGCTCGCGCACTGATGCTCGATCCAGACCTACTCCTGCTCGATGAGCCAAGTGCAGGATTAGCACCTGATTTGGTTCAAGAGATGTTCGATCGAATCGACCGAATCAACAATGATGGAACGGCGATCTTGATGGTTGAACAGAATGCAAAAGAGGCGCTTCGCCGCTGCGATCGTGGATACGTTCTTGCGCAAGGCGAGAATCGATACATGGACACGGGTCGTGCGCTGTTAGACAATGAAGACGTAAGACAGCAGTTCCTCGGCGGGTAAGCACGCTAAAAAAAAATCGATTTTGTTCTATCGGATTATTCAGCTTCGAAATCGAGTGTATCAAGTGTCTCGATTCCACCGTCAAGGAACTGGAAGATTTCGTAGGCGACTGCGATCATATCTCCATTATCGTCGAAATCAACACTGCTGGATGCACCTTGGTAGTTGATCTCTTCGCCGTTCTCAACCATTTCAATGGCTTCTGGGAGATCCTCTGGCCCAACGACCTCTCCATCTGGGTTTGCGACATTTCGAATCTCATCGCGGATCGCAGTGCCATCGTTATCCCCTGCAGCAATGTTTGCGAGGATGAGCACCGCAGCAGCGTCGTACGCCTGTCCGTTGAATACACCAGGGCTCCGATCGTAGGCTTCTTCATACGATTCATTGAAGAAGTCGCTTCCAGGTCCATCTGAAAGCGGCGCTGTTCCGATGACGTTCTCCATATCGTTGCCAACCTCACCGGGGAGGTCCGAATCACGAAGTCCGTCCGGGACAATAATGTCGACCCCAGTGTCGTAGTCGGAGTAGTAGTCACGGAAGAGCTGAATACCACTTTGTGGGAACCCAACAACCATTAGCGTGTCAGGGTCTTCATCCAGTGCATCTCCTAGCTGTGGTGAGTATGACGGCTGCTCAGGCTCGAAAGACACTTGATTGAGAACGGTTCCTCCATCTTCTTCAAACGCGGAGACAAATTCTGCTTCGAGCGCTTGTCCATAGTCATCGTTAAGGAATAGTGTTGCAGCGGTCTCAGCTTCAAGCCGATCGCGTGCAACCTCTCCCATCACTTGTCCTTGGAGCGCGTCGCTCGGGCAGGTCCGGAAAATGTAGCCATCATCATCAAGGTCAGTTACACCAGGTGCTGTGCTTGATGGAGACATACCAACAACACCGTTTGGGATAAATACATTCTCTACAACTTGGAAGTTTACATTGGATGCTGCCGGGCCAACGACTGCTGGAACACCAGCATTTACCATCGAGTTTGCTTCACTCACACCAGCGGTCGGGTCGGTCTGTGTATCCCCTTCGACAATATTAATATCGTAGTCCACACCTGCATCCTCAAGTTGGTCTCTAACAAGAAGTGCACCGTCACGAATCGTCCCACCAAGTGATCCAAGATCACCGGTAATCGGCATCAGTACACCGAGCGAGACCTCACGGCCAGCGCCACCGTTGCCGTTGCCGTTTCCACTGTCGTCTCCGTTTCCGTCACCGTTGCCGTTGCCATTTCCGTTTCCGTTTCCAGTACAACCTGCGAGCCCTGCAGCACCGATCGCTGCGGCCCCAGTCACGAACGTACGTCTGTCAATATCACGTACCATAGCATACGGAATGTCAGTGGACTGTATAAACTTAGCCCTCAACACGATATTTTCAGAAAAATAAGAGGTAACAAAACCAAATATACACAGTAGAGCCACTCTTTCCCAGATGCTATCGGTGATATAGCACACAGTGGCAGTCTCTCAAAACGTTTGATTTTGGGGTCGCGGATAGTCTGATCTGTAACACCGGATATGTGTCTCTCAGACTTCAATACAGTCTGGACAGCGCATTTGTCCATTGACGCGACCAAGCGCTGCACTGAGAGACCCACAGACTTCACAAACACTATGATGTGCCCCAAACTCATCCTGTGCGTCAGTTGACTGCTCCCGTTCAGTTGGTTGGTGCTCAGACAAGAACTCGTCAGCATCTATCTCACCTGTTGCTAACAGCAGGTCCCGTTCTGTTACGACACCGATCGGCCCATTTCCATTGACAACCAATACTGACGAGGTATCGTCGGTAAAGAACCGTTCGCGGACGGCAGAAAGAGCAGCGTCGGCTGTTACAATAACTGGATTTTCACGCACAAGCGTTCCGACTGTACGAGTTACTGGATCACCCTCGAGCAACGCTTCAAGCATATCGTGGACTGTGAGTCGGCCGACGGGGTCATTTCCACGAAGAACGATTATGGAGTCCGATTCTTCTTCGGTAAGCAGTGATGCCGCATCAGCGAGCGTATCCGATTCACTGACACCAATAAATTCATGACGCATTATATCTCGTGCTGTGGTAGTAGTTTGCATGGGTGGAGATACACGGCAGGAGAGTAAAAGATGCATGCAGAATCATTATATTTGTGTGCGTCGTACACTCAGCACCTACATTTTTCTCTGCGTAAAATCCGTAGTTTCAAACACACTGCGGTTCCTACGGCGCGTAATGACTATTCCATCGTTTGTTATCGGCATTGCAGGGGGCACTGGTGCTGGAAAGACAACCGTGGCTCGTTTAATTACGGAAAATGTGGGTGATTCGGTCACACGCATTCCCGTTGACAACTATTACAAAGACCTCAGCCACCTTCCGATCGAAGAGCGTGAGACCGTGAACTACGATCATCCCTCCGCCTTTGAGTGGTCGCTTTTGCGAACCCAACTTGAGAACCTGCTTGAAGGGCGATCGATTGAGATGCCAGAGTATGATTTCACCGCTCATAACCGAAAATCCGATCGGACAATCGTTGAGCCAACGGACGTAATTGTTCTTGAAGGTATTTTTGCACTCTATGATGAAAAGGTCACAGAGATGCTTGATCTCCGGCTCTATGTTGAGACTGACGCAGATGTTCGGATTCTTCGGCGTATTCAGCGCGATGTTATTGACCGTGGTCGGAAATTGGAAGGTGTAATGCAACAATATCTTGATACTGTTAAACCGATGCACGAACAATTCATTGAACCAACAAAGAGCCACGCGGATCTGATCATTCCTGAAGGTGCAAATAGCGTGGCGGTGAACCTCCTTGAGGAGAAGATTCGAACAGAGGTCGAAGGGAACAGCAGTCGGAATTGGGAGCGTGATTCAATTGAGAACGAGCTCACAGGGACGTTAGAAATAGAAGACGATTAGCTGAGAGAATTATCCGCGAGTCCGAACAAACTCGTCTGCACCTTCGTAGAACCAGTATCCACCTCGGCGCATTGCCCGACCAAGCGCTTGATGAAGTTCAACAAAGTCTTCAAATTCCGCTTCAGGCACTTCTTCAAAGATTTCTCGCACGGAAACGACCGTCTCATAATCAATCCGGACAGGATCGTCCCCATACTCGGTGACAAACTCGTCTTTATTGAGTGGGAAATCTTCCTGCTCGTCGATTTTCTTTGCGATAATCGCGTGGCCGTAGTTCCGTCCACCCTCACTCCCTTTTTCTCCATCTGGGTCGTGTGGCCAATCCATGCTCACTTGTTACAAACGAGGTGGGATAGTCGTTACGTTCCAGTTTGGGACACGCCGAAGTGAACGGTAATGCCTTTAGCCGGTGCGAAATAACGAGAGGTCAATGGACGATCGGACACGAAACTATCTCCACGGTCGCTTTCGGGACTACTACCGACAAGCGACAATAACACCGCCACCGGCTGCAAATGAGCGTGAGTGGGGCCATATCCCATGGACTGCTGGAAATGGGACAACAATGATCCGACACCAGTCACAGCTTGATCTCGGCGATCTTTCTGATTTCTTCACGCGGACTGCACCACGGCATGCATATTTTTCGGCGGGGCGGTATCGCGATCCTGGTGCTAGTACGATGGGTAACAAAGGCTGGAACGAAGCCGATCTTGTGTTCGACCTTGATGCAGACCATCTTCCAGGTGTGGACCCAGACGAAACGACGTATAAAGAGATGCTTGCAGAGTGTAAAAATATCTTGCATCGACTACTTTCTTTTCTTGAAGATGATTTTGCATTCAACGATATGGAGATTGTCTTCTCCGGTGGACGAGGATACCACGTACACGTTCGGGATGAATCAGTCCGATCGCTCGGTAGTGATGGCCGAACAGAGATTGTCGACTATGTCCGCGGTGTTGCATTGGACACAGAGAGTTTGATCCAAACGGTCTCGAAAGCAGGGACGACCCAACGAATGCTGCGGAACCATGGCGGTTGGGGAAAACGCATTCACGCTGAACTGTTAACACTGACGACTGAGCTCCAATCGATGTCTGAAGCCGATGCGATCGAGCGGCTTGAATCCGTTGATGGGATTGGTGCAGGTCGAGCAAAAACAATCTACGGTGCCGTCGTCCGAAACCCGGATGCAATCGCCGCAGGCAATATGGAGGCCGGTGGGCCAGGTATCCGGATATTGGTGGATGCAATTGTTGAGCAGGTTATCACAGAACAGACTGCACCGATTGATGAGCCGGTCACGACGGACATCCACCGTCTTATTCGACTTCCAGGAACGCTTCATGGTGGCAGCGGATTAGAAGTCAAACGGATCGAACGAGAGGAACTTGAATCATTTGACCCCCTTCGTGATGCAGTCCCACGCAGATTTATTGGTCAAGAAATCGCAGTCAACTGCGAACAGCCACTGACTGTCGAACTTAATGGCGATACTACTAAGTTACCCGAGGGTGTGAGTATCGTACCGGAATACGTCGGTCTCTTCCTCATGTGTCGAGGCGACGCAACGAAAGCACGCGAATAACACCAGCTCTCTACAACGAATGAATCTTGACGAACTCCGATCTGTGCAGGACACCGAGCGCCGAAAAGATAGCCTCCAGCATCTTCGTGACGATTTTTATCAGGAGGTCGCAACCTATCTTTCGGATCTCAAATCAGCGCGCGATCGTCGCGCAGAGCAGGTTGAGAATCCGTTCTCCGATGAGGAGATTCGCCGGATGTCCGATGAGATTGAAACGGCAGAAGATATTTCCGAGTCACTGTACGAGCGACGAGTTGGAAAGGTAGTCAAACTCTCTAGTTTTGCTGCTGCAGAGATGCCTGTTGATAAGGAGGGTATGACTACCCAAGAGTACGAACTGTTTGTTTCACTTGTCGATCGGATTAAAGAGCACAAAGCCGAGATTTTAAGTGTACTTACGGGTCGATCGTCTCCGATGGAGACCAGTTTAGAAACCCAGACAGACACCGCCGAAGAGAAACCTGCGGATGAGACGTCAACGGATGGGATGTTGGCTGATGTGATGGGTACAGACGCAGAACCCACACCAAACCATTCTCCATCACCGACAGCAAACGAATCTACTGCCGGAGAAATTGATTCATCTCCAACATCCGATGTAGATGCAGAACAACAGCATACACCGGTTTCTCCAGCCTCTGCACCTGATGGCATTCCCCCGGAGGGGCCGGTTGGCGGTGCAAGTGCGAATGGGCAGGCAGCGGAGACGCCATCTCCGTCAACCACTGACTCGTCCGACTCGGAAGGTGCTGTTTCCGAGCAGCATACAACACGGTCAGACACTGTGTCTGGTGAGAAAAGTGACGCAAGTGGGACAAGCGCCAAGACAGAGACAGAGACCGATCGACAAACTGTTCGGATCAAGGCCGATGTTGGCTCTATCTTTGGTGTTGATGAGCGCGAGTACACACTGAAAGCAGAGGATATTGTCCAACTACCAGCAGCCAATGCAAAGCCATTAGTCGATCGGGACGCCGCTGAGCTACTCAAATAACAATCTTTGATGCTGTTTCTCGGAACTGTTTTGCAGCCACCGGCCGGAGTGGGGATATGCTTGCTAACGGAGCCGACGCCCCACTGTTTACACTTCCAAATCAGGATGGAGACGACGTCTCACTCGAAACCTATCGTGGCTCACACGTTGTACTCTACTTTTATCCACGCGCAGACACACCCGGCTGTACAACCGAAGCCTGTGGATTTCGCGATGCATGGGATCAGTTCACTGATGCGGGTATCTCCGTGCTTGCAGTCAGTGATGACCCGGTGTCCGACCTGCGCACGTTCGCTGATAAATACGATCTCCCATTTGAGCTCTTGTCTGATCCGGATGGAGACGTTTCAAAACTGTATGACTCATACGGTGAAAAGCAGATGTTTGGGAACACGTTTGATGGCGTCTTTCGGAACAGCTACGTTATCGGTCCTGATGGGACGATTACACATGTGTATGAAGGCGTCTCGCCCGAGGGACACGCCGAAGAGATTCTCTCTGATCTGTCGTCGTAACGTTGTTCGGACAGTCACCAATTAGCTACTGAATCGGCAATCTGTTTTCGTTTGAGCAGCACAAAACCAAAGAAGATTGTTAGAAACCCGAGAACAGTGGTTGCTGTAATTGACTCACCCAACAGAAGCCATCCAGCAATGGTCGCAATAATCGGTACAACGTACGATACAAGATTAATCTCAAATGGACCTAATTCGTTTAATAGTGTGAAATAAATGCTGTAGGCGATTGCGCTCGGAAAAATTCCTAAATATACAAGGGCAATAACTGCAAGCGGATCGTGCAATGGGTTCACGGCTGTTGCTTCAAATACGCCACTCACAAGATGCACACCGATCGCTGCGCCAAGCAATCCCCATGCGGTGATCGTTACGCTTGGAGTCGCTGTTTCGACACGACGCAACAGGACACTCCCGATCGAAATCGAGACGACTGCGATCGAAATCAATCCCACCCCGAATGTGACTCCTCCTGTGAGATTATTCGGATCAGGCTGTGCAACCAATCCCACACCGACGAGTCCGACAGCGATTCCAATAAGGCCGACTGTATCAATCCGGCCACGCTCGAGCAACAACGCAACTGACGCAGCCGTTGTAATCGGTACTAGGCTGTATACAATCGCTGCGATCCCACTCGTCGTGTACTGCTGGCCAACAAAGAGAAGCGCATTGTTTACACCAATAATAAAAAATGCACTGATAGCGACGGCAGTCCAATCACCTCGGGTCTGTGGAAGCGGTTGGGTACTCCGTAACAAAACATATCCTAACAGCACCACTGCAGCAATGTCAAATCGGAGTGCAACAAACCAAAGTGGGGGAAGCGTTTCAAGCCCAACCTCGATCGCAACGTAGGTTGTCCCCCAAAATACTGCTAACAACGCAAAAAGGCCAATAGATCGAAATGATGCCACATCGGTATACGCGCGCTCAACCGTGATATGTGGTCTGCTTTTGACTGTGTGACAGTGTAGCCACCACACCACGTTTCCGGTGAAATAAACTGAATATTCGTGTTGGATTCACGTGGGTGTGTTAGTAGCCACGTGTGATAAGATAGTCCGCGATCTCACAGAGAAGCGTCCGAGCATGGTTATCTGGGAGCACCTCCAGTTGTGCTTTGGAACGATCTGTGAGGTCCTCTGCCATCTCTCGAGCATATGCGATACT
The DNA here is from genome assembly GCF_023638035.1 of Natronocalculus amylovorans. Lineage (GTDB taxonomy): Archaea > Halobacteriota > Halobacteria > Halobacteriales > Haloferacaceae > Natronocalculus > Natronocalculus amylovorans. The sequence continues at coordinate 45,906 of NZ_JAKRVX010000006.1, read as the reverse complement.
TCCGACTGCTTCAAGTTCTGCGACAGCCTCATCGATCGCGTCCTCAGTAACACTCTCTGGATCGGTTGTGTCAATGAGATTGGCAACATCAACACCCTGTTGTTTTGCATGGAGTGTGATGAGCGTCTCTTTATTCTCGACGAGATCTGAACCGCGCTGTTTACCGAGCTTCTCGCTTGGTACGGTAAGATCGAGAACGTCGTCTTGAATTTGGAACGCACGCCCCGAATCAATTCCGTACTGGTACAGTGCATCAACAACGTCACCATCTGCACCCATCAGAACTGCCGGAACAGCAGCGGCAGCGCCGTACAGTACGGCCGTTTTTAGCTCAACCATTTCCAGATACTCCTCTGGAAGGACGCTGTCTCGGCCTTCAAATGAAACATCGAGCGCTTGACCTTCACAGATCTCTGTACACGTTGTTGATAAGAGCCGCATTGATTCAAGTGCATCCTCCGGTGCAGCGCCGGTGTTAGTCATGATCTCAAACGCTTTTGAGTATAGTGTATCTCCTGCAAGAATTGCAGTAGACGTATCGTACTGCTTGTGAACGGATGGAACTCCTCGACGAAGATCATCATCATCCATAATGTCGTCGTGGATCAGGGTAAATGACTGGATAATCTCGATCGAGACTGCTGCTTTCATCATATCAATTGCCCCATCTGAAAGGGTTGGGAACGATCGATATGGGGTTGAAAGCGGTTCCACGTCTGCAAGTGATTCTGCAGCGAGTAACGTCACTGTTGGACGGAGCCGCTTCCCACCTGCTTCGAGAATGTATCTCGATGCTTCGTAGAGCCGCTCTGGTTTCTGTAGCGGTAGCTCTTTATCGATCGCGCTGTTGACGAGCTCACGGCGCTCACCAACTGCGTGCAAGACGCGCTCTTCCGTCGCGTTCTGTGTCATTACTCCACCAATTTGATCATGTTGCCGTTTCGTGTGACATGCACATCACGGCCCAGTTCGTAGCCCTGATTCTCACAGAGATCAACGTACGGTGCAAAGCCTTTGAGGTTCTGGTGCGCTGGAATCACGTGCTGTGGCTGTAGGGCATCCAACATTTCATAATGACCCTCTTCTCGGAGGTGCCCTGAAACGTGGATATCGTCGTAAATCCGTGCACCCTGCATCTTCAGAAGCCGCTCGGATTGGTACCGTTGTCCCTCGTTGGTTGGCTCTGGAATCACTCGTGCAGAAAAAATGACTTTGTCACCATCATCCAGTTCGAATGGCGTTTCACCGCGGCCCATTCGAGTCAACATTGCACGTGGCTCTCCTTGATGGCCGGTGACAATCGGGAGGAAGTTCTCTTTGCCTTCCTTCATAATTCGTTTGAACGTCCGATCAACGGATTTTCGATGACCGTACATCCCCAGATTCTCAGGGAATTCAACAAAGTTGAGTCGCTCTGCGGTGCCGGAGTATTTTTCCATTGATCGACCGAGCAACACCGGCTCACGACCGATCTCCTCTGCAAACTCGACGAGCGATTTCACACGTGCAATGTGGCTCGAGAATGTGGTTGCGACAATACCACCATCATAGTCCTCAATTGAGTACATAACATCTTTGAGATGACGACGTGCAACGGATTCAGATGGTGTGCGGCCCTTCCGGCCTGCGTTGGTACAGTCTTCAATGTATGCGAGGACGCCTTCGCCTTCGCGGCCAATCTCACGGAAGCGTTTCATGTCGATCGGATCACCAAGTACTGGTGAGTGGTCCATTCGCTTGTCGAGGCCATAGACAATCGCTCCCTCTGGTGTGTGAAGGACTGGGTTGATCGCGTCGATAATCGAGTGGGTGACGTTGACAAACTCAAGCTCGCACTTTTCGCCGATCGACATCGTCTCGCCGGCAGACATCTTCACCAGATCGTTCTCTACGGTGAACTTGTTTTCTCCTTGGAGCTGCTGTTTGACGAGTTCGATCGTAAACGGTGTTGCGACGATCGGTGCGTTGTATCGGTGTGCAAGCTTTGAGAGTGCGCCAATGTGGTCAAGGTGGCCATGTGTTGGGACGATCGCTTGCACGTCTCCTTCGAGGTCACTCATGACTCGATCGTCCGGGATGGCACCCATGTCGATCAGGTCCAAACTATGCATCTTTTCAGTCTCGACGTTGTCGTGGATGAGAACCTGCGAGAGGTTCAGACCCATATCGAAGATGACGACATCGTCGCCTGCGCGGACGGCCGTCATCTGACGACCGACCTCCTCATAACCGCCAATGGTTGCGATTTCAATTTCCATGGTTATCGTAGTGTGTTGTGGTTCCGAGCATCGAAATGCCACGTTGTGGCGATGTTGCTCACGTAAATCCGCGTGGGGGCCACGAGCCCCGGCCGGTCTGGTCCGTCGGTGTTCGACCCCGCTATGATTCGGCTGGTGCGATCGAAAATGCACCCGTTTCCGAAACACTTGCCCGCGGGTTTTCGGTATTGGTGGTTGTACGTCCTCTATTAAAAACTCGTGGGTTCGGTTATCGTCTTGTACCGAACGATTCGGTACGTTTATTACTCGCTCGGCGACCCGTTGAAACATGAGTGGACGACCGTTGGACGTACTCGAAGGCGCACTCGCACAGACTGTAACCGTCCGACTCAAAGACGGTGATACGGTCTACGGACAGCTTTCAGGCTATGACCAACACATGAACGTCGTACTTGATGCGGATGACTCCGTCATTGACGAGGCTGTTCTGGGTGACCCTACAGCAGAGCCGATCGAAGACACAACCATTATACGCGGCGATAACGTCGTTTCGATAACTGTATGACTGGAGCCGGAACACCGTCTCAAGGGAAGAAGAACAAGACGACACACGTCAAATGTCGACGCTGTGGCGAAAAATCATACCACGTCCGGAAAAAGGTCTGCTCGTCATGCGGCTTCGGAAAATCCGCAAAACGCCGCGACTACGAGTGGAAGACAAAGGCTGGCGAGTAATCGATACTCGTTTTTCCTTCTCTATACATTCACCAATCGCTGAGCGATTTCTTTCCCTCTTTTTTCGGTTCTATCTCCAACGCTGCACGTACTGACAACGAGACCGACAGCGCTGCATTTTCACGCTTGAATACACAAACATGCATATTTCAACAGCGAGAATGCATCGTTTGAACCAAACACGTGTCTTTTTACCCATTGACTCATTGTATACTGTATATGCCACAGGGCCGGGATTTCGGCGGCTATACTGATGGGCCGACAGAAAAATGCGGTGTCGTTGGGATCTCTTTGGACGATCGTAACGCTGCGCGACCACTGTACTACTCGTTGTACGCGCTGCAACACCGTGGACAAGAATCCGCGGGGATCGTTACTCACGATGGATTCCAACAACACAGCCACGTCGAAATGGGGCTTGTTGGCGATGCGTTCTCGGAGAACGACCTTGATTCGCTCAACGGAGCAACAGGGATTGGTCACGTTCGATATCCCACTGCTGGGAGCGTCAACTCCTGTTGCGCACAGCCATTCTCGGTCTCATTCAAATCGGGATCATTAGGGCTCTCACACAACGGAAATCTCGTCAATGCTGATGAGATCCGCGAAGAACTCGAAAACCTTGGTCATGCGTTCACCTCGGATGGGGATACAGAAGTTATTGCACACGACATTGCGCGAAATCTGCTGGACGAGGATCTGATCCGTGCCGTCAAACGAACGATGGAGCGGATCCATGGCTCATACTCGCTTGCGATTATGCATGATGACGTAGTGATTGGTGTTCGAGATCCACAAGGAAATCGACCGCTCTGCATCGGAGAACTTGAGGACGGCTACGTTCTTGCCTCCGAATCTGCCGTCATCGACACCCTCGATGGTGAGTTAATCCGCGACGTTCGGCCAGGTGAACTCGTCGTGCTTGAGCGCGGTGGCGCAGGATATGACTCATATCAGCTCGTTCAAGAAGAAAACACCGCCCACTGCTTTTTTGAACACGTCTATTTTGCTCGACCGGACTCAATTATTGATGAAAAACTTGTGTATGAGGTGCGAAGAGAGCTTGGCCGACAGCTCTGGGAAGAAAGTGGTGTTGAATCTGATGTTGTGATGCCCGTGCCTGACTCTGGACGTGCGTTTGCCTCTGGCTATGCTGATGCCGCAAACGAAACAACGGCTACCGGAGAGCCTCGTGAGGAAGATGATACCGGTGTTGAGTTTGCGGAAGGGCTGATGAAGAATCGGTACGTTGGACGGACGTTTATTATGCCGACACAGGATGAGCGCGAACGGGCTGTCAGGCTCAAGCTCAATCCGATCAAAAGCACGATCGAAGGGAAAACCGTGACCATCATCGACGACTCGATCGTCCGTGGAACAACATCAATGCAGCTTGTGAGCCTTCTCAAGGATGCCGGCGCAGAAGAAGTCCATATGCGAATTGGTGCACCACCGATCATTGCGCCGTGTTATATGGGTATTGATATGGCAACCAGAGATGAACTTATTGCAGCGAATAAAAGCGTTGCCGAAATTTGTGAGACAATCGAAGCAGACTCACTCGCGTATCTCTCAATTGATGCCGTTGCGTCCGCACTCGAACGCAGTCGTGCCGATCTTTGTCTTGGTTGTGTGACTGGTGAGTATCCGTACGATATTGATGGTGAGACAACTGATCGGGATGTCTCTCGACCAGACATCGGAACACAAGAGCCAGTCACCGCAGACGACTAATCGGTGGGTGTAACATTCTCAGCGGGTGAGATCCGGAGTTGTACTTATTGTCTACGCCAGCGTATGTTTTGGTTATGAGCGATGCAACAGCTCCACGTATCGATCGGCGTGACTGTTTACGCCTTGGTGTTGGACTGACTGCCGCGGCTGCACTCTCGACCCCGGTCACCGCACAAGAAGACCCGTATGATGGTTGGTTTGATGACGTTGATAATTATGAGGGTACGTCGGACTTCCGTGGTGAGGAGACGGTAACAGTCACTGTTGGGGCCGGTGATGACGGATTACTGTACGATCCTCCAGCGATCGCGATCGACGAGGGAGCAACAGTTGTGTGGGAGTGGACCGGTGAAGGAGGCGGTCATAACGTCGCCGAGAGCGATGGCGAATTTGAAAGCGAAATTGTCGATGATGATGGGCATACATTTGAGCACACCTTTGAAGGAGCGGGAATCTTCACATACGTCTGTACGCCGCATGAAGCGCTTGGAATGAAGGGTGCCGTTGCGGTTGGTGATGCGATCGATGAGGAGGCACTCATCGATGCAGACACGGACGAAGATACGGCTGAAGATGGTGATGGCGACGAGGAAGCCGAACCGGCAGCCGGATTTCTTGATGATTTCCCTATCCCACCTGCGTATCTAATTGGCGGTGCAGGGATTGTTGCACTGTTGTCACCAGCGCTGTTTGCAGTGCTGTTAAAATTTGTCTACAATCCTGGAGACGTAGATGGTGACAGTGACGGCAAAGTATACGGTCAGTAAAGCACGTATAAGAACAGATACACGACGATTCCGAGGCTGAACGAGATTAACCACAGAACAGCCGCAATTTTTCCGACTGTCTTGTGCCGTGTATCATAGATCTCCGCCACAGGGCGTGTCCCTGCGAGCAATAGCGCGTAGAAGACGAATGGAACACAGATTACGGCCAACAGTATGTGGATCGCAAGCGTTGGGAGATAGATGTAGAGGTAGACTGTATCCGGCCCCGGGAACTCGCCGGGTCCCAAAAGTGCAACACGATAGAGGTAGAACACGAGAAATCCAGCAAACAGGGCGAACGATGCAAGCATGAATTTTTTGTGTGTTCCAACACGGTTCTGTCTGATTGCGCGCCATCCTGCAAGAATTGTGCCGATCGCCGCAAGGCTCAGCACAACATTAAGATGCGGAATGAGTGCCAGCAATGGGTCGAACCGGGGGATAACTGACTGTGGGATTGCTTGAAGGACAGCCCCAAAGACAAGTGCAAGCGAGATGATGCTCAAGAGTGCAGTAAGTGCAGGGACATTATTTTTGAGCGTGGAACGTTCCATGGCAGCTATTGGGATGCTCGATCGAAAATGGTTCTGACTTGTGTGAACCGTCAGTTGATAGATTCGATCGCCGTGGCGATGTCACACAGAGTCACAGCGCCAGCAAAAGGAAGGGCTTTTATCTTCCCCACGGATACGAGAAAACGCAGAAAACACGCAACGAGCGTGGGTAGCCAAGCCAGGCCAACGGCGCAGCGTTGAGGGCGCTGTCCTGTAGAGGTCCGCCGGTTCAAATCCGGTCCCACGCATCGTTTAGGTGGTACACCCACCCGATGCAGGTGTTGCTCTCAGGCAGCACCCACGCACATTTTCCAAAAACTACAATCTTGACCAACAGGTCACGTGGACCGATCTCGTACCGCAAGTAGGATACACCCACATGGATCACTGACAGCCACGGGTTTAACATCACGCGGTGAGTACAGCATCGGTATGGCGAAATACTCAACAGGTCGATCTGGTGGTGGTGGGGATGGTGGTTCCTGTGAGCTATGCGGAAGCGAAAGCGCAAAGCTCCGCCGGGCAAACGTCGCAGGAGCGGAGCTGTTAGTCTGTAAATCGTGTGCCCCACACGGAGAAAACCAAAATAAAAACAAAAACCGACACCGAAAGAATGCCAACCGACAGCAGGACCAAGGCAACGATCGCCCTGACTCCGAACGGAGTCGAAAAAAGCGAGCCGCCCAACGCGCTGCAAAAATGTATGACGCAGGGAAAGGCGACTCGACACATTGGGAAAAGGAGGGGACAAACTACGAGCGCGATCGGCTCCCGTATCTCATCTCCGGCTATGGCGAGGTTGTCGAGACCGCGCGACAAGATGCAGGCTACACGCTTGAAGGGCTCGCAGAGACGCTTGATGTTTCTGAGAAAGACCTTCTCGCGGTTGAACAGGGTCGGGCAACACGCGCAGGTGTCGGTGGATCTGTCATTCGAGCAATCGAAGAGGAACTTGAGATCGCACTCGTAGACGAGTGACCCAAACCCAGGGTAGCTATTGATCGGCGTTGGCTGCTGTATCTTTTTGTGCGTTGTTGCGTGAGTACATAGCATACAATGACAGGGCAACGTGCTGCGGCAGATCCGACCGTGCGTTCATTCGATGCTGAAATACGTTCGATCGATCGGACAGATGTTGTGTTAGATCACTCATATTTTTATGCCGAAAGTGGCGGGCAGCCGGCCGATCGGGGGACGATCGCAGGCATCTCCGTCGAAGCAGTTCAAGAAGGGGAAGAAGGACATGTGCATACGCTCTCTGCGCCGATCGACGCAGCTATTGGAGAGACGGTTCCGTGTGTGATCGATGCACCATTCCGGACATACTGTATGCGAGCACATACGGCTAGCCATGCACTCTATGGAGCCGGAAGACGATTGTTGGATGATCTGGGGTACGGCGGGTTTGATATTGACGCTGAAAAAGTACGGGTTGATTTTGTTACACCAACTAAGATCGACGACTCAGTGCTGGTTGAACTCGAACGGCTTGTGAATCGTGTTGTTTGGGACTCGCTGTCGGTATCGTGGGAGGAAGTTCCCGTTGAAACTGCTCGAGAGATGGAGGAGATTGCATTCAATACAAAAACTGAAGATGGCGCAATGGCCAACGGAGACACCGTTCGCGTCGTCACGATTCACGGAACTGGTGACGGCGATGATCCGTGGGATGTTGCGGCGTGTGGTGGGACACACGTGGCGAATACGAACGAGATTGGACCGATCTCAGTTCTCTCTCGATCGAATCCTGGTGAAGGAATGACTCGCGTGGAGTTTGCTGTTGGTCCAGTTGGGATCGAACAGCGGAAAACGGTGCATCAGGCTGCGATCGACGCGGCTCATGCTGCCGAAACGGGCATTACGGAGTTACCGAACGCAGTCGATCGACTCACCACCACGCAGAATGAGCTACGTGCCGAAGTTACAGCACTCAAATCAAGGCTCCTCAAACAACACATACGCGGATTCGATCCAGTTGGCAATGGGTGGGCGGTCGGGACCGTAGGTGGGTTTGACGCGACCGACGCCGGCACTGTTGCCAAAGATGTTGTTGGAGATGAGGTGCCTGTTGTTGCTGTTGTTGGGAGTGCCAGTGCCCCGTTTGTGGTTATCGCATCCACCGGGTCTCCGGGTGCGGGCGAACTGGTAAACGATGTTACATCGGAGTTTGGTGGCGGCGGTGGCGGAAGCGAGACGTTCGCACAGGGTGGCGGATTGAGCGGCGATCTTGATGCGGTTGTGTCGTTCCTCACCGAGTGTGCAGCATCGCACGCCCACGAATAGCACACCTGCAAATAGCTAACTTCGGTACGTTCAACCGATTGCCGTTACAGTTTGTAGACAATGATCGGAAAGCTTGACCCAGACGTGCTCGCACGGGTGCTCGCACGGACTGGTGCACCGAACGACGCGGTGCAAACCGGGGCAACGTATGGGGAGGATGCTGCAGCGATCGATCTTGGCGATGCGATCTTGGTCGTTAGTAGCGACCCAATTTCGCTTGCATCCGAATCCGCAGGAACGCTTGCCGTCCCCATTGCGGCAAACGATGTCGCCGCGTCGGGTGCTGATCCGGAGTTTTTAACAAATGTTCTTTTTTTGCCAAGCGATGACCCAGCGCTGCTTAAAACGCTTACAACACAACTAGATGAGGCGGCAACAGCGATCGGTGCAACGATCGTTGGCGGACATACTGAGTATCTCCCCGAACTGTCCCGCCCGACGCTTTCGATCACCTGTTTTGGTCGGACCGATCGGTTCATTCCAACGGGCGGCGCAGCTCCGGGAGACACGATTATACTGACAAAAGGGGCGGCAATTGAAGGGACGGCGATCTTAGCAAGCGATTTCGAATCGACGCTTTTGGATCGAGGCGTTGAGCCCGAAATTATCGAGCGTGCACAAACATTTGTTGATGAGATTAGCGTGTTGCCCGAATCGAGGCTGCTGCGATCGGTTGCAACCGCAATGCATGACCCAACAGAAGGAGGCGTCCGCGCGGGACTCTGTGAGATGGCAGCCGCATCAGCGGTTGATCTACATATCTCACGTGAACAGATTCGGATCCGAGACGAAACCAAACAAATCTGTGACGCAATGGCCGTGGACCCGTTGTCGATCTTCGGCTCCGGTGCACTCCTTGCTGCGGTTCCATCCGAGAGCGCTGACGCTGCGCTGACATCGCTGCAAACAAATGGAATTGACGCAACGAGTATTGGAACGGCTCGATCGCCCACAGACGATGAGACCGGTGCAGTCGTTCTAGATAGAACACGGATTACCGACCCTGGAAAAGACGAATTGTATCCGCTCTGGGAGTAGTCGGAGAAACAATCACTTTTTTTCATATAGGTTCCAAACAGCAGTATGGAACTGACTGCTGAGCAGCGAACGATCCGTGATGTGGTTCGGGAGTTTGCTGTCGAAGAACTACGTGAGGGTGCACAGGAGGCGGACAAAACGGAGACGTTTCCTGAAGATCTGTGGGATGGACTTGCAGAACTTGATCTCACTGGCTTAACTGTCCCGCTCGAATACGGTGGCTATGAGGCCGATCGGGTTACCTATGCACTCGTTAATGAGGAGGTTGCGTACGGCCAACTTGCGGTTGCTACGGCGCTTTCGGTACACTGTCTTGCGACTTCGTGTCTCTCCGAGTTCGGAACTGACGAACAGAAAGAGCAGTGGCTTCCGGAGATGGCGACTGGCCGTCCAGTTGGGATGTTTTGCCTGTCAGAGCCGGAGGCAGGATCAAACCCTGCAGAGATGAGTACAACTGCTATTCGGGAGGGTGATGAATACGTCCTCAATGGGCGAAAACAGTGGATCACAAACGGGCAGCGAGGCGAAGTTGCGATCGTCTTTGCAAAAACCGACCCGGAAGACGACGGGTCAGTGACACAGTTTCTCGTTCCAAAATCCACAGCCGGTGTTGAGGTTGGCAAAAAAGAGGAAAAGCTTGGACTCCGCGCAAGCGATACCACCCAACTCACGTTTGATGACGTTCGTATTCCTGCCGAAAACAGACTTACTGCGGAGGGACGAGGGCTGTCAGCAGCGTTCCATATCCTCACTGGTGGTCGGGTAGGGATTGCGGCGCAGGCAGTTGGTGTCGCACAGGCGGCGTTCGATCAGGCACGAACGTATGCGCATGAAAGAGAGCAGTTTGATGCACCCATTTCGGAGATCCAGACAATTCGGCATAAGTTCGCAGAGATGGCAACCCAGATTGAGGCCTCACGCGGACTCGTCCATGAGGCCGCGCGACAGGATGATGCCGGTGAAGATAACAGAGTGACTGCGGCAATGGCGAAATACTTTGCAAGTGAGGCTGCTGTTGATGTGGCAAACGAGGCAGTTCAGATCCACGGCGGCTATGGGTATATGTCCGAGTTCGATGTTGAGCGGTTCTACCGTGATGCAAAGATTACAACGATCTACGAGGGTACATCTGAAATTCAAAAAGAGATCATCGCTCGTGGAGTGCTTGATTAGACTGCTACTGTAGCCAAAGCAGTTTTTCGCCCGAACCACGTCTCTGTTGTATGGAGTACGATGGATATGACGCGATCGTCTATGATCTTGATGGAACACTCGTCTATTTGAAGGTTGATTGGGCTGCGGTCGCCCGTGATGTTATTGCAGTGTATGCTGCGGAAGATATTGATGTCGCAGGCGAAGACCTGTGGACGCTCACAGCTCAAGCATCATCGGTTGGGTTGGGTGGCGCTGTTGAGGATGCAATCAGCGCACACGAACGAGAGGGTGCTCGGACATCCGATCGACTTGCGCTCGCGGATGATGTTTCTTCGCTTTCTGTTCCCGTCGGGGTCTGTTCGCTCAACTGCGAGGCGGCATGTGAGATTGCCCTTGAGACGCACACCCTCCACAGCGATGTCGACGCCATTGTTGGTCGAGATACCGTTCCAAAACAAAAACCCGATCCAGAGCCGTTGCTCGCAGCGATCGACGGGCTGGGTGCAACACCAGAAGAGACACTATTTATTGGTGATTCAGAGAGTGATAAAACAACCGCTGAGAGGGCTGGGACCGACTTTCGCTACGTTCCATAGCTGCTTAGGCGGTGTCTGTGTCCGTATCAGTTGGCTCACGTTCTTCCTCTGTGTCTGCTTCGTTTCCTACGCGGCGTTTTTCATACAGAAACAGTGCGATCGACGTACAGAGCCAAATGGGCGCGCCAACTTGGATCGCAAAGCTCGCACGTGCACCCCATCCAGGAAGTACTGTAAATGCCGAGAGGATCGCGACGATCGGCGCGCCAATGAGTATTGTGAGGACGAACGTCATTTGCATTACCCAGCCGAAATCAACACCCTCCGGGTCTGTGCGTTCGATAAGTTCCGGCACATCCGATAGTAGCTGGTCGGTGGTTAATGTCGTTGCGGTTTTCCGTGAAAGACCAGGACAGATCGGATTTGTTTACTTATTTGAGATAGAATGGCGGCTATGGTCACCACACGGGGCCTCCGAGAACAGGCCGGCTCGGAGCCAATTACGATGCTCACCGCATACGATGCGCCAACAGCAAAGCTCATTGACGAGGCTGGAATTGATATCATTCTTGTCGGTGATAGCATGGGCAACGCCGTATTGGGTCATGAATCAACGCTTCCCGTAACTATCGACGAGGTCAAAAGCCGAACCGCCGCAGTCTCCCGTGTCACAGAGAACGCACTTGTCGTTGCGGATATGCCGTTTCTTTCGTTCGGGGTTGATGAAGCAGAGACAATTAGAAACGCGGGCATGATGTTGAAAGAAGCCGGGGCTGATGCAGTCAAACTCGAAAGTGGTGCACACACTGTCGAGACGACACAGCGGTTGACAGAGCTTGGAATCCCGGTGATGGCACACCTTGGTTTGACACCCCAGCATGTGAATCAGATTGGTGGATACGGTCGTCAGGGGACAACAAAACAGGCAGCACGCGAAATCCTTGCGCTCGGACGCGAACATGAGTCTGCGGGTGCATTCTCGCTTGTCTTAGAACATATCCCGGAAAACTTGGCAGCACAGGTTACATCGGAGATTTCGATTCCAACGATCGGTATCGGCGCTGGTCGAGACTGTGATGGGCAGGTGCTTGTGATTACAGATGTACTTGGCTTAGATGAGTGGTCGCCACCATTTTCAAAACAGTTTGGCGACGTCCGTTCTGAAATTCAAAACGCAGTTACGGCATACAAAGATGCGGTCGAAAACGGGCAGTTCCCAACTGCAGAGCAAAGCCACATTGAAGAAGAACTAGATGAACTCTACTAAGTACTAGGTGGAGAGAAACGATCGGAGCGTCTCATTAAATTGGGCTGGATTTTCAAGCATCGGAAGATGCGCTGCATCATCGATAACCGCTAATGAGCAGTCGGGCATCTCGGAGACAAAGTATTCGTGGTAGCGTTTTGGCGTGAGTTTATCATGCTCACCAACAACAGCGAGCGTTTCGGTCTCGATCGTCGCAATTTTCTCCCGGACATCAAATGTGTGACAGGTCTGAAAGTCGCGGGAAACAACTGCTTGTCCGGCGTCCTGCATTGCAGCCAGTGACATCTCTACGAGCTGTGGGGATGGGTCATGAAAGAGCCGGTCGGGGGCGTGTAAGAATTCGATCGCCCGTTCGAAATCATCCGCCAGCCATGAAAGAAGATCATCAAGCACAGCAAGGCGAGCACCGGTTCCTGTAAGAACTAATTTCGATGGCTCATACTCACGGTTGAGGACCGTTTCAAGCACCACTGCACCGCCGAGAGAGTTACCAACAAGAATATCGGCATCAACTGCGCTTGCAACTGCGACAACATCGTCCACGTACGCACTCAGTGCTTCATATCCTGGATCAGTCTCGACATCATCACTGTTACCATGTCCACTGAGATCAAGCCCAACAATGGTATATTCGTCTGCGAGGCGGCTTTGTGACTTCCAAACCGCATGAGAGCCACCGCTTCCGTGGACACACAGGACTGTTTCCCCTGAACTGTCTCGATCGAACACTCGATACGCAGTCTCCCGTCCGTGGTGTGTAACCCGCTCCATACCACATACTCCCGACGAGCCAAAATAAACTATCGGGGTCAACAGCTCACGAAGTAACAACGATAGGTGTGAACCACAATACAAGTCTTTAACACAATCTAGGCGCCGTATTGCGAATTCTAAGCGATAAGTTTTAATACTAATAAGACTAACTACGAGTTAGTTAGATGAACTCAGCACAACTGTCTGGTCGTGATGAACGCTTCCTCCGTCGTTATGAGTACGACGACGGGTGGGTCATTGCGGCAGATCTACCAGTAGATGATGAATCGGTCGACGTTGATATCGTCGGAGCAACAGCAATTGTTGTGATTGACCACGGCAATCAGGTCTCCGAGACTGAGTTTACGCTCCCAGGTCCCGGGGCAACAGTTGATATGAAAAACGGCGTACTCACTATTACGGGACAACAATGAAACTCACTGTCAAACCACTCAAACAGAAGGATGCAAACCGCCGTCTTGCGGCGGTCGATCGCCTCGCAGCTGAAGAGCTTGAGCTCAGCGGTGGTGATTTCATCCGCATTGATGCGAACGAAGGAACTGCTATTGCGCGTGTATGGCCCGGCTATCCGGAAGATGATGGAACCGGAATCATCCGGATTGACGGACGGCTTCGACAGGAAGCAAATGTCGGTATCGATGATAAGGTCACGATCGAAAAAGCGGAGGTCAAGCGTGCAGAATCGATTACGATTGCACTTCCACAACGGCTCGGCATCCGTGGGAACATTGACTCGCTCATTCGGCGCGAGCTAGGCGGCCAGCCAGTAACAAAAGGCCAGAACGTCCAACTGCCGCTCGGATTTGGATTTATGGGCGGACAGAGCCAAGCAGTCCCACTCAAAATCGCGTCCACCAGTCCAACTGGGACCGTTGTCGTCACTGACGAGACTGAGGTCAAAATTTCCGAAAAGCCAGCCGAGCAGATCCACGGAAGCACCGCCGCAGGGCAGCCAGCCGCACCAACACCGGACATCACCTACGAAGACATTGGTGGTCTCGATAGCGAACTTGAGCAGGTTCGTGAGATGATTGAACTGCCAATGCGACATCCTGAGCTGTTCAAGCGGCTCGGAATTGAGCCACCGAAGGGTGTACTCCTCCACGGGCCGCCAGGTACCGGAAAGACGCTGATCGCCAAAGCGGTCGCAAACGAGATTGATGCGTCCTTCCACACCGTTTCAGGGCCGGAGATCATGTCGAAATACTACGGCGAGTCCGAAGAACAGCTCCGTGATGTGTTCGAAGAGGCGTCTCAAGAGGCCCCAGCGATCATCTTCATGGATGAGTTGGATTCGATCGCCCCAAAACGTGAAGAAGCAGGTGGGGACGTTGAACGGCGTGTTGTCGCCCAACTGCTCAGCCTGATGGATGGGCTCGAAGACCGTGGCCAAGTCGTTGTGATCGGCGCAACCAACCGTGTTGATGCGATCGATCCTGCACTTCGACGTGGTGGCCGCTTCGATCGTGAGATCGAAATTGGTGTGCCGGACCGGGACGGCAGAAAAGAGATTCTGCAGGTCCACACCCGGAACATGCCGCTAACCGAGGGGATCGATCTCGATCTCTACGCGGAGAATACGCATGGATTCGTTGGCGCGGATCTCGAATCGTTGGCAAAAGAGTCTGCGATGAACGCGCTACGGCGAATTCGTCCACAGCTTGATCTCGAAAGCGATGAGATCGATGCGGATGTGCTCCAGTCGATTCAGGTGACCGAAAACGATCTCAAGGAGGCGCTTAAAGGCATCGAGCCATCGGCACTCCGTGAGGTGTTTGTCGAGGTACCAGACGTCTCATGGGAGAACGTTGGCGGGTTAGAAGACACCAAAGAACGGCTCCGTGAGACGATTCAATGGCCACTCGAATATCCTGAAGTGTTCGAAGCGATGGACATGCAGTCAGCAAAGGGGGTCTTGCTCTACGGCCCACCAGGGACCGGAAAGACACTCTTGGCGAAGGCGGTGGCAAACGAGAGCGAGTCAAACTTCATCTCGATCAAAGGCCCAGAGCTCCTCAACAAGTTCGTCGGTGAATCCGAGAAAGGCGTCCGTGAAGTGTTCTCGAAAGCACGTGAGAACGCGCCAACGATCGTCTTCTTCGACGAGATTGATGCAATCGCAACCGAGCGTGGAAGCGGGTCAACCGACTCCGGCGTGGGCGAGCGCGTTGTCAGCCAACTGTTGACCGAGCTTGACGGGCTTGAGACGCTCGAAGATGTGGTTGTTGTCGCGACAACCAACCGCCCGGATCTGATCGATTCAGCGCTGCTTCGGCCGGGGCGGCTCGATCGCCACGTCCACGTCCCAGTGCCCGACGAGGAGGCTCGCAGGGCAATATTCGCCGTCCACACCGAGCACAAACCGCTTGCAGAAGATGTGGATCTTGATTCGCTCGCTCGGCGAACAGATGGCTACGTTGGTGCGGATATTGAGGCGCTCTGCCGTGAGGCTTCGATGGCTGCCTCGCGTGAGTTCATTCGCAGTGTCAAGCCCGAAGAGATCGGTGAATCAGTCGGCAACGTTCGTGTGACGATGCAGCACTTCGAAAATGCACTCGATGAAGTGAACCCAAGCGTAACCGATGATACGCGGAAACGCTACGATGAGATCGAACAGCGGTTCAAAAAGAGCGACGTTGAACGCGAAGAAAGCGAGTTCGGTGGCGCATTCCAATAATCAGTTTGGCTATCGAAGTTTCAGCCGCTGATGGCTGAAACGAGGCTATTTTATCAATCGCACCTCCAACTGTGTGCAATGACAACTGAGTCCGATGATGAACCATCGGTGCCGATCGTCTGTGAGGAATGTGGAACCAACGCTCGCATTCCACTCTCAGAACTGGCTGACAAGCTTGCATCGCACAACGATCGCGTCCATGATGGTGAACAGATCGCAGTCGTCGAGCCAGCGATTGTCGAACACATTGCAGATATGGCTGCGGACGATCTCGGAATCTTCGAAGAGTAGCAATTTTTGCTGACGTGAGCGCTGTACGCAGAGCGATCCCAGAATATCCCTGACGCGGTTACTTTTCCGTATTACATCGCTGACAGCGGGATCTTTCAGTATGATCATCCTCGTTCCCCTCGGCTGGCCAATCGTGTCCTCGTATCCAACAGATCACGGCCTCAAACCCGTCAACGGGTTTTGAGCCCCACGTCAACAGTACTATACCGGGTACTGACATATTTCCTGTTTAATTTACTTTCGTATTCGCTCCGATAGAACAGGCCGAATCCACGCTGTTTTTGCCGCCGCCAATCAAACCGATAGCTAATGGACGCAGATTTCAAAGCACGTGTAAAGGCGGAAGCCGAAAAACACGCGCTATTTAATGCACTAAAACATGAGAGCGATCCCGATGTTGGGGCAATCATGGGCCCGCTTATGGGTGATAACCCGGATTTCCGGCCACACGGTGGCGAAATCCCGGGGATTGCCGGACAGATCGTCGGGAAGGTTGCAGCGATGGATGCGGATTCGCGTCGTGATCGGCTCGAAGAGCTAGACCCTGAGCTGGCAGCCGAACTCGATGCAGAGGAGGAAGAAGATGAACATACCCTTCCATCACTTCCAAATGCGGATGCATACGAGGAGATACGGATGCGCGCCGCACCGAACCCGAATGGACCATGGCATCTTGGGCACGCACGAATGCCGTCCGTGATCGGGACGTACAAAGAGCGCTACGATGGGCACTTTATCGTTCGGTTTGACGACACTGATCCGGAGACAAAGCGCCCGGATCTGGCTGCATATGACCTTATCGTTGATGATATCGAGTACCTTGGTTTTGAACCGGATGAGGTGCTTCGTGCATCCGATCGGCTCGAAACATACTATGAGTATGCCCGTGAGCTGATTGAGATGGGCGGGGCATACACCTGTGACCTTCCCGGAGCGGAGTTCTCCGAACTCAAGAACTCGGGCAAGCCATCGCCAAACCGAGACAAAGATTCTGAGACCGTTCTCGAGGAGTTTGAGGCGATGGTCAACGGTGAGTATCACTCCGGCGAGATGGTGCTTCGCGTCAAAACCGACATCACCCACAAGAACCCAGCACTTCGTGACTGGGTTGGGTTCCGGATGATTGACACGCCGCACCCACGTGAAGAGGCAGCAGACTATCGCTGTTGGCCAATGTTGGACTTCCAATCCGGTATTGATGACCATCTTACCGGTGTAACCCACATTATTCGTGGGATCGATCTCCAAGACTCCGCGAAGCGACAACGGTTCCTGTATGACTATTTCGATTGGGAGTATCCAGAAGTGCTTCACTGGGGTCACGTCCAACTCGATGCGTATGACGTGAAGATCTCGACATCCACAATCAAACAGCTGATCGAAGACGGTGAGTTGGATGGATGGGATGATCCGCGTGCACCAACGCTTCGATCGGTTCGAAGACGCGGCATTCGTGGCGATGCAATCGTCGAATCGATGATCGGGCTTGGGATGTCCACCTCTGATGTCGATCTCGCAATGTCCTCGATCTATGCGAATAACCGCGAACTCGTTGACGACACGGCAAATCGCTACTTCTTCGTCCGCGATGGTGTCTCGGTGCCGGTGATTGAGGGTCCACAAGCGGGTCATCCGCCACTACATCCAGACCATGACGATCGTGGGACACGAACGATCCCTGTCTCGGATGCTGTGTTGATCGAACAAGATGATGTCCCCGCACTCGACGATCGCGTCTGGCTCAAAGGCTACGGTTGTGTCCGATACACTGATGATGGCTTTGTCTACGTTGGTGAGGATATTAGCGCCGTTCGAGAGGATGGTGTTGCTGTGATTCACTGGACACCGGACAATGGCTCGGTCCCAGTACGAATGCGAACCGCAGACGGAGATGTAACTGGCCACGCAGAGCCCGAGTTTACGGAGACTAGCGTAGACGATATTGTTCAGTTTGAGCGGATCGGATTTGCTCGTGTTGATACGCACACCGATGAGGAGTCTGTCACGTACTACACCCACCCGTAGTGGTTAGAAGACAACGACAGCGAGAAGAAATCCGAGAAGAATACAGATTGTCAACAACAGCTGCATAACGGTTGAGGCCAAGATTCCACCACCGGTGTATAGAGCCCGCTTGAGTGCCACTTCGATCGACGCACCCTTGTGCATCTCGAGGGAGAAGACGACCCCTAATACACCAGCAACGATCCCGACTGGGCCAGCAACAAAAAATAGGAGGACGGCTGCGATCGCGGCCGCTGCGACGACCTGATTTGACGCCCCGCTTGCTTTTGCTGCCAACGGCCCACCAAAATGTTCGAGCACTGCTGCCAAGACTCCCGCAAGCGTCAGTCCCAGGAGTATGAGGATGTGGATCGACCCCTCGCCAAAGAACACATATGCGTAGACACCTGCAAGGGAGAGTAATCCGGATGGCAACAGTGGAACAACACTTCCGACAACACCCAACAGTAGAAAGCCGATCGCAACGAGGAGGACAATCTCAACCATAGCTATGATTGGGTGTACAGAATAAAAAGTGCGCCTGCTCAGCGACCTACATGTAGCGAGCCTGTTCACGCGCAAGTCGATCGCCGCCAAATCGCATCCCGATCGGCCGAAAGCCACGGGCAATTGCCCGTTTTGTTGGCCGCGTTGTTGAATGACCAACCTCCGTAGCAATGTCTTCCCAAGCCCACCCTTGCAGGACGCGTCTGATGAGGATGTGTCGATCAGTCGATGTGAGTTCGCTGGCAGGGTCAATCAACTCAGCACACAACAGCATCTCAAACGCAGTTGGACTCGCGGCGAGCAATCCGGGGCCATACAAGACTGCCCCGACAAGCTCCCACTGGCGATCGGTCAGTGACACTGGAACTGAATCTGAGGTCGACCGATCGATTCCACCCAGCGTCTCTGCAACGACATCCGGATCCATCGAAGAAAGCGGCCCTGAAAGCGTCCCTCGAAGCCGATCGAGGAGCCAGTTCCGATGGCGATCTGCAAGTTGTTCACCAGCTGCAGAACATGGATCAACAAGCAGGACGGAGTACTTTCCGCTCGTCGCATTCTGTGTCGTTGCGAGGTGAATCGTCTGAAAGCCATTTCGGCTCCAAAATCGAACAAGCGACGGTGTCGCTCCAAATGAGACGCTTAAATAATCACATTGTGTCTGATATGTCGATCGAATCTCCGCAAGGAGTGCGCTTGCAAGGCCCTGGTTCTGCGTGCTCGTATGTGTTGCAATTCGTTGGATCCGTTTTCCGATTGGTGCTCCGGCCTCCGCATCTCGAAGGTGACTTGTGAGAATATCCGGAACAAGGTTTCCGGCGACGCGACCGCCTCGAAACAACCGTTCTCGTGTCTGGCTATCTAACCCACCTTCCTCGACGACCAATGCAACAGAGACGGGATGTCCAGCGTGCAATAGCGCGTGCACTGAGGCGTTCGGTGCATCAAGAAGCCTAAGAAGGTCGGTTGGTGTTGTTCGATAATGTGCAGAGACAAGCAGTCCGAATACCGATCGAAGGAGCGATTCATCGGTTGCTAACATGTCCTGTGTGAGCTGTTGGTACTGGACCGTCTCCGGTGTTGCTTCAGAAACGGCCTGCTCAACGGGTGGGGATGCATCTAGCAGGAGCGTCCGAAAGCTCCACTGCTCGATCGGATCATCTCCAGCGTATCGTATTGGCTCCGAAAGCGTGCAGTACTGTATGTGGTGGCTACTTGCGTCTAGCTGTTCACGAAAGCGGATGGTAAATCCTCTTCCGGTCCCCTCATAACCGCGAACCGTTGTCGAAAAGGCGATCGAGGTGGCGGCAGTGAGTTTGGTTAGCGTCTCAATTGGGATTGCTGCTGCCTCCTCAACAAAGAGCACCGACGTCTCGTTTGCGGCTTTTGTTGCATCCTCTACCGGCTGGAAGCTGATTGATCCGTCCGCGGGTGAGTCGAGGTTCTCGATCGTTTCGGCTGCGGCTGCAAGGAGTGTTGCTGCATGATCTCTCGTTGGTGCGGTAACTGTAACATCAATCCCGTCAGCACAGAGTGCTGCCGCAGCGAAGCCACATGCGGTCGATTTCCCTCGGCCTCGATCGGCTTCGATGACGATCGCTGTGTTTGGCGTCGCAAGCGATTCAAGCGCCTGGACTGCACGCACTTGGTCACGGGTGAGACACTGCTCATAGACACGCAGTGGAAACTGCGGCTGTGTTGGCACTCGTGGCTGCAGGTGAGGTGCTGTGTTCGTACTCGTCGGCTCATACCGATCGATGCGTGTGTTGTCATCTACTGAGACGATCGAAATACCGGGGTGTGTCTCAAGCAATCGGATCAGCCGATCGAGGAATCGACAGCCAACATCGTGCTTGGTGTACGGCGGTGACACCACAGCCGTCGCAAGCGAGGTTTCCTGTTGGTTCCAATCATCAAGCGGAGGGGTCAACATAATATAGAGCCCGCCACCATCGACTGCACCGACAGTTTGCCCAATCGTATCCGGTGTCCACTTCCCGTGACAGTCAACAACGACAATCTCTTTGGTTTGTCCAAGCAGGGTGGCTGCCTGATCGGGATGGTGTCGATCGTACCGAAATCCTTCCTGTTCGGTTACGAGGTGTACGTCATCTGTTCCGTAGGCGTCGATTGCAGTGTATGCCGCATCAATACCTGCAGATTGTGTGCCGGAGAACACGATCATTCGCCGCTCGTTCGTCTCCGTGGCCTCGGCTTTGAGCGATTGAACAAGCGAGCGAATGTCCATTCGTTATGGGTTTGTGTGGCTGCTCAACGTATCCGGTTCATCGTATCGCTCGAGCAGTTCCTGTCGATGATTTAGCTGTGCGTTTGCACGACGAAACACTCCCATCAGCGTGTGCACCTCTCGATCGGTCGGGTGTGTGCGGCCGATCAACCGTCGAATGAGCCGTGTCGTTTTCTCCGTTTTTCGATCGTTGTACCCCTGTGCAGCAAGGAATTCCGAAAGATATCCATAGAGCCGCTCAATATCCGGCTCGGCTGCACGTGTCTGGGTTACGTCTGGAAGCTGTGTCTCAGCGATCGTTAGCTCACGAAGCTCGTACAAAAGTACTGTCGCTGCCTGCCCAAGATTAAGCACCGGATATTCATCACTCGCAGGGATCGAACAGATCTGATCGATTTGTGCAAGTTCCTCGTTTGAGAGTCCAGTCCCTTCGCGACCAAACACGATCGCCGTCGGCGCCGAAAGCGTTCGGAGATCCTGTTTGATTTCGACAGGTGTTTTGAACGGATAGCGGATATGTCGACGACTATCCTCACCGGTGATGGCCGTACAGCCGATTGTATGGTAGTTGTTGACAACTTCATCGAATGTGACCTCACGCGCGTTTGGAAGGATATCCTCACGAGCATGTCCAGCGAACCCATACGCTTCGCTATCGCGGTGCAATTCAGGCGGGTCCACCAAGAGCAGTTCCTCAAGTCCAAAATTTTTCATCGCCCGTGCGATCGTTCCGATATTGCCAGGCGTTTTTGGGTCGACAACAACGACCACCGGCTTTTTGAACACCTCAGATTCTGTGTTTTCGCCGCTCATTTCTTGCTTGGGTACTGTGTCCCGAGATCAAGTCCATCAAGATCTTCGTCTGTTAACGGCTCGCACTCGTCACCTTTTGGCTCATCATCGTACTGACGGAGATCGATTCGCCGTGGCTCGTAGTCTTCCTGTAGCTCGGCGTAGATCTCCTCTGGACCGGGAGGTGTTGGGAGATCGTCCGGGTCTGTATCGACATGCTCAACGGTGCCATACTCCGCCGGCGATCGGTTCCCTGCTGCGTACCACTCGTGGAACGCATCAGCAAACTCCTCTTCGCCACGGAACTGGCTCCCGTCTTCGTGTTGATACCAATACATGAAGTCCGGCTCATGTTGTGCACAGAGAATCACCTCACCCATTGGCTCACCATACACGATCGCTGCCTCACGACAGCGGCGAATGTTCTCATTACCGTGCTCAAGATAGCAGGCATCACACGGCTTGTCCATTAGTGTGGTTAGCCGAACGAGTCGTTGTCGTGGATCGAGTGGAATCTCCTCCAGCGGCTTGAAGGTCCCATCCTCAGCGAAGATTTCTGACTCCTCGAAGCGCCATCCACGAAGCCCGACGCTTACTTTGCTCATACGGGCAGGTAATGGCTGTACTAATAAAAAGCGCGTGACTTGCTGTGTCGCCGATACCGGACGGTCTATGTGTCTGCCGACCGTCTATTTAGATATGCGAAACGTGGACGCTGCAGGGTTGGGCATTGGTGATGAATACCCCCCGCGAATTATGGGTGTACTCAACGTTTCTGACGAATCGCCATACAAACCAAGTGTGTTTGATAACCCGGGTGAGGCGGCAGAATATGTCGATCGAGAGCTGATTGATGAGGGTGCAGACATTGTTGATGTCGGGCTTGAATCCGCGAATAAAAAATTCGAGGTACTCACGGCTGACGAAGAGCTTGAGCGGCTCGATACTGCAATTGAAACGATCGAAAGCGTCTCCGGAGATGCTGTGTTCTCGATCGAAACACGCTATCATGAGGTTGCAGATGCAGCACTCTCTCGTGGGTTTGATATGGTAAACGACATCTGTGGCTTTGCCGATCCGAAGATGCCGGAGATCTGTCGTGAGTACGATGTTGCCGTTGCAAAGATGGCCTCACCACCGGATCTTAAGCGCCCTGGTGCAATTGAAGCGGTCGATGATATTTATGATGCGCTTGAGTTGAATGGTCTCACTGACAAGACGATCGTTGACCCCGCCTTCGGTGGGTGGAGCGAGGAGAAGACGATCGAAGACGATCAGGAAACCTTCCACAGGCTTCGTGAGTTCCGTGGCTATGGGCTTCCAATCTTGGTCTCAATTAACCGGAAGAACTTCTTGCGATCGGTCGCAGGCAGAGGGACAGAGGATGCCCTTGCGGTCTCGCTTGCTGCAACCTCGATGGCTGTCGAACGTGGTGCACACGTGATCCGAACCCACGACGTTCGAGAGACGAAGGATGCAGCACTCATCGGTGCTGAGTTTGCTCGTGATCGAGTCAGCTCTTCGCGGTCCGACCTGTCAGTTGAAGAGCTGGATATTACAACGCCACGGGAGGCTGGCCGTCATCTCGATCGGATTGGTGGCGACGAAACAGCCGCAGCACAGAGCGTCACGCGTGTGTTTGAGTTGGAAGGAGTATCGAGTGACAATCGCCCTGCGCTAACAACCGCTGCGGATGCGAGTGGTGTCGCTGTTGTAACGGGCGATCGTAGCGACTCAATCCTTGTGATTGGAACCGACGGTGCAGTCGATCGGTTTGCAGACGCGATCACCGCCGAAAGCAGTGCGCTTCAGTACGTCGCCGCACAGCTCACTGAGTCGTATGAAATTTGAAACATGGGAACCGGTGTATGAAGAAATCCTGCGTGATTTCGGCTTCGATCGCGCAGCTGATGAGCGGGCGCGCGATGTTGCAGCCGAGTACGCTCAGGCATTTGATCTCGATCGGCTCTCGGGTATCAATGGGCAGACCGTTGCGATCGTTGGCGCGGCACCTTCACTGACTGACACTGTAGAGCGCGTCTCTGGTGCGGACGTGACTATTGCAGCCTCAACAGCGGCAGATGTCGTTCGTGAGGCAGGCTATGCGGTCGATATCATGGTCACAGACCTGGATAAAAACAACGATACTGCAGCCGAGTTGACACACGAGGGAACGATCGTTGCTGCACATGCGCATGGAGATAACATCCCTGCGATTCAGTCGTGGTTTCCGACAGCGGACCGATCGAACGTACTCACAACAACCCAAGCAGCCCCGATCGAGACAGTAGACAATTTTGGTGGCTTCACCGATGGCGATCGGGCAGCATTTCTCGCCGATGCATTTGGTGCATCGGAGTTGATATTTGTTGGATGGGAGTTTGATGACCCAACCGTTGACAACATGAAAGCACAAAAGCTCGCGTGGGCTGAGAAACTCCTCTACTGGTTGGAGAACCGACGTGGTGAGCGGTTTTCGGTACTGGACGCAAACCGAGACATCTTATTGGATTTATCGGAGGAAACGTTTGACTAGACGTCTATCGGTTGTTCTTGCTCTTGCT
Source organism: Natronocalculus amylovorans (assembly GCF_023638035.1). GTDB lineage: Archaea > Halobacteriota > Halobacteria > Halobacteriales > Haloferacaceae > Natronocalculus > Natronocalculus amylovorans. The sequence goes on along the minus strand of NZ_JAKRVX010000006.1, from coordinate 21,761 downwards.
CTTGTTCGAGATCGACACGAAGTTCAAACAGCCGGTCGCCACAGCCTTGGCAGGTTCCCGCAATCACATCGTATCTGAAACAGCAGGATTCGACAACATCCTGATCCATCGTGACCGTTCCTTCACACGTTGGACACTGCTCAATAAAGAGTCTAAATGCACCGACGATCTCTGCTCGCTGTGCAACAAAGAGGCGATCCCAGTCTGTAGTTTGGCTTGCAAACACGCGATGTGCGGCCATATCTGCAACAAATGCCGATCGTGATTCCCATGATCCGATCCGCTCCTCATCAATCCGGGCAACGTATGCATCATCTTCCCACCCCAGCGTGAGCTCAGATGCGGGAAGATCCGAAAACTGTGAGAGTGCCGCTTTGTCCGACTGCTCCGCACTCAGATCTGCAACTCGAACCCACCAGTCCTCTTTGATGATTGGATTGATAACCAAATCATCGATCGCTTCATCCTCAACAATGAACGCATGTTGCTGGAGATACTCGCCCGGGTCGACATCTGCAGCGGTTGGCTTCGGTGGTGCTTTTCCAAACCAGCGAAGAAGCCACTCTGGAAAATACTGCTTTGTCAGCTCTGGGGTGCCTGGGATAAGATAGCCGCGAAGCCAGATCGTCGCAACTGCAAATGCAAAAAAGACGAGTCCGAGGCTGGGAACAAAAACACCAAGCAATGTTGCGATCGTCGCGGCAATAATTAGATTGACGACAGTGCATGGAAAACATCGGTTTGCGCCGGTATATTGTGGATCTTTTGTGACTGTGACAAGCTCGTGTGCTCTCTGAAACATTGTACACAGTCGTCCCCAATACAGGGTAGTTATGACCATCGTACGGGTACGTAGGCAGTGCAATCCGTTTCTTTTGGCATCGGTGAGCAGTATGAGCATATATTCTCCAACCGTCGATAAAAACGTCAATGAGGACCATCCACAACAGATGGCTGCCTAATCTTATACACTCGCTGGTACATAGCCATCTTGGGAATATGCTTTCAAAATCAACAACAACCCAGACACACGAGACAGTAGGTGGTCCGACTAAAATCCACGAACCGGACTCAATGGATACGATTTTGAAAGCGCTGAGCAATCGTCGTCGCCGTGAGGTTATCCGTTATCTAAAACAGTATGACGGAACCGCAACTGTTCGAGATATTGCACACCAACTTGCCGCGTGGGAGAATGAAATACCGGAGATTGAGGTCAGCTATGATCAGCGCAAACGCGTTTACACCTCGCTTCACCAATCACACCTCCCAAAGCTTGCACGCGATGGATTCATTGAATACAACCGTAATCGAGGTACGGTTGCGCTTTCACCGGGTGCAAGTGAACTCAATATGTTCCTTGAAGTGACACAAGAAGGTGAACTGCTCTGGGGCGAGTATTATTTTGGGCTCTCGTTAGTGTTTCTTGCGGCGGTTGTCGCAGCAAGCATCGGAGCATGGCCGTTTGCGCTCGTCTCTGGCTACGTGTATGCTGCCCTGTTTGCGATCATTGGCTGTCTCTCTTCGCTGTACCATCTTCGATCGACGTACAAGAACGCGATTGAGACCTGATAATTGAACTGCGATGATTGGAAATAAGAGCTGATACGTGCTGATTCCAACAGCCAAAAACGGAGACGTATTTTCAGATACAAGATATCGACCGATATGAGGAACTGTTTAGTAACGTCCAGCGGTGGCTCCGGATAACTGCTATCGACGAATAATAGACCGGCTAGCGGTGCTCGGAGAGGAGATTGTAAATCGAAAATCGGTACGTCCAGAGCTGATAAACGCTGACGGTTGCAAGCAAGAAGAGACTGAAACTTGTCCACAGTAGCGGATCGATCACAGAGACGCCCGGTGCATCAAGTAACGATCCAAGGATTGCGAGGAATCCCACCAGCCCAACACCCCGGTACAGGTCTGCCCATGTGAACTCTCCGATCGCAAAGATGTCCTGATAGACCTGAATACTCCGTGCATGTGAAGATAGCGTTACCTCCTTGAGATCGCAGTCGTACACAACTACACCGGCCTCATGCAGCGTCGGAAGATGCGTCTGGACGAGCGAACTGTACACGCTTTCTCGAAGCGGCTTCGGTGGGGGTGACAGCCCAGACTCAACCTCTGCGATGTAGTGTGATAGTTCACGAACTGCGATCGGGCCACGTCCCATCCGAAGCTGATCAAGTGCAACTTGTCGCCGTTCGTTTGCTAAGATCGTGTGAATCTGTAGCTCTGAGATGTTCATTCATCTTCCTCCCTTGGGTGCCTCCAAGTGTCTATTGCGTACATGAGACAGTTGAGAGCAGGTCTCCGTAGGGTATATGTATGGATCCCTTGTCGATACTGACGGTTTCTCCAGCCGATAGCAGTCGAGTTGGTACGCGAACACATCTGTCGACAAATCAGTGTACTGCGTTGACTTTTCAGCCAATCGGCCCACGGTCTGTTTTTTCAATGGCTTGTAGATGGTATGTTGTTGTATCCCACTCGAACGATTCAGTTTGCACAGCCATCCTCTGGTGGTAGTTCCTACATGCCATGTCTGATTATTGAACTGTACGCACCCATCCGACTGGTATGAACCTCCATGATAATCGTTGTATGGCACGTTAGAACGCTTGATTGAGGAGTTTAGCGATGTCATGGGTAGTCGTAACTATACTGTAACCAGTCTGATGAGAAAGTACTCGAAGACACGGAATAACCGGCTTCGAACAATAAACAATGTCAAACGACAATACCAACCCAACAATTGGACTATCCCGCAGAAATGTACTCATCGGTCTCGGAGCCGTCGGTGTTGCCTCCGCAGGTGCAGGACTCGGTACCACTGCGTTCTTCAGTGATGAAGAGAGCTTCACAGACAACACAATCACTGCAGGCCAGTTCGAGCTTGAAGTAACGCAGATGACCACACTGGTCGATCAAGGTGGAGATGGCCCCGATGAGATCTCTTTCAACGCGATCGGAAGCGAGAATGAACCTGCTGAATTGAATGATGGGTTCCTCAACATCATGGACGCAAAGCCTGGGGACAGCTACCAGTACTGCTGGGATATCTGTGTTAAGCACAACCCAGGATTTGTTGAAATCACCCTTGGTGCTGAGGAGAGCTCTGGCAACGACAATGGTGTTCAGCACGTAGACGCAGACGGAACACTTGGAGAGTACATGCTCGCGGTTGCGACCCTTGTTGATCAGAATGGTGATGATGAGGTCGTCTTTACTGGGACACTTGGAGAACTTGTAGAAGCATTCGAAGAAGGCGGCCTCGTCCATGCGGTCGGTGGTGAGAACCCAACCTACTGTCACCTCCCATGTGAGACTGACGTTGAAGCGGCACCAGTGGGCGAACCGGTCGAACTTTGTGTGGACCTCTATCTCCCAACCAGCGCAGATGTCGGCGGAGAGGTTGAAGTTGCCGAAGAAATATTCGAAATCGGTGAGGATGACTCACCAGGAAATGCAGTTCAGGGCGCGCAGTTTGTTGGTTCAGTGGACTTCGCCGCAGAACAATGCCGTCACAATGACAACCCGTTCGAAAAGTACAACGTGAGCACGAACGCGCCACAAGCAGATCCAGTCGAAGGGGATGAGGATGGCAATGGCGATGATGATCTCACCGAGGGTGACGGCGAATAGGCTTCTGTCAGTATAGATCACTACCAATTTACATTCATACACATGACAAAAAATAATAATTTCAAAATTTCGCGGCGGAAGGTTCTCGGTGGTCTTGGTGCCGTCGGTATCGCTTCAGCAGGTGCAGGGCTCGGAACGACTGCGTTCTTCAGCGACAGTGAGAGCTTTGACGGAAACACGATCACCGCTGGTGAGGTCGATCTCAAGATGGACTACCGAATTACCTACGAAGGTGGCCCGGGCCGGCTTGAAGAGCTCCAGCGGATCTACAACGATCCTGATGGCCCGTACAACCCTGATGTTGAAGTCAAAGAGCTACCGGACTATCCAGGCACGTACGTATTAGATCAGGTTCCACGGCGAGGCAATGTGATTGATCCAACACCATGGGTCGAATCCGCAAATGTTGGTGTTGATGATGACGGTGAGTTCGCTGGTTTCGAGCGCGATGAGCTCACTGATGCTGGCTTCCCACTCTTCCAACTTCACGATGTCAAGCCGGGGGATTACGGAGAAGCAACAATCAGTATGCACCTCTTCGATAACCCTGCCTACGTTTGGCTTGGCGGTGGACTTCGTCGAAACGCAAGCAACGGTGTCAACGACCCAGAACAAGTACGGCTTGATCAATTAGGTGCGACCAACACTGCAGACGATTCAGCGCTTCCGGATGACGATCCAACGTTCTTTGCGGAAAATGCAAATGGTGAAGCACTCTACTACAACGTTGATGGAGACTGGGGTGGACAGCTTGCGGATGCAATCAAGGCTCGCGTCTGGTACGACGAAAACTGTAACAACATCTTTGATGAGCGAGAAGATGGCAAACCGATCGATATAGCGCTTGTGCTTGATGTGTCGGGCTCGATGACGTATGATTTAGAGAATCCAGGGGATCGGAGTCTCGATAGCCAAGATGAGGGTTCCCGTATCTTCGAAGCCAGAGAGGCGATCAAGCAGCTTGCTGCAAACCTCAGAACCGATATTGATGGTACTGGCGAGGACGATCGACTTGGACTGGTCAAATTCGGTGGCATCGATGAGTTGGAATTCCCGCTCACCGATGCAAGCGACCTAACGACGCTTAATAATGACATCGACGCGATCGAGTCGTACACGTTTGGACAAGACGATGGAAGCTCAGCACCATTTGACCCTGACGACACGCCATTCGGTATCTCTGGTACGAATATTGGTGCAGGGCTCTACGGTGGTCGGCAAATGCTCGAAGATGGGCAAGTAAATGGCCGCCGCCAGATTATGATTGTGCTTGGGGATGGTGCTCCAACGTGGTCGTATGAGTCTGAAAATGTCGACGATAACGATGAGGCAGATGCAGATTCAAGCGGTGAATCTGGATTCCCAAGCTACAGTACATGGCAAGACTGGTCACGCAATGACAAACTCATCGCCATGTCTGATGTCAACAATACTACTGCGGCAGCTGATACAGTGGCTGTTGCAGATGAAATTAAAGATGACACAGACATCACGATCGTGTCGATCGGTTTCGGATTAGAACAAGTCTCACAAACAGGACTTGCACGCACGACACTGCTTAGTATTGCATCAGAAGGGGTTGGTGAGTTCGAATCAGACGATGAAACTGGTGTCAAACTGTATTACGAAGCACCAGCGAGTGTTGATCTGTCAATCATTTTCTCGCAGATTGCACAGGTCGTCCTCGGTGAACAGGTAATTGCAGAAGGAACACTCAGGGAAGTGCTCGAAGTGCTTGCAGAAGGCGTTCCACTTGACGCAAACGAATTCACTGACGAGCGTGACTGTTACCCGCCATTCTTGACCCGCTGTCTCGGCTTCGAATGGTGGCTCCCAACTGATGTGAAGAATGAAGTCCAGTCAGACTCCGTCGAGTTTGATATCTCGTTCTACGCAGAACAATGCCGTCATAACGACGGCTCGAACAACCCATTCGCGGAGGCTGGAAACTAGATTTCTCGCCACAATCGTTCCCTAGTCACGTTATTCACACTCATTCTGAGCACACACGCTGTGTGGGGCTCAACTCTCCGATCGAGAGCAGTGGTTCGACTCCACGGGTGAGTTTTCCCATCTCGGGATCAAAATCATGACAGACAACAATATCAAACTTTCGCGGCGAAATGTGATCGGCGGTATCGGTGTGATCGGACTAGCAACAGCGGGTGCAGGACTCGGAACAACCGCATTCTTCAGCGATGAAGAGAGCTTCGACGGAAACACACTCACCGCTGGTGAACTCGACCTGTTCGTCCACGTTGATTACGAAGAAGATCAAGGGATCTTTGGAAGCTACTCGACGCCATCAGGAACGTTCATCAATGGAAATGTGGTCGGTGGCGAACCGGAGGGGGAACCGCTCCGAATCGAAGTCGAGGATCTCAAGCCTGGCGACTCCGGTGAAGGAAAATTCTGCTTTTCGATCGTATTCAACCCAGCATACATGTGGATGTGTGGTGAGCTAACATTAAACGAACAGAACGGGACGACAGGACCAGAAGAGACCGCGCTCATGGAGCAGTTCGGTGAGGTTCCAGATGATGGCCAACTTGCAGATGCAATGGAGATCACGATGTCATACTGTGATACGGATGGCACAGTTGGTGAGCAGATCATCGCTGGATCGCTTAGATCCGTGATGGATGCTCTCAGCAAAGGTGTTCCACTCTACGGTGATGGGAACGATGATGGCATCATCGCGAATAGAGCCGCGTTTGAGGGTGTTGATGAACCGTTCGTCGATGGCGAGCCGAACACTGCAGAGACCTGTGTCTGTTTCGAGTGGGAAGTCCCGACATCGGTTGGTAATGAGATCCAGACGGACTCTGTGACATTTGACTTCTCGTTCTACGCCGAGCAAGAGCGGCACAATGACGGTCTAACAAACCCATGCGTCGAGACGACAGAAGCATCCGGATTCCCTGATCTGGACGGAAGCATCTGGCATGCACGTGGGGTCTACGGTGATGGTGGCGGAGCAGCAAACCGAGAGTTGGACATCCGTGACGCGAGTGATACCCCGCTACACACTGGAAACGAGAATTTCAGCTGGCCAAACGGCGAAGCCGTTCCGTTTGAACTAACGATCGACGATGGCGATGCAAAATGGAACATCGGTGGTTCTGAGGTGATGGTTGAAAATGCGCCAACGCCAGTTGCTGATGGCGTTACTGTCATGGCAAAAGCCTCAACAAATGATGCCAGTATTCTTGTCTCCGATATCCAACTGAATGGTACAGTCCCATCAGGATCGAATTCGGTGTTTGTTGATGGGAATGTTGGCGGTCAACAGCAGATCGTTCTTAACGATGTGACCTTCGCAGAGGGAGATGTCATCTCCGGAATGGTGACGATGACGTGGGATACACAACCTGGTCGTGAGGGTCTCGGATTTAGAGTCGACGTCTAACTACTACATTCGGTACTGTATTTTTACACTCATTTGGGCTCCAAAGAGAGGTGGCCGATCGCATGGTTCAATTCCAGCAGTGAGTATCTGGAGGAAGATATGATCCACAATCAGCAACGATCGTCGACACAGCAACTCAATCACGAACTGCAGCCAATCACAGCAAAAACCAAAGGAGGGGCGCAGTTAGTACGCTCTCTACAGGTACGCCCTTCCGGTGTTGGTATGAACTGCATGCCGCTTCCGATTGGCGGTGGATGCCAAAGCCTCCCACTGGCTATTGTGACGGTACTGAACCCATACATATCCCCTCCGTTAGATAATGTCCTACTCAACCGGTGTCTCCTATCTAATGAATGGACGGTCCCGGAGGTGGGCGTATGAAATCAGATTCAATACCAACTCTCAAACGACGTGAACTGCTCGCAAGCGCCAGTGTAATCGGCGTTGGAAGTATGGGACTTGTCCGCGGTCGGTGGACGGTCTCTGCAAGCGATCGGCCATACACAAACTACACGTATGCGTCTTCGAATGGAATTGATCTTGTTGTTGGTTGGTATAGTACCTACAACCGTGGGGCAGGGGACGAATTCGTTTCCGGGCTCCCGCTTACCGAGGATGCTGAGTGGGCAGAAACTGAAACTGATGCCTATGTGAGCGATCCAACCAATGTCGCAGGACCAGTAATCGAGATCGACAACGCACTACCGGGAGACTCTGGGACGCTTAGCGTCGGGTTATCACTTGATCCAGACTCCGAGCCGGCAACGGTTTGGATGCGACAGCGGCTCGCAGCCGGCGAAAACATGCTTGCTGATACAGTTGCGATTGAGCTGTGGTACGATCATGGACCACTCGGGATTGGGAGCTGTCTTGGTGCTGAGAACGGTTCGACAGGCGATCCGATCGTCACTGGAACGCTTGAACACACCCGTCAAGATATCATCGGTGGGGTTTCTTTACAAGATGGCTTCCAGATTAACCCCGGGATGACTGACAACAGCTGTCTTGATCCCGACGATCGGTACTGTCTTGGGTTTGCATGGGAGCTTCCGAACGGCCTTCCCAACACATTACAGGGTACTGGTGTTGGCTTTGCACTTGACTTCGTTGCAGTTCCGTGTGACTTCACAGATAACCCATTCACACATGGGGTTGGAAATGAGTAATGGTGTTCCGGTCAGTCGACGACAGCTTCTTGCAGGCGTTGTTGGTATGGGTGCACTTGGTGCGGTTGGGAGCCTCTCCGGTGCCCGGACACAAGCATACTTGTCGGCCACAGAGTCCTTTAGTGGCGCAGTTGTCGCTGGTGATCTTTCGATCGACATCGGTTGTACTGGATGTACGGAAGACAATGGGATCGTTTCGTTTACGATCGACGATATCCAGCCCGGCGATCGCATAGCAAAAACGCTCACAGTCACTGTCGGAAGCAACCCGGGGCGGCTGTGGGTTGCAACAGATTGTCCAGAGCCGGCTGATGTGCTTGCACAGGCGCTCCGCGTAGAGCTTCGTTCTCGCATTGATGGGTACACACGATCGCTCTATGGTGGAGACGGGACAAAAACACTGAGCGACCTCCGAACTACTGCAATCAACGGATTAGCGATTGAATCACAGACGGAGACCGGTTGTCTTGACCCAGCACAGTCTGCGGAGATTGAACTTCGCCTACGACTCCCACCGGGAACCAGCGAATCGCTTGCGGATCAGTCAACACAGTTACGGCTGTTATTTGCTGCAGAGCAGTGCCGTCATAACTCAGCGCAAACGGCTTCAAACCCATTCGCGATTATAGACCGATGTGCACCGATCAAGAGCTGTCCACCGGAAAACTGCACGCTATCGCTTGGGAAAGTCGACATTAGTGATGGAATGATGCCGATCGAGATTGGTGACACGCTCGAACTTGACAACAGCTCGTATAAACTCATCATCGAAGATGTGGAGCAGAAAGACAATGACACGGAGACTGTTGCCGTTCAATTCACGATCGACTCGACTAATGGACACCCAACACCTTCCCTGTGCGGGGTCGATATCAAGGGTGGTGGACGCCCAACACAGCAAGGCGGTGATGGTGTAGAATCATACCGTATTGATCCACCATCACGTAGCACTAACGAGCTATTATACTCCTCTGTGAACTCGGGTGGAAATCTATCTGGGATCAGTTACATCGAGGTGTTCGTCTGCAAAGAGTATTCCAATGGGGATGATGGAGTAACGGAACCGGAGGAGCCAGCGGAACCTGGATGTGTACCATGTAGAGAGGGCGCTATCAACAGTGAACGGATCTCGACTGCAACGTTTGAGTACACTGGCCCCACAGACGACGTCACAATCGTTTTTGAGCCGCAAAACTCGAGTGGCGGACAGGTTACGACGATCGAATCAGCAACCATCTCATCGTCGGATGCATTCAGTATCGACTTCCCAGAAAGCGGAAATCCAAACTTCGATGTTTCTGTCCAGTCCAATGGAGCAAAAATACAGATCGGTTCAATCCATACGAGCTGCTCGAGAACGTTTGCGCTTGAAAATGCGGAGACCGACTACCAACTAACCGTCACTGAAGCAATAGCCAAAGGTGGAAAATTGGTGTGTAGCGAGGATTTACAATGAACATACAAATTAAAAAAATTGCAAACATAGTAGCTGTACTGCTGTTGATCGCTGTTGTCGCACCATTTGTTGTGTATGCAGCACCTTGGACTATCGGGGCGGATCATAGCTTCGTCGTCCTCACTGCCAGCATGACCCCGGCGATCGCTCCCGGTGACGTCGTTATCGTTGCCGACCGAGGACCTGAGACGATTGTTGAAGGTGACGTGATAACATTCATGCGAGGAACATCGGAGGTTCCTGTAACACACCGTGTGGTGGATGTTGTGGCAATCAGTGGGGAGCCAGCATTCCAGACGCAAGGCGATGCTAATAGTGCCGTAGATGCAGGGTTCGTTCTTGGCGATACTGTCCTTGGAACTGTCATATTTACGATTCCATATATTGGCTACATTATCCAGTTTGGAAACTCCACGTATGGCTTCATTGCACTTGTTATCGTGCCATTTGGGCTGTTAATTCTGTCTGAACTTTGGACGCTCGCAAAGAAACTTCGCCACGCACCTGAGTCGACTTTTGAAGATGAGGAGCAAACAGCCGGTGTTACTGATCCAACTACGGCACAACCGACACCTAGTGAAGCACAAACTGCGATCGGCGTAGTACCAGCAGCCGGTAGTGATGGTTCCGAGAGAGCACCCACAAATGATGGTGATGGTACTGTGAGCATCTCATCAGACATGGTGCTTGGTGCAACAATCGTACTGGTTCCCTTTGTCGTCTACAGCATGTATCTGCTGACGGTGCTCCGAACGGGGCTCACTACTAGTGTCGCTGTTGCTGCACTACTGTTGTTACTGATGGGTATCGGTACCATCATCACGACCCGTCGCAAGCACGCGGTACCACAGAGAGTGACCGATGGGGGCGTTGAGCCGGATACACAGTCAGTACACACTGACACTGAATCAGTTGGTCTCGAGGATTCGGCGTTTGTTTCGGCAGATCCGATCGAGGAACGATCGACAGAGAAGCGCCACGGAGGCAAAAATGAATAATATTCGTCGAGCAGTTATTCTTGCCGCGCTCACAGTAGCAATCTTTGCGATCGCATTTGGTGGTGGATATACTGTCGCGTTATTCACCGCAGAGCAAACTGTCGAAGGGACGTTCAAGACTGCAGAGTCTTTTGAGGAGATCACTCCAGAGCCACCGGAGACTACACCAGCACCTGAAGAAACGACTCCAGAGCCACCGGAGACTACACCAACACCTGAAGAAACGACTCCAAAGCCACCGGAGACTACACCAGCACCTGAAGAAACGACTCCAGAGCCACCAGAGACTACACCAACACCTGAGGAGGCAACCGAAGACCCTCAAGAGCCAAACGGCGAACAGACGTCAAATTACATCTCTCATAACGTAGTCTCGTAACGCAGGGTATACTGACAGAGATAGCAAGGTAGTATAGTTACAAAATCACCTGACAAAGCCTAATATATCAAATATTTATAGTATAGGCTCTAAAATATGCTAAATAGTAATCAGTCATTTCAGTCGCTCTAGATGCGGATATATGAACATTCAGAGACACGAAAATCTCAATGAATCCTATATACATCGGTATTCTATTTAGGTGACAATTCGTTTTTTACCAAAAAGTATAAATCTGTAAAAACAAAATTCAGGTTGTTATTTGGTAACCCAGTATATGTCACAAAGTATCTCTCAATCAAGAACTCAGGCTCCAACCGAGGCAGAGAACATAGATCACTCTCTAGACACTGTTTTCCAGACCCTGGGTAACCAACGCCGTCGATTTACAATCTCATATCTTAAAACAGTAGAAGAGACAGCAACGATTCGAGAGGTCGCGACACAGGTCGCAGCATGGGAAAACGATATTTCAGTAGAAGAGCTCTCATATCAAGACCGCAAACGTGTCTACACCTCACTATATCAGTCTCATCTCCCAAAGCTCGCCGCTGCAGGGTTTATTAATTATGACCGCGATCGTGGAATAATCAAGCTCACAAAAGAAGTCGATAATCTTGATCTCTATCTTGAACCGGTCAGAAAAGACGAAATTCCGTGGAGCGAATGTTATTTAGGGCTCGGAGCCGTATTTTTTGCGCTTACTGTTGCGGTTTGGGCCGGTGCGTATCCGTTTACGCTCATTTCACCACTCCTAATTCTTGGAGTCTTATCTTTGACACTGCTGTCCGTTGCAACGATCCATACAGTTGGAAATCAGAAACGGCGGTTATAGTTCCGTTGTGTCACGTATATAACCCAATCAGCCTTCTTCTGGCTCTGTCTGTGTATCCCGTAATGCAGGCGCAAGCAGTGTCCACGCCTCAGAGATCACGAGTAGCCCGATCGGTATGAGTACGAACAACGCAAATCCGGTTGGGGTGTTAATGAATTGAATTACGTACCCGATCCATGGAATAACCAACACAACGGCACCGATGAGATTGTCTGCGGGGACCGCCCCGCTATCAGGGTCGCTATTTGCATCACCCTGTGTTACATACGATGTTTGTCCATCTTCCGTTGTAATCTCGACCACCCGATGGGTCACTGGCGGTTCATTCTCACCACGAACATAGGTGATCACATCACCTGCTTCGACCGCTTCCGGGTCGGTTTCGCTCACGATCACAACGTCGCCAGTTTCAATCGCCGGCGACATACTAGCAGTCAAAACCACGTAGCTGTGATTTGCGCCAATCACCTGCGGGACGGCATAGATTACAAACGGTGCAACGACGGCAATAAGGATGACAACGACTGCGACTCGGACAGCCAGCTGTCGTGTCATGTATGTTGATAGCTCTTTCATTGGGATCACTCAAATGCAGACGAAGAACTCGACGTTGCTTATCGCCGGTTGGATGAGTTGTCCACCTTGGTTTTCACGTTCATTCGTGCAGATGAGTCCAGTTGTGAATACTGGTGGTTCGAACGAAATTGAATTTCGACGTTCACCGTTTGGTTGGCCATTTTCGGTTCCCTCTTCTGGTGGCCCTCCTGTGATAATAGATTCACATATCGGAAGGAGTTCATCAGTTTCCGTATCTCGGATCTCAAACGATGCACATACTGTCTCGCCGTTTTCGTCATCAGTTGTGTTTTCAACGGTACCAACATCAATGACATATCGGCCGCTCTCGAATTCGCTCTCAAGTTCGTCAAATTCATACGTCGTATTTGGCTCAAGCCGATCGTTTCCTGGTGTCTCAAGCTTTCCGAGAAGCGTACACTCCGGACACACTAATGGCTCAGGACATGGCTCCACATCAGCGAATGGATTTTCCGGATCGTCGTTGTGTCGGCACTGTTGGGTTCGAAGATCGAAGGTGACCGTCTCATCCGTGTTCTCATACTGATCTGGGTCCGCAACATCTTCCGGAAGGGTCACCGTGAGCGTTATACAGACGGTTTCGTCGCTGTCAAGACACGGTTCGATCAGGGTACCTTCCGAAATAGCAACTAGCACATCTTGGAGTGTGCCTGTTTCAACGATCGAACCGTCGCCATCACAGGCACGATCGACCTCGAGTGTGGCCTCAAGGACACCTGCAAGCGAACTTGTCTCCGGCGGGCATGCACGAACCCACAGCCATAGTGGGTTATCCGTTGCAGTAACCGAAAACGATTCAGAGACCATTTCCCCGGGTGAAAAGCCGGACAGTGAGAGTTCAACGCCATCAGGGCCGGCAGTACAGCTGTCATCATCAGTATCTTCACAGCTTGTCTCGATCGTAACCCCACCAACGGTCATGTGTCCAGAAACGGTGGTATTCGATTGGAGGTACGCTTGTGTCGATGCACCACTCAGTGCACCGATCGAGCCGACAACGAGTGTACTGCCAAGGAGCTCTCGTCGCGAAAGGAGTTTCTTCGGGTTCTTACTCATAATTGGGGACCTCTTTGGTACACTATGCGTTCGATCGCCGCACTACACGATACAGGCGTGAGTGCTGCTGGATTACGAGCAACGTCTTTGCTTCGTCCATCACGTAGAAGACGGCTCTCGTACCGTTTCAGTATGGACTCGATACGAGCCGTATAATGTCCACCTACTATCGACTGAAATCGTAGACGAATCATTTCCCCACGTATGCCGCATCGCTGCACGGACTTTCTGTTCCATCGTTGTATCTACACTGTTCGGCGGTAAATGTGAGACCGAACTTGACGCCGGCCCCCTGTACCTTGTTGTTGTTCAGTGTTTCCTCATCAGTAGTCTGCGATCGGATTGGAAGCTCCCATTTGAGACACAAACAGGTTTCATTCGGCTCTTTGTGTGTCTCTGAGCCGTCGAAACAGGTCCTGTTTGCAAGCGGGGGCTTCGTTGAGTCTGATCCGCCAGCGGTTCGCGCCTCCGCATCAAGTGGAATCCCCTGTTTGAGAGCTGAAAATACGTCTCGAAGGGTTCCAGAGACGAGCACTGACTTCGGATCGATCGGGTCGTCCTTGTGCGTGTCTTTTGTGCAGTAGTAGAGTGTTGCATCAATGTAGTCTGCGGCCTTTCCGCCGCCGGTTCCGACTGTTTCGTCAGTGAACTCCCCACAGCTCCAGAGGTACGAGTCGTTGTCGACGATTGAGAAGCAGAACCGAAGAAAACCCATATCGCCGGGCTTGATATCCCGGATATTGTATTTGACTTTCTGTTTTTTAGTATACTCGTCATCTGACTCATCTTTTTCTTCGACATCTGTTCCACCGCTTGAGATACCAACAGTTCCTGTTCCCCGATTGCTCCGACCAATTCCACCGGGTTCATCCCGTCGTCCTTGGTCACGGAAGAAGTCATAGTGAACTGCTAAGTCCACGTGCCCCATTTCGAGCTGGCTTTCATCGAGCGATTCTTGATCTCGTTGGAAGGCAGTTGTCCCGAGCCCAGCGCCAGCAGCCGTGACACCGACTGCACCAAGACCAACGAGGATCGACCGCCGTGATAATTCTGGTAGTTGTGGAGACATATTCACATCCCGATCGACACACTATCGAGGCCGATCATATGGATGCGTACACGTCTGTAGGCCTGTTAGCTATAGAGACTCATACTCGGCCAAACGACTAATAAGCCGCTTCTGAGGTCTCGTTAGTGTCGCCCGTCGCGATGAAACGGGCTGCTACTGAATTTTCTTCTGGCTTTTTGATAACTGAAGCCTGTGCATACATAACCGTGGGATAATCGACCATATTGGTACGAACAGATGCTTAGCCAGAAACCACATCTCAGCGAGATCGAGATCTACGATGTGCTTGCAAATGAACGACGATGGGAGACACTTCGTGTCTTGACGACAACTTCCGGTCGGATCACCGTCGCCGAACTTGCAACCGCGATCGCTGAGGTAGAAACCGCTACCCGCCCGGTCCCCAAATCAACACGCGATAGCGTGTATGCCTCCCTCCATCAGACCCACCTTCCGAAACTCGATGAGCTTGGGATCATCAAATACCATATCGATTCCCGAGAGATCGAACTTCGCGACGGCGCTAAACAGGTCGATCGATACATGGACGTCGTCACAAAATATGGCGTCACGTGGGGTGAGTACTACCAACTGCTTGGTATCAGTGGACAGATGCTCGTCATCTTTTCGCTCATTGGATTGCCACTTGTCGGCGCGATCGATCCGATCCTGTGGGCAAGCCTTGTTTTGGGTGTATTTGCGATCTCCGTCGGCTATCAGCTATGGACCTCCAGATGGCGGCTGCTGCAGCTGTTTGGATAACAGAGGTAAAAGTGTTAGTTTCCAATTAGTTATCTTGCACACTCGGCCTGTTCCGTTTTAATTCGGAGCACACAGCCATCGCTGTTCGCTCTGGGCTTATCGTCGCTTTGAAAAATAAATCTGTAACTTCGGATCAGTTGTTTCCGAATGGGGTTGCAGGTTCTGGATTGTGTCTGCACTGTTCGCCGTAGAATTTTAGATCGAACTTGACGCTCTCGTTTTGAATATCATTGCCGACATCGGCTGGAAGTTCCCATTCGAAGCCAAGGAACTGTGTATTCGACGGCTCAAAACAGACCTCATCGCCAGGGTCTTCGGGGTCAACAACCGTTGGTTCACCGTCGAAACAGAAACGAATCGCGCTGACACCGAACCGCTGTTCGTCAGTTCGGAATGGTGCTCCGAGACCGTCACCGCTGCTTGCTGTGAGCGTTTCTCCGTCACCATCTTCTTGACTGCAGACATTTGCATTCGGCCCACCTTTTATAATGACCGTATCTACTTCAAATCCATTTAATTCGAAGTCAAACTCTCTAACATCATCTTCAGAGACCGCAGTTACCGTGATTGTTACTGTACCGCCGAAGTCAGTATCGAATGTTTCTGAGTCGCCTTCTGCCAATCCTTCTAACTCGCTCGAATCAATCTCAAGGGCAGTCTGTAGTCCAAGCGAAATACATCGTGGGTTTCCATCTACGACCTCACAATCATCCTCAGTTAGTGTCACTCCATTACCGTTTTCCGGCGGTTCAACAGATCCTGGTTCCGGCGTTAAGAGCTCGCCCTCTCTGAGTTGATCGAGAACTTCTTGCAGTGACCCAGTTGCGATGACTGGTTCACCTGGTTCATAGACGTTATTACCGTCGTCGTACCAGACGCGGGCTTGAATTGCGTCTGCGAGTGCAGAGCCGTCAAACTCGTCATCTACGTGCCCGCCAAGCCAGATATATCCAGGATTGTCACAGAGTTTGGCACCAAATGTAATTTCGCCTCGATCGCCTGGTTTCACATCGTCGAGGTTGATCAACGGCTCTCCGTCTACGATCTCATTTGGATCGCCAAGTTCGTTGAGTACCTCCTCACAGGAGAACTCTAGGTTTTCACCATCGATCGCTGCTTGTTCTCGCCCGTCATCGTCATCGTCGTACTCGTCAAGATCAACATACTGTCGATCGCCAAACGACTGGAGCCCGTCTTCGTTTTCATCCGGGAATGCATTCACGAACGGCCGGCCAACTGATCCATAGTCGTCTGGTCGTCGATCGGTACTTGCACCGTGGTAGAGTTGTTGCCACGTGACGCTGAGTTCGAGCTGTCCGGCGGTGATGTGGTTATTTTCAAATGTGGTTCGATCGCTGAGGAACGCAGACGTACCGTAGCCTGCACCAGCAGAGACGACACCAACGGTCCCGAGTGCGCCAAGCATCTGTCGGCGCGAGAAGCGGGAGGTTTGTGTATTTTCTTCTGTCATTGTAATCGTCCCCAAGCGGGGAAACCCACTGACGGATTCGAACCGTCGATCCACACCAAAATGGGTGAAAAAGATTATCAGTGATTATGGGGCGTCTAGAACATCGACATACACTGCAGGATTTTCATCAGACGCGCTTGGGTCGTTATCTAGACCCTCAAACTCTATCTCTCCGGTAAGAGTCCAACTGACGGATGTGTCGATATCTGTCAGGTTTAGGGATGTTTCTCCACTTCCCTCGTTCTCAACCGCATCCGGACCGCTCGGAGCGGAACTGTTCAGCCGGATGTTCGTCACACGGGAGAGATGATCTGACTGGTTCCCTCTTGTAACAATTGAAATTGCGTTACCGTCAGAGGTCGTAACAGGGTACTCTACAGTCTGCTCATCGCCGTTTGCAAGGGTCATTTCCGCCTGCCCGGACGCTGCATCGTAAGTCAGCGTGAACTCTCCGGTAAACGCTGAGCTAGAGTAATCGAATCCGGAGGTATCAGAATCTTGGTCTGTATCCCCAACAATGAGTTCAAAGGTATTACTGCCACCGTTCCTTGCTTTTGAGAACCAGAGTTTCTCGGCTTCCAATACATTTTTTCCGAATCCATCCACGACTTCAGACGTAATGCATGGATTCGTCACACCGTCGTTGTGGCGGCACTGCTCAGCAAAGAAGTCAAGATCGAATTTGACGCTATCGTTCTGGATTTCGTTGCCAACCTCTGTTGAGAGGGACCACTGGAAGCAGACACACGGGTTTTCTTTCTCTCCGTTGTCTGCTGCGGTGTATTCAGTTCCATCGTAGCAGTTGCGGTTTTCGACACCGCTATCGAGCTCGCCATTACCATCTAGTGGGAATCCGTTCTTCAGGTCAGCAAGCACTTCTTTGAGGCTTCCGTGTGCAATAAGATCGTCTTCGACATCCTCTTTTGTCACCTGCTGATCGAAATCTTCACCATGTTCATCTTCGTCACAATAGTAGACAAGTACATCAAGCGCATCCCCAAGGAACCCGTCCATTTCCTCAGATTCAGTGTCGAGGTCTTTGTACCAGTCCTCATCATACTCGTCTTTCAGCTCGGCGATCGCCTTCTTTTTTGGGCGGTTGAGCTTCCCTAGGTTGTTCTCAGTAAGATGCCCACATAGCCAGAGGTATGCAGGGTTATCGTGGATGTTGAAACACAGTTTGTATTTTCCGAAATCACCTGGTTTGAGGTCATCAAGATCGATCGAGACGGGGTCTTTGTACTCGACATCATAGTAATCCTCGCTGACTTCGACTAATTTGTGTCCAGCAACAGTTCCGTCGCCTTCTTGTATTCCTCTAATGCCTTGATCCTCGTAGTATTTGAAATCAACAAAGAGTTCGAGTTGACCCGCTTCGAGGTGATTATCCCTAAAGCTTGTCCGATCGCTGAAGTATGCGGTTGTTCCGAGCCCTGCACCAGCTGATGCAACGCCGATCATTCCAATACCGCCGAGCATTTTTCGGCGGGAGAGTCCGGTTTTGGAGTTATCGTCTGTCATATGTGTATATACTCGCCTGCGTATGCAGGATGCCCACCAATGGAGTCGAACCGTTGTGCAGTCCCCTGTGGGTAGATCAAACGGCCAGTCAGGCCGATATCCTCGATTTGAGAACCCACGTTGGGGGTCTTTTATATACACACCACTGTCAGCGCGAGTCTGCAAACAGCCAGCGCTGAGCAGGTATTAGAGAACACAAATGAGTGCAAAGCGATCGCTGAGAGAGCGTTATTTGCGAGGTAATATTTAGGTATAAATATAATATTACCTGAATAAATATCATAAAAATAGCCGGCCAGCCGCAAGGAAATCTGGGTTCATAGGTACAGAATTTACAACGCAGCATGCAAACCGCAGGTTCTCTCACCTGGACCGATCGCTTTTGAAATAGACGATATATAATCCATAATAATCTGGAACGTACAGCTATCTCGCCAGACAATCATATTCTACGATGGATTATGTACGATCGGATTCTCTACCCAACGGACGGAAGCGAAGGTGCAGAATGTGCACTCAAACATGCTCGAACCATCGGTGAACAGTTTGGTGGCACCGTTCACATCCTCTTTGTCGTTGATGCTGGATTTAAATCACCGATGCAGATGCGCAAAGACGAACACGGTCGATGGACGACCGGAATGGTGCGACGACAGCGTGAGGACCCAGCACAGACGGGAATGACAAAAGATGATGTCGATATCGGCGATGTACTTGAGCGTGAAGGCACCGAACTCACAACGGATATTGTAGCCGAACTTGAAAAAGATGGGATCGATGCCGTCGCTGCAGTGGATCGTGGCGACCCTGCGAACGTTATTGAACGCTATGCGGAGGAGCACGAGATTGATGTGATCGTGATGGGGACACACGGACGAAGCGGGTTGGAGCGCCGACTGATTGGGAGTGTTACAGAACACATTATTCGCCATTCACAGACGCCAGTGTTGAGTGTCCGGTTGGAACAGGAGGCTGAGGCATAAACCACCATATGTGTTGACTTCGTAGGGGTGGTATGCAGCTGTTCTGGCACCGGCGTGATCTGCGATCGTCCGACAACCGTGGCCTCTTTGAAGCAACCAGTGCTGGCGAGACCGTTCCAGTGTTTGTCTTCGATCGCGACATCTTGGAACATGCAGCCCCACCACGAGTTGCGTTCATGTTGGACGCGCTCACGGCACTGCGATCGTGGTATCAAGATCACGGGAGCGATCTGATTGTGCTCAACGGCGATCCGGCGACGGTCCTCTCTCAGCTCGCCGCTGATGTTGGTGCCGATCGAGTGGTCTGGAATACCGACTATAGTGGTCTCGCTCGGGAACGAGACGATCGTGTTCGTGACGCACTCACATCGGAAGGTATTGCTGTTGAAACGTTCCACGACGCAATCCACCACAAGCCAGGCGCAATTACGACGAATAAAGGGGATATCTACTCGGTTTACACCTACTTTTGGAAGAAATGGCGCAAGAGAGCGAAAGCCGACCCGTATCCCGAGCCTGCTGCAGACGATCTGGCTTCCCTTTCAGGTGAGCCACTTCCGACCCTGTCTGATCTCGGTTTTGAAGAGCCGGAGGCAACCATTCCATCTGCAGGAACCGACGCGGCCAGAGAGCGTGCCGCAACATTCTGCGGAGAGGCAATCTATCGCTATGCCGATGATCGGGACTACCCAACCAAGAGTGGGACCTCACGGCTTTCAGTCGATCTGAAATTTGGAACGATCGGGATTCGAGAGCTCTACGCTGCAACCGAAAATGCGGCCGATCGTGCCAGCGGAAACGAGGCGGAGTCCGTCACGGAGTTTCAATCACAGCTTGCATGGCGGGAGTTCTACACACACGTGCTTTGGGACAATCCCCACGTCGTCACGCAAAACTACAAAAGCTACGAGAATCCAATCGAGTGGCATGATGATCCAGACGCATTGCAAGCGTGGAAGGACGGACAAACCGGCTATCCGATCGTTGACGCAGGTATGCGACAGCTCCGTGTGGAAGCATATATGCACAACCGCATTCGGATGATTGTTGCATCATTTCTCACGAAAGACCTCCTCATTGATTGGCAAGAGGGATATGAGTGGTTCAAACAGAAACTGGCCGATCACGATACGGCAAACGACAATGGTG
This sequence comes from Natronocalculus amylovorans, assembly GCF_023638035.1. Lineage (GTDB taxonomy): Archaea > Halobacteriota > Halobacteria > Halobacteriales > Haloferacaceae > Natronocalculus > Natronocalculus amylovorans. The sequence continues at coordinate 1,256 of NZ_JAKRVX010000006.1, read as the reverse complement.
GCTGGCAGTGGGCAGCCTCAACCGGAACCGACGCCCAGCCATACTTCCGTATTTTCAACCCAATGACACAGGGCGAACGATATGATCCGGATGCGGAGTATATCAAACAGTATATTCCAGAGCTTCGGGATGCTGATCCGGAGATTATCCATACATGGCATGAGGCGTCACCGACACAGCGATACAACAGCGCTCCGGAGTATCCAGAGCCGATCGTCGATCACAGCGAACGCCGGACAGAAGCGATTTCAATGTTTGAAGCCGCTCGTGGCGACGACTAACAGCATCCGCTCTCGCCGCGAGGCGAACCTATTTTGAGCCTGCTCACCTCTATCCCCCTATGAAAATCGGGATTTTGCTGTACCAAGGGTTTGACGAAATCGACGCGATCGGCCCATTCGAAGTGTTTGAGAATGCAATTGCAAACGGTGCGGATGCAGACGTACGGCTCTATACGTTAGAATCCACGGATCAGATAACTGCAAGCCATGGACTACGAGTTGGCGTTGATGGCGTCCTTCCAGAGCCAACGGCTGACGACCGACCAGATCTCCTTGTTGTCCCGGGCGGTGGATGGGCTGCGAAGAAACCCGAAGCAAGTGCATGGGCGGAAGCGCAGAAGGGCGAGGTTCCGGATGCGATCGCCGCATACCATGCCGCAGGAGTACCGATCGCTGCGGTGTGTACGGGCGGGATGCTTCTCGCTACTGCGGGTGTAACGGATGGACGACGAGCAATCACACATGGGAGTGCGATCAACGAATTGGAGGCAACAGACGCGGTGGTGGTCCATCAACGAGTGGTTGATGATGGTGATATTATCACTGCAGGTGGTGTCACATCCGGCATCGACCTCGCACTGCACCTCGTCGAGCGGGAGTTCGGTGAATCGATCGCAGCTGCAGTTGCAACCACGATGGAATACGAGCGACGAACCGAACCATATTCGCCTGCCTGACTATCTGACAACAATTGGATACCTGTAACGTATTCTCATTACTAAATCTCAGTTGACAGGAGACCGATGGGTGTTGCTAATCGCCACATATGAGTGCTATACGCCGCCCAAACCCACTATTTTGTGACCCATGTTATCAAATGACTCCTCAACCTTTAACAGGTTACCGGCCGTGTAACAAAGTGGAGGAATTATACCATGAGCTACGAACTTGATCCATTACCATACGACTACGACGCACTCGAACCACACCTCTCCGAGCAGGTGCTTACGTGGCACCACGACACGCACCATCAGA
>NZ_JAKRVX010000005.1 GCF_023638035.1 Natronocalculus amylovorans | reverse complement strand
AGAGTATGACGTATTCGCAATCCGGCTTCGAACTCAAAAACACGAGTGGCCGACATGCAACGTTAGAACTCTCCAAAGTAGGAGATGTGCAGATTCGCTACCACCGCGAAATCCCTGACCACGCCGAGATTAAGGAAGTCACCATCAAGAAGGAAACAACTGGCGAATGGTTCGTCTCCTTTGGACTCGAAACTGATGACACTGACTTGCCTGAGAAACCCGATGTGGACTCGATCGATACGAGCAACAGCATCGGAATCGACCTCGGCATCCTGAATTACATCCACACGTCGGATGGGAAGACTGTGGACTGGCTCGATCTTGAAGACGACTACGAACGAGTCCGACGAGAGCAACGCAAACTCTCGCGAAAGCAGAAAGGTTCGAACAACTACGAGAAACAACGCCTGAAAGTCGCCAAAGCCAAGCGTCGTATTCGTCGGCAGGTGCTAGACTACCAGCACAAACTCACAACGTGGCTCGTCAAAGAGTACGACGCCGTGTTCGTAGAAGACCTGCACGTTCAGAGTATGCTTCAGGGTGAGGGCAACGCTCACAACAAACAGAATGCGGCGTGGCGTCAGTTCATCACGCTCCTCGAATACAAAGGCGACTTGTACGGTACACACGTTGTCCAAGTAGAGGCCCGAGGAACGACCAAAGAGTGTGCGTCGTGTGGTGTGGAGACGGTGAAACCTATCTGGGTCCGGGAACACGCATGCCCAAGTTGTGGGTTCGAGTGCGACCGGGACGCGAACGCTTCGTTGAACGTCTTGCAGAGAGGCTTTTCTGAAGTAGGGCTGGGATGGCCCGAATCAACGCCTGTGGAGACTGCGCTCCCTACGGACACTCATTCGGTGTCTGCAAAGCGCGTCGTGGAAACGGGAAGCCTCGGGGCTTGACCCCGAGGTGGTTCACACAATTGAGACAAACACAGGTGCCTCCGACGAGTGGCAGTTTATGACCGGCAATCAGGTGACATCATCACCGACAGTCTCCGACGAACTCGTCTATGTTGGAAGCACGGATGGGACAGTCTATGCGCTCTCAAAGGCCGATGGATCCAAACAGTGGCAATTTGAAACTGATGGAGCTGTTGTGTCGTCACCAGCTGTTGTCAGTGGAGTCGTCTATATTGGAAGTACAGACGGGACAGTCTACACGATCAACGCTGCAGATGGATCTGAGCAGTGGGCTACCGAAACCGGAAGCGATGTCTACTCCTCGCCGACGGTTGTCAACGGGGCCGTCTATATCGGGAGTTACGACACTAACCTCTATGCGCTCGCAGCGACCGACGGAACTGAACAGTGGCAGGCTGCAACTGGAGACGAGATCTGGTCGTCGCCCACTGTCTTCGATGAGAGGGTCTACATCGGGAGTAAGGGCGGATCTGTCTACGCATTTGATAGCGAAACTGGAACCGAAGAGTGGGTGTTTGAGACCGAAGGAGATATTTATTCTTCACCAACGATCGCTGACGGGACCGTCTACATCGGAAGCGACGACAGTCATCTTTACGCCATTGAGGGTATACCGATGGCACCGAGGTGTGGCGGTTTGAGACTGGAAATCACGTCCAGTCATCACCAACTGTTGTTGACGGGACACTCTACGTTGGTAGCTATGACAACAGTCTCTATGCGCTTGAAATAGACGGGAATGGGTCCAGCGACGGCTCACGAGTCAAACAACAGACACTCGGTCATCATCACTAGTAGCACAGCAGATCAGATTATCACGACACTGAAAGATCGACTTAACTAACAAGGCAGAAGCTCACCCGCTTACGGGTGGGAGGAGTCCAACACTCAGGAGATAATTTTAGCGCCGTATCAGAATCGATCGAAGATATCACGGCGATTCAGGTCGAGTTCTGTGACTGTCGCTGGAGGATCTTGGTCTGCGGCGTAGACGATCGCATCGGCGACATCGGATGCATCCAAGGTAGTCGCGCTATCAAGGGCAACTTCATTCACGTGTTCACGATATTCCGAACCGAACTGTGTGGTGACACCGGATGGGTTAACGAGTGTGACACCGACACCGTCAGGCCCCACCTGTCCGGCAACGCTGAGCGCAAATCCACGAAGCCACCACTTCGACGCAGCATACACTGGTGTCGAGGTACTGGGATACTTTCCTTTATAACTACCAACAAATACGATCGATCCACCTGTTTCACGTAATGCTGGAAGCACTGACTGGGTGGTATAATATGCACCGTTGACGTTTGTCTCCGTTACACGTTCAAATTGTTCGATCGGCAGATCCGAAATTGGCACGTCGCGAGTTTCTCCGATGCCGGCATTCACCACTGCAGTGTCAAGCTGACCGAACCGTTCGAGTGTTGCATCGATGAGAGCATCCACAGCTTCATGATCTGTCACATCTGTTGGGACGGTTAGTGTATCGACACCCGAGGCCTCGCACTCTTTTGCAACAGCTGCTAGCGATCCCTCATTGCGTGCAGCGAGTACAACATCCATACCGGAGCCTGCAAACCGACGAGCTGTTTCGGCACCGATACCAGAACTCGCTCCAGTGATTAGTACAACACCGTTTGTCCTACGATCCTGTGTGTTCACGATGAATAATACAGGTGGTTAGCTGTTATATGGTTGATGCCCTTGACATCCACCCACGACTAAAGTCGTGGGCTTTCTCCTTGACTTTGTGTAAATCTCCCAAACCAGCAAGCCTCCGCTTGTGGGAAGCTCCGTCATCAGAACACATGTGTTCTGATTGGCCAACAAGACGCAAGCGTCTTGTGACGCTGTTTACGGCGGAGAGGATGTCACACAGCTGTATTTTTGTCTGCTGATGTTGCTGTTCAAAGAGTGGTATGTGATGCGCAGTAATACTTATTAAGTATTACTTCTTTAGTAAAGATATGCCACGCGTTACCACTAAAGGTCAAGTCACCATCCCCAAGGCAATTCGGGACGAACTCGGCATTGAACCCGGTGATGAGATAACCTTCGAAGAGTTTGGGTCTGGATACAAGATTGAAAAGAAACAACCAACCACGGCAGACGGAGATGATCCCTTCGAAAAACACCGTGGTAGCGCCGAAAGCGACGAGACAATGCCGGAGCGTATGCGCCGGCTCCGTGGTGAGTACCCTCGTGATATCGGTATCAAAAAAGACACTGAGTCGGGAGTAGATGCGTGATTACGGCAGTCGATACGAACGCTCTTCTCGCACTTTTGTACGAAGACGAACATACTGATACAAGCGAAGCGGAACTCCGCCGCGTCTATCAAAAGGGACGAGTTGTGATCACGCCGATCGTGTACGCCGAACTTTCTGCCGATGGGCACTTCGATACCGCGTCAGAACTGGATCAGTTTCTTACGGACTTCAGTATCCAGCTCGCTGAGCCATCACGAGAGGCGTTGTTCCGAGCAGGCGAGCAATTCCAGCAGTACACTGTTCGGAGGCCAGATGGTCTTCAGTGTCCATCTTGCGGAATGAAACAATCTGTCCGCTGCAATGAGTGTAATGAAAATATCGCCCCGCGTCAGCATATCGCGGCGGACTTTCTCATCGGTGGACACGCGAGTGTCGATGGAGATGGATTGGTAACCTTCGATACTGGCTTCTACGAGACATATTTCCCAACACTGACGGTCTATCCTGAACCAGGCACAAGCGACTGAAGCTGTTGGCTTCCGCGCTGTTACCGACTCTACATGCCGATCAAGGATTCCAACATGAACATGGACGTGGCTACATCGGTTCCCGTGACATCGATCTTGGAATCCATGTTGAGCCGGATTGGACGGCAGAAGAGTACCATGATACTGGTGTTGGGAAAACGTTAATAAATGGTTGATGATCATCTCGTCAAGACAGAGCTATACACTTGCAGGTGCGCTATCTGCGTCACGATCGTCGAGCAACGAATAATCAATGTGCATTTCGATGTGGTCGAAGGAGACGACAGGCTGGACTGTGCCGCTAGGTCCACCTTCCTTGAGTGAGAGAATACCAAGCACTTCGAGTTGTTTAAGATCAGAGTGGACGTCAGAGATATCCCGATCGACAAGACGAGCTGCTTCTCGCATACTTGTCGGACGCGTTTTTGCGATCGTTTGAATTAACGACAGACGAAGTGGTGTGAGGTGTGAAACAAGGTCGTCGTATGTTCCAAACTGGAGCACATGGCGATCATCGCTATTTTGTTCTTCAGCATTCGAAACGAATTGGAGTGTCTCTTCACGAAGCTGTTCTCGATCGCCAACCGTCATATGTAGTGTTGTCATGATTTTGTGGTGAGTAGTCATTGTTGCTGAACGAGGATTGTGGAGTCGTTGTTGGATTCACACGTGCTTGTCAGACGTGGTCTGGCAGGCAACCAGAACGCAAGCGTTCTGGTGACGGCGTAAACGACGGGGTTCTCTTCTTGAAGAAGAATAGTATGAAGTCTGTGTTAGCATCCTCAAAATCTGCAGACTGATCGCTAGTACTCGAGTGAACAATTTGGATTCACTGAGGCCCTGTTGGCAATTGTACGCCGATTGTAGTTCCATTTGTGGTGGTAGAGACAGACAACGACCCATCAAGATTTGTTATAGCCCAGTACGCCATCCAAAGCCCAAGTCCAGTACCATGTACCAGTGGTGTTTCGTTGCCGCGTTCTAACACCGTTTTTTCACTCTCAGGCAATCCTGGACCATCATCACTCACAAAGATTGTTGTGCTCTCATGTCCTTTCTCGATCGAGATCGGTACAGTGGGTGACTCACCACTATGCTTTGCAGCATTTTCGATGAGTTCTTTCAGTGCAGTTTCGATACGTGGTGATGTGTATACAACGACATTCACTGGTGTATTTAGGTTGATCGTCGCAGCGGGGTATTCCGACTGAACTTCCGTTACAACCCGGTTGAGAATCGGCTTTAGTCGTGTTTCTTTTAAACTAGTTGCTGTTTTCACATTGCGCTGAAGATTTTGCGCGGTTTCACTAATATCAAGCAACCGATCGGCAGCTGTTTGAATCCGATCGAGTGCTAGACGTGCATCAGCGTCATTAGCAACAGTCTGTTCAAGCATATCCGAATACCCTCGAATAACGCCAACATCATTCCGCAGGTTGTGCCGTAAGACGCGATGAATAACGCTCATGAAGCCTTGTCTGCGGCGACGGTCGGTTGCATCGCGAATGATCCCTTGGACGCCGATAATATCAGTTGTCGATCGATCTTCAACTGTAACTGTAGTGTCATAGATTGGTGCTCCCCGAAAATCAACATAACATATCTCTCCATTGCGCTTCTCGATCGGAAAGTCCCACTCCTCAACAGTTTCACCCGAGAGCGCTCTGTCGAGCATACCTTGGACGTCAATCGAGCCATACTCTTCGGCGTACAGTGATCCAACAAACGTACCTTCCAACTCGCGCTTTGTGTAGCCGATCAACTCTTCAGCTGATGAGGATGTATATGTTATTTGTCCACTTCGATCTGTCCGGAAAGTGACATTGAAATTGATATCGGTAAGAGCACGATTGATCTCTGCATGTTTTTGTAATTCTTCTTCTCGTGTGGACAGTTTGGATTCGTAGTCCTGTTGCTCAAATTCGTAGCCAACAATACTCGCAATCAGGTGGCTGAATGATTTTTCTTGTTCGGTAAACGCTGTTTCTCTGGCAGCTTGCGCAGCAAAACACACTGTTCCATATGGCTCACCGTCGACAACGATCGGGGCACCGTGATAACAATGTACGCCATATTTTTGTGTTGCTGGATGATTCTCTAGGCCGACAGTAGAAACGTCTGGAAATGCAAATACTGCTTCATTTTCGATCGTACGTTGACAAAATGTATTTGAGAGTGTGTCTGAAAGCCCTTTGAGACTTGGTTGCGTCTCTGAATTGGTGCTCACAATAATCTCTAAGTGGTCTTTTTCAGGATCCAGCTGTGTGATATATCCAACATCGACACCGAAATGTTCAACACCAATTTCAAGTGCATTTTCGAGACGATCGTGAAGGGGTTCTTCGTTGGTATGAATGACGTCGTAGAGACGTTTGTACGCTTTCGACTGCCGCATCGACTCAGACCGATCGCTCATAATGTAGAGATTTAATTTTAGTGCTGAAGCCACAAAAACGATCGGAGAGTTCCCACTACGTAGAGTGTCGGCACTGTGGTTCATCAGTCATCGACCAACAAGCAAATTGCTCTCACTGACTGTGGGTCAACTGAGTTCTCAGAATATAGTTTCGAGGGATGACAATGTGGGAATCAAACCGATCGTTTCCAGCGTGGATTGAGAATGCGTATGATGCAGTTGAAAAGCGATCGAGCGAATTATTGCTGTCGTGAAAGACTTCGACCCGCTGCTCGAAGGCCTCACGTTTGAGGTAGATGTTCACGATCGAGCGATTGAGCAGGGCCATACCAGCACGCCGATGACTGAGGAACATACGTCACAAACGCAGTTGGTCGATACCTAGTCAAGATCAAAAGGAGGCCCATCTTTGCAACCCACTGTGCGAACGATATCTGGAAGCTGAGCTAATCGGCTTTCTACAACAGCCATCGGATGTTTATTAAGGAATTCAGCGCGCTTACGGAATACCTCAACGTCTGGCTGGTTAATTTGAAAGTGAACTTCCCCATGTTCAGGATGGTCAGTATCTTGATGCCAGCCAAAAAGGAGATTCCTCTCCGGCTCAACCCAATTAAACCAATAGAAATCATGGGTAGCAGATCCCTCTACATCAAATCCAATTTCAAGTCGAACAATCTTCGTTGGATATTTACTCTCGCTCAACAACACCCGTGGATCGGTCTCTACAACGACTCGATATGGCCCAGGTTCACGATGTGTTGCAACTCGGAGTTGGACAGAGTCAAATGTGGCATCCGTCTGAAATCGATTGGCGATTCGACGGTGTACTCGTTTGTTTCGGAGGCTGTCTCTGTTAGCAAGAAAAATCATTTATATTATGCAGTAACAGGGTGGTTATCATCAGTTGAATCCGAAAGACGAGAGACATCCTCATAGAGTTGAAGAGCGTGCTTTGTGAGACTGATTTCGGCTTCTAGTGTTTCCCATGTTGATACTACATCTCTGATCTCTCTCAGTTGCTCTGTGGAGCGATCGTCTCTCACAAATTCGTCCCGGAGTTCAGACTGCGTCTTAACATCGTATTCATCTTGCAAGGACTCGATTTGTGATTTGTATGTAATAAGAGTAGACTCCAACTCGGCTCGGGTATTTTCACTAATGAGATCTAAGATCTCTTCGACGAGTATCTGGACAGGGTTAGGTCCATACTTTGTTTTTCCATCGGTTGTGTGTTCTTTGACCTTCTTTTTAGTCTGCAAATTCGTTAATTCGCTATCTGCGGTCCCCCATGCAACATTCGCACTCTCTGCGATGTCAGAGACCGTCGCGGGCTCGTCGAGTGTTTCTACGACCATCCGGATACGCTCACGTCCACTGTACGTGTCTTCCCACGCTTTTGGATCCAATTCAGTCATCTCTAGGTGCTCTTACGGGGTCAATACTCAAATAATTTTGTTTGTTCTATATAATTGAGAACAAATGATTCTAGCGAAGCGATCAAGGATCGAAATTGACGAACTGCTCAGCGCGGCACTGTCTATTTAAGAACCTCCTCAGCTGGCGTTCGATTATCTAGCGATTGGTGCGGTCGTTGATGGTTATAATAATGTACAAACTGTTCAATCCATTGGCGAACGCTTCTCCGACTGCCCACCCATGAGTGATAGAAGCGGTCGATGGGTTGTTTGAGTGTCTGAAACCATTTTTCAATGAGGTTTCTGTCAGTATAGTTTCGGCGACCGCGTAATCCTAATCGAGCAAGGGCAGTCTGATAGCCAAAGCCGTCGACGAGAAACACGGCCTTCACAAGACGAACGTCTTGTGGGCACACCAGAAACGCTGTTTCTGGGGATCGTCAGAGAGATCGTGTTTCTCGGCAAGGCGATAAAGAAACGCAGCCGCTGGATCAGTGCCATGCCGTCCGAACAATTCAGCGTCAAGAATCAATTTTGAGTCAAGGTCTATTGCAGTATACAACCAACACAACTCGCCGTTAATTTTGACAGCGGTCTCGTCAACCGCGACCCGCTTCGGCTTCACCTCAGGCGGGTCGGGAACGGCGTCAGAAATTTGATGCACCCACTGCCAAATCGCTTGATGAGAACGTTCTACGCCGAATAGCCGAAGAATTTCTTGTGTTTCTCTGAGAGAACAACCGGTCGCGTGGAGGCGGACGGCAAACACCCTGACGGGTGTTGCTGTCCGCTCACGCTCCCAACATTCAAGATTTGTCGTATCCAACGTCTCCGTGAGCAGTTCTGGTGACAGCATAGACAACTCAAACCACGAACTGCTCGCTTCTCAAACTGGCTTATCTAGACAGTGCCATTCGTATTAGCGTTGAATATCCATCCTGCGATCGAGCGGTGGATTGAGTAGTCAAGTGACGCGATTCACGCCCGTTGAGCAAACCTTCGGTTTGCGATGCCCGTCAGAACGCTTGCGTTCTGAGGACGCCGTAAACGGCGGGATTCTCTCGCTGTTTAAAGATAGGAACCTGTGGTAGGATTCAGTCTAGATATCAAAATCATGTAGAGTCGTTCTCGCTATCTCACCAACTGCTGAGCCTTCCTGTTGTTGGAGTAGCAATTACACTCCTACCACTGGAAGCATTGACGATCGCTAGTATGGATTTCAGAGCAGCGAACAGCCATCTTCTACGTATCCTCGTCCACCAAATAGCGGAAATCTAGCAAATCAATGACTCAGGGCCCACGGATAACCGCCACTGGAGTGGTGCGCCGTTCCTGAGTGATCATGGTGATCACAACCCCCATGACAGTCGGAATGGTGATGATCCGATTTCGACTCGGCGGCTGTTTCAACTGAATCAATACGGAGCACCATCGATGCGGCTTCGAACGCAGTACGTAAGCTGTGTTCAAAAACCACACGTGGCTCTAAAACGCCAGCTTCGCTCATATCGCGTGGCGTCCCAGACCGACTGATGCCAACGCTAGAGTTACCGTCGTTGTGTCGGTTGCGAAGAACCGCGAGCGTGTCTATCGGATTGTTCCCTGCATTCGTTGCGAGTACCCTTGGAACCCGTTCAAGAGCGTCAGCAAATTCTCTGATTGCAAGTTGCTGCCTACCGGATACACTATCGGCGAACGCCAAGAGGTCTTGAGCCAGCGCCATCGCTGTGGCTCCACCTCCAGCTATCACTGACCCATCTCTATGTGCGTGTTGGATGACTGTCGAACACGTCTGTGTGATGCGTTCTATCTCATCTGAAACATGGGGAGTTCCACCTCGCATACAGAGCGTTGCGTGCGACTCTTTGTTCTGACCAGAGATAGTGAGCACGTTCGCCGATCCAAACTGTCGTTGTCTTACTGATTCAGCATAGCCAATAGCCTGCTGAGTCAGCTCGTCGACTGACTGGAGAACGGTTGCCCCTGTGGACCGAGCGATGGCATCAAACTCGTCTTGCCGCGTGCGTTCGACGGCGAGAATACCTTCGGAAGCCAACTTAGAACGGATCTCCTTGTCGACCGATTTTTGACAGAAAACAATATCTGTTTCTACCGCACGCAGCTGATGGACGACTGTGTCCCGAACCGTCTGTTCATATTTTCGGAACGCATTTACCTGTTGTGGATCCGTAAGCGAAGCTCTCTCGACACGGTTGGGAGTGTCAACGGTGAGTTCGGATCCCACCAATGCGATACGTGGTCTGTTGAAACTCTGGAAGCCATACGAATCGAGCACTTCGATCGTTGTTGAGGACGTATCGAGATCCACAAGGATTCCATCGATAATATGAGACTCGCTGAGTTCGCCACCAGGATAAGCATCAATCGAAAGTCGATGCGGTTCGAAATCGACTGCACGGAGGGCCAAGACCGTACGTGAAGCGAATAATTCAGTCGACTGATCGTCCCACCGACCTGTTACAGCCGTCTCCGCAACGCTCTGGAGACGCTTATCACCGTTACTTGAGAGACTAAGTATGTAATTCGGAAGTTGCCCCTGAGCGAATATAGCGGCTTGATGATATCCTTCAATAATGGTTGTCGGATGGAGTCCGTCTTCTCTGAGCGATTGGGCGTTCGATAGAAGTGCTCCGATAAGCACTAGCGAAGTTGTGGTCCCATCACCAACCGCCTGCTGTTGAATCTGGACCATGTTCTCCAAGACTTTACCAATCGGTTGAGTGATATCTAACCGCTCAAGGATACTGGATCCATTGTTGGTAACAATAACTCGGCCATTGGAGCCGACCAGCATCTTGTCCATTCCGTTCGGTCCAAGCGTCGTATGAATTGCCTCCGCGAGTGTAATTCCCGATTCGATCGGTTCGGACTCAACAGGCTCAAAATCAACGCTATCAGTAGATTTGGGAGTGGTTGCCATTTATAAAATACGGGTGGTAAGAGAGTTACGACAGTGGATTGTCAGTCACGCAGACGTTACCGCGGTCTGTACTATTGTCTCCGAGACCGCTGGGAGAGATGTCAAACTCGAAGGCCCCTTTCGGAACGGCAAGTGTCGAACAGGCGTTGGGAATGTCAACGACACCACTCTGTCTACCTTCAACCGGAACGGTTCCGAGAATGTGGTAGGCTTGTTCGCCAGTGTAGCCGAACTTTTTGAGGTAATCGATTGCCTGCAGTGAGGCACGCCGGTAGGCGATATGAGAATCGATGTATTTCTGTTCGCCGTCTTCGGTGACCGAGTACCCACAGAAGGTGACGTAGTCCTCAAACGTGGGTCCTCGGTGACCTGGCTCAAAGATTGGATGGTCGACGCCGTGTTTTTCCATCCCGTTTTTGATCACATCGAACTTCACGTCAGCATACCCTGCCATCTCAATTGCCCCACAGAAGGTGATTTCGCCGTCTCCCTGAGAGGCATGGAAGTCTCCGAGTGCAAATTTTGCACCTTCAACGTAGACAGGGAAATAGACTGTAGACCCTATTGAGAGATCTTTGATGTCGTGGTTACCACCATGTTCACGTGGTGGAACCGTACGAGCAGCCTCTTCGGCAGCTGCTTCGGCTTCCTCGGGATCCATTTCACCCATCATTGCTCCTTCTGGAGTCGGGGGATTTGCGACACCAGGTTCCGCTTTCCCTGTTGGGTGATTTGGTATCGATTCCGGATCTTCAGCGTGTTTGTCGATCAACTCTTGTTCACGTTTGTTCCACTCTTCGAGGAGCTCTTGGCTCGGCGCACAGCCAGCAAGACCGGGGTGAATTTTTCCTTCGTAGCGAACATCTGGAATATGGCGAGACGACACTGTGTAGCCTTCGAGGTTCCAGATCGATTTTGTGGCGTTCGGGAAGTGGTCTGTGAGGAATCCACCGCCATTCTGTTGGGAGAAGGTGCCTGTGAATCCGAACTCTGAACGATTATTGAGTGGACCCATATCGAGGAATTCGACTTTGAGAAGATCTCCAGGCCCTGCACCGTTTACGTGCACTGGTCCGGCTAAATAGTGAACCTGACTGAGGTCTACATCTCGGACATCGTTCGCGTTATCATCGTCTTTGATCTGTCCGCCGGTCCAATCAAGAGCCTCCAATCGCATCGTTTCGCCGGGGTCGGCTTCTACCACTGCTGGAATATCTGGATGCCATCGGTTGAACGGTTTGGCATCCGGCTGCTCGCTCGGGGGGCTGTCAACGTCAACTTCAAAGGCAATCTCGGGCATTGATTATTAACCTACACACAAAAAAATTACACACACTGTCATAAATCTATTTCAGAAAAAGTGTTATAAGATATAGTAAAAGCAAAATTCGTTGTTAAAAGTTATCATTTTGTTGTTTAAAAAAGTAGTTTTGTAAAATAAATATTGGCCCGAAAGTCAGTCTAAGAGAGATAGATTCTGTTTTCAACCGAACCAATGATAAAAATAGTCTCCCGTGAGGCCTTTATCCGGATACGCTCGCGTCCACTGTACGTGTCTTCCCACGCTTTTGGATCCAATTCAGTCATTCCTGGGTGCTCTTCCGGCTTCCAATGCTCAAATAATTGTATTTGTTTTACATAATTGAGAAAAAGTGATTCTAGCGAAGCGATCCAAGATCGAAATTGACGAACTGCTCAACGCGATCGATCAGTCTGTTGTACTGTGAGAATAACGTCGACGACGCGTACAGACCCTTCGCCACCGGTTAATTGAATGTGCTGAGATATTTCCCCACCGATAATTAGTAGTACTTAGACGTTTTAGTACAACATATTATGTTAAGTAGTACTCGTAAACCAGAGGTTGTACGCGTCTCACAGAAGGGACAGGCGACAATCCCAAAAGCGCTCCGAGAGAAGTTCGGGATCGACACACCCGGTGAGGTGTTCATCTACGAGGAAGAAGAGCGGATTGTCGTCGAACCAATTCCATCACTTGAAGAGTTAGGTGGGATTCACGCCGACACCGATCGAAAGCGTGGCGACATGATCGAGCGAGTTCGCGAACTGAAACATGTGGAACACCGACGTGAAGAGGCCCGTGCTGACAGGCTTCGACCGACTGACACGGAAAACAAATGAGCGATCGGTACGTCTTTGACACTGAAGCAATCATCGCATACCTCTACGGCGAGCCAGGCCGAGATGTCGTCGAAGAATATCTTCGAAGTGTTCGTGATGGGGCTGCCGAAGGACTGCTGGCAGAGACCAACGCTGGTGAGGTACTCTATCTCGTTGCACGCTTCGAAGGTATTGACGACAAACCAACGACAGACTCACTTCGAACTGCCGATCGCGATCTCCGTGCGCTTGAACGGTGGGGTGTTCAAATTGAACGGGCTGGCTGGCAGCTTGCCGCCGAGGTGAAAGCAGACGGTCACATCTCGTTCGCGGACGCTCATGGCGTTGCACTCGCCCACGAGCGGGATGCGACGCTCATCGCCGGTGCTGATGACGACTTCGAGACACTTCCGATCGACGTTGATGTCGTTCGATTTCGCAAACAGGGCGTATAACCAATTTTATAATAGGTGCCTATCACACAATAGGTACCTACTCAACGTGAATCCCGCGTACGCCTCGAAGACGTGCCACTGTTGCGGAGAACAGGGATACCGTCCAAAGCAGGCGACATTCAAATGTTCCAACTCGGAGTGTTGGGTTTCTGAGTACCAAGCAGACGTTAACGCCGCACTCAATATTGCAGATCGCTATCTCGAAAATCAAGGATTTTCGACGAGTACGCGAATCTCCGATTCGCTTGACCTCAGCGGAGAGAGCTACTCAAGAGAAGACACGAGTGGCGATGACTCGGCTGAGGAAGGGGGACGTTTGACCGTCCCACAAGACAGCCAAGCCGATGCTGACACCCAGCAAGAGACGCTTGGAACGTATGCGTCTTGAAACCTTAGGGCCGCGCTCGGCCTGAAATCCCATGGTGGGATTCCCGCGACTTTAGGCGCGGGAGGAGGTCAATCTGTCTCAATCGTTTTGACTCATTTCTTGGGCTGTCTCAAGCCGATTGATAAGTTCTGCATCTGCTGTGCCACCAATCTCGTCAGTTGCAGCCATGTATCGCTCTATGAGTGCAATCTCGTCCATCTGTCGGTCTTGCGCTCGATAGATGGTTGCAAGACGTCTGTAGTACGCCTTCGGGAGCTCTCGGTATCTTTTAACCGTTGATTCTGCTTCTATAAATTCAATGCACCACAACAAGAGCGCTTCAGCCTCCTCATACTGATCACGATAGGTCAACTGTTTTGCATCACCGATCGCATCAGTATAATGTGTGTACGGATAGTCTTCGATCCGATCGAAGAACTGGTGTTCTCCTCCGTCAGTTTGGAGTGCACTTGTCGCAGGCTGGTAGAGCGGTGCAGTGGAACGTTGATCTTCTGTCATGGCGTCGGACGCGGTTGATTCGTCCTGATGTTCTTGTGTGTCTGATTTAGGTAGCCAGTTCAATAACGGTCGGATCATAACCACTCTTAGAGGTTGATATTTTAAAGTTCGCGGATAAATTGTCAGCAGGGGATGTCTGTTGGCTTCAAGATCCAACAGGTGCACATTCTTGTCGCTGGAGTTAAGCAACGGTTCTATTTGAATCGAGTCAATGAAATGAGTTCACTGATCGGGTTCAGTCGCTTGTTGAGGAGAATGAGTCACTTGAGGAGAAGTTTTCTAGTGAACGCGATCGGCGTCTGGAGCTTGAACGTGAGTTAGAGGCTCGGTCGGAGGTATCAAAATTTGGAGGCTCGCTTGACTCATCTCGATCGAGGTGGTGTTCAGGGGCTGGTTCTTTATGCTCAGTGAGGCAAGCCCGCGACTTCAGGCGTGAGGGGAGTCACGAAAAAGTCACAAAATAAAGAATGGGATCGTCCATATCGAAGCGTGGGCGATGCTGGGAACAATAAGATTATTCTTATGATATATGCGCACAGATACCACATATCCCCATCCCCCCCTCTCGGTTGATCACCCTCCAAACGGTTCGTATCGACGTCAAGATATCGCGATGATCGGCCCTCGCAAGCGTGCGTCTCTCTTCGGTATCAGTCATTCAAATTCGTTCGGGGGAAATTCTTTACACTTACTCGTTGAAATGTATGTATGGTGTCCCTCCCCACAGAGCCTCTCCACCATGTTTGTACTCGATACGGACCTGGAAGGCTTCCCGGCGCAAATCGCCCGGACGTCGGCGCAGGCTATGCAGCAGCAAGTGCCGCCCTCGGCGCATCGCTTCTATTTGCTACTGGAGCAATCGTCGGTGAGACCGTAGGATTGTTGTCGTCGAACGACGGGGTCGTGTGGTTTGCGTTCACCGGACTTGCGGTCCCGGTCGTAGTCCCGACTGCGCTTGTCGCCGGTGTGGTTGTTTGGCGAATCCTGCCTTCAGAGATCCCGTTTTTCGGAGCTGTTGCTGGTATATTTGGCACACTTGGGACGTACGTTGGTAGCCTGCTGGCCCTCATGCTTATTTTGACAGCAACTGCTACTCTCGGGCTATCCGGTAGCGATCCCCTGAGTGCAGCAGCCTTCTCGTTTGGCGTCATCTATATCGCATTTCTGCTCACGTGGTGGGTAACGTTCCCGGTCGGAGCTGTAAGCGGGGTTATATATACTGACATTGTTAAACAGTCCAAGTGAGCCAACGCAGCGAGTGTTTGCTAACTTCGAACGCCCCTCGCCGTGGTAATCGGTGGATTCCCTTTTTGTATGAAGATGTCGGAAGAGCTTGGTTGGTCCCTTGTCTTCGACGATTCCGTGTGAGTCATTGATTCGGATTTGGATTGTTTAAGTAACGAGAGTTAGTGAATGATCGGCTAAGGTTGGCCTCACGCTCGATCGAGGTTCTCAAGTTCTTCCTCAATATTCAGGTCAGTCACACGATTGCGATCGGGTTGTTGCTCTCTATTATTTTCCGTTACAGCATCAGTGCCCAGCAAGGTCTCCAATCGGCGTTCGAACTCCTCTTGCGAGACGATGGCGTATTAGCATTGTTCCTCCCAAAATGCACGTTGACGGGCTTCAATCTCGGAAAGAGCTATCGAGAGAACGTCACGCCAATCGCTGGGATGCGATGAATCATCTCCTGGTGTCGGTGCATTTGGACCAGGGTGGATGTGGTCGCGAGTGTTGTGACCCGATGGATGACGGTCCCATCGATGATCGAATTGTTCTTGTTCATAATCTTCGTGGTAGTGAAGCGAGAAGTCACCGTTCTCAAACCAGACGATTTCAATCTGAGCATTTTGGACGCTTGGAGGGTAAAATCGTGTATCGTACACACAAACTAGCCGTTCAGGGGCGAATTCAGGTCGATCGACTATTTGTGTGAATCGATCGTCTGTAGCAAATCGATCTCGGATGACGTCTAAGCGGTCAAAATCAACAGGAGCACCTGAAACCGAGTGAGTTCTTTTGCTCCCATCTTGTCCTGTCATACTGTTGTTCGCTGATCAGCAGCGTCGATCGACTCGGTTGCTAACGCTCGTTCAAGGAGCACAACTCGACGCCGAGCCGTCTTCCACGCAGAAACGTCCTCCCAAACCGCTTCTATCGGTTGGGTAGTAGCTACCGCATGCTGTGAGATAGAAACCGCGTCCGGTGATGCGACGTCGAACTTCTCAGCTAAATCCTCAGCCCGTACAGTCTCGGCTTTCAAGAACTCAACAAGCTCCGCTGGCGAATATTTATCTTGGAGTGTCTGGATGCGCCGCCAGTTCAAGTACGACTGGTTCCGCTCGTACGTGGCTGGCGATTCGGTGATCTGCCTTACAATACCCATTCTTTCGAACCACTCAAGATACTCTCTTGCAGCGTCGACACCGTGGCCTGCGAGATCAGCAACTTCGCTGGCGGTAGCTGGACTAGTGAGTCCCAGAACAGCATCAAAAAAGTCGTCCCGTGTCCGTTCTCCCCGAACAAGCTCCTCTGGCGAGACCAGAGCGTCGAAGTCTGGCGATTTACTTCGCTCCTCAGCATCAGCCAGTAGCTCAGAGCCTGGTTCTTCCATACTCACATCAGGTAATATAGCGTAATAAATCTTGTTAGGACGGAATATCCCGTTTATGCAACGAAACTTGTCTCACGAACGATCGACGCGTTGTTGGCCCTCACAAAGAACAGAGTAGCAATCAGACGCAAGACTGAACGAAAGAATGGCCTCTCGTATGTGGAACGACGGATCATCTTCCCCAGTGATGTCTCGATTCCCGGGGAGTTTGGTAATCCCTCAGTAGACGAGACACACGATCGGCCGAAGACAGGTGGTGTCCACGGGTAGGGGTGTCACCACGAATGGTTAACAGCTTCCAGAGGTTCCCAAGCGGGAATTAAGAGCTTACACAAAAACTATACCAGCATTCCATCGAGGATGTTAAATCGTAAATCTCCCAAACCAGCAAGCCTCCGCTTGTGGGAAGCTCCGTCATCAGAACACATGTGTTCTGATTGGCCAACAAGACGCAAGCGTCTTGTGACGCCGCTCACGGTGAGGAGGATGTTACAATTAGCTACGTCTCTGTGGTGGCATTGATATTGGCAAGTCGATCTCGTAGATACTCTCGAAGTTGATCGTCACAACAGTAGATGTAACACCCTTTGAGACCACGGCTCAGAAGCGTCCGATACGTATTTTTGATGACTTCATCAATGATCTTACCCGCTTGCTCCGGCTCTTCTCGAAGCATCTTTTTGACGCCAAATAGCGATCGATCGGTGCTCGCCCGCCCTTCATGATCGGTGACGATTTGCCCGTTTCTGTACTTGAGATCGGGCCCGATAATGACACCTGCGTAATCAAATTCAAGCCCTTGACACGTGTGGATACACCCAACTTCGTCGATCGATCCTTCGTCGATCGCCCATGGGTCGCCCCCATCTCGGTTCCAACTTTTCCTGTAGTCGCCGATCTCAATATCGTAATACGAAGAATCGTCTCTGCCTTCTTTGTCCCACTCCCAGCAGTACCCTGCAACGACACGCGAGAGTGTCCCCTGAGCATCTTTCTGTGCGATCTCGTCGTGCATCCGTTGTGGATCGTCGTAGAGTCTCACATCGAACTCCAAGTCGAAGCCATCAGCGTTCGCTGTATCTCTAATTTCTAGGACATCATCTACCCACGAAATATAGCCATCTGACCCACTACATCGGAACTGTGCCTCGAGTTTCAGCGTTTCAAGTTCTGCACCCAGCTCGTCTGCAAACTTCTTGATCTCTTGTTTTGAGCCGATATCGTTGATGTGAACGCGTTGCTTCTCATCAATGAAGAACGCGGAAAACTGCGCTGCATTGATGATCTCCATGATCTGATTTTCTCCCTTTCCAAAGAAGTTTGATTTCTCGTTGAGTCGATGGGCCTCATCTGCAATCAGCGCCGGCAGTTGATTGGATGCGGTCGAAACATAGCTTCCAGCACCCGTGAAGAGGTGATCAATCTCTTTGACGAGCATGCCACTACGTAGCTTCTCTTTGTAGACTTCGCGTGGAGCCCGATTTTTGGAGACGTACTGGGAGGTTAGGCCTTGCTGGATCAGTTCAGCAAGAATGTTTATTGCGACGACTGTCTTCCCGGTTCCGGGACCACCCTCAACAATCAGCACGTTTTTTGTGTCGGTAGTATTGGCTTGTTCGGCGAGTTCGACAGCACGTTCAAAGACGACTTTTTGCGAATCAATGAGTGTGAACTCATCGTTCGATTCCAGCATCTCGCCCAACGAATCCTGCAACTTGCGATTTGGTCTCAATTCCGCGCTCGCTACATCTCGAATTGATGTCTCACTCTCATGAGCTTGAATTTTCGATTCAAGATATGTCGAGAGGCTCCCTACGTCCTGTCGAAGAAATACTGGTGCTCGCGTCGTATACGGCTTGTAGGTCTCATTGTCAATCCGGTCTCGATACTGGGTATCAAAATTATGGAGGTATGCAAGCGGACACAGATTGATATCGTCTTGCTCAACTTTTGTATTGAAATCCTCAATTAGTTTTGAATATGACCACGCCTGATAGCTCGGATGTGTCGTCTCACGGATTCCGCCTCCAAGTAGTGTTTTGATGATTCCATCTTTATTCCGTACTGCTTCTGTTGTTGTCCCCTCCCACTGTTTTAACTCAATCACGCCGAGATTCTTGTGTCCTGCATTATCTCGTCCTAAAATCATGAAATCAACACGCCGGGAGGTTAGTGGGATCTGGAACTCGATCGCAACCTCAGTTTGGTCCGGAATCTCGGAGTCATAGAGAACGTTCATCATGTACTGCAGGGAGTTCTTCCACGATCGGATCTCGTTGGGACTCGCACCACCGACGCCCTGCCGTTGAAATCCAGACTGAATTCGATCGGCGATCTCGTTCCGAGCGACATCATTCATGAATCCCTGCGCCGTATTTTCGTAAATAATCATTGAGAGGACACATACTAACGTGTCATCCACACCGGATTAATTGTTCGCCTAAGGTTGACATTCTCCGCGCGCTGAAGTACGAGGCTTTCTCCTGGATTGCGGTAAAATGGTCGTTTTTAATTAGATGCCGAGTTCCCACTTGATGATAGGGAGAATGCCGCGGTAACACTCGCAAACAAAATTGACGCCGCCCTTGTCCTCTGTGATGAATTCAATTGTCTTGGTCTCATTCACGCTTCGCTGGTGGATACGTGGCTCGTGACGACGCCGACACTACTCTCGATTTTTGTCCGAACAGAGCAATTGATACCCGTTGAGGCACGCGCCATCCTCAATGATATCAGTATCTCTCGAAGTTGGAGCGCGAACAGCTACGTCCAACGGGCACACTCATTGCTTGAAAATATCTAGTGACGTTTGGTTCAGCAACTACTGTTTACGGCAGGGAGTGTGTCAGCTCTTTACAACTGATTGTCACAGAGACAAGCGACCTCAGTCTCTATCTCACATTTAATTGGTTCGAGTAACCAGCGTATGCTACTTTGAGAGCTCGAATCCAGTTTCTTCAACTGCATCAGGAATACTTCCAAATTCGTCTCGATACTCGAGAAAGCCGAAGTCCGTATGCTCGTCTAAATCTTCTGCAGTAGGAATACGTCCAAGCTGTTGGACAGTACCTGTTAATTGGATCAACATCTGTTGAGTGTTCCTCTCATTCTTGTCGCTTCTTTCAGCAGAAAAGCTCGATTCTTGCTGGGGGACAGATGTCCAATTAACACCGATATCTCCCTTAGAAATATTTTCAATGTTCTCAATAATTATCCGGTGTTCTTCTTCAGTTTCTTTCGGTGTTGGAAGTACCCCCTCACTACCAAACTGCGCACACGAAGGGCAGACTTGAAGAGAGGAGTCAAATTCAATAGTCCAGTACAGTAACTCCTGCTCAAACTGTCGATGGCAAACGTCACAGACTGTCGGGTCATCTGTTGGTTCATTGAACGTGAAGTCGTGAAAGAACTCACCCATTGACTCGTAGCACTGGCTTGCAGCAGTATACTTCCTGAGAGCTGCTTCGTGATTCCGCTGCTTGAATGCTCGGTCCCCTTCAGAGACGTGTTCACGAGCTAAACTGACAAGTTCTCTGAATTCTCTAAGTCCGCCAGAGAGTTTTTGACTTCTTTGAAGTAAATAAACTCGCTGGAGCCGACGTTTAATTTCGGGTATGCGTTCAGGTACGTCCGTCTCCGCTTTCATGAGCGCTCGTTCAAGTGTTCCGATGGATTGTCTGTACGCCTTAGATATTAAATTCGGATCAACCTCAAGATGTGTTGAGTATGCTTCTTCTGCAATGAGTTCTGCCTCATCAAGAAGGTCGTCTACTTCCTGAGTTTGCTTCTCCTGTTCGACTTCAGAGATCGTAGAGAGAACATCTCTGTACTTGTTATCGAGAGACAACTTGTGAACAGGCGAAATTAACCTCGCCTGTTGGTAATGCCAATTAGCACGTTCAAAACTCTTGATCGCAGTTTCGAAGCTGCCAACGCTACGGCTTTTCTCTCCCAATTCCTCCAACTCTTTACCCACCAGATGATGTGCTTCACCCCGGAACTCATCACTGTTCTTGTACCCGAGTGATTTCCATGCATGATCCACGCAAGAGGAACCTTCTACGTGGGTGATGACTTCGTTAATCGGTGCCTCGAATGAACACCCAAGCACTGGGCAAGGTGTCACCTCAGTCATTGGAGGCGTCTTGGCTGACAATATCTTTTGTGACCCATTCTCAACCTCAAATTAGATGTCTCTATGATTATAGTTTTCCGGACGAACCCCGAGTGGTAGAAGGCTCAAGTCTGCGGCCATGGATGCTGACACTTCACGGGAACTCACGTCTAACCGAGCCATAGCGACGGTGGCTGTATGGCGGTGATGAACCGCCGCTACTCCATCCTCAATCATCTTTGTACTCTCCCCGTGTTGTTTTTTGAACGGAGACTCGACCAAACTTTGACAGACTGGGAACTATCGTCGAACTTGCCCAACCGGCGGTCATAAGGACTCAACAGACTTCACAAGTCTAAAATTAAGAATTCAAAAATGATACCTGAGTCATCAATCCGGCGACTGATCGACAACATGCTCCAACAGCTTCTGCAATTTACTTTCTAATTCAGATGCCTGCAGAATCTTGATTTGGCTCGCTAACTGCTTTAGTGCGGACTGGCAGCAATCGATTGCGGGTTCTTGTAGTGAATAGGATGGCAGTGGATCAATTATCAGGGTCGTAATTGCCCTCGCGTACTGAGCCTTCTGAGCTCGAAACTGCTCCACTGGCTCTATCAGAGACGTACAATAGGTTTCTGTAAAGAGAGATCACAAGCGTCCTCACTCAACCAGTGCCCGTTGCAAGACTCGCGCCCTGCATTCAACACGCAGCTCTTATCAGTTTTTAAGTATTTCAACAGAACCGAATCTTGCTTATTTGAGAGTTATTGGTGATTGTTAGCAACTGTTTTAAATTGAAGTGTGATTTTTGATTAAATAATAGTATATAAACCAATCAATTATTATTTAAACCCAGATTCTTTGGTATTTTTATGGGGAGGTTTGCAACAACGGTTCAAGAATATTTCTGTGATTTTCTGTCTGAAAATTACACAAATCAAGTTTGGGAAACAGAGTATAAAATCTCAGGAACGCCAGTAGACCTTGCAGGCATTGGCAATAACCAGCTCTATTTGATAGAACTAGAATGGAGGCGTGCGGATCCCGCAGATAATGCTGCTAAACTGTTTCGCCACTTCAACACAGGCAATATTGATGCAAAATATGTTACTGTATTCCATATCTTCACCAAGTATTATAAGACTAGTCGAGGGGACTACAGTTCTAAACGAAAAAATGCTGAATTTGTTGGTGAAATGGCAGCAAAGACATTTAACCGGCTATCGTATCGTTCGATCGAATTTCCCTTTGATCCGCCAAAACGAGGTGAAGAGTGGCCAGTGCACTGGAAAGAGGCTGCTGATGAAGCCCTCACATCAGTCTGTAATGAAATTGAACAGTAGTAGAGTCTCTGAAGTTATTTTGTATTATTTGAATTTATGGATTTATTTGTCATTTTTCCTGGAAAACTCTTCGTTAAGGTAATTAGATAATTCTTGTAGGTTTGTGGCTCGAAAATGTTCTGTCAAGGACCTCATTTCTGGCTCTCTAGGGAAGACGATACCATCACCATATGAGTCAAGCGCACGAGAAATAACTGACCGATATGTCCTACTAGTCGCATAGCCTACAATTGTGTCAAATTCATTTCCGTATTGTTCAAGATATGCTACGAGTCGATCGACAACAAGATCCTGACGGTCTGATTCCACATTAGTTAATACATATTCATAAGATCTGACCTGTGATAGGTTCTCAAATTGCTGCGGAACAGGACCATACATGCCAGAGATGGAAACCTTATGTATCTCATCATGCCATGTTCTAGTTACGTCTGCAACGACGCGATGGGTACGTGATTTTGAATACGGCTTTGCTTGACTGCATGGTAGTAATAGTAGTACCTTTTTATTGGCAGGTGAATAGTCGTCACGCTCAAGAATGTTGAAATCTTCCGGGGTATATTCTAAAGAGATTTCTTGAGTTTCGATTGGTGTGTCGACATCTAGTCGCTTTTGTTCTCCCTCTTTTTTTGTCGCTACCAATCGGTTGTAACCAAGCTCTTTCAATTGTTTGGCTAGGTCAGTATCTCTGATAGTTGCTTTCTTTAATCCTTCTCGAACATTTTCTACATCATTTCGTGCCATTTTTGCAACGTATTCGAGGAGTTTACCATCTCCCTGTTTGATTAAACTTCGTACATAATTCATTTCTTTTTGGTAGACGTGGAAATTATGATACCCAATAAGTGCATAAAAGTCACTTTTCATATATGAACCACTTTCGTCGTATGAATCGCTTTCATAGAGAGTTTGTTGCATTTGTTCAAATCCAATATCACCTAATTTCGAGCATGCAGGGCACTCACATCCCCAATCGTCTGGCAATTTGTCAGCTGTAAATTTCGACCAATTAGTCTCCCTGCGGGTTTCGTCTGATTGCTCGATATCTACACCGAAGTCACTGAGGTCATGGTCTAATACATTCGGATTCCGAACTGTTGCACGGTCAGTGACACCAATTTCCATATTGATAAATTTCTTGAACTGAGCGGCACGCATATAGGTTGAAGAATCAAAAGAGTCTGCACCAAGCAATGCAAGGAGAGCCGTGAACTTACCACTGATTCCAAACAAATGGAGTCCAAGGTCATCGACACGATTCTCTGGAATTGCATCTTTTGCACCTTGTACAATATCAACAAGAGTTCCGATGTTTGTCCGTAACGGAACTAGAGATCCGACCGCGAACCCTTCGAACGATTTCTCTAAGTGTTTTGTACGGTCTAAAAAGGTCCCAACGTACCAATTAATTGTTTCATAGTCGTGACCGTGAATAGCCACATAAACTGCAGGTGGGTCCTCTTTGTCTTCTAAGAGTTCTAAACAGCGAATTGCACTCTCAATACTGTCTTCCATCCGCTGTGTAGTTTCCTCATCATTCAGATTTGGGGGGATTGGATAATCAAGTGTGGCAATAATATCTGCGCCATAATCGAGTTGTAAATTGAGAATACTCTCTGGGTTAGTATATATTGACCAATCGTTGCTGTCACCACCATCTTCTGGCTTGTCTCCAAACGTGTCTGAATTCAACAATTTGAATCCCCCTGAGTCAACAAAGAGAGGCTTTGTAAAGCTTGCAGGCGGATCATCAACGTCCCCTTTAGCACGATCGTGTCCTGTAAAATGGTCATGCAGAGGCTGCGATCGCCAGAAATTAAGCTTATTAGGTGATATATTAAAATCCAAAAAGCTCATCGCCTGAAACATCGCCCCTTGAAACTCTGGCTCATCAAAAAGGTGATTTCGAAGACGACTCCAAATACCTCCAGACTTCTGATTTGGTCCGCCAATAAAATTGACTACTGGAAAAAACGCAGGAGTCTCCACATCTCCATGAGACGTCTGAAGTGTTCCCAGACGTGCATTTCCGTAGCCGTCAGAACATTCAGATTCAAACGAAGCCATTATTTGCCCATTTTTTGAGGCACGAGGTCATAAATTCGCTCGTTACGTATTATTAGTGTTAATTTATTGATGAAAATCGATCTTGGACTGAAACAATGTCGATGGTATGATGGCAACCGTTTTGATAAGTCAATAGATTTCGATCGAAATTAATCGAAATACCACCACCATGGTAACCGTTTCGCTCAAGCTCACTCAGTTCGTCGAGGTCACCATACGACCAACAAATAATTTTATCAATACTTTCTAGAGGTTTGTCTGCCTCGAAATGATCAGTCAATCGTTGGTGAATAGAACTTGCATACAGTGAGTCGTTTTGGCGCACCAGTGCATTGACCTCTGCATTTGGATCGTAATCTTCGACGGTAATATGTTGCCTTCCATTGCAGTTTGAACGCTCTAACCCGAGCATAACTTCAATGCTATTTGAAGGTGAGAATTGATCGCGCTCTTGGATCTGCTGTTGACGCTCTTTCACAGAGGACCGTTGTGATTGCGCCCGCCGTGCTAGTCTTGCTTCCCGGCGTTGGTCAAGGTACTTTTGAAACCAAGGATCAGCGGTTATTTTTGAAAGATAGTGTGTCAACTCCTCTGTAATAGCTTGATACACGGGACTCGATTTGTTACGAACCTTCTCACGATTTGCAGATAATTCAATATCTTGACAATTGGCAACGAAAAAGAAGTGCAAAAACTCGTTGTCATGGGATATTGCCTCATTCAACCGTTCAACTTTAATATGATCTTTCGCAAGCCAGACACCGAACTGAACAGAGTGTTTACCATATGTCGGTAGCTCGTTACGAGCTTCTTTGCCACCGACCATACCCACTACCTCCACTACCGTCTGTTCCCCATTTTCCGTCTCAACTAGGAGCTCTCGTGGAGGATAGTGTTTACACATTCTCTCTTCTGGGAAGGGCCCATCACCCGGTTCAAGCTGTTCTGGTGGAAATTCTATTTTTTTATTTGTGATCAGCTTCTTTTGCGAATTGTCAATTTCTTCGCCCAATCGAATAGTAATGTCCATTTCGCGAAAATCATCAGTAAAAAAGTGTGCTGTTGACCCGGCTAGTGTTTTCCACTTGAGATAATGTTCTATTTTGTTATAAGTGAGTGATGCAGGAGAGAACCCATGGCCTGATTTGAATCCCGTTATTTTAATTCGTGTACCGCTGTTGCCGTTTCTAACTGGTGTTTCAGTTACTTCGTACTCTGGCATGGTACGGCTGTTAAGTTTCTCCCACGGCTTTTTCATACGGGCCCGGAGATTGCTTCCGTTCTTTGTTGTGTTGACCACAACTTCTTCACTTTTATAAAAAATTTTAGTCCCGTGGCCTTTGTATCCAATCGACTCATCATCCAACCCCCGCTTCGTTGAGTTTCCTAGATCAAAAAAAGATTCTAAGTCCCCGTGGTCCATCCCGTCACCATCGTCCTCAATGATGATTTCAGAACCAAGTGGTCGATCACGAACAGTTATTTCCACTTCAGTTGAATTTGCATCATGACTGTTGGACAGTGACTCACGGATGAGCTCGAGTGGGTCCTCAAAATCGCTTGCAATCTCTAGAAATTCGTTGACTTCGTTTACTTTCGGTGTTTTTGTCGTAGGCATGATTAAAAATACCCTCCAAGTGATTCGTTCACAACTCGGTGTGCGTGCTGTTGCATCGACTTATCTCTACCAAGTGACTGTTCAATGTAATTGATCAATGCATCGGAACTAGGTGACTGAATCGCGTCGCGTACCTTTTCAACCTCTCGTTTTTGTATTATTAGGTTGTGCACTGCTACGGCACCGAGTTTATCTTTTTGATACTTTACGTCACCTTGCATTCGGCTTACAAGTATCGGATCAGAACAAACTGGACAGTCACATTCTGAAAAATCCGCATCGTCGACTCGGACTGCGCTAAGCAGGGACGTACTGTACTTTCCGTTGATTGCACTCTGGAGATATGAGGATGAATCAAATGTATCCGCCCCGACAGCTGCTAGTAGTGGAATCGAACTCGATGAGATTCCGAGCACGTGAAGCGGGAGATCTTTGAATCCCCAGTCGTTGAGAACATCTCGACAATCACTAACAGCAGTGATCAGTTTTTCCTTGCTATCTTTTATTGGAACAAGTCCACCGAGTGCAACGCCGTCGAACTCGCAATGGACTCGATCACGACCAATAACGGCCTCAATCTCGGTGAGAAACGTGTCCAGCATCGAATAGTTGTAGCCGTGGAGCGTTAGATATCGTATCTGTGAACTCCCGTCTGTAAGATTGAGAAAAGTATCGACGTTCTCAGCAGTTAGTCGAGCTTTTTCAACGCGCTCTTGGTATCCATCATCGGGTGAGATTGGCCGGTCAAGGTTTACCATGATATCGCCACCCAGTTTTGATTGAATCTCGAATATGGACTTCTGATTGGCTTCTACCTCGAAATCACTCCCATCGAGTTTCCGGTCACCAAGAAATTTGAAGCCACCAGAGTCGACGAACAGTGTGCCGTTAAAATCTAACACCTCTCGTTCTTTGATTGGTTCAGCGATATAATCCTCATACCGCTCTCGGTTGATTCCGTAATCTGTGAGCGAGGAGACAGACGTCATGACACCATCAAAATACTGGCTGAAATCCGCTCCATTAACAGCTTCGTTACCATTGATGAACTCTTTTATTGTCCTGTGAATGCCGCCCCCGTACAGACTTTCTGACGTTCCTCCGCCATAGAAATTCACTACTGGCAGCAGATTTGGTGTCTCCAACTCCGTCCCATTAACACGTAACACGCCGCTTCGCGCGTCGCCTGATTTCTCAACAATCTCAAAGAAATCCGTATCACGTTGGCGTGTTTGAGAGTGAGCCATCAGACTGCCTCCTCCACCAAACTATCTGACCGAATCAACGTCTTGAGCTGTCGACCTTTGAATCCGATTCCATCTCCGTCGATTGATTTGACGTGTACAGTTTCCTCCTCGGACAGCCCATCAACAGCCATTTCGTATACGTTGCCGAGGTTGAGGATGATTGTCTCGTAGTCACTGTTTTCATGACGGGACTGAAGTTCACTCGAAACGGGTCCACACAACTCAGCAGCACGCTCTGCCGTCATGCGCCGATCA
The DNA here is from genome assembly GCF_023638035.1 of Natronocalculus amylovorans. GTDB lineage: Archaea > Halobacteriota > Halobacteria > Halobacteriales > Haloferacaceae > Natronocalculus > Natronocalculus amylovorans. Next base: position 136,027 of record NZ_JAKRVX010000005.1, on the reverse strand, counting down.
TACGTCGTTATTTCGTCTTCAGGGTCGAGAATTCCATGCTCGGCTGACAGAATACAGAAATCGAGGTCAGACCGAAACTTTCCTTCTCTCATAGCCTTTTTGATGATTCTGAAAAAATATCCATCATAGACCTCAATTGCCGGAGTCGGCTTGGTGACCTGATTTTTAGTTGCTGAACAGGACTGAACGAGGAGTGACGGCATTAGAACCGTATCGATCACGCTAAGGCAAAAGGTTTGTCCTATTCGGCGAGTGAATGGCTTATTCGACATCTGCCTTAATCCGAAGTGCAAGATGATCAGGTATTGCAGCTAGCTCAGAAATTGCTTCGTAAGGGGCTTCTCGAAGGTCTGCAACAGTTTCGAACCCGGCTTCCCTGAGAACCTCTGCATCGGCTTCGGTAACGCCACTGACGCTTGTCAGGCCTGGTTCATCTTCTTCGTTGGATGCTGGCTGGCCACCAGCTCTTGGCGTTTCAGGGAACGTTGCCAGCAGTGACTGGGCCCTTCTGAGGTCGGCTGCTGACTCAACTACAATTGGAACTGGTGTTTCTTCTGACGGGGCTACTGGAACAGTTACGTCACTCACGCCGCCCAAAACCTGACACATTTCTTTAACAAATGTGTCCGGCTCAACGGTGGTAATCTCTTGGTATGTAGTGACTCGGTCACCATCACCGAACTGCTCGCGATATGTCTGTGCAGTGATGGGTGAGCGGTCGGCCTGCTGTGGTCCATAGCCTGCTTCCCATCCATCACATCCTGATTCTAAGAAGCTCCGAAGAGCCTCATGCCAGTCAACCATCGGGCCCTCCTCGACAGCAGATTCGGTAATCAGCGCGCCGATAGTGGTACTGAGTGACCGGAACACCTCATACAGCTCTGTGAGCTCTGCTGGTGAGATGGTAGCTTGGCCGTCTGTGTCAGTCGAAGTGGACGTTGTACGTTCTGGTTCGTCAATTTCGATGTCAGCCGTTGATTTGTCTGTTTGATTTTCCGTACCATCTGCCGATAACTCTCCTTTTTCAGCTGAGATACTATCAGATCCAATGGTTGCTTCAGTTGTTGTCTCAGCCTCGTTTGTAGATGTCCCCTCTAGAGACGTTTGGCTTCGCTGTAACTCTACATCAACTTCGATTGGTCCACTCTTTCCATTGAGGAGAGACATCAACTCATATGATTCATATCCTGGGGCAGTGACCGATACAGTGAACTGTCGACTGTGTTTTGGAATCTCGAATCTATGACTCCCATCAGTGGTTGTTTCGCTGATCCACTGAGATTCCGTCGTTGAGAGTTCTACTGAGGCATTTCCTAATCGGTTCTGTTCCTCATTATCAACTGTGACAGAAATTGTTATTCGGTCAGCGTCTGTGTTGGCTTCTGAATCGTTAGCATTGGATCTGCGTTCATTTGAATCATCGCCTCCATTCCGACGCTGTGCTCTCGATTTGAGTGCGGTCTTAATCGGTTCAACCGATGGGTCGACTGTCTCACCGACCCAAACATCGGGGAGCACTGGATCGGTAGCCTGGTCACGATTGGACACTGCATCGAGCAGTTCATGAAGCCATTCTTGAGCAACATCGTCAGCAACCATTTCCTCGACGGTACGGTGATCAGCACTCGTGGCGAGCGAACCAGCGATTTCTAACTCCGCGAGTATTGAGGCACTCGTATCGTCAGGAGCCCCGAAGCCAGGTAGTTCTCGAAAACGAGAGCCAAGTGCACGGAACTCTGCGGCCCGCCGAAGCAGACGCCTCCCATCCTCGCCAGCGAGCCGGGCTGCAGGTGTCTTCGGTAGTGTGACAACCTGATAGAAGTGAGATCGTCCGTCTCCGGTTGGGTTTCTGAGTACACGCCCTATTCGCTGAATAAGCGATGCGTTCACACCACCTTTCGCTAGATTGATTGCGACATCGGCATCCGGAATATCAACACCGACACCGATTACGTCTCCGGGACCAACAATAACGCCTCCGTCTTGTGTTTTGAACCGATCTATCTGCTCAGTCTGAGACGTTGTGTCGCCGTTCTGGATCTCGACTACTTTATCGCCAAGTTCAGCCCGGAGCATCTCCGCGACGTGTTCGGCTTGCTGGTAGCTTTGGACGAGCACGATACGCTTTGAGTCTTCAGCGTGTCGCAATACTAACTGTCGAATCGTTTCTCGGGGAGGGTGAAGCTGCCAGCGTCGTGGTCGACGGGAGAAGGCAGCAGTAGCAAGCCTATCGAATACTTCGGACTGTCCTCGTGCCTGCGAACCATCGTTTGATTGCGCGAATGATCTGAGATCCCGAAGCGTTTCGAAGGTTTCTGGAAAATCATCGGGCCGCTGTTTTAGCTCTCCGGTGAGGAACTTGTGATTCGTCCGGTCATAGACCTCGTCAAGTGGTTCGGTCGACTCTGCGACGCCCGAAAGCGTCTCATCATCCGCACTGGCCGCATACAGCACCTCCCAACTGAAGTCGGCGATAACGTTTGCCTCACGCGCGTCCGAAATACTGAATTTTGCACACTCGGTAAGGTTCTCTTCGAGTGCTTCTTTGGCATTCGTATCACCGATCCAGTCTTGATCAATCGAACCAGACATCGCAAGCAGTGCATCCGAACGCGCAGTCAGTGAGTCAAACAGATTTCGCCAGCTCCGCCCGTCGCTACCACGGCTTCGGTATCGATGGGCTTCATCAAGAATTACGAGGTCGTAGCCACTGATCACATCCGCACCCAGCAGACCCTGTGCAGTGCGAAAATCGACTGAACCCCACGTTAACTCGATGGTCCGTTCTTCGCCAGATCGAGTCCGGTCTCGTGGAATATTCAAGTGTTCGTCGAACTCACTTTGCCACTGCTCCAACAGAAGCTCCTGGCCAGCAACAACCAAAATCGATACATCGGTGTCGGTAGTGCCACCGTCTGGCAGCTCGTTGGCATCGTGCGGATGCAACTCACCGAAGAGATGAGCAATAGCAGCAAGCCCGAGAACCGTTTTTCCCGTCGCAGTCGCCATATTGACGTAGCCAGCATACCCCGCTTTGCACCAGTTAGCGAGTGCTGTCTGTTGGTGATCCCACAACGGCGTTACCATCTGCGGCATATCAAGATACGCCATCAAGTCGACGCCACCATTCCGCTGACTAACCTTGTTGAGCGATTCTAGTAGTCCATCGGCGTACTCGCTGGCAGATGGATCTGAAAAAAGCTGGTGAACAATGTCGACGACTGCCTCGGGATTGTGTAGAGGTTGTCGACCAGTACTTGCGGTGATTCCCTGTGTGGCGAGTTTCTCAACGATAGATTCAATCGCTCGGTCGACATCACAGATCCCACTGTCGACATCGTTTGCAAGGTCATACCGTAGCTTTGAGAGTGCAAATGCGAACTCTCCGATTGCAGTGGTCTTGTGCGTCGAAATCAGCGATGGGAGATCAGAGTGTTCACCGACAAGATAGATGAGGCCGTCAACATAGTATTCCCCAGTTGCGCGACCAAAATCCATCTTCCCGATAGTCCCACCGTGATCAAAGCTGTCGGTCCGTCCGATTGCAACACCATACAACAAGTCAGTCGCAGCTCGGTCGATCTGGCTGGGCCAGTCGGCAGTAGAGAGATCAGAACGGTCGAGTCGCTCTTCGTAGAACTGCTCCGAGACATCCGAATATTTTGTACGCTTATCGACTAGATCGCGAAATGGGTCGGGTGACATTATCTATCAATTGTTTACCTAAGAGGATATGATTCGGGTACTATAACGTTTTAGTAAATCCGAATAAATGTAGGTAGGAATGTAGCCAAGAAATCAAAACTGGGTGACCCTCGGTAGTGGTATGAGCACTGAGCTGACAACAGTTCTATCACTGTTGAATATATATTGGCTACTACAAGTGACTCAGGACCAGGCGTGTCGACCAATAATAACCTCTCAGGACCACCATTCATCAAACCTGTGTTCGGATGACCAATAAGAACGCATCCGGGGAGACTACAAAAGAGGCTCCTCAACAGGAGACGAAGACTGATTCAGCAGTTGAAGTCCTCGTCTCGGATCAAGATGGTACTGCGCTAGCGGGAGCCACGGTGTCGCTAACTGGAGCAGTATTCGAGACCACAGCGAAAACATCCCAAATCGGTCGATGTCGGGTTGGGTTTCCAACCAGTGTTGGAACTGCAGAACTGCAGGTCGACCATCCAGCATTCGACCCGATGCAAGCAACAGTAGCGGTAGCCGATGGTGCTGTAATCGACGTTGGGCTTGGAGTCTCCGTGGATGAATCAGATACAAAACGAGACGAAGGGCTCTCATCAGATTCCCTAACGAAACCAGCATGTCGAACAGTCGACAGTACTGAAACTGTCGAGACTGGTTTCGAGTGGATTGGAGAGCCAGAAGAAATAGAACAGAAAGACAATGAGACTCCGTCTGGGACATCCATTGAAGACAAACTCATTGGTGTCGGTGGAGCAACCAAGAGTGATGTTGATGCGCTCGTCGACTCTGGATATACCTCGATAGAAAATATTCAACAAGCCTCGCTCGAAGAGCTACGTTCGGTTTCACAATTAGATAGCGGCACTGCGCTGCGACTGAAAGCTGAATTCGGGTGAGTGATTTGCGGCATATATGACTACTGCTCTATTTCCCCCAAATGTTTGTCAAATCTGACGTGATAAATACAGTGCGCATATCTCGTATTTTGGATAATATTTTTTAAATCGCCGTGATTTGCTAATTATATGGCTGAAATTAATTGGAGCAAGGTCCCACAGCGAGGTGGAGTGTACTGTATGTATGACTTGGATGAAAATCCCGTCTATGTCGGCTATGCATCCGAATCTGATTCGCGGAGTCTGCTTCCGAGGCTTCGGGAACACTTCACACAGCAGAATTCGAGTGTAGTTGCGCACGGCAGAATTGACCTACTTGACGTGTGGTATGTGGAAATCTGGATTTCATCCGAATATGAAGTAGCGGAAGAACAGCTAATTGCGGAAAAGGAACCAGTCTTCAATCGGGGAGAACCAACTCCGCGATCGAATCCTATTGATACTGACGATCCAGATGAAGTACTGTATATATGTGATAACAATGAGCGAGAAACACGTCTCCATCTCCCGAATCGTATCCGCTCGAAGATGGATCACATTCAGCGAATGGTTGACTCCGATCAGATTGCGCTTGAAGCTCTTTCAAGAGGAAAGCAAAAGAGGTTGGAATCAGCTCGTAATGCAGCCCAATATCATCTTTCCATCCTCGAATCCGCGATAGAAAGACACTACGAAGCTGAGTAGCCAGTAGAAGATCTAACCTCTATATTCTGCTGTGTTGAATAGCGGCCTCTGAGCATGAGAGAGGCGAGTCGGGTTTTGGGATCACACGGCTCACCAGCTCACAACCTAATTCACATTCCGCTTACTCACTCGATTACCGCTATTCAACAGAGCAGTGTAAAAAGGGACTAAAGCGGTCACCAGATGCGAAAAATCATACCATACTTACATATGTGGTAAAATAAGATTCAAAAATGATCCAGCTGTCAATTAGCAGCGTCCTGGTTATTTCCAAACAGTTAATCAATATTACCGCTAGTTCTCACAAATCTTTTAATTAAATCATTCAACACGTATGTATGTCAAATGGTGTAGTCATAGATCGCTTTCCAAAACAATCATCGGCGGTGCAACTGGTATTGAAGACGAACTTGGCGCAAACGTAGAGTCAATCGCTGACGACTTGGACGTGGAAGTCAGTGAGAGCGAGGAGATACTCCATGACATTTCGGAAACGCTTGAGCCCTCTAGCTCCTATCTCAGCAACATCGTTACCTCTGGTAGGGATCTGTATGTCCCTGGTTTTCAGAGAAAATACTTATGGGATGAATCCAATCATAACGGATTCTGGTACTCACTAACCAAGCTGTACTCTCAAGTCGATGGAGCAGAGCTTGAAGATGACAAAATCAGTCTCTGGGATGCAGGCTCGGATGACCGGCTTGAAGAATTCTACTTTGGGACGATCTATCTTGCAGAAGCTGAGACAAGTGAGGGTGAAGAGATTTTTGAAGTAATTGACCACAGGAATGTAAACCAACCAGTTGACAAACATTCCAATAGAGCCATAGCTACGAAAGTGTGAGCTCAACGTGGTCGACAAGATCAGACTCTCGAAGCTGTACAATCTGTTCGTCGGAGAGTTCGTCCAACGAGAGCCGATCATCAGACAACAGCCTGTCGACGATGGGTTCCATCGGGGTTCCTTCGTATGGACCAAATATCTGTTCTCTGCACTCCTCGAAGTAGCGACGCATATCTTCGCCGTACTCTGCAGCACGTTCTTTGAGTGTCTCGAAATCGTACTCCTCTTCTCGGTACACCTGCCCCTTCCAGTCCCAATCCGAGAGCAGTTCACGAATCGCCTCTAGTTTGACCTTGCTGACGCGCTCGACACGCTCGTTGAGGCGCATTATTCCCTTAACCCTGCTTCGCATGCTGATTCGGACCTCATGGATTTCGTTACTTATCTGTCGCTTCTGATCTTCAACTTTCGCCTCAACGTCGGCGAGCCGTTCGCCGAGTGTTTCGAAATCACCGTTTTTGAGGAGTTCTTGTGCCTCTGAGACGGCTTTTTTGGCTTCAGAGTCAATCTCTAGCTCTGTCTCAAGGAACTCTTCTGCAAGAATTTGCTGGAGAATCGTTTCCTCGATTGTTTCCGCAATCTCATCGAGTTGATTTGCGAGTTGGCGATGCCGATACTGTTGATAAATCTTCTCAATACTCGCCTCAAAATTTTGTGTTGTATTTTCAGTCGACATAATGTTTGCTCACCTCTGTAAAGTCGGCACCGAGTTCACCAAAAGAACTCGTTCCAGTCAGCGGGACTGACTCGAAATCGGTTACGATGGAGTCGTGCTTCAACTTGAGACTAGCTAGTGTCGCAGTTACAGTCGAAAGTGAATCCACACCGTAGAGTCGATCAGCGAGTTTAGCGGCCTCGATAGTCACGTCTATAGCAGATTGAGAGTGGTTACAAACTTGCCCTAATCGTTCAGTCAAATCTGGGTCCACACCATCATAGGTCTTCAGCTTCTCGTATCGGTCTGCAACACGTCCGATGTCTGTTCCAGTGAGTGTATCTAAAACGTACTCAACCGTCTCTCTTTGATAACCGTGATCTGTTGCTTCATCAAGTGATTTCTGCACATCGTACATTGTATCTGCAAAATCCTTGACCGTGTGTCCTGATGCAAATCGAACTCTGAAATCGATATAATTGATTTGACTCCGTCCAAGCATCTCCAAGACCTCATACGGCGAATTTCGCTTAAGACGTTCACGGACTGCCGGTACATCGAGTGTACTTGCCGACACCCCCAATAGCGAGCCAAGCACATCTTCTATGTATTCGGCTTTATCCATCACTGACTTGATACTCTTGACTTCCTCGTGTCCAAGTATCGTATCAAGGCCGTCGAGCAGCTGTTCATTTACAGCAAACTCCTCATCAGATCGATATCGGTTGTTGAGTTGTTTGGCAGTAATCTCTGTCCATGGATTGTCCAATAGCGTCAACACCGCATACGTTGAAAGAACGAAATCTGTGAATCCATATTCTCTGTTCCCTTTATATAATCTGTTACTATGCTCTAGTTGACTCTCAAAGATACGCTGACGCCACTCTTTTACATACCCCGTGATCTGTGTCCCAGAGGCCTCTAAGAGTGCATCATAATCCGCCGATCTGGGTTCCATATCACGTCGAACACCGAACTCGACGAGCCGCCGAAGGTCGGATCTGCGGAAGTCACCCCGGTCGAGAACAATCTGATTGTCTTCTGGAGCATTATTCGAGTCTGGATATACAAACGGTGACTGCTGACTGCTGAGGTTGTAGCGGAGTGGTGTCCCTTCGAGAAGTCTGAAATCATCGCTAACTGCTTCGAACAGGTCTCGAAGTGCTCGTTTTATATACTCATTCGTTTCAACGTACTTTTTTGGATCTTCGATCCACGAATCGATCCGTGATTTTTGTGTCTCAATCTCCCGTTCGGTTGGAGAGGTACCCCCACCACCACCAGGACCGCTGACACCATACCCACAGCTTGAACAGATACGATTACCGTCATCATCGACAGCCCAGGCGTGTTCACCACACTCTGGACAGGTGTCGCCGGGTGGACTGCTTCCGGTAGATGCAATCCTAATCTCCGTTTCGTCTATCTCAATCGCATCGGGGAGTCCAGACATCTCAAATCCGAACGCTTCGACAAACTTTCGGTCGACAACGACTGTATCGCCCTGTGGTCGACCATACCATTTCGCCAAATCAGCGTACGCCTCGGCATCCTCATACACTGCGTCTGCAACAGAGATTGTGTTTTCGAGTGGTCGAAGAATCTCTGCAGATGACGGCGACATAACGAATCCATCGTGGAAGTCCTGGAGGACCTCAAAGACAGTCATGATGAACTCACGAGGAGACTGCTGGCTCTCATCGAGCCCGGCGTAGATACGCTGCAAGAACGGCTGATTAAACGGGTACAGATCACGGAACGATTCGTCACAAAACCCGCACTGTGCACAGATTGATTCGTCTGCTGGCGGTTCGAGTTCAAAAGTTCCATCCTCGGTGTCACGGTCGTACGTCACGCTGCTGTCATGTGATTTGATATAACCGAGGTAGGGACGGACGAAGTCGACCGACGAAACCTCGTCGAGGAACAACACCGTGTTCGAGTCCTGTTCGTTCGTTTGGAAGAACTCAAATCGATCCTCCGCTGTTCGAGTATGCAGCACATTCGTTGCGTCACGTGTTCCTGCGACAATGAAGTCCCAGTTGTCGGAGGACTTGTCGCGTTCCATATAGTTGCGGAGCTTTTCAGCCTCCATTGCGGCGATAGAGAAGTCCTCGAACACGATGACGGGACGAGTATCCTCGAACCGTTGCCCGACCTGCTGAAGCACATCGTCGAGTGAGGCGGTGTTGTACCGGTCTCGAACCTCATGCCAAAGTGCATCGTTGAAGGCGATGACTGCGTCTTCAACGTCGACGCTGTCGTCGAATATCTGGAGTTCCTCACGCTGCTTGTACTCGTTTTCGCCGACAAACTGGATCTTTTGAGCGTATTCGCCTCGTTCGACGAGCCGTTGGAGTTTCTCCGCGACGTAGTCTCGAATTTGATCTTCCTGTGTTCCACTTGGTGTTACGTTGTGGCCCTGTCGGCGGAGGTTGAGAATCGCACCGGAGGTCGCGTTGTTTGCGACCGCCTGCGGAATGTCGACGATGTCATCGCGCAGGTTCTTGAAATCCGAAGCTCCAGGAAGCTCTTCGCTGAACTGCGCTTCGTAAAACGCAGGAATGCGCTCCGAAAGGATGGACATGAGGTTGTCATCCTTGTCGATGTGGAGCATTGGCCGTCCCTCTTGACGGAGTTTGTGTGAGAGGTACGCACAGAGTTCGGATTTCCCGGTTCCAACCTCTCCCTCAATAACGACTGCGAAATTGCCGACACGACTGTCCGAGAACTCTCGATAAATTCGGTCTTCGGTCCATGTTTCGCCACCAGCAGAGGTTCCACGGTACACCTCCATCGACCGGTGGGTGAATTCGAAGAGATTGTAGTCTTCCGACCGGACTGCTGCAACTTTACTAAACAGCCGACGGAGCGTTGTTTCGTCGACTTGCTCGAAATGTGGACACCGAGCGTCTGCTTCGGCGTTCGGCTGGAGAATATCAGTCATTGGAGCACCTCAATCGAGTTTGCATCTTTGTCGATCCCCGATCGTCGTGGGACACCGTTGAGACCGACAACGGCGGCATCCCCTGATTCCACGATACGGATCTGCTCGTCTCGAACGAGCTCAAAGAGGACACGTGAAAGTGTCGCTGGCACGTTACTGTCAGCAGTAAGTTCAACAAGCAAAAGGTTCTCCCACAGCCAGTCGACATAGTCAGAGATCGTCAGGCGTGTTCCATTCCCAACATCGTTGGCTGCCAGCCGAATCGATTCGGCGATCAGCTCCGGCTGAGGGTAGACAGTGTGGGTTCGCCCACTTGCCTTATGAACTAGTCCAAGGAAGTCGACAAGTCTCGACCAGTTGACGAATTTTGGCTCATTCAAATCGATTTCCCCCTGTTGGGATCGTGGTGCGTACCCACGGTCTCGTTGCCAGCGATTGATGCGCTCGTACAGGGCTCCATCATTCGATTTAAACGCCTGTCGTTCCTCCTGCAGGAGATACTGGTAATTCAGCAGTACAACCGACTGTTTCCCCCAATCAGCCTTCTCGGCATCGGTGGCAAGATTATGTAACACACCGAGCCGAAAGTCGAGTTCGGAATCGCCCGTATGCCATGGAAGCTCAACTGTGTAGTAATCAGGCTCCTGTCGACCGATCAATCCGACCGCGCGAAGTCCTGTTAACCCTTGATTAAGAAGATCGCTGGTGAGGTCGGTGTTATCGATGAGTTCGTCTTCGGTCGTATTACCTCGCTCGACCGATTTGTACACGGTTCGCAGTGGAGTCGGTGTCTGTACCGCATTCAAAATGTATGGGGATATTTCGCTCATAATGGATTCTGTAACCAGTCGTGATATCGCGCTTCGATTGGGCTTGCATCTGGGTCAAGCTCGTCACACGCCCGGCGTGCATCGCCTATTTTTGGGCTCTGCTTTGCATACGATGGATCAAATGCAGTTCCTTCCATAGAAACCGTCCGGTTCAACTCATGTGCGACCTTGGATGCGGTTGCTTTGTCCCATTCAATTCGCCGGCGTAACCACCCACCAAAGGCCTCGACCATATCCTCGCTTTCCAGCGGCTCAACGCCGAGCTGATTTTGACGGGCAAATATCTCGGAGAATGGTCTGTACAGCGGGAGATATGGTGCATCCGGGAGTATATCAAAGAGTTTCACAGTGGATTTGATCGACATATTCTCAACAAGTTGGTAAAGGTTCGCATTATCTTGTAAAAATAGGTTCTTTGTATCCTGTAGTGGGAGTTCCCATCCCTCCTCAGTGAAGTGGTCCTCAAATGCGTTGTAGAGCCTATCATACTCGCCGATACGTTCACAGAACGGTTCTTGATACAACGGGCGGAGTCCCTTTTCTGGTTGGAATCGCCGTTCATCAGCAATGACGACCAACGTACCGTCTATCTGTGTATACCGGTCGACGAGTTCGTTGATAGAGTACTGTGTGTGCTGCTCATAGTAGCTCGTCGTCACGACACAGAGGTCTTCACTCGGAGCGAGGTCGATCCCACCGAGAACGTGATAGTGGTATCCTGGAAAACTGTACTGTCTCCCACCACGCTCGTGTTGCCACGTATGTTTCAGTTGTCGCCACGAGGTAGGGTAAGTAGCGTTTCCAATCCCGAGATACGAAAGCGCCGGGAGGGACCGTAGCTTCCAGTAATGAATGCTCCCATCGGGGTCATAGATGTACGCGACATCTGCATCGGTGAGCCGCTTTTGGAGTACGTCGAGACTCACTGTCCTGGGTGTCCAACAACTGTGGCGAGCATTCGGTGGTCGAGCAGATTGTTTTCGAGGTAGTGGCTCGGTGTCCGTGAGAGCAGCAAACACTCATCACAGTAGTCGACACACCGATCACAGTCAGCAACATCAACTACCTGGTCAGCGACCTCACTAAGGCTGTCGTGGACGTGCCAGCCTATTCCGTTGCCACCCTGCCGACCGTCGACAATGTAGACCTCGATAGTCTCGTTTGTAATCGAGGCCTTAACGCGATAATCGGACCGATCACACTTGACGACCACCGGAATCGCCCGGTCGAGAGCCTGCTCCAGACTTGTCAACAGCTGTGGCCATGATACCGTTTCGTGGGTCGCCTGTTCGAACCGCTCGAAGATTGTATCGCGGTCGAACGAGAGACGAAGCCCTTGGGTGTGGTGTTGCTGACCAACTGGACGGTACAACTCCTGTTCAGCCTCGTCGAGCCGATCTCGCCACGAGAGTCCAGTGGTCGAGTTGCCTCCATCATCCTGCTCGATCAACGCTTGGGAGCGGAGGATATTTGTCGAGGCACTCATCGAGTGACCACGCTCGAACGCATAGACGAAGTCCGTGATCTCGAACTGTCCATACTCAATCTTGCAGTCAATATCAAACAATTGCCTCTCGGAACGGTCGCGCTCGGCATCAGTCGGACGGACGTAGGTCGACATCTGTGCGTGCGTTCGGTACCCCTTCTGACCCCCCATTGCCGTTGAACACTCGACCGAAGAGATGCCGTGTATCTGCGTTTCGGCAAGTTCTGAATCACAGTGTGGACAGATCTCTTCGTCGGGGTCGAAGCTCTTGAACCGGCGATCACACTCATCGTTATCACAGACTGCAACATCGGTCAATGGTGTTGGCGTCCCACGAACGTCTTTGACGATGTAGTCGGTTCCATGTAGCGACACCATGCCGCCAAGATTGTTTTCTTCACCAGGGTACATATCGTACAGTCGACCACTTCCCTCGAAGGAAATCTCCTCACGACGCCCACTGAAATTAACAGGGAAGTTCTGGCCGAAGCTTCGGTAGTTTGCAAGATATCCGAGTTTGCTCAGCCACTGATCGAGCCGCGCAGTATTACTCGTAAGATTGCGGTTTGCTGTCGCGCCAGTTGACATCCCACGAAGCCTCGAAAACGTCTGTTCGACACGACGTGATAGCGAAAGGGGACCATCCCCGAAAAACACCTGTTCGTAAACATCGACGCCATGGTCACCAAAAATATCTTTGACGTACTCACGGAGAACGGGGTCCATTTCCTCACGAATAAACTCGCCAAAGATATCGAGTCGCTCTTCGACAGTACTGACGAACTTCTCCAAGTTCTCTAGTTCCGGCTCGGGGACCTTGTACATTCGTTCGAAGACACCCGATTCATGCGGATTGCGTGCAAGGTATGCAAACACCTCGGTTACGATGTGGCTCGCCAGAACCTCATCGAAATCGTGTGGGTCCGGGATTCGGACCGGTTCGAACTCTCCAAGATAGCTGTCTAAGTTCGCATAATAGTGGCCATCAACCGGATGTTGACCACGAATTACAGTCATAACAAGCGAGGAACTCCCTCGGGTACGACCAGTTCGACCAGATCTCTGGACGTAGTTCGTCAGTGTGGGCGGCACTCCCACCTGTGCAACCGTGTCAAGACTTCCGATATCTACACCGAGCTCCATTGTGGGCGTCGAGCTGACGACGTTGACCTCGGGTGGGTCCTTTCGGAACCCCTCTTCGATAGCACCGCGGATCGCTGGCGAGATGTTTCCTTTGTGTATCCCTGCAGTAACAAAATCCGGTTCTGCACCGTTTCGAATCGGTTCGGTGACATCGTGGGCCCAGTGGTCCACAGCGTACTCCCAGCCGGAGTCCACAACCGCATATCCGGGGTCACAAATCAGCTCTCCATTATCCTGTTCGGTGAATCGAGTATACGCCTCGACTGGAGCTCCGCATTCGTGGCAGCTATCAATCGAATTACCTGATTCAGTAGTCGGGAACGATGTATAGCAGTCCATACAGAATACAGCCTCCTGAACCAGCGTTAGTGCAGAGTCGTCATCACGGACGTTTCGACTGAAAACGCCACTGTCAGCTGGCGGCTCGACGATCCCGCTCTGTTCGAGTTCATCGCGTGTCTCTTCGAGGAACGTACCGACAGCAGTTCGTTTGTCCTTATCGGTCAGATTGGCATCGTCAACTGCGCGCTTGAGGGATTCGTGTGTTGCGATTGAGATAATACCTGATTCCAAAAAGTCGGCGAGAATCGTATCAAGTGATGCCTCGATCCGACTGCGATCAATGATAAGATCTCCGGAGAGCCGGTCGAGTATTTTCGCTCTGGTCAGTCCATCGATTTTCACGCCTGAGTACTGGAAAGAGGCATCACCGAGGACAAACCGTTTGTACAGGGCATGTGCGATTGTCACGTCGACCGGATCATCATAGGCGGCGACCACATCTGCAGTCACGAGTGCACTGTCAAGCAGAGACTCACAGTTTGAGAGATATGCGTGGGCCTCAATATCCTCACGCAAGGGGATCAAAAAGTTGTAGGCCTCCGCATCCTCACTGAGATTGTTTTGGACGAGTGGTTCCCAGTACTCTTTGCGGAGTGTATGGGCCACAGTTCTGAACAACTCGTACTGGTCGGCCTCCCCGCCAGCGGCAAGCAGTTCATTGAGGTACAGCGTCTGTGCCATCAGTCCGTACTCCGTATCTATTATTTTTTCACCGACACTTTCGGCCGCGCTGTGGGAATCTGAAAAGACGAGTGTCTTTTTCGATGGCGAGACGCGACATACCTCCGACAACATATAGGAAAGCAATGACGATGTTGGAACACCAATATCTGTGAGGCGGGGAGATTTACCACAGCCAGGACAGTCTCCGTTGGCGTCTCCACGTATTGGAACGAAGTGTTCGTCCCCTTCATCATCTGTGACCGCAACATGTGGTTCGTGACAGGTACCGTTACGACAGAATTGAATCTCAGGAATCGGTGCATGACCGCACTCCCGACAACGGTTGTCTCGTGAGAGTGCCCCGCACTCACCACACCAATGGACGCTGTGTGGTGGCTTCAGAAAGACGTGGTACTTCTCAGTGACAATGCCAGCAAGCCGACCGAACGCCATCACCGTTTCGAGGATTCTCTCTGGATTCGCTACGTCCTTGCGTTCGGCTTCCGATACGAGTCCGTCGTAGGAGCGAAAGCCGACTTCTCCAGTTGTGTCCCGGTCGAACCATTCAGTGAACGAAGCTACCTCCGGCAATTGGGTAAGAACAAACTCATACCAGCCGCTAGAGAAGCCGCCGGACTCAACAGCGGCTTCAATAAGTTCTTCACACCCATCTTCTGATCGGAGTAACTCATCGACCGTGTTCGCTTTTCCAGCTGCAATCCATCTGTTGGCAGCTGTCTGTATCGGCTCGAATGCCCAGCTTGGTGCATCCGACGCAGGAGCAATCAGTTCCGTGTCAAGGAGTCCTATCTCGCGAAGTGTTGTGACTGCGTTTTCAAGCCCCTGCTCGATCACGAATTTGTCTGGATTAGTAATATCAAGCCCAGCCACAGCGAGGGCTACGATAATCTCGTCGAGTCCGCATGGAGCGAACCGGTCAAAGTTTGGTGTGCTAGTTACGGAAAACTGTCGACCGGTGAATTCGATACTGTTGATACTCTGCATACTGCTCCCAGTAAGCGATGCAGCAAGCTCGGTAGGATTGTCAACAGTTGCCGAGACCATCGTCACCTGCGGGTCGTTGTTAGCATAAAACGTCTTTAGCCGCTGAGAGAGCAGCGAAATTGCCGCACCTTGGATACCGCTCCACACGTGGGCCTCGTCAAATACGATATGTTCCAACGGTTGGTCATCTAGAATTGCTCTCGTCTCCTCATTATCGCTAACAAACATATAGTCTAACGCCTCGGGGTTGGTCAGCAGGATGTCGACTCCCTGCCGAATCGAATCACGAGTGACCTTGATCCACGAGTAGGTGTTGTCATCAGTGCCGACTGACGCATCGTCGTTGACACGGAGCTTCTCGTCGGGATTTCGTGGGTCAATGAGTCCGCGAACATAGGTTCCCTCTTCGATCTCGTAATCACGAGTTCCAACACGAGGTGCTGTATCTGAATCCCAGATGCCAATTGTAACCCGGTCCTCGGGGGACCGGTTTCGGTTGATGTGATCGAGATAGGTTATGAATCGGTTGAATTGGTCGGACCCCAGTGTCTTCATCGGATATAGAATTGCAGCCTTTACCCCAGGGTCATCGCTTGAGAGACATGCGTTGAGGATGGGTAGAAAGAATGACTCAGTTTTTCCGCTTGCGGTTGGGACTGCAAGTACGTTATTGCCAGGCTCGTTTTCGATTGCGTTGATGGTTTCAGCTTGGTGTTGGTATAGCTTTCCCTCTCCATCACCACCAAATAACTCTCTGACAATCGCATCTATGATTGCCTCGTCATAATCGAGCCCTGTAAGGAATTCCGCTGCACTCTGGTTGTGAAACGCCGGGGCATCGACGAATTCAACAAATGGACCTTTTCGCTCAATTGTTTGGTCGGCGACAAACCGTTGAGCCCCTTTGACCCCGTCAATTGTATTGAGTTTGGTCATTGCGCGGTTCCACCAAGTAATCTCTGCGGCCCTGTTCGTTGCTGCGTCAAGTCTTGATTGCGGTGAATCCATGTTACTTAGGGTCTATTTTATTTATTCGCTTACAGGGTATTATATATGGGGCAAAATTGATATCCATGACACAATTTTGCGTAGCAGACCTATGTGTACATTTATAACATCATAATTGTTGAACAGTGTACTGTTCTATTCTGGTGATGTATGACGATTTAAAAAGCGGGTTTGGGATATTATTTATCAATAATCATAAGAACGCATTGTTTAGCAATATATTTTTCATTTTACCGATGTCGAAAATTTAAATTATCTAAGATAGCATACAGGAAATTTATAAAAGAAAGAACGTACAGTATTTGAGAATTAGTGCTATCTTTGACCTCAGTAGCGGTTACACCTTGCTTCACGATGCGCTCCGGTACTAGAAAGACAATGCAAGAGCAGATTCATCAGATACACTGACCAGCTACCGACTAATTATATTCCTTTGATTTTAGTGGAGACAGAGACAACTCAATATAATCCCCGAGTTTGGACCTCTGTAGCGACGAGAAGTCATCATTGCCCAGGCTCGTCAGATGGTAGGGCTCATCGCTGATCAGCTTGGATGCTAATTCAGTGCTATCGTCGTCAAGAAGTTCTGTGAACATATCGGACTGAATTTCACCGAGAGTTTCAGCGGTAGTCTCGCCATATTCTTTCGATGAGATAAGCTTCTCTCCCGTTGTATCCCCGTTGATCGATTCTACCCACTGCTCATCATTCAGTCGAGTTTCAAGATTATCGAGCTTAGACTGTTCTAGTACATCGAATTTTTCATTGAGTTGTTGCATAGCATTGAGCTGCTTGTTGTGATCTGCGTGTGGGATGCTGATTTGACGGTCAACTCTCGACCTTTGTTCTTCTACTTTTGTACGTAAATCTGGTATTTCAGACTCCAGCTCATCATATTGCTCTTTCTTCAACAAGTTGATAGCTTCTGAAACCTGGGTTCTCGTCTCCTCGTCTATTTTTATATCAAAATCATTAAATAAACTTTCTGCTATCATAGCCCGGATGAGAGTGCCTTCTAGAGTGTTGGCTATTTTGTCCAGCTGGTTGGCCAGATGCCGATGCTGGAGTCGGATATAAACAGCTTTGAGCTGTTCGTCAAGTTTTTGACTATAAGCCCCCCCGTCTTCTTCAGACTTAGCCAACTTATTCGACATAGAAATCACCTACTTGTAGGAAGTATGCCCCAATATCCTCCGCATCTTCGATATTTTCAAAATCCAGATTACATAGAACATGATAGATTTCACTATCTCTAAGTTGTTGTTCAATCAGAATTTGTTGTATGCGGTCCTGCTTGTCGCCGTCTTTGAGTGATTGGGCGAGTCGGCTATTGTCTATTTGCTCCTCAATCTCATCACGATCAAGTTGCTCCAGCTTCCCTAGTGCTTCGTACAAATAAGTGTCAATTTCATCATCGTACCCACTCCTTATGATATCACCCGTTGACTGTATCTCTTCTAAATCGGCACCATCTAAGCTCTGAAGAATTAATTCACTGGCTGGTTCGCTACTTTCCCGGGCTTCCAGTGTTCTCAGAGCAGCATTAACTCTGTATAGGTCAACCCCCACAGATTTAAACGAGGTACCATCGGTGAATTGAACATCTGATGATAACCTAGAGATAGCTCCGATTCCTAGCGTATCAAGAACGCTAAAGGGGCGATTTGCAGCCAATTTTTCTTCGATTGCCTGTCTGTCCAGAACTGAACTAATAACTCCGAATTTCCATTTCATGAGATTTATTATTGTTTCAGAGTTATCCATCAAGCTTCTAAGATGGTCATAATCGTCGTCATCGAACTCTTCCTCGAGATAGGAGTCAAGATCTGTATCTAAGGAAAGTTTATTGCTGAAATCTTCGGCGATATTGTTTGCGGTTAGCTCTCGGTCGGGATTACTCAATAGATACACCAGCCCGTAGGATGCGAGAGTAAAGTCTGCGAGGTCGTAGTGGTTCCCTGCATTGGTGAAAATTTTCTCTGCTGGATCCAGTTCTCGCTTGTTGACATTCTTTTGCCACTCCTCAGCATAGCTGGTGAGTTGTGACCCGAATTTCTGAAGAAAGGTATTGTGAGACGGATTCTTGTCGAACCTCGTTTCTACGCCCACTGAAACAAACCGGTAGAAGAGGTCAAGTGATAGCTCCTGAGTTCCGACAGGTAGTTGGTAACCCTCAATTTCTTCTCGTATCGCATCATCGTCTCTTGGATTCGACCCTCTATGGAAAGAGAGAGGCTTTTTTTCGCCGCCCATAGAGTACCGGATCGGTGCGCGCGGTTTAATTTTAAAATCATCAGTCAACTCCTGAAGAATCGATCGAGCACCAGTGTGAATGTCCGTATCAGTTGTTACGAGAGCGGGGTCGGTAGGATTGTTGCGCCACGGATGAACCTGTCCCTGTCTTTTTTGAATCTCGTTTCTGACGCTCTCAGAGTCCTCAAGGTCGGTTTCTCGTTGAATATACTCTGTGGCATCTGAAATTGGTACGCGAACTTCACTTTCATTCACTTCAATTGGCGCTTCGTTAAGATCCCACTTATTATCAATAATATTGAATGCATCGAGGAACTTTTTGTTAACCGTAAAAAATCCTTCGTCTTCATTAACATTCCCGTACCACAGAGCACTGCGAGTGAGAGGCTTCGAGAAATTACGTACCTCCTCGCTTGGCCGCGTATTAAACCCAACATTCTGAAGAACATCAGCGTCGGCAGGGGAATTGATATCACCTCTTGCCCACCGTCTCAAGATCTGACTCACGCGTACGATGTAAGCCCTTGGTGTCGGAGGCTCTAGCGACTCAAACAATCGCTCGATGAAATTTTCGTTAAATGGGAAAAGATCTCGGAATTCGCGGTCACAGAACTCACATGTGGTACAGATGGTATTTTGGAGAGGATCTTTTATTGATTTCACTTTGTTGTACTCGTCGCGCTCATAACTAACACTCCCATCGTGGTTCTTGATATAGCCCAGATATGGGCGGATGAACTGCACTGCATCCTCTTTTGTGAGATGGGGAACCTGATTCCCATCAATATTATCAGTTGTTTGATATATATTGAATCGGGCTTCTGAGGTCTGTGATTTGAATTCCTCCGTTGAATCTGTTGTCCCAGCAAGAATGAAGTCCCAGTTACTCTTCGTGTCCTTGTCCTCCATAAAATTGGTGAGCTTGTCCGCTTCCGAGCCTGTAATCGACACGTCCTCAATAACGAATACAGGCCGGGTATTCTCGAATTTGTCACCTACATCACGGAGGAGCTCGTCTATAGGCGGAACCCCATATTTTCCTTCAATGGCGTTGATTATCCGGTTATTCAGCTCGTCAATTGCCTTGATAGGCGGCCATTCTTTTTCATTGTTGAATATTTGAATATCGGAGTTATTTTTATAATCGCCTTCGTCAATCATCTTTTTGGACTCTTTCTCATCCTCTTTTTCATCATTCTCCGATTGTTCCAGCAGGATATCAAGCCTCTCATAGATGAAATCTGAGAGTTCGTCGACGTTGTCCTTTATGTCGTAATTTGCTAGTGCAGAGATTGCGTCACCAGCTATTTGAGATGCGACTGTCTTCGGAAGTTTCTCGATCTGTTCCTCGAATTGTCGAGATTTGGCAGTCGTCTCTGGCGGTTCCTTCCCGTGATTCTCACAGAATTGGGGTATTCTCTTATTTATTATCGTTAGAATTCCGTCACTCTTTTTAATATAGAGTACCGGTCTTCCTTCTTCCTCCAACCGCAAAGAAAGGTACGCACACAGTTCGGACTTCCCCGTCCCCGTGTTCCCTTCAATTAATGTGACAAAGTTAATTTCTCTTTCTTCTTCGAACTGGTCATAGATCTCATCTTCCCAATACTCGACTTTTCCCTCCACCCGATCGTCAGTTCGGTACGCCTTGATCCGAGTATGGGTAAAATAGAACAGGTCTGGATGTTGCTGTCGATACTTTGCAGTTGTAGAGAATACGTTTTCTAAATCGACATTCGAATAGTAGTCAAAGTGTGGACACTGTAGACTCCTACTTTCAATTTGGTCTCTGGATGTATCGCTCATGATTTGATGATGCTAATTGAATTTACGCTGTCTGGATACTGACTTGGTTCTATGCCTGCAAGGCTTGCAGTTGCACTATCACCTTCCTCAACGAAATTTAACCATCCTGTACGAGAAAGCAGGTGGAGTGTATGGGATATTGAAACTGGTACAGTATTACCTTGTGTTGGGCATGGAACAACGTTTTCATCTAACCAATTGATATACTTGGAAATCGGGAATGAGTATGTACCAGTCTTATCACTATACCACAGTAGTGTACCTCTCAAAATCTCTGGGTCAAAATACGTCGTATAGAATGAACCTTTTGTCTTACGAATCAGACCCAAGTGATCTGCAATTACGGTCCAGTGAGTCCACTTTTTTGTATTGAATTGATAGTTATCTCCGTTCTTCTTTTTGGGTTCATAACCTCTGTCTTCTTCCCAGTTTCGGATTTTTTTCCAGAGCCCTTCATCGTCATCTCGAAAGTATTGCTCTCTCTCTTCGACGAGGTATTCGTAGTGCAAAAGAACACCAGCATGTCTGCCCCAGTTGTCAGGAACGTGTTCGTCCATT
The DNA here is from genome assembly GCF_023638035.1 of Natronocalculus amylovorans. Classification (GTDB taxonomy): domain Archaea; phylum Halobacteriota; class Halobacteria; order Halobacteriales; family Haloferacaceae; genus Natronocalculus; species Natronocalculus amylovorans. The sequence continues at coordinate 115,199 of NZ_JAKRVX010000005.1, read as the reverse complement.
AAGCCTTGGAGCCCTGTTAGGCGATACCGGATAGAATCGGAAACGTCGTCTATCTCGATTAGGGGATTTTCCTCATACGGTTCATTCCTATCATTAATCAGACGCATCGCTGCTAACCCTTTTAGAGCTTCCTCTATATGAATACCTGATAGCCCCGTTCCATCTTTGAGTGCATCATCGGTAACCTGCCCATCCTGAATGGAAGAGTATACCACTTCCCACTGTGCCGCAGACTCGTTGTTGAGGATGAGAGGGACGAATTCTGTATCTGTCATGTGTTGATTTAAGTCCGAAGCAAATTTTCGTCAATGCCGGGCGGATATATTTAGTTCGGTATACTCCACTCAACTCGTGTGATTGATAAAAATTTGTTCAATCATCCTCTTACCAATTGGTTGATCAACCCGTCGTTCGGTATTTTTTTATCGGGGCGCTCCAATCTCCTCGCGTCATTATGGTAAACCAATCCACAATTTTTCTAGTGCCATGTGATTCAGCAGAAGCGCGTGAACGGCTTCTGCGTACAGTTAAATCTGGTATCTCGATTGATGAACTTGATATAGAACCACCCCCACCCCACACGGATAGAGGTGTAGTACGGTTATGGGCAACAACGGAGGAAGAAGAAGGCAGTTGGTCTAAAGTGAGTAAGGGAGATTATCTTCTTTTTTATACTCGGAATGAACCAGATGAGAATCCCTATTATAATACAGCAGCGAAGGTTATTGGACGAGAGGAAAATCGCAAACTCGCAGGGTATATTTTCCCCGACCCAGATGAAGATTCGTTAGCCAAATCCAGCGGAATTGGTGACCGCCTGATTTATTTACAAAACCCAGTTGAAATAGAGATCACGACTAAAGAACTCGCAACTTATTACGAATATGTCTCTGAAGGACCTCATTCCTTCCAACGGCTCGATAACCCTGCGATGGAGGCGATTAGGGAAGACTACGACACTGTGGAAGAATACGTCAAGAAACACATACCGAATCAGGATACCAGTCGACCACTTGATATTCCTACAATAGAGGACGAAGAAAGGTATAGGGAGACTATTCGGCAGTTAGAATCAAAAGGCCAGGTTGTATTTTATGGACCACCTGGAACTGGAAAAACTTACCACGCACTTCAATATGCCAAAGCATGGCTTGGACAACAGAATAATGAACCAACCACTGAGAATCTCCAGAAAGTCACATTCCATCCATCATTCACTTATGAGGACTTTATAGAAGGATTGAGCGTATCTGCGGACAGCTCGGATGAGAATAGTGAACATAATTTGCGGTATGAACTTCGACCCGGTATATTCAAAGACACCTGCGAATTGGCGAGGGAGGAATACGAGAATAGTGCCCGAAAAAAAAACGCCAATAAGTATGTTTTAGTAATTGATGAAATGAATAGAGCCAATATATCGCAGGTATTCGGAGAGTTAGTCACGCTACTTGAGAAAGACAAACGTGGCGAAAAAATCACACTCGCACACTCCAAAGATAAGGAATTCTCTGTCCCCCCAAACCTCTACATCATTGGAACGATGAACACGTCTGACCAGTCTATCGCGCTAATTGACTCTGCGATCCGCCGACGATTTCGGTTTATCCGATTCGGTCCTGATTACGAATATCTCCGTGAAGTCTACAGTATGTCTGGACAGGATGAACAGCCGACCAATCTTGAACGTCGTCTCCAACTAAACTCCATTGATGCTCTCGAAGTGATCAACGACAGAATTCTCGACGCGGTTGATTTAGGGCAAGGAAAGCAGATCGGTCACTCGTATCTGTTATCGGATTCTGAACCCCAAGAGTATGACTTAGAAAGTCTACACGACGCGTGGAAATATGAGATTCTCCCGCTGATAGAGGAGTACTACTTCGGTGATTTCTACCGAATCCGCGATCAGGTCTTTGCCGAAGTTGATGAACAGCTTACTCACCCATCTCGTCCAGAATTTCGAAGTGACTTCACTCTTGAAAATCTTGACCAGACACTCCGTGGATTAGTTGATACATAGTGATGGTGACTGAAGAACCGCTTCGTGAATGGGTCCCTTCTGACCCATTATCACTGAGTACCCAAGATTTAGAGTATATCAACCAGAAAATAAACCGTAACTCTGACGGTAAGAAGGTCACGAAGCTTGATGTTAAACCTTACTCATCTGAGAGATTTAAGATTACTTCCAAAAGGCACGTTGGGACTGTCTCCTTACCTAGTGGTACTGTTCTACGTATCCGGCCCAAAGTTGAATTGGAGCTCCTGAATTTGGTTCGTTTCGGAATCGGCGCACCTCCAGACTCGTATCTTGAAAAGGCTAGTTATGAGGTCGCTGACGATTCAGAGTTCACGCGTCTCATTGCCTACTATTATTCTTCAATTCTACAGCGAGTGCTTCAACGAGGTATCCGGCCTGAATACGTCAATCAGAATGAGAGCAGAAAACAGGTAAGAGGGAAAATAAACCTCCATCGTCAACTCCAGAAGAGAGGACCTATTTCGACTGAATTTGAGTGTGATTACTCTGAGCTCAGTTATGATTCGACTCTGAATCAGACGCTCGTACATGCTGCTATTATCCTCACACGACTACATTCAGGTGACAAAATAACTCATCGTCTTAACCGGCAGATTACCATACTCAAGGATGCAGGGGTTTCACAGAGGAAAGTTCCCATACATAGCCTGCAGACTATTTCCTCACAAATGAGACTCACTTCCACGTACGAAACGGCACTAAAGATTGCGAATATGGTGATCCGGCAAACTTCTATTGAAAATCTGCATGCCGGAGCTGGCGCTGGAGCGACGTTCCTCCTGAATATGGACAATCTCTTTGAAATGGTTGCCCGGCGTGCTGTAAAAGCCGTTTTTGATAACTCGAAAATAACCGTCACGAAGCGTAATATTGGCTATTTGGCGAAGCGACGATCAGATGATCAACCTCTCGGTAGACCTATGCAACCGGATATTATTGCTCAACTCAATGGGGGCAGTGTTCTTGTCGGAGACGTTAAATGGAAGGATGTATCAACCCCAAGCAAGCAGGACGTGTACCAGGTATTATCATATTCTACACATGAGCACGCTCCCGGCATCTTATTATATCCTCCTAGTGTGGTGCCTGAGCCTCGGGTCTATCAACTGAGTAATGATCAAGAACTCTGTGTCCTCAGCCTTAATCTGGATAAACCGAGCTATGAGGACTTTGTTGCCACTATTACTGAAGATGTACAGACTGCCGTAGAATCGCTAGAAGTTTTCTGAGTAAAGCAATAAAATCACCTGTTGTATATCGATTGAAAAGTTGTTTCTGCCGTCCGAAGCGCTCCAATCGTAGTGTACTGAATCGATTGTGGGGACCTCTTCTTACACGGAACTTGGACTCCTATCCATCTCACCCTATGATGACTCACCGACACTATATCAAAACCTATGTATGAATCATGGATTAAGACCTCGATAGCAAGATATCATAGAGCGAATAGTTTGGATAGTCGTATATAAGTATAACTGCCGAACAAGCCGTATCTGATTGAGTTATGCAATTAGATTAATACAGAAGCATATTAAATATTATATTAGATCCGTCTATCTTGATATTTTATTCGCAAACAATCTCACGAAGCTCTTTGAGTAACTCAGGATGATGCTCAGCAAGAACTTCCAAATCTTTGGGTAGCTCATCTTGTACCCTGCCCCTGACTCGAGAAATAGCCTGGTATCGCTTATTTTCTTCAGTTTCACTCGTGTTCGAAATTTGTTCACGATCGGTCTTGGTCATGAGTGCACGTGTTCTACCCATCGATTTGGAGTTTATATCCACCATTCTAAATACTCCGTTGATGTGCACATATACAAACGTATGCAAATATGCAAACATTTATGATGCAAACAGTACAATAGATAATTGAGAACTCATCCAGAAGATTCCCGACGATGTGCGTCGTCGGGGTGGGTTCTCATAATCTAGGAGAAAACCCATGAGAATAAACGGACCAATAATAAAAAAGACTGTTGAACACAACTTAATTGAAGAAATATATCAACTGAAAATAAATTTTCTCGGGGAAGGGGAGGCGCTGTGCGAAGCGTGCTCCCGCAGAGTAACGGCTGGATCGCCGGTTATAGCGTGTTTCAGCCGATCGGCAGAGTCGGATTGCTACACGATTGATGGGCTACGATGTGCGGACCATCCTGATTGTCCGGACGACTTTACGGACGAGCGAGACGCGGTGCTCGTACGCGGTCGGATGGCACGGTGCGCAGATCAGGCAATGCAGACATCGTGGCCGGTCTTTCTTGGCGAAGCGATCGTTGCGGTTTCACGTACTGGGTCGACAGAACTCACACGGGTTTGTGGACCCACTGAACAGACAGATGGTTTTCAAACGACATTGCCAACCGCTGGCGATGGTGGATGGACATATGGCGATCGCATCGCAGCAGATGTAAACACAGCGTACGAGGAAGACTCAACAACGAATATGACAGAGCTGTGTGATCCGATCGCGGACGGCTCTGAATCAAGAAACTCGATAACTGAAAGAGGGGAGCACTGACCATGCGATCGGACGACGATCGCGGGTTTGAGAGTGATCACCTTCCGATGGAATTCGACCTCCCTGTCGACATCTCGGAGACAACGTTCCCGGATATCTACGTTGGACTCAATATTGGATTGTTAGCGCCCGGTGACGGGATTATCACCGATCGACATCATGCCTCGGCCGATCGGTATGAGGCGGATGACCCGATGAACCAAATAGCAGGCCAGATCTCGCCGTTCACGTTGAGTGGATGGCTGCGACATGGCTGTGAGCGAGTGCATCATATCGCTGGCGTCACAGCATGCCATCCCGGTGAGCCGAATGCGGATTTCAAACTCAAAGATGTGTACGATCGGGATTTGGCGGCGGGCTATCACGAGAAAGGAAGCTGCGATCCAGACCGTCGTGATGGAGAATCCAAGTTCCCGATGCCAACCAGCACGTGCGTTGTGTATGACTTGTTTGGTGGGTTTGGCCATCAGGCAGGGAAGCTAATTCGTCGGCCGATCGGGTTTTCGCCGATCCGCCGGCATGTAGATGTCCTCAAAGGCGAAGCCGAAGCACATTATCGACAGCTGAATACACATGTCCGATCGCGGAATGAGGCGGATGAAGGCCAACCACTCCGGCATGCGACACAGGATGCGGTTGGAAATCTGGACGGGACGTGGCGACTGACGCTCCGAGAACTCCGCCCAGAGTATGTGGGATTGATTTGTGAGGCAGTGTGCTATCTCAAATCGAATAATGACACATATTCAATGCAGTTAGGCGGATCGCGGAATTTCGGTGCAGGCATTGTCCATGCGAACGTGATCAATCCACTGTATTCGGATGCAGAGGTACGGCGTGTCTACAATCGCGCACAGGGGCCCACACAGTCGATGGAGAAGAAAGACGAACTCTGGCGCGAGGGATTACGAGATAGCTTTGTCGAAGCATTACAGCACCGTCTGAGTAACGAAGACGGAGAGTTGGGCGAGAGCCTCGAGACTCGATCGGCCAGCAAGGAGAATTCGGGTGGTGATTCGAAATGAGCGATGAAGCACTGTGTCGTGCATATCGACATGACGTACACAAGCTCCGAGGTCGGAGCCATGCGTCGGGGTTCCGGTCGTACCGTGGCGTGCCGATCAACGAGGAGGTTCCGTTTGGGGCGGATGCTGATGCAGCGTTGCTTAGTCGACCGCATGGGGAGCCAACACAGGTTTTGGCGAATCATGTGTCGCCGGAGCGACTCTCATTGCTCACTGGTGAGCCGGTTCGCCAACTGGACACCTCTTCTGAGGTGTTGGACCCGCTTGTGATGCCCTCTGATGCAGCGGAACTACATGCGGCATGGCTCACGAGTCAGACGGCCGCTGGAATCACCGAGTCTGTGTACTACCCATACACATCCCTCAAATACCACACGCTGCTTGTTGCCGCATTGTATCGATGGTACCGAGCGGGGTACACATTTGATGAGCTCTCGATCGTCGCAGAGCGTGGTGATCCGGATGCAAAACCAGAATATGAACCGCTGTCCGATCGAGCACTTGCGTCCGATCGTGTTCGGGCGCATGAGACGATTTGTTGGACACCGGTGATGGTGTTGCATCTCTCGCCAGACAAGGGTGATGAGCAATCGGTTCGGCTTGGCAATGCACCAGCGCGCTCGTTTGCCGATCGGTGGTCACAGCTTCCAGCTCACCCGTTGGCTGTAGACGGCGATCGGCAGGCACGGATTCTGGATGCACAGTTGCGACGGATTCGATCGTGGTCGGTTGCACTGCAATATATTGAAGACGTTGTGTACGATCGCGCAGGAGTGTTGCCGCCATGGAAGGCAAGTAACGAGACATCCACTGGAGGTGACGTTGCATGAGCTCACAGATCCAGTCAGTGCTGTTTGAGTTGGACACCAGCTACTATGGCCATCCCTACTACGTGAGCGGGAATGCGCTGTATGCTGCGATCGCACAATCGGTTCCAGGAGCGGTTGCCAGCAACCTTCGCGTAAGCATGGGATCGCTGTTCGTTGGCGAGTATGGACAGATACCAGCCGCCACTGACGAGAGTCGTCGATCGATCTACTCGACCAGTTTGCCGGATGTAGAGCGCTATGAGGATCTGTTCATCTTCAGAGATGCTGCCCAGCGGTGGTTGTTAGACAGTCGAGCACGTGAGGTGCATAACTGCCTGACATTGGAGAACCATGGTGGGCGGATTGCGGTTGCTCCCCAATGTCGATTCGGCCGGCCACCCGGTGGACGAAGATACAAGCGAACGGTCAAGGTGCATATCCACTGTTATTTACAGGCCTATGACCGTCAACGTAGGGATATCCTCCCGATCGAAGATGACGATCTTGATGAAATACAGGTTGGTGGGGGCCGGAATTTTGGATTGGGCCAGCTGACGCTTGTTGATACCCAGTTGATCGATCTGGATGAGCTCTCGTACGCAAGTCTGCATGCGAGTGATACGTTTGAGATCGATCTCTACTCGCCGTACGTATTGCACAGTGAGCATCCCAGTGGCGATGATCAATCGGTTCCATGGTGGTGGGAGACCGAGCAGCTGCTTCGAGAACGACAGACGAAGTTGGCGTTTGGCGACCACTGTTATGACGTGCAGACGATTGATCACGGGCAAACCGTTCGGTATGTTGGTGATGCCCCGATCGAGACTGCCCGGAATGGAATCAACCGTATTGGGACACATTCAAAGATTGGCTTTGGCGAGTTTCGGGTTCGCCCAGCAACGGTCGATCGCGTCACAGAGATGGATGGCTCGTCTGCAGCAACCCAAACAAGGGCCGCTGCTGTTCGATCGGCAACCCCACAGCGCATGGAGGACGCATAATGGCGGATACATCATCACTGCTGACGCAGATTGCATTCGATATCGAAACAACAGGTTTTGAGATAACTGACGAGGTGACCGCAATCGGCTTCATGCTCCCATTGGGTGCTCGGATATTCTGCCAAACAGCTGGACGAGAAGATGTCGATAATATCGATGTAGAGGCAGCGGTTCGATCGGAGTCAAGCAAGCACACAGTTGTGTCGCTCCACACAACGGAGACGGATTTGATTCGAGCGGTGGATGCATTCTGTCGCGATCGGCTGAAGGATGAAGATGTAGTGTTAGTTGCCTACAATGGCGAGAGTTGGAGTGGCGGATTTGATCTTCCATTCCTGCGCACACGCCTGTCTCGGATTGGCGAGCCATGGCCGTTTGTGGATGTGGCCTATACGGACCTGCTCCCGATCGTGGAGAAGCAATTCAACACCACGGCTGCAGACGCTGAACAGAACACGCTGGCACATGCATATCGTGCGCTTGTCGATGGCGATGATTCGGAAATTGACCCATTTGTCGATAGTGATGAGGCAGTACGTGCATTTGAGGAGGGTAATTTTACAGACTTGTGTCTGCACAATCTCGCCGATATCTGCCGGACAGCTGCGATCGGAACGGTCGCCGAGTCGTACTGTAGCCGATCGGATTTCACGCTGAAATCACTCAGCCCAACCAGAGGTGATCGGCTGTAATCCCGTGACGTCGGAGGGGGTGATCTCAGGCGACGGCGACGCTATGAGACATCATTTGGATGTACCAGTCACCGTGTGCCACTCTGATCAAGGATGCAAAAGGGCGTCTGATCAGCCGTGACCACGAGCAGAGACAGATATTGAAGCGATACACCATCACTACCCGCGGTTTGCACCGATCGACAATCAACAAACAGACAACAAGACATGGAAGAAATAAACACAATTCCACGAAGTAGCCGACAGAAACGAAGCAACCCAACTCACCAACCGCAGTGCCGATCGATAGGAGGGACGAACTAATGGCGTCTGGCAATCCTGACCGCGAGAATGTTCCGTCAAATGTTCGCAAAAAGATGCTCCGTCGGGAGAATTACAAGTGCGAACTCTGTGGTGGACGCGGTATTGAAAAAGGCGGAAACAAAATCTTAGAAGTTCACCATCAGACGTATGATCCCGAGGGATACGATGTGCACGATGAGGAGAATCTTACCGTACTATGCATTCAATGTCACAATTGGACCCACAAACAGCCCCAGCAAGAGGCGTTGCCGATCGACGTCAGCGAGGAAGCAGCAAATAAAATGCTTCCACATGATTTCGAGATTATCAGCATACTCCACAAGAAGGGACTGCTGTCAACACCTGAACTGAAAGATGAATTAACAGCAGACTTGACTCATCCCGCGGTCAGAGAGCGGTGCTGGGTGATGATGGGCCTCTCAGAGATCATCCCAGACGTAGATGAACCACTCATTAATCAAGATGTCAAGACTGGCAAGTGGGGATTATCAGGACAGATCGACCATCCAGAGCGTGGTCGCATTCCAGAGAGTGACCAGCGTCTGATCCAGCGCATACATGACGAGCGCGTGTATCGAGCATTAGAACGAACTGGAGATCGGGACCTCGTTGCTGAAGTGTTTGGTATCGCACCACGAACGGTCTTGCATAAAGAGAAACGAGCGCTTGCATACAAATTCCCGCTTGATGCGCTCGAAAGTAGTGCTGGCAGACCGCGAAAGGAGGACACTGACACGGAGTAGGTGATAGACCGACGCTGGATGGTTGAGAGCGTGTCTCCGACACACTAGATTTTTTCACTACATTCGAGGACGCACGCCGATCGGCCAGCCTACACTGCAGTCAGAGTCGCAAGACCGTACAGAGAGATAACTACGCACGATACAGTGGCACAGACGTGTCGCCTACCGGAGGCTCAATCTGTGTCCATCACACTACACGATGAGAGTAACACGACAGCAACAGAGTCCGCATAGCAACGATACCGAACATCCAATCCTCACACCAGAATCGAGTGAGGTACAATCCCGATCGGCTCAAGTGGAGGTAGCAAAATGACGATCGGACCGCTCCGAGAGACTATCACACAGCTCCTCGATCGGGTATCCAAACTTGAAGCGACAGTCGCTGAGCATGAGCAATTAAAACACCGAGTTGAGAAGGTCGAAGCTGAAAACGATCGGCTTCGAAGCACTCTCTCGGAGTACGAACGTCGATTTAACGCAACAGATGCGAAGACAGACGCGATCGCGAAGAAATCACAAGTGAACAAAGAGCGAGTTGAGGAGCTGCAAGCACGTGAGCTTGAGAAAGGTGCACATCTTGAAAGAGAGAACGTTGATTCTCAGACGATCGACGTCCACGACGGTCGCCTCGAAAAGATCACCAAGGATGATGGGAAGCAGTACTTTCGGCTCCCGAATGGGGAAGATCCGCTTGATCGAGGTGGAAACATTACGCTTGCACATGCGGATCTGCTTCCGATCCAGCAGCTTGCACGCGTTGATGATGATATGCTGCGATCGATGACTTCCTCGCGGCCTGCACGGCTTGCAGCGAAGTTGTGGAAAGCACGGGAAGACGATACTGTTGGTGACAGCCCTTGGAAGCGTGGCTCACGATCGATTCGTGAGTATGTGAAATCAAGCGACCTCAGACACTGGATACGTCGGCAAGATCGAGGGATCTCAAAAACCTACGCGAAGAAGTTAGTCTCACGAGTATTCGACGCACTGTTAGACCTGACAAAGAATCGGGTTGCTATTAGTCGCAAGACCGAACGAAAGAATGGGCTCTCATACACAGAGCGTCGTCTGCTCATCCCGAGTGATGCTGCAATCCCCGGAGAGGTCGGTGACTCACCAACGGATACAGCGACAGATGGTGTCCACGGGTAAGGGTGTCACCGCACGTCTGTAACCGCTGATTCACGTTCCCAAGCGGGAATTCACAGCTTTCACATACACCATATCACGCGATCGGCCCTGTGTTCGCGGTTCCGTTACTGTCGAGTCCGTCGATCGATCGGTCGTCGTCGGTATGCTCTGCGGACTCCCTTGAGATAGGTATCTATGGACACCAGATGTCTCCAGGGCGATACAATATATATCGATGGCATATCTTCGCGATCCACTTGAGTAGAAGAATCCCGATCGAAGCTGTTTGAGGTTCTGCGTGAGTTTAGCGGTGTTCGTCAATCCACTCACACCACAAGTGAAAGTTTTCAGCCCCACATTGGTCGGCGATCGATTGCAGAGTTCCTATTTTAATTCGATCGTGAAGCGGAACGGTCACGGTTCGTTTCTCACCAGTGTCTGGATTCGTATATTTGAGAATGACGTGGCTACCCCGTTGACGATCGCGGTAATAGCCGAAGCCCGTAAGGACATTAACTAGTTCTTTTCCGGAAAAATCACGTGGTGGATTGCTCACGAATCAAACCACGGTGCATCGGGTTCCGGATATCCCGCTTCATCAGCTCGTGCTTCAAGCGTTAGCTCGACTGCCTCGTCCAAATTTTCGAGTGCTTCTGATCGAGTTTCCCCTTGGCTCGCAACACCAAGTTCCTCGTCGATCGCGGACCAACCACCTTCCGCGTCTTCAATGAGGCTGATTTTTCGCATTGTACTCATACTTCAAGATACGTTCGAGCCAAAAATAAGAGTTTGGGCGCCACTTCTCTCCATTCAGATATTCGAGCGTTCCAAGATGCAGGGTTGGCCAAACAAGCGGGAACCATAGCCTTGAGATTTGTTCGTATCGTATCGAAATATTCTCTCGTGTTCACTTACTAGAGCCCCTTATTGGTCTATTTTTAGATGACCAAAGCATTTGTATACATTGTAAACATAGTATACTGTATGGGAACAATATCTACGAGGGTTCCAGATGAACTCGAAGGGGATCTTGAAGAGTATCTTAAGAAAGAACGGATAGACCGGAGTACAGCCGTCAGAAAACTCTTATCAGAGGGCCTTGAGCAGTGGCGTCGTGAGCAAGCACTCAAACGTCTCGGTGCTGATGAAATCACCTTTATGAAGGCAGCTCAGCTTGCTGATATGTCCGTTTGGGAATTCGCCCAGTTCGCCAAAGAGCATGACATTACGTGGGTTTCTGGTGAGCATCTTGAAGGCGATCTTGAGGAGCTGTGAATGTGGGTTTTCGACGCAACACCGCTTATTTATCTTGCAAAAGTCGATCGGATTGAACTTGTCTGTCATCTTGACGGAACCTGTTATATCCCTCAAGAAATCTACTCAGAGGTCGTCGTCACTGGGCTTGAATCAGGATATCCTGATGCTCGCCGTGTTGACCAAGGTATTGAGTCGGGGAGTTTTGAACTAATTTCAGTTGATAACTCTGAACTTATTACGCGATTGAAACGCAATCCTAATCTAAGTACCGCTGACGTAGCTGTCCTTGGATGTGTTACATCGGTTGACGGAATTGCCGTAATGGACGAGACGTCTGGGAGGACCGCTGCGGAAATTGAAGGAATCGACACTCGGGGGACAGCCTACATCATTCTGTTTTGTGCTAAGCATGGCTATATTAGCATTTCAGAAGCGCACGAGAGTATTGATTCAATGATTGAACACGGCTGGTACTGTTCACCCCCTTTGTATACACAACTCGTCAGAAAGCTCGAATCATTCGATCAGTGACGTCCTCCACGACTTAAGCGTCGTCACAAGACGCAAACCGTCTTATTGGTATTTCCCATCCATATGAGGCTCCTCGATGAGTCTCTGTATCGTGCAACGTTCTGCGACCGATACTTCACCAGTACTATTGTATTGCAATCGCGGATATCTGATTAATAATGAAGGAATAGACTGTTCAGGAGCTATACGAAAAGATATAGAATTTGAAGCTGAGGGAGACACGCTTCGAGGATGGCTATACACACCAGATGGTAACGAAGGACCCGTACCAACAGTTGTTATGGCGCACGGGTTTTCAGCCGTGAAAGAGATGTACCTTGACAAGTACATCATCTGTATCGACCGATCGTATCCAAGAGTGGTGCAACCAGTTCACTACTACAGCGACTCAGCGTTAGTTCTGGTTCGGTAGCGATTATATCAATTGAATAAGAACTTGATGAACAACTTCTGTTGGTTAGCCGTGGTCTGAGTTAATTTACAAAAGTGAGGTAAGTTCACTCTCTCTCGGACGAGGAGTACACCCGTTTTGTGAACAACCCCGAACCAAAAGGGTCGGGTTCTCACCCTGATCCGCCTATAGAGGATGCATGTGACAAACAGTGAACATATCAGCAGAGTCTGTAGAAAGGTTTACTCGGTAGTATATTCTACCAGCTAGTATGGCGACATCGGTGAAGATGGATGACGACACCAAGTCTCGTATCGAACGGTTACAGGCCGAGATTCGACTAGAAACGGGGACACGAGTGACCCAGCAGGAGATCCTTGCCCGGCTCGTCGAGCGTGCGATCGAATCGAAGGCCGACCTCATAAACTCCTTCCGCAAAGAGCGGGTTCCGCTTGCTGACTCTGATCGTGAGAGATTTCACGATGGGATGGTCTCCTCAGGCGTCACGACGACAGAAGACGATATCGACGACGTGCTATACGGATGAGTGTATTCGTCGACACTGGCGTGTTCTTCGCGCATCACGATACGGATGCGGCTCGGCACAACGACGCCGTCGATGCGTTCGATGCGTTGCTCAATGGAGAGTACGGACAGCCGTACACAAACGACTACATCTTTGACGAAACGGTGACGCTTACACGTGCTCGAACAGGGTCATTCGAGGCCGCGAACACCGTTGCGAGTCGAATCCTCGGTGAAGAGCCATTTCCTCACGTTTTTGAGCTACTCCACGTTCAACCGGACGACGTTCAGGCGTCCTTAGAAGTCTTTCGCCGATACGACGACCATGACCTCAGTTTCACCGACGCGTCAATCATCGCGCTGTGTGAGTCACGTGGTATCGATGCAGTATTAAGTTTCGATACTGATTTCGATGGACTGATCGACCGCATCGAACCGGGATACTAAGCGGTGTTTCAATCCATAGTACCACCCACAGATGACAGAGGAAGCCCTACCGACTAATCCCCTCACAACTCTTCAAATCCAGTTGACTCACCAACACCGAAATTAGCACGCTCCGATCGGACTGGTTTGGATGGCTGCCCATCCATTAATTCAACAAACCCGTCCACATACACTTGAGGGTCTGCATCGATACGGTTACGTCGCCGAAACCGATCGGCATCGGATAGCTCGTTTGGGAACTGAAGTGCAATATCCACATCCGATGACTCAGCTGCTACCCCTCTTGCATGTGATCCAGACAACACTGCGAAGCTGACCTCGGTTTGATTGAGGTAGGTTTGAATCCCATCAAGATCGATTGTTTCGAAAGAGGGATGGTCAGATTTGGACATACTGGCGCTGTTGAAACCCTCAAATCGTGACAGGATTGTCCTGCTGAATACAGAGCGCGTATCTTGCATCCGAAATCAATACGAAATCACCGATCCCTAAGCCCACATATCGACCGATATTTTAGGAGATGGATCGAACGAACTGGACTTTAGTGAGGTACTGAATGGATTAAGTGCACTCCGGAATCTCAAAATTATTGAATTACTCCGCTGGATCATCATCCGGTGAAAGACTCGACACCTTGTTGAGCACAATAAACAGGAATCCCATCGCCGCCGGAATGTTTCCCGTGTATAAGAAGAGAATCGTCGTTATCGCAGCAATCGCTGCGATCCTACCGTCGGATATACGGGATCCAATCGCGGCGGCACCCGCATGGGTTGAACTCCAAAAAGTCAAATACAATTCCCGTGCTGTTTCCGTATCGACGTTGCCGAGCTGGGCAACGGCTTTCGCCCCCTGTTCCTCGTAACTTTCCCGATCTTCTGGTTCTTTCTGAAGTTCCTCTTCGTCGATCTCTTCGATAACTGAGTACGATTCCCAATTATCGGGAGGGGACGACGCTGCGGTGGAAATCGCTTCAATGAATTCCTCATCAAAGTAGACATTGGCTTCTTCAAAGACGCCTAACGTGGGGAGAATTGCTTCCCGCATCTCTTCGACTTGGAGACTAAAGTTTTCAATAATCGGTGCGACTGGAAACTCGATTTCCGGTTTGATGAGGGGAAGAATATGTCCGATTCTCGGTATATCAAATTGGATTCCTTTCAAAAAGGTATCCATGTCTGGTAGTGATTCGAAGAGTTCTTGATACGGACGATATGGATTATTGGGAAGTGATTGATCCAGGTCGATTTCGTCGACATCGTGCTCCCGGATATATGCGCCAACGAACTCCACAACATCCTCCTGAGCTTCTTCTCGAGTCCGATCATTGTTCTCGGCGGTCACCTCGATTGTCCGCCCCGAAAAGAACTCCCGACCGGCGGTATCAGCATGACCCGAAGCGTAGCCCGAGAACTCTGTGAAGATACGTGTATAGATCGAAAGGAGCCTAGTGGCTTCCTCTTGATCAAGCGCCAGACCCTCGCTTACGAGAACAATCGCTTCAGCGGGGCTTGTGAACTCGGATTCTTGGTACAGGTTCCCCGCTTGTCTTATTAGTTCACAATCCTCGAACTCGGCGTGGGCCAGGTTCTCCTCTCGACGTTCCTCAAAATTCGATTCGAATAATTCGTCCGCAACGTCCTCCGGGGTGGGTTCAAATTCTTTCTCGTTCTCTGATTTCTCGTTATCTTCTGTCATTAAAAGTTATTCACATTGGGGTTGCGAAAAAGTTCCTCTCATCCACTCTTCATTTACCGGTGATAGTGATCCAATATCCACTTTAAGTGTAGGTACCACATTGCTGAATGTAACCTCTATATCCAGCACGACCACGAAAGGATGTCAACTTCTAACCATTTCAACAGAGCCACATACTAGTACTTCACGCTGCTTGTTAATACATTTCAGGAGGTATCGCAGTTCTAGCGATCGTCTGAATGTTGCAAAATGACGAAGTATTTTATATATTGATTCGTTAATATGCAACAGTATGCTCACAGAAGGAGAGATTCGCGCCCTTACTGCCCTCCACGGTGAGCAGACGGTCTCTGAACTCGCGACGAATCTCGATCGGAGTCTTAGCTACACCTCAGAACTCGTCGATCGGCATCGGATAGCTCGTTTGGGAATTGAAGTGCGATATCGACATCCGGTCAGGAACCCACGACTTTAGTCGTGGGTTTCCGCCTTGAATCTCTATGAAAAATGAAGTATGAGTAAGTGGATAATCGTTGGGGGATACGCGGTGATCAGCGTGTTCCTCGTGGTGGCATCGTGGATTGTGAAGGTACCTGGCGATCCACTAATTACAGGACCAAGACTGGTGCAGTTTGCTGGCGCTGGGGTGGTTCTAGTTGCTGCGCTCACAACAGTCATCGATAATGGTCAACTGGGAAAGACCGTTCACAAACGGGGATTGGCAACGCTTGGTGGTGTTATCTGGTTTATTGGTATTATGATCGAGTTC
Organism: Natronocalculus amylovorans; assembly: GCF_023638035.1. Classification (GTDB taxonomy): domain Archaea; phylum Halobacteriota; class Halobacteria; order Halobacteriales; family Haloferacaceae; genus Natronocalculus; species Natronocalculus amylovorans. The sequence continues at coordinate 99,306 of NZ_JAKRVX010000005.1, read as the reverse complement.
GCTGTGTGAACAGAATGTACTGAACACGGAAGTTCAAAATATCTGGCTTTCTGAGGATTTCAACAGAGCCAAGGAGAAGACATTACGATATTGATCACGAGTGTTGATGATGTTGATCCAGACCTTGAGGAATCAGTAAACAACCACGGGTCGGGTGACCCGTGGAACTCTCACGGTTCCCTTCAGAACCGTTCGGACCGTTCTGTTTCCTCTGATGGGATTTTTGCCTCGTCAACTGAAGCGGTCCATCAGGATCATATATATGTGACAACTCGAAAGACCACAATATGCTAGAGAACCTGGTACCATATTTTATCATTCTTGTGGTGACCCCTCCGTTTCTCATCTTCGCAGGCTATCTATGTTACCTCGGCATCGGAGATCTACGGAAGATGTATATGACCATAACTTCCAAACCCCAACCGATTAGTGAACTTTCCACCCGGAGCGGACCAATTGAGGTAGAAGGAACAGCAGTCATCGCTGAAAAACGCGAACCAGTTCCTGGATTATTCACTGGCACCAAGTGTCTTGCTTACGAGTACAGCACCCAAGCACCAAAAGGCTCGGGGCCTTCAGATGCATCGTTTAGTGATGATGGGAAATTTGAGGTTCTTGATAAAGGGAGAGAGAACACGACATTCGTCGTTGAAGATGACACAGGTCGGGTTCTCGTTGATCCAACTGAGGCCAGGTTTGAGTTTCTACCGGAGTACTACTACAATGCACCGTTGAGTGACACCCCAAAACCGGTTGAAAAATATATGCAACAACACCCGGAATCACAGCCACCAGAACTTGTTATCCACCCTATGATTTCACATATTATGAACAATCACAATCGATTCGTTGAGCGGCGACTAGATATCGGCGATACGGTGTATGTTAAAGGTTCCACACTAGAGCCAGCTGGGTGGGACTCCGATGAAAGCATTCTTGTTAGAGATGGAGCGGACAACGTCGAATTTGTCGTGTACGACAGATCGAAACGTCGGACTGCATGGCGCTATGGAATATTCGGCAGTGGGAAAGTAATTGCAGGCATCATAGGTGCAAGTATTATGTCGTTTATTCTATATGAAAACGTACTACACGTATTTTGAAAAACAGTACCCAGAGGATTTGTGCAGCAGACGGAATTCGATCTGTAATCTCGCTCCGAGCGACATCATTCATGAATCCCTGCACCGTATTTTCGTGAATAATCATTGAGGGGACACATACTAACGTGTCATCCATACCGAATTAATTGTTATCCTACTTGTGATGCCCAATCCGAACTGGGATCGTCCGTGCGTTCACCAGAACGTGCCAATGACATCTTACTCGCCGTGAACGGCGAGGTTTCCTCACGCTGGGGGTATCGCTTACCGGCCCACGGAGGCAACTTGCGGGTTTGTATGCTCCTCGTTGGGACGGGGAGAGCGTGGTGACTCCGACCAGTTGTGGTCGTCCCACTTGAGGCATACAGGCCGTGCCATCGACCGTGTTACTGTTGTCTGTCGTCTCAAAAGCGATTCACTCGCTACGAGATCGGCGTGGCCTTCAAACCCACACGAACACGCTAGCGAATCTTGATGCCGAACCGTGTCTGTGGTCGACCCACAGTTTGGACAGGTTTGGCTCGTCCAGGCTTCGGATCGAACCTCAACACTGATGCCGTATTCTTCAGCAGTACAGGCTAACCGTGTTACGAATGCTCGAAACGCCCAGAAGTTGTGGGTCTTCGCGTTTGTTTCGACCGACCAGTGAGTTTCCAACACGTCGGTCAAATCGCCCACGTACACTGTCGAAACGCCTTCATCGTACAATCGCTCGATCAAGTCGCGTGCGAGAGCGTCTTGGGCGTGATCGCGTCGTTTTGTCCTGCGGTCGTATAAGCGGCGGATACGGTGACTACTGTATCGGCCGTCTCTCAAGAGTGATTGCAGACGGGCAATCTCTCGTGTCGTCTTACAGAATCGCCTGAACAAATCACGTCCTTCGTACAGATACTGTTGGCCGGTTGTGGTTGTGCAAGCGACGAGGTTGTTTGCACCGATGTCCAGAGCGGCTTCTTCCGAAGCCAGTGGGTGTGCCAGCCGAGAATCGTCAATAGTGACTGGCTGAAAGGCCCTGAACGTCTGTGCTTGCTCGTCGTAGAACAACTCCAACCGACCTTGTTTCTCGCACTCCTTCCAATTGGGTTCTCCCCGGACTTCGAGCCGGATGCGTTCGCGGTGTCCCAGCCCGTACTCGTCTTTCAGGTCTTGCCCAACGAGAATTTCGAGGCGGGAGTATTTGCCCCACTCAACGGTGTACGACGTGTTGCGAATGTATGTCCGAAACTCGCGTCCGTCGTCTTCGTTGCCCCAGTATCCGGGTTTGCCAGTGGGCTCGCCTTTTTGCTGCTTGGCGAAGAACGACTTCCACGCTTTGCGGTTCTTTCGCTCGATCTGCTGAACAGTCGACGCACCGAGAACGCCACCGTATCGGCCTCGGTATTCGCTGATGTCCCATATGTCGCCGTCTGGGTCAGCGTAGTTCTGTCGATGTTCGTAATTGATCTCGTTCCAGAGAGCGGCAGAAGCGTCCAATAGACGACGTAGCAGCTCCTCGTCCTCATCGGACTGTGGAACGACCACGAACTTGTTGGTACGCTCCATTGCCACATTATTGCACTGGAACGCAGATAAATACTACTTCTTGAAGGTGAACAGAAAGTCAGAAGGGATACCCCAGATTAAGCGTTGAGCGCGGTTTGTGCAGTGTTTTGTCGGATTCACGCCCGGCGTGAACGCCGGGACTCTCTCCTTGATTCAGGTAGCTTCTTTTGTGGCGAGGTATCGATCGAAACCGTATGTGCCCTCCAAATGGATCTCCTGAGACCGACAACAGATATGACGCAGGTATCGATGAAGAGAGACTCCATCATACCGTACGAAGCCTGTTGAAGATGCGATCCTCAACATCCTCGGTACGCTATTTTTTCTGGGACTCAGTCTCGTGCTCGTGTTGTATGGATCGATCGCTGTAGCTTTTAATATGGTTCCTTGCCCATTGGCGGTCTAGAGGAATCTCATCACTCACATCAAGACTCGTGATGAACGACTGCGGAGAGCCTCCTCGTTCGTTTTCTCATCCTCATCAGGTGGTAAAATAACAAGATTCGTATAGACCTTGCTGTTTGATGGCCCACCTTTGACGATTTCGTGGGTCGGGAGGTGGTCTGCACGTACAAGGGAGTGTCATTGGCTCATGGTATCCCCGTTTCAGTTCTTGAAATAACGTACGTTGCAATACCTTTGACAGTTACTCTCCACTTACTACTACGCCGTGATAGATTTCTTGACCAATAGATTTGCAGGTGGATTGACCAGTGATTCCATCCTAATAGTGTCTAAAAAGGGTTTCAACAGAGATGAGAGCCGGATTTGACGGGTGCTCTGGGCGATATACTAGGTGAGTAGTTTTTCCGAGATTTATAACATTAGTTGACAGTATAATTTTTTATTCAGATTCAGTGGTGAAACTCGCGCTCAATACAGGGTGTCAGTTATTTCATAATATCTTCCTATGGCTCGTAATGCTCTCGGTGGACGACTTCTGACTCATCTCCTTCCTCATCGATCGCCGTGACGACAATTTGGTCACCGTCGGTATCGTAGGCGATATAGAGAGTATGACCACCATCCCATGTTGCAGTAAATTCGTCATCGTCCCGGTCAAATACTTCGGTGGACGCACCTTCGATCGTAGATTCAATCCTTATCCGGTTGGCGTCAACTCCTCGCTCTTCGGTGATCACGACAGCAGCTTGCGGAACATCGCTTGTCGCGCTTTCATGATCCCAATTGATCTCAACGACTACGTCATCGTTTTCATCCTCAATCGGTTCTTCAAACGCCTCTTCGGGATCATCTGGTGTATCATCAATCGCTGCCGCAAACAAGTACCGCCACTCACCATCCTCAGTAGCCATCATCCAAACCATATCATCCTCAGTTGGATCTTCGGCAATAACCTCGACTGTTGCCAAGTCTTCGCCGTCGAGAGTTTCATCGAGATCTTCCTCTTCGAACCAGAACTCTGCACCCTCTAACTCAAACACATCCGCGATCGTGGCATCGTCATCAATCACCTCCATTTCAATTTCATCAAGCTCTTGCTCGTCGCCACCACCGCGGAACTCCCAGCCATCTTCGACCCAAGCAGCGGGGTCTAATGGGTTGCGTGAGTGAGATACTTCGCTCATCTGGTCTATGTCCTCATCCACGGCCGCCTGTAAGAACGTGCGAACAGCAAACAATGGTCCACTACCCGGATAAGTATCATTGTCTTGGTATTCATCCGTGTTGTCTTCAGTCCCGTCATCAGTCGTTTCTTCTCTCGGCTCGTCGCTGCTGCTATCGACCTCGTTGTCGCCTAGGTCGCTTTCGTCGGCCGGTGGCTCGGTCGTGAGGCATCCCGACAACGAGAAAGCAGTGATGAGTCCGGCTTGAACTGCGCGCCGTCGAGAAACTGTGACACTCTTAGTGATTTGGTTGCTATCACCACTTTGGGAGGGATTGTTTTTCTTGGAGACCATAATACAACTATATAGATTGTATATCTTGAGCGTTTGGGATTAAGAAAGATTTCACAGCGTCAGGGGATATTTTGGAACCGGCGATGTGGTTCGACGCCAGTCGTGACAGTGACTGCTCTGGACGTCGCTGAGCTGTCCCTACTAACTCTCCGGACAAGGCCACAGGTATCTTTTGACCCAACATCTTACTTTAAACAGGGAATCCCGTCAGTACTACTGAACTCACTGATCGTAAGCACAGCCCAATATGCATGTTTAATTGTTCGCTCGGGGCAGGTTACATATGGAAAATTTTGTCCCCCGTATGAACGAGCGGCGTGTCCATGTAGTCCCTCTTGGACACGAATACGATCGTATCGTCACGCCCCTCCATCGTCATGGTGCCGACGTGGTATACCTGCTTGTTTCACACCCCGATCGTGACGCCGACCGCGGCGCCGTTAATTTCGACGTGGCGTGGGAGGATCCCGACGCAACTGATGTTGACGTCGAGTCGCTGACCGAGTATCAGCGCGATGCGTTGACTACGATTGCAGAGTTCGCCGAAGTCCGGCCACTTCCGGTTCGATTGAACGATGTATATGATGTGCTCGGCGTGGCAACAACGGTCGCAGCACAGCATGCGGTCACTGATCCGGATGGCGATCGTTTGTTTGCCAACGTTTCGACTGGACCACGAATCACAGCAGTCGGGCTTGCTATGGCGTGTATGGTGGTTGGTGCCCGACCGTACAGCGTTACACCGGCGGAACATAACCACAACAGAGCAGCGGAGTCAGTCACCGCTGGCGTTGATGAGATCATCGACCTCCCACTCTACCCCGTTGATGGACCGAGCGCAGAGCAGGTCGCAATCCTTGGCCGTATTCATGAACGCGAAGCAAATAACCGGACAACGGACAAATGGAACCTCATTGAGTGGGCTCAAGATTACGAGCTCCATTTCGTCGTGGACGCTGGCGGGAGTCGTACGGCAAAGTATCGTGCGCTGGAGACACACATCCTCACACCGCTGCGTGAGCGTGGATACGTTGAACTACGGTCAGTTGGCCGATCTGATGATGTGCATCTCACCGACACCGGCCGTCGCGTTTATTATGCGTTTGAACACAAGAATCCGACCCACTAAAACTGCTGGCGGTATACATGAGCCGTTTTATATAGGTTATACGGATTGTCCGGATTGTCCGGAATATACACAGTTAAGATAGAACTTCTAATAACAACTTAGTCAATATGTGCGACGCCTCACTCGGAGGTGATGGCCCTCCCTCGTCTGTGGCTGGTCCCCGCTGACACGTCTATCAGCTCCAGTTGGGTGTCGCCTACGGATCGGCTGTTCTTGTCGGCCGAACCGTTTTCTAAGTACTCGATTCTCATTTCTCATTGACCAACTGATTCAGCACAGATTTAGCGACTCCAGTCGATCGATTTGGGCTCACTGACAGAAAGTTTGAGGCAGTTGCACTTGCACACGATCGTGGGGATCGCGCTGTTCGTCTACCCGATCAATCTCGATTCGGATATTTGGTGAACAAGGACCCGTGGAGAATGACTATTCGCGGTTCTGAAACCAATGCTAGCAACTGCCACTGCTTCCAATGATAGGCGTGTAATTGCTACTCCAACAACAGGAAGACTCAGAACTTAGTGAGATAGCAAGAACGACTACACACAGCTTGGATATATAAGCAGAATTATAACACAGATCGGATCTGTTGAAATAGTCAAATTTTAATATTTTTCATGGGTTGTGCTGCATACAAAGAGTGAACGCAGCACTGTGACTCTGTTTGGTTCGTCCTGCGTGGGTCGAACCAGCATGTCCGTAGACGTGTGTACTGCGCAGTGACTATTTGTGGGTTGAAATCGGTTTTCCCGTATGACTGACTCGCTGAAAGGCAGAATGGTTGGAACAGAGGCGTGGAACGATACACGGCTTATTAATTTGGTTTCACCAATACTCGCGCTTGTTAGTGTTTTTCTCGGTAGATCATTTGGTGTTCACCTGGTTTCTTCTGAACTGGGTGAAAGTCTAATCGTGATCTCCTCAGCTCCGTGAAACAGTTGGGCCCTGAGTTTAGCAGCCTCTGAACAACGAATCAAGAGGAAGTCTGTAGTGTGCAGTTGGTACGCAACCAAGGATCAAGATATGTCGGGTTATTAAGAGCTAAAACCAATTTAGCCAGAAAATATAAACCATGCTGTAAGACCAATAAAGATGCCTATAACGGGCCCCATTGCTATAAGAAACCCATTACTGGCAATTAACCCGCTGAAGATCCCGAGTACTACTCCGATAACAATACCAAAGGCCACGCAATAAGCGAGTAATTCATCATCGCTCAATTCTTCGGTAAATTTGTCCATGCCTCTGAATGGAAAACAAGCATCATATCTCTTTGTGAGAGTGGTTCAGTTGAAACCCTCTTCACAGAAATACAAGGCGGATGCCACGGGGCTTGACCCCGAGGCTGTTGACGTGTAGAGGCTAACTTTTGACGACTTTTGAGTTGAATTCCCCTACCCAATGATTTCAATAAGCCTACTTCTTCCTATATTGGCGGTTCTTAGACGATCACGAATAAATCAATGAACGACATCCGCTCAGTATGCACGCATACTGGTCATTCAGCTTTTGTGGTGTAATAGACAACGGCCCCGGAAACGAGTGCAATTAGTAACCCAGCACCTGCACCGATTGTAATCCCGGTCCCTACATCAGCACCAACAATCTGTGCCATCACCATTCCCCACCCGGCACCGATTACTAACCCAACACCGATACCTGCACCGACCACTGCTGAGCCGTTAAAATCATCGGAAGAACCCATCTATGAGTGATAACTGCACTCTTAAATAAATCCTCCTACCTAAGTCACCTCAAGACACCTGACTTTCACTGAGCGATACGTCTACTCGCTGCACTGATTTGTTAGAGGGCTTGGTCAAGGTTGTGGACGATACACGCCCGGGCGAGTTCACGAAACTGCTTCCACCAGCGTCGTGAACGGACGAACGCGCAGTACTTCCATTTGAGCGTTGAGTTAACTGTCTCTGAGTGACTCCGTTGGCCGTAGAGGTCGGCGGTTCCGGTGTACGAACGATTCGTGTGAGGTTCAGCAAGACCATGCTGACCGGAACGCGAGTGTGAACGTGGCGTGGTGAGCGTGGGCAAAATACGCTGGCGTAGATATTGAATCGGTTACTTACCGGACTCACAAAACCCAACCACAAGTTCGGTTGGTGCGTCTGTCCGGGTCGGGGCGTTCAGTAAACCGCCCATCCTCATCCCGCGAAATCGCTTCGCGTGGAGTGCTATCGGCGTAGGCTGAGGGAATTACAAAAGCCACGGGCCACCGCGCCAGTGGTCGTTTACGCGTACGTTCGATGTCTTGTGAAGTGATGTGAACTCACCATCGCCTGTCTCGCTCATAATGTAAACCGATCGCTCTGATCAGTCAATACAGGGAGTTTAGTCACCATGAGAACCAGCGTATTGAAGAACAAGCCAAATTGGGATTATACTTGCAAGTATGAGGAATACGATGCCAGTCACCCAGTTCAAACTAGATATATACTCATATGCACCTCCCATAGCGCCTCTTGTGGCTATTAGGAGCAGTACAAGGAGTGCGAAGACTAAAATAAAACTAAGTCCCTTTCTGAGGTGCAGGTGACCTGTCTCCATACTATAAGAATTTTAACTACTCTCAGATAGTCCTTTCCCTGTTTAGTCCGCAGTTCTCATCGACAGGCTGTTTCAGGTGAGAACCGGTCTGACAAATTGGATCTCAACAAAGCCGATGGGAGGGTTACATCGACTGTCGAGTCGACTTGCCGCCCTCAACAAAAACCATTAAATATCTGGCAGAATCCAATAGATTGCTTATGTCTCGCCAGCCCTCCATCAGTGGTATTGATCGGTCACCAATTGGATCAACTACTTCCTCTCGCCGCCATTTTCTTGGGATCACAGTCGCAGTCGGTTCGGCGACACTCGCCGGATGCACGAGCGCTATTGATCTCCTGGCTGGACTCGTCCTTGATGACGTCAATCTGTTTAATGCGACTGACCGTACACTCTCCGGAGAGATCACAATCACTGATCCCAACGGGACGGCTGTCCTCACGGAATCGTTCGAAGTCGACCCTGAGGGGGAGGACGATGAAGATGCCGACGGAGACTCTGGGGCCACGTTTGGAGATGTGTTCAATACTGACGGGGTCTACCGAATTGCACTTGAACTTGATGAGGATAGTGCTCTTGATGGGACGACAGCGACTGCACAGGAGGTCTCGATTACGGACACAGAAGACGAACACATCGTCGTCGTGCTCGGTACTGAGGAAACCGATACGCCAGTCAATTCGTTTGTTATTGAAGAATTCTCCGAGATGCAGGACCAGTTGAACACTGACTGAGCCAACGGTTTCGACTCCGAGGCTACATAGAGATTTCAGGCTCTGTTGAAATCCTCAAAGAGTTACAGGTCTGCCCTGTAATTCCACGAAATGAAGGCCCTCCCGAAGTCGCAGATTCTCCAGTTTACTGAGAAGGCGATTCATCTGGCACACCGAGCGGTCCCTCGATACTCCTCGAAATTCTCCAAACACCGCTATACGCTCCCACAGGACGTTGTTCTGCTATGTCTCAAAATTCGGAAGAACACGACCGATCGTGGCCTGCTTGACGAATTAATCGAGATGCCACGCATTCGTCGAACTCTTTGATTAGCTGAACTACCTACGCCTTCAACGCTCTGTAAGGCGTTCAATCGGCTTGATATGGCTGTGTGGCGTGTCATATTGACTCTCTCAGCAACACTACTTCCGACAAGTGGCGTTGTTGGTGTTGATGCGTCAGGATTTGACCGCAGTCACGCCTCGAAACGAGCTGAACTCACGATTCAGCCGCTCGAAGTGACGCTGTTGGTAGATACGAAGGTGAACGCAATTCTCGATTTACAGCTGACGACGACTCGAAAACACGACTCTGAGCGGTCAATACAGGCAAACTGTATAACGCGACAGACATCAAATTACTCCCTGAAATGAACAGCTAGTAACTTCTGGCATTCACCGAATATGATGGCCGTTTGAACAAAAGCTATAGATTTATATACTTGTGTAAAGCACTCTTTACTGTAAAGGGTGTTTTACACCCGTGATTAGAATGAGTGAAGGACTTACCGCGACACAGCAAGTCAAGAAGCGAAAACAGTACAAAAAGTGGGTAAACTGGGCCGTTGGACTCGGTACCGTCTGTCTGTTTATTATGACTGCGGTGTGGATGTTTATTCAAGAACCAGTGGTACTCTTTGTGGGACTCGGGCTCTACTGGCTCGGTTGTCTCGGGATGGTTGCTGGATATTGGTACTCCCCGGTTTCGGTTAGAGATGAACTCGAACAACAGATGGAGCGGGAGGCCAGCCAAACAACGATTATGTTCGTCATAGCAGTGACGACAGTCGGACTCCCAGCGGAAGTCGTCCTTACCACGACTGGCATCTATACTGCCCCTGCCGCTGTTCGAGGTGCAATCTGGGGATACATGTTACTGATCCTCATTTTCTTATCAGCCCGCTGGATTGGGAAACAACAGTACAAATAAACGCAGAGTCGTTATGAAAAACAACATTTCGACCTACCGCGAACGTGAAGGGTTAAGTCAAGGAGAACTCGGCACAACTGTCGGTGTTTCACGACAAACGATTAACGCAGTTGAGCGAGACCGCTACGATCCATCGCTGGAGTTAGCGTTCAAACTTGCCGTGTACTTCGAGTGTCAGATTGAAGATCTGTTTGAGCCAGATACTGATCCGATTGAGAGGGAATCGATGTAATCCGCAACACCGAGCGCGACGACCAATCCCGCCAACTGGAGTTCGCTGAAGTCAGTGTTCGTCCAGATCTCAATAAGAGCGACCGACCCAGCCATCCCGATTCCGAGTCCGATTCGACAGTCAGCTCGCGTCGATATTTACCCCACCAGACCATGATACCAGCACCCAGCAATGTCATAGCGAATCTAACAGTGTGGGTTCGCTATACCATCGTGTCTTTGTTCGTGTTGTCCTGCGGTCTTAGCCGTTGTTGGTGGCCAGAACCTAGGGTCATCTGCATGACATTTATTAGGACTGCTACTTTGTCTAATATATGAGTGAGTGGAAGTTATTTGCTGCGTCCATTGCGGCTGGTGTATCATTATTATCTATTATTATTCTTGTGAATTTGGGCATGGTGGTCCCCATGGCAGCAATGGGCCTCCTCGCAGTACTGTCTATCTCGTATTTCGTCAGTAAGAGCATACTTGCGGACGATGCCGATGAATCCGACGGGGCGAGAACCGAGCAGGGAGAAACTATTGACGATCCCGTCGAACAACCCCGACAGGCGTACATGGACGGAAAGATCAACGAGGCTGAACTCGAACGACGAATAGGGGAGAAACTCGGGGAAGGCAAATATCGCGACGCTGAGACATATCTCGAAACAGAGCCGAGACGCTAGATGCGGTAGCAAGAGACCCTCTCGGCCGAGACCGAACGGCTACGAATCTACCGTTTTAACGGCCAAATTCCAGCTGATTGCGAAGTATTAAATTGGTTGATACAGTGCAGATATCGACCTATCATCTCATAGGAGACCAGTTTTCGGTCGTTGCGACCTTCGCGCTGTGTATTCATCACGAATCGAGGTAGATAGTTCCAGCGTACTAATGATTCGACGAATTTCAATCAATCCATACGCAAGGTTACGATCGGCTTGGGGTGAAATCGTGCGCGGCCCTGCTCCCGGCGTAACCGTTTGAGTTGATTGGTCTTTTTATTCCTCCCAAAATGCACGTTGACGGGCTTCAACCTCGGAGAGAGCCACTGAGAGAACGTCACGCCAATCGCTGGGATGAAATAAATCACCTCCAGGTGTTAGTGCATTTAGACCAAGGTGGATGTGGTCACGAGCGTTGTGATCTGATGGATGGCGGTCCCATCGATGATCAAATTGTCCTTGCTCATGATCTTCGTGGTAATGGAGCGAGAAGTCACCGTTCTCAAACCAAACGATTTCGATCTGAGCATTTGGGCTCTGTAGTTTCAGTACACGGTGGTTGATTTCACGGGATATCTCACGCGTATGCTCATAGATCGCAGTTACAGTTGATGACCCAGCCGAAGACGAGATTGTTTGGATACTTGCGACCGAGGATGGTGAATGGCGATATCTGTTTGCAGCATCAATAGATGACACGCCAGACAATCCTGAAGAAGTGTTTGAGGAATCAATCGAGGATAAAAACGACGACGTAGTCGTTGCGATCGTTTGAATTACCAACAGAGGAAGTGGTGTAAGGTGTGAAATAAGGTCGTTGTATGTCCAAAATTTGAGCACATGACGCTCAGCACCGTTTTTGTATTAAAAAGTCAGTCTAACAGATCGAGATCGCCGCGACGCTCTCGGTGCATAATACCCGCGGTGAATATCCGAAGTTTTGAAACAAGTTCTGACTCTGTCTCATATGTTTCCACCCGTAGGTCCCATCGTACCTGTGCCGACCGTATCATGGCACTCGTAACATTGTTCTCGTGAACAAAGAATAGCCGATCTCCATGTGTTTCTGAAAGTGCCTCAAGAATACTTCCAGCTTCTTCTCCGACGCCAAAGTTGTGTCCAAGAAACGGTAAAATAAACGCAGTTGCATTGCTGTACCTCGTATATTCGATACTCTGAGTTGCTGCGTCTACATCATCGGTATCCACGTCAATATCGAGGGCGAGAAAGGCGTTCACTCCTGGTTTCACGCGAAGTTCACCCTGTATCCGTCGTAAGAGTGCTTGTGCTGCGTCGATCTCATCTTTGCTTTGAAATAATCGACGGAACGGACCCGGAAGGTCTTCTACGTTAATTTCTTGGCGCTCTTTCTCGCTAAGAACGTAGTTGAGGTTGAACGATTTGTATGGTCCCATTAAGTAAAAGAGAAACCGATCGTAAGTCACGTCTCCTAATTGTTCGACAATCAGGTCACGCGATATATCGACAGACATACACGGTCATGTTCACTGTTAGTATTTAAAAAGTCCTTTTTTTGAGAATTGTTGGCTTGAGAAAAGCTAAAAGTCACCCATACGTAATAGAACCAAAGATGGCTACAAATCGAACGCAAACTTCCGAAGGTGGGTTTCCGGAAGATCCAGAAGATTTGCTACCCGAAAGTAGCGTCCTCAGTCTTGAGGAGTACCTTGGGATGCACGCTGCGGTTGGGCACCGTACTCGGTACGAAATCCTCTACCGCCTCGTTCACAGCGATGAAATGAGCCCCAAAGAGCTGGAAAAAGTAATGGATATTGACGATAGTACTCTCCACTATCACCTTAACAAACTCGTCGATGTTGCTCTTGTCGAAAAACGTCAGCGTACCGAACGAGGACAAGATGGTTTGTATACGTACTATCGAGCAACAGTATTCGGATACGTGACACTCACAAACGGTGTCGACGAGCTGATCCGTGGTGAGCAAGAATTCGAGACAATGTATAACAGTTCGATCGGTCACTGACTTGTTTCCACTTGGCAACTTGGAACGGGGAGGATGCAGAGGCGATCTGATCGGTCGGGTAACGGTTCGAAACAACAGTTTGGTCCTTATTTGTGGGCTACAATGCTGGATCAGATAACATTGCGTCCCTACGGCTTACGGCTCAGTAATTCTGATCTCACCATCAACCTCGTATATCCACCCACAGCTCAACAACTGGTCGATCGCATGAGTTGCTTCGTATTCCGTGAGATCATCACCCGCTGCTTGGATGACGAGCACTGCTTCTTCACGATCGAATCAGTCAGTTGCGACAGAAAGGGTTCGTCGAAGCTGACGTACGAAACGACGGTATTAGTAGCGGCAGCTACTACCTGTATGATCTACGGATTATCCCCGAGATGGTAGACGAAGCACTGAATTTGCAGTGAGTTGGCTGTTTTAACTCGTCAAAAAAGGTGTGTGTGCTACGATCGTAATAGATCTGCGTTAGTAGCACAGAGAATGTATGTAGCAATCTAGTCTTGTTGCCTTCATCAGCTGATTGAGCCAGGTCGTGCTTCATAACGCCCGTTGTCACCCCGACAGAGACGAAAAATAATAGTCGCAACTCTTGTGCATCAAGCCCAGCGATGCTTGGAACGACTCGCTTTGCACGAATCACTACTACGTGCGACCAACTGTTTCTCATCTTATGTTCGAGGACCTCGACAAGGAGACATTCGAGGATAATATCCCTCTTGCGTCCGATTTGACCCTAATCTTACTCTTAATATTAAGATTAACTAGCTGTAACAGACAAAATCCATTTGCACGCACACACAGAGTTATCCAAGCCAATTACTTCGAATACAGATCGTTGGGATAGAGAACATGGAGTCCGTCAACATTGTCGAAATCTCGATCCATCGCGACAAGGTCTGCGCCACTATCTCGAGCAACACCCGCTATGAGGACATCAACTGCATTGATTTGTGTACCCTGATCGAATAGCCGAGCGCGAATCCGAGCACCTTCTTGGGCTGCACTTCGACTGAATCCGATCACATCGATCCAATCGAGCGAGTCATCAATCGCTGCAATCGAATCTCCCTTCTTATCAGATCGTTCTGCCCCGGCATAGAGTTCCCACAATGCCAGCGTTGGAACACCGTACTCAGCATTTGGTCGCTCTTCGAGAAACGTCAGTGCGTGATCTCGACCATGAAGGTAGTCAATGAGAAAGCTAGTGTCCAAACAAAGCATCTTGTCGCTCCTCGACCCCCTGGTCGAACTCGTCACTTGCTTTCTCAACCTGCTCTTCGAGATCAGTTTCAGCGAATGACCCAAATCCGCTTTTGAAATCTGGAGTCTCATCGTCTTCGTCGACGATCCACCAGACGACTGATCGAGCACCAACGCTTTTTCGTTCGACTGTTCCTCGTTCGTGCAGGTCGACGAGTCGCTTTCGAACAGCACTCCGCCCAATTGGGAGCTCATCTGCGATTTCAGTGGCAGTCATCACCGGTGCAGATGCCCGTTCAAGAATCCCAAGAATGTCGGCGTCTGTGACCGATGGTGAGTACCGTCCACCTCCATCCCGATTTGATTCAGACATACATGGGAATTCTCACTGTACTGTATTAGCTATTACTCTCGTGAGCTATGGACATATATATCCAAGATACACGAAGCGAATGGTGTGGTATTCTCTTACCCAAAGTCGTCGATTAGACCGGTGGTCGACAGAGGATAACCTTAATCTTAATCTTAATATTGAGATTGATAAGTTCCTCTGTTTCCAACACACAAAGAGCTCCGAGTCCATCTGGTCCATTTTGCACGCTCACGAACAGTCGTCCATCAGATTGAGTGGTTATATTAAAATGATTTGAAGCTTGATTCACCTATAGGGGCACACCCCAGCCGCAGGGTGGAACTATTTATACAGATTAGGCGAGAAAACCCACGGCTTTAGTCCTGTCTCTTACCCACAAATCGAACCAGTATCGATCTTGGTGAATATGACTGAAAACCCCGAGGTCTACGGAGAGAACAGTCTTGTGGAACGATTTTGGCGATCTCGCTTGTCCACATTCAGCACCCCCTCGATCGCCGATCTCACCGCTCGAACCTCTCTTCATGTTGCTCTTTCAACAGTAGATCTGGGGAGACAACGTCTGAAACGACTGTTTGAGACTCGGCGAACTTATGGGTAAGAGACAGGACTTCAGTCGTGGGAGGATGTCACATCAACGCTCTTGTGGCGTAGATTGTTGGTGAGTCATAGTGCAGCTTCAAGGATATTTTTTAGAGCTTCTTTTCCTGGTTTTCTGAACACCTCACGTTTAAGCTGAAACGCTCTCAGATACGGCGTCAGTTTGTCCTTGGAGACTCCTCGATGAGGAGAGAGCCACGATCGCACCAGCGATCTGTGGCTCTCGCAAGTGTTCACGTGAACGTCTCCATCAACGTACTCGCCGTCGCCATGGACGACGTATTCACGAGTGAATGCGTCGTCTTTTCAAGTGCTTCATACGCCCGAAAGCCGTCAGTATAGACTGTCAAAGACTCCTGTTGGCGGTTAGCCAGCAGGAGTCGGACTGTCGATTCATCGGCGTCTTTCGCTGGGATCACGTGCCGTTCACCGGTGCCACGATCTGCGAGAATGAACACGGGTGGCTTGTCCTTGTTGTATGTTCCACGCGAGCGTGACGGCTGGTCGCGCTCGCGGCCTTTGAGTCCGGCTTTTACGTACAGTTCGTCGGTCTCAACAGGACCTTCGAGATGTGGAAGAAGTGCGTCCAGCGCCCGTAGGAAGCGCTGGACGCGCCGGTAGATCGTCTTGTAGGACAACGCCGATTTCCACGTCAAACTGTCTAAGACTCGTGTTGAAGCGGATATAGGTGTAGACCGCGAAAAACCATTTTCTGAGAGCAACTGCTGAGTCCTCAAAAACCGTGCCTGTTTGATCGTTGAACGTACGGTCGCAATTTTTACACCGGTAGCGCTGGAACACTCGATAGCTGCCGTACCGAATCACGGATTCGCCACGGCAGCATGGGCAATAGACGCCGTCACGCCAGCGAACCTGTCGAAGCAGGTTCGCAGCCCGACGCTCCGAGACAAACGTCTTGATTGGGAACATCGTTTGTCGGGTGACACGTTCGTGTCACCCTTGTCCTCTGTGACTTCCAGCTACTGCCAAGACTTGACCAACAATCTTCTACCCAAGAGCGTGGTTGTAACACCGCGTCGCGGTTTAGCTGAGTTGAGCTGCTAAGCCCCCTTCCTCAACGAGCGCTGAAGGCGCAAGCAGGGAGAGAATACAGCACCTCAACTCAGCTAAAATCGGTGGAGATGTCAATTTTCGTAAGATCTGCTCACGTATTACAGAACGTGGTATACTCTGTATCAAATTCTCGTGGAGGCGGTTGTTGGAATTGTGATCCCATCTCTTTCGTTGTATACGGATTTTGTAACAAAGTCAACAATTCCTTGATTTTCGACAGATTCTCCGTCTCCATATACTGATACAGTGCCTCCTCTACTAGGTAGTTGCGAGGAATATAGCGTGGATTGGCTTGCTGCATTAGCTTCTCATCTAATCCAATAGCAGCTATGCGATCCCGTATCTGTTCGAATTCCGGTGATGCGTAAGCTGGGTCATCAAATGAGCCCGGTGTCTCTAACTCGAGGAAGGTGTTCGTATAGTCTGCTTTTGAGTCGCGAAGCCAGTCGACAAATTCATCCACAAGTTCTCTTTGACCGCCCGAGTCTATCCCTAATTTCTTCCGCATCATTGCGTAGTATTGTGCATCAAACCGGTCCTCAAATTCGTCTAGTTTGCCTTCGAGTTCATCATACGTAAGTGCTGATCGTGCACACAGTGGTTGGAGTGCCTCTGCGAGCCGCTCAAGATTCCACCGCAAGATGGGTCGCTGGTTCCCGAATGCATATCGTCCCTGTTTATCGATCGAACTGAACACCGTCTCCTCATCGTAGTAATTCATGAACGCACAGGGTCCGTAATCAAATGTTTCGCCATCGATGCTCATATTGTCCGTATTCATAACCCCATGTATGAATCCGACACGCAGCCAATCAACAACCATCTCAATCGACGACTGCATGACTGCATCGAAGAAATCCAGATATTTCCGATCGTTTGCATTTATTTGGGGGTAGTGTCTGTCAATAACATAGTCCGTGAATTGCGGTAGTTCGTCGGATGCTTGGCTTGCAACATATTGGAAGGTCCCGTATCGAATGTGACTGTTCATTACTCGGACAAGGACGGCTCCGGGCTCTGTCTGTCGTCGTTTCACTGCCTCGCCAGTTTTGACGACTGCCAGACTTCTCGATGTTTTGATGTGTAGATTCTGCATCGCGTATGAATACAGATACTCTCTGAGCATCGAACTGACAGTTGCACTACCATCACCTCTTCTAGAGTATGGCGTTCGACCAGACCCTTTCAATTGAATATCGTATCTCTCGCCATCGTGTACATGCTCGCCGAGTATCATCGCTCTCCCATCGCCTAAGAGGGTAAAACTTCCAAACTGGTGACCTGCATATGCTTGGGCGATTGGTCCTTCTAAAAGGTCTTGGCCTGCTAGGATTTTTGCATTGAGATCAGCCGTATCCAATCCCAGATCGGCACACAGCTCGTCATTAAGAATCAAAGTTTCAGGGTTGGCGATATTTTTTGGGGTTGCTCTGGAATAGAGGCTTGAGTCTAAATTTTTGTAAGTGGTGTCGAATGAATAGGCCATTTAGTTCTGTATGATATTAGCCTGCTTGCTTTAATAATCTTGTTTTGAAATTATTAAGCCACGGTAGGTTCGAGAGGGTTAAACTGGCGTTTGCTGTCTACACGCCTGATCATTTCACCCAATTACTCAGGCGGCTCTGTTAAAATCCTGTTTTTAACTCTTACAGGCTAAGTCCCCGCCCTCAAGGAGCGACCAAAGGCGATTGAAGTAGGCAGAAATAGTTCACACACTACCAAGGTGGAACAACCGGCCAGTGCACTTTTGAACACTACCCAAACAATTTTTTGGCTGCATCAGGGCAGACCATGTGCAGTATGTTATTATCTATAGATTTTGAATTAGCTATATTTATTAATATTCAATATTATTTTATGAAATAGGTGAGAAGTATACCCCAAATGTTCAATCTAACGACACCCAGAGACCGCGAAGAGAAATCAAATAGTGCTACGGTATCGCGCCGGACTCTGGTATCGGGAATGGCGGGTGTTGGTTTTGCATCGATTGCTGGTTGCCTTACAGCAGGCGATTCAACCGAGGGGACGATCCGTATCAGTCTGGCGAGCGAGCCGACTGACGGTGACTGGGGGGAGTACGGTGGCGTCGTTCCCTACTACACGCCATTCCACGAAACGCTGACGGCCTCTCCACCTGACCTCCAGTCGGTTGAACCACGACTGGCAACAGGCTGGGAGGTAGTCGACGAGACGACGTGGCATTTCACCATTCGCGATGACGTGACACTTCACGACGGTAGCGAACTGACAGCGTCGCTCGCTGGCGACGCACTGTCAGCAATCCTCGAGGCTCGCCCCATCGGCTTTACTCGCCTTACGCCGGACAGTTTTACGGCCGTTGACGAGTATGTCCTCGAGATCGAAACGACACAGCCGGAACCAGCGACGCCCGGGAATCTCGCTCATCCGCTGCTAAGTATTCAACATCCAGACGCGGATGATCCGGTGGGAACCGGCCCATACGCTGCAGAAAGCGTAACCTCTGGCGAGCCTGTTGAGGCAGTAGGATTCGACGACTACTGGAGGGCCGTCCCGGAAACACAGCTCATCTTCGAGGGCGTCTCCGATCCCCAGACGCGGTCACTTCGCCTTGAGTCTGGAGAGACTGACGTGGCACTAGACCTCCCTCGCGGGAGCTACGGTGAGCTCGCCAGAAACGACGATCTGAAGATTCGAACCGAGACGGAACCTCGAACTGGGATGGTAATGGTGAATCGCTACCGTGAGGTGACGAGCGACCCCGATCTCAGGAAGGCCCTGCAGTACGCGGTCGATCAGCGCGAACTTGTCGAAGAGGTACTCGATGGGATTGGCGAGCCCGCACGATCGCCATTCTCGAATGTGATCCCGTGGTCTGCCCACGACGAACTACCGGAATACACGGATATGGATCAGGCTAGAGCGCTCCTCGAGACATCGGAGTACGACGGTGAAGAACTTCGATTTATCATCGATGGCAATCAGTCCGAACAACAACTCATCGCACAGGAAATGCAGCGCCGATACAACGAAATTGGCATTGAAATTGCAATCGAACAGGTCGAGTCAGCTGCCTTCTTCGGCGAGTACACCGGAGGCGAGGCGGATCTCGCGTTTGTCGAACTGGGATCAATAAATGGGGCTGCCGATTACCTTGTGTACGTGATGTATCACTCCGAAGGCGGAGACAACGTCGGCCAGTACGAGAGCGAGGGGACCGGCGTCGTCAATCCCGGCGAAGAAGTTGACGAACTCATCGAACAGGGTGATACAGCTTTTGATGAAGATGTCAAACACGAGGCTTACCGCGAAGTACAACAGCGTGTAATGGATGATGGGGTGACAATTCCGGTCTATTACAAAGATTACGTCATCGGAACCGATGCGGACGTTGACGGCCCCGACCTCCACGCCATTCCCCACATGACCGACTGGACGACACTGTCAAAATAATATGTGTTGGTACTTGTTGAAACGCGTCGTGAGCTCGGCTGTCGTCCTCGGCTCAGTGAGTCTCGCCACCTACGCACTGGTATTAATTACGCCGGGCGATCCCGCAGAGACGATCCTCCGCGAGCGGCTCAACAGTCAACCAAGCGATCAAGAGGTCAGTCAGTTCCGTGCGGAACATGGCCTCGAGGAGCCGTTCCACGTACAGTATGCAAACTGGCTTGGCAATGCCGTTAGTGGCGATCTCGGTCAGTCATACTTTCACGGCCGGGCGGTTCGCGAGTTGATCGCAGCTCACCTCCCGGCGACGATCGAACTCGCTGTTGCCGCGATGATCGTCGCGCTCGTTATCTCCGTTCCGGCGGGCATCGTCAGCGCGGTGTATCGCCAGACCTCCCTCGATTATATCAGCCAGGCCGGGGCACTCTTCGGGGTTTCGGTCCCCAACTTCTGGTTTGGATACCTGCTGATTATCCTCGTTGCACTGCCACTCAACGCCATTCCGACGTCGGGGGCAGGAAGCGCTGCACACCTCGTTTTACCAGCAGTGACGCTTGGGACTGGACTAGCCGCGGTCATTACCCGGCTACTACGCGCGTCGCTGCTCGAGACGCTCGAGGAACCGTATGTGAGAACGGCACGATCGAAGGGATTGTACGAGCGAGTTGTCGTTTATCGACACGCACTTCGAAGCGCCCTTATCCCGGTTGTCACCGTCATTGGGCTCCAATTTGCCTACGTCCTAAACGGTGCGGTAATCGTGGAAGCCGTCTTCAATCGACCGGGGCTGGGAACGCTTCTCGTCGACGCAGTCTTCGCCCGAGACTATCCGGTCGTACAGGGAGTTGTGCTGGTGACCGCTGTATTATTCGTGGTGACGAACTTCCTCGTCGACCTCTCGTATCGGTACCTCGATCCGCGAATCGATCTGGAGGCGAGTGCATGACTGACGCGAACACACCCACGACAGAGGCTGATCCATGAACACACTCTCCGACCCGGGTCGATTCGAAAGCATCAGACGATCGAATTTACTCACTGCACTTAGGAACAATCCCGCGAGTCTCGCTGGCGGGATCGTCATTGCACTTGTCACGCTAGTTGCTATCGCTGGCCCGGTGCTGGTCGGCGATCCTAACGCCGGTGCGCTTTCGAACCGTCTCCAACCGCCATCGATGGCTCATCCCCTCGGAACGGACCCCCTTGGTCGAGACGTCTTGTCGAGGCTAGTCTATGGTGCGAGGATTACCCTCGCCATGGCTGTGTCGATCACCCTTATCAGACTTATTATCGGTTTCGTCGTCGGACTGTTGGCCGGACTGTTCGGCGGACTCGTCGACGAGGTGTTGATGCGCGTCGTCGATTTCCTCCTCGCATTCCCCGGAATCGTTCTGGCGCTCGTTATCGCCGGTATTCTCGGGCCGAGTCTTCGCAATGTTCTCCTAGCACTGGTGGTCGTCGGTTGGGGCAGCTACGCCCGCGTCGTCAGAAGTTCGGTGCTTTCCGTTCGGGAAGAGCCATTCGTTGACGCTGCGAAACTCGCAGGTGTCTCCCGCATACGACTGGTCTGGACGCACTTCGTGCCGAACGTCGCTGGTCCCGTTGTGGTGCTTTCGACGCTCGATCTTGGCGGTGTCGTCCTCGCTGCAGCGGGTCTCTCCTTTCTCGGATTGGGTGCACAGCCGCCAACACCGGAGTGGGGGACGATGGTTGCGGATGGCTCTGATTACCTCCGATCAGCACCGTGGTTGGTCAACGTGCCCGGGGTCGCGATCGCTGTCGTCGTCCTCGGGTTCAACCTGCTTGGCGACGGACTCCGCGACTCACTCGATACGGATCCGACGAGGGTGAACCGATGACGACTGACGAAAGTAACCCGGCATCTGCCGACCGTCACGACAAGCGATCGGCCGTCAGTGTCGAGAACCTCACCGTTCGCTACGGGGACACAGTAGCTGTCAAGAATGTTTCATTCAGCCTCGATCAAGGGACATTCGTCGGCTTGGTGGGCGAATCAGGTGCCGGTAAGTCGACACTTGGACTCGCGCTCGTTGGTCTCGCCGGTGAGCCGTCAGGATCGATTCGAATCGGTAGCACGGAGCTCGTCGAAGCGGATGAGTCGACACTTCGACGGATCCGACAGCGGCGAGTTGGGCTAGCGTTCCAGAACGGCGGTGATGCTCTCCACCCTGCATACACCCTCGGTGAACAGATCGCCGAGAGCGTCGACGGGAAACGGCGACGGTGGCGGCGACGACACGAATCGCACGTTGAGAGCCTACTTCTGGACGTCGATCTCGAGCCGGAGCTTGCAGACCGATACCCGCACGAGTGCTCTGGCGGCCAGAAACAGCGGGCGCTGCTGGCGGTCGCCCTCGCAGGCGAACCCGACCTGCTCGTGCTCGACGAGCCCACGAGCTCGCTCGACGCGGTCACGCAAGCCCGTGTGCTTGAGACGCTCGAACAGGTTGCGAGCGAACGGGACCTCACCGTCTTGCTCATTACCCATGACCTAGATGTCGTCGAGTACTGTTGTGACCGGACACTCGTCATGCGCAAGGGTGAACTCGTCGACCAGAATTCCACTAACCGATTGTTCTCGAACCCGACGCATCCATATGCCTCGACGCTCGTTAGTGCTCGCCAATCCAGTCCGTGGGCTGCCGACGGTGGATCACAAGCGACTCTTGACTCGCGTAGCTCGTGCGACTCGATCGTTGCCGAACTCGAGAACGTGACCAAGCGGTACCGCGACGGTTCGATCGTCTCCCGACTTCTCGGACACGGGACCACAACTGACGCGCTCATAGATGCGTCGCTTGCCCTCCGGACAGGGGAGTGTGTTGCTCTCGTCGGGCGGTCCGGTGCCGGCAAGACGACGGCGGCCCGACTGATCGCCGGACTCGAGACGCCGTCCAGTGGGACGGTTCAGATACACGGTGAGTCGGTCGGTCCAGTGACTGAACGCCGACAGGAGCTACAGGCAGCGGTCGGCTACGTGTTTCAATCTCCTCGATCGAGTCTCGACCCGCGGCGTACCGTCGCCCAAAGTATCGCCGAACCGCTTTTCGGAGCCGGCTGGGAACGACCCTGCCGCCAACCGCGGGTCATGGAGCTGCTCAAGCAGGTGGGACTCGAAGGGTACCAGAACCGATACCCGCGCGAACTCTCCGGCGGCGAAGCCCAGCGGATCGCCGTGGCTCGTGCGCTCGCACTCGAACCGGAACTGCTGGTTCTCGACGAGGCGACGAGCGCGCTCGATACGGTGACGACTCATCGTCTCTGCTCATTGTTCGAGCGACTCGGTCGGCGGGACGGCCGATCCATGTTGATTGTGACGCACGACTTTGACATCGCCCGCCGACTGTCCGATCGAACGCTCGTGCTCGCTGACGGCCGAATCGTTGACGGTGGGTCTACGAACGCACTGTTTACCGAACCGACACATGTCGAAACGCGGATGCTGATCGACGCGACGCTCGATGGAGCTCACCTCAATACCCAGACACACAGCACACATGACATTGACGAACCAGACTGAATCAACTTGTACCGCACCAGAATCGACGAACAGAACGGCGAATGAACCAGTGATCGATCCGCCAGATGACGAGGGATACCACGTCGTCATAGTCGGTGGTGGACCCGCAGGCTGTGCAGCCAGTCTGTTCTTGGCCCGCGCTGGCCTTCGAGCGCTACAGCTCAAGAACGGTCGCTCGACGCTTCAGAAGTGTGCCTACGTGGAAAACTACCTCGGCTTTCCGCTGGGGATTGAACCGCGAGACCTCCGTGATATCATGCAGGCACACGTCGCACAAACACCGTGTACCATTCGAGAAACGACCGTCAAGACAGTTAGCAGAACCAAGGACGGGTTCGACGTGATCCTCGACGAAGGCCCGATTCCTACGCGAACCGTTCTCGCCGCCTCGTGGTCCAAAAGCAACTACCTCGAAGAACTGGGGGTCGAAACCGAGCAGGAAGAAGACGGGCCTGTCGACGAGATTATCACCGACCCGCAGGGTCGAACGAACGTCGACGGACTCTACGCCGCCGGTCGTATTACTGGGACGCCCCATCAGGCACTCGTAAGCGCCGGAGACGGTGCTCGAGTTGCATTGAACCTAATCTCCAAACTAATTCCAGAGTTCTACAACGATTGGATCGCGCCAGCGGGATACTACGAGGGGTACGGCAAGGATATTCCGGTCGGTGTCGAAGAGATCTCACACGAAGAGCGACGCTTGCGTGCCAAGTGTGGTCGAGCGTGGATGCGAGAATGGTTTACCGAGGAGTCGTGATCTCCTCCTCAGCGTAAATGATGCCACAAGACGCTGAGCTTCTCGTTGGCCAATCAGAACACATCTGTTCTGATGATGAGGCTTCCTACGGCACCGCACCACTGGGTTAGGATATTCGATGGTTTACGATCTGTCGTCATGACAGACCGGTGGTGGGGTCGTTCGAAAATCGAAGAGTTTCGTAATAAAGCGAGATTCCGTCTCTCGAACCACTACACTGCCGTTGCTCCTATTCCGACAGGGTGTCTCGGACGTTCTGGACCTCGAAGACTCGATATTGTGTATTTAAATAGGCGGTGGAACCACCTTGGTGTAGACCATGCTACGATACGCTATCGATTAAATATCCCTACTACCGCCAAACATGGGTTGTCGAGTAATTGTCGGGTTCACGCCCGCTGAGCAAACCTCCATTTTGCGATGCCCATCAGAATGCTTGCATTCTGAGGACGCCGTGCACAGCGTGGTGTCCGACGGAATTCTCTGATTAGAGAACGGAAAATTATTAATCTTAAGTATTAAAATAACAACTTTGATTATCGAGTAGGTATAGATTAATAATAACTGTGTCAACAAAGTTAACAGAGATCGAGGCAGCTGAGAAAGAGCATGGATCTGGGGCGCGTTACATCGCGTTTGTCGGCGATCGCGACGCTGGAAAGACAACAATCGCCGCGCTCGTCGCGAATCGACTGGCCGAACGAACCAATGTTCGGGTGATCGGTGAGGCAACACAACTGGTGACCGACCACGAGACGAGCACCGACAATGGCTTTGGGATTGAGTGGACGGTCGAAGACTGCCCATCAGGGACGAAAGCGATCGAAACGCGAGCCGACCAACTGGATACGGTGTTTATTGTCGCAACGCCTGCGACACTTGAGCGCGCCGAGACATACGAGCGCTTTGCGAACCAACACGATATCAACTGCTTCCTTGTAGTTAATCAATTTCGCGAGTCGGCGAGGGATCGACTCCGAACGTCCGACGGGCCGGAGATCGCCGAGTACTTTTACGATGACGAGGAGGTTTCGACGGCAATCGCCGATGGGCGCGTGCCGGAGCTTCCTGAATGGACAGTTGAGGCACTACTCATCGAAAGCCTCCAGCCCGAGCGTCAAGACCTCGAGTGCGCACTCAAGGCGCTCGAACGCGGTGAGCGCTCGATCGTCAACGTCGAAGTTGATGAGCAAGCTGACGCCGAGTCGCTCATTAGCTCGTTCGAATGTGCGGGGTACAGTGCGGCCTATTTTGAGTGTAACTGCCGGTGTCACGATGGACACGTGCTGGCGCACTGACGACTAAATAGAGAATGTATGCAACAAACAGTGAACACATCAGCATATTCTGTATAAAGATTTACTCGGTACTATATTCTACCAGATATATGACAACGTCGGTGAAGATAGACGACGATACCCAGTCTCGTATCGAACGGTTACAGGCCGAGATTCGACTCGAAACGGGGACATGAGTGACCCCGCAGGAGATCCTTGCCCGGCTCGTCGAGCGTGCGATCGAGTCGAAATCCGACCTCATCGACTCCTTCCGCGAAGAGCGGGCTCCACTCGCTGACTCCGATCGTGAGAAATTTCACGATGGGATGGTATCGTCAGGCGTCACGACGACCGAAGACGATATCGACGACGTGCTGTACTGAGTGTATTCGTCGACACTGGCGTTTTCTTCACACATCACGATACGGATGCGGATCGACACAACCATGCGTTCGATGCGCTGCTCAATGGAGAGTACGGACAGCCGTACACGAACGACTACATCTTTGACGAAACGGTGACGCTTACGCGTGCTCGAACAGGGTCGTTCGAGGCTGCGAACACCGTTGCCAGTCGAATCCGCGGTGAACATCAACTAACAAATTCTTTCCATTAATTTGTTGATCTTGGAGGGCTCTGTTGCAATCCTTAGAAAGTGACTGATATTGTCCTCCCCGCGGTCAGTAAAGGCGATCAACGCACCGATGTCGAACGACGACCTCTCCACGGCATGTCAGTAGCAGCGTGCAAGATACAGAGGATGTAGTCAGCAGCAAGTTGAGGGTGATTAAGTAGCTATTACATCCATCCGTGATTTTTATTTATTCTATTCACATAGAGAAGTGTATGACCCGAAATACCCTACCAGACGACTTTTTTGATTGGATTTCTCCAAAAAAGGAAGCGCTCATTCAGGTGCTACTTGAAGCTGAAGGGGAGTGGGTTATGGGTGATGATGTTCGGCAACGAATGAGAGACTCCCATGGACTCAATGTCCCTGATGAGAGTGGGGCTATAGCGAGCCACCAAGGACATTTAACGAAGCGATACAGCAAGAAATTTAGTCGTGATATAATTGACGTACGTTGGGCAGATGAGAGTCGTGGGCTTGCAAAGTATCGAATTGGGGACAAATACATAAATGAGCTTAAAAACCATTTCGGCAAATAGGCGCTGTGCATCTTGCACGCCACTCAGGATACCATTTGGATCTGGTAGAATTCTGATCGGCCAATGAGCATATCTCAGTGACCAACTGTTTCAAACAAGAACGTGTCTGAAGGAGATGATTTCAACAGAGCCACTCATTTAATATACATACACGTTTGCGAATGCGTAAACGCATAACGCATATAAAACCTCACTAGCTAATCAACGCGTCAACAGATACTACTCGCTTCGAGCCACTGCTTACAGAACATCGAGGAAAGAGCCCACGATTTTAGTCGTGTGAAGGATGTCAAATGGTACGCGTGGTCATGAATATCAACACCGTCAGTACGATGGCGATTGTCGCCAGAGCTGCGATACCGCCTGAAATATATTAGCAAGGAGCGTGAAGTACTAGTATGTCCAAATCTGACCATCCCTCTTTCGAAACAATCGATCTTGATGGGATTCAAACCTACCTCAATCAAACCGAGGTCAGCTTCGCAGTGTTGTTTGGATCACATGCAAGAGGAGTGGCAGATGAGTCATCGGATGTCGATATCGCACTTCAGTTCCCAGACGAGCTATCCGATGCCAATCGGTTTCGGCGACGTAACCGTATCGATGCAGACCTCCAGGTATATGCGGACGGATTTGTTGACGTGAGTGATATCGAGTCACTCCCAACGCATGTTGCGTACGCTGCGCTCCGAGACGGGATTCGTCTTGTTGGTGATTCAGAAAAAATCGCCACATACAAACGCCAAATTGACACCAAATATGATGCGGATGCGAGCAAGCGAGAGCGAGAACAGCGAGAATTTATCGATCGGTTGGCTCGTGGTGATATATAAATGGTTGATGATAATATTGTCATTGACAAACTTCGATATATCAACGAGTATACGAACGATCTGAAGCAGATTCGGGGTATGTCAAAACAGCAGTATGTTGATGATATCATCGTCCAACGAGCCGTTGAGCGAACATTTATGAACCTAATTCAATCCTGTATTGACCTTGCCCAGCATATTCGTGCTTCGGAGGGCCTTTCGCCAAGTGGAACTGCAAAAAATGAGATCGAGTCACTTGGGATTGCAGGTATACTCTCACCAGAGGTTCAAGAGCAAGTAGAAGAAGCGGTTGGCTTTCGAAATATCCTCGCCCACCGTTATGGTGACGTAAACCATGATATTGTGTATGGTGTATTACACGACGACCTATATTGGTTCGACCAATTTCAGCAGGAGATCGCACAGTGGTATCAGGAATTAGAATGAATCGGGACACGTGACATCCTCCGCACGACTGAAGTCGTGGGCTTCCCACGCCCGTTACGCTGGTTTGGGAATTTACGTTTACGACCCGACACGCCGATGGGAGTGCCACGCTCTGGGCGATACTGTCGACGCGCCGGTCGTGAAGCTGCTCATCCTGGAATGCCTTTTCACATCGAACTTGCAGCGCCTGCGGATCGAGCTCAGTGCCGAACACCGCTGTTGTGAACGCCCCCATGGAATCTCTGATCAGCTGGGCAAGCCAGCGGGACCAGTTTTCTTCCTGATTGGTTCGTAACGGCCCTGATTGCGGGATGTCAGTCGTCCAGTTGATCGCGAGTGGGTCAACATCGAACGGGCACGCGCTCGCCTCCCATTGCTCATTCAGTTCGCGCAAGACATCATGCAACTCGACGAGCTCGCCGGTGAGACCACTGGTGTACCGGAGCCACCATTCATCAACTACATCCCAAGATAGATCGAGCTGGCTCATAGGGTGCCACCCTCTGTGCGTGAGTCTTTGGTATTAGTAGTGAGTACCATTGATATCGTCGAGTTCGAAGCGTACCACTATCATACTTGTTCAGTTATCGAACTCTTAGACGACTCAAAGGAAGAGACTCAGTTCGTCAACGCAGCAACGAACTTTTGAAAAATGCTATCGTGGTCTTATTGACCAATCAGAACACACATGTTCTGATGTGCGAACGAGAGCACTGCTCTCGTGAACGGCGGGATTCTCGTCTTGAAAAAAGAGAGGTAGTCCTGTTGAAATCCTTAGAGACTGATATGTTTTTGTGTTTGTGCTAAGTATAGAGGATATATCCAGCACGGTGAATATATTCATCCGCCCCACCTTCGTTGAAGGGACCATTATATTTGGAATATAGCTGTGACATGAAGACGGGGCGAACTACGACGAACAGTAGTAGCTCAATATAAAGGAGGAACCCAGCGCCAAACGAGCTTTGGTGAAAATAATGAGTCGTCAGATCACGCCGAACAGTATGACAAACCCAATGAGGAAACTGAGAATACCAAAGACGTATTCGAAATAGAACCACCAATTAGCGAACTCAATTTCATCGGCGTCTTTGTTCGTTCCAAACGCTTTTATTTCTCGGTTCATCTGGAGAGACCATTCTGGTTGGAGGAAGCAGATCAAACCGAGACCAAAAAAGAAGACAGCCAGGAGGGTTGACATATTTACAAGACGGTGTCTATCCGTCAAAAATTTTTGCTCCATCTGAGAGACACAGGCCGAGCGCTGCGAACATCAATCATACACTTAGCACGGCTACTGAATGACTGGTACAATAGATTTCTCGTGAAGTAAACGATGAATAACATATTGCTCTAACCCTCTGTATAGACCGACCCGGACAAACGAACTTCTGCAAACTTTCCGTGCGAGATATGCGCGTTGTACTCCGCACCCGGTTTTTGTCAAAGCTGAAGCATTTCAACAAAGCCAGATAGGTGTAAGTGAGTTCTGGCCATTACCGAGAATGTGCTCTCGGTTGAGTCGACAGCATTCACTCATCATCAAAGCAACAGTTGGCGGCCACATTTAATATTTGAGTCGAATTCGTTTTGAGGTCTACGCCTTCGTTCAAAATAGCCCCGTTGACGATCTGTCTCAAATTGTAGAGCAAACCGCCAAGGATCATGAAATAGTATCGACATGCGGCATCTTTTGGCTGTCCCTCTGGCATGTTATTTTTCACTCCACGTATGACTGCCTCTATTCCACCCCGTTTTCGATACAGGGCGAACGCCTTATGTACCTCATTCTCTGATAGTTTATTATCAGTTATGAGTAGTAGGTGGGATTTGCTTGATCTCTTTGGGTTCGAAGCAATTGGTTTTCGCGATTGTGAGCCTGATTCACCGCCTTCGATTGACAACTGTTTGCTACTAGTACCAGTACCATTCTCATCTGAATCTGTATTGTCTGTGAGCGGATAGGCAAGTAGCCAGACATCCTTTTCTACATCAGCAAAGTCTAAACGACTCATTTGTACTTTATCATTTAAATCCGAATTTATTCGTTGTTCAGACTTTTTGCTCCTCTTTGCACCAATGATCCAATCGATACTTTCGTTATTGGTAGTGGATGTTCGCTTCATATTACGAAGGCCTTCAACTAGCTCACCTCTGTAATATTGACGGTCGAAAACTATCGTACCTCTCTCTATATCAGGTATCGTTTCAAAATGTTTCAACTGCTCAATCGAGATCTCCGAGAGATAGCTAGTGTTGTACAATACCGGCCTAATGTTTGTAACTAAATTGAGGCCCTTTCCCGTGGTGCCGACCACGTTATATCCCCAACCGCTTTTACTTTCGCTTGTATCAAATTTTGACTTTTTGTTATCTATTCGAGGATCATTTTCCGTCTCTCCCTCGTAACCGGCTGTGCTCTCTATAACAGTACCATCACAAGACAAATGATGTTTTTCTTTTGTGACACCGTACTTGTTCGCGAACTTGATGGATTCTTTAAAAGCTTGATCTGCCTGCTCAATGAGTTCCGTAGGATACGCTTTGTATTCAACGGCCTCGCCAGAGAGGGTCTTTTGTTTTGGATCAATTGGGCCCCAATCAAGCGACTTTATCAAGTCGTATATATATCCGCCAGTCGGAATTTTTGATCTGTCATGTTGATAATCAACTGTGTCTTTGATTTTATCGGGTGCAGAATTATATAATGCAGTACAAATCAGGGTGCCAATTATATATTTAAATTCCTTACTGGAATTGCTAGCTCTGTTGAATGTAAGCGTTGAGCAGATTACGGTATCAATATATTCTTGAACAATGTTTTTGAGAGCCTCTTGTTCTATTGGTCGCTCGGTCCTTGTGAAATCAGTATCATCAAACGAAAGTCCATGGGTTTCTGCAAAGTGTTCTGAAGACCATCCATTCCTATGGATTGAACCTACAGCGTGCTTTGCAACAAGCTCTATTTTATTTTTTTCTTCCGGAGTGACTTTGTTTTTCTTTCTTGATAGCATCCCTGCGTTTATGGTTTTTTGAACACCAATCGAACCGAACAGATCTGGATGCTCTCTAAGATATCTGATCGTCTCATTCACGCCAAGTCCACGAGCGAAATAAAAATAGAGCAACCTAACATACTTCTCTCTAATAGAGAAATCCGTTGGATCGATGTCCAGTTCTCCATAACAAAAGTCTTGAAATTTAAGGATTTTCTGATCAGTTACCTCATCACTTGGAAGTTGGTCCCCATGGTTTTTACTTGCTAGAAAGTTGTTCAAATTCAGGTGTCGTTCGGGATTCTCGTTTTTACTTGGGTGTGTATTGAACTGTATGGTTCTACCTCTTGCTTCGTCGCTTGCAGCATCTACCGAATTTTTAGCTTGCTTTTTTTCGATCGTCTGAGTTGAGGTCGTCTCTTTTTGATTGGGATCTAGATGATCTTTTGACGCATCTGTATGTTTAAGATAACTGTTATTCTTCTTCATAATAGATCTCTATTCAACAGACACGTATAAAACTCATTGAAGATTAATATTTATATCAATATTATTTTCGTTGAAATATACTTATTTGCTCTGTGAGGTTCGGCGACAGGCTAATCGATCGGAATATTTTGTCCATTATAACAATTCCCACAGCATTCACCAAAGAATTGGTACGCAGTCGAACGTTTACAGTTGTTGAGACTTATAGAATTTCAAGGAGAATACCCGCGCCTTTAGGCGCGGGAGGATGTCAATTGGTACAGTAGTGAATCATCTCGCGGCTTGACCCCGAGGAGGTTCACGTCACAAGAGCGTAGCTGGAAAATACTGGTTATGCTAATTCTGTCAATCGACGCTTATCAGTATCCGTGAGCAGCTGAACGTCATACTGTTTCTCGAGAGAAGCAATCTCCTCGAAACAGTTGCGTGCATCTGTTTCGTTGCCATCGTTGAGATGCTGAGTACCCTGCTTGCGTTTGACTTTTGCTAAGCCTTGCTTGCCAGCATATCGAGGTAAGCTCTGACGGTAATACTGAGCAGCACGATCGAGGTGCATCCACCACTCGTCTGTCACTCCCTCTTCTTTTTTAATTGTTGTAGCAAGTTGCCAATGTGTATCCGCTAATTGTTGCACTACATTTCGCTGTTCGTACTCTTTGGATGCAAGATCCAATGCTTTCTGCAAAGTCTCACGTGCTTCATCTAAGCTCTCCGTGGTACTTCTTTCCAAAAGCGCATCTAATCGATCTCGCTGTTTCAAACTATCACTCTTCCAGACAATATGCCCACCGAGGTCAATACCGTACGTGGAGTCTCCCTCAGTAGAACCAAGGCGCAGCATTATGCTACCATCCCGATCGATAAATTCGAGATCCTGGACGTTCCCATGCTTGTTTTCGTGTCGAATGACCTGTTCACCAGTGTCGACGTGGAAAATATATGTACTGCAATCCGGGTTGTACGTGCTCGTTGCAGCGTACTCTCCATCAGACGTGATGGCAGTTGGTCCAAGATTCGAATCGAAGTCGTGTTTTACGAGTGGATGACCACTACGATTAAAAACGTGGAGCGTTCCGGACCGGGTTTCTCCCCAACCGAACTGCCAATCAACAACAGACACAATCCCGTTTTTAGCTACTGCAGCTGCATTTGGGCGGGCAATTTTGGTGGTAAAAGATAATTCATCATCTTCGAAGAGAAAAACGCGGCCGTGCTGCGGATCGTCGTTACCTTCACCGGATCGACCATCTTGCCAGGCTGCCGTGTAAGCACTGTTGGGTGAGGTAACAGTCTGTGTGTGGTACTGCTCTCCGTTATATTCGAAACTCATCAACCCGGTTTCGTTGGGATGCTCGGGAGCATTGCTTTGTCTCTGTACTGTTACTCTCCCGTCTTGAGACACCGACTCACTACTCGTTTCAGAATTTGATTCGGTAGCATTCTCGCTGCTTTCTTGTCTATGTGTAGACTCCTCGGACTGGACTGTGGCGGTCTCCGTCGGTGAATTTCCACTCGTTTCTCCGAGATCGACGCTCCTTCGCCGCCACAAGTAGACACCAGCAGGAATGATTGCAAACAGCCAGATGAGTGATGTCAAAACGTATGCCCACCAATACTTCGGCCAATCGCCTCGCCTTCGGAGGGCTCTTGCATCAAAAAAGAGTGCGATCGGAAGCCCAAGCCACACGGTAAAGAAGATGATCGCCCACAATGACTCGGGGAGAACAGTGACTCCAAAGAACCCAATAAACCAGCCGGGTATCGACGCGAGGATGGCTTTCTGCCAGCGTGTGGATGGAGCCGGCTCCGATCGGCTCGTATCAGTATTTGATTCTCGGTTCGTCTTAGCGACACCCGGATCTGCGTCTGGTGGCTCGTCCGATTGCTCA
The DNA here is from genome assembly GCF_023638035.1 of Natronocalculus amylovorans. Lineage (GTDB taxonomy): Archaea > Halobacteriota > Halobacteria > Halobacteriales > Haloferacaceae > Natronocalculus > Natronocalculus amylovorans. The sequence goes on along the minus strand of NZ_JAKRVX010000005.1, from coordinate 66,119 downwards.
GAGTCGTTATCTGCAGGCGTAATGAAGTCGAAGTACTCAACGAAGAGATCGAGCGCATCATATTCTACGAGAAGTGAGACAAGATCATCTCCATTGATGAGTTTCACATTGAGTCGGCTAGCGAGATCGCGAGCTTGTCCAGTGAACTCATTTGTGGTTACGATCACCACTTTGTCTACACCGTTGTATTGCTGTCCAAGACTTGCGTACTGCTGAATATCCGGAGAACCGACTGTCGTGTTCGGTCCGTATCGTTTTGCCTGAATGAGTGTCAGTTGGTCATATGGGTGACTTTTTCGAGCAACGACATCGACACCTTCGTCCATCGATGCACTGGAGACTTCCGTTTCCCACCCCATACGCTCCCAGAGGTCAGCAACGAAATGTTCGAACTCGTAGGGGTCCATCTGCTGCAACACGGTTTTCAACTGCTCGGTGCTTTCGACAGGCCCCTCCTCAAATGGAGGTGTATTTGTGGAGTCTGGTGTACCTTGGCGATCGGATTGTGTAGAAGCCTGCGACTGTGAAGGGCCGGAATTAGTGTCTTTTCCCACATTGCGAATCCACCGGTACAGTTCACGGTAGAGGTAATATCGAAGAAAGCGTTTCACGCTGGTGTCACCCTCTGTTGACTCCTCGCCTCAAGAGCACTCTGTTTGTCCCACATACGTTAGTGTATTGTTAGGTTATGGGTTTCTCATCTTATAACTTGTTGGACAAATGGGCTTTCGGTTGATCAGTAGACTCACCAGTGACCAGTCTTTAGCTCGAAGAGAACCGCCATATAGCGCGCTGAACTGGTTTTGGTGCTTAAACAGATCTTCAAGAAGTTGACTTCGATAGAGTACCTCCTCTCGCAATCTATAAGTCATTATCGTACTAATGATTACTTAGAGTATGACCTTTTACAATCGGGTTGAAGAACTCGAGGCCCTCAATAGTTCTTTCGAGTCCCCAGGCCATGATTTCATTGTTATATACGGGAGGCGACGTGTTGGGAAGACTGCGTTGCTCAAAGAATTCTGTGCCGATCGACCGCATATTTATTTTTTAGCCGCACAAGAAGCCGAGTATCGACAACGCGAGAAATTCGTCGACAAAGTTGCAGGCTACTTCGACGAACGTATGCCCCGAATTGACGGGTGGGACGAGGCCTTCGACTATCTTGGAGACAAACTTGACACTGAAGATCTCGTAGTAGCAATCGACGAATTCCCGTATCTCGTTGCCGAGAACGATTCGCTCCCGTCATACCTGCAGGGATTCATCGACGAGCAACTCCAAGACACTAATTCAATGGTGGTTCTCTGTGGATCGAGTGTGAGCACTATGGAGTCTGAGGTTCTGGGCCACGAGAGTCCGTTGTATGGTCGACGAACTGCACAGTTTGATGTACAACCGTTCTCGTTCAAACAGGCCCGAAAAGTCATGGACTACAATATGGCAGACTCGATTCGGTCCTACGCAATTACTGGCGGGACGCCAATGTACCTCACCCTCTTCGATTACGACCGATCGATTGCCGAAAACGTAAGATCTCAAATCCTGTCGCCGACAGCAGTGCTGTACAACGAACCGGAGTTCCTTCTTCGGACAGAACTCCGGAATCCCGCCCGGTATATGAGTATTCTTGAAGCTGTTGCACTGGGTCATACGACTCCAAACGAGATTTCAGGTGCGACAGGGATCGATGTTGGTCCGTTGTCGAAATATCTCCAAACGCTTCGGCGTCTTCGGCTCCTCGATCGCGAAGTTCCTGTGACTGCCTTGGGCAAAAAATCGAAACGATCGCGTTACCACGTTGCTGATGAGTTCCTCCGGTTTTGGTTCCGGTACGTCGAGCCGAACCGATCCAGCATTGAGGAGGCTCCTGAAATCGTATACGATGGAACGATCGAACCGGACCTTCCGACTCATGTTGCGAGTACATTCGAGAATGTGTGTCAGGAAGTCGTCTGGGAAGGCATTCGAAATGGAGCGTTTGAACCGTACTCGGAAGTTGGTCGGTGGTGGTACGGGGAAGACGAGATCGACATCGTCGGTCTCTCGCCGACCGATAATCGAATTTTATTCGCCGAGTGCAAATGGACCTCAGAACCAGTTGGGGAGGCACTCGTAGATAATCTGCAGGCAAAGGCCCCAAAGGTCCGATGGGGGCCCGACGATCGAACAGAGGAGTTTGTGCTGTTCTCGAAAAGCGGATTTGTCGACGGCCTCGAAGAGCGTATAGGAGACAACTGGTCTCTGTTTGCGCTCGCCGATATCAATGGTCACCTGTCGACTGACTGACTGACTTTATACGAACGTCGACTGCTTTGTGGACTGAGCGACGCTTGACGATACCCGGAGTCAGTGATGAGAGCTCGTCTCGGCATTCGCTGGTTCACAGAATAACAAGGCGGATGCCACGGGGCTTGACCGGGGTTGTTGACGACTGGCGATTCCTCGGTACAGTACATCGAAGAGCACGAGAACAGAAATCACTGGTGTGACATCCTCCCCGTCGTAAACGACGGGGCTTCCCACACGGTGGGAATGCCAGTCAGTCGTCGTCACCAGAACCGTAGGTTCTGGTTGGCCCACGAGACATAGTCTCGTGAACGCTGGCTGTAGGTTTCGACTCTCGAAACGTTGTAAGTGTCATCTGCGAGGGTGTCTCGCTCTGCTCACACTGAGTCGTGGCCGTGTCACAACGGCTCCCGTCCTGTGGCGAGTCATCGCCTGCCTGTTTCCACGGCAAGCTCTCTCCCCACGGGTCTACGCGACGTGCGATGTTCGCACTCGCGTTGATGTCCGCTTGGAACGTCGATACGTGGCACTCTGGATTCTTACACTTGAACTCGGCTTGCCGAGGTCGATACCCGATGTGCTTGCACGAGTGACACGTCTTCGAGGTGTACTGCGGGCGGACGTATCGAACTGGAATACCGGCGTCCTTCGCCTTGTCCTCGATACGACCCTGCAACCGAGCAAAGGCCCACGAGTGCAGGCGACGGTTCATATACTTCCCATAGTCCAGCGACTCACGGATATACGCCAAGTCTTCCATCACGATGACGGGGTTCTCAAACTGACGGGCGTACTCCACAGATTCCCGAGACGCCTTCTCGATGATGTCCGTGAGCCGGTTCTGGTAGTACGAGAATCGCTCCTCGATACGCCACTCGGAGGCGTCTCGCTCTTGGAGTCGCTTGAGTGTCGTGAACATCTCCTTGCGGATTTGTTTGGCCTCTTTCCCGGTGATGAGAAGGGGTTTCGTGGGAGTGTCGTGTTGGAGGGCACAGCCCGTGACCAACATCGACTCGCCAATATCGAATCCAACCCGAGTCGGGTTCTCGGGAAGTTCGGAGGTGTCCTCGATTTCGTATTCAACGGTGACGTGGAGCGTCCACATCTTCCGGTGTTTCTGCAACCGAAGTTCGCCCACCTTGGTACTCGACTCGTCATCGAGCATCTCGTCCCACAATTCTTGCTGTTCGGGGTTCGGTCGGAGTGGAATCCAGAAGTTGGTTCCGCGACCGGGTTGCGGAACGTTCCAACAGATTTCGTACTCACGCGAGGTGTCGCGGTCGAACTTCCCGGCTCGGTTCACGAACCTGAGCGGGTGTTCGTCGCCCAACTCGTTGGCGTTGTACGTGTTGTGGAGTTTCGGGACGTAGGATTTGAGAGCGTCTTTCGCTTGGTACGGTAGGTTGTACGGCGTCACCACGTCGTTCGTGGCACTCATCGTCGTACAGTCTTGCTCGAAGGCGTCGTTGAGTGCGTCTCGGTATTCGGACAGCGTTTGCTGGAGGCGTTGCTCTTTGCACCGCGTGGGTGGTGCGAACGTGGCTTCCAGCGTCTTATTCGCCGTCTGAGTCGTTGACATCGTAGCCTTCAGATTCGAGTGCTTTGCGGAGGAGTTCGGGGTACGCTCGTGAGTGGCGTATCCCGTTATCGCGGGCGTATTGCTTCACGGCCTCGTGAAGTGGCCCGCCTCGATCCATATCGAAGTCGGCTCTCATTCGCCTAAGCGTAAGTTTCTATGTAAGTTAAAGCTAACGGTCGGCATTCGGGCTGGCTGTCAGAACGTGGTTAGTTCAGCCATTGTCGGATTCCCTCCTTGCAGGAAGATGGGCCAACCGTTCCGTTGCAGACGCTGCACACCGCAGGCGTCTCTGGAAGCGAGAGTACAGTATTGTGCTCACGGAGTGTCTGTAGCTGTCCAAGCACGCCACGATCGGTCAGGAGCACAACACTGTATTGCTCATCTGTCGCAAGCGATCGATCGCGGGTGAGGAGTGTCCGACCCGTTTCGATCGCAAACTGTTGTATCTCTTTGTCCGCCTCCAACCCCTCGTCATGGACAGATACGGTATCGTAGCCACACATTCGGAGATAGCGTGCCAGCTTGCCACACATGGCATCGACCACAAATCGGTGTTGCTGTCGCGGTGAGTCTGTCATCAATGGAGGAACGATCGAAGTTCGGACGGAGGGAGGCAGTTAATAACGTCTGTACCCTCGGCCCACCCGCGACGAGCCGTGTAGACACCGTATCGAAGATACTCGAAGGAACCGGGACCATGTGCGTCCGTGTTGATGGAGATTGGTGCATCTGCGTCAACAGCTGCGCGGACTGCATCACCGTGCAGGTCAAGCCGCGCTGGGTTTGCGTTCACCTCAAGTGCAGTGTCGTGTTCTGCTGCGTGTCTGGCGAGTCGGACAAAATCAATATTGAGGCCTTCTCGGCTGTTGATTAGTCGCCCAGTCGGGTGGCCGATAATATCCACTGATGGATGTTCGATAACCTGACAGAGCCGATCGGTCACTGTCTCGGTACCTCCGCTGAGCGCGCTGTGTGGTGATGCGACAACAATGTCTAACTCCGAGAGGATATCATCACCCGTACTGACACCACCATCTTCAGTGATATTCGTCTCGACCCCGGCAAACACTTCGATTTCGGCAGTATCGTTGAGCGCTTCGATCTCTGCACGCTGTTCTTCTAACGTCTCATCTGAGAGACCAACACCGCCGACAATGCCCGGCCCTGTTGCATGGTCAGTCACACAGTGGAATTCGTATCCACGATCGGCCGCAGCGGTGACCATCTCTTCGATCGAATACCGGCCATCGGACCAGTCTGTGTGCGTATGGCAGTCTCCCAACACCTCATCAACCGCGACAAGATTGGGAAGTGAGCCGTCAAGCGCGGCCTCAATTTCGCCAGTGTCTTCTCGTAGCTCCGGTGGAACGACCGGCATATCTAACGCACCATACATCTCTGCTTCCGTCGCTCCACCGAGCCGAACGCCTGCACGTTGGCTGTCTTCCGCTTCCGAAACAGCAGACACGTCAAAGATACCGTATTCGTTGAGTTTGAGCCCGCGATCGATCGCGACATTCCGAAGATGAACGTTGTGTTCTTTGCTCCCGGTAAAATACTGTAACGCTGCGCCGTACTCGTCGGGGACAACCACTCGAAGATCGACTCGAACGCCATCCGCCCGGACGCTTGATTTGCTTGTCCCGGCTTCGATCACTGAATCCGCAGTTGGCCACTCGGTAAAATACGCAACAACCGCTTCGCTATCGTCGCTTCCAACAAGCACGTCTACATCACCGATCGTGTCTTCCCATCGTCGGATGGAGCCTGCAACTTCGGCTTTCTCAACGTGCTCGTTCTCTTTGAGGTACGTGAGAAGTTTGTCTGCAACTGGGCGTGCATCACCAAGTCGTTCGCGCTCCTGTGACTGCTTGGCAAACGGTATATTCTCGAGAATGTTTGACTCCGTCTTTGCACCAAATCCTCGTATTTCCTGTATCTCACCTGCCTCTGCGGCCGTTTCGAGCTCTTCAATGGTCGTAATCCCAAGCGCGTCATAGAGGGTGCCAACGGTTTTCGGTCCGACCCCTTCTACCGCAGTGAGCCCTGCCATATCCACAGGGAGCTCCGTTTTGAGCGTTTCAAGCTCTTCGATCGCTCCAGTCTCAAAATACTCGACAACTTTCGCGCTGATTGCGTCGCCAACCCGGTCGATCTCTCCAACCGCATCTTCGCCGGTCGCGGCGAGTTGTTCGATCGCTTGTGGATAGTCTCTGATATTTTCGGCAGCCCGTCGATACGCATTTGGCTTGTACGAAACACCGGTTGCTTCCAATAGATCGGCAAACGTTTCCAGCTGTGTTGCGATTTCGTCGTTTCGGCTCATACTTACATTCGACCCCGTGTTCCGCTCATTTTGTCATCACCCAATGCCTTTTTGAGGAAGCTCATCCACCGTTTCGTGTCAACTGCTTCTTGTTTCTTTGCCTCCTGCTCGAGGTTAGCCGGACCAAGCTGCTCAAGTGCATTGAGTGCACGATCGATCCCAATGATCGCTTCGGCGATCGTTTCACCCTCCCCATAACTGACTTCGTTTTCGTCAATAAGTGAGAGGCGCTCGATCCGCTCGCGCCGAAGATTTCGTTTTGCGTGATCGACTCGTTCACGTTCGCCTGGTGGAATGGTATCTCGCCGCTTAATTTCGAAGACGAACTCACGGAGGTTGATCTCCTCGCCTTGAATCTCGATCGCTTCCGGGAGCGTGACACCCACCGTTGCACTATCCCGGTTGACCCGTTCGAGAAGCTGTTTCCGCTGATACTCTTTCACAGGTGTCTTTCGATCGGTTCGCACTTTGCTCCTTCGGCAAGCACCAATTACTCTGTCAACGATTCCGACGAGTATCTCCCTGAAACTGAAACTACTTATGTGAATCGACAGTATCTGATAACATGGGTCTGTTTGATCGACTTCGCGGCGACAATGCCCCGCGAGTCGCCTTTCTTGGTATCGACGGTGTGCCGTTCAGTCTGCTCTCTGAAAATCAGTCAGCGTTTCCAAACATGTCTGCGATCGCGAGTGAAGGTGCAGGTGGCAAGATTGACAGCATCGTTCCGCCAGAGTCAAGCGCGTGCTGGCCTGCGCTTACAACCGGTGTCAACCCTGGCGAAACCGGAGTCTACGGATTTCAGGATCGAGAAGTTGGCTCATACGACACATATGTCCCGATGGGACGTGATGTGCAAGCGACGCGCGTCTGGGATCGGGTGACTGAGGATGGACGAAACGCAAGCGTATTTAATGTCCCTGTCACATTCCCGCCACAGCGAAATATTCAACGAATGGTCTCGGGATTTCTCTCCCCAAGCGTTGAAAAAGCATCCTACCCCGATGAGCTCCAATCAACGCTGGATGAGCTTGGCTACATCATTGATGTCAACGCAAAGCTCGGCCATAAGGAGGATAAATCGGAGTTTATGAAGCACGCACACAAGACGCTTACACGCCGTTTTGAAACCTTCAAACATTACTTTGCAGCCGATGACTGGGATCTGTTCTTTGGCGTGTTTATGACCACCGATCGAGTCAACCATTTCTTGTTCAAAGACTACGAACAGGACGGACCAAACAAGGAGTTGTTTATGGATTTCTATCGACAGCTTGACGAATATATTGGCGAACTGCGGTCGATGTTGCCGGATGATGTGACGCTAATTGTTGCTTCTGACCATGGATTTACCTCGCTCAATTATGAAGTCCACTGCAACACATGGTTGGAAGAGAACGGTTGGCTCTCGTACACGGGAGACGAGCATCAAGAGCTGGGCGATATTAGCGACGACACTCGTGCATACTCGTTGATCCCTGGCCGATTCTATATTAACCTCGAAGGTCGTGAACCGCGTGGGTCGGTCCCAGAAGACGAGTATGAGTCTGTTCGTGCTGAGCTCAAAGAAGAGATTGAAGCGCTAACTGGTCCGGACGGAACCCCGGTCTGCGAGCGTGTCGTTGAAAAAGAGGCGGCCTTCCGTGGAGCGCATGATGCAATCGCACCTGATCTCGTCGCAATTCCAAACAACGGCTTTGATCTAAAATCCGGCTTCCGGGGCCATGAAGACGTGTTTGGGACTGGACCACGAAACGGAATGCATAGCTTCGACAACGCAACACTGTTGATTGACGATCCGGACGCGGCTGTTGTTGACGCTGACCTACTCGATATCGCACCGACTATCTTGGAGCTACTGGATATCGAACACAAACGAACCGAGTTCGATGGTGCAAGCCTTATTTAAATCGTTCTAAAAAAGATTCTCAAGTTCATCGTTTTGGAACAACGATTTCTGATCAACCTTCTTTTTGTCCTCTTCTTTCTGTTCTTTTGCGGCTTGTCGTGCACGTTCGATGAACTGATTCACCCGGTTTGAGCGTTCAATTCCCCCAAGCAGTATAAGCGCAGCAATTCGATCGGACTTGACTGGGAAGTCACCACCTCGAACCTGCATGCTGCCGGTTTCATCTTCAAGCCACCGCCGCGCCTTTTCGACACCTTTTCTAGAGATTCGCTTCGGCTCTCCAGCAATCACAAGCAGCGCTGAATCCGCATCCGTCGCACCAGGCACACTTGACCCAGTAAGGAGCGCATTTCTGGCAGCGCTCATCACGACGTTGATATTCTCTGCGGGGTCTTCCGCTGCTGGTGAGCTTGCGTACCCGAGTGCGGAAATGCCACCCGATCGGAGTGTATTGATCACTTCGCTTGTATCAACAACGCTTTCACCGACACCTTCGGTTGCTTCGCCAGCCGCAAACAAGAGACCAAAGCGCCGTGCAATGTTTTTATTAATTGCGTTGTATCCTTCACTGACGCTTTCACCGCTTGCCTTCCACGCGTCATTGTCAAGCAGCATGAGTGAATCTGCTTCCCGCGCAAGCGTCTTGAGCGATCGACCTGCATTTACCGCATACATCGTCCCTTCATCTTTCCCCGGAAGGACGCCAAGTGCATAGATCGGAACGTCGTACACCTTCTTGAGCTCATGGACGAGAACTGGTGCCCCGCCGGAACCGGATCCGCCACCTAATCCAGCTATGACAACGATCGATTCTGCATTTGCGTGAATCTTGCTGCTGAGTGTCCCCATCACCTCTTGGATATCTGATTGCATAACCTCAGCCCCAAGTTCGTTATCCCCACCGACACCGTGTCCGCTAACCTGTGATTGCCCGATTAGCACTGTCTCAATTGGAAGCGAAGAGAGATCCGTTTTTGCCGTATTGATTGCAACAGCATCAATAACTGAGTTAAAACCCATCTGAGCATCAAACTCGGAGAGGGCCGTGGCAATTTTCCCACCTGCTTGTCCCACGCCAACGAGAACTGTTTTCATGAGCAGTAATCCGTAACCGTGCGGCTTCAATGTTGCCCCGACCAGGATTTGTCCGACAGAGAACTAACACAAGGCAATGTTTTTCGGCACAACGGACCCACATCAGCGTATGTTATATGATGCGGTCGATGAGCCAGAGTTGGCCTCTCCAGAGTCGCTTTTGACAGCGTACTACACGCAGCTTCGAACGGTAATAGACACCGTTGGCGTATCGGTGGTTGCAAACGAGTCCGGTGTTTCAGCCGAAACGATCGATGCAATTGCAGCCGGCGAAACACCACGTGTTACAACTGAGGATGCAGCCGCAATCCTTGCTGTTTCTGATACGCACCCTGAGACTGAAGCGATCGTCTACGAACTTCGAGATCACCTTCTCATGGGAATGACGGCCGGAATTTTGAGTGTCGATGCGATCGCTGCAAAAATCGAAGTTGACCTAACCGGACAGGAAGTACAGCAAGCACTTGAGGGCCGAACAGAGATGACACTCGAAGCGCTTGCCGCGATTCAACACGTTATTGAAACGGCGAACAACTGATACTTATGAGTGAAACGGTTACAGAACGAGTGGACGTTGTGATCCTTGGCTGTGGGTACGTTGGAATCGAACTCGGAAAACAGCTTACCGACGCAGGATACAGTGTTGTTGGTGTCCGTCGGTCCGAAGACGGCCTCAATTCGATCGATGAAGCAGGGTTCACTGCCGTCGAGGGTGATGTTAGCGATCCAGATTCGTTGGCAAAGCTACCGGATGCACGATGGATCATATTTGCAGCCAGCTCAGGTGGGCGTGATGCGACCGCAGCAGAGCGAATCTTCGTTGAGGGATTGGAATCATCGATTGCAGCATATGGCTCGCGATCGAATCCTCCTGAGCGCCTTGTTTATACCTCAAGCACGGGAGTGTATGGCGATCATGATGGCGAGTGGGTTGATGAGTCAACACGAGTGAACCCAACAACAGACAAAACGATCGTCCTTGCCGAGGCAGAGCGTGTTGCCAGACAGTATGCAAAAGAGTATGGCATCGATGGAACGGTCGCTCGCTTTGCAGGGTTATACGGCCCCGATCGCTATCGACTCTCCCGATATATTGAGGGGCCAGTCACAGAGGGATACCTAAACATGATCCATCGAGATGATGCTGCAGGATCGATCACGCATCTATTGACAAACGATCTTGCACGTGATGAGGTTGTGCTTGTGGCTGATGACGAACCCGCTGACAAATGGGGATTTGCAGACTGGCTTGCTGAACAGTGTGGTGTTCAACACCCTCCAAAACGAACAAAAGCTGAACGCCTTGCAGCGGGCGACCTTTCAGACGCAGCGCAACGGCGGATCAAGACCAGCAAACGATGTTCCAATACAAAACTCCGTGAGCTTGGCTACGAGCTCCAGTATCCAACCTATCGAGAGGGGTACGCAGCAGCAGTTGCAGCGTTCAAGCGCTCCCAAAACGAGTAGCATCTCCGGCAATTCTATAGGCGGAGCAGGGCGAGAACCCCGACCCTTGAGGTCGGGGGTGAAGCCCGTCGAAAGACTACACATGCTCACTGCGATTGATGTACTGTTCAATCGTTTCTCGACTCACCTCACCTGCTGTTCCCACATAGAACGAACGCTCCCAACACCCACCGCCCCAATACAACGACCGCATCATTTCGGGATATTCTGACCACAATCTTCGTGCTGTCACGCTCTTCAACCGTGACACAATCTCACTTGGCGAGTGTTTTGCATGCGCTCCCAAGAACACATGAACATGGTCAGGAGAGATATGCAACGACCGCAACTCGTAGTCGTTCCGCTCGATAATCGCATGGAACTCCGATTCCAATGTCTCTGCAACGTAGTCGAAAAATGAGTGTCGATACCGGGGGCACCACACGAAATGATAGTTGATATTGTACACTGTGTGGTTTGAGCGAGTCGCCTCTATACACACTACACGAAGTAACAACATTTAAGTGAATACACTTCTAAGTATTTACTGCAAAAAAGATGACACGACGATTCACCGTCGATTTCGAGGAGGACTTCTACAAAGACTTCTCGAAGAAATGCATCGACGAAGACCGAACAAAAGCCGATGTCGTACGAGAAATCCTCCGAGAGTGGACGTACGACGAAGACACTGAGTGAGTAGCACGCATGGACATCGAAGACCAAGGCCTCACGAAAACCCTCCCACTCCAACTCCAGTTTTACGAAGAGGGTGATGAGGTGAAAGTCTTCGAGTCCACACAAGAATCGCGCTCAGTGTACAACGACACCATCCACCTCGCCAAACAAGGCGCAGACTGGGATGACATCCGTCGCCAGATGGAGCAAGACGCCACCCTCGTGAAGAATAACACTCAGTTGGTCGTCAAGAAAGCTCTCGAAGCGATGGAGAACTACTACGAATACGACGACTACAACATTCCCAGTCACACCAAAACTGGGCTATACCCTCTGCGGATGAACCACAAAGAAGGATATACGCTCTCACTCACCGACGACGGTGACGTTTCGTTCCGTATCTCTCCGAAACCATATCACCCAGTTCGGGGGACACTCGTTGGAGACCCGGTGCATCTCGACGTGCTAAAAGCCGCGTTGTCGAGTGGCGAGTGGAAGATAGGGACGGCTGAAGCCCTCTTTACAGATGGCCGTGCTGAACTTCACGTCAACGTCACCCACCAGACGCAGACCGTTCGAGACAAAACCGACTCGAAGACGGTGATTGGAGTGGATGTGAACGAGGATAACATCGCGTTGACAGCGATGAATGAAACGGGAGTTCTCGACACGCTTGTTATCGACTTCCCCGAAATCAAGTCTGAGCGTCATCGCTATTTCACGATAAAAAAGCGGATGCAGAATGCGGGGAAGCTGTCGTACAAGAAGGTGGTTCGTGACCGGGAGTATCGGTTCGTCCACGACAGGCTCCACAAACTGTCTCGGGCTGTAGTCGAGTTTGCGAAGCGGTTTCCTGACCCGTGCATTGCTCTTGAAGACCTCAAGGATATGCGTGAGTCAATCGACTACGGCACTCGGATGAATCGTCGGCTCCACGCGATGCCGTTTCGTGCAACGCAAGTGTTCATTGCGTACAAAGCAGCGTTTGAAGGTGTTCCGATTGCTTCGGTTGAAGCGGAGTACACGAGTCAGGGCTGTGCGTTGACTGCGTGTGAACACGCCGAGCGAGCGAATCGACGGCGGAAGCGATTCAAGTGTAAGTTGTGTGGTCACCAAGACCATTCGGATAGGAATGCGTCGGTGAACATTGCGAAGCGTGGATTGAAGAAGTGTTTGTTAGATGTGCCTGCTCTCAAGAGCCTTCCTCAAGTTCGGAAGGTGTCGTTCGAAAGATAGAGTCTTTCGTGATCACGAAAATCTTCGATTTTCGGACGACGACGGTGGGCATCGGGGCGTGTGAACCGCCCGGCCTCATCCCTCGTAACCGGTTGAGATGGCCTTGCTCTGGAACGGGTAGGCGTCAAGGTTGCAGGGAGTGTTAGCGATAATCTGAGGGAACCACGAAGAAGCCCCGACCCTTGTGGTCGGGGTTGTTCACAATATCTCAGGTGGGTTATGACCAGTATCTGAGGACAAAAAACGGGGAAAGTTGATACCAGATGCCACTGATTATGTGTCATATGCGGACCGCAGTCGGCACCGGGGACCTCTACGCCGAAGCAACGGAGTTTGCACAGACACAGCCGGAGTTTGTCGTTGGAGCGGCGCTTCTGTTCGGTGCTGTCATCTTGTTTGTGTACGCGATCGTACGCTGGCGACGGCCTCACGGAAAACGATTTGCACGGCTTCTCAAAGAGCGAGATGAGATTTCGATTTTAATGCACCCAAACCCGGACCCAGATGCGATGTCGGCTGCAACGGGCGTTGCTGCGCTTGCAGAGCAGTTCGATACAGACGCAACAATCCAGTATGCCGGACAGATCAGACACCAGGAGAACCGTGCATTTCAGACTGTTTTGGATCTCGATTTTGACGTCATTGACCACGTCACCGACCTCGCTGCAGAAGATGTCATTCTTGTTGATCATAACGAGCCACGTGGGTTTACGGGTGCAGATGGTATCCTCCCGATTGCGGTGGTTGATCATCACCCCGGGGATGGTACCGGTGAACTGTTTACTGATGTCCGAACCGACTACGGTGCCTGTGCAAGCATCATCGCGGAGTACTTCCAAGATATTGGTGCCGTTCCAGTTCCTGCAGATAGACATACAAGCGAGACTGGTGCTCGCTACACAGTTCCGTCTGCAGTCGCAACGGGGCTCCTTTGCGGGATTTTAGCAGATACGAACCGGCTCACTGTGGGTGCAACAGGTGCGGACTTTTCGGCAGCATCATATCTGTATCCTGGTGTGGATGATGATCAACTCGATCGGATCACCAATCCTGCTGTCGATGCAGAAGTGCTTGAAGTGAAGGCACGTGCCATTGCTGGTCGAAAAATCCGTGGTTCGTTTGCGGTCTGTGATGTGGGGTCGGTCTCAAACGCAGATGCAATTCCACAAGCTGCAGACGAGCTCATCCGGCTTGAAGGAGTCACTGCGGTTGTTATCTGTGGAGAACGTGAGGGAACACTGCACATCTCTGGTCGATCACGAGACGATCGCGTACATATGGGGAAGGCCCTTGAGACCGCAGTTGAGCCGCTTCCAAATGCCGGTGCCGGTGGCCATGCACGAATGGGTGGTGGAACGATTAACATCCAGCCCGGGCTACCAGATGGCGGAGACACCGGCCCTGAAACGCAATTTTCACGCGATTCGTTCACTGATCGGCTGTTTAAGGTGCTCGCTGGCGATATCTAACATCGAATTCACGGCGCGGACAGCACGCTTTTCGAGCGTGAGAGATAACAGCGTGTATGGGTACCGCAAGCGGAACATGGGGGTATCGTGACCGATTTGGTGGGTCATATGGACGAACCTACTTTCGGCGATACCCGCCGGGTGTCTGTTCGAGTATTGGAATTGGGACATATCTTGGTGCACCGACTGAGGTACAAGATGCTCGGTATGCTGAAGCGCTATCGAGCGGTCTCGAACATGGGATCAATGTTATTGATACCGCCATCAACTACCGCTGTCAACGAAGCGAACGGGTAATTGGAGCAGTATTGAAAGAGACATCGATCGATCGAGCGTCGATCGTTCTCACAACAAAAGGTGGCTTTCTCCCGTTTGATGGCTCACGCCCGGAGAATCCAAGTGCGTATATCCAAGACCGCTTCATCGATACGGGCCGTGTCGACCCAGCAACACTTGTGCGGGGGAGTCATTGTATCGCGCCGACGTATATTTCCGACCAACTCGATCAATCGCTCTCAAATTTAGGTGTCGAGACAATTGATTGTTACTACGTCCACAATCCGGAGACACAGCTACTCGAACGCGATCGAGAGACCGTCTCCCAGACGCTTCAATCAACATTTGAACTGTTGGAGCGCCGCCGAAAAGCAGGTGATATCCGACAGTACGGTGTGGCGACATGGGATGGGTTCCGTGTCCCAACTGATCACGAGCAGTACCTTTCGCTGCCAAAACTGCTGACGATCGCACAAGAAGCAGCCGATCGAGTCGGTGTTGATGAACATGGGCTGACGACGTTACAGCTCCCATTTAATATCCATATGTCGGATGCATTCTCACGGAAGAATCACACGTACACGATCGATGGAGAGACACGACAACTCAGCACGCTTGAAGTCGCACACGAAGCGGGACTGTTTGTGTTTACAAGTGCAAGTCTCGGGCAGGGCGAACTTGCGAGTGGGATCCCTGCAGACGTTGGTGCACAGGTATCCGGTGATACAGCTGTTCAGCGAGCGATCAACTTTGCTCGTAGTGCACCGGGAGTGACCTGCTCGCTGGTTGGGATGGGAACGCCGGATCACGTTCCAGAGAACGCAGCTGCAGGGACGTTTGATCCGCTCGGCGCAAGCGCCTTCGATGCAGTGTTTGAGTGAGTGCGAACGTTGATTGTCTCTGCGCACACACCACGTAGTAATGACACTTCAGATCGCGCTCATCGCACACGATAAAAAGAAATCAGATCTGATTGAATTTGCCCAAGAACACCAGGAGACGCTTTCCCGTGCGGACATTATGGCAACTGGGACAACAGGAAAGCGACTCATGGAAGCAACCGACCTAGAGGTCGATCGGAAAGAATCAGGGCCGTTGGGTGGTGACCTCCAGATTGGCGGGAAAGTTGCAGACGGTACCTGTGATGGTATTATTTTCCTCCGTGATCCGCTCCGTGCACAGCCACACGAGCCAGACATATCCGCACTGCTGCGTATTTGTGACGTTCACGACGTTCCATTAGCCACAAACCTGGCTTCCGCAGAACACTTTATTTCCGGAATGTTCTCCTGAGGCGGAGTTATTATATCTGATCGACTACTGGTCATCTATATGACTGCTCTTCGTCGATCGGTTGCGATTGTCGTCATCGCGACCGTTGGTATCGGCCTGTTTTTATTGGCTGGTGTCTCTGCCGCCTCCGCATCGACGATTGGTGCAGCCGATGTGCAACCACAGGCCGAGGAGGAGTTTGGTCAGTGTTTCCCCGGGGAAGGATATTCGATTACGATCGGCTCAGAAGGGCCACAGATTGATTCGATCGTCCATTTCTCGCTGCTAACCAATTTAGGAGCGCCCGGATCGATGGGTATTGAGATGGCCGGGACAACCGGCGACGAGTATATTATTCTGCTTCGAGCTGGTGTGCTCTTTGAGGGTGTTGGAGAGCCAACTGCGTTCCTTGCCGATCCGATGGCCCAGTTTTCAGTCGCCTTCGAGTTTGATTTCTCGCTACCGATGTTTGCTGGGATGACTGGTGGCGACTTCAGCTACAGCGATGATGGTGCACCGATCGATGCACCGATCGGAGATGCCGTCTGTTAGGGAGAACTCTGTTTCCGTGTTAGTTCACGATAGAATGCCGTCGAGTACGTGGCATATACCGCAACGAACACCGCAGTCATGGCGATCAAAACGACCATGCCCCCGAGTTGAAAGCCGAATGAGACTGGCAAGAGTGAAAATGAACCCTCCGTCGGTGCAAACAGAAGCGAGATGCTCCCTGCAAGCAGTCCAAAGCCTGCACCACCGACTACCAGCAAGATCGTATAGCCAGTGACGCTTAGAATATTATTTCGGACCACACCGAGGCTTCGGGCAAACGCAGAGACAAGTTCGTAGTCATCCAGCACGATCGCATGCGCATAGAACTGGATGAGTGCAGTGAACAACAAGTAGCAGAAAAACAGTGCCACAACTGCGACACCGAGTACAACTATGCCAACACTCGCTTCAACAGGCGAGACAACAAGCGTCACGAATCCGATCGCAAGCACCAGCAGCATAGCCAGTCCAAACAGGACAGACGCACCGAGTAAGAGAATATATGCAAAGAACAGCCGGACGTAGTGGCGCTTTCCACCATCAAAAAATGTTGCTCGCGACGATTGGCCACTGAGTGCACGATCGGCCGCTGTAATGAGTCCACCTTGGAAAAACGGGAGGACAAACAGAAAGCCGAGATTCCACATCACAGAGACGACGAGGTTGAGTGTCGGATACTGTTGGGTCACGACCAGCAGCGATTGTGTGAGACCGAATGCAAGACCAATGGCGAGGAGGAGTGGCGTCTTGAGTACAGTGCGGACTGCGGTTGCGAATGATTGGAGGGCAGCCATATTGTACATCTCAAGACACATTTTAATGGCTCTATTGGTCTCCGAATTTGTCTACACTATCCTTTTTAACATGTCTGCAACATGTAGTATTAATGTCCGCTTTGAATGCTCCTCCAACCGAACTAGAACCCGTTTCGTGGGGGCCTGTTCGGTATATCCGGCTGTACTCCGTCTGTCTCGGAATTGCGGTTGCCTCACTTGTGGCAATTGCAGCTGTGGCGATACTGGCGGTACCCGCTATTGTTTCAGACGGTATTTCTCCGTCAACAGTTCTGCTTGTTGGGGTGTTATTCCTCGTTGGTGGACCGGCGTCTGCGCTGTATCTCATCTCCGGGTATCGAAACGTCTCCAGTCAACGACAGCGCGAGATCCGGCAGTGGATTCGACAGCACATTTCGGGTGTCTCCACACTGAGCCCGCTGTGGGTTACGATCGGTGGGAGTGGGATTCTCATTCTTACCTGGGGCGTGCTTGATGCTCCATGGCTGTTAATTAGTGGATCGCCGTTGACTGTTGGGCTCTTTCTCGGGATTGTCTTTTTTGCTAGCACTGGAACCACCTACACGATCGACCCGAATCCTGACAAGCCAGTTTGTACTGTCAGTACGGCAACTCGCGATCGATCGAACACACGACGGCTGGATGGGTTGTGTGGATTTCGGCGGATTTCGACGCCGTGTTGCGTTCTCTTTTTGCTTCGATCAAGGGGAAGCGCTTGGATCGCAAGTCCATATCTTTTCGTGGTACCACATGCGACTGCAGACGCAGTTGAAGCAGCATTGGCTACGATTGTGGAGACAAATACAGTTGAACGAGCCGATCGGGTCACTCGAGGTATCCTTTTTGTGCTTGGTGCGCTCTTTTTGTTTCTTCTCGGTGGGATTTGGCTCCTTACGAACGAGGTTTTTGTGCTGTTTCTATTGGGTTCCATTCTTGGACTTTTTGGCGTGTTACTGATTGTGCTCAGTTTCCGTATCTAGGTGCGATCGGCCGTTTTGTGTTCCACCCCCGCAATGATTCCGGACCATATACTGCAACAAGGAGTGTAGCGATCGCGATCGTCACCGCAGCAGCGAGCGGGGAAATACCACTTGTAAGCCCTACAACCTCTCCTGTAAGGTTGCCAAAAAAGTGTAATGAAATCACGGCAAGCACGCTCCGTTGGGTATTGTTGTAGACCCACGTTCCGATGATTGCAGTGAATACAAGACTTGGAAGGAACCACCATAATTGCGGGTCAAAGGTTGTCGTGCTGTAGTACCCAGTCATGTAGAACAGCGGGAGATGCCACAGTGCCCACACAGTTCCAAGGATCAAACTCGCTGTGAGTGCGCTCCACCGCGCTTGTAGCTGGTCGAACCAGTAGCCGCGAAGCCCGATCTCTTCGACGGTTGGAAACACGAATGCAACTGCGATGAGAAGCACAACGGCTGCTGGATCACTCAAGCGATCAATCGAAATGAGTGTAATCGGTGTGTCAGTGATACCGAGCACAAGGACGATGGCCGCGACACCCCATGTGAAACCGGGATAGTACAGGGTGATAATGAGCCACCATTGACGGGGAATTCGGTTGATTTCAGTGAGTCGTTGGACGAGATCAGTATACCCGTTCCATCCAGCAGTAACCCACAGGAGTACAACTCCTGCAACAACCGGACTCATGCCACCAAGAAGGAGCAAAAAGACGTTTGGGATCGACCACACCGGTGCATCGGAGAAAATAAGTGGAATCCAGAACAGCAGCGCCCATCCCAAATATAGGATCGGAAAAATCCACGGCTCATGCTGCTGGACGATCGATTTGAAGCGATGTGTTGGTCGAAAGCCCAGCCAGTAACCCATACATACGTATGGTCTCACATCGGTTTATGTTGGCTTCAGAAGAGCTGATATGTCATTTTTCGTCTGTTCGGTACTTCGAGAGTGCATTATGATCAATCTCGATGCCAAGCCCTGGCTTATTGGGCACTGAAAATTCACCGTCAGTTGCAGACCACTGTGCATCATCTTCGAGCAGTGACGATGCTGCGTGGATGTTGAGCGCACCGGTTGGATAGGTGATTTCGGGGGAGGCAAGTGTGAAGTGTGCGTTTGCAGCGAGTCCAATTCCGAGTTCAACCATCCCACCCATGAAACAGGTTAGTCCGTGCGCTTTTGCAACGGTTGCGACCTGCCGTCCGTTGTAGAGACCACCTGTTTTTGCCAGTTTGATGTTTACAATATCCGCTGCATCCTGTCGGGCGATCGCCGCAACATCACGTGGCGAAAAGCAGGCTTCATCCGCAAGGATCGGCGGTTTGACCGCTTCTTTGACCCGTCGGAGTCCGTTGAGATCGTCGTACGCAACTGGCTGTTCAACCAGTACGAGACCGTTTGCGGCTTCGTCAAGCATTCTGATCGTTCGAATTGCCTCATCTGGCATCCAGCCCTGATTTGCATCAACCCTGATTTTTGCATCCTCGACAACATCGGTGACTGCTGCGATCGCCTCCCGTTCACTGTCTGGATCATCACCACCGACTTTGATTTTGAAGGCGTTGTACCCCGACTCGAGAGCGTTGGCTGCGTCCTCTTTCATCTCTTCGGGTGATTTAATACCGATCGAATAGTGCAGGTCAATCGATCGATCCGCGTTCTTTGGCCCACCCAAGAGGTCGTACACTGGTCGATCAACGGTTTTCCCAAGGAGGTCATACAGCGCAATATCGACCGCACAGATGGGGAACGGCATATCGGAAATGCGCCGCTCCATCGTTTCGATCGTCCGTGGGATTCTGAACAGATCTGATCCAACGACGATCGGTTTTAGCTGCTCTTCGATAAGTGATGCACAGCTCTGTTGGGTCAGTCCTCGTGGCCAAAACGGAGTGGGAGCAACTTCCCCCCAGCCAACAGCCCCGTTTTCGCCTTCAATTCGGACGACGACATGATCATACGTATTTGTCTGTTGGTCGGATGCAAGCGAGAGGCTTGTCTCGTATGCAGTCGCTTCAGGTACTGAGACAGGGATAACTTCGAGATCGACGACTTTCATACTCTCTGATTGCGTAACCATGATAAAAGGTCGATGGAGCCGGAAGAACGGCTGGAGTAAAAAACAATCCAACACGTCGATGTTCGTCGTTGGCCGCTGGACACAGCTATTTATGTTCGGTATCTGAACTACGCCCAATGTTACTCGATCGGATCGTGTCATCTGTTGATGAACGAGAAGAGATGCTTTCTGCGCTTGCGCTGGATATCTGGGATCACCCACAGCTAGCGCTGGATGAAACGTATGCAGCAGCAGAAATTAAAGGAGTGTTAACAGATGCTGGATTTACGATCGAATCCGGTGTTGGAGGGATGGAGACCGCGTTTGTTGCCCGCTTTGGTGATGAAGGGCCGGTCGTTGGAACGATGGGCGAGTATGATGCGCTGCCCAAGCTTTCACAACAGGCAACTGCACAGAGAGAGCCAGTTGAGCCTGGCGCGCCAGGACATGGCTGTGGACATAATCTCTTTGGCGTCGGGAGTTTGGGTGCTGCGCTTGCGGTTCGTGATGCGATCGCTGCCGGTGAGCTAACTGGATCGGTGATCTACTTTGGGACGCCTGCCGAAGAGGTTGGCATTGGTAAACCGTTCATGATCCGAGACGGTGCATTTTCGGATGTCGATGCGATCGTTTCATGGCATCCCGGCTGGTTTACTTCGGCCAGAAAAGGGAGCAGTCTTGCTGTTGATAGCTGGGAAGTAACCTATAACGGTGTCTCTGCACACGCTGCTGCAGAGCCGCACGCAGGGCGAAGCGCGTTAGATGCACTCCAACTCGCAAACATGGGGATCGAACATATGCGAGAGCACGTCCCTGATGCAACCCGTATCCATTATGTAATCAAAGAGGGCGGTGCCGCACCGAACGTCGTTCCACCGGTTGCTCGCGGCGAATACTTGGTCCGGGCACCAACCCGATCGCACGTTGAAGCAATCAGCGAGTGGGTGACAGATATCTTTGAGGGCGCAGCGATGATGGCTGATGTTGATGTGACGATCCGTAAAACTGCCGCAGCATACAACGTGTTGCCGAATCACGCGCTTGGTGATCTTATTGTTGAGACGATGGACGAACTCGGGGGCTTCAGTGTGAGCGAGAGCGATCGACAGCTGGCTGCAGAGCTCAAGGAATCCATTGGCGATGTGTCAGGTGCAATTGCACAGCTCCCAACCGAAGACGCCCAACAAAAGGCGCAGACACAACCGCTGCTCACAGATCCTGTTGCACCGAATGATGTTGGGAAGACTGGGTCGTACTCCACAGATTCCGGTGACGTGAGCCATGTTGTCCCGCTTGGTCGAATGACGACTGCAACGTTCCCGGTTGGGACGCCACTGCACTCTTGGCAAGCGGTCGCTGCAAGCGGCAGTGTTGGAACAAACGGGATGTTGTACGCCGCAAAAACGATCGGCGGCGCACTTGCAACACTGCTCTCCGAACCAGCACGCATCGAAGACGCACAGAACGAGTTTGCCGATCGAACCGCAGAGATAGCGTATACATCTGGACTTCCAGCCGATGTTACCCCCGCAGATCTTGTCGATCGGTGATTACTTGTTGTTGATAGGTGCAAATAGTTAACTCCCCACATGTGGAGGGTCTGTCATGTCCAAGCTTCTTGCGGACAAGACAGCAGTGATCACAGGTGGATCGAGCGGTAACGGACGAGCGATCGCAATCCGGTATGCCGAAGAAGGTGCCAATATTGTCAACGCAGATATTCAGTCGGAGCCACGAGAAGGCGGCACGCCAACGCATGAACTCGTCGCTGATGAGTATGGTGTTGATGCAACGTATGTCGAGTGTGATGTCACCTCGATCGATGATCTGGAGGCTGCGGTAGCCGCAGCAGACGACTTTGGCGGGATTGATGTAATGGTCAATAACGCGGGTGTCTTTCGGGGTGAGGAGTTCCTTGAGACAACCGAAGAGGAGTATGATTTTATTATGGACATCAACGTTCGGGGTGTCTTCTTCGGTGCACAAGCAGCTGGAAAGCGACTTGTTGAAAACGGTGGGGGAAGCATCATCAACATTTCCAGCGTCGCTGGACTGCAAGGCTCTGCAGACTTTGTGACCTACTGCACCTCAAAAGGTGCAGTCCGGCTGCTGACGTACTCGCTTGCAGCAAAATTAGGGCCAGATGGTGTTCGCGTGAATTCAATTCACCCTGGTCTGATCGAGACGGCAATGACTACCGACGACGTCGCTATCTTCGGAACTGAAGCCGAGGAGGGCTATGTTTCAACGATTCCATCCCGGCGAGCAGGCCAGCCGGAAGATGTTGCTGACGCTGCATTGTATCTTGCTAGCGATCTCGCGGATTACGTCAATGGTGAGTCGCTTGTTATCGATGGAGGAATGGCTCATACACAGTGATGTGGTGAGCGCCTGAACTATCGGCAGAGATTATTCTTCTTTCTCTTCGTCAGCCTTGGCACTGGGGAGAAGGTCATCACTACTTCGTTTATACATCGGTTTACGGGCAAACGCGCGGATCCGTTCCATTTCCTCGTCAGTAATCATTGATTCGCGCATGTCTCATGAATAGCGTGACTGTGTACTTAACCGAACTTACCAGATACCAAAATATACACACATCCATGACTGTCATTAGCACACAATTACTTTGTATCTGGTTTGTACTCCGAAACTACGGCTTTGACAGTTCAGCGAGGGATATGGTATATGGTCGATCGTGTACTTGTACCCACAGATGGCTCTCCGCTCTCGTTTGCTGCGATCGAGTATGCCCTTGGGGTCTTTCCAACTGCAGAGGTGCGGCTTCTGCACGTTATTGATCCGAGGGACGTGTACTACTCATATGAGTCAAAAGTCGATCGTGTGTTCGATCTTTCCGGCCGAATCGATCCACATGAGCTCGATCGCATCGAAACCGAGACCACGGTTGGTTCAACGGGTCGCGAAATTGTAACCGCTGCCGAGGAGCACGACTGCAATGAGGTTATTATGGGTAGCCACGGACGAGCAGGTGTTGTTCGAGTTCTTCTTGGGAGCGTCACAGAGCAGGTTGCCCGGCGAAGCCATGTCCCGGTGACTGCATTTCGGTATCGAAATCGAGATGACTCGAATGCATCCACCGCAGTTACGCGCCCTGGAGCCAAGGTTCTCGTTGGAATTGATGACGCATCACAGGCACAACAGGCACTTTCGTACACGTTTTCTCGATTTCCCGACGCTTCAGTCACTGCATTGCATATTATCGATCCATACCGTGCGTGGTTCAGTGGGGGACGACCAATCTACAGCGAGCGCGAGTACGATCAAATCCGAGCTGCAGCTCAAGCACTCGTCTCGGATGCAGTCACACAAGGTGAGAATGTGGGTGTCTCGATCGAACCAGCCGTCGAAGCAAGCGAATCTGCAGCTAGAGGCATTGTCCAGCACGCGGACACACATGATATTGATCACATCGTTGTTGGCAGTCATGGCCGAGAGGGAATTGCTCGTATTCTGTTAGGGAGTACCGCTGAAACAGTTATGCGACGGGCAGGTGTCTCAGCGACGATCGTCCGGTAGCACAACGCCAATCGGCAAAACGACGAATCCTGCTGTTCACCGAGCTTTGAGATTATGCACAACTTCGAGCCGATCGACTACCTCTGCCGTTGGTTCGAGTGCGGACTCGATTGCTGCCGCAGGTTTGTATGCCATCGGAGCTTCGTCTTTAACGGACTCAACAACTGACTCCGAATAGATCCCATCCATCGCAGCTCGGAACGCCTCGATTGAGATGGTGTCAAACGCTTGGCCACGGCTCATCACACGACCGGCACCGTGTGGGGCGCTCTGGTTGTACTGGTCGTTTCCGCGACCATCTGCAATGATTGAGCCGACCGCCATATTGAACGGAATCACCAGCCGTTGTCCCTCTCGTGCTGGTGTTGCGCCTTTTCGGATTGTGAGATCTCTGAAATCAATGTAGTTGTGAACCGATTGGAACCGATCGACTGGCTCAATAGCAAGCACATCACAAACGGCATCGCTCATTAGCTCTCGATTCCAGCGAGCATACTGCTGTGCAAAGAGCATATCCACATAGTAACCGTCTGCTTCCCGCCCGTCCAGCCAATCGAGGCTGTCATTCCGCGCCTCAATCAGTTGGGTCGGCCGCGAAAGCAGGTCAAATGTCTCTTCGATCTGTTTCCCCGTAAAATCTGCTCTGATTTTGTCTTTCTTAAGATGTGACTCACCCATGCCGCCGGTGACCCAGCGGTGTAACGCAGCATCGCCCACGGTTTCGAGGTCGAATTTGAAGTACGGACTATATTCGCTCGGAATTGCATCCCGAAGCGAATCTGCCGATCGGTACTCATTTGCTTTCTGTTGCCAGTATTCAGCAACCGATTTGCCGAGGTATCGCGATCCACTATGGATAACAAGCCAGTAGTCTTCTGACTGTGTCGCCTTGTTGAACTCAATAAAGTGATTTCCGCCGCCAAGCGTTCCAGCACTTTTGATTATATGACCGATTCCCTGTCGCTGATTACGGAGCACCCGATCGCAGAGTGATTTGACGTATTCCCCATCATACCCTGTAAATTCAAACTCGATCGGATCGATCGAGCGGCCAAATGTTGACTCGTATGCGCTGTTGAACTGGTCAAAGACCTCATTTGCGCGATCGAATGGGAACGCATCAACGAGATGCGGTGCCTCGTCGTACTCGTGTACTGAGCGCCCCATTGGTATCGCAGCGCGAACTTCGGCTTCTCGATCGTGGTCAGTGAGTGGAAGCCGGTCACCGAGGTTTGTTGCGGCCATTCCGCAGCCCACATCAACACCAACGATGTTTGGAACAATCTTGTCTGCAAGCGGCATGGTGAACCCAACCGGAGCTCCTGCACCGAGATGTGTATCCGGCATCATTCGAATCGGCTCTGTGAATGCAGGGTGATCAAGGAGCGACTGAATCTGCTCGCGGACATTCGGCTCAACGAGTGACTCATCGTCGGTCATAATCCGTGCGGTGGTGTATTCTCCCGTCAGTTCGATCGGCATGGTTATTCCTCCCACTGATGCCCGTGTGTTGTCTGTAATCCTACCATACGAGTAGTTAGCTGTTGAGGTACATATCGGCTGCAGTCGGTTGTGTTTGTCTGTTTGTACACTGGCGCTCAGTGTTTGTTGGTCCAAATCTGTCTTTGGCAGCGAATTATCATTAGACAGTACTATTTAATATATACCATGTGATAACCGCATACATTGAATTCAAGCATCTAGACCCCTCTAGATCATGATATTTGCCGCAACCTCTAATACATCACGAACGACCATTATACTTGCATGGTATCAATTGACATAGAAACTGAAGACGGTCAAAAAGAGGCATTGCGGCGGATGATGCTGATTCGATCGTTCGATGACACGGCTGGGACACTCTTCGCAGATGGTGAGATTCCTGGATTTGTGCATCTGTATATCGGAGAGGAAGGGGTTGGGGTCGGTGCATGTGCAGCACTCGAGCCTGACGACTATATTACAAGCACCCATCGCGGGCACGGTCACTGTATTGCGAAAGGGTTGGAACCGCAGTCGATGATGGCCGAACTGTACGGTAAACGCGATGGCTACTGTAACGGCAAAGGTGGTTCAATGCACATCGCAGATGTTGACGCAGGGATGCTTGGCGCAAACGGAATTGTTGGCGCTGGCCCACCACTTGCAACGGGTGCAGCGCTCTCTGCAGCACAAAAGGATGAAGACCGTGTCGCACTCGCATTCTTTGGTGATGGTGCAGTCGCACAGGGACAGGTCCATGAGGCGATTAATCTTGCAGCAACATGGGACCTTCCAGCCATTTTCCTCGTCGAAAACAACCAGTTCGGAGAGGGAACGCCGGTTGAGAAGCAGCACAATCTCGAAAACCTGAGCGAAACTGCGGAAGCGTACGACATTCCTGGCTTTACGATCGATGGAATGGACATCACTGCCGTGTACGAAGCAGTGCAAGAAGCGAGAGAGCGTGCCAGAAACGGCGATGGGCCGACATTCATTGAGGCAGATACCTACCGCTTCAGAGGTCACTTCGAAGGTGATCAACAGCCGTACCGCGAAGATGACGATATTCAAGAGTGGCAAAGTCGCTGTCCGATCGATTCCTTCGCAAGCAGACTCGTTGATGCAGGCGTCATGACCGATGATGAGGTTGAATCCCTCCGTGCGGAGGTTGATGAAGAGATCGCAGCCGCAGCAGAATACGCACAGAACGCAGACGAGCCGGATCCAACCGAAGCATACGACGATATGTACGCGGTATCGGTTCCTGAACTAACCATGTTCGCCGGGCGCAGCGTCCGCGCTGACGGCGGCTCCCCAACAAACACAGACCAATGAGCACTGAAACCGGCACAACACACGGCAAAAGTACCGAAACGATGACTGTTCGCGAGGCGATTCGCGAAGCAATGCGCGAGGAGATGCAACGGGACGAGGATGTCTTCCTTATGGGTGAAGACGTCGGTCTCTTCGGTGGCGTCTTTGACGTGAGCAACGGCCTTCTTGAGGACTTTGGCGAAGAGCGCGTCAAAGATACACCAATCAGTGAGGCAGGATTCCTCGGCGCTGGTGTCGGGGCTGCCGCAACTGGCTCTCGACCGATCGTCGAGATCATGTTCTCCGACTTCATGGGCGTTGCAATGGAGCAAACGATGAACCAGATGGCGAAGATGCGTTATATGTTCGGCGGCAAAACGGAGATGCCGATTACGGTCCGAACAACGGAAGGTGGTGGCATGGGTGCCGCAAGCCAACACTCAGGGACGGTCCACACCTGGTTTGCACACTTCCCTGGCATCATCGCTGTCGCACCTGGGACGCCTGCGGCTGCAAAAGGACTGCTCAAGAGTGCAATCCGATCGGACGATCCAGTGTTCTTTTTCGAGAACAAGATGATCTACGAGCAGTCGGGTGAGGTCCCAACCGATCCTGATTTCACCCTCCCAATTGGGGAGGCAAACGTTGAACGAGAGGGTGATGATGTAACCGTCATCGCAACCCAGCGGCTTGTTGGCGAGTCGTTGCAGGCCGCCGAGGAGCTAGATAGCGAACTCAGCGTTGAAGTGATCGATCTGCGATCGCTCTACCCGCTTGATACGGAGACGATTGTTGACAGCCTTGAGAAAACCGGTCGTGTCATCATTGCTGATGAGAGTCCGATCTCATACGGAACACATGCAGAGGTGATGGCTCGGCTCATGGAGAACGGGTTCTACTCGCTTGATGCACCACCAGAGCGGATTGGTGTTCCAGACACCCATATTCCGTTTAGCCCATCGCTCGAACAAGAGGTGCTCCCAAGTGCGGCGGATGTCACCGCAGCAATTAGGCGGTTGACCTGAATGGGCGATCGATCAACGCCAACGGTTGGCGTGATCGTTAACCCTGCTGCCGGCCGCGACATCCGGCGGCTCACCGGCGGCGCAAGCGTGAGTGACAACTACGCAAAGCGCCGCACTGCAACCTGTGTCCTGCAAGGATTGACACTCGCCCCTGACCGGATTCGTGCGCTCGTCATGCCCGATCGTGCGGATCTTGGGCAGCGTCTCGTTGGCGGTGCAGACGACATCGACGCCGATGTCTCACTCCTTGACATGCAGATCACCGGTACACCGAAAGACACCCGAAATGCGGCAGAACAGTTCAGTGACGTTGCTGACTGTGTGGTTGTACTTGGTGGCGACGGCACAAACCGGGATGTCTCGACGACGATCGGTGATGTCCCAATGGTGAGTATCTCCACTGGGACGAATAACGTCGTCCCGACACCGATTGACGGCACTGTTGCAGGTGCGGCGGCTGGGCTAGTTGCGACAGATGTTGTTGATATCGAGGCTGTTACCCAGCGCCATGGGACGATCGAAGCAACGATCGACGGAAAAGCCGGCTCTGGAACCGTCTCCGGTCTTGCCACAATGGGGCTGCTCGATCGGCCGTTTATCGGTACGCGTGCAGTGCTTGATGTCTCGGAGTTCGTCGGCGGTGCGGTTTCGCGCGCATTCCCGACTGAAATTGGTCTGTCAGGGATTGCGGGCGGCATTCAAACATGTGCACCAGATGACGCCGGTGGCCTTGGCCTTCGGTTTGGTGATGGGCCAGATGCAGACGCACACACCGTCCGCGCAATTACGGTTCCTGGTGTTGTCAATACCGTCTCGGTTTCCGAGTGTGTTCGTATTGAGTCCGGCGAGCCATGGACGGTGTCGATCGATCGCGGTGTTGTTACCGCCGACGGGGAACGAGAACGGGAGGTTTCGGATGCGGAGGTGACGTTTACAGTCTCTGATGCGGGGCCCCAAATCGTGACGATCCCGGCCGTGTTTCAGCAGGCAGTCGATCGTGGTGTACTGTCGATGCAGCCGATCGAACAGAAACGGTGACCGCAGCTACGACCATGCACTTTGGTAGTCAGTGATAAATGTCGAGAGGGGCGTTGGCTCTTGATCAAAATGATGTTGGAGATCGCTACTCACTCGATCGGCCAGCCCAAAACGGGCGGTTGTATAGATACCGGTCATCACGATCGCTTTCAGGATGGGTTGTGAGCGGGCTTGTCGGATGATAAACCGCGGAATTGAGATGTTGTGATAGGTTACGGTGTGGGGTAGCTCAGCAGAGAGCAACTCACAAACCGTTTCATAATCGACTGCAGTTGGGCCCGTTAGATCAAACGCGCCAGTTATGCCATCGACGAATGATTTTGCTGCAGCTGCGGCGACATCACGTGCATCAACAACGCTCGTTTTTCCGGCCCCAGCTGGGACTGAGAGTGTCCCATTTGCAATCTCTTCACGGTGTGTTGTTGAGAGATTTTGCATGAAAAATGACGCTCGGAGGAACGTTGTGGAGATCTCTACAGCCGAGAGCCACGATTCAATACGAGCATGTGGGATCAATGGATTACGTTCCGCACCGATGACTGAGAGGAAGACGATGTGCGTGACGCCAGCACTCACTGCCCCTGCAAGTGCAGGAATAATATCACGTTGAACCCGAGAAATTGCCGGTGGCCGGACAAGAAATACTGCTGAAACATCTTTAAACGCTGCTCGATACGTGGTTGGATCAGTGAAATCGAACCGGACAACATCGGTCGCAGGCCCGTCGTAGTGCTCCGGTGAACGAACCGCTGCACGAACGGGTTCCGACTCGGCTTTGAGGCGTTCGCAGACTGCAGAACCCACAGTTCCAGTTGCACCAGTAACAAGGATCATACATGCTCCCAGTCGACAAGTCCGCCAATCACAACTGCAGCGGTGAGTAGATGCATGAGCCCCAACACCGCAAGTCTTGGAGTGGTTGCTCCCGGGAATGTTGCAGCTTGTTGGAGCGTGATGAGCGATAGAACTGCAGCCACGACTGCAATTACCATAAACCATCGATCGGCCGCAGCTCCAAAGAGCCGCTGACACCCCGCATAGACCACGACACCACCTACTGCCCCGACTCCAGTGGCGATCGCAACCGGGGCAACACTAAATGGATCGAACCCTCCGGCCCCAAATATGACGAGCGCGGTAGCGAGCATGGCTACATTGACAATAATCGCAGTGATGACCACCGTTGCACCACGACGAACGAGGGAATTTCGTTGCATAATTAACACTACGGAGACAACACTGTTATACTTGCAACTTCGAAGTTTCGAAGTAATAGGCTTCTATTGAGTAAATTCATAAGATGCGATTGCAAAAGTAGACGTATGGATCGAGCCGCTATGCTTGAGGCTTTCAATTCGATCGTCACTGTCCATGACGCACGCTCGCTTCGAGAAAGCCTCTCATCAAGGGAGCAAGAACAGGTCGAAACGACAGTTACAGAGCTATTTGATCTTCTTGGGAAGGCACACGCAATGGAGATCCTGTCTCTATTTGCATTTGCTGATAAGCCACTTCGCTTTTCAGAGATTGAGTCTGCGCTTGAGATTGTCGCAAATACGCTTTCGGTGCGACTGCAGGAATTTGTGGCTGCTGGGCTCCTATCTCGGACGAAGTACGATGAGGTACCACCGCGCGTGGAGTATCGCCCGACACCGAAGGCAGAGGCGTTGTTTCCCGTGTTTGGGTATGTTCACATCTGGGCGATCGAACATGAACTGGACGCTTCAAAAGACGGTGAAAATACGCACTAAAGAATAATCAAAAAGACGGTCAGTGTGTAAGTCAGTACGCTCAGCCGAGGAGGTACTGCATTTTCGGGTATTTCTCTACCAGCGGTTCGCCGCTGATTTCGAGCTGTTCGATGTATTTGTCTGCTCCGAGGATTCGACCTGCACCGAACGCTGCGATCGCGAGGAAGATGATTGCGTAGATGAGAGTCGAGTCGAAGGCCGCAAGAATGTCTCCTTCCCAGCCGCCGAGGTAGAACGAGAACATCTGAAGTGCGCCCCCGAGGGCGGCGAGTCGGACGAAGCCGCCGACAAGGAGTGCAACACCGATGAGCACCTGCGTGACAGGGATCATGACGTTTACAATTTCCATGAGCGCGGGGCTTGCGGCCATGGCAGCGTAGAGCCCGCTGACAGGGCTTGCAGCGTCAACACCGTGGACAAGGTAGCCCGAGGCGTTGAACGATTCGCCGCTGATAAAGGCGAATTTACCGAGGCCGGCAAAGAGTATCATTCCACCCATGACGAGTCTGAGCGCAACGACAAACCATGCCGAGAGCGAGTGTGGTTCACCTTCGAGGGTAATTCCAGCAAGACGGCTTTCGAGTCGGTTGTTGTTTGTAGTTGACATCGTGAGTCTCTCCTATGATAGTACAGATGGCTGAGACCCCCATATAACCAATATCCGTTTCTCAGCACGTGGGTATGTCACGAAATTTATCCCCAATATCAGGGGTGTTTAAGTACCGTTGGGAATGCAACTACGCGGTCCAATCGATCGAGACGTCAACATCATCTCGAAGCAGCTCTGCAATATGGCAGGTTCGCTCACCAGCGGTAACAATCCGATCGATCGTACTTGTATCCGTATCGGAGACGCCTTTGAGCGTAATATCGATCTCAATCGACTCAACCGAGCCACCCTCAGGTGCGCTCGTCGAGTTGACTTCAACTGTATTAAACGACACATCGCGCATCTCCGCTTGAATACCAATGCTTGCGGAGAGACAGGCAGATAACGCGCCCGTGAAATAGTCTACAGGCGTTGGGTGTCTGCCACCACCAAACTCGGGTGTGACATCAAACGGCCACGCATAGTCACCGGCGTCGATCGTCCCCGAAAGGTCCGAAGTAAGCGTTGCAGTGGCCTGTTGGTGTGGCAGGGCTTTGTCTTCACTTTCGACTGGTGTCGTCGGAGGGGATTCAGTACTGGTTGGTGCATCACTCGGACGCACACCATCGAGCAGCGGCCATGGATTCTCAATATGGCCAACCAACGTGGTGAGGAACCGGGCGGCGTCTGCACCATCCACAACACGGTGATCAAACGAGAGATCAAGCGGGAGGACCGTTTTGATCGCAACTGCGCCATCCTGTGCGACTGGCCGATCGCCCATTGCGTTTACCCCTAAAATTGCTACCTGTGGTGGGTTGATAATTGGATCAAACGATTCGACACCAAGCAGTCCAAGGTTGGATACAGTGAACGTGCCGCCAGTGAGGTCGTCCATTGAGTAGCTTCCTGAGAGCGCCTTCTCTGTCATCTGTCCACGTTTTGTGGCAAGTTCGTCGATCGAAAGCTCGTCAACGTTGCGAATGACTGGTGTAATAAGACCATCATCCACATCAACAGCGAGACAGATGTTTCGCTCGTTGTACAGGTAATGGACATCATCTTCGAATGTTGCATTAAATTCCGGATGCTCACCCAACGCTTCCGAGAGTGTCGTGAGCAAGATGTCCGTCACAGACACTTTTTCTCCAGTAACTGCGGTTGCTGCGTTAGCTGCACGCTTGAGTTCAGCAGCACCTGCAGTTCGGTGCTCGGTGACGTGGACTGCGTTTTGGTAGCTCTCACCCAGTCTGGAGCTAATCGTTCTGCGCATCCCATCCAGTGGCCGCTCTTCGGCGATCGTTCGGCCATCAGACGTTGTTGTGGTAGCGTCTGTATGTGACTCAACGTCTTCTTCTGTGATCGCGCCGCCGGGGCCGCTACCAGAGACGGTGGCGAGATCCACACCAAGCTCTTCTGCTCGTTTCTTTGCGCGTGGGGAGGCTTTGATGTCTTCTGTCGGTGTCGGGCCTGCGGATTCAACATCTTCTTCCGTGATTGCGCCACCAGGGCCAGATCCTGAGACCGTTGTGAGATCCACACCAAGCTCTTCGGCGCGTTTTTTCGCCCGTGGCGATGCTTTCACACTCGTTGTTTGTGACTGTGCTGTTGCAGTTGTTTCTGCAGCAGGTGCATCGGCTGTTTTCGTTTCCGGTTCGGGAGCGGCTGGCTCATCGGTGTCGACTGACGCGAGGAGATCACTGATGTCTTCGTCTTCACCGGCGACGATCGCCATCGGATCACCCGGCGGGGCACTGTCCCCTTCCTGTAGAATAACCTCCCGGAGAACACCATCTTCCCGTGCATCAACCTCAGCAGTTGTCTTTTCGGATTCAATCTCTGCGATCGGCTCATCTTTTGTTACTGTACCGCCCTCCGCAACAAGCCATGCGACAACGGTTCCTGAATCCATCTCCAACCCAAGCTTTGGAATCTTGACAACATATGCCATGAATAACACTCATTTTCGATCGTTATAGATCATGTGGCTAGTTACCGTGAGTGTATATCTCTGTAACTAGTACTATACTGCGGACGCAAGGATTGGGAAAAACGAGGTGCGTCACTTCGCGTAGTAACTGGTGAAAAAGCCAGACAGAAATGAGGAGATCCCGACTGCAACAAGCAACTCTTTTTTGTTCCATGGTCCATCCTCACGCTTTGCCGTAACCGCAGTGATCACGAGACTAAGCGCGAGCGAAATAATTCCGTTTGCGAGGTGGTCTTTCATTGTACCCATAGCTGGTTTTCGATCTGTATGTATACAAACCATTCGCCGACTCCAATACCAGTGATGGAGTAATCGACTACTGTGTGTATCTAACTCGTACATACGACCAAGAGCATTGTTGACGAATATCATGTATGGAAGTAGCACGATGGTACGGCCAGCGCGACATTCGTATTGAAGAACAAGACACAAAAGACGTCGGAACCGGGCAGGTTCGAATCGACGTCGATACCTGCGGTATCTGTGGTTCGGACCTCCACGAATATGCTGCAGGTCCAATTTTTATTCCAGAAGGCGACCCACATCCGATCTCAGGTGATATTGCGCCGATTACGATGGGTCACGAGTTCAGTGGCGTGATTACAGAGGTCGGAGATGAGGTTTCGGACTTGCATGAGGGTGATGCGGTTGCAATCAATCCGATTCTTTGCTGTGGGGAGTGTCGACAGTGCGTCGCTGGCAACTACCACATCTGCGATTCGATCGGTTTCCTTGGACTCTCCGGTGGAGATGGCGGCTTTGCCGAAGAGTCAGTCGTCGATGCGGTCCATGCAGTGCCGATCGGTGACCTTGACACCGAGTTTGGCGCGCTTGTTGAACCGCTCGCCGTTGGACTTCATGCAGTTCGGCGCTCAAAGCTGCAAGCCGGTGATTCCGTTGCTGTCTTCGGTAGCGGTCCGATCGGTCTCTCTGTGATTCAAGCAGCTCGTGCGGCTGGTGCAGGGACCATTTACGTCTCCGAGCCACGTGCAGCGCGACGCGATCGCGCCGAAAACAGCGGTGCGGACGTATTGATTGACCCAACAGCAGTTGATGCGACGGCGGAGATTGTTGAGGCAAGTGGTGGCGGGGTTGATGTCTCGTTCGAGGTTGCAGGGATTGAGCCGACATTCAATGCGGCACTTGAGAGTACACGGCCAAGCGGGACTGTAACCGTTGTGAGTATCTGGGAGGAGACCGTGAGCATGCACCCTAATAACGTCGTTCTTGGAGAGCGAACGATCACAGGAACGCTTGCATACCTCGGTGGCCCTCGAGCAGGCGAAGAGTATGGAATGGTCATTGACATGCTTGCAGACGGAACGCTCGATCCGGATCCGTTTATTACCGATCGAATTCCACTGGGAGATATTGTCGATCGTGGATTTGAATCGTTGTTGGATGACTCAAGCGACCAAGTGAAAATATTTGTCAAACCGTGATCTCAGCCACCAACCCGCATAAAACTGCGTGCAGCCTCACGTGATCGAATCGGGAGTCACATACTCTATGTGTCAACTGCATCACACAGTTTATTTACTTACACAGTGATATATGGCTGCCAATGCAACCGCCAGTAACAAACCAACACAAGATCGCACCTCCAGTGAGTGCAACAGTCGGGGTCGTTGAAACCGTGGCCTCGATCAAAGGGGTGCGCGAATCTGACCTGCAACCCTTGGCAGAAGCCGTTGACACTGACTTTTTGGACTGGTTGTTTGAGGGGACAGAAACAACAGAGAGCCCATATGCGGTTGTGTTTTCCTACAGCGGTTACGAAATTACGGTCCGCAGCGATCGGACACTAACACTGCGGCCGAAATGAATGTACTACTGATGCTATTGGAGCGGTGTGGCTTCATTTTTGTATCGATCGAATAGATCGTTCCCCCATGCAATTGCGTCCGGATTGTCTGTATCGATCCACGAAATTGGGGTTCCCATCGCTTCTGTGTGAACACCAAGCCCAATTCGGTCCTCGAAGAGTGCTAACGCGAGTGGGAGCTCATCATGAATATATGCAGTAACACAGTCTTGCTCAAATGATGTCGTTGCGATATGGTTGTACTCCGCGAGGATTAGCTCGACAACACCTGGATCATAAATAATCTCAGTCTTCATTCCATCAAGAATCTGCTCATAGGCTAGTTCGACATACATTGGCTCAAGAAAGCTTTTATTAAACCCACGAATTGCGTTTGCACCAGTGAACAGCTCAATAAACCGATTCATTGGACGGAATGGATCGTCATACGTCGCTTTCGTCACTGTTGCATCAGTGAAATGTTGGTAGTTCAGATTGATTTCCGCTGGCAGTGTGTTCAAGAGTGGTTTCAGTGCAACTGCGATTGAGATGTCATCATAGTATGATCGTGTGGACGTGCCGACGATTTCTCCAAACGGAGTAAGCTCATATCCACCATCCTGTTTACTGACGATTTCGGACGCCTCAAACGCAGTAAGGATACGATGACTGGTGGGGCGTGAGACATCAATATGATCCGCAAGGTCGCGTTTGTTTAGCTGCTGTTTGTCCTCAAATGCTTCAAACACAGCGGCCCTACGGATGAAATTGAGTAACTCTTTGGGGTCGATGCTGTGCTCTGACCCATAGTCCATAGACTTGTAACTATTTTTGAGGAATCATATAGTTTCTGCTAGAAGAAATTGCATCTTCGAATATGTAAACCATGTCATGAAGTAACATGATTTTGCCGTGGATTGGACACCCTCAAACCGTACACTTATGATGCTTATAAATAATAGATGTGTATTGGATATTCTACAATGAGCTATCGTGACACGGTGAAGATACAAAATGTGGTTGGATCGACCGGTATTGACCAAGAGCTTGCGCTTGAGCAGTTAGCAAAGGACCTCGAAGGATCGGATTATAACCCGGATAACTTCCCGGGCCTCATCTACCGCTTGCAGGATCCAAAAGCGACAACACTCATCTTCCGATCGGGGAAGATTGTCTGTACCGGATCTCAAAGTGTTGATCTCCTCACCGAGGCAATTACCATTGTGTTTGGTGAACTCAGCGAACTCGGAATCCCCGTTCCTGAAGAACCCGATATTACAATCCAAAATATCGTGTCTGGTGCTGATTTAGGTGAAGCGCTCAATCTCAACGCGCTTGCGATCGGCCTTGGACTCGAATCTGTTGAGTATGAGCCAGAACAGTTCCCGGGGCTCGTCTACCGACTTGACGATCCATCCGTTGTGATCCTCCTCTTTGGATCCGGAAAGCTCGTTATTACCGGTGCAAAGACATATGAGGAGGCTGTTGAAGGTGTGGAAGTCGTTGCCGAGCGCGTCTCAGACCTAGGACTGCTCTGAGTGACATCCTCCCCGGCGTAAACTCCGGGGCTTCCCGTACCGCAAGTTGGGATATTTGACGGTCTACGACACGACTTGTTCTCTCGTCCGAAACGTCCCGCTCTCGCGGTCGAACAAGTATGTCGATGGCTGTGTCGTTCGAAAATCGAAGATTTTCGTGATGACGAGAGATTCCATCTCTCGAACCACCACACAGCCGTTACTCCTATCTTCACCGTGAGGGCTCGGAGTTATTTTCTTTCGCATGTTCTCCGCCCCGTTGCAATCCGCGTTCCCGACCAGATCGCACGACGAACAAACGTACAAGCCACGTTCAACACGGTTCGACTTCGTGTCATCGCCACACGCCGAACACGTCTTCGAGGTGTCCCACTCGTTCTTCTTCAACACCTCAACGCCACGTATCTCGCCTTTGTATGCGAGATACTGGTAGATGCGATCGAACAGTGGATTTCGTAGTCGAATGACGCGATTCACGCCCGTTGAGCAAACCTTCGGTTTGCGATGCCCGTCAGAACGCTTGCGTTCTGAGGACGCCGTAAACGGTGGGATTCTCTCGCTGTTTAAAACGGTGACAAGCAGAATTCTCCGGGTCACCGCACCCGGGGATGAATGCGACAATCGCCCGACCTGAACCGAATCTTCAAGTTGTACGCCCCCAACATATCGGTAGTGGAGCAGACGTTCAAATACCGCGTATACCCGACTGAAGATGTCGCGAGTGAGGCCCGCAGACACATCAACATTTGTCGGGAGGTGTACAACCACGCACTCGGACGCTACGACTCTGCTCCTGACGGCGAGAAGCCGACGTACACTCGCCTCCAGAACAAACTCCCTGCGTGGAAACGCAAGTGGAACTCGTGGAAAACGGTGAATTCGAAGTGCTTGCAGATGGCCGTCCGACGCATCTTCTCAAGCCTCAGCGTTCTCAAGTCACTCAAATCCAACGGCTACAAAGTGGGGAGACTCAAGTGGAAATCACCCCGAGAGTTCCGCAGTATCGTGTTCAATCAGTCTGGCTTTGACGTGGATAGTAACACGGGCCGAACCGAACACGCCACACTCGAACTCTCGAAACTCGGAACAATGGACGTTGACTACCATCGCCCAATTCCTGAAGATGGAACCATCAAAGAAGTTCGTCTTAAGGAAGAAAAATCGGGAAAATGGTACGCTTCGGTCGTCGTTGACCACAACCCAGAATACCCCGATAAACCAGCCGTCAAAAATATCCAACTTGAAGATACTGTTGGTATTGATCTCGGTATCCTCAAGTTCACGCACGATTCAGACGGTACTGCGGTTACGCCGTTGGACGAGTCTGAAGACCGTGAGCGAATCGAGAAACGTCACCGAGCGTTGTCTCGAAAGGAACACGACTCTGCGAACTGGGAGAACGCACGAGTGAAACTTGCGGAAGCATACGAGACACTTTCGAACAAGCGTAAGGACTGCATTGAGAAACTCGCTGGCTCGTACACGACGCAGTACGACGCGGTGTTCTTGGAGAAACTCAACGTCCGCGAGATGCTCAAACAGGACTCGAATGGGCGGAACATAGCGTCGATGTCGTGGAGTGACGCCATCAAGACGTTCAAGCGTCACGGCGATAAGAACGGTTGTCACGTCGTGACCGTCCCACCTGAGGGGACGACGAAGCGATGTGCTCGTTGTGACGGTGAGTCCAACAAAGCACTCTGGGTTCGGGAACACTCGTGTCCGAGTTGTGGGTTCGAGACTGACCGGGACGAGAACGCTTCATATAACATCCTGAAACTCGGGTTAGACAAACTAGGTATCGAGTACGATGTGGATGCGATAGTAGGTCTGGGAGAGGCCGAATCAACGCCTGCGGAGACTGCGCTCCCTACGGGTGCGGACGTGAACGACAATTCGTCGTTTCGTGTCGTGCCTGCAAAGCGCGTCGTTGAAACAGGAAGCCACGGGTCAGGTGACCCGTGGTAATTCACTTAGCGCTGTATATTATTTGAGTGAGACTCACAATCATAATATTCTTGTTAGCGAAGTTATAAGCTGAAATATACACGGGTACTGATGCTCTCCACGTTGAAATATTAATGTGGGGTACTACGTTTCAGTAGTTAGTTAAAATATGACAATAAATACCACGACACAGTCGTTTTTCACCTCGTTGCATCGTTGTTTTTCGCCATCACACACTCACATCTGATCTATCGAATGACAGAAAATATCGCTACAACAATTGTTGAAACGGTTGCTGCAAACGAGAATGTTGAGCCAACAGACCTGCCACCGCTGCACTATTCGATCGACACTGATGCGCTTGCACGGGTCGTTGAAACAGGAGCAACCCGTGTTGAGTTTGAGTACGTTCGATACACCGTTGTAGTCTCCAATACCGAAATCACAGTGCAGTAGCTTTCTGTCAGTGACCAACGACTAAAGTCGTGGGCTTCCGCCCTCAAAATCAAGATGAAGCAGTGTCTGCCGGCAGTCTCACGCAGATGTGAAGAACCCCGACCTCAAGGGTCGGGGTTTCCAGCCTCACAGCGTGGATTTCCTGTTTCTGCGACGGAACTTGTATCCACAGCAGACACAGGGGTTCCAGTCTCCACAGGCGTGGATTCGGAGTCTCCCACTCCTATTTGATGCCGGCGGCGAAATCAACTATAGTCGGACGTGTTATTGTCCAGCAGACCACGGTCAATGAGTGCTACCGTCACGATTCCCCTTTCGAGTTTTTTGCATTTAGTGGTTTATATCCGAGTTGTCGGATTCATCCCCGACCTCAAGCCTCGGGGTATTATCCTTGACCGCCGATAAATGATCAGAGAGAAGGCCGCGACTGATACATTTCTCACCCAGCAGGAACCACCACGTATGTTAATTCTCTCCGAGCGCGTCGGTGGATGTATGCTACGACGATCGTTCGGTATTCTTGGTGTGATACTTGCACTGTTTCCCAACCGGGTCATCGAGTGGTATGAGCAGGTTGCATTTGCAGACCGTGGTGAGAGTTCGCCAAAGACGTGGCTGTCACCAGCAATTAGAGCCAAGGGGGTCGTTTTTATATTCGCTAGCCTCACCGGAGGGATACTGTATCGTGGCCTTCTGTTCGGGACGGGAGTGGCAGGAATACTTGCGTTCTTGTTCCCGAAACAGTATCTCAAGACTGGAATAAAGGTTGCATACACCCACAGTGGCGATGTTGTTTGGAAGCCGTTGTTCATTACGATCGCACGCATACTTGGTGGTTGCTATGCCATCGCTGCATCCAAATCAATACTAAAACAGTTGAACGGAAATTGAGAGAGCCCCAGTCTGTTGTGGTCCAGTATACTCACACACCGGGGAGCGAGTTTGACAAACGCATAGCGGTCGATTACTGTATCGAAATATATTGGAGATTGAATTTCCAGTCGGAAGGTCCTTGTCTACGACTGGTTGGCTGGTGCCTCGGCGAAAGAAACACCTTCTATCGTAAATCGCGCACCGCCACCGTCACGCTCCGTGACGCTAATCGATCAACCGTGTGCCTCCACAATCCTGCGCACAATCCCCAATCCAAATCCACTGCCACCGCTGTGTGTTGTGACACCCACGTCAAACAGCGACTCTCGTATTGATTCTGGCACGCCGGGGCCATCATCTTCAACGACAAACCCGGTCGCTGTTGTTCGGACCGTGACGATAACTGGTCCAGTACTGTGATCGCGGGCATTACGGAGTAGATTATCAATTACCTGTTGGAGTCGCAAACGGTCCGCGAGCACGACTGCGTCTGCATGATTAACGATTGTGAGACTATCTGTTGCAATTCGATCGGCCGCTTCTGCAACAACATCCGCTAGTTGAACCGGAGTCGGGTCAGTGACAGTTTGTCCCTGTTTTGCAAGTGCTAATAACTCATCTCTGAACGTTTCGATCTCTGTTACTGTCTTCCGAATAGTTTCGAAATGTGTTGGATCTCCAGTTTCCTCTGCGAGTGTCGCATAGCCGCTAATTACTGACAGTGGTGTTTGGAGATCATGTGAAATACTCGATGCGAACGCATCCAACTGTTCGTTTTGTGCCGCAAGTTCACGACGCTGTTCTTCTTGGACAGTAACGTCTCTGCAGAGAATCACCCAACCAACAGTGACGGTGTCAATAGACAACGATGATCGGGTGAGCTGGAGTAGCTTCATACCGGTATCATTTGCCACAGAAATAAGATGTGGATCTTCTTCTGTTGCTGCTCGAAGTTTGGGATATGCATCGATAATCGTCTGAATATCTGATCCGATCGCAACATCATCCACACCAAAGAGTCGCTTTGCTGCAGGATTTATTTCAACAACGGTCTCATTCTGATCGATGACAATAACGCCGTCTCCCATTTGTGAAATAACGACCTCTGATGCGATCGGTCGGAGATCCAAGGCTCGATATCTGAAAATTGCGATCCCAAAGAAAACCGAAGAGAATGCAAGTGAGATTGGTGTGAGATTTATCTGAACCGCGCTACCGAGCGGCGGGACATTAAGCAGATGTATTATATTAATTACCGTCGGAACCACGGCACCAACTGTGAGCAAAATCGCTTGACGACGTACGATCGAAGGAGATCGTACTGCATAGATGAGAAGCAGAATCACTCCAATGAAAATAATGATATACGAATACGTGAGATGCATCAGATAGAGTGGCCCATTTTCAGTTACAAGAACAGCCTGTGCAACATTGAATTCAATATAGACATCTGTGAAGGCAAGCTGATACGGATTTGTCGGAATCGAAACAAGCAGTGCAAACGGAATGAAAGAGATTGCTGCGATCGTCTTTTTCGTGAGCCAGGACTCACGGCCAGTGTACGCCAGTGCAAAAATGAGCCAAGCTGGCGGCGTAATAAGTGATCCAATGTGCATGATCCGGTAGGCGAGAAACTTTCCTTCGAGCGTTGGGCTCGCAAGCTGGATTGCGTACAGTATGGCCCAAAATGTCCCCGAGAGAGTCATAATAACAAATGCAATCAGATACCGTTTTCGACCATGTTTTCGTATAACGTAGCCGCCGTATGCAGCCCACAAAAACGAGGTTACAGCAGCAATAAAAAGAATAAACGTGTATGGCGTTATGTCCCAGGACATTTATGAGTCTATTTAACGGCTAGTTTGTCAAATATACAGATATATTATTCGATATTATACCTCGCGAATTAATTTCTCGAAGCAAACAGCGTTATATTTCTCCGATCGTGTTTATACAGAATCAAGGAGAATACCTGCGCCTAAAGGCGCAGGAGGATGTCAATGATCGAAGATCAGAACGGGAAGAGCGACTCAGCGTCTGGGTCTCGCTCGATCAGTTCAATCTCGTGTCCGTCTGGATCCTTCGTGAAGGCGTACATATTGTCACAGGATTCCGGATCTCGGTACTCCGGTGCTTCTCTGAGCATGAGGTTCTCCCAGTCTTCTTGGAGATCGTCAACACGGATACAGAGATGGCCCCATGCATCGCCGAGCGTGTACTCACGGCCGTCGTAGTTGTAGGTGAGTTCAAGACTCATTGCCTCTTTCGATGCGTCTTCGGGCTCAAGGAAGAAGTTTGCAAAGGAGTCTGCTTCCCAGCGACCAACGTCTACGTAGTCGAACTTTCGGACCCAGTATCCAAGCGCCTCATCGGCATCTTCGACGCGGATCATGGTGTGGTCGATACTCCATTTCTCGCCAAAGTCGCGTTTGACAATCTC
The DNA here is from genome assembly GCF_023638035.1 of Natronocalculus amylovorans. Lineage (GTDB taxonomy): Archaea > Halobacteriota > Halobacteria > Halobacteriales > Haloferacaceae > Natronocalculus > Natronocalculus amylovorans. The sequence continues at coordinate 24,374 of NZ_JAKRVX010000005.1, read as the reverse complement.
GATCTCGTGGCCATCCGGATCTTTGACAAACGCATAGCGGTTGCCACAGGATTCCGGATCACGATAATCGTCGACACCGTTGTCCATCAGCTCATCGTACGATGACTGTAGCTCATCTTCGGGCACGCGAACCGCAATGTGGCCCCACGCGTCGCCGACTTCGAGTTCGTCGCCACCCTCGTTGTGGGTGAGTTCGAGGTACGCACCCTCTTCGTGCATATTCTCCGGCCCCATGTAGACGATCGTGAAGCCATCGCCCTCATACCGATCTTTCTCTTCGTACTGCAGGTTGGTCTCATACCACTCAAGGGATTCCTCAAGGTCCGAGACGCGAATCATCGTGTGATCAAGAATTCCAGTCATGCGTTCTATCTATTGGTTCCCCACCGCAAAAACGTATTGACACACCCAACCGATCGCCGGAATCAAATGACTCAATCTAACAGTTGTTTCGGTGATTTTGCCCCTTGCTCTAGTAATTCAGCATCAAACGAAGCGAGTGTGGCATCGGCAGCATCGGCTGCCGAAAGAATCATTGCATCCATCGGATACAGCAGGGTCTCTGACTGTAGGCGGTTCGCTGCCATCATGTCTGAAGCGTCAGGAAACGTCACAGTCATCCGGGAAGTGATACGGTGCTCAATGGAATCAATACGATTCCGTTCGAATCGCTTCTTTTTGCTCAGCACGCTTCGCAACTCCATTAAGCTGAGAACCGATACAAGCGGCTCGTCGGTTTGATCAAGCAGTTCAATAGCTGTTTCGGACCGATCGGTGTCCAGAGTCAGTGCCGCGACGAGGACGTTGGTATCAAAAAGAACACTCATATCCGTTCGCGGACATCACGAACGGCTTCAACGGAGTCAATCTCTACGTCGAGGCCCAGCTCGGATAGTGCCTGACCGAGCGGGATCGTTTCGTCATCGTCGGGATCTGAAGAAACAAACTCTTCGAAGTCATCCGAAGTGAGGCTCATAGACAAAGTTGCCCACCAGTCCACAAAAGGCTACTGGTCATATTATATACATGAGACTAATCGTTTGGTGCTTATTCAATATACTGGCTCGCCATCCACGAAATTGATTGGCCTGTAAGAGATCGGGGATCGACTACGCTGGAGACAACATCGAAATGCCGTCGTGTGATCCAACCACGATCGACTCACCAACCAATGCCAACGGATGGCCGGCATTCGCGCCTGCAGTCTCAATCTCCCACAACACCTCACCAGTATCCACGGTCAGCGCATACAGCTTCCCACGCCGATCGCCGGACTGCGCTGGATAGCCACCGCCAGTATAGATCACGCCATCTGCAACTGCTGGTGCCCCGATCGGTTCATCAACTGTTGTCTCCCAGAGACGTTCATCAAGATCGTGGCTACACGCCGCAACGGTACTGGTCTCCATCGCACCCGATCGATTGTCATAGCCTGCAATAAGAATTCGATCATCCACAATTGCCGGTGTGAGCATGTATGGCTCAAAGACCCGGCTGTAGACGACATCTCGATCGATCACACGAACTGGAGTCTCAGCACCAAAATTTATATCCGCACCACCGATCGCGATCGTCCCGTCCACAACTGTTGGTGCGTTTGGGCGAATGGTGCTCGTCTCCGTCGAAAGCGAATACTGCTGGTCGATCGTTGGTTCGTGTGCTCCATCCACAGCAAAAATAGTGTACTGTCGATCGTTCGCCCACTGCAGATCCCCATCACTAACCGCAAGAAAGCCCTCGCGTCCATCACTATCTACATGCCACCGCTTCTCACCGCTGTCTGCGTGGAGTCCAAACAGTCCCTCATCCGTCGTGACGTATACGGTTCCATCTAGCTCTATCAGATCGATTGCCCACCGATCGAATTCGTGCTCCCAGATTGTCTCTCCCGTCTCCACAGTGAGGGCGACAACTGTCTCCGCCCGAATCACGTAACATCGCCCCGCGATCGCATTCACAACTCGCCCTCCCTCATCAACACGCCACTGCTCGGTCCCGTCTGTGAGCGAAACGGCATGGACTGATTCGGCTGTACTTGCAACGATTGTCTTATCAACAATCACCAGCCGATCGCAGGTTGTTGGTGTGTCCACCTGCCACTCGACAGTTGGTTCCGTTTTTGGCGGCGTTGCAGCCGGAGAGACAAGATTGTTCGCTGGCGATCGTGTTGGTCGGGGCCAGTCAGTTGGATTCTCATCCGGGGTGACGCGCCGATCGGCTGGCTCAGTGTTTCGATGTCGATCGTCACCGAAGCGATCGAGACACCCTGACATACCAATACCAAAACTGACAGCACCACCGGTTTTCAACAATGTGCGTCGATCGAAGGAGGGCATCTAGTCGTATTCACTCGATCGTCTGACATAGGTTTTCGGCCTTCGGTTCCTGTCAACGCAACGCATGCAAACCGGCGATCGATGCCCCCTGACGAACGCCCTTAAACGTCGCCCACAAACAACACGGAAGTGTCTCGGGTCCCCAATCCTGTTCGGCTGGTTATTCTCTATATTGGGCTTGCGCTTGGCCGGCTTGGGCTGATCGACCCACACAGAGCAAAGCGTACAACGGAGCTTGCCTGGCCGCGTGTCGTTACTGGCATTGCCCGGATGTCAAAGAATGCGGTCGATGTCGCAATGGTTGGCGTTGCAGTCGGCTCTGCGGCAATCGCAGGCGTCGGATTTGCCGGTCCGTTCTGGGGGCTCGCATTTTCGATCGGTGGCGGTATTGCTGGTGGAACGATCGCACTCGTTTCACAGCGATATGGCGCTGATGCACACGAGTCGCTTGGCGTTGCGGTTCGATCGAGTACGCTCCTTGTGATCATCATCAGTCTCCCTGTTGTCGTTGTCTTTTGGACCATTCCACATGAACTGATCTCGCTGTTGAGTTCGAATGCGGAGGCGATCGATCTTGGCGCGGCGTATCTCCAAGTCGTTGGGCTTGCAGTCCCGCTTGCAGGACTCAACCTTGTTGGAAGTCGGGTGTTGGTCGGCGCCGATGACTCCTATATTGCGATGTTGATCCGTGCTGGTGGGGCGATCGCCAACATTGTGATCAATGCGGTTCTCATCTTTGGGCTTGGACTTGGGGTTGTGGGGGCAGCCATGGGGACCGTGCTGTCGAACCTCTTGGTAACGGCTGCATTTGCGATCGGACTCTCACGAGGGCGACTCATTGGGATTGGCGAATTTCCGGTACAGATCGATCCGTTCGGCGCATACGTTGATATGGAGACTATCCGCGATCTCATCTCGATCGGACTACCGGTCATGGGCCGCAATCTTGTCTGGACTGTTGCGGAGTTCCCAATGCTTCGCATTCTGGATGTCTTTGGCCAAGATGTCGTGGCTGCATTTGTGATCGCCCGCCGGATCTGGGGGATCATGAACACCCCTGGATGGGGATTCGGCCTTGCATCCTCAAGCCTCGTTGGACAGAGTTTGGGCCAAAGCGACGAACAGACAGCAGAGGCATACGGCCGAGATATCATCCGATTTTCCGTTTCTACCTACATCGTCTCCGCAATTCTCATTGCAATCTTTGCAGAACAGATTGTCAGGCTCTTTGTTGATAGCCCAACCGCACCAGAGATTCCGATCGCAGTCACATTGGTGTATGCTGCCTGTATTGCGGTGATTTTACAGGGTGTCTCGAGTGGTGCAGCAGGGCCACTTGACGCAAGCGGTGATACGGTCGTTCCGTTTGTCAGCCAAGGGCTTGGAATGGGGCTCTCAATTGTGTTCGCAGCGATCGGCGCATTCACCCCGATCGGACTGTGGGGGCTCTACATCGCATTTGTTGCTGAAACAAGTGTGCCAGCCGCGATTAATTACTGGCGATTCCGATCGGGCAAGTGGAAAGCAATCAGTCGTGGATACCGGCCGGATACTGCAGCCGATGACGACTAGCGATCACACCGGTGAGAGCAAGCGGAAATCAGCGCAATACCAATAATTTTATTCACCGATTGTGTGGTGACTGTATCAGATGATCTCTCAGACCCCACTGAAGCTGTGGGTGACACTTTTTGTTATTCTCTGTACGCTCTGTCTCGGGGGGTATGCGCTGCGGCGATACTACCGTGAACGACAGACACGGATCCTCCTCTCGTTTGGCGCATACATGTTTGCGATCTGTGCATTTCAGTCGGTGCTTTTCTACGAACAGCTGGTCTCAGATGTAGACACAAAGCTTTTGCTCGTCAATCTCTCGAACGGATTCTTTATTTGGATGATGCTGTACACGCTGCTTTGGTTTGCGCTGATATACTCTGGGAACAACCAGTGGGTCAACAGATGGACTGTCTCACTTGCTGGGATACAGATTGCAGCCACAACTGCGCTCGTCCTTGCTTCTCCAACAGCTCTCTACACTGTTCACGACGTCACCACCTTAGGAACCGTCACGGTCTTCGGGATAACGTCGGTTGAGTATCTCATTCTTGAGCGAGAAGTGACCCTGATCTTTCAGCTATTAGCACTGTATGGAGTTCTTGCCCAGGTTATCGCAGCCGCTATTCTCACACGGTATCTGTACCAAAATCGAAGAATTATCAATTTCGGTCATACAATCACACTCTCGATCGCTTTTTTAATGCCGATCGCACTTGCATCCCTGATTGCGCTGCAGCTCCTCCCGATCGGCCAGTATTTTACAGACATTGGGTTGGGTATTACTGCAATTGCGTTTGGAGTGACGGTGTTTCGGTACCGGCTCCTTGATCTTGGATCGATCGGCCGTAAGCAGGCGATTCGCTCAATGTCAGATCCGATCGTTATCATTGATACCGATGACAATATCGTCGATAGCAATCCTGCGGCGCGTTCGCTTGTTGGTATCGAATCAGATTCTCTTGGGCGTGAACAAAAACAGATGTCGATCAAGACGTTTTTTACACCGTTTGATTCCCTTATTGAACACGTTCGACAGTCCGATACCAGCGCAGAACTCACCCTAGAGACTGCTGGTGGGACCGCATATTTTCATCTCCGCCGTTCATCGATTGAGAACAATCGAGGAGCAACAGTTGGAGCGTTGATCGTGCTGCAAAACGTGACACAACTAAAACAACGCGAGCAGACACTCAGACGTCAGAATGAGCGGCTTGAGCGCTTTGCTGGCGTTGTCTCTCACGATCTTCGAAACCCGTTAACGATCGCAAGCGGATATACACAACTGCTCGCAGAGACGAGTGATCTGAACCATATCACAACGATTGAAGATGCCCACAATCGGATGGGAACGATAATCGATCGGCTCTTGACGCTGACAAAAGCTGGCGAAACCATTGCTGAATCCGAACTCGCACGCGTTGACCTACGGACGCATGCCCAACTTGCATGGGAGGTCACGGATACACCGGATGCAACGCTTTCAATCGAGATTTCCGGCCCGTACATGATTGACGCCAACCCGGACATTCTTCAACACATCTTCGAGAATCTGTTTCGGAATGTAACCGATCACAATGACGGCCCGGTGACGGTCACCGTTGGCACGCTTGTGAGTAATTTGTCCGCCGAGCCGATCGGATTCTATATTGCAGATGATGGCGATGGGCTTCCATCAGATTCCCAAGAAGAGTTGTTTGAGTATGGGTACAGCACTAACCAGTCCGGAACCGGTCTTGGGCTGTCGATCGTCCAAGATTTCGTGACCGCACATGGGTGGGCGGTTACAGCCACAACCAGTTCCTCTGGCGGTGCTCAATTTGAAATTAAAACGGAGTGACTGGCTCGTACTCTTGATACGAACAGCCTTCAAAAAGTTCGCGTCCGTTCACCCGAGGAAGTACCGTGCACGCGGGTACTTCTCGATGAGTGGTTCGCCGCCGATTTCGACCTGTTCGATGTATTTGTCCGCGCCGAGGATTCGGCCTGCGGCGAACGCGCCGATCGCGAGGAAGACGATCGCGTAGATGAGGGTGGAGTCAAAGGCTGCGAGTATGTCACCTTCCCAGCCGCCGAGGTAGAACATCGACATTTGCATGGCACCACCGAGGGCAGCGAGTCTGACGAAGCCGCCGAAGATGAGTGCAACGCCGATGAGGACTTGGGTAACTGGGACGATGACGTTAATCAACTCCATGAGCACCGGGCTTGCAGCCATGGCACCGAAGAGGCCGCTGACCGGGCTGGCTGGATCGACGTTTGCGAGATAGCCACTTGCGTTGAATGCTTCTCCGCTGACGAACGCGAACTTATCGAGGCCAGCGAAGAGGATCATCCCACCCATGACGAGGCGGAGGGTGACAACGAACCAGGCTGAGAGCGAGTGGGGCTCGCCTTCGAGGGTAATTCCAGCGAGGCTGCTTTCGAACTTGTTGGTAGCTTTCGTGGACATTGGGAGTTCCTCCTACAGATAGACAAACGGGTGAGAACCCCGTATAAACCCGCCCTGATTCCCGTTTTCTGCATATGTCATGGTTTGTTCCCCCTGCATTTGGGGGTTTTATATGTCAGGGCTGACTGGCTGGCATGCCATTTTTAAGCACTGGCCAGTAGAACCACCACAGAATAAACAAAAAGACGATCGGTGCAACCGGGATCGCACTCATCATCGTCTGGAATGCGAATCGAGACCACAGCCACAGCGAAGCGATTGTCGCAAGGACAAGCAGACTGCCGGTTACTCGGGGATCTTCACGCTTGAGGAAGACACCGCTTGCAGCACTCACGATCGCGCCGACATAGAATCCGGCACCGATCGGCCACAGCTGTAACGCTCGTGGGAGCGAGTCAAACCCTTGCGTTGCATTTAGATACGCATTCAGATCAAATACAGAGAAGGGATTTGTGTTGACCAGCCCCCATGCCATGACTGCAGTGACATCTCCTGGTGCGTTCTGTAGCACGAGCCACGGAACGAAGAACCCACAAATGAGGACACTAAGTTCGATCGGCCCAGATCGATCGGACATAGCTATTGTATGGCCTACACTGACTATTGCCTATCGCCGGGTGATGACCCGAAGGACATCTTCATCCGCGAGAACGTGCTCTTTGCCGACCTGCTGGTCATCGTGTTTGGCACTTGGCCCTGAGACACGAGCAAACCGGAACCGTTCTTCCAGATCTTTACCGAGCTTTTCGCAGGCATCGCCAATAGTATCGCCCTCAAACAGGACAAGCGGCTCATCGTAATCGACACCCCGACCTGGTTTGTCCATATAGACGCGGACAAGCCCGAGCGAATCCCAAATCCGTTCTTTGAGTGCATCCAGCCCTTTCTCTTTCTCTGCAGAGATGAATGTCACTTCATCCGGATCAAGCCCGTATTCTCTGAGATTTTCATGCACTGTTGGGAGGTAGTCGTGATCAATAAGATCGGCTTTGTTCGCAACGACGATCGAGGGGATGTAGACCCGATTATCCATCAGCGAATCAATAATCTCATCAATGGATGGATTTCCACGAATGGTTGCTTCGGCGTTCACATAGCCGTACTCGTTGAGCACGTCCTTGATAGTCTGTTCATCAAGATCAACCGTATCCGTCTTGTTGACGTTGATTCCACCTTTGTGCTTCTTTGTAATATGAAGGCTTGGTGGCTCGGTATCAAGTCGGATCTTATTCAGATACAGCTCCTCTTTGAGCCGCTCGTATTTTTCGATCTCAAATACAGACAGCATAAACACAGCAAGGTCAGCAGTCCGAACAACGGACAACACCTCTTTACCGCCACCACGGCCACCAGCTGCACCTTCGATCAATCCCGGCACGTCAAGCACTTGGATGTTTGCTCCGTTGTGCTTCAACATACCCGGGTTCACATCAAGGGTGGTGAACTCGTACTCGCCAGTCTCGCTTTCAGCGTTTGTCAGTGCGTTAATGAGCGTTGACTTCCCAACGCTTGGAAACCCAACCAGCGCAATCGTCGCATCACCGTGTTTTTCAACCGCGTATCCTGTCCCACCACCGGCAGAGGACTGGTTTTCGAGCTTTTCCTTTTTTTCCGCGAGCTTCGCCTTCAGTCGCCCAATATGGGCCTCTGTCGACTTATTGTAGGGCGTGCTGGCGATCTCATCTTCGATCGCTTCAATCTCCTCCTCCAGTCCCATTATCCGTGTGTCCGCCGTCGGCGTCGAAAAAGGTGTTCCTTCGCACCGGTGTATTGGTCCGCTGTGTACGATGTTCAATAGAGGAGTGTAATATATCCGAATTTGTGGGTGTCATGCGATCTGTGCACGTCTGTGCGCTTGAATTTCATCCAAACTCGACACTATTATACGGTGAGATTCCGTCTAATTGAATGAGATGCCGGACCCCGCACGCCTACGAGACAGTACGCAGATTGTACTCCCTTGCGGTGTGCTAAATGGACTTCGCGAAAAGCTTGAAGCAGACTTTATGATCACGATTTTTGAGGGCGACGAACAGCACTGTCGGATTATCGGGAGTCCGGTCGAGATTAAAGAAGTCTCCAGTTTCCTCTCACGTCAAGGCGTCCCCTTACAATAGAGAACGTACTTTTTATTGACACAAAAAGTTGATATCCCCCAGCACAGTCTGTGTGGATAGATGCGAGACGATCGACGAACACGCGTCATCGTAGTTGCTTTCCTCATGATCGTGCTCTGTGGACTCCTTGTCTGGGCCGGGACACTTGAGTCCGATCCAGACCGAAATGAGTTCCCCAATGAGAACGATTTTGTCATGTCGTATGATGCGTACGTTGGTGATCGCGTCCAAGTCGGCGGCACTGTCGTCGAGACAGATCCAGTTGTCTTCGTGGTGACCACAAAAGACGGCGATCGCATGGAGATTACTGCGGTCTCGTTTGAAGGGGACCCATCGGTCGGTGACGAAATAAACGTCTACGGCACCCTTGAGACGGAGCAACGCGTCATCGTGATCGATTCATACACGAGAGAGCCATGGGAGCGCTACTATATGTATGCGGTATCGTTTATCGCAGGTTTGTGGGTGTTAGTTCGATTTGTACGCGGGTGGCGATTCGATCGCGATACGTTTGCATTCAAACCACGGACCGAAGCGAGAGCGGAAACGGAGGAGCAATATGGCTGATCTACTTACGCATGCCCTTGCTGCGTACGTCATTGCGGTTGCCCTCTCATTCCGGTACGAGTGGATCACAGCCCCGTATGTGACTGTCTGTATGATGGGTTCGATGATTCCGGATATGACCAAAATTAGTCTCGTTCTTTCGAGCGAACAGATTGAGGCTGGACTCGGAATTCCGTTTGACTGGTATGCGCTGCACACAGTCGGTGGCTCGTTTCTGTCTGTGCTTATTGGAACCGTACTTGTGCCGTCTGCGTATCGGAAACGAATATTTGCACTCCTCGCGATCGGTGCTGCATCACACATTCTTTTGGATGCGTTCCTGATCAAACCATCCGGATATATGTCTCCGATGTTGTGGCCACTGACTGACTATCGGTTTGCGATTGATGGGTTTTATTTATCAAGCGATCGGTGGCCAGCACTCGTGAGTGGGGTGCTTGCGGCGATCGTCTGGCAAGCAAAACGGTATCATACATCTTCCCTAGACGCGGTGTCGGAGTCTGACTCATCAGTGTAAGCCAGTGGGTCCATGTCGAAGCGGGTACTCGATGAGTGTGTGCCGGGCACTGTGTCTGGCGAGTCTGCAGAGTCGATCGGCACACGCTTCCCACTCATCTACACACGCGTGATGTAGTTCCCACTGGGGAGTCGTTGACCCAGAAAACTGTGGTGTCGGGCCAATCGTATCTGTGTTTGAGACGTCGGTGATTGGTGCGTCACACCAAAGGCAGTGGGTCGCGGTCTCAGTCATATTCTAACGTTGGAGACCGCTTGTATTGTCACACAAAGTCGAGGAGAAATCCCACGACTTTAGTCGTGCGGAGGATGTTAAGACGGGACTACTGTTTTTTGTGGTCTCGATCGGTCGGCCGGGCAGCGAGCAGCGTTAATAGAAGGAGACCACCGATCGAGAGCCATACTGGCAACGGCGTGGTATCGTCAGTTTGTGATGGTGTACTGGTGTGCGTATCTGATGCGGAATCGTCGTCACTTTCTGTCTCCGTTGGGTTTGGTGTGATTACGGTATCGCGATCATCGTCGCCTGCCTCCGTTTCCGTTTCTGTTTCCGTCGTTGGGGATGGTGTCGTTTCGGTTTCAGTCGGTGTGTCTGTCTCTGTTGGGGTCTCTTCTGTTTCGGTTGGTGTCTCGGTCTCAGTTTCCGTTGGTGTCTCAGTCTCTGTACTCTCCTCGTCCTCCGAAGACTCAGTTAATATCTCGGTGAGCCGTTTTGGTTCACTTGCGCCCAAGATATCTTTTTGTCCTTCATATATTTCGGTATCACTCCGAACAACAGTATATATTTCATATTCATCAAACTCACCGCTAGAGATCGACACCGACCCATCATACGTACTCTCATTAGACTCAGACAACGTTTCTCGAACTTCATTGTCTTCATCCCAAAGCAACACCTCTGCTTGTGTTATCTCATCACTGTCTGTAATCTCCGTTGTTTCAACAGTTATTCGTACTTGGTCAGATGACTCTTCAGTGGCAGTCACAGACAGGTCATATCCTGCGACAATAACAGGGACTGCGGCTTGTATTGGGCCATCATAGAGACCGACAACATATGTTCCGGGCTCAACACTCTCGGTCCCAAATATAACAGTATCATCTCCTCGAATTGTTGTCGTATCCGGTGCAGGCCGTTCTGGCTCTCCACTCTCGTCAATCCGTTCGAGATTTACCCTCGCTGTAAAGTCTGCGTCTGGGAGAATCGCGTCGACACTGATATCTTCTCCGTGATCTACAACTGCCAACTCATCAATGGTAAGGGTATTCCCATCCGGATCGTTGATTTCTTGTGGTCCCTCTGGTGAATTAAATGACCCTGCAATCGAGAGGCTATACCCAGTCGCACTAACCGTGATGACCGCTACACTCAAAACCACACATAAAATAAGCACTGTGGAGAGCGATCGAATAGACGGATAAGACATTGTTTCTTTGTTATACGCCGTGTGTAATAATCTACCTACTGAAAACGAGAATCGGTAATAACATCTTCCTCGCCGTTTACGGCGAGGTTTCTCCGTCCACACTCGGGGTCGCACCCTGCAAAACGGTGCGTGGGATCCGGATTGTCCGACGGGGGCAAATTCACCCGGCGGGATCGGAGTGTCTCAGTTCGTGCGCTGTACGTGAGTCCCGTGAGCGATATGGCGTATTCGGTGTCCGTGTAGACGCGGTATCTCCTTGCACCGTGCATCCCCGCCGTCCCCAAAGGATTTCCGGGATGCCCCCGAACGACTTTTTCAAGCCGTCCGAGCACGGGTCGTGCCATCGACCTGCGTCACCTCTCTGCCACAACGGTGACGCTCAATCACGGCAGGCTCGCGTTTTTGATGCCCACCTTTCGGCGGGTGCGCCGGTGAACGTGAGTTCGGTCGAAGGTGTGTTATCGACCACGCCGACGAGGGGAACGCCAAACCACCCCCGGTTTTCCGCGTTGAGTTACCGGAGAGACGACCCTCGACTGCAGAATTCCGTAGTTCGAAGTGAATGTGGTCGGATTCACGCCCGGCCTTCAGGCCGGGACTCTCTCCTTGAATCAGGTAGTAATCGTGTATTAACTAGTAGTTAGTAGCTGTATACTGTTGACGAAAATACTATACCTTGGGCCAGAAATAGTTGGTTACATGACAAGGCGGAAAAAAAGAATATTGTTACCAATATTTCTCGTTTTACTGATGTTAGTATCGCCAGTTGCCGCAGGCGCAGCCCCTGCGGGTGTATCGGGTGGTTCGCAAGATGCAATTACCGGATCTCCGGGTGATCTAACACACAACGCTGACCTATCAGACAACTCTGTTGAAATCACGGACTCAATCAGCGTTTGGGAACGTTCAATAGTCCCTCTTCGTGCTGATCGAAATAGTGCCGCACTCACTGTAGATGCACCAACTGTCCAGGTCAACCAAGATGGGTTTGCTACGAGTACAGATTTGATTGACTCATTCCCAGTGTATGACGAGCAAACCACGGTCGACTTCACATTCGATACGACAGATACAGGTTCACAGGATCTGAATGGTGAAGATCTTGATTTCTTTGTTGTGAAATTAGATGAAGATATTGACAGTGATGATGTCGACGATACTGTTCCAAGCTCAATTAATGAGCTTCGGGACATGTTCGATAAAGACGATGCCAATGCCAATACCACGATCACAAAAACAGAACCGGGATCTGCAACTGTAGGTTCAAATGGGCAGGTTAGTTTCGATCACGCCTTTGATGATTCCGGAATGTATGCTGTCTTTGCATCACATGGTGATGGAGATATAAATCTGGACAATGGAAATTTCGATTCGGTTAGTGGTGGCGATGTGACTATTGTTGGTCTCGAAAGTGTCGCTGTCCAAGAAGAAAGTGCCTCTGCGGAAATCACAACAGATGATGCAGAAGCAGGCGATACAATTGAATTTGATGTCGACGCCAACGTCGGAACAGATGGTGACCTGAACCATGCGCTAGTTGTCTATAATAAAGAACAATTCGAGAACTCCGCATTCACGGTAAATGCCCCGAGTGGTGTTGACTCAGACACCTCTACAGACGAATTTACTATTGACCACTCTATTGAGGAAGTGATTGGAAATGCAGATCTTGATGGCGATGTGAGCGTGCTTAACCGACAAATCAGTGAGCAGAGTGCATCAAACTTCTTGCTTGCAGATGCGGTGAACTTTATTTTCGATGAGGCAGATGTAGATCGTCCAGGTACTAACCCTGGCGACGATGTTCTCTATGCATCCGCAGTCGGTATCGGTGACGCCGATCGCTCAGAAACACTAACCGTAGAAACTGATGATGCGTGGGAAAATGGCGAATACAAATTCGTCTATGTTGCAACTGGAAGCGACTCAACCCAATTCTCAACTGATAAGGGAACGTTTGACTTCCCGATCGAAGACGAAGATGATGACCCTACCCCGAGCCCATCACCATCACCATCACCAAGTCCGTCCCCATCCCCAACTCCAACCCTCCCTGAACTCACCCCTGACAATCCAAGCACTGAGACTGAAGTGACAGAAGCAAACGCAAGCTCTGTCGCAGTTCGGGTAACCAATGGGACTTCTGCAAACGTTCGCTTCACAGAAACTGACGAAGATCGAACAAGCGGTGTTTCCTTTACCGACCTGAACTTCACAGCAAACCAAGGCGTTGATTTCGAGGTCACGTCAACCCGATCAAGCATGGCACCATCGGGAACACCTGATGTAACAACGTCTGCTGGTGGACTCTCCTACCTTCAACTAGATTACGCTGACGAGGTTGGAGACAGCGTTGATGAGGTTCAATTCAGATTCAGTGTGAGTGAAAACCGACTTGAGCGGAATGATATCGATCCAGAGGATGTTGTCCTCCTCCGTCAAGAAGGGGATAACTGGAATACCCTTGAGCCAAAACTCCGTGGTCAACAGGGCGACCGATATGTCTTCGTTGCTGACTCTCCCGGACTGTCCGTTTACGCAGTTACTGGTCAAGACGATGTTGATGCAAGCGTTACTGATGCTTCACTGAGTGCAGATGAGATCGAAGTTGGCGAGAGCGTTGATGTTGATGCAGAAATCGAAAACGAAGGCGGTGAAGGAGAGTTCACGGCTGAACTCGAAGTTGATGGAGATGTCGTAGCACAAGAGACAGTCGAACTCGATGTTGGAGAGACAAAGACAGTCTCATTCACAGAAACATTCGACGAGGCGGGTTCGTTCGACATTGCTGTTAATGGAGTCACAGCAGGAACGCTCTCGGTCACGGATCCAACTGAAGACCCAGCAGATACCGAAACTGAGCCACCAGTAACGACCGAAGCACCAGAGGATGATGGAATTGGTGGCTCCGCGTTGATCATCCTTATCCTGCTCTTGATTGCACTCGCAGCAGGTGGTGCATACTACTATCAACAACAGCAATAGGATGATGACGTAGAAGTCGTCGATAGCGACTACAACGAATAAATCTGGTCTTAATTTCCGGGTGAAATTACTGCACCACTCATCGACCAATTCAACAACCAAAGCGTCTTACGAGTTCCCTGCAGATATTATGCTATACTAACATATCTCGTGATTGTATATGCCAGCTGACACTCCTCCACTCATTGAATGTCAAAATCTGACACGAAGCTACACACTTGGAACGCAACGAATGCTCAGTCGATCGGCTGAGCGACCAACAGTGACTGCACTCGATACAATTTCAATTTCAATCGATCGAGGTGAGGTAGTTGGACTCTCAGGGCCGAGCGGAAGCGGGAAATCAACGCTTTTGCATCTTATCGCAGGACTCGATACACCAACGAGCGGGACAGTCACGTTTGACGGAACTGACCTTAAAACACTATCTGGACGCCGTCGAACAAAACACCGGCTCGAAAATGTCGGTATTGTGTTTCAGCATTTCCACCTGCTTGATGCGCTTTCCGCACGTGGGAATGTTGCTCTCCCACTTGTTGAGTTAGGGATCAAAAAACGCGACCGCCGTGTACGTGCAAAAGAACTCCTTGAGGCGGTAGGGCTTGGCGATCGAATTACACACAAACCAGCCCAACTTAGTGGTGGTGAACAGCAACGCGTCGCAATCGCTCGCGCACTGGTTACGAACCCACGGCTTGTGATTGCTGATGAGCCGACTGGTGAGTTAGATACCGAGACTGGTGCTCAAGTGCTTGATCGATTCAAATCAGTCGCAGAAGACACTGCAATCGTGCTTGCAACGCATGACCCTGAAACGTTAGCAATCGCAGATCGAGTGATTTCGCTCCGCGATGGTAAGCTCGTTGCTGATACGAGTAAAAGTGCCGATATAAGCGAATCAGGACCGCGATCTCAAACTGAGTCTGTGTCTTCACAGTCCAACTCGGTGCAGTAACCAATGGCAGGTGACATCCCAACCCCGGGTCGAATCCCCGCAACAGTGAGGCGGATCACAGCAACGATCGCGATCGCAGCAAAACGAGCGATCGTTCAAGCACGCGGTTCTGATGCAGGCCGATTTTGGTCACGTGTTGGTGGTGTTGCGCTTGCAGTTGCACTAATGCTTGTTGTGACTGGAATTGGGGTTGGAATTGCAACACAGTCAACAGTCTACAGCGACGATGTTGACTACTGGATTACACCGGATACACCAGGTGAATCATCAGTGCTTGTCGATACGGATGCCCCACAGTTTGGCTCCGTTCACCCAACAGCCGAACGAATAACCGGATTTGAGGACGTTGAATATGCGACACCAGTCTTGACACAGGTTGTCCGGTTACAAGCCCCAGATGAGGCAAGCGAGTATGTGCTTGCGATCGGCGTCGTTGGCAATGAGTCGCTCGAACACGTTTCGGACGTGACTACTACAGGGCTGACACCAGGGGATCCCTACTATAACGATGGTGGATACGATGGTGAATGGACCGGTGAAATGGTATTTTCCGACGGCGCAGCATCACTGCTTGGAGTGCAAACGGGCGATGAGATCTCCGTCCAACGCCCATCCGTCTCTGACGATCGATCGTTTCATGTTGCAAACGTTGATAGCGGCGACAGGCAAGGCAGCCAGTTCCCTGTTGTCATCATGCAACTGAGCGAACTCCAGACGCTCACGGGGGCTGCAAACGCGGACCAAGCAGAACAGATTTTAGTCTCTGCGAATGATCCCGCTGTGCAATCCCAACTCGAAAATATCTACCCACAATCAACTGTCGAGACACGATCGGGCGTCACAACACAACAGGTGCTTGATGATGAGTTACCGCTTGCACTGTCAATTACTGCATTCTTGATTGCGATCGTTGTCGGAACGCTGTTTGTCATGACGATGACTGGGTTGGAGGTGACTGCCGATCGGGCACAGATTGCAACCCTTGCAGCGGTTGGGATCTCCGCACAGAGCCGATTTACACTCATTGCAACGCAAAGCATACTCAGTACGATTCTTGGTGGGCTTGTTGGTGTTGTTCTTGGATTTGGTGGGCTGTGGCTTGTCAATGAGGTCTCAATGCAAACACTGACCACGGTTCCTGTCGCTGCAGCCGAACCAATTCTTGCATTGTATGGTGTTGTCGTCGCAGTGGTTGTTGCGCTCCTGTCGCTGCCATACATTGCAATCTTGCTTCGTCGAGTTGGCGTTGCTGAGGAGGTGTTACAATGAGTCGGATGCTCGCTGGTGGCCGCCGATTTATCGCTGTCTGGGGGCTTGTGTTCAGCCAGCTTCGCCATCATCGGTTCCGAACACTGCTTGCGATCGTTGGCATTGTCCTTGCTGTGTTGACAATGACGCTCCTTGCTGGGACTGGCTATGGGGTGTTAGAGACTGGTGAGTCACAATTTGAATCCGCCGATCGGGACCTGTGGGTGACGAGTGGCCCAGTTGCACTCTCTGCAGCCTCCGGGGGGTTCGAGAATACGCTGTATGATGCACATGTGGTCTCCAGCGAAATGAGCGAGTATGATGGGGTCCGGAATGCAGTACCACTTGGGTTCCACACGGTCTACGTCAGTGACGACGGGTCGGAGTTTGACACGATCGTTGCAACTGGTGTGACTGGCTCTGGAAGTGCCGTGTCGATCAGTGAAGGTGAGGGATTTTCGGGTGGTGACACACACTACGCTGGTGGTGAGTATGACGGGCCGATGACGCACGAAATCTTGATTGATCCGCAGCTGGCCGATCGCTACGATGTCGGCGTGGGTGATACGCTCTACATGGGTGGCTCGCTTGCTGCTGCGGAGTCAAACGAGTTTACGATCGTTGGCATCTCCGGAACCTTCTCACAGTTCCTTGGAACACCAACCGCGACTGCACGGTTGAGTGAGCTACAAACAGTCACTGGCACAGAGCGTGTTGATGCGGCGACGTTTATTACGATCACGCTTGAGGATGATGCGGATCCAGAAGTAGTACAAGCCGCACTCCAAGGAGATTTTGACGAGTACGAGATCCGAACAAACGCTGAACAGCTGAATGCGGTCGTGCAGAACCAAGCGCTTGTCCTTGCAGGTGCGGTGACGCTCGTTGTGCTTGCGTTTATTGCAGGCTTGGCGCTTACAGCAAACCTGCTTGCGCTGATTGTCTACCAACAGCGAGAGACGCTTGCTGCGATTAACGCAATGGGTGTCTCTCGAGGGACGATCGTGAGCTTGCTGGCTGGACATGGCTTTGCGATCGGAGTCCTCGGTGGCATCATCGGTGCTGCGGTCACGCCTGCAGCTGCAGCCGCACTCAACCGAGTCGCGTATGAGTTGACTGGATTTGAAGGACTCGTCGTCGTGGAGACAGATGTTATCATTCTCGGGTTGGTTGTCGCTGTTGTGATGGGTACTGTCGCCGCAAGCGTTGCTGGGTGGCGAGTGAGTCGGTTACCGGCGATCGATCAGTTGTGAGTTGTGACATCCTCCCTGTCGTAAACGACGTCACAAGACGCGCTGCGTCTTGTTGGCCAATCAGAATACATGTGTTCTGATAACGGGGCTTCCCGTATCGCAGTTGGGTTATCTCTTCCAGACCCTGTCGGTGCAGCGATCAACAGCACTGTGTCATCTTCCACACCAACCTCGAGTTCACAGAAATACAAGGCGGATGCCACGGGGCTTGACCCCGTGGAGGAAGCCGACATGAGTGCTGCACGTTTACCTATATTTATCGGCGGTCAAGGAGAATACCCCGACCCTTGAGGTCGGGGATGAATCCGACAACGCGGGTACAAATCATTAAATAGGCACATTATCTAATCAACAGACAGCGATGGAACACAGCCACCGTTACCGCGCTTACCCACGCGACGAAGTAGCGGCGGCTGCCGAACATCACATCGACGTTCATCGCCAACTCTACAATCACGTCAAATGGGACTACACGAATAGTCCCGACGACGACAAACCCAAAGAATACACGCAGAACAACAAACTTCCAGAGTGGAAGCGACAGTGGCCCGTATTCGCCGAGTTATACTCGAAAGCAGCACAAGCCACCGTCGCCCGCTTTCACCGTAACCTCTCGAACCTTCGCAAGAAGAAAGAAAACGGATACAAAGTCGGGTGGCTCAAGCGGCAAGCACCCAGCGACTACCGAAGTGTCACGTACAACCAGTCAGGCTTCGACCTCGATAACAAGAGGGGCCGAGACAGGGTTGCGTCTGTCCGCTTCAGTAAAATCGGCTGGATGAAAATCCGTTATCACCGACCACTCCGCAAAAATGCCACTATCAAGGAAGTCACACTCAAAAAAGAAGTGACTGGAGAGTGGTTCGTCTCGTTCAGCCTCGAAACTGACGACGAACACGTTCCAGAGAAACCCGAACTGGATTCGCTTGACGCGAGCAACAGCGTGGGAGTCGATCTCGGCATCTTGAACTACATCCACACGTCGGACGGAAAGGCAGTGGAGTGGCTCGACCTCGAAGACGAGTACGAGCGACTCCGGCGAGAACAACGCAACCTCTCGCGGAAAGAACACGGCTCGAACAACTACGAGAAACAGCGCCAGAAAGTCGCTAAGACGAAGCGGAAGATTCGGCGGAACGTACTGGACTATCAGCACAAACTGACGACGTGGCTCGTTCGTGAGTACGACGCCGTGTTCGTCGAAGATTTAAACGTTGCTGGAATGCTTCAGGGTACGGGGAGCGCCCGGAACAAGCAGGATGCAGCGTGGCGACAGTTCATCACCCTGCTCGAATACAAAGGCGATTTGTACGGCACACACGTTGTACAAGTGCCTTCTCGTGGGACGACCAAAGAGTGTGCGTGTTGTGGGGTAGAAACGACAAAACCCATTTGGGTCAGGGAACACTCGTGTCCTGGCTGTGGGTTTGAGACAGATAGGGATGCGAATGCATCGATGAACGTCCTAAAAAGAGGGTTTTCTATATTAGGGCTGGGATGGCCCGAATCCACGCCTGTGGAGACTGTGACCGCTACGGACACCGCTGATATCCAGCGTGTGTCTGCAAGTCACGTCATCGAAACAGGAAGCCCCGAGGCTTGACCTCGGGGTGATTCACTTCATCGACCGTGCAATTGTGTAGGAAGATGTATACTTTTACAGATCGATATAGTACAGTGTATACCTGCTCGATCGATGTTTCGACCTCACCCTCCAGAGACCGCTCCCCCACTAGTCAGATTTATTCCGCTCTTTTTTGCAAACTGTATCCCGCTTGTAGGCGTGATCTGGTTACATTGGGAGGCGGATATTCTCATTCTGCTCTACATCGTCGAACTTCTTTTTTTGCTCTTGCTTGCGGGCGTCAAGTCTCTTTTTGCTGCACACCCACCGAAAGAGACCGAGAGCGATCTTGCAACGGTTTCGAACGCAACGCTTTCTGACACTCGTGGATCTGTCACGGTTGTCTCGTGGCTCCCACCGATCTACCCACGAAACGTTCCATATGCTTTTGGGATTACTCGACGGATTCTGTGGCTTGCGCTTGTGCTCACAATTATCCTCTCGACAGTGATTGAGCCACTGCAAGTGCTCCAGCAACCAGTATTTTGGGCTGCTGTTGTCGCGCTTGTGAGTGGGCATCTTGTGGAGACGGTAACACAGTACTTTGGTCATGCCGAATATGAGCAGCTCTCTCCATATGGTGTCCTCGAGCCGCCTGCTCGACAGGGATTTTTATTGGTCATGTTATTGCTTGTTCTCGGGGTACTGCTCGAAACCGAAATCGGCAGTATTGTTGCACTCTCGATTCTCGTTAGTGTCAAGATTCTTTCCGACTGGGCAGTGTATCACGTGGATCGGTCCACCAGTGTAAGCCGGTTTACGCGCTGGCTCGCAGGCCCCGGTGAACGTGACACTGCTGATTCTCGCACTGCTCAGGTACCAGTTCCAAGCGAAGAGCCGACGGCTCGAATACAAGCGGATCAGCGTACTGTACTCCTTTCGAGCGTCTTCCGATCGATCCCAAAAAGCCTCCAAAAACATCTTCCATTGGCCGGTATGGCTTGGATTGTCTTCCTTATTACCGTTGGTCAGGCGTTTTCGGCGTTACAGTTCCAACTCATTACGTTTGGGTTGATTGTGGGCGCATTCGTATTCGGCACGATCATAGAAGCGGGGAGTTGGTACGTTCGATACGGTGGGATGGAATACCAACGCCGTGGTGATCGCGTTGTCGCGTACGATCGGTTCTTTGAGATGCCACAGTGGTCAACACCGCTCAATGAGATCCGAAACGTCGAGGTGGCGTCCGGCCGACTTGCGGATCGGTTCACTGATGCACGAACCTTTTCGATGACAAGTGGGTGGGACGACAATGATGCCGATCGGATCATTGGCCCGACAACAAATCCAAAAAAGGCGATTGAGACATTTTCACTTCCAATCCCAACGGCTGCGGTTGATTTTGAGCCACTTCGCCGTGGTTATGCTGTTATTGTCGTTTTGATTCCCACGGCAGTCTTCCTTGGAACGCTCGTTATGATCGGGCTTCCATCACCACCGATTCAAGCATTCCTATTTTTGTTTTTTATGCTCCCAGTCGTTGTAACACTCTCTCAATCCCTTTGGAAAGGGATATGCGAATAAAGTGACACCCTCCTCGCCGTAAGCGGCGTCACAAGACGCAAAGTGTCTTGTTGGTCAATCAGAACACATGTGTTCTGATGGCGAGGCTTCCCACCGCACTGCGGGCGGCTGGTTTGGGAACCTCGGGTTGACACACCGACGAGTGGTGGGAGTGCCACGCCCCCGCTACTCCTATCCTATAAGGGATCCAGAGTTACCTGATTATTTTGTGTCGGTATCCATCTCCTCTCACGCAGGAGATACCTGTGAAAGTCAGATATGGTATCCCGATATTGTCCGATTATCCCGACATGGGGGTGGATATACCGCCTCGGTCGGAGTACGTTATGTTTCAATCCACGATAAACGTAGGGATTGTCGGATTCTCAGGGCGGGATTCTCTCCTTGTAGAAAGATAGATAATGTGGGAGCTAGGCGATGAGCCGCATACCCCACCGAACCACCTCTGCACTCACAAAGACAAGCCCCTCAGCTCGTGAGAGAGCGTTTCCGGACCACAGTGCAACAACCATTGCGATCGAGACAAGACTGAGCCAGCCAAGCGTTTGGACTGCCGAGTTACCTACGACTAGTGGGTTGAGTATCGCAGCAACGCCCAGTATTCCAAGCAGATTGAATATACAGCTTCCAAACACGTTCCCAACAGCCATTCCAATATGCCCCGATCGAGCAGCCACAACGGAAACTACGAGTTCGGGGGTGGACGTTCCTGCAGCAACGATTGTCTCCCCAATTATCCACTCAGAGATATCGGCAGCGGTTGCGATTGACACCGCAGCGGAGACCAGATAGTGACCACTCACCAACACGATAAGAAATCCACAGAGTAGGATGCATCCGTGTTTAGCTGCTTCGGGAAGTGGAATCCAATCTGTGATCACATCAAGAGGAATCTCTGGTGTATTCGGGTATTCGGTGGTCATCGATAGATGTGAGCGCTCTGTGTGGATGAGAGCTGTCACATACCCGCCTAACAGGAGAAGAAATGCGAGTCCATGGACTCGCTCGATTGTTCCACCCAACATGAGGAGCGTCATCCCCACAACTCCGGTGGCACCAAGCAGTGCGATACCATCTCGATGAATGAGCGATCGCTCAACAGGAACTGCTTGCAGGAGCGAGACGCCACCAAGAATCAGTGCTAAATTGAATATATTTGACCCAAGAACGTTTGCCACCGCGATCGATCCAAATCCAGAAACTGCAGCATCCGCACTCACAACTATTTCAGGTGTAGAAGTTCCCACTGCGACAATCGTCAGCCCAATCACTAACTCAGAAATCCCTCTCCTGCGAGCAAGGACGACTGCTGCATCGACTAAAAGCCTGGATCCGAGCCACAGACCACCGATCGAGAAAATGAAGATCGCGATCTGCTCACTACCGGAACTCACTATGCTCACAACACTATCTCAATAAGCCACGCTGTGCAATTAAACAGTATTCAAAGAAACGTGAGGGTCAGTACTGGAGGTGTATGTTATTATTTCGAGCCGAACTCGCGGTGTGAGAGCAATTTGTACGGGAACCGAAGCTCAATTCTTGATGGTGAGCGCCCAACTTGTACGTCTCGTTCAGTGGGGATTCGTTCCGTGATTCCCGACTCCGAGAGCTCATAAATAAGGCGCTTGATTGTTCCTTCTGAGAGATCAATATCTCGCTTTGCGATGCTCTCTGTTGCTCGGCCCACACTTGTGAGTGCTTGTTCGGGTAACTGAGTAAGCTGGTTCAGTACTAAGAGCTGGCTCTTAGGGAGTGCAAGAACACGACCTAATGGGACACATGGACGTGGAACGCTTTTAAATCCGGTTTGAAGCTGATTGTCGGTTATGTAATCCGAATCGGTCTGTTCTGCTTCGATTACCGCGGTAAACAGTGCAGAGAGAGCGTCGTGGACATCTCCATCTGCCCACTCTGCAACTTCACGAAGCTGATCGTGTGACACTGCATTACGAACTAAGCTGTCTGAGAGACGACCAGTCAAAATTTCGACCAGATCATGTGTCTGGTATGGTGTACATTCGATCGTATTGATTACAGATTCACCGTCGACACCAGCACTCTCTGGTGTTTCAGCACCGATCAGAACGACTGATAGATCACTCTGTAGTGGCTGAAGGATCTCTTGAAGCTGCAGAATTGATTGGGTCTCCGGCTCTCCAACATGGTCAACAGCAACAACAACGCCATTTTTTGTCGGCGCAAGCGCTGCTTCGAGTTTTTCTTGGACCCATGCAGTACCGACACCTTGTGTTGGGACTGACTCGTCAATGAGCCGGTCCAAAATTGCGCGATAGAGCGCAAATCGTGTTTTTGCTGTTCGTGCATCAATATAGACAAAATCAAACACCGATACAGAATCAACACGCGTTGTCGTATGAATCGGCTCGGTCTCTGGCTTGATCGTTCTATTAAATGCGCGAAACAGCGCTTTCACGACCGCAGTTTTTCCGCTTCCTTTCGGACCCCACACATAGAGGTCGGATGGGTGTCTCCCGAGCAACGCTGGCTCCAACTGATCGAGCAGTTGTTCTAACAACGATCCGCGGCCGATCGGCTCACGTGGATGAAACAGCGGGCTCAATGGCTCGTAGTCCAAAACCAACTGCGGCTGGGAACTCGTTTGCCGCCGCCGTGCAATTCGCTCGTCAATATTCATGTTGTATATCTATGTTGTTGGGAATCGTGGCTCAGCAGATGATAAATATCCGATTTTGAAAGATGTTTGGCCGAAGGGTTCGGCTATTTAGAGGCCGAATGTTGGCCAAAGGGTCGTACTGAAGATACCAATTGCAACAAACACAGTGAACAGTAGACCGGATGCTGCAATACCTGCTGCCGGTGGGTCAACGTGTGTTTTGCCGTGTGCGTAGAAGATACGCTCTGCGACTTCACCAACGACACCGCCGAAGATACCGAAGATGATCGCAAAGACCATTGCGATAATCGGATCGTAGCCGCTGCCGATCGCGCTGAATGCTGCAACCGAACCAGGGAGCGTCATGTGGTGTGTGACTGGGAAGTCATCGATGCCGAGGTTGAGGAACAGCAGACTTGCTGCACTGATACCGAAGACGAGCACTGGGCTCTCGGTAGCGATGTAGACGAACCCGCCGATGATACCTGAAATTGCACTGATTGTGATGACGCCGTGCCATTTGTACTGCCATGGAAGCCAAACGCCAGGTGCATTCTCTTCACCGCGCTCGAATGGACCCATATCGAAGACGTTGTTTCCGTACACTTCGCCGATCACGCTATATCCGAAGACAACACGGTGAACGAGGGCGGAGACAAACACCATCAGTGCGATGTTGTCAGTTCCGAACCCAACGAAATTGAGCAGTTCAACCGCTGCAAATCCGAAGACACCGAAGACACCACCAACAATCAGGACATCTACATTATGCGTTCCTAATGCCGAGGTGATATCTTTTCCATCTTCGAGATAGCCCTTCTTTGCTGCGTACGCAGCTGCGGCCGCACCACCAGCGAAGGCGATGTGCGGACCAAAGAGTGGGCCGAAGCCGAGTAAATCAGTAATCCCGCCACCTGCACCTGCAAACGCAGCTGCCTCACCAGCAATCACCATGAAGCCAGTGAAGACGAACGCTGGAAGTGCACCAATCGCAGCACCAAATGCACCGCCAGCGAAAGCAGCCAGCCAGAACACTGGGTTACCCAGTGCAGTTTCTAAAACCATTAGTCTCCTCCGTCACGTGCCCAATCGAGCGAGCGTTCGACTGCTTCCTGCCAGCGCCCGTAGCGTGCATCCACGTCGCTTGTGTCTTTTGGTGAGAACTCCCGATCGATCTG
>NZ_JAKRVX010000004.1 GCF_023638035.1 Natronocalculus amylovorans | reverse complement strand
GTTGGGCTTGGGATTGCGATAGTGCGCCGGTACCCCGTGAGCTGATCGATCGTAGTTCGATCGTGAGCCTCGGGAGTCGGTCATGTCGTTTTTGCGGCCTGTGCCGTTCCAATTTCAAACAATGGCACGAATGCATACCCGCCGCCGTGGCTCGTCCGGTTCGGACCGGCCGGTGGCAGACGAACCCCCGGAGTGGAGTGACGTAGACGCAGACGAAATTGAAGCACGCGTTGTTGAACTCGCAGAGCAAGGCCACGACCCGAGCGTCATCGGCCTCACGCTCCGCGACGAAGGCGTCAAAGGTGTTCCAGTTCCGAACGTCAAACTCGCAACTGGCAAAAAAGTCACCGAGATTCTCGAAGAGAACGATGCAAAACCGGAGATTCCGGAAGACCTCTACAAGCTTATGGAGCGCGCAGTTCGACTCCGTAACCACGCTGACGAGAACGGTCAGGACTACCAGAACAAACGCGCACTCCAGAACACCGAGTCAAAGATTCGCCGCCTCGTAAACTACTACCGTGGCGACGAACTCGATGAGGAGTTCAAGTACACCTACGACGCAGCAGTCAAACTGCTTGAATAAGCGTCGTGACTACCTGACACAAGACACAACACTACGCGGTATCACAATCCAGTAAATTAAATTACAACGCAATGTCCGACGCACACGCACCGCCCAACGCTGCCCCTGACGCCCTTGGTGTCACAGCGAACGCGATCGACACGGCCGAGTTTGTCCACCTTCGGACAGCACCAACAGGTGATGCGATCGCCGCGGCGAGCGTGCTTGTTGCGGGACTTGAAACACGGTCAATTCCATATCACGCACGGGTGACAACCGGATCGACCGAGAGTGACCCTTCGACCGACGACATTATTGTGTCGATCGGTACCCCACAATCGGAAACTCAGCAACAGCATGTGCTTCCAACTGTTGGGAGCGATCGACCGGCGAGCGTCGCAAGTGCGGCGCTGGTTCGTGAGTTAGGAATTGAGCCAAATCCAGTGATTGCACTGGCTGGTGTCGTTGCGGCCGGAGTTACACCAGGTGAGAGCGGAAGTGGCCCATTAGTAGATGCGGCAGTTCAGCACCGGCGTGTTGTCCAGCGACCAGGAGTTGGTCGCGCCACACACGACCTTGCTGATGGACTTGCACATTCAACGCTGTTTCACGCAGATTTCTCTGGAGAGCCACCAGCAGCGAGTGCGTTGCTTTCGAAGCTCGCGCTTCCCGCAGAGCTTGATGATGCTGCACGGACACGGCTTGCAAGCCGTGTTGCGATCGCAGCAACAGGTGGCGAACATGCGGAGACCGCCGCAAACGCGATCGGACAGGTGTTGCGCCCGTACGAAACACCAAATGGGCCGCTTGCAACCGTCGAAGGGCTTGCAGATGTGCTTGAAACCGTTTCGACAGCACACCCTGGAATTGCACTCGCGTATGCGCTTTCACCGGAATATGAGCCGCTTAAAACGGCAGCTCTCGATTGTTGGCGATCGGAGTCAAAAGCAGCACACAACGCAATTCGATCGGCGCAAACAGGCCGCTACGATGGGCTTGTCGTTGTACGGACAACGGTCGATCGAGCGTCAGTGTTGTCGACCGTTGCTCGGATAGTTGCTACCACACGATCGAAGGAGCCAGCAGTGTTAGTGCTCGGAACAGCACCAATCGATGACACACACTACGGAGCACTTCGAATCACAACGCAACAGTCTGCAATTCACGCAATGGAAACTGTTGGCTCGGAGTTCGATGCCGAAACCACAGGGACAACACAGCGTGCACAGATTGCGATCGAAAACGGCACTGAAGACAAGCTAGAGAGTCAACTCATTGCCGCAGTTCGAGAGGTGCTCAAATGAGTGAGAATACTCGAACGGCAACGATATCAACAACGCATACGCAGCCATCGGTTATCCGTGCAGCAATTGCTCCTGATAATACCGATGAGATGCAGACCGCTGTTTCGGGATCGCAGGTTGAGACCACGATTGCTCGAGAGACGACTGGAGGACTACAAGCGACCGTTGACGATTATCTCGTCAATCTTGGTGTCGCCGTGTCAGTAGCTACGTCATGTACACAGCACAGCCGACCAACTACAAACCAATCAGATTAGCTTAGACTACAATTATGAGTGAACGATCAGTATCACGACAGAAACGAGGAGGAAAACGATGGTACACCGTACTCGCGCCCGAGCAGTTCGACCGCGCAGAGCTTGGTGAGACCGTCGCAGAAGAACCAGAACAGATCATCGGTCGTACGATCGAGACCACGCTTGGCGAAATTAAACAAGACGCCGGCGCGAACAATACCAAACTAACATTCAAGATTACGGATGTTGGCAGCGACTCAGCATACACTGAGTTCATTCAACACGAACTGACCCGAGACTACCTTCGGAGTCTGGTCCGACGTGGGGCATCCAAGATTGATGCAAGCATCACAGTCCTTACGAAAGACGACTACCGTGTTCAGATCCAGCCAGTCGCATTCACAACCAAAAAGGCAGATCGAAGTCAAGAGGCTGCAATTCGCCGTGTCATGATCGACCTCGTCAAAGAGACGGGCTCAGAGCGGACGTTCGAAGAGCTTGTTGACAGTATCATCGAAGGTCGCCTCTCATCGGCGATCTACGGTGAGGCAAAGACGATCTATCCACTTCGACGCGTTGAGGTGCAGAAGCTGAGCCTTCGTGCACGACCTGCAGAAGTTGCTGCAGAAGAAGAAGCAGCAGTCGACGTCGACGAAGAAGACGTTGCAGTCGACGAGTAACTTCAACACCCAATATTCTATTTTTTACGAGCTGTGAGAGACTTCTGCTTGATCAAGAAGCAGCGACTCACCGGTAACGCTGTGTTGATACGCTGCAACGCTGTGTCCGGCTGAACGCCGAAATTCGATACCGTGGCGATCTGCACCCGATTGTGAGATACTAATATTGTCAAATGTGGTGTTATCACGATCAGCCACTAAAACAGCTGCGCCGCCTGCTGCACTTCCGTCGATAACTACGTTTTCACAGACTAGACTTTCCGTTGTTGCAGTCGGGAACAACGCACCACGAGGCGGTTTTACGCGGATCGCGTTTAGGTCATCCACATCAACAGTTATGTGGGTGTTTCGAATGATCGCATTCCAGAGCTGTGAGGAGAGTTCAATCGCTCCATCACTGTGTGTAATATCATACATTTCAACGCGACAGCCATCAACGACCGCAGGCTCTGTCTCCGACTGAGCGTCGTAATCTGTGAGGCGGATTCCCCGCATATTATTGGTGCCCGGTCGTGGTTGGTCACATCGAACATGGGCTCCTCGGACAAGCGAGCCACCGTTTACACGAATATTCGAGATCCCGTTATTTGAGAAATACCCACCATCAACGGTAATAGAGCCATCTGGTGGATCTGCATACAACCCGTTGTCTGGGAATCCGGAGATAACACACTCTCGAAAGTGTAGGTCTCCCTCGTTGGTGTTACCAACGTAACAACCCGAAATGTTGGTTTCCGGGAGTGCGCCATCAGGAAGTCGGAGCTGGTCAATGCTCGCATGCCCATCAGCGTCCGTCACATCAAGTCTGACGACGTTTGGGCCACTGTCTAACGTGCCAATGACATTGACGTTTTTTATAAAAAGCTGTGAATCGACTCGAGCCTGTAGTGCACGACCACCGGTACCGGACTCTGAAAGGTCGAACGTTAGATCCTCAAACCAAAACTCTGCATTCGAATCTGGCGATTCAGCCATAAACAGGTATTCGTTTGTTCCCGTTGCAGGCCGGATCGTTGCGTCATTTCCGCGAATCCCTAACCGCTGAAAATCTTCCAACACGACGGTTCGATCAAGCATATACTCACCTGGTGGTAGTTCAAGCAGGCGGTCCTCTCGTGCTGCAGATTCAATGACATCCGCGACCGATGTTTCTCCCGTCTGATCGATACCATGTCCACGGAGATCAACCCGTGTAAGCTCTGTCGTTGACTCTTTGTATCGAAACTGTGGACGATTGCTCAGCGGGTCAGCCACGGTTTGTGGGGTCGGGTACTCATCAGTAGCGAATGGGTTCTGTGACCTGATTGTTGCACAGCCAGCAAGCGCGGTCCCAAGAGCACCTCCAGCAACGGCTTTCAACGCTGCTCTTCGGGTGAATTTATGAGACACATGAGCGAGAGGGTAAGCGACGGTATTGTTATGGCGAGATTTCGAGGTGGAAAGTAAATCTTACTGGTAAACTATTCTTCGACAACGATCGTCCCGATCATCCCGCCCTGTTCGTGTGGTATACACACATAGCCGTAGTTTCCAGGAACCGCAAACGTGTGTGCAAATTGTTCTCCATTGTCGATGCCGCCACCACCTCTATCTGCCCACTCTTCTCTGGCGGTTTGTTCATTTTCGTATCCACCAGTCGCAAAAAACTCCGCGTCTTCTGGAATGAGTTCATCGTAAGCAGTCACAGTGTGCGCTCGTGTGCTCGTATTCTCCCACGTTACCGTGTCACCAACCTCGATAGTATAGGTTTCCGGAGTGAATGCATCAGCAGTCATTCCAATATCATACTCACCATCGTCAAACAGTGTGACACAGCCTGTAAGAGAAAGCGTCGCTGCTGCTCCAGTGCAGTGGAGGAAGCGTCGGCGGTCCATATTGATGGTTGGTGCGTCAGCAATTTAGGGGCCGCGGTTTCTCTCATAAATTGAGACTCATCCAAGCACCGGAGATAACAACACG
This sequence comes from Natronocalculus amylovorans, assembly GCF_023638035.1. GTDB lineage: Archaea > Halobacteriota > Halobacteria > Halobacteriales > Haloferacaceae > Natronocalculus > Natronocalculus amylovorans. The sequence goes on along the minus strand of NZ_JAKRVX010000004.1, from coordinate 267,483 downwards.
TAAATCCGCCCTCTTCATGCACCGAATTATGAAACCCAGATTCGTTGGACTGCTTGGTTTGGCTGATGCAGTGACGATCGCCAACGCAGCACTTGGGTTTCTCGCAGCCGCAGTTGCGATCATTGATACAGGGCTTGCTGCCCGATTGATTTTGTTGGGTGCGATCGCTGATGGGCTGGATGGCGTCATTGCTCGGCGTCGTGGAGGAACACCCGCTGGCCCATACCTGGATTCACTTGCAGATGTTGCATCGTTTGGCGTTGCACCTGCGGTATTGATTGCAGCAGTTACGTTTGAGACCTGGTCAGTAGAGACCGAGTTGGGAATGGTCGCAATCGGCCTTGGTGTGGCAGCCGTGTTCGTTGCAATGGCAGTGGCTCGACTTGGACTCTACACCGCGTATGATACGGATGTCAAGGAAACACAAGGTGCACAAACGACCCTTGCAGCAACAATATTAGCCGCAAGCGTCCTGTCGGGATATACCGAGCCATGGTATTTGATCGGACTCACAGCGCTTCTCTCACTACTTATGGTCTCGACGATTACCTATCCCGATCTGCATGCACAGGATGCGCTTGTAATGGGTGTCGTCCAAGCACTCGCAATCTTGCTTCCGGGAGACGTAGGACGAAACTTTGCGGTTGCGCTGTTGATTCTCGCCTTAGCGTATCTCACGCTGTCGCCGATCTACTACTGGCGCGATGGGCTTGATTGGGGGCCGCTTCGGAAACGATCATAGGAATTCGCAGGCTACATCCCCATATCATCTGCTGCCTCTGGAATCGGTAGTTCATGCACTGACACAGCGAGGAGTTCTGCAGCGTGGTCGAGTGCCATATCGAATCCGTAGTAGCGCTCTAGCTCATCGCCATCGACAGTTGGACGGACTTTGAGCATCGCATAGCCGTCAATATTTTGTGCGATCGCAGCCGAACCGCCCGATCCTGTGAACACAAGTACTCGTTCTCCATTGGCCTCTTCGTATGTTGCAGTGATTCCATTCGACTCTAACTGCGTCTCTACCATGGCTATTGATACGATGTGCAGACAGTCGTATCTACCGGTTTCTGTTCTCGATTGATGTCTCTCGTACAAGAGAGATATTATATACGATATGAATGTGGACGGGCTGAAATTGCCTAGCGTTCCAGACACGGGGAATCCCAGTTGCCTCCTCCACCCCGCGACCCAACGAGCGACGCACGTCCGGCGATGGGCTGCTCACTTCCGTGCCTGACCCGGTATCGCCGACGAGACAGCATCGATCGCTCCTGCGAGCGAGGACGCTGAACCGCTGTCCCCGTCGGACGAGGTTTCTACGTTGGCTGTTGGGGCCCGAGTCGGTCTGACTGGACGCCTTCAGCGTTTGGTCCCCGCTAAAGACTCTATGGCGGGTGATGAGCAGGGCCTAACTGCCCGACCTAGTCCAGTTTCAGATACAACCGACCGACATAAGGGCCTTTCGACTCGGAACCACGCTTGTATCTCACAAAAATCGGTTATGTTTATAAAACAGCCCACGCGTACACTGCGCCAATAGTCGCAATAATAAATGAGAGCGCAACACTGACCCACGGGTGGTACTCGATCCAAGAGTACTCTTGTGGGAAACTAAACAGCACGGAATCAGGAATCCAAACGGCCCACAGCGTAGTCATTGCGAATAACGCAACACCGACAACAACCATGATTCCCGCAACGAGATCCGAATCTGCTCGACCACGTTCACCCGATAGAAAGATCACAACCCCAAGGACGGACAAAAAGACCCCTCCGGCAATGCCAAGCGGTCCTGCGGCGTAATACTCTCCGATCGGCGCTGCGAGCCCGTCAACGATAAGATACGGTGCTGAAAGGACCGCTGCGAAGACAAGACAGGCGACTGCACCAAGATACGGTGCAACACGATCGAGTTCCATATCTGATAGTAGTCGGGTTTGCTGATAAAAGAACCGAGAGCCCGTCATGAAAGGAAACCGGTAAGGGTATTGCACGCACTCGTTCGCTATGGAACGCGTTGCGATTATTGGCGCAGCAATGACCCAGTTCGGGCAGCGCGACGCTTGGGTCCGCGAGCTACTCGCGGAGGCAGGGGCCGCATGTCTCGAGAATTCGGGCGTCAAAGCGGAGGCACTCGATCATCTGTACGTATCGAATATGGCAAGCGGCGAATTTGAAGGCCAAACCGGCATTCCAAATGCGCTTGCACATGATCTTGCAGCACTCCCGGCATACACCGCGCGAATCGACCAAACAAGCTCATCAGGCGGTGCTGGTGTCTACGCCGCATGGCAGTCGATTGCGTCGGGTGCATCGGAGATGACGATGCTTGTCGGTGGCGAAAAGATGACGCACCGATCGACTGCAGAGGCAACTGACGTCATCGCGTCGCTCACACATCCGGTTGAATATAAACAAGGAGTAACACTGCCATCGTTTGCAGGACTGACCGCTCGGCTCTATCTTGACACGTATGATGCACCACGGGAGAGTCTCGGAAAAGTTGCGGTGAAGAACCACAAAAATGGCGTTGACAACCCACATGCACAGTTTCAAAAGGAGGTCGATCTCGAGACGGTTATGGAGTCACCAGTAGTTGCGGATCCGCTGCGGTTGTATGATTTCTGCCCAATCACAGATGGATCGGCCGCACTGTTGCTCTGCCCTGAATCAGTCGCAAAAGAGTACACCGACAGCTACGTGACGATCGAAGGGATCGGCGGCGCAACCGACACACACGTTGTTCACGAGCGTGCTGATCCAACAACAATGGGTGGTGTTGTCGATTCGAGTGAAATCGCCTACGAGATGGCTGACATGGATCCAGATGATATCGATGTCGCAGAACTGCACGATATGTTCACCATTCTTGAGTTCCTCCAGTCGGAGGATCTTGGCTTCTTCGAGAAGGGGAAGGGATGGAAAGCCATTGAGGACGGTGTAACCGATCGGGATGGCGAACTTCCGATCAATACGTCGGGCGGACTCAAATCAAAAGGGCATCCACTGGGTGCAAGCGGTGTCGCGCAGGTATATGAGATCTATCAGCAGCTTACCGGAAATGCAGGACCACGACAGGTCGATGCGAATGTGGGGCTTGCGTGTAACGTTGGTGGATTCGGAAACTGTGTGACGACAACGATTATGGAGGCGAACTAAGATGAGCGAACAGCCGCCATTCGAGGCCGCAGTGTATGCAGATGGAAGTATTACGTATCCAGCACATCCGCGCGGACCCGACGGAAGTGAACCAGTGTCAACAGTTGACCTCAGCGAGTACACTGCAACGGTTATTACGTGGACAACATCGTATGCAACGCCACCGGGAGTACGCGAACCAAACCACATTGCAATCGTCGAGTTCGACGTTGATGGAGAACCCGTCCGTGCGCTTGGACAGGTGACAACCGGTAATGTGGAAATTGGACAGACAGTACAGCCGGTGTACGCAGAAGAGCTACGAGAACCCGGCGCAGGAATCAGAGAGCCAGCGAGTCAGTCGTGGGATGGGTATCGGTTTGAGCCGATCGAGTAGCGCTATAGAGACGTTTACTGCTTAGTTTTTAGTCGCGTCTCCGTCCAGGTCGTCGTCCTCGTCTTCATCATTCTCGTTGTTAGAGGCAGAATCGGTACCCGTCTCATCTTTTTGTAAGTCAGCCTTGATCGATTCTAGCTCAGAGTCGACATCGACTTCTGGGTCTGATTCTGATTCAGATTTTGGCTCTTGCTCTGGCTTTGATTTGGTATCACCAGACTCCGACCCGTCCGTTTCGTCATTCACATCAATCATGATCCCCCGATCTCGTCGGTGTGATAGCCGATCGGATTGCGTATCCGTGTCGGACTTCTCGCGGTTGATCCGGTTCTCACGATCGAGTTCACGACGAACATCACGTTCGGCATCCCGGAGCCGATCTTCGATCTCTTCGGTGAGGGTACGAGCATCGGAAATCAGAGCACGTGACTCTGGATTTTCTGGGAGATCGGCCTCTGATAGTGCACGTCGAAGCTCAGAGAGGCTTTCAGCTAGCTGTCCGCTTGCTTCGCCACGGACGCGATCGAACTCACGCCGAGCAGCGCCGCCCTCTTCGCGTGCTGCACGACCAGGATCGGCAAGTCTGAGGGTTCGTTGGAGCAACTCAAGCGATCGGATCGTCGCCTCAAGCATCGCAATCAGCGTCGGAATCGTATACTGTTCGGTGAACCGAAGCAACTCACCAAGGCTCGGTGGCCGTGGTGGCTGTCGGCGAATATCCGATTTGAGTTCACGGCGAAGCTCTGCAAGCGTCTCTTCTAACTCCGATAGCCGATCGTCGAGAGCATCGTCACGGGGCGAGCGGGAAGGCATACCTACTAATTAGACCGTCTGCGGGTTAAGGGTTCGTGACTCTCTGCGATTCGGGTTAGCGTGGCTTTGCCCGACGATACTGTGGCGGCCACTCAACGTCAACACCAAGCTCAGACGCAGCGTGGAGTGCAAAGTACGGATCGCGGAGATGTTCCCGTCCAACAATTGCGAGATCTGCTCGTTCGTTTCTGATGACCGCATCTGCATGTGTTGCATCCGTGATCCCCCCAACTGCACCAACGGGAACGTCGGTCTCGTTTCTAATTGCCTCCGCAAAGCTGACCTGATAGCCTGGGCCAGTGTTTGTAATTGCTTGATCAGGGTGAATCCCACCAGAACTCACATCAATCAGATCTGCACCGGCCGCTTGCAGAAGCGGCGCCAGCTTGATCGACTGTTGAAGGTCCCATGATGGACGGTCGTCGATCCAATCCGTTGCAGAGATGCGGACAAACACTGGCTTATCATCGTCCCACACCTCTCGAACTGCCTCCGTAATTTCGAGCACGATCCGGGCGCGGTTTTCAAAAGTGCCACCGTAATCATCGTCTCGTGTGTTCGAGATCGGTGACAGGAACTCATGGAGGAGGTAGCCGTGGGCTGCGTGGACCTCTGCGATTTCAAACCCAGCGTGCTTTGCACGGACCGCTGCGGCTCTGAAGTCCGCAATGATCTGCTCAATGTCGTCGATCGAGAGTTTCCTCACACCACGATCGTCGCCCTCATACGGGTATGGGACATCACTCGGAGCAACGGGGACCCATCCGCCTGTGTCGAGAGGCACGGGACCGGAGTGCTCCTCCCACGGGCGGTATGTGCCTGCTTTTCGGCCAGCGTGTGCGAGTTGGATCGCCGGCATACTTCCTTGTGACCGAATAAATTGTGTGATTGGCGCAAGCGCATCAGCATGCTCATCACTCCAGATACCGAGATCTTGTGGAGAGATTCGACCGTCAGGGGTGACTGCTGTTGCTTCAGCCATGACAATACCTGCACCACCAACTGCCCGACTGCCTAAATGAACGTTGTGCCAGTCATCAGCCAGCCCATCAACCGAGGAGTACTGACACATTGGTGAGACCATAATCCGATTCGGAATCTCTGTCGATCGGATTGTCAGCGGATCGAAAAGCGTCTCTGTCATCAGCAAACCTAGGTATCCGAGCGTAATACGGCTAGGGACTGCGGTCTTGATTGCCGATGACTAGTCCGGGTTGCCGGTTTCGGTGGCTACTGACCAATGCAGACAAAAATAGCGGTATGGGACTTTCGACGACCGAAATAATGGATCTTAGTTTAGAACTAGTTGATTGGGACACGATCCCGGGAGATAGTACAATCTATGTTCCGGGAGAGGATATCGAAACGGCACTGGTTGGAATTGATCTTGAGAGTCCAGAGATCCAACTTGCCGCACAAGAGGGCTATGATCTTGCACTTGCACATCATCCGACTGGCGATCGCGCACGATTGGAGTTTACTGCAGTGTTAGAAAAACAGATCTCGTTCATGACCGCTCACGGGGTGCCAGAAGACGTGGCATCGGCGGCTGCAAAGGGGCTTATCGATCGAATGGATCACGCAGCACATTCGATGAACTTCAGACATGATCCAAGCATTGCAGAGCTGCTTGGACAACCATATATGAACATCCACCTCGCGCCTGATGAGATCGGCCGCCGGATGATGGATGAGGTGGCTGATTCGCTTGCTGATGATGCGAGTGTTGGAGATCTTGTTGATGCATTCTACGCTGAGTTTGACGAGTTCCAGGATGCACAGACAGAAATCAAGACTCGTCTTGGTGACGCTGAGAACGAGCTTGGAACGGTTGCAGTCCATCACGCCGCAGGCACAAACGGTGGCGCAGATGTTGCTCGGGCGTATTTTGAGCACGGCGTTGATACGGTCGTCTACATCCATATCGGACCCGGTGACACACAAACGCTTCGAGAGGAATTTCAAGATTCAGGAAAGAATCTCGTCATTACCGGCCACATTGCAAGTGACGCGATCGGACTCAACGTTCTCATTGATACGTTGGAAGCACATGGGGTCGAGTGTACGCCAATTTCGGGATGTACGATCGGCCGCTGAAAGAGCGTATTGGATTAGGGCAACCAAAACCTATTTTAGTTTAGGCGAACCTAACACCATACATGCCTGCATCGGATACTCGTGAAAACTGCGAGGAAACTCGGGAACCATCTCAAAACATAGACACGGTCCCCTGTATCTCTGCGCTCCGTGCCTCACCGGATCGGTTCGTATTTACAGAAGAGGGTAACTGCGACGGGTGGATTGCGACCGATCATACAGTTACACTCAAACAGTAACTTCGGTTAAATAAGATAGAACGCCGTGTGGGGCTGTTTTAGTACTCTGTGTGGTTGTGAGTTAGTTTAGGGCACCTTCGACAACGAGCGTGTCGTCTTCAAGGTAGTGTTCGATGTGGTGGGCATCCTCTTCAACGTCAACGAGGATCTCTTTGAGTAGCTGCTCAGTCGCGTAGTCGCCGAGATTGTTTGCGAGGCGGATGTGCTCGCGCATTCCTTCGATGATGTCGCCGTACATTTCAAGATCGTTTTCGAGTGACGCTCGAGCGCTGTAGACATCTTCGTCCTCTGGCGTGACTGTTGCTCGCTCCTCAAGGTTTGACATGCCAGACACTGGGACACCACCGATCGCTTGTGCACGCTCTGCAATGATATCTGCGCCTTCCTCGATCGTCTCATATGCTTCCTGAAGGAAGATATGCAGGTCACGGAACTCTGCACCTTCGACGTTCCAGTGGTGCTTTTTCAACTGGTGATACAGAACGTACGCATTTGCGAGGTCCGTATTGAGCGCCTCAATAATTTGTGAGGCTTTCTCTTCGTCAAGACGAAGCGATGATTCTTCAACTGAGCCTGCTTGCCTCCGAACGGTTTTTTGGGTGCTCATAGCAACTCAATGTTCGTACTACAGGCACTTAAAGATGCTTTATCACAAATGTTATTTTTCTTTTTAGAAAATAATTTTCTTTTTGCGTTGTGATCGGATACGTGGTTCAGCATCCAAGAGAGCATGGGCACTGCTGTCACAGCAATCAGCTGTGGTACGCAAAGGGAAACGCTCTTAGGACAGTCGCACCCAGTTTCCAGCATATGAGCAACGGCGAGGATGAGGAGACGCCGACCGACGCCGAGACTGATTCGGATGCCGAGTCCGTCTCCGAAGAGAGCCTTATCGAACGGCTTGATGGAGCAGCACAGACGATTGAAGACGCAGAGACAGAAGCGGACCTCGATGAGATCGAAGCAGCGTTGGACGCGATCGAATCCGATCTCGAGGCATCTGAACTCCCAGTACCGGATGACGAGGACGAAGATGATCCAAACGAGACGTTCGAAGGTCGTCTGAGCAGTCTCCGTGATGAGTTGGAATCCCAGCGCGGTCCATACGCATCCGATGTTATCGAGACTGTCGAGGAGGTCTCAGAGACGGTTGAAGAGACACGATGGACCGTCGCAGGGGAGCCAGACGTGTTGACCGCAGTAGAGACGTTTGCTACTGCAGCAGGTGAAGCGCTTGATGATCATTTTGACCCGGACGTTGTTGACGTAGACGAGGCAACAAACGCCTTGGCAGACGTCGTCGCAACGATCAACGCCGCAGAGCTCGATGCTGACGAGGATACAGACACAATCGAGGCACTCGTCGAAGCTGCGGATGAGCTTGCATCGGCTGTTGATGCTGCCGAAGAGTGGGATGATCTCGAAACGTACGAACAGCTCCAAGCAGAGGGCTACTACGATGTGCTCGGACACTACAAAGACTACCCACCAGAGTGGTCTGCGCTGAAAGAGCACGAAAAGCGTGGGAACGTCGATATGATTCTACTTGCGCTTGATAGTCTTCAGTCGGACTTCATGGAGCGCCATTGTCTCGAGTCACTCGAACGAATGGGCAAACGAGCCGCAACTGACGAAGCGATCGAGACGATGCTTCAGCGAGCAAACAAGCGCGATCAGTTCGCAATTTCGATCCTTGGCAAGATGCAGGCAGCAGAGGCAGTCGAGACCCTCATCGACTACGTTGATACCGACAAGAACCCTGGACTACAGAAGGTAGTCTTCAAGGCACTTGGTGAGATTGGCGATACCGACGCAACCCAGCCGCTTGCTGACAAACTCATTATGGAGAATGACAACGTTCGACCATACGCGGCGCGTGCACTCGGGTTGCTCGGTGATACTCGTGCGATCGCCCCACTGGCAGATACACTCCGGACAGATGAGAACCCGAATGTCAGGGCAAGCGCTGCATGGGCGCTCAGGCAGATCGGAACGAAACGCGCACTCGAGCGTGTTGTCGATCTCGAGTCGGATGATGCGTTTGTTGTCGATACCGAGATTCAGAAGGCAACAAAAGAGCTGAACGCAGTCGCACCATCAGCGTAGATCAGACCGTCCATCGCCATAGATTTTTATACGAATCCGAGCCAGAGAGCGTGTGCGATCGAACGCGCTTGTGCTCGCCGTTGTCTGTAGCCTGCTAGCAGTCGGTCTAGGGACGATCGGATCGACACCAGTCTTTGCACTGGAGTCACCAGCAATACAGAGTGGAAACGTAACAGAAGCCGAGATTGAGACAGAGACGGAAACTGGGACAAAAAATCACTCAGCAATTATCAAAGTCTATCCAAACCTGCCAGTTCCACAAAATCGGGGCGAATATGTCGTTGTGACACTCGCACAGCCGGGAAATTGGACCCTCACAGATGGGGTCTCAACTGTGTCACTCCCACGCAATCACACTGGACCGATCGCAGTCACTCGTGACCCACACCTCACACAAAATATCACACGCTATCCAGTGTACGAAACGGCGTCTCGGTTCCGCCTTTCGCAGGATGGGGAGACGCTGACGCTCAAGCGGGACGGAAAAATGGTCGATAAGATCGCCTATGACCGTGCGACAGAGGGCGACCGCTGGCACCGGAATGCATCACAACAATGGATTCCAGAAGGACTCACACTCCGTGAAACAGTCAATACTGGACCCGCAACCGTTGAGACGTTCGTTCTTCCAGACACGCCAGCCCAGCCGATTGAACCGATTGCAACTGCGACCGATCGCGTCCATATTGGTGCATATACGTTTGAGTCATGGACGGCTGCCAAAGCGCTGGTTGAGGCACACGATCGGGGTGCAAACGTATCTGTTCTTGTTGATGGAAACCCGGTCGGAGGCGTAAGCGAGCAGCAGAAATCGGTGCTTGATACACTTGTTGCAGAAGGTGTCACTGTACACGTTCTTGGTGGTGATCGGAGCCGGTTCCGATTCCATCACCCAAAGTATGCGATCGCAGATGATAATGCGGTTGTACTGACAGAAAATTGGAAGCCCGCAGGGACGGGTGGGAAGGAGAGCCGGGGGTGGGGAGTACGAATTGAGAATAACCGGACCGCCAATGAACTCTACACCGTGTACCACCATGATACGGGCTGGAAAGATACGGTTTCATGGGAGACGTACCGTACACAAATAGACACTACTGAACAGCCTGTCGCCGCGGGTGAGTTTGAAACCGCTCACCGAGCAAAAAAACATACCGCCGATCAAGTATCTGTCCTCACCGCACCGGGTAATGCAGAGGATGCAGTCGTCAAAATGCTTCGATCGGCTGAAGACGAAGTGTTGATTATGCAGCCACAGCTTGCCAGCCCACAACAGCGGATGGTCCGTGCTGCGGTTGCGGCCGCAAAACGGGGTGTCGATGTTAAAATACTGCTTTCGGATGCATGGTACAGCAATGAGGAAAACAACGCGATTGCGGCACACATGAATCGGCAGGCGGATGCAGGTAACTATCCGTTAGCGGTGCGTGTTGATGAGCCAAACGGAAGGTACGGCAAGATTCACGCGAAAGGACTCGTTGTAGATAATACGACGATCGTTGGGAGCCTCAACTGGAACGATAATTCGGCCCGAGAAAATCGTGAGGTTGCAGTGCAGATCGAGAGCGCCGAGGTGGCAACATATTACCGATCTGTGTTCGCTGCTGACTGGCAAACAGACAAACACGATGAGCGAACAGTTCGGTACGTGGAGGGTGGTGTGCTCATACTGATTGGGCTGATTGCGATCGGAACGATCGCGTATGCTCATCGATCGATCATTTTCGCCGAATAAAAACGACTGGATGTGATTTAGTCGTCGATCAGTGCCGTCGTTGAAAGCGCCTCATCAAGTTCTGCCTGTGCCATTTTTTCGACGAGTGCGTCAATGACTGCTTTGCGTCGACCCTTGACAAACTTGATCGAGCCAACAACAAGGTGACCGCCGCCGGAGACGCCAGCTCCCGGAAGCTCATTATTAAGCTCTGTAACCATCTGTGGGATGTCCAGTCTGACACCGTCTGATCGGAGCACCGCAAAATCAGGCCCATAGCCGATCGTAATCACAGGTTCACCAGTCTCTTTGACTTTCGTATCGTGGAGGTTTCCAGTTGTTTTCCCCGGTGCGGGATAGGTGAATCGATGTGCGAAGTCGTCCAGGTCAATTCGATAGAGGTGTGAATCGGAGTCGAGTCGCTCGTGCTCAACGTGTGGGTCAACGGCGCGAAGTTGGCGAGCAACATCTTTCTCAGCACGCGTTGAGAGGAACGAAATAAGCTCATTGTGTCGGTCTGGATCGTCGCAGTTGACATCTAAGACATCGTTGACAAGCGCTTTCCCCTCACTGTATCGGAGCCAGTGTGCGGCATAGTCAAGCGCTTCACTGATATTGTGAAGATCAGTTTCGTTATAGCCTGCATCCTGTGCTAAATCAAGATAGCGTTGCATTGCTTCGGCTTTCGATCGATCCGAGAGCCCAGCAACGGCAGGAACATGCTGAAGGTCCTCAGTGATGGCTGGATCAATCAGTCGGGCCAACTCAACACACATCATGCCAGTGGTAATCCGATAATCCTCGCCATACAGGTATGGATTGACATGGGCGTCAAGGAGTGGCTCAACTGCTTCCGGATCCGGGTGGTGATGATCAATCACTGCGATCGGGATATCGTAGTGTGCAAGGTTCTCATATGCAGGGACATCCTCTTCAGTTGATCCGTTATCGAGCATCAGGAGGAATGGAAGTTTCTGGCCATGTCGTGCCTGCCCCTCTAGTGCGAAATTGAGGTCGCGTGTCACGTCTTCCATCTCGTAGAATGGCGCTTTGCTCGGAAGCCGCTTGAACAGATGTAGCGGCGCATCTGCATCCTCATGAACGGATGCAATGAAGTTTTCAAGCGCGAACTGCACGGGTATCGATGCACACATTCCGTCCCCGTCTGCGTGGTGGCGAACACGGATTGGACGCCCCTCAAGAACAGTCCGACGAAGCAGCGTTGCAACCGCTCGGAGATCCTCGTAGATTGGCTCAAATGCATCCCACTCGATGAGCGGCTCGAGATCAGCAGGCTCAGCGCGTGCTGCGATCGATTCCTCTCGGTCGGCTTTGACGTCCGCTTCGGCGTCGCCAGTGAGAATGTCGATCGAATCAGCTTCAAGCTGTCTCATACCATCGTGCGTACTGACAGTCCCTGAAACGCGGACAATATCTTCGAGGGAAACCTCAGGATATGCTCGAACGCCTGCATCTTCGAACGCAGCACAGATCAAGATACCAGTGTTGTCTGCGATATGGAACAGTGTCGGACCACCAGTTTGTTTGATCTGTACAACCGCCCCTTGAATGGTTGTATCTGAGCCCGAAACCAAGGATGCGATCGAATCGATCGTTGGCTCGTGCTCGACAATCTCAGTCTGGTAGTTCGACAGCGATGGGACTGTAAATGAAATATCGCCGTTCGGCTTGATTTCATCAAGCGAAACAACGAGTCGATCACCTACGCTGTGGGTTGTTTCAAGATTCGATTCGTGAACAAGGCCGGAAACCGTATCGGAGATATCAACAAAGACGCCGTAGTCGACCACACCGTTTACAACGGCATGGTAGTTCGCTCCACCCTCGACATCCTCGAGGGTGCAATCCGGAGCGAGATCGAAGACGATAGCTTGTGTGTCGTCTCCAGCGCCGGAATCCCCGGCGGAATTATCTGCCATGATGGTTCGTTAGACAGACCGACGTGTTAAGCTTGTTATCTCCGTTCGCCACACTGGATCGGTGGTTTCGGAAGTCTTACACACAGTCCGACCGGATATACGCACAATGCGGCTGTTTCGATCGAAGGAGATACTCGGCATTGCACGTGATACGCTTCGATTTGCGCTTGAGGCATCCGAGGAGACACACCCAAACGAGTATATGGGAATGCTTCGTGCAGAAGATTCAAGAAAACTCGGTTTGGACAGAAAGGGACAGGTAATCACGGATGTGCTTATCATCCCTGGTACGCGATCGAACGCAACGAGTGCGACCGTTCAGTCCTCGATGATTCCAAATGACATCAAATCTGTTGGCTCTGTGCACTCACATCCGAGTGGTGTTCTCCGTCCAAGTGACGCTGATTTGGCGACGTTCACGAGTGGTGACGTCCACATCATCGTTGGCGCACCGTATGGCTGGGGGGATTGGAAAGCATTTGATAATAGTGGTCAACAGACAACACTAGACGTGTTAGATGTTGAACTTCCTGAAGAGCAGTTCTTTGATTTCACACAAGAGGATATCGATCGCGAGTTATGAGCGGCGAACCAACACGTGTGATCGCACAAGGGACGTTTGATATTCTTCACCCAGGCCACATTCACTATTTAGAAAATGCCGCCTCATACGGCGACGAGTTACATGTGATCATTGCTCGCCGAAACAATGTGACACACAAAGCAAAACCGATCCTCTCCGATCGGCAACGGCGAGATATGGTTTCCGCACTCGAAGTTGTTGATGAGGCACATCTCGGTGATTCGGAGGATATTTTTGTGCCGATCGAGCGGATTGATCCAGATGTGATCGTACTTGGCTACGACCAGCATCACGATGAAGACGCGATCGGTGCAGCCCTCGCCAAGCGAGGGATCGAGTGTGCACTCGAACGTGCATCTGGCCGGGAGCCACAATATGAGACCGAATTGCTCTCAACAGGCCAGATTATCGATCGGATTCTTTCTGAAAGACGATAGCATTGACGTCCACCCACGACTGGCGTCGTGGCTTTCTCCTTGCCTTTCTATAATCTGTCGCACAGCGTGAGCGCCGTCACGTACTACGTGAAAAGCTAAACAGTACGCTATTGTATAATGAAATGAGAATAAAAGAATTGAAAGCGTAAAACCGAAATTAGGCGTCTTCGCCGTGCTGTTCTTCAATCTGCTCTTCGAGCCACTCATCGTACTCTTCTTGGCTTACGACTTCAATTGTGAAGTACATCTGTGAGTGTGCCAAGCCACAGTACTCCGAACAGTAGCCCTGGTATGTGCCTTCATCGTTAACGACTGTTTTCAACACACCAGTCTGATCTGGGAAGGCATCCATTTTCAGGCCAAGTTCAGGAACGTGGAATCCATGTATCACGTCCTCGGCATATATTTCAAAGTATATGTCCTGGTCTTTTGGGATCACAACCTCATCAGCACCAACTTCGAGATCGTGTTCCGGGTAGTACATGTTCCACCCCCATTGGTATGATTCCGCCTCAACCAACACATCGTTTTCATTTGGAGCGATCTCCTCGTCGGTGAAGGTCACGTTCTCGTCAGCCATCACCCCGTAGGAGGCAATCCCAACAAAAAGGAGAATGATTGCCGTTGCAACAGTCCACGTAATTTCGAGTCTACGGTTCTCTTTCGTTGGCTTTGGTTCCTCATTCTTGCGGAACTTCACAACCGCATAAATGAGAATAATCTGCGTAAGAAGCGTGATCGGAATCGCCACATACAGGAGTTTGTTGTTGAGCTCGTTGATGAGGTCTGCAGTCACCGACTGTGCAGCAACTGGCTGTGCCAGCAGCGCAAGGAAGGCAACTGAGAGGAACGAAACGAGCGCAATACGCTTTGCTCTCATGCTTGTTCCTGTCTTAGAAAGGCCCCCGTAAATACCTACTGACTCCAGACGATCGAACCGATACACATGATGGTCGAGACAGCAGCAAAACGGGGGGCATAAATAGCCCGATTGCCAACCACTCTAGTAGTGACGCGAACGCCCGATCGATTTCCTGGAGTGCTTGCGGCAACCGCAATGGGCGTCTATCTACTGCTTGTCGTAGGGGCCGCAACCTCATTAACTGACGCAGCGGCTAGTTGTACGGCATGGCCAGCCTGCGGCTCGGGATGGGAGCTGCCAGCAACAACAGATGGATGGATTGCATTCGGGCATCGCATAGTCGCCTTCCTGGTTGGAATCGCGGTCGTTGCAACAGCAGTGTTTGCATGGCGTAGCGAGACGAGCCGGCGAGTGAAGGCAGTTATTACGATCGCAACCGTATTGTATCCGATTCAAGCCGGCGTTGGAGCTGCAGTCGCAACCGGCTCGGTTCCAGCATATCTCTCTGGGGTCCACCTGATTGTTGGTATTACCATCTTTGGAACACTGCTTGCAGGACTTGCATGGTGGCTCGAAGCAGAAACAGGCGATCCAAACGACAGACCAGAAAATGAAACGTTAGAGCCGAGTGAAGCGCTTCCATCACCGGAAGAACACACACCACACATCCCAACGGATCCAATTCCACGAGCGAAAGCCACTATCAATGCGTATTTCCGGTTGATGAAGCCACGTCTCATGTGGTTACTCTGTCTCGTTGCCGCAGCCGCAATGGCGCTTGCAGGTGGCCCCGGGCTCACGACATACACTGTTGCTGCAACGCTGATTGCAGGATCGTTGTCGATCGGTGCATCAGGAACGTTCAACCACGTCCTTGAGCGGGATATCGATCGACGAATGGCGCGAACAAACGATCGGCCGCTCGCAACCGATCTTGTCCCGGTTCGAAACGCAGTCGCCTTTGGACTGTTTTTGACCGTTATTTCAGTTGGACTCTTTGCGACGATTAACTGGTTAGCTGCGATTCTCGGGCTGACCGCGATCATCTTCTACAGTATCGTGTATACACTAATACTCAAACCAAACACCGTCCAGAACACAGTGATCGGTGGTGCAGCAGGTGCGCTTCCGGCATTGATCGGCTGGGCAGCAGTCACCGGCGAGATCGGTCTCGGGGGGATACTCTTGGCAACACTCATCTTCTTGTGGACACCGGCGCACTTCTATAACCTCGCGCTTGCATACAAAGACGATTACGAGCGTGGTGGCTTCCCGATGATGCCAGTCGTGCGGGGTGAAACAACTACGCGACGCCACATTATTTGGTACCTGGGTGCAACACTCATTGCAGCCGCGGTCCTTGCTGCCTCGAGCACACTTGGTTGGATATACGTTGTTTCAGGGGTTGTCTTTGGCGGGATATTCCTATGGATGGTTGTTCGACTCCACTACGAGCAGACGGAGTCTGCTGCGTTCCGTGCGTTCCATGCCTCGAATGCATATCTTGGCGTGGTACTCCTTGCAATCGTTTTCGAAGGATTGGCATTCTAGGTAGCTATCGAACTAATGAGCAACAATAGCAACGCAATTTCGATCCCAATACCGGAGTCAAAATGGCTCTACTGGGGCCTGTTTATCAACACACAGCTACTTGCAGTGTTCGCATATGTGACGTTGACCGATAATGTAGTGCGATCGTACCAGTTCACACTATTTGGGCTGATTTGGGTCAACGTCGGTGTCTGGGTTTTGACCAACATTGACGTTGGACCAGTTGATGCGTCGGTCAGAAAACGAGCGATCGCAATTGCAGCGAGCTATTTTGGACTGCTTGCAATTGCTGGCGGGCTCATTAGCTTCGGTGTCGGTGATGCCGCAACCGGTGCACGAATCGGGATGCTCCCACCAGGGTGGGGTCCAGCGGCGCTCTACAGCGGCTACTACATCAATATTACACTCATGCCTGCGTATGTAATTGGGTACATTGCACTGGCATACCTTGTGTATGCCGCAGTTATTGATACAGCAGCGTCCGCAAAGGCGGCAGTCATTGGCCTGTTTACATGTGTTTCCTGCTCGTGGCCGATCATTGCGATCGTTGCGTCGTCACTGTTTGGTGGTGGCTCCGTACTTGCTGCTTCAGCACTGGAACTCTCGTACGAACTCTCAACAGGCGTCTTCTTGCTCACCGTTGGGTTGCTCTATTGGCGTCCAACGTTCACCTCACTGCTCAGCGGGCGCGATCAATAGCGAGACACAACAATCGTTGCTCGTTACTGACGTTTTTTCCCTATCGAACTGTGAGAGAGTAGTAGATGACCGCTGTAGAAATTGAATACTGTGTACCGTGCGGCATGTTAAATCGGGCCCAAGACGTTCAGGAAGCCTTGTTGCGGCAGTTTGGAGAATCGCTCGATCGAGTCTCGCTTGTGACAGGCGATGATGGCATTTTTGTTGTCCGGGCAGATGGTGAGGTTATATTTGATAAGACAGCGGACGACTACGATGTGGATGCGATCGTTCGTCGTGTGAAACCATATCTTCAGAGCTAATTTATGGACGTTATTGCAATTGGGCTCGGCGATCTTGGCCGTGGCGAAGCAGCAGTTCTCGATGAGATGGGGGTCACACTTGTTGGTGGAGCGGACCCATCGCCAGATGCCCGTGAACTATTTGCCGACCAGTTTGGCTGTCCGACGTTTGAAACGCACGAGGAACTGCTGCAACAGACAGATGCGGATCTTGCAAACATTGTCACTCCACATACGCTGCATTATCAGGGAATCAAAGATTGTCTAAACGAAGGCGTGCACGTACATGTTGAAAAACCGTTTGTCACAGACGTCTCTCATGGTGAAGAGTTAATCGCGCTCGCAGCGGAGTCAGACCTTGTCCTGTCAGTCGGCTATCAGCGTCATTTCGACCCACGGTATGAGACGATTCGAGAACTCATTGATGAGGGGTCGATCGGTGAGCCACATACAATCAGCTGTCATCTCGAGCAAAAATGGTTCGAGTTCGCAGCTGCCTCGTGGCGTGGGAACCCCGCGCTTTCGGGTGGTGGACAGCTCTCTGATTCTGGATCACACCTGCTTGATGCAGTGCTTTGGACCACTCGAAGCACACCGAACGCAGTTGCAGCAGTAGTCGATGCGTACGGACTTGCTGTTGATGTGAACAGCGCGCTCGCAGTGTCGCTCGAACGAGACGAGACACCAATCACTGCGAGCATCAGCGTCAGTGGTGCCGGCCAATCGACACCTGCCCCCGGTGAGTCGATCCGAATCTTCGGCCGAGATGGCGTGATTCACTTTGATGGAGAGACGATCGAGCACACGAGTAACGGAGAGACGACAACACACTATATTGAAGAGCCGGAGTTTGACACCCTTACCAAGCGGAAACTGCAGAATACGATCGACGCTATCAACGGCGACGCAGCGCTTAAAATTCCAGCTGAAGACGGACTCAACGTAGCAAAGCTAACGCTTGGTGCATACGAAGCAGCAGAACAGGGAGAGACCGTCTACTTCGGGTAGTGTGAGCTATGTTTTGATGATGTTCCCGTCTTCATCGTAACGCGCGTCGGTGATCCGATCGTGTTGGTCTGCTGTTAATGAAATCTCGGCTGCAACAACGTTTTCGTCCAGTTGGTCGATCGTTCGTGCACCGACGATCGGAATACACGTAAATTCGGATTGGTCCATCAGCCATCGAAGTGCAACCTGTGGTGGTGTTGCACCAACGTCGTCTGCGATCGTCTGGATTGTTTCGAGCACGGACCAGCCACGAGCAGAGAGATAGAACCGTTCGAATCGTTCATCAAAACTACCGCGTGAGCCATCCGGGGCGCGGACCGATTTCGGGTCATCGGGATCATCCCGCTCATATTTGCCAGTCAAAAAGCCACCAGCAAGCGGCGAATATGGACAGACTGCAATCTCTTGATCCGCACACACATCAAGATATTCAGCAACGTCCTCATAGTAGGCGGCGTGGAATAGCGGTTGTGTAACGTCGAACCGTGCGTAGTCGTTCACGTCGCTTTTCCACAGCGCTTTGGTGAGTTGCCATGCAGCCATCGTTGAGGCTCCAAGATAGTTCACCCGACCGTCTTCAACAAGCCCATTGAGCGCTTGTAGTGTCTCTTCGATCGGCGTGTTCTCGTCCCAGCGGTGGATGTAGTAGAGATCGAGATAATCCGTGTCAAGCCGATCGAGCGTCCCGTCAATCTGGTTTCTGATATGTGTTCGCGAAAGCCCAGAGCCGTTTGGATTGTCCGGGTCAAAGCCAAAGTAGACCTTTGACGCGATCACGTAGTCGGATCTGTCACGTGTTTCAAGCCAGTTCCCAATCCAACGCTCACTTGTCCCGTTTGGGTCACCATACACGTTGGCGGTGTCGATAAAGTTCCCACCACGATCGGCAAACGCAGAGAGTAGCTCGTGGGCATCCTCTTGTGAGGTTTCAAGAACGCCACCGGTCCGGCGGCCGAATCGCCAGGTCCCGAAACAGAGTTCAGAGACGCGTGTACCTGTCGCACCGAGTTGTCGAGAGTCCATGTTTCATATACGCCAGTTTATCCCTTCACTGTGTGGGTCTCCACAAACCAGACCGCAGCATCCTCAGAGTTCGACCGTGACCCATCCGGTGGGTCCATCAGGGAATGCATCGGCTGTGGGTTGCTCTTGGCGGTTTCCTGACCGGTCGTACGCCCGAACCACAACCTCGTGTGTATCGTCAGTACGTGTAAACGAATACTCCCACTGGCGCGAAACAGCGTCGTCGTCTGTAACTGGCGCTGAGAGATTCGCATCATCCCATCTGTGTCCGCCATCTGTTGAGACTTCGACCCGTGAAATACCGGTGTCTCCACCATATGCGTGGCCGCCAATCCGGATTGTGTCTCCGTCTGAATCGATCGACCACAGTTTCGCAACGATCTGCATCGGGGCGGTTCCGTTCCAGCCGCGGTTCGTCCAGTATCCGTCACCGGGTTCGGCTAGGATCTCAATTTCGGTCACCCATTTCGTATTGATTTTTCCCCAGCTCCCGGGAATGACAAGCCGCGCAGGGTAGCCGTGTGCTCTCGGTAGCGTCTCACCGTTCATTGCAACGGCCACGATCGCGGTTTCAAGCGTCTCTTGGGGGAGCCGCTCAAAATAGCCATCGGCACCGCGAACAACCGCATGCTCACCAACCACACCTGCTCGATCGAGCAGCGAAGCGAGCTCCACACCGGTCCAGACAGCAGTATCCATCAGTGGGCCGTTGAGTGTATCGCCAATACAGCGGAGCGTTGCGGGTGCAGTCAGCAACGGTTCGGTTACTAACTCATCGAATGTGACGGTGAGGGACTGCTCAACAGCACCAGTAATCGAAAGCGTCCACTGATCACGATCGACAACAGGCGGTCGCCGATTGATATCCACCGTGTAGAACTCCCCAATGTCGCTGATCAGATCCGGAGAGCCGGGAAGCGAGAACGATCGCGCGTGTGCTTGCTCAAGCAGTTCCGAAACGTCACTTTGTGCGGTTCCAGGAAGATCAACGGCGTCGATCGGCGGTGGGTCGCGGTTACGGTACCTTCCAAACGCGCCGATTGGAAGGACTGCGGCTGCAGTGCCAGCAACCGTTCGAAGGAATCTTCGCCGGCGGTCTTTTTCGGGTGCCCCGCGCCGAATCGCGTGTCCCGGATCAATAAGAACGCCTGCAAACACACCTCCAGCAACGCCCACCGCAGGGAGTGCCCGACCAGTAAGTAAGACAGTGTAGATGAACGAAACACTAAGTGTAATGACGATCGCCGCACCCCATGGATCGCGGCGCTCACGACCACCGGCCCACAGCGAGATCGCGACCAACAAAAAGAGGATGGCCGTGAACCCAACCGCAGAGGCGACAGACAGCAGCGTTCGAGCACCGCTATCTAACATTCCAAGCACAGTATTGACAACGATTGCGGGTGCGTACAGCACTGCAACCCGAAACAGTGGCTCAATGAGACCGTCAACTCCGGTGAGAAGGACGCCACAACAGACACCAAGCAGTGACGCAAAGCCAGCAGTCACCAGTTTCGATCGGTCCATACAGTCCAGTGGAGTGCCGTCGCTAAATTGGTTTGCCAGTGGAAACAGAATTCTTAGGTCTGGACCGTTCAGAGAAGTAGCTATGAGCGAGGTCCTTGTTGCCGACGATATTCGTCGATCGTACGGTGACACAGTCGCGGTTGATGGTGTGTCGCTATCGGTTTCAACGGGCGAGATATTCGGGCTTATTGGGCCGAACGGGGCAGGGAAAACAACACTCATTCGTGCACTTACTGGGACAACTGATGCCGAAGGAACGGTGACTGTGTTTGGTGAATCCCCCAAGTCAGTACAAAGCGATCGAATTGGGTTGTTGCCACAGTCCTTTACGCCGCCCGAGCGGCTCACCGCGCGTGAGTTGATTGCATACTACGGTGGGTTGTACGATGCACCGGAAGAGACAGAGAGCATTCTCGATTCCGTTGGGTTAGCTGAGTCTGCAGATACATGGTACGAAAAGCTGTCTGGCGGACAGAAACGGCGAGCCTGTGTGGGAATTGCGCTTGTAAATAAACCGGATCTGTTATTTCTCGATGAGCCTACAACTGGGATCGATCCAGTAGGCCGACGTGCATTATGGGGGTTGCTTGAGGAGCTTGCCGCCAATGGTACCACGATCTTTTTAACAAGCCATTCGATGGATGAGGTAGAACAGTTGGCCGATCGGGTTGGGTTGTTACAAAATGGCTCACTCGTTGCCGTTGGAGAGCCGGACACACTCATTCAGGAACATGGTGGTACAAGCCGGCTCGTGATCGAAGTTGCAGAGAAAGCACTCGAAAGCGCAGTCTCAGTACTGACAGAGAGCGGGTATACGGTCGAAAGCGGCGTCTCCGAAGTTGTCATTCATAACGTCTCACCGATCGACATCTCAGCAGTTATCAAAACGATCGATACGGCAGACATACAGTATGATTCGCTGACATGGACTGAGCCAACGCTCGAAGATGTGTATCTACAACTCACGGGTGAAACGTTCGAGGGGACGTTCACACCCGGTGCGAGCGTTGTGAAAGAGCAAGCGGCTGAAGAGACAGAGGTGACACAATGAGCCGCATTCGACGTATCAGGGCAGAGGCGACTGCCGGCTGGCACTCATTCCTTCGACGCCGGACGGCTGTCTTTTTCACCTTCTTTTTCCCAGTGATTTTGGTTGTTATCTTCGGTGCCCTTGTGCGGACGCAGCCAACCGAAGGTGGGCTGTTTGCTGAGCCCGCCGCATACTATATTCCGGGCTATCTTGCAACGGTAGTTCTGTTCACACCGCTCTCGCGTGTCGGCAGTGAAGTTGCCCGATACAGAGATGGAAATCGATTTGAAAAGCTTGCCACAACGCCACTTACGCGTGCGGAGTGGCTCTTGGCACAAACACTGGTTAACATCGCAATCATTGGATTAGCAAGCCTCCTCATCTTGGGACTTGTCGTTGCAATTACGGCTGCAACGCTCCCAGTCACGATCGAGCTGCTGTGGCTCATCCCACTGATTGTCTTAGGTGTCATCCTATTCTGTGGGGTGGGTGCAATTCTTGGCCGGCTCTCTGATTCCCAAGATGGAGCCGTCGCAGCAAGCAACACGATCGCACTACCGCTGTTGTTCCTTTCGGATACGTTCATTCCGCTTGAACTGCTTCCAACGTGGTTTATCCCCGCGATCGAACTCTCACCGTTGACCTACTTTTCACGGGGCGTTCGTGCAGTGACATTCCCCGCGGCAGGTGATACGCTGTTTCCGTCAATCGCGATCTTAGCTGGGCTCGCGGGTGTTATTTTTGCGATCGGTGCGTACGCGATTCCACAGACAGATTAGGCGTCGTTCACAGCGGTCGACCGCCGACGCTTAAGAGGGTCGACGAAATAACTACACGTGAATGAGTAAATCAGCGGATCTACAGCGGATTGAGGAGAGTGGGGTCGTTGCGGTGCTTCGTGGGGCAGATGCAGATACAATTATCGAGGTTGCAGAGGCCCTCAAAAACGGTGGTGTGACCGCGATCGAGCTGACAGCAGATACGCCCGGCGTTACTGATATGCTCAAAGACGTGACTGGCTCGTTCGACAGTAATGAGACAATCTTTGGTGTTGGGACGGTACTTGATGCGGAGACGGCCCGTGCAGTGACGCTTGCTGGGGCGGAGTTCGTAGTGAGTCCAAGCTTCCACGAGGATGTTGTCGATCTGTGTAATCGATATGGAACCGTTGTCGCGCCTGGTGCGATGACACCGACTGAAGTGATCACCGCATACGAGGCCGGTGCGGATGTTGTGAAAGTGTTCCCTGCGTCAACGCTTGGTCCAGGCCATATTAGCTCAATTAAAGGGCCGCTCGGACAGGTGCCACTCATGACAACCGGTGGGGTTAGTTTAGCGAATGTAGGCGAGTTCATCAACGCTGGTGCATCAACAGTTGGTGTTGGCGGCTCATTGATTGACTATGATGCGATCGATCGTGGCGATTTCGAAGCGATTACCGAGACCGCACAGCAGTTCTCGGATGCGGTCGAAGCGGCACGATCGGAATAGTTGCTCTCGGAACAGTTTTTAAATCCGGCGGTGTGGGTGTTGTATGTCCGGGATTGTGTTTTATGCAACCGAAAATTACGATTCAGTCGTTCGATTTTATACAGAGACGATCGGTGCAACGGTTTGGCTCGAACAGCCGGATTGCACCATTTTACAGTACGAAAATCTCTTATTCGGCTTCTGCGATCGTGAGCAAACTGATTCGTGTAGTATCTTGACGTTTGTGTACGACTCAAAAGCAGCGGTTGATGAGATGCACTCAATCGTCGGTGACGCGGCGATCGAAACGCCACATCTCAATGAGACATACAATATCTATCAGTTCTTTGCAACGGATCCCGACGATCGGACAGTCGAGTTTCAGGTGTTTGTATCCGACTCGGTTGATTCATCGGTGTCGGACTGATGTTGATCCTCACTCGAAGGTATTGGTGTAATAGCGGGTGTGAGTGAGTCGGTGTCGATTGATTTTGGTTTTGGTTTTGGTTTTGGTGACGCTGATTCCGGATCGGTGTCAACGGGGGAGGCCCACTCAAATGAGGCTGGTTCGGCGACGTCAACTCCCTGCGCTTGTGCTTTCTGTTGTTCAATTGCTCGCAGTCGACGTTGTTCGCGCTCTTGTGCTTTTTGTTGTTCTCGCTTTCGGAGTGACGCCTGAAGCCGATCGTTGAGTTCCTCACGGAGCGTTGAAACCTCCTGCTCGTCGATGTCGATCGCAGCAGCATCATTGCCGAGTACGGAGAGCGAGCCTGCAGTATCCGCGATAACCGTTCCAACATCCCATCGACGCTGGAAGATGGTCCGGCTATCAATGACCGTCTGGATTCGGTAGTACGGGACGATTTTTGCCTGTCGTGTCCAGAATCCGCTTCTCGCTGCAAGGTGGTCGTCACCGAGCCAGTAGCCACGGTGGAGCCATTTGTAGTGTGCAGCAATAGGCGAGAGTAGGACCGCAATCAGGGGGAGGTACCATGGGAAGGTGATATTGTACACCCATGTGATTGCAAAGGCAACTGCGGAAATAACTGCAATCGCCATCACATACCGAATGAAGTACCGAATGCGAATTCGCTTCGGTGGGCGGGTGTATTCAGGGATACCAAACTCCTCTAGCTCATGTGCAAGTCGGTGAACCCGATCGATCGTCGCAAGCGGGACCGCAGCCTCACTGCCACGAGATCCGGCCTGTCCTGGCGCATATCCTGCGGTTTCAACGCCGAGTGTTGCATAGCCGAACTGCCGTTTGAGTGGGTTGTCTTCGATAGTGATTGTCTGGATCTTATCGAATGGAATCGTCCCACTGTATCGTTGGAGCAGTCCGCGCTCATACTGTAGCTCATCTTCCGTCCGCGTAAGCGTGAATCCCCAAAAGTTGACCACCGCAGAGATTGCACCGACAACCCACGATAGCGCAATAATTGAGACGCCAATAATGGCGAGCAAGACGAAGAGGACAACCCCAGTTGCATCCCCCGGAAGCGCAGGGGAGACAAACGGAATCGAACCCGAAAGTACCGCGAGAATAATGCCCGCAACACGTGGATCAAAAGAGAACACTCCAACAAGGGCGAGCTCGGATGGTTCGATCGAAAACAGCTCCTCACGATCGGGAGCAACTGCCTCTTTTGATTCCTCATCTGTAGCCGTATCTGACCGCTCTCGTCGTTTGAGCCGACGAACGTCCGTTTGGAGCTGTTCTGCAGCATCGACAGTCACATACTGAATAACTGCTTCGGTGGAGCTTCCACCGGCCGTTTCAACGTTGACTGCAGCGATACCAAGCGCTCGCTGAACAATGTTTTGGCTCACGTCAACATTCTGGATGCGTCGATATGGGATTTCGCGATCGCGACGGCTCACAACACCCGAATGGATGTCCAGCGTGTCGTCTGTAAGCACATACGAAAATCGCTGGTAGTACAGCAGTTCATACCCAACAGTCACGGCTAGTACTCCAACCGCACCAAGGACAATGAGTACAGATCCACCGAGCCCTCCAGCCCCCGTTGAAGAAATAAAAAAGAGCATAATGAGAAGGCTAAAACCCTTCTGGAACGCGCGGTATGGAACCGAGATTGGCGACAGTTTCACACCGCATCCTCCCCATCTGCTTCGATTGCCAGCCCTTTAAGCCGTTCACGGAGATCCGATGCAGTATCCGGCTCAAGGCCAGGGATTCGAACATCTGCCCCACGAGATCCGGCCGTGTAGACAACTGTGCTTGCAAGGCCAACAGTTCGTTCGAGTGCGCTCCGGCGAGAGTCAACATGTTGGATTCGAACGAGCGGAACCACTGTACGGACTTCAGTCAGCACACCGCGTTCGAGATAGAGCGAATCATCACGGATCTCATAGCCCCACTTTCGGTATCGAAGCAGTGAGTGAACAACGCCAAGCAGGAGGAGCAAAACAGCAAATATAATCGGGATCCAGATTGGTGCACCGAGTGTCTGTGCACCTGCAGTACCGATCGCACCGATTATAACTGCAAATATCACTGCACGGACAACCCATAAAATCCGAATGCGTGGATGAAGCGACTTCATCGCTGTACCTCCACAGCTACCGACAAGACAGCGAGCATACTATTGCTACCAAGCGGATGCGTATAAATATCAGTTGTTCATCCAGAGGGTAATCCGTTATCGGTAGATGAGTTCACGCTCAATCCGAGACTGTGCAGTGTGGAGCGTTGTTGCAAGTTCAGCAATTGCTGCAAGCACAGGGAATGTTGGCTCATCGTACAGGTACGTATGAAGATCGACAAGGTTGCTGTTAATCCCATGATTGACGCGGGCAATTGTATGCTGTCGTGATACCGCCAGCTCATCAAGCCGGTCCTGTTGTCGACAAACGAGCGCATACAACGCAAGAAGCTCATTGAACGATCGGTTTGACAACGGGGTATGATCGTTTACTTCGATTTTTTCATATATCGACGTGGCTTCGGTCTGGGCTGTGAGCAGTGACTCTAATTCTTGGTCTAATCGAGTAACAAACTCAGCACGCTCTTTGTAATTTTTTTGTGCTCCTGCAATGACAGCACCGCGGAGCTGTGGTGTGAATGCAGGCGAAACGGACAGCATAGCGGTTAATTTGTCGCTGAACTCGGCCCCAAAATGAACCTCAAAGGGTTCGTCATAATCAATATCGTAGTGTGGAACCGCCATCACAGTCGATTCATATGCGGACTGCAATTTTGGTGGAACACCGGTTGTATTAGCTGTATTTACAGTCATCCCGCTAGGTGAGAGCTGTGTGTTTGTCGATTCGACAGTAATTCGATCGAGACGGCGTAAAAATGTTTTAAATGCGGTTCGTTCGTCATCCACCCGACGCCGCTCTTCACGCACACAATTATATGCGGGTTCGAGGTGGGAACTCATTATGCGTGCATTATTGTCACAGTCGATAAAACCATCGTATTCTTTATATTTTCTGCTATGTGAACCAATAGAGCGCTGGATATGAGTATATAGTCAATAAAAATAGCTACACCTTTTTCGGCCTACCTGCACTCACATCTATCGATTTGCTATAAGTGACATGTGGGTTACCTGATGAGTGTGTGAAACCAGCCGCTTCAAATAATGTATTTGACTTTATATTGACAATTGCATCCTGAAGTGGCCATGGTTCATGTGAAATCGTCCCCGTATAGAGCCGAGTTCCGTGTGCATAGAATCGATAGTTTTCAGTGAGAAACGCTTCAAGCGAACCCGCGCTCGCAGTAAACACATCACCGGTGGGGCGATATGTAGCATCAAACCGGGCCGGTGATGCTGATGGCTCTGTCCGACGGCTCTGAAAACGGATACCATTCTCGGACCGATCGATCGCCATCTCTGCGGTATAGTATGGAAGCGAGAATAGTCGACGAGCAATCTGGACACCAACACGATCTGCTGCATCAAGATTAAAGAAATAAACGCCTTTGCCTGCAGGGCCATCCACGTATGTTCGGAGGTTCAGCTCGGGGAATGAGCGTCCGATCGGGGATCCAACCGGACGAATATCTGCCATCTCAAACGGAACAATACCAAGCCATGCATCTTCGTCATGTGTTGCAACAGAGAGGCCGTCGGGGAGTGTGGACGCAATCGTGTCTGGTTCAACCGGCCAGTGAATAAATAGCCCATCCTCCCACGTCATCTCAAGAAGGCGGTTTGAGGGTCGTGAGAACATACAGATACTACGTGATCCACACACTTGACCAATCGGTTCAGCACCCCGTAGCCGATATTTGACACACCACAAGATATTTATTCATAGTGTGCTCTCGTCGAAATGGGGACGCGCGATATACGTCGCACCGTGAATACTCAACCCACACCCAACATACCATTCTACGGGCAGTCCCCTTTTCTATACGGCACAACAGTTTGGATTCATAGCACCCTTGTTGTCAATTCAAGCAGCGTATCGTGAACGGACTTCTCAGCCGCGCCAACATACCATTGCTCGTTCGTTGTCGCATGAATACCGGCCTCTGCAGCAAGGAGGGCACCAGCGTGCTGCTCGTAGATATCTGGATAGAAACAAACGATTCCATCGATCGACCCACGCGATACAAGCCCCCAGTCAACGCATGGGGCCCAGCTTTGGAGTACCCGTTTACAAGACGATCGGAACTCGGTTTCAAGCAGCTCCGCAGTGTGAGTGAGTGACGCATCGCGTACCGCATCAATGCCTAGCACAAACGAAACGGTTGCATGTTCGATTGGGAGCGCGCTAGACGCAGTGAATGGCTCACCGTTGTATGTTGCGCCATGGCCTTTTATTGCTGTGTAGAGCGACTCCGTGAGCGGCTCATAAATGACAGAGACGACTGGCTCCCCATCGTGTACCACGGCAACCGCAGTTGCGAACATCGGAATCCCACTTGCAAAATTGTTGGTTCCATCCAGCGGATCAACAACCCACAGATACTCGCTCTCAGCACCGTTTAGCCCAAACTCTTCGCCGTGAATTGCGTGCGTTGGGAACGCCTCTTCGATAACGGTACACACACGGGATTCTGCCTCGCGATCGGCTCGAGCCTTCACATCATCAGTTCCAAACTCAGCATCAACGACTCCGTTTCGAAACTGTTCGCGAAGGTATGTACCGCCACTACGGGCAGCAGTTTCAGCCACCGATGCAAGTTCATCAAGTGAGGGCGTAGACATACCAGAAAACAACAAAGCGTATCTAATGAGTTCGTCGATCGGATAATCGGAATTCGCTGCCGCTCTCCGAACAGCTAATGGAGTCGGCTTTGTGGTGCGTGTATGACACCACTCCCGCTTGAGGCGTACTATGATCTCACTCAAATTAGTGAGATCGCGGTCTCGCCGGATGGCTCTCGTGTCGCATATGTTGCGACGGCGTACAACCAGTCCGAAGATGAGCCGATCTCATCGCTGTTTGTCACATCGACGGACGGCTCACGCGAACCACACCAGTTGACGACGGTTTCCGGTGCGTCAGCACCACAGTGGTCACCAAGTGGCGATCGGCTTGCATTTCTTGCAACGAGAGAGGAGTCCACCGATCGACAAGTTGGATGGACTCGCGACGGTGACTCGAATGACGAATCCGATACTGAAACTGAAGCCGAAGTGGAAGCCGATGATGAAGCGACTGATCAACCGTCGGATGATGAGCCAGAGACACAGGTGTGGCTCTTTGATTTCACATTCGGTGGAGATGCTCGTCAGGTGACCGATCGAGCGTATGGCGTCCGAGAGTTTGACTGGTCACCGGATGGCGACAACCTCGTCATCAGTGCTCGTGATCCAACAGACGACGAACAGGCGTACCTCGACGAGAGAAAAGAGGGCGGCCCAATCGAAACCGAGCGACTCCAACACAAACTCGACGGTGTCGGCTACCTCGATACAGTCACATCATATCTGTTTGTGGTGGATCTCGAATCAGGCGAAGAGACCCGGTTGGATGAAACATACGGTGGCGGTGCTATGGAAGGGCTGTCCGGATTACAGCCTGCGTGGGGCCCAACCGATCGGATTGCGTTTGTGTCCTGTCGGACGGACAACCCAGACGACACGTATGTAGCTGATCTGTATACGATTGATCCGGATGGGTCGAATCTCAACAAAGAGACAGACAGCGACGTGACTGCAAGCGCCCCCGCGTGGTCACCGAGTGGCACACTGGCATTTGTGGCTGGCGATCCGACAAATTGGTGCGTTCCAAGCGAAGTCTGTGTGTCTACTGCTGAGGGGTATCGCTCAGTCACGCCGGACCTCGATCGAACAGTCGCACGCAATGCAACGCTGGAGTGGGCCGGAGGGGAAACCTTGTATACGCTCATTGGTGATGAAGCGAAAACACGCCCAATCAAAATCGGGGTGCACCAATCTGATGTTTCGACGGTCGATCGCGTATTTGACGCACAAGGGGATGACAGAGCAGCACTCCAACTCAGTATTGCTGGGGGAACCGCAGCGATGGTCTTGTCTCACCCTAATGAGGGGCAAGATGTGTATACACTCCCTGTCGAGGCACTTTCTGGATCCGACGAGCCAACACGCCTTACCGATGTAAACCGCGACCTTCGATCGGAGTTTTCTTTTCCCGAAGTCAGACGAATCAGTTGGGAATCAGATGGTGTCGAGATTTCGGGGATTGTCTATCACGACCCAGACGTGACGCTGGACGATGGGCCACATCCGCTCGTCGTTGCAGTTCACGGTGGGCCAATCTCCTACGATGAGCCAGTCTTTAGCTTCGATCATGCAGCACTGACCAGCCGCGGATATGTTGTCCTTCGACCGAACTACCGTGGTGGATCCTCGTTTGGGCGCGAGTTTTCGGAAGCGCTTCGCGGCCAGTGGGGCACAAAAGAGGTCGAAGACATCACTGCTGGCGTTTCGGACGTGATCAATCGCGGATGGGTCGACTCCGATCGCATATTTGGATATGGCTTCTCCTACGGTGGCATTGCGCAAGGATATCTTATCACACAAGAGCCGGATCTGTTCACTGCTGCGGCACCGGAACATGGGATCTATGATCTTCGATCGGCGTTCGGAACCGATGATACCCACGTCTGGATGACGAACGAATACGGGACACCGTGGGATTCACCTGAAGCGTTTGATGCCTCATCCGCAATCACTGATGCGGAGGCCATTGAAACGCCGATTCTCGTCACCGCCGGTGGCCAAGATTGGCGCTGTCCACCAAGCCAGTCAGAACAGCTCTATATCGCCGCAAAAAAGCAGGGCGTTGACGCCAAGCTGGTTGTGTATCCCGAAGAGCATCACAATATTGGCACACCCGATCGGGCGATCCATCGACTCACTGAGCTCATTTCGTGGTACGAGCGCTTTGATCCACAAGCATAGCCTACGCAAGACAAAACGTATAAGTTCCGGACCGTAACATACTGTAACTGTGAACCGCACCGTGTCAGTCGCAGACGATCGCCTCTGCGTAGCGGTGCATTCGGGCTTTTTAAAAAAACGCGTGTGATCATCGCTCGTTGCGGGAGTGGCGACCCCGTTCCGGGTGAGAACCTGACTCAGAACAGAGTGACGACCACACGGATACAACCACCAGACGATACCCATGACAGACACAGACATTGACTTTAGCGGCGTGTTCCCAGCGATGGTGACGCCGTTTACGGACGAGAACGAGATCGACACCGAATCACTCAGAGAAGATGCACAACGGCTTGAAACCGCAGGCGTAGATGGCCTCGTTCCGGTTGGCTCGACTGGTGAGTCTGCAACGCTCACCCATGACGAACATGTTGAAGTGATCGAAGCGGTTGTTGATGCAGTTGAGGATGTTCCTGTGATTGCGGGGACCGGATCGAACAACACTCAAGAGGCGCTTGAACTCTCACAGCGAGCTGCAGATGCGGGTGCAGATGCGCTCTTGTTGATTTCGCCGTACTACAACAAGCCGGAGCCGCAGGGGATGTACAACCACTTTGCGACGATCGCAGATGCCGTAGATCTCCCGCAGATCGTCTACAATGTTCCATCAAGAACCGGACAGAATATCCAGCCGGAGACCGCCATTGCCCTAGCAAAGCATGAAAACATCCGCGGCTATAAGGCAGCCTCCGGCGACCTCAACCAAATTTCGGAGGTCATCGAACGCACACACGGCGAAGACTTTGCGGTGCTTTCCGGCGATGACGGTTTGACGCTACCAATCTTATCGATCGGTGGCTCGGGGACGATCTCGGTTGTCGCAAACGTTGAGCCGGAGCGAACCTGTGCGATGGTTGGTGCGGCACTTGAAGACGACTACCAGTTTGCGCGAATGCTGCATCACGAGCTTGGACCGCTTATTCGGCAGCTCTTCATTGAGACGAACCCAATTCCGGTCAAAAAGGCAATGGAGATACGCGGCTACGCACCGGGCCATATTCGATCGCCGCTTTCGGAGCTTTCGGAAACGCATTGGGATCAGCTTGAAGCACTGCTTGCAGAGCTGTCGGGGGACATTCCCGAGGAAGCTCAGGTGGAGGCTGCCGAATAATGGGTGACGGGATACGAGTTGCCGTCACCGGAGCCAACGGTCGGATGGGTCGAGAGGTGCTTGCTGCGGCAGCCGATCGTAAGGATGTCGCTGTTGCCTTCGCGGTCAACCGAAGTTCGATCGAAGAGACCATATCGGGATACAAAATCAACAACGCAAGCAAATTTGCGACGCTTCTTGCATCCGAGTCGCCGGATGTAGTCGTTGATTTCACCGGTCCGGAGTCAGCGATACAGTACGCAACGGCATGCGCCGAAGCGATGGTTCCGTTTGTGACGGGAACCACTGGCTTCAGCGATGAGGGCGTTGAACAGCTCCACTCAGTGTCTGAGGAGACGGCCGTGCTGAAAGCAACAAACTTCTCTCGCGGCGTCGCAGCACTGCGTCGTGCGGTACAGGAAGCGATCGCAGCAGTGCCCAGCTACGACATTGAAGTAACCGAGACACACCACAACGGGAAGCAAGACGCACCGAGCGGAACAGCAAACACCCTCCTTTCGGACATTGAGTCAGTTCGAGAGGACCTAACCGAACGTGTTCATGGACGGGAGGGAGATGCCCCACGAACAGCCGGTGAGATTGGGGTACACGCTCGGCGTGGAGGTGACGTTGCCGGCGAACATGAGGTGCTTGTCGCGGGCAACAATGAGGTGCTATCGTTGACGCATCGGGCCGGCGATCGATCGATCTTCGCGATCGGTGCGCTTGATGCAGCCGCCTGGCTTGCCGAACAACCAGCCGGCTGGTATGACTTTTTCGACGCAATCGACGACGCTTAAACTCATCAGTGACCATTTACCAACAATGACAGTCAAAAGCGAAATTACGACACTGTGGGAGCAGTATCAAGACGGACTGACAGCAGCAGAGGCAACCGACGAGCATCTTGCAACGCTTGAAGCGTTCTTGGAATCGCTCGAAGCAGGTGAGATCCGGGCAGCTGAAAAAACAGGCGACGATGTAACGACGTGGGAAGCAAACGCATGGGTCAAACAGGGTATCTTGCTCAACTTTGGGCTTCGTGAAACGCACCCACGTGTGTATGGCGACGTAACATACCATGATGTGCTTCCGCTTCGAGATACCGCCGATCTGGCCGATCGAGGCACACGAAACACCCCAGACGGAACGACAATCCGACGCGGTGCATATCTCGGATCGGATTGCATTATGATGAGTCCAGCGTTCGTCAACATCGGTGCGTACATCGATGATGGAACGCTCGTTGATTCATGTGACACCGTTGGCTCCTGTGCACAGCTTGGCACAAATGTCAAACTCGGCGCAAACACGCTCATTGGCGGGGTGCTTGAGCCGGTTGAGAACGCGCCGGTGATCATTGAAGACGGTGTCTCGCTTGGTGCAGGCTGCCGTGTTACCTCCGGCTTCCGCGTTGGAGAGAACTCGATCGTCGGGGAGAACACGCTCTTGACTCCGCGGATTCCAGTGTATGATCTTGTGACAGAGGAGATCATCTACGGACACCTCCCGGAGAACCGTCGCGCATTCACTCGCTACGTCGAATCCTCCGTGAGCGATCATGAGTTCTTCCCTGGTGGCGCATACAAGCCAGCGGTTGTTGCAACTGATGTTGAAGATGAAACGCTCGAAGCAACCCAACGAGAGGAGGCACTTCGGGAATGAACACCGAGTTAGTGGCATCGTCCGGGAAGAATCCCGAAGCACGACGCCTCTCGGAGTGGACGCGACCGGAACTGCTTGCTCTTAGTGAAACCTACGGCTCCCCACTGTACGTGATGGATCTTGATCGCGTAGCGGAGAACTGCCAGCGGCTGTTAGCTGCATTTCCAGCCGCAGATATTCGATACGCAGTGAAGGCCCACACTGGTCGTGCAGTGTTGGAGACCGTTCGAGAGGCAGGACTTGACGCGGAGTGCGCATCTGCTGGTGAAGTGCTTCGATCGACCGAGGCAGGATTCGACGGAGACCGGATCCACTACACGGCAGTCAATCCACCAGCAGAGGATCTTGATTATGTGGTTGATGTCTGGGTAGACAACCCCGAGCTAACAGTTACAGTCGGCTCTGCGGACACTCTTGACAGACTTAGCGAGCGCGGATTCGACGGCCGTGTCTGTCTTCGGGTCAATCCCGGCGTTGGTGCAGGCCACCACAAAAAAGTACAAACAGGCGCGGCAGCGAAGTTTGGCGTTCCGATCGAACGCGCAGCCGACGTTGCACGTGCTGCTGCAGCACGTTTCGAGTTTGTTGGAATCCATGCGCACGCGGGGTCTGGGATCTCCGGTGACGATCTCTCAAACCACCGCGAACTCGTCCGGCGAATGGGAGAACTTGCCCGCAAAATTGCAGACGCAGGGATCGCGTTAGAGTATGTAGATGTTGGTGGTGGCTTTGGCGTCCCATACGTCGAGGATGAGCCACCGCTCGATCTCAATGCGGTTGCAGCTGCGACGCGAAAGGCGCTTGGAACCGTTGAAACCCCAACAGGAGATGCGGTCCAGTTAGCGATCGAGCCGGGGCGCTACGTTGTTGCTGATGCTGGTGTGCTTCTCACACGTGTCAATACCGTCAAACAAGCGAGAGACACCTTGGTTGCAGGTACAGATGCAGGGATGACGACACTGCTTCGGCCTGCAATGTATGATGCATATCATCCGATTGAGAATATCTCACGTGATGGTACGGTAACACCTGTCACAGTCGCAGGACCTATCTGTGAGACCGCTGATGTACTCTGTGAAGACCGACCGGTAGCAACGCCAGAACGCGGAGATATCTTTGCGATCGGTATTGCAGGCGCTTACGGATATGAGATGGCAAGCACGTACAACTCCCGACCACGGCCCGCAGAGGTGGTTCACAGTGATGGTGAGTACCGCCTTGGACGGCGTGCTGAACAGCTCTCGGAGTTGACGACGCTTGAAACGGATTCGAGTGGCCGGGCAGTGCAGACGCTTACCGGGAACATCACGGCTGACAAGGCACACAGGAGCGACCAATGAGGACACTACAACACGCGATTTCGTTTAAAAAATACCACGGCACTGGAAACGACTTTTTGATTATTGATGCGGCTGAGCCTGTACCCGATCGGGGTGCACTTGCTGGAAAGTACTGCGATCGAGAGACAGGAATCGACTCTCCTGATGGCGGCCGTCGTGGTGCCGATGGAGTGCTCTTTCTTGGATTGGAGGATCGATTCACTCCGCCACGGATTGTAATGACACTTGTACAACCGGATGGTTCTGTTGCAGCAATGTGTGGGAACGGTGCTCGTTGCACCGCAGCATGGGGACATGATCAAATCGGTGCTGACGAGTTTATGATTGACACCCAAGCAGGAACCCGCCATGCACAGATTGAAGATGAAACGATCACGATCGAGATGGGCGAACCAGCGTTCGATCCATCACGGGTCCCACTCTCAACCGAGTACAACGGCCCACTGATTGAAGACGACGTAGAGGGGCTAACAGTAACAGCAGTCAACACAGGTGTTCCACATGCGGTGGCATTCGTTGCTGATGTTGACGATGTTGATCTGACTGCGGTTGCACCTGCAGTTCGACACGCTGACGTCTTCCCACGGGGGGCGAACGTCACACTCGCATCACCGATCGATTCTGACGATCCAACTGCTGGCTTCCGACAGCGAACGTTTGAGCGTGGGGTCGAAGGTGAGACACGATCGTGTGGAACCGGTGCAGTTGCGGTTGTTGCCGCAGCCAAACGAACTGGACGGATTGAGACGGCAGACCCAGTAACCGTCACCCCACCTGGCGGAACATTAGAGATAGTGGTTCCCGATCGGGGGCCAGCAACACTGGCAGGGCCTGTTGCGCACGAGTTTGACGGGGAGCTATCCGTCGTTGTTCCTGGAGAATGAACACGGTACAAGCAGCATTCGATCCGATCGTATTTCTTGAAAATGCGGTGCAGACTGTTTCAAATGAGGATGTCGCTGAAATGCGTGCGCTCTTAGTTGAAACGCTTGAGACACACGGGTGCGACGTAACTGTGGATTCGGCTGGTAACACGATCGCAACAAAAACAAGCGATAGCCCAGACGCAGGCCCGCACCTCGTATTAAATACACACATTGACACGGTTTCACCACACGTTCCATACGGGCGCGACTCCGATCGGATCCTCGGTCGTGGGTCCTGTGATGCAAAAGGGCCGCTCGCAGCACTGTTAGCTGCATTCATTGGGACAGAACCAGCCGTTGGTCGGCTAACCCTTGCAGTAACCCCTGATGAAGAGACGCTTTCGCTTGGGGCTGCAGCGTTGACTGGGAAGATTTCACACCCGAACGTCGAGCCGATTGACGGTGATCTCTACATTGTCGGGGAGCCAACAAACCTCGACATCTGTACGGCAGCAAAAGGGCGGTTCCAAGGGCAGCTCAAACTGACTGGCGTGAATGCACACGCCGCGGAACCGGAAAGCGGTGTCAATGCAATTTCGGCTGTTGAAGATGCATTAGGAGTGATTTCGGCGTTTGATGACGGACGTGAGCCACATCTACAGCTTGGCCATGCGACACTTACACCAACCGTGATCTCGGGTGGCGATTCAACAAACCAAATCCCATCACATTGTACACTGACGCTCGATCGCCGATCGATCCCGCCAGAGACTGAAGATGAATTCAGCGCTGCAATTGAACAGGCAGTTCGTTCGGCGGTCGATCCGACCGTTGGTGTCGAATTCACACTTACTGAGCGGGAGTCACCATTCCTTGCTGCGTTTAGTACCGATCCAAATCATCGGCTTGTCGAGACGCTCACAACAGTTGCAACAGATGAAACTGGCGGCAACGGTGGCACGGTTCGATCGTTCGACGCAGCAACTGAGGCATCCTACTTCTCGCCAAAACCAACGGTTGTATTTGGCCCCGGTGTATTAGCCGACGAAACCGGTGCCGTTGCCCACAGTGAGCGCGAGTACGTGAACACTGCAGACGTGAAAACAGCGGGGAAAATCCTTCTCGCTGCAGTTCGATCGCTTGTCACAAACTAGATCAGTCACGGTTTCGTGACTGTTTTCCGAAAGATGAGTCAATTTATGTGTTGGTACGGTGCACATAGAGTATATGCTCGCGGACGTCTCTGGGACGGGCGATGTGATAGCTGACAATGGGGGCACAAAAGAAAGCTGTCTACTTGCACCGATCGCAGATCCGGAAGTGCGAACAGAAGCGGCAGCACTCGGTGCCGTACTGGCCGCAAAACGAAATGTGGGGCTCTGTCTTTCCGAAGAAACATCGACAGAATCCGTATCAACGCTTACGGACACGGGTGAGAAGACCGTTGCAGTGCAACACGCACCGTCAGTGAGTGGGGGCCTCTCATCGCTTGCTTCTCGCTGCAATGCAACGGCAGTTGTCATGAAACGCGATCGGAACCTTGGTGTATTAGATGATATTTTGAGCAGTCCGGCGTCAAAGTTGGCTGCTAGTGGCACTGCAGATGTGCTTACCATTACGGGAGATATGAGTCTCGATTCGGTCGCTTCGATCTTGGTGCCGATTACGGACGGTCCGAACTCGCCGCTTGCCGTTGAGGCTGCGGTTTCGGTGGCGCTTGCACACGATACTGCGGTTGATCTATTCCACGTAAAAACGCCGGAGTCCGAAACAGACGGGGAGGAATTTCTCGAAGGGACCGCAGCACAAATAATCGACAAGTACGGCGATATCGAGCTTGACACGTGGCTGTTCGAGGCAGACGACGTAGCCGACGCGATTATTGAGCAGTCACAGTATTATGACCTCACCGTTATTGGTGCACCACAGTCAGGCCGACTCCAACAGTTTGTGTTCGGCTCAACAACGAAAGACGTTGAAAAACGTGCTGTGTCGCCGGTGATTGTGTCACACTCAAGCCAGTAAGTGACCGTTACCCAAAGAAAAAATCGACAACATTGCCTTTTGACTGGCCACGATAGAGTTCCGAGTAGCCACAGTCGGTGCACGAAATAACGGTAAACCGCCGGTTCTGGATATCGAACAGTTTCGATAATCCAGTTCCAGTCGTAGCAATATCATCAAATTCAACTTCTGTACAGCCACACTTTGGACAGCCACCTTCCTCATCATGTAGTGATGGTGTTTCAGCTTCAGTGTCGGTGGCATCGCCAGGATCACTGCGATCGGCAGCCGTCTCATGTGTGGTTTCTACCCGGTCCTCATCGAACACGCTGTAGTCGTCGGAGGGCATCATCAATAAGTTCTCTAGCAAGCGGTAAATTTCTTATTGTGTATGAGTATATAAGCGATCGGCAGCCGGTATTAAATGGCTTCAGATTTCATCAACAAGACCTGAGGCAATACCGATGTATGTCTCGGGTGTGAGTGCCTGCAGCTCAGTTTTGACATTCTCGTCAACATCGAGAGACGCAAACAGATTATGGAAATCTTCGATCGTGACGTCCTGCCCACGAGTGAGTTCTTTCACACGCTCGTAGGCTTCTGTGTCTCCCTCCCGGCGGAGGATTGTCTGGACTGCTTCACCAATAATCTCCGGTGTGTTTACGAGCTCTTCGCGCATGACGTGCTCGTTCGGCACAATCTTATCGAGTCCTGCCTCAGTTTTCCCGTAACCGATCAAACAGTGCGAAAATGCGGCACCGATATTTCGTTTCACCGTAGAATCGGAGAGATCACGCTGCAGTCGGGAGGTCGTAATGTAATCTGCAAGGAACGTAAGATCCGAGTTTGCTTTCGAGAGGTTTCCTTCGCTGTTTTCAAAGTCGATCGGGTTCACTTTGTGCGGCATCGTCGACGAGCCGGTTTCGCCAGCAACGGTCTTCTGTCCGAGATAGCGATCGGAGATGTAGAGCCACATGTCCCGATCGAGGTCGATCAGGATGTTGTTGATGCTACGAACTGCGTCGAATAGCGTCGCAAGATCGTCACATGGGTTCACTTGTGTTGACAAGCGGGTGTGTTCCAGGCCAAGCGTGTCTACGAACGATTCGGAGAATACCTGCCAATCAATGCTCGGATATGCGGCAACGTGTGCGGCGTATGTTCCTGACGCGCCAGCAAGCTTGCCGCTAAGATCTCCGGTTGCAGACTGTGCCCGCGCAACTGCGGTACCGAGCCGTGAGGCGTACACAGCCATCTCTTTACCGAACGTCGTTGGTGTTGCGGGTTGCCCATGTGTGCGTGCCAGCATTGGGAGGTCACGATACTCCTGTGCAATGTCGGTGAGTTGGTCTCGAAGATCGATTGCTGCAGGAATGAGTACGTCTTCCATTGCACCCCCAACAAGGAGTCGGTGTGCGAGGTTGTTGACATCCTCACTTGTCAGCCCGAAGTGAATCCATGGATACAGTCGTTCTGCGTCCTCGGTCGCTGGGGACTCATCAAGTCGGATGCGAACGAAGTACTCGATCGCTTTGACATCGTGATTAGTTGCCGTGTATCCATGTGCACCGCTGACCTCTAACTCTTTGATGAGTCGAGCGTCAGCACCATCAAACTCGGAGACGATTTCTCGGAGTGCAGAGATGGCGTCAGTATCCAATTCGATCGGCGTTTCTGGTAGGTCAGCCAGTGCGATGAGGTACTCTACCTCAACTTCAGTTCGTGCACGCATCAGTGCCGATTCACTTGCATAGCCACTGAGCGGTGCTGTCCGGCGCGCATAGCGACCATCAAGCGGTGAAACCGCAGCCAATGGATCCTCTCGAGGAAGCGTCATGGTCGCATCTCCAGTTGATATGGAAAAAAGAATGTCGGTTCAGTCTTCGGATTGAGAATAATATAACCAGTATCGTGTATATCAGAAACGTGTGTGCGCGCCTCGAACAAAGAATAGATGCATGGACGTGGATATATTCACAGTCTGTACCGCAATAGTTTTTCATCCGCGCTTAGAGAATCAGGTATGATCAAAATCGCAGGGCTTGCAAGCAACCGTGGCCGAAATCTACTGCATATTGCCGATCGAGCACCCGGCGGTGCAGAGCTATCTGTCGTGCTCACGAATGCAGATGGTGCACCCGTTATCGAGGCTGCAAGTGAGCGAGGGATTCCAACCGAAGTTGTGACAAAGAACGAAAACGAATCACGTGAATCTCACGAGGAGCGGGTTCTCAAACAGCTTGAGAGCTATGATTTCGACATTATCTGTCTCGACGGCTACATGCGTGTGCTAACAGAGGCATTCATTTCTCACGCACCAACAACGCTCAATGTCCACCCATCACTGTTGCCATCGTTCCCAGGGATGGACGCGCACGAGCAGGTGCTCTCTGCCGGTGTCAGAATGACTGGCTGCACAGTGCACGTTGTAACTTCGGAGGTTGATGGCGGACCGATCGTAACCCAAGAGGCAGTTCCGGTCTACGAATCCGACAACGCAGATTCGCTCAAAACACGAGTGCTACAGGACGGTGAGTTTACAGCCTATCCACGAGCAGTCCGATGGTTTGCAGAAGATCGTGTAACAGTCGATACGGAGGCTGGAACGGTCGAGATTGAAGGCGATACTGGTGGGGATTTCCCACAGCGTCGGCTCGTCTCTGATGAGCTTTCGGATACACTCCGGTACGGAGAGAACCCACACCAAGATGCCGCAGTGTACGCAAATGATGGCTGTGCGGAGGCGAACGTTGTCAGTGCAAAACAGCTCAACGAAGGTGCAAAAGCGCTCTCATATAACAACTACAACGATGCAGATGGTGCGCTGAACCTAATCAAAGAGTTTGATGAGCCAGCAGCGGCGGTTATTAAGCACACAAATCCGGCCGGTGCGGCAACTGCGGAGAGCCTGTCTGAGGCGTACGACAGAGCGCTTCGAACCGATGCAAAAAGTGCATTCGGTGGCATTGTTGCGCTGAACCGAACCTGTGACGCACACACTGCGGAAGCGATCGTTGACTCATTTAAGGAGGTTGTTGTCGCCCCTGGCTACACAGAGGCAGCGATCGATGTCCTTACCGAAAAGAAGAATCTTCGTGTCCTCGATGTAGGCGAACTTGGAGAGATTACTGAGCGACTAACCGAGAAACCGATCGTTGGTGGGCGATTAGTCCAAGAGCGGGACTTGGCGGCACCAGATACGACTGACCTCGAATTTGTCACAGAGCGTGAACCGACTGCTGAGGAAGTCGAAACGATGCTGTTTGCATGGAAAACACTCAAACACGTCAAATCGAACGGCATTCTGTTCGCCAAAGGGACTGAAACGGTGGGGCTTGGCGTTGGACAGGTGTCGCGTGTTGATGCGGTTGAACTGGCAGCGAAGAAGGCCAATCGGGATGCAGATGGTAAAAATGCGGATGGTGCAGTGATGGCCTCGGATGCGTTCTTCCCATTCCCGGATGGGATCGAAGCGGCTGCAGAAGCAGGGATTACAGCGGTGATCCAGCCCGGTGGGTCCGTCAATGACGAGGACGTGATTGCAGCGGCAGATGAACACGATATGGCGATGGCGTTCACCGGGCTGCGCTGTTTCAGACACGACTAACGACAGCAAAAAAGTAATAGGGTCGGTAGCGGAACTGACAGTAAACCCTCCATGATTGCTATTGAAACGAACGGCCTCACCAAACAGTACGGTGAGAGCGTTGCACTATCTGATTTATCGGTAACTATTCCGACTGGCACAGTGTATGGCTTTCTCGGCCCGAATGGTGCAGGGAAAACGACCACGATGCGGATATTGGCAACCCTGCTCAAACCCACGCATGGGACAGCACACATCATGGGTGCGTCGATCGAGAATCGATCTGCAGTAGCAAAACACATTGGCTACCTCCCGGAGACACCACCACTATACGATGAACTCACTGGACGAGAACAGCTTGAGTATATCGCAGGATTACGGGAGATACCGATCGAGAAAGCTACGGAACGGATCGATCGATTAGCAACAGCACTCTCTCTGATCGACGATTTGGACGATCGTATCTCCTCCTATTCGAAGGGGATGAAGCAGAAGGCAGCGTTCATTCAGGCACAGCTGCACGACCCCGCAGTCCTCTTTCTTGATGAGCCGACAAGTGGGCTTGACCCGCGGGCTGCGCGGACGATGCGGACAATGATCGATGATCTCGCAGCAAGCGGGAAAACGGTCTTTCTCTCAACGCATATTCTCCCTGTCGTTGAGGAGCATGCAGATGTGGTCGGAGTGCTCAATGAGGGCCGATTAGTTGCGGAAGGAGAGCCGATGGCACTTGTCCAGAGCGCAGAGAGCGGTGACAAACAGAGTCTCGAAGACGTCTTCCTTTCCATTACGCGTGAGCCGCCTGGAGGGATGGAGCGTGCTGCACCGGAGCCACAGCATGAGTGAGTCGGTTCGGCTTGGGACACAGCTTGGATGGACGGAATTTGTTCGAACGTGTCGAGAGATCCGATCGGACACAGCGAAGGTTGTGCTTCTTGTTGGTGCACTCTCGTTCAGCCTGCTTCCGCTATCGCTGTTCTCGTATGTCTTCTTACAGGCGCGTGACGAGATTTCGATCGCAATACCGCTTACACCAGAGCTTCGAGGAGGTGCAGTTGGATTTCTGTGGCTATTTATTGCGTTTATTTCTGCCTCCCGTATTGCGCAAAACGAGCATACGCCGGATCATATTGATCTCCTCCGATCGACTGTTCCGGACCGAGCGATCGTTGTCGGGATTCTGCTTGCAGAAACGCTCCGAACAGGCGCATACGTCGCCCCTATCTTGGGGTTAATCACAATTGTGCTTGCGTATGGGTTTGCCTCACCGCTGCTTTTGGTAACAATCCCGCTTACGGTAGTGCTGCTGTTTCTGTCGACGATCGCACTTGGGGCGGTCTGTGGGTTCACCGCCGCGCTGTTAGTTACCCGGGTTCGCGTTATCGCACAATATAAGACGATACTGAGTTTCGTGATTGCAATCGTGTTTTTCGGGGGGATCATGCTCAACAACGTCACGACGCTGTTCAGTTGGGCAGTGTTTGGGCAGCTACCGATCGCATGGCTCCTTGATCTTGCGCTGCTTGGAACCCCAGTGATTGTTGTGCCATCGTATGCGGTGATTGGAACTACAGTTTCGATCGGACTGTTGCTCGGCGGCGTTCTGCTTACGACGCGGCTTGCAACACGTCTCTGGTCGGATGTTCCAGTGGATCACTCGAAGCCCAAATCTGATCGGTCCGAACCTCATACGGTCGCTTCGAGTCCGGATGGTGCACTGCATACAGCACGACAACCAGTTCCGCTCTGGACCGATTCGATCGCGGCCGATCGCATTGGGACAGTCTCACTGCTTCGGATTCGTCGAAATCCAAGTTTGGTGTGGTTTCTCATCTTCCCGCTGTTCATGTTTTCGGTGTTTCTTGGGAATATTGCAGTGACAACTGGCATTGAGGCAGCGCTACAGCCGCTTCCAATTATTATTGCGATCGCAGTGCCGTGGTTTCTGTGTGCAGCAACAAGCCTCAATCCGTTTGGCGATCTCGGTGCAGTCCGGCCAGCACTGCTCACGAGTGGGATAGGTGGTTCAACGTATCTTCAGGGACTGTCGCTGCCATCGCGTACGATTGGTGTGCCAGTCGTTGTGATCGGTGTTGTGGGGAGTGGCCTCATTGCTGGACACCCACTGTTAACGATTGCCGCGATCGGTGGCATCGGATTGGTTCTGATTCTTGTCGGAAATGCCATCGCCGCAGGCGTTGGGACGGTATTTCCACGACTCAGCGCAACGTCGATCGCTGGCGATCGGGAGGTAGTCCCACCCAGTATGATTGCAACCGTGGTTTACACGATTCCGATCGTGCTATGTGCGAGCATCGCAGCCGTCACTGCACTCTCCAGTACAACTGTACAACAGGGTGTCGCACTGCTCATTGGAACGGTCATCCCTGCACTGCTTGAAATCCTTGCCATAGAGGCGGCCTCCATTGTCGCAGCACCGGCGCCACTCTTTGAGGCTGCTGGAGCAACGATTACAACACTGTCGCCAACCTCGGTTTGGGTAGGTGGCTACATCCTTCCGCTTGTTCTCTTGGTGGTGTGTGGATTGATCGGCCGTCGGATTGCGATCGACCGCATTGATACGGCCGTCATCGAGTGAGCGTGAAGCGTAGAGGGATGATCGGTGAACGATCGTCCGGGACCAGTATGCTAAAGCGGCGGCAGCGAAATTCGGCAGTATGGACTACTACGAGGCCGCGAACTTTCTTTTCGATCTCCGCCGGTTCTCCGTCCGTCCCGGTACAGCGTCGGTGACGGAACTGCTTGCGGAAGTGGACAACCCGCAGGACGACGTGAAATTCATACAGATTGCAGGGTCAAACGGGAAAGGAAGTACTGCTCGAATGACGGAGTCGATTCTTCGAGAGTCAGGCTATACCGTTGGGCTCTACACCTCACCACATCTGGAGACCGTCCGGGAACGAATTCGAATCGATGGGCGGATGATCTCGAAAGGAGCCATTTCGGAATTCATCGATAGAACACGGCCGTTTTTGATCAAGCGAGCGGCTGCCGGAAACCCACTCACATTCTTTGAGGTTGTGACCGCAATGGGGATTTGGTATTTTGCCCGCGAAGGGGTTGATGTTGCAGTGCTCGAAGTTGGCCTTGGTGGAGAGTATGATGCAACCAGCGCAGTCGATCCGCTCTGTGGCTGTGTAACCAACGTGACGCTTGAACACACTGGTGTACTCGGAGAGACGATCGAGGAGATTGCCCGAACGAAAGCAAAGATCGCCCCACCGAACCAACCGTTTGTCACCGGCACAACTGGCGAGGCATTAGCTGTGGTGCGATCGGTTGTGGAGGAAGTCAATGGTAGTGTTGTTACTGTTGGAGAAGGCAGTGAGGTCTCACCAACATATAACGGTCGAGTGAATCATATTGAATCCGAAGTCACGATCGAAACCGAGAGACAGACGATTACAAGCCAGATTCCACAGCTTGGTGCGCATCAAGCAACAAACGCTGCGCTTGCAGTCGCACT
Organism: Natronocalculus amylovorans; assembly: GCF_023638035.1. GTDB lineage: Archaea > Halobacteriota > Halobacteria > Halobacteriales > Haloferacaceae > Natronocalculus > Natronocalculus amylovorans. The sequence goes on along the minus strand of NZ_JAKRVX010000004.1, from coordinate 223,115 downwards.
GGTTGAACAGCTCGAAGCGATCGCAGGGTTCGAAAGTAGCAGTGAGACGATCGAACGGGGGCTGAGAAACGCGCACTGGCCGGGACGGTTTGAGGTCGTCGAACAACAGCCATTTCTCATTCTCGATGGTGCACACAATCCAGCAGCATGTGAAACGCTTGGAGAGACGCTCTCAACGCTCTCGTATGAGAACCTCCACCTCGTCTTTGGGGCAATGCATGACAAAGATCACGATGAGATGGTTGGTGCACTTCCGAAAGCCGATACAGTGGTTACCTGTGAGCCGAACCTCGATCGAGCCGAGGATCCAGCTGTCCTTGCGGAGGTATTCGGTGCTGCAGGGGCTGAAGATGTAGCAACTGCAGGAACGGTTTCGGACGCACTGGCAACTGCACGATCGAAAGCCAACGAGCGAGATTGTATTCTGCTTACCGGCTCGCTATTCCTTGTTGCAGAGGTACGAACAGAAATAACCCGTACTGCCACAGAAAAGCGAGTCCCGAATCAGGAGCGTGCCCAGCAACTGCTTTCCCATGCGGAGATGGACACTGAAACGATCGATCGATTCGCCAAACAAACAACACATCACACTATCGAGCTCACCGTTTCTCACCGTCAAGCTGCCATCATCAGTGAGTCGATGGTCCGTGCCGGTGGCGACTGTGCGGTCTCGGGTGTGACGACGACTGGTGAGCTACAAACGATCCTACTAACTGGCTCAACAGCCGCCTTCACGAAGCTGAATGAAGCGTTACAGAAGCAATCAGCGGGGTTGTCTTCGATCGCAGACATAATCTACGGACAGATTAGGCGATCGGATGCGAGGTCGGCCGCGGACAACGACTATCCGTGGGACACACAGACCGCGATCATGGGAATTCTCAATGTCACACCGGATAGTTTCCATGACGGCGGAGAGTACGTTGATTTGGAGGCTGCAAAAGAACAGGCAGAGTCGCTGTGTGCAGCTGGTGCTGACATCATCGATATCGGTGGAGAAAGCACCCGCCCTGGTGCGGAGCCAGTTTCTGTTGAGACGGAGATCGATCGAATCGTCCCCGTTATTGCGGCAATTTCGGAGTTAGACGTACACATTTCAGTGGATACACGGAAAGCGGCCGTCGCAGAAGCCGCGCTTGACGCCGGGGCGGATATCATCAACGATGTTACCGGTCTAGAAGACCCACAGATGCGTGTGCTTGCCGCCGAACGTGACGTACCGGTGATTATTATGCACTCGATCGATACACCGGTTGACCCCGATCGAATTATCGACTATGATGATGTTGTCGCTGATGTGATCAACGAACTTCGAGAGCGTGTGCTGCTAGCTGAAAAAGCCGGAATACAGCGGGAGAAGCTAATCGTCGATCCGGGGCTTGGATTTGGGAAAACTGCCGAAGAAAGCTTTGCGCTGCTCAACCGGATCGGTGAGTTCCATGCGCTTGGCTGTCCGGTGCTTGTTGGACACTCACACAAGTCCATGTTCGGACACATCGATCGTGATGCTGCTGACCGGCTTGCTGCAACGATCGCGGCGACAGCGCTTGCAACCGATCGAGGAGCGGATGTGATTAGAGTACACGACGTTGACGAAAATCGAGCCGCAGTTGATGTTATCCATGCTGCAAACAACGCCGGAGCAGATATCGACTCGTAACTTCCTTTTAGCCCGCGTTACTACAACCGTAGTATATGACTTTCGGGCATCCAACAGAAACCTATCCACAGCTCTCTGGCCCACTCTTTGAGGCCGTCCAACGTGCTGGACTCTTTGCGGATTCGAAACGATTCGTCGATAGCACACCAGTTGTTGACGAGCACGAAATTGCGGCTGCCGTTTCGAAGTTGGATGATCCATCGTTTGATCTGGCGGCATTCGTCGATCGTGCATTTGAACCTCCCGCAGAGCCCGGAGTCGAGTTTACCCACAGCGCAGAAACATTGGATGCACACATCGACCACCTCTGGGTCCACCTCACTCGCAGCTCGGATAAAGTACAGACCACCAACCGACAGTCACGTATTCCGCTCCCCAACCCATATATCGTTCCAGGCGGACGATTCAGTGGGATTTTTTATTGGGACAGCTACTTCACCGCAGAAGGACTTGCAGCGTCAGGCAATATCGACCTTGTACGATCGATGTGTGACAACTTTGCGTATCTTATCGATGAGTTCGGACATATTCCAAACGGGAATCGGCTGTACTTCCTCTCTCGATCCCAGCCGCCGCTGTTTTTCAAGCTGGTCTCAATCTTGGAGCGAGTAGATGGAGTTGCGGCAGTGAAACCATATCTCAACGCACTCGACAAAGAGTACACCTTCTGGATGGATGGGGCAGAGACGGTTACTGCCGCAGACCCAGCATCTCGTCGTGTTGTACGGCTTCCGAATGGAACCGTGTGTAACCGCTACTTTGACGATCGAGCAGATCCACGTCCAGAGTCATACAAAGAGGATGTCGAGCTTGCTAAGAACGTGCCTGTCGCCGATCGAAACCAGCTGTATAGAGACCTTCGCGCAGCCTGTGAGTCCGGCTGGGACTTTAGCAGTCGTTGGCTCCGTGACAGCGATCGGCTGGAAACAATTCGAACAACGGAACTCGTGCCGGTTGATCTTAATGCGATCATGTATGGGTTCGAATCGACGCTTGCACGGTGGCATGACGCTATTGGAGAGGCGAGCGCCGCAGAGTCATATCGTGACTGCGCAGCACAGCGGAAACATGCGATTGAACGCTACTGTTGGGATGCCGAGAGGCAGTTCTATTTCGACTACGATTTCACCGCGGAAGCCACAACAGAGGAGTGGACGCTCGCGGGCGTTGTGCCACTGACGTTTGGTGTTGCTGCGGACGATCGAGCCGATGCAGTCAAAACGCAACTTGAAAAGAAGTTCTTCTCAGCAGGTGGACTCGTAACAACACCCACCGAAAGCGGCCAACAGTGGGATTATCCGAACGGCTGGGCGCCATTACAGTGGTTTGCTGTCGAAGGACTCGACCAGTATGGGCAGACAGAATTTGCCGATCGAATCGCAACCCGGTGGCGGACGCTGACAGAGCGCGTGTTCGATGAGCAGGGCAAGGTAGTCGAGAAGTACGATGTCGTCGATGCAACAGGCGAGGCTGGTGGTGGCGAGTACGACCTTCAAGATGGATTTGGGTGGACAAACGGTGTTACTCGTGCGTTTGGCGTTAGAGAATCACGAAATCACACACAACCACCGCAGCCGTAGCAGCGGCTTCTGAAAGCACAAACACCAAACCATCCCCCGACAAAAACGGGTATATGTACGAAGCGGTGGCTGCATATCCGAATGGCGACACAACGGTGAGCAGATATGCCGCAACTGCGTCACGCTATGGGTTCAGCGGGATTGTCGTCCGAACGCGTGAGGCTGAGTTTGATCGTGAGGCAATCTACGATCGGTTCGGTGTTGATGTTGTCCGCGGAATCGAAATTGATGCGGATTCCCCGGACAGCGCATCCGGATCAATCGGTAACTTTCGCCGATCGGCCACAATACTAGCAGTGAACGGCGGGACAAACGCACTCAATCGGTTTGCGGTTGAGCAGGATCGAGTTGATGTGCTTACCCAACCAATGCAGAACAATGGTGATTTTAACCATGTCCTTGCACGAGCAGCCAAGGAGCACGGCGTTCGTGTCGAATTTGATTTTGGACCGGCGTTCCGACAGACTGGGGGGCACAGAGTCCAGTCATTACAGAGTCTTAGAAAGCTTCGTGAGCTTGTTTTGCAGTACGACACCCCATATGTCGTGAGTAATCGTGCGGAATCACACCGACATCTCAGAGCGCCTCGTGAGTTTTTTGCAGTCGGTGAAGCGATCGGGTTTAGCAAAGAGATGATCGAACAAGGGCTTTCTGAGTGGGAGCGGCTTGCAGGTCGGAATCGTGAACGGATGGCCGAGTCGTTCATTGCACCGGGGGTCAAATGTGGTAGGTATGAAGAAGACAGTTGAGGAACACGCGGCACGATTTTCCGAAAAGGCAGCCGAATATGATGATTCAAAAAGCGAGGAGTATCACGCCTGTTGTTCGCTTGTCGTCGATCACGCTGCCCCAACAAAAGACGATACGGTATTAGACTTAGGCACAGGAACGGGTGCGATCGCACTCGCGCTTGCACCGGCTGCAAAACAGGTGATTGGGCGTGATATTAGTGAGGGGATGCTTGAGCAAGCGAGACAAAAAGCAGCAGAAAGAGGAATCGAGAACGTCACATTCGGAATTGGACGCTTCCGCGAGCCAAACTATGATGGTGAGGTGACGATTGTTACCTCAAACTATGCGCTACATCACCTCTCTGATGAGGAGAAACGCGAGGCAATCCAACAGATAGCGGCATATAAGCCCGATCGGTTCGTGCTGGGGGATGTGATGTTTTTCGGGGAGCCCGACCCTGACGTTCCGTTCTACAGTCCGGACGTTGATGATCCCGCAACCGTTGGTGCACTAGCAGATATGTTCACCGATGCCGGCTTTGCGCTGACGGCAGTGGAGCGGATACACGACCAGGTTGGTGTCCTCGTCGGCGAGCGCGTGCCAGTCGATCGCGACAAAACCGTAGTGCAATGAAGCACCTCCCAAAACATTTCCGACAGCGCTGGCGCTACATTGCGGTTGGAATTGAGACAGACCCAGATACAGATATCAGGCGAAAAGATCTCCAGCGAGAGTTGTGGTATTCGGCAGGCAATCTGCTTGGTGATCCAGGGAGTGCGGACGTCGACCTCACAGTGTACAGCTGCCGGTTTGAAGACGGAGTCGGTGAGGCAGTGATTCGAACCCGGAGAGAAGAAACCGATCGGGCACGAGCGGCGATCGCCTGTGTGTCGAGGGTATCCGGAACCGCTGTCGGTATCCATGTCCGTGGAATTTCGGGCACGGTCCGTGCCTGTGAGGAAAGGTATTTAGGACGCGCGGCCGGAATATCTGAAGAGAACGACGTCGCGTTCGCGAACGGACGCCACCCCGCATATCGGCGTGATGGCCTGGTGGAGATCCAGCTGCCATCAGGGTTCGTTGGCGCGACTGAACTCGATATTGAGTACTAGTGATACTATGCAGGGACAAGCCCAACAACAAGCCTACGACCGAGGAATTACTATTTTCTCGCCGGATGGTCGCCTCTATCAGGTGGAGTATGCCCGTGAGGCTGTCAAACGAGGAACCGCAAGCATCGGCATCCGTACCGCAGAAGGAGTTATCCTCGCGGCAGACAAACGAAGCCGATCGCCACTGATGGAGCCAGAAAGCGTCGAAAAGATTCACAAAGCCGACGAGCATATCGGTGTTGCGTCCGCAGGCCACGTCGCAGATGCTCGCCAGCTGATTGATTTCGCCCGTCGTGAGTCACAGGTTAATCGACTCCGATATGGCGAGCCGATCGGCATCGAGACGCTCACAAAAACAATTACGGATCACATCCAGCAGTACACCCAAATCGGTGGCGCACGACCGTTCGGCGTCGCACTGATTATTGGCGGTATCGAGGATGGCGAACCACGAATCTTTGAAACCGACCCATCGGGAACACCATACGAGTGGAAGGCGCTCTCGATCGGCGCAAACAGAGCAGACATTCGTGAGTACCTCGAAGAGCAGTACGATGAGGAGATGAGCCTCGAAGACGGAATCGCCCTTGCACTCGAAGCGCTTGAGGACGCCTCAAGCGATGACGGCCTTGAGCCAACCGGACTTGGTGTCGCAACGATCAACGCCGAAACCGAAACATACCACGAGCACTCTGTCGAGGAACTCGAAGAGATTCTCGAAACGCATGGGTTGCTTGCCACAGACGAGGATGAAGAAAGCGACGACGAATAATCGACGCAGTTGTTTTTGATGGACGAGTATACATTTACGACAGAACCACCCGCTCCAGCCGATTTTATCCGACTCCGTGAGAAGGCTAATATGGCCCCCCGATCGCTGGCTGCTGTTGAAAAGGGGCTCCCGAATACGATCTTTGCTGTGACCGTGTATCATGACGGTCGGGCGATCGGGATGGGAAGAATCGTTGGAGACGACGGTGCAGTCTATCTGATTTCGGATATGGCAGTCGAGCCGGATCATCAAGGAAACGGTGTTGGGACGCGTATTATGGAACGGCTCATGGCGTATCTGGATATGAATGCAGTCGGATCCGCGTATATCACACTTATTGCGGATGTCGATGGGTTCTACGAGCGGTTCGGGTTTGAACCGGTACGGCCCGAGTCAAAAGGGATGTACAAACGGATTACGTGATATTCTCGCAGAACGATCGCCTGCTCAACAGTCCCAGCCACGGTCGGTCGTATTGAGCCGCTCACAGCCATCTTCAGTAACAACAACGAGATCTTCGATCCGAACCCCAAACTGCCCCTTGAGATAGACTCCCGGTTCGATGCTGAACACCATCCCCGGTTCAAGAACGGTGTCGCTTCCGCTGACAATATCTGGTGCTTCATGTACCTCAAGACCGACACCATGCCCAGTCCGGTGGATAAACTGTTCGCCATACCCGCCGGCTTCAATCCGATCGCGTGCGGCAGCATCCACTTCGCCTGCGGTCATACCCGGTGAGACGGCAGCAACGGCAGCCTGCTGGGCCTGCTTGACCAGTTTATGTACCGTTTTGAACTCAGCTGTCGGCTCACCAGCAAACACGACCGTCCGTGTCTGGTCAGATGGATAGCCATCAACGCGGGTGCCAAAGTCCAACACAACTGGATCACCGGGTTGAATCACTCGATCGCTGTGGCTGCGGTGTGGCATGGCTCCGTTCGGCCCGGAGCCAACAATCGTCTCAAATGAAACACCACTTCCACCCGCGGCTGTGAGCTCCGTTTCGATTGTGTGTGCGAGTTCCGTTTCAGTGAGACCGATCGCATCCGAACCAAGCGATCGAATAGTTTCCAGAGCTTGATCAGCTGCCGCACCAGCCCGACGAAGTGCGTCACGCTCTGCAGCGTCCTTTCGCATCCGAATATCAGATAAGACCTCGCTGGCAAGCCCGAATGTCGCCTCGTGTGCGATCTCTCGAAGATGGTGGGTGAATCGGGCCCACAGAGAATCGTCAACAAGGAGGTGACCGTCCGCAAGTGAGAGTGCAGTAACTGCTTGGCTAAGCGCAGCATCCGGCCCAGTGGCATCATCCCACGAGTGAATGTCTATCTCTATGTTAGCAACAGTTGTAGTAAACTGCTCTACAGCGAGTGCAGGAACGACTGCATGTGACTCACCCACAGCTGGAAGGATATAGAGAAAATGCCGCTCGCTCGGTGTTTCATAAAATCCCGTGAGGTATTGGAGATTGCGGCTGGGGAACAGAATTAATGCATCCGCACCCACCTGCTGCAAACGGGTTTGGACTGCCTGTTGTCGCGTACCGAACTGATCGTGCATATCATAGTGCACTCGTGGCGTCTGCAAATAGCTGCCGTCCCCCTGAATTCCGTTTTAATCGCCCATTAACAGCTAACAGGGGGTAATTGAATAAGTTAGTATACTGTGACTATCAAGTATGTCAGTTGAACAAGAATCATACTTCCGTTGTAAATCATGTGGGACAGTCAAGCGGTCGACAAGCGTTGAGTACACCGTTCTTGGATTCCCCATCTGCCCAGCATGTAATACCGCAGAAAGGTTCAGTGGATTCACATTCGGTGATGGATTTACCCCACGGCCGTAGAATACTATTTTTATCGCCAGCACAAAAAGACCGATATGAGTTGGGACCACACAATGGCGACAGAGACGATCGACGAATGGGCGCGATCGGATGGGTATGTCACAATTAGAAAACGAAAGCGTACAGATGGGAAGTTTGTACTACGCCTAGACAAACTGGAACAGGCACCGGGTGGTCGATCGTATGAACAAACAATTGCATCCGATGAGGAGGCCGCAGACCGTATCTGTCAGTCGTGGCAGACAAAGTACAAACAAGAGTGAACCCAGGGACACTACGTGTCTTTGTCTGTTGTCACCAGTTTATCAAGCCAGTCAGCTGCTGCTGCATCAAGATCACGTGCTTTGGGATCGCCATATCCGCCTCCACCAGGTGTTCGGATCGTAACCGTCGTTTCTGCTGGGACATCACGAGTAAACTTCCCTGGAACCTGTTCGTTGTCAAGAAGGTTCTCGCCAACAGCGCCATCGCGCCCACCGGCAACGCCACGGGGGCCAATTATCCTGCGTTCCGAAAGCACTGAAACCGTTGCAGGGACAGAGATCGTAATCGATCGCTCAATTCCCATGCCACCTCGGTACATACCTGCACCGCCGCTGTTTGGACGAAGACAATATCGCTCCACACGCATTGGATATTCAACCTCTACTGCCTCGATCGGCGTGTTTTTGGTATTTGTCATTCCAACCTGGACACCGTCAAGACCATCTGCCGTTGGACGTCCACCAAAGCCACCGCCAATAGTCTCATAATAAGTGAATCCACTGCTCTCACGGCTCCCGATTATGAGGTTATTCATCGTTCCTTGACTCTGTGCGGGAATTGATTCAGGGAGTGCTTCAGCGAATGCTGAGAGGACAACATCAGTGACTCGTTGGCTTGTTTCAACGTTGCCACCAACAACAGCTGCAGGCGCCGTTGGATCGAGAAGAGATCCTGTAGGAACCGAAATATCGATCGGTGCATAACAGCCTTCATTCGGTGGAATATCCGGGTTTGTTACTGCTCGAACAACAAAATAGACCGCACTCTCTGTCACCGCTCGTGGAGCGTTCGTATTCCCTGCAACTTGTGCGTCTGTTCCCGAGAAGTCCACTGCAAGTGTCTCCCCTTGCACGGTTACTGCCGCAGCGATGGTTATATTGTCCGTTGTAATCCCATCTCCCTCCAGATAGTCAGTTGCATGGTACGTCCCATCCGGAAGCGAAGCGATCTCCGATCGCATCCGTGTTTCCGAGTAGTCTATAACCGCATCAAATGCATCCGGAAGCAGTTCGCTCCCGTATTCGGCCTGGAGCTCTTTGAGCCGGTCTGCTGCGCGCGTATTGGCTGCAATTTGTGCCTGAATATCTGCTCGTCGTTCAGTCGTATTACGAACATTCGCCAGTAGAATTGACAACACATGTTGGTTTATTTCACCACCAGTAACGATCGGAACTGGTGGCAATCGCAGTCCTTCCTGATATATTTCGCGTGCACCAGCAGGCATACTTCCCGGCGTCATCCCGCCGATGTCGCCGTGATGGGCTCTCGAAACACCGTAGCCAATTATCTCACCATCAGGTGCAATGGGCGAGACCATTGTTACATCAGGAAGGTGTGTCCCACCTGTAAATGGGTCATTCAATACCCAGACATCTCCTGGGTGGGGATCTTTGGCAACGACTGCAGCCACTGCTGCCGGCATCGCCCCTAGATGGACTGGGATATGCTCTGCTTGTGCAATCATTCGTGGTTTCGCTGTCGTATGATCAAACAATGCGGTAGAGCAGTCTTGTCGCTCTTTGATATTTGGTGAGTATGCGCTTCGAATGAGGACAGAACCCATCTCCTCTGCAATTCCTTCAAGCTGATTTCGGATGATTTCGAGCGTAATTGGATCGATCTCACGTGTCATTGTGAACCCTCCATTGAGAGAACAATGGTGCCATCTGTTGTTGTACTCGCACCCCATTGTGGTGGAACGACGATCGTTGTTTCTGCCGACTCAATAACAGCAGGACCAGTAATGTCGGTTTCTGGTGACACCGAGTTTCGTCTGTAGACCGAGGTCTCACGGAACTCACCATCGAAATATGCCGATCGTGTGCCAGTGAACGGCGTACCGTCCGGGGAGTATGGTATCGAGATCGGGTCACGCCGCCCAATCAGTGTCGATCGGACCGTTACGATTTCGATCGGGTCAGAGAGCTGATATCCATGCGCCCGTTCGTGCGCAGTGTGGAATCTGTCTGCAATTACGGGACGATCGAAGGGGTCTGGTAGCTCAACTGGCAGCTCAAAGCTTTGACCGCGATATCTGAGTGCCCCAGTGTGCGTGACGGTAACGCGATCATCGCTGGGATCAAATTGCGAGTCCAATCGTGAAACAACGTTGGTCGTAAGTGACTCAAGCACGGCAGCGATCGTTGACGGAGATACCGAATCCAGTGGTTCCCGGACGGTCTTTACAGCGGTGTGCTTTTCATCCGCCGCAAGCAGCCCGTATGCAGAGAGAACTCCGCTCGCATATGGGATCCGAACCGTTTGTATGCCCAGTGACGAAGCGAGTGCCGCTGCATGTACCGGCCCCGCACCGCCAAATGCCACCAGTTCAAACGATCGAGGGTCATGGCCTTCTTCAACGGTTATCGATCGGATCGCACGTGTCATGTTTGCATTTGCGATTCGATGGATGCCGAAAGCGGCTTCCAACCGAGTGTCTAATTGAGCGGCGTCTACCAGTTGATCAACGGCGGTTTCAGCGGCGCTTCGATCCAGTGAGAGTGATTCACCAACTGTTGATTGGGTTCCAAGATAGCCTAATACGACATTCGCGTCTGTCACTGTTGGCTCCACCCCACCGTGGCCATAGCATGCAGGACCCGGCTCTGCGCCTGCAGAGCGTGGACCGACCCGGAGCGCACTACCATCATCAATCCAACCGATCGACCCCCCACCAGCACCAACGGTGTGGATATCAACCATCGGAATCGAAATCGGCTGATTATTGATTGTCGCTGCTGTTGTCATTTCGGTTGTACCGTCACGGATCAGACTTACATCAGTTGATGTACCGCCCATATCGAACGTCACGACATCTGTCCCAGGAGGTGTATTTGTGTTTGCACCCACAACACCAGCAGCAGGTCCAGAAAGAACCGTTGTGACTGGTGTCTCTCGCACCGTCTCGACTGCGGCGATGCCACCGTTTGCTTGCATAATGCGGGGACGCTGAATCCCCCGCTCTGTCGCCGTTTTGCTCAGGCTTCCGAGATATCGATCGATCGCTGGTGCAACATATGCATCGACAGCCGTTGTTGCGGTCCGTTCATACTCTCTGAAAGCCGAAAGAATCTCATGTGAGGCAGAAACCGGTATATCCAGTTTCTCCCGAAGCAGAGCAGCTGTACGCTGTTCGTTCTCCGGGTGTGCATATGCATGAAGAAATGAGATGGCGACGCTCTCAACGCCGGTCTCCGTGAGTGTGTCTACGATCGATTCAATCTCATCTGGATCAACAGCCGTTTCGATGCCATCGATGGTTGCTCGCTCTGTGACGCCAATACGGCGGCTTCGAGGGATTAACACTGGTGGCTTTTGGACAGAAAGATCATACAGTGAGGGTCGGCTTTGTCTACCGATCGCGAGGACGTCTTCAAATCCTGCCGTTGTAAGCAATGCTGTTTTTGCACCGTCATTTTCAAGCAACGCGTTGACCGAGACAGTCATTGCATGAACAAACGAGTCGATTTCATCAGGTTCAATATCTGCTTTTGCACACACTGCGTCGATCGCGTTCAGTACACCGCTGCTTTGTTCTGCGGTTGTTGGAACTTTTGCGGTGAAAACAGCAGTTTCGGTATGTAACACTGCATCAGTAAATGTACCGCCAACATCAACGCCGACACGTACACGGCGAGTATTCATACTGCAGGTGGCACAGGAAGGCACAAAGTCATTCGGTTCGGCGAATCACAAGTAACGAGATCGGTCCAATTACGAATCGTGGTTCACTGCAGTCGTTCTGTTGTCTCAATAAGCGGATGTCGTGCATAATCAACGATCGAGATATCTGAGATTGAAACCAACCCTTCCTTCTTAGCAGTTTTTGCCATCCCCAACTCAATTGGAGACTCGATGAGGATCACGTATGCATCCATCTCTTCAATATCGAGTTGGTCTGCAGCAAGCACACGGTGGTGACCGTCTGCAAGATACAGCTGTCCGTTGTTGTCAATCACAACAAGGGGCTCAGCAAGCCCTCGATGCAGTTCGTACTGACGACCTTCGAGTTCATCTGCATACACTCGCCCCTGCGTTGGAATAAGTGATGCAATCTTGACTTGGCGGCGCTCTTCGGTCAGTTCAATGTCGTGTATCTGTTCGAGTGTCCGCATTAGTTTTCCAACTTTTCCTGGGGTTGCCCGTTCTATCTGGCTCCGAACAACATCCGTATTCGAAATAATCCCAACAAGATTACCTGCATCATCAACGACAGGGAGCTTTTGAATTCCCGATCGGAGAATCACTCGTGCGGCATCAGTAACTTTCATTTCTGGATGCGCGACGATGAGATCCTCAGTCATTACAGTAAAAATCGGTGCTGCGTCATCAGCCAACAGCAGATCGCGAGCCGTCACAAATCCCTCTACTTTCCGGCCTTTACAGACCGGAAATCCGTTATGCTCTTCGCTTTCAACAATCCGTTTTGAGACTGCAGCAACGGTGTCTGTCGGCGAGACAGTTGCGACATCTCGCGTCATATATTCGCCGACGGTTGGCTTCTGTGTCATTGCTTTCGCTACGTGCGGTGGGGTGAAAAAAACTGCTTGGTAAATAGAGTTCGTTCTTAGTCTTCTGGGAACGCTGCCAACTCATCGGCATCGTACACCGGTGTTTGTGGTGCACTATCGAGTGTTTCAAAGAATCTTCCAGCAACAATATCTCTCACAACCGTCTCAAGCTCTTGTTTTGATGGTTCTGAAACGTCCTCTAAAATCCCAAGTGGAAGCTGTCCACCAGCCATATCTGTATGACCACCAGCGCTTCCAATCTGGTCAAACGCTTCACGGAAGGTCTCACCCAAGTCAATTTTGGATCCACGAGCCCGCCCTGAGACATATACAACGCCGTTCATAAATCCGTAGACGACAGTCGTTTCAATACCCGCCATTGTTAACAGGAGATCTGATGCCTGAGACAGCGTATCTCGATCTTTTATTTCGCCGACGCAGGTTGTGAGTGCAGTGCCTCGAACCTCCCTGTTTCTGATTGCCTTTGCTGTTGTCCGAAGGACTTCCGGGCCTACACTTGGAGTTTCCACTCGTCCAAGGGCTGATTCATCGGTGGATGGATAGAGGAACGCTGCAGCCTCAAAGTCCGCCTGAGAAACCTCTCGTGTGAAATCCTTCGTATCCGTTCGGATCCCGTAGACAAGTGCAGTTGCAATCTGCTCTGTAGGCTTGAACCCGAGCCGCTGATAGTACTCCGCTAAGAGTGTACTCGTTGATCCGACATCCGGTCGAATATCAACGAACCGACCGTCTCGATCGATTGGAACGCGAGGTGGATGGTGGTCGATAACAAAATCAACTGGTGTCTCTTCCGGCAAACTGTTGTTTATTCCGGGCTGTGAGTGATCGACAAGCGCAATGGAGCCGTATGCATTCGGGTCAAACGTATTTGGGTCACACTGCGTAATTGGAATCTCAAGCAGATTTACCAACGCTCTATTCTCTTGGTGTGAGATCTCTCCGAAATAGTAGGCTTGACCGTCGACCCCCATCTTCGAGGCAAGCTCAGCGAAGGCCAGAGCGCTCGCGATCGCATCCGGATCTGGGTTATCATGTGCGAATACTCCTAACGGGCCGTCGATCGATCGAAGCATAGCCGAGAGAGAGACCGTTATTTGCCCACCAACCCCTGATGCAGCATCTAGGACAAGCTTGGAGAGTATTTCTGTAAAATCGATCGACTGATCAACAATCGAATTAAGCTGTTGTCGTTGCTGATTCGTCATTCCGGGTGTGTGAACACCAGTAATAAATGCGTCCGGGAATGCAGCACGAGCGGACTCTGCCGCAGCAATGACTGTGTCCGGTGTGTCGTCAGTGACGACAACCAAGTCGATATCTGAAGGATATGTTGCTGTGTCGGTTGGGTCAGCTTCGACCGCAGTAATATTGGTATCGCGGAGTGTTGTAACCCAACCAGCGTCATCTGTAATAACAAAGAGATCTCCGTGAGAAGCCGCTAGCTGCTCAATTACATCTCCCCCTACTGGGCCGTGTCCAAGCACCAACCGGCGGACCATACTGTACTGTCGCTATCGACTCGGAAAACGCTACCGTGTTCACTGGTCGAATTAACTGAATAAAACAAGAAACAAAAATCCAATCGGTCGCGTTATGCGAAGAGTGCGCTTGCGGCTGCCTCTGCGGTTTCAAGTGCGATTGGGAAGCCAGGGAGCAAGAGCACCGTCGCAACAGCTGCGAAGATGATTGCAGCGTACAGACCAGTTGGTTTCGACTCGATTACATCGAGGTTTCCGTTTGGTTCTTCGATCCAGATCGCCTTCACAACACGGCTGTAGTAGTACAGCGAGAGCGCGCTTGTGACTGCACCAACCGCGGCGAGCCACCAGAAGCCTGCGCTGACTGCACTTGCAAAGAGTGCATACTTCGAGAAGAATCCGCCAAACACTGGCAGTCCTGCAAGGCTGAACATGAAGACAGCCATCGCAACACAGGCAAGCGGAGCTTTCTGTGAGAGACCAGCGTAATCTTCGAAGGTTCTCCCAACGCCCCAGTACTCAACCATTGCGATGAACAGGAATGCACCAGTATTCATGAATCCGTAGATGAGCAGGTGAGCCATTGCGGCACCCATAACATCTCCGTTGTGTGGGCCACCTGCAGTCAGTGCAGCCAGTCCAATCAGTGCATACCCAGCATGACCGATAGAGGAGTACGCAAGCATTCGCTTGACGTTCTCTTGGGTTGCTGCAGCGAAGTTACCGACAACCATTGTCAGCACGGCAAGTACTGCGAATGCAAGCGCCCAGTCGATCGCCGGGGTTACTTCGAGCAGTGGCATGAACGCTTCTGCGAACACACGGAATGCGACGACGAATCCGGCTGCTTTCGACGCACTCGAAAGGAATGCGCTTACTGGCGCTGGTGCGCCTTCGTATGCCTCCGGTGCCCAGAAGTGGAACGGAACGGATGCGGTTTTGTATGCGAACCCACCCGCGATCATCAGGACACCGATTCCTGCGACGCCGGCGAATCCTGCCACACCACCATCTGCGAACTGTGCTGAAATCTCGGTTAAGAGCAGGCTTCCAGTCACAGCGTAGATGAGGCTGATACCGAAGAGGAACACAGCCGAGGAGAGCGCACCGATGAGGAAGTACTTGAGACTTGCCTCGACGCTTCCACGGTCTTTCTTGAGGAATCCAACAAGTGCGTATGATGGCAGCGATGCCATCTCAAGGCTCACAAAGACGGTCACAAGCGAGTTCGAGACAGCCATGAGTGCCATCCCGGTCGTTGCAAACATGAGAAGCGAGTAGAACTCTGCGGAGTTCTCATGGCCTTTCAGATAGTCGTGGCTTGCCACAATAACCAAGGCTGCAACGCTTGTGAAGATTGCAGTGAAGAACAACGCCATTCCATCGACGACGATCGCCTCACTGAACAGCGTAATTGCACCGCCGTGGGTTTCTTGGCCGGTTCCTGCAACCAGATACCAGACCGTGATACCAAGTGCGATGATCGCACCGGCAGCGGAGACGATCGCATACGTTGTGTTTGCGTTTCGTTTTGGCCAGATTGCATCGATTGTCAAGAGCAGCAGGCCAGTCAGCCCAAGGACGATGACTGGTCCGAGTGCAGTCCACTCAGGGAGCTGTGACTGCAGTGCTGCGGTCGTTACAACAGTTGGATCCATTAGAGCCCACCCCCGTTAGCAAGGATAGGAGCAACGGCGTCGAAGATCATATCTAAGAACACCCACGGTGCGACCCCAAGCGCGATGATCGCGAGCAGAAGAACTGCCATTGGTGCGACATCGTGCAGTGGTGCAGCCGTGACTTCATAATCCGTCTCAAGTCGGTATTCACCGAAGAGGGTCTTCTGCATCGCAAGCAGCAGATAGCCAGCAACGATGACGATACCGAACATTGCAAGCGCGGTGAATATCGGCGCGTATGGAAGGAACGTCGATCCGAACGAGCCTGCGAAGATGAAGAACTCACCGGCAAACCCAGCCATCAGTGGAAGTCCCATGTACGCGAACGCACCTGCAATGAGAATTCCAACCGCGACCGGCATTCTATCAGCCAGCCCGGACATGTCCGAGACGATCCGTGTGTGGGTCGCGTTGTAGATCACACCGACCGACATGAACATCAGTCCGGAGATGAGTCCGTGAGCAACCATTTGGAACGTTGCACCGCCAACACCGAACTCGGTGAAGGCGATCAGTCCAAGAATCACGTATCCCATCGATGAGACAGAGGAGTATGCAACGATCCGTTTGAGGTCCGTCTGTGCAAGCGCCAACATTGCGCCGTAAATAACCGAAACAACAGCGATGATGGCGATCGGAACTGCAAGCAAACTTGCCTGCTCCGGCAGCATTGTGAAGTTGAATCGAAGCAGTGCGTAGGTACCCATTTTCAGAAGGACACCAGCCAGCATAACCGAAACCGGCGTTGGTGCCTCAACGTGAGCGTCCGGCAGCCACGTGTGGACTGGGACGACTGGGACTTTCACTGCGAATCCAACGAACAGTGCCAAGAAGGCGATCAGTTTGAGTGTGTCAGGCGCAATGCCGAACCACGTTCCAAGCTGATCGTTTGCAAGTGCCTGTGTGATCTCCGGAAGGCCGAACGTTTCGACGTTGAGGCCGAAGACGAGCGCCATAAATCCGATGAACATCACAAGCGACGCAACATTCGTGTAGACGAAGAATTTGATCGCTGCGTACTTTCGGCGTGGACCACCCCAAACACCGATAAGGAAGTACATCGGCACAAGGACTGCTTCCCAGAAGATGAACCACAGGAAGAAGTCAAGTGCCATGAAGACACCAAGCAGGTTTGCCTCCATGAAGAGCATGAGCCCGTAGAACTGGCTCTGTCGTTCTTTAATTGGCGTCCACGCGCTGACGATCGCAAGCGAGGTCAAGAATGTGGTCAAAACGACGAGCGGCAGACTAATACCGTCAACGCCGACAAACCACTGGACCTGAATTCCTGCAATTTCAACCCACGGAATAATCGTTTCAAAGGCGATATCACCGCCCGTCAGGGCGTTGCCGCCGGATTCGAACAGCGACCACATGTAGAGGCTCCCAATGACGGGAACCAAACTGAGACCGAATGCCACCTTTCCAGCATACTTATTCGGCACTGCAAAGACGAGCAGTGCGGCTGCAAAGGTGAATGCAATAAGTGCTTCAATAATCATACGAACCACCCTCCGAGGAGACCAAACGCGAGAAGCAACGCCGTAAGCCCAAGGGTGAGCAATGCAGCGTAGTTAGTAACAAGCCCTGTCTGGAGCTTTCTCATCCGACGACCGCCGAAGAGGCTCACAGAGGAGACTCCGTTTACAACGCCATCGATAACACCTTGATCGAACTTGTCCGCGACTGCTGCGACAGACTGTGTTCGGTGTGCGATCCAGACCTGGAATTCGTCTTGGTAGTAGTTGTTGTACAGTACGTCTTTGACCTGTCCGAGTTTTGCAGTGTGCTCGACCGGTTCAGGAACGTTGTAGAGTTTGAACGCAACGAGCAGTCCGGTCACTGCAAGCCCAAGCGAGAGGCCAGCAGCAATGAGGAGTGTCGTTACTTCAGTACCAACAACACCTGCTTCGTAGCCACCGTACTCTGCAAGCAGTGCATTGTATCCGGAGTACGTCAGGCCTTCTCCACCACTGTCGAGGTACTGGGTAAGGAAGTCAAGCTCAATTCCAGTCAGTTTCTGCACTGGAACCATGTTGATAAATCCTGCAACGACTGCAAGAACACCAAGCACCGAGAGCGGTCCTTTCACGTTCCACCCAAAGCCGTGTGGGTTGCGAGCAGTCTCCGATCGTGGCTCACCGTGGAACGTCAAGAACACCATTCGGAAGGTGTAGAATGCGGTGATTGGAACCGCAAGCAGACCCATTACCCACCCACCGAGAAGTAGTGGGTCGTTGAGACCATAAATGAACGCTTCATACAGAATCTCGTCTTTCGACCAGAAGCCTGAGAATGGGAAGATCCCAGCAAGCGCAAGCGATCCTGCAAGGAACGTTGCGTAGGTGACTGGCATCTTGTCTTTCAATCCACCCATGTCCCACATATTCTCGTTGTGGTGCATCGCAATGATGACCGCACCCGCACCAAGGAACAAGAGTGCCTTGAAGAACGCGTGTGTCATCAGGTGGAAGGTTGCTGCGACGTAGCTGCCTGCACCAAGTGCGAGCATCATGTACCCGTACTGTGAGATCGTCGAGTATGCAAGCACCTGTTTGATCTCCCGTTTGACAACACCCATTGTTGCCGCAAAGAGCGCAGTGAATCCACCAATGAACGCGATGATTGCAAGCGCGGTTGGGGAGACAGCGTAGAAGCCGTACATCCGAGCAACCAGATAGACACCTGCTGCAACCATTGTTGCTGCGTGGATCAGTGCCGAGACAGGGGTTGGACCCTGCATTGCGTCAGGAAGCCATGTGTGCAGTGGGAACTGCGCGGACTTACCGACAACACCACCGAGGACAAGCAGTCCAACGATCGTGAACCACTGTGTCGGCTCAAGACCGAATGTGGTGTTTACAACACTGGTATCGCCTGCAACCGCCTGTTCAGCGAGTACAGGGAACGACTCCGGGCCAGCGAACTGTGCAGTACCGAACGTTGCGAACACTGCGACCACACCAATCAGGAAGAAGTAGTCACCAAATCGGGTGACAAGGAACGCTTTCTTTGCTGCGGATGGTGGGCCATCACGGCGGAACCAGAAGCCGATCAGAAGGAACGAACAGAGTCCAACAAGCTCGAAGAACATGAACGCCATAAGCAGGTTGTCTGCGACGACGAACCCAAGCATGGAAGCGGTAAACAGGCCAAGTCCAGCGTAGTAGCGTGGAAGACCAGTTTCGCCCTCGTCGTTCATATATCCAAGGCTGAATACGTGCACGAGCGTTGCGATCAACGTGACGATGATCAACATGAGCGCTGACAGCGGATCAATGAGTACACCGAAGGTCAGCTCCCACGGTTGGTCGCCAATACCGGTTGCCCACGTGTAGATGGTCTCCTGATGAATTCGCTCACCTGAGACACCGAGCAGCGAAATCGCAACCCAAATCGAAAGGAGGAGCGAGCCAGCTGTAGCCGCGATTCCCGCTAACGCACCTCCCTTTGGCATATATTTGCCTGCAAAGAGGGCGATCAGGAACGAAACAAACGGCAAAAGAACGATCGCCGGAACAAAATCAAATGCAGCTACCATTTATTACCACCTCATCGTCGTTGCGTCTGTAACGGAGACGGTGCCGAAGTTACGATACAATACAAGGATGATACCGATTCCGATTGCAACCTCTGCGGCTGCAAGCGCAATCACAAACAGTGCAAACGTCTGCCCTGTCATGTTGCCCCAAAACAGCGAGAATGCGATCAGGTTGATGTTGGCTGCATTAAGCATCAGCTCAACGGACATCAAAAAGTAGAGCGCATTCTTTCGCGTGAGGACACCAAACAGCCCGATACAGAACACGGCTGCTGAAAGCAACAGATAGTACTCTGGTGGGACCATTATTTGTCACCCCCATCGCTGAGCGGCTGGGTGTCAGCTGTTGCATCTGGTGCATCAGCCGGTGACTCCCATCCACCATCTGCAATTGCGGATACGATCGAACCACCTTCTTCGCGTTTTGCGAGGAAGATCGCGCTATCGACTGCGACATCGAGACCGATCGCGATGATCAAAAAGGCTGCTAAGAACCCTTCCGAGGCGATCGTTCCCATGTCATTTTGTAAGTCGAACAGCGCATAGCCGATGTGCGCGACGATACTTTCTCCCTCGGGGAACAGAACCGGTTCCCCAAAGGATGCTTGCACGAACGCGACAGCCATTACGATAAACAGGCCGATCGCTGCAAGGCCGGGAATCATTGTTGATCCGGCACTCTCAGTTTCATCAGTTGTCATACGTTACTCACCTCCGGATCGGTTCGCGTGAGCATTACGGCGAACGTGATCAAGATGAGAACTCCGCCTACATAGACGAGGATCTGCATCGCTGCGAGGAACTCTGCCTGCAGCATCACGTAGTGCACCGCGACGCTCAACAGAGCACCGCCAAGAAGCAAAGATGCGTGGAACACATCCTTGGCCAAGACGACACCCAGGCTGAAGCCCAATGTGATAAGGGCGAACAGCGCGAACGCGATGGTCTCATAAACCATTGTGTGACTTTCCTATAGGAATCCCTTTGAAGATTTCGAGAACGATCCGTGAACGGCCCGATTTACCCGTTTATATGTCATTAATCATACACATAATAGTAAATCAGGTGACTACTGTGGGTGTTTTACCTCACTGATAGTCGATTTCGCCGTCACCCTCACCGACCCACGCGCTTCGATCTGGGTTGCGCGAGTTGAGCGGATCGATGCCCTTGTACCAAGGGACGTTCTTGAGCTGTTCTTTATTGTAGACGAATTCGTTTTTCGTGTCTGCGGTGAACTCGAAGTTTTGCGTAAGCAAAATCGCATCAACCGGACACACTTCCTCACACAGTCGGCAGTAGATACACTGTCCAATGTGGAGGTTGTACTGTTCGCCGTTTCGCATATCGTCCTGAACGATCTGAATCGTATCGTTCGGACAGACGTTCTCACACTGGCGACACCAGATACAGCGCTCTTGGCTGAACTTGTGGACACCACGGAACCGTGGGCTCACTTCAGGTGCAGTCTCGGGATATTCGACGGTAAACGTCTTCCCGTCCAGTGCGTGTTTCATCGTTGTTGCCATCGATTTGAGCAGTCCAATCATATTAGATGATCACCCCCACGATGATGGCCGTGAGAACCAGGTTTGCAAAGGAAAGCACGAGCATTCCTTTCCAACCAATTTCGATCAGTTGATCGATCCGAACACGTGGTAGCGCAGAACGGCACCACTGTGTGAACAGGAAGAACGCCCAGATCTTGATTACGAACCAGACAAAGCCTGGGATGAACTCAAGCGCTGGGATCGGTGCTGCGGCACCACCGAGGAACACAACAGCCATGATTGCCCCACCAAGGAAGATGTGAATAAACTCACCAAGGTAGAACAGGACGAAGTAGACCGAGGAGTACTCGGTCTGGTATCCGGCGACAATCTCGGTTGGTGCCTCTGGAATGTCGAACGGATTACGGCCAATTTCAGCCATATTTGCAACCAGGAACAGTACAAACGCGAACGGATTAACGAACGCATACCATGCTGGGATTGACACGCCAGCGATAGTGAAGAGTGCAGTTCCTTGTGCTGCAACGATCTCGCTCATCTGAAGCGTTCCAGCGAAAATCACGACAGACAGTGCAGTGATAATCAGCGGGATCTCATATGCGATGTTCTGCGCGACTGCGCGCAGTCCACCCATAAGCGAGTACTTGTTATTCGATGCGTAGCCTGCCATCACCAGTGCAACGGATGCGATCGACGCAAACGCAAAGACGATCGCGAGTCCTGCTTCTGGATCTGCAAGGTGTATGTTTACCGGGCCAAGGTCACCCATCGGGATAACCGCAAACCCGAGCAGTGCGGAAGCCGGGAGAATAATCGGTGCGAGGTCCCACGATGGGCGATCGACACCCTCTGGAACGATCAGCTCTTTCGAGAGCAATCGAACCGCGTCAGGAATAATAATAAGCAGTCCAAACGGACCGATTCGGTTCACCGCAATACGATCGGTGAACGCGGCGGTGATTTTCCGTTTTGCCCACGGTCCTGCGATCGCAGTCATGGTCAACATGATGTTTGCGATCAGGAATGCACCAATAAGACCACCTACGATCTCTCCGGGGACACCGCTTAGTCCGAGCAGTTCTGCAATCTGCTCAGGAAGGAGTTGTTCCGTCTGAAGTGCAAGTGCTCCCATACCCATTATCGGTCCACCTCACCAAGAACAATGTCAAGGCTTCCCAGTGCAGCAATCATGTCAGGGACATACTCGCCGTTGGACATCTCTGGGAGTGTTTGGAGATTCGAGAAGCACGGGCTCCGAATCTTAAATCGGCCTGGCTTGTCGGTCCCATCCGCGCGGATGTAGATCCCGAGTTCACCTTTTGCACCTTCAACTGCACGGTAGATCTCCGTGTCGTCGTCCGGTCGAAGCGTTCGTGGAACGTTAGACTGGATGTTTCGCTCATCTTCCGGCCAGTCTTCAAGTAGATCAATACACTGCTCAACGATTCGAGCAGACTGTTCGACCTCTTGCATTCGAACGAGGAGTCGGCTGTAGTTGTCACAGCCATCCTCAACGATGACATCCCAATCAAGCTCATCGTAATAGCCGTATGGATCGTCACGCCGGAGATCGTAATCGATACCTGATCCACGGGCAACCGGTCCAGTTGCGCCGTAGCTTTTTGCCACCTCTGGTGGAAGGACACCGGTTCCGATCGTTCGCAGTTGGAGGATCTCATTTCCGGTGACGAGATCGTGGTACTCCTCAAGGTGCTCTGGAAGCTCATCGAGGTAGTCACGAATATTCTCGAAGAACTCATCGCGTGGCTCTGGAAGGTCCCAGACAACGCCACCGAGCCGGAAGTAATTAAACATCAGTCGCTGGCCGGTGAGATCTTCAAGGATATTTTGGACCTCTTCACGATCGCGAATTGCGTACATGAAGATTGCCGTGAAGTCCCCATACACATCGAGTGCAAACGTACCAAGTGCGAGGAAGTGAGCCGCCATTCGGCACAGCTCTGCACCCATCGTTCGGATGATCTGTGCGTACTCTGGGACCTCAATATCGTTCAGGTCTTCGGCCGCACGCGCGTATGCCCACTCGTTGAGCAACCCAGCGGAAATGTAGTCCCACCGATCAGGATACGGCATGATCTGGTGACGATAGGTCGAGTTCTGACAAAGTTGCTCTTCGCATCGGTGGAGATAGCCAAGGTCAGACTCAACATCTGCGATCTGCTCACCTTCGAGGGTTGCTTTGACGTGAAGCACACCGTGTGTTGCCGGATGGTGTGGTCCGATGTTAAGGAACATCGTATCACTGTCCGTCTCACTTCGGTGATCTTCTTGCAGTGGGTTCGCGTGTTCTCGCAGTGCAACGATCTGTGGCTGATCCTGATCGTAATCCATCGAAAGTGGATGGCCTTGCCACGTGTCAGGAAGAAGAATACGACGAAGGTCTGGATGATCTTCGTACTGAATTCCAACAAGGTCGTACGCTTCTCTCTCATGCCAGTCTGCAGTACGGAAGACCGCATCTGCGGATTGGCTGACCGGGTTTTCTTTATCAGCAGGAACGACGACACTGACCTCTTGGGTTGGGTCGTCGAACTTTTTCAAGTGGTAGATCGACTCGAATCGGTCTTCATACTCTTGTGCGGTGACACAGGAGAGGTGATCGAATCCAGCGTCGTCGCGAAGACGTCGAAGCGACTCCTGTACTGTGTCTGGTCGAATAACGAATCCCGGTGCATTGATGTGCTCTTCGCGGCCAATAACCAGATCGCCGAGAAGCGCTTCTAGATCGTCAGCGGACTGTTCTTGTACCGTATCTGGGAGTGGCTCTTCCAAACTCATGGTGAATCAGCCCAATTGTATCGCATAACCAGATCGTCTGTATCAATCTCTTTTGCAAGCTGATCGACAATCTCATCGCGGCTCAAGTCGCCAAACTGCTCAAGTTCGTATGGTTTGACGACAACCGGTGAAGACTCACCGTTTGCAATCCGCTCTTGGAGCTTTGCAACACCATAGACGAGTGCCTCTGGTCGTGGTGGGCAGCCAGGAATATGGATGTCAACTGGGATAACTTCTTCAGCACCCTTGACGACATTGTATCCTTCCTGGAATGGCCCACCAGAGATCGTACATGAACCCATGCCGATCACGAACTTTGGCTCTGGCATCTGGTCGTAGACGCGTTTCATACGCGGAGCGAACTTCGAAACGATCGTTCCGGGAATGATGATTACGTCCGCCTGTCGTGGCGATGCTCGAGGCACACCCGCACCGAAACGGTCAAGATCGTGCTTGACGGCGTAGGTGTGCATCATCTCAATACTACAGCAGGCAATACCGAACTGTAGCATGAACATCGACGAGCCACGAACCCAGTTCATGAACTTGTCGAACTTTGTGAGAATAAACGGCGACGAGCCGAATGCTTCACGAAGCCGAGAGTTGAACCGGTCGTCCTGCCCAGTGAGTCGGGCATCACGCGTCTCAGTCAATACTTGCGAATCGTCAGTTATGAACGGTTGATCACTGCTCATGCGTCTCCTCTTTCTGTCTTACGACGGGTAGCACGGGGACTTTTGGTCCAACTGACCGCACCGTTCCGCCACGCCCATACAAGACCGATGAGTAGGATTCCGATGAAAAGTAACATCGGTCCTAGCGCTCGTGTTATGCCGACAACCTCTACAGCGTCGCTGTAGATGACTGCCCACGGAAACACGAGGACGGTTTCGATATCGAACACAACGAACAGCAGCGCAACCATGTAGTACTGAATGTTAAACTTGAAGCTGCGCGCTGTTCCCGTCGGAATCTCACCGCTCTCGTAGGTAGCGCTTTTTCCTTGTTCCGGCACACTTGGTCGAAGTAACGCTGACGCAGCCATCATCCCCAATGGGATGCCTACGCCAACGACCGCCAGTGCGCCGATTGCGATCCATGACATACCGGGTTCTCCGTAACGTACGACGGTTGGAAACCCACCCGTATAAGCGTTGATTTTCTGGCGCCACGTAAAATCGGTCGGGTTAGCGACGAACACGTGAAAATAGTCCAATCCGTGTCTTAGTGTGAGCGCAAAAAACAACAGAGATGACAGCGTCGCTGATAAACTGTCCACTGAGGATTAAATTTATAATTATTTTACATAATATACAAACGGTGCTAACATAACTTATGGTAGATGCAACTGTTCACGTACTCGATCGCGGATCGCTCGAATGTGACCTCAGCTATATGATGGAGGGTCATGTGCTTGGAACAAAGGATGAACCAAACCCGGATACAGACTATAGTGAGATTCCAGTGTGGAGTCTTGTAATCGAACATCCGGAAGGAACCATCTTGTGGGACACCGGCTCTCATCATGACGCGCTTAATGGCCATTGGCCGGATGCGCTCTCGCAGGCGTTCTATCCGTATGACGCACACGAACATCGGTTAGATGACGATCTGGAAGCGGCTGGGTTTGGAATTGAGGATATTGACTACGTCTTTCAGACGCACTTACACCTGGATCATGCAGGTGGCTTGGAATTCTTCGATGGGACTGACGTGCCGATATTCGTGCATGAAAAGGAGTTTAAGTATGCCTACTACAGCGCAAAAACCACAGAAGGAAGCGGCGCATACATTCTCGATGACTTCGATCACGATCTAAATTGGGAAATACTGCATCGCGATCGTGAAACGCACTTCGAGGATATCGAGTTCATCAGACTTCCCGGACACACGCCCGGGCTAACAGGGACGATGATTCATCTAGATGACGATGGGACGGTGATTTTCACTGGCGATGAGTTGTACCAGAAAGAGAATTATGAAGATGAGATCGCACTTGGTGCACATCTATTGTGGGGCAAACAGTACTGGTTTGAGAGTCTACAACTGATCAAAAATCTCCAACGAAAACACGATGCAGAGGTTATCTATGGACACGACCCGGATCAGTTTGCAACAATTCAGGATGGGTGGGGACAGTGAGCTACGAACGATCGGTCTCTGCATCGCCACATGAGCTCTCCACAGAGTCCGTGTGGCATATCCAGATGCCACAGATACGGTTCGGAGCGGACGCAACGAATGAAGTTGGTTTTCAGCTCGCCGATCTCGGCGTGCCGACAGATAGTCGTGGGCTTATTGTCACAGATGACACGCTCGTCTCGCTCGGGCACGTCGATCGAGTATCCGACCAACTAGAAGCAGATGGGTACGAGGCTGATGTGTGGGACGAATCCGAGCGTGAGCCATCGATTTCGATCGTCGATGAGTGTGTCTCGTTCGTTCGCGAAGAGATGGGTGATGCGGGCTATGACTTCTACATCGGACTTGGTGGGGGGAGCTGTTTGGATATTGCAAAGGCGACGAGAACGATTATCGCAAACGGTGGCGAGGTAATCAACTACATTGCAGCACCGACCGGCGATGGAGAGCCGCTTACAGAATCCGGCCCGCCGCTTGTGCTCATGCCAACAACCGCTGGGACCGGATCTGAGATCTCACCGGTTGCGATCCTGTCGGTTCCTGAAAAAGAGATCAAAGAGGGGATTTCGAGCAATCATATCCGTGCGGATGCCGCAGTGCTTGATCCAACGCTGACGACAACGCTTGATCCGGAGATGTCTGCAAAGTCCGCAATGGATGCGCTTGGACATGCGATCGAAGGCTACACAACCCACCCATACGACACGCTCTTGCGTCCGTCCGATCCACGCGATCGACCAGTGTATGCTGGACGAACTGGCCTGACGGAGATGTTCAGCGAGAAAGCGATCGACCTCTTATCCAGCAACATCCGCCGCGTCGTCAACAACGGCGACGATTTGGAAGCACGGTCGGCAATGCTACGGGGAGCGCTATTCGGTGCCATTGCAGGGTTGACGGCGGGAGCAAGCGTCTGTCACGCGATGGCGTATCCAGTCGGGAATCGGTATCACACCTATCATGGCGAGACGATCGCTGCGTTGACACCCGCGACAACACTGGGATACAACGTTGCAAGCGATCCAGAACGGTTTGTGAGGGTTGCAGAGATGTTAGGTGCGGACACGAGCGGGATGAGCACCCGATCGGCCGCAGATGAGGCAAAAAAGGAGTATATTCGGCTCCAACGCGACCTATCAGTGATCCCAAGCGGCCTCACAGAACTTGCAGGAATTGAAGAAGATGATATCGACTGGCTTGCCGAACGAACAGTAGAGAGTCAACAGCGACTGCTCAGGTGTAATCCACGACCGGTTACAAAAGCTGACGTTCACGCGATATTCGAGGACGCGCTGCACAACTGGGAATAGCGCAGCGCTTACTGTTGATTTTTGAACCCGTCTCGGCCAAGGTCGTGGAGCTGTTTTGAGACCGTTCCAACACCGGCTTGTAAGTCAGTATGGTAGTCGTTGAGTCGATCGCGGAGCACCGTATGCTCCCGAGAGAGAATCTGGGCCGCAGAGAGACCTGCATTAAATGATTTCCCAGCGTCGACCGCGACGATCGGCGCACCTGTTGGCATCCCGATAACCGAACTAACCGACTTCTCCTGAACTGGAACACCAATCACCGGAATTGGGTAGGCGATCGATGCGGTCATATTCGGGAGGTCAGCGGACTTTCCGCCCGCACCTGCAATAATAACATCAAGTCCACGATCGGCTGCCGTTTCACAGTATGCATACATCAGCCCAGGCGTCCGGTGTGCGGAGATGACGTAGCTTTCGAACGTAAATCTGCTCTCCGGAGGATTCTCAAAGTCTGTTTGTTCCTCAAATCCCAACGCAAGGAGGGCATCATATGCACCCTCCATGGTTGGTAGGTCGGAGTCCGATCCCATGATGATTCCGACATCAGGTGTTGTCTCCGGGTCACGCTGTTGGTCGGCTTCCGTTTCTAACTGAGCAATAAGGTCGGTGATTTCTGCAGGCTGTGTCATTGTTCCTCTGTGGATTGTGTGAAGGTGAGTGTTGAAACCGTCTCTCGGGTGTGGTCAAGTAGATTGGATCTCGCAGCCAAGTTATCCGGATCTGCTGTCGGGTCAGTTACAGTCACATGCCCCATTTTTCGGAGCGGTCTAACGTTATGTTTGCCGTACCAGTGAAGTTGCGTATGTGGCGTTTTGAGTACCGACTCAACCCCAGAAAGCGTTGCTGGCTCAGGCTCTTCGACATCACCGAGGATATTTGAACTCACGGTTGGGGCACGAAGTTCGGTTGCGCCAAGCGGCCACCCAAGCACTGCGCGAAGGTGATTCTCAAACTGAGAGGTTTCTGCGCCTTCGATAGTCCAGTGGCCCGAGTTATGCGGACGAGGTGCGATTTCATTCACAAGAATCTCACCACCTTGTGTCTCAAACAGCTCAATACCGTAGACACCACGACCATCAAGCAGCTCAAGAACATCTTCAGCGACATCGATCGCTCGATCGAGTTGTGCCTGATCCGCGCGCGCAGGTACAACACTCTCTCTGAGTATCTCTTCTTCGTGAATCGTCTCCGTAACAGGATAGGTCGCAATTTCGTCTGCGCCTTTGACGCCGATCACGGAGAGTTCGCGCTCAAAGGGGACGAATGCCTCTGCCATGAGATCACCGCCAACGGATTCGATCGCATGTTCGGCGTGTTCCGGTTCGATCGCGGGCGCATTTCCACGTCCATCATAGCCACCCTGACGGGCTTTTACCATGACGCCATCGAGTTCTTCGATCGCCCGTGTAAGATCTTTTTTCCCTGCGACACCGACAAACTCCGGCACAGGAATTCCTTCGTGTGCAAGCGTCTCCTTCTGGATGAGTTTATCCTGTATCATCCGCAGCGTCTCGGGATCGGGATGAACTGGAACGTCGTATGTGTCGCTTACCCGTTCGAGAACATCCGGATCGGCCAGTTCAATCTCGAAGGTAAGGATGTCAACACGCTCTGCAAGCCGTTCGACGGCATCTGGATCATCGAATGAGCCAACAATCTGGTCACGAGCAACAAGCGATGCTGGACACTCCGGTGTTGGATCGAGCACGATCAGTTCGATACCAAGCGGCGAACCAGCCTCAGCCAGCATCCGACCGAGTTGGCCCCCGCCAATAACGCCAACAGTTGGTCCTGGGACAGTGAGGGTCACGGTCGATCGATTGTAGATGTTAGTGCATAAACGTTCCCACAAAGGTCGACCACATACACACGTTTATGCGTTATTCGCGCCGATCGGAGAGTCCATCTGCAGCACGGGCATCGGCAAGTGCCTCTTCATCAATATAGAACACAAGCTCGTAGGCCCACAGTCGGGCCTCGTGTTCGTATGCGACGTAGTCATCGCTGAATGCCGCATCAAGACAGCGATCGCCCTCATCGTCACACGATCGGTCCCAATCACGTGCGATTATGACTGGCGGTGCATCGTCAACAAATTCATCAGCAGTTGCCTCCGGTGGAACGCTCTCAGTGTGGCCACCTGCGCGCTCTATGTACCAAGGGAATGGGAGCCGACTGTGCCATGCCGGTCCACCTACTGGTTTTGTCTCCGCAGTGGACTCATTTTCGAGATACAGTGTCACATCGTCAGCATTGTTTGGATTGGCTGTTCCAACAAAGAGCACGTCAGCGCTGTCACCCGTGTCCGTATGGCGAATGACGCGATCGACATCTTCGAGCGTTGGTTTCACGTCGTTGTGCGGTTGTGCCCACTGGACCATCTCCGTATGGTCTGGATTCGTTGAGTTCCAGTAGGCTGCGTTTGGCGCAGCAAGCCCAACGACAGCCCCAAGCAGGAGTAGAGAGACCAACGTGAGTGTGAGTGCGTGTGATCGCTGCAATCCAAGAATGCGCCTTGCTTTGGGTGGGGTGGCGTTGTGTTCGGTCTCAGTTTCAGTTGTTTCCTCACCACTGACAGTCTCACTTGTGTCTGTCCCACCATCTGTCGCGTGTGGCTGTGCTGATGACGGTGCAGACGTAGCCGATTCAGTTCGTGTTTGCCATGTGTTTCTTACAACCCGATACGTGTAGGCGAGCCCAACAGCGGCTGGTATCGAAAGCGGGAGTACAACGTGTGTCGCTGTCCAGCCAGCGCGGATATCGGTTGCTGCCGGGTAGCCAATGACGCTTGCCACTGCCCAATAGAAGGTGAACGCAACAATCGCCCGTGAGCCAGTCTCCGTATCAAGATCGGCTCGCGCATATCCGTCTGCGATAAATCCAAGAACAGCAAACACGATCAAGATCCCAGCACCGTAGACGAGTGTCTCTGTCAGATCAAACAGGTATGGAAGATAGTCGTGCCCCTGTAGCCCACTGTCGAACCATAGATCGTAGAGTTTCTCCGCGGCACCGATCGTCGATACATGAAGCATCCAACCCCACTGTGATGGCTCTCGAAGGGCGGTGTGAAACTCCGGACGTGGAGTGTAGTAGAACACAATCACTGCAAGGAATGTTCCCGCAAGTCCTAGAGTGTGGAGTGGGATCCAGAGAGCAGTATGAATACGTCCTGAGCGTTTCGCAAGCTCCGATCGTGCTGCTGTAATCCAGTTTCGGAGCGTTGTTTTGAGCGAGCCGTTCTGTCGAGATTCTCGAACAAGTTTGTGATCAAGCGCCAGAAAGAGTGCACCACCGAAACATGCAACATACAGAATTGCGTTCCCTTTTGTGGTAAACGAAAGTGCAAGGAAGAATGCCGCAGGGTAGAGCTTTCGGATATCGTGCGTATCGATCGCCCGAACTGCAAACGCAAAGGCAAGAAATGCGAATCCACCCACGAGAATATCGTTCCGCATAAATCGACTGTAGTACAGCAAGATTGGCGTGGATGCGAGAAGTATAGAGAGCGCAATTACCTCTGTATCGCGGAGTCGCTCACGAAAGAGCCACGCTGAAAGCGGGAGGAGTCCACCAACGATCGCCACAATGAGCCGTGCATTCGCATCTGTGGCAGGGAGGATCGAGAGGATGTAGCCGTTTGTAATCGGGAGGAATGGGCCATGGATGATCGGGCTATACTCAAAAAACCCAGTCTCGATATACCGGAGTGTCCAGTAGCCAACGCGACCTTCATCCCAATGGAACACACGCCCACCAAGATCAAAGAGCCGAACAGCAAGCGAAAGGAGCGTAATACCGAGCACAACAAGGAGTGTTCGCTCGGATCGATCGGGGTCGGCAAGCCCACGCATATACGTTTTATGAACACTGCGGGAATACAACTCTTCTGTTCGCTGCTTGAATTAACCACTCTCAGATCGTAACGGTAGTTCTTTGCTGTAACCGCCGGATAGATTTGATATGGTTACACTTGGGCTTGTGGTGGCGCAATTCAATGCGTCAGTCACTGAAGAGATGCAGGTAGCAGCCGAACGCGCCGCCGCCGAGCGTAACGCAGAAATTGTTGAGACAATACCGATTCCAGGCGTGTATGATTCTCCGCTTGCGGCCGACCGTCTCGCACGTCGGAGCGACGTTGAAGCCGTTGCAGTGATTGGAGCGATCGTCGAAGGAGATACCGATCACGATCGCGTCATCGCTGATGCAACCGCACAAGCGTTGACCGAACTTAGTCTCGATCGAGACAAACCGGTCACCTTTGGCGTGAGTGGACCTGGAATGAGTGGGGCGGAGGCACGAGAACGAATCGAGAAAGGAGCGGAAGCGGTAAACGCAGCGATCGATATGGTTGAGGTACTAGCATGAACTTCGAGTTTGCAGACAGAATTGGACGGGTAGAGCCGAGCGCAACGCTTGCAATTAGTAACCTTGCAAGCGAGTTAGAGGCACAGGGCGAAGATGTTGTCAATCTCTCGGTTGGAGAGCCTGATTTCCCGACGCCGGAGAACATCATTGAGGCTGGAAAAGATGCGATGGATGCAGGGCACACAGGCTACACCACATCGAACGGAATTCCTGCGCTTCGTGAGGCGATCGCAACGAAACTCCGTGGAAACGGCATCGACGCAGACGCAGGTGAGATCATCGTTACTCCCGGTGGCAAACAATCGCTGTATGAGATGATCAACACGCTCATCGGCGATGGAGATGAGGTTGTCTTGCTCGATCCAGCATGGGTGTCGTATGAGGCAATGGTCAAACTCGCCGGCGGATCGTTGTCGCGGGTTGATCTCTCACCGTATGACTTCCAACTTGAGCCCGGACTTGATGACTTGGCAGAGACTGTTTCGGATGAGACCAAACTGCTCATCGTGAACTCACCATCAAACCCAACCGGTGCTGTGTTTTCTGATGCAGCGCTTGAGGGTGTCCGCGACCTTGCGGTTGAGCATGACTTCGCAGTGATTTCCGATGAGATCTACGAGCGAATTACCTACGGTGTCGAACAAACCTCGCTTGCATCGCTTGATGGGATGGGCGATCGGACACTGACAATCAACGGCTTCTCAAAAGCGTTCTCGATGACTGGCTGGCGGCTTGGCTATTTCCACGCGCCTGAAGAATTTATCGCAGAGGCCGGTAAACTGCATTCGCACTCGGTTTCCTGTGCAGTGAACTTCGTACAGCATGCTGGTATTGAGGCGCTTTCGGAGCGAACTGATGATGCCGTTGAAGAGATGCGGCAGGCATTTTCGGAGCGCCGAGATATGCTTGTTGAGCTCTTTGCAGAACACGATGTTGATGTCCCAGTGGGCGATGGTGCATTCTACATGATGCTTCCTGTTGCTGACGACGACCAGGCATGGTGTGAGGGTGCAATTCAGGACGCACACGTTGCAACCGTTCCTGGAAGTGCGTTCAACGCACCAGGGTATGCTCGAATCTCGTATGCGGCAAGCGAAGAGCGACTCCGTGAGGCGGTCGATCGACTCGCCGCACACGATTATATTTAAACGGTATACACAGCTGTTTCGAGGTTATTCAGATTCGATAGTGATCTTGTCAAAATCAATCCGGCGCGAGCCTTCTGTTACCCCTCCATCTACTCGTGCTGCCACTGTCATACGGTATATTCCGACTGACAAGTATGCAGAATCGAGGTAGAGTCGATAGTTTTCCGTGACCGATTCTCCACCTGATAGTTCCTCATGAACGTGCCTATCGCTAGCACTCCGAACCTCACGATGTCGTGTTGTCGTGACCTCATCGGTTTCTTCGTAGGTATCAGTCCACATCGTAACCGGCTCCAGACCATCATCATTATCGTGACCATCCTCTGGAAGCAACATGCGGACACCGAACGGCCAGGGAGGGCCATTAGCACGTAACATTAGTGTTTGATCACTGGTGTTTTTCAGACTGATCGAGAGACGCGCAGGGTCGTCTTCGGCAATCCGTCTATCATCAACCTCGTACGAAAGTTCGACTGGGAGCTCGTCGGAGTCTGATTCTTCCGTCACCTCTTCGATGGTAAGTAGATGGGGCCCCTCAAGCGGTTCTGGAATGTTCTCGAGTCGGCGCAGTGTCCTATCAATACAGCCAGTGAGCGAGGCGACCCCCAGACAGCCACCAACCTGGAGGAACACCCTCCTTCGACTGCAATTGTGTGGCATGATAGTGAATAACGTAGCCTTGATAAAAAATTTGGCAGGCACTGCCTAGAGATGAGAGACGGTGGTTAGCTAATCTGAGCTATCAGCATCTTTCGGCTGTTTGACAAGGAATACGGGTATCTGTGTCTGTTGAATAACCGTCTCAGCAACGCTGCCAAGCAGAAGCCGATCGAGTCCCGATCGTCCAGTCGTTCCCATGACGATGACGTCAATACCCTCATTCTCTGCGTATTCGACGATCGTATCGGCAGGAATCCCATCTCTGACGATCGTTTTGGTATCGATACCTGCTCTGTCGGCTTTATCAGCCACGAGCGCTGTTGATCGTTCACCCTCTGCGGTGAGTGCGTCGCGGATTTGATCGGCTCCGAGCTGTGGTGCCATCCGCCCGAGACGCTCGTGATCGACAATATTGAGAATATCGAGCGACGCATCATGCCGTTTCGCAAGGTCGAGCGCGTGTGCGGTCGCTTCGACTGCAGCTTCACTTCCGTCCGTTGGAATCAGGATTCGATCGTACACAGTAGTTGATTTGTTGGTGTGGGTGTTGAAATTGGTTGTTGATTCCTACCGATCGAGAATACAAGACTACCTGACTCAAGGAGAGAGTCCCGCCGTTTACGGCGAGGAGGATGTCATCGCCTGATGACTGCGTATTGATCGTCCGAATCAACCGCTGTTGCATCCAAATGATCCGCGAGCGATGCAACGAACTCTGCTTCATCAAGATAGCCTGTGTCAACGCCAAGACGGATACGGAATGTATCAACCTGCTCTATCACATCGTGGCCATCAACCATCAACGAGAACAGTGCAGGTGGTGAGACCGGTTCGCCTGTTTTGAGCCGATCGGCCACATCGTCAGTAGATTGCCGGTGATCGACGTCAACCACAAACGTGAGGTCAACGGTTGCAGTTTTGCCGAGCCGGTTGACTGCATAGATTTCTTCGGCTTTTCTGATCGCTGGCGATAAGACATGCTCAAATTCGAGCCCGGCCTCTTTGCAGCCGAGATAATAAAATGAGAGTGCTGCTCGAACCCCATTGTGAAACGCAGGGTCGTCTAGGTGTTTTTGAAAGATCTGCTCGCGATCCTTCTGTTTGAGAAATCGAGCCAGTAGCATGAAGTCGATAGTCGCCTCCCGGACTCGGTTTCTGATTCGTGCTTCTGCATTTCGTTTTGACTGCTCGTGGGTGAACGTTTTTTCACCCCTGAGATAGGCACGATCAGCCGCCGAAAGAATTCCACGATCCCGTTCCTCGCCATTCATAATCTATTATGGATTATACGACATCCGTATTTATCCTAACGCATTAGGGAGAGAACATGTATCAGACAGTATGAGCTTTGGGCAACTAGTAATTGAAGCGCTCCACGTGGTCGCTGTGGTTGTGTTGTTAGGTGCAACGGTTGCAATGGCTGCGATCGTTGTTCCAACGATACGCAAGGACGGGCTTTCCGCACATGCCGTTCGAGCAATTGGTCGGCGGTTCGCGGCTGTTGTTGCAGTCTCTGGAACAACTGTACTGTTGACCGAGGTGTATCTCACGTCGACACAGCATACCATTGCTTCACTGGTGGGGACCGTATCAGGGTGGATGGTGCTGGCGTCTATCGGACTGTGGATGCTTCTCGTTGGACTGTTGGGTGTTGGGACCGGAAAACTTGCACAGGCAGTGTCGGTTGGGGAGACAAAAGCAGCAGCAGACCGAAGCAGGCGATGGTATGAGAGTGCTGCAGTTGTTGGATTGGTTGCCGTTGCGATGACCGGAGTGTTGTAATGGACCTCGTCGATCGATACGTCCAATTCATTCAACAGCACAGCAAAGCTACCGTTCTCATTGTCTTACTCTTGATCGGTGTGGTCGGCTATGGCGTCACCATGACCGATGGTGGGTTCGTCATTGCTGGATTTGATTCCGACTCACCGGAGGCAGATGCGGCGGCGTATATTGATGACAACTTTGACACTGGCGATGAAACGGTAACAACGCTTGTTGTCATTCGCGACCAGAGCGGCTCCGATCGGGCAGTGACAAAAGACGCGTTGCTTGAGTCGTTGGAACTGCAACAAGCAATTCGTGAAAACGAGACGATCGCCCCGACGCTTTCGGAGGGCTCTCCGAGTTTTGGGCTTGCGAATATTGTTGGCTTTGTTTCGTTAGCAGATGCAGACGGACCGCCTCCGTCCGACCCAACGCTTGAGGATCAGATACAAGCGATCGAGAATCAGTCGGAATCGCGTATTGCGGAGATTGTGAGCGATCTAACTGAGGATGGCGATCAAGATATTCTTGGATTCTTCCCATCGACGTTCGATCCTGACACAGGGGCGGCCGAGGCGCAGCTACTCATTGTAACCCACGATCGAGGCGAGCCCAGCGCAGACGAGCTTCCATCGGAGCTTGTTGCCGCACAAGTTGCGATTAATGAGCTTGCCTCCAGTGGTGACAGTGAGTTCGATCGGTTCGCATTTGGCCCCGGAATTGTCGACGAGCTGGCTGGACAGGCAACCGGCGAAAGCTTTGCACTGATTGGGCCGATTGCGCTCGTACTTGTCTTAGTGCTGTTGACGATCGCCTACCGTGACATCATTGATATTACGCTTGGATTGGGTGGAATTGTTCTCGTACTGGCATGGATGGGCGGATTTGTTGGCTGGTTAAACATCGAGTTTACGCAAATTCTGATTGCCGTTCCATTCCTCCTCATCGGGCTTTCCATTGATTATGCGTTACACGTGGTGATGCGATACAGAGAAGAGCGCGAAAAGCCCGGTGCGGATGTAACACGCGCGACCGTACTAGGTCTGACTGGCGTTGTGGTTGCGATCGGTGCTACAACAATTACAACCACAATCGGATTCTTTTCGAATCTGACGAGTGACGTAGGGTCAATCAGTGATTTTGGTCTACTGAGTGGCTTGGGGATCATTGCCGCATTCGTCATTTTTGGTGCGTTACTCCCAGCAGTAAAGTATGAGATTGAGCTGTTCTTGGAGGCCCGAGGTATCGACCGACAAAAGTCCGCATTCGGTACCGGGGGACTCGCAGCGAAGCTCTTGGGCGTTGGTGCTGTAGGTGCCAAACGCGCACCAGTGGTAATCGTCGCAATCGTCTTGTTGGTGAGTCTCGCCGGAGTGTACGGTGCGGTAAATGTCGAGACGAGTATTGATCAGAACGACTTCATCCCGGAGGATCGCCCGGCCTGGATGGACAGTGTTCCAGAGCCGTTCCGCCCCGGAGAGTACAAAATCAAAGAGCATGCAATCTACCTTGATACCGTGTTTGGCGGGGCTAATGAAGAATCCGCAATCGATATTCTGATACGCGGTGATGTCACCGACGAAGCGACCATATCTGGCGTAGCTGCGGCTACAGAGACGGCTAGCGAACAAGATGTGACGTTCATTTTTGCAAACGGTAATGCTGCTGTTGAGACACCAATCGACGTGATTGCGTCGATCGCAGAAGAAAACGAAACCGTCGAAACGCAGTTCGAAGCGTCTGACACGACAGATGACGGCGTTCCAGATACGGATATTGGGCAACTGTTTGATACTGCCTTTGCTGCGGATGAAGAGGCGATGGCCGCAGTCGTTGCCCGTGATGGTGCTGGCGGATATGAGGCACTTCGTCTCGATATCACTGTCCGTGGGGATGCAAGCGGTGCGGCGGTGTTGACACAGATGCGATCGGTTGCAGCGGTTGCAGATGAACCATCACAGGTCGCTGCGATCGCAACAGGACCGCTTATCATCGTCGAGTTGGTTCAAGAATCAGTGTTAGAGACGTTAGTGACGACGTTCGCACTGACGCTTGTGCTTGTTGGCGTCTTTTTGTCATTGCTGTTTGGACGTCGACACGGCTCCTACTCACTGGGTGCGGTGACAATGCTACCAGTGCTGTTCGCACTCAGTTGGATTCTCGGCACAATGTATCTCATCGGGATTCCGTACAACAGTGAAACCGCGATTATCACTGGCATTGCGATCGGCATTGGGGTCGACTTTGCGATTCATATCACGGAGCGGTTCGTCCAAGAGCGGCCAACCGCAGTGGATGCGATTGGCGCACTTGATGCAACAGTGAAAGGAACCGGCGGGGCGCTCCTCGCAAGTGCGGTGACAACGGTTGCAGGTTTTGGGATCTTAGCGCTCACGTTGGTTCCGTCGCTGCAGCGGTTTGGAATTGTTACCGGATTGACGATCGCGTTTGCATGGGTTGCGAGCGTGTTGGTGTTGCCAAGTCTGTTGCTGCTGTGGGACAGATATCTCGCAGATCAAGCGATCGCTCACTGAGTGTAACGCAGCAGTGTTCAGTCGCTATAGGGTCTTTCGATGGCTGTGTCTACAGTGATGAACGCACTCATGCGGCGCGTGATTCCATCAAAGATCGAAATAAGTGGAGAAAGCGCCCACGCAACAAACCGAACTGGGTTGGCGATCGTTAGCGACCATGTTTGCGCATTTGCAAGCCCATATGCTTTCGGAACAATCTCACCAAATAACAAGATGATAACACTTGTGAGGATTGTTGCGACAACGACAGAGACGCTAGCCGGTAGGTAGCCGATGACGAGCATCGTAATGATGCTTGAGATTGCGATATTGACAATATTATTGCCCACAAGAAGCGTCACCAGCAATCGATGGGGGTCACCATGCAGTTTTTTGAGCGCCTTCGCACGCGGATCATCTGTTGTTGCTTGTTGTGCGACCCAGTCTGACGGGAGCGCAAACACTGCCGTCTCGGAGCTTGAAAAGAATGCACTACAGAGGAGGAGCAGACATGTTATAATGGTGCCACTGATAAGTAGAATGATCGTATCCATACCTGCTATTCAGACAGGCCGTTGATAACACTGGTGTACTAGTCGGCTTCTCAGACTATGCGTGTCTGGCAATCAGCTGTTCAAACTGCGCTTTTGGTTGGACACCTACAACGCGCTCAGCTGGTGATCCATCGACGAAGAGAATCAGATTCGGTACCCCCTGAACGCCGTACTGTGTGGCGAGTTGTTGGTGTTGGTCTATGTCAACTTTGGCGATCGCGGCTTCGGATTCGGCTGCAAGCTCATCCAGCGTCGGCTCAAGCATCTTGCATGGACCACACCACTCTGCAAAGAAGTCAACGAGCACAATACGGTTGGTATTCGTGATATCCGAGAGACGGGTTGCGCTTGTAATGTGTACCGGATCGGTTGGTGTGGTACTTCCGGTGGCGTTTGAATCGGATTGATCCAGTCTTGATTCAAGAGCTTTCCGTTTCTGTTCACGAATGGCATCAATTTCGTCTTGGCTGGTCACGCCTCAAATTGGGCCTCTGAGAGAATAAGTATTGTGTTGATTGTACACAACCAAATACAGCGTTATTGGATCCTGTAAAATACTGTTTGAATGACAACACATATATTGGTTGTTTGATTGATATTAATTGCCGAATGTTTCAGCTTTCGCCATTAGTAGCACCGTTGATACTGGTTGGATGTGCAACAATGGCTCTCACTGTATATGGAATCTACTATCACCAGAAAGGATACAGACAGCAGTATCTACGTGCATTTATTTGCTATGTTGGGGTCCTTTCGATACTACTGGTGCTTACTGTTGCCGCAGAAATAACGACACCGCTCGAGTGGCGGCTTACGATACTAAATCTTGGTAATGCAGTTGTTATTCCACTTTTGTTGTACACATTTTTGTGGTTTACACTTAGTTATACTAACCGGCGTGTTCTGTTTACCCGCTTGCTTGGGTTCGGTGCGCTCATGCACGTCCTCATTATTGGGTCGGTCGTATGGGCGAATCCAACATGGATGTATACTGGGTACATGACTACGGTAGAACCAACTAGCGTGTTTGGGGTGACGGTCGGTTCGTATGTAACGATTGAACGGACGCTCAAAACGCCGTTTTACGCGTGGCAACTATATTCGTACGCGCTCTATTCGGTTGGCTGTGTCGTCTTGCTTCAGTTTTTGTACGTCCAGCGTGATTCGCTGGTCGTCAGTCAGATACTCATGATTGGCTTCGCGTTCACACTTCCGGTCATTGTGAATGTTCTCGTCTTTTTACATATTGTGAGTCCGCAATCAAACCCAATGCAGTTTGCATTTGGAGGGTCTGCCATACTGTTTGGTATCTCGATTATCAGGTATCGGCTCTTTGAGGTCGCCCCAATCGGGCGGAAAATCGCAGTCGAGCAGATGAATACGGCCGTGGTAGTGACGACGATTACGGGACGTGTGATTGATCATAACGTTGCGTTTTCGTCGCGAATCGAGGCTGAAAATGA
Source organism: Natronocalculus amylovorans (assembly GCF_023638035.1). Taxonomy (GTDB): domain Archaea; phylum Halobacteriota; class Halobacteria; order Halobacteriales; family Haloferacaceae; genus Natronocalculus; species Natronocalculus amylovorans. The sequence goes on along the minus strand of NZ_JAKRVX010000004.1, from coordinate 183,681 downwards.
TACGTTTGTCGGCTCACAGCTATCGGCAGCCCTGCCTGAAGCGGCGACACTGTTAGACACTACCGGAGCGATGAAAGTCGAACAAACAATCGAATCAACGGCACAACCGTGGCACGCGATCGTGACAAAATCTCCGATCAAGTTACAGGCTACACAGCCAGCTGGGTTTGTCATCACGATCGAAGAGATAACTGCACAAAAAGAAAAAGAGCAGACGCTTGAGCAACAAAACGAGCAGCTCGATCGGTTTGCATCCGTTGTGTCACACGATCTTCGCGGGCCACTACAAACTGCCAAAGGGTATCTGTCGCTTGCACAGGACGAACATCGTTCCGAAGAGCTCGAAGAGGTACGCAAAGCCCACGACCGAATGGAGACGATGATCGAGGAATTCCTTGCGTTGTCACGTGCAAAAACGGCAGTTGTTGACCCGGATCCGATCGAGCTTGAACCATTCATCACTCGTGTGTGGGGAGAACGTAATCCGACAGATGCGACGCTAACGGTGGAACTCCCTCCAGGATATGAAATTTCTGGTGATGCAGTGTTGCTGGCGCGCCTGTTTGAAAATCTCTTTCAGAATGCGGTTGAGCACAACGAGGGCCATGTGACGGTTACTGTTGGCGTACCGGAATTCGGGGATGGAACCCAGGGTGGCTTTTATGTGGCTGATAATGGCACTGGAATACCACCGAAAGAACACGACGACATCTTCGAATACGGATATTCCGATCGTGACGGTGGCACCGGTCTCGGATTAGCAATCGTTGAATCGCTCGTACATGCCCATGAATGGGATATTTCAGTGCGAAATAGATCGGATGACGGAGCGATATTCGAAGTTGCTACTCACACTGCAGAAGAGAGGCAAAGATAGCACGCTGATTTGTATAATAATCGGTTTGCCGCTTACAACCCACCAGCACCGGAGGCAGTTTCAGGGAGTGCAGCCTCCTCAACAGGAAGTCCGAGCTCTTCAAGCGCTGCTTTGAGGTGCTCGCCTTTGGCGTATTCGGAGCCGTCTTCAACGCGCTTTTTGTGCGCAAGGGCAAGCACTTCCCCGCGTCGATCGTCCGGGATCTCATACTTGTCCGTCGAGAGTTCGATCACGAACCCGTTGTGGTCAGTGGTGTACAGCGAGTAGAAGATTCCACGGTTAAATTCGTTGAATCGGTGTCCGTTGTCCAACAATCCCTGTTTAACTTCTTCGAGCCGATCGGGCTCAAAACTGAAGGAGATGTGGTGGACGCCACCGAGCGGCGTCCGTTGTGGGCCACGATTGGATTGGCGATCGTCCTCAACAAAGAACGTAATAATCCGACCATCTCCAGCATCAAAGAAGAGATGTGTTACGTGGGGTGCATCAAGATTTGGTTGTTTGAGGACGAGCGAGAGGCCCAGAATATCGCGGTAGAAGTTGATGGTATCTTCAGCATTGCTCCCGACGAGCGTAATGTGGTCGACGCCAGTGACGCCAACAGCGCTGTCTGGCGTCTCCGCAGTAATTGGTTCATCAAGCTGATCTGCAGGTGTATTGCTCATACAGTACCTACTCGCTCTGTACGCATATACTCCGTAGCAACAACGGTGTCTCCACGTGACATCGATGTCCGTTGAACTGTGTCGACATGTCTCACTCGTGGTCTTGGGTGTGTTCGTACTCATACGCACCAGCCTTTCGAAGTTCACCAGCGCGTTTGAGTACCGCTGGCGTACGGCAGACACCTGGTTCGCCGGCTGCTTGCGGGACCGTGCAGTTGTTACAGTTTTCACACACAACGGCAGTGTCTGCGGTTGCCCGATCGGAGAGCAGTCGGGCAGGGAGTTCAGGCTCGGCGTAGAATGGACGTCCAAGTCCGACCAGATCACACTCAGTACCAAGGAGTCGATCGATCTCTCCTCGTGTTCGAATCCCACCCTCCGCAAGCACTGGGATGTCAACCGTCCGTCTAACGGCCGCACAGAGTCCCGCATTCCACGCTGGCGTGAAATCGTACAGTAGTGATTCAACCCAGTTGCCGAATGCAACGAGTTTCGATCGCGACCGGCCACCGAACGCGTCCGCATAGCCGGAGTTGAACCGGTCATCATTCCACGCACGGGCGGGGTACTCGCCTTTGATGATACTCATATCCCAAAACACAGAGCCGGAGACTGGGACAACAGCATCAAATCCAATTTGTTCGAGGCGACAACAGATGTCAATTGCATCGGCTGTTGTGAGCCGGCGTCGAATGACTCGCGGAGCAGCCGATTCAGCGGGAACTTTTGTCATAATTGGGATCGAGCCAGCCTGCGATCGAATCTCATCATACACGACCTCAAGGAATCGAACGCCATCCGAAAATTCGTCTGTCCGTCGATTGTAGAATGGGGAGAGAAACTGATGGATAATTCCCATATTTGCGCCAGCAAGATGGATGATGTCGTAGCCAGCATCGGCTGCGTAGCCTGCCGATCGGCCAAACGCTGCGGCAAGTTCATACACGTCATCCGTCGAGAGGACCTGTGAGTTATAATTGAGAAACCCACACCGATCGAGCAGCCGAAGCAGTGGTGGTGGCCGAGAGACTGCCAGTTGGGTGAGCGTTGGATGCGTCGATCGGTATCCAGCATGCCACGTCTCCATGCTCCGAAGGCCGCCGTGTTCGAGTTGGATGGCGATCGAACTGCCGTGATCGTGTATGCGATCGGTGAGCTGCTGCAGATCAGCAACAAACTTCGGGTCATCGACATACGTCATCTCGGGCGCAGCACAGCCACCGGGTGACCGGACTATCGTTGCCCCTTGACAGATCAATCCAGCACCCGATCGGGCAGCAGGGACGAGATCGCTAATGAGTGTCTCAATCGCATCCGGCCCGTTTCCAGCACACTCCAACAACGGTGCTCGATAGAGCCGGTTGCGGAGGGTGTGCGTCCCGATATCGATCGGCTGGTGAAGCAGTGAGGACACAATGAGTATATGAACCGGGAACTATTCGTTCTTTGCCTGTAAGTACCAGTCATGGCAAAGCAACCGCCATTCAGATATGATGCAGAGGTTGATCCGGGTGATGTGCGACATATTCGATATGAGATTAGCGAAACGTATCTTGGGGATCCAGTCGAGGTTCCCGTCACAATCATCAATGGCGAGCATGACGGACCCGTTGTCTATATTACAGCCGCACTCCACGGTGACGAACTTAACGGGGTGAAAGTTGTTCAAGAGGTTGCCGATCGCTACACGCCATCGGAGATTCATGGGACGCTTGTGTGTATCCATGTCTGTAATGTTCCGGGGTACCTTGCTCAACAGCGATATATTCCGATCTATGACCTTGATCTGAATCGATCGTTTCCCGGGAAAGCACAGTCAAACACGGCAGAGCGGATGGCAAATGCAATCTACTCGACGTTCATCAAACAGTGTGATCTCGGAATCGATCTGCACACATCAACACGGAATCGGACGACGATGTATCACGTTCGAGCAGATATGGCAAATCCGGCTGTCAAGCGGCTCGCCCGATCGTTTGGATCGAATCTTATTCTCTCCGGAGATGCAGATGGGAGCAGTTTGCGATCCGTCGCAACAACGGATGGAATTCCCACAATTACTGTCGAGATGGGGAAAGCCCACAGCTTCCAGCCGGCGCTTATCGATCGGGCACTCCACGGTATTGAAAGCGTGTTAGCGGAGTATGAACTCCTGCCAGGAGAGCCAGTAACATGGCCTGGTTGGACGAAAGTTATTGACTCAGCAAAGGATAAGACCTGGCTCCGTGCAGACACGGGTGGACTCGTCGACATGCAGTATGAGCATCCGCTTGTATATGAAGGAGACACCATCTGTACGATCACAAACCACTTCAAAACGAGAGAGAAGATTGTTACAGCACCATTTACGGGTCTTCTTGTGGGTGTGTTGCAGAACCCAGTTGCCGCACCGGGACATCCGCTCTGTCATCTTGTTAGCGTTGATGAGGCGACCGTTCGTGAGATTGAACGGGAGATCGAGTCTGGAGAATTCACAGAGCAGGCGTGGGTCTGACGTATCTTTTAGTTCTAATGTGACGGGGGAGAGTTGGGTTTATCGATAGCCGTCTCTCCGAGCGTTGGCCGCTCGCTCCCTTGTGATGTATTAAGCTGTTCATGATTATGATGAAAGAACAGCAGTTGGGGAACATCATCGATCGTCTCGGGCTCGAAGCAGACGCGCTGGTAACGGGGGTTATCGAGGAGATTGACCATCACACCACGATCGTGCTGTGAAACTGATTCATACGGACAATCACAGACAGGACACCGTGAGGGTTGCGCTGTTGGAACCTCCATGGTAACGCTACGTGATCAATCTAAAAAAGCGAATTGGGCAGTAGTCTCTGTATCAGACTGCTGCTTGTTCAGTTGTGGTTTGCCCGTTTTTTTCTGCGAGTTGCGGTCGTACATCCTCCCACGTCTGGCCAATGATGTAGTACGCAGAAACGAGTGCGTAGAAGCTCACCACTGCGCCAACGATGAAGCCGGCAACAGGGATCGAGCCGGCTAATCCAGCGGCCAACGAGCCAACGAGGATCACAACAGCAGCGGTTAACCAACCAACAAGATACTCACGCGAGGTGAGCACTGGCCAGAGCGTTCGGAGTGCAAACCCGGCGCGGATACTGTTTGTGTCGGCGTAGTTCGCAACGGCAGCGGGTGTGATGTATAATCCGGCGAGTGCAGCGATCGTTCCAAGGAGGAACAAAAGTGCGACAGTACCGAATCCAAGGATGCCAGCGAATGCCTGTAGTTCAGCAGGGAGTGCTGAAACCGAAAGGATTGAAACCACAGCAAGAGCACCCGCGGTTGTCAGGATGATTCCGGGGAGAACGACGTAAACGAACATAACAAGCCATGCTTTTGCACCATCGATCGTTGTGTCAACCCACTCAGCGAACACTGGCGGTGTGTCATCACCGTTCGATGTGCGTCGAAGTACTGACAGAATGTAACCGGTCAATGTGAACAACGGGATGAGCAAGGGCGAGAGAATAACAAGAAGCCCACCGATAAGAACTGTCTTGAGCGGATCATCACCGTTTCGTAGGTATTGTAGTGACTCTTGAATCATTGTAGATCACAGAAAGGATAGCGCTGTGAGGTCATAAAGTAGTAGTGTGAGATGATACTTGTGAACATAATTGAGAGACGATCGACCAATACACAGCAAATATAATACAACAAAGAAAAGTCGTTTACTAACTATATGATAGTTTGTTAGAACCCACCTTCGAGTTCAAACATCTGTTTTGACATCGGCGCGGGGTCACCCGCGGTCACATTATATTCCGAAAAATCGGTTACACCGGCGTCTCGGAGTATGTCTTCGACATACAGTGCATTTCCAGTGTACTCCGCTGGATCATTTGTAAGGATCGAGAGCACCGCATCCGAAACGATTTCCGGTGTTCGCCAGTCGTCTTCGGTTCCCAATCCGAAGTATCGTGTTGCACGGGTGTCGATCGCAGTTTCGGGCCAAAACGTGTTACAACCAATACCATCGCTTTTCAGTTCGTGCGCAAGTGAGAGCGTCAAGAACGACATCCCTAATTTTGACCACGCATATGGGGCAAGCCCTGGAGCGCGATCGACCGTAATTGGCGGGGCGTTCGTAAGAATCCAGCCACCGTCTTCGTTGGCTTGCAGGTGTGGAATACACGCGCGTGAGACGAGGAACGTCCCGCGAATGTTCACGTCAGTGAGGAGATCAAATCGTTTCGGTGGGAGATCCGCAATGTTCGCGAGTTGGATCGCACTTGCGTTGTTAATAACAATATCAATGCCACCAAATGTATCAACAGTATGCTCAACTGCAGCTTCAACAGCAGCAGGATCTCGAACATCCAATTGAATAGCAAGCGTTTCAACACCATGTTCAGCACATGCTGCTGCGGTTTTGTGGATCGTCCCTTCGAGGTCACTCTCACTGTCATCGACTGTTTTTCCTGTTGAGACAATGTTGCACCCGGCTTCGGCAAGCGCAAGTGCAATCGATTTTCCAATACCACGCGTTGTGCCAGTGATGAATGCTGTTTTGTCGGTGAGATCTGGTATATCCATACTACTGTCCACTCGAAGGAACGTAAAAACTGTACGGGTGTGTACTGTTTACTGGCAATCGGGGGGATTCATACGATGTGTACACCTATTCAGAGTGAGATACTATCACACGATTCTGAAATATATTTAATTTGTTAGTACTTAATTTAAATTTAATTTATAGAATACTGAATTTTAATACAGGTGGACGGCACTGGACAGTTGAAATGTCTATAGAAACCCACCGTGCGGGAGAGCAAAAGCTCGTCAAAAATATGCAGTCAGTGTCGGTTCCGACCGAATTTGATCAACTGTTGTCGAGATATGCAGAGATCACCGACGATCGAGATGAGTTGCTCTGGAAATGGCTCTACTACGTGTTCCCAAAATTTGAGTTGTCAACTGTCCCACCGAAATATAGAAACACGGCTCGAAAAGCAAAATTCGGGTTCTCGGTTTTTATGACGATCCTCGATGATATCTCAGAGCGCCATCGTGACCATGGAACATTCGAGCAAGGCCGGAAAATTCCATTTTCAAACGTTGATCCGGTGTACGATAGCGATTTAGTTGATTGCACACAGCTTGCATTGCTTGAAGATACATGGGCACAAACGATCGAATTCTTAGACAAAGCACCACGCCGTGAGGAATTCCGGCAACTTCTCGAGTTTGATATCCGTCAGTCGTTGAACACGATGGATTATAATCGCCTTGTCAACGATGGCCCTGAGATTACAAGCCCAACCGCGATCGAGCAGTATGATACATACAACATGCTGCTATTCTGTTATGTTGGGATTGATATTGCGTTCTCGCCGTCATTTTCGGTCAATGATCTATCCAAATTTAGAGATATTACATGGGAGGCACAGAAACTTGCCAGAATTGGTAATTGGGTAACGACATGGGAGCGGGAACTTGCCGAAGATGACTACACGTCAAACGTTGTTGTGACCGCGATTGATCGCGGAGTAGTAACAATTGAGGAACTTCAATCATCAGCGGTGTCGACAGCGACAATTATCGATCGGATTCGAGATACGTCAATCGAGCAAGAACTGCTCATGCAGTGGAACCGAACCTATCGAGATCTGTTACAGACCAATCACGGATTAGAAAGCGTTGATGCATATGATTTTATCGACGGAATGAGAGAGTTGCTTGAAATTGATGTCAAGGCGTACGGATTAAAATGATATTTGAAATACACATACTAGTATCTTAATTGATATTTTGAACAAAATTATTATACGATCGCATCGTTTGTTTATCAGTTGAATGGCCGACTATTCCTCCAAGGTTTATGAAGATGTGTTTCGGTCAATCCAGAACCCCGCGTTAATCATCGGCTGCAATTTCGTCATAGAAGATGCAAACGAGGCTGCAGTGAAATTCCTTCGATATGACGATCTATCAACGCTGTTAGGGACACCAGTTACGGACATTCTTTTTGATGAGGAAGTTCTCGAAGAAGTGGCTTCAGCAACGCTTAACAACGAAACATGGCACGGCGAAACTGAACTCCTGGCGCAAGATGGAACCGTCATATACGGTGTTGGATCTGCAGTTCCAATTACTGAAGATAACGAGGTTATTTGTTTGGCAGGAGTATTTACGGACCTCACAAAACAACGGCAGTACACGAGATCGCTCAACCTATTAAGCCGTGTGCTGCGGCACAATATTCGAAATGATATTAACGTGGTTCAAGGATATGTGCAGCTGCTCTCCGATCGTGTAACAACAGAAGAAGAGAAAGCACAGTTTGAGATGGTACAAGGTCGGCTTGACAAGATTGTCGATCGTGCACATACGGCCAGAAAACTCGAGTATCTGCTCACGCGAGATGATGAGGTCACGTCGGCAGTCCGTATTGACTCATTTCTCCACGATGCAGTCACTGCAATACAACAACAGTATCCAGAGGCAACAGTGGTTGGCCCCACAACTGAGGCCCCATATCGGGCAACTGCAAATCATGCAGTCGGAGATGCGTTTGAGAAAATCATTGAAAATGGGATTGTCCATAACACGTCGAAAACACCGGTTGTTGAGGTAACAATCGAGGAGACACCGGCTGCTGTCGTGGTGTATATATCCGATAACGGGCCCGGAATTTCGGTGACCGATCCAGACGAGCTATTCGGACGCTGTGAAACAAGTCCGCTAAATCACGGTGACGGAATGAGTCTCTTCTTTGTGGATGCGTTGCTCAAAACCTACGGTGGGCAGGTGTGGGTCGAAGGTGATAGTGATTCTGGAACAACATTTGGACTGTCATTTCCAAAACCAGCGTAGTTAGCTTACGAATCCGGTTGTTCGGAATCAAGTCGGTTATTCCAGAGTTTGAGCCACGCTGCAAGCGGTGCTCGGTTGCCATCAATCGTTACCCGAACCGTCCCGTTGAATCGCCAGTTCGCGCGCGCTGCATCAGTTCCAAACCGTGTCGGAATATCAACATCAAGTTCTTCAGCCGTTAATTCGATCGCTTCTGCCCTATCAACACCCTCATCAAGGAGCCGATCGACCATTGCAAGCCATGAATCCGCTGATACATCATCCGAAACGGCGTGCTCAGTAGAGCCGTCCATACTCATACATCTACTCGGTGTTCCAGCATAGTTATTCCACCGGCGATTTTCAGTTGGTGCAGCGCCACCTTGGGTTAGGGTAGCCACCTGATTGCGGCTGATAAAAGCCCGCGCGGAAGAACCAGAATCGAGTGGTCTGCATATGTCGTGTGGATTTCACCACGTGATGATGTCTCTTTAGGGTCACAACTTCGAGCGATCGGCACACGCCGAACCTGCAATTCTAGTGGTGGGCCAGCAGTGACTAGTTCGCTTCGGAGCGTTGTGAGTTGCTCTGGGAGCGCTTCTGTCGTCAGTAGTTGATCCAATAGTCTGAGCGATCGGATTGATGGTGCATTGAGTACCAACCGGCCTCCTTCGGACCAAATCGAAAACGTTGTATCTCCGTGAGAGAGCGTAAGCTCTGCGTCCAGGACGAACGTCTCGGTAAACGGTGGCTCACGGCTCACAGTTGTCACTTCAGGTCAGTCCAGCTCACTTCACTTCAGTTTATTCTCAGACTTTGCTCGGGTGCTCACTTTGAGCGTCCCGTCAAGTCTCCACCGGGCATGGTCTGCATCATCACCGATTTTGTTTGGGACGTCAACCTCCATATCCTCAAACTCGTACGTGATTTCTGCACCACGGCCTGTGAGCCGGTCATAGACTGCGATCGCTAGCTCAGGCCACGTCTGGGTCTCATTCATTTCACCATACTCGTCGGTTGGGCCTGTAGAAGCCATTACATCACTATTTGTTTTGTGGCGTCTTAATCGTACGGTCACTGATGGATTCGCCTACACTAGAAGCGGTGAGGCTCTCTCCGTGAGGTGGATTGGTGTCAAAGCACCAAAGACTAAGGAACCACGCGATGGAGCGTATATATGACAGATATTCACCCGCACCAACGGGTTGCTGTGATTGCGGATTCACAGAACCTCTATCATACGGCGCAAAGTCTCTACTCACGGAATATTGACTACTCCTCACTGCTTGAAAAAGCAGTCGCGGACCGATCGCTCGTCCGAGCGATTGCGTATGTCATCCGGGCAGATTCACCAGAGGAAGAGACGTTTTTTGATGCACTGACTGATATCGGGTTTGAGACTAAAATCAAGGATATCAAAACATTCGGAGATGGCTCAAAAAAAGCGGATTGGGATGTTGGAATGAGCCTCGATGCAGTAACGCTTGCCTCCCATGTTGATGCGATTGTCCTCTGTACTGGTGATGGCGATTTTTCGCGGCTTTGCTCACACCTTCGACATGAGGGCGTTAAAGTTGAGGTCATGGGATTCGGCTCCTCAACAGCAGATGAACTGGTAGCTGCGTCCGATACCTTCATTAATTTAGCTGAGCGGGAAGAGACATTCTTACTGTAGTATGTCAGAAGAGTCTTCAGAACCGTTTCCTGTTGAGTTGCTTGCAGTTCCGTTTATTGTCGGGATGGCGATCGGGCTTGCATTCGGGCGTGTGGCGTTTCAAAGCACTGCGATCGGCGTGACGTTTGGGGTGCTCTTTTTTGTCATGTTAGCGGTGGTTCGGATTCGGCTGTTGCCGACCAAACCAACGAGGCGCCGATGAGCGGTGGTAAGGACGCAACCGCTTTCTACCGGCGTCAGAAACGAGCATATATATGAGTACACAGCTGTCGGACGCCGATCGAGCGTCGCTTCGATCGCTCCGAACGATTGCGGATTACCAGTTCGGTGCTGGTGCTGGAAACGCACTGTTTCCCACTGATGAGCCGATCGATATTCGACGAACAAGCAGCGGACGCCCGCGACAAATCATCGTCTCCGGAACGCGTGTGGTCACCTACGCGACGGATGGACGATTCACGCTTGGCTACGCTGGTGGGGAACGGCTCGCGGACGCACTCGAATCACCGGCATATCGGGTTATTGTTGGTGACGACTCTGCACCATTTGTCCGAGATGGAAAAAACGTCTTTGCGAAGTTCGTCCAGGATGTTGACCCAGTGATTCGACCGGGTGATGAGATACTCGTTGAACACTACGATGGGGAGCTACTGGGTGTGGGCCGAGCGGAGTTGTCTGCGGATGGGATGATGGACTTTGCAAGCGGGATGGCAGTCAAAGTTCGAGATGGCAAGCACTAAGATCCTCTCGATCGAGCGGACATCGTCCTATCTCAAGCCGTTGGAGAGCGCGTTTTGAGTGCCTCGACAAACAAACCAGAAAGGAGTGTGATGGCAAGCACACTCGCAGCGACAAGCACGAACAGCGGGCCGAAATTAACACCACCGCTACTACTGAAGAGTACTGTGGCGATCGTCCATCCCACAAGTACAAGCGTCCCGATCGAAAGGAGCTGTTCAACAAACGTGTGGATACAAAATCCATCACCAACGGCTGCAAGCAGTGCGACGATCGCAAGCAGTGTTGGAACACCAAGCGTCAATATAAGCCACAAAGCGGTGGGAATCTGCACTGGGAGCTGTGGAAAAAAGACTGTCCCTGCGCTCGCGAGAACAACGACGGACAGGAATACTGTAAGTGGTGTAAAGTTCGTCGAATCGATCGAGCGGAGGATGTCCATGTGTGGAGACCTCCTCAACGAAGGGAATTAATTGTTTCTCAGAGGAAGCCTGCGAGCCCGACCGCCTCAAGCAGTGGCACGCCTGCGATGAGGGATCCAAGGAGGTAGCCACCGATGACACCGCCATTGAGGAGCGGTAAGCCGGCATGTGCACGTCCCTTCATTACCATCCACATCAGAATGAGGAGACCAATGTTCATGCCGATCGCTGCAAGCAACGCGGGTGTGTTGAGGACAACGATCGAAAGGTCGTAGGTAGGGGCTGGCGAAAAGAACGCCGCACTCGCGATAAGCACCGCAGGGATGACAGCATCGCCAAGCCCGATGAAGAATGCATCCCGGCTTCGATCGTCCTGCTCACCCGCAGTATCAGAATTCGTATCTGTATCGCTATCCGAATCTGTATCCGTATCCGAATCACCATCTGAGAGGATCGAATACGAGAGTGTAAGCGGGATAATCAACAAGACTGGGATTTTGAGATCCATCACCCCGTCTGCAAGATCAAGCATATGTTCGGTCCCGTAGACGCTAATCACATCGTAAACGGCGAGCACAATCAATAGAATAAGTGCTGGAAGAATCCCGAACGTAATGCCAAAGATGCCTGCTGCACCCGCACCCATAAGCACACCAGCGGTGTCGATCACATACCATTCGGGGTAGACATAAAGCGCGATAATGATGCCGCCGCCAAGTGCGAGACTCACAACCGGCGGAAGGAGCGCCGCAAACACGAAGTACGCAAGCATCCCGCTGGTAAAGATAATAAGCAGCCGAATAACCCAATCAAGATTATATTTGAACGCTGCAAGCATCAGTCCGGTGGCAACAAAAATCGCACCGATGTAGATGATACTGTTTGTTGGGTCATCCGGGTTCTCAACAGCTTGGTAACCCTGCTCAAAAAATGTCTGTACGAGAGCTAAGGCCCCGACTTGTACGATAACAAAAAGAAAGAGCGCAAAGGCGACACCACGATACTCGCGAGGGAACATGGAGATTGTTTCGAGAGCGATCGGTATGGGGATTGTGTTTTATCTTGCGTACAGTTTTTTCCCAACGATCGACGCAAGCGAGATGTCATCGTCGACAGTAATGCCAACATATGGGCGATCGGTCGGCCCGAACACATCGACCACACGGCCAACAGACGAGAGCGATTCATCAACAACCATCGTTCCGATATCAGGGTAGGTCTCATCGCGACAGCGGACGATCGCAAGCCCACCAGCGGTTCGAGAAACCGTCCCAACACGTGCTAATGCCATTGTATTACCCTCTGAGGATGCCAATATAAGCGGCCACTGCTTGCACAAGGTCGTTCTTTGAGGAGTCGTCCGATCGGTTCACAAGCACTCTTCCTCGTGGTTCGTACTCACGGGAGTAGGTCATGTCTCGTTCGATGGTGGCATCGTATCCAACCTGTTGGACGGCTTTTGCAAGCTCATCAACAGTTGGCTCTTCGACTGCGAGATCTTTCGGGACGCGCCGCCCCTCCGATCGGGTCAGCTCGATATCAAAATAGGCGGGGTAGATGACGTTCTCGACCATACGCTAATCACTGGTCGCCCCTCCTAATACGGTTTCGGAGTTCTACAGCGTGTTAGTCGCGTCGGAAGTACAACACACTCAGTATCAGTGCAGCGATCGCGGCGACGGGACCAAATCCAGGGATCGTTGTGTCCGTGTCAGCATCGCCGGCTGCATCGTCGGCTGCAGTCTCTGTCGGTGTTGCGTCATCTCCAGCATCGTCGGTGTCCGCATCATCAGTTGCTGAATCGGAATCGACCAGCGCTGCAGCCTCCGCTCTGCTCACAAAGTCGCTCTCATCGTACAGATCAGGATGAAGTTCTGCGGTGAGATTCTGCACCGAGAACACCACGCTTCGTGGTGCAGGCTGGTTGAGGTAGTTGACCTCCATCATCACGATCGCATCATTTTCAACCGCACGCGTTGATGCGTATGGTTCCTCTTCAAGCACAAACGTGGACTCTTCGGTCGCAATAAGATATTCCGGATCGAGCGACAGAACAACTTCATCGTTCATCACTTGATAGCCGTCAAACTCGTCGGCCGCAAGGTTGTCGCCGCCGGATGCGACGATCATTTCATGGATAAACGTGTCTCCACCGACAACAAAGTCGCCACCGAGTGGATACATAATGCCCGGGCGATCGGCATCTGTAGTTGCGGTAGCGGCTGCCTCAACGTTTGCATCCATCCACGCATTTGCTTCGGCCGCACCTTCGCAGTTCCCGGTGAGTTGGCCGACGATCGTGGTCGCTTCTCGAACCTCATCGAAGTCGGTTTCTTCCGGGAAGTGATAGACCGTCAACCCTGCATCGCGGAGGGCTTCGACCGTCTCGACGCTTGTTGCAGATGGTGCAAGCACGAGATCCGGCTCGGTGCTCACGACAAGTTCGATATTGACACCAAACTCTGTCGAGGAGACGTTTGTTCGGTCCTCAGCGCCATCAAGATAGTGGGCGAACTGTGACGTACCAACGACTTGCTCGGCACCCCCAATCTCCCACATAATCTGTGCGACGCTTGGATTTGTTGTTGTAACTCGTTCCGGTGGTTCCTCAAGCGTCACCTCTTCTCCCGTTGCATCAGTGAGTGTAATCGGGAACTCGCATTCTTCGGCGGTCTGTACTGAGGCGGCATCGGTTGCGGTTGGTGCGGCAGTTGCAGCCATCGGTGTCGCACCGATCGCAGCAAGCGACACCATCAGAATAAGAAGCAATACTTTGGTGTGGTGACGAAGTGACATCGTCCATACGAAGACAGTAATGCAATAAGTATTTACCTACTGCAAGTGCGCTTGTATATGATGACAGCGCGCCGAACCGCTGTAGCACACGCTGCGTGGTTAGCGGCGCTTTTGTGTCTCTCGATTATTGTCAGTGCAGGGATCGGGCCGGTGTATATTGAACCGATCAACGTTCTGAAGGTAATATTGAATGCGGTGTCAATCCCGGTTGGGGTTGCCGTTTCGTCTGATCAGGTGTCGATCGGATCTAGTGTGCTCCAGATCCCGGCGATGAATATCGTCTGGGGAGCTCCGTTTTCGTTTGCAACCGATCGGGTGCATGAACAGATCGTAATTGGGGTTCGACTCCCTCGGATTCTGCTTGCCGCAGCGGTGGGGTTTGCACTTGCAACTGCAGGGACCGTTATGCAGGGCTTTTTCCGTAATCCGATGGCCGATCCCTCAATTATTGGCGTCTCCTCAGGTGCGGCGGTTGGGGCAGTCGCGTTCATTGTTGCGCCTGCGATGATCCCATTCGGAATGGGGCTTCGCGGGGCTGCATTTGTCGGCGCGGTCGTAACTGCATTTGTCGTATATATGATTGCAACAGAGGGTGGGAAAACACCAGTTGCGACGCTGTTGCTCGCAGGGATTGCAATACAGGCGTTTTTAGGTTCGGTGATTACGTTTTTACAGCTCTACAGCGGTGAAAGCCTCCGTCAAGTTGTCCACTGGCTTATGGGACATTTTGGAAACGCTCGCTGGGGCGATGTCGGCATCACGTTCGTGCTTGTACCGCTGCTGTTTCTCATTATTTTGGCGTACGGACGCGATCTCAATGTCCTCCTGCTTGGAGAGGCCGATGCGAAAGGGTTGGGAGTGGAAGTTGAGCGGACCAAAAAAATACTGTTGGTTCTTTCCAGTGTGATTACTGCAGCGGCGGTTGCCGTGTCAGGAATTATTGGTTTTGTGGGGCTAATTGTCCCACACATGGTTCGGTTGATTGTGGGCCCCGATCATCGAATTTTGTTACCAACGGCTGCGCTTGCCGGCGGGTCGTTTTTGGTTATTACCGACACGATCGCACGGACTGCGCTTGGGGCATCTGATATCCCGGTCGGAATCGTAACCGCTGCGCTCGGCGCGCCATTTTTTATCTACCTGCTTGTTTCACGGGAGGTGCACAGCCTGTGAACACCACAGCCGCGAACTTCGAAGACGCTACAAACGCGACAGAGGAGCCGATCGTCTCAGTGGAGTCGCTCTCGGTCTCTCTCGGTGGGAGTACGGTGTTGTCAGATGTATCATGTACGATCGATCGGGGCCGCGTTGTTGGTGTGATCGGCCCGAATGGCGCGGGGAAAACAACCCTCTTGCGAGCGATTAACGGGACCGGCCCGATCGACGATGGAGAGATTACCGTTGCCGGCCGATCGGTGTCACGATGCGGAGCAACGGAGATGGCACGGCTTGTTGGGTCGGTCCCACAGTCGACACTGCTCTCGTTTTCGTTTACCGTTCGTGAGATCGTTGAGATGGGGCGACACCCACATATTTCACGGTTTGGTGCAATGGATCATGATGATGTGCGTGCGGTCGAAGCCGCGCTCGAGACGACCGAGACGTCCCAGTTTGCCGATCGACAAATTACAGCCGTCAGTGGTGGTGAACGCCAGCGCGTGTTGGTTGCGCGTGCGCTTGCACAGGAGACGCCTCTCTTGGTGTTAGATGAGCCAACTGCAAGTTTGGATATCAACCACGCAACGCGGACGCTCTCGCTTGTTCGTGAGCTTGCATCCGAAGAACGGACCGTAATTGCTGCCATTCACGATCTTGATCTGGCTGCCCGATACTGTGATGAGCTCTTGTTGGTTGCGTCTGGTGACGTGATTGCACAGGGGTCACCTGCAGAGGTATTGGGAGAAGATGCGATCGAAGCCGCATTCGAGACGTCAGTCGCAATCCCGACAGATCCTGTGACCGCGACCCAACGTGTTGTGCCACTTTCGTCAGTGCCATCCAATGAATGCGAACAAACCGTCCATATTGTTGGCCATGGTGGGCTTGCACGTGATGTGATCGTTTCTGCTGCTGAATCTGGTATCACCGGATCGATCGGAATCCTCTCTAAAACCGATAGCGCTGTTGATACCGCAACGGCACACGGGTTTGAAACGATTACAACATCACCACTGTCACCACCCTCAGAGCAGTGCCGATCGGACCTCGTTCGTGCCTGTGACAAGGCAGACCACGTGATCGCTGTACAACCACTGGATGAGACGAATCGCGAACTACTGTCTTCGGTTACCGTTGATTCCGATCGATGGTGGCAAGTAGAACAGACTGACGAGATCCGATCGGTTATTTTTGCAATTGTAGATAACAAAGATGCGCGAATTAACAGCTATTGACAGCCGAGAGCCAGACTCGACTGCTGCGAAACAGGTGCCTCAATTCTTTGGTATATGCCCAGTTAACATATCATAACAATATGATATAAAACCTACAGTCCGTTTAGCAGAGAACAGTATTCACTCGTATATCTGACCGTTTGTTCACATCACGTTCTTCAACCACCGATCGTACAGCTGGTCACCGATGAGCGTGCCAATGAGCACGGAAATGACGGTGAAGGAGCCGACAGAGACGAGGACGAACGTCACCCACTGCGTTCGTGGTTCAGTTGGTGGCCAAATGAACTGTAGTGACGACAGGACGAGATCCCAAAAAATGAGTAATTGAGCGATCGCAACAAGTAGGCTGATCGCAAATCTAACCTTGAGCCGATCGCCAGAGGGCCCAGGCTGTGGCGTTGGAAACTGTGGATCGTCTGCCCAGTCGTCGGACATAGATGTGCTTGTACCTCCACCTGCAAAATACAATCGAGATTGCAGGGAGATCGACAATAAAAACGGTATTGTTACTCGTTTAGGCCATCACCACTACAGCATGAGTGAGTTGGAGTCCGTTCCATGTGTTTGTGTTGCCCCGACTTCGGGGGAGACAACGCGACAAGCGCTTGCAGACGCTGATGTGTTGGACGCAGCGTATGCCATTACGTCGATCGATGGACGACTCTGTATTCCAGTGACTGACCCAGAGCGAGCGAGTGCTGTGTTGGAGTCCGAACAGGGGGCCGCTGTGATTGAATCACAGCCATTGGAGCGCCGATCGAAACCACAATCGCCTGCGGATATTCTCGGCTATGAGCCATCGATCGATCGACTTGGTGATATCGTCATTTTGGATGAAGATGATCCCGAGACTGCACGTGAGATCGCAGACGCAGTCGGTGAGTCACATGTTCCTGCAAAGACGATCGTCAACCGAGCCTCTCCAATCCAAGGCGAGCTTCGGATCCGCGAGTGGGACGTCTTGGTCTCGGATACCGAGGCCGATTTGAAGCCAACGGAGACGGTTCACAAGGAGTATGGACACGAGTTTCTTGTTGATATCTCAGAGATGTACTTTTCGCCGCGGCTCGCAACCGAGCGAAATCGGGTGTCAGAACAGATTTCGGCTGGTGAGCATGTGTTTGATATGTTTGCTGGTGCAGGCCCGTTTGCCATCCCCGCAGCTGCACGGGGGGCGGCTGTTGTTGCGGTTGATTTGAACGACACTGCGATCGAGTATCTTACCACCAATGCCGAACGAAACGGTGTTGGCGATCGGATTACTGCTCACTGTGGCGATGTTCGAGATGTGAGTCGGGAGTATGGCGACTGGGCCGATCGCATCGTGATGAACCTGCCACACAGTGCGGATGCGTTTGTCGAGACCGCGATCGAGGTTGCAGGTGACTCGTGTGTGGTTCACTACTACGATATCCAGTCAGCGGCCGATCCGTTTACACCGGGAATTGAGCGGTTTGAGACTGCTGCTGCGGGCGCGTATTCGGTGACTGTTATCGGTGAGACGGTTGTGCGATCGTACTCACCACACGAGGTGAACGTCTGTCTCGATCTCCGGCTCGATCGCGTCGATGAGTGATGAGTAAAATAGGTCGATCGGATTGCAAAGTTTCTGTATGGTTGTAAGTAGCAGTCGTCACTTCTTTCGCAACGCTTATCCGATCGATCGCGGTACTACAGAGTGTACGACACCGTGCCGGTGTAGCTCAGCTGGCAGAGCGAATCCTTCGTAAGGATTAGGCCGAGGGTTCAAATCCCTCCACCGGCTTCAAAAAGGGTTTGATCCCCTGAATTTTCGTAGTCGATCAAAGACGATGTTTCTTGCTGAGAACTGTCGTCTCACCGTAAGCGATCGAGAATTCGTTTTTCGACTTAATTATCCTCGACCGCAAGCGGTGAGCCTACATGCAAGAACCGACCAACTGAGAGCATGAGCGAAAACGATCGAGTGCTGTGGATCGGAATTGCAGTGATTTCACTAACAAGTGTGTTGCTCCTTGTTGGGCTTGGGTTGATTGGGTTGGGAGGGGCGATCGTCTATGCGATCGTACTGCTCGGGCTGTTAGCGCTGGGTCGTCGAATCCTCTCTGATCTCCGACCACGGTATTGAATGTCCGACCGTTCGACTGTCTCCGTGTCAGTACTTTGAAGATGTTATCGTGATAATGATAGTTATTTGGTAACTATCTTAATAACATTTTATATCGTTGTTAACGGTATATTTATATTAACTGTTTTCGTGGGTAAAATTGCGTCGGCGAACGGTATACAAATTTTACACCTGGTTGGGTGTGGGCGATCGTTGACGCATTTTTATCGTGAAGAGAGCGATCGCCGACTATTCGGAGAGAACAATTGCTGATGAATTGTGAATATGGTCAGTGACAACGTGAAACATACGTGGCTGCTGTATACAGATGATCTGTGGCTACTATACGCTTATTTTCTTGACAAAGATTGTGAAACCACACATATATTTTTTAATTTAGCTACTGAATACAATTGGTACTGGGAATGGCCCCCAGTGAGACCACCGATCGACTGTCGAGCGTAGCGAGCATACTGCGCAGCGTGATTGGGTAGGCATATCCACACTTCGACAGTCCTTCGGATTGTCACCGCCCATCTCTTGGTAAATTGAGAGATAATTTTAATAGGGTTGTGGACACAGTGTGTGCTGGAGGCATCATACCGATCGTCGCCGGATCATCTGATGGCACCACCTGCGGCACTGGTCCCTGCCTCCACGTCTTTCCAACGCTTATTTAATGCTGAGCGCGTGCACGATCGAGTTACAGACGAAATGAGGGGTCTATATGCAACACCCACACCCCTCATTTCGTCTGTTCTCTGCTCCGAAGGAGGGGTGGGGGGGTGTATCGATCGGATAATATCGGTGATTGTAACCGGGTTGAAAAGATTCAAATATAGTGTATTGGTCCGTGTGTCAGTGTAACAGACGAAATGAGGGGTGTGTTGGTGGTAAGAGTCACCTTGGCGATACGGCTCAGCTATCAAAACAGAAGTACAAGAATGTATTCTCAACAGATGTGGAATGTATTCCCGACAGGTGTGAGGACTTATGCACTCTCAAGATCGCGTCGAGTTTCAAGAACTGCATCAGCGTCCATGACAAGTTCGTATTTGAAGTGGACACCACCAGCTCGGCCTTCATTACGTTCCGTTCGATCGAGAAAACCGAGCATTGTTAGATCTGCGAGGTGATTTTGAATACTTTTGAGCGTTGTCAGTGGATCGTGACCCCAATTTGTTGCAACGTTCTCATACTGTGTTCGGATCGTTTTTGATTTCGCAGGTGTTTTTTCATCGAGTTCGAGTCGGGCAACGGTTTCAAGCACAAGTTGGCCATGAATCGTCTGGTCTCGAACCTTGTTTTTTACTCGGCCGCGTTGGACACGCTCTTCTGCAAGTTGGATGTGTTCGTCAGTGATTGTGGTTGCATCGCGCTCTTCAGCAACATCGCCTCCTTCTCGAAGCAGATCGATCGCCTGCCGTGCACTCCCTGTGTCTTTGGCTGCGATTGCAGCACAGAGTGCGATTGCGGAGTTATCGTACGCATCTTCAATGAACGCTTTTTCAGCACGTTGGGTGAGGATCGATTTGAGCTCGCTTGCATCGTATGGGGAAAACGAGATCTCCTTTTCCATCAACGTATCTTTGACTTTTGGACTGAGTGTCGATCGGAACGTGTAGTTGTTGCTAATACCGATTACACCAACTCGTGCTGTTGAGAGATTTCCGTTTGCACGTGCACGGGGCAGTTCATACAACAGTGAATCTGGATTGGAAAGGTGGTCAATCTCATCGAGAATGAACAGGAACGATCCTTCGCGATCGTCCATCTCCTCATACAGTGTGTCGAGAGCGTATGCCGTTGAGAGACCGGTTTCCGGGAAGGTATCGTCTGTGTCGTCTCGAATGCTGTTAATGAGTGCTCGAACCGTTCGATAAACCGTATGGTCGTTACAGTTAATCGAGTGGACGTGGAGGGGGTCTGCTTCAGCACGGTTCTGTACTTCCGATCGGAGCGCATCCATCATGTACTCGGTGACCGCAGTTTTGCCGACACCCGTTTTCCCATAAATGAAGATGTTTGCCGGGTTTCGCCCAAAGAGAACGTCTTTGAGTGCGTTTGTATATGCCTCAATTTCGGAGTCGCGTTCGAGAATAATATCTGGACGATATTCCTCCGAGAGGATATTCTTGTCCTCAAAAAGGGTCTGTGTAATATCTGTAAACGGATCGTCCATATTAGTATACGCTAGTTACTTACTAACTGTATATATACCTTGTTTTGTATGTTTCGTGTGATTCGTTTGGTTTATATATGTTTTGCTTTTTGTGACTGTCGCTGCGATCGAGGGGGTATCTTCGGAGCATGGAACAGACGAAATGAGGGGTGTGGGTGTTCAACATTTTGGTCATTTGTGCCCTCATTCAACACCCCACCCCACCTTCGGAGCGAAGAACAGACGAAATGAGGGGTGTGGGTGTACCCGATCGGACTTGTAGCTGTGTGCCATGTGTCAGCATAACGAACGAATAGTGGGGTGGTTAGAGTATACTCCGATCGTCCAGACAGCCCCCTACCTTCGGAGCGAAGAACAGACGAAATGAGGGGTGTGGGTGTGGTATTAGTGGAACTGTTCAGCGAGCCATTGGTGTGTCGTTTCGGTGAGGCGATCGCGTGCAGTTTCGTCGGTGATTGTCGCGGTGCCATCACCTCGTTGCTCGCCATAGGAGCCAAACTGCGCATGTGTCATTCCCTCGATTTCGACAATCGTTGCATCCGGTGGCAGCAGTGTTCTTCCTGTTTGTTCAGCTTCTTGATTGATGATTTTATCTTCCGTTCCAAGAATCGAGAGCACTGAAATTGGTTGCTCGGAGATATCCACATCACAGTACGAGCCGTGCAAAAGGAGTCCGTCCGTCTCGCTGGATTCGACGTATCGACAGGCTGCTGCACCACCAAGGGAGTGTCCACCAACAACCCAGGTGTCGATCATTAGATAGTCCGATTGGATTCGATCGGCCCGGTTAACATCGGTGATCGCAAGATCAAGCGGCATCTTTGGAATGATGATGTGGACATCTTCTTCGCCAGCGATCGGTGCCAGCGTTTGCAGGTAAGCTGCTGGGTCAACAAGTGCTCCGGGGTAGTAGACGAGTCCGATCGTGTCTGTGGTTGGCTGGTCGCTCGCAATTGTATAGCCCTGCCCGTAGCGATCGATCGAGACGCCCTGTTCTGTTTCGATCGCAGTCATGTCTGTGTCCGTTGCCTCGTAGCTGTAGTAGTCGAGTGCAATAATGGCACCGGCGATCGTTGCAACGACGAGTACGACTATCCAGACGGCGATCCGTTCTTTCGAACTCATACAGAAATGCCTCTGTGAATGAGGGTAAGCATATCGAGCGTATATTCACTATCGCTCACAGTCGTCTTGATAATGATACCCTGAAGTGTCATATTTCAAAATATCATTTGTTTGGCCTGTTTTGATCATTCTGCTCTATGAGATCGGATTCGATCGTGCCGATCGGAAGCTCATAGGTGATGATACTCCCTCGAGGTTCGTTATCCGTGAGCTCAAGTGTCCCGCCTAATGCGGTGATCGTCCAGTACATCATCCAGAGGCCGATCCCCGATCCATGCGCGAGTGGTGTTTCTGTCCCGCTTAAGATCACGTTCCACTCATCTTGCGGGATTCCGGGGCCATCGTCTGCAATCTCAATGCGAATACTTCCTGCGTCTACGAGTTCTGTTACTGTGACTTCGATCTGTGGCCGTTCTTGGTCACTATACACGATTGCATTTTCGAGGGCCTCATCGATTGCAATCTGGAGCAGGCTCCCGTTTTGAATGTGGCGACCACCTCTCACATCGATCGAAAAGTCGATATCTACATCCGGATGACGTGCTCTGCGTTGCTCGACAAACTTTCCAATCGTTTCGACGCCCATCGTGTGTTGCTCGTATCGCCGCCGAAAGAGTTCACGAATATCACGTGACCTGTTGCTTATTGCCTCTAATTGTGCGGCTTGATTCTGGATCGCTCTCAGTGCGGCTCTGTCACCTGGATCTACTGTCTTGTCTTCGAGCATCTCAGCGTACCCCTGGATCGCGTTGACCGAGTTCCGCACGTTGTGTCGGAGGACACGACTCATCACACCAAGCACTTCCTCCGTGAACTGTTGGTCAGTGACGTCATCTTCAACAGACACAAAATGTGTAATTTCTCCATGTCCATTCGTAATCGGAACGATCTTTTGTTCAACCGTATATCGCTCCCCGGTTTTCCGCTGGTTCGTAATGGTTGCTTCCCACACCTCACCAGCCGTAATCGTCTCCCACAACGCTTCGTAAAACGCGCTGTCTTGTGCGCCAGAGTTGAGTATCCGTGGCGTCTGCCCAATCGCTTCCGTAGCCATAAAGCCAGTTGTCTCTTCGAATTGTGAATTGACGTACTTGATTGTCCCGTCGACATCCGTAATAAACAGCGACTTCTCAACCGCATTCGCTTGTGTTTCGAACAATGTCTGTTCCTGTTCGTATGCCTTCTGTGCTGATATGTCCTCTTGGAAGCCAAGGAAGTGGGTCACATCGCCATCGTCATTGGTGACTGGTTGGATTGAGAGCCGGTTCCAGAACATCGATCCATCTTTGCGATAGTTCCGTAATTCGACTGTGACTGGTACCTCATTCTCGATCGCATTGCGTACCTTCGCCACAGGCTCCGGTCTGGTCTGTTCCCCTTGTAGAAACCGGCAGTTCTGCCCAATGATTTCTTCGCGTGGATAGCCTGTTAGCTGGACAAACCCGTCGTTGATATAGATCAGTGGCTCATCATCTTGTCGAGCATCAGCGATGGAGATCCCGATCGGCGAGGAATCCATCGTCTTCGTGACCAGTCCGGAGGCATTGAGTTCCGAATCAATATCAAAAAAGAGCGTCTGAATTCTGTTTTGGCCCTCCCACTTGATGGGTGAGCTGAGCGTGATCACTTCTCGAGAGTCGCCACTCCCGTCTAAAATCGTGATAGCGAGGCCTAATGCGGGTGTGGAGCCTGTCTCAATCCGATCGAACTGACCAACTAATCTGTCGTGGTCTGAAGGTGCAATATAGTCACGAATTGATGCCCCAATAACTGACTCACGAGAGTCAAAATTGAAGAGTGACAGAAATGAACTTGTAACGTGGATAACCTCGTCCTTGTCGTGAATAACGATCGCTCCAACGTAGGTTGGAGAGTTAGGGTACAACATACGTCTTGATTTGATTATCATTACATCTGTCAGCTATTATACTTTGAGAAGTATACAATCTGATCGCTCGTAGTTATTGTAAGATCAGATTTTTGTGGTACTCATTGTCATTGTGGTGAGATGCGCCACCATCAGCAACACAGATCCACTGTTAAAAGGGTGTCTCGTCGACTGATCGATCGCGGTGTTTAATCCGATCGGCCAACCAGTCTCTGTATGCTTACCTTTGTTGGGCTTGGGCTCTATGACGCATCATCGGTGACTGTTGAAGGCCGGAACCGGATTCTATCGGCCGATCGCGTTTTTGCTGAGTTCTACACCAGTCAGTTAGTGGGGGCAACCGTTTCGGAGTTGGAGGCTGCACACGATGTTGAGATTGAAGTCCGCGATCGCGCTGGCGTTGAGCAGGATCCAGAGCCGATCCTCTCGGCTGCAGAAACCGAGGACGTGGTCTTTCTGACGGCGGGTGATACCATGATCTCAACAACGCACGTCGATCTTCGGATTCGAGCCGAAGAACGTGGGGTTGAGACTCGTGTGATTCATGGGGTGACCGCTGAGACTGCGGCGAGTGGATTGACTGGCTTGCAGAACTATCGCTTTGGCAAAGCAGTGACGCTGCCGTTCCCGTTCGTCCACGGTGGGGATGATGTGCCACAAAGTATGATCGACTCGATCGAAGCGAATCGTGAACGCGGCTTGCATACGATCGTCTATCTGGATATCAAGGTGGATTATGTGCCTCGGCGGGGTGGGCCTGATGAGCACGAGGAGTTTATGACGGCCGACTATGCGGCGGCGCTGTTGGCTTCTGGGTGGAAAGATGAGCTGGCGGTTGTTGTTGCTCGTGCAGGGAGTCCTGAGCCGGTTGTCCGAGCTGACACGTTGTCTGTGCTTGCTACTGAAGAGTTTGGTGAGCCGCTGCATCTGCTCGTCATTCCGGGCGACGTGCATCATATCGAGGCCGATGCGCTTGTTTCGTTGGCTGGTGCGCCGCGATCGCTTGTTGAATAGTCCAAATCGTCAGTGAAGGTCGATCGCATACGTCTGTGGACGGGCTGACACTCGGCCATCCATACAGATGCCGTTGGCTTATTGGTGATCAGTGCTTTCGTGTATACGCTCCACGCGGGCTGTAACCCAATCCAACACCGTAAACAGCACGCCAAGATGGTGTTCTTCATCGATCGGTGATGGTTCAACACGCGCTGCTGTTGGCGGTGGATGGTAGTGCGATCGAGGGTTGTCCGGTTTTGGATGGCGATCCCACCGACAGTGCCATTGATTGTTCTCCACTTTCTCGTGATAATGAAAACTGTAGTCGCCTCCTTCGAACCATCGAACATCGAGTCTGACTGTGTGAACCGTATCTGGATACTGCTGCGAATCAAGTTCTAGTTCAAGCACCCGTGGTGAGATTCGATCTGGCCGAAATTGGGCGCTGACAACAAGCGGATGTGAGTGCGATCGCTGTGCAATGGATTCAATTGTTGGAATATCAAGTGGGCCACTCGGTATCTTACCGCCGTCCATTAGACTTAGGCCTGTACCCATTCATTTGCTGTGTCGTCGATCCGTTGCAGTGCTCGTGAGATGACTGTAATATCTCGACGAACAGTTCGCCATTCAGTCAGCTCATCCCAATATGTATGGATCTCCTCGTGTGTTTTTTGTTCTGGGTGGTCAGTCTCCTCGATCGCGGCAACTGCATCCGGCGTTGGAACGCTATACTGGTCTTGGAACTGCGAGTCTGCAGCAATAAGTTCGTCGAGCTGATCACGCAGCTCTGTTCGCGTATGTGTCTTTGCGATCGTTTCAATCCGTTTCCACACAAAATACGATTGGTTCCGCCGATACGTTGCTGGACGACCGGTGGTCTTTGTTGCAATATCCATCTCGACTAGCTGTTCAAGCCCATTCCGAGCAGCATTCTCCGAGCAGTCTGCTACCGCAGCGAATTCACCCGCTGTTTTTGGCTCTGTTGTCCCAACGAGAACATCATACACACGCTGAAACGTCGTTCGTCCATCTGTCCATCGCTTTTTTGTGGGTACAGACTTTGGTTCGTCGTCTCGCTTTGTATTTCGATCGCTCATACTGTCTGTTTTGATTGTGGCGCATATATATGTGTTGGCGCACATATATTATGTTATTGGTGGTCCATCGAGAGGCGCGCGAATACTGCATTTCACTATCGTGACTGCTCAATCACGGTGTGTACTCCAATCGGCCGATCGTATCTTTACTCCGTTCCACACTAGTTGTCCACGGCGGGGCTGACGTCCCTCAAGTATGATTGACTCGATCGAAGCCGATCGCGAACGCGGGTTGCATACGATCGCTGCAGCTGGCTCAGTCCGATCGCAGCGCTGGATCCTCGCCAACTGCCGTCCGTGGGAGATTGAGTGCTTCTTCGAGGTTGTGTTCCTCGCCAGTGAGCAAGTAGAGCAAGTCTTCGAGAACAACAAGCAGTTCTGGGAGCACTCGGACTACCAGATATGCAATGACCATGAGCGCGATGACGGCCCCGAACTGGCTAATGATCCGATCGGAGACGAGGAAGGAGACTCGATACGGATTGTCGGCTCCAAAGAGGAACAGGACGAGATCGGGTGCCCAGTGCATATACTGGTTGCCGGTGACGACGGTGATGAACACCATACGGATGATGTTGAGCACGAAAATGATTGAGAACGAAAGCGCGATCGCACTGAGTTTTCGTTTCAGTGGCGCTTTGACTGCGGCGATGAGTCCGCCGAAGATCGCCATGCTTCCAATACCAGTGCACGCAAGGATGACTGAGACACGATATTGGTGTCCATCTTCGAGCGTCCACAGGAAGGCTGCGTCATAGCCTTCGATGCTTTCGGTGAACACATACTCATACCCCATTGCACTGATGATGACGGCGGTGATATCTGCGACGAACTCGATCAGGACGCGCCGTGGCTCAGGGATATGGATGCCGGCGATCGTCATTGCGGGAATTGTCTCGAATGGGAGATAGAGGAGGCCCATCACACCGATCGCTCGTGAGAGAATAAACAGGGTATTTCGACCCTCATAGAGAAGTTTGGCCGTATAGAGACAGAGCGGGAGTGCGACAAGGCTCAAGATCCCTTCGACGTAGCTCTGGTGTTCAAATGCAAAGTATGGAAAGACGTTGAACCAGAACAGACCGAAGACGACGAATGCCGCCACTGCCGTGTAGCGGGCTGGTTGGAGGCTCCCATCCGTTCTGTGTGCTCGCCACTCAAGGAGGCTGGCTGTGAGAAAGAGGAGGATCGACAGCCAGATCATTGCATCTGCGAGGGTGCCAAAAGAGAATATTTCAGCACGGAGCCACGCGATCGGGTCCATTAGCCTATGATGCGTAATGCGCGGATAAATCCCTTGTCGTTCACTGCGAGCCGGACGCACAACTGTCGTACGCTCTCGTTACCACGCTATGTCTTGCAAGTAAGATGGTGTTAAATCAGGCCTCCGTGACTCACAGCCGATCGGTCAGAACCGATCTAAACGGGTTGGCTTTGAGAGTACGAAGTCCGGTCGCGGAGTCGCAGGGAGTGACGCTATCGTATGCGTGTGTTAGTGTGGGAGCGATCGCTCTCAGGGTATTGGTGGTCGCAAAAGCGACAGCACGGGGGGTGCCTCGTCGAACACAGTACGACGACGTATGGCGGGATCTGTGCTGTCGGTTATGATAGTGATGGTCTCCGGTGCTCGATCGCCTGACAAATACGTCAGGGTTCTTGCAGTCATCACGCCCCATCCGAACGGTGCCGCGAGAACCGTTTCCGGGACATATAGACTGTAGAGAACGACTGTCAAAAGTGTTCTGGCTATCGGCTGTAAATCCTGTGTCTCACCCATCAGAAAATGGGTTCTACCGGCGATCGGGATTCTCAGTCTTGATTGCTTCAACCCATGTTGGGGTGCGTGGCAGTGTGTGTATTCCTCGATCGCAGTGGGTCGTGTCGCAATAGCCCGCGATCGGTACGGCTGTGGCTATCGCTCTGTGGTGTAATCCTGTGAAAATCCGGCTCGGTGCCGGAAAGAAAGGAGTTCACGAGTGCCGATACAATCGATCGGCGGTTCGTGAGTGGTTGTGTGTGTGTGTGTGTGTGAGTTTGAGTTGAAGCGAGTTCAACTGAAACGAATGAACTCGAAAGTCCGGGGAGAACTAATTACTTAGTTCTGGCGTCGGACTGCGAGCATTGCTGCACCGATAAGTGCAACGAGTGCGACAATGACTCCGAATCCAGGTGTGTCGTCACCGGTTTCGTCGTCGCCGTCGTCGTCAGCTGGAGCCTCAGTTTCTGGTTCTTCAGTTTCTGGTTCTTCAGTTTCTGGTTCTTCAGTCTCTGTTGGCTCTTCAGTTTCTTCTGGTGTTTCAGTCTCTTCTTCAGTCTCTGTCTCTTCGACATCAGCATCTACAACGAGTCCGTCAGCCGATGGGCGCTCGTCAAAGCTACCCTGTCGGATCTGCGCTCGGAACTCGTCATCAACGCTCTCGTCACTGAAGTCGAAGGTTGCGCTGAAGGTTCCGTCAGGTTGGACAACAACGTCGTTGACCGTTTTGACGAATCGTGCGTCACCCTCACCGTTGAGGCGGACGTTGAATTCGCTACCTGGTGCAATGTTGCTTGTACCAGTAACTTCCTGATCTTCTTCAGCTTCAACGGTTACGTAGTCGTCACCGTCGATGTCTTCAACATCGAATTCTGCGTCACGGTCTGCAACACCGAATTCGGAGCCAATCATGAGAGCATCTTCGTCGTCAGTATCTATTGTATTGAATGGTGTATCCTGAGAGTCACCGACTTCGAGGATACGCTGGTCAGTTACTTCAAGATCGACTGTGAACTCATCACCGTCTGCTGGTGTGCGCTCACGGTCCCAATTGTCTTCATCGGTTGGAAGCTCTGGGAAGATTACGAAGAGTTCGCCACCCTCGTAAACAACCTCAAGATCGCTTGCTTCAAGCGTACTGGTGTTGAGTGTTTTTGCCTGGCGGTTTGCCTGGCGTGTCTCGTCTGTCTGTTCGACGACGATGTCAACTACTTCCTCATCCTGAATCAGCGAGAGAAGAGCCTCATCAAGGTCTTCTTCTTCAGTTGCTGCGATGAATCCACCAATGCCGTCGAGCTCAATCTGGTGGACAAGTGCATCGCCGAATGCGATCGTGTCGGTCTCTGTGAGGGAACCTGCGTCAATCGCGTCAGCGATGTCGTCTGCGTCCTCAATGTCACCTGCATTGTCTGCAGATGCAGTCCAGAGGTTCATTCCGCCAACGTTACGATCGTTAACGAAGAGTGCACCAACTTCATCAGCATCGTCGATGAAGTCTTCGACGTCATCGTCATCACCGATAGTGTAGTCATCCTGGAACAGACCTGAGTTGAGGTACATATCGTAATCGTCGACATCAAGGATGCCGTCGATATCATTCTGCTCTGTTTGGTCCTCATTGACGAGGGTTACCTCTGCATCCTCGCTGGATACAATATCTCCCTCGCCATCAGTACCTGCAAGGTATGTGTTGAATTCAATCGTGAATTCAGACTCATCAATGTCGTCAATCTCGATGATTGCTTGGTAACCATCTTCATCGAACTCACCAATAATGAGTGTCGCTGTTTCTTGGCCACCCTCTACGGTAACATCAATCTCTGCAATGTCTCCCTGTGCGACATCGACAGTGTCCTCAACGAATTCAACATCTGCATCCTCACCATCTTCAACAGTGATGGTTGAGCTAGCGTCTGCGACTGTGTCAGTCATATCGAATTCGAACTCATAATCTCCAGCGTCGATATCATCGAAGTCTGCATCAAAGTCACCGTCGTTGACGGACTCAAGCAGGATACCATCTTCTGTCTGGAATGCTTCGCTGTTTCCTCCAAAGATGTCATCGAGATCATCATTGTCGAGCCCTTCAGCAGTGACGTGGACATCGTATGTTCCACGGTTTGCATCGAGCTCAACACTGGTAGTTGTCTCACCTTGGTTGTCTACAGAATCATCGTTCCAGTCTGCACTGAAACGGTTTGCTGTAATCTGGATGTTGTCAATCTCGTCACCAGATGCATTAACGAAGGAGTAAGTTTCACTGGTTTCAAGATCATCTGTCGCGAAGAATGCGAACCCATCATCTGCGTTTGTGACATCAATGAAATCATTGTCATCATCGAAGTCGCGGATCAGTTCAATTTCTTCGTCACCATCAGCTTGATCTGTAGTGATGAATTGACCTTGATATGCTCGAGTCTGGCCGATATCTACGCCAACCACGTCAAATGTTGTACTGCCAGTGATTGAGTTATCGTCGTTTGAGAAGTCGACTGGAACACCGAGAGCAGGATCAACATCAGATAGGTCGTGAGTGAGTGTAAGAGTAACCTCTGCAGAGTTTTCTCCATCCTCACCATTGTAGTCTATTTCTGCCGAAACGTTGTCTTCATCGATATCAACACTTGATACCGTGATGTTGTCGTTATCAGTGCTGGCATCCGCTGCAAATGGAACGGCACCAGCATCAACCGCTGCAGACAGGTCAAACTCAATTGTATCACTGTCTTCAACATCATTCTCGAATTCTATATCGAACGTTACTTCTTGGGCGTCTGCACTTGCCCCTGCTTTGACGTCATCAACATCTACGCTGCTAACGTCATCCGCAGCTGCTGCAGCACCGCCGGCGAATGCCATTGGGACAGCAACCATGGATAAAACCATAAGCGCAGCAAGGAACACGGCTTGTCCCTTGGTGCGATAGTCTGTGTTTTTCTTAGTCATGTTTATTCTGTGTTAAGGTGTGGATACTCGCGATCGGATTCCAGTCGACATCCCCCCCGCCCGTGATGTCTCGGTGGAAATCGACGATCGGATCACCCACTCGCGGCGAGGTTACATTGTTCCTTTTTGAAGTCTCTGGTAAATACTTTCTCCCTTTGTACGACAAAGTAGGGTCTGATTATGCACGGCACGCATTTTTGAGCACAACGATCGACTAAGGGATAAATACTTTCTGTCTGATATGTGTGTGAGGGTGTAGCATAACCAGCAAGAAATGCCGCCTTTCTCGGCTCCGTCTGACGGTCGCGCGCCTCGCACGCAAGGGCAATGAAAAATACTAATCGGATCTTATTTCGATCAAATGAACGATCATACAGCGGTCATCCCTCCTTACTCACGAGCAAATGGAGGCGTCTCTGGACTGATCAACGATCGTCTGTAGCCAGTAAAGAGCACCAATCAGTAGCATGATTCAAACACGCATCACGTACCCATTTCGATCGATCATTTGAATCCAGATGCAAAATTGACGTACACCCCAATGCAGATGTGGGTCAAGATTCAGATCCAGATCTAAGTCCAGACGTAGACATAGATGTGGATGTAGATGTAGACGTAGATTCAGCTGCAAACCACCGCTGTCGATCGAGTCCACCACGAACTCCCTCCACAGATTTATATACGATCGCGGCACAGCCCGGCCTGACATGGTGAGTCGATCCGATCGCCGGCAGTTGAAATCCGAATTCATATGTAAATTCGTCTCAGTATGCCACGTTGCAGTGGATCGGTTGCACCCATGTTTGCCGTGATATCGAGCAGTCGGGCATATATGCTCTCGATCGATCGCGGCGGGTTGTGACCAACCACAAGGAGTCTTTGTTGCATGACAGACGACGATGATGCACATACGGACACAGATACAGACATAGAATCGAATCGTACGCGTACGTCGAACCGTGACGCTACTGACACACCAGCACCAGCACAGCATGGTGAATCCGCGTCGGAGCGTCGATCGCTCTCACGGCGAGCAACCTTGCGAGGCACTGCCGCCGTCGGAATGGCACTTGCCGGGCTCGGAACGGTTGGGTCGTTCTCAGAACCAGCACAAGCCAGTGATGCGATCGTTTCAGAGATCACCGCCGAAGATACCGCGGTGACCAACAATGACGGAACCGTACATGCAGTCTATCTCGAACCAGAACTCACTGTTGAATGGCAACATTTCGGAGACGGTGTTGATTCAGTAAGCATATCAATCCGTGTTCTACTTGATACTGCAAACGAAGTTATTTTCTTAGAATCGCTGTCTACGGAAGACGCAGGCGATCGCGTCGAAATCACGGACACAAGCGATTCATTCGATGCAGTCTCAGGTTCGATCGACCTCGCCTTCGATCGCGTTGATATTACGGATGCGGCAGATGGGATCGACGGGTCGGATTTCAGTGATGGATCGATCGCGGCTGGCGACTCCGAAACCACGACTGTCGAAGTGCTAGTCAATGCAGTGATCGACGGCAATGATGGTGAACACGAGACGATCGACATCGGGAGAGCATTTGATGTCACCGTCACCAACCCCGACGGTGAAGCAGGCGTGAATGGAAGCATGAACACCGACGCAGAATAAGCACCAACATCGCGGTCAGTACTGGCCGATCGATCCGTAATCACATTCCTCAGATCCCCACTGCACGCAGTCCTTCCAACGCCGCCCAAACCTGTTGACGCTGACTCAGACTCAGACCTTCAAGCAACACGACCCGACACTCACAGCTGTACCCGTGGACAACTGGTGTCCACAGATACATATTCACCACCAGTCTCTCACACTGACCGATGACGACCGATCGATCGCAACGTCCACCAAGCATGACGAGACGATACTACACATGGGTGACAAGTTTTTTTTAATACGCAAAACGTACGCTTCGTGATGCGCTCTCCAATACGGCAGTATGCTCAATTTCTGCTTGTGATGACGGCCGTGTCGATCGTCTGTACCACTTCGGTTGCGGCCCAACAGCCAGCACTCTCACCGCGTGAGTTCTCACTATTCACCGAGTTTCTCGTTGCGGCGGTATTCAGTGCGGTTGTCTCGACCGGACTCGTCAAAATAACACCCGCATTCACTCGGGATTCGATCGACCTGATTCGATCCGAACTCCTCAGCACTTTGTGGTATGGGCTTGCGATCAGTCTTGCCCTCATTATTGTGTGTCTGATACTGTTCATTACCGTCTTTGGCATACTGCTGGCAATTCCACTCATCCTCGTCGCCGCCATCTACGCACATCTCGGCTATCTCATGCTTGCCCGACAGTTCACCAAGAGCTGGACATGGGCGATCGTAATCGCAAGTATACTCTCTGGCGTTTTCACTATTGTTCCGATCGTCGGCCCTATCGTTGGATCGATCCTTGCAATGCTTGGTATCGGCGCAACCTATCAGCACGTACGATAAAAAAAAGAGAGTCCGGTGATGTGTTAGCCGATCGGTGTCAGCGCAACATCCGGCGCAGCAAGCTGTGACTGTTCGTCACTCTCGTCATCCTCTTCGGAGCTGTCACCGTCACCGTCTGCATCTGCTTCTTCTTCCTCTTCCTCAAAGTCGATCTCTGGGGTGTCAAGTTCAACAGTGACCGCACTCTCGTCTTCACCGACGACTTGTGCTTCATCAACATCAGCAACGCCAATGAGCTGTGCTTCAAGTTCATCCTCAGCATCCTCGTCAACCGCGGTGAACTGGTACTCTCCCTCCGCTGTGACATCGATGTTGGTGTAGCCGTTCTCTGGGCCAAACTCATCGTAGCCAACGGTTGAGTATGGAAGCGTCATTTCGAACTCTCCGTTCTCATCCGCATCGGCGTACTGCTGGTAGACAAACGTTTCATTTGTCGTGTGATCGCGCATCTCTACCTGTGCGCTGACTTCGCTGTTTGCTGGCGCACCGCTTCCCTCAACGGTTGCCCCCGGAACACGCTCAAATGTTTTCACCCACTGTGGAGTCGTCAGTCCGTGGAACTCCTCGGAGATACCAACTTGGTCCATAATGCTGGTCTGCTGTTGCAGATCGCTGTTCGAGAACGATGCAGGTGTCTCCGCGGATTTCACTAACCGATAGTTCTCAAGCGCATCAACGCGCTCGCTTGGATTCGGCCCAAGCCCGCCGATCTGTGCACCTGGATTATCGTCAACATACTCTTCTGCTTCCTCCATCGTGTCGAACTCTTGAATACCGCCTTCAAGATCGACCGCATCGATCGTCACTTGGCCACCCGCCTCTGTTTCGACGGTCTGCTCTTGGGTTTCGACGACGATCGGTGATGGATCAACGGCGCTGCCGTGATACTCATAGAGACGAACCATCTGGCTCTCATAGTAGCGATGTTCACGGACAAAGATCGGCTGGCCAAACTCCTCACCCATCTGTGGATAGGTTGGCTGGATGAAGTCCTCCTGTGAGACGTCTTCCGCATCATACCAGACGATCGGCGCACTGAACTTCGATGCTGGTGAGACCATCTGCCAATCGACCATTACATAGCGGGTCTGTGCGTCGGCCTCGTTGTCGCTGTTGATATCATCAAGCACATCTTCAGCCTGATCCTCAGTTGGGGCAAGCAGATAGTTTGCCGCTTCCCCTGCATTTCGCTGGAATGGGTTTGCATGTGGGATGCGTTCACCCTGCGTTGTTATCCAGTGGCCGTAATCCCACCATGACATCACGCCATACGTTCCCTCCGGATATTCGTAGTTGCCATCACCTGGGTTCTCGTAGGTGCCATAATACTCAAGCGCGTTATCGTGGCCTTCGAGTTCGCCCGGATATGGGGTCTCCTCTTGCATCCAATCGAATGAGTCGTCCCATGCAATGACGGCACCTGGGCTTGCACCCGCGCCAACATCCCATGCGGTGTTTGATGCCCCAACCGCTTCGATCGGCACAACCAATCCCGGAACAATGATTGCAAGTGCGATCGCCGACACGACCATCACCTGCCATCCCTCAATGTTTGTGAGTTTGTTTTTCGCCTCAGTTGCCGTGTCTGCGTTGAGGTCGGCCCACCGAATCACGGACTCAAACACCATTGCGGTGAGGATCACGACCGGAATGACGAGATAGTAGTTGAATCGAACCTGTGTGAATGCTGCGGCGATCAAAAAGCCAGTCCACACGATGAGCAACATCGTTTCGGTCTCATACTCGACTTGGTACATCGCTCCGATAAGCAACAACGCACCAATCATGAACGCACCAAGCTGCCACGGGAAGCCAATCAATCCGAACACGGCTTCCGGCAGTGCCGGCAGTGCAACCAGAATCCCAACGATCGCAAGCCCACCACCAGCATAGAACGAATGATTTGCATCATCCGATCGGAACAACGGCATGAGAATCAGTGCAAGCAGCCCGACTGCTGCAAAGAAGAAGGTCAGGCCATACTCTCGAATAACCGGCTCAACACCCTCTCCTTGGCCAAGGAGCGGCTGTGCCTCGGCGATCGTCTGCTGAGTGTCTGCTGCGCCAAACCCAATGAAGCGGACAAAGTTATCGAACAACAATGACCAGACGCTTGGCAATGCAACCGCAAGGAAAACGATCGTTGCGAGAAGAATCCCACCAACCGCTGCTGGGTAGGTTGTTGTGTCAAGATCGCGTTGTTCCCACTGGCGTGCAAGGAACGCAAGGAATACGGCTCCAGCTGCAACGGCGATCGGGAGGAAAATCTGGGTGTAGGAGTAATCAGTAACACCGAAACTGAACTGCTCAAGCGGGATGATCATCATCAGCCCTGCAACGGTCATCGAGACCGCGGCAACGAACGTCACTGGCTCCGGTGTATCGTTGTGTACGACATCCGCCGTGATTTTGATCAGGAAGAATGCACCAAAGATACCGACAAGGAGGACACCCGGCTGCCAGACATACAGATACAGTGCGGTGCCGACACCCGCGAGTGCGCTATAGAGGAACGGTTTTTTGAGGGCGGCGACGTCCCGATCGACAACAAGCTCCCACACGGGGGTGTGTCGTTCTGCGACTGAAACCGCGACAAGCATTGCGAAGACGGCCATCGCCATGAAAAACGTCTCTGCGGCGTGGTGCTGGTAGGATCCCGCAAGGCTCCGGGTGAGGAACTGCCCCGGAATCAGTGCGAGAAGAAGCACCGAAAAGAGTGCTCCAGGGCGGCTGATAAAGCGGCGCGCGATCAAATACGTTGGAATCACACACAACGTTGCCATGACTGCTGTTGCAACCAACATGACCATTCCGGCCTGCATCTCGGTCGGGTTTCCAAGCCCGACGATCAAAATGGCGGTTGCGACGAGCTGATCCCAAAGCGTTCCGAACTGTCCGGCAAGTTGGCCGCGCGGATAGCTTGTCCACACATCATACGGCATCGTAAACGGATAGTTCTGCACCGTATAGCTCGTTTCGCGGAAGTGATACCACGGATCGTTACCTGTAAAGAAGATTTCACCGTTGATGATGAAGTTGTCATAAGACTGTACCCGTATCCACAGCATAAACGCCATCACTGCGCCCAAGAGTGGAATATGATAAACTCGTTCGAAGACATCCACAATCGAACTGTCTTCGGACGTCGAGAATAACGATCGGCCCGTTTTCTCGCCCTGTTCAGTCGGCTTACTCATTGTGTAACTCGTACAGCAAAACGCGCATAAGCCTTTTGACCTGTCTTTGTAGCGAAAACAACACCTGGATGCGATATTTGCGTGAAAGAAGGATGTGAGTACCGATCGAGAGTCGCACTGACGATCGGTGCAAGCCATGTTATTCGCCGCTGTGTATGACTTCGTGTGAGAGGCAGGAAGTGAGGACAGTAACTCTTATTCGGAAATCGTTTGAAACTGTGAGTAATGGATGTCTCTGTCGTTATTTGTACCTACTCGATGGATCGGTACGATATTTTTTCCGACTGTGTTGAGAGTGTTTTAGCACAGGCGTACGACCCGCTTGAAGTTGTGATCGTAGTTGATGGAAACCCGGAGGTATTCGATCGTGTCCGATCGGACTTTGGATCGATCGAGAATACGGTACTCCACAATAACGATGCAAACAGAGGGATCTCCTACTCTCGAACGAAAGGGGCAGAACTAGCAAGTGGCGAGGTGGTGGCGATGATTGATGACGATGCAACCGCAGCGTTGGATTGGATCTCAGAGTTGGCGAGCGTGTACGAGCGTACGGATGCGGTTGCAGTTGGGGGCTATGTCGCTCCAAACTGGGTGGATGGAAAACCCGACTTCTTCCCCGACGAGTTCTACTGGTTGGTTGGCTGTGATGAACGCGGGATGGGCGAGCACATGGAGGAGTTGCGCAACACCTATGGCTCGAATATTTCCTACAAACGGGATGTGTTCTTGGCGGTTGGTGGATACGACGAGAATACCGGTCGAAAAGGCGATCGGCATATCCAGGCACACGAAGCCCCAGTCTGTGTTCGCATCCGAAAACTGACTGGCAAGGGTGTGATCTACAATACGAATGCCGTTGTGCATCATACGTTATTTGCGTATCGCGGTGACTTTCGGTGGCTCGTCGAACGATCGTTCTGGCAAGGCTATTCAAAACGAATTATGGACCTGATCCTGCCTGAAACGAGCGGTGATAAAAACGAGTATCTGAAACAGCTGTTGTTGACATTTGTGCCGCTTCGTATTGTGTCGTTGCTTCGACGTCCATCGCTGTCGAAGGTGAAACAGTTGCTTGCGATTTTCGTCTTCACGGCTGCTGTTGGCTTTGGCTACATGTACGGGCTGACAAAGCGAGAGCTATCTAATGATGATGGCTCGGAGATGTCGATCGCGTGACCTCCACCTCACAGCGGATTATGGAAGTGCAAGGAGAAAGCCTCGCACTTTAGCGTGGGGAGAATATCAACCGACAGTTACACTCTTTGCCAGATTCCGTGGTTTATCGATCGGTCGTCCTTTTTCATTTGCGACATGATACGCAAACAGCTGGAAATACACATTGGCAATTAGCGGCTCAAACAGCCCTGCGTCTGGAACCTCAAAGCCAACGTCTAGTGAATCAATCTCATGTGATTCGGAGATGGCACCGATCGCAGGTGCGCCACGTGTCTGAGCCTCAACAAGGTTGTTCACTGTGTTTGGGATATTTCCACCATCAGTCAACACTGCCAACACCGGAGTGTTATCAGTCACTAATGCCAGTGGGCCATGTTTCAGCTCGCCGGCGGCAAAGCCTT
Source organism: Natronocalculus amylovorans (assembly GCF_023638035.1). Taxonomy (GTDB): domain Archaea; phylum Halobacteriota; class Halobacteria; order Halobacteriales; family Haloferacaceae; genus Natronocalculus; species Natronocalculus amylovorans. The sequence continues at coordinate 145,982 of NZ_JAKRVX010000004.1, read as the reverse complement.
CTGCGTGATCGTACGAGATCTCTTTCAGTTTTAGTGCACCCTCCAAGGCAACCGGATAGCCATGTCGGCGACCAACAAAAAAGAACGCATCCGAGTCCTGATAGGCCACTGCCGCCTCTTTTACACTTGCTTCGTTGTCAAGGACCTGCTGAACCCCACCTGGCAATCCACGCAAGTCCTCCAAGATCGATCGAGCGTCGGACGGCGATAACACGCCTCGTTCACGGCCAAGGTATACTGCCAACAGTGCAAGCGTCGTTACTTGGGAAGCAAACGTTTTCGTTGCAGCAACACCGATTTCTGGGCCAGCTCGAATAAACACCGAGTTCTTCACTTCACGGCTCACCGAACTCCCCAACATATTTGTCACCGCCAATGTCTGTGCACCAGCGCGCTTGGCACGACGAATTGCGCCTAACGTATCGGCAGTTTCACCGCTTTGGGTAACGGCGATCGTCAGGGTTCGCCACGGATCACGCCCACCATCAAACGTGTACTCGCTTGCGATCGACACGGTCGCACGAATATCAGCAATCTCTTCGAACAGCCGGGCCGCATACAAACTCGCATAGTAGGATGTCCCACACGCGACGAACTGGATCTCCTCGACCGACGAAAGGTACCCTTTCGGGAATTCAAGATCTAATTCGACAGCTCCACGATCGAGATCAATCCGCCCAGAGAGTGTTTGCCTAAGTGATGCCGGCTGCTCGTGTATCTCTTTGCGCATGAAGTGTTCATAGCCGCCCTTCTCTGCGGCATCTGCTTCCCACTCCACCGTCTCGATCGGATACGCAATCTCAGTACCATCTCGGTACACATGGACGTCTCCTGGTCGCAATACGGCAATATCCCCATCTTCGAGATACGTTACGTCGCGCGTGTGCTCTAAGAATGCAGTCACATCGCTACCAAGGAAGACACCATCCTTGGCGTGGCCCAACACAAGCGGGCTCTGATTTCGTGTGGCAACAATCTCGTTCCGGCCAGCATGCACTGCACAGATTGCAAAGCTTCCCTCCAACTGTGAGACAACTCGATTGAGAGCGGTATAAAGATCGTGACCGTCCTCTAACTCGATCTCCAACAGATGGGGAATAACTTCCGTATCAGTCTGGCTGGTAAACGTTCGATCGCTGAGTGACTCTCGAAGTGATTCGTAATTCTCGATGATCCCATTATGAACAACTGCAACCTCACCCGTCATCCCTGTGTGTGGATGCGCGTTCTCATCCGTTGGTGGACCGTGTGTTGACCACCGTGTATGGCCAATACCACAAACTGCAGATGGGATCTCGGGAACCGAAAGCGCGCCAACCTCGCCGGATCGCTTTTGCACTGTCAACTCTTCACCGACAAGGGCGACACCTGCAGAGTCATAACCTCGATATTCGAGGTTTTGTAATCCCTTGTACACGATCGGACCGGCCGGATCCTCACCAAGATAGCCAACAATTCCACACATACTATCCCCTCCTCACAATTGCATCTGATTCAATGTGCCCGCTGATAATTGCCCCGTCCTCGATAGATGCCCCATCACCAACAACGGTACCCGGGGCGATCGTCACAGCGCCGCCGAGAGTTGCATTATCACCAACCACACCACCGAGTGCAATGTCCTTGTAGACGGTCCCATCAACAACCATCTGTGTATCGCCACCTGCGATCGTCACGTTCGCACCAACACGTGTATTTTCCGAGATTACTGCATCACGAACGACCGCACCGGCTTCAATCACGGTATCCGGGAAAATAATCGAGTTTATAATAACTGCATTTGCTTCAACAGTTGCGTTAGCACCGATCGCAGTTCCACCTCCGATCGACGCATGCGGACCGATTTTGACATCCGAACCAATAGCCGTATCCGCTGCGATTGAGACCTTATCAGACTCCGGGGAGCGTTCCCCTGAACGCTGGCCAGCCAATGCAGCATTCACCGTGAGTAGGTCCCAGAGATGCGATACATCCAGCCACTGCCCACGATACTGGACCACATGTACGTCTTGATCTACAAGGAGGTTGGTCAGTGTCGTCGTGATTGCCAGCTCACCAGAATCGGCCGTCGTTTGTGTGATTTCATCGAAGATCGATTGGTCGAAACCATAGACACCGGCATTGATGAGATTCGATTGGATCGGGCCGGTTGGCTTCTCAGTAATCGATTGAATACGAGTTGCCGAACCGTCCAGTTCGACAACGCCATAGTGTCGAGGATTCTCCGCAGGCGTCACAGACACAACCGGGCCACCGGTCGTCTCCAACGTTTCTTGCACGTCCGAAACAAGTTTTGACTCGACTATCCGATCGCCGTTCAAGAGCACAAATGGCTCGTTTATCAGCGGTGCTGCCTGCAAGAGCGCATGTGCAGTTCCAAGCTGTTTCTCCTGCGTCACATACTCAATATCCACATCCCACGAATCACCATCGCCAAAGTGGTTTCTGATCCGCTCTTCGTAATATCCAACGACGAAAATAATCCGATCGAGGCCGGCATTCTCAACCGCTTCAACTACGTATTCGAGCAGCGGTCTGTTGGTAACCGGAAGCATTGGTTTTGGCCGTCGATTTGTCAGGGGTTCCAATCGACGCCCTTCCCCAGCTGCAAGAATAACTGCAGGTGGTGTTTGATTAGCCATGTATGTGCTATATCGTTACCATACTTGAATGCTGTGTGATCTTTGACATTCACAGATACAAAAGTTGGAACCCAGATCGGCCCAAGTCACGGGAAGTTTACACAGAGTCAAGGAGAAAGCCCACGACTTTAGTCGTGAGAGGATGTCAGAACTACTAGTGTCAGTCTCTGTTTTGTACGGGTTGTGTGGATGGCTGTGCGATCGGCATGCATCTTGGCTTCCAATGGGTACGTGACTGTTTGCTAGCTTTGATTTTCCGAACAGATACCGCAAGTGGTTGATCCGATCGTGGGTGTAGAAACTGCTGCTCGCGGCTGATCGGCTGTAGCTTCTTCGATCGATCGGGAATTGAAACGTATTGTGATGATTGCTGATTGCTTAGAGGCAAATTATATGCGCTTCAAATTGGTTCAGTGAGTCTCTAAATCCCTTTTTCTGGATACTTAGTCTACAATTGAATCGACACAGATACACGTGCGATCGAGTGCGAGTTAAACTTGAATATACTACAGTATTGCTCACCGATATACTATCGATCGATCGTCGGAGTGTTGAATAGTCTCTACACCGCTACACCGGCGTTTGAGTGGGGTGAAGTGTCTAAAAGTGATTTTCACGCAACACCCATTTTGATTGGAGATCCAACTCGCTGACAAAGAATATATGGACATTTCGAGGGTGTGTCTAAACACAGAACTCTAAAAAGGTGGTGTTGTTTTACGATCGATCGGGTATGTAAGCAGTACCTTCTTCGTATAAAACAGTCGTATACGGTCTCTCTCCACGATCGACTGATCCATTCTGTCGTCGTCACGCTTGTTTTTTGATTTGGTTTCTGGCTGATTCTGTATCAGCCCACGTGCTTCAGGGAGCATCTGTCGAGTCTACACTCATTCGTTCGATCCATCGATAAGCGATCGTTTGCTACACCCGCGATCGGACCAACCACTTGCGGTGTATATTGCTTTTTGAGAAGACAATATATCATTTATAGAGAAATAAACGCCACTCGTAGACGGTATGATTTCATTTTGATTTTCTTTTAGGAATCAAGGCGATCGGAATAGGCTAGTTCATATTTAGTGAGGAGATGCTGAATATCATGACCACACCGTTGCCACTTCGGGAAAACATTCCACAGGAACTCATCGATCGTGAGCAGTGGGTGTGTTGGGACGAACAGACAAGAGATAGAGATAGTAAACAGACGAAAGTACCGATAAATCCGTCGAGTGGAAGCTATGCTTCAACGACCGATCGGTCGACGTGGTGTTCACTAGATACGGCGTTGTCGTATGTTTCGGATGGGAACGCAACAGGAATCGGGTTTGTGTTCAGTGATAAGGATCCGATCGTGGGTGTTGATCTTGACAAGTGTCGTGATCCAGATACTGGTGTGACGGAGAACTGGGCACAAGAGATTATAGAGCAACTCGATTCGTATACTGAAATTAGTCCTTCAAAAACGGGATATCATGTTCTGGTGACTGGCGAACTCCCATCGGGTGGGAATCGTAGAGGTGGGATTGAACTATATGAGAATGCTCGATTTTTCACAGTTACTGGAGACCGGGTTCGTAGACGGCCACAACAGTTGCAAGAGCGAAGTGCTGCGCTTGCATCGGTCCATGCGAGGTACATTAATCCAGTTCAGGAGAAGACAGGTGGAAACAAAACTAAGACGGAGGGTAATGCAGTAGGTGATCGTGGATTACAGTTGGGTGAGGGAACCGATCGTGACGTGGATTCAAGATCACAAACAAGCGATCGTGGACTGGGTTCTGGATCGGAGAGCAGCCTTGACGATGCAGAGTTAGTATCTCGTGCCCAGGGTGCGGCAAATGGGGATAAGTTCGATCGGTTGTGGCGTGGTGATATCCAGGGGTATGATAGCCATTCGGAAGCAGATATGGCGTTATGTATGATACTTGCTTTTTGGAGCAATGGGGATCGTGTACAGATGGATCGTCTGTTTCGTCATTCAGATCTGTTTCGTGAGAAGTGGGATGTGAGCCATTTCTCCGATGGAAGTACGTACGGAGAGAAGACGATCGAGCGTGCTATTGGTATGACGAGTGAATTTTATACACCAGCACGGTCGTCTATTCGATCGGATTGGGGTGACTCTGGGTCATCTAGTGGTAATGAATCGACGTCTGATGGCAATTTTGCAGATTCGGATGGTGATGTAGGAGAAACGCGAGAGGGTGTATCCGTCTATTTGAATCGGATCAATGAGCTCACCGATCGGATTCAGTCGCTTGTTGAGGAGAATGCGTCACTTCAAGAGGAGCTTTCTATTGAACGCGATCGGCGTCTGGAGGTTGAGGCTGAGTTAGAGGCGCGCTCGGAGCGTCCTTCGAGGAAGTGGTATCTTCGGTGGCTGCCTCGCTGAGTGGAGCCGATCGTATGTGAGGTGTGTTTTTTTAACACGATCGCATTGTGAGTCACACTTTTGGGTCTTGATTGTCGAAGTATTTTGTTTGGGGGATCATCTTTTGTAGTTGTTGGAGCGTGAGCATGTCAGTAAACCCTGGTTCATCGATCATGAACATCGAGGGCGGAGATGTTGGGCTGTATGTTTTGTCAACACGTGGGTCACCTTCAAGTGGCTCATTGAGTGCACTGAGTACGTTATGGGCTCCATCTCTGTTTTTCACGACCCAGATTGCTGCTTCTGGCTCATGTGTTGCCATTTTGTCGTAGTCTGAGGGGACCGCTCTTCGAGAGTCATGGTTCGATCGTTCGGCTTCAAGTGTGATGATGATGTTCTCGTTTTTGTCGATTCCAACTGCATCGAGTCTTGATTTTGCGTCACCGTTTTTGACTTCGTAATATGAGAGTGCTTCAGTTACTGGGGAGTCTCGATCGTTAACGTATGTTTCTTCGATGTATCGTCGACCGAGCTCGACCATAATGATGTGAAGGGTGGATTCATTGAGGTCGCCTTGTGTGTGTCCATATGCGATACCTTCTCTGTGACCGATTTTGATAGCTTTCCGTCCTTTTGATGTTACAGTGTAGAGTTTGTGTGGGTACGTACAGTCGACTGTGAGGTGTTTTGTGTCGACGAGCTCGTCTCGTTCTTCAGGTGAGATGCCGACGTATTCCTCGAGGAGTTTCATACTGTCGTAGAGTGGATCGTATTCGGTTTTAGGATCGTAGTGGCGTTGGTGTGCTGTGTAGACTACTTGTAGGAGTCTGAGTTGGGCATCTGTGAATGGGCTTTGGCGGCGTTCTTTTCGTGAGAGTTTCAGTGATATATCACAGATTGGGATGTCGTCTCTGGAGATGTTGGAGAGTTGATTGCAGCACATGAGTGCAAACCGCATCCCTTGTGCTGTTGGATCGTATCGGTTTTGACAGGTTTCACAGACCAGCGCGTGTATTTCTGGATCGTAGTCGATCGGTTCTGGGAGATGTGTTGTGTATGGGAGTGCTGAGTTGAGACGTATGTCTTCTGTTGTTTCGGTTTTTTCGGTGGGCTGAGGTTCTTTTGCTTCATCAGTGTGTGTCAGTTTAGTCTGTTGGGTATCTTGTTCGATCGAGGTTCGCATGTCTGCACGTGAGAGATCGAGCCCGTAGTTGAGTCGTGTGCGATCGTATACGGTGTCAAGTGCTGTTTTGAATCCGGTTTCTTGTGCACTGGTGAGTGGTGTGAGACCATCTGGGTGCCCGGTTGGGAGTGCTGCACTTGTAACGAGAAATGGTTGAGGCTCTGGATTTCCAAATTTTGCTGGGAGTCGAACCATCCATTCTCCTCGTTGGAGTGCTCGCAGTCGGTTGCTGACTTCTGTTGTGTCGATCGCTTCGGTTGCGAATCGTTGTGCGAGGTCGGTGTCGACGGAGACGTTTCCTGCAACGACTGTTGAGACGTTATTGATGACTTCTGCGTAGGCTCGTGGGTCTGCGTGTCGGAGCTGCGCTGGAAATTGCATTGCGAGTGTTATTGAGAGCCCAAACGATCGTGATTGTGAGAGTAGTTCTGAGAGCAGTGTTGATCCACCAAGGTGAGCTGCCTCTTCGATGTATAGATTGACGAGAGGTAGTTCGGCATTTTCTGTCTGTTGTTGTGTCCGACGCCGAAGTGCACTCCATAGTGTTGAGAGGATAAGAAGCGTCATTGCACGTTGGCTTTCTGGGCGGAGTCCTCCAGTATCGATTATCACAACCGCATCCTTGTCGAGTATCGATCGGAGATCGAAATAGGGGTCGCTTGTCCCAGGGGTAGGAGTATTATTGAATATCATTCCCAAGCGCTTATCGAGTGGTATTTTTTCGATTCTGTTGGCGACGCCTTGGAGCAGCTCGGTAAATGATCGCTTGCTGTTTGCTGCAACACCGTCAAGCATGAGTTGCAGTTCTTTGTCGGAGACTGTCGGTGGTTCTTGTGCTTTTTGAAATTGGGCTGTGAGTGCTTGGAGGTCGCGGTGGCTAAACACATCTTTTCCATGCACGGGATCGAATTGCGTTTTGAGAAGGTATCGGATGATATCTGGCGATCGAACTGCCCGTTCGAATCGTTCTCTACCCATTATACCGGTGAGAATCTCTATGTAGTGTTCGACGACGTCTTCAACTGCGCTGGTGCGATCGATCCCGTCTTCGAGTTGTTGTCGTATGTCGAAGAACGAGAGTGCGGGCAGTGTCTGTGCACAGTCAAAGTAGTAGACGTTATCGAGTGTCCCAAAGCGAGCATAGTGCGATAGTAGGTAGCTTTCAGACATGCCGTCTCCTTTTGGATCAATGAGAATATCAGCCCCATCGGTTGCGTCGTGGTTGTCCAAAATACCGTTTATCAGTGACGTACTTTTTCCTGATCCCGTTTTTCCAAACCACGCAACGTGGAGCGATTGGAGGCTTGGTGGAAGTGCGATCGGTGTTTCTTCTGGTGTTCCATCTTGTGTCACCGGGTGGCCGATCGTGAGTCCATTTTCGCGGTAGTGTGTGAGCTGTGCTGTTGGTGGTTGAGCGAGAGCGGTCCGTTCTTTGGGTGTCGTCGAGAGTCCTCGTGTTCCTTCTGCAGTCAGTGCGGTTGCATCGATGAGACAGAATGCGGGCGCTTCTGTTGGATCGGCAATAATCCCTTGGCTTGTATTTTCTGTCCACGGCAGGCGTGTCGCAATCCGATCGTAGGTTGGTTCACACACACTCCGCGATTGTATTGTCTCTAAGAGGTTTTGTGCATCGTCGCCTGTTTTTTCAACCCCTCTAATTTGGTAGTGGAGTCCGCTCACTGATTCAAGGGCAGTTTGTAGCTCTCGTATTGTCCCAAGTGCATCGGGTTGCTCTCGGTTGTGATTTTTGTTTTCTCCAGTTGCCGTCTCACTGTTCGTTTTGTCTGGGGATGTTGCAACGGCGATCGCGATCGCACGCGCATTAAGTATGAACGATCGTTGTGCGTCTTTGTGTTCAAGGTCCGTCAGGCGCTGTCGTATTGCGGGGTCTCTGTGGTGTGCTTGTTCGTGCAGTGTTTCCGATCGGTTTGGTTGCTGTTCTGTCGTTGTTGGGCCAAACCAATCATCAACAAACCGATCGGCCATGGTCTCGCGCCCGTGTTCGAGTCGATACCGCCGATCGAGGGCGTCTGCTCGCCAATCTCGGTAGGGGTGTAGCAGCACTTGGTAGGCCATTGGAAGTGTGCTTGTCGAGAGTGTTTCAACGATCGCGGTGAGTGGGAGTCGTGTCTGTGTTTCTTCTTCAAACGTGCTGAATGGCGTTAGTCGTGTTTGCCAGTCTTCACGGCGCTCTGCAACGCCGTAGAACTCTATTCCAACAACGTCGGGTATCTCATCTATTGAGTCGTCGTGTTCTGGGCTGGGTGTTGTAAGTGTTTCCAGCGGATCTCGATCAATCTGTTCAATCTCGTAGGTGTTTGGGAATAATCCTCGGCACAAATGTGTGAGTGCTTGGATATCCGATTCGTCTGGTGAGTCAATGCTGATGTGATATTCGAGTGGTGCATCTGTCTGCCCGCTTGTAACAAGTAGCCATTCGATCGTTATCGGCTGTTCACGTGAAAAGAGTTGTTTCCATTTCGATTCCGGCTCTGTCGATCGCTTGAGTCGATGGAGTCGCCGAAAGTGACTTTCGACGGTTGATGGATCCAGTGGATCATGTGTTGGCCGAATTCGTAACGATCGATATGTCTCTGTGCCCGGTTTTGTTTCTGTGTTTCTGGATGACATTTTCTGAATGTACACGCTGAATGTGACGAACGTGTGTGCCCGGTGTCGATCAGCAAGCGTGCTTTTGCGACGGTGTACATAAGCGTCTCTGGACGCCTCTTATCCTCTCAATTAACCAAACTCACACGATTTCGTGACTGTTGATCGGATTGCACAAGATCTCGTACTGAGATCACAGAACCCGAAGATCAGTGTCACAAGTGACATCCTCCTACGATCTCAGTCGTGGGTTTTCTCGCTAACCTACAGATAATCGGGGCGAGTGCCTCGGGGTCGTACGGAAATCTCTGACCTCCGTGATGAGGAGACGCTCTGCGTCTCGAACCACTTGACCCCGAGGTGGTTCACGCGAGAATGTCGCACTCCCCTGACCACCCCCAGTGTACCAAAACTGAAATAGCCTATTTTCAAATAGCCTATTCTAAATTTGGCTATTCGGTATGATTAACCCCTTGGGGGAATATCTGCGCGTATGGAACGCTTTGTCGATCGGGAAGTCGAACTATCTCGACTACGAGAATGCTACAGTTCTGACAACCCAGAGCTGATTGTCATTTTTGGACGTCGTCGTCTCGGAAAGACCCAGCTCGTTCAACACTCACTCGAGGGAAGAGATGGTGCCATCATATATCAGGCGACACAGACAACACCACAGGTGCAACTTGACGAATTTGTTGATATCGCCTCCAATGCATTCCATGAAATTGAACACGTCAAACAAAGTTGGGAGTCTCTACTTGGGTACCTCATCGAACAGGGAGGAATTGTCGTACTCGATGAGTTCCCGTATCTCATCGACGCAGACAAGAGTATCCCTTCGGTGATCCAGCGGTTGTGGGACCAGCACCTCCAGAACACGAGTGGAACACTCGTTCTCGTTGGGTCATCAATCAGTATGATGGAGGAGGCAACGCTATTAGGAAACAGTCCACTCTATGGACGGTTTACCGAAAAAATCGATCTCCGCCAACTCGGTTTCAGAGCAGCCCAAGAGTTTTTCCCGGAAAGCTACACGCCCGAAGACCGGATATTTTCGTGGGGCGTCTTTGGTGGTATCCCATACTATCTCGATGGTATCGATCTTGATCACGACCTCAAAACTGTGATCTCTGAATCGCTTCTCTCACAGCGAGGCTATCTTCATAACGAACCCGAGTATGTCCTCCGAACCGAATTAACGGAGCCAAATCGGTACTTTGCGATTCTCAAGGCGATCGCTGCAGGGAATACCACATCAAATGAGATTGCACAGATGGTCGGGATTGATGGAAAGCAGATTTCGACCTACACCCAGAAATTAGAACGGCTTCGACTAATCGAACGTGAGGTCCCACTCACGGAAGAGAAAGCTCGATCTCGCCGTGGCCGCTATCGAATTCTTGATCCACTGTTCCGGTTTTGGTTTCGATTTGTATACGGAAATGAAGATCGATACGAACGGTTGGAAAACGAGGCATACGAGGCAGTTATTGAACCTGAGCTTGCTGACTTCGTGAGCCCTCAATTTGAAGTGCTCTGTCAGGACGCACTTCCAAGACTATACCCAAATAAAATATTCTTAGATATTGGTCGGTGGTGGTACAAAAGCCACGAGGTTGATGTTGTCGGTTTCACTACAGATGGGACAATGGTTGTGGGTGAGTGTAAGTTTACAAACGCCCCCCTTGACTACGGTGCGCTTGCATCACTCGAAGAGCACACCGAGAAAGTTAGATGGACTCCTGATATTAACGGAGACGTCAATGTAGAGTATGCGCTGTTTACTCGAAGCGGGGCAACCCGATCTGTTCAAGAAGCAGTGGCTGAACGGGACGACTTGCGATTATTTGGACTGGAAGATATTCTCAGCAAGTGACATCCTTCCTCGCCGTAAACGGCGTTACAGAAAGTCAAGGAGAAAGCCCACGACTTCAGTCGTGGGTTCCTGACGGGAGAATTCACACTGGTTGTGTCAATTGGGGAGAAACACGTCTGCGTTCAGTTCAAGTCTGCTGAGTGGACGATCGTACCTCGCTTCGATATCAGAGTAGTCGAGATTGGCGATTGCATCAAGTCGATCGTCAGTCGCTGCAGAAAAGATGCGTCACGATCCGTATGTCAGAGCTCTGTGGTGACAACTGGTGTCCCGGGTCAGAGTGTGTGGGAAGTTCCTCTCTATGACCGACGATCGATCGCTGCTCGCTTCAATACCAGAGTAGTCGAGAAGAGCGATCGGCATCAAGAGCCCCAAAACTCAGAGTTCGATCGTTCCTCGGCAAGGATGAGTTCGGCCTCTTGATTGATAATCTCAAGCCGAACGAGCAGATTGTGCTGTTCTTCGAAACGACGACAGAAACCGAACCAGCCGAGTTGGACTAATGCACATTTTGATCTTATCCACTTTCGTTGTTAAGTCTGAACGTCACACGAACTGGATCTGGGAGCGGCGGTCGCGGAGCCGTCTCATGCCGTATAATCTTCTCAGGCTTCCGCGTTTTTTGGTGTACTGCTCGGGCCATGGGGACTGCCTTGAGGTAATTAAAGTCTTCAAGAATATCAGTACCATGCGTGGTGAACCCGTAGAATTTCCACGGTAAACCACGCTTTTGTTTGTTTAGCGTATGGTTATAAATCGCCAAAATATCCGCGGCAACAAGAACATCCAGTTGTTCTTCGACTGTCTTTTTTGCTTTACTCGGAACGAAGTGGTTGATCTCCGCCGCCGACGCAAGGACTTCTGGATGGCCGAGGAGTGCCTGAATAATGCTATGACGTGTTTCCTGGGAGAGCAGTTGCATCAGCTCTCGCTGCCGTTCTAACGGGTTTTTCTCACTCTCAGTGGCCACCTGTGCGGATATATCGGCCATAGTATCTAAACGTACAGTAGCAGCCAGTATAAATATATGGGGTTGACGTATTAACGTTAGACCAGTATGGTTATATTACTATATTTCCTTACTGGTTGATATGGGGAAGATACCAGAAAACACGGACGAACTCACGGACTTTATTTTAGATGATGTTCTCTACGGTCTAGAACTCGACCCAGTGGACAGTGAACGCTTGCTATCGTACATGCGAGAACGCCACGAACACTTGTTTGGCCCCCATTCGACATACTTCGTGTTGGGTAGTTACGAACCACCGTTCAAATACCGGCTTGATGAAGCACTCGATGTGTTGAATTACCGGCACGATGCCTATGCGTATCTCCTCGCCACACAACCCGATCTGCACGTATCAGATGATATCCCGGCTCTCAAAGTGAAATTCTTTCTACACGCCCTATACGCAGATGCCATCCCACTCATCTTAGAACACAATACTGGTGGTGCAGTCGCAGAGTTTGGGCGCATTGAACGGCCAACACTGCTTTGCCGTACATATCTTTTCCCTCGATCGCTAGAAGAACACTACGAGGACAAATCCGTACTCACAACTGAAGACGCGATCTTTGCTCGGGCGATCGAACTCGCATATCACGCAGATAATCTTGATGAGAGACTTACTACGCTTGCTGAACACGCTGGCACCCATGAGCTAGACATATCGAAATCGGACCTTGACTCACACTTGGACGCCGAGTTGAACAGACGCAGACCGTCGTATAGCGGTGTCATAACTGATTCTCTTCTCCATCTTGAATCGCTAAATCAGTGCTTTTCGTGGGCTACGACGGCAGAACTTGAAGAACAACTGTCCAACGTTCCGTGAGCATGATACCTCACGTTCGACTATTGGTGCTTGTCACAGAAATCGCCACATTCTCGTACGGGAACATGACCACTCATCTCAGTGGGGGTGAATTTTCGGTAGCTGAACTCGCAAAAACTGAATGGTGACTACCATGATGAGCGGGCCGAGAAATATACCATACCACCCAAAAATGGCAGGTCCCAAGAGATACGCGAACATGACCAACGCCGTGATGTTGAAGACGTCTGGCAACTGGACGGACGACATAATATAGGAAGACTCCAAACACAATCCACCCAATGTAGGTTTGTAACGCCACAACGAGGACGAGAAGCAGAGCGATCGCAAAAAGCCACCAGCCGATCGTCTTGGGCAGCCCTTCATTGTTCGATGAAACGCTCCACCTCATGAGATTCAAATAATCGGTCCGAGCCAACATAAGTAGAATTAGTCAAACACCATACAATCGATCGTACCTCGCTTCAGTATCAGAGTAGTCGAGATTGGCGATCATCATACCAGAAAATTTCGGAGATCTGAATTTCTCCACAATCACGCGCAACGAATCCACTAACCAACAGACTGTGGTCACAACATGCTCTTGTTGGTTAGCTCAATCATTCTGTTCTGGATCACAAACCGATTGTGATCAGTGACGCAATCATCGTAATCGCTCGTGAATTGACATCCTTCCTCGCAGCGATCGCTAATCTAGAACACCGAAGGAACGTGGTATTTCGGATTTGACATCCTCTGCGCCAACCATTCTGGATATTTGACATCCTCTGCACGGCTCAAGTCGTGGGCTTTCTCTTCGACTTCGTGTAAGTGCAACAATAGTCATACCGTGGCTAAGATCAGACAAAACACATAACTATGAACAAATTCATACTATGAACTATGAGTAAAACAGAAAATAATAATGAATCAGAAATTGTTAGCGTCTCCAAGCATGGACAGGCAACGATTCCGAAACGATTCCGCGAAAAGCTCGGAATTGACGCACCTGGACGAGTTCGATTTCGGAATAAAGAAGACGAAGTTGTCGTTGAACGAGTCCCTGAACCCAAAGACATGCAAGGACTCCTCGCAAACCGCGAGGCCAGCACGGATAAACCCGCATCCAAACTCTTGCACGAACATCGAGACAAGGACCGAAACGAACGCAGCCAGCACTTCGATACAGACGAATGATAGGTCCAGATACCGTGGAAAGTGTTGTATTCGACACTGAACCGTTAGTTGCGCACGCAGATGGTGAAACAGGCGCAGATATCGTTACTGACTGGCTCGATGCCGTGTACGAAGGCGAAATTAACGGCCACATTTCGACAGTCAATCTCACGGAAGTCAAATACACCCTCGCTCGGAAGTACAGCCGTCAGGATGCGGACGAATATATTTCATGGCTCTCAGAGATGGGTATACAGACCATACCAGCAGGCCAACACTGGGACGATGCTGCAGAATGGATACTCAACTACAATCCTGCACTTGGTGATAGTTACGCACTTGCAACCGCAGAAAACACTCACAAGACAGAGACCGCTCTTCTCGTCGGCGCTGACGACGACTACGACGATATCGAAGCGGACAGCCCAAAACACTTCGTTCTCAAACGGTTCCGGACAGAACCTGCCTGAACGGAATTAGGCACATTACTAACCAACAAACAGCGGTCACAACATACTGTTGTTGGTTAGCTCAATTATTCTACTTTAGCCCACAAATCGATCGGCCAGTATTGGAGCACATGCGCTCGCGGTTCGCAGGGAGTCGAATGGTCGACGCTGCTGCGATCGTTGAGGAAAGAAAACTGCACCTTCGAGTTGAACTGGCTCCTGAATACTATTCAGTAGGCGTATCTGCTCGCTTTGAGATCCGCTGGTACCAAAACGAAGACTTCAATTTCCACTACCAGGAGGTGCATCAGGATGGTGTGTGGAAATGTCGGTGGGATCGGCATCCGAACACACACAACTCACGAGGGCACTTTCATCCGTCACCAACCGCCAGTCGGATCGATGCAGAAGACGCCCAGTGGCCGAACGATCATCGAGATGTCTGTCAAATCGTTGTTGAATACGTTAGAAAGCGTATCGAGGCACTGTGGGACTAACCATAGCGTGGATACGATTTTGATATTTTCACCGAGATTGACAGACTCCGTGACTGAATTGAAGATACTGCTGACAGTGAGACATTTCAAAAATTGGTCGCTAAGAAGTATTACCGTTGGAATAGTTGACGACACGAGTGGATTTTATATTGGGGATGACGGTCCCCAGAATCCCCTCCGACGAGCACGATCGAATACTCGAATCCGGCTAATCGTTTTCGAGAAGTTGCGTTTTTGCTTTGTCAGTTTGGAGTGCGGGAAGCACCACTGTAACCACATTTCCGCGATCGTACTCGAAGTCTATCTCACCGTCCAGCTTCCGAACACACCAGTGAAGTACTTCGGGGACAAGCCTCGAGGCTTCACCGTTTTGTCCATGCTGTCCAGAAACGGACGGATGGACGCAGGCGAATTTAATTCCCCTCGACCTCCCCGAAATGGGTCGGTTGGAATTAACACCCGAACACCCGTTGTGTCCGTGAGGGCCGGCCGCTCCACCACGACCCGACAACACCCGTCTCACCACGCCAAGAGCGCGGGTTTTGAGAGGTATCGCATTCCTCGCAACTGCGCGCAGTTGCTTCGGATTAAGGTCTTTAATCCACGTCGCAACTGTACTCGTTAATATGGTGGAACTAGCAACAAAGCTTACGCGATTCACCCTCGGGGTCAAGCCCCGAGGCACTCTCGCTGTATCTCTGTAGAGGACTGACTAATAGCGTCCCTCCGACTCAGCGTTCAGTAATTCTGATCTCACCATCAACCTCGTATATCCACCCACGGCTCAACAACTGTTCGAGCGCATGAGTTGCTTCATATTCCGTGAGATCATCACCTGCTGCTTGGATGACGAGCACTGCTTCTTCACGAGGGAGTGAATACTCCCTCTCACTCGATCGCTTTTCAACTGCATCATACGCATTCTCAATCCACGCTGGAAACGATCGTTTTGATTCCCACATCTGTCTCACCCTTCGAAACGGTATTTTGAGAACTCAGTTGACCCGCACTGAGAACAGCTAGTCAGTTGATCGACGACTGACGAACCACAGTGCCGGCACTCTACGTACTGGGTACTCTCCGATCGTGACGGTAGCTTGTTGATCAGCAGTGAAATGTATGAAAGCATGAAGTCCACCATAGGTTCAGTAGTCGTACACGCGTATGTTCCTCCTCTGTAGTCAAAAGGATATGCCAACCGGAGTGAAAGTACTCTTAAGTGGCTCTGTCGAAATCCTCTGCTCTCTTTTTTCGAGGAGAGAATCCCGTCGTTTACACAAAATCAAGGAGAAAGCCCATGACTTGAGTCGTGGGAGGATGTCAAGCCGATCGATCCTTGATTCAATATCAGATATCAGATTAGTCGAGATCGGCGATCGCTGTTGTATTGGGCGAATTCGAGGTGCTAGATCTCGATCGGTCGGATTTCGTAGCGAGTGTCGGATCGTAATCGATGACTGCAGCTTCTTTTGGAAGTGCGCGGACTTCGATACCTCTCCATTCACCATCAATACCAACAAGTGCTTCTGAATACCCTGCACGCTCATTTCCTGGAAGCGCGTCTTGGACAAACCGCATTTGAGCGTAATTGAGGCCGAACTCTGCAGCCCATGTTTCGTCCATCCCATCGAGGTGATGGAACTGCTTAATTGCACATTGGTCAAGGATTGCTTCGGACTCTGGATGTTGGAAAAACTCATCCACGGTTTGGGTTACGAGTCGAATAGAGAGATCGTGATGTCTGTGATGTCTAAATACGGTTTCGAGGAACGAAAGGCTCGCAGCATCCTGCATGATGTATCGAGCTTCGTCAATGACGAACACAACTTCCATCTCTGACTCTTTGCTTCGCTCATACACGAGTGATATCAACAGCTGCATTAACAGGCTTGTACTCCCACCGACATTCCCTTCCTGTTGGGCAAGGTCAAGGTAGATGAGTTTCTCATCTCGAATCTCAAACTCAGTCGATCGGCCAAGTGGTGCGTATCGGCCATCTGGTGCGAACGGTCGAAGTTGATCGATTAACCACGTTGCGTCTCCACGGAGTTTCTTGGCTTCAGCAGTGGTTTTGATGATGTATGATTCTGGATCGGTGACGATCGAATCGAGAACTTCAATCACATCACGGAGTGTTGGACTTTGATTTGAATGCGTCGCGATATCGTCGGTAATCCCAACATTGCGGTAGGCGGTATCAATCGCAAGCTCGAGTGTTGTTCGGCGATCGTCAAGGGAAATCCCACGGAGAGAAAAGTAGTTTGTAAGAAAGCTGATCACGCTGTCTTTCTTCTCGTTGAACGGGCTTGCATCATCACCCATCACACGCTGTACGTGCTCCGGTGTGGGCTTGATCTCCAGCGGATTCAGGCCCATGTTTCCACCCACGGTGATTCGGCGTGCACCGAGTGCTTCTGCAACACCTGCCCAGTTGTTCAGTGGCTCCAAAATGATCCCAATTCGATCCTCAGACTGCGCAATCGATCGGAGGAACTGCTGTTTTGCCCCAAATGATTTTCCCGACCCTGGATCGCCTACGGTGAACATTGCATAGCCGTTCTCTCGTGCGAATGGATCGATCACAACTGGACTGTTGTTTTGTCTGTGTGTCCCAAATTCCACACCGTTTTCTTCGAGAATTGTTGGTCGGTGGAGTGATGCAAAGAGTGCACCAACTGCACCACCAAGTGCAACTGCTTCACGGCCAAATGTGTTTGTTCCAAGTGGCGATGTAGCTTGGAGTGCGAGATCTTGTTTGCAAATTGCAGTCTTTGGTGAGATATTTGCAGGATAATCTCGGAGACGGCTCCGTACCGTTGCTACTGCATCTTGAAGTTCAACCTCAGTCTCTGCACGGATCGTGAGGAACATTGCCTGCGAAAACACACGCTGTCCTGCTTCGACCGCTTTGTATGTCGCTGCGGCATCACCTGCACGGTCTTGGAGGTACGATCGCCGAACGCTCTGCTCAATTTCTGCATCGGCAACGAGATTGTCTGCGACTTTTTGGAGTTCATCTCGTGCTTGTTGTTGATTTTTTGGAACCAACCGGATCGTACAATCAAACTTCACGTCCGTCAGTGTGAATAACTCGTTTAAATATCCATCTGCCGGGTAATCAGGGTAATCTGCAATATACAGTGTTGAGGTCCACGTATCCCCAACACGGGCTGTGCGGGTTTTCCACTCGATCGCATCCGGTGCAATCAGATCTACATGCCGATCGGCAATCTCGTCAAATGCATCTCTTTCAGTTGGGGCGTTTTCTAAGATATCCGGATCAAAAATAGTAGACAGGTCCAGCTCTTCTTCTCCTCGATCGCGGATTCGTCTCCGTATGTATCCGATGGAGATCCCACCAATGAATCCACAAACGACCGCAATCGCGACTGTCTCTTCGATCGAGAGTTGTAACAGTTGGAATACTGCGATCGGCGTAAGTGACGTACTACTCATCGACATCCTCCCGACGACGGTGGTTGATCGCTGGCTGCGATCGGATCACGTTGGGTTGATCGCCATACTGGTGCTCTTCTCCGTTCCAAAAGTCCATCGAGAGAACGAATAATTCGACCGTGCTCAGACGCTGTGAAGACCAGCCATGGGCTTTCCCAACGAGTTCTGTTTGTACGGTCCGACAGCGTGATTCCAATTCTTCAAAGAGTTGTGCACGCAACTGTGCCTCTGTAAGTTGTTCTCGTCTCGTCACAAATGGAATAAACAGCAACCCAATCAGTGGGAACGTTGTCAATCGTTCAAGTGGCGAGGGCTCTGCACGTGTATGTTGATACACCTCGATCGGTGCCACTTCAACACCGAGATAGTATTGTATTGACTGTGTGTCTTTCAGCTCTTTTGGGCGCTCTTGTCGATACTCTTCGAGAAGTCGGCGAAATACCGGTGACTCAGAAACATCACGATCGCCGAGACGTTTGTCAATCTGCGTTGTGAGTTTCTCCACTGGAAACGATCGCGTCGTTGTATACACGGTAAGTGGAAAGTCGAGGTCGTTATTGGCGAATGACTCACCAAGTGACTGAATATTTGCCCAGTCATCGGACATTGCAAAATCCATATTCCCGGGATCAACCTCAAGCATCGTTACCATCGAACCATCAGTCCGTTCGATCGTTCGTGCACCAGGCCATGCTCGTTTGATTTGTGTGAGGTCTTGTGTCCGTTCATCTGGTCGAAATGGTGTGTATTGGACCACCCCACCGCTTGTGTTCATCGTTGCTTTTGCATCGAGATCCGATCGGACCGATCGTGGAACGTTGTATGTCATTCTCGGCCTGAGAAAGTAGTAGCGTGCACTATCGGAGAGCCACGTTGTCGTTGGCAAGTGTGGAGGCGACGCATAGACAACTGCCACACCAACTGCAATCCCGATCATGATTAGCGGCAGTGTGAGTGCGTCTATTCCAATGAGGCTCGCACCAACGAGCCCCGCGATCGGGAAGCCAAAGAGAACGTATACATCTCCTTCCTCGATATTGAGGATTGGAATTCGGCTTGTATCACCGATCGTATCCATAATTCGTCGCGTTGCTGGGTTTTGATCTGCTGTCATATTCGATTAGTTATTTCGGGGGTCATTCTCGGTTCGACGATACATCGGTGCGTTCTGCTGGCTATTCGAATCTGGAGCTGTATTCCGCGATCGTGTCTTGCTAAGGATGGTTTGGCTTACCGCTGCAGTTGGCCCCCATCGAGCAGCAGTCGCTCCTGCAACCGGTCCAGCAAGATATCCCGCACCGACAACTGCGCCCGCAGTCACCGCTGTTCGGGTTGTCCCACGTGCTACTCTTGTCACGATCGGTGTTGCATACGCGAAGAGTTTCCAAATGATGATCACAGCGATCAACGGTAGTGAAACCGCAATTAGCGACTTCAAGAACGCACTCTCTGGGATGAGAACAGTTCCATCCCCACCGAAGAGCAAGTCATACCCTCGAAACAGGATCGCGATCGGTAACGGCATGATCGCAAGTGGAATGAATTTCAAGCACAGCCGTTTCGCGATCTGTGATACGATCGGAACGTTCCCGTACGCAACCGCAATCCCGATCGGCATCCCATAGACGAAGACGTACAACAACATCTCCCGGAGAAACAGCAATGCATACAGCACCCACATCGAAATCCCGCCGATCGATGTGAGCAATAAAGCTAATGCTGGATTTGAAAATCCAAGGTCAAGTAATCCTGAAACAGTGTTAAATAATGTTCCAATATCTGGAAGTAAAGCGATCGTGAAGCCGCTGACAAAATAAAGCACTAACACACTGAGCCAGTACCAAGTGACAATTAGCACTGCACCAACCCAGCCACTCATCCGTGCTTGTCGAGCTTCGTATGCACTTCCAATATTAAAAATACGGATCGTGTTTCGTGCTTGAACACAAATGAGCAAAATAAGCAAAGAAATGAACATTACCTCCCCGCCAACCAGTGAGTCATAGATCTGTATCCATGGCTCATTCGTTGGCACACCAAAGACAAACGCACCATCTGTGTTCGGTGTCGGTGTTCCGAAAAATATCTCCGTCAGATCCTCGTATCCCTGTGCTAATCCTTGTTGGAACCATTCAATAACTGAGTCGATAGACTGCTCAAACCACCGTCTACCAAAATCAGTAAGTGAGATGCTCACGGATTCTGCTCCTCAATCGCGATTTCACATTCTGGCAGTGACTCTCCAGTATACTGCACAGCATACTGTTTTGAAACAATGAGATCTGGGTGGGACGTGATTATACGACAAAAAAAGATACCTTCGGTTGTATCAGGGGTGCATTCGACAACATTACTAGTCAACAAAAAGGGTCTTGTGTTGCTGTAGAGGACTGTTTCCCTACCATGTGGTGCATCCACAAAATCTGCGTCACCAAAGCCTCTGTCAGTATCGTAAATGCCACTATCTTCGTAACTGTCCCGAGTCGGAAATGGAACATCACCTTCGAACTGAAGTTTTGTGATTCCCGTGGGGCCAGATCCACTATTTTTCACAGTCACGATCGCATTTGTTATCGTATCGACGCTAGTCGCATTTTCATACATCTCATCTGGGTGATCCCGTCCAAGCTTGAGGTCAACAATTTCAAGCTCAGGCTCAATTTTATGCTCAGTCGATCCGATCGGTTCGTCGTCTACGAGTGCGACAAATTCGTACATTCCGGGAACATAGCTTGTGCCAAGCTGGACTGTCTTTCTCGTAACTCCAGCCTCAATTCGTTGTTGTGTAAATAGACTGCCTGTCGGATCGATTACGTTCACTACCTCGATCGGGTCTGCATCTCGATCGAGCTCAATAACAATGTCAAGGCCTTCAATTCGTATATCTGCAAATGGCCCTCGATCGGGCTCAGTTGGTGCGTCTTCATCATCACCAAGACAGCCAGCCACTCCAATGGCCCCGACTGTCGCGATGGATGTGAGTACCGATCGCCGTGATGATGTATCTGTTCGATTGGAAAATGATGTATTATGTGTCATAAGCTGTCGTCATAACGGAGGAACGTACTAATTCGGAGACCTGCATAAATCGCAACGAGAAATGGAAGTGACCACCAGACGGTAGTTGTTACTGCAGTGACCCACCCATCAAGCGTTGTGAGTGGATGCCAAGAGACCGAAACTGTATCTCCAGTATACGCTGGATCACGGTTGAGCCACGATTCTGGATGATATGTTGCAGCCTGAACACCTGGCTCAGTCAATGTGATTTCTGCAACACCAGAGATGTCTGTCTCCAGACGTTCCCCAGCGATCGTCACATACCCCGTTCGCGATCCACCACTAATCGGTGCAAACTGTGGATTTTCGAACGGGTTTTCCAGCATAATCGGCAGACCCGTCTCTGCATCACGAAGGGTGAGTCGGACTGTTGCCTCACTCTCAGTCTGATCAATAATTTCAGCTTCGAGCTCTGCATTTCGAACGGTTCGAATCTCTGTTTGCTCGTCAGTTACGTCGATCGTTGTTCCACGAACAATCCCGTGAACAACCATCTCGTCAACCTCGATGTGGTCGTATCTTGTGGCAACCCCGTACGATCGCTGATACGGACTGTCCACAATATCGATCGCGACGTGTTCGTGAACTGTCGGTGCAGGTGACTCATACTGGGTTCCCCACACCTCTTCGATCGTTGGACCGTCACGAACTGGTTCCACGCGAGGGCCACTCTCTGATGGATACGCGTGAACATACACCGGAACCGCGGTGTCCTCCAATGTCGTTGTGTGCGTGCCCGATCGCTCAGTGAGCGTCTCCCACCCAGTATCCTTGCCAGTGTAATATCTCCACACACCGCGAACTTCTGCATCCGAACTAGAAGAGAGCGTATAGCTATCCCACGGCTGTGCAGTGAAGATTCCAACAGCAGTCTCACCGTCTGGATACTCCGCAATATAACGCTGCACCCGAGGGTCGTACACAACGACATCCTGTTCAGATTCAACAGTGAGCCGATCGGTATAGATCTCAGTTTCAGGAGTGACGGTCTCATTTCCTATTATTTCAGTCTGAGCTGTGGCCTCGATATCTGCCTCTACTCGAAGCGACGATCGACCCGCGTATTCAAACGCATACGGAATTTCGGATGTATGTGATCCAGAAACACTCGTCTGTTCTGTGTCGTCTGTATATACCCGTATCTCGGTGATGTCTGTCTCCAAAACGCTCCACTCAACTGTGGCGTTCTCATCGAGATCTGATGGCTCAGGAGGCGATCGGACGCGATAATCTACGAACGATCGTACGGTCCCTTCTGGAGCGATATACAGCGGCACTACGGTGTCATCAAGATGCACCCGTGTCGATGGTTGAACCGAGAATATCGAGACGTGTGCATCCGCAATCAATTCACTATCCGTCCGTGACGCACCTTCGGGATAGATCGATGTTCGATCGCCACCTGCCTGCAGCTGCTCGAAGTCTATTGCAGTCCATCTTTCAGCGGTATCTGGCGGTCTCTTGAACGTAATGTCGGTACACGTTGCAAGCGTCTGCATTGCAGTCGGGGTTACATCGTACCGAGATTCATATTCCTCGTCAGTCAGGCACTGGTTGGGCTCTTTTGACCACAATGTCGCGACTTCATCATCGCTCAGCGGTTCTGGATCCGATATCGGCTCACCACGAACACTATCGATCGGTATCGACGCGATCGTCAGCCCGAATACCAGACACGCACATACCACGATCGATCGGTATGCTGAGTCTGCACCCATTTTGTCACCCTTTACCACGGAGTGAGGTCGATACACTCTGCGAGTGGGAGTCCCATCGTCGATCCTGCTACCGTATACAACGGCCCAAGAACAACGAGAATCACCGCTGATTTGAGTGCTGTCTGTTTGTGGCGCTTGAGTGCTTCTCGCTGTTGTGGCCCTACGGTAAACATCTCGATAAACGAGTCAGCCTGCCAGACGACAACAAGTCCGAGCAATCCAAGCCCTGTCGTGAGTTGGAAAAATCCTGAAACCATCTCTGGCAATCCCTGTGCATCACAAATAGCATCCGTCTGTGCAGCAACAGGATCAACTGCAATAATCCCGAGAATAATCGCTGCCAAGACGATCGGACGCCCTCCTACTGAAACAATACGTCGATACCGATGAACGGTAGAATCTGTGTTTTCGTTAGTTGAATTCATTCTAACTATTTTCCCAATGAACATGTCCACCAGATCTGTATGCGACTCTACCGCTCAGCCTCGATCGTCACGAAAGCTGCAGCTCAATGTACAGCATTTGTTCAACAAACATCAGCACAACCAACTCCCAATTTTGCCCGGTGACAGTCAGGTCCAGTTTATCATCTTCATATTCTGAGGATCAAGTGGACTACGTCATTGTTAGTACTCAGATTCAACCCTGCCGGTTAGTAAATATATCGGTGTATATGCTGTTAAATTGCAGTAATATTGTAAAATAACATATCTAATTGAACGAATGTCTAGAATTCAGTCAGAAATGCTGTTTCTCATAAAATATATGGCTCTGTTGAAGTCCTTTGAAGATGATCTGTGTTTGTGCTCGTGCTGAATATGAAGATTCAGTCTAGCATGGGCAGGTAATATTATCAATAAGACTACAATATATTCATTGTATAAGATATGGCGTTTTTGCTCAATATGTTATCAAATCGTCCGGTCTGTCCCAATTGTGAGAGTAGACTGGTCCTAAAACTACGAAACGAGGATACGTTCGCACCAGAGGCAAATGACACCTCTGATATTTATCGATGTTACCGGTGTTTTAACTCTTTCAAACCAGTTACTAATGAATCGTAACAAGGTCAAGCGGTTCTGCGTCGTTGGAAAAATACAGATTTTAATTAGAAGGTTACAATCTGGTCTGTCTCTGTGCGAGATACGCAGTCTTTGACAGCCAGTTATGTAGACCGTTGGTGTTGTCTGGTCACGCTCACTGAGTCAGTCAGTGGTCACTGTGGTCGTCGTGATCGTGGTCATGGTCGTGATCGTCTCCGTTCTCGAAGAACTGTTCTCGGTAGAACATCGCATTGTCCATATCAAAATCGTCGAACGTGATGACATCCGCATCCCGATCGTAGTCAGCATCAAACCCGTCGTTGAGTTCGTCAATAAACGTCTCAGCGCCGTCACGATCGGTGAACGGCGTCGGGTTTTTCATCATAACATCGTCGACATGGCTTGACTCTTTGACGCGGACGTAATAACTCTCTGTCGCGTCGATGAGTTCTCCTGTCTCGTAGTCGGTGACCCAGACGTTCTCGATCTCTTCATCATCACCGCCGAAGTGTTCGGGGTCGGCTATGTAAGTAGACATACAGCCTGATGAGCAAAAGTACACTCTCGTTCCATCTGTCCCAACCAGTTGGGCATTCCACTCTGGATAGTCAGGTGTCACCATATTGCAGACCGCACACTCCTCACCATCAGGGAACTCTGCTGGTGAATCCAACTGTTCTACCTGCTGATCTTCATCTTCAGGCTCACTGTCGTCCAGGTCACTGTCTTCGGGTTCGTTCACCGTATCTTCATTGGTGTCGTTTCCACCGTCCGCGTCACCAGTACACCCAGCCAGCGCGATCGCTGTACCAGACATCGTAGTTCCAAGAAATGTTCGTCGGGTCGGCTTCCAGCGCTCTGAAGGCATATATACTAATTCGCCCCCTAAAAACATAACAGATCTGGTATGATAGTCGAACGCCCTATCTACTGATCGATCGGGTATGCGGCTGTGTACAACTGGCGTCATCGGAGCAGAGTGTGTAGGGAGCAGTCCGTGTTGACCGACAATAACCTTCTTTTCGTGGCTTAGTCGCCCTACCGATTCTCCATGTCGAAGTATTTGTATACATTGCAAACGTAGCGATAATTTCCGCACGAGTACGTGTTTGTTTTTGACCGAGGCGATATGTATGAGAGTTCCGGCTGCCTCGATATCACAGATTAGCAGATCCGCTTTGATCTGTTCATCAACATCGTCTTGTTTCGATTGTTTGTCGCTTGTGGGCAGTCACTCACTCACTCGAATCGAACAAGAGTGTTCGGTATCGCCAGAGTACCGCGAGGAGAACAAGGATGATCGCGATCAGGAATAGCCAGCGGAGATCGATGGCTCCGTCAGTTTCATCCTCTGCGTCTCTTGTTTCTTCTCCTCGATCGGTGTCAGTGTCTTCGGATTGTTCGTGAGCGTCGTCGACGACGGTGAGGTGTCCGACGTCGACACCGTTTACCGAGAGTTCATATTCGCCGACTGCTGGCTCGAACGAGAGCGTTGTCTCGATCGTCTCACCCGCAGGGATTGCCACCGTGTCGCTATCCACAACGACTCCGTCAGCATCCAGTTCAATCGTGCTATTGGCGTCGAACTCACCGCGGTTCTCGACGGTTACGAATGTTGTCGCTGTCTCGCCCGCCACGAGCTCCGACTCATCAAGCGTTGCATCGGTTACAACCGTAACCGGTGCACCAGTTCCGATCGCAAATGATGAGAAACCAGGCGAATTCGCTTCGAATCGGTAGTGCGATTCGTTTGCACCGATGTAATTGGTCGGCAGTGCGGTCCAGTTATCGGACTGACGGTGCAGACTAACCTCCTCGGTAGGAATATCGAGAGTGTCTATATAGCTTTGGTTGACACTGAAATCGAAGTGTACATCCACGATATCCTCAGGTTCGAGATTATGTCTGATGGTGATGTATCCGACTGAGAGGGTTCCTGTTTCGGTCTCAAACGTGGCTGCGACCGATGCGTGTCCGTTTTCGCTTGTCTCTTCCATATTCGCTCTTGCGTCACCAAATTCGAACGTTTCGACGGTCAGCCAGAAGTCACGAGTGCTTGCAAGCTCGACTGAGATCTCATTAACCACAATGTTTCCTTGTCCACCAAATGTTCCGTTGGTTCCTGTCGTCTCATCGTTGATTCTGATCGTATCGCCTGCTCGACCACCAGAGACTTCGACAGTCGATTCACCTGTCACTTGTATGTCGATCGATGATGGGGCTGGAGCACTACCACTGCCACCACCAGTACTTGGTGCCGTCCCCGGTGTGTCGTCTTCGGCATCAGTGGCTGTGATCACAAATTCGGAGAAGCCTGGGGTCTCCACAATGTAATGCAACTGCCCACCACGCTCCTCAATGAACTCTGCATCGAGTTCGACGTATTCGCCACTCGTTTCGTCGTATCGATGGATTGCAACATCATCTGGGTCGATGCTCTCAGATAGTGCGTCGGTGTCAACACGGTAGATGAGTGACGTGTCTGCGAAGGTATCGTCTGAGAGATGGTCGAGATGTTTTATCCCAACGTACTGGACGATCTCCGTGTCGGAGTCGGCATCGAATGCGTTATCGAACGCTGACTCGCCGTTTATGAGATTCATTTCGAAGTCGCCATCTCGCTGCATTGTAAATCCAAGCTCATCAATGGTCACATCCGATGCACGAGTACTCGGTGTCGAGACGTTGAGCATCCGATCGGTTCCTTCATCGAGGTTCCGACCGTCAATATTGACTGTTGGGTTGCTCACTTCTTGTACCACAATGTAGCTTCGCGTGTTGCTCAGCCAGACGTTGGTCTGGCCTTGGTTTGCATCGCTGTTGATCTGTAACTGTGCTTCGCGTGCGCCCGCAGCAAGCGCCGTGAAGTTGATCTGTAGGTCGCGCTCCTCGCCAGCCGCAACGGTAAATGGCCGGTCTGGATTTTCAATGCTGAAGTCCTCGCTGTTCGAACCAACAATCGACGTGCTGGTAATGTTCAGTGCAGCTCCCGAGTTGTCGTCGTTGCTGATCGTGAGATTCAGGAATCCAGACTGGCCAACTTCGGTTGTTCCGAAGTCGAGTGTTGTCTGATCAACATCGATATCGGCGGAGACTGCGGTCCCACGGAATGTAATCTCGGCCGTATCCATGGTCGTGTCATTATGTGCAACTTCGAGCACTGTGGTGTACTCACCAGGTGCGTCAGGAGCAAACTGCAGTTCGACCCGCTCGCGAGTATCTGGTGCAATGACGAGCCCATCGACGTCGGTTACGATTTCGAATGCCTCGCTGTCAGCCCCCGTGAGTGTGAAGTCTGTAATATTGAGTGGCTGTGAGCCGTAGTTTCTGAGTGTGGCAGTTGCCGTTGTGTCGGTTCCACTACCGATCGACCCAGCCGATCGACTGGTTGATGGAATGTTAAGCTGTGGTCCTTCACCAGTGCCACTGAGTGCAACCCGTGCAGAATCACCATCAGTGGTTTCGATACGGAGAGTTGTACTCTTGCTACCAACAGCCTGTGGGCCAAACGTGACGGTGATATTTTCAGAGTTGCCTGCCACAATTGTGGATGGCTCAGTGGTGATATTGAAGTGATCAGCGTCGCTTCCAAGGAGTGCAACTGCCTCAATTGTGGCGTTGTCAGTACCGTTATTTTCGATCGTCACATTCTGTTCGACAGGGGTCGCGAGATCAACACTGCCAAAGTCAACGCTCGAAGCCACTGCGCTAAGATTGCTCTGGATTCCAACGCCATTAACAGCAATCTCAAAGCGGTCTGGTCCGGTGTTGTTCTCGGTCATAATACGAAGCGTTGCGTTCTTTTCGTTGACCGCGGTTGGCTCGAAAGCAACTCGCAGTGACTGGCTTTCATCAGGGCGAATACGTGGGTTGTCATTGCCGACGATCGTGAACGCACTCTCGTTGGTACCGGTAACCGTCGTGTCAGTGATGTTCAGCGCTGTCGTCCCATCGTTCGAGATTCGGATCGAGTCGGTGGTCGTCGAGTTTGTTCCAATCTCCCCGAAGTCGATCGTGTTGGTCGAGAGTGTCGCGTTTGCACCCTCAGCAATGAGGGTTGTCGTGTTCGTATCGGTGTTGCCGCTCGTGTCGGTGACGGTAAGCGTGACATCGTACTCACCCGGCTCGGTGTAATTTCCGGTCGTCTCGTTGAGCGTTGGTCCGTTGACCACAGTCCCATTGCCGAAGTCCCACTCGTAGTCGGCAATACCGATGTTGTCAGTCGACTCGGTCCCAGTAAGTTCGAACGACTCACCAACAGCCACCGTTTCAGGGGCGGTGAGCCGAGCGGTCGGGCGTTGACGATCTTGGACGTGGACTGTGAAGGTATCGGTGCTTGTTTCATTCGCCACGGTCACATTGAGGATAGCAGTGAGTGTCACAGGCTGGGTGAAATTTGTCGTGTGCGTAAGACCGGTCGCATTTTCGATTTCCGTACCGTCGTCTTCAAACGTCCAATTGTACTGTGGATTGCTGCCGGTAGGGACGATCGAATCGCTCGCACGGAAGGTGACGTTGGTCCCGAGAGTTACCGTGTAGGAGCTGGCCGAGCCACGGGCCTGTGGAAGGGCTGGCTCGAAATCGACACCTTCGAGCACGGCTGAATTATTCTCCCCTGATTCGAGCTCCGTGAACGTGAAGTTCAGGTTCTCCTGCGGTGTTGCGGTCTGAATTGTGAACAAGGTGGTTGCGTTTTCGTCGGTTTTCTGTTCTTGCTCAGGGTGAACCATCGTCCCGATTCCGTCATCGGTTACAGTGACATTTGCGTTGGGAATGAGGTTGTCAAACTGATCGCTGAGCGTGACAGAGACGTTCAACGCGTTCTGGTCGGTGAAGTCGTTCGAGACGGTGTGGACGAGACCGTTGGTCTCGATTCCGAAGTTTATCGGTGCAGCTGGTTCGATCGTGACCGTTGTACTTTCGGTGACCGTGTCATCTTCGGCGACGTCGAATGTTGGTGTGTAGGTACCACTCGTCGTTTCATTGAAGCTGAACGCTGCGACACCGCTTTCGTTCGTTATTGCTGTTTCGGCGAGATTGCTTATATTGCTATCATCGGAAACGCTGATTGTCTCCCCGGGAATCTGGTTGCTAAACTCGTCGGTCAGCGTCAGGGTAATCTCTCCTTCGATTCCGGCTGTTTCGGTGACGTTGGTGGCCGCAAGCCTGTCGGGAGCAGCCGGTGTGATTTCGAAGGCGTCGGAGATACTGTTCACTGCGTTGTTCTCGGTAAGTGCGAATGACAATTCGTAGGTGTCTGCAGTGGTATTCGACAGCTGATCGAATACAGCGATACCAGTACTGTTGGTCGCTGCTTCGGTCGCCCCATCGAGCGTCGCCGATCCGTTGATCGTTGCGGTAACCTTTTTGTTTGCAATCGGGTTGTTGAACGTGTCAGTGACATTTACTGTTGGCGGGCCAACAATCAGCTCGCCAGCAGTTGAGTCGGCTGGCTGTGTGTCGATGTCTACCGAGTTGGCATCGGCAGGTTCGACGGTGAACACATCGCTGGCTGCATCGTCGGCTTCCACCACGCCATCTTCGGCGTCGGTAATCGAGAACTCGAGTTCGTAGTTGGCCGCGGTCTCGATAACGAGGTCGTCGAAGGTGGCGATTCCGTCGACTGTTTCGATGGTCGTCGTTCCGTTATCAAACGTATATCCACCCATTTCAGAGACGGTAACGCTGATTCCGTCGACAAGATTGTCGAACTCGTCGGTAACGTTCACTGTTGGTGGGCCCGCAAGCGACTCGCCAGCAGTGGAGTCGGCTGGCTGGGTAACGATTGCGACTGAGTCAGCATCTGCAGGCTCGACGGTGAAATCGTCGGTGGTCACGTGTTCGAGACCCTCGCCATCGATTGAGAAGTTGAGTTGGTAGTCACCGGCAGTCTCAATCACGAGGTCGTCGAAGGTGGCGACTCCTTCACCATCCGTGTCGGCCTTGCCACCACTCACGACCGGACCGGGGCCGTCCGCGGTGGCCGAAATGGTGAGTCCAGAAATGGAATTGTCAAACGCATCGGTGACGTTGACGGCTGGCAAGCCGGTGATTGACTCGCCAGCGGTCTGGTTGGCATTCGGCTGTGTCTCTATTTCGAATGAGTCGGGGTCTGCGGGTTCGACAGTGAACTCCTCGCTGACCGCGGTGTCGGATTCGTTGACGCCGTCTTCGGCATCATTAATGCTAAATTCGAGCTCATAGTCGGCGGCAGTCTCGATGACGAGGTCGTCGAATGTGGATATGCCCGATTCGTTTGTCTCGACCTCGAGGTCGCCGCTCACGAGTGCGTCTGGATCGTTGACTGCCGTAACCGAGACGTTGGTTCCCGGTGTGGGATTACCGAACTCGTCAGTGACGAGGACAGCAGGCGGACCTACGAGTGGTTCGCCAGCAGTCGAGGTGGCTGGCTGCGTCTCGACGTCGACCTCGACGGAGGGACCAGGCGTGACGGTCAGGATTGCACTATCTTCCTTGCTTCCGTAGCTCCCCGTGATCGTGACGTTGCCGACGCCGGTTCCGGTGACCGTGCCGTTTTCGTCGACGGTCGCATTTGCGGGATTGGACGAGGTGAGATTCGACAGCCTGGTTGCCTCACTTTCGCCCGACTCCGAGAGCGACACGGTCACCGTGAACGAGGTTTCTTCGCCCTGTTCGATCTCGGTGTCTGCGAGCGAGACGCTAATGTCCTCGACCGCTTCGAGTCCCGGTGCGGGCTCTTGAGCAATTGCTTGGAGGAACGGGTAGGAGACGTTTTCATTGGAGACGACGTCCCACGTATTCTGGAAGTCGAATCCGTCGAGGCGGCTATCTGCGCCCTTCATTTCGATAGTGGTGAGGCCCAGACCACCAGCGGAGTCGTCTTGGCCGGTTGCTTCCGTATCCCAATAAGAGTCAGGTACGTCCCCATCGATGTCGAGACCGACGAGCCCGCCGACATTGGTTTCTCCGTCGACCGTACCCGTCGCGTACGACTCGCTCACGGTACCACTGTTTCCGCCGACCAGTCCACCGACACCAACCCTTCCTCCTACATCACCGGTGGCGTACGACTCACTCACCATGCCAGCGTTATTGTCGCCGACCAGCCCACCGACATTATTGTTTCCGTCGACATCACCGGTGGCGTACGACTCGCTCACGGTGCCACCGTCGTTTATGCCGACCAGCCCGCCGACAGAGTCCCCACCGACGACGTCTGCTTCAGCACTCGAATTGGTGACAGTCCCCTCGAGCAACCCGACAAGCGCACCCGTTCGGTCTTGGTCAAACCCCGTTTGACTCTCATCGCCCGTCACGCTCGCGCTGACCAGCGTGACATTGTTGATCTCTCCGTCCCCACCGACATATCCGAACAGCCCGACGGGTATCTCCTGACTGTTCGACTGGTCGATCACCAGATCCGAAATCGTGTGGTCGTTCCCGTCAAACGCGCCATTGAATTTGTTGGTGGTGTCACCAATCGGCTCGAAGCCATCGCCGCCGTTAGCGTCAGCCCCGGCGATTTGCTCGTAGCCCGGTGAGTCCTCGTCGAGATCGCCCGTGAGGACGAACTCCGAGTCGAGACTTACACGGATGTAATTAAGCTGGTACCAGTCACCGATCTCGTAAGGGTTGTCCACGGTACCCTCGCCGGTATCGTATAGACTCGTGCTGGGTGCCGGTTCCTGCGTATTGTTTTGTAAGACAGGGTAGAACACAGTTAGCCCGCCTTCTTGACTGTCAGCCTCCCCAGCTACCCATGTCTCACCGAAGTCGAAGCCATCCATGTTGTCTGCAGCACGGTCACCAGTCATCTGCAAGGTTGTGAGACCAATCCCCCCGGCAGATTCTGTCTGTTGGGTAGTTTCGACGTCCCAGTATGAGTTCGTGACTGTACCGCCGTCGCTGGTACCGACGAGTCCGCCAACATTGCTATTGCCGTCTACAGGGCCGACCGAGTAGGATTCCTTAATCTCGCCGCCATTTTTCCCAACGAGACCCCCCACATTTTCGTTGCCATCGATAGAGCCACTCGCGTACGAGTTGTGTATCGTCCCACCATCATTCCACCCAACGAGCCCGCCCGTTTCGTCGTCTCCATTGATAACGCCAGTTGCGACTGATGACTGTATGGTTGCGTTATTATCATTGTAGCCGACCAGTCCACCGCCTCGGGCACTGGTGATTACCACGTCTGTCGACGAGTTGTGTATCCCGGCGCGGTTGCTCCCGACGAGCCCCCCGACGGAATCACTCCCACTGACGCTCCCGCTGACGAATGAGTCGTGTACGGTACCGTCGGCGTTGTCACCGACTAACCCACCAACGATACTGCTTCCTTCGACACTAACTGACTCGAGCGTAACGTATTCGACATGAGAACCTGAATCGAGCTTTGCGAACAGACCGACTCGGTTCATATCCGGTTGATTGATTTCGAGATTCGATATCGTGAATCCGCTGCCGTTGAACGTCCCGTTGAATGCATTGTCGTCATCACCGATCGGTTCGAAGCCAGCAGTTGGGTCAGCCACATAGGTTTCGTATCCGGGTGCCGTTTCATTGAGGTCACCAGACAATGTGTAGTTCGCGTCGAGCACCTCGCGGATGTTGTGGAGGTGCTCCCAGTTCTCGATCTGATACGGATTCTCTGCGGTGCCGTTTCCGTCAGCGAAGAGTGATTCTGCACCCGGTGCAGGCACCTGCTGGTTCTGTTGTAAGTACGGCAACGACACGAGGAATCCTTCTTCGGGGTTGGTTCCAGCGGCCCACGTGTCAGCGAAGTCGAAGCCGTTCATGTTATCCTCGGCAGTCGGCCCTCGCATCTGGGCGCTCGTCAATCCCTCACCACCATCGGATACGTTCTGATTGACTGTGTCCGTACTCCAGTAGCTGGCGGAGACGGTACCACCGTTTTCAACGACGATTGTACCTACAGGACCGTCGTCTCCTGGACTGCCATTGGGGTCTTGTGTACCACCATCTCCTCCCGAACCACCGGACCCAGCGTCAATATTTGTGGCGAAAATATAGACATTTTGAACCGTTCCATCGGAAATGTCCGAGACGATACCCGCAGCAGCGCCGCCATCACCACCAGCACCAGGGTTTGGACTAGACTGGAACCCGTCGTATCCGGGACCACCCCTCCCACCTGAACCGGCCGTAATTACAGTGTCGTCGACGTACGAATCGGTAATAACCGCATCTTCCCCATCTATGTATTCGATTAGACCCGCCGCCGTTCCGCCGTCACCGCCATCACCACCGGGAAGTGCACCGTCACCGCCATCACCACCGTGACCCCCGTTTCTTCCTGATCCTGCTGTTACG
Source organism: Natronocalculus amylovorans (assembly GCF_023638035.1). GTDB lineage: Archaea > Halobacteriota > Halobacteria > Halobacteriales > Haloferacaceae > Natronocalculus > Natronocalculus amylovorans. Next base: position 112,766 of record NZ_JAKRVX010000004.1, on the reverse strand, counting down.
GTGGACCCGGTGAGGTACGTATTATTTACAGCTCCATCGATACTACCAAGGACAACACCAGCCGCGTCACCACCGTCACCACCGTCACCACCGGCACTTCCTAGACCTCCGTCGTCATCACCCGAACATCCATCGAATTGTCCGAACGTACTACAACCGTTCCCACCAGCACCCCCGGAACCGGCGGTCACGATCGTGTTTGTGACGCGCGAATTGCGTACAGCACCGTCATTGTTGACGAGCACTAATCCAGCCGCATCGCCACCGTTCTCACCGTCTGTCGCATCTGAACCGTCAGTGGCAGCACTCCCACGGCTCCCGTCTGCAGCGGTTATCTCTCCATCAATAATCCCGACCGAAGAAATCACGCCCCCATCTACGTACAGAAACAACCCCGCATCTTTCCCATTACTCGCTTCTGAACGATCGATTCGAAGATCCCTAATTTCGTGATCGTGACCCTCAAACGTTCCGGTAAATGGATCGTTCCCGTTACCAATCGGCTCAAAGCCCACGCTCCGATCAGCGACGTACTCGCTGTATCCCTCCGTCTGGTCGTCTAAATCACCAACAAGTTCGAAGTGGCCATCAAGCTCTTGGCGTACGTTGTGAAGGTGCTCCCACGTGTCGATTTCTAGTGGTTCGTCTTTGGAACCGAGGCCGCCAGCAAACCGCAGATCATCGTATCCAGGTGCAGGCTCTTGGACTGTCGACTGCAGATATGGATACGAAATGATGTGACCAGTTCTGACGGTCCACGTCGCATCAAAATCGAAATCGTCGCTCATGTTCGCCACAGCTGCCTCGCCTTTCATCTCAGTAGTCGAAAGCCCTGTTGCGTCGACTGTGCCGTCGTTTACTCCCGCACCGTCTCCAGACTCGACTACATCGACATTCCAGAACGAAGTCGACACTTCGCCATCGTTCACCCCAACCAATCCGCCAAACTCGGTATCAGCTTCGATGTCGCCAGCCGCGTACGATTCGGAAACTGCACTGGACGACCCAGTGGAGCCGACGAGTCCACCGACAGCAGACTCTGCTGTGACCGTGCCCACGGAGTACGATTCGACAACGGTTCCCGTGGTGTGGCCAACGAGTCCACCGACAGTCACCGATCCGGTTACGTTTCCACTCACCCACGATTGGTCGATTTCGCCTGCACTTTCCCCGGCTACTCCACCCACGTACTCATTGCCGGTTACGTTGACTGCATCGAGACCAACGTGCGTCAAGCGGCCCGTGCTACCGACAGAACCGAACAATCCGACGTAATCTCCGTTTTGATCGATGTACAATCCGTCGATCACGTAGCCGCTGCCGTCGAACTCCCCGGTGAACGGATCAGCCCCACTTCCGATCGGTTCGAATCCCTCACTAGGGTCAGTGACGTATTCTTCGTACCCATCTGTTTCTTCATCAAGGTCGCCAATGAGTTCGAAGTGAGCGTCAAGCGATTCACTCACTCTGTGTAAGTGCTCCCACGTTTCTATCTGAATCGGATCATCTGCAGTTCCGATCCCACCAGCAAATCGGGTATTCTCACGTCCGGGTGCGGGATCTTGCGGTGTCGACTGGAGATACGGATGGGAAATAATATCTCCAGTTTCGACGGCCCACGTCGCATCGAAATCAAAGCCGTCCATGTTTGTCACAGCGGCATCGCCTTTGAGTTCATCACTGGATAGGCCACTGACGTTATTCGTCGACAACGTTGCCGAAGGCCCAACCCTGCCAGCTGTGTTGGTTACCCCGGACCTCTCTCTGTCCCAATAGACGCTCTCGATGTTGACCGTGCCACTTACGACATCGCCAACGAGTCCTCCAAGACGGTCATCACCACTGAGTGTCCCCAAAGCATAACTCTCGTTGATAGAGAGTGTTCCGCTGCGAACATCCCCGACCAATCCACCGACACTCCATATTCCAACACTCCCATCCACAATCGTATAGGAGGCGTTGATTTCACCATCGGTTCCTTGACCGATTAGACCTCCGACTCCGACACGCGAACTGCTAACCTCGCCAGTTACGTACGATTTCGATATGCTACCCCCGTCCATCGAACCAACGATGCCACCGACGTGATTATCATCTCCATAAATTTCTACATCTTGGAGTGCCAACCGGTGAATGTCACCCTCGCTTGTGCTGAACAAACCGACGTTCGACCCTCCATCAATTACGAGATCAGAAATCGTCTGCCCGTTTCCATCAAACGAGCCAGTAAAGGTAGGGCCGATCGGTCTGAAATCACCGTCACCAACAACGGCGTCGTAATCCTCGGTGTTTTTATCAAGATCAGCGATAAGAATGTAGTCACCATCAAGATCGTCTTCAATACTCTGTAGTTCGCTCCAGTTGCTAATCTCAACTGTCTCCTCGGTCGCTGCGATACCACCAACCACCGAACCAGCAAGTAGCAATACACCAATAAGGACGCACATCCGCAGCACCCGCCCTCCAACAGTTGAGATCGAAAACCGATCGCCTAGTATCGACTGTTCTCTCTCGGTTCGCCCGTTTGTGTCTCTCATGTCTCCGGTCATGTATTGTGTTCAATTTCTGCACATCACCGGTTGCCCGGACAACCACGCGTTATGCAGCCCAAATAATCTGTATATCCTGCATGACTCCAGAATGGTACTTAAGCAGCATATGCATATATAACGAAAACAGCCTGTCAACAGACACAAAAGGGTAATTACGTGGGTGGCATCTCTCTCAGATAATGACTGAAGATCGGTCGGAAACAGTGGGGTCGATCGAATTAGAAGCGGCCACAGGGCTCGAGACCATGCCGCTGCACTCAAGCGATCTTCTTACCCTGCTAGATGAAGACGGAATTATTCGGTACGACAGCCCCGCCATTGACTATATCTATGGGTATGACCAGGACGAACTTGTTGGAACGCATGTTACAGAGTACTTTCATCCCGACGATCACGATCGGGTTCTCGAGGCGTTTAACGCACTGACGAGCGCCACTGAGCATCAGATTGAAATCGTTGAACACCGCTTTTTGGTCGCTGATGGCAGCTACAAGTGGATCGAAAGCATTGGATCGTCAACCCCCACACCCGAAGGCTACTACGTTGTCAATACTCGAGATATCTCTGCCCGAAAAGAACGTGAAAAGCAGCTTGAGGAGGCAAAGCGTCAACTGGAAGCTGAGCGTGACGGCAAGGAGGCGATCCGACAGTTGCTGTTACAGACCGCCACGGACGGAACATTTGCCGAGAATGTCTGCCAGCAGTTAGTTGAAACACATGGGTATAGCGGGGCATGGGTTGTCCGTCGGCACCGTGGTACAGCTGCGATCGACCCACCACATCAGATCGACGCACACTATGGTGATGACACCTTCCGGCGGAGTGACTCACCTGAGGAAGATGCCGAAACTGCAGTCGATGAGAGCACACGTGCAGTGCTTTCTACAGGTCAACCTCGGGTGGTCACTGTCAATTCGGTCGACAATCCTGCGCTTGCCGATCGGTTGCGTGACTGTGGCCTGACGTGTATTCGATCAGTTCCACTCGAACACAGTGGCGTCTTTGATGGCGTTTTGACTGTCGTCCGTGAGACGCCAGAGACATCACTCACACGGACGCTCGTCGCTGAGTTCGCAGCAGCGCTTGGGTTCAAACGGAACATGCAGCGTCAACGTGATACCCTCAGGTCGGACGTATTGACTGAAGTGTCCGTGAAGCTTGATGAAAGCCACTTTTTGGCAGCGCTGTCGATCGCTCCATCGCTTCCTGAGGAGACTCAGCTTCGGAGTCACGAGTTACAGTCCGATGGTGGGATGGTGACATACTTGATACGGACCGATGATGTGGCGGTGAAATTACTCACGCATGCTGCGAGCACCGTCTTTGGTGTCGAAGACATCACGCCGGTACGCGATGGCCAGCCTGCAGTTGTTCGGATACGTGTTCCAGAGCCCGTTCTTGGGACGATTATTACCAACTATGGTGGGTCGATCGCTTCCATGACGGCTGCAGGCGGTACGACGGAGCTTGTGACACAGTTTCCAAAGATGGCAGATATTTCGACTGTGATTGAGGCACTTCGGACACACTGGCCTGAGGCAACCGTCCGGACACGGAGTGTCCGCGCTGTCGAGGACACCACTCCGTCGCCATTCGAATCATTGACCATCAAACAAAAACAGGCGCTTCACGCTGCCGCAGTTTCGGGTTTTTTCGATCGGCCACAGCAATCAAAAGCCGCAGATATTGCTGAGACGCTTGACATCTCACAGTCGACATTTCTCCACCATTTGCGAGCCGCCGAAAAGAAGGTCTTCTCTGAAACGTTCGAAAAATAATACAATCAGTTGGCTTTGGTCAACACTGAGCGGTCTAGCATGACTGAGGGATATTCAGAATATCGTGCTGAATACAGTGCGCGAGTCTTGTGCGGTGTTGCTGATCACAATACAGAGAAAATCAACACACCGTGAGAAATACCGCCTCTATATTCAGATCGATGAGACGGCTGTTTCCGTCGCCAGTCTCGGAAATCCCTACAGTCTCGTACTGGACTGTGACCGTTCATTTTAGTGGGGGTGCATTTTCGGCAGCTGAACTCGCAGAAATTGAATGGTGACCACCATGATGAACGGGCCGAGGAATATCCCATACCACCCGAAAATAGCCGGTCCCAAGAGATACGCGAACATGACGAAACCCGTGTGAAAGAGACGACCAGAAAGGGAGGGCCGAACATACGTTCGAATGACGTTGTCGAAGATGCCCCCCATTACAATGTAGAACACGATCGGGAACCAGACATATCTCAAATTTGTCTGATATGCTACGACAGTGAGATAGAGAAAAATCGACCCATACAGCAGATTCCGACCGATGAGTGGAATCACCGAAATTAGTCCAGTGGCAAAGCCGAGAAGTATCGCATGAGGGATTGCGAGACCTGGTGGAGCAAGGAGATTCAACACACTGTAGATGATTACGGCTACAATACTGATCACGATAATGGTGAGCGTATATCCGAAGTAGACTGAGGCGAGCCCCCGATCAACCGCTTTCAGATACGCATACACGTTTGACTCGCGTTCTACGATGGTGGAGCGGAACCAAGAATCGATTCTTCGCTCATCTCGAACGAGGAAAAACGCGAAGACGAATGTGATCAACACGTTGAACGCTTGTACGGTGAACGTCCCGACGAACCCGCTCACCAACGGAATCAATGTGGCGAGTGTTGGATCGCTCCGTAGGACTTCAACAAACGCATATAGTTCATCCTCACTCGTGGGGAGGGTCTCTATTGCAAGCCGTGGAAACAGCCTTTCCAACAGTGCTTCCACGTCCGTCGCCTCGATCGCTGCAAGCTCTGCGAGCAGCAACACAATGAACACCCCCAGAACTGCCATGAACGGTAGCATAATGAGCCCAAATGAAAGGAGCGCAGAGAGTCCCGGTGAAACGCCGTGATGTTGAAGACGTCTGGCAACCGGACGGGCGACATGATATAGGAAGACTCCAAACACAATCCACCCAATGTAGGTTTGTAACGCCACAACGAGGACGAGAAACAGAGCGATCGCAAAAAGCCACCAGCCGATCGTCTTGGGCAGCCCTCCATCGTTCGATGAAACGCTCCACCTCATGAGATTCAAACAATCGGTCCGAGCCAACATAAGTAGAATTAGTCAAACACCATACAATCGATCGGTTCGGCTCTGTTGAAATCCTCAGCAAGTGATATGTTTTGACCCAGTCGCGGTCAGTACAGGGTAATTACAGATCGCGCACGCAGGGAAAGATGGTCGTGTGGACTACTTATTGTCTTTACTGAACCATCCTGCTTCTTCGGGGTTTCCAAGCATGTTTGACCAATAATAATAGAGTAGGATAACAGCTGCCATAAGAAACCCGTGTAGAACTCCGGATACAAGGGTGTCGCCGAAAAAATAGGAGACGAGTCCTATTGCTATTGGCAAAGTCAATAAAAGCGAAATCGACTGCTTGAGGGCCAGTGCAGTATTTATCGGTGGTCAAGGAGAATACCTGTGACTTCAGTGATTCGACAAAATCTTTGAGTGAAGAAAGCCGTACTTGGCCATATATTTTTGTTGGAGAAAGAAATATGTGGTTCTATCTCTTAGAAGCAATATGGCAGACGACCACCGAAACGGTCCACCCCCATTCGATCGCCCGTTCAAATCTGCAGACACAAAACAGCGGGTGTATGGGGCAGTGCTTCACGCCCGCGAACCGATGACAGCTGCAGAAATTGCTGAGCGGGCAGACTGTTCAACGGAATCTGCGCGGACACATCTATCCTTTTATAATGATCTTGGCATTGTTATATACCACGAGGGGCGGCCAGCCAGATACGAGCGCAACGACGACTATTTTGAATGGCGACGGGTGAACGAACTACGAGTAAACAATACGATTGAGGAGTTGCAAGCTCGCGTCTCAGAGCTAACCAACCAGATTGAGGCGTACCGTGATGAATACAGTGTTGACTCGCCTGCTGAAGTCGACGCGCTTGCGTTCGACCCAGCGCAGATCGACGACGTATACGTCGCTCTTGGCGATTGGGCTACTGCGATCGAAGAACGCCACCTCCACGAGCGTGCTCGGAGAGCGTCTGCTAGTTCCACAGCACCATCTCACACCTAACGATGGTGCCAATGGGCGATGGAGCAAGTCCGGGGCCGATCGATCGGCCAGTATTGGAGCACATGCGCTCGCGGTTCGCAGGGAGTCGAATGGTCGACGCTGCTGCGATCGTTGAGAAAGAAAAACTGCACCTTCGGGTTGAGATGGCTGATAAATACTATCCAGTAGGCGTATCTGCTCGCTTTGAGATCCGCTGGTACCAAAACGAAGACTTCAATTTCCACTACCAAGAGATCCATCAGGATGGTGTGTGGAAGTGTCGGTGGGATCGGCATCCGAATACACACAACTCACGAGGGCACTTTCATCCGCCGCCAACGGCCAGTCGGATCGATGCAGAAGATGCCCAGTGGCCGATCGATCATCGAGATGTCTGTCAGATCATCCTTGAATACGTTAGAAAGCGTATCGAGGGGCTGTGGGACTAACTAGAGCGTGGATGTAACTTTGATATTCCACCGAAATTGACACACAGTGCGAGCGCATACCAGCGTCTTTAGGCGCGTGAGGAGGTCAATCTGTGTGAATGCTGCCTTGCAATCGTGTCACTGGAGGATATCGAATACCTCGACTGCTTTGTACTCTTTCCCGCGTTCTTTGCCAGTTACTTCTTCGATGAGGCCATCCGATTCAAGGTCGTCGACAATCTTGTAGGCTGTTCGGCGTGAAACGTCGAGATACTCTACGAGGTCGAGTGGTCTAAAGTATGGATACTTGAGTAACTGCCGAGCAAACATCTCCGTATTCGTACTTCCAGGGTACGCTTTTTCGTAGCGCTCCTGGAGATCACGGAGCCGATGCGTCCGATTGTACGAGGTCTTCGCTTGGCTTCTGAGCCCCTCAAGAAAGAACGTAAGCCACTCGTCCCACGCCCCTTTCTCGCTCACCGCACGCATACGCTCAACGTACTCGACTTTGTGACGATTGAAGTAGGCACTCGGATATATGTATGGACTTTCGAGGTAGCCCTCGCTCGTTAAATACAGAATAATTAACAGCCGACCGAGGCGACCATTTCCATCCGAGAACGGATGAACTGTCTCGAAAAAGTAGTGTATGATGGAGGCATCGACGAGCGGATGGTACTGTCCACCCATCTGAATGTATGACTCCAGTGACTGCATGAGTCCAGTGATTGCCTCTGGAATCGGTGGGACGAACGGACGCTGTCCTGTCTGTGCACTCGTGAGATGAACCATATGATCACGGAAATTCCCAATGACATCACCCTCGTTTCGAACATCCTCAAGCAGCATCGAGTGGAGCGTTTTGATTAGTGAGAGTGTTATCGGTGCCCCGCTCCCGATTCTATCGAGCCCATACGTGAGCGCACTCTCGTAGTTGAGCGCCTCTTTCAGATCTTTTTCGATCGTTGCGCCCGCCTCGCCTGCGGGTTGTCTTGTGTGATATGCTTCGACATCTTGATACGCAACATCTGCACCTTCGATACGTGCAGATTCGACAGCCTCGATACGTATGAGTGATGTATATAGAACCGCGGAGAAGCCGACTGTTGAACTGATGCCATCGACACGACCGATTTGATATGCAGCATCCGCTACCAAATTGTGTGTCTGTTCGGATATTTCGAGCTTCGGTTCCACTGGGAGTGGTTCCGGCGAATAGTATGGATTTGGGTGGTAGGGAACGTATTTTCCGGGCGCACGATCAGGAAGCTCTTTTGTGGGCATTTCAGTAATACTATTATATGCCTCTACTGATATAGCTGTTTTTATACTCAGTATACGTAGGAGGCCTGCAAGCCCGATCGTACGGAAGATCAAACGCAAATAGTATATTTGGAACGCTGATAGAGAATCTACGTATAGTACGTATGTGAATACATATATCAATCGTATATGTCGAAAAATGACACTGAATCTTTTTTGCGATCGCGACCGGCACTCCACAGAACAACAACGCGGATGTCACGGAGCTTCCCCTCGAGCTGTTGGTGTTTCGAGTGTCTGTTTCCTGGAATTTCAACAGTATCGATTGGGTGTACGGGTGTGGACAAGTGGTGTCCTCGGAATAGAGTGTGGGAAGTGGCTCGTGTTGAGCGACGATCGATCAAGAAGGACCTCACTCCGAAGAGTCGAACAGCGAACGTCGACATCGCCAAATGCCTCCGAGAATAACGGCCATACTACCAATCAGTAACAGACCATGGAGATCTACGGTGTCATCGGTCTCGTCTTCTCCACCACGTTGCTCTTCTGTTGTTGTATTGTGCTGGATCCCCTCATCCGGTTCCTGGGTGTCGCCACTGACAATAAGCTGCCCAGCATGCACGCCATCTACAGAGATTTCATAGTCTCCGAGTGTTGGTTCAAACGAGAGCGTCATTTCGACCGTCTCGCCTGCGGGGGTTGTCACGAGGTCACTATCCACGACTTCTCCATTAGCATGCAGTTCGATCGTGCTATTGGCGGCGTACTCACCACGGTTCTCGACGGTTACCACTGTTGTGGCAACTTCGCCTACCACAAGATTCGGTTCTTCAATCGTCGCTTCGGTCACAGTCGTAAGTGGTGCACCAGTTCCAATCGCAAAGGATGAAAAGCCTGGTGAACTCGCTTCGAACCGGTAGTGTGATCCATCCGATTCGATATATTCAGTCGGTAGTGCCGTCCAGCGATCGGACTGGCGGTGTAATTGCAGATCTTCGGTTTCAAGACCGAGATTATCTAGATCGCTCTGACTGATTCTAAACTCAAACGTGACATTCGCGACATCTGTAGACTCGAGATTGTGGGTAACCGTGACGTACCCAACTGCAACAGTTCCGGTTTCGGTCTCGAACGTTGCTGCAACGGTTGACTGTCCGTTTTCGGTCCGCTCTTCCAGACGCTCTCTGGAGTCCCCGATTTCGAACGTTTCCATAGATAACCAGAAGTCACGGGTGTTTGCAAGTTCGATTGACAGGCTATCAACCGAAATGTTGTCTTGTGCACCGAGCGCTCCAGTTGTTTCAGTTGTCTCGTCGCTAATCTCGATAACATCACCTGCTTGACCCCCAGTGACGTCAATCGTCGATTCGTCTGTCATCTGTACGTCGATCGACGGCGGTGCAACAGTGGTAGTACTTCGTGATGAACTTGTTTGCGGTGCAGTTGGTATAATCTCAAACGCTTCGCTTGTGGCATTCACCGTACTATCGTCAGTAAGTCCAAATGTTAGTTCGTATGAGTTGGCAGTTTCATTCGACAGATTGTCGAACACAACAACACCAGTGCTGTTTGTCTCTTGTTCGAGAGTGCCATCAAGTGTTGCTGAATTGTTGATTGTCACCGTGATATGCTCACTGGCAACTGGATTGTCAAACGCATCAAAGACTTTCACTGTTGGTGGTCCAGAGATTGGTTCTCCAGCAGTTGATTCAGCTGGTTGTGTTTTGATTTCGATCGAGTTAGCGTCTGCAGGTTTGACAGTGAATTCTGCCGTCGTTGCAGTAGCTGGTTCACTCACACCAGAGTCTGTATTGTCGATCGAGAATTCCAGTTGGTACTCAGCGGCAGTTTCCACAATGAGATCATCGAACATAGCGATTCCTTCACTGTTGGTTTTGAGCTCGGTCTCATCGTTCACGGTCGATCCGCCGTCGTCGACGACGGTAACTGAGACAGTAACGTCTGAAACTGGATTGTTGAACGGATCTGTGGCCAGAATGGTCGGCGGACCAGTGATCGCCTCTCCAGCAGTCTGAATTGTGTCTGGTGGGGTGTCAATCACGATTGCGTTGGAATCTGCTGGCTCGACAGTGAATGTGGTGCTAGTCGTGGTGTTAGATTGTGCGATCCCATCCTCGGCATTGTTGATCGAGAATTCCAGTTGGTAATCGGCGGCTGTCTCAATAACGAGATCGTCAAATGTTGCGATTCCCGTAGTGTTCGTTTTGACTGTTGTCTCACCGCGTACGATCGCATCGTCATTGTCGACTGTGTTAACCGAAACGTTGGTTCCTGCAGTTGGATTTCCAAACTCGTCTGTCGCGTTGACGCTCGGTGAGTCGGCGATAATGTCCCCAGCGGTCGATGTCGTTGGCTGTGTCTCAATTCCAATTGAGTTGGTCTCTGCAGGTCTGACAGTGAATTCTGCTGTCGTTGCAGTATCTGTTTCACCCACGCCAGAGTCTGTATTGTCGATCGAGAATTCGAGTTCGTAGTCGCCGGCGACCTCAATGATGAGACTATCAAACGTGGCAATTCCTGTGCTGCTTGTTTCGGCCGTGTTAGCGTTTACAATTTCTCCACCATCGCCCACCGTAGCGACTGAAACAGTGACTTCGGAGGTCGGATTTCCGAATGTGTCAGTGACACTGACTGTCGGTACACCAGAAATTGATTCGCCAGCAGTGGTATCGATCGGCTGTGTCTTGGTAGTGACTACACTGGCATCTGCGGGTTCGACGGTGAAGGTGTCGCTGGTTACGGTGTCAGATTCACTTACACCTTCGATCGAAAATTCAAGCTGGTAGTCATCAGCGGTCTCAATGACGAGGTCGTTGAACGTGGCAACTCCCGTGCTGTTCGTTTCAACCGTGGTTCCGCTCACGATTGCTCCACCAGTATCCACTGTGGTGACTGAAACGGTGGTCTCCGGTGTTGGATTTCCGAATGCATCGGTAACGGTGACGGTTGGTGGCCCAGTGATCCGGTCTCCAGCAGTCTGAGCTATGTCTGGCTGGGTACCAATCGTAATCTCCTCTGGATCCGTTGCCTCGATAATAAACGACTCACTGATTGCGTTGTCTGACTCGCTTACATCCTCGTCGGAATCATCAATGGTAAATTCGAGTGTGTAGTCTGAAGCAGTCTCGATAACGAGGTCATCAAACGTAGCGATACCTGATTCATTCGTTTCAACCTCCAGTTCGCCACGTACGATCGCTCCAGCAGCATTCACCACGCGAACCGAAACATTGGTTCTCGGTGTCGGATTACCAAATTCATCAGATACAACCACGGCTGGTGGTCCTTCGATTGCTTTACCGGCAGCAGATTCCAGTGGTTCTGTATCGATTTCAACCGAATCAGACGGTCCTGGTGTAACTGTTAGTGTTTCGCTCACTTCTTGACCGCCATAGGATCCGGTGATTGTGACGGTACCGACGCCAGTCCCAGTGACAATGCCATCGTCATCGACTGTCGCATTGGACGGGTTAGATGATGTAAAACTCGATACGCTTGTCACCTCATTCTTGCCCGACTGCGAAAGTGTTGCGTGTACTGTAGCTGCGGTTGTTTGGGACTGCTCAATCTCATCGTCTTCGAGTGAGATCGTGATGTCTTCGATCATCTCACGCCCTGGCTCGGGGTCTTGCGGATTCGCTTGCAGATACGGGTAGGAGACGTCTTGATCGGAGACCACATCCCAGGTATTCTCGAAGTCGAATCCGTCGAGCTTGTTATGTGCACTTTTCATTTCGATCGTAGTAAGACCTACTCCGCCAGCAGAGCCATCCTGAGTCGTCGTTTCGATGTCCCAATAGCTGTTCTCAACAGTCCCTCCATTCTCGCCGACGAGGCCACCCACGCGGTTGTTGCCGTCGACCGAACCAGTGGCGTACGATCTCGAGATAGTAACCTCACTAAATCCAACGAGGCCACCTACGTTGTCGTTGCCGTCGACCGCACCAGTAGCATACGACTCGGTGATGTCACCGCTTTCAATCGAACCGACAAGGCCACCCACGTTGTCATGGCCATCAACAGTCCCGGTGGTATACGACCCATAGATATCTGCTCCGAAGCCGTTAGCCCCGATAAGGCCACCTACGAGATTTCCAGATCCGGTGACATCAGTGCTACTATAGGAATCGGAAATATCTCCACGGTTATCACCAACGAGACCACCTGCCCTACCGCCACCAGTGACGGTGCCAGCCGTGTGAGAATCAGAAATATTTCCGCTACTTTGTCCGGCGAGTCCACCCACCCGCGGGTTGCTCCCAGTTCCATCATTAGTGACGTGGCCAGTGACAGAGGAGTTCTTGATTTTTCCGCCCTTATCCCAGCCGACAAGACCGCCCACTCGGGCGTTGTTACCCGAAGATGCACTCATAACCGTTAGGTCAACCAACTCCACGTTGGTGAGAAGTGCCCCGTCGTCAGTCGCACCGAACAAACCGACTTCACTCTCGTCCCGTTCGATACTGAGGTTAGAAATTGTGTGGCTGTTTCCGTTGAACATCCCTGTAAACTCGTCGTTACCATCACCAATCGGCTCGAATCCGTGCCCATCATTCCACGAGTCGGCGACACTCGCATCGAGATCAGCCTCAAGCACGTAGTGAGCGTCGAGCTCCGCGTTCATCGCCTGGAGTTCACGGGTGTCCGTGATCAAATACGGATCTCCGGCCGTTCCACTGCCTTCGCGATTGATCAAGAGCGTATCGTCAACAACCGTCGTTCCCCTAACCAATAGAGTCGTAGTGTTCGAACGATAGCCGGCAGCATCGATCGTCACTTCGTACTCGCGGTCACCGGGCACCGCCGTGAATTCGTAGGCCCCAGCGTCCGTTGTCGTCTCAAGCGTGAACGTCGGATACACGACCTCGACGTTCGCGTTGTCGATCGGTTCGCCAGTGATCCGATCAGTTATTGTCCCCTCAATGGTCGAGTCTCCCTCAAGCGAGACACCGACCGTTTCGGTTACACCAGTCTCGATCGTGCCGGTGTGTACGCTTCCGGAATCGTAGCCATTCGCACTGGCCTCGAGAACGTACTCCTCGTTCGTTCCCGGAACGGCGGTCTCAAGTGAGCCGGAGTCATCGGTTGTTTCACTAAGATCGACCGTTGTACCGTCACTTTCACGTTTGACCGTCACCGACGTGTTTTCGATCGAAATCCCAATGGCAGCGTCAGTGACGCTTACGTCGAGTATTGCATCTCCCTCGAGTAGTCGTGGTTCGCCGAGGGCTGTTGTTCCGCTCTCGTCGAGACTCAGGATGGTCTCGTTCTTTAGGTAACCAGGGGTGGTGACTAACAGTTCGTACTCGACCTCGCTGGGGACGTTCTCAACAAGGTAGGTTCCATCTCCCTGATGGCTTCCTTCGTAGATGCCTCCACGGTCGATTGGACGGAGTTCGATCGACGCATCTGTGAGTTCGTCACCGAAGAGTGCGTCTTCTGTGGTGACCTCAAGTGCCCCGTCACCAACTACCGAGAAGTCGAGTGCTTCATCTCCATTAACCAAGACGGTGTCAGTGGTGTCTTCGTAGCCCGCTACCTCGGCAGACACTCTGTACTCCGATCCCATGGTCGGCACGCCCGTGAAGGTGTACGCGCCGTCTTCATCCGTCGTCTCGTCGACAACGATCGAGCTGCCGTCGGGATACTCAACGGTCACTGTCGCACCTGAGATCGGCTCTGAGGTTACGTCATCGGTGATCGAACCGTTGATCGAACCAGCGCCGGTAAGTTCGAGTTCTCGATCGATGGTCTCTCCGTCACCGATTTCGGTCGTCTCTTCGGCCGTCTCGTAGCCGTCGGCGTCGACCGTGTAGGTGTAGGTGAACCCGCCGGGAAGCGGCGTTAGCTCTGCCATCCCGTCGCTATCCGTCTCGAAGGGGTCGATTTCCCCGAGCGTCTCGTTCTGGACGACGATCGTTGTACCCTCGAGTGTGCTCCCAGCCAGGGCGTCTTTCACCGTGACCGAATCCGCCGCGTTGCCCGCAATGTCGAAGTCGAACTCAAATTCGGTATCGCCGTCATCGAGTTGGACGCTTCGACTCTCTTCACTCCAGCCCGCAGCGTCCGCAGTGACGACGTACTGCTGGCCGGCTCCGGCGACGGTAGCCGTGTACGCTCCCTGGTCGTCCGTTTCCACGACGTACTCCTGTTCGCCCGAGATCGTAACCGTTGCACCGGGAGGAGCCGTCTCGAACAGCTCGTCTTCGACCGTGCCGCTGATCGTGGCGGTCCCCGTCAGTTCGGCGTCGAGTTCGCGGGGTGTTTCGTCTTCGATTGGCTCGTCCGTGAAGGTACGTGACTCGTACCCATCTGCTTCGAACGTCACGTCGTAGGTCGAATCTCCGGGGATCACATCGATCTCGTAGGTGCCATCTGAATCGGTCGTTGCACTGTAGGTTCCCGCACCGTTTTCGGCGGTGACGGTCACGCCCTCGACTCCGCCGCCGCCGCTCTCGGAATCGGTAACCGAGCCGGTGAGTTCGGCGTTGCCGCCTATCACGTATCTTAGAACGGGGCCCGGAGTCATGGAGATTGTGCGATCCCTGTATCCGTCTTTCGAAGCGGTCAGCGGGTAGATGGGCCCACTGGGAACAGTGAAATCCATCGAGCCGGAATCATCGCCCGTAAACTCCGCACTCCCCAGGCTGTCGCTCTCGACTATCGCTGCGACTCCCTCGAGTCGCTCATCCGTACGGTTATCTCTCCAAGTTATCCCTACGTCCGCATCGCCCGTAAGCTCGAGGTCGACGCCGGTCACGTCCTCGCCGTCACCGACTGATGCTGTCGTCGTCGAGGTTCCGTCCCAGCCGTCTGGATCGGCACTCACCGTGTATGAATCGTCGTTTCCGGGCACGACGACGGTGTAGTGGCCGTCGTCGTTCGTTTGAGCCGTGTACGTCCCAGCGCCGTTTTCGGCGGTAATCTCGATGTTTGGAATACCCGTTTCGAACGTCGTATCCTCGACTTGACCACGGATTGTCGCTGTCTGTGGCTCGAAGGCGGTTTCAGGTTGGTCACCAAGCTCTGAATCGTCGACAGTGACGGTGGTTGTGACTGTTTCGACTTCGGTGTTCGTGACGGTAAATTCGTAAACGCCAGCTTCCGATGTTTCCTCGAATCCATCGTCAACTACTGCATCGCCGGTTAGTGAGATGCTGACGTTACTTGCGGTTAGCCCCGTAATCGGAGTGCCCGCAGTATCGTTGACCAAGACCGTTACAGTGGAGGCATCGGAACCGTTTGCGACGTGAGGTGACGTCGCCGAGACGCTTGATTCACTCGCGTCAAAGTCGGCTGCCGCCATCCCGACAACCCCACCACTCATCACGACGACAAAAATGATTGCTGCAAACCAAAACCCCCTCGTCGAACCTCTGAGGTCGATACCCGATGACGCCGTTAAGAATGCACGAGTAGTCACCATGAGGCCCCTCGGCGGTGAGCAGCCCTATCCCGATTTGGAAAAAACAGCGACGATCGACATTGAACGGATTTTGGATGAGGAAAATATTGCATTAGATATCAGATAATACTAATAGAGCCCTGATAAGTCGGATACCAGCGCATCGTGGTATGATGGAAGATACTGTGCAGGCCGATCGCCATCATCTGGTTGATCGATGCGTTTTCGAACTGACGTGAGGCGAACCGATAGAATCGTACTGGTTGACATAGAAGATAGTCATAGACTCATGTATGTTGCTGGGATGATTGCATACGCCGGGTCAGCTCTCATCGGTAGTTTGCTAGCGATCGCACTGTTGGTCAAATACGACCGACGACAACCTTCGTTCACCTTTGGGCTATTTCTGCTTGTGATCGGCTTTTGGGCGGCAACATATGTTGGTTATTTAATCGCTTCAACCGAGCAATGGCTTCTATTTTTTATCCAACTGTCATATCTGTCAGTTGTGTCTGCGCCCATAGTCTGGGTTGTCTTCGCAATACAATACACTGATCGTGAGGCCTGGCTCTCGCGACAGCGGATCGTCCTGCTATCAGTCGTTCCCGCTGTCGTTCTCGCACTCGTCTGGACTGCGCCCTTTCACTCGTTATTCTACGCTGATACGCTGGTCACGACAATCAACGGCGTCGTCCTGCTCGACACGCCACCCGCAGTCGGCCACCGAATCAATATTATTTACGCGTATGGATTGTTGCTGATTGGTTCCGCTCTGATCGTCGCCGAAATATTCACAAAAAACCAACTCTATCGTCGACAATCACTAGTGCTTTTGGCCTGTTTGAGTGCGCCGTGGGTCGCCAACGCCGTGTTTCATCTCGGTATGCAACCGATTCCGACAGCAGATCTCACGCCTGTTGTTTTTGTCCTCACGGGCATCCCGTTGGCGATACTCGTCCAACGGAGCGAACTGACTGGATTTGTTCCGATCGCCCACGAACGCGTGTTTCATACCCTTGAAGATCCGGTCTTTGTTATCAGTAGCTCGAACCGGATACTCGATGCCAACCGCGCCGCTCATACGCTGTTCGACGCTGATTTCCCCACCAGATCTCTCGAAGGCAGTGATATTACCGATGTCCTCCCTCAGACGCTACTTTCTGCTGGTGGCCTCCATCCAAAACTTGAGACGGCGATGGAGTGTGTCATCACAATTAATGGAACGTCTCGGCAGTACATTGCCCGTGTTCGTCGAGTCTATCCGAACCGCAAGACCCAACATGGAAGTATTGTCTCCTTGACCGATATCACGCTTCAAAAACGACAACAGGAGAGTGTTAACGCAAAAAACGAACAGCTCGAACGCTTGGCCAGCGTGATTTCACATGACTTATCAACGCCGTTAGCAACCGGTGAGAGTCTGTTGCACCTCATCAAATCCGATCTCGACTCCCCTCAGGCGGAGGTCAAACAGTCGATCGACGATCTTGAAACAGTACACCGTCGACTCCGAGTGTTTGCCGAGGGATTGCCCACGCTAGCCCGTGAAAGCACTGATGTCGAAACACCAACCAACTGCGATCTCGAATGCATTGCACGCAACGCGTGGGAAGTAGTCGATACCGATGATCTTACCCTCTCAATTGACTCGACAGCTCAGCTGTGGGCAGATGCCAGCCGACTCCAGCAAGCCTTTGAGAACTTGTTTACGAATGTTGCTGAACACGGTACAACGAACAATCGGACAGAATCTGACAACAATAATAGACAGCCAAGCGCAACAACGGTTCGAATCGGTCAATTATCAACCGGTTCTGGATTTTATATTGAAGACAATGGGCCAGGCATTCCAGTCGATCGACGTGAGGATATGCTCGAATTTGGGGTTTCAACCGGTAGTGGGTCCGGCTATGGCTTGGCGATCGTCCGAACTATTATCGAGGCCCACGGCTGGTCGCTGTCGATTACTGAGGGAACGACGGGTGGTGCACGTTTCGAAATTGAGATCGATCCACACGTAGAGTAATTCGCAAAAAATCCTGACAATACCACCATACAGTGGCATACATTTTAGTAGGCAATCACGATACTATAACTTATGATAATATTAGCTCGGAGCGGCGCAGGTAATTTGTGTCTCTGCCGCTCAAGGAGTGTAGGACGGCCGTGAGTAAGCCGAGAGAATTACCATCCATTCCTGCATCCCACCGATCGATTTCGGTGTTATTGGTCGATGATGAGGAGACGTGGGTCCGAACACAGCGGCGACTGCTTGAACGAGCAAGCGATCGACTCCGTATCTCAACAGCGACGAGTTTCGAGAGCGCAATGAATGCAATTAGTGAGACGCCCCCGGAGTGTATTGTCTGCGATTATCAACTCGGTGATGGGACCGGCCTTGACCTCTTGAGACGTGTCCGCACCGATAACGTTGAGCTCCCATTTATTCTCGTGACTGGCGAGGGTGATGAAACAGTTGCCAGTGAGGCGATCGGTGAGCAGGTCACCGACTACATCCGGAAGTTGCACCTCAGCCAACAACCATCAAAACTCGCAGAACGTATCATCTCGGCGGTAGCGGCCGATCGAACCCGTCGAGCACTAACTCGTGAACGCCAGAGCAAGGAGCGACTCCTCGAAACGGTGACCAGTTCGGCCACGCGATCGGAGCTTGGTGAGAATATCTGTGAGCAACTGGTCACTGCAGGCTATGCCTGTGCGTGGATCGCAACCCTCGATGCCGATCGTGGGGTTATCCCTCTCTCAACAATTGGCGACACTGACTACCTCGAAGCCACGATCACACCCGGCACGAGACCGACCGATAGCACCGAGCCAACTCTTGTTGCTCTCGCTGACACCAAGTCTGTTGTCAAAACGCTTCCCGACACAGACAAACCGGATGATGATGCATGGAAAAAGCGTGCGATCAGCCATGGATTTCGGTCAGTTGCGGCGGTACCGATTAGCCACGAGACGCTCCAGTTCGGTGTGCTCACTGTGTATAGTGACGCAGCCCAAATCAACGATCGCGAATTGCAATTGCTTTCGGCATACGCCGACACGATCGCTTATGCCTTCCAGACGAACACCTGGAAGCAAACTCTGCTGTCATCGGCCTCCACAAGCGTTGAATTTACGCTCACTGGCGACTGTCACCCGTTAGTTACCTTCGCATCACATCTGCCTGCGGGGACGACACTACGTGTAACCAGTGTCATTCCACGGAATGATCGGGAGGTACTCTACGTAACAACGATCGACGGACCGACCGACGATGACCTCTCAGAGGCGGCTGATGCCACTGATTCGATCGTCTCGATCGATCTGTATCGAACTGATGAAGATAACCGCATCCTGTGTGGAGTTATCACCGAGTCACCGGTCCCCGAAACACGACTCGTCGACACTGGCGTCTCACTCTCACAAACCGTTGTCAACAGCGAATATGCACGTCTCTCTGTCGTTCTTAGTGGAGAAACCACCGTAAACGCATGTGTTGATGTGCTCTCTGAATGCTGTGGCAAAGACGCAGTCACCACACTTTGGACCGCGTCTAAAACGCATCGCTCAACGAAATCAAACACAACCACCGAGTTGACCGATCGGCAGCAGCAGGTCCTCGAACTCGCTGTCGAGGCAGGCTACTTTGAGCGACCACGCCAAAATAATACCGGGGAACTTGCCGATGCGCTTGATATCTCACGGGCGACATTCACCCAACACCTCCGAGCCGCACAGCGGAAGTTGTTCCGATCCAATATCCATAAGCAGTGAGTCGCAATGTGCCGAACAACGTTATGTCAACAACCCCGCACACACAGTGACGTGGAGAATCTGCCATTGAAGTCGCCTTTGAATGGCCGGTGAATTCGGTCGAGCGAGGGGAAGCCAGTCCGATATTCTGTCACTCGTAGGCGTCGTACGACTCGACCAGTGTTAGGAGATCTTGTTCCAGCTCACCACCAACAAACTGAACGTGGCCCGTTCCACCCTCGTAGTCGATTATCCGGACCTCCTCCAGTTTTGGGAGATGGGTATGGTGAAGTGCGATTCGGATTCGTTGTCGGTGTTCCTCAGTTTCTTGATCTGAGTCGTCGTCTCGAACCTTATCCGCAACGTGCTCTACGAGTGTTTCGTATTCCAGTATCCCATCGGAAGCACTATTCAGAGAGTTAAGAATGGCGCGTCGGTATTCGTTCCCTACTGCTGACAGAATCCCATCGGGGGAAATCGGTCGCTCTTGTTCCGCAGGACTGGGTAAATCGTCGATCCCCTGTAGATCAGATACTCCTCGCTCTCCATTCTCATCCATACTCATATACCGGAGTCCCAGCTGTTTGCTTCTATCCCATGATGCACAATGGGTGCCAGCCGATCGACTTACAGAAAGTCAAGGAGAAAGCCCACGACTTCACTCGTGGGTGGATGTCAAGCCTCAGGTTCGGGGGTGAAGAGTGCATGCCGTGTGAACGTACCGATGGCACGACGTAGCCGTTCCGTCACTGCTTGATCAGAAATCCCGAGTTTGTCCGCGAGTTCTTCGGTTGTACAGCCTCGTGGGATGTCGTAGTATCCCATTCGAACGGCAAGCATGAGCGCTTCTCGTTGTGGCTCGCTCAAGCCGTACCACGGACCAACCCCCGGATCCGTGGGATTGTATACACTGATAATTTTCAGCGATATGTGCGCGTCCTCGCAACACGTCCAACACTGACTCAATGCCTCGCGGTGAGGGAACCGAATCTCGAAATCCCACCCTTCAGCGGTTCCTGTTGCACTCAATATTTGCCCCTCGTGATCCAGAATGCACCGAAAGAGATGATCCTGGCTCGCATCCCAGTCGAGTCTGAATAGGACCCTGTCGTCGAACACGTCCACCTCTGTGACGCTATTGACTGTCGGATAGCGTTCGACGGCATCGAGAAACCCGTTTTCGGCCGGTTCGTAGGCCCAGAAGAGAGGCACCGTAACGTCCCCAGTGGGCACGAGCGTTTCGAGTTCGATAGCCGATGCTTCATCAAGCTGGAGTATCTGCCCGAGTTCGAAGTCGTCGGGTGGAATTCGTATCTTCGTGATCACACTCATACTCTCATGTAAGAATACTTGTTCTGGGCCGTACAAAAGGAAATGACATGGTACACCATGCCTAGTCATTATTCAACCAGCTCTCCCTGTTCGGGGGATGCGCTATTCTACAGAGAAAACAAGGCGAGTGCCTCGGGGCTTGACCCCGAGGTGAAGCCGACACTTAGACGTGTTCTGTCCGCTCGATGTACCGCTCAATCGTTTCTGTTGAGACTGTTCCTGCCGTTCCGATGTAGTACGACTGTTCCCAGAATCCACCACCCCACAGATACTCCTCCAAGAAAGACTCGTGCTGTTCCCACATCTCCCGCGCCGTGATGCTCTTGACAGTTCGTACAATCTCGCTCGGGGCGTGCTTCGGATGGGCTGACAAGAACAGGTGTACGTGGCCGGGTGAGATGTGGAACGACAGTATCTCGTAATCGTACTCGTCGCACACGTTGCGAAAACTCGCTTCCAGCGAATCCTCGATGGGTTCGAGAATCGAGTGGCGATATTTCGGACATTGCAAACCGGAGATTTGCAAGCAGTCAATCTCCGATTGACGACACCACACGAAGTGGTAGTTGACGTTGTACACCGTGTGATTCGACCGCTTCTCGCCCATATCGAACCACTCCACCAACACAGTTAAGTATATCCAAAATATATACATAGGTATGGTGAATCGCTTTGAAATCGACGGCGAAGAAGTTCTCGACGGTGAGGTCAAACCGTTCGGGAACAGTGCCCACGTCACCGTTCCTAAACGCTGGCGTGGGGCCGACGTGAAAGTCGTCCGAACCTCAGAACCCGCCAAACAAGACGAAGAATGACAGGCTCACAGGCTCTCGTCAAGACTCTGGACTTCCAGCTCAACATCCAGAGTGATAACAAGAGCCTGTTGTACGACGCCACGCTCGAAGCCCGCTCGGTGTACAACGAAACCATCCGTCTCGCCAAAGAAGATGTGGACTGGAATACGATTCCCGACCGCGTGGCAGACGATGCCAACCTCGTGAAGAACACGACTCAGCGCGTTGTCGCTAAGGCTCTCGGTGCAATGGAGAACTACTACGAGTACGACGACTTCGGGCTCCCGAGCCACACCAAGGACGGTGCGTACCCGCTTCGTGCGAACTACGAGGAGGGGTACAATTTGTCGCTCACCGACGATGGCAATGTGGCGTTCCGAATCAGCGCGAAACCGTACAACCACGTCAAGGGCGTCCTCGAAGGGAGTGACGCTCACCTCGATATTCTCCAGACCGCACTCGAAAGTGACGAGTGGAAGATTGGGACGGCGGAGGCCCTGTTCCACAACGACACTCCTGAGTTGCACGTCAACGTCACCAACACCGAACAAACAGTTCGGGACAAGCAGGACTCACGGACGGTTGTCGGCGTGGACGTGAATGAGGACAACGTGGCTCTCACCGCACTCTCCGAGGATGGCGTCGAGGACTCGTTGGTCATCGACTTCCCCGAAATCAAGTTCGAGCGCCACCGCTACTTCACGATGCGGAAGCGCGTGCAGAACGCCGGGAAAGACAGCATCCACGACACGTTGGAAGGGCGCGAAGAACGGTTTGTCCGCGACCGACTCCACAAGGTATCTCGGCACATCGTGGAGTGGAGCCAACAGTTCGAGAAGCCGTGCATCGTCTTTGAAGACCTCAAAGAGATGCGCGACAGTATCGACTACGGCACGCGAATGAACCGATGCTTGCACCACCTCCCGTTCCGCGCCCTACAGTTCTATACGTCGTACAAGGCGTCGTTCGAGGGCATCCCGACCTCGCGGATTGATCCTGCGTACACGAGCCAGCGGTGTCCGATGTGCGGACATACAGAACGTGCGAACCGTAACAAGAAGCGGTTCAAGTGCAAAGACTGTGGCCATCAAGACCACAGCGACCGTGGTGCAAGCGTTAACATCGCCGTGAAAGGCGTGAAGAAACTCGATTGGAATGTGCCTGCTCTCAACAGCCTTCCCGTTGTTCGGAAGGTGCGACGGCAGGCATCGGGGGCTGTGGACGCCCCGACCGTGACCCGCCCGACCGTTCGAGGCTATCAGGCCGATGGTCGGATGGGAGTGTCCGACTAAACCACGGGAAGCCTCGGGGCTTGACCCCGAGGCAGTTCACCTACCTATAACAGCGAGAGAGTCCCGGCGTTTACGCCGGGCGTGAATCGCGCCGAGTGTCTCTCAAACCGGGGTTTTAATTTGAATCAAGCCTTATGTTTAGATAGCTCACTTGGGAAAATTGGAGGTGGCTTGGCGTTCCTCCGTTATCAAAAACGCGAGCCTGCCCGATGTGAGACTCTGCCGTAAGGCTGAGTCAGGTCGATGGCACGGCCTATGTGGTTCAAGCAGATACTCAAGTACACCACTCCTTCACAGGACTGACGAACAGCACACAAACCGGAGTACTGCAAGGGAATCTTGCCTCCGTGTCTGTGGGCCCGCCACAGACAGCGAGAGGAAACCTCGGCGTTTACGCCGAGGAGGATGTCATAGGCCGTGCTTTAGCCTGTCTCGACGCCATGGTACACCAGCCACGTCAATTATCCACATGTCGGACGAAGGTTCCTACATGGCGACTGTGATGGAGTTTACAAGTCCGGTAGCGGAGTTTCCACTGGGGAGTATCTTCGAGAGCTTGCCGGGAGTGACAGTCGAACTGGAGCGACTGATTCCACACCAGACACTGGTCATCCCGTACTTCTGGGTGCGTGGCGTGGAAACCGAGGACATCGAAGCCGAGTTCGAACGACACGTTGGCGTGAAGGGCATTCGATTGATCGATAGCGTCGAGGACGAGTATCTCATGCGTGCAGAGTGGAAAGACGAGTATTTTGGTGTCCTGACTGCCCTAGCCAAAGCTAACGTCGTCCTGCTCACCGGCACTGGAACGAAAGATGGGTGGCAATTTGAGGTGCGCGGAGAGGCTCGGCAGGCAATCGCTGACTTTCGAGAGTACTGCCAGCAAAACGATATCCCGATAACGATCACCGCAGTCCACGCAATGCTTCCGATCCAGGGGGAGGGCTACGAGCTGACCGAAACCCAGCACGAGGCGCTGGTATTGGCGTACAAGCGTGGCTACTTCGACACCCCTCGTGAGGCGTCGCTCGAAGAGATTGCTGACGAACTCGGCATCACTCAGCAATCGCTTTCGTCACGACTCCGACGCGGACATCGACGCCTCATTGGAGCGACGCTCATGGGTGCGCTGTGAGCGTTCTCGCGGGTAGATTTGTTATAAACCCTCTGTATTATCAGTGCGCGTTTTGAACTGGTTCAGACTGATAGAATGAGTTGAAATGGATGGAATAGTTTCTAAAGTGGGCGTAGAGGCGATCGAGGATCATCAGGAGACTGGGGCAGTTCGTAGCCAGTTTGATCTCGAGAAGACGCCTGCAAGCATGGCTGTCAGCGCAACGTTGGCAGAAGTGATGGCCGTTGATTCGGTTGAACTGGACCCGCTCTATTCCGCTGTTGACCCAGACGCATTGGATGCGCTCGTCCGCGTTCGCAACGGAACGATCGGAGATATCAACGTCTCATTTACACATGCGGATCACGCGATAACCGTGTCCAGCTACGGTGTGGTCACTATCTCTCAAGGTCACGAACATGCGGATCAATACGAAACAGGGGAAGATGACTTCTGAGGAGACGCCCATCACCTCGAAGATGGAATTGCGCGAGGAGCTGAAAGCGCTCCTTCGCAGGGCCTACGAGAATGAAGTCGATGTGGAGGGAGGATTCGCATGTCGGAACGGTGCCGAACATCCGGACTGGGACGTGGTCGTCACTGAAGTCAAAAAGAATGGGCATCCAGAGTGACCAAGCGCAATGAAGACTGGAGCGATCGAAGGTAACAGAGCCGTGAGTGACGAGTTCTGTACTGGTACTCGAATCGAAAGCGTGCTGTCAGCGCAACAGGGGCGAGTATTACGTGCGTTACTGGAAGAACGTTCGATCCCTGCTGATCCGATACTTTGTAAGGGAGAGACACTTGATTACGAAGAGTACCTCACGGTCTGTTACGAGCTCCACCACGTCCTGCTCCCCGAGTTATCGGATATGAAATTCGTCGAGTTCGATAGGTTCGAAGACGAGGTACGGCGAGGAATGGAATTCAACGAGGTGCGTCGATTTCCTGCACAGATCGATGACGATTATTCTGTTTTAGCCCACAAGTCGATCGACCCGTGATTCAATATCAGAGTAGTCGAGATCGGCGATCGCATGACGTTCATCGTCAGTGGCTGTAGAAAAGATGCCTCACGATCGGTATATCAGAGCTCTCTGGTGACAACTGGTGTCCTCGGAGTAGGTGTGTGGGGAGTCCCTCTCTATGACCGACGACGACCGATCGATCGTCTTTTCTTCGTCGCTTAGTTGTCCTACTGATTCTCGGTGGCGAAGTATTTCTATACATTGCAAACGGCGTGTTGACACTTTCCGCACGAGTACCTGATGATTGCATCAACGTTTATATTTTCGAGTTTCGTAACAGTATACAATGAGCTACGATACCGAGCATGTCCGGAACGTGGGCAATGGTCCAACCATGATTACTGGACTATCGACGTTCACAGAGTTGCTCACAAATACGAACCTTGCGGACCTCTATATTGCTATTCGACTGTCACCTGGTGTGACTGCTCCCGAAATCGCCGATCAAGTAGCAGTCTCAAAAAAGACGGTCTATGAGTATCTACACAGGTTAGAACGGGCAGGACTCATTACTGAAACGAAAGATGACAGTGCCACACGTGCGTACAATGCAGAGGACTTCGAACTGACGCTCACCATTCGTGGGATAGAAATTACCATTACCCCAAAGCTTGTTGCAGTCATCTCACGGTCTGATGCGTATCCGATCATCAACCGTATCTGTGATGAACATGGATTTGTAACATTTGCACTTGCTCACGATCTGATCAACGCACACAGTGACGGTGAAGTCACGATCCGACAAATCGCGGCACTGACTGACCTCTCACATGGGACAACGTACGATCTCCTTGAAGCACTGTATGAGATTCACGACATTGGCGGCGACGGTCCAAGCCCGACTACATATTCCCCTGCTGATGTGGCCGAAGATGATCTGTTTTCAGAATTGACCGATAATAAATGAGTCGGTTAAAACAGCTGCACACGGCAAACGTTGTAGATACGGTCATATTCCGAAGTCTGGGAAAATCACCAAGCCCCCATTTAGAATCGTTGGAACAAGCCGTCGCTGAAGCTCGTGTTGACCGACGACGATCGATCGAGTATCATCGGTCCACGCGCCGATCGACAGCGAAGCGCTCACCGCGGTTGCATTGTCTGGAGAGAAACACGTCTGCATCCAGTTCGAGTATGCTAGGGGCACGATCAGTATCCACGATCGAGCGATCGAAACTCATGACCTAGATCGAGACCGCTCACACGTGTTGGTCCAGACACTGGTTTGAAACCGTTCTTTGTCAGTAACCCACGACTTCAGTTGTGGGCTTCCTCCTTCCATCCATATGAGTGCCGTTTCGAATGCTTTTCGACTAACGTGATTCTTTATTTTTGTAATTCACTTGCAAGCGTCCAAGGTCTGTATCTCGATCGCATAGCCACTCATTGGTAGCGCAAAAAATTAAACGTGTGTCGGCGTCAGTTTGGGTCGTACGGGTTTATCGCTGTGTCAAGCCGATAGACGTCCTCGGCTGCGTCAAAGTCGTCATCAAATGCATATAGATAGCCGAGTCCCTCGGTTTGCATATATGCGATAATGCATGCATCTACGAAGGAGAGGGGTTTGTGCTGTCGGAACAGGGCTTTCCCCGTCGAAATGGCGTCAGCGTTGAGCGAGTCGATATGGAAGCGACGATTCTTCTCTATTCGGTCGAGGAGATCAACAGCAGCGTCATGGCCAGCATGAGTCGTGAGTCCGTTAAGCGTTTCCGCGAGAACGTAGTCAAGGACCACCGCTTCGGGGAGGGTCCCGTCGTCGATTCTCCTGAGGATTGGGAGTGCGGTCTCGTGTAAACTGTCTCGCCGATATGCGGCTGCAAAAAGAACAGTCGTATCGATGAGTGCTCGTGGCATTTATTCGACGTCGACGCCCCAACTATCGTGTTCACTTGTCACATCTGTCGGCTTTTCACCGTCGTAGCCGTCGAACTCCGCAAACGTCCCCGTGTGCTGTTGGACAACTTGGACGCGAACCGTCCCATCGGCTTCGAGATTCCAGCGGAGTTGATCACCATCTGC
The DNA here is from genome assembly GCF_023638035.1 of Natronocalculus amylovorans. Classification (GTDB taxonomy): domain Archaea; phylum Halobacteriota; class Halobacteria; order Halobacteriales; family Haloferacaceae; genus Natronocalculus; species Natronocalculus amylovorans. Next base: position 85,679 of record NZ_JAKRVX010000004.1, on the reverse strand, counting down.
GATCCCGAGTTCACGTCGAATACGAGCGGGAATATTTGCTTGGTTTCCCGAGACCGTGCTTTTGGCGTTGGTTCGATCGCTGCTCATAGCCCTCACTATGAGACAATCGGTCAAAAGCCTAGTGTGTTTTCATACGAGTCACACGATCGCGGTCATAGGCGTTACTCCACGACAGAACGAACGAGGTGAACCACTCACTGCCCATCCCTGCAGACAGAACCGGGCGAGTTCCTCGGAGTATACTCTCTGATCGTGAGACGAAGATTCGTCGCTTACGTATGATCCACCGTTCTTTGTCTGCGTCGCAGTCCGATCGTGTTGGGTCGCTCTGGAGACAACTGGTGTCCTCGGATGTGGATGTCTGGGCAGTCCCTCTCTCTGACCGACGACGACCGATCGATCGACAGACTGTACAGTAACGAGAGTGCAAACACAGGGCCGATCGGTGTGAATGGGTTGGTGTGAGCCGTGAGAGTCCCGCTTGGGAGTGCGATATGTGGCTTACTCTAGCCGGTGGACAGTCCTACCCGTGGACACCAGCTGTCTCTGGTTTCTGTGTGGCTCGATCGCTGTTCGACTCCGTGTCTGCTGTCGATCGAGTCACGTTTGGACGCTCACCTGGAATGGCTGTATCACTCGGAATGATGAGTCGACGCTCCGTGTAGGCGAGGCCGTTCTTTCGTTCTTTCTTCCGTCTGATTGCGACTCTGTTTTTTGTAAGATCTAACAGGGCGTCGATCGTCCGTGAGACTAACTTCTTTGCGTAGCTGTCGCTCACTCCTTTCTCTTGTCTGCGAATCCAGTGTTTGAGGTCACTTGCTTTGATGTACTCTTTGATTGTTTTCGAGCCACGTTCCCATGGATTGTCGCCGACGGTGTCATCTATCCGGGCTTTCCACAGTTTCGCGGCCAGTCGAGTTGGGAGTGCCGACGTGGTCGATCGCAGCATCTCCTCGTCGAGTCTGGCGAGTTGTTGGATCGGGAGAAGATCTCCATACGCGAGCTGTATTGTGCTCGTTCGATCGAGTGGGTCCTCCTGTTCAGGGAGGCGATAATACGTCTGCCCATCATCTTTCGCGAGTTTTTCGAGTCGGTTGTTCGGGACGTCGATCGTCCGCGTGTCCACGTGTTCGGTCTGGAGATGTGCACCTTTTTCGAGTTCCCGTGCTTGCAGCTCTTCGACGCGATCTTTGTTGTATTGTGATTTCTTGGTGAGTGCGTCCGTCTTTGCGTTCAGTTCGCTCGTCGTTTGTTCGAGTTGCGATCGGAGGCGATCGTTCTCGGTTTCGAGTGTCTGGGTTTTTGTTTCCAGTCTGTTGACTGTTGTTTGGAGAGACGAGACCGTGGCTTCCAGTTCTGCGAGTCGATCGAGGAGCGCATCGTGGGTGCTCATTGGGTGGCCTCCTCCAGTGAGTGTGCGGTGTTCCCGTCGATCGAGAACGCGGTAATGCGCTCACAGCCAACTTCGAGCCACTCCGTCCCTGTCCACCGCGCTTCAATCCGAAGCCACCCGTGGGCATCTGTTGCGTACACGGCTCGATGCGGTTGGCCGGTTTCGGGTGTCCACTCACAAACCAATTCGACGTGTGTGTGACTCATTGAGTCCCCTCCGAAACGTTGGTGATGGGGGTCGATCGATCGGGCTGGGCGTCCGAAATACGTTTGTATGTAGTTTGCGTCTGTATCATTTGCCTATCTCAGGCACAGGTCCGGTGCTGGTACACCGGGCCACAGATATTCTGCGGCGAAATCCTGTGTTGTGTCTCAATACTACACGTGTATTCATTAGTAGTTTACTATCGTCAAGTACAATAGAATAGCCATAGACAACAGTTAAACTAGTCAAAAACAACAATAAACTATGTCGACCGAGAATATGGTGCCAATGGGCCTCGATCGAAAGGAAATAGACGACCAAATTTTAGACTTGCTTCGTGATGGGCGAAATGTACCATCAAACTTGGCTGACGATCTTGGCGTTTCAAGACAGTATGTACAACAGCGACTCCAACTGTTAGAGGCTGCAGATTACGTTCGAAATATCGGTCGTGGCGTGTACGAGCTGATTAACGATCCGCGTGAGTAACTGCCGATCGAGGTCGCTGCCGTTTCCACAGCAACAAAATCCCATACCCGATGAGTGCATAACAGGCAAAGAGCAGCACAAAGTTGGCTGTCAAGGTTGTTGATGGTCGAATCGTGTCCGTTGGAAGTAACGGCAACAGAAACGTTGTTGCAAGCAGTACGAGACCGAGGCCAAAATACGGCAACGATCGATCATCAGTCTGGGTGTACGCAACAAACGCCACTGCGGCGATCGCATACCCACACAACACTGCGAGTATCTGGTTGTATGGATACCACGAGCCGAATTCAAGCATTGTACACTCTGTTGTGAGCGGTCTGTATAATCATTCGGTTCGATCGACATGTCTTGGTGTGGTCTCGATCGGACTCCAGTTGAGGATCTGGTCGAGATCGCTATCGCCCTACACTCCTCGCAGCGTCATCATCGAATGGTGCTGTCGGTGGCTAGACACGCGGTCATAAGAAGAACGCGACCATGACACACCAACACAATGGGTTATCTAATCGGCGATCGTATGTGCATAAATGGCACAGATTGATCAGATCAGCTTACGCGCCGATGCAACCGGATCGCTCGAACTCGTCTGTGAGCGATCGGCATCAGAAGCCCCTGAACCTCGCGTCCGATCGTTTACCGGTAAAGATGAGTTCGGCCTCTTGATCGATAATCTCAACCCGAACGAGCAGGTGACGTTGTTCTTCGAAACGACAACAGATCCTGAGCCAGCCTCGTTGGAGTGATGCACGCTCTGTATTTGGGTATTCATCGAACCCACGCAGGGACCTAGCGCTCGTTTGAGATCTGGATAGGAGTATCGTCTCTATGTCATTCTGTTCGTTGATTTATTTCAGTTCAATCTTCAGTAACCGTTACAGCACGCGTCGTTTTAGCACTCCCGCAGGCGGGACACCGAATAAACTCGTACGTGCCCCATTCGTTATCCACACCGGCAGTGAACGAGTCTCCACACTCATGACACATGAACACAATCTGCATACACTGTCTCATCCATAGCCATCTCCGTGACTCTTTTGCCAGCGTGGATGAGTGAGCGGCTTAATTCAAAAGCGGGGGAGAGCCGATCGAATGCGTTGTTTCGTCTCATATCTTCATCTCTACTGGGGAGTGGCGTGATGTGTGACTGTCAGGAACCCGAAAATGATTATAAACTTCGATAAGAACAACAGGATGCGCACAAAATGTGCGTGGAGAAGGAGCGCCAGTGTGGAAACGAGTGCTCCTTCTCGCACATACTCCCACAGAGGGGAGTGTCTCTGCATTGTCTACGTCGTGCTAAATATCTGATGGCGAATTGCCACGATCGGCGTCTGGGTGTGAGTGCTACTCTGTGGGATTTCAGAGGATACACCATAGGCATATGTCTCACCATCTGCTCTCTCGACCGTCTGCCCAAGTTGTACCGATCGATCGCTACTCGTCTTGTTTCCCTTCGTGTGTGTCCACACGTGTTGGGGTTCGGAAACATGAGTTGTCTGTATCACGATGTGGGTCGCATCTGACTGTCGATCGTGGAGCGAATCGCTTGTGCCAACAGTACGTCTGTGGAGCAGTTGCCACCGCTGCAACACGCGATCGATGTCGAGGCGTTGACCACGCTTGTGTTATCTGGAGACAGCGTCTGTGTCCAGTTTGTGTATGCCGACTGTACGATCGTAGTTCATGAAGAGGCGATCGAAATTCAGTGAAGAATTTGGATCGATCGATGTCGTGGCCGTTGTGATTGAACCGTGGGCCAATACGACCAGAGATCGTATTTGAGATAATTACTGTACCCTCGATCAATTAGGTAGAACAGTAGAGCCACCTCAAAGTGGGTTGAGAATTCGCTATTTATTTGATTTCTTTCTCGATCTGGTCACAAGTGATGTAAGTGATCGACAATTAAAATATGGTCGTAGAGCGAACCAGATAAGGACACCACTAGCTCCGATCGTGTTGACGATGACGTCGGTGATCAAAAATGGCGTTCGATGCGGAAGGAATGCCTGTCTAGTTTCCATTAAGATACCAGAACCACTAGCGAGGACGATCACAAGCGCGGCGTGTCGTCAGTGAGATAGCTGTACTAGCGAGGGTTGGGCGTCGTCAATTGCGGTTTAGGAGACCGTGACCAGCGACCCAGAAAAAATGATCGCCGGAAAGACACCAACAGCTGCAAGGCGTACCTAGTGTGGGAGCAGTAGTACTGAAATCGGCATTGTTGGGAGTTCTACTTTGTGTACCTTACCGGACTTGATAGTACGTTAGTGTAGGTTTCTATGAGTATCAACAAATTTATGATTATTGGATCCAAATTATATCTCGGCGTGTCGTTGGAATAGTGAGCCATGGGGAACTTGGTATACAGTTGGTATTGATGCTGCTACATATTTTAGCACCTGTTCGATCATAACCAGTGTATTCCGAACTACAGTCAGAAATAACCTACCATTTAAAATTCTATTCATATACCAGATCATTTCGAGCTTTTTTTTATTGTAAGGCAGAATACTAATTTATGATTCCTAAGAAATATAACCAACGTAATCTCTCTCGTGCTATCAAGGAACCAAGTTTGATACTTAAAGAATTAAAAAGAATCGTATTAAACACAAGTAAAATACCACATAAAACAATAGGAAAAAAGAAATTCACGCGACACTATGGTCGAGGAACCGAAGTTATGAGTGAAGATTGGGACTATTTAATACTTTTAGACGCATGTCGTTATGATTCATTTATTGAGTTCAATACGTTTGGTGGAACACTTGAGTCTCGCATTTCAAAAGGATCTCACAGTGAGGAATTTTGTCGAAAAAACTTTGAAAACAAGCAACACTTTGATACTGTTTACGTTACTGCAAACGGTTGGGGTGCAAGAATTTGCCAAGACGTTTTTTATAACATTATTTTTACCAAAAACAAAGAAAAGAGCGATAGCCTACATCCCACATGGGATAGTTTAGATCCTAATACGGTTATTAATACTGCACTAAAAGCCGCCAACAAGTATCCTAACAAACGTATGATTATTCATTTAATGCAGCCACATAGCCCATATTTTGGTACGAAAGCATCAAAAATACGAGAATCTCTCGCAGAAGATGGCATCTTAATTGGTAGCTCCTCTAAAACAGATCAAAACAAAAAAGAATATTTAAGTACGTTAAAAATCGCAGCAAGGAAAGGTTACATTAGTGTCGATGAACTGCAAAAGATATATAACGAAAATCTTGAATATGTGTTGTCAAATGTAGAAGATCTCTTGTCTGAACTAGAAGGACGAATCGTCATTTCGTCTGACCATGGCGAATTGTTGGGTGATCGGTCTGGAATTTGGAGATTTGCACACAAAAAACGCACAAATAATAACAATATTGCGATAGGCCACCCTAGGGAGTTATATTTACCTGAATTACGAAAGGTACCTTGGTTTATAATTGAGAATGGAGAACGACCAGAAATTCATACTGACCAGCCGGAAAATAGCTCCATTGAGAATGATTTAATTGAAGAGCGACTGTCAGCACTTGGTTATAAAGACTGATTTAAATTGAAATATTATTTTTTATGATTGTTCTAAATTGCTTTGAGATCAATGAGAGGAAAGCTATGTATATTATTGCTCCAGCAGCAACCAGTAATAGAACAAAACTAACTGAATATGCTTCAATAAAAAATGTCTCTCCTAAATATCTAAAGAAGTACACAAACCCTCCCATAACAAGAGCTGAAATACATTGATAAGCAATATTTGTGTATGGTATCTTAATATGTACATTCTTATTTAAATAATGGTACGCAATCAGAAACCCAATTACTGCAGAAACAGTAGTTGCAATAGCCGCTCCTATCCATCCGATTCTCCAAACTAAAATAATGTTTAATAATACGTTTGACACAATAAATATAAAATTTATCTTGAATGTTAGGTCTGGACGATCGATTGCTGCAAGTACATTATTGATCTGTTTTTTGTAATTGTATATTGTGACACCAACAATTAAAATCACAAGTACATGCCACCCAGCACTAAATTCGGATCCATAGATTTGAAGGATCCAGTCGCCAACAACTGCAGCACCAACAATGCCCGGTATTAAGAGTAAACCAGAGTATGTTATCGCTTTTTTTGTTAATGAACTAATTTGCTCCAAATTGTTTTGAGCTGAGAGTTTACTCATCTCTGGAAACAGAGTGGTTGAGATTGCAGCCGCAAAAAGACTCAAAAATGTAGCTACCGTGTAAGATACAGCATAAATACCAGTTAAGTTAGCGGGCACAAACAATCCAAGAACAATAATATCCATGTTACTGAACGTTTTTTTATCTACTCTTCCGAGCCATGCATATTTTGCAAAATTAATCAAGCTATATATGTGTCGTTTAGTTGGACGGACAAACGATATTTTCACGTACCACAAACCTAGTAACGAAATCACGATTGTTCCTACAGCATACCCAACTAGCATCCCCGAAAGCCCCCAACCGATCGCAACCAAACCGACCATTATGACATTACGACCAGCCTTCCGGAGCGCAGACAAAGGAGCATAAATATGTACCTTGTGTGTTCCATTCAGAGCAGAGTTTGTAAAATCGTTGAATACTGTTGCAACTAATAGTAATATAACAAATTCTGTGGCAGGGATGCCAATGTATGCATTCACTTGGGATTCAAAATATAGGATTGCTAATGAGATCGCCGTTACAATTACCAGTATAATAAGCGTCCCGGCAACGAGAAATTCATCTGCTTCTTCCTCATCTTCAGACATACGTTTAATCACGGCTTGGCTTAATCCCATACTTTTAATTATTGTTAACCACGAGACAAGCGCTAGTATAATTGCATAATACCCATAAATTTCGGCACCTAGGAGGCGAGTAAAATAGATTGTTGCAATAAAGCTAATGATTGATCCGGCAAACTTGGAAATAAAATAAATAATTGTTGTGTGTCCCAAGCGCATTTGATTATGTAGTGTACACTGGTAAACAATAATACAGTTTTCGAACCTACCTAGACAAGAAACATATAGACTTATATTCAGAGATATAGCAACGTATTATTAAAGACCTTTTTAATGAATTTCACTGAAAATATTGTCAACACTAGAAAAATAATTGGTTATCAGTTGACTAAATTCTTATTGGAAAAAAATAATTGCGCACCACTACTTCCGTATAAATTATATTGGATATCGCCTAAAAAAATAAAAAATAAGCCTGTTAAATCGCCATCAACTAGTTGGATACTTCCTACTGATATTGTTGGAGGTGATTGGGATCTTGACACCGTTCCATTCGAATCAGACGTGGTTTATCGGTCGTTCGAAGAGCATTTTGTAAATAATGTTCGCTGGGAGGATACAGACTATTATGAGTTCATGTGTGAACAGGTTGAGAACAGTGGATCTTACAAGAAAATCAAAAATAAATCTAATCTAATCAAACGCTGTACTCATCTTGACCAATTATACAATTCTATTAAGAAATATGGCTATCGTCCACAAAAACAAATCACACAAAATAAAATCGAATCATTGGATACTGAAGCATTGCTTCCTCCCGAAAGAAAAGAGATAACAGTTCATGTCAGCCGTAATGGCGAATTCTTGTGGTCAGGGGGAGCACACCGTCTTTCAATAGTCAAATTACTGGAAATAGACCGTATTCCGGTCCGTATCAGAACTCGTCACACTGAATGGCAAAAGATCAGAGATCAAATGTACGTTGGAAATACGCATGGAATCGAACAATATGTTAATCATCCAGATATCTTGTTTCAATAAGTGATCTGGGAGCGGAATAAATCTCGGAACTTGATCTCTGTAATAAAACGAAACTGTAATTTGGCCCAAATTAGTATCTATTATATATAATGGCACGTGCTGATTCTGTACCCTCGATCGCTCTCTTTTTTCCCACATTTACTCCTGGAGGGATCGAACGTTGTTTTTTGAATCTTGCAGAAGGCTTTCTTGAACGAGGGATTGCGGTTGACATCGTTGTCGCCGATCGTCGGGGTTCATTTGAGTCACAGATCCCCGACGGCGTTCGAGTTATAGATTTAAGAGCTGGGCGGGTACTAAAAAGTATAGTTCCGATGATAAAATATCTGCGTAGGTACTCTCCTGATGTCTTACTCTCAGGACATACACATGCGAATATCGTTGCTGTTTGGAGTACCAAACTATCTTTTACTGATACTCAAGTTGCGATCGGTGTACATAGTACACCATCATTGAAGAAAACAAAAAATGGCAACATTATCTCCGCAGCTATAGATGCGATTCTCCCAGTGAGCTATCGTATGGCAGATCATATTATTGCAGTTTCAAAAGGATCTGCGAAGGATATCTCCAATGTCACAGGCATTACTGAATCAAAAATATCAGTGATATACAACCCTGTAATTGGACCTAATTTTGACATCAAAATAAGCGAACCGATCGAACATCAATGGTTACAGAATGATCGCTTAGATGTTATAATCGCTGCAGGAAGGCTAGCACCCGTGAAAGATTTCCAGACTCTTATCCAAGCTTTTAAAATCATTGAAGAAACTTTTCCAGACACTCGGTTGATAATAATGGGGACTGGTGAACAAAAGGGGTATTTAGAAGATTTAATTAAAAAACTTGGAATTGAGAATAAAGTTGATTTAATTGGATATATTAATAACGTCTATCCATATCTGAATAGAAGTGATGTATTTGCTCTCTCATCTCGCCTGGAAGGCTTTGGGATTGCATTAGTTGAAGCGATGGCAACAGGTACCCCAGTTGTCTCTACAGATTGTCCGAACGGTCCTGCTGAAATACTCCAAGGAGGTGAATTTGGAACGCTTACTCCTGTTGGTGATGAAACCGCACTGGCTTCTGCCATAGAGAACACATTATTAGATCCGATCGACTCAATCAAATTAGTCAATAGAGCAATGGACTTTGAGCAATCAGTTATTGTAAATGAGTATCTCTCAGTGCTGTTTAATTAGATGACGACTAATCATACCGGTTCAGAACGAATTATAAGTAGATCTATTATAATTATGTTTTAGCGTCAAACAATAAATTAATTATTAATTCTACTGTAACTGTCTGTACAATTGGTCAAACTTTGTCACCACTTTCTCATTTGAATAATTTAAAATCGCTTGCTGATGAGCTGTATTACCGTACCTTTCGCAACGATCGGTATCCGACAGTAATGTTACAAGTGCGTCTGCTAATTGCGTTGGTTCTTTTGCCGGTACTAAAAGACCTGAAGTACCATGCTCAATCAGTTCTGCATTACCATCAACATTGGTCGCCACGATGGGTAATCCAGAAGCCATTGCCTCAATAAGTGCACCAGGGAGCCCTTCAAAATGAGATGGAAAGACGAAGATATCAAGTGCTTCCAATACATCAGGTACGTCTCTTCGAGTACCTAATAAGTGTACGGACGAAGAAATGCCCAGTTCAGATGCTCGGTCTTCAATTGCTTCTCTCTCCCGCCCACCACCAACGATAACCAGCTCTGCATTGTTATATTCGGATGAAATCTCCTCCCAAGCAATTAATAAATCGTGGTGACCTTTTCGTTTGATTAGTCGGCCTACTGTTCCAACAATTTTTGTATCCGACTTCGATCGGAGCGATTCAATATCTTCTGCGGGAGTTGCCCTTTCAAAGATAGACATATCACGGCCATTTGGTATCACCTCAATTTTATCCGGAGAAACACCACGCTGTATAGCGTGCTCTTTGCCTGCAGCAGAGTTTGAGACAACACAATCAGACGAAACCAAGCCAACTCGTTCAACGTAGTCTTTTGGAGCGGAGAGATTGTCTGGTACAGCACGTATACCAGTAATCACAGACATCTTGCGGTTGAATAGGGTCGGAAGAGGTGAGACAATATTTCCATACCTAAGAAATGTCTGTAGGATATCTGGTGAGATTGAATTGACTAATTTGATAAACTTAATTGTTGCAAAAATACTTTCTTTTTTTTCGGCACCAATATTATGATATCCAATATGGTCGTGGAGTTTAGCACGGAGTGGGTTTGGTGTTGTAATTGTACATATGTGGATGTCATACAACGTTGGATCCAAATTATTAATTAGGTGCACCAACGTTGTCTCTGTCCCCCCGATTGTGAGGTCCGGCACAATATAAAGTATTGTTTGGCGATTGACACCGACCATTAGATTATGATAAATGTTCAAAGTGAAAAGGCAATCGTATTGCGATTGAGTAGTAATAATAGTTTCCAGAGTTGGTAAGGGATATATCTATTTTATTCATATAGAATGGTAAATTAATGATTACTACGCCTGTTGTCGTTGGCTTCTTTTGTTTTATTAGTTACTATCTGTTACAGAGACAGTATTATCAAATTACTACGATCGTCGCCTTCCTTGTTTTTGATTTTCTGCTTGTAACGTGGACTGCACCAAATCAACAAACTTATTTTGTGAATCAAACCTCTTTTTATTAGTGTTGAACAAGCAGGACGTCACTGAGCCAATTGTTGTTCTTACTTGTGCATTTATTGTTCGTCTTGGTGGAGTCTTGATTACCAATCTTACTACACTCAATCCAGACCAAGGTGCAGATACGTTCGCATTTGCCAATCAGGCGCATGAAATTGCTTCAGGAAACGTTCCTATCAGTGATCTTGTTAATTCTCTTGGAAGCACAGTACCAACGTGGGGTTTATTTATTTCACCATTTTGGCTTTTGCCGGGGCCAAGTGAGGTATATGCACAAATATTTGTCGCGTTCTTAGGATCGTTTGCAATTTTTAACATTTATTTACTCATAAGATACTTCCATTCAACTCAAGCAGCTCTGTTAACTGTTATACCACTTATTTTCCTTCCAAGCTCTGTTGCACTACACTCTGTCATCCTTAGAGACGCAGCAATTCTCGCGTCACTAACATATTCAATTAGACTATTTGTTATTCCATACCAGATCGAGAAGTCTGCTAGACTTATACTTATTATAATTTCAATCACGACCGCATCGCTATTACGAATAGAGAATTTGCCGATATATGCACTGGTATTCTTTACAATAATTTCTTTAACACATTTAAAAAAAGAATATTATCTAACTGCTGTATTTGTTTTTTTTGCGACATCCTTACTACTTACCCCCGTAATAAATCAAATATTTAATTGGTTGGGTATCTTACGTCACAGAGATGGTATCTTAGATTTCCTAATGTGGATGCGTGGTGCACGGATTCGTGAAGGGGGAAGAACCCAGTACCTTACAGACGTTACATTACAGACGCCTACAGATGTTCTACTCTATGCGCCACTAATGGGAATCTATTTTTTATATGCCCCTTTCCCTTGGATGGCTGAGAATATCATCGATTATTTAACGGTATTTGAGTCAGTAATTATGATTGTATTTAGTATTTTTGCAATTCGAGGATGGGTTGCTCTTTCACGTCGTAATTTAGGGCTAGCTACTGGGCTCCTGGCAGGTTTGGTTCTCTTTATTACACTCTATGGGATTATCTCTGTAAATGTTGGAACAACTGTACGACAACGTCAAACGTTCTCTTGGGTTATTTTTGCCCTTGGTGCGATTGGATTTACCGAGCAATATAAAATGAGATTAGTTTATTCCGATTACCGTTCAAAAACAAAATAAGTAATTTATAATATTCTAATCACTATTTTGTAGATAGTTCACTGTTTGTGTCAAGCCCTGATCAACAGTTACTTGTGGCTCATAACCAATCTGGGATTTTGCCTTGCTAATATCTGCATGTGAGTGTTTTACATCACCTGGACGGGGATCATCATATAAGGGCCCAATGTCAGTCCCAATTATATCGTTGAGCTTTTCGACAAGCTCATTTACAGTAATCCGATCACCACAAGCAATATTAAATACTTCACCACCAACGCCACTCTCAGCTGCTTTGATATTTGCTTGAATAACATTATCGATATATGTGAAATCCCTTGATTGCTCCCCATCACCATATATTGGTGGCTGGTTTCCATTGAGTAACATGTTAGTAAATTTTGGAATAACTGCTGCATAATTACTGGACGGATCTTGGCGAGGACCAAACACATTGAAATACCGGAGTGCAACCGTGTTTAGTCCGTATAATTCTGAAAATTGTACGGCAAGTTTTTCAGTCCAGTACTTAGACAGTGCATATGGAGATTCGGGGTTCACTGCTTGCTCTTCGTGTTTGGGTAACTGACCGCCAGATCCATACACCGAGGAAGAAGACGCAACAACAACAGATTCCACATTACTATCACGTGCCGAAATCAATAGATTAGTGCTTCCAACACAGTTAGCTTCAGTTGTTGTTAGAGGGTCATCAACACTCCGTGGAACAGAGGGAACAGCGGCCTGATGAAATACATAATTTACCTCTGACAATATGTCATCAACTGAGTCTGTGGCGAGGTCTCGCTCATAGAACTCAAATGAATCAAGATCTTGGAGGTCCTCTATGTTTGACCGTCTTCCAGTAGATAAGTTATCAATACCTCGAACATGATGTCCGCGGTCAAGCAGCTCGCGAGCTAAATTTGAGCCGATAAAACCACCCACACCAGTTATAACAGACGTTTTCATACCGCATAGTTGGAAAGAAACCCAATAAATACTTTCATATCACTTAGAATTAATATCTGTTTTATATAACTGTTTGGTATACTGAGTCAATATCAGTTAGCATCCGCTCTACAGAAAACTTTCTTACACGCTCTTGTCCTGCCTGCCCGAACTCTTTTCGGAGTGATTGTGATTCAACTAATTTCTCTATATAGACTGCAAGACTTTCAACATCTCCTGGTGAGATAAGGTAGCCATTTGTACCATGTTGTATCTGTTCCGGGATTCCTGCAATGTTTGTGGAAATAACTGGAAGCCCACTAGCCATTGCTTCAGTTATAACTCGTGGTGTCCCTTCACGATACGAAGGAAGAACAAGTATATCAGCCCCAGCCATAAGCTCTGGAATATCGTCACGGTATCCAAGCATTTGTACTGTTTGATGTAAGTCATATTGGTCAATAAGACTTGTAAGACGGTTTTTTATCGGGCCTTCACCAACAAAATAGACTGATATTCTTTCGGTATCGATCAGCTGTAAAGCATCTAGTAGATCCTCAAATCCTTTTCCGTCTGCAAGCCGCCCAACCATTATAATGGATATTGCAGATGTGTCAAGATCTGGTGCGGGCGATGCTTTATCAAACTGTTCAATTTGGATACCACTGTAGACGGTAGTATACTGATCTTTAGAACCAATACCTCTTGAAAGATAATCTTGCTTGATTGCATCTGCGTTCGTGACTATGCAATCAGTCCGTTTAGCTGCGAGTTTTTCACAGGTAAGAATAAACGATTCTAGCACTGTATTCCGGTCATCGGCAAACGGAACACCGTGAACAGTATGTATAACTGGAGTACCAGTGAGTGCTGCAGCAAAGCGACCAATTATCCCGGCTTCTGTTGAATGAGTATGGACACAATCAAAGTCTTCTTTCTGTATGTATCTTGCAACCGAAAGCACAGCTGGGACACTAGTGACTGGATTATAATGTTGGATTGTTTTGAATTGTTTTGAGTATATATTGTTATCATTCAAATATTCAACCTGATCTGAATCAAATGAAGAACCAAATCCAACAACAAATTCATACTGATCTAGTCCGGTAACTGTTTCAATCGTTTTTGCTTCTGCACCACCTTTGAGTAATCGTGTAATCAAATGAAATACCCGTGGTTTCTCAGTCATATTTATATGCGGTAGATATGTGATTGTTCACTAAATGTTCCTGTTGCATTTCGAGTATCGAAAATGAGTGATGAACACTCGACAACGATGGATAAATCAATATCAGAATGGTTTGTGACAATTATTACACAGTCCTGTTCCTGTAGTAAGCCAGTCGTTAGCGGTATGGACTCAAGCCTCCATTCACGAGTGGTGATTTTGTCCACATGAGGGTCGTGATATTTGATATTTGCACCTCGTTCCTGTAATAAGTCAATAATATCAATCGCGGGCGATTCACGTGTATCTGAGACATCAGCTTTGTAAGCAGCTCCCAAAATAAGAATCTCTGAATCAAGCACGGGAAGGCCATTCTTATTGAGTAGAGCAGTTACTTCATTAACAACATGTTTTGGCATTTGACGGTTTATCCGATCTGCAAGATCGATGAACCGCGTCTCAAGTCCGTGTTGTTTAGCTTTCCACGAGAGATATTGCGGATCGATCGGAATACAGTGACCACCAAGCCCAGGGCCAGGATAAAACGGCATATACCCGAATGGTTTCGTTGCTGCTGCATCGATCGCGTCCCAAATATCTATATTCATACTATTAGCAGTAACTGCTAATTCATTGATTAACCCAATGTTGACCCCACGAAACGTATTTTCTAATAACTTAACAAATTCAGCTTCGCTACTACTAGCGACACGAACGACTTCTTCAAAAACAGGCTCATATAATGCCACAGCGTGGTCACCACAAGGCTCTGTTACGCCACCAACAACTTTTGGAATATCTTGGACACCATATTGTTCATTACCGGGATCAATTCTTTCAGGAGAGAACGCTACAAAAACATCTTTTCCCACTTCCCAACCATTCTCCTCAAACTGCTCTGCGATAACTTCTTCAGTCGCACTTGGATATACAGTGCTTTCCAAAACTACAGTACAGCCTTCACTTAGAATTGATGTAAGCCTCTCACTTGCGTCAACCACATACGAAACATCTGGCTGCCCAGACTTTCTAAGTGGTGTTGGGACACAGATTGAAACGCCATCAACTTGCCTGAGGTCGTTATATTCTGTTGTCGATTCAAACCCTCGTTCAATTGCTCTACTTACTTCCGCATCTGATATGTCTCCAATGTATGAACTGCCATTTTGAAGTTGATTTACTCGTTGCTCATCAATATCAACACCAATCACATCATATCCTGATTTCACAAGCGCTAATGCAAGTGGTAATCCGACATAGCCCAATCCAATAACCCCTACCGTGTCTATCTTATATTTTTCACTCATAGTGTTGTTTACTAATTTGTTATTTATGAAACTATAATATGCTTGATATTGTAAGGCTGTTTTTCATTCGCCTTTTTTATTTATTTTACCGGTGTTTTGCACAATCATTCTGATAACATCTTCAGCGACCTGCCACAACTGTCGAATAACGATCGTCAGATCGAACCAAAATGATTGCTTTCGGATGTACTGCAGATCGTATCGGAGCTTCATATCTGGGTCTGTACTCTTTGCCCCATTGATCTGAGCCAATCCAGTCAATCCTGGTTTGACAAACCACCGTTTTCGCCAAGCATCGGTTTCCTGTTCAAGTATTCGTTCCTCCTCAGTCCACGCCGCACGTGGGCCGACAACACTCATATTGCCAACAAGGATCGACCATAGCTGCGGAACCTCATCCATATGTGTCTTCCGAAGGACACGCCCAACACGAGTAATCCGATCGTTCTCTGCATCATCCACTGGTGCTGCAGAGTCTCCTTCGGGAACCATACTCCGGAACTTGTACACAGGAAACGTATCCCCAAAGCCTGCCGTCCGGTCTTGTGTGTAAAAGATCGGCCCTGGACTATCCAACTTGATCGCGATCGAAATAACCACAACAAGCGGCGAGAGCACGAGCAATCCAAATCCAGCAAACCCGATGTCAAACAACCGTTTAAAGACGTAATCTTGTGGATCCCATGGCTCAACATCGACACGGGCAAGCGTTGAGACATCTTCAGCACTCGTCAGTACATCATCTGCATACTCACGATGCACTTTCGCGGCAACACCGTGTTTATGACAGAGATCGAGCGTTCCGAAGAACTCACCCCGATCGGCAGTGCGATACGCCAAACAAACCGTATCAATGTCGTGTTCGAGTAATACCGTCTCAAGTTTTGAAAGCCCACCAAGCCGAGGAAGGCCAATGTCGTTTACCGATGCACCACTCCCATCAGCAACGATCGGACTCGGCTGTGTCGCATCATGTTGTGGCGGTTCGTCAGCGTACGTAATTGGGGGACTCAGATAGCCGACAATCTCACCGGAACTTGATGCTGCAATCTCTTCTATCTGTGCAAGGTCGTCGCCGACGATGATTGTCCGATCGTGATCATTCGGTGTTTTGGTTCGGATCAAAACAAACCAAAGCGGCAACAAGACGAGCAACACCGCAATCAAGATGGCAAGCGTTGAGCGTGGCAGTCGGTAGCTCCAATTAAAATAGCCAAGCGTTGCAAGCGCAAGCCCTGCAACAACCACTCGCTTCTGCGTATACGTGATTACATCCAACACTCGCCATGGCCGTGGTTTAAATAGCGGAACAAGCGCGCCAGCAACCAAAACAACGCTCGTCCAAGTCGCGATCTGGAACGCATCTCCAGTCAATGTTACAGGATCAAGCCGCCACAGTAGTGGCACATAGGTTGTTGTCAGCGCTTGTGCAAACGGATGGTTTGCGATTACTACTCCCACGGCAGTAATTAGTACAGCACCGATCAGACTACACGATCGGTACCACCATCCATGTATCATTGAAAAAACAGTACCCTGTTAGCTACAAAAACATTCCCTTACGTTGAAGTATTTATTTGATATGACAGGAGTAGTTTCCAGATGGACCCATCCTACTCATCGATCGAAATAGATCCAGTCAGTGACGATTCTGCATCGACTCAGGATCGTCAGCAGTTGGTGGCGGATCAACCGCGTCCATGAACACAGAGGATTCGATCGCAGCCGAAACCCGCTCATACCACCATGTCGCCTGTACCGCAGCCAACGATCGCGTACTCTGCGTACCACGGACCGCGACTAACAACAAGGCTAACAACAGGAATGTCGAGATCCCAATGTCGGCTCCAGTGAGAACCAAACTCGAAAGGCCAGCTAACACACTCACAAGCAACACAAAACTACACACACGGAGTGGTCGCACAACGAACCGCGATCGAAGCTGGAACCCATTCCGAAGACCGAGCGAAGATGGAATGACCGAAATCACGTCACGAATCCGTCGATCGAGTTGTCGCAACACAGGACCTGCAGAAAACGTCTCTCGAAGATCGATCACAATCACTTCCGAGTCGGGTTCTGCTGTGAGCCACCGATAGAGCCACGAGGATTCAACGAATCGACGAATACCAACATACACACGATACACAGTTGATGTCGATCGTGGGCCGGCGGTGGGCATCTCAAACTGACTCTCACTTCTCTCACTCTCGACGGTGCCTGCGGATCGATCGACACCGATCGGTGGCTCTTCAGCACCGTCAGTGAGCGACGTCACAATAATCGAGTCGTGACTCCACGATCGCAACTGTGTATAGATACGGACTGCGATCGACCCGCGTCTAAAGTCCGGCTCAGAATCTGTACTCATAGGCTATTACTCGATGGCGACGACCTCACCTTCGAATGTGACTTCATCAAATTCGAAGACGATCGACTGATCGATTCGGAGTGAACTGCCGCGGAAGAGCACTGTGCCATCATCCAACTCACGGACAGTCATATCAACTGTCATCGTCACATCACGGTTGCGTGGGTGCTCAACAACCTCAAACCCATCACCGCCGCTTCTGACCTCTTCGCTGGCCACATCGGAGACATCAGTTACGGTTGCGGTTTCATCATCTCGCATGACTTCCGTTAAGCCAACACCAAGCCGATCGACACGGTTCTGTGGGATTTCAGTTGCCTCGACAGTGACGGTACGAGTTGCTTCGGTACCGAATGACTCCTCTGGTCCAACATCAGTAACAACACCTTCGACGACATACTGTGGTGTTTCAATCTCAAGATCACGACCGAACCGGAGCGGCTCACCAGCAAAGGAGATCGCACTCTGTTCTTGCGCTTCCGGATCGATCGCCGTACCGTTCACTTCGGCTCTGATAACCACATTCCGATCGCCATCTTCGGTTGGGGCAAGAAAGACGTCAGTGACAGTCAACACATCCGCGCTTCCTTGAATATCCCATTCATCGCCCACTGTAATCTGGTTCGCCGTATAATCCGGTTGTTCACCAAGATCGATCGTAGCATAGCGGGTATCAGCTGGTTCACCACCAATACCAACAAGCGCAATCCCCGCACCAATAATCGCAATAACAAAAAGAACAACAAGTGCGTCAATAACATTAATTAAGCCAAACAGCTGTCCGTCATCATCAATAACTGCGGACAGCCTGGAATCATCAGCCATAACTTGTACGTATCTGGTTCTCAGCGCGTTAAAATCTTTAATATTACTCTCGAAACACCAATTCAATAACTGTTAACCGATCGCCTTGCAAGGCTACATTCATGCACGAGGATGCTGGTGAGCCACCGATCGGTGTCGATCGGTCCGCGGAGATCACGACAGAGCTCCTGGGTGGGCTCTCAGAGACGGTGATCGCCGGTGAGTCGTTCTTGGAAGCAATTGTGACTGGTGTGCTTGCCAAACAACACGTTCTCATTGAGGATGTCCCGGGGACTGGCAAGACACTAACCGCCCAATCACTTGCGGGCGCACTTGGATTGGAATTCAACCGGATCCAGTTCACGCCCGACCTATTGCCGTCTGATATCACTGGCTCAACGATATTTAACGAAGGAAACGGTGATTTTGAGTTCAGACGTGGGCCTGTCTTTTCGAATATTGTGCTTGCAGACGAGATTAACCGCGCCCCACCAAAGACACAGGCGGCACTGCTTGAAGTAATGGAAGAAAAGCAAGTGAGCGTTGGCAACACAACATACGCACTCCCGGAACCATTCTTTGTCATTGCGACACAGAACCCGGTTGAACAGGAGGGGACATTCGAATTGCCTGAGTCCCAGCGCGATCGATTTATTATCAAAACCTCGATCGGTTATCCAGATCGAACGAATGAGCGACTACTGCTCGATCGACGGATTGAACGAATGGTTGCGGCCCCATCGGTTGACCAAGTTGTCGATCCGGAGACGTTCAAAACGGTACAAGAGGTCCCTGAATACATCCATGTCGCCCCGGACGTTCGTGACTATATTGTGGATATTGGGCGCGCAACCCGAGAGCACCAACGGACTGATGTTGGTGTCTCCCCACGTGGAATCCAGCGATTGCTCGAAGCCTCGCGTGCTCGTGCAGTCATCCGTGGCCGAGACTACGTTGTACCAAATGATGTGAAGCAGCTTGCAGTGGATGTCTTTGCACACCGACTGGTGCTGAACGCTGCGGCACTCATTGATGGAGTCTCACGCCGCGACGTTGTTTCAGACGTACTCTCAGAGATTGCGGTCCCCGCGATTGAAGCATAGTCACTCACGGCTCAGCAACTGACTCACCAAACGCATACAACAACGAGAGCACACAAAGCGCTGCGCCGACCCACAAGAGCGCCACTGCAATACCGATCGCCATGCCAGAGAGCATACCATCTCTCCGCCATCCGGTCGCATTGTTATCTCCCTTCTACTTCTAATTAACCACGTAGTACCGCACTGAGGACGATTGCCGCACCGACTGCAAGTATGACCGCGACGATCGTTCCATCAGCACTTGCTGTCACGTCTTCGAGGAGCCACGAGATGATCGCAGTCACTGCAAGTGCAAGTGTGCCAACCACAAGACTTGCCCCGGCATGAACAACCTCACCACCTGTGTGCGATGGAGATGCTCCAAGGTCGGCAGTCACGCCAACGCCGAATGAACCAATATCCCACACAAGGACGGAAGCGACGGCAACCGACAGGACAACCAGCGATGAGACGCCAGCGCTGACACTGCTCACAACACCAATCACGAGCCCGAACACGACAAACCGTGGTCCAGCAGTTGCAGGCGACACAAGACGGGTTTCAGAAAGCAGTGGGAACACAAGCAGTCCCATACTCACCAAAAATAACACAAGTACCCACAGTGCCATTCCAGCGGTCCCTGCGCCAATGAGCGAGACGATCGTCTCAATGAGCGCAACATGCTCATGCTCTGCACCGACAACAGCCCCTGCGACTGTTGGCGCACTCACGATCGTTACCACAAACAGTCCGGTTGCACAGACAATCGCAGAGACGGACCACCAGACATGGCCAAACAGGGTGTCCATGCCGATCGATCGAGCCAGAATAATTACACCTGACAGCACTACCGCGGTGAGAAACACTCGCACAAAACTCGTTCGTAGTGCCGCAGAGTCCATCACAAGGCCAAGTGTCGCATTAACGGTCCCAGTTGCAAGTCCTGTTTCTACGCTTATTATGACAACTAATGCAACGAGAATACTCCCAACGCCAAGTATTGCTCCAGTTGTCGAAACAGATCGAGAGACAATTGCCATATACACCGATCGCTTCGACTCTGGAAGCACAGATGCGGGCGGCAGAACAACCGACACAATCCAGACACCACCAACCGCAAGCCACGATACCACGACAAAGCCGAGAATACGTCCGGTGTCTGTGGTTGGAACCACGAGTTCCGAAAGTCCACCAAGTGCAGTCACCTCGAACAGTGAGGAGAGATCAAACAGGAGTGCGAACAAAATGAGTCCATAGATCCCAGCCACGGTTCCGACACGGAGTAGCCATCCGATCACCCGTGCAACGGATCCATCCCCGAATGCAGCAACACGGAATCGAGCAAGGCCAAAGCCGACACAGCTGCCAGCAACTGCAATCCATGCCCCGATCGACGCTCCAGACACAACAGCGTATCCAGGGAGTCCAACAGCTGCAGCCCCGACAACCAACACGCTGACTCCACCAATAAACGGAATCAGAAGGCCAACCGTCCCAACCGTGGCGATCGTCACTGCAAAGAGCGCACCGACAATGAGACCACCCACTGCAAAGAGTGGATAGCCTGTACTCACACCGACGACAAGCAGTGCGGCGATCGCAATCACAGCCGTAATAAGCGCGCTTTGCGAGGAGACTGTCCCCTCGTCAACACGAATTGCACTGCGAACCGAAGACAGCGTTCTCTCACTCATACTCGGATCCCTCGTCCAGTAACGGCTCCACGACTGAGCGCCGCAGTCAATGGGTCATCCGGGTCCCAATCAATAACAGTCACACCTCGTTTTTGAAGCGTCTCGATCCGGTTCGATCGGCGGACGGCTTCAAGCTTCCCACCTGCGGTCTCACCACCAGTCACATCCGGAGTGTACATCGTCACAGGATGGCCAGTGGCATCCAACTGCCGAATTAACTCTAAGGGATACGAATCACACAATGGCGACAGAAAGAGCACTTGACTCCCCGTAGGGAGTTGTTCAATAAGTGCCTGCGGTGTAGGGTCATCCTCATTTCGATCGGCCTGATTGATCGATGGCTCAACGGTCGCTGCGGCCGCATCCAAACACTGCTCGATCTGTAACTGTGCGCGTCGTCCCGTCTGTGGTGGAACCCACGCCCACGGACGTTCTGCATCATCGACACCTAGAGAAACTGCGCCAACGCTGTTCTGTGCGTCCAAGAGCGCCGTGTGTGCTTCAGCAGCGATCGAGACACACAGCTCCGTCCCTGTTGGTGATGTGTCCGTTCGCGCGACTGCCGAATGCACACGAGCATCGACAAGGAGAATGACCTCTGTGGCTTCTTCTTCTCGGTAGTCGATCGTTGAGAGCACCCGCTCGCGAGCATACTGTCGCCAATTAATCCGTGCGATTGGATCGCCAGGGTGGTACGCACGGATGCTGTGGAATTCAAGGCCTTCGTTGGCTCGATCCGAAACTAACCCACCAGACAGTGCCGTTGTCTCATCTCGCAGTGGGTACTGCTGTGGATCGAACTGTGCGGTGAGTTGCGTGTCACCCGACACAGCAGCCGTCGTCGTATAGATGCTTGCTGCGGAGAGACTTTGTGTTCGGACTGTTGCTGGATCGAACTGAAACTCACCGTAGCGGGACCGAACCGTATAATCAATAGTCGCTGTCTCTCCGCTACGGAGCGTCAACCCTGCACGTGGTGAGCCATCCTCCACAGCCAACTCCGCTGGGACGCCATCGACAATCCGAAGGTCTGGAATTGTCTGCGCACTTTGATTTTCGACGGTGAGCGTTACTGAGACGCTTCGACCAGCATACGTATACTGTGGCCGAATGGTGCGTGTCAGTACGAGTTGCTCATCTATTGCAGGTGCACTCGTCAATGCACTGTACGCTACAAACACGATCGGGACCATTGCAGCCACAAACAACAGCGACTGGCCAAGCCAGACCCCAACCGCACTGAGTGCGATCGTGATCGCGATCGCAACCCGCCAGCGAGTCGATCGTTCAAACATTCTCTGTCACCTGCTCATCTGCTGTTGTGGCTTCCACTCCCACTGCCGACGCAAGGCGCTGTCTCCACGTCATCGATGCGTCTGACTCCGCTTCAGTAGCACGCTCGGTCCCAATCTGGCCGATCGCAACAGTTGTCTGTCTAATTGCCTCCTGATATGCAGCCCCTGGTTCACCCCAACGTCGAAGTTGAAACCCGGGCGGATACGCCTGCGTCTCGGCAAAGAATGCTTGTGCGACCGCGGTCTCTGTCCACTGACCTTCTTCAAGCATTGTGACGACTTCCTCGCGATCAAGTGTCTGTGTGAGTCGGAGTCGCTCGATCGCTGTTTCTCTGAGTTGTTCGTACGGCTCCGTTTCTTGGTATGAGACGTCTTTGAGGCGAACCGTGTTTGTTGCCTCTGTGAGTGTCGACTCAAACGAAGCACCAACGCGAACTGGTGCTGTGCGTGGTTTTTCGGGTGGCGAGTCACGATCAACTAATCCACCAGGGTGGTCTGTGTGTCCCGACCGAAGATAGACACTCATGACAAGCCCCAAAAGGAGTGCTAACACGATCGGTACTGTCGTTACCGGCGATGGAATCACAGTGATAACCCGATCAGCGATGGCCGATGGCAGTGGACCGCTAAAGAAGGCAAGCAATCCGCCAACAAGCAGTAATACCACTGCAGCCGCGATCGGGCCAACCTGTTGGATACGAGCGATCGTCTGGTCACGATCCAGATTGAAATCAATCTGCATTACTCTGTCTCCTCCGATTGTGATTGCTCGATCGCAGACAGTGCGGTCGCCGCCTCTGTCATATCCTGCCCGTCTCGACGTGGCCCATACACAGCTTCACGGAACGCAGTTGTAATTCGAATCACGGGTTCTCGTGGGAATCCTTTCTGAATTGCCTGCTGTGCAAGCTCGCCTGCTGTTTGGTTCGGAGAGATACGGCCAAAGACGACCCGAATGAATGAGCGCCAGATCGAACCGATGGATCGGCCCTGCGCTTCTGGATCTGACGATCCCGTCGAATCTCGATCGGATGCATTCTCACTTGTTGGATCTGTCTCTGCTTCTGTTCCCCGTCCAAACAGTCCACGAATGAACGTATAGAATCCGTACACAGATGTCCAGATTGCGCTGACGATCGAATCAGGGCGGCGCTTCCATACTGCACGGAGCAGAACCATTGGTGCAGTAACCACCCACCACAGTTTTGCGCCAAGTGATGTCTCAGTGCGCAGCTCCGGGCGTGTGAGTGTTGCCTCGATCCATGCGATCGCATTGATGAGTCGCTGCTCGATCCGATCGCTAAGCCCACTAATCCGTGTCTGTGCGGTACTAATTGTATCCGATTCACGGGATGAGAGTACTGTACCAACGGTGCCAAGAATGAGAATAAACACACCCAATCCCGTCAAAAGCAAGAACTGATTCGTCACCGAGAGCGTCACAGACTGCCCCACGTATTCAGCCGACACCGTGACGCCGGTTGCTGAGATCGGGATCGAAGCGACTCCATCCGAATCCGTCTGTGCAAGCGTCGAACCGTCGTGGGCGATCGTCGCGTTCTCGACTGGCTCCTCGCCGACGGTTGTTATTACAGAGATGTTCTGACCCGGCAGCGCCAATACCTCTTCGGAATCGCTGGTGAGACGTAACTCTCCAACAGTGACCGTCTGCTCATGGTCGATCTCTCGATCTTCATCTGTGATCCGAAGGGTAGTCTCACCCTCGTCGATCGATGATGGAACTGTAAACTCAAGCCCACCACTGTCATTTGTGACGCCAACAACGCTCTCATTCAGCATCACTGTCGCTCCCGACAGTGAATCATTTTCATTCTCGATCTCTGTGCCGATCGTTGCGTCGCCACCAATAACAAGCGGCTCTGGTGAAACTGAGACCGTGATCTCTAGTTCGCTCTCTTGGATTTCTTCTTCAGAGTCTCCCTCCTCATTCTCTTCCGTCTGGTTTGTGGAGCCATCTTCAGTCCCACCTGAGCCGTCTTCAGTATCATCTGTATCGTCGTCCTGTGTACTCTCTTCATCTTCTTCAGCCTCGATCGGCTCCCCACACTGGGATGGAAGCATAACATCTGCCATCTCAGTATCTGGACCGAGCGCGTCCGACTCAACAGCCATCCGATCGGCAGGATCGGTTGGGTCGAACGGAATCCAACCATGACCAGTCACATACACCTCAACCCATGCGTGTGAGTGCACGCTATGTACTGTATACGTTCCATCTCCGTCAATCGCACCTGGCGCATAGCCAGTGACATACCGAGCAGGGATGCCTTGCGATCGCAACAACACGACCATGCTCGATGCAGCATACTCTGCGTTCCCAGCGTCCATCTCAAACAGGTACTGTTCGATCGGGTCTGCCCCTGCTTCATCATGGGTTACCGATCGATCGTAGTCATGCGTGTCTTGAATCCACGATTCGATCTCACAGGCCGCTTCAACCGGCGTTTCGGTCTCTTCAGTTAGCTCATCACCTAACACCGAGATACGGTCTGGAAGGTCATCCGGCAGGGCGGTGTATTGCTGTCGGATTGAGGCAGGATAGTTTTCTTGTGAGCTTCGAAGCTGTTGGAGGTCCGGTTCGTACTGATATGTCTCGACAGTGTAATTACGGCCGATTGGTGTTGGCTCAACAAGCAACAGCCCGGTTTCAGAACTTACATCCACGCCAACATCATCGAGATTCTCGATCGTCGCTGGCTGCCAGGATGTTGGTGCTGCACTTGCCTGTCGTGTGAGTGTTATTTGGTGAGACACCTCATCACTGATACGTCCAGTCGCAGCGAGTGTGTCGCTGTACCGCTCGGAGTCACCGGTCCGTACCCACGTTCCATTCTCGTATGTGGTGTAGCCATCAACACGCCAGTAGCTCGGCTGGGTGGTTTCTACCACAAACTGCAATTCATCGGAGCTGTTGGTGAACGGATTCGATTCGTTTGCCACACCGGTTCCGATCGGGTTCTCTGCAGCACCACCCAGACTCCCACCGCCAACAAGCCCAGGATGATCAACTCGCTCAACGGCCGCTGTCGTGGTGTCTGTTTCATCCCCAGTTCCTGGTGCACCGAGTGTTGCGCCGCCCGTAAATGAGACTGCAAGCAGTCCAAGCGCAAGCAAACACGTGAGAGCAATCACAAAATCTCCGACCCGACGATCTTGTCGGGGCCCACTCGATGCACTCATCTATCTATTGACGATTGTAGCTTTGCGCATAATAAACTCACCGAGTGCTCTTCCGCGACCAATTGACAACGCGAATTCAAATCACGAACTGCTTTGGGTGTTGAGTCATTTCAAAACAGTAGACAGACCTCCATGGACCGATCGCCTAAACAGAAACACAGCATTCGCCTTCCAGTGCTTCCGTTTTCAGTGCGAGTCTTTCTTGCGACGGCTGCAATTTTGCTCCTCCTGTACTATTCGATCGTCCCCGCCCCAGGGAGCGGTGGCATCTCGTCTGGCCCCTTTGGCATCTTCCCATACTCGATGTGGCTGCATTTTCTTGGCTACATGGGGCTTGCTGTTGCACTCTCATATGCAACCTTTCATCTGGATTACTCACGATCACAACTGCTGATTGGTGTCTTCTTTATCACCGTTGGATTTGGGGCACTCATCGAACTGCTGCAATACACACTCCCTACCCGAACATTTAGTCTGGTAGATATTCTGGTGAATACGATCGGCGCTGCAACCGGCGTTGCACTGTGGCACCTCACCGATCGTGTCATTGGCTTCGCCAAATAGCCCGTCCGAGTATCACGCTAAACGGTGGATCGACACCTATTATATTCTTACTCAAAAAGTACCTGTCAGTGAGTTACACAGAGCTGGCTGTTGCGATTCTTGCAGGTGCTGTTCAAGGTGTTGTTGAGTGGCTTCCGGTTTCGAGCCAGGGTAATCTGGCACTGTTTTTGACATTCGTCGGAACCTCACCAGATGTTGCACTGCAGCTCGCGCTCTTTTTACAGATTGGAACGACGATTTCGGCGGCAAGCTACTATCGCGATGAGATCGCAACTGCAACCCGATCGATTCCTGGCTGGCAGCCACAAGCCGCGTTTGCACCCCAGAATGCCCTTGTCTCATTTGTTATTCTGGCCTGTCTTGCAACCGGGATTGTTGGCATTCCACTGTATATCTACGCTGTTGACTTTGCAAGCGAACTTACAGGCGGCATCTTCATTGCACTCATTGGTGTGCTCTTAATCTTGACTGGAGTCCTCCAACTCGCATCCGAGTCTGTTGGAATGGGATTTCGCGAGGAGCCAACCTTTGTCGATGCTTGTCTGGTCGGTGCTGCCCAAGGAATCGCTATTCTCCCCGGCATTTCTCGATCGGGTATCACGACGAGTGCACTCCTGTTTCGTAGCTACGATCCACCAGCCGCGTTTCAACTCTCATTCTTACTATCGATCCCTGCGAGCCTTGGTGCTGCTGCGCTTACTGTTGTTGGAGCTGGTGGCCTCCCTGGAATCAGCCCCACTGCAGCATTTCTCGCAACTATCACCAGCGCAATCGTGGGCTATCTGACGATCGATGCGCTGATGAAAATCGTTGAACGCCTTCCGTTCTGGCTCATCTGTTTTGGACTCGGTGGATTGGCGATCGTTGGCGGCGGTCTCGTCTCCATTCTTGTCTAGCCACTGAATCAAAACTGCTTTTTGGACACTCAGTCATGTCTGTGTATGAACATTCTCGTCACTGGTGGGGCCGGCTTTATCGGCGGGCATTTGGCCGAGTCATTTGTCACTGATGGCCACACCGTCACGGCGATCGATATTCTCGAGCCCTTCTATGATATCGGGTTGAAAGAACACAATATAGAGGTCGCACAATACGCTGCCGAGAACACAGATGGGGGCTACAACTTTGTTGAAGGATCAGTTACGGATACAGAACTGGTCGATCGGCTCATGGCGGAAACAGATGTTGTGTACCACCAAGCAGCTCAAGCTGGCGTTCGTGCAAGCGTTGAGGAGCCAACAAAGGTAACCAAATACAATATCAACGGCTCACAAACTATCCTTGAGGCCGCTCGAAAACACGACATCGATCGGGTTGTGAATGCATCGTCCTCATCTGTCTATGGAAAGCCACAGTATCTTCCATACGACGAGGACCACCCAAACGAGCCAGTCTCTCCATATGGGGCGTCCAAGCTTGCAGTCGAACACTACGCACGTGTGTATAACGAAGTGTATGGACTCCCAACCGTCTCGCTTCGGTACTTCACCGTGTATGGACCGCGAATGCGGCCAAACATGGCAATCAGTAATTTTGTCTCTCGATGCATGCGCGGTGAGCCACCCGAAATATATGGCGATGGTGAGCAGACTCGTGACTTCACGTACATTGCAGATATCCTTGACGCAAACCACCGGCTCCTCACAGACGACAGCGCTGATGGGGAGGCAATGAACATCGGATCGACGGACAACATTTCAATCACGGCATTAGCTGAAGCCGTTCGCGATGCGATCGATCCAACACTCGACATCAAATACACAGATGCTCGCGATGGTGACGCCGAGCATACGCACGCAAATATCGAGAAAGCAACCAGGCTCATTGGCTATGAGCCAACCAGAGACATTCGAGAGGGCGTCAGTGAGTTCATCAGCTGGTACGAACAGAATCGTGATTGGTACGAACCGCTCGTGTTGAACTCCTAACGACCAAAAAAGCAGCTTTTCTCTCGGTATTTAGTCGTCTGCAGAGGCAGGCTGCTCTACGGATTCCGCATCTTGGAGTCGACGTTCTGCTTCGTCACGATCTTCTGGATAGCCAATATCCATCCGCCAGCCATCCAAACCGATCGCATCGATCGTCCGGCCCGATCGGATCAACAGGTCGATCGCTTCACTGATCTCGTACTCGCCACGGTTCGATGGCTGGACGAGGTGGCAGGCGTGGAAAATCTCAGGCGTAAACGTGTAGAAGCCAGTCATCACCAAGTTCGATTTTGGCTCGTCTGGCTTTTCCACGACGTCTGTAATTTCGCCGTATTTGTTAGTTTCACAGACACCGTATCGACTTGCATCTTCCCATGGCACTTCCTCAACGAGGAAGGTTGCATCTGCACGCTCTTCTTGTTGGCGTCGAACAACATCCGCTAAGTTTGCGTGGAAGATGTTGTCCCCAAGGATGAGCATGAAGTCATCGTCAACTTGGCCTTCGACGGTCAACAATGCGTGTGCCAACCCTTTCTGTTCACGTTGATGTGTGTAGGTGATCGGAACGCCCTCGAAGTCATCCCCATAGTGGTCGATAATGACTTCTTTGAGATAGCCCACAACGACAACCAACTCATCGGCTCCTAACTCGATGAGCTGTTCAAAACAGTGGGTCAAGATCGGCTGTCCATCGACCTCAACCATTCCTTTAGGTTTGTCTTCTGTAAGTGGCCGAAGCCGGGTCCCCTTACCGCCCGCGAGTACAACTGCTTGCATATTCTTTTGTACATAACTCCGTAAAAATAGTACTTGTTATTGGGCTGACCGATCGAAAGTGATAGAACCAGCAAATCAACGAGTACTACTATATCACTCACAGCAGATGTACAGTCTAGTATATATACTGATTGAGAATGCGACAGTTACAAAAATATAATCGTAACTTCAGCACAATTGATTGATTTGTTATATTGTAATCACTCAATTTGAGATTCAGAGAATACAACATAACGTCTTGCTAGCAGATTATGAATTTTCGGGCGCTCAATATCAGTAGTATTTAGACTCATTGCTCAACAACGCGTCTGAAACTAATAACCGATCTTCTGTTTCAAAAACACGTTCTATTTATGATTTTTGCTGGTATTTAATAAATAAAAATGGTAGCAGGTTTCGCTACAGTCGTTTATTGCTCAGCGACTGAAAGTGCGTCAAGGTCGACTGAGCGAAGTGTTGCCGACCGTGACCCATCATCGAAAATCAATGAAACAGAGTCGCCATCTGTAAATACTGTATCTTCCGAACCAGCTTCATTGACTAATGTGATATCAATCTGTTGTCCTGCTGAGAACCGATTATTTCCAGACCGCTGAAAGTCACCCTCTCCAAGACTATCAGCATCCAAATTCCAACTTAGACTTATGCTATCGTTGTCGATCCCATCACCAGAATTGTGGGTAAATCGAACAAGCACTTCATCATCAGCAATCGGGTCATCTTGTTCTCCACTCAGAAGCTGTTCTCCAGAGATACTTGCTTGTGGTGTTGAATCACCCAGATCGTCACCGAGACCGATCACAAAGGTTCCAATCACAGCCGCGAGGATGACTGTAATAGCAACCATTAGGATTACACCGATGACTGGCTATACTGCCCGATCGTTTGTGAATAGTTGTTTCAGTTTCATATATTCAACCACGGTTCACCGGTGAACAAGGCTTTATGAGAGCCCATTTCCAAGGGCAATTGAGAGATCAATTCTCTCCGAACTCACTTGTTACCGAATGGATACCGTTACGTTGCAGTTGATGCTGAAGTATAATAAATTCGAGTGATCATTCGTCACACAGGCGCAAGACACACATAACTACGATTACAGATTCCCCACAGGACGGCCATAACCCAGTTCAGATCAGCAGATACCACATCCTTGTCACACCATTCAACGAACCGATCGACTGCCGATCGCTTTCCCGTCACCCAGAACCCACAGAAGAGACCAACACATCTATACAGAACCCACTCGTTATTGACAACAGAACGGCACAGTACGCCACGAAAATGTGGCCTGGTGTTTGCACCACCAGACCTGTGCCTGTGATCAGGCAATGACAGCTACGACACACCAACAGGAAACCGTTTCGACTAGTTTTTCGAACACACATCGATCGATTTGTGCGATCATCTCTTACCAAAACAACACACAACATCGAGTGACCACGATCGAACAGGAGGGCCAGCGATAATGTCGATCGATCGCCTCCACGCAACGATCGAGCAACTCACCGATCGGCTCACAGACGTTGAACAGACGGCTCACGAAAACACTGAACTCAGAGAGCGAGTCGAAGAACTTGAAAGAGAGAACGATCGACTCCGAGAGCAACTGGCCGAACAAGAGCGTCAGATCGAGGCAACCGATGCGAAAACAGATGCGATCGCGAAGAAGTCCCAACTGAACAAAGACCGAATTACGGAGATCCAATCACGAGAGTTAGAGAAGGGTGCGCATCTCAAGCGCGAACATGTAGATACGCGATCGATCGACGTGCATACCGATCGGTTAGAGAAACTCACGAAAGAGGACGGCAATCAGTATTTCAGACTCCCGAACGGGGAGGACCCACTCGATCGCGGCGGACAGATCAGACTATCACATAGTGACCTCTTGCCCGTCCAACAACTCGCCAGACTGGATGATGATATGTTGCGATCGGCAACCTCTTCGCGTCCAGCCCGCTTGGCTGTGAAACTGTGGCGAGCACGAGCAGACGACACTGTTGGTGATAACCCGTGGAAGAGCGGCTCACAAACGATTCGCGAGTTCGTGAAAGCAAGCGATCTCAAACACTGGATACGAAGACAAGACCCTGGCGTTTCGGACAGCTATGCAAAGAAACTCGTCTCCAGAACGATCGACGCATTGTTAGACCTCACACAGAACCGTATTGCACTCCGACGAAAGAAAGAACGCAAGAACGGCCTCTCCTACACGGAGCGGCGGGTTATCCTGCCAACCGATGCGGCAATTCCCGGTGAGTTCGGTAGGGATACGCCAGAGACAGCTGGTGTCCACGGGTAGGAGTGTCCACCGAGTAATCTAACAACGTATCTCAACTCCCAAGCGGGACTCTCACTGCTTATCCCAACCCATTCACACCGATCGACTCTCTATACGCGGTACCGTTACTGTGTAGTCCGTCGATCGATCGGTCGTCGTCGGTCAGTGTAAGGGACGTGGTGGGGATGTGCGTCCGTGGACACCAACTGTCTACGGAGAGGAATCATACTGCACCAGTTATCGATGGATCGATCGGGTGAGCGTAAACACCAGTAAGGCAATCAAGAATGCACCGAGGAAGCCTTCGATCGCACCAGCAGCCTCAAGTACAAGATCTGTTGGTATTGAAGTCAACCGATCAAAAAGTACATGTCAAAACAATTAAAACGAATTCAGTAATGAGTGACGGCGTTTTGTACATCGCAAGCGGGGAGCAGTATATCAAAGAAGCAACTCTGTCGGTAAATAGCGTTAAAAATCACATGCCCGATGTAGAGACTGCCATAGTAACGGACGATAAAATAAATGTGAGTGATAGTCAATTTGATACGGTTCTTGATCTCTCAAAATCGTATCCACACACTGGAATCTCAACGATACAGCCAGGCATGTCACCATTTGACCGAACGTTATTTCTGGATAGCGATACGTACATAACAGAACCTGTTTATGAGCTATTTGATGTGGTTGAAAGCCACGACATCGCATTTACTCTGAGTCCTGGGCGAAAATCAGTCCCTGGATTGCCTGATCCTTGGATCGAATTTAATACTGGCGTCGTTGCCTACTCGAAATCTGCAAGCATGGATCGGTTTTTTCACGAGTGGCAAGAAGTGCACGAACAGTTATTAAATCAAGAAGGGATTGAACGGAATCAGCCATCGTTCACCCATGCAATTCATAATTACGAACCTGACTATTTCGTATTATCAAGAGAATACAACTGTCGAGTTCCTCGGCACGGGTATCTTGCACATGACGCCAAAATAGTTCATGGCCGCTGCGCTGAGCCACTTGAGCAAGTTGCAAACAAGCTAAATACTCCTCAGGGACGACGGGTGTACAAACCGACGATCGATCGAAAACTACAAAATCACATTTCTGTGATCGAAAATAGCCGTGCATATCGATTGAAACGTCTTGCACAGATGGCGAATGATAAATATACAAAAGAAGGGCTGAAATCACTGATTAGTGATGGTAGCCGTTTTGTTTGGGACACTAATAAAAAATCGTAGTACTTGTACTTAATCGGTTGCTGCATGGTGATGCAAGAACGCGGTCGTAGAACATCATATCTGCATCTTGAGCTACTTTTGCGGTATCTCTGTGAGAGAATCCGGTTGTTGTTTTTTTGATATATAAGGCTAAAACCCGTCTTTCAGGGCGGCGAGGATGTCAAATCAGATAGATCTGGATGGCTGATCGGTGATCGTGATGGTGAATGTATAATTTCATTCCGGAGTTGCTGCCATTTCCGATGTCGAACACGGATGTTTACTGGTACTCGGTCGCAATCTAAGAGTTTTGCAATTGTTAAGCGATGAATTCCACACCGAGAAAATAAGAGTTCACCCGAGCGTCCAATATTCACACCAATTTCATTCATCAATGTAGAAGGCTCATCATTGTTTGCAGCTCGTGTTTTATGTGGATTAAATAATAGTAGCTCTTGTTGAGACAAATAACCATCAGAATAAATTGTCTCGTATAATTGATCAACCGATGTAAAATGTTGATCAACTTCGGTTGGCGTCGTGCAATTGTACCGTGTCTTCCCACGTGTTTGCAACAGTTCCATCTCCGTTTGATAATAGTCAGTATCTTCCCAAGCAACACCATCACAAAAATGTCTGTTTATTGACTTCACTCGTTCTCTGGTATTAAATTCGGAGATCTCTTTATCCCACGATCCACCGTAGACACGACCAAAAACACGGGCATTTGGGATGACATAATGTGTTATGTTAGAAGGACTAACCCAAATGATCTTAAATGGATCCGCATCTGTGAACTGCTGATTCGAGAGTCTATTTCCATACCTAGTGATTATCTCTGTCAGACGAGGGTACTGAGGAATATATGGGCCAATATGTTTGTGACACCAAAATTCAATATCTACCTGAGTAATTGGAAAGGTCGGTTTCATACGTGTATTATTCCATCCATAATATTCTACAATTGAAATCGTATTACCACTACTGTTTCTACCTAGGTAAATCCATGTACACTCTCCCGGTACTGTGTTATAATTCGAAATAAACTCATGACGTAATCGTAACCCCGAGTATATTAGAAGGCGTGTAGAAAATGAGAATGTGCACGTGAGCGATCCCCAACTCGTATCCGTTATTATTCCAGTCTACAACGACCCTTCTGGCTTACGCGATACATTAGAAACCGTTCTCACTCAAACCTACACCCACTTGGAAGTCATCGTCGCAGTCACTCCTGCAGACGGTGCTACGATCGAGGTCGCTCAGTCAATTGCAAGATCTAATTCAGGTACCGTTTCTGTTGTTACAGAAAAAACCCCAGGACCCGCAGCAGGACGGAACGCAGCTATCAGAGACTCAAATGGTGGTATCCTCTGTTTTCTTGATTCCAATATGACTGTCGAGAAGGGATATGTCGAATCTGCAGTTCAAAACATGGAAGCAGACAAACTCGACTATGCTGGCTGCGATGTTGAATTGTTAATCCCGGATGGAAAAGAAACGATTGCTGCGCGTTTTGATAAACACACGGGCTTTCCAATGAAAGAGTATATCAAATATCATGAGTATGCCCCGACCTGTGCACTCTTTGTCCGCCGCAGTGTGTTTCTCGATATCGGTCTCTTCGACGATCGATTGACTGCGGCTGAAGACCTCGAGTTTGGCAACCGTGTCAAAAATGCCGGATACAAATTGGTCTTCCTTCCTGATGTAACCGCTTATCACCCAACCCGGAATTCTCTCCGTGAACTAATAAAAAAAGATCGGCGGGTCGGTAGTGGCCTCTGTCAGCTACAGCGTTATCACCCCGATCGGTACGGTACACCTGGAATCCCACCACGTCCGAGTGGGATCAAACGCCCTGATCAGAATCTACAACTGAAAGAACGTATTGAATTCAGTATAATTTCCATTTTTCTCACGGGTGTTCGTGGCCAAGGCTACTACCAAGAATATGTTAGGGGTGAGGAACATGACGGTGTAGAAACAATCCCCAAAATCCGACGATAATCCAGCAATCTTACAATAAGGTATCATGACTTTGTGTCAGTAACCCACGACTGAAGTCGTGGGCTTCCTCCTTGCAACTCTGGTAGACAAGGTCTCGGTTTGACAGACCCAACCTCGAAGAACAAGACAAAGTGTATCTAACCATCATGTGCAATGAGACGGCTCGAGAACCTGTGATGTGATCGTGGATTAATTGAGAAGCTGGATGTCGAACGGTAGATTGTTTTTTATGGTGGTTCTGAATCGGGTAGAAATCCCAAGGAGGATCGTAAAGTAGACTGTAGCGCCGAGAGCTACTAATACTATGATGAATGCTGTATTGTAGCTGTCTAGCCACGTGAAGTTGGCCTCAGTCGTTCTCCGGGCTATAAAAATCATGAGACCCATGCTAAGCGCTGCAACCCATTGACGCATGATTTCAGCATACGGAATTGAGAATGGTACAAGCTTTTGTGTGTAATAGAATGCGAAGACAAGACCAATCGAAGCGGAAACGAGGGTAGCAATTGCAGCACCAACCCAACCGATCTGCCAGATCAAGACAAAATTGAGAATAACGTTGATAATGATGAACACTGCGTTGACTCGAAACGCGAGGTTGGGTCTATCAATCGCATTGAGTGTGTTAAGAAGTTGCTTATTGTATGTATAAATAAGTAATGCCGCTATGAGGAGGGTGAGAACTTCAGCTCCAGCAACAAATGCTTCACCATAAATCAACATGAGCCGGTCGCCAAGAAAATACGCGCCAACAAGACCCGGAATAAGAATAAGCCCACCATACGTGAGAGCATCTTCAGTCAAGCCAGCTGCAGCATGGGCACTCTTCTCGGCAGATATTTTACTCATTTCGGGGAATAGTGTCGTACTAATTGCACTTCCGAAGATATCCAAAAATTTGCTGAGCGACCACGCAACAGAGTAGATACCAACAAATCCTTGCGTAACAAATACTCCGAGGACAGCAATATCAACACTGTCAAAAGTTCGGCTACGCATAGTTCCCAGCCAAGAAAATTTAGCATAATTGAACAAGCTAACAACGTGATGTTTTTGTGGAATCGCCGGTCGTAGCCCGAGAATCCAGAGGCCAAGGGTAGCGGTTATAATATAAGCAACTGCGTATCCCCAAAGCATTCCAGAGAGGCCAAAGCCAACCACAACGAGCAAGATTTGAATGATTGCCCTAACTACCTGTTTCGTACTTGATAGAATTGCATCGACATGAACAAGATGGTTTCCTTTGAGTGATGCATTGACAAACGATTTGTACAGCGTGACAAACAGTAGTAAAACAACGAAGCCTGCGATCGGAGCACCAACATAAGCGTTAATTTGCGAGCGAAAAATGATCACAAGAAGGCTCATCGTTGAGATCAGCACACTCATTACAACAATCCCTGCGCCGATGAACTTCTCTGGATCATTACCTTCACTTATTCGTTTTGTAATCGCACTCGAAAAGCCCAACTTGCCAGCAGCCCCAAGCCAAGTCACTAACACTAGCACCAACGCATACTGACCGAGGACTACCTCACCGAGTTCCCGAGCAAAATAGATTGTTGCGAGGAATCCAAGAGCAGAGCCGACGAGTTTAGAGACGAAATAAATCGCCGACGTTTGTCCGAGGCGCATGGAGAGGGAGATCAATTTTAATTATAAGTTGTACTGATGAATATTTTCTGATCAGTGGGAAGGTTTTGATTAGACCCAGATACGAAAATGTCATTACGATATTATAAACATCCGTCTTTGTACGATCGGTCTCAATGGGTTCAAACTGGTAGCAAGGAGGGTTCCACGCGCCACCGTGCGCGGGGTTATCGATTTGTTCCGTTCGTGTACACATACCGCCATCGCTGAAGTATTGCTCGCGTGACGAGCGTGATTGCAGAGACCGTGATGCAGGAACGCTCAACAGGGCGAGTTGGAGCATCCGGTGGTGGATGGAAGTGTCGTCTTGGCGCATTCGGTTTGGGGTGACAGTCGAATCGGAAATTCCGATCGTGGGAGTCGCTGTAGTGGGCGGCGTAGTTCCCTGTCAGACTCCACCGCACGTCGATACGACAAGCCGTTGCGTTTCCAATCCCGTCAGATAGTTCGATCGAGAGGGTATGTGGATTGACTGGATCATCCAGTGACGCCGAAGTGACTAACGGTTCCATTTCGAGGAACAGATCTCGAATTTCGCGCAGTGCGCCAGCATCAATTGGACCAAACGTCTCGGAGTGATCTCTGGGTGGAGGATTCTGAGCGGGTCGATCGCCGTCAGTCATACGGTAACGTATGTATCGCCGTTACCATCGTCGTCTGCATCCGCACCAGTGAGATGACCACTCTGACTCGCCTCACCAATCGCGAGTGCAGCGTGTGCGAGTGCGAGGTTGCGTCGGGTCGTTTGCCAGGTGGTGAGTATTGTGCCCTGGTCACTGTCGGCATCATCTATATCCAGCTCTCGAGCAAACTCCTCGGGTGACTCAACACCGTATTCTTCACGCCATTCTCGTATTTCTGTTTTCATGTCAGTGATCCCAGAGGCGATTTCTTCGGGCGTTAGTTCCGAAAGCAGCGACTGTGCGTGTTCGGTGACGATCGCAGTCTCCGATCGGCGGTACAGTGTCGTCTGCCCGTCTTGAGATGTCGTTACCTCACCCGAGTTCGTGAGTGTCCGCACATGTTTCCGTGCAGTGGTTGGCGAGACACGGGCGCGATCAGCAATCTCCGTTGCAGACACGGGAGTGTAGGTATGGCGGATGATCTCGTATACTCGTTCAAACGGTGTGGTCTCCTCAATCCACTCCGCTACAACAGCGTCGTTCACATCATCGTGTTCGGGTGGGGGCGTATCCTCGGGCATCGTGTGATAACATACGGTAGCGTAGTATAATAATTTGCAGATTGCTATACTAACGTAGAAAATGCTGTGCCAGTGCATTTTGATCGATCGCCGATCGTGTTATCAATAGGCTCTGGGAATACTCGCAGACAACCTTTTGTATACAGAATAATAATATGTATACATGCCTTCAATCAGCGCCAGAATTCCGGATGACGATAACGCAGAACTCGAAGCAGTCATTCAACTCTTGGATGAAGAAAAGAGTACGGTCATCCGGAAGGCCCTCTCTGAGGGCTTACAATCACTCCGCCAGCGGGTTGCAATCGAGCAATACCAGTCTGGGGAGATATCTGTGAATCAAGCAGCACGAGTTGCTGGTGTGAGTCTTGCAGACTGGCTGACGATCGCTCGTGAACATAATTTGACGACGCAACTAGCACCGGCTGATTTGGATGAGGACGCGGCAGCTGCGCGTGAGTTATGACGCGTATTTTTGTTGATGCAACCACCCTCATCGCTCTCGGGACGATCGGAGAGCTTGCGCTTCTCACAAACTTTTCTGGCGACCTTGTCGTGGTACCACGCGTCCAACACGAAGTCACGACAGAGCCTGCACAGACAAATCTTTCAAGATTCATTTCGAGGTACGATATCGCTCAGACAGACCCACATATTGCGTCCTTCCGTGAGCAGTCAATGAAAACACTTGGAGAAAAGACGCCAAATGGAGATGTTGACATCATCGCAGCCGTACTTGGTCACACTGCTGATACACAATCAGTTGGTGTTGTCTCAGACGATCGCCGTGTCCGAACGGTTGCGCGTGGACTCGGTGCCACAGTGACTGGGACGATCGGTGTGGTTGTCCGAGCCGTTTCTACGGGCGTCTCTGCACAGACCGGACGGGACATCATTGATCGGATCGATTCGAACGGACTCCATATGACGGGGAGTCTTCGCCAACAGGCGTATACATTGATTGACGACGCAGCGGACTCACCACCCGAATCGTGACCGTCACTGACTAGATGGCTGCGTAGTCGCATCAACACCAAACAGCTGTATGTCCTGCCGATCGACGATGAATACAATACTAGAAACCGTCATACCGACCGAGTTGACGATTGCTCGTGGACGCGAATCGACTCGAGGTATTCGCTTTATCGGCTGTTGACATCCTCCTCGCGTTGAAGGCGAATTTTTGCACCTGTTCATCCGATAAACACAAACCGGGGACGAAAACAATTGGAGTCAAAGAGGATGTATATGACCGTCTGAAGGCCCGGAAAAGAGACGGAGAAAGTTTCACAGACCTTGTTGACCGTCTCTTGGATGAGGCACAAACTGATTAGCGGGATGGGTTTGAGTTCCTTGACCCGAAAGAAGCGACGGAGTTGGAGCGAACCGTCGACAGTCGTATCACGTAGGCAGGTATTTGTCTCCGATCGAATCCAAGACAGACTCCTGCAGAGGGGTGGATATCGACGAGATGTTCGACCGATCGAGTGTGGAAATTTGAGCACGTAATGCAAAAATGTTCTCTGTCACAAACACAGAATCTCAGACAAAGCGTGGTGACTCGTGTTTGCAACACAAATCGACTGTTCCTACCAGCGACCGATCCAGTAGCCTGCTGTGAGCACGGCTCCGCTGAGCCATATTTCATGGTGTGCACCCTCGGTAAGGTCGACTGTGAGACGTTCGTTTTGAGCGCTGCCAATGACACGGATTTCTGCGGAGGCGGCATCAGAGTTTCTAAACCATTGTCCACGCTCAAAGCTCTTATTCCAACTGTAGAGCTCGTCATCAGTGCCATCTCTGACGGTTATCTCAGCAACGTATCCTCCCATATTGAACACCGACATTGTAATGTTTTCTCTGTGATATGGCATCGCAGGGTCATATTCGTCCGCGTAGTACCAGCCTCGGAATCGCATCCGATGTGCATCAACCCAGTCAGGCTCGCCATCGCCAGCAGACCCCGCAAGATCGCTCCCGCCACTAGGCTCTTCTATCACATCCGTCGATTGAATTCTGATATCCCCATTTTCTGGCGGTCCATCTGAAGCGTCAGTTTCCGCTGATCCAGGTGCACCAAGACAGCCTGCAAGTGCGGCTCCAGTTACTGCAGCTCCAGCTGCCAATAGATCACGCCGTGAGTGCCATCGATCATTCATACAAAGATGAATATCTCTCACATCATAACCTTGATACCTATATATCATGGTAGTCGTCAATTTGTGGTCATAGCGATCGCAGAGAAAATGCCTCAAACCAGCGATTTGAGAGGTATGTGACGGAAACAGGTGACGTATCGTTATTATATCTCACAGAGAAAATACAAAACAGCAGTACCTACCACCGGCCGATCCAGTAGCCGGCTGTGAGCACTGCACCGCTGAACCAAACCTCGTGGTGTTTGCCCTCAGTGAGATCGATCGTGAGGCGTTCGTTTTGTGCGCTTCCAACAACACGAATCTCAGCTGCTGCAATAGGATCATCAGCATATACATTGGGGTTACGAAACCAAAAATAGCGCTCATGAAATAATTGAAAACGCGAACCGGCACCATCTATGGGTCTCGGTCTGCCAGAAAATCTGTTACCATCAAAATCTACCAGTGTAGTCTCAATTACATATGCGCCCTTGTTTATTACTGATAATTTAACATCTTGCGTATGATATGGTGCTGACGGTTCATACTCATCCGCATCATACCAACCTCGGAATCGCATCCGATGTGCATCGACCCAACTAGGTGCGTCACCACCAGCAGATCCTGCAAGCTCGCTTCCTCCAGCGGGCTCCTCTGACCCATCTGGAGTCTGAATATCGCCATCTTCAGTTGCATTTTCTGTGGGCTGCTCCGATCGATCTGTCTCACTAGATGCTGGCGCACCAAGACAGCCTGCAAGTGCGGTTCCAGTTACTGCAGCTCCAGCTGCCAATAGATCACGCCGTGAGTACCATCGGTCATTCATACAAACATGAATATCTCTCACACTATAACCTTGACACCTATATATCATGGTGGCGATCGATTTCTAGCAACGATTTTGAGTGGCGTACCTCAGGGACAAACACAGAGGCACTCGTCTTATATTGCTTGTCCACGCAGAAAGAGACACACGAGTATGTCGAAGCGTATTGGAATCGATCGCGAGGAAGCTCTTGACGCAACGGTCAAACCATTCTGGAACCGCGCCCACGGTCGCGTCGTACAACGCTGGTGTGGAACAAACGCGAAAGCCGATCGAGTCTCAAAATATGGAGGAGAAAAATATGAATAATACAACGAACGATTCCGATCGGACTGCCTCGATCGTTCGAACACTCTGTGAAGCCGAAAGAGGGGATGTGGTCCTTCGGTTTGATGGACCGATGAGCGCCCCGATGTCGAAATACAACGGGTCATCGTATCAAACAGATACACTTCCAAAGGCAACACTGAACGCAACAATATGGCGTGCTAGCGTCGAAGACGAGGGCCAAACGCTCATGTGCTTTGCAAAAATCGGGATGGATGAATTAGATCGAGTGGGTATTGACCCCGCAGTCGTGTACACCGAACCAGTTGACGAACAACCTGAATACTGTGTTGTTGATATCAATGCATCGCGAAAGTGGTGGTTGGAAGAATATGATGAATTGACTCGGGAAGAGGCAGAACAAGCAATCAAAGACGGGCGTACAGAAGAAGTTCTTCCCCCGTGGGATGGTCCCGTTACTGTCACGGTCAACGTTGAACGGACTGAAGAGTGTCTTGAGAAGTCGTACAACTCAGGATTTTACATCCAGTACGACCCCCCCACACATGAAATTGGAAATTTAATCGACGTTCGGATCAAGTGAGTCGAAGTCGCTTGGGAAGGCAGGGTGTGAAGTACCTCGGGGACAAGCCCCGAGGCTTCACCGTTTTGTCCATGCTGTCCAGAAACGGACGGATGGACGCAGGCGAATTTAATTCCCCTCGACCTCCCCGAAATGGGTCGGTTGGAATTAACACCCGAACACCCGTTGTGTCCGTGAGGGCCGGTCGCTCCACCACGACCCGACAACACCCGTCTCACCACGCCAAGAGCGCGGGTTTTGAGAGGTATCGCATTCCTCGCAACTGTACTCGTTAATATGGTGGAACTAGCAATAAAGCTTACACGATTCACCCTCGGGGTCAAGCCCCGAGGCACTCTCGCTGTATCTCTGTAGAACTTGATGGAGAGCACCGCCACAGCCACGATACTATGATGTATAGGTATCGAAGCTATCCGGTAGACAATTGTTATATAAGTATGAATAGCCGGTTACATTCACGACGTGATATATTAGCAACAGGCGCAGCGATGACTGGGGCAGCATTTGCAGGATGTCTTGGAGCACCTACGAGAGGAGAAACAGAAACTAGGGAAGAGGTCCCGGACAGCCAGAGTGATAATATAACCCTCGAAGAAGGCCTTGAAGAACCCGCTGGTGGCAGTGAGCTTGCTGGCTCGGCTGGCGACGGAAAACCCGATTGGATCGACGCACACAACATGCGATTCCGAGGCTGGTACTATGCTGATAATTATGAACCAGGCATATCATACCACCGACAATATATTAGATTGGCCATTGTCAATCGTGCAGGCTACACTGTTCACATTGAAGTCCTAGATGATATTGGAAATACATTACATGATCGCCGCCTGCCTTTTGCTAACGGGTGGTATTTCAGCAATCTGAATGCTCGGACTGCGAAAATACGTGTTCTCGGAAGTGCACAGAGTGAGGCAATCGAAATTGATCTTGCGTCGGGTGCACAGCATGAGGTTTGGTTCAGTGGCGCGGTCCTCACTGCGAGCTACTGGGTTGGCCGGTGGTGACTGTTTTTAGCTGAGGAAATTTCGTAGTACCTTGATATATAGGCACCTGACTTATACATAATCCAACCATTCAGAAATCATGAACAAATCGTGGCACTCTCGACGAAAGTTTCTTGCAACCGGTGCAACACTAACTGGTGCAGCCATTGCAGGTTGTATTGGAGCACCTGCAACCGGAGAAACGGATGCTGGAGAACAATTTGCAGATGAGGGGGAGGTCAATACAAGTCTCGAAGATAGCCTTGAAGAGCCTGGTAGTGGCAGTGACCTTGCTGGCTCAGCTGGTGATGGAGAGCCTGATTGGACTGATGCACACAATATGCGATTCCGAGGCTGGTACTATGCGGATGAGTATGATCCTGCAATGCCGTATGAAAGACGCAATATCCAACTAGCATTTGTTAACGCCGCAGGATACTCTGTTGATATTGCAGCCTTTGACGAGGACGGAAACGGGATAACTGACAACCGTCTTAACTTTGCCTACAGTTGGTGGTTCAACTATTCAGAAGCGGCAACGGTCGAAATCAATGTCGTAGGAAGTGCACAAAGCGAAGCACTTACCATCGATCTACCTGCGGGTGAAAAACATGAGATTTGGTTTGGTGGTGCGGTTCTTACTTCCAACTACTGGATCGGCCGCTGGTGACGATCGCTCGTTGGCGAAATGGTACTATTTCGACATGTGAATTTAGTGATAGGGGAGCAACACAATGTGAAGGTGAGACAGAGAGTGGTCTCGAACAAAACAAACCATTGTACGCAAACATATTGTCAAAATTACAATATATATATCTCGGTTGTTATCAGTAAGAGTGTACTATTTTATAAGTATAGG
Organism: Natronocalculus amylovorans; assembly: GCF_023638035.1. GTDB lineage: Archaea > Halobacteriota > Halobacteria > Halobacteriales > Haloferacaceae > Natronocalculus > Natronocalculus amylovorans. The sequence goes on along the minus strand of NZ_JAKRVX010000004.1, from coordinate 42,759 downwards.
TATTGAACTTATATACAGATAGTTAGTAGACGGTACTAACGCTCCGTTTGCGATATTTCTCTGTGAGGGTTCTCCTCTGTAGGGTCGATTCGATTCGGTGCGCCCGACCTACACATGGCTATTCAACCACGACTTTCCAATGACAACTCTACGCACACACGCACGTACACACAAAACCGCGACTCGATCGACGGCACCCATCAACCACGATCGCAGCAGTTTCTTATTGCCTGTCTATTTGTGGGGAGTCTCTTGTTGGTCGGGTTCACTGTCTTTGCAGGGACTGCGATCGCAGAGACAGCACCTGAGTGTGAGATCGTAACCTATGAACAAGATGGCGAAACCTATCTCATCGAGAACGTCTCCCAACTGCAGTGTATCGAGTCGAACGGTATCGAGCTGAACGGTATCGAGTCGAACGGGCTTGACGATGACTATCGGCTTGTAAACGATATTGATGCAAGCGAGACAGAATCATGGAACGGTGGGTCTGGGTTCAACCCAATTGGAGGCGAAACAGTATTTACTGGTTCAGGCGAAACACCATTTACTGGTTCATTAGACGGTGATGGATACAGCATTACGGATCTATATATTAACAGATCGCACAGCGATACCACCGGTATTGGCCTGTTTGAATTGAACGAAGGGACAGTTAGCAATCTTTCACTTACAGTAAATATTCAGGCAAGAAACGCTGCTGGGACGCCGAATACAACAGGTGCGATCGCCGGCTTGAATGATGGTCTTATCACAAACGTTTCGGTAGATGCGTCGATCGACGGTGAATCGAATGTTGGTGGAATTACAGGTGTTAATGATGTTGGCGGAGAAATCACCAACACAAGAGTCGTTGGCTCAATAAACGGCAGCGAAAACGTCGGTGGTCTTGTTGGTCTCTTTGTTGTTCCTGAAAGCTCTCCACAGCTCAACACATCCTTCGCAGCAGCCAGTGTAACCGCGATCGATGAAAGCGCCGTCGGTGGTGCAGTTGGGGGCGCTGAAGATCCCGGTTTTGAGCCAGTTGATCCAGGAGACGTTGATTTCCAAACAGTCTACTGGGATAGTGATCGTGTTACCACGCCAAACGACTTCGGAACTGGGCTAGCAACCGATCGAATGACTGGGATGAACGTAACGGCGATGGATGGTCTCGACGGCTTCGAGTTCTATGACACATGGATTCCAACGGACTCGTACCCTGAACTCACCGGGGAGTTCTTTAGACAACTATCCGGTGATGGATCGACTGAAGATCCATACGTCCTTGGTGATGTGTATGACCTCCAAGCGATCGAAGCCGCACTGACTGCAAGCTACACGATCGAGACAATGATCGATGCGAGTGAGACAGAATTGTGGAATGATGGCGCAGGATTCATGCCGATCGGTCAAGAGACCGCATTCAGTGGCTCATTTGATGGACAGGGGAACATGATTGAAGGGCTGTCGATCGATCGGGATGGAGATAATGGAGTTGGATTCTTTTCAACAGTTGCAGAGACTGGTGAACTATCTAATCTCAGCCTTGTTGAAGCGTCAGTGACTGGCGTCAATGCTGTTGGGGGAGTAGTTGGTTTCCTAGATGGGTCTATATCAAACATAAATTATGAAGGTGAGACAACAGGGTTTACTCAAGTGGGTGGTATCGTTGGGGTTACAGCCACCGGTGCATCAGTAACCGATGTTGAGGCAGACGTTGTCGTTACAGGGGCAGAAGAGTTGGATACCGGAGACGAGGGTTCCATGGAGTCGATCGGTGGGGTTATTGGCCGTAATCTAGGGAATATCACTGATGTGACTGCCACCGGGACAGTTCAAAGTAATGGTGGCGATGGGATTGGAGGTGTTGTTGGTACAAGTGCAAATAGTGAAGACGCTGCTGGCGAAGTTGACCAAATCCAATCGGTTCAAGTAGACATTGAGGTAACGGCTACAGACTCCGATGATGTTGGTGCAATTATTGGAACCGCATCAGATTGGGTTGTAGTAACTAATGTCGTTGCAGCAGGAGATGTGAACGGTCAAAATTCGGTTGGTGGGATTGTTGGTAGGACAACAAGCGATGTTGTTAACGCTGTTTCAACTGCCTCAGTAAACGGTGAGGATGATGTCGGTGGTGCAGTCGGAAGAAATGACGGAATCGTTCTCAATACGACTGCGACAGGTGACGTTTCTGGTGAGACAAATGTTGGAGGCCTAATCGGACAGAATATACAAGTCAGTGGTGGGGGTGAAGTTACAGACTCCTCCGCACGTGGTGATGTTTCTGGAGACACCAGTATCGGTGGTCTAGTCGGACTAAATGAACTTGGAACGATCGAGAACACGTACGCTGTTGGGGACGTTGATGGAGACTCACAGTATGGTGGCCTCATTGGAACTATTGATGAAGGTATTGTTCGAACATCATACGCAGCAGGAGCCGTCACAGATGGTGGTGGCGGATTTGCTGGTGAACTCAACGCTGAACCAGATATCACTGATGTCTACTGGGATACTGCTGCAAGTGGTGTCGAAGATGCGCTTGGTGACGGTACTACTGAGTCAGTGAGTGGTTTGACCACAGACCAGATGCAAGGCGAGTCAAGTCTAACAGAGATGGAGTTTTCATTTAATCCTACGTGGATTGCAACAGACGAGTACCCAGAACTCGTTGACCACGTCTTAGATTACAGCGTCGAACTTGACCCAGCAGAGATCGCCGTCGAAGAAACAGCACAAGCAGCAGTCACAGTCGAACTCCTTGCCGATCGGAGCGTTACCGCAACTGAACCCGCATCGTATGTAAGCGACGATTCTACGATCGCAAGTATTACCGATCAGGGGTCGATCACTGGAGAAAGTGCTGGGACCGTACCACTCACTGCAGAAGCCAGCGGGTTTAGTGCTGTCGCAGATATTACGGTCTTTGAATCTGTGGAGGTCTCGGTTTCGTTTGATCCATCTGCCCCAGAAGAGGATGACTCCGTGACGTTCACAATTGAAATCACAGACCCGAACGGCGCATTCACTGAAGGGACGGTTGAATTTGAGTTTGATGATGAAGTCGTTCTAACCGACGATTATCTGCCCCCAGAAACCGGCAGCATAACGAGAGAATACGTCACTGATGAGCTGTCATCAGGTGAGTACACGTGGGCTGCATCAATTCAATCAGATACTGGTGCAACTGATACTGCAACCGGCAGTTTCACGATCGAAGAAACGTCCACACCAAGCCAGAGCACCCCTCGACCGAGCAGGTCAACCCCAACTCCGACTGAGACGCCAACACCAACTCCAACGCCAACTGAAACACCAATCCCAACGGAAGAGTCGTCACTGACAGACGCATCAACGGAAACGGAGACGGAGACGCCAGAACCAACCGAGAATGAAACGGAGACACCACAGGAAGCCGCAGCGGTTCCACCAACGAGTAGTGGATGGACCAATGCATCAAGAGTCGTTGTTGGCGGGGGTGCTGGAGCAGCGGCAGGCTGGCTTGGCATTGTGCTCTTCTCACGGACGGAGCTGTTTGCAGCAGCCGCACCAGAGAGCGTTGCCAAAGCGGTCGCCGCGGTTCCAGGTGCCGCATCGGCACTGCTTGCAGAGCCTGAACAGGCTGCATTTGTGGTCGGTGCAGTGAGTGTGGGAGGTGCTGACGACGGCGTCGAAGTTGGCGAGACGATTACATTCACGATCGCGATCGAAAATAAGGGAGATATCGTGGGTGCACGGATGATTTCGCTTGCATTAAATGAGGAGGAAGATTCACAAGCGCTCGAGGTTGAGCCACATGAAACGGAGCCGATACAGCTTGAATATGAGGTAAAACCGGAGGACGCTGGAAAGTCGCTTGGCTTTACGATCGACTGTGAGACCGATGCCACAGACGTGACGGTCGAAGTTGGAGGCGAACCGATCGAAGAGACAGATGAGACGGACGAGACAGACGAGACGGACGACGCAATTGATGAAGGGACGAAAACAGGGCTTCTCAACCAGATCTGGCTCAAGAAGGGCAAGATTCTCTCATACACCGCAGGAACGTTCGTCCTCTACATCGGATTCTCGAACGTGCAAGAGAACCTCCTCGCAGGCTCGCTAAGCATATTCTTAGGGTTTATGACGCTCCCACCGGTGCGTGCTCGGCTGCCAACATCGACACGGGTGCTCATCAGCCGATACGGAAAAATCACCTTTGTCGTGCTTGCCGCACTGTTAAGTGGGATTCTGTTCGACACCAGTGCACTCTTCGCAACGATCGAAGGGTTCCTTGGATTGTAACCGAATCGCTACCAGCGCTGGCAGTCCTTGCTGGCGGTGGCTTCGAAGACGACACCGTGATATCAGCACTGTTATCCTAACACAAATCCAACAATACAAGTAGATGAGTTTGTTATGACGCCGATACTCTATGTGACCGGAGACGAGCCACATGCCACATCGGTGACAACAAAACTCAAACACCAACCTGCCTACGAGGTACGTGCCGTCTCGACGGCAGCGGAAGCCACAGAGCTGCTTTCGAAGAAATCGGAAATTCAGTGTCTATTACTCCCCGAGACGCTCCCGAATACGGACGTCTTCGAATTCATCGAATCACTCACCCAGTCATACCCGGAGCTCGCAGTTGTCCTCTATCCAACAGACAGTTCGGAAGCGATCGCAAAGAAGGCAATTACTGCAAACGTCACCGAATACATTTCATATTCGGAGGCTGCAGGTCACATCGACGACCTTGTGGCCACAATTCAAGATGCGATCGAGCAGCAGTGGCCCATTGCGAGCCTTCATGAACGGATCAAAGAGCTCCATGGGATCCGGACCGTTGCAAGACTCTTGGAAGACCCAACCTCACGTGCAGTCAGAGATATTCTTGAAGACGTTGCGACAGAACTCCCCCAAGCGTTTCAGTATCCCGATGCCGCGGAGGTGCGGCTCACAGTTGGGTCTACCACCGTCCAAACGCCTCATTTTCAAGAGCGCGAAAAGATGCTTAGCGTTGCTGCGGACACCGCAACTGGAACACAGATTCGGTTAGACGTTGTCTATACCGAACCCAAACCGATCGCTGATTATGGGCCATTTCTCTCTGAAGAAGAATCATTCTGCGTTACAATTGTGACGCTGCTCAAAGGTGGTATCGAGCGCAGGACGTACGTTGACGAACTCGAAAAGAGCGAAGTCCTCTTTCGAGAGCTTGCAGAGAATCTCACGGAGGTGTTGTGGGTAAGCGACGCAAAAACCGAAACGATGCATTACGTGAATCCGGAGTACGAGAAAGTGTGGGGTCGATCGAGAGACTCTCTGTATGCAGACCCGCTCTCATTTATTGACTCGGTTCACAAAGCCGATCAACCGCGTGTCAGAGAGACCGTGAAAAACAAAGCGAAAGGTCACTATGATATCGAGTATCGGATTGTCCATCAGGACGGATCGATTCGGTGGATACACGATCGCGGAATTCCGGTGTTTGACGCGGATGGGAACCCGTATCGATTTGTTGGCCTCGCAGAGGAGATCACCAATCGAAAAAAGCGTGGACAACAGCTTGCCGTGCTCAATCGCGTCCTCCGGCACAACCTTCGCAACGATCTAAATATTATGATGGGGTATGCCGATCTCATTATCTCCAAAACCGACGGCGAGCCAGCAGCACACGCCGAAACGATCATTGATGTCGGTCATAAGGTGATGACCCTCACGGAAAAGCAACAGAAGATTGCAGCCCAAATCAATACAAATCATGAAGCCGTGACGTTCGATCTTAAACAGATGCTCACCGAAGTCAAAGATGATATCCAAGAGATCTACACGACGGCGACAATCACGATCACAGCACCAGATGACCTCTCAATTACGGTGACTCCTGAATTAGAGCATGCTGTTTTCGAACTCGTTACGAACGCCATCAAACACACCTCCGCACAAGCAACTGTTGAACTCGCTGGGACACATACCGATGACACCGTTACGATCGCAGTCTCCGATCAGGGCACGGGAATTCCGGAAGACGAAATCGCCGTGTTAGGTCAAACCGAGGAGCAACTCTTTCATGGCAGCGGCAGTGGACTCTGGCTTGTTCACTGGGTCGTCACAAACGCAGGTGGCACCCTCCATGTGGAGAGAAATGAGCCACAAGGGACGATCGTCAGGATACAGCTCCCGAACCAAACGGTCGCACAGCCCTAACTCACAGCGTTGCTTCAAAACAACCCAATCAGTTAAGCCGCGCGACAGTCCGGATATTCTCTGGATGATTCGCGAACATCCACTCCAGTCTGTGTCACTCGCGGTGTTCGCCTGTGCGATCGCAAATGGATTGATCTCGTCCCTTGTCCTGTGGGTATTCTTGCGCCGGTATTGACAATTGACTCAGGCACAGTCAGAGTTGCATGCCGGTCTGTCTTCGGAGTGACATCCCCGCCGAACGCGGCGTTGCAAGTCGCAGCGCATCTGGTGGGTAACCAGAAGCTAAGCGTTCTGTTGACGGCGTAAACGCCGGGTTTCTCTCGTTAAAAAGATAGGAATCGTCGGAGGAGACCGTGCTATTGCCGTCGGTGTAGACCGATCGTCAAAAGCAAGAGCGCAGTGAGCGCAACAGGTATTCCAAATCCAGGAATTCCATCGTCAGTCTCCATAGCGAGCGTTCCGGTTACCGTGGTTTCACCATCAACTGTGACTGCAACGTCCTCATCGACAAAGCCATCAGCGGCGATCGATGCAGTGTAGTCACCGTCAGCGAGTTCGAAGATTGCATCACCGTTTTCGTCGGTTGTTTCGGTTTGTCCGTCGATCGTGACGGTTGCATCCGCGATCGCGGAGTCGTCTTCATCAGTGACGGTAACGGTCACCGGTTGCTCACCGGCATCGACACTCAACACTGCGGTGTCTGTCGCTTCTTCACCTGCATCATTCGTCACCGTGAGCACTACGTCGTACTCGCCTGCGTCAGGACTGACATCGACTGTTTCATCTGTACCAACAACGTCGCCGTCAATCACCCACTCGTACGAAACAATCTCACCATATCGATCGGTTGATTCTGCAGCCGAAAGCGTCGCGGTGTCTCCGGCTGCAATCTCCGTTGGCTCGATTGCTGCAACTGCGTCAGGTGTCTCGACCGCACTCACAGCGAATGTTGAGAAACCAGGTGTTTCCGCTTCTATCGTCACCGTGTCGTCACCAATATCGCGTGATTCAACGTCGAGTTGCTCCCACTCACCGGATGCCAGACGGTAAGGTGTGTAGTCTTCTGGATCTGCATCTGGAACCGCATCCAGATCGACCGAGAAGCTAATCAGTGCAGCGGTGTCTTCAGCACCGTCAGGAACGGTAATGCGCTGCACAGTACCGGTTGAGCCTGGTGGATCTGATGCGTCAGGGTCGCTATCCTGTGCACGCTCAAAGGATTCGACTGTGGTGTCTCCGACGATCTCAGTAGAGTCGAACGAGACCGATGAGACTGAGACGTTCTCAAACCGTGCAGTCGATCGGTTTGTCTCTGTATCAACGCTTACCGCTGCTGTGGATGAGCTAACGGGGTCGACAACATCCTCTTCAGGATCGTCTGCTGGATCATCCTCGCCCTCTTCATCTGCCTCGTCTGCATCGTCATCGTCATCGTCAGCAGGCGGTGGTGATGGATCGCTTGGTGGCGATGGTGCTGGATCATCGTCATCTGCTTCTTCGGCTTCGAGTGTCACATCAAGCCTGTCAGCCGCAGACACAACTGCTGCGTCGATCTCACCAACGGTATCAAGCGTTTCAGTGAACGTTACGGTTTCAGTATCGCCTGCGTCAATATCGATCGTCTCGGTATCGACTTCGTCACCATCGATTTCAAATGAGAGCGTGTCACTTCCTGAATCACCAGTATTCGTGACTGAGACCGCAACCGTTGCTGTCTCGCCCTCTTCAACGGCGAGTGTCGAATCGTCTTCATCGAGCGCTAGGTCGAACACAGGAATGTCTATATCATCGCCAGCGAGTGTAATCTCTTCAACTGCGCCAGATTCCCACGTCACGGAGTCTGGATCAGTTTCTACCTCTTCACCTGCGACTAGGAACGTCACTTCTTCGCCTGCTTCATCATCACTTGCGTTAACAACCAGTTTGTCGTCACCTACTGCAGGTCCACCGAACGCTCCGTCTTCAGTAACGGTGATTGACCCACGTTCTTCGCCATTGACTTCAGCGGTGATTACGGTCCCTTCTGGGACTGGCTCACCACCGATCGTCGCTTGCCCGTAGTAGCTTGCAGGAATTGGTTCTGGGCTATCTTCCTGTGCAACCACTGATCCAACTCCGCCAACTGCAACGACAGAGAGCAGCATTGCGATCGCTATCAGAACTGTAAACAAGCGCTTGTGTTGCCCGCTCATGTATTATCAGTCTCCATTATTTTTCTCATTGATAAGTTGTATAAATAAAAATGGGCGTTTTTTTAGAGTCCTGCAACAGCAACCGTTGCTGGAGCAGTCATCGACGCTTGCTCATCGTCGTCAACTGTAACTTCTCCTGAATCAACGACTGGTACGAGCTCATCACCATCAAGCGTCAAGATCGGTGGCGTTGAGAGCGGCTCGCCACTTGGCCCTACGTGGAGCATTGCAACGAACTCATCGGATTCCTCGAGTTCTTCCTCGAGTTCGATCGTTACTTCCTCATTTTCACCAGTGATTGTTTCTGATTGGCCAACGGCCTCATCACCAATAATGTCCCCATCCTCGGTTGTTGGATGTAGGTCAACGACAAATTCCGTGTCATCATCCATTCCATCAACTAAATTGGCGACAGAGACGTTCACTTCCTCAGCACCGGCATCAACATCCTGATCGCCGAACTCGAGTGTTGCTGCAAAGATTGATGCAGCATCGTTCACGAGAAGGTTCTCCTGGCTGCTGTCGGTATCCATTGATTCGAGATCATTTGGATTGCTCGTAACGTGCGCAACATGTGTTCCCGCCGTCGAATCGACTGGGACTGTAACGGATTCGTTTGCAAGCGACTCCTCGAGTTGTACCGATCCAACTTCGTTGAGATCTGTATCAGTCACGACAACATACAGACCAGCACCGGCACTTACATCATCAACAAGGATTGCATCCTCGCCGTCAGCGTCAGTGCCAAGTGCTTGCTCGTTTAGCTCAACGTTTGTCGACGTGATTTCGATCGGTGCGGTCTCATAATCATCGTCAGTTGAGACGCGGTGTTCGAACTCACCAGCACCGATATCTTCGGAATCAACAGGACCAAAGACGATGGTCTCTGTTTCTCCGCCTTCGATTTCAACATCTTCCGCTGCAATCTCGTCTCCATCAAACTCGAAGGTCACAGTTTGTGTTGCAGTGTCGTCACGGACATTTTTGATCGTCGCTTCTGCCTCGAAGCTCTGTCCAAGAAGGACTGACTCAGGTGCGTCGAGCGACTCGATCATGAACCCTACATCAGGGACAATCTCTACCTCAGCTGAATCAACAACTGGTGCAAATCCACTCCCTGCTGCAGCGGTGAGTGCAGGTGTCGAAAGAGGTTCTTCAGAGTCGCCGAGATGGATCATTGCAACATACTCGTCAGTTGCCGTGATATTCTCGTCAAGATCGATACTCACATCAGTGTTTTCGCCAGTGAGGTTTGCGGATTGTCCGACTGCCTCATCCGCGATGATGTTTCCATCTGCATCTGTTGGGTGCAGATCAACGGTGAAGTTCCGTTCATCATCCGCTCCATCAAAGACAGATGCTTCCTCGACAGTCACAACATCAGTTTCGCTGTCGAAGCTATCATCTTCAAATGTCAATACTGCATCGAGAACATCAGCATCGTCAGTAACAAGGACCGATTCCTCGTCGCTTGTGTCTGCTGATTCATCCGTAAATTCGGAGAGATCTTCTACAATGTGTGCGACATGCGTGCCAGGTGTTGCATCATCGACTGGAACAACAACATCTTCACCAACGACTCTGTCGTTAAGTTGGACCGCGCCAACTTCTGTGACGTCTTCGCCGTCTTCAGTAATAACAACGTACTGACCAGCTTCTGCAGTCACATCTTCAACAACGACTGCTTGGTCACCCTCTTCATCAACACCGACTGCCTGTTCGTTGAAGCTAAGCTCAACCTCATCGATTTCTGGAATGACCTCAACGTCGATCGCTTCGGTATCTTGGAGGTCAGCTCCTGCTGCGTTCGTGATGACCGCAACCTCTTGTGGTGCAACTGGTTGCTGTTCGGAGACAACATCGGTGACAGTCACGGTTTCGGATTCACCCGGTTCAAGCTCGATCATCTGTGAGCTAATGGCAAATGTATCCATCTCCGATCGTGCTAGTTGGACATTCTGTCCGAATTCAACCTCAACAGCCTGCATTGCTGTTTCAGCCCCAACGTTGGTGACTGTGTATTCAACCTCGAACTCTTGACCTGGTTCGAGTGTTGTTTCACTGATTTCAAAGTCATCAATTTGGAAGAACCGCTCTTCTTGCAATGTGACGGAACTATCATTATCTGCTGTTACACGGTCATCAACGAAGCCGTCTGCTTCAATCGAAAGTACTTGTTCTTCATCTTCTGGAAGGTGGTTCAAACCAATGATACCATCAGACCCAGTTGAAGCATCTGTGCTCACAGTTGCAAATGACGTGTTCTCAACAGTGACAGATGCATCAGTGATAAGCTGATCACTATTCTCACCGACAATATCAACAGAGAACGCCTCTGTATCAAGGTTCAGTCGTTCATTTGCGTCTGCAAGGGAGAGACCGTCGTACAGCTCTCCTGAGTGGACACCGTCATCATCAACGAAGACAAAGTATCCAGAGAATGGGTTTACAACCTCGGACCCAACATCATCGAACAGCGATCCATCACTGAACTCACCGTCGATCGCCATTCCTGAGGCTGGTTCAGTGTGTGATCCTATCTGGAGGATACGGAGTTCCTCTGAAGTGGTCACAAACGCATTATCTGGTGTATTGTACGAGGATGGTGCAATGAAGTTCCATCCTTCTTCGATGTTCCGATCGACAGGCGCTGCAGTGCTGCTATCGCCAGCATCACCCGCGAGTTCGATCGATGCATTTGCGTCTTCAGTTGGAATGACGACGAGTGCATCGAGTGCACTAACACTGTCATCAACTGCTGCTTGTGTCCAACCACCAGTTTCGGGATCGTATGCGTAGATGACTCCTTCAGTATCTGCCTCGATTACGTCACCGACAGTATCACCCTCAATTGGGCCTGGAATACCGATCGAGTAGACCTCGTCAGCATCCATCGAGAACTCATAGACAGGATCGCTTACAAGTTCGACATCTGCTTGGACTGGTCCATCTTCAACATCAACCTCTGTTTCTGTGGTTACGTATCCATCGTGTGCAACTTCGACAGTGTATGTTCCTGGTAGTTCGGGACCACCAACATCATATTCACCTGATACACCACTAATGCCGACGAACTCTTCACCGGCAGGGTCAGTGACGGTTACAGTTGCACCGACGATCGGTTCACCAGTATCTACATCAGTGACAGTACCGGCTGAGCCGGTTGCGCCAACAAACTCCGTTGTTTCGACACCACTTTCAACCGTAGAGCCGTCTTGGAAGACATCTACCCTGTGATTAATACTTATGCCAGGATCGCCAATAACAAACCAATTATATGGTCCGATATCTACCTCAACAGTCTCTCCTGCCCCAACAGTGACTTGTTCTGGGAACAGACCGAGTGGTGGCGAAATAATTGAGTGTGCGACAGTAACGTCTTGAGTAAAGTCACCTGGGTTTTCGAGAGTGACAGTTCCAGCAAGCGATGGCTGGCTCGGGATAACTTCATCAGCCGCGTCAAACTCAACGAGTTCGACGTTTTCTGGTTCAGCATCCTCAGCAAGTACTTGAGTCACACCTGATGAGACGTCTTCAATATCCGAACCAGAGCCAGTGAATGTGTGTACGAGCTCTAGACTTTCACCAGCATCAGCATCTGTTGTGACGCTGATTACTGCTTCACCAGTAAAGAGATCTTCTTCATCAGTAAGGTCTGTTGGCACTCCGAGTTCGATTTCGTCTTCACCGAGCATCACAGTCACATTCTCTTTTGAAACTGTGGAATCCTCGCCAAAGTCGACAATAATCTCTTCAATGTTTGCTGCATTGACAGCAATGTCAAAGCCATCTCCAGACGCAACCTCTGGTGGCTGCGATTGGAGTAGCTCAACAGCAGCAACGTTACTCAGTTCGAGCGATACTGTTTCAGTTTCACCATCACCGACAGAGACGGTTTCGCTGGCCGTTTCACCAAAGCTGTCGACGGAGAATTCGTATTCTCCAGCGACAACGTCAACGACAAACTCTCCATCGTCATCCGTTTTGACGCTTCGAATACCAGGATCGTCAACGTCAACAATCTGTTCACCGACTGCGTCCTCGCCATCGGTTACCTCGCCTTCGATCGTGGCAGTGTTTTCATCAAGGTAGATGAACGCTGCATACACGTCGGCAATTCCGTAGCCGTATCGGACATCAGCAACATCATCATCAAAGAGATTGTCTCCTTGTCCACTACTGACCATTTCAGCATCTCCGATCGTCGCACTACTAATCTCGGATGGGTTCGGTTTCGTTGCGGTCTCTTCAAGCAGGTCTTTCACCTCGGATGGTGAGAGGTCATGTTCGGACATGAGAAGTGCTGCAGCCCCGGCAACGTGTGGGGCAGCCATACTCGTCCCGCTGAGTGCAGTGTATTCATCATCGCCAGGGACATACGAACTCATAACATCCGCACCGGGTGCAGAAAAGTCAGGAGTAACGTACTCATCAGGCCAACTGCTTGGGGCGATTGTTCCCCATGTTGCCTCCGTATCAACCTCCGATCCGGTCGAAAAGTCAGTTACTTGCGCGTTTTCATCGGTTGCACCGATCGCAGAGCTGTTAAACACATTCGCAGGCGTTCCATCAGAGCCTGGCCCGTCGTTACCTGAAGAGGAGACTATGAGCGTTCCAGCTTCTTTGGCGTTCTTTACAAGATCAATGTAGATTGCGGCAAACCCAGCACCACCGAGGCTGAAGTTCGCAACATCTGCTCCTTGCTCGACTGCATTCTCAAGCCCACCAATAATTGCGGCAAGCGTCGTTCCACCGTCTGGATCAGGGAACACGTTGATCGGGATCAGTTCTGCATCGGGTGCGACACCGATACTGGTTCCGGAGGCGTCCCCACCGAGAACAGTTCCAGCAACGTGTGTTCCATGACCATTCTCATCAAACGGTTCGGTGTCCATTTCTAGACCGTTGAAGTCGAATGCAGCCCAATTATCATCGATTTCGTCACGATCGGCGAACTCAATATGATCTGCATTGATACCAGTATCAACAACTGCAACAGATGTGTCTTCACCTTGTGTATCAAAATCGTCCCACACGTTTGGAGCATTAATTTGTTCCAGCCCATACGTGTAGTCTGCGTCGCCAAATTCATTTGAATCGACGTCACCATCTGGTTCAACCAACTCTACGTTGTAGTTTGGATGAAGCTCGGATACACCATCAACTGATGCAATGTCATCGAGATCAGTCTCTTCTGTGTCGATCTCGACAAGTGCGGCGTTAACAAGCCAGAAACTGTTTATGATCTCGATTCCCTCATCCGACTCTGCATATCTTTCGAGGGTTTGTTGAGTAATTTCTGCGTCTTGTTTGAGTTGTTCTTGTTCATCTGAGACGGAGTCAACCTCATCTTCCACATTACTGCGGAACTGTGATGAGTCAGCATCTAATCTGACTAAGACTTCGGTTATTTCTCCGTTTGAATCCTCAGATTCAAGCTCAGATGAGACTTCAACCTCATCTGGAGATTGGGTCTGTACTTCATCTAGACTCGCATCTGGAATTTCTCCTGAATTGGAGGAGTCGACACCAGGTGCAGCCATTGCTACCGGTGTGGTGAGCATAATGGCTGCAAAAAAGATTGCGAGTACTGTACTAAATTTTGGGGAATAATTCATGTGCGTTAGCAACTGTAACTGTATATTATTCTGACTTATATCTTTTCCTGAAGGAATAGTGTGCAAATAATTAATAAACCGCTGAAAAAATGTATCGAGTTTATTCGTTTGTTAAAAATTATCAGTAATGCTACATTTAAAAATAACTTTGTCTCTACCATTATCAAGCTAAAATTCAAATTTCTATATATGTATCTAACCAATCACATTTTTAGTAAGAGCCGAAAATTAATATCTGAAAATAGCTGTAAGTTAATTAAAAATTTATAATATAATAAATAGTCGAATCAGATGTAATATTGTAAATATTCCTTGCGCACAATCTAATCATTGCATTTTTAATATCTCTCTTTTGTCATATTCTCCACACAATTTATTTCGTGCTATGATTGATGGATAAGTAACTTGCCCTGTTGCAAACGACCACAGGTCACCTGACCTGTGAACCTCTCGCTGTTTTTTCTTAGACGCTTTTGATACACACCCAATCAACAACGATTGACTCAGCAGTCATATACGATGAGAGTTCACTGGCAAGGAACAGACAGATATCTGCGACAATTGGTATCACAACAACCCAATCAGTTAAGCCGCGCGACAGTCCGTATATCCTATAGATGATTCGCGAACATCCACTCCAGTCTGTGTCACTCGCGGTGTTCGCCTGTGCGATCATTGCAGCGATCGGGGTCGGAGGGGTACTGCTTACCGATACGTTCAGTGGGACAACACTGTTCAGTGAGGTCTTCTTGGATCTACATTACTTGCTGATGAATGGATTTTTTATGCTCGCAGTGTCGCTGTTATTTGTCGGTTATTATCACTACCAGCGATTAGTGCTGTTAGTTGCTGGATTAGCACTTAGCGGCTGGACACTAGCCCACGTGTACTGGACGCTGTATGTCTATCTTGCGAGCGTTCCGATCACGTACCCATCCGTTGCAGAACTCGGGTTTCAGGCGTTCTATCTGTTAATACTCCCAACGTTGCTGTATCTTCACAGACATGCCGAGATTAGACTTCGACGATCGCTTGTGCCGATTATCATTGCGGGTCCAGTGTTGCTTGCCGTTGCAACGATCGGCCAACCGATCCCGATCGGTCGATTTGTCTATAGCCTCTGGTATGTGACACTCGCGGGCGCTTCGCTGGCGATTGCAACAAACCTGCTGCTGTCACATCGGTTTCGGGGGATTGCAATCGGTGTCGCGCTCTTTGCAATATCAGACATTACATATACGACAATTGCAATTATTACACCACAGCTTACAGTAGAGTTTCTTGATCCAGTCTGGTATGTGTCTGCGACACTGATTGCAGCTTCATTGCTACGATATGAACAGGAGGGATGGCTCCGATGATGCTTGCGCTGTCGGTTGCAATTACGGTTCCACTGTTGTTACTGATTCTGCTTGTCGATAACCCCCAGACACGCTTTCTGTTGTTATTCTTTGTCTGGGGTGCGATCGCTGGCTTTCTCGCATCGGAAATTAATACGGAACTGCTGTTCATGTTCCGGCTCTCAACGCGAGATCTACAGATTCAGTTTGCGCCGATCGTTGAAGAGTTCCTCAAGGCGCTGCCGCTGTTTGCCGTTGCGATCGCCGCTCGTCGCTACCTCGCGAGACATGAGTTCATTCTGGCCGCAATTTTTGTTGGGTTCGGTTTCAGCCTCGTCGAGAACTTTTCGTTTCTCATCCGTGCACAAGACCTTGCGACGATTGAACTGACGCAGTATGTTATCACACGCAGCGTCTCAACGACAATTATGCACGGCACCGCAACTGGAGTCATCGGTGTCACGCTGTATCATTTATATAATGGGACGCTCGATGAGTTCGGTTTTTGGCCGCTGTTTGTTGTCTACGGCTACTGCCTCGCGGTCTTACTGCACGCACTGTTTAATTTGATCGTCCTTTTCGAGGTGTTCGGTCGACCGGTTGCGATCGCAAGCGGGCTGGTTTCATATCTTGTGTTGTGGGTATTCTTGCGCCGGTATCGACAACTGACTCGGACACAGCCAGATTTGCGTGCCGCTGTGCCTCCCGAAAAGAGTTAGCAAGCACCGCCGCCACAATACCATGATGTATAGGTATCTGACTTATCCGTTACCTAGCTATTCTGTACATCATGAACAAATCGTGGCACTCTCGACGTGCGTTTCTCGCAACTGGCGCAACACTAACTGGTACGGCTATTGCAGGGTGTATCGGTGCGCCTGCCTCTGGAGAAACAGAGGCCTCCGATCGCTCACCCGGAGAGGGAGATATCAGAATACAATCTGCGGACGATCTCGAAGAGCCTGGTGGTGGCAGTGATCTTGCAGGAACTGCTGGAGACGGAGAACCCGACTGGATTGATGCGCATAATATGCGGTTCCGAGGCTGGTATGATGCGGATCGGTACAATCCGGCCATGCCATATCATAATGAAGACATTTCACTATCGATTGTCAATAGAGCAGGATATACAGTCGAAATAAAACTGTTTGATGAAGACGGAAACTCATTGTATACGAAACGTCGAAACTTTGCACAAGCTTGGTGGATCAGAAGCTATAGCTCGACGACTGCTGAAATTCGCGTTCTTGGGAGTGCCCAAAACGAGGCGCTCGAAATAGATCTTACGGAGGGCAGACACCATGAAATTTGGCTCAGCGGGGCGGTTCTTACTGCGAGCTATTGGATCGGCCGCTGGTGACAAAGGATCGACCGCTCCTCGAAGAAAGCCCCTACTACCATGATGTATAGGTATCTGACTTATCCGTTACCTAGCTATTCTGTACATCATGAATAAACCGTGGCACTCTCGACGTGCATTTCTCGCAACTGGCGCAACACTGACTAGTGCGGCCATTGCAGGTTGTATCGGTGCACCCGCATCAGGTGAACCAGACGCTTCAGATGAGTCTCCAGAGGCTGGGGAGATCAGAATTGAGTCTTTGGAGGATCTTGAAGAGCCCACTGGTGGGAGTGACCTTGCTGGATCGACTGGGGCCGGAGAGCCAGATTGGATTGACGCCCACAATATGCGCTTCCGAGGCTGGTTCGATGTTAACGATTACAATCATAGAATCTACGATTTTCTCCTCTTTGTCTCCGACGATCAGTCCAAACGATACGGGTCGATTGATCCTAATCGGATGAACCTGACACTTGCGTGCGTGAATCTTGGAGGATATGTAATGGAGGCAACAGTCACCGATGACAATGGCGATGAACTTTACGATTGGACACTACCTTTAAGATTTGGGTTTTGGTTTCATGATGACGCTGCGAAGAATGCAAAGATACGTGTTGTAGGAAGTGCACAGAACGAGGCACTCAATATCGATCTGACGAATAGCAATGACCATTTAATTTGGCTCGGCGGTGCGGTTCTTACAGCAAACTATTGGGTTGGCCACTGGTAGCGAGATATGCAACCCGTATACAGTCCTTTTTAAATCCGTAAACGGTTCACCGACGATCGATCCCTCAAGCGATCTCGGAGCGAAAATTGACACACTCAGGTTGGATTCGTATCGATCTCAAACCGTGCGCCACCCCGATCGCTATGCGTTACGGAGATACGCCAACTGTGTGCTTCGACGATCGTTCGCACAATTGCTAATCCGATACCGGTGCCATCACCGGTGCTCATCCCATAATCGAATATCTCGTTGTCTTGTGCAGCCCCAATTCCAGGGCCGTCATCCTCGATAAAGAACCCATCCCGATCGGCTAGGTGTCCGATCGTCACTGTGGTTGCGGTTGGTCGTGCGTGTTGGGCCGTATTTTGAAACAGGTTCTGTAGCACCTGTCTGAGTCGCCGTGGATCACCGGAAAGCGTGATCTCATCAGCAACCAGTAGCGACAGGCCATCAGTATCAACCGCCCGCCACGCAGCAGCTGCGATTGGGGCAAGCTCAAACTCCGTTGGATGCTCAACGTAGGTACTTTCGCGAGCGAGCGCAGGAAGATGGCTTGCAAAGGCTTCAATATCACCAATTAACGCCTCTAACTCCGAAAGCGATCGTTCGGCTGATTCGTTTGGCTCATCAATATTCAGTTTCAGTATCGTAACGAGGTTTTGAGCAGTCGCCATCGGGCTGCGAAGATCATGAGAGATCACATTTGCCAGCCGTTCGAGCGTTCGGTTATGAGTTTCAATTCGGGTTTCGTACTGCTTTCGGTCGGTGATGTCCCGAAGCACGACAATCCGACCAAGCGTCCCATTAACGGTCGGACTGGTTGTATCTCGGGACACGATCGGTGAGACCAATAGATCGTAATACTGTGTGACGCCGTTGCGTGAGAGGGTAATTTCATCTCGTGTCTCTGCTTCAAGCTCCACTCTGCCAACCCGTGTTTTGAGTGCAGGATACTCAGCGAACACCGCCTCCACATCACTCCCGATTGCAGTGTCATCGACGGAAAATAACTCGATCGCAGCCGCATTTAGATCAACCACAACATCATTCTCGTTGAGTGCGATAACGGGATCATCCATGCTTTTTAATAGTGTCTCTCTTGAAACGGGGACCGTCTTGAGCAGGTCTGCTCTAAACAGGCCCCACAGGATGAGACTACAGTATCCAACGATGCCAACCGTTGCAAGATCGAATCGATCGTTGATTGCCGCAACTGATTGGACGGCAAAAAAGATCGCTAAGATACCGAGGGCAACAACCAGCACGACATTCTGTGTTCGATAGACACCTCGTGCCTCCCGGAGGTTTGACAATAATATGCTAATGCTTACTGAGCCGATTCCAAGTCCAACAATAACGTGTACCCAAAACAACGGCCCAAGAACGGCCGCGTAAATTCCAGTCTCAGTGACGAACTGATCTGCAATCATCAGCCGATGTATCGGATCAGTGAGTGCAACTGTCGCATCCAATAACACGAGAAATCCAAAGATACCAATTACAATCGGATGTTTGTACTGTTCGTTCTGCGTGAACTCAACCGCAATAAAGAACGAGCCCGTTGCAATCAGTGCACCAAGCGGATATCGGATATTGTTCACCAAATGCCACGTGAGCGGATCGGACACAAATGGCATGATAAAACTCGCAATCGCATATGCGGCTGCACTCACCGCCGTCACTAACAACGGAAATCCAGTTACTCGATCGCGATAGCGCCACGATATCTGTACAATGATAATCGTTACAATCGCGAATGCCGCTTCAAAACTGGAGAAGATGAGTGCAGTGTGGTCCATTCGTCGCACTCACTCGTATCTCTCTGCAAAGAGGCTTGAAAACACTTTTTTCTCTGCTGCTTGGAGGTGCTGTGAGACGGTTGGTTGTGAAACACCAAGTTGTTCTGCAATCTCAGTTGCAGAGATCCCCCGTGGAAAGTTGAAGTAGCCACCATAGTACGCATGTTGTAGCACTTCGCGCTGTCGATCAGTGAGTGTCTCGATTGGGTTTTGGCCGGTGGCAGCGATACTCATTATATTATCTCGCCATTTTCGCGACACGCTTACGCTTCCAAACTTCGATCGCAATGCATCGACGATCGGCGACAGTTTCTCACCATTGGGAATTCGTATCGAGAGTACCATCGAATTGTTCTCGATGACGCTTCGATCGAACGTGGCACCATTATCAACAGCAACCTCTTCGGGAATCAGAGTTTCTGTTGCGATTGTGGCCGTTACTGGAGGCTGTGTCGAGACGGCAATAAGTTCAACAGCTGTCTGTGAGAGTTGAGACCAGTCAACGGGATCAGAAGTTGTCACAAGATAGATCCGCCGTCCATTCTCACGTATGTTGACCGACTGTACCTCAAGACGGGGAGTGTTTGGGAGGCTCGCTGCTGCTGCAAGCAACGGAACACGGTCGTCTTTGATTGTAATATCAACCCGAACCATCTCGTTTGAGAGCAGCGACTGTTTCCACCCACTGACGCGCGAGAGGTAGCCCACGATATTTGCTTGTGCAACAAGCAGTTGTTTTTGTGCGTCACTCACACCTGCCGTCTCCTCAGAATACACACCGAGAACACCGATACAGACACCATCTCGTTCGATCGGCACGCCGACAGCCGACGAGATTCCACACTGCGTTGCTAACGACGTCCATGAACGGTCTATGCTACCATCTGCTCCCTCTGCGATCGATGAGTTAATTGCGTTTGTCGCGCTGTGGATGTCTGACACAGCGGTCTGTTCACCATAGCTAAGCGCCAACAACACAGGATCATCATCAACACGCGGGGTGCCAGTAGTATCAAGAAGCAGATCTAGATACCGAGTGTCACCAGCAGCCGCCTGTGGATGAATGTGAACCTCCGAACCAAACCGACCGATCCATACGCACCGATAATCATACTCATCAACCAGTAGTTGACACAACTGTTGCAGGATTGCTTCGTGATCGGTTGTTGCGGTAACAAGTTCGAGAATCTGATTATTCGTACGTTGCTCTTGTTGCAGTGCATGCTCTGTTCGGTGCTGCGTGACTGCGTTCAGTACATATCTTGCAAGCAATTCGCAGTTGTTGTTCTCCGATTTCGAGAGGTATTCTGTGACCCCCTTGCTGATCGCGTCGCTTGCAACGTCTTCGCTTCCACGGCCAGTAATCAGCACAAATGGCTGTGTTCGGTCGCGTTCTCGAACCCACGTAAGCAACTGAAGTCCAGTTCCATCCCCAAGTTGATAATCACAGACAACACAGTCCGGATCGATCGCCTCGATTTTCCGTTGTCCGCTGTGAAACCCTGTAGCAGTCTCAATTACAAACAAGTCGTGTTGCTCAGACAACAGCTGCTCGGTTACCCAGAGCCACCGCTCGTCATCATCAATCAAGAGCAGTGAAATCGGCTCCTTGATCGCCGCCATTGCTGGTATACGCGATGGATTCAACGACACCAGCTATGCCTCCACAGATCGCCCAAAGGGAGCGTGTATTCTACAGGAGAATGGATATCCAATATTCATTACTTCCTACTATTCTTCATATCATAAATAACAAACACCAATACACATAGGTATTTGTCTATTTACAAATCGTCTCGATCGCAGACGCCTGTTTTGAGGCTTCTTTCTGGATTTGCTCCTCAACGTTGGCCTTCGAGCGGTCAGTAACGTGTCGACAGACCATGTTTCGGACTCCAACACGACCAGCAGGTTTGCGTACATCTGCACTTGTCTGATAGCTAATTACGTGCCCACCATGCAGGGAAATGGTGTACTGAAACGGTTTCTCACCTCCATCTTCGATCGAGACGGAGAGTCCATCACCGAGATCAAGGCGGATCATACGTCCCACCGAATCACATCATCAACTGCAATGATACCTGCTGTAACGATCGTCGCATTAAGCCCGCCACGGTGGACAAGTGCCTCACTCAGCTCTGACTCACCAATCAGTGACTGCATATATCCGCATGGTTCACACAGTTCAATTCCTTCACAAACCACTTCACCAACAGTGAAGCGTTCACCAACGAGATGGTTGAGCGCAACGCCTTCGGTTGTGATGTTTCTTCGATGCGCCCCCGGTTCAATTGTTGTGTTAATAGCGTCTGTTGCCGCAGCAATCGCTTCTGTCTCAATAAAGGTCACGTCGCTTGCACCTTTGATATCACGGTCTGGATCTTGATCCAGAAGATTCCACAAGCCATTGTTATCAAAGTATCGATCGCCACGAAGCCCGCGGTTTGCAACCGCTTCGACTTCGCTTTTCGGTTCCATTGGGTCGCCACTATCTGGTGCGATATACACTCCAGTCACCATACCCTGTTGCATACTGGTTTGTTACTCAAAGACGAGTTAGCTGTTTGGGTGATATGTCCACAACACAACCAGTTCGGTCGATGCGTAGACCAAAGATATATTTTGAGGATGAGACAGATTGAACGTAATTTCCCCGTTCGGAACCTCGAAACTACCGTCGTGCACGCCGCGTTAGAGCACTTCGATCGCTTCCTTTGACACAACTATTTGGTACCCGTAGTATTCAAATGCGACAGTAACACTCTCATGCCTGACCGCATTTGCGAGTGTATCCAAATCAATTGCCTCTTGAACGGGCGGTAGTTCGGAGGATTCGATATTATCGATTCCCTCAATACGCGCAACCCGGGAAGCAATCGCGGAGCCGAGGAGATCTGGAGTGAGTTTACACATCGGAGACACCCCGTTTTATTGCACATTTGATGGATAACGGGCTGAGAGCGATCGGCTCAACGGTGACACAGCCGCTGGACGATACGACAACAGGTGCATCTGAACGGGGAGTATTCATTGTGTGCTCAATTAGGGAAACACCACACTATGGACAGGAGGGTCTCGAAACACCAGCTATTACGAGACAGTATGTGCAACGCAGGGCTTTTTGACGGTATCGCTGTTGTGTGAGTGTGGTATCCGGATTATTGTCAGCTACTATTCAACAACACACACATTGGGACTGTGTAGCAAAGAATATTTTGACGATTAGTACTGGATAATAATGATCGATCGGGTGACGTGACTCTCCCGATCATTGGACCTGAGCGGTTACTGGCGCCGGCGACCAAGGAGAAGCGCACTCAGTACGATCGTGACCAATACGATCGTGATTCCGAAGCCAGGAATAACTGAATCAGTCTCCACCGCATCCGGTCCAGCAACTCCTCCTGGCTCATCAACCGGCTGTGATGTATTCGTCTCGTCTGTCTCTGATTCGCCTCGATCGTCTGTTGATGGGTCAACCTCAGTGTTGGTAGCGTCATCGTCGCTATCGGCATGATCACCGGTTGTCTGTTCCTGCTCAAAGACGGTGATCGTCACCACTTGTCCATCAATATCAAGCGTGTACTCACCAACGGTATCGAACTGGTGAGTAAAGCTTACCGAGACAGTGTCTCTTGCAGGTACTGTGACCGTTTGCGTCCCGATCGAAGTACCATCTACTGAGAGCGTTGCGGTGTAGGTACCGCTTGTACGGCCGGTATTTTCGAGCGTTCCAGCGATATTCACTGGCTCGCCAACCGTTGCTTTACTTGTCGAGAGCTCAATGTGGCTGAGATCGATCGATGCGGATGGCCGTGACGGCGGACGTGTGTCTGACTCCGAATCGTCGTCAGCGCTTTCGACAGTGAAGCTCGTCTCGTACTCTGCAGCATTACCCGCCTTGTCTTCGATCGTGAGCGTTGCAGTGTAGGACTCACCTGCAGTCACCGAGAGCGTGTGAGTGGCTGCTTCAGAGTTGATCTGTGTTGCTCCATCTGCATCGCCTCCAACTGAGACACCATTGATTTTGAGGTCGATCGAACTCGAGTTCACGCCCGAAAGATCATCCTCGTACTCGAAGCGGACGGTTGCCTCCGAGAGATCTGAATCGAGTGTGTCTCCATCTGTTGGTGAAACATGCGTCAGCGTTGGAGGCTTTGTGTCCGGTACAACAAGTCCGTATGTTGAGAATCCAGGCACATCTGCGACAACATGCGTTGTGCCACCGACCTGTTGGAATGTTGACTCAACCGAACTCCATGCGGTTGTCTCCGTATCGAAGTACTGCATCTCGACATCTTCAATCGCGCTTCCGGTTGGTAACGCGGCATCATCAACCGCGACAGAGAGGGTTATTCCTTCAACAATACCATCGTCAATCAGCGTATCGAACAGTCCATCAAGCTCTCCAGAAACAAACCCAACACCTGTGTGTCCACCGTCGAGATGTGGATTAACCGTATTCTCAGAGAGTGCCAGGAACAGCTCTTGGCTTTTGATGGCGTTATCGGCGTCATCTTTCACATCGAAGATAATCTGTGTCCCGCTATTAGTGAGGGTAATCTCGCCTGCACTGAGCTTAAACGCCGTGTTGATCGTGACGGATGCAGTATCTGTTGCTTCGTTTCCTGCTCGATCGACTCCGGTCGCAGAGACGTTGTACTCTCCACTCTCATCGAATGAGAGCGTTCCAGTGAACGTTGTTCCGTGTGTAACGCTTGTATCCATCACCAGATCCGCGCTCTCTTGAGATCCATCAACAAAGACAGTCGCTTCGACAGTTGGTGTTCCAGAGAGTGGCTCACTGCTTTCGACAATGACTGTTGCGTCGTTGCTGTCAACGTCAGTAATACTGACCGACAGTGATGGCTGATCGCGATCGATCGCGAGAAGTTGCGCTGCATCTTTCATACCACCAGTTCCCAGTACGTCTGCAGCAACGACTGTGAGTTCGTACAACCCGTCATCGAGAATTGAGTCAACTGGGATTGTTGCGTCCCAGTAATCGCCGCCCTGATGTGTCGCATCCACCGAGGTAACATACGATGTCTGCAACGAGCTAATGCGCACGGTGGCATGATCGATCGCAAGATCGGAGTCGATCATGATCGAAACGAGCGTGTCTTCATTCGTGTAGACGACTTCCACGTCACGGTCCGGATCAAATTCACTCGAGTAGCCATCGATATTGGTTATTTGTGGTTCGACAACAGGTGGTTCGACGGTAACAGTGCCTGCACTGCGATCGCCAAGCGATAGATCATAGCTTCCAGCCGAATCAAACGTCGCAGTCATGTTGATCGCACCGAGATGATAGAACCCCGGCGAGAGCGTCACTCCGTCTTGTACGCCCAACTCAATCGGACTGCCACCATCTGTTGGGGTTGCCGTCAGTGAGATGTCCTCTGGGCCGTCGATCGTTCCTGCTTGGTAGAGTGATCCAATAACGTAGAACTCCGAACCAACACTCGTCGTTGTCACCGATGGTGAGGCAGCGATCACGCGGATGTCGGAGGCTGCTGCCAGCACTTCAACTGTCCCCGCAGCCCGGCCACCCAGTGCGATATCGTACGTTCCAGGTTCGTCGATCGTCGCAGTCATATTAATTGCACCAAGGTGATAGAACCCTGGAGAAAGCGTCCGACCGTCATCCAAACCAAGTTCGATCGGCTCGCCACCATCTGTTGGGGTTGCAGTCAAGGCGATATCTTCTGGGCCGCTAATTGTGCCTGCTTGGTAGATCGATCCGATCGTGTAGAACGACTCTCCTTGCACGATCGTGTCCTCAGATGCGGATGCAGCAATAACCTGAATGTCTGAGACCGCTGCCAGCACTTCGACCGTGCCTGCATCTCGACCGCCAAGGCGAATCTCGTACGTTCCCGGCGTCTCAAGTGTTGCGGTCAGATTGACTGCACCAAGATGGTAGAATCCCGGCGCAAGCGTCCGATCTTCAGCAAGACCAATCTCAATTGGGTCACCACCGTCTGTTGGAGTTGCCGTCAGAGCAATATCTTCTGGACCGCCGACCGTGCCTGCCTGATAGAGTGACCCGATTGTGTAGAAGGATTCTCCTTCGACAATGGTATCTTCAGATGCGGATGCAGCAATCACTTGAATATCCGAAACAGCCTCCAGTACCTCGATCGTCCCAGCATTTCGGCCACCGAGTTCGATATCGTACGTTCCTGGTGTGTCGATCGTCGCGGTCAGGTTGACCGCGCCGAGGTGATAAAATCCGGGGGTGAGCGTTCGGCCCTCATCAAGACCGATCTCAATTGGGTCACCGCCGTCTGTTGGGGTTGCAGTCAGGGCAATATCTTCTGGGCCGTCGATCGTCCCTCCCTGATAGAGTGACCCGATCGTGTGGAAGGAGTCGCCTTCGACAATAGTGTCTTCAGACGCCGATGCCGCAATCACTCGAATGTCTGAAACTGCTTCAATCACTTCGATCGTCCCTGCATCTTGTTCACCTAATGTGAGGTCATATGTCCCGGGTTCGTCAATGGTGAAACTGATGTTGAGCGCACCGAGGTGGTAGAACCCAGGCGAGAGCGAAACCGTCTGGCTACCAAGCTCGATCGTTTCGCCACCGTCTGTTGGGGTTGCTCGGAGTGTAATCTCCTCGGAGAGTGGCTCACCACCGTTTGCAGTCCCATTTTGATAGATGCTCCCAACGACATACGCGTCTTCGCCTTCGATTTTCTCAATCTCAGACAACGATGCTGCAATCACTTGGATATCTGACGGTGATTCATCGACACCGACCGTTCCGACCACCCGATCGCCAAGGGTGAGTTCATACTGTCCCGGCTCGTCGATCGTCGCAGAAATATTGAGCGCACCGAGATGGTAGAATCCAGGCGAAAGCACTGCTTCTGCAGTCGCAAGCTCGATCGTCTCACCGCCATCAGTCGGCGTCGCAGTCAGTGTAATATCCTGTGGCCCATCAATGTTGCCAGCCTGGTAGATCGACCCAACGGTGTAGAACTCTTCACCAACAGTGAGACTCATCTCAGAGACGGACCCAGAGATTACTTGGATATCTGAGACTGCCGCTTCAACGACAATTTCACCAGCGCTTCGATCGCCAAGTGTGATTTCATACGTCCCTGGTTCGTCTATCGTCGCGGTCATATTGATCGCACCGAGATGATAGAATCCTGGTGAAAGCATTCGATCTTTATCAGTACCAAGCTCGATCGGACTGCCACCGTCTGTTGGGGTTGCAGTCAACGAGATATCTTGTGGACCGTCGATCGTCCCTGCCTGATAGATCGACCCGATCGTGTGGAAGGAGTCACCTTCGACAATGGTATCTTCGGACGCCGACGCTGCAATCACTTGAATGTCTGAAACGGCTTCGATCACCTCGATCGTCCCCGCATCTCGCCCACCAAGTTCGATATCGTACGTTCCTGGTGTGTCAATCGTTGCAGTCAGGTTGATCGCACCAAGATGGTAGAACCCCGGAGAAAGCGTTCGATCTTCGTCAACCGCAATCTCGATCGGATCCCCACCGTCTGTTGGGGTTGCAGTCAACGAGATGTCTTGCGGCCCATCGATGTTGCCTGCTTGGTAGATCGAGCCAATGACGTAGAACGGCTCATTTTCAAGCGCCTCATCTGTCGATCGAGAGGCGGCAATTACCTGAATATCCGACACGGCTTCAATCACCTCGATCGTGCCTGCACTGCGATCCCCAAGTGTCAGCTCATACGTACCTGGCGTGTCGATCGTCGCGGTCATGTTGATCGCACCAAGATGGTAGAACCCAGGAGAAAGCGTCCGTTCCTCATCAACACCAAGTTCGATCGATTCACCGCCGTCAATTGGTGTTGCAGTCAGGATGGTGTCTTGCGGCCCATCGATATTACCTGCTTGATAGATCGAGCCAACCACGTAGAATTCCTCATTTTCGAGCACTTCATCTGTCGATCGAGATGCTGCAATCACTTGAATGTCTGAACTCGCTGCAATCACCTCAATCGTGCCTGCATCTCGATCGCCAAGTGTCAGCTCATACGTTCCTGGTGTGTCGATCGTTGCGGTCAGATTGATTGCACCAAGATGGTAGAATCCTGGGGCAAGCGTCCGGTCCGCATCGACCCCTAACTCAATCGTCTCTCCGCCACCAACCGGCGTCGCATTCAGGGTGGTATTCTGTGGCCCATCGATCGTGCCGGCTTGGTAGATCGACCCAATCACGTAGAACTCCTCATTTTCAATCACTTCGTCTGTCGATCGAGACGCTG
This sequence comes from Natronocalculus amylovorans, assembly GCF_023638035.1. Taxonomy (GTDB): domain Archaea; phylum Halobacteriota; class Halobacteria; order Halobacteriales; family Haloferacaceae; genus Natronocalculus; species Natronocalculus amylovorans. Next base: position 15,303 of record NZ_JAKRVX010000004.1, on the reverse strand, counting down.
CAATCACTTGGATATCCGAGACTGCTTCAAGCACCTCGATCGTGCCTGCACTACGATCACCAAGGGTGAGTTCATACGTTCCTGGACCGTCAAACGTTGCCGTGATGTTGATTGCGCCAAGGTGATAGAATGCCGGTGAGAGCGTTACTTCCTGCTGGCCGATCGTCTCTGTGTTCCCCGACTCGTCTGTTGCATTGAGTTTGATCACTTCCGGACCGTCGATCGTTCCTGCTTGGTAGATCGATCCGATCACGTACGGCTCTTCACCGTGAACAACCTCAACTTCGGAAACCGATGCCGCAATCACATTAATGTCTGAGTACTGATTCTCGACAGCAACTGTCTTGACAAAGAAGTCATTCAAGTAGACGTCTACCTCAATACGGTCCTCGCCGGCTAAGTCCTCGATCGTTGGCGTCCACTCGAGTGAAACAGCACCGCGATCGATTCCCGGTTCAACAGTGACTGTTGTGTCTGCAACTGTTTCGCCCGAGATGTTGAGCAAGACAGTGTATTCACCGCTAACGCCACCGCGGTTGTAGAGGTCACCAGTAACCGTTACCTCCTCATCAGGGGTTACGACCGAATCAACTGACCCTCTGTAGAGGATGATATCTGCCTGTTCGAGAACCGTGACGGTTCCTGCTTCAGTGTTGCCAATCGCTACGCTGTAGGTTCCTGGGTCTGTCAATGTGTGCGTAAACGTAATCACCTCCGTCTCAGACGGATCAAGTGTGACCGTTTGGGTGTCAGCGATCGTTCCATTGATCGACAGTGGAACTGTGAGTTCACCTGCTTCTGGCCCAACATTCTCAACGGTTGCACTAACAAGTATGTCCGAACCCGAAGCCGTCTCAGTCGTATTAACGGACGCACTTTGTATCTCTAACTCCGCGGCGAGTTGCTCGCCGAACACACCAAATGTCGAGAATCCAGTGATATTTTCGGCATAGACGTAGTTTGCAGTCGTGTTCACACCTGATGAGTATGACTCTGCTGACGGACTGTTCCACGTCTCATTTAACCGCCAGACACGCAATGAGTCCTCATTGAGACCGCTGCTGTCAGCATCTTCGTAGTAGAATTGGAGATACTCGACTCGCGGGTCGTAGGTGTCAACAGGTGACTGCGGTCCCGCGATAATATCAAGGTATGCACCGATCGGTTCAACCGACGCTGGAAGCTCATTTAGACTGTCGGTACCCATAATCGCAACGTCTTGTGCACGAAACGAAACCGTGACATCATCGTACGTCATTCTGGTAACGGTATTACTGGTTGCCCCCCAAGAGGAAACGAACGCAGTACCGCTGTTAGACACCGTCATATCTGAGACGATGTTACCTGTATTTTCACCGGAGACGCTTGCTCTAAACGAAAGCACGACACCGTTTGTATCTGTGACAGTACTATTACGCACCGTATTTGCAACACTATCAGGACCAAACTGGACCGCCGAACTTCCACCATCAACAATCGTAACATTATCAATAACATTCCCTTGCGCTCGGCTCGAAAGGTCAAGGCTAATGCCTACGTTGGAATCGAGTGTTAGATTATGTAGCTCGTTATTATTTGCAACACTCAGAGCAACACCGGAAGGATCGTTGCCGATCGCGGTAATATTCAGGAGCGTGTTGCCGGAGCTAGCAGGGGATCCTCGTGTACTCCCAGCAAGGCGGATTCCTGACCCATCATTGTAGCTTGTATTTACGTTCCGGAACTGGTTGTTGTTCGCCTCTGCAACGCGGATTCCCTCCCACCCGCTCCCGGTGACTGCAACGTTTTCGAACTCGTGGTTGTGGCTGTGGATTTCAATACCATGGAACCGTGTATCGGTTGTTGTGATGTTTGTAAACGAATTTCCAGTTCCAGAAAGCACGCGAACACCAACACCGCCTCTTGTGGCAGTGAGCTGGTCAAACACATTGTTACTTGAGCCGCTCAAATAGACAGTCCCTCTCGCAGTCAGCCATGAGGAGTCTATTTCATTGTCAACGACAGCAATCTCTGTGAACGTATTCTGCGTACTCCCACTGATCAAAATCCCGCGATATCGGTTCTCACGTGCACTGATATTTACAAATTCGTTCGCATGTGCACGTAGCAACGACACGCCGGAGCCACTGTGTTGGGCAGTCACATTCGAAACGGTACTTTCGTCGGTATCTTGGAGACGGACACCAAATGTCCACCCATCAACCGTCAGATTAGTGACGGTGACGTTTGTTACTCGTTCATCCGGATTGTATACGTGAATTCCATACTGTGTTCCTGATACGAGATCATGGCCTTGAATTGTATGCCCCATCCCATCAAGCGTCACGTCGCTGGCTGCGATCTGGATGCATGTTTGACTTCCAGAAAGATCGCCTGTAAGGGTGTACTCTCCTGGTGTTGTGATAACCGTACACGCAGCAATCTCGGTTTCTGCTCCGATCGCAGCGAGTCGAACCCGCTGTGTTGCTTCATCGTTATCACTTCGGACAGTAATATCCCCTTCCGTCTCGGTACTCTCATCGGTGGACCAGGTAAGCGTTTCATCGACGGATTCTGCGGCAGATAGAGAAACACTTCTAGAGTCAACAACAGTACCAGAAATATCTTCCAGATAGATTGTCTGGGTACCATCCTCCGCACCGGTATTGGTCACAGTGACCGAAACAGTGAGGTCTGCACCGGGAATAACAGGTGAGTTTGTTGTTGTGATTGCAACCGCAAAGAACGAGCTGTCTGTCTCATCGTCAGGTTGGCTTGTTGTGAGCCACGGATCGAATCGAACATTTTGATCAACAATGTCTCCATCGCCAGTTGCGATTACACCTGTGGCCGGGTCAGTGACACCACCACTTGGGCCACTTTCTGCACCCCACCAGTTGTTCGTGGCAGTGACTGGCTCACTGCTACTCCATGTTGCACGCTCGTACTCAATTCCAACGCCATTGTTGGACAGTTCGTTATTCGTGATCACAATGTCGTCGGGATTAAAAGAGATCTGAATTGCACTGCTCGAATGGCCAGTGATCGAATTATTCGTTACATGTGCGTCATTGGTTACACGCAGCCCAATATCGTTTCTGTGAACTTCGTTTTCGGTAACGGTTACGCCAGTCGCACTTGTTCCTCCGACACTGATCCCAGTATCATCGTTGTCAGTAATCGTATTCTCAGCGATGGTAATCGTCGGGACAGTTCCAGTCGCAATACCGTGGCCTTCGTTTGCGGCGATCGTATTTTGCTCGACTGTAACATCCGACCCGCTTAGATATAATCCATGTCCAGAATTTCGTTCGATTGTGCTATCTTGGACGGTCACACCGTCTGATGAGGTGAAATATACACCATCATTGCCGGTATCTCTTACCGTTACATGTTCGAGGGAGGCCCCATGGCTGCGCTCTGCATCAATCCCGCGGAATGTTGTTCCACGGATCAGTGTATCAACGATCGATGCGTTTGTCGCCCCTTCAAATAGAATCCCGCCCCGATCGCTGTCTATAATTGTGTTGTTGGTGAGTTCAACTCGATCGCTCTCGACGATCCGAATCGAAGTCGCTGCGCTTTCAGTGACTGTATTTGCCGAAACAACCGCATCGTCTGAAGCCCAAAGCGTAAGTGACCCTCCTCGTTGGATTGCCGAGCCTGCACTATTCGTAATTGTATTGTTTGTAACTGTGACCTCGCTAAATGCGATCTGAATCGGTGCGGTGACACCGTCAAACGAGAGGTCACTAACAACGACATTGGTTGCATTGACGATGATGAGCTGTCCGATATCAGCAGGTATTGTTGGAGCTGTTTCACCATCGACGTAGTACAGGTCTTTTCCAGCAACCGTATTCCCACTAAATGAGTGCGTTGTCAAATCTTCTTCAAGCGTAGTGTATGGATTTGAGCTTGAGAGCAATTGGACACCAGTCTCAAACGTATTATCAACGACGGTGACTTCCTCGGTCTCAAAAATAACAAGATCTACTTGGTGACCACCCACCGTATTGTTTCGAACGATTTGCCCGTCAAAATATCGGAAGAAGATACCACTTCCTCCGTTGTTGGTAATACGGTTATCTTGGACAACGGAACGAGCGTTCGCCTCCACTCCGTGGCCCCCGTTGTTCTCCACCTCGTTGTGGCTGACGTGTGCGTCGTGAGAGACGTCAATACCTGCACCGCCATTGTTTGTGACCGTATTATCGGTCACTGTTGCTTGAGTCGGGCCAAAGATTCCACGGCGATCGTTATCTGAAACGGTATTATTGCTAAATGTTGCACCGCGGCTATTGCCCCAGTAGAATCCATCATTCCCGTTTCCAGTGATGATATTATCTCTCATCACCGCATTTTGCGAACCCTGTCCACGGTTATCGTGGATCCCATTTCCAGCGTTGTCATAGATGTGGTTTCGTTCAAATCGGATCCCTTCACTTCCAGTTACGAGGATTGCAGATCGGAAGTTGCCAACAGACCCACCACCGTGATGTGTGCCAGTGATTACGTTGTCTGAAACAGTAGCACTGTCCGAATTAGAAATGAACGCGCCGTCATAATTATCAACGAGTGTATTGCTGTGTATCTCTGCATTTGCTGAGCCAGTAACCGCGATCGATCGGCCCTCACTGTCTGAGACCTCATTATGTGCAATGGTCGCCCCAGGTGAGCCACTAACACTGATTGCTGCGTCGGAGCTCCCTGCGCTACGAAGTGGGTGGGTTACAATATTATGTTCAATAGTCGCACCCGAAGCGTCTCGAAGCAGGATCGCAGGGCCTGCCGTCTGTGCAATCGTGTTGTTCGAGATCGTTACGTCGGAGCTGTATGCAACCTGAATCCCGACCGCAAGGCTATCAATAGTAAGCTCAGTGATTGTAACATCGGTTGAATCATATACAATGATTTGGCCTGCAGTTGATGGGATCGTCGGTGCAGTTTCACCATTGAGATACACAAGCGGTGCACCACCGATCGTATTACCGGTAATCTCATGATCAAAGTGGGACCGCGAGCTGCCATCAATCATCACTCCGGTTATCATTTCGTTGTCAGTGATGATTGCGTCACGTACAAATTCAAAGTCGATGTCTGTTCCACTACCAAAGAGCGTATTGTTACGAATCTCGGGGTTTCGGATAGATCGTGCTGCAATGTTTGTCCCGTCATTATCCAAACTATTGCCTTCGATTAGTGCATCATGTCCATTTTGCCCGGACAGCCCTGTTCGAAGATTGATTGCCGTATTTGAGTGGTCAGTAATCGTATTGTCACGAATTACCGCATCCGGTGTCCAGATAGAGATTCCAATATCATGTGCGGTGATTGTATTTTCCTCAATAACGACGCCAGCACCACCAGATCCACCCCGAATGTAGATCGCATATCCCTGTCCGGATGCAGAGCCTGAATTCTCCGCTATGTGGTTACCGATAATTTGTGTCCGATCGCTCCCTTCGATTGAAATCGCTCTGATTGAATTATCTTGGATGAAATTATCAGTAATAGTTAGATCGTGGGATGGTGTATCTCGATCCCGAATCGCCCAACTGTTCTCGAGAATGCTGTTCGATACAAGCGTCGCATTTGGGCTGGATTCAACCGAGAATGCGGTATCATACCCACGAATCTCAAATCCACGAACAGTGACGTTATCAGCCCCGTCAATAGTGATTGCAGTGCCACTTGCACTTCCGGAGAGCACCGGCTGCGACTGGGTACTGCTTGATTGGAGAGTCACCCCCGGCGTATCAATCACAAGTTCGCCACTATAAAAACCACTATCGACACAAACCGTATCGCCAGGACTTGCAGCAGTAAGCCGATCCTGTATCGAGCTGTGGGTTGGAACAACAAAGTCACAAGAACTGCTCTGTGCACGAGCGTCTCCAACCATAACAAACGGGAACATCCCCGATCCAAGGAGTAAAATAGAGAACACGATCGCAAACAGCTGTTTTGTTTCGACCGTACTACGTTTCGGACGCCGGAGCAATAACGGAATAGAATGTGTTGTAAAAACATCAAATAAACCTGAAATTCGTTTTTCTTGATTCATTAAGAGAGATGTACCTCACCGGTATTTAGTATCGACCCCTGAACGCTGTTCACGTGGTGAACAAACTGTAGCCCGTGAACCGGTACAATGTCTCTACCGCCGCTACACTAGACTCTAAAAAAAGAATGAGTCAGTTTGTCTCGATCGCAAGCACTGTATCCAATGCCTCTGCTGTCCGAACAGCCAACAGGTGGTTACAGTATGCCGCAGACGCTTGTGGATCCTGTCGATACAGCTCTTCATCTACGGCTGCCTCTGCAACGGCCGCATCAATCGTCGATTTATCGACTGCTGAGCCGATCAACGCATTTTCAACCTCCTCGAGCCGCATCGAACGGACAAGGTTTCCGGTCGCCGCAACGCGAGCAGCTTCGATCGTCTCACCACCATCGTCCGTCTGCACCCACGTTCCAACACCGATCAGTGGATAGCCGGAGAGTGGATTTCGATACTTGACATATGTGCTCGCGGTATTCGCTGCGACTGGAATCTCAACCGCGGTCACAATCTCATGATCACCAACTTCGGTCTTGAAGTCACCATGAAACAGTTCGGTTGCGTCGATCGAACTCGATCCATCCGGTCCAGTCACCGAAACTGACCCACCAAGTGCAAGGACTGCAGCAGGAAGGTCCGCTCTCGGATCGCCATGTGCAAGGTTGCCGCCAATACTCCCGCCGTTTCGGACCTGAATATCGCCAACTGCCTGTGCAGCGACTGCAAGTGCTGGTGCATGCGTCTGTACGAGTTCCGATCGCGCAATTTCGGCATGTGTTGTGAGTGCTCCGATCGACAGTCCTGCTTCGGTCTCCTCGATCGACCGAAGTCCGTCAATACCGTTGATGTCCACGAGCACAGGCGGTGCTTCCTCACCAGTTCGCATTCGCGGGAGCAGCCCATGTGATCCGGCCATCGGCTCTGCACCCTCATTTGATACCAGCAGTTCAACGGCTTCTGCAACGCTCGTTGCTCGATAGTACTCGAAATCGTTTGCGTACATTAGTCACCACCTCCCATGGCCCGCCAGACACGCTCTGGTGTGATCGGCATGTCCAGATGTGTTACTCCAAACGGTTCCAATGCATCCACAACCGCGGAGACGATCGTTGGCGCGGCAGCGATCGTTGCAGACTCGCCAACACCCTTGACGCCGATCGGGTTATGTGGACTTGGAGTCACCGTATTCTCGGTCTCGAAGTCCGGCAGGTACGTCGCGTGCGGAACGGCATACTCGTCCATTCGACGAGTTGTGAGATGGCCGTCATCATCATAGACGGCGCCTTCATACAGCGCCGCACCGATTCCTTGCGCAATGCCGCCGTGAACTTGCCCTTCGACGATTAATGGGTTGATGATCTCCCCGCAGTCGTCAACTGCAACATAGCGTTCGAGGTCGATCGCCCCTGTCTCTGGATCGATCTCGACAACGGCAACGTGTGTTCCGAATGGGAACGTGAAGTTCTCCGGATCATAGAAGTTTGTTGACTCAAGCCCGGGGTCCATCTCCTCAGGCAGATTGTGACCAAGATAGGCTTGTGCAGCCACGGCTTGGATATGCATCGATCGGTCGGGTGCACCCACAACATGGAACTCCCCATCATCAAATCCGATGTCCTCAACACTGGCCTCAAGCTGATGCGCCGCAATCTCGCGGGCTTTCTCTCGTACATCACGGGCACCACGAGCGATCGCCCCACCACCAACAGAGGCGCTTCGACTGCCGTATGTCCCCATCCCTTGCGGGATCTGATCGGTATCTCCTTCGACAACGTTTACGGCATCAATATCGACGCCAAGCTCTTCGGCTGCGATCTGTGCGAACGTTGTACGATGGCCTTGCCCTTGATCAGCAGTGCCAACAAGGACGGTGACGGTTCCAGTTGAATCAAACCGGACGATCGAACTCTCCCAGCCACCAGCCTGCGCACCGAGATCGCCGGCAAGCCCGGATGGTGATAAGCCAGCAGACTCGACGAAGTTTCCAACGCCGATACCGAGATACCGCCCCTCCTCACGGAGCGCTTTCTGTCGCTCTCGAAGGTCATCATAGCCGATGTGCTCCAACGCGGTATCCATAGCACGTTCGTACTCTCCGCTATCGTAGATGACTGCCGCAGCCGTCTGATATGGGAACTGGTCGGCCGGAATCAGATTTCGGCGTCTGAACTCCGCAGGATCCATGTCGAGCTCTCTAGCTGCAACATCCATGAGCCGTTCAATCACATAGATTCCTTCTGCACGTCCAGCACCACGGTAGGCGTCAACCGGCGTCGTGTTCGTAAATGCACCAATCACGCGACAGTAGATCGCAGGAATCGCATACTCACCGGAGAGGATTGTTGAGTAGAGGTACGAGGGGGTGGCCGTCGCAAACTGCGATAGCTGTGCGCCAAGGCCGGCGTACGTCTCCACGCGGACGCCTTGGACAGTGCCATCATCGTTGACTGCAATCTCAGCAGTCGTAGTGTGATCGCGGCCGTGACAATCCGTGACGTACGCCTCCATACGGCTGGCCTTCCATTTGACTGGCCGACCCAACTGCATTGAGCACCACGCAGTCACGGCTTCATCTGGGTAGTGGTAGATCTTACTACCGAAGCCGCCACCAACTTCAGGGGCAATAACCTGAATCTTGTTCTCAGGAACACCGAGCGTCCCTGCAGAGAGCAACATTCGGTGCAGATGGGGGTTTTGGCTCGTCATCCAGATTCGGAGTTCTTCGGTGCCACGATCCCAATCTGCAACAGCCGCCCGTGGCTCCATTGCATTTGGGATTATCCGCGGCTGTCGGAGATCGACACTCACGACATGATCTGCGGCTTCGAATGCCTCATCAACAACATCCTTTTCACCGAGTTCGAAATCAAACGCCACATTGTCCGCTGCCTCATCATGGACTGGCGGCACATCACTCTCAACTGCGTCGACCGGGTCGGTCACGTGTTCGAGTTTCTCATAGGTGACTTCGATCGCATCAAGTGCATCGCGTGCTTTTTCAGGTGTCTCAGCGACAACCGCTGCGATTCCATCACCTTCGTGGCGGACTTTGTCCACGGCGAGCATTCGATACTGCGGTGTCACCAGTCCCGGGAGCATCCATGCGGTTGGGATCGTGTTCGGGACGCCGCTTTCGACAACATCTTCGCCGGTGTAGACGGCGATGACACCGTCCATCGCTTCTGCCTCGCTTGTGTCGATATCTACAATCGTGGCATGTGCATGGTCCGATCGCCGAATCGCAAGATGCACCATCTCTCGAAGCATGACATCGTCAGTGTAAGTTGCACTGCCGGTCAACAACGGAATATCTTCGTTCCGCTTAATCGCTTTCCCAAACACTCGCTTATCGGACCGATCTTCGGCGTCACTCATTGGTTGGTGCCCCCTCAGTAAGCGTTGCTTCGATCGCATCAACGATGTTGTGATAGCCGGTACAGCGACAGAGATTCCCTTCAATCGCCTCTCGGATCTCCTCACGGGATGGATTCTCAGCGTCTTTCAGATACGTATCTGCAGTCATCAGCATTCCAGGCGTACAAAATCCACACTGGAGCCCGTGGTGTGCTTGGAACTGTGCCTGCAGCGGTGCAAGGTTGCCGTCTTCTGCAAGCCCCTCTACGGTTTCAATCTCTGCTCCATCTAACTGGACAGCAAACTGCATACACGATTTGATCGCATCTCCATTGACACGAACCGTGCACGCACCACATCGTGCCGTCTCACAGCCGACGTTTGCACCAGTGTAGCCAAGTTCCTCTCGGAGGGCTGTAACAAGGAGCGTTCGTGGCTCAACGTGCAACTCGTGTGTTGCCCCATTAACCGAGAGTGTAATCTCTTGTTTGCTCATGGTTCAACTCCGAGATGATACGTTGTACTGAGAGCAACTTTCATGGTTATTGATAACATGTTATCTATCTACATGATTCAACTGTCTGTTGTGGTAAATAGATATGTGCGAAATCGTGGACTAGCTACCCAAAGGACTGACCGTGGCCTGCCTATACAGAGCACACAATTTCAGAGATCGCTTGGCCGATCGACGTCTCGATGAATACCTGGATCCGAAACCGCAACGAGAGCGCTCCGATCACCAGCTAACAGGATCTCTCGCCCACCGACATCCCCAGTGACGTCTGTTAATGCTGGAGCGTGATCCCGACTGAAAAGGACTGGATTTCCTCGAACATCGTCTGTACTCGGTGCAAGCGCATCCCACTCACCAGTTGCGTACACCTGGATGAGTGTGTTGATTGTCTCGACAGCGACAAACGGCATGTCACCAAGCGCAATAACGACCGCATCGGCATCAGGAACCAATTCATACGCTGCTCGAACACCTGTTTGAACCGATGTTGACTGCCCATCACGATACGCTGTATTGACGACGGTTTCGATCGGCAGCCCGGATAGTGCTGTTTCAACCTGCTTGCGATCGTGACCAAGCACGGCAATCGTCGCAGTGACTGCGGTGTTACACACCCCTCGCGTTGCGTGCCGAACGATCGGTTCTCCGTCAATTTCTGCAAGGAGCTTGTTTGTGTCACCAAAGCGTTGGCTCGTTCCACCGGCAAGAACAATTCCAACAACGGTTGGCATCGGTGTCCCAGATGGAACACACGTCGGGTCAACAGTCGGGAGCTGAGTATCCGAGTCGCTCTCACTCATATCTGATTCTAGACCCCATTTAGGACCGCTGCTGGTCACAATGGTACCATGTTACAAAAGTATATAGCCGACCCGAACTACGTTCAATTATTCTATGTGTGATTCGATCGAGCGGTGGAGAGGCAGGGCAATCGATCTCTGCGCTGAACAGCGCTGGTGTCTATGACCTCGGATCGAACCGCATCATCGTTTCAGAACCTCACAGAATCGGAGCTTGAATCGATATTCGATCGGATGGACTATGTTGCACCCGAGAACGTGGTCACGACTGTCTGGCTCTCGCTCACGCTTGGGAAGCCGCTCTTACTTGAGGGACCACCGGGAAGTGGAAAAACCGAACTGGGGAAAGTGCTTGCAAGCGGCTTCGAAACGGAGCTCATTCGTCTCCAGTGTTATGAAGGGTTGACAGCGGAGAACGCGTTGTATGAGTGGAACTACACGAAACAGCTGCTTGCCGTCCAATCGAACGAAGGTGCAGTTGACACAGCCGCCTCAAATTCGACACAATCCGTATTCAGTGAACCGTATCTCCTCAAACGGCCGCTCTTCCGCGCAATCTCTGCAGACAGCCATACCCCGCCTGTCCTCTTGATTGACGAGATCGATCGTGCGGATGATGCGTTTGAAGCGTTTCTCCTTGAGGTGCTCTCTGACTTTCAAGTCTCCATTCCAGAGCTCGGGACGATCCGAGCAACACAGCCACCGGTCGTCCTGTTAACCTCGAACCGAACACGAGCATTGAGCGATGCGCTCAAGCGCCGCTGTCTCTACCTTCACATTGAGCCACCGTCGTTCGATCAAGAGTTTCAGATTGTGTCACAGAAAGTGCCGGAGCTGCAAGCAACAGTCACTGCAGAGCTCTGTGCAATCATCGAGCGGCTCCGCGAAGAACCGTTTCTCAAACAGCCCGGTGTGGCAGAGACGCTCGATTGGGCACGGGCGATTAACACACTCCGGGCGCCAGAGTCTGATGATCCGCTGTCAATCGCAGAGATTCAACGCACGCTTGGCTGTGTGCTGAAAGAGATCGAAGATCTTGATCGCGTTGACGAAACACTACTCTCTGAGCTCATTACCGTGGCTGCTGATGCAGAGACGCCAAGATGACTGATCACCCACCCACCACGCCGATCGAGGCGGCTGATTTTACGACTGCACACAAGCATGTGCTTGCTGAGCTACACTGGTTCACTGACCAGTTACACCAACAAGGTGTCACATTGCCTGCAGTCTCGACGCTTGAGGCTGCGCGTGCGCTTTCACTTGTCGGACTCAGCGACAAAACACGAGTGCAAACTGTGCTTCAGGCAACATTGCTCTCTGCACCCGATGAGTACACGGTATTTGCAGCGGTGTTCCCCGAGTTTTGGCAGCGACTTCGGGCTCGGCTGGAAGCGGTAGCTATTGAGACTCCCACCCAAGCCGGTGATCGACCCGAGACACACGTTCTCTCCCGATCGGATTCACTCTCTGTAATGACTGCGGATGAGCCCCGCGAATCTGCAGAACAGGATGTCGAAACCAGTGGGCCTGACAGTATACAGCCCACGAGTACCCAGCAAATAGCAACTTCGACAGATGACACCACAACTGATGACGCCGCTGCTGTCAGGGGGTATAGCGCCACGGGACCGGCTGGATCGATCGACCCCGAACGTGCGCTTGGGCCACAACACGACACCACCGAAGCAGCAGTGACCGAATTTGTCGAGACGGTGGTCACGCTTGCCGGACGCAGACATCGCCCCGCAACGAGTGGTCGGCGTCCTGATTTCCGGCAGGCGCTTCGAAAAAGCATCCAAACTGGTGGTGCGCCGATCGATCTTCCGATGCAAACGCAGGTCACGTCCGAGCGAAACTGCTGTGTGTTGATCGACGTCAGTGGCTCCGTACTAGACACGCTCAACCTTGAGCTACTGCTCCTGTTGGTAACCACCGTCACTGAGCGAGCACGGAACGCACGCGTATTCCTATTTGACACCGAACTAACCGAAGCAACAGACGCATTCGCTGATCGGCATGTAGACCCGCTTACTGCACTTCGAAACGCCGAGGTCACATGGGGTGGTGGCACACAGATTGGACGTTCACTCGAGACGCTCAAGCGGACTGCACCGGATGCGATCGATCGACAGACGGCAGTGATTATGGTCAGTGATGGACTCGATGTTGGAGATGATGATGTGCTTGCGGAGTCAATTGCGTGGATTGCGCGCCGATCGGCCGCGATCATCTGGTTGAACCCGCTTGCAGTGTCTCGCGCATACGAGCCAACTGCACGTGGGATGGCCACCTGTCTCCCGTTCGTCGATGGACTCTTCGGGTTTGCTGATGCAGCAGACCTTACCGAGGCGACCCGCCAACTGAGCTATCGAGGGTTGCATGGACCGATCGGATACCGTTATGATCGCCGTCGTCATGGGGGACCATCCACCTCCAACACACCGTGAGCGTGTGACCGACGGAACCACTTTGTGTGCAGGTACCATACTGGATGCAATTGCCGTCGAGACGTTCTTATCCAGAGACGGTCGATCGCTCATCCATCATGACAGAACACGATTGGAATATTCCAGAACCGGCAGTGTTGAATCGCGTCCGTACTCGGCTTGAAGCATCGGCTACTGAGGCCACCGAAGATGTTCTCGCGACGATTGTTTCTGTAGAGGGAAACGCCTACCGACGCCCTGGCGCAAAGATGCTGTTTGCCGCAGATGGGACACACAGCGGGAGTCTCACTCCTGGCTGTCTCGAGGATGCATTACAGAAAGCAGCCGCTGACGTTCGTGACTCGGGGACGATACAGTATGTGACCTATGATATGATGGAAGACGATGATGTCTGGGGACTCGGTATTGGCTGTCATGGAATTATTGATGTGCTTTTAGAACCGCTCACAGCACAGTACCAACCGGCAGTTGATGCATTTGCTAACCGAGAGGATATTGCCGTTATAACCGTGATCGACTCGGAAACGGGCGTGCACTCCCGTGGCGATCGAGCATACTACGACCCGGTGGACGATCGATTTACCATCCCTGCAGGTGGGAGTGACAACTGGCCAGAGGATGCGTTGGCAGACCCTGCACGAAAGATGGCAACACATGGGCGATCGACTGTGCTTACGATCACAGATGCCGGTAACGAGCTAACCGTCTTTATTGATGGAGTGGCAGCACGGCCGGAACTGGTCATCTTTGGAAGCGGCCACGATGTGGAGCCCGTCACCGAATTGGCTGCAAAAAACGAGTTTCACGTTACCGTCGTTGGCTTTCGTGGCGGTATCCCGCTCTCGGAACGATTCCCATATGCTGATGAAACATACGCGACCTCACCCGGCTCAATCGAGGACGTCATCTCGCTTCACGACCGAACGTATGCAGTCGTGATGACGCACAACTTTGTTGATGATCTCTTAACTATCGAGACATTACTTAATTCGCCAGTAGCATACATTGGCTTAATGGGGCCGCGAGAGCGTTTCGAACAGCTCCTTGGGGAGCTTTCGGAATCAGGTGCAACTGTAACGGCGTCTGCGCTTGACCGCGTGTACACGCCAATCGGCCTCAATCTTGGTGGCGGCTCACCGTATCAGATTGCCCACAGTATTGTTGCGGAACTCCTTGCGGTGCACAACGAGCAGGAACCAGCGCATCTACAATCACATGCAGGCCCGATTCATGGCCGCGTTGCAGCAGAGATATTAAAAGAAGACAGTTAATTATCCTGCATGAGAACGTTTGCTCGAATGTCACGATCGATACCGTACCTATTCTGCGAGGAAGCATAATGGCTGAGATGGCAGTTTCCTCCGATATTGGGCCGCTCAAAAAGGAGATTATGCGAGCAACCTACCAAGCACTCGTTGAGCACGGCTATAGCGATCTCACCATGCAAGCGATTTCAGACGAGTTCGAAAAAAGCAAGTCACTGCTGTACTACCACTATGACGGCAAGGCGGATTTGCTGTCGGCATTTCTGGCATACGCGCTGAACACGTTCCTTGAGGAGATTGAGGTCGAAACCACTGATCCACAAACACAACTTGAGACGCTCATCGATCGGCTCGTCCCTGAAACAATCGATACAGAAACGTATCAAGCACAGATTGCGCTACTCGAACTCCGCAGCGACGCGCCACATCACCCGCTCTACAAAGAGCAGTACACAACGGTTGATAAAACGCTCCAAGAGAAGATCACCGAAATTCTGCATACGGGCGTAGATTCAGGCGTATTTAGCGATATTGACCCCGAAGTGGAAGCCGAACTATTGCTTTCGATGCTTCACGGTATTCGGATGCGCCGTATCACCACGCATGGCTCATTCCCGATCGAAACGAGCCGAAACGCGATTTATGCTCATCTCGATCGGTTCACTTCTGCCAATGACGGCGAGCAGTGAAGTGCTATTGTCGTAATCGAAGCATGACATCCTCCTCGCCGTAAACGGCGAGGTTTCCTCACGCTGGGGGTATAATATCGGTTACCGACCCACGGAGGCAACTTGCGGGTTCGTATGCTCCTCGTTGGGAACTGAGCGTGGTAACTCCGACCAGTTGTGGTCGTCCCACTTGAGGCATACAGGTCGTG
>NZ_JAKRVX010000003.1 GCF_023638035.1 Natronocalculus amylovorans | reverse complement strand
ATGGTGATCGTCGTGGTCGTCGTCGTGGTGATGATCGTCGTGGTCGTCGTCGTGACCATGATCGTGGTCGTGACCATCAAACTCAAGAAGGTCAATCCCTTCAAGCGCGTTCACAGTCACGACATCTGTACCTTCACTTTCGATCGACTCGACTGCATCCTGTGCCCAGCGGAACTCAGGACTATCAAGATAGATGAATATATCCGACTCTGCCACCTGCGTTTGAAGATTTGCAGTCGGCTCCCATCCATGGCCGATCTCGCCGGCTGGAACGGGATTGATAATATCCATATGCTCGCCTGCAATATTCTGCGTCCAGTCATACAGTGTGAAAAAGGCAGCATAGCCACCATCGCCGTCTAGTGATTCGGTTTCTCCGTTTCCTTGTGCTGCTGGTTCTGATCCATCCTCGCCGATACAGCCTGCAAGGACACCGGCAGTTACGACACCGGACGCCTTGAGAAGTCCTCTACGTGTACTGTTCATACATCCATATATCGAGTTATTAGTAAAAAGAGTTGTTATTATTATCCTATAGATTAATAACTAGACCATTTTCACGACTGTGATTTAATAACGTTACTCGGTTACGTCAACAGCTTCTGCGTCTGCAAGCGATCGAAGCGCTTCGGGATCGATCGGAAAGACCGCATTTGGTGTTCCAGCAGCGCCGTAAACGGTCTCATATGTCAAGAGCGTTGGATCAAACAGTGTTGGAACGTCGGTTTCGTGACAGAGTGGTGGGACGCCACCAATGCTCCAGCCGACAACCGATTTGATTCGATCGGGGTCCGCCATTGAAACGGAGCTGCCCGGCGCATCGAACTTACTTGCAACCGCATCCATGTCGACCCTGTTTGCACCGCTGGTAACGGCAACAATGAGTTCATCATCGACCGCGAGTACGATACTGCTTGCGATCTGTGCAACCTCACACCCAACCGCAGCAGCCGCATCAGCCGCTGTTTTTGTCCCCTCTGGGAACTCAACGACGTCCAGCTCGATTCCATATCGTTCGTGAGCGTTTTCGCAGAATGTCTCGGCTCGTTGGTGCATATACGTATTCTACCTGTAGCATATTCCTAATCTTGTATAATGGTGCGGACAGCGGCGAGATCGACAGCTGTTATTATGTCGACCCTGCACTCCCGGTCTCTTCGATCCGATCGGCGTACTTTTCCATCGACGTAGAGAGCGCGCTTCCAGCATCCAGATCCAACGTTGAGCCAACTGCCAGTAACGAAAACAGTGCATCACCGTACTCATCCTCACTCACCGAGAGTGCCTCCGGCTCACCACCATACCGTGAGGATTTCACTGCATCTGCGGTCATTTCGCCTACCTCTGCGGAGAGATCTAACAACCGATACGCTGGTGGGGCATCCAATTCGTGTGCAGCGAGAAATGCTTCAACCGATTTTTGTGCCTTGGAGAGCTCTGTCTCGCTCGGTGACATACTCGGTTCTGTCCGTGTCGTTGAAAAAAAATGTACCGATCGACACGATCAAATTATCACACCTGCCACCGTTAGTTCAGCTATCACAATTGCTGTTTGGCATCGGCGCGATCTTCGAACCGTCGACAACGAGGCATTGACGCAGGCTGCAAGTGACGGAGTTATCTGTCCACTGTTCGTGTTTGATCCATCATTTTACGATGGTCGAGGACGTGCCTGTGATGCCCGAATTGAATTTTTGTTCGAGTCGCTCGAAGCGCTCAAAACACAGTACCGAACGCTCGGTAGCGACCTCGAGCTTTTGTTTGGTGACCCAATCACGCGACTTCGTGAACTGCTTGAGAACAACATCGTTGATGCAATCTATTTCAACGCAGCAGTCACACATGGCAGGGCACGTGAGCGTGATGAAACCATCGCTGGGTGGCCTGAAACGACCGTATTCTACGATGATGGGATTGCTCGCAACGTCGCAGATACGAGAGACGACTGGGTAACACAGTGTACCACATATTTCACTGCTGAGCAGTATCCACAGCCCCAGCCACAGACGCTTTCTCCCCCGGATACACCGCCTGAAAGCGACTGCACGATCGACGAGATTCGGTCGCGGTTTGACGTGCACTCGCAAAAAACGCAGGTCCCAAGAGGCGGTCGAACCGCTGGAACTGCTCGGCTTGAGCGGTTCTGTGAGACGATCGGCATGTATCCACAGTCGATCTCACCGCCTGCGGCGGCTGAACAGCACTGTTCGCGACTCTCTCCATATCTCAAATTTGGCGTCCTCTCACTCCGTGAGGTGTACCAGACCGTTCAATCGGAGACGATCGACGGTCGTGGGCGTGCCATGTTTGAGAGCCGACTCTATTGGAACCGGCATTATACACAGAAACTACAGGAGTGGCCGGAATGGACGACAAAAAGTCTCAACCCAGTGTTTCGAAATCTGCACCGAAACGAGTTCGACGAGCGCCTCGATAGAGCGTGGCGAACCGGACAAACCGGATTTCCGATCGTTGATGCCGCAATGCGTGCGCTTGTCGAAACCGGATGGATCTCGTTTCGGATGCGATCGCTCGTTGCAACCTTTTATTCATACATTCTCAAACAATGGTGGAAGCGCGGTGCGGACTTTCTCTACTACCACTTGATTGATGCGGATCCTGCAATCAACTACACGCAATGGCAGTCACAGGCCGGACTCGTTGGCGTCCATCCGATCCGGGTGTACAACCCCCGAAAGCAGACGATCGAAAACGATCCAGACGGCACGTTCATCCGCAAGTATGTCCCCGAACTTGCACCGCTTCCAACAACACATCTCGCACAGCCTGACAAAACACCACTTGCAGTTCAAGCAGAATGTGGGGTGGAGATCGGTGAAACATATCCCTATCCAGTCGTCGAGTTCGAAGCAGAAGCCGCTGCGGCTCGATCGCTGTTTGAATCGCTCCATCCTCGAGCAACCGAAGCACTTCGGAGTGATCCCGAACTCATGCGCCGTGCATCGCTCTCGCGTCGGGCACGCCACGATACCACTGACCCAACGACTACAGACACCAGCAAATCACAGGCACAGCTAGATGATTTTTGAGCCTTTTGGTAGGCAGTGTAACACTCTCGAAATCCGGAATACGCATAAGGGATGTGTCCAATAATTCTGTATGAGTCTCACTGATGAGGAGCTCGATCGGCTTGCAGATGTCGTCGAGTTACAGCCAACAAAGAACCGAGAGCTACAGGACAAATGGGGGCTCGAAAGCGGTAGCGAAGTACATCAGTATCTCGAAGGACATCTCAAAGACTACTACTATCGAGACGATAACAGTCTGATCCGCGCCACAAGCGAGGCAAACGAGCTGGTTGATGTTGAACCGGGGGTTGTCGCGGACGACGACGATGGTGACGGGACACTCGATGCGATCCGCGTCAAGCCGCTTGAAGCGAAGGTGTTCGCAGTTGTTGCAGGCCCTGATGAAAAATCACAGAGTGTTGTGAGCGTGCTGCAGTCGCTCCGATCGGCATATGATATTGACCCTGCTGTCGATGACGTTCGAAAGGCACTCCAAAGCCTCAAACGAAAAGGCGCGGTTGAAGTGGTTTATCGAACGGTTCCAACCTTCAAATTGGCAGTTGAGCGTGACTCGATCGACGTCGACGTTATTGAGTAATCATCGCGATCGCCCGTTCTCGTTTCCGTCGCTGTGCTAATAGATCGACAATACCCTTTCCAGGGCCACCTTCGATCGGCCAGCCCTGCATTCGCCACTGTGGTGGTTCCGGCTCAAACGAGCCACAACTGCCGGCGCACTCTCTGACGGTTGGCAGTTTCTTTTTTGCTGCACAAAACGGGAGCAACGATCGCCCATCCCGTTGTAATTGAAACTGCCGACAGTCCGGCCGCATTGTTCGGTGATACGATCGCCACCCTCGGCCATAGGCTCGTTCTGCGAGCACAAGACGTTGATCAACACGACCGCCAACGGAATCCTCCGGTTTGTTCGACCGAAGCGACGTCGGATGCCAACGAACCGATCCGGACGTTGGCGTCACACCCGTCTCAAATGAGAGCGTGATAATCCCTGCCTCAACGGGAAACTGTTCAAGCAGTGCTGGAGAGATATGGTCTTTGGTTTCTGCGGTTGCAACCCAGACCTCATCAGCAAGCCGTGCAGTGACATCATGTTCAATCTGCTCCGCAAGCGAATCTGCTGCCGCTGCGGTGAGATCTGGTTTGTTTTCGATCGCCACAATTCGACGAACCCACTGTGGATAGGGTGCAATCCGTTTGATTTCGATCTTGTTCCCTCGCTTTCGGGTGTTCAGAATTCCCCGATCTGCGGCTCGATGAACCGACTCTCGCACATATCTCCAGTCGTAGGATGGCTTTGGAAGGGCGTTCCGATACCACTGCCACGACGCCGGAGCGTTCGTAACGACATGAAGTAGGTCCCGATCGAGCGCCTTGTCCCCGAACTGCGATCGCGTACGCAGCCCCTTTGGGTCACATTCAATGACGATCGTATCCCATCGTCGGTGTTTCGTACCGAGCTGTCTGGCAACAATATGTGGCCGTTCAGTGTCACCACTTGGAGGCCACGACAGTTCCGCCCATCGACAGACTCGGAGTTCGAACGCAAACTCGGAGCTATAACTATTCCATCCGCTCACAGTAGTAGTCTATAGCCAGCCGCAAAAAATGCGTGCTCTCTGCTTAGACGTAGCGGTCCTGCTCTTGTAACAGTTCGTCGAGGTAGTTGTGTGCCTCTTCGAATATTTCACGCGGACCATCCTGGGTGATTGTGTTTATCGCTTGATCATAGTCGCGCCACTGCAGGTCGCGGTGTTCTTTTGAGAGCTCTGCGCTCGCCTCAAACGAGTGTGCGATGAACAGGTGAACCGTTTTATGAATCGTTTTCCCGTTCGCTTCGAACACGTAGTCGTAGTCTCTACGGAAGCCGTCAATAAGGCGGAAATCGCTGATTCCGGCCTCTTCTTGGACCTCTCTGATTGCTGTTTGCTGGAGTTCCTCATTTCCTTCGACCCCGCCTTTGGGGAATTCCCAATCCCCAGGTCGGCTTTTCAGGAGTAAATACTCCCTTCGACCACGGGTATCGCGGAAGAGGATCGCTCCAGCGCTGATCGCCTCTACCGTCATTAAACACGGGTATGTGACCCCACGTTAAGAGGGTGTCGGAGGGATAGAGCGCGATTTCTGTGCGTGTGGTCATCTCCCGCGCCTCCGACTGCCGCGGTTGACCTGTCTAGATGACTTTTTTACTACGGACATACACTGAACGTCTACGGCGTTTCATATGACATTCGTCACAAAACTCAGTTTCCAATCCGGCGATCGAACAGTGTTAGAAAAAACAGTCTCCGACCTCAAATCGCTTATCGAACGAAAAGGTGGCGAATGCAAAGGCCCACACTCAGCACCACCGGACGACCTTCGAGTGCCGCTGTATCGGAATCTTAAACCGGGAAATACGTTCCCAAACTGGACCTACACCGTCTACTCTCGGCAGATGGAGATTCACGGTGCAGACCACATCGCCCGGGAAGTTGGCCATATGGACTTTCCGGACTCCGTTCATGTCGAAATCGAAGTTGAGCAAAAAAAGCCACTCGGACACCGAAAAAACTGAACACTGTAGAGGTCGCCGGCTTCTCACCATTTATTTTACCCAGGTCCGTCTTTCCTCATATATGAGCAATGCAACAGATACAGAGAGTCTCATTTCATTCCGGCGCGATCTTCACAAGCACCCTGAACCTGCGTGGTGTGAATTTTACACCACCGCTCGGTTGATCGAAGCACTCAACGAACGAAACCTTGATTCGATTCAGTTTGGCCCAGAAATCCACGCTGGTGATGCACGAAACAACGTTCCCGACGAGCAGTCACTCCAACAGTGGCGGAATCGGGCGCTTGAGGCTGGTGCTGATCCAGACACTGTCAAGGCGATCGGCGACGGATTTACCGGCGCAATTGCAACGCTCAAACAAGGTGATGGCCCGACGATCGGCCTTCGTGTCGATATCGACGCATTACCAATTCCCGAGGCAGAGACTGACGATCATATCCCTGCTGTGGAGGGATTCCGATCGGAGACGGATGGCTACATGCACGCGTGCGGGCATGACGTTCACACAACGATCGGCCTTGGTGTGATTGATGCAGTTGCAAAAAGTAGCTTCCAGGGTACACTGAAAGTTATTTTCCAACCGGGCGAAGAACAGATTGTTGGCGGCAAACCGATCGCAGAATCCGGGCATCTCGATGATATTGACGCATTATTGGCGGTTCATATCGGCCTCGACCATCCATCCGGCGAGATTGTGGCTGGTATTGATGGGTTCCTCGCAGTCTCACAGTTCCGTGCCAATTTTACTGGTGCCCCGTCACACGCTGGCGCGCGGCCTAATGAAGGGAACAACGCTGTCCAAGCCATGGCTGCGGCAATCCAGAATCTGTACGGGATTTCACGTCACGCGGACGGAGAAACGCGTGTCAATGCGGGGCTCGTTGGTGGCGGTACTGCAACAAACATCACTCCTGAAGAGGCATTCATCGAGGGAGAGGTCCGCGGTGAGACGACTGAGCTAATGGAATACATGGTCGATCGGGCGGACACAGTGATCGAGAGTGCTGCAGCAATGCATGACTGTACGGTTGACATTGAGCGACTTGGTGAAGCTCCGAGCGCGGTCAGCGATCCGGAACTCACGTCAGTTGTGATGGCCGCCGCAGAGAAGACACCGGGTGTCACATCAGTTATCGAACGTGACTCACTGGGTGGCAGTGAGGATGCAACCTATCTGATGCAGCGCGTCCAAGACAATGGCGGAGCTGCAGCGTATGTTGGTGTCGGAACGGACCACCCGGGCGGCCATCATACTCGTACCTTCGATGTGATGGAGGATGACATCCAGATCGGTATCGACGTGTTAGCGTCGGCGATCGAACAGCTCGGAAACTAAGATCAGCGGCCTTATTAGATCACTCACCCAGAGATATTTTTTAGCGTCAAGAGCCTTCCTCACAAGAGCTATGCCATTTACAATGAAATCTAAGTTATGTATCGCCGTCGGTTCCTTGGAATGACTGCCTGCGTAGCCGGGCTTGCCGGTTGTATTGGAGAATCCGATAGGGAGTTATATTTTCACGAAGGGGACCCGTTTATTGGGTTCGCAGATATGGATAATTTTTCAGGAACCGTCCGTATTGTTCCGTCTTGTCGTGACGAGGCTGTTGAAGTATCTATTACGGATGGCCAGCCAAACGAATCAATCCCATATGTTAGGGAAGAGTTGGGTGAAGAGTGCTCATTTGAAATATCTATTGACAATGAACATGCAAAGTCAGTGCATATCCGTGGCACTGAATACGGGGGAGTTGGTATCGATGAGGATGGTGAGGTTACCATGGCGATCGAAATAATTTGAACGATCCGTTTGCAAGAGTTTTGATTGTGTTAAGATAAGCGAGACTCAATCAATTCGGCTGTCACTCTATACAAGATACACGGGTCGTATTCAGCAGTCGGTTCCCACCACATCTCATACAAATTGTATACGAACATGCCGAACTCGGATTCTAAATGTTGCACGCGCTTTCTACCAACTGCTTAATGATTTCAACAAAGACAAGTCAGCTACTCAACTAGTATTTTGGCTCTGCACCAGTTGTCTCGTAGATCCGATCCAGTAACTGATCTCGCTGTCGTTGCCAACCAGCCATGGCGTCCGGCGACTGTGGGTACCGGCCATAGTGGTCAATAAGCTCCTCTGCAAGCTGTTTTGTCTTGTAGAAATCAATGATCTGTCGCCAGTAGCCGTAGCTTTTGATCGCGGTTTGGGCGGCCAGCACCGGCCCCATCGATGTTTTCCCATCATACAACGCCTCCGCGAGCTTTTCACCAGGGAGCGCCGCAAGCAGGCCCATTAGCTCATCAACATCAACTGCAGTTGAAAGGATATTGTACACATCAAGCCCGGCATATCGAGCGCCGAAGTGATCCATGACCCGCTCGTTGTAGTGCCACAGCGCATCTTCGCTGACTGTTCCATCGCTGATGGCTGTTATTGCCTGCTCGGCTGCATACGTTCCACCATATGCCGCTCCTGCAATCCCACCGCCGGTTGTTGGATTGACGTGTCCTGCAGCATCGCCGATCGCCATATAGCCGTTTGCAACCGCAGAGTCGTACGGACGGCGGGTTGGAAGCGCAGCGCCAAGCTTGTCTGTGACAGTTGCGTTTTTGAACTCAGGCCGGTTGCGGAGATCATCTTTAAGATCCGCAATCATCTGCATCGGCTGTTCGTTCATCTGGAATCCAAGCCCTGCATTGATTGTCGTTCCTGTGCGCGGGAAATACCATAGATAGCCTGCCGCACGCTTTGTTGGCTTGAATACGAGGGCGTCTTTCCATTCGACTTCCTCTTCAACCTCTACGATCTCACGGTAGGCTGAACAGAACTGCGAGTACCGAACATTCGTGTCGAAATGTGTGCCTGAAAAGTCCGTCTTATCCTGCAACAACGAGAGCGAACCTGCGCCATCAAGCACGACTTGTGCATCATATGCGACCACATCACCGTTTTTCTTTCCTCGAATACCGTTCACCGTCCCAGTTGCATCTTGAACAACATCTTGAACAACGGTGTCGTAATGAATATCTGCACCAGCCTGTTGTGCACCGTCGATAATCCGGCGACCATACTCCCACCGATCGATCACCGCAAGCTCTCCCGGGACCGGAATTTCGAGAACGGTATCTTCGCTCGGGATTTCAAACCGGCCGTGATCAACGTCCGTGTTTGTAAATGCGGGCTCGATCTGGGATCGATCGATCGCATTTGGGAAGTTGTTTGCACCTTTGAGTGCATCTCCACAGGCGATGTGTCCTGCTTCTGTCTCATCTTTTCGCTCAACAATCACCGTGTCGAGCCCTGCATTTGCTGCGGTTGCTGCCGCATAACAGCCGGCGGTTCCAGCACCAACAACCACAAGATCATATGTGAAATCGCTCATTAGTTCGAATCCTAACCGTGGTGGGAAAACTCTTTATGCAACATTGCGTCGATACTGTGACAACGGATTGTAAAAACAACCTTCGACGGTTACTCTTCGGTTTCGTAGTGTTTTCCTGCTGCCTTCGGAATCCGGGTTCGGCCGACGAATGCAAGTACAAGGATCACAACAATATATGGGATTGTCTGGACAAGCGTATCCGGTATGCCGTACCCGATCTGTTGGAGTCTGATCTGAATCGCATCCAACCCTCCGAAGAGGAGGGAGGCACCGAAGGCGCCAACTGGATTGTAGTTTCCGAACAGATATGCGACGATCGCAATGAACCCACGGCCTTCAACCATTGTCTCCCCGGTTCCGATGAATAGGCCGATCGAAAGCGACAGCGATGCACCACCCATGCCCGCAAAGAAGCCAGAGAGGAGAACCCCAGCGTGTCGAATTCGAGAGACACTCACGCCAGCGGTGTCAAGCGCTTTTGGATTCTCTCCCGCAGCACGAATGTAGCTTCCAAACGTCGTGTGGTTCAACAACACCCATGCCGCAAGCACAGAGAGCAACATGATGGCTATTGGCCAGTTACCGATCGTTGTTCCAAGGCTGCCAGTATCTCGTCCACCGAAATACAGCGTTGATGCAAACGGTGCAAGGCCAAGCGCGATCAGCCAGACAGCAAGGCCAGCAATAATCTGGTCTGCTTTGAACTCAATACAGACGATACCGAACAGGGCTGATAGGATCACTCCGGCAAGCACACCAGCAAGGAAGCCAATCCAGATTGCGGGAATAAACGCGACGGTCTCGGCAGGGCCAATCATTGCAGTAACCAATACTGCTGTGAATGCAGAGATGATAAGCAAGCCCTCCAGTCCAATATTGATGACGCCGCTTTTTTCGGCAAAGATTCCACCAATGGCTGCAAGTGCGATCGGTGCAGAGATTCGAAGCGCCTGTGTGAACACGCTCCATCGGAAGATAATCCGTGCAAGGTCACCGGCAGGCGATGCAGGGAACAGGAGTCCAACCACGCCGATCAGTGCCAGCACACCTATCGTTCCGACTATGATCTGCCACACATATGAGAGGCTTTTGAACCGATCAATGAGGCTCTTTTTTAGCTCTTGGTCTTGGTTTTGCTCAGCATTCTCACGCATTGTCTTCACCTCCTGACTGCGCAGGAATCTCATCTTCAC
The DNA here is from genome assembly GCF_023638035.1 of Natronocalculus amylovorans. Lineage (GTDB taxonomy): Archaea > Halobacteriota > Halobacteria > Halobacteriales > Haloferacaceae > Natronocalculus > Natronocalculus amylovorans. The sequence goes on along the minus strand of NZ_JAKRVX010000003.1, from coordinate 498,720 downwards.
TGAGATCCACAAAGTGAGACCCGATCATGCGGAAGAACTCCGGCATTGCAACAAAGAGAATAATCAGTCCTCGAAGCACGCCAACAAGATCAGATGGGACATCTGTCTGGAAGGCAACCTCAAGCGCACCCCCTTTGAGAACGCCAAAGAGGAACGCCGCAGGAAGCACGCCAAGTGGATTGTTTCCTGCAAGGATCGACACCGTAATTCCGTCAAACCCGAGTGCTGGAACAGACGACTCCCAACGTGCGGTCTCCATCAGCACCCACATCGCACCACCAATGCCACCAAGTGCACCGGAAAGTGTCATCGCAAGCACAGTCGTTCGCTTTGCGTTGACGCCACCGTACTCTGCCGCTTCCGGTTGGACGCCGCTTGTTCGGATATCATAGCCGATCGAGGTATACTCCAACAGATAGTATAGCCCTGCAATTCCGAGCAGTCCACCAATGAGTGCGATCTCAGCAAAATCACTTGCAGCAGGGAAAATAACCGCTGGTAACCGTGCATACTCCGGGATGCGCTCTGTTGCCACAACCGAACTTGATGGATCACGGAAGACACCGGAGACCAACACAAACGCAATGTTTGCAGCAATGAAGTTGAGCATGATTGTCGTAATCACCTCATTTGCATCCGCATACGCCTTCAGTGCGCCCGGTATTGCGCCATACACTCCTCCACCAACTGCACCGGCAATGATTCCTAATGGGACGAGAATGAGTCCACCGATCGTTCCTTCCGGTACAAATGGTGCGACAAAAATCACCGTGAGTGCAGTTGTGAGTGCACCGACGACTAACTGTCCTTGGGTCCCGATATTAAACAGCCCAGCACGGAACGCAACTGCGACTGAGAGTCCTGTAAAGACGAGCAGTGTCGTCTCTTTCAGCGTGAACCCAAAACGGAAATTGAATATCGACCACTCCGGATCGAGTAATCCGGGTTCGCCAAGGAGGAATGGACTGCCAAGCGCACCGTTGAACAACAGCAGGTAGATCTGTATCGGATCATAACAGAACCCAATCGACGTAAATGGAAGATAGAATGCCGCGGTACTGCAGGTCGTAAACCGTCCTGAAACGAGAATGATGAGTGCACCAACAAAAATTGCGAATACAAGCGATGCAAGGCTAATAATTGCGCGCTCAAATCCGGATCGTGCAACCAGCCATCGAAGTACATCTTTTCCACGCTTTTTGAGTCCACTCATGCTACATCCTCCTCACGTAGTGCCGCATTTTCACCGCCAGAAATCGACTCACCAGCCATCAGGAGTCCGATCTGCTCTTCTGTGACGGAGCTTGGATCGACAATGCCGCTAAACTCGCCCTCATGCATCACGGCGAGTCGATCGGAGAGTCCTTGAACCTCTTCAAGCTTTGATGAAATTAACAAAATAGCCTTCCCATTCGCTCGTAGTTCCTGAATTCGCTCGTGAATAAACTCCATTGCCCCAATATCAACGCCGCGTGTTGGATGTGTTGCCACAACGAGTTCGGGGTCGCGATCGAACTCCCGTCCAACAATGAATTTCTGTTGGTTGCCACCGGAGAGTGACTCTGCGGTTGCCTCCGCCGTTGGCGGCCGAACATCATACTCTTCGATAATTTCTGTTGCATGAGCCCCTGCAGTTTCCCAGTTGATCCGTCCACTTGGTGCAAACTCCGAGGTATGTTGACTTCCCAAAATACCGTTCTGAACAAGATTAAATGGCATAACCATACCCCGTTCGTGTCGGTCTTCAGGAACGTACGCAATGCCCGAATCGATACGCTCTCGGCGAGTCATTGATTCAAGTTGTCGTCCCCGATACGTGATGTCACCATCCGTCGGGTTTGTAAGCCCTGTAATCGCTTCTACAAGTTCGGACTGCCCGTTCCCATCAACACCTGCAATGCCAAATATTTCACCTGATCGAACCGAAAAGGAAACATCTGAGACCGCTTCAACACCTCGTGTATCTTCAACGTGGAGGTGTGAGACGTCAAGCGTCACCTCCCCTGGCTCTTGTGGCGTGACTTGTGGCTCCATGAGTACCTCACGTCCGACCATTCGTTGTGCAAGGTCCTCTCTGGTTACCCCCTTTGCATCTAATGAGCCGACGTTTTTGCCATTTCTGAGAATTGTAATATCATCCGCCGCATGCATTGCTTCGCCAAGCTTGTGGGTAATGAAAATAATTGTTTTACCTTGGCTGGTTAGTTCGTCAAATACCTCAAATAACTCTTCGACCTCCTGTGGCGTCAACACAGCTGTTGGTTCATCCAGAATGAGGATCTCTGCACCTCGATATAACGCTTTGAGAATCTCAACTCGTTGTTGGACACCAACGCTCACTTCTTCAATTCGCGCATCAGGATCTACATTGAAGCCATATTTATCGCTCAGTTCAAGAACTTCCTTTCGAGCGCGCTCACGATCGATCAAAAGCCCACCGTATTTTCGCGGCTCGTTACCAAGCACGACGTTTTCAGCGATCGTCATCGGATCAACCAACATAAAGTGCTGGTGAATCATTCCGATTCCAATATCGATCGCATCGCTTGGAGAGGCAAACGATCGTGGCTCTCCGTTGACCCGGACTGTGCCCTCCGTTGGTTGATAAAGCCCGTATAAAACGTTCATCAGTGTCGTTTTCCCGGCCCCATTCTCGCCTAATAGTGCGTGAACTGACCCTTCCTCGACACGTAAATCAACGTTGTCGTTGGCAACGACCCCCGGAAATCGTTTTGTAATGCCATCAAGATGTACCGCGGGAGTCATCTGTACGCTCTTTCCTGTGGTGTAGTCATAAATGCGTGGATATACGCACGAGTGATAGACCTGTTACCACTCGTCGATCGGTAGCTTACGGTTCTTCTGGAACGTCGATCTCGCCGTCGATAATCTGCTGGCGAACGTCATCAACATCATCTTTGATATCGTCCGAAATCTCATCACCGATCTCATCACCGTAGACGCATGCGACACCTTCGTCTTCAAGACCGAGTTCAACGACTGAACCACCCTCAAATGAACCTTCGATCGTATTTTGGATCGACTCGTATACTGGTGTTTCAACGAGTTTGACCATGCTGGCAAGAATAACATGCGCAAAGTCCGGTTCAGTCAGGGACTGATCGGAGTCAACACCGATTGCAAACTTCCCTTCGTCATCTGCGGCCTGGAAGACACCAACACCAGTACCACCGGATGCGTGGTAGACAATATCTGCACCATCATCATACATCGAGAGTGCGGCCTCTCGTCCTGCGTTTGGATCATTAAATGAGCCAGTGTATGAAGAGATGACTTCAACATCGCCGTCTGCGTATTCGACACCGGCCTCAAATCCTGCCTGGAACGTCCGAATCAGCGGTGCATCGACACCACCAACGAACCCAACCACACTTTCGTCTGGGTTTGTCGATCGCTCATCATCATCGGACCCAATTGTGAGGTCGGTTTGGCTGAGCAGTGCTGAGAGGTACCCAATGAGGAACGATCCTTCGTTCTCTTTGAATACGTAGTTTGCCACATTATCGGCTTCAACAACAGTATCAACGATCATGTACTGCTGATCAGGGTAATCAACTGCGGACTCTGCCAACGCATCTTCCTGTGCGAATCCGATACAGGAGATCAGGTCGAAGTCACCTGACTCGGAAAACTGTCGCTGGAATTGGCTGAACTCACCAGTGTCATCGGGCTCAACTTCATTGAATGAAATGTTGAAGTCTTCATCTGCTTCAAGAAGACCTCGCTGTGCAGCGTCATTAAAAGAGTTATCTCCAAGTCCTGCCTCAGCATAAATCATTCCGATGTTAGCGTCGACGTCAGCATCGCCGTTCCCAGTGTCATCGCCATTTCCATCACCATTTCCGGACCCGTTTCCATCGTCAGATCCGTTGCCGTCAGTTGGGCCACCTGTACAGCCAGCCAATCCTGCAACGCCTGCAATACCAGTTCCTTTGATAAACGTACGTCTGTCGAGATCTCGTGACATCTATCTTAATTGAATCGATGTGTAATGCATAAACTCGTCGATCTACTGGATACTAAAAAACATGTAATGCATTAGTATGCATCAAAATATTAGTTTAGGTTATTTGTTTTTATAGTACTACCGTGAATTGATCGCTGACGTGATGACTTCATGTGCCGTTGCCACTAATTCATCAACGGCCTCACTTTCTGCATATAGCCGAATATATGGTTCAGTCCCACTTGGTCGAACCAGAATCCACGATCCATCCGCAAGCTCGATCCTGACACCGTGTTCGGTTTCCACCGTCCCATCTGAGAATGCTTCAGGAAGTGTCTCGGTTAATGTGCTCATTGCGGGGGTTTTTCGATCGTCCGGACAGTCAATGCTGACCTTTCGGTATGGCCGTTCGTTGACCGGCTCTCGGAGAGCATCTAATCCAGATGCTGCGATGAGGCGAGTAAGCACGGCTGCACTTGTTACGCCATCAATCCAGCCACCGAATGAGGTGTGAATATGCTTCCATGGCTCTGCTGCAAAGACAACAGTGGCTCCGTGGTTCTCTGCTGCTGCAATGCCTTCATGCAGTGCACCAAGTCGAACTCGCTCGACTCGACCACCAGCCGATCGAACACGTTCGTCAATCCGAGCGGATGCGTTCGGTGTGGTAACAACGACTGGGTCATCTGCCTCGCTTGCTGTCGTGTAGTGTTCTGCAAGAAGCGCAACGACCGTATCTTCATGCACGACGTCACCCTCCCCGTCAATCAGGACGATCCGATCCGCATCGCCATCATGTGCTATGCCGAAGTCCGCATCGCTTGATTGCACAAAGGCTCGCAGGTCACCGAGTGTCTCCGGCGTCGGTTTGCTCGGCCGTCCAGGGAAATGTCCATCAACGTTTCCGTTGAGTGTCACAACATGAGCACCCTGTTTTCTGAGGACGTGTGGTGTTGCAAGTGCGGCCATACCGTTTCCGCAGTCAACAGCAACCTTCAGTTCCGTTGGATCTGCCCCAAACTGTGACGCATAGTTCGTGACTACCGATCGGTATGCCGGAAGCACTGACTCGGTTGTTGTCGCGCCCCATTCATCCCAGTTTGTTGGGGGCGCCTCACGCTCGACCGTTGCTTCGACCGTCGATTCAAACGACTGGTCAAGCTCTACACCGTCATGTAACACCTTGATTCCGTTATCTGTTGGCGGGTTGTGCGACGCGGTGAGCATAATGCCGGTCCGTCCCTGCGAGGCGAATGCAAGCGCAGGTGTTGGAAGAACGCCCACTCGTGTGACAGACACGCCGCCAGAGAGTACCCCGGACTCCGCAGCAGCAGCAAGCGATGGTCCAGTTACACGGCCATCGCGACCGATGACAACTGACTGTTCCGATGTGTCAAACTCCGATCGGACGAGTGACCCAACCGCCCGACCAACCGCGAGTGCAAGTTCGGGTGTGACGCGCGATTGTGCGTCACCCCGAATACCTGCCGTTCCGAATAGTTCCATATCCATACTCACGGTAGCGAACTGTTTAGAGGCCGTCGGTCTGTGATCGATACCTCGATCCAGAGCTACTTTCAGTCGGCCGCTACAATAGAGATTGTATGAGCGATCGAATCCATGCACACGTGTACGTCTCAGGCAAGGTTCAGGGTGTGTTTTACCGTGCAAACACACGTGATACTGCTCGCAGCGAAGCCGTTGCTGGGTGGGTCAAAAATTTGGACGATGGTCGTGTAGAAGCGGTATTTGAAGGCGACAAAGATGCGGTTGAGACACTCGTAGAGTGGTGTCACACCGGCTCATCGCAAGCCGATGTTGCAGCCGTTGAGGTCACCTACAAAGAGCCGATCGGGCTCTCTGGATTCGAGATTCGACGGTAACGCTATCCGCCAAGATATAGCCGAGAGACCTCTGGATTATCCAAAAGCTCGTCGGCAGCGTCCTCGTAGCGGACTGTTCCTTGGTCTAAGACATATCCTCGATCGGAGATGCTCAGCCCTTCTTTTGCGTTTTGTTCGACCATGAGAATCGAGGTTCCAAGGTCGTTGACGGTCTGAACGTTGTTGAATACATCTTCGACGATCGACGGTGCAAGCCCCGCACTCGGTTCATCGATCAACAACACTGCGGGGTCCATCATCAGCGCGCGAGAGAATGCAAGCACCTGCCGTTGCCCTCCCGAAAGTGTTCGTGCTTTTGTATCCTGTTTTTCCAAGAGGATTGGAAACCGTTCATACAACTCATCAATTCGTTTATCAACGCCATCTTTTCGGGCCACACCACCCATTCTGAGATTCTCTTCGATCGTGAGTGATGGAAACACATTCTCGGTCTGTGGGACATACCCGACGCCTTTTCGAACGAGGTCTGCGGGCTCGATCCCACCGATTTCCTCATCATTGAGCAGCACAGAGCCATTCCATGGTGATAACAGCCCGAATGCAGTTTTCAAGACAGTGGATTTACCGGCCCCATTCGGGCCGATCAGACAGACAATCTCACCGTCGTTGAGATGCAGTGAGAGGTCATTCAACACTTGTACCTCACCGTATCCGCTGTCAACATCGCGCAGTGTAAGTACTGCATCGTCGGTATTTCCGCTCATGCGTTCCCTCCAAGATATGCCTCAATAACGCGCTCGTCCGATCGGACCGTCTCTGGAGCGTCTTCCATGAGAACTTTTCCTTGGTCGAGGACAATAATCGGGTCTGCAATTTCCATGATGAAGCTCATATCGTGTTCGATAATAAGGAACGTCTGACCCTCCTGATTGAGCTCTTTGATGAACCCTGCGAGCTTCTTCGCGAGCGTTGGGTTCACCCCGGCCACCGGCTCGTCGAGAAGTAGAATATCCGGTTGTGCCATCATTGCACGTGCCATCTCAACGAGTTTTAGCTGTCCTCCTGAGAGCTCCGTTGATGGTGCGTTTGCGAGATGGTCAATCTCAAACCGTTCTAACATCTTTTGTGCATCTTCGAGATTCGTTGTCTCTTCGGATTTGATTGTACCACCACGGAGAAAGAGAGGAATGATTGATTCGCCGCTTTGCCCCTGCGGCCCAACAAGCATTGCCTCGCGGACGGTCATCCCCTCGAGCCGTCGTGGCGTTTGAAACGTCCGCATGAGCCCTGATCGGGCAATCTCATGCGGTTTCATCTCTGTTACATCAGTATCATTAACAAAGACGGATCCAGAATCAAGTTCGTAAAATCCCGAAATAAGATTAAACAACGTAGACTTTCCAGCGCCGTTTGGCCCGATCATCCCTGTGATACTCCCACGCTCAATCGCGACGGAAACCCCGTCCGTTGCGGTCAGTCCACCGAACGATTTCTTGAGTTCGTCGGTTCGCAGTACCACATCATCTTTTGATAAATCTGCGCCATCGTAGGTCAGTTTGCCAATCGAATTTGATTCTATGCTCATTGTTCAACCTCTCGCTGTTCCCGCGTTGCCTGTCTCTCAGCCGATCGCTCCGGTGCCGCCCCTGGCCAGATGAGTTCCTCTTTCGGTGGTAAGATCCCTTGTGGACGGAATCTAACAACCAAAATAATCAGAATTCCGACCAAGAGGAGTCGAACTGCTGAAACGTTCAGGTCGATGAACGGAATCGTCTCGAAAATGAAGACAATGGTACCAATCTCGTTGAGGAAACGTGTCCCTTCAAGAATCGCAACAATTGTCACTGCACCGACGAGCGATCCGCGATCGCTTCCAGTCCCTCCCAAAATGAGTGCCACCCAGACGTAGAAGGTCTGTAGCGGTTCAAGCTCACCTGGGTCAAGATATTGGAACGCATAGACGTAGAACCAACCTGCAACAGCCATGAAGATACAGCCAATCACGAACGCCTGCATCTTGAGCCGGTAGGTGTCTTTTCCGAGCGCCTTTGCAAGGTCTTCATCTCCACGGATCGTCCGCATCGCACGACCCCATGGCGATCGGTGGATTCGGCGGACAAACAGATAGCCAATAAATAACATCCCAATAATGACGATTGCATTTCTCCCGGTCCGTACGGATGCACTTTCGGAGAACAGGCGAATAAGTGGCTCTGCTGGGATCCATGCGAACAGCTCCGGCGAACCACTAATTCCACGGCTGCCTGCGGTCCACTCTCGCTCATTCAGCAGGATGAGACGGATTACCTCCGCAAGCCCGAGACTTGCGATCGCAAGGTAGTCCGCACGAAGCCGAAGCGTTGGAATTCCGATGAGGACTGCAACTAACGCGCTTGCGATAATTGCGACAACGAGTGCGATAAGCGGGGATAACATAAGGTCGTGTGGTGATCCCGGAGAGGTAAGCAGTGCTGCGGAGTATGCACCGATTCCCCAGAACGCGATCACACTGAAATTAATTAATCCAGCATAGCCCCACTGGATGTTCAGCCCCACAACCATGAAGCCATACATGCCGATGAGTCCGAGCAAATAGAGTCCATAGTTGAAACTCAACACACCAGTCCCAACCAGTAGAAGGAACATGACAATGAGGCCAATAAACGAGGAGACATCACCGATTGTTACCCCGAGGTTTAGTGGCTCTTCATCGAGCGTTTGTCGAATCTGTTCTCGATCGAACCGATTCGCTGTGTCGCTACTCATGTTGTCTCACTCCCTAAGATTCCGTTTGGTCGAACAAGCAAGATTGCGACCATCACAATGAACGCAACTGCTGCATTGTACTGTGTACCGATGAATGGCAACCCAGCGGTCATCTCATACGCCATCCCGATCGCAAATCCACCGAGCATCGCCCCATAGACACTGCCAATTCCACCAAGGATAACGGCAGCAAATATCAACAAGAGCAGCTCAAAGCCCATTCGTGGACGAATCAGTGTATCCAACCCGAGGAAAACGCCACCTGCGGCAGCTAATGCCGCACCAATAACCCACATTGCAAGCACGACTTCTTCGGTTCGGATGCCACTCACTCGTGCAAGGTCAGCGTTGTCTGCGGTTGCCCGCATCTTCCGTCCAAGTGTTGTGTGCTGCAACAACAGATGTAGCGACACAACAAGGAGAAGCGTTGTTCCGACGATGACAATATCGCGTGGTGTTACTGAGAGCCCCGTTATTGCGTGAATGCCCTCTATCCGGCCGCTGCGACCGACACCGTCCATGGTAGGTCTACACGATCAATTGTTACCTTACTGTTCAGTTAGTAATTTTATTCATACATTTAACCCCTGATTATTTTGGTCGGTATGCTGTTTAGGTATCTGCTCTCTAAGAATGATGTAAATGATACCACCTGTTGCGTCTAACTTTGTTGCAGGAGAGTCAGTTGATAGCGTGCTTGCACACGTTGCAGAGCTAAACCGTGATGGAATCCGCGGCATTGTCAACCTATTGGGTGAACACTACAGCACACAACCACCAGCATCGGAAGATGCTGATGAATATAAAACGCTCATTACAGAAATTAATCAGCGTGGACTGGATGCGTGTGTATCTGTAAAGCCATCACAGATCGGCCTAGATATCAGCCCAGGTGTTTTTGAGGATAACTTACGAGAAATCGTCTCCCTTGCGAGTGAGCACAACGTATTTGTCTGGGTTGATATGGAAGATCATACAACAACAGACACAACATTAGATGTGTTCGAATCTCTTGTTACCGAGTTCGGTGGCATGGGGCTCTGTATCCAAGCAAATCTCAAACGCACTGAGGAGGATCTCAAACGGCTCGCACCGCTCCCTGGGAAGATCCGACTTGTCAAAGGGGCATACGATGAGCCCGCCTCGATCGCATACAAAGACAAAGCAACCGTGAACAAGGTCTACCGCCAGTATCTCGAGTACATGTTTGAGCATTTCGAGGACGGAGTTGCTGTCGGGAGCCACGATCCGGAGATGATCGATTATGCGATCGAACTCCACGAAAAATACGGCACACCATTTGAAGTCCAACTGCTCATGGGCGTTCGTGAAGCAGCACAAAAAGAACTTGCAGCAGAGGGCATCGAAGTATGGCAGTACATACCGTATGGAGACAAATGGTTTTCGTACTTCTACCGGCGCGTACGCGAGCGCAAAGAGAACGCCTTCTTCGCGCTTCGTGCGATTGTTGGCCGCTGAACGAATTAGGGATCTAGAAGCTTCGATTCGGCTTTTCGAAGGTGTTCAAGTAGCGTCGTTTTTGAGATATCCAAATCTGACGCCAGTTCTCGGGTTGATGTTCCTCGCGGCCATTGGTAGTATTCTGCATCGCGTGCGTGCTCAAACACACGTCGCTGAGCTGGTGTGAGTGTATCTAAACGCTTATCTCTGACCGAGTGCGGCGTACTGTCTGCACTGACGATCGACTTGACGCTTACCTCTGCTGGTGCGTCACGTCGTACACCATCAAGTGCGTCGTCGATTTCTGAACGTTCACCCATGAAACAAACTTGCCACTCTTCGCGGCCACTTTCGATGCGAACAGGCTCACTGTGCACGAACCCGTGTTTTAATAGCGTCGGGCAGACCATATCGCTCGGTTTGTACTCCAGAAAGAACTCACGGACGATGCTTCCTGGTGCATTTCTTGCTCGACCAAATCGCTCTTGTAGTTCATGGAGCTCTCCTGAATGTGGGGATGCTTTGATAACATCAAACAGCGATTCAACCTCGCTGGCAGAGTCACCGAATGCGGTAAAGAGTCCATTTACTGTTTCCGAGTCGGAGTCTGCAGTTGGTGTATTATAAATTGCGTGTGCCAACACACCGCCCGGTGCTTTCTCTGTTGCTTCAATTGCCCAGCAGTTTGGGTGCCACAGATCAAGGGTCAATCGTGTCTGCGTGTGGTGGCTATCTTGCGGTACATCTGACTGACTCATACTGTGTGTATTGGTGTCGGGGTACAAGTCAGTTCCCGTCCATGGTCGGCGAGCACATTTGAGGCGGAGTATCCTACGTCAATCCATGACAGCAGAGTACAAACACTACATTGCGGGTGAATGGGTAGACGGAAGCGGCTCAGAGACATTCGAGAGCAAAAATCCAGCAAACGGCGAGGTGCTTGGCACGTTTGAACGAGGTACTGAAGATGACGTTGATGCAGCGCTTGCGGCTGCGGATGATGCATTTGAGGAATGGCGATCGCTCTCTCACATCAACCGCGCCGAGTATCTCTGGGACATCTATCACGAACTCCGAGAGCGCACAGAGGAGTTAGCTGAGGTTGTCACCAAAGAGTGTGGAAAAGAGATTTCGGAGGGTCGTGCAGATGTGATCGAAGCCTACCATATGGTCGAGTGGGCAGCAGGTGATGCGCGACATCCGAAAGGCGATGTTGTCCCATCCGAGATCCCGAGCAAAGATGCATATATGCGTCGCAAGCCACGCGGCGTTATTGGCTGTATTACGCCGTGGAACTTCCCGGTTGCAATCCCATTCTGGCATATGGCTGTTGCCCTTGTTGAAGGAAATACGGTTGTCTGGAAGCCAGCCGAGCAGACGCCATGGTGTGGACAGATCATCGCGGAGATGTTCGAGGACGCAGGCATTCCGGATGGCGTTTTCAACATGGTCCAAGGCTTCGGCGATGCCGGTGCCTCGATCGTCGATGACGAGCGTGTAGATACAGTCCTTTTCACCGGGTCTGCAAAAGTTGGCCACGAGGTTGCGTCAAAAGTCGCTCAACAGCCAGGTAAGCTCGCAGCGTGTGAGATGGGTGGAAAGAACAATATTGTCGTCACCGCAAAGGCTGATCTCGACACCGCAGTTCATTCGGCGGTCATGTCGTCGTTTAAAACAACCGGCCAGCGTTGTGTCTCCTCCGAGCGGCTTGTTGTTCACGAAGATGTTTACGATGAGTTCAAAGAGCGCTACGTTGCGATCGCAAAGGACGTTGCCGTTGGTGACCCGCTCGATGAAAACACCTTCATGGGACCACTCATCGAGGAAGAGCACAAAGAGAAAGTCATCTCATACGCTGATCTTGCAAAAGAAGAGGGTGTGAACGTGCTTGTCGATCGAACCGATCTTGACGATGATGAGATTCCAGACGGCCACGACGACGGCCATTGGGTTGGACCGTTCGTCTACGAAGCAGATCCGTACGAAGATCTCCGTTGCACACATGAGGAAGTGTTCGGCCCACACGTTGCACTCTTGAAATACAGCGGTGATATCGAAGAAGCAGTCAGTATTCAGAATGACACTGACTACGGACTCGCTGGTGCAGTGATCTCCGAAGACTACCGCGAAATTAACTACTACCGTGATCACGCAGAAGTCGGCCTCGCGTACGGAAACCTCCCATGTATCGGTGCAGAGGTTCAGCTTCCGTTTGGTGGCGTAAAAAAGTCCGGAAACGGCTACCCATCCGCCCGCGAAGTGATCGAAGCAGTTACCGAGCGCACCGCATGGACGCTCAACAATTCCTACGAGATCGAGATGGCACAAGGTCTCTCAGCGGATATTAAAACCAAAGACGAGTAGACCCAGTACGCTGTCCGTCATCGACTTTTTATAATCACCTGTTGAATACAACGTGATGAGCGACACGCTGCGAGAATTTGTTGCCGAGGACCTATGGCTTCTTCTCGGGATTGTTACGTTTGCGTTGGTTGCGGTTTTTGGTGCCGTTGGGCTTGAGATACTGGCAGGACCAATGGCGATTATTGGGTGGTTTCTGATTACACCGATCTTTTTATTTTGGGGAGAAGAGATCGCAGAAGTACTATTCGACGACGAAGAGGTGTTTTCAACTCCGGAACCGGAGGACCCGATAGATCTGCTTAAACATCGCTACGCAACCGGTGAAATTGATGATGAGGAGTTCGAACACCGGCTCGAACGGCTCCTTGATGTTGATGAACTCCCTGATGGAGTGTTCTCCAACTCACAAGAAACGCGCGAAGCCACAATCGAGAGATTACGAGAGTAGCTCGGTCGGAACGAACAATACTCAATCCGCACTGGATGGCGGTCTCTGTTTTCGATGTGGTGCGGCCTCGATTACACCGAGCTCTTCAAGCGAGAGGCCAATAACAATCGCCTCAACACGATCTCGGTCTTCAGTGTAGGGATCGTCGGTCGAATCGATAACATCTCGGCTCCGATCGAGCAGTTTTGTCTCCTGTTTTGTCTGGTCAGGCTCGTCTTTTTTAGCACTCAAAAGGGCTTCAAAATCCTCTCGCAACGAAAACGATGCATACGCAACGTTACACCGAGAAAGCGGGTGCATATCCATCTCCAATGCAAGCTCTGAGACGAGTTCCCAGTCGCTCTCACAAAACGAGAGCGTAACTGCACCAACAATATCTCGCCACGCGATCGGCCCGCTGTTCTTCATCAGTGTGACAGCCCGTGGAGCGATCTCAAATCGGCTCACAGTGTGTTCGGAGCCACACAGACAACACGGTGTATTGGTTCGCCCAGCGTACATACCGCATCTTCGTGCTCAGCAAGTATGTGCCTTCGGCTCAGCGTGGCTCATCCCACGGCACAGCGGTGTCCGGGTGGACGATCTGCATTGGTAGCGCTCGTGTATCTGTTGGTGGCTCTGTTGGCACCGTTGCAATTGGCTGCTTCGCTGCAGCCAATAGACAGAGTGCATCTACGACATCATCCCGTGAGACGTCTTTTCGAAGCGTCCGTTCGATCGTCTCACGATACGCCCCTCTGACGTTGGTTATATATCCTGTGAGAATATACAGCCGTGCGTTTCGACCACGGTCGTTCGCTTTCGAGAGAGCGACCGGAAACCAGTCATTGAGCGCGGTAAAGCAGAGTTCCGGATGGCTCTCAGCAACTACCGATCGAGCGTCAGGGGTGTTCACAAGAAACGTATCTACCGCTGCGATCTTTGGGGCAATATTCCATGCTTGTTTCTGTAACCCCTTTCCCGTCCGATCACGACTGAGTGCATTGGCATCGTCATATGTGAGTGAACCATCTCTTGCACCCTCAATGACTGGGCGTATCGGCGTTGGAAACACCGAGGTGCCACGAACGCCAAGCAGCGATCGAGCCTCACGATCGCACGCACGCGCCCCGGCCTCTGGAAGCCCAATCGGGATATCGATCAGCATTCGATCGGCATCCTTGTGTGCGTCCCAAAGTGCATCGATCGTGGAATACACTGCGGTCTCGATTGAACCTGCTGACTCCCATGCAGCGAGCCAGCCGGCAGCGCACCCATCAACGCCAACAACAGTCACTGGCCGAGCGGTGATTCAACAAGCCACTCATCTGCCCATCGTTCAATCTCATCGAATACGGGGCAGAGTGATTCTCCTTTTTCGGTGAGGCTGTAGTAGGTTGCAACTGGTGCATCCTCTTCGAGCCGCCGGTTGACAAACCCCATCTCTTGGAGATCATCAAGCACTCGAGAGAGCGTTCGAGAGCTCGCATCGGTCGATCGTTTCAACTCGTTAAACCGCTTTTCACCGTCTTGTAGATCGTGTAGCACAACAAGCCGCCACTGTGAACCAATCTGCGTGATCGAATCGACAACTGCGCAGGGTCCGGTGTCATCGGACTGGATGTCTGTCTCTTGTGAGGACATACGTGTTACCTGGTTACTTGTTTGTCCGCAAATCGATATATAGGTTCCGGACGTACACTAAGTTACACAATGATACTAGAGCTACCATTGATAGTTGACTCTATGCTACCGCCCCAATCGCTGTTTGATACGACCCTGAGTGCTGAGCTGTTTCTTGCAGCTCGAGTGCTCTTTGGTGGTATGCTTGCATTCATGGGGCTCAACCACTTCATGAATGCCGATACCATGGCCGGGTACGCGGAAATGAAGGGTGTTCCTGCACCCAAACTGTCCGTGTCGTTTACAGGCGGGATGCTCCTATTCGGTGGCGTTGGAATTGCACTTGGTGTCGCTCCGACGATCGCCTCCGGAGCACTCATCGCTTTCTTGCTTGTCACAACTCCACTGATGCACGACTTTTGGGCTGCTCCTGAAGAGCAAAAACAGTCCGAGATGACTGCATTTCTCAAAAACACGGTTATGCTCGCTGCCGCTATTGGGTTCCTCGCACTCAGTGGTATCGAGTGGCCGTATGCGATCGGTATCGGAATCTTCTGATTACACAATATGTCGTTCCAGCAGAACAGCTAACCGACTTCCAACCCAATATATACTTGAATAATGAGTGACGCACCCCCAACAACCGGATTACACCACGTAACGAACATCACGAATGATATGGATGCTGTTGTCGAGTTCTACGAAGACGTTCTCGGCTGGCACACGGTCAAACGAACCCAGAACTACGACGATCCTGGAACGAAGCACTACTACTTTTCACCAACACCGACTGGTGAACCGGGAACAAATGTGACGTATTTCGAGTACGAGAACACACGCGGGATGCCTGGACCTGGTGCGAGCCATCACTTTGCCTTTGGCGTCAAAGATGAGGAAACTCTCAAAGAGTGGCGAGAACATCTGAAAAGTCACGGTGTGCGTGTCTCTGACGTCAAAGATCGGACATACTTCAAAAGCATCTATTTCAGCGACCCTGACGGACTCGTCTTCGAGCTTGCAACTACGGGCCCCGGATTCACATTCGATGAGGATGAACCGGGGAGCGGTGAGATCGACCCGTTTGAGAAAGGGTACAATAACTGATCCGCATGGATGGACCACCCGACGCATTTGGCTCACCGTACCGACTGCTTTCAACGGCTATCACACCGCGGCCGATCGGCTGGATCTCCACAACGAGCGAGGACGGCGTCGACAACCTTGCGCCGTATAGCTTCTTCAACGTGGTTGCGATCGACCCACCAGTCGTTATGTTCGCGCCCGTAGGGAGTGACAATCTCAAGGACACCCCAACAAATGTGAAGGCAACTGAAGAATTTGTTGTCAACATTGTCACCGAAGCTATCGTTGAGAAAATGAACGCAACGAGTGCAACGCTGCCTGAGGGAGAAAGCGAATTTGACCACACCGAACTCGATCGAGGGGAGAGCATCGTTGTAGATGCACCGCGTGTCGCTGCTGCTGCAGCATCGCTTGAGTGTACACTCTATGATTGGATCGAAGTTGGTGGCTCAGTTCTCATCCTCGGTGAGGTTGTACACGCACATGTCGATGAGGATGTGCTCACCGAAGGGAAAATTGATATCAAAAAGCTACGGACCGTTGGCCGGTTGTCAGGTAGTTTGTATGCTACTACTGCAGAGCGGTACTCGATCGAGCGACCACCCTAATATTAATATAGATATTATCATCCTAATGTGATATTTAGTGTTAATAGTATACAGGTGTAAAGTTTAATTAGTAGTTCGTGCTACGAATTGCCACGATGAAAAATAATTCCCGCCCCACAATGAAAGATGTCAAACATACAAGTCCGAACGGTGTTTCTGCGGCTGATGTGTGGAAACGAGGACAGAAAGAGGATTCCGAAGAATAACGTCTCTACTTATTATTCTGCGATCGAATTACGCGCCTGAGCGACCGGTACAGTCACCGTAATACAGTTACCACCAGTTGGAGAGACATCATAGCTTATTTCACCGCCTGACATCGTGATCAGCCAGTGGACAACCCACAGTCCGATCCCGCTTCCATGCTGAATCGGTGTTTCGGTCTTTCCAAGAAGTGTCGCTCGATCCAAGTTAGAAAGCGGCGGTCCTCGATCATGGAACTCAATTCGGGCCGCATCAACGGCGGTGTTGGTTGCTGCTTGATTTAATTTGGCATCTGTCACTTGTATCTGTAACTCGTTATATGGCTCTCGTCCGTGTTTGATTGCATTTTTTATGAGTTCTGTACACGCCAGCGTGATCCCATCAGAACCCAACACTGTTGTCTCGCCGGTAGATTGTATATACACTGATTCGTCGAACGCTCCTTCAGAGACCCGATCGATCGCCTGTTCAAGAAGGTCAACCACTGAGATTGGTGTCGGCTCAAATGAGATCTCTTCGAGCAGTGTTTCTAGATTTCGTGCATTCTCACTGAGTTCCAAAATCCGTGTGGCACCACGTCGGATTGGAGCGGTTTGCTGCGCATCAATCATCTCTCGATCGACCAACAGATCAAGATACCCCAAGATAACGTTGACATCGTTTCGAATGTTGTGACGAAGCACCCGCTGGAGCAGTTCAATTCGCTGTTCTGTCTCGATTCGAGTCGTAATATCATACTGAAATGTGATAATCCGAACGATTGACCCATCAGTATCAAACACGGGTGTGAGCTGTACTTGGTTCCAAAACGGGGTTCCATCGCGTCGGTAATTAAGCACCTCAACAGTAGTTGATTCCCCATCTGAAATTGCGGTTCGTAGCTGTGAGTTGCTCCTTTGATCGGTAAGCGGGCCGCTCAAAAATTCCACCGGTGATCCGACCGCCTCCGATCTATTGTATCCGGAGAGAGTTTCGAATCCACGGTTCACATAGACAATTGGAGTCGATGGCTTTCGTGGGTCTGCAATCACGATTCCAATATCTGCACGGTCCATTGCCATGGTCTGTAACATCCGATCGGTGATATCCTCAAAATAAACCAGCAGTTCACTATTGGATGGGTGAACACTTACTTTAAACCACGTTTCAAGCGGTTCGTAGTAGAACGTAAACGCCGCGGATTGCTGTGTCCGCATCGCAGCGTGATATTCATCGTATAAGACCGTCTCTGTTGCTTTTGGAAACAGCTCCCAAACGTTCTTGCCGATTAATTCATCTGCTGTTCGACCCAACAACGCTTCCGCTCGTGTATTTACATCTGTAAACCGCCAATCGCGATCGATCGAGTAGAACCCATCAGTTATTTGTTGTAATATTTCGGTTGCCGATCGCGGGCTCTGTGCGCCACCAGCAATATACGCACACACGCTGTCAACGGCCTCTGCAACTGCGGCGAGCGCATTGTCCCGTGAGCGCAACACATGTGCAGTAACAATTTCTAACAGTGAACTGCACTGATGCCGTTCAACGACGGTAAAGAGGATAATCGGGAGCAGTGGATGGGCGTCACGGATTGCTTGGACGACTGCTTCATCACCGGTTTCAAATCCAAAAAGTACAATATCCGGTTCTACTGAGTCAATCTCTGACAAAATTGACAGCTTTTTGTCCGTAGTAACTACGTCGTATTTTTGTTCGACAGATAAGGCTTCAGAAACCCCGGAGTCTCTACATGCATCCGTTTCAACAGAGAGAATAACCGGAGACATATACTGTACCTGTCCGATAGTGTATATATCAATGTATCTGTTTGGTTGATTGTTGGCCTGTTCTTAGATTTGATAGCAGGCACCGTGGGCTTATTTATACACGGTGTCGATCGGATTGTATGATACGGGTAGACGAACTCCAAAAATCGTATGGCGACTTTGCCGCGGTCGTTGGGAGTTCGTTTTCGGTTGATGCGGGTGAGATTTTTGGTATTGTTGGACCGAATGGGGCCGGAAAGACGACGACATTAAAAATGATCTCCGGACTTATCGAGCCATCTGGTGGGAGTGCAACAGTCGCAGGATTTGATGCGAGCGACCCTGAGATGCGACAGTCACTCGGTTTTCTCCCCGAGGAGTCACCGCTGTATGAGGATATGACACCACGATCGTATCTGCGATTCTTTGCGGATCTATACGATGTGCCGCGCGAGGAAGCGATCGCCCGAACGGAGGCCACGCTCGATCGGCTGGAGCTGGAGTACCGGGATCGCCGGCTGGGTGATATGTCAAAAGGAATGAAGCGCAAAGTTGCGATTGCCCGATCGCTTGTTAATGATCCGGCGGTGCTGATTTACGATGAGCCAGCAAGCGGTCTTGATCCACTGACAACAAACACCGTCTTAGCGTTCACTCGCGAACTCAAAGCAGCCGGCAAAACCGTCATTTTCAGTGCGCACAACCTCTATCACGTCGAAAGTATCTGCGATCGGCTCATCATTATGAATGAAGGTCAAATAATTGCTAATGGCTCAATTTCGGATCTCAGAGACGAGTATGGAACTCGTGAGTACCAAATTTGGGCTACTCACTGTCCAACTGACCTTGATCCAGCTGAAACGATCGACAGCGGAGATTCGTCGTCCTATCTTTACATCGCAGATACGCTGGAAGATGCAGATCTCCTTCGGGAGAAAATCACGCGTGCGGGTGGGGATATTCTTGATTTTAGAACCGAAGAATCAACGCTTGAATCCATCTTTTTGGAACTCACAGGAAAGCCAATGGCTGGCTCGCGAACGATTGGGGGCAGCAAGTGAGCCGCAGATCGCTCAGACAGCTACATCGTATCGCACAGTGGGAGGTTTCTCGTGGAGTTGGTGTGATCGATCGCAAAACGGCTGCAGTCGGAGTAATCCTCCTGCTTCTCACTGGTGGTGTCGTCGGTGGGGTTGTGATGTCCGGTGCTGGTGGCGTGGCGATCGATCGGGATATCTACCGCGTTGGCGTTGACACAGAGAACCCGTACTATCCTGTTGTTGCACAGAGCAGCCAACTGAGCGCACATCCACCTGATCATGAAGCGCTCGCTCGGGGGGATCAGGATGTCATCATTGAAGCATTCGACGACCAATTTATAAGCTGGCAGACAACAGGAACTGAAAAAGGGGACGCCGCACACGCTGCGTTACTCTCTGAAATCGATCGCTACAACGAGAGACAGATGGCAAGCGAGCCGAACCAAACTGCCGCATATCCGGTGCTTGTTGACATTCAGTACCTCACTCGGTTTGTCGATACCCCTGAAGCGCTCGCTGCAGCACAAGCGGATGACACATCGACGAGCGACCGTGATCTCGAAGGGGACACAGACAGCGGCAGTGACCGTGACACCGGTGCAGAAACAAACGGGGAGCAACCTGATTCGGGCGCTGAGACTAGTGGTGGCACAGATACGGCCAGTGGTCCACCACCTGCGATCGGCACTGGTGTTTTCGGTGGCGAGCAGAGCGGCTCACCGGCGACAATCCAACCACCGTTCCCGTTTAGTTCCCTACTGTTGGCATTCGTGTTTCTCATCCCGCTTAATTTTGTAATTCAAGCATACGGGAGTACAATCCTCAATGAACGGATCAATCGGCGGGGTGAACTGCTGTTAGTTGCCCCCGTCTCACGCCGTACAATCATTGCCGGAAAGACGCTTCCGTACTTCACAGCAGGAATGGGAGTCTGTGGCATTATTGCAGTTGCAGTCGGTGGGGGACTCCAATCGATCGCCGGTGTGCTCCCGATCGTTCTCGCGTTCCTGTCGGCAACATTCGTCGGCGGGATGCTCGCACGCTCATTTAAAGAGCTGACATTTGTCACCGTGACCATCTCCGTGTTTATTACGACGTACGTGTTCGTGCCTGCAATCTTTACCAATGTCACACCGATCGCACTTATTTCGCCACTGACGATCGTTGTGATGGACCTGCAAGGGCAATCAGCAACGATGGGAGAACTGCTCTTTTCGACGGTTCCATTTGTTGTCGGATCTGTCGTTCTGTTTGCACTTGGTGCCGGGATCTACCGCGAAGAGGATATGTTCACACAAAAGTCGATCCCGGACAAGTTTCTTGATGCGCTCAACGCACAGCTGTCGGGCTATCGGTCTGTTGCCCTGTGGACTGCACTGTTCGTTCCGTTTGTTTTTGTTGCCGAGCTACTTGCAATCGCGGTTCTCTTTGTTGCCCCGATCGAGCTTTCGATTCCGATACTGCTCATTACGATTGCAGCGATCGAAGAGATTGCAAAGAGCATCCACATCTATGCTGGCTACCAGCGCGCCCGCTTCGATCGCGCGCTTCCGGTTGCACTCGGACTCGGAATTGCATCCGGGGCCGCATTCTTCGTTGCCGAAAAGTTCACTGCGATCGCCCAAGTTGTTGGGCTCCCAGAACTCGCACTGGGACAGGCAGCGTTTGCGCCAGTTGGACTGACACCAACGCTAACCATCGGATTGCTCCTTGCCCCGCTTGCACTGCACGTGGTGACGGCGATGATTACTGCCATTGGGGCCAGAGATCGCAGACTGGTCTACGGGAGTGCACTGTTTATTGCGACGCTTGTACACGCGCTGTACAACTATGTGGTGGTGACGTTCTATGCGTAAGCGTACCAACGGATCCAGTCGGAGGAATCCACGGCTGACGATCGCCGGTCGTGAGGTTCGGATGCTCGGCAAAGAGAAGACGATCGTGCTTGCGCTTGCAATCCAGCTGTTCGTTGCAGGATTTTCCTCGTTTTTAGTCGTTGGGTTGGTCTCGTTGTATGATCCAACCGGTGTTGATGGTTACACTATCGAAGCGGCAGTGACAGGCGATGCAGCAGACGAACTGCTCGCTGCAGCGAGTGAGCATGAGCGGGTTTCGACAACCAGCTACGATGACCAAGCGAGCGCACAGTCTGCGTTCCAACAAGGGAGTGCACAACTCATCTTCACCGCAAATTGGGAGGACGATCGGATACGGATAGTGACAACTGTGCCGGATTCAAACGTTGAGACAACAATCATTGTCACGGAAGCCCGAGACGTGCTCCAAACCCTTGAACGACAACAGCGAGTCGATCGAGCTGCGTTCCTTGAACAGACCCCACTATCCCCGCTTGGTGAGAGTGACGGTAACCCGTACTACGACTTTACGTACACAATCTTGGTACCACTCCTTGTTTTTCTCCCGATCTTCATCAGCGGCTCGATCACAGTGGACTCGATTACGGAAGAGATCGAGCGTGGAACGCTTGATCTGCTCCGTGTCGCACCGGTGACACTCACCGAGATTGTTGATGGGAAAGCGCTGGCTGCGATCGTTATTGCCCCGGTTCAGGCACTCACATGGCTGCTCTTGCTTACAGTCAATGGCACGCCAATTCACAATATCGGGCCAATTGTGCTTCTCACGACCGCAATTACGGTGATTGTGGTTGCGTTAGCCGCAACGATGGCATTCGTTGGCTCCGATCGACGGGGTGCACAGTTCCTCTACTCGATCGCTGTCATCGCCTTCTTCGCGGGTTCGTCTTTCCTCCCTGGTGGGCCGACAAACACAATTGCTCGCTTGGCGATCGACAGTGCAGATCTAACGAGCTACCTGACGATCGGTATCTTTGTTGTGGCAGCAGTGGGCGTCTACGGTGGACTAAGAGGAGTTGTCTCTCAGGTCGATCCAAACGAACTGTAAAAATTCAGCTAGTGAAAAACCGCTGTATTACCGCGTGTTTCAACCAGTTCTACATTGATTGTTTCTGCAAGCGACGCAGCTAACTCTTCGGTGGTCGTCCCACCACGAGCCGCACGAAGGAATTTGACCTTCACGAGTTTTCGGTCCTGCAGCTGATCTTTCAGTTCGTCAGTGACTGCTTCGATACCGGATTTACCAACCCACACAGTTACGTCGAGGTCGTGTGCTTCTTTCCGAAGTTTGTGGTTTGTCATGCACCACTCTACCGGACGAAGCCGGTTGTAACGTTCGGTTTCGTCTCGATCGTCACTCGCCTAGTCGTAGGGATATCGTTTTGTGGCACCGCACGAGCACCGGACGACGACGTGTCCATCGGCTAATCGAACCCGTGCATTTCGACCTGGCCGAAGATATACATCACAGTCATCACACGTAAATCGCTTCAATTCGCGCGGCAAGCCACAGCGGTTTCGCTCGGACACACGCCGTGCAAGCCGAACATACTCCCGTGACCGATCGTACTCTCCCGTGATGGTTGCTTCACGGGCAAGTGCTGTGAGTCGATCGATCCGCTCTTCGGCGAGTGTCATCATACATATCAGTAGCGAGCGGTCGGTTAGCTATTGCGGAACAAACTGAACAAACCGAACAAAACGGTAGACTGCTCGTACTAGTCTCGGTCTTCTAAGGCGTCTGCGATCCGTCGAAGCTCACGGTTTGCATCGCGGACTTCGTCTCGAAGCTGTCGGATCTCTCGGACTATCTGTTCGTTGCCGCCACCTTTCTCCTCTCCGCGGCCACCCATTCCAGGGCCTGCACCGCCCATTCCACCTGGGCCGCCGCCACCCATCATCCCGCTCATCATCTGGGCAAACGGATTTCCGCCACCCATTCCGCCTGGGCCGCCGCCACCCATCATCTCTTCAGGGCTTGGTGCGCCGCCTCCTGCGCCCTCCTCGCGCTCTTTTGCACGGCGTTCTCGAATCTCCTCTACTCGCTCACGGAATGACTTTTCTTCTTCGCTCTCTTCTGCACCGCTCTCAGCATCAGTTGGCGTTTCCTCGTGATCGTCTGTTGGTTCGTCTGCCATAGCTACCGTTTCTCACGGCGGCCCCAAAACGGTTGTTCATCCGATCGGGTCGATCAAACGTTAGCTGAATGCACCCAAACTGGATTGCAGCTGTTTCTCGTTTCGATCGGTCGTCACCTCATATCCCACGAGGTCGCGCATATCGACCGCGTACGTTGACCCACCGCGATCGAGTACCAGCAACCGACCTTTTGTTCCAACAACTGTCCCTGTCGCCATGACTTCTCCCATTGGCTGTGTTTCCAAAGCGAATCCGTATGAAAAATCAAACGTGTCAATCGGTAAGAACTGTGAATACAGCGATTCCCACGCGTGCGCATCGACGGTTTGGTGGAGGCCGGCTCGTTTTGTTGGCACCCGAACCCGATCCGGAACCGGCGTCGTATTGGCAATCTCGGCTTCCAGCTCGCGTGCGATTCGGCCATTTGCAACCGTTTTGATGTGGGCCGCCCGATCAGCACCCTGTTCTCGAAGCCGGGTCTCGACCCGCCACAGTTTGGTTACCCCAACTTTGAACGAATCGGGTGCAAACGCCGCAAGGTAGATCGCGTGCTCTTCATAACAGTCCATCTCATCTTTGAGACACTCGCCAACACAGATTGCACACACCCATCGATCCTGATGGTCGTGACAGTAGGGTGTCTCACTTGCATCACATCGGATGTGTCGACCGTTATGAATTGTACCCGCACAGTGTCTCTCCGCTAGCGTATAGGAGAGCTCGTCTCCGGCGGCGAGCGGAACATACTCAATGTCGTTGCGATCGCTGATGTAGAGGCCTCCTTCGAGCGAATCATAGCCAACGATCTGCACATAAACGGGTAGACGGACTGGCGATTTAGAGGCTTGTATTTCTCCCGTTCAAATGCAATCATCGCACGCATGAGATCGAAAGGCCCTATGGAATCCTCGATATCTACTGTAGCATGCAGAATGAAAACGAGGTTATCGTCCTCCGCTATGGTCACAGACCGGGACGGGACGATCGAATGACGACGCACGTTGGGCTTACCGCACGAGCGTTGGGTGCCGATCGAGTTATTTTCCCGTCAAACGCAGGACAGGCAAAAGAGACGGTTGAAGATATTACCGATCGATTTGGTGGGCCGTTCACGGTCGAACTCGATGACAGCCAAGGCGCAACGATCCGAAACTTCGATGGAACGGTTGTTCATCTCACAATGTATGGTGAAGAGGTCCAAACCGTTGAATCGGATATTCGAGCGGCACACACCGAGGAGCCACTGCTTGTGATCGTCGGTGGCGAAAAAGTGCCATTCGACGTCTATGAGGCTGCGGACTGGAATGTCGGTGTGACGAATCAGCCCCACTCTGAGGTTGCGGGTCTTGCCGTATTTCTCGATCGGCTCTTTTCGGGTCGTGAACTCGATCGAGAATGGGAAAATCAAGAGCGTGTCGTACTCCCACAGAAGCAAGGAAAAAAAGTTGTTTCGCCGGATGACCGGTGAGTGAGCGCAGCCGCACCGGTATCCTATTCGGTGCTTTTAAACTGTCTGACGGACGAGGATACAACAATGGCTTTTGAGGATCTCTTGAACGACCCTGTCATCCAGAAATACCTCCACGAGCTTGTTGGACCAACGGGTATGCCTGTCGCGGCGGCACCACCTGATGGAGAGGTTACCGATGAGGAACTCGCAGAGCAACTGGATCTTGAACTCAACGCCGTCAGACGGGCGTTGTTCATCCTCTATGAGAACGATCTCGCATCGTATCGGCGAGTTCGTGACGAGGATTCGGGGTGGCTGACGTATCTGTGGACGTTCCACTACGAAAACATCCCAGAGAATCTAGAATCGGAGATGTATCGGCTCCTTGATGCGCTTGAAAACCGCGAAGAGTACGAAGAAATAAACGAGTTCTATCTGTGTGATGTCTGTTCGATCCGATTTGAGTTTGGCGAAGCAATGGACTTTGGCTTCCAATGTCCTGAGTGTGGCTCGCCGCTTGAGTCGATGGACAACTCCATGCTTGTCGATGCGATGCAAAGTCGGATTGATGAGCTTCGAGACGAACTCAACGTGGATGTGACCGGGTAAATGGTTGTCCTTGCAACAAAATGTTATGTCGAAGGTGACGCCAGAGAGCGATCGCTCAAAAGTCTCACCTCCCTCATTGGAAACACGGTTGGTGGGCTCGATGTCGAGTACGAAATCGGTGTTCGCCACGACGACTTTATTTCAGTAACGCTCTCGGGAGATGACGAGACAATCGCCCGAAACGCGCTCCGTGAGGAGTGGGGAGAGATCACCGACCATTTCACGGAGGGCGAGGTGTATGTTGGAACGCTTGAAGGCTGGGATGATGACGGATTCATCCTCGATGCTGGCGAGCGGATTCGAATTCCAACCGAAGAGATCGGCCTCGGTACGGGTACGCCAACACAGATCAGAGAGCGCTTCGGACTTATCCAACACATGCCGATGCAGTTCGTCTATGGCGAGCCATCACGGCTTGCGGATGAAGAACGCGATCGACTCTTCGATTGGTCACGTGGCGCTGGTCGAGTAAACGTCAATAGTGCAACTCGCGGAGAGGTCCGCGCAACAGTCAATAAAGCGGGGCACGCACAGGATATTGTGACCGTTGAACGACTTGGATTGTTAGAACAGAGCATTATCTGTACCGAAAGCACAGACCCGCCAGGGTTGTTAGCATCGATCGGTGGATACGTTCCTGCCGAACTACGCTGTGTTATCCCTTCGTAACTGATGTCCCCAAAACGTCGACTGGTTTTTGCCACGTTTGTTGTGGTGTTAATGGCTGTGACAGCCGGTTGTCTCGCATGGGCAACCGGCGGTGGAGATGTTTCGCAAGAGGCACTCGATCGTGAACCTGCGGAGGAATACAACTGGGATACCGATCGGGATGCACATATCACAGTCCACGGCTCGTCATTCCAAGCGGTGTATGCTGTTGAAGCGGGCGAAACGCTGCGGCTGTATCGCCCGGAAACATGGGGAACTGAGGGTCCCCTTGACATCTCAGCGGTCCAGTATCGCTATGACAATGGAACGGTCGTGAATGGAACGACGATGGTTGCACATGGTGGAGAGGTCGATCAGACAACTGACGAAGTCTTTTTGACGGTTCCCGATGAGGATGGACAGCTGGGCATCTCTGCAAGCGCCGTCCCACGTCGGTTCTCGACTCCGGCATATGTGAGCGGTTCCTACGAGGTTGTACTCCCACCAGGACACAGTATTGATTTCTTCCTCTTCAGTAACGTCGTCCCACGCAGCTACGAAGCAGAGGAGATCGATGGACAACTCCATCTCTACTGGGAGGATGTCTCCGGTGGCTCGGTTGTTGTTCAATCATATCTTGAGCGTGATCTCTACATCTTTGGTGGGATTGTGGTCCTCCTGATCATTATTGGAGCTGTCGGACTGACCCACTACCGACGGAAGATTGACGAACTCCATGAGGCACGTCTTGCGATGGGCCTTGGTGTGAATGAGCCGGATGCTGAAGATGAGAGCGATGACGGCGATGAAGACGACCGGAAGCCACCAAACTAACGCTTGTTTTTCGCACGTTTGTGTATATGGAAAGGATTTAATCCACCGCTTATGAACAAACATGTGAATGAGCCTCCCGGAGTCGGACTTGGACCTCATCACTGCCGAACTCGGCCGTGAGCCAACACCAGCGGAGTCGGTATTGTTCGAGAATCTTTGGAGCGAACACTGCGCGTATCGATCGTCTCGACCGTTATTATCTGCGTTCGAGAGCGAAGGGACCCAAGTTGTCATCGGCCCCGGTGACGATGCAGCGGTTGTCGCTGTTCCACTTCCTGACAGTTCATCGACCGCTGTCGATAAACGAACTGGAGATGACTACAGCGAGACGTACATTACGTTTGGAATCGAGAGCCACAATCATCCAAGCTACGTTGACCCCTACGATGGGGCCGCAACTGGTGTCGGTGGGATCGTCCGTGATACAATGTCGATGGGTGCGTATCCGATCGCACTGACCGACAGCCTCTATTTCGGCCCGTTTGACCGTGAACATTCACAGTATCTCTTTGATGGGGTCGTTGAAGGGATCTCAAACTACGGAAACTCGATCGGTGTCCCAACGGTTGGTGGCAGTGTCGAGTTTCACGAGGGCTATATTGGAAATCCGCTCGTTAATGTCGCCTGTGTTGGGTTGACAAACGGCGAACGGATGATCACTGCAGAAGCACAAGCGGCTGGCAACAAACTCGTTCTTATCGGTAATGCAACCGGCCGAGACGGACTTGGCGGTGCATCCTTTGCGAGCGAAGACCTCAGCGAAGATGCGGAAACTGAGGACCGCCCAGCCGTGCAGGTTGGCGATCCGTACACGGAAAAGCTCCTGATCGAGGCGAACGAACAGCTGTTAGACGAGTCGCTTGTGGAATCGGCCCGTGATCTTGGTGCAGCCGGTCTCGGCGGCGCATCCTCTGAACTGGTTGCAAAGGGTGGCTTCGGTGCGAAAATCGACCTCAACCGGGTCCACCAGCGCGAACCGAATATGAAGGCGCTTGAAATTCTGCTCGCTGAGTCACAAGAGCGGATGTGTTATGAGGTGACACCGGAGAACGTCGATCGGGTAAAAACAATTGCGGAACGCTTCGATCTTGGGTGCTCGGTTATCGGTGAGGTCCAAGACGGAAACTACGTCTGTACGTTCGATGGTGAGGTTGTTGTTGATGTTGCACCGGTGTTCCTTGCAGATGGTGCACCGATGAACGACCTTGATGCAACGGAGCCACAACAGCCGGAAACGGACATCCCTGACCGATCGCTTGCAGAAGCGTTCGAAGCGGTTGTCTCTGCGCCAAATACGGCATCAAAAGCGTGGGTGTACAGACAGTACGACCACGAAGTTGGCACCCGAACCGCAATGAAGCCAGGTGACGATGCCGCAATTATTGCACTCCGTGAAACTGCAGGAGGCGAAGACGATATTTCTGGCGCTGGAACCGGCCTTGCAATCTCGGCAGGTGCAGTGCCAAACTGGACTGCGACTGCTCCGTTTGCGGGCGCACAAGCGGTTGCATTGGAGAATGCGACAAACCTTGCTTCCAAAGGCGCACTTCCGCTTGCAGCGGTGGACTGTCTGAACGGCGGCAACCCTGAGAAACCGGACGTCTATGGCGGATTCAAGGCGATTGTCGATGGGTTAGCAACGATGTGTGAGACGCTTTCGACACCGGTTGTTGGCGGAAATGTATCGCTATACAACGACTCCGTATCAGGACCGATCCCACCAACGCCAACCCTCGCAATGGTTGGTACTCGAAGCGGCTACAACGCGCCACCAGCCTCGTTTGCAGGTGAGGGCGAACTCCTGTTGCTTGGAGAGCCAGCCGATTCGCTTGGTGGGTCGGAGTACCTCGCGCAGTTCGGTGGCACAGATCGCTTCCCAACACTTCCTTCGGATCCAAGCGGTGTTATCGAGTCGATCGCAGCGGTTGCAAACCTCGAGA
Organism: Natronocalculus amylovorans; assembly: GCF_023638035.1. Taxonomy (GTDB): domain Archaea; phylum Halobacteriota; class Halobacteria; order Halobacteriales; family Haloferacaceae; genus Natronocalculus; species Natronocalculus amylovorans. Next base: position 470,088 of record NZ_JAKRVX010000003.1, on the reverse strand, counting down.
CAACGCTTGCAACACACGACGTGAGCAACGGTGGGCTTGCAGTGACGCTTGCGGAGATGGTTACGGAAACGACTGGTGCAACAGTCACAGTCGATTCACAGATAGATTGTTTTGGTGAAACACCAGGACGAGTTGTTGTCGAGACAACTGATCCGGAAGCAGTCAAAACCGCAGTTGGTGAGACACTCAGTGTGACCCAACTCGGTGCCGCAACGAACGAAGGGCTGCTGTCGCTCACTGTTGGCGATGAAGAAGTTAGTTATGACCACGATGCGATCGGTGCGCTTCGAAGGACAATCACCGCTGCATTCGAGTGATCTCGAACGAATCCCACCTGTTCGCAAAGAGCGATATCTTTTAGGCTTTCCTAAATCTATGTGTACGATAACGAATGTTCGCAACCGGAAGCATACGTAGGATGGGCGTTTCTCAGTTATTTGTCGATTCTACGCTGATCGGTTGTTGGAGGATTGGTTATGGCAAGTAATACATTTAGCAGACAGCAAACCGCACAACACGGATCTGCAGGTGTGCGAACTGAATCCAGTGTCACTGACCCAGTTCTTTCGCTCCGAGAGGTAACAAAGTCGTTTGGTGATGAAATCGCCGTCGACGGCATTGACCTCGATGTGGAACGTGGTGAACTGTTGACGCTACTCGGCCCGTCTGGCTGTGGAAAGACAACAACGCTCCGAATGATTGCTGGGCTTGAAGAACCCACAGCAGGCGAAATTACGCTTGCGGACGCATCTGTTGCAGGTAATGGCTCATTTACCCCACCAGAGAAACGTGACGTCGGAATTGTCTTTCAGAGTTTTGCGCTGTTTCCACATCTTACTGTCTCGGAAAATATCGCATTTGGACTGACGGACTTAGATCAGGATTCCATTGATGAACGTGTGACAGCGCTCTTGGAATTGGTTGACCTTCCATCACATGGCGATAAACGCCCAGAACAGCTCTCAGGCGGGCAGAAACAGCGTGTTGCACTTGCGCGATCGCTTGCCCCAGAGCCCGAACTGTTGCTGTTGGATGAACCGTTCTCAAACCTCGATGTTCGGCTCCGTGTGGAGATGCGTGAGGAGGTCAGGTCGATTCTCAAAGAAGCAGGGGTAACTGCGGTTTCGGTCACACACGATCAAGAAGAGGCACTGTCTATTTCCGATCGGGTCGCAGTTATGAATAACGGCCAGGTTGAACAGATTGGACGTCCCGAACTCGTCTTTGAACAGCCAGAGTCACGCTTTGTTGCGAGCTTTCTCGGACGGGCAAGTTTCCTCTCCTCACAACTTTCCGGAGATTCCTTAGAAACTGGTATCGGAACGTTTGATGCAAAAATGCTTGAGGGATATAACAAACAGTATGATGGGATCAAGGTAGATGTACTTGTTCGCCCCGACGATCTCCGAGCAACAACCGCCATCCCGGAAGAGACCAATGGTCGTGTGGTCTCGCGGCAGTACGTTGGGCCATCATTTATTTATCGAGTAGACCTCGATAGCGGCGATACCGTCCACTGTCTACACAACCATGCAGTCAATTTTGCTGTTGAAGAACGAGTAAAAGTGCAGCTTGTTGCAGACCACTCTCTGGCGTGGTATCCGCAATCCGATTGACATCCCCCCGCGCCTGAAGACGCCCCCAGAAATCTTTGATTTCTGGTGTGCGAACGAGACCAGAGGTCTCGTCAACGCGGGAATCCCACGGCACCGCACCGCTGAGTTGGGATATTAAGGTTCGCGGTTAGCAACCTGTTCTCGTGGGGCGAAAACACCCTCACTACGGTCGAACAGGTGAACCGCTGGCTGTGCCAACCAGCCGTTATCCCTATCACCGCCATCCGTGGCGAGACTCGGGAGTACCTTTTGCCGAATGTTCTCCGCACCATTCACGTCCGCGTTCGCAACCGTATCGCACTTCTCACACACGTACAGGCCACGTTCGACACGCTGATTCTCGTCTATGTGGCCGCACGCCGAACACGACTTCGACGTACTGCGTTCGGACACCAACTCCACATCGATGCCCTCGGCTTCCGCCTTGTAGTCAAGTAGCGTCGTGAAGCGGTCGAACGCCCACCCGTGCAAGTCGAGATTGCCGTGGTCGCCCCAGTTGCGTGGTTGCCCTCTCTCGTCGTCCTCTCGGATGCCGCCGAGGTCGCCAACGACAAGCGTTCCGACGCCTCGTTCGACGGACTCCTCTACGATTGTTTTCGAGAGTGCGTGCAAGAAGTGCGTCCGACGACCCGTTCGCGTCCGGTCAAGCCGAGTAGCTTCACGAGACGAGGAATCGTCGCACTTGGCTTTCTTTTTCGTGAAGTAGTATTCGTCCTCTTTGAGTGCGCCACCGGGATACAACACCGATTCACCGCCGAAGGAGACGGCGGCGAAGTTACAAATCCCAAGGTCAACACCGGCCACCTCGTCTCCCGGCGGTTCCGGGTCGATGGTGGTGCGACAGACGAATTGGAGTCGCCATTCGTCACGCTTGTAGACGGCGCGAACCTGTTGAATGTCCCACTCGGTCAGGTCAGCATCTGGGCGAGTCTGGTACTCGCACAGGATGAAGTCCGAACGGTGTTCTTTGAGGTTACGGCCTTTCGAGAGGCGGACACGGGTGAACTGTGCGTCGTGCTTGAAGCCAGCCGCTTTGAACGACACAGTTGAGCGTGGGTGGGAGTCTCCGTTTTTGCGGTAGCCGGGCGGTCGGGCACGACTATCGCCGTTCCGACGCTTGCCGAACCAGCCGTTGAACGCTTCAGCGAGTTCTTCGAGAACGCGCTGACTGGATTGAGAATGTAAGTCCGTGTAGCGTTCGTGACTTTTGAGTTCAGCTTTGAGTTCCCCGTCGTCGGGAATCTCGCCCGTTTCGTCCCACTGTTCTTGTGCGTAGTAGCGACCGACGTTCCAGAGTTTTGAGGCGGCCCATCCGAGCTGATCGAGGTCATCACGAACCTGTTGCTGGTTCGTAATCGTAGCCCCGAAAGTTCGGATGGATCGACTCATTTCTGGCTTCATAACTGGTTATGCGTGCTGTTTTCTTAATAGTGCCGGTTGGCGTGGAATATCCGGCCTTGTCATCGAAGTGTGGTTAGTGTAGGGTATTGTCGGATTCATCCTGCGCCTTTAGGCGCAGGTATTCTCCTTGATTCTGTATAACAGCTACGCTACGTTTTCAGCCGAGAAGCAGCGGAACCCCAAACACGAGTAGCAATCCAACAAGCAAAATCACACCACCAGTGAGTGCTTCGCTTGTGGTAAACTCCTGCATCGGTGAGGTAACGCGTGCATCAGGGTCTGGTTCGTGATCTCCCATACCCCGTGCTTGCAGCCACCGATACTAAAACGCATCTAAATTTTTGATGGGTTTGCACCGTTCGATTCTGTTATCCGTCTCGCTGACATTCACTATTCCATGACAGAGACGAACACGGATCTCGATCGGGCATGGTGGAAAGAGTCCGTTGTCTATCAGATCTATCCGAGGAGTTTTAATGATACAAACAGCGACGGTGTCGGAGACATTCCTGGAATTATTGAGAAAGTAGACTATTTGGACGACCTTGGTGTGGATATTATTTGGCTCAATCCAGTTTATGAGTCGCCAAACGCAGATAATGGCTACGATATTGCAGATTATCAGTCCATCATGGACGAGTTTGGGACGATGGACGATTGGGAGTTGCTCCTAGAGGAGCTCCACGATCGTGACATCCGTCTCATCATGGATCTGGTCGTTAACCATACCTCCGATGAACACGAGTGGTTCATCAAATCACGAGCAAACGAGGACGAATATCGCGACTACTACTTCTGGCGAAATGGTCGGACTGATATTGATGGTTTCACCGGATTCAATGGCCCAGAAAACGAGGCACCACCAAACGAGTGGGAATCGTTCTTTGGCGGCCCAGCATGGGCGTACGATGATGACGTTGGAAAGTGGTATATGCATCTGTTCGATCGAAAACAGCCGGATCTCAACTGGGAGAACCCAGCGGTTCGAGAAGAGATTTTCGAGATGATGGAGTGGTGGCTCGACAAAGGAATCGATGGTTTCCGAATGGATGTTATCAATCTCATTTCAAAGCCCGATTCTGTCGTCCACCACGACCCGCCGACGAATGAATCCGAGATGTGGCACTCGATCGACGGACCACGCATTCATGAGTTCCTTGGTGAAATGCACGATCGCGTCCTCAAAGACAACGATGTGTTTGCACTCGGAGAGATGATGGGCCAACATATGGATATGGGTCTCGCACGCAGCTATGTCGGTCGCGACGGCCCGCTCTCGACGATTTTCCATTTTGACCATGTGCTCTTGGACAACGGTGGGCCGATTTGGGAGACAAAAGACTGGGGACTCCATGATCTTCGAGGCGTCTTTACACGGTGGCAAGATGGCTTGTCTGCGGATGGTTGGAATAGTATCTATCTCAGCAATCACGATCAGCCACGGCTTGTATCACGGTTTGGTAATGACGATCGATATCGGCGTGAATCCGCAACACTGCTTGCAACGCTTATTTTCACGCTCCGAGGAACTCCATACATTTTCCAAGGTGCAGAGATTGGGATGACGAACTATCCGTTCGAGTCACTCTCGGAGTTCCGTGATGTTGAGACGATCAACCCAGTCAAAAATGCGCTCGGGAATGACGAGATTGACTCGTTCGAGCAGGTCAAACACGCGCTCCGTCACAACAGCCGTGATAATGCTCGAACACCAATGCAGTGGAGCGATGCTGAGAACGCAGGCTTCACTGATGGTAAGCCATGGATCGGTGTTAATACGAACTACGAGGAGATCAATGTTGAAGCTGCACGTGCAGATCCGAATTCGATCTGGAACTACTATCGAGACCTCATTTCACTTCGGGATGAACATGAGGTGATGGTGTACGGACACTACGGGCTCCTGCTTGGTGAACATGATTCGGTTTGGGGCTACACCCGATCGCTTGATGGGGCACACCTGCTTGTGTTACTTAATTTCAGTGACCATGAGCAACACTTTGACATCCCAGATTGGGAGCTGCCGTTCGATGAACAGTCGATCGATGCGGAGCTGTTTGTCTGTAACTACGACCACGATGTTGGCAATGAGATTCCCGATCGGTGGTTCGAACTGCGACCGTGGGAAGCGCGTGTCTACCACCTCGCCGAATAACGTGTCGCCGTAGCCGAAACGGTGAAACCACCGACCCGCCAACTATGCGATAGTAGATGCTCACGAAACGAATTATTCCGTGTATTGACGTTGATTTGGACGACGATGGAAACGCAGCAGTCTACACTGGGGTTAACTTTGAGAATCTAAAGTATACCGGCGATCCAGTGGAGATGGCAAAAGCGTACAACGCGGCTGGCGCTGATGAGTTTGTATTTCTTGACATCACCGCAAGCGCAGACGGGCGTGAGACAATGTTGGATACTGTTTCCGCAGTTGCTGATGAGTGTTTTATTCCGTTGACCGTCGGTGGTGGAATTCGAACACAGGAGGACATCAAAGAAACGCTTCGTGCGGGTGCGGACAAAGTCTCAATTAATACGGCTGCACTTGAGCGGCCAGCGCTCATCGAAGAAGGTGCAAAGGCGTTTGGAAGCCAGTGTATCGTCATCTCTGTTGATGCTCGTCGCCGGTTTGACGATGCGGGTGAATACTATGCAGACGTTGATGGTGAATCGTGCTGGTTTGAATGCACGATCAAAGGTGGGCGCGAAGGAACTGGCATCGACGTTGTCGAGTGGGCAATCGAAGCCGAAGAGCGTGGGGCGGGAGAGTTATTCGTAAACTCAATCGATACTGACGGAACGAAAGATGGGTATGATATCCCACTTACAAAAGCAGTGTGTGACAACGTTTCAACCCCAGTGATCGCATCTTCGGGCTGTGGAGGTCCTGAAGATATGCATGAGGTATTTACTGATGCTAATGCTGATGCGGGGCTTGCAGCGTCTATTTTCCACTTCGACGAATATAGCATTGAGGATACAAAGGCCTACCTCGATGAGCATGGCATCCCTGTTAGATTATAATTTGTTGTTCCAACTGGGTACAGAACATATCCGATCTGAATCTATCTGACAATAACAGATGGACAAGGATTAATAACAAAGACACCGTCCGTATTAATTATGAGAGATAGGTTCCTGCAGATCGGTGATCGAGCTGGTAATTCAAGCTCAACACCACACCTTCATTCTCGCGCAACACAGACAGATACTGGTCGTGTTGAGCGAACAATTTTTGAACCTGATGTCACTGAGCACGATCGAATCACACGGTGGCTCACTGCAGATACCTCCGCGTTTGTTGATGTTTCTGCGTGGGAGTAGCTCTCGTAAGAAGCGTATTATCCAATAGACAGCTTATGCGGCGGCGTTGAATGCGTCACGGAACGCTTCAGTCTGCGTTTTCAGACTGCCTGCAGCTTCTTCCAGCACGTCAAGTGGGTCAGCCCCACCTTCGGTCTTAATTGAGAGCACGGGGTCGGTCTGCCCACCGGACTGCTCGGGGTTCACATCGTACGTTGCAGCCAATACGTTCTCAGTTTCCAACAGTACACCTTTCAGCACGTTCATGAATGTATGATCCTCTCCAGCAATCTCAAGACGGAGTTCCTCATCGGTTTTTTCGATGACCCGTAGTTCCATGAACACGTATTTGCTCGTCTGCTGTTTCAGTGTTTCGTCTTTGTTGATATCCTTACGTGCTAGAGATACGCTGAGACATCCGGGAACAGCGATTCAACATCCGGATTTTCAACGATCAATTCATACGATCGATCTTCTTGGGCAACGATTCCTTCTGCGGCAAGGTGGTCAAGATGTGCGTACGCTTCACCGGGGCCGTGAAGAATGTGAATATTTGAAAGTGAGCCAAACAGCTCGGCGCTTACGGTCCACACATCTGCTGGCCCATGCTCGGAGAGCACATCGATGACACGTTCCGTTCGTTCTTGATGATGCTCGATAATCGTGGCCGCTCGCACGGTCGGTTCCGTGATTACTTGTCTGTGTCCAGGCCAGACTCGGGAGAAATCTCGATCGATGACTGTAAGCAAACTGGAAATATACTGTTCGAGCGGTCGATCGACACGAACATCCGCACCACCAACGTTCGGTGTATACTTTGGGAGGATCACGTCACCAACGAATGCTTCAGCACCCGTTTCTCCTGGAAAGCAGTATGCCGTTAGCCCAGCAGCGTGCCCCGGGAGATGGAGGGCTTCGATCGGTGTTCCATTTACTTCAAACCGATCGCCGTTCTCAATTGGGGTTACGGAAACTGGTTCACCACCAATATCGAGTGTTGTCTCAAGAAACGCAATAAGCTCCGACCGTGGTCCCGGTGGAATTTTCCACTCGTCGAACTTTGCTTCTTGCCGTTGCTTTTCAGCATGAAGCGCCTCATCATCTCCTGCAATAAGGGGTGCATCAGCACTGTGTGCGTACACTGTAGCCCCGCTTGCTTGTTGGATCTCTCCAGCGAGCCCAGCGTGATCATGATGCCAGTGTGTAAGGAAGATCTCGTCAATATCTTCGAAAGAGAAACCATGCTCGCCAAGTTTTGTCTCAAGTTCTGTTGCGACAGCCGGGGTCGAAACGCCAGTATCAATCAATGCCGTTGTGTCTCCAGACAGTAAGAACACGTTATTGTTACCCTCAAAAACTGTGTTGCTCAACGAGATCTGCTCGGGAACCAGTCGCTGCTCCACATTCATATCTATCAGATTTCGGCCGACTGTTAAGAACGTCTCTATCTGGATTAATTGATCATTACAGATCTAGTGTGACAAAAAGGACCGGCCGAAACGGCCGGGCCATGTGACTGACCAAGCCACTGTGGGAGCACTAGTCCACAGCGTGTCGGCGCCACTGACCATTGAGTCAGGCGCCAATTCAGTATTGAACAGATGTAGGCTAAAAACCTTTTGTTACGCCAAATATCACCAACCCCACCGATGTTTCTATCTGTTCTCTCTATATATTCTGAATATTTTGAAAATTATAGTATTTCAGCGTTCTCTGACGGACAGACGTTTTGGTATTTACCTTACAGAGTCGCGTCTTCATTGAAAATTGAAGAAAAGTGAACGATTTATAATCATGTTAATTGATGACACAAAATCGAGGGTTGTTGTGTTCACCGAACAAAGTACGGGTCCGAACCAGCAATAAACCGACCGAGATCGGTTTCACGACGGTAGTCTGTCGATCGGAGCGTCTGTATCGACGTTCGAAGTCGTTCTGCATCACCATCGACCCATTCGGCGGGGTCTTTGATTGGCAGAATAAGGAATCCACTGCCTCGAATCTCCTTTCCGTGAAGTGCAGTCATGTCAATCTCTGTCTTCCACGCTTGCGCGGAGTACTGTTCGAGAACATGCTTTGTTGCTCGTGCACCAACGGGAAGTAGCACGTGTGCAGCGATCGCACGAAGTTCAGCATCAAAGAACCGCTCCATATCATGATACTGCGCTTCTGTCGGCTCCTCGGTCGGAACACACATATGCAAATACGAAAAAAACGTATTTTGCATCGTAGGCTCATCTCCAGTTGATAATAACAATCCTGCATCTACCAACGTCTGTTGTAGTGTTTCTGCCCAGTCTACATCAGTAAATGGGATCTGCGTCTCTACACCACCATGCACTCCCGGATGGTCTCCAATAACATGGAAATCCGCGTTCGCATCGCCATATCCCGGTACAAACTGCGAACAGGACGGCTCCATTCCAAACGGGTTTTTTGTTCTGTCCGTAACGTTTCTCACACCAACAGGTAGACAACCAGCAGTAAAATGTCGACCGATTCGTGCTACGGTTTCCGTTAGTACTGCACTCTTGAAACATCAACTTCGATACGGTATCGTTCCAAAGAGTCAGTATACTTTATTTTCACCAGGATAACAGTACTGCTATGGCTTGGGTTGAAAAAGAGTATGCCGGTGAACTTGCCGTTGTATTTGCGTGGTTGGCGCTGTTTCTCCCGTGGAATATCACATACGTCGGCGGAATATTTGGTGGCTCTGTTCTCTACGTTCGGTTCCCGTTTGTTCAACTTCAGTATTGGTGGGGTACAGGCTCACCAATGCTTGATGGAGCATCGTTCGCACATGTTGGCACTGCACTGACTGCCCAAAGTGGACAGGCGGTGTATCCTGGATATGTGCTCTGGAGTCTCTCAGCAGTAGTGATCGCAACAGCAGGTATTTTTGCAACAGTGTACTACCTGCGCGAAGCACAGCTACAGACAAGCCCCGTGAATCCGGTTACACTGATTGGCGTATTATTACTTATCGCAACAATTGGGCTTACCTTTGCAACAATATACATGCAGTATCGAGGATTGGGTGGTATACCGCTTCCGATCGGTCTGATTTTGCTGGCTGTGTTCTCCGCAATCCTATTGCGAACGCAAGTTAGCGCGTCAGCAACCCACCACTAAAGTCGTGGGCTTCCTCCTTGCATTTCTGTGAAGTACCCCATGTCGGGTGATGCGGGCGTCTGTGTCTACCCCGCCGTGGATGCAACAGTCTTTAATTCCACTCTTGCTTGACTTTGAGAGTCTTGCGCCGACTCCGTCTCGGTAACGCCCGGAACAAAAACTGCACCGTGAGCGGAGACCTCTTCACACAGGCCCGATACTGTCCGTCTCACCTTCTTCACGCGAGGAAGGCTCTCGAAAGCCAGCACATTTCCATCGTGGTCGTTAAACCGCTCTTGCGCTACGCATGCCGCTGCTTTCCGGTTAGCGTGGTCTTCATATACGATTTCAGCACACTACCGTTCGGGATTTCGCCGGTTGCGTTCCAGATACCATCAGCTGTCCATCGTGCGACGTCGTGAGATTATGTCTCACGGGCTATCAGACATAGTCTGATAACGTTCCAAATCTTGGAAGCAGAGTCTCCGATCGAATCAAGACCATCACAGACCTGTTGGTGGTTCTGGATAGAACCAACGTAGGTGCGTGTGGTCTTAATCGCCATACAGAGGATATGTAATCAAATCTACGTAATGGTGTGGATTAGCGTTGAATATCCGGCCTGCCATCGCCGGTGGGCCGTAGAGGAGTTGTCGGATTCTCTCCTCGAAGAAAGATAGAATGCGTGCACTGACGGCGGTATTTATATACTATCGCTTACTATTTTCGTTGAACCGGTAGCTCATCGGTAGGGCCAGGACAAAATCACCGATCGCTACACCTGTTTGCATTCATATATGGCATACACCATCTCTGATCTCCGTGATACGCTTTCCGAGCAGTGGAGCGACACGCAACAAACGCTACTACGAGTCAAAGAAGCTATTTCTGGCTCTGAAATTGACGTTCGTCCATTGAGGCCGAGTGAAGATGGTCCTCTATGCGCATTTTCTGTCCCTGAGGGTGAAACCGAGGTCGATCGCTACTGGGTTAATGCCCCATATGCATATGTCGTTATCACACACGATCCCACAGCAAACGTCCATTATTATCATACTGTTGAACCAGGGCTTGACTCATTTGAACGTGAACTACTTGACAGAGTTGCCGAAGATATCCGTAACCCATTGCTCTATCAGCCCGTCTCTGCAGATGCGGCTGAACAGACGCTAATCGAGGAGCTCTCAGCAGTCATTGAGGGATATGGCATTGAAATAACTATGAATACATTCTATCGCCTTTTTTATTATCTCCACCGTGATTTTCGTGCATTTGGAAAGGTAGACCCGTTACTCAACGATCCGCATATTGAAGATATCTCCTGTGATGGATACAATCTTCCAGTCTTTGTATATCATGACGAGTACACTGACATCCAGACAGACATTATCTTTGATGTTGAAGAGTTGGACGACTATGTCATCCGGCTCGCACAGCGATCGGGGCGACATATCAGTATCGGTGACCCAATTGTAGAGGCAACCCTCCCTGACGGCTCACGTGCTGAAATTGCGCTTGGGAAAGAGGTCACACCTCGCGGATCCGCATTTACGATTCGGCAGTATGCAGACGAGCCGTTTACGCCGATTGATCTCATCAATTATGGAACCTACAATATCAAACAGATGGCATATTTTTGGCTCTGTATTGAGCACAATAAAAGCCTGATCTTTGCTGGGGGAACTGCATCTGGAAAGACGACCTCAATGAACGCAGTCTCAATGTTTATTCCACCTCGATCGAAGGTGCTCAGCATTGAAGATACACGAGAACTGTCGTTGTACCATGATAACTGGCTCTCTAGTGTCACTCGTGAACGGAGGGAGGAAGGCTCAGATATTGACATGTATGATCTCCTCCGTTCGGCACTCCGTCACCGCCCGGAGTATATTATTGTTGGTGAGGTTCGTGGTTCAGAAGCAGTCACGCTGTTTCAGGCAATGAATACCGGCCATACCACGTTTTCGACGATGCACGCAGATTCGATCGAGACAGTCATCAACCGATTAGAAAACGACCCGATCAATGTCCCACGTGCAATGGTCCAATCGCTCGATTTGCTTTCCGTACAAACGTTATCACGCTTTGGTGACAAACGGGTCCGCCGGGCAAAAACGATCGGTGAAATTGGGAGAATTGACCAGCGAACCGGCGAACTTGACTACTCTTCTGCATATGTCTGGAACCCTACGACAGATTCGTTCAGTCGAAACGACAGCAGGTTGATAGATGAGATCCAAGACGAACGGGGATGGTCCCGGTCAGAGTTACTCGAAGAGATCAGAAACCGAGAGCGATTCTTGGAGTTTTTGCAAAAAAAAGAGGTAACTGGATACAGAGAGTTTACCGCATTAATAAACGAGTATTATTCGGAGCCAAAAAAGGTCTTATCGCGTATTGCAGACGCAGATACACAGATAGAACAACAATCACACACTGCACAGTAGCATGATACGATATCTCCCATTTCTTTTTGCAAGTGCGCTCTGTCTCGTTGTTCTCATTCCCTCTGTGAGCTCCCGTGCTGATGCACTCCTCTCCCGACTCGCACTCGCCCTGTTCGGCGAATACGTCGCAACTTCACACAAAAAACAACAACAGCGAAAACTGATGCATGCTGCACATATTGCAGAGACACACCGTCAGTATGCGTCACGTACACTGCTATACTCTGCAATACTCGGTGTTGCTGGTGGGATTTTGGGAGTATATTTTGCGACGTTTGTCTTTTGGGTCCTCGAAGTTGGTGATGAACCGCTCGCAAACGCCCTTCCGGCGATGTTTTGGTCGGTCGCAGCTCTGTTTCAACTCGAATCATTATCTCTTAGTCAGATTTTTGTACTATTCGTTGCAGCAAGTTCTGTTGGTGGTGTCGTGCTTGGAATCGGGAGCTACTGGCTTCGATGGTACATACTTCGTGAAAAAGCACATGCACGAGCCTCAGAGATTGAAGCGACGCTTCCACAAACAATTGCGTTTATTTATGCACTCTCCCGCAGTGGAATGTCGTTTCCTGCGATTCTCTCAACGTTGTCGGACAATCAAGCAGTGTACGGTGAGGCTGCAAAGGAGTTTTCTGTTGTTGTCAACGACATGGATACGTTCGGGACGGATGTCATCACTGCACTTACACAGCTATCTGAACGGACTCCTTCGGATGGGATGGCAGACCTCTCGGAAAACTTGGCGAGCGTTCTTGGGAGCGGAAAAAATGTCTCCGGGTTCCTGCATGAACAGTACATCCAATATAAAGATGAGTCCGAGTCCCAACAGCGTCAGTATTTAGATCTCCTTGCAACGTTTGCTGAAGCGTACGTCACCGTTCTTGTCGCTGGTCCATTGTTTTTGATCACGATTTTGGTTGTTATTGGGTTGGTCTTAGAGGACACCCTCTCGCTCGTTCGTGCGATCTCTTATATTGGCTTACCGCTCGGAACAATCGCCTTTGTTGTCTACGTAGATAGCATCACACAGAGTTTTCAATCGGGTGCAAAAACAAGTGATGCATCCACCACCGGAAACTCAATTTCTACTGATACAGCGACACTTTCCGGTACCGATAGTGACGAACAACAAATTGTCAATCAAGAGCGGTTAGCCGCGTATGACCGGATTAAAACCATCTTGCAGTGGGCGAACCAACCGAAAGATGCAGTCCTCTCTGCACCATGGACCACCGCGATTGTAACCGTTCCATTTAGTATTATTTGGATTACGTTTCGTGTTGATTCCTTCTTCCTTCCACTCCCAGAACTTGGTGCAGCGATCGCTGGTCCGGTTGTTGAGGCAGCAATCATCACATTGGGTATGTATGCGATTGTTTACGAGCTAGGAAAGCGCCGGACGAAACGGATTGAGTCACAGATGCCTGATTTCCTGGATCGGTTTGCAAGCGTTAATGATGCTGGAATGACTGTTATCGAGAGCTTCAAACGGGTTGCAAACTCTGATCTTGGTGTTCTTACTCATGAGTTACAACGAACATGGAACGACATCCAATGGGGTGCAACGACCCAGGATGCGTTAACCCGATTTGATGCTCGAACGCGATCGCCAGCAGTGACTCGTTCAGTTGCGCTCATTAGTAATGCAATGCGGACAAGCGGTGACGTTGGGCCTGTTGTCTCGATTGCAGCAGATCAGTCTCGATCGAGTGCACAACTTGAACGGGAACGAAGCCAAGAGATGCTCACCTACCTCATTGTGATCTATATCTCGTTCCTTGTGTTCTTGGGAATTATCGCAGCACTCTCTGTTTCGTTTATCCCTGCGATAGAGGCTGCAGCGGGCGAAGCAGCGACCGACGACCTCCCGGTTGGTGTTGGGTTTGCCCCAACGCTTGGTGATATCAACGCAGAAGCGTACCTAATCGTATTTTATCATGTCTCTGCAATTCAAGGGCTCTGTTCAGGCCTTGTCGCAGGCCAGCTTGGTGAAGGCCGTGTTCATGACGGTGTCAAACATGCAACGATACTGCTTGTCCTGACCTACGTAACGTTCCTTTCCATCAGCTAATCGCCCTTCGGAAAATCGGTGCCGCCTTTATTGATCAACCGCGTATCCTGAATCGGAAATGCCCGCAGATCTTACAGAAAAGACCGATCGATATCATGAGATGCTCGCATCGGCACTCGCTGAGGCGACGGTTGCAGTTCCACCTGAGACACCGCTTGGTGATGCTGCAGCAGATTGTCAGGAGATGGCCGCCTCGTATCTTGAAGATGGTGAACATTTTTTGGAACATGATGATCCAGTAAACGCGTTAGCGTCATTCTCATACGGCTATGGATGGCTTGATGCAGGTGTGAGAATTGGTTTGTTCCAGATTCCAGACGGCACTGAGCTATTTACAATGTGAGTGTCTGTGGCTGTCCGAAAGTGCTACTGTCACAGCTGCTCATATTGTTCGTCGAAGACTTCGATTGCAGCTTTGAGTGCGCCGACGATAACAGGACCAATAAAAAGTCCCATGACACCGAAAGCTGAGAGGCCACCGATAACGCCAATAACAATAATTGCGGGGCTGACCTCGGCATACCGATCGACAATAACTGGTCGGAGGTACTCATCGGAGATTCCGACAATGATCGTTCCATAGACCAACAGGAATCCGCCGCCGAGCAGGTCGCCGGTCCAGAGTAAATAGATACTGGCTGGCCCCCAGACTAAGAACGTCCCAATAAACGGTAAGAGTGCGAGCAGAACCATCACGCTGGTCCACAACAGTATGTTCGAAATTCCAACAACAAGGAGTCCGAGACCGGCGATCGCTCCCTGAATCACCGCGACAAGCACGTGGCCCAGTAGCACTGCACGGGTCATATCATCGACACGGGTGTACAGTTTGGTTTGGACGGATTCTGGAAGTGGCGTCGCGCTACGGATCCAAACCATCAACTGGTCGCCGTCGCGGAGCAAATAAAATAGTACGAAGACGGCCAACCCGAGCCCGATTGTCGCGTTTGCCAGTATCCCAATGATGTCGGGTGCCGTTCCGAGCACTACTCCGGCGAGTCCTTCGATTCGAGTTGCAACCTCAGCAACAATGTTGACGTCTTGATTAAACTGTTCGGCGAGCCACGCTTCGGCAGGCTCAATCTGGCCAGTGATATCATCCGCAGCAAACGCTTGAGCAAACCGGATCGCATCGCCCGCAACCGCGATAAGTAGCACGGCAAGCGGAAACAACAGTGCGACTGTTGCACCGACAACCAACAGCGCAGCAGCAGCCGTCGGGCTAATTCTGGTCTCCAATTTCGCTTGAATTGGAGAGAAGATGTACGCCAGCAGTACCGCGCCAATTAGATATGGGAAATACGGTTGGACCAACTGAAAGGAGAGATACGATAGCGCCGCGATCAACAACAACAGTACGCCACGCTGGGCGTTCATTACATAGGATTCGACTGACCAGTAAATAAAATACATCGTGCATTTGCCTAGATATTGGTTTGATGACTTTCAGCATGGAACGAACTGGAAATAATAAATACTGCCTCGATTGAACTTTTCACATATGGGTTTTTGAGGCAGTGCAGGTGCCGTGGTATTTTGTTTGCCAGTACATATTTGGACCGGCGCGATTGGGTCTATGGAAGTCTGAATGTTGGCCCATCATCACTGTCTTGAACTTCTATCCCAATGCTGGTGAGTGAGTCTCGAAGGTCATCCGCTCGATCGTAGTTTCCAGCGTCACGCTCCTGCGTTCGAATTTCGAGGACAAGTGCTGCAAGATCGCTTGCAAGCGAGACATCACCATCGCTTGGAGTTGTAAACTGGAATCCAAACACATCCTCTGCGTAGGTTTCGATCGTTTCAATTGCGTCTTTGAGCGCCTTGTAATCGTGCGGCCCTCCTGAATCTACGTGGCTATTTACGGCACTGGTAAGAGAAAGGAGTGCAGCCATTGCCTCTCGGACATTGAAATCATCATTCATTGCGGCTGTAAATTCGGTTCGTGTGGTTTCGACCGCACTCCGGAGCGATTCATCTGCTGCTTTTGTCTGTGCAGTAACGGAGTCGAGTGCTGCCACACCATTCTCATATGCCCGTGAGAGCCGCTCCCATCGAGTTTCTGCCTCTGTCATTGCATCAACTGAGTAGGTCTGTTTTGAGCTGTATTCGGTTGAGAGGTAGAACGATCGGATCACATTCGGGCCGAACTCCGAAAGCGCCTCTGAGACGGTAAAGAAGTTACCGAGGCTCGAACTCATTTTTTCGCCTTTCGTCTCAAGCAACCCTGTATGTAGCCAGTAGTTTGCAAACTGGTTTCCAGTTGCGGCCTCACTCTGTGCAATTTCGTTCTCGTGATGCGGGAAGACGAGATCGTGGCCGCCAACGTGGATGTCGATCGTCTCTCCAAGGTGTGTCATCGACATTGCTGAGCACTCAATGTGCCATCCAGGCCGTCCTTCTCCCCATGGTGAATCCCACGTTTGCCCACATGGGACGTCATCCCCGTGGTCATGTTTTGCATGTTCTTGGATGGCTTCAGGTGAGACACCACCAGCCTTCCACAGTGCGAAGTCGGATGGATTCCGCTTCTCCGATCGTTCATCTGGGTCACCCTGTGATTCGAGGTGCTCAAGTTTTTGATTAGAGAGCTTTCCGTACTCCGCGTATGTGGTTACGTCAAAATACACTGAACCGTTTGACTCATACGCGTGCCCACCATCAATCAGGCGTTCGATAAGCGAAATAATCTCTGGAATATGCTCTGAGACGCGTGGATAGACCGATGCTCGCTTGAGATTTAATCCGCGCATGTCGGCAATTACAGATGCAGTAAAATGCTGTGCGACCGCTTCTTCTGTCTCTCCAAGCCCCGGCTCTCCGGCTCTTGCTGCAATCTTTTCGTTCACATCGGTGAAGTTCTCAACATGCGTGACAGTATACCCAACATGTTCGAGCCAGCGGTGCATTACGTCTGCATGTGTCCATACTCGGGCATGACCCAAGTGTGCATCATCCGAGACGGTTAACCCACAGACATACAACAACACCGTCTCATCAGTGACCGGCTCAAAAGCTTCACGTTCACCTGAAATGGTATTGGTCACGGATAGCGTCATTACCCCGATTACTTCGTCCACCCCCTATAAATCGTCGATCATTCGTAGTAGCTGTCAGCTGTTTCTTCAATCAAGCGAAGCGCTGTGATCTGTTCTGTATTGTCCACAATGATGTACGCTGTATTTTCAACAAACGAATGAGCAACTGGTTCAATATTAGCAATAGTGAGCCGAGATAGCATTGTAATAAATAGTGAGTGGCTTATTTCACCAGTGAGGACTAATGCAGTGTGTCCTCCATCTGTTTCGATAATACGATATTTACCAAGCCGTAGCAGCGGAGTGGCTGTACAAGGGTTATCCATCTCTTGTACCTCGACTGGGGTGAGAACACGGATTGTCACTCGAGAGCTCTTTTGGTCAAATTTGGGAAGTGTTGATTGGTAGCGCCGAATTGCAGCAGCGACAGATTCTGTCTTATCGGTGTTAAATAAAAAAGATGCCGTCGTACTGTAATTGAGAATATCGGCCTGTAAAGCCTTATAAATGAATGGGTTTGAATTGATTTTGTGTCGTGTTTTTTCAGCAACTGATTCTGACATTATTACCCTTTACTATAACATAAATATTAAAATATATTTAAAACATGTTTAGGCATTTATATTTGAGTACAATTTCACGTTATTTATATATCTGTTACATACTCCTACTATGTATGAGAAAGGTCAACAGACGTAGATTCCTCAAACAGTCTGGAGTAGCAACCGTCGGTATGGCTGCTCTTGCAGGATGTACCGGAGACGATGGAAACGGTGACGACGCGGGTGCTGGTGGAAATGGTAACGGCAACGGCGCAGATGACGGTAACGGCGACGCTGGTGTTGACTACCCAACACAGTCGATTACCATGACGATTCCGTTCGGAGAAGGTGGCGGAACAGATACGTTTGCACGGACTGTTGGCCGAGCTGCGGCCGACTTCCTTGATGAACCGATCGAGATGCAAAATGAATCTGGAGCAGGTGGGCTCATCGGTACACAACAGGTATTCAGACAAGAGCCAGATGGCTACAATATGGTTGCGTTTAATCCACCATCAACACCAATGTCTTGGTTTATTCAGCAACCTGACTTTGAGATTGGAGATCTTGAAGCAGTGTGTACGATTGGTCGATTCCCGTACATCATCACCGCGAACTCCGACTATGAAGTTGAAGGGTTTGGCGACTTGGTGGACCGATTTGAAGATGGAGAATTCTCTCAAATTGCGGGACAAGGATCAGGAACACTTGTTGATGTTGTTGCACGTGTTCTCCGTGACGAGGTGGGTCTTGCGTGGAACGACTACATTGCGTATGAAGGTGGCGGCGAAGTCACGCAAGCTATTATGGGGGATGAGGTTTCAGTCGGTATCGGTACTGATTCGGGCGCACTCTCAGGTGTTGAAGAGGAACGTATGGATCCGATTGCAATAATCCCATCGGGTGGAAGTGCTGTCTTCCCAGATACAGAGACCATTGCTGAGCAAGGCTTTGCTGATGAAGGAGACAATATTGATCTTCTTGCAATGCTTCAGCCAAGCTGGTACATGCCGCCGGGCACACCTATGGAAGTCCGCGAGATTGTTTCCGAGGCTGCACGAGAAGGAATTGACACCGATGAAGTACAACAGTTCGGTGAAGATAGTGGAAATGTTGTCGAACATAGCGGACCGGAAGAGGCACAAGAGATTCTCGACGAGGTCCTCGAGACAATCCCAGAGGTTGTTGATATAGACGAGCTCAGAGAAGACGCCTAATAACAATAACCGGTGGATTTACCCACAAAAAATAGTCAACTGCAACTATCGCTTTTTACCTACACGCATGGAACTACGCTCATTTAAAGAACGGGTTACCGCCGAACATGGGCTTCTCTTATTATTTATCATAGTAGGGACATACATGTTCGTCGAATCTTATTCGTTTCCCGACAGACCGGCAGCATTCCCACGGTTCACTGCTGCAATGACGGTCCTCGGTGCACTAGCTCTGTTGTTTCGCTCGTACCTACCGGGACCGTTGAAGCGGCTTGTTACTGATAGCAGTGGTGCATTTGAAGATATGGCTGCTGATGAAGAAACACCGGGAGATGAGCAAGGGTCTCTTGCAGAGCCTGAAACGCGATATGTTGATTTAAAATACGTTACTGTACATGGTGCACTGTTTGTTGGTATCCTCACATCATTGTTTGTTGCCCTTTCGTATGCAATTGGTATGCTGTGGGCGTCACCAATATTTATCGCAGCGTATTTGATTGGACTCCGACGTCCGTGGTATATGATTGTGTTACTGTCGGTTCTTGGGTTCCTCATGGCCTATGGATTTGTCGCTGTATTGAACATCAATATTGACAGTGGTGCACTCGTTGATTTGGGGTCATATCTATGAGGGAGGGATACTAATGCCATTTGCTGAGACCATATCCGTGTTCATTGAGGCAGTAGGAATTGCATTTAGTTGGCCAACATTTGGATGGATCATTGTTGGGATCTTACTAGGAATTGTGATTGGTGCACTCCCTGGGCTTGGTCCCTCACTTGGTATGGCAATTATGCTTCCGCTCACATTACCGCTTGAGCCGGTCAATGCGATTATTCTCCTTGTGAGTGTATACAGCGGTGCAATGTATGGTGGTGCGATTGCGGCTATTCTAATCAATGCACCGGGGACCGCCGCCGCAGCAGCAACAACGTTTGACGGGTATCCGATGTCGAGATCGGGCGATGCTATGAAAGCATTGTCAATCTCGGCAACGGCATCGTCGATTGCTGGATTTTTTACCGTAATTACACTAATTTTACTGTCACCCGTTCTTGTTGAGATTGTATTAGCCTTTGGATCTCCTGAGAGATTCCTTATTGCACTGCTTGGACTTGCAATGATTACGGTCATTGCACGTGGGTCAATGGTCAAGGGTATCACTGCAGGAATGTTTGGCCTCCTCATTACGTCAGTTGGGACTGCCCCAATGGCAATTACCCCACGCTACACATTCCAGGACCAGTTCGGATTCGTGTTAGTCGAGGGGATTGCGTTTGTCGCGGTCCTCATTGGGTTGTTTGCAATTGCAGAGATGTTCAAACTTGCAGGGGAAAAGGGAGGAATCTCCCAGAGTGACACCGTTCTTTCAGGTAGTGTCATCCCAGGTATCCGAACGGTCTTTTCGTATCCTGGAACAGTTCTCAAGTCAGGATACATTGGCATGGCGATCGGTTCTATTCCTGGCGCAGGCTCCACCGTTTCGACATTTGTTGCGTATGGTGAGGCAGTTCGGTCTGCAAAAGATCCCGAAACCTACGGAAAAGGGAATGAAGTTGGACTCATCGCGGCCGAATCTTCAAACAACGGTACAATTGGTGGGTCGCTCATTCCGACACTCTCATTCGGTATTCCTGGAAGTGCCGCTACTGCAGTGTTGCTTGGTGGATTGGTGATGCATGGACTTCGCCCAGGGCCGACACTCTTTGGTGAAGAGTTAGTGACAACATACAGTCTATTTATCGCACTGCTGATTGGTAACGTCTTGATTCTGACGGTCGGGCTGCTCTTGGTCACTCGTGCAAGTGCAATTACTAGAGTAGACACGGATTACATCATTCCAATCATCATCGTCCTTGCACTCGTTGGTGCATTCGCACTCCGTGGAACCGGACAAAACTGGCTTGATGTCTCCACGGTCGTACTGCTTGGGATTATCGGATACTACATGAAAAAATTCGACTACTCAATTATTGCATTCGTGTTAGGGGTGGTCCTGGGGCCAATTGCTGAACAGAACTTAGACCGATCACTCCAGCTTTCTGATGGTTCTTGGTTGGTATTCTTTAACCCAGATCGACCACTGACAATTATCCTCTCGATTCTGATCGTGATCATGGTATTAGGTCCATCGATCAAACCGTACGTCACCAACGCACTGAACCGAGGGAGCTAGAGTACGTTTCTATTTGGATTCTGATTGCAATACGTTCTGCCATATTTTTCTGTCTGTTATGATACTCGTCACATAGCGTCAACCTAATGAAATAACGCATTTGTTCAGTATCCGGACATCTGGGTGCCGAAGTTCACAGACCGGAATCTTCCGTACATTGCGTATGCAATCGCTGGTAATTGGTGCGCGCAGTTCGTATCTGAATCTAGCCTCATGCACACCAGCACACGACACCGTGACACGGTCTGATCAATTGGTATATGTAATGAGACTCGAACGGAAACGCGTTAGCGCTATTCGGCTGCGATCGGCTCGCCTGCGGATTCGTGAACAGTTTGATCCTCTTTATTTCCACCGCGGTTGCGTACAATTAGTCCAACAAGCAACGCTGCACCGAGACCTCGGAAGATCAGATCGAACGTAAGCGTGTGCAACGAAACCGAAACGCCTGCAAACGAGAGCGTGGTCTCTACTGGAAGCAGAATAAGTGCTGGAACCATTAACAACAACGATGAGACGGAGAATAGTGCTCTGTCAATACTGGTCACCTCGCTGTTGTAGTAGCCAATAATTGTAACTCCCAGTGCCCATACGCCCGCGAATACACCAACGATCGGAATGAGCACCTCAGGGATGAAGAATCCAACATCAAGCACATCTGAAAGGCCAATCACGGTCCACTCGCCATCGACCTGACGGAGCAGGAGGACTCCTGGTGCGAAGATGAACGCAAATGGAACCATCACCTTGTTCAAAGACAACAAGAATGCAGTCACGCCGGTTGCGAACTCATCAGCTTTTGCGACACCCGCAGCCGCGTATGCTGCGACCGCCACCGGTGGTGTAACATCCGCCATGAGACCGAAGTAGAGGATGAACAGGTGTGCCGCTAAAATTGCAACGCCAAACTGCTCCAGCGCACCACCAAGCATCGAGACGAGGAGGATATACATGACCGTCGTCGGCATTCCGAGTCCCATAATGATTGCAGAGACGCCTGCAAGAAGCAGCATAATCACAAGCGATTGCCCACTTACGGTCAGAATCAGTGATGTCAGGTTTGGTCCAAGCCCACTGACACTGATCACGCCTGGAATGACTCCTGCTGCGGCAACTGCAATGACAACGGTCGTCGCCGTTTTTGCACCGGATTCCATTGATTTGAGACCGAAGACAAGGAATCGGTAGGCTTTGTTCGTCCCAAGTGATGGGCGGCCTAGCCGGGTTGCCGTATCTGTTGCAGCATCATCAACTGCATCATCTAAATCAAGTAACGGTGCATCTCCACGGTTCGTCAAAAGAAGCCCCACAAGGCTCACAACGAGTATGATCATATCCAGATCGCCAACTGCCGATCGGATCGCTTCCGTTACAGCAAGCTCCGTACCGGTTGCTCCCGAAATAACGCCTGTCACTCCGACACCAAAGCTTACATAGGAGGCTGCTTGGATGCTTGTGAGTACACCGATCGCAGTGACCAGTGGAATCCGTGTTTTGTCGTTATACGCTGCAATGAATGCAATCAACGCGATGATTGCGACAATTGTATACCAGCCGGATCGGCCAACTGAGAGCCGAAGCCCAACTAAGTAGTAGAGCAAGAGGAAGATCGGAACAAGATAGAACCAGCCTGCACGGAGCAGATCAGTTGGGCGCGAAAGCTCCGATCGGTCCAATCCACCGATTCCGTGTCGTCCAGCTTCGAAGTGAACCATCACCCACATCCCGAAAAAGAACGCAAGCGCAGGGACTGTTGCGGCGACAATCACATCGCTGTATGGTGTTCCAGTGAACTCAACAATGAGGAAGGCCGCAGCACCCATTACTGGTGGGAGAATCTGACCACCGGATGATGCAGAAGACTCAACACCGCCTGCGAACTCCGCGGAGTATCCCGATCGCTTCATCAGCGGAATCGTAAACGCACCAGTTGTCACAGTGTTTGCGATCGACGATCCCGAAAGCATTCCCATGAATCCGGAGGAGACAACAGATGCTTTTGCAGGTCCACCACGTCGAGAACCAGTCAGCGAGTACGCAAAGTCAATGAACCATTTTCCAGCTCCGGACATCTCCAAAAAGGCACCAAAGAGGATGAAAATGTAGATAAACCGGACACTCACACTCACTGGTGTTCCAAAGATACCGACTGTGGTAAACCAGAGGTCTCGAATAATTTCGAACCATCCCAGCTGTGGGATTGAGAGAATCCCGATATAGGAGACATTTCGGGGAATGAGATAGCCCCATCGGGCGTAGACGATGAACGCTGCGACAACTCCCATAAGAAATGTTCCAAGTGCACGGCGTGTCGCTTCTAACACGAGGAGGATTCCGATCGCTCCAATCAAGATGGCGTACGGAACGTCGGTAATTGGTGCACCAAGCGTCGTAAAAATGGTGACGATCGGATCAAGGAATGGATACACCTCGTCGATCGGACGACCAAGCGACATTCCTCGTGCACGCATCTGGCGGATCTCGTCAAACTCTCTAAGCATATAGACTGGCGTTGCCAGCGTCGCAATGATCAGCGTGTAATCGAGTGGTGTGATCCGTGAGTTGGTCGTGTCAACCATGAACCACCGGATTGTAGCTCGAATTCGATCAAGGAGTCCTTTGACAGCGTCACCACCACGTGAACCGAGGCGGTCTGCCAGCGCTCCTCCCCGTTTGAATATTGGACCGGTTCCATTTGTCGGGGGGAACAGTAAGAATGCCAAAATAAGCGCAAACGCAACATGAATTGCATTCGCTTGCAGCGGCTGCAACGAAAACACCTGATATTGGATATCAAGTACCGGTATTTCCGCCTGCCAGGTTGTGCTTCGAGCTGCAATAATTACCTGAAACAGCGAGAATGTAATTCCGATGACTGCAACCACAATTGCAGCAACACCCCGTAGCGATCGCTTTTTTTCTATCTCCTGAAGTAACTGCTCACGCTCTTCTTCAGTAAGCTCATCATCTGTCGATAGTGAACTTGTCTCAGTGTTATCTGCTGTTCCCATTGTTTCTCCCGACTGTTATTGGTGTGCTTCGCTCAACCACGTACACTCGCACAGCGTCACCATCTGAGATGTCATATAGCTCATATGTTTGCACTCCTATTCGTAGCTCATGATTGGCAATAGGGCCTGACGAAATGTACAGGCTGTCCAATACAACAGCCTGTGGTTCATATATAAATTGGCCGTCATCTGTTCGATCGACCGCTGCCTCCGATGGAAAGCCGGCCCCAAACGATGAAAAGATCATTGCTGATTGTCTGAACGCCTGATTTTCAATTTCATATCTCTCAGTAACGAGTGTTCGCTCAACACTGTGTGTGTACGCAAGCTCTACCGTTTCGCCATCGGTAGCTGGCTGTTCTATGAGTGTCTTCCCTGACGAAGATTCGACAACGACAGTATGTGTCGCATAGCTAACCACTCCTGTCGAAACTCCAATAGCGATTATAAAAAACAAGAATACACCAACTCCAACAACCGCCGACTGTCGTGTTACCATGTGGTACCAGCAACATTTATGTTAATGAGCGACCGTATGAGTCGGTGTGTCATGCGTCAGGTGTGTATTATTCGAAGTAGCGTGCTGCCCCTTCGTGTAGCTCGATCGACATTCCGTCCTGGGCGGACTCTGTGTTGATGAAATCCTCTTTGATTGTTAGCTGATCGACGTTCTCGAAGATTGTTTCAGTGATCTCTTCTACAATGTCTGCATCATACTCCTCACGCGTTGCGATCATTGCTTGCACAGAGATTGTGTTGACATCTTCGTCAATACCGCTGTAGGTTCCTCCTGGGATTGTATCGTTTGCGAACCACTCTGCGCCGGCTAAAAGGTCTTCTCGGGTCTCATCGTCGATGTTGAGAAGCTCAATCTCTGCAGTTTCTGCGAGGTCGGAGATCGCACCGACTGGCCATCCCCCCACAACAAATGCGGCGTCGATATCTCCGTCGCGGAGCTGGTCAGCAGCGCCATCGAAGCCATCGTTCTGCTCTGTAAAGTCGTCGGTTGTGATACCAACAGTTTCGAGAATCTGAAGCGCGTTCACTTGGGTACCGGATCCAAGGTCTCCGGTATTGACTGTTGTCCCCTCGAGGTCTTCGAAACTGGTAATGTTTGAGTCTGGGTTGACGACAATATGGATTGTCTCCGGATACAGCGTTGCAACACCGCGAAGGTTCTCGACGGGTGCACCCTCGAATACATCAAGTGATTCTCCATTGCGTGCGAAGAACGCAATATCGTTCTGAATAAGCGCAAAGTCCGCGGCTCCCTGTTCTAGGCTGCCGACATTTTCTACGGATGCACCTGTCGACTGAACCTGAAGGGTGTGTGGAGTGTCAGCTTCAACGATCGTTTTGAACTCATTGGAGAGTGGATAGTACGTTCCACCAGTCCCTCCTGCGTGCCACGCAATACGCTCTCCTTCATCGCCCGCACCGTTGTCATTGCCGTCGTCAGCACCGTTACCGTTTCCGTCGTCCGCACCGTTACCGTTGCCATTACCGTTGGCGTCTCCGTTCCCGTTTCCGGTACATCCTGCAAGGCCAATAAGACCCGCTGCGCCGATCGATTTGAGAATCTTACGACGCCGTCCGTCGGTCGTTGTCACATCTGATGACATACATTCTTCATACACCTCATTATTTATAAATTGTTGCCGAATGCCTCTATTTGGTATGTATATTTTAACTAATTGAGCATAAATGCATGCATTATTCCATTTTATACAGAATGTATGAAATGTTGATATGTTTTAAAATTAACATTGACATTGAACTCACCGTCGAAGTTCATAAACCGCTGCCATCCCAATATTGGGTATGCAATCGCTGGTAATTGTTGCGCACGGTTCACATCTGAATCCAGACTCAAGTGCACCAACACACGATCACGCGGACACGATCCGATCGATTGGTGCGTTTGATGAAGTCCGCACTGGATTCTGGAAAGAAGAGCCATCGCTTCGGGAGGTGCTACGGACAGTCGAAGGTGACGAAATCTACGTGGTTCCGCTGTTCATCAGCGAGGGATACTTTACAGAACAAGTGATTCCACGCGAACTTCGGTTAGATGGGTGGGATGTCTCTCAGTGGGACTCCGATGGACTCAGTGCAGATCATGCCGTTATCACTGCAGAAGATATCGATCGAACAGTCCACTACTGCGGCCCTGTTGGAACACACGAGGCGATGACTGATGTGCTCGTTCGTCGCGCAGAGTCTGTGACCGGAGACTCAGATGTCGGTGACGGATTTGGATTTGCGGTTGTTGGGCATGGAACAGAGCGAAATGAAAACTCCGCAAAAGCGATTGAGTACCACGCCGATCGAATTCGACAGATGGATCGCTTCGAGGAGGTCCAAGCCCTCTATATGGATGAAGAACCGGAAGTAGACGACGTGACTGATTTCTTTGAAACCGAAGACATCGTTGTTGTTCCGCTATTCATCGCAGATGGGTTCCATACACAGGAGGACATCCCCGAAGATATGGGGCTCACAGATGATTATACAAAAGGCTACGACATACCAGCACACGTCGATGGGCATCGAATCTGGTATGCAGGTGCCGTGGGGACTGAAGGATTGATGGCGGATGTTATTTTGGAACGTGCTGCGGATGCTGGTGCGTCAATCGGTGACGCGCTTGAGATCGTTCGTGAACAGACCCGGTCTGCGGAACCAGCGATGGGTGATTAAGTAATGAGCGTTACTCTTGATTCGATCGAACCGAATCAGTTCGACGCATTTCTTTCGACGCTCTCATCGGAGGATGTTATCGCCTTTGATGATCTCTATGTTCGCTACGAGCCAAAAACGGACACCTATGAGTTCGAAACGAACGAAATCACGGCCAGCCGTCTCTCCGAAAGCGAGCTTCACGAACAAGCCAGACAGGCGTCCGACTATCTCACCAACTGGTGGTTTTGGAGTGAGGTCGTCGGTGACGAAGTCCCACACTTATTCGCATTCCTTCGATTTTTAGAAGACGGAGACGAACATCCGGTCGTCGATCGCTATGCTGCATTAGCTGACGGGATGACAAAAGCGTGGGGACAACTGCAGATAACAACCACACTGGCACAGGATGGTGCCCGACAGTATGAGATTCGTCATGTTGACGACCATGACTCCTCAGCATCAACGCTTGATGCATACAGCGACCCGCTTTCAGCGAGAGATATCAGCACATTTGATGGAAAAGGCCGCTACCGCCCACTCCGAACTGCACCATCGCTCCCGACTGGCTGGGTATTCACGGAGCTGTCGGCTCGAGACGCTTATGAAACGGTCGACACATTCTACCCTGCAACGATCGCCAACTGGTACAGAGAACACCAGGGGACGATCGATATTGACCATTGGCGAGATACTGCAGAGCGACAAACAGGCATCTACGGCATTATTGACGAACTTGCGTACGACGCAGTCGAGCATGTTGCAGCGACGTGCTGTACAGACAGCCAGTGTCTCAAGCGAAGAGAGTGGCAGTACGATGAGGAGACACCGCTCCATGCAGAGGGCGGTGATGGGATATTCCCGTGCCGTGAGCCATGTTCGCTTGTTGTTGCGGCCGCACGCAAATGGACAACACTTGAGCGTGAGGAAACGGAGACGTATACGTTTGAGCTAACATCAAGCGAAAAGGAACAGATTGAGGATATTATCCACGCTGTTGCGGATGATGAGACGGACGACATCCGGGAGGCAGATGTGTATGAAGGTGCAAATCGGTATCGAGCAAGGTTCCTCCGCGAGAAACGGATGGACGAGCATGGGCATCTTATTGAAGCGGATGCTGGTCACGGTCACTCTGATCACGAGCAAGATACACACGAAGAGTAGACCACCGTTACCAACTGTTTGCAATCACGATCGCTCCAACCGCACCAATGATCACAACAAGACTACCAACAAGCACAAGTGGGTCACCAATACTGAGGCCGATCCCCAACGCAAGGAGGACCGCAAAAACGGCAAAGAGAACGGTGAGCGCTGACTGATTCGATAGCTGGTTCGAAAGCACTGTCAGAACAGATGGTTCAGGGTCCGGATTCGGTTTCGGTTTCGGTTGAGATAGTTTCTCATCAACAGCAACCCGTTGGGTCCCTGTTGCAGGTGGTGACACGGTGATGGTAGTGTAGGCAATCTCAGAGCCATGGCCTGTGACAATCTTCAAACGGCCACTGGTTGGCTCTTTACGTGGCGAGACTGGAATCTCGACAGTCACTGTTTCTTTTCTCCCAAGAAAGTGATTATTTGTTGCAAGAGCTGCAACCCGAGAGAGCGTATCATCGAGATGAAGATGCACGTGTATCGGCTCTCCAGTATTGACGAGCTCAATCGTGAAGCGGGTTTCTGTTGAAAACGTGGACGCAACGCTCACATCATGTGGCGACTCACGATTAAGTTCGACAGTGAGGGTTGACACTAGTTGGCGGTTGTTCTCAGAGAAAATAAAACTAGAGGCTATTTTACACTATGGAGTCTGCTGTCCCTGCTGTTGTACTTCGTCAAACAGCTCGCCAGGGAGCAGGGCAGACACTTCATCATACGTGAGCGTCTCAAGTATGGCCTCCGCTTCACCATCAAGTAAGATCGCACCGACTTCATCGATCGAATCAACGATCGTGAGGCCATCTATACCACCTGCAGTGTCTTCAAACGCAGCAAGTGCCTCGGCCATTAGCTCCATTTGTGCTTCTTGAAGCGCAATCTGGGCTTCCTCTTCGTCAATCTCGCCGTCCTCGACATCCTGTTGAATCTCCTGTTGGAGCTCCGCGATCGCCTCTTCATCTGGTTCGACTGCAGCAGTCACCATTCCCTCTTCAACGACGGATTCGGCGTCACCGTCATCTGAAGTGTCTGCACCGTCTTCTTCGCCATCTTGGATATCTGGCGTTTCATCATCGCTGCCCATACATCCTGCAAGCGAAAGTACCGCACCAGTCCCCGTCAGTTCAAGAAATCGACGGCGAGCATCTTGTACCATGTACGACTGCCGTTCAGGGACAGTACCTAAAAGGAGTTTCGCCCGGTGTCACTGCGTGATAATCGGGTATTTATGCGGTCACTTCGTCTCGCATATCCGGGGGAAGGAGGTTTGGAATCCCGTCTTCGATCGGATACGTCTCACCACACTCGGGGCACGTAAGCGTGCCGCTGATGATTTCATCGCCATCTTTTTCATCGACCTCAAGTTCGAGGTCGTGTTTGTCGATCGGACAACAGATGATATCCAGCAACGACTCTTTCATTGCCAATATCTTGGTTGGGATCGTCAAAAGCCTACGGGTTCACCGTGAATGAAAACGTGACTGGCAACAAGCCTATTGATCGAACGGATTTTCGACGTGAACGGTCTCTTCGCGATCCGGTCCGACACCGATCGCATAGATCGGTACATCAAGCTCATCACTGATATACTGGAGGTACTCCTGTGCAGCGTCTGGAATCGCATCATAGCCTTCTGTTGCGACAGCCGACCAGTCAACCTCCGGCCATGGCTCGAACGATTTTAGAACTGGCTCACACTCGCCCCACTTCTCTGTTGTTGCTGGCATTGTCT
The DNA here is from genome assembly GCF_023638035.1 of Natronocalculus amylovorans. Lineage (GTDB taxonomy): Archaea > Halobacteriota > Halobacteria > Halobacteriales > Haloferacaceae > Natronocalculus > Natronocalculus amylovorans. The sequence continues at coordinate 440,588 of NZ_JAKRVX010000003.1, read as the reverse complement.
CGATCGTTTCACCATGCAATGTGTATGCGTGTCCGACGTTGACTTCATCTAAGCCAGCAAGAACATCAATATGATTTACTGCAATTCCGGTGAAGCCGTTTGCCCGGGTCGCATGTCGGAGCATTGGCAGGTCTAACCAGCCGATACGTCGCGGGCGACCAGTTACGGTCCCAAACTCACCGCCTTTCTCACGAATAAAGTCCGCAAGTGCCTCTTCGGAATCGGAGTTATCCAACTCAGTTGGGAGTGGACCCGTCCCAACACGGGAAAGATACGCTTTGACGATCCCAATCACTTCGCCTTGCCCAACAACGGTGGGTCCCAAGCCTGAACCTGTTGCAGCCCCACCCGCAGTTGGGTTAGAGGATGTAACATATGGGTAGATTCCATGATCGATATCAATTGAGGTCCCCTGTGCGCCCTCAAACATAAGCTCGTTTCCAGCATCGAACTGTTTGCCAAGGAAATCGCCTGCGTTGACCGGCATATTCTCATCAGCTAGTCGCTCACCGATCGCACTGTATGTCTCAAAGAGCCACTCGACGTCGAATGCCTCTGCGTGCTCACCGTCATCAACATCAAGTGCATAAACGGATTCTGCCAGTGCACGTTTCTGTGGAACGACGTATTCGAGTCGATCGCGCAGGATATCTGGATCAAGAAGGTCACCGATTCGGATACCTCGGCGGCCTGCTTTATCTTCGTATGTTGGGCCGATGCCTCGTTTTGTGGTACCTGCTGCAAGATTGGAGCCACTTTTTGCCTCCTCTTCGATTCCATCAAGCACACGGTGATATGGAAGAATTACATGTGCGCGCTCTGCGACGCGAACGTCCGGGTCGAGGCCCCGGTCCCTGAGCTCATCAATCTCCGAAAAGAGTGTGTTCGGATTGACAACACAGCCGTTTCCAAGTACACCAACTTTTCCACGGACTGCACCGCTTGGAACAAGTGAAAGCTTGTACTCCGTTCCACCTTCAACGACAGTATGGCCAGCATTGTCGCCGCCTTGATATCGAACAACTACGTCTGCGTCGCCACCCCACAAGTCAACGAGGGCGCCTTTACCCTCGTCGCCAAGTTGGGAGCCGACGATAGTGACTGTCATGTGCGAAGGTTCTCAATCACCCAATAAACAGATTACGGTCGAGAGTCACCATATATACATATTTGTGTACAATCGTATCTACATATTTCCGAGAGAGTTCAAGCCGCTGTATTATTAATAATTATGCCTGCTGTTAACACAAAAACCGAACCGTTAACTACACCCATGGGTAACATTCAGATCCACTATTTTGAATGTCGCTGCAGACAGGAACTTTTAAACCCTGAAAAGACAAGTTAACATGTGGCATGATAGACCGACTTGAAAAAGAAGTTGATATGTTGGAACGGCATCTTCAGGTACTTCGGATGGTTCTCGATAACGAGCCGATCGGAATCGTGAAAATGTCCAACGAAACGGGCTACCCGCATCACAAGGTTCGCTACTCGCTCCGCGTTCTCGAAGAAGAGAACCTGATCGAGCCATCGAGCCAAGGTGCTATTACGACCGAGCGAACTGCGGAGTTCGTTGACGAACTAGACGAGAAACTTGATGACATCGGTGACAAACTGAGTACGATGCGCATCGAAGATCCTGCAGAAATCGAAGGCTAAGCTGTCGGTCGTTTACCTTATACTCTACTACAATTCAGGAACACTCATGTGAAAGTCACCCTCTCGGCTTTCGACGAGACAGAGATGAAATCCTTGTTTCCGTCCGACTTTCACATAGCTTTTTCCTTTACTTCGACTCAATAACCCGCCACCGGTAGCGCCGCCTGCAGCCTCAAGTGCGCTTGGATCGAAGAAGCTTGCTGTAACTGCGATGACCCCACCGAAGTTCTCATGAAGACCGGTGAGGTCGCTTCCCGATCGGACGAGCGATTCGATCATCCCAGATCGAGCTGGATCGCGCGTGTCATTGAAATTTGCAACGAGAAGCGGCACCCCCATCCGATCTCGAAGTACCACATCGAACGTTGCTGTGAGTGGGTCGTCCTCCTCATCACTTTCTAGCTCAACAACACCTTTGAATTCTGCACGGTCAATCTTCGGTACGGCAGCAAACACATCGCGCAACCCGTTTTCGTTCCCTGTATCAATGATCTCAAACAGGAGGTCCTCAACAACCCATTTGGTGAAACCATACTCGATTGTCTCTTTCAAGAATGTGTCATATGCGTGTCCGTTGACGCTGATGTTTTCTCGATCGAAAGAGGTGTGTTTCTCCAATCGGAGATTATCGATGAGCTCTTGTTTTGATCCCTGTTTTTCAGCCACCTTTTCGAGTGTCGTAGCGCCTTTGCTTTCATACCGAACAAACAGGTTTGTTCCTGACAGCGCTTCAGAAGCCGCAAGCGGCTCTCTGGCCTGAGGCGCTGACGGAGCCTCAGACACTTGTTGGGACTCGAGCTTCGATCGGAGCTCTTCAAGCTCTTGTTCGAGCTGTTTGACCTTCTTTTCCGCAGCGTCGCGTTCTTTTCGAGCGCTGTCCCGCTCTGCCTCGAGGCGTTTTCCCTTCTGTTGCAACTGCTTATAGAGCTTTTTTGCACGTTGCAGCTGTTGCTCAGCGTTGCTACGTGATTTTGATTGTGTTGCGGTCTTGTTCTGTGGACGGCGATTGGCTTGTCGCGTACTATCTGTGGGTGGTGTGTGTTCTGTCTCTTTGCTTTCCTCTTCCTGTCCCTTCGGCTCTACAACTGTCGCAGATTCTGATGGGTCAAGCGATGGAATCGACCGAGTCTCTCGCCATTTTGCCTCTTTGCTAAATACGTCGGCGTTGGAGCTTTGTTGGCGGTCTGTTGATTCAGCACGCTGTTTAGTCGTGTCTGTGTGTGACTCCGGTGCAGCGTCTGTTTGCTCTTGTGATTGATTATCTATGTGAGGTACGTTACTGTCTGGGCCTTTCTTGGATGGCGGTTCGGCCTCAGAAACGGAGTCCACAGCTGATGACGTTACGGTAGTCGTTTCAGTAGGCTCATCTTGCGCTGCGGTGGTTGTATCTGCCTCCGTGTCAGTGTCCGTCTCTGTATTTGTCTCTGTCTCACCATCAGTAGGCGCTGACTGCTCGTCGGCACCGGTCTGTGCTGTTGTATCATCCTCTGTGGGGTGGCGCTCCGTTTCTTTTGCTTCTGTCTTGCTCGCCACGCCTCTTGCTGTAGCTTCATTAGTTCCACTATCGCCCGGAATCTCGATGATGGAGATGTCTGCACTATGAACGGTATAGATCCCAACTTCATCATCGGCACGATTGAATGCTTCATCCTCCGTAAGAAGCTGTCTGCTATTGCCAACAAATGCAACACTCATTGGCTTGCCACCGTAGTATACAATGTAGTAATCACCAGAAAGCACATTCTCAGAGAGTTCTATATACCCGGTAAACCCACCTGATGAAAGGGTCTCATCGACAGAAGACAGTGGAGTATCGTTTGTATAATACTGTCCTTTCTTTTCACGATCGGCTGTTTGCATCGCAAACAGAAGCGGCAATGCGGTGTCCGGTGCCTCGTAGGCAGTTCCACTGCCGTCCTCAAACGACGCTACTGTTCCATCAACGACACCAATGAGTTTTCCGTTCAGCATGAATGCCCATGTAGACCCCGACGAAATCGCCCCTGAGAAACGGCTCTCTGCGAGCGAATGGAGCCCATCGTATCCACCGCCGAACGGCACCGGCTCCCACTCGGTGATCGTCTCGACAATCTCACGTTCCATTTGCCGTAACGTCTCCCGACACGAGGGAAATACTTTCCGGAGCGTCTGACGTTAATTTCAGTAATTATCTGTTGATTGTGGGTTTTGGTAGCATGATCATCCAGCTAAGAGTGCGTATATAATGAGAAATCCAAAGTATAGGAGCACTAATCCGCCGAGTGCAATGATACGGAACCGGTTGAGCGCTTTCTCCTCTTCAACATAGGCGTCTCTGAACGCCTCTTTTTCTTCCTCTGTACACTCCCCGTAGTGTCGAAGTCCAACGTGAAGCACGAGCTGTTCATCGTCCGGAAGCGGGAATGAACAGTATGGACAAACGGTGGGATCGTCACCATTTGGGATCTCTGTTTCCGGTGGCCAATGGGCATTCGTGATCTGCTCTTTCGTCATTGCGGGGCTTCACCTCCTGCAATGAATGGCGGTTCAACGATCGGCGTGGTAACAATCCAGAGACTAACCACGGTATAAAATATCATAACAATCGTAATTCCGTACTGGCTTTTGATCGCTTCCATCCGTCCAGGGAAGAGATCGTACGCTGCCGCGTGTGCAACCCACACTGCAATGAAATGTCCAATGAGGACGAATGCGAGTTCCAACCCTGCAACCCATCCGGGGAGTGCGGCAAGGATCGGTGGCTGTTGTGGTGGTGACAGTGGCATTGCTCCGACAACAAGAACTGATGGGAGGAGTCCTAAAAAGACACCAAGATTATGTGAGATATGGTACCCGACGGCAATCGCAAGTAATGACGGTGCAAACCGCCGTGCCAACTCATCTTTTGAAATGTACGTGTTTCCGTACGTCCGAGCAACGTCGAGTGCCCACCAGAATGCTGCAAGGAACACAGCGAATCCAAGCAGATAACTCACAAAATAGACGACCATTGGCGGAAAACCCAATCCAACAGCGAACAGCGCAAAGTCCGCCCACAGCCATGTTGCGACAAAACCATCGAATGTAGTGACATAGAGCAAACAGACAATAAATGCAACCTCGTCTCGACCAGAGACAAGCGTTGGCTCCGAGAGCGCCATCCCTGGTAGACGGAACACAATCCCGTTTTCAGTTCGCTCAAACGGAGCAAACCGACCAAAGTATGCAAGTGCTCGCGACAGCGGATCTACAGTACCGAACCAGGTGTCGCTCCCAAAGGCGATCGCCCCAATGACTGTCACCACTGCATAGCCGGAGATTGTCGCCGCAAGTACTTGTGGATCATCTGCAAGGGGACTCACAACTTCGATCCAAATCAGGAGCAACAGGCCTGCAACGCTCGGCCATGCACCCAACCGCTCCGGATAGGTGAGGTCAGCGGACGGAAATAGCTCTGCGATCGTCCGAAACGGATTCAGCGTCGGCCACGTATTCCCAATGAGATACGTTGACGCAACGTACCCTCCCCACCACGCAATCCACACAAAGAGCACAGCGAAGTTTCGATACCCAGTCGGTGGGCCGAAGAATCCAACATAGATGGTGAAGGCAAGCAGCACTACGCCTGTTAGTTTAATGAGCCCACTGAGAACCCGCCCTGGAGACGGAAGTGTTCCACCCCACTCGTGTAGCGACCGGATGAAGACTCGATCGGTAACAAAGCTCGCAAGCAAAAACGAGGCACCAACTGCGCCACCACCTGTTGTCAGAAAGAGCCAAGTCGGAACATCGAGCGAACTCGGTGCGGCATCTCGAAGCGCCGCTGCGTGTGCGCTTGCGCTCCCGACAAAAACGACAAGCACTGTCGCAAGTATCGCCATTCCCCCAACAGTACGTACCACTCGTCGTGGGACCCGGTCCATTATCGAAAGGACGGATGGGAGCCACGAGTAGCTTGCGGAATCGTCCGTCAGTTCGATTGGTGTACCAGTTAGCATAGATTTTGCGTGTGGCAAAATGTGCCGTCGCAGTTGGATGGATTTTTAGTAGTCGGCTGGTAAGGGATTGGTATGAGTCTAGAAACGGACGATGGTCACGACGATCATCACCATCACCATCTTCCAGCGGTAGAAGATTGGCCACGTGGATTCGGTGAAGCAAGCTGGTGGCCATTTATCACTGCCGTTGGTGGATCCGGAATCTACATCGGGATGGCGCTGTGGATTCTTCGCGACGTCGTTGGATCACCACTGATCGGTATCGGAGCCGCAGTTGCAAGCATTGGCTTGTTCCTTGTCGGTATCTATGGCTGGCTCTACCATGCGTTCATTACGAAGTTCTGGACGCGCGATATCACTGCTGCAGGTCCCGTTTCGCTTCGATGGGGAATGATCACATTCCTCGGGACAGAGATCGCGACCTTCGGTGCGATCTTTGCATACTACTTCTACTTCCGTGCAGGAACTGATTGGGCGCTCCCGGCTGCAACACCGACGGAGGCGTTGACCGGTTCGCTCATCATTGCAAATACGATGGTCCTGATTGCGTCGTCCTTTACGCTTCACTGGGCGCATCACGCAATCCGACACAATGATCGGAAAAACTTCGTCCGCGGAATGGGTCTCACAGTCTTTTTAGGGCTGGTGTTCCTTGGCGGACAGACGCTTGAGTACTACCAATTCATTGTCACATACGGATTTAATTTCACTGAAGGAGTCTACGGATCTGCATTCTTCGGATTGACCGGCTTGCACGGGCTACACGTTGCACTCGGTATCGTAATCCTCTCGATCGTGTTTATTCGTGGCCTCTATGGGCAGTACTCCGCAGAACGGCATCTCTCAGTCAGTACCGCATCGATGTACTGGCACTTTGTCGATATCGTCTGGGTGTTCCTCGTCGTCGTCCTCTATGTCGGCGCAGGGCAGATCTAACTGATTTATTTTACAGCGATTTATATTTCTTCTTCAGTAAGCGTTAGCGATTCGACGACCTTTCGATCGGTTTCGGTATATCGATAGATTACTCCTTCCATCTCATCATCCGTCCGTTTGTGGCTCCCATCACAGAACGGTCGATCGTCGCTGAGGCCACACTGACAAATTGCGATATCGCCGTACTTGGGGTCGATGTCTGATTCATCAATGCGAAGCGGTTCCGTCTTTGTAATTCGAACTTCCCGGACCATAGCACTGATTTTCCACCCACGATCAAAACTGTGTGCCAGTTATGTTTCAATCGACACAACAGCTTTTGGGCTCAGCACAATCACCCAAATAGAAAATAAGAGCGCACCGTACAGCTCAGGCAGTGCAAGCCCCGGCCCCGGGAAATACCCTGCACCCCAGAGAATCCATCCGAGCATGTGTATCGGCACAAACGCGATCGAAATCTTCCCTGCGCGTGTCCGCAGACGTAGCAGTCCATCGATCGCAAACAGCGCGGTAACGGTGAGATAGAACGCAACTGCGACCGGGGTATGTAGCGGGTTATCCATCGGGAAGACGCCAACAGCAGCCATGAAACAGAGTCCAACAGCCAGCGCCACGCCAATCACGCTGTGTTTCCACCCTGAAATCTCTGTGGCGATTGCGTATGCGAATGGGAGGCCAATGAGTGCGCCACCCACAAGTCCGCCGTTGAATATCCATGCAACACCAGGTTCGACTCCAAGCTCTGAGAGCGGAGCGTGTGTCCAACTGAATGTGGGCGATAGCACTGTTGCGAGCATAATTCCACCAACTGTCACACAGACTGCAGCGGCCCCGCTCCAATCGACCGCTGTCGATCGCCAGTCTGTCGCGCGTCTCTCCATACGATACCCGCTCAGATCGACTGAATAAAACCGTCGAAAATCCCGGTTGTGTCAGGAAGGCACAGTGCCCCGTCAGTAATTGTCAGCGGATCTGTAACCACATCTTCTGCAAGAAATGATCCAGTAGCAAGTCCGCATGGACGACAGCGTGGAATTGCCGCTGCAACGTGTGCAGCAGTCGTCCGGGCGACGGCAGCATCAATGGTTGTCGTCACGACAACATCGAGTCCATGTTCTTGGGCTGTCTGTGCTGCGCGTGCAGTTTGTTTCGGCCCACCGAGCACCATCGGTTTGAGAACAAGGATATCTGCTGCATCAGCAGCAATCAGTTCAGTCACGGACGCTCGTTGAAGCGATTCATCAACCGCGATCGGAACGGCTCCCCTCTCTCGGAGCATTGTATGCCCCTCTATATCTCCTGCAGGTAATGGCTGTTCAAGATACTCAATACCGATCGCTGCAAGCGTTGGCAAACAATCGGTTGCGGTTTCTCGATCCCACCCGCCGTTTACATCTACCCGAATCGCGATCGTCTCACCAACTGCGTCTCGGACTGCGCGAGCGCGATCGAGATCATCTTCGGGATTGGAAACACCCATTTTGAGTTTGAGACAGCGGAATCCGTTTTCAACGGCAGCAATCGCTTGATTAACCGTCTTTTCAGTCGTCTCTGCACCGATCGTGGCGTTCAGTGGAATGGCGTCGCGTCCAGATGAGCGGCCAAACACCGTTTTGCGAAGATACGCGGCAAGTGAACAACCATTTTGCCGTGCCGCGGCATCAAGCTCAGCAGACTCGATCGCATGGGCACAGGCGGGATGTGTTGTCGGATCCGGTGCCGTCGCATCTGTATTCGCATAGGTTGTAAGTGCCGTTTCACACTCGTCGTAGCGTTCAGTCCACCCCGGCAACGGTGTTGCTTCTCCCACGCCAACCGTCCCATTACGATCGATTCGGAAAATAAACCCACGCCGTTCGGTTATGTCTCCGTGCGCTGTCGAAAGCGGCTGTTTGAGACGGAGTGAAAATGGTGTAATCATTTCAGTAGTGCACGGTCGCCGTTAGATCGCAAGACCCACCGTGAATAAGACTGCGTACGCTGCAAGCAGTTTTCCGGTTTGTTCCAGTGCCGGGTTCAACGCAGCACCCTCCGTCTTTGTTAGCACCGTTTGCGTTACGCTCACTGCAAGCGGCAGCGTCACAAGCGGGAGCAGTGCTCCGAAAGAGGACTCTGTGAGTACGAACCAGAATGGCGTTGCATAGGCAAGCACCATCAGCGCCACATACTGAACCCGACTCACCCGGTACCCAAACCGAACGGCGAGCGTTCGCTTTCCGGTTGTTGCGTCCTCTCTTCGATCGCGGATGTTGTTCACGACGAGAATGTTCGTTGAAATCGCTGCGATTGGGAGGCTTGCAACGAATGCCGCGGCGGTGACGGTTCCGGCAGGGACTCCGATCGACAGCGGTGCTGCAAGCACGGCTGCCGCTTGGACATAGTAGGTTCCCATCACGGCGATGACGCCGAAGAAGACAAACACGAAGACGTCACCCAGCCCATGGTATCCAAGCGGATATGGGCCGCCAGTGTAGGCAATCCCACTCGCAACCGAGATGAGTCCGATCACGAGGATTGGAACACCACCAACATAGACAAGATATGTTCCAACAAGAATCGCTGCCGCAAACGTGAGATACATCGCACGTTTCACCGCAGTCGGTTCGATGATTCCAGCCTGCGTCACTCGAGTAAACCCCTCCCGAGCCTCAGTATCTGCACCCTGCACTGCATCGTAGTAGTCGTTTGCAAAATTGGTCCCGATCTGAATCAACGCGGCTCCGATTAGTGCAGCGAGTGCGGGAAACAGTGCAAAGACGCCATCGTTCCACGCAAGCCCAACACCAACAAACACCGGTGCTGCCGCAGCAGGGAGCGTCTGCGGTCGTGCAGCCATCACCCATGCCTTTGGCATTGACACCTCCTGCATACTCATTATACCGTATAGGAATCGGTCATGCAAAGCGGCTATGGTTACGTTGTCAGCGTGTATTACTCAATAGTGCCATGGGAACTCACGGAATCGTGGCTCCCGCTTTTCGAGAAACGCGTCCCGCCCCTCTTTTGCTTCATCTGTCATATAGCCAAGCCGAGTGGCCTCTCCGGCGAACACCTGCTGTCCAACCATGCCATCATCTGCAAGATTGAATGCATATTTCAGCATCCGCATCGCGGTTGGGCTCTTTTGTGTCATCTCATCGGCCCACTCGATCGCCACGGATTCAAGCGACTCGTGATCGATCGCTTCATTCGCCATGCCCATCTCAACCGCTTCGTCCGCGGAGTAGGTTTTCCCACGGAAGAAAATCTCCCGTGCTTTCTTCTGTCCAACCTGCCGGGCAAGATATGCGGAGCCAAAGCCACCATCAAACGATGCAACATCCGGATCCGTTTGGAGGAACTTTGCATGCTGTTTGCTTGCAAGCGTAAGATCACAAATCACGTGGAGGGAATGGCCACCACCAACTGCCCAGCCGGGAACAACCGCAACAACTGGCTTTGGCATGAATCGGATAAGACGCTGGACCTCAAGGATATGCAGTCGTCCAGCTTTTGCCTCCCGGACTAACGGATCGTCGTCACTGCCTGCTGCATCGTCATCACGATACTCATACCCGGAGCCACCGCGGACGGACTGATCGCCACCGGAACAGAATGCCCAGCCGCCATCTTTGTTTGATGGACCGTTTCCAGTGAGAAGCACACAGCCGATATCTGCTTGCTTTCGTGCATGATCAAGGGCGGCATACAGTTCGTCCACGGTCCCTGGTCGGAACGCATTTCGAACCTCCGGGCGATCAAATGCGATCCTGACAACCGGCACATCGACACCGCGATGATAGGTAATGTCGTCAAATTCGTCCGTGACTGTCTCCCATCGATCGGGGTCAAACAGCTCTGAAACCATGCAGTGTAGAGGTGGAGTGTTACTAAAAAATGACCGACAACAAGCGCGTAGCCCGATACGATCGCGGTCATATAATTTAACGATTGTCTGAAGAAACGCTATATTAGTATGTTTATCAATACATGAAAACTGTTTTAGATTCGATGCTAGTAGTATTAATATTGATTAATAGCGATTTGTAGTGTTTGAGGAGAACGTTGATGAGCACTGAACAGTAATCATGTTGTATGAACACAAACCACGCAGATATTGATCCATATACTCCTTCGACTGGATACTACGAATGTGTCTCGTGTACGTACCGTGAGCATCGAACAGACAGCCCAGGAACGTGTCCGCACTGTGGCGACACCGTTCGTAATATTGCGGTTTCGCGCGAGTAACAGTACTATTCTCGGCTGTACTCTATCGCTCCTGCATAGTAATCTAACACACCGACAGCAACCGCCCCGATTACCGCTACCCCAACAAAGACACCAACAACGGTTGGTGTCCAGACCCCTCCAGTCTGTGTGAGGTGCTCATCAACACGGACAACAGGTGCACGCAGCGCTCCAACAATGAGGCTGACAAGAAATGCAATCGTTGCGGCTCGATATCGCTTCAGTGCAAATCGTACCGCGTAGGCGACTGTAAATAGCCCACAGACAGCACCAATCATGAATGTAATAACGGGTGGTGCAGTTTCGATCGCCCCCGAAATGCCGTTTCCAGTGAGAATCCCCAACACCGATCGGACAAATTCCGAGAGTGCATTTGACATATACTCATACTGCCCAAGCAAAATGAGAAGGAGCGAACCGGAAATACCGGGTAAAATCATTGCACTGACTGCGATCGCACCTGCAACAAATATCATCACGCTCCCAGTTCCAAGCGTGCTTGCAGCCTGTCCTGAAACAAGAAATGCGAGAATAAACCCACTAACTGCTGCGACAATGCGTCCACGTGTGTCAAGCCGGACATCTCGGTAGAGAACGATCGCGCTCGCTGCAATCAACCCAAAAAAGAAGCCAAAGGTGTGAATCGGATATGTCGCAAGGAGATACGAAACGATACTTAAAACAGTAACAACTGCGGTGCCAACCCCTGCAATTAGTGCAACGAGAAACCCCATATCGAGTTCAGCGAGTGCCGCACGGGCATCATCGCGGTACGGCGCCTTGATCCCACGGACAACTCGGTAGAGTCGTAGAGGGGTAACTGCAGTTATGGCCGCAATGAGGCGCTCATAGATGCCGGTTATCAGTGCGATCGTACCGCCAGAGACGCCAGGAACTGCGTCTGCAGCACCCATACAGAGCCCTCGGAGAAAAATACCGACGAGCTCACGGGAGGTAGTCATCAACGCACACTGTGAGATGGAGACAGTTAGGTATGCGTGTTTTCCGTACTAACAGGGAGAGCCTAAATTACAGACGGTCCTTCTCAACGAACTCCCGAATCGCGGCTACCTCCTTGTAAATTGATCGCCATTGTGCCACTGATCCGGGAATCTCAGCTCTGTCCTGCGCTCGATCGCTATTCGAGGATTCAATATATTCCATCACAGCTTGTGGTGACTTGATATCCCGGAACCACATATCGGCCCCGCCTGCCACCTCGATCGACACCGTCCCGTATCCGAACAACGAGCCACGAACTGACTGTGTGTAGCCAACGTTTTGCACATGTTCGAGTGAGATTCGTCGAACAGTTCGACTCAGCACGCCACTATGGGCCCAGACAGCGTGCTCGGTGACAACGTACTGGAGCCGTTGCAGATACAGATATGACCAGCCAATAATGAGCAGTCCGATAATCGCACCCAAAACAAACAGGGACGACAGGGCACTCGCTGCCCACGCCGACCCAATAATGAACAGCACTCCAATCACGACGCTTGGGAGAATATGTGCTGTTCGTGGCTGTCCCTCCCACTGGATTCGCTCATCTCTGGGTAGCCACGTTGGTCTCTCCCTCTCATCGCTCATCTGTCTGATCGCCTCGTGGGTGCTCTTGTTCGATGGCGTTTGTTGATTCGATCGCAGTTCGAATCGCTTGTAATTCGGTGAGAATGTTTGCGAGGACATCTTCCTTCGATGGTTCATCAGCATGCCCCTCGCGATCGCGTTTTTCGCTTCGTTTCTCCGCTTGTCCTGTAATTAGGTCCTGCAGTTGGGCCGGTTCGGGGACGCTTCGAAACTGTAGCTCAACACCTGAACTACCGGCGGTGCTCACATTCACATTACCGTATCCGAAGTAGGAGCCAACCGCGGTCTGCATGTATGAGATATTCTGTACTTTATCGAAGCCAATCTGTTGGACATCTCGGGAGAGAATCCCGGACTTTCGATATAAGCCACGGCTAGTCACAACGTAGTTCGTGTTTTTGAAATCAAGATACGCCGCAATCAGAATCGGAATTCCAATGAGAATAAACACCAGCGGAATGCCGATCGCAAACGAAGGGACAAGGCTACTTTTGTGCGCTGTTGAGGCCCACAAAATCTCCTCACCGTCGTCAATAGAGAGCCAGTCAAGGTCTGTGGAGAGGTCAAGGTCGCCACTTCCGTCTGGAACAATCGGGGACGTTTGTTCTGTCTGTCCGTTCATGAAGGCTCTCTCACAGCCAACTGATTAAAAAGGTGCGACCAATACGACCAATCAGTTACTGTGACGACCTTTTGAGCGACAAAACGGTGCGATCGAACTCACAGACCAACTCATCAGCTGCTTCCGGGGAGACAGTGAACACCTCAACATGCATCGTCACAACGCCGCGCGCTCCATCGCTTGTTTCACGCTTTTCGGTCACAGTCGACTGTGCGCGGATCGTATCGCCATGAAAAACGGGTGCTGGGTGTGAGACATTATCGTATGAGAGGTTTGCGACGATCGTTCCGTCTGTCGTTTCCGGGATTGAAATACCCACTGCAAGCGCCATTGTATATATTCCGTTAACGAGCCGCTCGCCAAACTGCGTTTCAGATGCGAACATCGCATCAAGATGGAGTGGCTGCTGGTTCATCGTCATATCACAGAACCGTTGGTTATCGCTCTCGGAGATCGTTCGGCGTCGTTTATGTTCGATCGTCTCACCAACAGTAAACTCCGCAAAGTAGCGTCCAGCCATGCACGCAGATTCACAGCCGCGGCAAAAATTATATCGATTGTTCATGGGTTCCAGCAAGCAGGTCATCCAACGCGAGCGCTCAAGTAGCTCCTCGAAGCATACAATATATGGCTCGACGAAGCGTTCTTTTTTCACCAGGCGATCGACCGGAGCTACTCCGAAAAGCATCCCAAACCGAGGCGGACGTCATCGTCTTCGATCTTGAAGATGCAGTCTCACCAGCTCGAAAAGACGACGCACGTAGTGCAGTCCGCTCAGTGCTCACAGATCCGGACTTTTCACCAACTGCTGAAGTTTGTGTTCGGTTATCAGGCGTTGACGATCGTGCAGACCTTGCTGCAATCTGTGCAGATGGCTCCGTAGTGGACGCAATCATGCGATCGAAAGTTGACGATCCCGCGCAGATTGACGAACTGCAGGCACAGCTGATGGGGTATGATGATGATCTCACGCTGTATGCACTGATTGAAACGGCACAAGGAGTGCTCAATGCTGAGGCGATCGCGGCAGCAACAGCCACTGATGTCGTTGTGTTTGGAGCTGAAGACCTTGCCGCGGACTTGGGTGCAACGCGTACAACGGAAGGCACTGAAGTGTTGTATGCCAGAGAGCGTGTTGTCCTCGCAGCAAGTGCTGCGAACATTGATGCGATCGATACTCTCTACACCGACTTTAGCGATACTGAAGGGTTAAGAACCGATACGGAGTTCTCTCTGACACTTGGGTTTGACGGAAAATTAGCGATCCACCCAAACCAAGTTCCAGTAATCAACGATGCATTCACACCGACAGACGAACAGCTCGAGTGGGCAAAAAAAGTGCTCGCCGCTCGCGATGAGGCTGCTGCGTCCGATCGGGGTGTGTTTCAGGTTGCTGGCGAGATGATAGATGCACCGCTTATTGCACAGGCAGAACGCATTCTTGAACGGGCAGCCTAATCTAGCTGTGCTTGCTCCGTCACAATTAATCCCATTGCTCACACTGCTAGATGTATGAGCGATGATGCCAATCCGTTCGAGAGCCTGGGCACGCAGATTGATGAAGCAGCCCAGTATCTCGATCTCGACGAGGATGTGTTGACGCGGCTGAAGAATCCAGAGCGTGTGTTGGAGACAAATCTCTCCGTTGAGATGGACGATGGCTCAATCGAGGTCTTCCGTGCATATCGATCGCAATTTAATGGCGACCGTGGCCCGTATAAAGGTGGCATTCGATACCATCCTGGCGTCAATCGCGATGAAGTAAAGGCGCTCTCCGGGTGGATGGTGTACAAATGCTCGATCGTCGACATTCCATACGGCGGAGGCAAGGGCGGAATCGTTATTGATCCAAGCGATTATAGCGAAGTTGAACTGGAGCGCGTAACCCGTGCATTTGCCAAAGAGCTTCGGCCGTTCATTGGCGAAGACAAAGACATCCCCGCTCCTGATGTCAACACTGGCCAGCGCGAGATGAACTGGATTAAAGACACCTACGAGAAGCTTGAAAACACAACTGCACCGGGCGTAATTACCGGAAAGGCGATTGAATCCGGTGGCTCTGAAGGGCGCGTCGAAGCAACAGGCCGATCGACAATGTTGGCTTCGCGTGAAGTATTCGACTACCTTGGAAAAGATATTGAGGGCGCAACGGTCGCCGTGCAAGGGTTTGGAAACGCTGGTTCGATTGCAGCCGCCCTCCTCGATGACCTCGGGGCAACGATCGTTGCCGTTTCTGACTCACGCGGAGGGATCTATAATCCGGATGGATTCGACGTACGCGATGTCAAATCGTTCAAAGCTGAACAGGGAGCAGTCGGTGACTATGATGATACTGCTGAGCAGCTCACAAACGACGAGCTGTTGACACTGGATGTTGATCTGCTGATTCCGGCAGCACTCGAAAATGCGATCGATAAATCACTCGCTGAAGATGTGCGAGCAGATGTGATCGTCGAAGCCGCAAATGGCCCGCTCACCCCCCGAGCGGACACAGTTCTCACTGAGAAGGAGGTTCATGTTGTTCCGGACATTCTTGCAAACGCCGGTGGCGTTACGGTCTCATACTTTGAGTGGGTACAGAACCGTCAGCGGTTCCACTGGACTGAAGAGCGGGTTAACGATGAATTAGAACGCATTATTGTTGCGGCATTTGACGATCTGACCACAACGTTTGAGGAAACTGCAGCACCAAATCTCCGAACCGCGGCGTATGTCGTTGCAATCGAACGCGTCGCTAACGCCTACAAACAGAGCGGAAACTGGCCGTAGAAAATCATCGCAGTTACGCGGTTATTTTTGACTGCAACTGCCCAGCGAGATACTCCGCGATCGGCTGTGATTCGGTCTCAACAAACCGTACCACTTCGGTTCCATCCTGTTCAACAACGACTGTTGGGATGCGTTCGATTTCGTACGCCTCAACGCCGGGGCCGGATTTGCTTCCGTCGTCGCTTTTTTCAACAGGATAGTGCTCGATCGACTCCTCAGAAACACCAACGGCTTCGAGTGCGGCTGCAAACGCTGGCAGTTGCTGTTTGCAATCGATACACCAGTCGCCACCCCAGATCTTGAACACAAGGCCATCTGTGCCGAGAACTGCAATCTCATCTACGTTGCCGGTCCACTCAGCTACGGGTGTGAGCGTTTCAAGTTCCATGGCTCACCCTTCGTTTGGAACGGATATAATCACCCCGCTCGCGGCGAGGTTTCGTGCTATTCGAGTGAGATCGACTCCTGATTCTCCGTTCGCCACGCTTCGACATCTTTGATCGCATGCTCCGGTGGAACATCGATCGACGGGTTCTCTTCGAAGAAGTGCGCTGGCTCTAATTTGAATGAGAGCATCTTTGCTGGAAGCACCGGCCAATCCTCGGGCACACTGACGTGTGTTTGACAGAGATTGTACCAGACAACAAGATCCTCATTATCGATCGATCGATCCTGTTTGATCCACGCTGGGAGCCCCTCCCCACCCGGGTTTTGATTTGGATATGATCCTGCAGGGAATCGCTCGTCATCGTCGTACTGCGTCACCCAGAAGTGCTTCTGTGCAAACCCTGCGCGCTTGTCATTTGCAGAGCCGGGCAGTTGTGCGAACCGTGTATTTGAGCCCGTTTTTCCTCGTAGCCGATACCCGACAGGCTCACCAGTTGCACTATTCTTTACGTTTGGATTGATGATCTCCCATAGTCGACCGGTGTGTGTATTTGTGAGTCGGCCAGTCTCACCCTCACTGCTGAACCGACGACGTGACATATACGCTGCATTTCCATGCGGATTGAGATGCATCCGATCGGGTTCACGGTGTGGCTGTGGGTCGTATCCCTCTGGACCATACGGCACCGTGTTGAGTTCTACTTCTCGAACCGCATTCTGTGGCCCATCCAACTCAAAGTCGAGTCGAGCGTTGAACACGTGTTGGTGGAGCATCGATTTATGTCCCGGACCGATCGTTTCCGAGTACCCGGTTTCACGCTCATCAGTGTCCATGAGGCCAGTCGCATTGCAGCCGGTAAGCCGAACCTGTCCCTCAACCGCACCATCTTGATAGAAGTACCAGTAGAAGCCGAAATCGTAGTTTCCGATTGTTGAAATAAATGAAATCACTAATCGTCGGTTTCGCCGCACTTCGGTATCTCCTTCGCGCCAGTCGTAGTGCTTCCAAAGAAGCCCATAATCCTCCTCGTGCAGACAGATCGCGTTGTCAATGATCTGTGGCTCACCATCTCCGTCGTTTAGTACGCCGTCCCAATAGTGCATATAGCCGAGACAGTCACAGCCATCTGTTAGCGAGTTCGCGAGCCGTCCAAGCCCATACTCACCAACGTCAAACGGCGTTTTCCAATCGTGATCCGGATCCGGGTCATTGTATGCAGTGACCACTTCCGGCCATGACGCACGTCGGAGGATCATCCGCTCGTCTCCATCATCGTCATACCGGATATTGTACAGGACAAGACCCTCTCGGTGGTTGAATCCGACTCTAATTGTCCAGTTTTGCCACGAGACGGTGTGGCCGTCAACCGACCAACTTGGTCCCTCTGGCTGTACTGCATGATACGGTTTCAGATCGTCTCGGAGTTCGACTTCCGCTTCCCGATACCGATATGTGTTGAGATTCGTGACCACATCCTCGTTTTTTGGCCCCGTATCAACAAGTTTCACAACCGCGCGCTCGTCTAAATCAACCCATGCGTGGATTCCTGAGAGCGGGCGATTGTATGCGGTTGCGGCCTTGTCGTCTGCATCTGCGTTGACCCACGCAATCCCATGTGCAAGCCGACGACCCCGATCGACATCCGCAGGCACAAAATCATACCCCGCAGACCATGCCGTAACGATTGCATTGGCTGGGTCTGCCCCTCGGCGCTTGACGGCTTCTTGGAATTCCGGATGGGACGTAACCACCTCTTCGACCTCTACAAACTCCTCACCGATCATCCGCGGTTGACCGCGATCGATCTCCTCCCATGAGACGAGAGCTCCGCTGTCGATCGAAACAACTCCCTCGTATGACGTGTGGCTCTCCTTGTCTCGGACGACAACCGACGCCTGTCGATCGGTGTCGGATTCACCTGCCTCATACGATCTGAGAGTTACTTTTGAGGGCTCTTTCAGCGTGATTTCAACAAACCGTGTGTCTGCGCTGAGCGCTTCCGAGTCAAGAACCAGATCACGAGCCTGTTCGATCTCCGCAGGTGTCAACGGTGCAAGTGGATGGCTATCTTGCTGTGTATCAGTATCAGCCATGAGCACATATCGAATGTGGAACTCAATAAACAGATTTGGCCCTTGTGTGATAGAAAACGACACCCAACCTTGCCGGTGTCCGCCACCTGTTTAGGCCCCAAGCACGTAGCCACGAATAATGAAGCGAAACATTCTGGACACGATCGGCTCACCGCTCGTCCAGGTCGACTCACCAGAGGGGTCGACGATCGCTGCAAAAATTGAATCAAAGAACCCGGGTGGCTCTGCAAAGGACCGACCGGCACTCGCGATGATTGAGCGGGCCGAAGCACGCGGACAGCTCTCTCCGGGCGACACAATCGTTGAACCAACCAGTGGAAACACGGGGATTGGTATCGCAATGGTGGCTGCTGCAAAAGGGTATACTGTGACGATCGTCATGCCAGCCTCGAAATCTCCAGAGCGGAGACAGATTATGCAGGCATACGGTGCAACGCTTGAACTCGTTGATGGAAATATATCCGATGCAAAAGACCGAGCTGATGAGCTCGAAAAAACCGAGGGAATGGTCCAACTGCGGCAGTTTGAAAACAGCGCAAACCCGGATGCACACTACCGGACAACCGGTGAGGAGATTGTCGAACAGGTTGGCGATCGAACCGTTGACGCGTTTGTTGCAGGCGTTGGCACCGGTGGCACACTCTCCGGAATTGGCCGCCGGCTCAAAGAGGAGTATCCAGATGTAGAGATTGTCGCTGTTGAGCCTGCGGACTCCGCAGTGCTTTCAGGCAAGGAGCCGGTTGGAGACTCCTTCCAAGGAATGGGCCCTGGTTTCATTAGCCCAAATCTTGATACAGAGCTTATCGACTCGGTCGAAACGGTGACGATCGACGAGGCAGAAGCGGAGTGCCGTCGGTTGGCACGTGAGGAGGGAATCCTGGTCGGCCAATCAAGCGGTGCATCAAATGTCGTTGCACGGCGTGTTGCAACCCGGATTGCAACGCCAGAGGCGGAGTGTCCGGAGCCACCACGGACGGTCTCCTTTGGCGATGATGTCTCTGTCAAAACTGACGGTGGTGAGGAAGACTGCCCACTGATAATCACTGTCTTCTGGGATAGCGGTGAACGGTATCTGTCGACCGGGCTCTTTGATTAGCGGTCTCTTCAATGCGAAAATTCGCGCTTTGCGACGCGTACAACCACTGTTTCTTCGACGTCTTGGAGGTCGTACGATGGAATTGACCCATCAATACGCGTTACGTACATCGGCTCAACAAGCCGATTTTCGGTTACTCCATAAACCGTGAGATACTGGTCAGTCTCTTCCGGTGGGAGCTTTCGATCGCGAACATCTGTCGCAAGCAGCCGCGACAACCATTCGTTGTTGCTAATTGATGGCTCTTTAATCAAGACCGTGTCAACAAAGCGGGTAAGATACCAGTTGAGATCGTTACAGAGCGCAACCGCCGCACCGAGGCTTACGGTATCTACGGCGATCGAATTCGCAAACGGTTGGCTGAGTGTGTATGTTTGCAGCGCAGCCCGTGAGGTATCTCGCGAAAAAAGCTCATCACGGAGGCTGATATCCAATTTTCCCACAAAGCAAACACGTGTCACGTCTCTACACAATTGATCGGGGAGTATAGCGGTTATGATCGAAAAGCTAAAAATATTGACATCGTCTGCAGACCGAAGTTATGAGGCTTTGGCTTCGATTGGTTCTGTGCTGCCCTCGGTTACGAATTCGAATCGTGCACCACCGGCTGTGGATTCTCGCAATCGCACTGTCCATCCATGTGCTTCCGCAATGGTCTGGACGATCGCGAGCCCGAGTCCACTCCCCTCCTCGTTCGTTGTGTAGCCTTGCTCGAAGACATCCTCACCAGTTTCTGGATCGATACCGGGACCCGAGTCCGAAATATAAAATCCGTCCTCTGTTGGTAGTGTCCCAACGGTTATGCTGACAGCTGCGCCACCATGCTCGACTGCGTTCCGAAGACAGTTCTCAAAGAGCCGAAGAATCCGAGCTCGGTCACCGTCGATGGTGGTCGTCTCAACAATTGATAGTGTCGCGTTTGGTGCGTCGATCGAGTCCCACGCAGCAGTGCTGACGGCGTCTAACTCCAGTGGCTCTGCATTGGTTATAATTGCACCATCACGTGCAAGCGTAAGTGCATCCTCGATGATCTCCTCAGCTCTGTTGTGAGCCGTCTCAATTTCACTAAAGAGCGTATCGTGATTCTTGACATCCATCCGGAGCAGTTCGAGATTCCCTTTTGCAACGGTGAGTGGATTTCTCAAATCGTGTGAGACTGTTGAGGCGAACGTGTCGAGCCGATCGTTCTGCCGTTGGAGCTGTTTTTCTCGCTGTTCTGTTATCATCCGCTGCCCGTCGTAGAGTCCAATGGCGACACCGATGACTGCACCTCGAACAAATCCGTTGTGGACCGTCGCGATCCGATCGGCCAAGACAACTCCCTCCGCTTGTTGAAACAGGATTGTCGCAAACTCGAACGCCATCATAAGTGATCCAACCACGAACAACCACAGCAGTATTCGTTTGGTTACTGTTTGTGAGAGGCCCTGAGTATGCATCCACCAGCCTGCGCCAACTAATATTGTTGAAAAACAGAGCGGGAGAAACGACCGAACCAATAGCGTAACTACCTGATCGCTTGGGTCCGTAAGAAGCGTAAAAATAGTTATCGACCCAGTGAGGAGGCCGATCGCAGAGACGATTGCGGCAGACTGAGACTTGGTCACTGTCTGAAAACAGCGCAGGGAAAGAATAAATTACTATTGATATACTGACCAGTTTCGCTGTTTAGAACGTTGAGATGTCGCCTTCGATCGTCTGGCGAGTAATGTCTGTCACGTCTGCGAGCTCTCGATCGATAATCGCTCGAATCTCCGCTTCAACATCGGACACGTCGACACCATCGACCGTGACAACCTGTGCGTCTGCGACATGTGGTTGGTCAATCGGCCGTCCGATCTGGCTCAGGAGTCGAACCTGCAGATCACGGATGCCATCAACTTCTGCAACGACGCTTTCGGCAATCTTCGTTGAGAGCAAGTTGTAGATCTTTCCGATGTGGTTGACCGGATTCTTCCCGGAGGTTGCTTCCATACTCATTGGTCGATTTGGAGTAATGAGGCCGTTTGCGCGGTTCCCTCGGCCGACGGAGCCATCGTCTCCCATTTCTGCGCTGGTCCCAGTCACGGTCAGATAGATAGATCCCTCATCATAGTCGTCTGCAGTATTCACATCAACGTTGACTGATCGATCGGTGTACTCCTGCGCTAATTCAGTGACAAACGTTCGAACATTTTCAACTGCGGTGTCATACTCATCAAAATCGTTGATATAGCTGTCAACCATTGCAGCAGCAACCGTAATGTCGATCTCGTCACCCTCACGCTTGCCCATGATTTTCACATCCGGCCCAAGTTCTGGGTGCGAATCTGCGTAGGTCGTATTGAGTTCGTGTTCGGCGCTGAAGACGATCGTTTCAGTTTCGGTTAGTGGAGCATGGCCAACACCAAACGATGTATCGTTAGCCATTGGAACTTCAACAGCGTCCTCTCCGAAGACATCTTGTAGATCGCCCGACCCCTCGCCAAGTTTGACATCGACAATCACATCATGGCCAAACTCAAGCTCTGGAATACGTTCGCTGAGATACTCTCTGGCCGCACTCAGTGCGGTCGAATCAACAGGAAGCTGTTTACCGTCGTACTCTTTTGTTGCACGCCCAACAATAAGGATGTAGATCGGCTCAATAACCTCTCCACCTCCAAATGCGGGTGCCGCACGTCCTGCAACAAGTTGGGTCTCGTCAGTATTGTAATGGAGTACCTTACCGACGCGGTCGAGATATAGCTGTGAAAGCGCCCGCGAGACGCTTTCTGCAATCCCATCACAGATCGAATCAGGGTGCCCGATTCCTTTCCGCTCAACAATCTCTACATCTTGGTCCTCGACTGCGCGACGATCGAGTTCACTTACCTGAATGTTGCGTTCCATTGACCTTCGATTGGATTTGGCGGGTGCTATAACTTGCGGAAACCTTCTGTGCTCAAAGGATAACCCTGAAACATCTTGAAACCAATATTTGACGCTACTTCGTGTCAGGTTCCAATAACATGCCAAGATAAGATGTTCGAATCTGTTCACTTGCGTCTAACCCCAGCGTTGTCAAAAGTTCTGTCGCTCCCTCACGTGCGGCTTCGATCGCAGCCGCTTCGGCTTCCGTTTCGATTTCAACAAATTCGCCAAGTTCAGACACCGAATCGAGCGTGATTGTATATCCATCGATTTCGTAGAAGGTACGCTCTTTTTCAACGGTTGCGGCAGGCGTAAATCCGAGTGCTTGTAGCGCTTGATCTAGTGTGTTACCGTCTGCAACGATTGTTTCATGCTCCAAACGGGTCTTCGATTCGGCCTCGATAAGCGGCCCTTTGTATGTCACTTTATTAGTCTCGGAGTCTGCAGTTTTCTCCCGTCGGATCCGGAGCGCCTCATCAGTTTCGGCAAAATCACGATGTGGGGCATTGTAGTACGTGTCAATCTGGGTTCGATGATCCGTCTCCGTTGCCCCTCGTTTACGTAACTGGTCACGAACTGGTCCGTGATCGGTTTCAATCTTTATTTCGACCTCGTACATAGTCGCCGTTTTGGGTCGAAGTATATAAACAGCCAACACAGGATGGGAGAATGTTGATTGAGCTTTGCGGTTGAACTGTTGATGCCGGAGTGAACAAGAAATGAGTTCGGATACAGCTGGGCCACTTGACGGCTTGCGAGTCGTTGATTGCTCGGGGATGATAAGCGGTGGATTTGCGACGACACAACTCGCAGACTTTGGTGCGGATGTGATTATGGTTGAACATCCGGAGTACAAAGATTCGCTTCGTGCATGGCCGCCGTTCGATCAAGACACCTCGCTGTGGTGGAAATCGATCGGTCGAAATAAACGATGTGTAACGCTCAACCTCTCCGCTGAGGAGGGTGCAGAGCTACTCCTTGAACTCATTTCTGATGCAGACGTCTTTATTGAGAACTTCCGCCCAGGAACCATTGAGCGATGGGGGCTTGGTCCAGACGTACTGCAGGAACTCAATCCCGAGCTAGTTATTGTTCGGATATCCGGATATGGGCAAACCGGACCGCGATCGGACAAACCGGGCTTTGGAACGGTTGCGGAAGGACTCTCTGGCTGGGCACATGCGAACGGGTTTCCGGATCGTGAACCGCTCTTGCCACCGATCAGCCTTGCTGATCTAACGACTGCCATGTTTGCAGTCCAAGCAACAATGTTTGCAATCTATGAACGGGAGGCAGGCGGGCAAGCCGGAACGGGTAGCGGGACAGGGCAAGTCGTAGACGTCAGCCTCTATGAGCCGCTCTATCGGCTCTTTTTGGGCGAGGTTGAAGGCTATGACAAAACCGGAACGGTGCGAAAACGGACGGGCAATCGGCACCCAAACGCCGCCCCACGAAATGTCTATGAAACCAAAGACGGGTACATGACGCTTTCAGCGTCTAACCAGCGAACATTTGAGCGGGTAATGCACGCGATCGATCGCGAGGATCTCATTGATGACCCACGCTTTGCGGACAACGACGGTCGGGTAGAGAATGTTGAACCACTCGATAACGCGATTGAAGCGTGGACCACAGAACGAACAACAGCCGATGCGGTCGCAGCGATGGAGGCCCATGACGCGATCGTTGGGCCAGTGTATACGATCGCAGATATCTTCGAAGATGAACAGTTTCAGGCACGAAATAACGTTATCGAAGTTGACGATGCGGACGTCGGCCGAATTAAAACTGCAGGACCCGTCCCGAAATTCTCACGGACACCGGGTCGTGTGAATCACATGGGTCCGGGCCACGGTGAACACAATAACGAGATATTCGGAACCGAGCTTGGGCGATCGACCGAAGAGCTTGATGAGCTTCGAGAGGCAGGGGTCCTGTAATGGCACTGTGTGATGTCACGCTCCGTGAAGGGGATCAACTTCCCGGGCGATCCTACAGTGTTGAACAGAAGGTCGATGCCGGGCTCAAGCTCGACCAATTGGGAATTCAGTATCTCCAACCGGGCTTTCCAATCACGGGCGAGAAAGACCAAACCGTAATCAAAGAGCTTGCAGCGAACACCGATGCGGAGATTATTGGCCTTGCACGGGCGCTTGAAGGCGACGTTGATGCAGCTGTAGATGCTGAGTCGGACGTTGTTGAGATTTTTGGCTCGTTCGCAAAGCGGTATCTCGATAATGCACTTGAAAGTGACAAAGACACAATGAAAGAGATGCTCCGAACGGCCGTCGATCGGGCACACGAACGCGGCACAGCGGTTCATCTAACGCTTGCGGATGCGTTCCGCACCGACATTGCGGAACTCCAGTCGGTGATCCCGACGTTTGCTGATGTTGACTGTCTTGTGTTTGCAGATACGGTCGGTGTTCGAACACCGAGATCGGTCCGAGAGACACTGACTGCGCTTTCGGATACAATCACCACCGATCGGTTGGGTGTCCACTTTCACGATGATATGGGGGTGGCAACGGCGAATGCACTCGTTGCATACGAGCTGGGTGTGCATCGGATTGACGCAAGCATCGCATCATTTGGTGAGCGTGCGGGCAATCCAGCACTAGAGGAGATTATCACGTGTCTCGCCGTTGAGTACGGGGATGAGCTGTCGATCGAGACGGAGAAACTGATTCCAACGTGCCGGTCTGTACTCGCGGAACTTGGAGAGTCGATTGACGATCGGAAAGCGATTCTTGGTGATGCGGTGGTCACCCACGAGTCCGGGATTCACACCGCAGCAATGCTCACTGATCCAAGTACATTCGAGCCGTTTGATCCAGCAACGTTTGGTGGTGAGCGGCGACTGTTGTTCGGTGCTGGAACCGGGCGATCGGCTGCGCGAAAACTGCTGGAACGTGCGAATATTGAGCCAACTGTCGATCGCATTCGTACGTACCGGGATGCACTTACCGAACAGGGGCCACTTGAGACCAAGCGAGCAGTTAAATTGGCAACAGAGTTGTTTGAAACTGGGAAGAATCAAGCTAACTAGCGTTGGTTTTTTATAACAACTAGAATTTTGTGGACTGGTTGTGAATGACAATCTACGTGAGCGACTATGTACCAAGCAGAGTTGCGGATTGAACAAGAGCGCCCGTGTGTCCTCTCAACACTTGAAACAGGCCCACATGATCGGCTTGACATTGATATTGAAGAGCTTCACGATGAGAATGTGACGTTCATTCTGAACGCGGGCGATCGGCTGGATTCATACAAAAAGACACTTGAAGAGTCCGATGAGGTTGTCCGCGCTAAACAGTTAGATGAAGATCGACTTCTTGTGACAAAACGCTCTTGTAGTGCATACAACGCGGTGTACAAACATAACGGGATTTTGCAACGGCCAACTCGGATTGACAGAAATGAGCGTATCTACAGCATTCTGTTATTTAACAGAGATGATCTCAAAGGGATGATCGAGGCATTTCGGGAAGTTGGGAGAGTCTCACTGACGAGCCTCACAACGTACGAAGGGGTTGTATCTCCACTCACAGACCGCCAACGTGAGGTGTTGGAGGTTGCACTCGATTCAGGGTATTTTGAGTGGCCTCGGACAACGGATAGCGAAACGCTTGCCCAAGAGCTGGATATTAGCCGGGCAACGTTTCTCGAACATCTACGTAAAGCGGAACAGAAACTCCTTACTGATGCATTGAATGACCAGCATCGCTACAAACTTCAGTAGTACTCTTTCGAGCGACGTGGATTGTTTACTAATCGTATATAAAGAACCAACACTGCTTGGGGGAAGCTATAGCCACCATTCTACAGATATCAATGTAGGTGATAACACGTGTCATACAATATTGGCGTGGATGTCGGCGGGACGTTCACTGATGTAATCCTTTTTAATGAACAGACTGGTGAGCTAACGCTTGATAAAGTGTTATCAACGCCAGAGAACCCTGCACACGGAGTGCTCGATGGTGTTGAATCCGCCACGGACAAAGCTGGTGCAGACCTCATGGACTTAGCAGCGATGTTTCACGGGACGACTGTCGTGACCAATATGCTCCTTGAGGAGACTGGCGCACGAGTCGGGCTGATTGTCTCTGCCGGGCAGGAACATGTTCTCCATTTAGCGCGTGCATGGACGCCAGGGCCACTCTACGGATGGATGGCCATGGAAAAGCCCGACCCGCTTGCAGACCTTACCGATACTCGTGGGATCCGCGGCAGAGTGAGCGCTCCGGATGGATCGATTGTCGAACAGATCGACGACGCAGAAATCACGGACGCTGTAGATGAGTTGGTCGATTCAGGTGTGGAGGCAGTGACAATCTCGCTTTTGAACTCCTATCTCAATTCGACACAAGAAGAGGCCGTTCGTGACATCATTGCGGATGCATATCCAGATCTGCCAGTCTCAATCTCCGCAGAGATTGTCCCAGAGTATGGCGAATATGAACGAACGCTTACTACAGTGATTAACGACTACGCACGCCCACAGGTTATCAACTACCTTGACGATTTAGAGACTGATCTGGAAGCCGCAGGCTCAACTGGCCGGCTGAATGTGGTTCGATCGGATGGCGGATTGATGAGCGCGAGTGCCGCAAAAGAACGCCCAGTTGAACTTGCACTTTCAGGCCCAAGCGGTGGTGTTGTTGGTGCGGCTGCACTGGCAACAGAAAAGGGCGTTTCGGATGTCTTGACGCTCGATATGGGTGGGACGTCGACCGACGTGAGTCTTGTGCAAAATGGAACTCCAGAGGCAACCCGACAGACAAAAGTTGGGTATCGGGAGTTCAAATCCAGAGGGATCGACATCAACACTGTTGGAGCAGGTGGCGGATCAATCGCACGCGTCCAAATCAATGGCTCGCTCGTTGTTGGCCCAGCAAGTGCAGGTGCTGATCCAGGGCCTGCTTGCTATGGGCGTGGCGGTGAGCAACCAACCGTAACGGACGCAAACGTTGTGCTTGGTCGAATTCCATCCTCGGTCAAGCTTGGTGGGACGATGGATCTCGATCGAGACGCAGCATACCAAGCGATCGAGCCAATCGCCGATGCACGCGGAACCACTGTCGAAGAAGCCGCCCAAGCGACCGTTGATATCGTTAATGAAAACATGTATGGCGCGCTCCGAGTTGTCTCAGTTGAGCGCGGTTACGATCCACGAGAGTTTGGACTGGTTGCGTTTGGTGGTGCAGGGCCAATGCATGCAAACGCGCTGGCCGATCTGATCGGCGCGTACCCGCTCATTATTCCACCCGCTCCTGGTGTGATGAGCGCGTTCGGATTTTTGACAAGCGATATTCAAAACGAGTTCTCTGAAACGTATCTTGAGGTCGAAGGTGACGTAGATGGCGATGCGGTTGGGGCGGCGCTTGAATCGCTCCAAGCGGCTGCAGCAGAATGGCTCCGTTCGGAAGGCGTCGTTGATGAGGACCACGCTTTTGAGTACTTTGCAGACTGTCGATACTACAGACAGGATATTCAGATCTCGATTCCAGTGACGATCGATGAACTCCAAAGCGAAGATGGAATCTCCGCCATCAAGGAGGCATTCGAGAAGCGACACAAACAGCAGTTTGATTTTACCTTGGATGCACCGCTTGAGATCGCAACCCTTCGGACGATCGGCCGTGGGACGATCGCTGGCGTTGAACTGACGCCCGAAGAGACAGACGCGACCGATCCGGAGGATGCCGTGATTGGCACTGAAACAGTGTTCTTTGATGGCAAAGGACAGGAGACGCCAGTGTACGATCGAACTCGACTCGGCATCGGGACCGAATTCTCCGGACCCGCAATCGTCATTGGAGACGATTCGACTGTTGTTGTCGAACCGGACCATGAGGTGGTTGTCGATCCGTATGCAGCCCTTGAAATAACCCGAGGTGAGACACAATGAGCACCCCAGACTTCGTCCGCGAACACGACATAGACCAGACAACGCTTGATATTATCGAAAGTACACTTGCGAACACTCGAGAGGAGATGGATCGCGTTGTCGAAACAACTGCAATTAGCCCCGTCATTCGTGAGCAGTCCGATCAGTTCCCACTGATGGCTGACGCGAAAGGTCGGATGGTGATGGGGCAGTTTGGCTCTGCGATCGACGATATTCTCGAGAACTCACCGTATACGGTCGATGACCTCGAGGATGGTGACGTGATTGCGACAAATGATCCGTATATGTGTGCCGGAGCGGTGTCACACACGCCGGACATGCTCCTGTTGCGGCCAATCTTCTACGATGATGAGCTCATTGGCTACGCCAGTCAGTGGGGGAACCTGATGGACGTTGGTGGAAAGACGCCGGGATCGATCCCGGTGAATGCGACAACAATCTTTGAGGAGGGGATTCGACTGCCACCAACCAAACTCTGGACTGCAGGCGAACTCGACGAGCATCTCCTTGAGACATTTAAACACAACACACGACTTCCTGAGCATGCGGAGGCAGATATCAAAGCGCTGGCTGCTGGCACTGCCGTTGCAGAGACTCGGATCAAGGAACTGTGCGATCGCTTTGGCAAAGAAACCTATCTTGAAGCCACAGATGCGATCTTAGCTCGGACCAGAGACGGTGTCACACAGCTTATTCGGGAACTACTCCCGGAGGGGGAGACGTTCACATTTGAAGATTTTGCAGACGATGACGGGCAAGGAACCGGCCCAATCAAACTGCATATGGAACTCACCCGAAAGGGAGATGAGATCTACATTGATTGGACAGGGACCGATCCACAGGTTCCGGGAACCGTTAATTTCCTGCTTAATGAGGAAATGTTCAAGATGTTCACTGGGGTCTTTCTCATCATGGCGTTCGATCCACAGCTAACGTTCAATGATGGCTACTACGATCGGATCAACGTCACGATTCCGGAGGGCTCGGTGCTGAAGCCGGAGTTCCCCGCTGCGTTAGGGAACCGGCTGACGCTTATGGCACGGCATTTCGACATTCTACAAGCGGTCTTCTCGGATGCGCTCGGCGACAAATTCAGCGTTGCAGGCAGCTATGGGACGAGTCCAAACCTTGTCTACTCCGGTGTTGACGAGGATGGAAACCAGTTCCAACTGCTTGAAATTCTGTATGGTGGCATTCCAGCCCGCCCTGGTGGCGATGGCTTAGATGGCCACTCATGGTGGCCGCTTTTCAAAACGGTCCCTGTAGAGTATCAAGAGGCGTACTACCCGATGTCGATCGATGAGTATGCGGCCAGAACGGATACCGGCGGCGCAGGCCAGTTCCGTGGTGGCCACGGTATACGAAAGGTGTACACCTTCGAAGCGGATGGGGCAATCACATTCCAGGACGATCGGGCAGTGACGTATCCGTGGGGTGTTGATGGAGGCCACCATGCCGAACCAAGTACGAAACAGCTGATTCGCACCGACGGTACGGTTGAAGACCTTCCGTCCAAAGTGGAGAATATCCCGGTCTCCGCAGGTGATACACTTGTATTCAACACCGCAGGCGGTGGCGGACTTGGTGATCCGCTTGAGAGAGACGCCGAGTTTGTCGCAACGGAAGTCCAACGGGGGCTGATTTCAGCTCGTGAAGCCAAAGAAGCCTACGGGGTTGTGGTGGGCGATGATGGCTCACTCGATACCGATGCAACTGAAAAACGGCGTGAGGAGATTCAATCAACACGCGAACCGAGCGGCCAGTTCGACTTTGGCCCACTGCCAAAATATGACGACCTTGCAGAACAGATCGCAACAGAGCGAGCCGAGTTCAATGCTCGTCATGGCTGAGTAGCGCTCC
Organism: Natronocalculus amylovorans; assembly: GCF_023638035.1. Classification (GTDB taxonomy): domain Archaea; phylum Halobacteriota; class Halobacteria; order Halobacteriales; family Haloferacaceae; genus Natronocalculus; species Natronocalculus amylovorans. Next base: position 410,559 of record NZ_JAKRVX010000003.1, on the reverse strand, counting down.
GAGAGACGATACACATACCACGATCAATGCCTCAGGACACACACGGTTCGGAAACACAAGCGTACTACGAGGAGCATGCATTCGGCGTCGACGTTGGCTTTGGCGATCGGCCAGCGTTGATTGTTATCGACCTCATCAACGCATTCACAGATCCAACAACAGACCTCGGATCGGACGTAGACTCAGTCATTAATGCAACGTCGGAACTCCTTGAACTATTCCGCAAAAAAGACCTTCCAGTATACTTCACAACTGTTGCGTATGAGGAGTCCTACGGCGATGCAGGCGTGTTTATTGAGAAAGTTCCGGCACTTAAAGAGCTCAAGCTGGGAACTGATGCGGTCGCCGTGGACGATCGGCTATCACCACAGTCAGGGGAGCGAGTCATCCTCAAAAAGTACGCCAGTTCGTTCTTCGGGACTGATCTTGCAACGGCGCTCACAACAAACCGTGTCGATACGCTCGTTTTAGCTGGTGTCACGACAAGCGGGTGTGTCCGTGCCACTGCAGTTGATGGCTTACAGTACGGCTATCGCGTTATCGTTCCTGAAGATGCCGTTGGCGATCGAAAAGCGGGGCCACACAACGCAAATCTGTTTGACATTGACGCCAAGTATGGCGATGTTGTTTCTCTGGATACCGCGATTGCTGCGATCGAGCAGGTACGGTAGCGCCTAGCTCGTCTGGGAGTGTTGGTTATTCACACGGTTTGCGGTACGAACCGTGCTTCTTAAGGGTGAAACAGGAGTTGTTTGGGGTATGAGCGACGAACAGCAGGCCGAAGCGGCAGAAGACGCCGCAGAGTCGGCCGATGACGTTGAGGCGGAGGAAACCGAGCAGGAAGCAACCGACGGATTCGAGAACGGCGACTTCGTCAAAGTCGCATACACCGTCCGTACAGCAGACGACGACACGGTCGTCGACACAACGGATAAATCGGTTGCTGAAGAAGCAGGAATCGACAACGACAACTACGATTTCTCACCACGCACCATCATCATCGGGGAAGGACACGTCTTCCAAGCCGTTGATGACGCACTCGTTGGCGGTGCTGTCGGTGACAGCGGCACTGTCGAAATCCCAGCAGCCGAAGCGTTTGGCGAGTACGACGACGACGAAGTCCGTACCGTAAGCGCTGAAAAGATTGGCGAGGACGATCGCTACCCAGGTGCACAGGTCCAAATCGACGGCCAACAGGGTCATATCCAGACAATCATCGGTGGCAGAGCACGTGTTGATTTCAACCACCCACTTGCAGGCGAGGACCTTGAGTACGAGTATGAGGTCGTCGCAGAAGTCGATGACCGAGAAGAGCAGGCAGCAGGCCTCCTCGGGATGTACCTCCAGAACGCACCAACCGTCTGGATCCAGACGGATGAGGTCGAAGAAGAGGTTGTTGTTGAGTCAGATGATGACGATGACGAGGACGAGGATGAGGATGCAGATGCAGAGCCGGAGACGGAGACCCAAACCGTCGAGAAAGAGACGCTCTACATCGAAGCAACCCCACAGCTCACAATGAACCAGCAGTGGATGTTCTCCAAACAACAGATCGCCCAAGATGTCATGGGTAAACTCGACCTCGATCGCGTGATCGTCCAAGAAACGATCGACGGTGCAGGCCCAATGGGAATGGGTATGGGTGGCCTTGGTGGCCTCGGTGGCGCAGGTGGCGAAGATATCGAAGCAGCGCTCGAAGATATCGATATTGACGCCGACGAACTCGCCGACGAACTCGACGAAGAGTAAGACCCACTCCTCCAGCAGTTACTGCGAGAGTGCTGGGAACAAAATCACGCTTTTCTTTGCACCACACTACAGACCGATAGGTATGGATTTAGATAGTGCCCGGGACGATCTTGTTGTTGCTGCTGCTGCTGGTGTCAGTACGGTACTGCTCACTGTTGTACTTCGATTTGTATTCGATGCCAGTACAAACGCACTCATTCAGCTCTCACCGCTGTATGTCTACTTTATCTATTTATTTTTTGGTGATGCGATACCAGGAGAACTGTTCAGCAAGCCCCTGCCGTGGGTTGGGATTACGCTCTCGACTGCGATCGGTGCAGTTGCACTCACCGTATTTTAAACGGTAACAAGCAGAATTCCACGGGTCACCCGACCCGTGGTAATTCACGAATCTACTGCGGCTTACGCGATGTCGCGGCTGGTGTCGATCGTTACCGCTTCTGTAAGTTTGAGTTTGACCGTATCTTCTAAGGCCCTGCCACCGCGGAACTTTGGTACCGCAAGTTTGTTGATAACCTCGTTTCCTCTGACTGTTGTTTGTAAATCAAAGACGATATCTGCCATGTACTCAGTCATGTCCCGTGATTCTGGAATGTACTGCCCACTAAGCGCATGAAGGATTGCAACGCTATCCGTGTTTTGTAGGTGTCGCTGTAGCTGATTTAAAAAGAATCGATACCGGTTATGGTCTTGTTCTTCAAGCGGATTGAGTGCATCAATAATCAGTGTTGACTCTTCGGGCAACATTCCAATCAGTTGATTCGCTTCATCAAGTGGGGCATCCGCACCCAACTCCATGATTTTTGGGACGGTAACATGTGATGTTGTATCCACGAATGAATCGTGAACCGACTCCTCAGATCGAAGCGTTGTCAGATAGAGCGTCCGCCGTGGTGCCGTGAAATCATACAAAAATAGCTCAGACTGGCTTGCGGGAGGCGCAGAAAGAAGCACGATGCTTCCAGCTGGAAACCCGCCATCGAGTTGCCGATCGAGAACTGGGATACCAGTCGAGAGTCGTGTCACGTATAAACACTCTACAGTGATACGCAGTTAAATATTGTCACGCTACACTGACAGTAAGACCGATATTAATCGTGACAGCAACCGCCTGCTTCACCACCGAAATCAACCGACAGCGGCTCTGAAATGGCTTTGTTAATCTCTTCGAGCGTGTTTTGTAGGTCACTCTGCGCAGCGAGATACTCCTTCATCACTGGGAGCGAGTGGAGCTCATTTTGCGCGTTCTGGACCCGTCGAAGCGACTCTCGGTCGGCATCACCGGTTTGTCTGGCAGCCATGAATTCTTGGCGAAGCTGTTCAAATGACGCTATTTTTTCTTGTGCTTCTGGATCGTTCTCAACTGCTTGGCTTGCTCTTTCGAAGCGTTCGTACACGTCTGTCTCTGCAATCTGCTCACCGAGATCTCGACCAATATCTGCAAGGGATACCGTTTCGACGCTCATAGATGATTTTAGGACTCCGGCGATTTAGGCCTGCCGGAGATGGGTGTTGCTGCCGGAATCTTTGTGCGTAGTGAGGCCGTACACTCGGTAATGGCCGTCGTCCCTGAAGACACGTTTGTGTCTGTTTTCAACAGGCTCTCGCGCAAGAAGCAGTACGCGTTTGTCCTGTTGCTGTTTAATAAACAGGGATGGAACGGTTCGATCGAGACGATCAACGGGCAGTCGGTATTGACACTTTCAAAAAATGCGGAGTCAAAACGGCTGTATCTCGAGCAGCCGGCCCCGTCATGGGGCGATCGACTCCGAGCCCGGATCCGACAGCAATCACAACAGCCTCCACTGCACGATGATGTCGTTGTGTGGGATGCAGCAGCCGTCCGAAATCTACTGCTGTATGGAATCGATCGATCCGCAGCAGAAGCGCTCTATCAAAACCAGTTCGGACGATCGCTCACGTACACAGAGACGGGACATACGTCTTCAGACGCGCTCCAAGCGCGACCCCCACTGATGGCGGTTGTTCTTGTACTCGTTGTCTGTCTTGCAGGTGCTGCGATCGCTACTGGAATCATACCGCTGTTCGAGACCACAGACGCATCCGAATTCGATCGGGGGATGGAGTTTGATGGCTCAGACCGGTTTATAAATCAAACAAATCAGTCAGCCACCACAGACAATGCTGACCAACAACAGGGCTATCCTCCGGGGACGAGTGCCAGTGGAGTCACTGACAGTAGCGCCCTCGCAGAGGCCCACCGAGACACACTTACCGGTGCACAGTATGTCTTTTCAATCCGAGAATCGGGCCCAGCGACTGCAACCGAATTCCCCGATGTCGTAAGTCGTCGTATTGACGGTGAGGTTGCAAACGGGACCGTCTACCGATTTGAAGAGCAGATGAACTACACCGTAGACGCTACCCGTAGAAACACAAGTGTTGAAATATACGCCAATGGGGAAACCGAATATCGTCGATCGACGCTCGACAATGAGACCCAAACAGAGGTCCGAGGATCACCGGAAGGGACTGCCGCTGCAACAGGAATAACCGCGCAGGTTGTAGAGCGGTATCTGGATACACCAAACACGTCGGTTGAAGAAGATGTCGTGTTTGGTACCGCTGCATACATCGTTGAGTCAACCACACCACCAGAGGAGTTCCATGCAGCAGTTGATGACTACCGTGCCCTGGCAATTATCCAACCAACTGGCCGTGTTGACTTTCTTCGAGTCCAATATACCGCCGTTGGTGAGGATGAACCAGCTCGATTTGAAATGCAGATTGTCGCTGTTGATGGCCAGTTTGTCGAAGAGCCGAGATGGATTGATGAGGTTGATGCTGAAGAGCATGAGGAACCGGAGTGGATCCAACTCCCACTGCATGAGGAGCCTCATACCGGACTGTTTAGTATGATTCGTGGGTGAGTCAGTCATATGTCAATTCTGTGGCTCAGCTTTCTTGCGATTATCTCCACCGTCGTTATTTGGAAAGGAAGCGAACTTCTTGAGCAATCGAGCCACAAGATCGCAGCCTACTACGGACTCCCCGCTGTCGTCCAAGGTGCAGTGATTGTTGCGATCGGATCGAGTTTCCCCGAACTCGCAAGTGTTGTCCTCGGTGTGCTTGTTCACGGGACGTTTGACCTTGGTGTCGGTGTCATTGTCGGCTCTGCGATTTTCAATATTCTCGTCATTCCGGGGTTGAGTGCACTACGACGAAGCCCGCTACAAGTCTCTCGTGATGTCGTGTACAAGGAAGGCCAGTTCTACATGCTTGCGATCGCCATTTTGCTCTTGACATTTTCGTTCGGTGTGATCTATAACACCGATGGAAGTGGGTCAACATCCGTCATCGGCCGGCCGCTTGCACTGATTCCGATCGGAATGTACGTTCTCTATATTTTTATTCAGTATCAGGATGTAAGCGATTATAAACCGCCCGTTAAACCACCAAAGATGTCGATCGCTCCCGAGTGGATCAAGCTTGCAGTTGGAATGGTTCTTATTGTAGTTGCGGTTGAGGGGTTGATTCGTGCGGCGCTTGGCTTCGGCGACATGTTTGATTCTCCGGAGTTCTTTTGGGGGCTCACAATCGTTGCTGCAGGAACGAGCTTTCCTGATGCATTTGTGAGCATTCGTGCAGCAGGTGGCGGCCATGGGGAGGTTAGTGTTGCAAATGTACTTGGGAGCAACACGTTTGACCTGCTTGTCGCACTTCCGGTTGGTGTGCTCTTGATCGGCCAAACCACTGTAGATTACAGCCTTGCGGTCCCGATGATGGGCGTTCTGACTGTCGCAACCGTTGCACTTTTCACAGCGATGCGAACCGATTTAGCGATCACACGAAATGAGGGGTTGTTTTTATTGGGGTGTTACGGTGTATTCGTGATCTGGATTCTTATCGAAACAGCAGGGTATGTCAATTTACTTCCAAGTGTCTGATCAGAGTTGCGCTGACACAAAGGCAACCAGATCGCGCAGTTCCTCTGGACTGACGCCATGTGGCGCATTATATGCGGTAAATGAGACGTCTGCGCCGATCAATTCAAATCGATCTGCTGCGTCCTTCGCTCGTGTATGCGGGATAATTCGATCCGCTTTCCCTGCACCAATAAAAATCGGTTTTCCCGCAATGGCATCCGGTTGGACATCTGTATGTGAATCTGCAAGATAGCCATGCAATGCAACAACCCATGCAAACTGCGTTGGGTTCTCAAGCACAAGCGACATGCTCATTATTGATCCTTGACTGAATCCGAGCAGCCCTATCTGATCGGCGTCAAGAGAGTAGCTCTCGATTGCTGCCGAAACGGATTCAGAAACAAGCTCAAGGCTGCGGCGGAACTGCTCTGGGTGCGGTTGGCTCTCATGGAGCCCACCGCCGGAGAGATCAAGTTCATACCACGTGTAGCCGCCTTGGAGCCGATCGGGTGCCCGTAGACTAATCACATGCAACTCATCGGGGAGTTCGTCTGCGATCGGGAGTAGGTCCTGCTCGTTTGCACCGCGTCCGTGTAGCACAAATACGGCGGGTGACGGGCCATCTGACTGTTCTTTTGGTTCGAGTGAGATGTGTTCTAACGGTAGCGCTGACATACGCGTAATTAGCTATAGAGACACTTCAACAGGGGAGTAACACCAGTGTCACTTTAGGGTCCATACTCAACAACGCCGTAACCATCGCTTGTAACCGTGACATCTGTTTTGGCATACGTAAATGACAGCTGTATCACACGGCCGTTTTCAGCGCTATCGAGCAACAACGTGTCAATAGAGTCAACCTCAATATACTGCTGGAGTGGCGGCAGTAATGATGGTGATTTGTCAACAGTATCCGCGACCGCAGTAACGATTGCAACGCTCGGTTCGCTTCCGGATTTCCAGTCAAATGTGTGTGTTTTCATCCCTCCCTCCGGGTATATTGCACAGATAGTCTCTCAGAGTAGAACAACAGAGAGTAGGTATGTTCACTGTTTAATTGTTTACACTGTTAGCAAGTATCTCGATAGCAACTGAACAGATTCAGATACATATCAAACCACATCTGTGTACTATGTACCCAGTATGTAGGTTGCATCTAGGTAGATACAGATCGCAACAGCAAGCAGAACCACGCCAACAGTTGGGTCGCCTACACCGATATCAAATGGAGATGATCCGATAATACCGACCCCCAACCCAACGATATTGTACCCAATACGTGCGACTGCGATCGACGAATTCTCATGAAGGAGTGTTGGAAGCATGAGTATCGCAATGAGGCCGATACTGCCACCAACGATCGGCGCTACAAAGAGTGATCCACTCCAGATTGCCGCATATGCACCGATGTATGCACCAAGCATGAATGTCGTAGAGAGGTAGACTGCGCGGGAGAGATAGGTTCGATATCCATCTGCAGAGCCAAGCATTCCATTTGTCAAAGACGGCCATGAAGTGTTGATCGGCAGTCGACCACCACGTCCGAATCCAATTCCGATAACCAACGCAACGAGTGTAGCCCACCCCGCTGCGATTGCCTCAATATCAATAAACGGCGTCTGATACAGCAGCCAAAAAATTGGAAATGTGAGCAGGATTATCTGCCCAAGCCCGTAGTAGATCGCATCCGTCAGAAATCGGTCCCAGCCGGTCCGCTCCGATCGGTGCTGTAACACTCGTTCATCGTTAAATGCATCCGAACTGGGTTTCGACATCGCTGACTCTATTGGTATTACTCTGTCAATATTGAAAAAACTCCGCCATCAAAAAGGCGTTTATTCTTGTTCTGTGTCGGTCGTAGTGTTACGTTTGATATCTTCCCCACCATCAGCTAGCTGTGGCTGTGGTGTAAGTTCCTCCTCGCTCGTGGAGGCTGAGACATGGAACTGTTCGAGCTGTTTATTCAGTGTCGTCACATCGTTTGCTAATGTCTCCGTTCGCGAGACCACGTCTTCAAGTACCATTCGTTGCTGTTCTGCAGCAGAGGCGACCGATCGAGCCTCCGAAGTTGACTCTTCGGAAATGGAGACAACATCATCAACGGTTGATGCAACCTCCTCCGTTGAAACGGCTTGCGTTTCAGTGGATTGGTTGATATCTTGAATATTTGAGTCCGTTTCCATGACGTGCGATTCAACTGCTTCAAGCGACTTATTCGCGTTTTCGATCACGTCAATCCCACGTTCAACCCGCTCGTGGACGGTTTCGAAATCCTCCACTGTCCGATCGGCCTGTGCTTGGAGATCGTCTACGATCGATTCGATCTCTTCGGCTGCCTCTTGGGTCTCCCCAGCAAGCGATTTCACTTCATTTGCGACAACCGCAAATCCTGCACCTGCCTCTCCCGCCCGTGCGGCTTCGATTGACGCATTGAGCGCAAGGATATTGGTCTGTTCGGCCATATCACCGATGAAATCCGTTATTTCACTAATGTCTGTCACTCGCTGATCAAGCCGATCGATCTGCTCAATCGTCTGATCGGCCTGGCTTTTAATACCTTGAATCTCATCGATCGCTTCGCCAGCATCATCACGACTTGATGACACGGATTGGACCGCATCTTCGGATGTTTCCGCGACTGCTTCCGAAGAGGATGCAATCTCTTCGATCGTTGCAGAGAGATTGTTCATCTCGCTTGCAACCTGGTCGAGGTTTGATTGCTGTGCTTCTGCACCTTGTGCAATCTCATCAACTGACTCCGCAACCTCAACGCTTGCATCGTTTACCTCATCAAGATCTGAGACCAACACCGTATTTGATTCGTGAACGTTCTCTGCGAACGTTTGGACATCCACGATGGTCTCCTCCCATTCGTCCATCATGCTATTGAATGAGAGTGCAATCTGTTCAAGTGCCTCACTATCCGACTGTGGATCGAGTCGTGACGTCAGATTCCCTTCACGACAGGCGTCCATTGTCATTTCGTATTCGCGAGCTTTTGTTTCGAGGTGGTCTGCAAACGATTCCGCCTCTGCCTTTGCAGCGGCAGCGTCCTCTGCTTGTGTCTCGACCGCTTGGAGTTGTGATTTCAGCGTATCTCGAATCCGAGTGAAGAGCACGGAGAGTTGGCCGAACTCATCCGTTCGAGAACGATCGATCGACACCTCCAAATCACCTGCTTCGATTGCCTCCGCGTAGCCAGTCATATCGTCCAACGAGTTGTTGATATCACGAGTAATGACTGCACCGAGCCCAATGAGCCCGAACAACGAGATTGCAACCAGAATAAGAATATTCTGTGTCACAATACCGACGGTCGCATATATTTGCCCCTCGGGTGCGGCAACAGTTACAGCCCACGGTTGGTCTTGCACTGGTGCCTGTGCAACAACCATCTGGTTGTCATCAATTAGCTCATGTTCGTTCTCAACAGTGTCAATTCGTGGCTCATGAAGCGGCGATGTGAGGTGTGGAAGTGGATCAAGCCCGAAGTACTCTTGATTAATTGCGGAACCATCCGCTGCAATCACGACATTTCCCGTGTCTGTGGACAGTATCTCAAGCACACCTCCTTCGACAGGAGAGTCAAGCACGTCACCTCGCACAGCAAGATCCGTAATAAGTACCACTGCATACGAGCCATCCCCTTCTACCGGACTCATGAACGTAAGTCGGTTCGTGCCTGCTGCCTCGTATGGGTCGAATACCGTCACTTGATCTGCATCGTCAAAGTATGTCTCATCAACTGCCCACGGCCGATCAGCATCTCGGGCATTCAGCCCTTCTTCAGCTCCCGCCGAGCTTACTTCGACTTCGCCAGTTTTCATGTTGTAGTAATGGATTTCGATAACATGGTCTGGTAGCAAATTATCATCGTTTATTAATTGGGCACGAATCTCAGATGTGTCACCATCAGCCAGTGTTGGTGATGCGGAGATCGTCTCGACATCGTTTTGACGGTCTTCGAGCCACCGATCGATCCCTTCTGCTTCGCGTTCCGCTGCATTCATTAGTGTCTGTTCGGCATCTGCTTCAACACCGGCTTGCGTCTGGGTGAATGCAAACGCACTCCCTGCAAAAAGTACTGCAGTGACAATAAGAACTGCTGCCCCGATTTTGAACATGTATCGACCCCGTAATTTGTCATAGAGCCGACGGGCGAGATTCATTTCTCCGTCTGTCATATAATACATTCAAAATAGCCAAAAAATAAATTAGGGGTGCCAATTATCTATATTGATACGAAGATGTGAATTATACTGTTAACACTCACCATGGACGTCTTGGTACGACATTACTATTATCACTATATAATATTGAATGTTGTTCACCAAACAGTGAAAATTGTAAACAATTAGTATAGATAGACCATTGTTTTTGAAAACACCGTGTTTAACCGTCCTGATGCGTAAACACGTACAATGAGTCAGGATGGTACCTCGGAACCCCAAACCGAGGGTGACCTTCGAAATACGGGCATGTCGTTAAAACATGACCGCGAATGGGATTACGAACTCGATCGGATTATCGAAGAAATAGAAGCACGAGATGCATCAAAAGTTGGACTTCAGTTCCCAGAGGGACTGAAACGCCGTGGTCCTGCAGTTGCAGACGACCTCCGAGAGCTTGCGCCGGATGTAACATTCATGCTCTCTGGACAGCCATGCTATGGTGCCTGTGACTTGGACACCTACTTGATGCGGCGAACTGATGTGTTTGTCCACTTTGGGCACTCAGCAATGAAAGAATCCGATCGAATCATCTACGTTCCGCTGTTCTCCAACGTGGATCCATATCCGATCATGGAGGACTCGCTCGAAGAGCTCGCGGACCCTGCTGATGATCCCGATGTTGGGCTTGTCACCACGGCCCAACACATGAATCTCTTTGGTGACATGGTCGATTGGCTTGAAGAACGGGACTACAATGTTCACACCCGACGTGGGGACGATCGGCTCACTTATGAGGGTCAAGTACTCGGCTGCAACTATGCATCTGCCGATATTGATGCAGAGCAAGTGCTGTACGTCGGTGGTGGGAAGTTCCATCCGCTTGGACTTGCAATGGAACATCCAGACAAGAACGTCGTCATCGCAGACCCAGTGAACAATGTGGTGACAATTGCAGATCCAGAGCAGTTCATGAAACAGCGCTACGCCTCGGTTCACAAAGCAATGGGATCGGAAAAATGGGGTGTCATCTTCTGTACAAAGATTGGGCAAGGTCGTTGGGAGATTGCTGAAAAGATCATCGAAAACAACGATAATGCATATCTTATTACGATGGACGAAGTGACGCCCGATCGGCTACGGAACTTCAACATGGATGCGTTCGTCAACACCGGTTGTCCACGGATTACAACAGACGATGGACCGCGATTCCACAAGCCGATGTTGACCCCAGGCGAGTACGAAATTGCAGTTGGGAATAAACCGCTTGACTCGCTTGAGTTCGATACCTTCCACGGAACTTGGTAACCTACGCGGTAGCGGCTATATCCTACTCTTCTTCGGTTCCAGTCTCAATATCGGTCTCGGTCTCGGCTTCTGTCTCCGTTTCTTCCGGTTCGATGAACTCTTCGGTTGTGAGGTGATACTGTTGTCCCTCGTATTCGAACACCGTCGGTGGATCGACCAACGGATGGATCTGACGAGTAGCGATAGCATACTGCACCCGAGTCACATCGTCAGCAAAAAATGGAATCATATTTCGAAGCGGATGCGGTTGTGGCGTCCCTGACTGAAACAGCTGTTCTGCGATCAGGGTGCGTTGTGGGGTTTCGTTTGAATCTGCACGCACAAGCTCATATGCACGCACCGGCTCCGCTTGCGTGTCTGTTTGAACGGTGACTGCCGACCCTGCCCGCTGTTGTGTTTCTGGATCGACAGTCGGGGTGACTTCGATCGAATCACCGGTAATTGTGAGTGACTGACAGAGGCCGAATCGTTCGGTTTGCTCTCCTGCCTCTACGTTGCACGCCAATGTTAGTGCATACTCGCCTGGACCAATGCCATTCAGTGTTGTATTTTCGCCGTCTGTCCAGCGAAGCCGAGACAGGTCTGTATTATCGATTTCAAACTTCCACTCATGTTCATTCCCTGTGGAAAGTATTATTTCAGGTGTTGATTGGGTGAATGGCACGATGTGGTACCACTCCGCTTCGACACGCTTCCACAGCGTCCAACTGTAGGCGCCGAATGAGACTGTTGTCTCGCTCTCGTTTGTTATCTCAAGGGTAAACGCGGTTTCCGGGAGCGTGAGTTCATGCTCCGATATGCCAAGACGGAGTGGTGCAGTTGTTGTGTCCGCTACGACGGTATCAACAGGCGGCTCAAAGGGTGGACATCGGATCTCTCCAGGGTCAACACCAATATCTGGGATTTCAACTTCATCTTCCTGCTCGTCCGGTGTTTCCTCCGGTTCCGTTGTTGGTTCCTCCTCGGTTTCAGTCTGACCTGTATTATTTATTATTCGAACGTCACCGCATCCGCTCAGACCAACTGGTACGATCGACGCAAGGAGGGCACGACGGTGCATACCGTAGCCACACTTGCCCAACCCTTATCAATGCTATTCTTGTTGGCCTGACAATCATCAATCCAGCACGTTCAATCCGCGGTTTCGACCGCCTCTTCAATGTACGTAACCGCCTCTGCCGCCGAAGAGACTTGGTGAATATACGGGACATCATGCGTGTTGATACCTGCGATCGGCTTTTCAAACACGGTTGCAAATCCAATCTCAGATAATGTTCCGCCAGCACCATCAATCGCAATCACCGCATCGCCATTCATGACCACGATTGGGTTCCGTGCGTGACCAATCCCAGTTGCGATCGGCGTTGTCACATATTCGTTTGCATCCTCAAGTCGGTCTGTCGGCAGAATACCGATCGTCTCACCGCCAGCAGTCTGTGCCCCACGACAAGCGGCCTCCATCACCCCACTTAATCCACCACAGACAACAGTATGTCCCCTCGTTGCCACCGCTTCCCCGACCGATTCAGCGATTGTCGCCGTCTCATCGTCGATCGTCCCGCCGCCAATTATGCTCACACGCATTGGTAGTCACACGAACGAAAGGGAGTGAATTAATGCTGCGTGTTTCTCGGAGATCTCCACTATTCAACAAGGGCAGCTGCAATCGCCGGTAGCACTGTCGAAACGTCGCCGTCAATCCAGATATCTGCTGTCTCTGTGTACGGTGTTCGATCGTAGTTGATGAGCACAAGATCGGCCCCATTCCGTCCCCGTGGGAGGCCCGCTGCGGGCTGCACCGTCAGTGATGAGCCAGCCACGATCAATAGTTCTGTCTCTCGAATGAGTGATTTTGCCTGTGACAGGGCCTCCCGATCGAGGAGTTCACCAAATAAAATCACGTCCGGTTTATAAACACCACCACACGGACAGTGCGGTGGGTTCTCTCCATCCCGGATCCGCTGATGTACTGGTTCCGCTGGCGTTGCCGCGTCACAGCGATGACACCGTACCTGTGCAGTGGTTCCGTGAAGCTCTATAAGGCTCGTCGTACCTGCTGCTCGATGGAGCCCATCTGTATTCTGTGTAATAACTGCATCAAGGCGGCCCGCGGATTCGAGTGCCGCGAGTGCTTCATGCGCTGGGTTCGGTGCCAGGCCGGCAGGAAGCATCTGCTCATAGAGTGCGAGGCGATCTGTCCAAAATCCTGCAGGGTCACGTTCAAATCGGGAGATATGAAACGCATTTGGATCAAACTGCGCACCCCAGATGCCATCATCACCGCGAAATGAGGGGATACCGGATGCAGTGCTGACACCAGCGCCGGTCATCACAACCACGTGGTCGGCAGTATCGAATGCAGCCACAACCGCATCAACAGGCGCTACAGACATATTCCACACAGTACGCTCTCCAGTGTCGAATAGCTTTTTGCACTCACACAAACTGACAGTACAGTGTTTATTAAAACACAAACTACCGTAGTAGTTGTATGCCCACTGTTGTCGCCGTTAGGGATCCAATGATCCGGAAGTCAACGTTGTCTGAGGCGCTCTCATCTGACTTTTCGATTGAAATTACTCCACGTGAGTCGCTCAAAGATGCGATCGAAACACACGATCCGTTTGGGATTGTTGTCGACGTCTCAACGGCAGTCACAGAATCATGTATTGCTGCGGGCGAGTCGCTCTCGATAATCGCTCGTGCTGGTGTTGGTGTTGACAATATCGATATCTCTGCAGCGACCAAGAACGATGTTACTGTTGTTAACGTTCCAGACTACTGTACTGAGGAAGTTTCAACACACGCGGTATCCTTGCTACTTGGGTGTATCCGCCGATTAAAGCCGTATGATAGAGCCGTTAATGATGGCCAGTGGGACTGGACTGTTGGTGAGCCGATCGCACGGCTCGCTGACTCAACGATCGGGTTGGTCTCATTTGGTGGCCTTGCCAAGCGCACAAGAGCGAAGCTATCCGGATTTGACTGTTCGGTTATCGCGTTTGATCCATATACCGATGCGGATGCGATGGCTGCGCACGACGTTGAGAAGGTCTCATTTGATGAACTGCTCATCGAATCAGATCATCTATCGGTTCACGCGCCGCTCACCGAACAGACACGCCACATGATCGATGCAGATGCGTTTGAAACTGCGGGGAGACTTGATTCGATCGTCAACGTTGGCCGTGGCGGAATTATTGACGAAGATGCGTTAGTTGATGCGCTGTCGGCCGATCGGGTTGGGATGGCTGGGTTGGATGTGTTGGAAACTGAGCCACCGACAGAGCCAACGCTATCAGAACGAGCTGATGTAGTTTTGACACCGCATGCTGCGTTCTACTCGGAGGCCTCACTGATGGATCTTAATACTCATATTGGAACCGATATTCTCGCAGTGTACGATGGCTCCGTTCCTGAGGGATATATTGATCCGGAGAGCCCGTGGCTCTGAGGATGAGTACCCCAATGTAGGCGAACCGTTCAAAAACACTTACCCAACATCCCGATAGAGAGATAGCTATGACCGTAAGTGATTGGGGAGCGTGGCTCCCAACCGCCGTTGCAGAGGCAGAGCCGGATACCGTTTCGCTGTGGTATCTCGGCTGTAATGGATTTGCCATCAAAGGCTCGGAAGGAACGGTGCTGTGGATTGACCCGTATGTTGGACTCGGCGATCCACCGCGGACGATCCGAATGGTTCCGGTTCCATTTGATCCGGCGGATGTGACCGCTGCAGATGCAGTGCTTGCGACGCACGAACACACGGACCATACACATGGGCCAAGCCAAGGGCCAATTCTCGAACAGACGGGTGCAGACTTTTTTGCCCCGGACGACAGTCTCAGCGTTGCATTTGAAAATGAGGAGTGGCTCACCACCTACAACCTCGATGAGTCACAGTTTACCGAAGTGACCGAAGGTGATACGTTCGAGATTGGTGAGTTTACGATCGACGCCGTTGAAACACACGACGCGGACGCAACACATCCAGTTGGATATGTAATCCATCATGAGAGCGGAACCATATTCCACGGTGGTGATACTAAACCAGCCGAGAATTTCACTGCGGTTGGTGAAGCGTACGATATTGATATCGGTATTCTCGCATTTGGCGCGATTGGTAACATCCCTGACAAAGAGACGAGAGAGCCGGTTCGGACGAAATGGTATAGCACTGAAAACGAGATCGTAAAAGCTGCAAGCGATCTCCAACTCGATCGGCTAGTTCCGACGCACTGGGATATGTGGAAGGGAATGACCGCAGACCCAACAGTTCTACACAAACATACACAAAGCTACGCGTATCCATCAGTGCTTGATGTGGTCGAGATTGGTGATCGGATCGAGCTGTAACCATACGCAAGAAAACAGGTGAGTATCAACATCGACAACTGGCCCGATTTATTTAAGTTGCTGCTACGAAATTCACACCCATGAGCCAGGGGTCAGACATGAATGAGTCTGTGACGGTCTCAAATGACGGTGTAACCGTCGAGAAAACCGTCACATCGGATGAGTTCCCCGTTCCAGCAGTTGTTTTCACGCTTCAATCAAATGCCTCCGCGCCGGTACACGTTCGGCTAACTGATCAGATACCTGATTCGTTCCCGATGGAGCGCGTTGGATTTCACCCGGAGTTTGAAAGCGAACGGTGGACAGCATACAAAGATCAACGTGTTGAATTTGAACGTGATCTTGAGCCAGGCGAATCAGTGCGGACAGTGTATGGCATCCGGGCAGACGACCCGACAGAACTCTCTGCATTTCTCACTGAGCCGCAGATCAAAGAGGTCGCAGCAAGCGAAAACAAAGAGGCTGCAGATATTGAGGGCGTTCTTGGACCCGATAATAGTCAACTAATACGTGACGTGCTTTCGGGTGAACGATCGTCGCTGCCGGGCGTTGATGAAGATGAAGATGAAGACCAACCAGATCCACTGGACCCTGACGGTGCAACCCCTGATCCACTCTCTGAGGTTTCATCGACAGAGATAACACAATCAGACGGTCCAAAGTCTACATCTGATCCGTTTGCAGATGATCCGGATGGTGAGTTCGCGATCGAAACCGATGCTGCACCGGATACTGCAGACAATACGCTCACTGAAGCCGTCGATGACGGCGTCGAAATAGTGGATGAAGAACCGGTTGCAAGCGATGAGCACGCTGAGATCGATGAACGTGAGCCTGTGGACGAAGACGAACCGATCGACGCGGATGACCACGCGGTTAAGACTGATACGGAATCTGAATCTGAAGTAGAGGTAGAGGTAGAAATAGCGGAAGAAACTGCAACCGAAGCCACCATTGAAACAGAGACAGAAACAACTGTTGGCGCCGATTCAATAGGCGACACCGATGATGAGCTGGAACCGGTTGTAGAAGCGACCAAACAGGAGACAGAAGCCAGTAGCGAAACTACTAGTGAGCATCCAGAAGATTCAGACAGCGAGACTGATTCAGTTGAAGACACTTCAGAAACAACCGACAAGCCACCAGTTACAGCGGTTGATACAGCAAATACGGAGCCTGAGCCTGATGCAGGATCATCTCTCGTTGCGGTCCAAGGTGGCATCTCTGCGGTGCTTGCCTCCGAAATTCGTAACGGGAATGTCTCGGAAGAAGATCTCTCAATTCTGAAAAAGGAACTTGGAACGGGCGTTCCTCGAAGTTTCGAGGTTCGGCTCAATCGCTTGCAGTCGAACGTCGAAGATATTGCTGCGTATAGTGATGCGCTGGCAGAGTTCATTGACGACAATGGAACCGCCGAGGAGCTATTCACAACCGTACAGAACGAGTTGGAAGGTCTTTCAGAGGCAGTTGATGATCTCTCCGTCTCGGTTGCGGCTGCAGACGAAGAACGGACAGAACTTGCCGCGGATATAACCACTACAAAAAGCAACATCTCCGCACTGACCGATCGCGTCGAGAGAACGGAGTCAACCGTTGATGCCGTCGAAGAGGCGACTTCGGATCTGGATGACGATCTTGGCTCTATCGTTGATGATGTTGATTCGCTTGGGGACGATGTATCGGAGGCCTTCGATGAGATTGGCGACGTTTCGGAAGATATTGATGCGACAGTTGAGCAGATAGAGACCGTTGCCGATGATCTCGCTCAAACCGACTCGATGCTAGATTCCTTTGAGATTGATCTCGAGGAGACCGCAACAACTGCGGGCGAAGCTGCTGCGACTGCCGATCGGGTTGTAAAATCCGTTGATACAATCAAAGAAGATGTGGAGGATGCAACGACAACTGCAGCCCAACTCGAAGAGAGTGTGGACTCGGTTTCGTCCTCTGTACAGGGGCTGGAGAGCGAACTTGCATCCGTTGAATCAGCACTCAATGAGGAACTCTCTGCGCTTCGATCGACCGTCTCAAAGCTCGATGACAAGGCCGATCGCGCAGCAGTGACATCGCTTGAGTCACGGATTGACGAACTCGAAACGGATGTAGAGGCAGTAGATGCCTTCCGGGAGCGACTGAGTGGTGCGTTTATGGGTGGTGCCGGTGCTGGTGCTGCAGCACCAGATGGAGACGAAAACGAAGAGTAACCGCTCTCTTGAGAACCCATTTGTGAAACGGAATCGGTTTACTTACGCAGTACAACAATCGGACAATGAGCCGAACGGTTGCGGTCGCAGTTCCTCGAAAAGGACGCCCGCTTGAGGCAGTCCTTGAACGATTATCTACGGTGACTGCCGTAGAGGAACTTGCAGACAGTGTGAGTTCGACGCTCCGATACGAAAAAGCACTCACTAAAGGGACGCAATCAACTGATCATGGACCATACGAGCGGCTTGCGGAGTACAGTAACCCAGTAGACCCATTCGCCCCTGAGTATACCTTGCTTCGCGATGACCGGGATGGCTATCCACGACGGATTGTCTTCGACAGTGCAACAGTCAAAATCGACGATATTGAGCTCCAACTTATTGGACGAGAAGAGCCCTTCCGAGCGCTTCGGACGCATGAATTTGCACTTGGTTTCGACAGTGCAGACCTCGTTCTTGAGGAGGTTGTTGAGCTGCGTGGGGATGGTGTTGGTTCGCTTGCAGATGTTAATGCAAGAATCAATCCGCGGGATACCGATGTCCGTGTTGTTACTGGATTAGGAGACACCGTATATCACACATTAATGGCCATGCCAGAGGTACTTGGGCCGGGTGAGACCCTTGACCGATCGTTTATTGAAACATATGACGGGCCGCTTTGTATCTCTGCACGATACGAACGGCTTGTCTCTGCAGTATTAGGGACGGACGCAACAGACGGCATTGGATTTGTCTATCCAGACCCTGCTGTTGAGGAAGAGAAAGCGATTGCAGAGGCGGGCGTTGGTGTCTATCTAACAATGACGGGGTCAACAGCCCGTGAACATGGACTTGTGCTTGGTGAATCGTTGTTCCCGAGCGAGACAGTACTTATGGAAAACTGCGCTGAATCTGACGAGGCAATAGATCAGATCAAACATGCACTCATTTCACCACCACTTGAAACAGAACTCCGAATATAGTTCCATACCGCTCTGATTATTTTTTGTGTAGGTAACTGTCATTTGAGTGGCCACTAATTTTTCCACGTGTACGAACAAACAACTTGTGTATGCCCGAAAATGGAGAAGACACTACAGAAACAGAGCGAACAGTGATTAGACCGGGGCGTGACTTTGAGCAGGAGTATCGCCTCAGCGCGGTTGAAGTGGGTGAATTTCTAATTAAAATTGGGGAACAGCTTCGTGACGATTCTGAGCTCACAATTGTTGACGAAGAGTGGGAGCTACCGTTTGCGTTTGGTGAGCCGATCGAACTAGAAATCGATTATGAAGGCTATAAAGATCAAGAACTGGAGATCGAGATAGAGATTCCAGGACACAGCGATCAAAAAGCGCCAGACGTAAAATAGGCCTCAGTTAGTTCGTCGCAGACTCAAGAACAAGCGTATCGTCCTCGAGGTAGTGTTCAATGTGGTGAGTATGCTCCTCGATCGTTTCAAGCTGTCCTCGAAGCATCTGTCCGGTTGCGTAGTCACCAAGATTCTCTGCAAGCCCGATGTGCTGGCGATAGCTCTCTATGATGTTGCCCATCATCTCAAGATCGTTAGTCAGTGACGTACGGATGTCATAGACATCCTCATCTTCAGGCTCAACCGTTGCAGCGGCTGATAGCGCTGTCATGCTTGCATGTGGGATTCCACCGAGTGCTTGTAGACGCTCTGCAACGGCATCTGCAGCCAACTCCACATCTTCGTATACCTCTTGAAGGAAGACATGGATGTCAAGGAACTCCGCACCTTCGACGTTCCAATGATGTTTATGCAGTTGATGATATAGCACGTACGCGTCAGCGAGATCGCTGTTGAGTGCATCGATAATCTGTTCTGCTTTTTCTTTCTCTAATCGAAGTCCGGTTTCTTCGACGCTGCCTTTTTGTCTACGAACGTTCTTGTGTGTACTCATCGCGTGTATTAGTACAGCATCCACCAACTTATAACTTTCAGCGATTAAACAAATTTCAGAGTATGTGAAGATGTGATTCACACTGTTACAGAGTTATTCTACGGTACTTGTCAGTCTAATACAGACTATTCACATAAATTATGTGATAATTATATCTCGGCAGTTGGGTCGCTAGTCTTGAGCCGAAATTGATTGTTTTTCTTTTCGTGGGAACTGGCCAATCGTCGCTGCACGGAACCCAGTCTCATCAAATTCATATTCGTCATCCAAGAACTCGATTACGGTCTGAATGTCACGGAATGCGTTTTTCAGACAGGTTGAAGCACCTGGTGACGGGGTGATAT
This sequence comes from Natronocalculus amylovorans, assembly GCF_023638035.1. Lineage (GTDB taxonomy): Archaea > Halobacteriota > Halobacteria > Halobacteriales > Haloferacaceae > Natronocalculus > Natronocalculus amylovorans. The sequence continues at coordinate 390,638 of NZ_JAKRVX010000003.1, read as the reverse complement.
TAAACAGAATATCGTCGCCTGTAATTTTGGCCTCGCCCATATCCAGACTCTTTGTTTTCGTATTGACAATCTGTGGTCGAACGCCGCCGTAACCTTTCGCTCGCTCAATATCCTCGATCGTCGCGGATGGGACTACCTTCTGCACGTTTGGGAGGAATGATCGCTTCCCGATCTCCGGGAGATCGTAGACAAGATTCTTCAAGACGTACGGAAGCAAGATCCGATCTGCAAGGATATTTCCGTAGCTCAAGAATGAGGACACGTTGAGACCAAAGACATCAAAGAAGTCACCAACAGTTCGAATCCGCCCACGCTCAAGCGCAGGGACAAGTTTTGCTGTTGGACCAAACCTGGTAATCGAGGCGTCGTGAACGTCAGCATCGCCATGCACTGCAGCAAATGGAAGTTTCTTCATTTGGAGCGTGTATACCTTCCCATTCAACATGTCGTTGGCAAGGAAGAAACTCCCTGCAACCGGGAGCAGTGACACATCTTGGCCGTACCCCAGCTGTTTTGCGATTTGGAGGCTGTGTGAGCCTGCCGCTACAACGGTTGTCTCCGCTTCAAACCATCCATCGTCAGTGTCGATGACGTAGCCATCGTCTGTCTGCTCGATGTTTTCAACAGTTGTCCCAGTGAATACGTCAACGCCATCTCGGTTCGTCGCATCCTTGATGAAGGATTTTGCCGTCTCACCGTAATCAACAACGTATCCGTCAGGCGTCTGTAATGCAAGCAGATCTTTTGATGGGTCGCGTCCTTCAACAACCTTCGGCTCCAACTCCGTAATCTCTTCTCGACCGATCGCGTCAAGTTTTGGGAATAGTTCCCCAAATCCTTCCTCGTGATAGCGGTGTTCAAGCTTTTCTACTTCTTTTTCACCAACTGCGAGCACCATTTTGCTCCGCTTTGCGTGCATTTCCCGATCAGGGTCCACATTTTCGAGATACCCTGCAAGCATCTCTGCACCCTCTTTTACCTCTTCGGCCTTTTCGAGCGTGTAGTTTGTCTCGATATCCCCGAAATGCAGTGTTTGTGAGTTATTTGTATGATGTGAGTTGATCGCCGCAATCTCATCTTCCTTTTCGACGAGTGCAATGCGGTCGATATCTGTGAATTGCGATGCTGTGTAGAGCAGTGAGGCCCCACTAATTCCGCCGCCAATAATGACTAAGTCGTATTCTCCCAACATGCGTACAATGTGATATGATAAACCGTCTCTACCCATACTCAGACCTATTGGTTTAATTCGTTTTTCATCTGTAACGCGGTTCGTAGTGAGTATTCTGTAGGGAAGCATGATCTGATCAACTATCATGTAGCATACTAAATTTTGTATAGCGATATGCAATTTATTTGTTGTACATCAGTCGAAGGACTCATACTCAAACGCAGTTCGATGTTCGGTATTGATTACAGCACGGACAAAACGGTGTATATGAATCTCCACTCTGTGTACGGGACCGCAAATCCAGTTATTGGGATGGTCCATCTCGAACCGCTTCCAGGATCGCCGAAACATAGCGACTCGCTACAAACAGTGATCGGTCGTGCGGTGCGAGATGCTGAACGGCTCGAATCAGGAGGCGTTGATGGGATCATGCTCGAAAACTTCGGTGATGCGCCGTTTTATCCCGATGATGTCCCGAAACATACGGTTGCTGCGATGACTCGTGCTGCAACCGCCGTAAGTGAGGCGACGACACTCCCAATCGGAATCAATGTGTTGCGCAACGATCCGATCGCCGCCCTCTCGATCGCACACGCGGTTGATGCAGCATATATCCGTGTAAACGTTCACACGGGCGCACGCGTGACAGACCAGGGTGTGATCGAGGGAGTTGCACATGAGACACTACGATTGCAGAAACAGCTTGGGTCGGATGTCTCTGTGTTTGCTGATGTTGACGTGAAACACTCTGCACCGCTTGCCAGCGAATCGTTCACCGCAGAGTCATTTGCTGACCAAACCGATCGCGGGCTTGCAGATGCCGCAATTCTCACTGGGAGCGGAACCGGCCATGCGGCAGACCAGTCATATCTTGAATCAATGGCGGCAGTTAGAGAGGACCATGGGCTTACTACTCCGATTTTTGTTGGCAGTGGCGTGACGAAAGACAGTATTGAGACGATTCTTTCGACGGTTGATGGTGCGATCGTGGGTACGTCTCTTAAACAAGGCGGACAGACAACTGCTCCGGTATCTGTCGATCGAGTACGCGAACTAATGGCTGCAGCCGAACGCGTTAGATAATCACGTCCGTCGTTCATCGAGAAACAATGCAACGTCCCTCCGTGTTGGAAGCCCACTCTGTGCATACGGCTCCACACAGTTGAGTGCAGCTGCGGCTGCAGCGAACTCACCTGCAACAGCCATCTGCTTACCTTCAATTACCCAGACAGTGAGGAGTCCTGCAACAAACGTATCTCCTGCTCCGGTGGTATCAACTGGATCGATCGAAAATGCAGGGATGTGATGTCTCGTATCACCCGTAAATAGGGTTGCACCTGATGATCCGGCTGTGATCGCACCGCGATCGACACCTGCCGCAGAGAGAGCTGTAATTGGGTCTGTCGTGGATTCATCGAAATATGAGCTAACTGCAACCTCATTTCCAACAAACAGTGTAAGATGCTCAAGCAGCCGATCAATCGTCTCTGGTTCCGTTCCACGGTCTTTTAGCTCCTCGAGTGGTCCCGAGAGGTCAAACGCAAGTGCAGGGCCGTCCTTCCCGCCAAGCTCCGAAATAATCGTTTGTGTAACGCGATCGGGGACATATGCGGTAAAAAAGAGGATATCTGCAGATTTGATATATGCAAGGTCTGCTTCGGTGAGTGCAAGCTGTTTTGCGCTGTCCCCCGCAGCAACAATCATCCGATCTCCCTGCTCGTCACCAAGCACGAGACAGTGTGTCGAGGTCGCTTGCGTTTGTCGAACACGTCTGTTGTCGATCGGTGCTTTTTCCAGGTGTTCGGATACCTGCGCACCAATATCGTCATCGCCAATCTGTGCGATCAATCCCGTGGAAACACCCAACTTTTCAAGCGCAATTGAGACGTTCGCACCGACGCCACCGTGAGCGTCCGTAACTGCATGCGCGTATGCACCACCATCACGCGTGGGCATGTTTGAGAGCCGGTAATGTCGATCGATCGCGGCAGCTCCAATTACCACAACAGTCGGATCAGCGAGCCCCGATTTCATTCAGTGTAACTCATAGTAGGAATACTGATATGTGTGCCGGTTGTGGAGCGATCACCTGTTACAACGATCGTATTATATCACCTTCTGATCAGGAGACAAATCAAATGAAACTCGAGAAAATACTGAACGCACACAAAATAAGCATCCGATGAGTACCAATTTATGATGCTCGATAAAGGACAAATATGCACTTCGGATATAAATATCTAATTTAGTAGGACTAGATGGGGAAATTAGTAGCACTATAGTAAGAGATATTAGCATACTCTAGGGTGATTTTGAGGGTCAAATAATGACATAAGTCTTCTTATCCTGTATTATGGGGATAGATTCAAGAACGTTCAGAATAACGTGAGTATATGGCAGATGAGGGCGATCGAACACGAACCGCAGTAAAGACATACGTCCCCCAGTATCAAAAATCCGAGTGGAAGGCTCATGCTGATGCGTTGGAGATGAGTCAAGCCGAATTTGTCAGAACAATGGTACAAGCAGGGAGAAACGGGTTCAAATTTGAGTCGAACGCGCCAAATCTGGAGGGTGGTTCTGACCGCTCACACCCCGGGGGTGATGGCCTCAAAACACGCCTTCTCGAGACCTTATTTTCACAACCACATATGTCATGGGAAAACCTTGTTGCAGAACTTTCGGGGGATTTTGAAGATCGATTAGAAGATGCAATTTCGGAACTTGAATCGGAGAACAAGATTCGGTACAACCCACGCAAGGGTGGATACGAGGCACTCGATTCATGAGTGCAACAACAACGACCGATGATCCCGAGGATCCGATCGGCTACTTCCTCCAGGACATGCTGTTTCATGGGAAATCCGAGCGGACACGAGCGGCATACCAACGTGTGCTTCGTCAATACGAGACATTTTTGTCTGACTCCGCAGTCAATCCGCGTGGTACGTCGATCGGACCTGGTAAGGCGACGCATCGAGACTGTATGGCCTGGATTCACTCGCTTCGTGGGACGATCGGAGACAGTACGATCGCCTCGTATGCGGCGTATCTCCACCGATTTTACGCATATATGAATCAAGTTGGGGTGTTTGAAGGGAATCCAATGGCACTGGTTATGGAGGAGATGGATGAAACGATCGACAAAGACCCTGAGCGTCGAGAGATCACCATCCCCCAGATGCGAATGTTCGTGTCACAGATCGCTCATCCGCTCGATCGGGTGTTGGTTATTACGCTGTTGAAAACAGGGATGCGTGTTGGAGAGCTCTGTAACCTCGATTTGCGTGATCTCTCACTTACGGACCCTGAGATCGTTGACGCATACGAGATTTCCCCAAGGGCACTGTTGGAATCACGTCCAAACTCGTTATATGTCGCAGCAGAGCCGCAGCGCGGAGAGGTGTATCACGGCGAAGAACGAACCGCATCGAACAAACGGAAACGGGATACAGTGATACCGATCGATGAAGAGCTCCAATACGAACTCAAACGGTGGCTTGCGATTCGACCGGACATCCACTCACCTGCGAAGCCGTTGTTTGTTCCAACGGGCCACGATTGGGGCGATCGAATCACGCCCCCAGCAGTTCGGACGATCGTTGAGCGCTATGCACGCGAGCAAGGCTGGTATCATACCGGTGGCGATGCCTCTGAGAACGTTACACCACACTATTTTAGGCATTTTTTCACCACACATCTGCGCGATCGAACAGGCGACCGAGGGATCGTGAAGTATCTCCGGGGTGATGTTGCTGATGATATCATCGACACCTACACCCACAATTGGGGCGACCAAGTTCGAGAAACCTACGTGGAAAGTATCTACTCGATCTGTTGAGCAATTATTTGTATCTCATTTTAGCAAAACTACTGTTGTATTTTGAACTCATAAATTATATAACGCTATACAAAATATGGGGTGCGATCTTCAGCCACAGTTTCGGAGGATGGGGTAGAACTGGGCCTGTTCTCGCTATTTTTCAGTAATCACCGCTAATCGAGTAGCAGACAGACGAACTGTCGTGGGTTTCTATTCGACACGCTCCAGAAATAACACCACTGGTGCTAATTGGTATTTGGCCTCGAATCGGAGTGTCGCCACTCAAGAAATGCGAGCCATTGGTGAGATACCCGTTTAATCAGGCGGTATCAGTTCTCCACACACCAACTCTACGCACTCTCCTGCTGTCAGGACCGGCGCATAGTCCATCTCACCATCGACACCGGATTTCAACAGGAAGTCAGTGAGCCGCCAGATATTGTACAATAGCACGGCGAATACGAAGTAGAATAGCCGAACCCGATAGTCCTTCGAGGACGTTTTCGCCAAGAAGTCGTTCTTGATGCTTTTGTACTCGTTTTCGATTTGCCACCGGTGACTATACCGGCGACAGAGTGCTTCGGCTTCATCTGGACTGACCCTGAGATTAGTTGCAAATACTGCCGTTCCTCGCCTTTCGTCGACGGAACGTATAGGAACCGCATCGGATGCGAGCCCGTCTCGACGTGAACGGAGGCCAACTCAACAACGACCTCTTGATCGTCCGCCTCCAAGTGATTGAATACGTCCTGTTCAAAGCTGGAGACCAGTTTCGGGATGAGGTAATTTATTTCGAGATTCGAGAGTGTCTGATAGACTCGCATAGAGTCGAACTCCCGGTCGAACAGTACTGTCTTGATAGGCACATGCTCTTTAGCACGTTGGAGGAGTCGACGGACAATTCGATGGACCTGATTAGATGGGTTCTCGTCCCATGCTGAGCTCTCCCGCACAGATTCGACAGCCAAGACGAGTGGAATATTCTGCCCGACAATCGATAGCGTGGCGAATTTGAACGCTCGGTTCTCCTGATCAAGCCCACTTACCACCGACATCCCGTCGACTAACCGCAATCGTCAGTATCGCAAACATCGCCGTAGTCGACCCCGATCTCCGCAGTGATCGCATCGTTGCAGCGCAGCAGCAGTGAGTTGAATTCGAACTGGCTCGATTCCTGTTGGGCGCTTCGAAGCTCCTCGGCGAATTCCTCGGCAGCTGCCAATACCTCTTCGTCAGCGGTGCTCAACAGCACCCACCTCCCGAGGACTGGGCGAACTCCATACCGATCGGCTCGCTGATTACGTCGTTGGTCTCCTGAAGCAACTCGACTAGTGCCGACTGGGCTTCCCTGTGCTGCTGAATCGTCTTGTTTTCCGAGAGTTCTGTTTGAATCTCTTGGAGCTCAGCCATGAGTTCTTGATCGAAGCCCTGTTGCATCTGTTGTTGCTTCTGTCGGTACTCATCGAGCAGCTCCATCGCTTTGGGGTCGCTTTCGAGCTGCTTGTTGACCTCAATGAACTCCTGATAGCTCTCGCTGTCCGCAACAGCATCGATGAAAGTTTGAAGTTTCTCTTCGACGGCGTCCTCTGCGTTCTGGACGGATTCGGAGTCGCTCATTGTTGTGGCATCTCTGTGACCTGCTCGTTGAGTGCATCCAGTCCGGTCACCTGGTCGCCGAACGCGCTGAGTTCGTCGAGGCCAATGGGCTCGTCCTGTCGAAGCGGTGCGAGCATCATGGGCGTCTCGAACCGCTCCTTGATCTCGCCGAGATACTGCTGCTGTTGGGCCCTCCGGTTGGCGAAGAAGGCGTTGTTGCCGTACTCTTCAGGCAGGAGGTAGTTGGCGACGACGAAGGAGGTCTCGATTCCGACCTGATCTTTCAGGTCCTCGGCCGCCCGATGGGCCTCCATCATCGGTGTGTACTCGGGATACATGACGAAGGCGAACGAGCTTTTGTCAGGGTTCTGCATCGTCTCGATCACGTTGTCATACTGGTCGCCTTTGGCGGGAGCTGCACCCTTCGTCAGCGACCCGAGATCCATGAAGCCCTTCCAATCCGAGGGGAGTTCGAGGAGGCGGAGCGTGTGACCAGTCGGCGCGGTGTCGAAGACGACGATGTCGTAGCTGTCCTCGTCGAAGTAGGCCACGAACTTTTCGAGGGCTGCCATTTCCTCGGCACACGGTGATTCGAGCTCCTCTTCGACGTTCGCGATGGCCGCGTCGACGTCGATCTGAGTGTCCTCCTTGTTCTCGTACATCTCGGTGACGTGATTGAGCACCTGCTCGCGGTACTCTTCAAGAGCCTGCTCCTGGTCGATGCGGGCTGCATCGAGGTTTGCTTGGCTTACCGATGTCGGGTCGTAGCCGACTGGCTCGCCAAAGATGTCTTCAAGATGTGCGGCCGGATCTGTTGTCACCACGAGTGTTTCGTAGCCTGCTTCAGCGAGTTTCGTTGCTGACGTCGCGGCGATGGTGCTCTTGCCAACCCCGCCCTTCCCAGTGAAGAACAGATAGCGCGTCTCCCCGTCGACCGGCTGGAGCTTCTCGGCGACTGCGTCGGGATCGACTAGTGACTCGATGTCGACCGACTCGGCTTTCGCAACGTTGGTTGCCGACCCCACGTCGACGGTGGCCTCGTCACCATCGTAGAGGACGCCACCGACATCTGCCAAGAGGTCCAGACCGGCAATCTCACCGGGTTGGAGCGGATAGGTTTCCATCGCGTCGACGTCGAACTCCGAGGCGGCGCGTTCGATGACCGCCTGTTCGTCCTCGCGTTTTCCATCGAAGAAGGGGTCTTCACAGACTGATTCGGGTAGATAGCCGTTGATAATGAGGAGCTGCGATTCGATACCAAGTTCGCCCAGATCCGACGCACTTCGCTGGATCTCGTCGACCGAGGAGTCCTCTGGCTTGCCGACGAAGGCAAAGGAGGTTTTCTCGCTGTCCTGGAGGGTGTCAATGGCGCGCTCGTAATCCTTCTTACGCTCCTCCATTGAGGCGGCGGGGCCGATACAGGTTGACCCGCCTTTTTCGAGTTCGGCGTTCCAGTCGGAGGGAAGTTCCATCAGCCGGATGGTGTGACCGGTGGGTGCAGTATCGAAGACGACCACGTCGTACTCCGGGGAATCCATGAAGTCGACGAAGTTGTCGAAGGCCGCAATCTCCTCGACACACGGGCTGTTGAGCTGTTCTTCGACAGCCTTGATCTGCTCGTCATCGAGCAACTCGCGCATCGGCTCGATGGTCTCTTGGCGGTACTCATCGGCTGCGGCGTCGGGGTCGATCTCGATGGCCGAGAGGTTGTCGATCCCGTCGATATCGGTGACTTCGTGGCCGATCTCCTGGCCGAAGATATCCGAGAGATTCGGCGCGGGGTCAGTCGTCACCAGCAGGGTGTTGTAGTCGTTGTCGGCGAGCCACGTCGCTGTCGCACAGCTGACGGTGCTCTTGCCGACGCCGCCCTTCCCGCTGAAGAAGACGAACTCGGTGTCCTCGCTGCTCGGTTCCACGATCTCTCGGGCGTCAGTTGCCGGTTGCGTTGTTGCCATTAATTAGGTCTCCTGAGGTTGATTGGCGCGCAGTTCGGCTGCCAGCTCATCGTAGGAGAGATACTCCTCTTTGGCGACGATCTCGCCGTCGACGGTGGTAATCGGGAGGATTTTGGGGCCGTTTGCTTCGACGAGATCGTAGATCTCCTGAGTATTGAGGAACTCGTCGATGTTGTGCTGCATATTGGCACGCGAAATCTCAGCCTCGGCGAATTCGTCTTCGAGTTGGTCGAGTGCAGCACTTAGTTCGACAAGTTCGTCGTTGGGGTCAGGTCCACAGACGCCTGTGGAGCAGCACATTGCTTCTTCGTAGAGTTGGATTTGAGTCATGGGTTTGTTGGATCGGTGATCAAACGAGTCTCGGTTGGCCGGAACCTTCGACCGTGATTGAGAGTCGTCTTGTTTCGTACTCATTTGAACAAAACATGAACTATGCACTAAACGTTTCGATGATAACTAAATCGAAAAGCGGCCGCAGTAGTTCTGTCAGGATACGAGTTCAGTCGCTGCGTTCTCTCTCGCTGGGTGGCGGTATTCGAGCAATACGCTTTCAATTCGCAGTTAAGACACAGCAAGGTATTGTAGCAACTACTTTGCTGTCGTCGATCATTCCCTTTGTGACCATGTTGACTGTGTCATCTCTCACTGTAGTATACTGAATATTATGATCACAGTAAATTAGGAGATCCTAAATCGTTCAGTTGTTGAGCAGGCAATGACTGCAAAAGAGTTAATTTAGTCATCGATCAACTATCTGTATGTCAGCGAGCGACCGGCTCCAACGGTATCTCAGCGATGAACGGGGGAGTTGTACGAGCGACGCGCTCCAAGAACGCCTCGAAGAACTCGAAGAATTGGATGCAGCCGTCGGCGGCCCTGATCTCGAAGCGGACGTCGACCTGCTGTCCGCGCTATCAAACGAGACACGCTACAAGATCGTCAGAATTCTCCATACTGCCGATGAAGAACTGTGTGTCTGTGAGTTCGCCCCACTACTCGACGTGAGTGACAGTGCGATTAGCCACGCACTCTCTCAGCTCACTGAGGCCGGGCTCCTCACACGGCGAAAGGACGGGAAGTGGCGCAAATATCGGTCAACGAACCGAGCCACTGCCATCCTGATTGCACTCGACGGCTCTCGATCTATCGTCCCATGATTACTATCAGCCACCGTCTGGTGCTATAGAGACATATATTTCACAGACAAGCTCTCAAGTCGGCAGCAGCGAATCTACAGTTTATGAGTGATAATTCATCGGTTACCTTAGCATTCGTTTGTGTATAGAACGCTGGCCGTAGTCAGATGTCGACAGCGTTCGCCGAGCGCGAGCGTGAGCGTCGTGGCCTCGAAGACAGTGTTAACATCATTACCGGTGGTACTCACCCCGCCGATAGCATCCGCAACGAAGTGGTGACTGGGCACTGGAAGATCCAGACAGCCAAGATCTCGATCAGGTCCGTGCGATCCGAGATGATATCGAACAGCGAGTCACAGACTTGTTCGACGAAGTCGACACGAACGATTCACAGTAAATCTAGGATCTGGTGGAATGGTAATCGCGTGATGGAGCGCTTTTTGATATAATAGTGTCTTTTAGACCTCTCTTTGAAACGGTGAATTAAGGCACACATCAAAACCGATCCTCCGAAGTTGTGCTTCATCTAGTCTCAACACAACGTGTGATGTTTTACAGGGGAAAGAACGAGACTTCCGCTATCTGAGTTTGAGGAACGTGTACCTTACTCGAGTGAATCAAATCTCTGATACTGTTTTTCAGTTGCGAGTGCAGTCTGAACTGCGGCTTCGATCGTTTGCTGCAGTGAATCACTGAGGTCCGTGATTGCAGTATCCTGCTGGACGAGCTGTAATGAGTCCCACTCGCCCTTCGCGGTGGCGGCATACACCTGGGTAAATTTGTCCCCGTTATTTCCGTATATAACTGCGACAATATATGGCTGCGTAGTATCACTCTCTCTATCATGCTGCAATCCAGGCCATCCCTCAATTTCAGTGATACTGACGCGATCGAACGTCCGCAACTCTGTACTAAACTCTCCAGCACATAACCGGGCAATGAGGTTCTCGCGATCCCACTCGCGCTCTTTGCCATTCTGAGTGTTTGTTCCACGGACCGTCTCTGTTGTGATTGTATCGATGGTCCAATGTGCCAAGAGTGGGCCTGCCATCTCCGCAGCAGTCCGTGTGCTGACATCGCCTTCTTGAATCCGATCGCCTTCCTGTAGCCGAATGTACCGTGGATTCGAGGCTGGAAGATCAATGAAGATGTCTCCGGGATTTGTATTAATGAGGGCATCAACGCCGTCGATCGCTCGTGTTTCAACTGTTCGTGTCTGAGTACTGTCTTTCATATGTCTATCACCGGAGCGCACAAGCGCTGAAAATAGCAGTCGAAATCAGAGCCAAGTGAACATCCGCGAACCACTATCCAAAGATAGGTTGTCAGTAGGTATCAGGCTGTCGTAGTGTCTAGTATCCTGACTGTTCTGTGGAGAAGCATCGATCGACTCAGCCTTGTATACTAAGATACTCCTCAAGTTCTAATCCAATCAGCGTAGAGACACGCTCACAGTAGGTCCACAGCGCACCATTGATCCGTTCTTCAACATCGTCATCAATCGCATCGAATCCTCGCAACACAGAATCAGACGTGATTTGTGCATGATACACACAGACAACTGCGATCGGAAGATCTGTATCAGTGTCATCTGTGCTGTAAATACCGTATTGATCGGTTCCCCACACACCATCGCCTCCCTGTCGTTCTAGTGCAGAGTCGACTGCATCAAGCAGTTGTTGATCATCTGCCGAGAGGATCGGTGATTCACCCGCAAACAGTTCATCGTATGCTTCATTACGAGCACGTGTCGTCCACTGATCCAGTTCCGATCGAACCTCAAGTATGAGCTGTCGATCTGGTGGAAGCTCTGCCATGTACTGTTGACGTGAATCCTCTCAAAGAACGTTTGGAGCGTTCCACTATCCGATAGATTCTACTATTTTTCTTCGTATGTGATGGTTAGCGTCCCGCTGGTCGATCCTTTTGCACCCTCTCGAAGCCTTTTAAATGATTCGAGGAGCGCTGTCGAATCAGTACTCCCTTCTCTGACGCTACGAGACTCTTCTCGAACGGCATCATATGCCTGATCAAGAATACGCTCTACGGCATATGTGTCGGATTTTGAGTCCACCTCGAATGTCGCTTGGTATGTTGCCATATTTGTGTTTTGGCCCACAGTCAGTTAACAGTCAGTACAATTACACCGTCTATATTGACAGTTAATTCTGTCAGATTGGTTCTATAATTGACGGGTCATCGTTTGCTGGGCTATTCACTCGCGTTGAGATCGGATATGCCTGTAGTTCGTCATCAGGATATGGATCGAGCAACGGTTCTGCTGTGTCAGGGTCCGCAGTAAGCCATTTTTGTTCTTCATCCGGAGAGAGAATAACCGCCATTCGGTGATGGAGGTCTGCGATCAACTCATTTGGTTCAGTTGTAATTATTGTAAACGATGTGACGGTCTCCGGGGTTGTGTCTCCACCGGCACCAAAGTCTGCTAACCCAGTCTGCTGTGTTGGCGGTGTCCACTCCTCATACAATCCTGCCATTGCAAACGGCCGATCGTCTGCAAACGCCACTCTATATGGCTGCTTCTCACCGTCATCAGTTTCGACCCATTCATAAAATCCATCTGCAATAACCAGACAGCGTCGTGATTTATACGCATCCGAAAAGCTTCGTTTCGATCGCACGGACTCTGCTCGTGCATTGATCATATCAAACGACTTCTTAGCCCACCTTGGCGTGAATCCCCATTTGAAAAATTGCATTCTGTCTGGGTGCTCGGTTGTAATTACCGGCAGCTCTTGGCCAGGTGCGCAGTTGTATCGGCTTGTTAGTGGCTGTTCTGGTGTTGCGCCAAACCGATCGACAAGTTTGACCTGTGGCGTAAAAAGCGAGTAGCGTCCACACATATCGTATTCTACCTGCTGTGGCTGTTAATCACTACCGTCTATACGACTAACCCATGATGTTTTACTGGCTGACTCATACACTGTAGCTGTGCGAATTGAGAATAGCTTCATTCCTGTCGAAGGTGTGGGAACACAGACAGAACAGAACCTCTGGCAGCAAGGAATTACCCACTGGGATGCGTTTGACCGATCCGCAGTCGGTCCGGCGACGGGCAAGCGAATTGAACAGTTCATCGACGAAGCACAGTCACATCTCGGCGATCCGGATGCACGGTTCTTTGATACCCGGTTCCCAAGTAGTGAGCGATGGCGATTGTACGAGAATTTCCGCGATCGTGCCTGCTTTTTTGATATTGAAACCACAGGGTTGGATTCATCACGAAACGTTGTCACAACAGTCAGCTACCATCAGAATGGCGACACAACGACGCTTGTCCGAGGAGATAATCTTACTGCAGAACGTATCCGAGAAATGTGCGCAGATGCGTCGTTACTTGTGAGTTTCAACGGCATTCGATTCGATCAGCCGTTCTTAGAGGACTGTTTCGAACTGTCGATTGAGACACCACACCTGGATCTCATGTATCCCTGCAAAAAGCTCGGGCTTTCAGGCGGGCTCAAACCAATCGAGCGCGAGATTGGAATCGAACGTGATCGACCGGACATCTCTGGCCTTGACGCCGTTCGACTCTGGCAAGAACATACACAAGGGAGAGATGGATCACTTGAGACACTTGTCTCGTATAATCGAGAGGATGCAGTGAATCTTAAACGACTCACAGAGACGGTTACCAACAGACTACACGAAAACGAGTTCACCTGTCACTGTGAGAGCACACCTGACTAACTCAGTTTACTTGAAAATCGTCACTCGGATTCGGAGTCATCGTTTTGATTTTGATCTGCCGTTGATTTTTGTTGCACATACCGCATATCGCCGCTTGCGTGAAGCGACCCAGTGACTGTTGCACCTTCATGGACAACCAAATCCCCCGCACGGACCGTTCCACGAACGATCGCATCAGGATGAATTGTCACTGTTCCTGACGTCGTTACATTGCCAACAATTTCGGTATCCGAGCCAACAGTAATGTCACCACCGGCTGCGGTGAGTCCACCAAAAATCGTATTTCGCTCGCCAACAGTGACTGCGCTCGCGCGGATATTTCCGTGAATTCGACAGTCATTACCGATCGTCGCTGGTGTATCAACATCCCAGCGATCGTCAGAAATCTGTGCGTCTGCAGGGATTGTCAACGGCTCACGTTCTTCGATCTCCTCACCAGCAAGTGCAGTTGCAAACTGCTCAGCCGCATCCTGATCTCCAAACCGAAGCAGGTGCGACAGGATAATAAAATAGAATAGATAGACTGGGATTGGATTCCGAATATTGATCCACCCATTTGCCTCGAACCCTTCATTGATTTCAACGTCGTCACCAACATCTAGATCGCCAGAGACGAGCAATCGGCCACCGATTTCAACTCGCTCGCCGATATATGCGTCTGCACCAACAAGCACGCTTCCACCAACGTCACAAAATGTATCGAGCCGGCAGTCCGCATCTGCTTCGATACTATTGCCGATCGACACACCCTCACCGGCTGCGACTGTTCGACCGCGGACGCCAAATTCAACCGTGCTGTCTCTCCCAATAAGGACATCTCCATCCGTTACAACGTCGTGTTCTTCGACTGTTGTCCCGTCTGGGATCTGGAGTATATCGAGCGGATCGACGCGGGAAGACACATACCCACTCTGTCGCTCGGGGCTAATAAAGCGCCCGGGAACTCTCACTGAGGAAGCAAAAAATAAACCATCTGACTCCTAAAAGAGGATAATGCGACGAAAGATTCTCATTGTTCTTGTGCTGATTGGGATTGCATTCGTCTTCATTGGGGGTCCGTCGCTGTTCGCATCTCCTTCCACAAGCGATGTTGCTCCAGAAGAAGATGAGGCACCTGATTTGGTCACCTTCGACGATTCTGAAAGCGGATTTTGGGCATTTATGAATTCCGCTCAGTCGTTCGAAAAGCGGAGTCCGATAAATGTCATCGTGCGCGGTGACAGCGGAGATGTCATTCAGGCACTGTCAGAGGAGGGCAATGGCGAGTGGGAAGAGATGAGCGAAAACGAAACTGACGCAGAGCCTGAAACCTACTCGTTCCTTTCGGAAGAACAACACCATGCAACGGGACTTGAATGGGGTGAAGCCGCGGGTACAACCCGATATGCATGGGTTGACCCTGGGCCAAACGAGAGCGGCTACTGGATGACAGAGACGCTACAGCTGGATAACGGAGATTACTACGGACACCGCATGCATATTCGGCTGTACGAAGCACCGAATGAGAATGATAACTGGGTCGCAATGCAGGGTCATACAGAGCATTTTGATTGGTTTACGCTCAGACACCGCGTTGATGGAGTCGAATCCGCCCAGCTTGCAATCGAACGCGACTTTATGTCACTGCCATCTATCGATAATCGATCGGATGTGACCCGCATTAATATCGAGAACTCAGGACCGTCTGATGCTGATGGTTGGGCAACACTTGTCGATCTTGTCGGAATGATACTACTCCCTGTTGGGATGGGACTCACCATGGCAAGTCAGTTTGGTGATCGTACAACAAGCGTACTGAATCGGCACCTCACGCGAGTTGATCGCAAGCGGATCGCCGTCGTCACCGATCGGATTGAAGCGCGACATCTGATGCTTGCTGCGACAATCCTTACACTATTTTTGGGTGTCCGTATAATCGGTGTCGTGTTAGAACGGCATGTGGATTTCCTGTCGATGCATATGATCGCGGCCCTCCTATACCCGATTATTGCAATCGGAATTCCAGTCGCAACATATGCGATCGCACACGGATTGGAGCGACGGATGGATGCCGCCATCACTGCATCACTCACGCTTGCAGTTGCAATCTGGATTGATTATGGCGCAATGGGCGTTGATTCGCTCCCGATCGACGTGGTCGTTCAACGGATGTTTGTTGTGGTAACGATCGGACTTATTGCGGCCGGGGCCGCTCGCCGTGCAACCCGTGACACACATTGGAACAGCCTCTTGCTTACAGGCGTTCTTATTTGGGTTCTCGTTCTTGGTGGGACGCTGTTTGGGTATTTCTGAGCCGTCCGTACGTATACTGCCTTTTTGTACCCCTTTTACGGAAAGATTTTCATCGTGTGATAATATATAATAACTGAACAGTTTGTGATGTCTAACAGCGAGATTATTGTTTTGTATGTCAATGATGATCCCGACCTACTCACATTGGTTAGTACACGGTTGGAGCGAGAGCACAACCGTCTCACCGTTCGAACGGCTCACTCCGCTGCGGACGGAAGAGAGATATTTGAGATGGGGGATATCGACTGCATTCTCAGTGATTATCATATGCCTGTCGAGACCGGTGTTGATCTTCTTCGATCGGTCCGTGAGCAAGATCGTGAGATTCCGTTCATCCTGTTTACGGAGACAGGAGACGAAGCCGTTGCTAGCGAGAGTATTAGCGCTGGTGTAACTGATTATGTGATTCAAGATACGATCGGCAATCAATCCGAGCTTCTGGCGAGAAAAATATGCTCATACGTTGACACACGTCGTCAAAACCAGCAGATCGCGTATGAGAACGCGCAACTTCAAGAGCTATCTGAGAATACCGACGATGCGTTGTGGGTATTTTCTGCTGATTGGGGGACTGTTCGATTTGTCAACGCTGCATATGAGAAGATATTCGCACACCCTGTCTCGGAGTTACAAGAGAATCCGCAATCGTTTGTCCACCGGATCGCTGCTGAAGACCGTGACCGAATCCAACAGGCGATGAAACGTGCTTCCGATGGACATAGCGTCCAGATCGAATATCGCGTGAACAAATCCGATGCGCTTCAGCTATGGGTCGAATCTCGCTGCAAGCCAATTACGGATGCAAAGGGAGACGTAGACTTCATTGTCGGGTTTACCCGCGATATTACTGAACGAAAACTTCATGATCAGCAGTTGGTGGAAAAGAATGCGCAACTAGAACAGTTCACATCGACAGTTGCACACGACCTTCGTAATCCGTTGAATGTTGCGGACGGGTATATTGATCTCGCACGAGAAGCGCATGACAGCCCATATCTCAAAACTGCAGCAGGTGCTCTCAGCCGGATGAATACACTTATTAACGAACTGTTAACGCTTGCAAAAGAGGGTGCGGTACTCAAAGACCGTCGAAAGATCACACTCTCAGAACTGGTTCAAACAAGCAGCCAGAACATCCTCATGCCAGAGGCAACACTTGAGATTCGGGACTCAAAACAAATACGCTGTGACCCAGCGCGGACAATAGAGGCGATCGAAAATATCCTCCGGAATGCGATCGAACACGGTGGCCCGTCAGTCACAATTATTGCTGGGATGTTGGAGGACGGAACTGGGTTCTATATTGAAGATACAGGTCCCGGGATCCCGGACGCAGAGCGGACTGTTGTTTTCGATCGTGGATATAGCAACTCAGCCCACGGAACCGGATTTGGGCTTGCGATCGTTAAACAGGTTGTCGATGCACATGAGTGGGAAATACGAGTGACTGAGGGAGCACACGGTGGTGCACGATTTGAGATCTCTGACGTGGAGATCACAGACTGAGTCGTACGAAAATCCCGAAGTATTTGCCTTCGGATGTGATACTGTCTGGTATGACCGTTCTCTCGTTTGATGATGATGGTGTTGACGTTGAGTACGAAGGCACCGAGTTCCGGCTTGAAAAAGCCCTTATTGAGGAGGCAACAGAGAAATCGTATCCGGATGTCACCGATCACGATGTCTTGCGAATGGTAGAGAAAGAGCCCACATTTTCCGGTGAGCCACGACGAGTACAAGATATTCTCCGCTGAGATTGTAAGTTCGGACCGAAAGGCAATTTCCTCCAGGTTGTGAACGGATGTGTATGCTTTCGATCGCACTCGCGGGAAAACCGAACGCGGGGAAATCTACTTTTTATACCGCAGCAACGCTCGCTGATGTTGATGTCGCAAACTATCCGTTTACAACAATCGATGCAAACCGTGGTGTCGCTACGGTTCGGACGGACTGCCCATGTCTCGAACGTGATGCACGCTGTGGCGTCGATCGCTGCCATGATGGGAAGCGGTACGTCCCAGTTGAGTTGATCGACGTTGCAGGGTTGGTACCCGGCGCACACGAAGGTCGTGGCCTCGGAAACCAGTTCCTTGATGAGTTGACGAACGCCGATGTGATTATCAACGTCCTTGATGCATCGGGTGGGACTAACGAAGAGGGTGAGCCCGTCGAAATTGGAAGCCATGATCCGGTTGCCGATGTCGAATTCATCCAAAACGAGTTGGATATGTGGCTTACAGGGATTGTCGACAGAAACTGGGAAACGATCGAGCGGAAGTCCCGATCGCCGGATTTCGAGATTGACGAGGCACTCACCGACATGCTCACTGGGTTTGGTGCGACAGAGTACACCGTTGCGCTCAGCCTTCGAGAGCTAGAGTATCCAGACGATCCGATTCAGTGGACGGATGACGATCGGAACGCACTCGCAACCGATATTCGCGAGCGAACGAAACCGATCATTCTCGTTGCAAACAAAGCAGACGTTGCACCGAAATCGAATCTTGAACGCCTTTCTGACGCTGCGGAGTATGTGATCCCTACAACCGCAGATGGTGAGTTGGCGCTCCGTCGTGGCGTTGAAGCCGGTGTGATCGACTACGATCCAGGCGATGCGGATTTCACAATTACTGGCGATCTGAATGATGCACAAACGAAAGGGCTCGAACAGATCCGTGAGGTAATGAGCGAGTATGGGGGCACAGGCGTGCAGACCGCACTGAATGCAGCCGTCTATGACTTGCTCGATCACCTCACCGCATTTCCGGTGCAAAACGAGTCAAAATGGACAGACGCAACCGGAAACGTGCTGCCGGATGCGTTCTTACTTCCACGCGGATCGACACCGAAAGATCTCGCATTTGCGGTCCACACAGATATTGGCGAAGGCTACTTACACGCAGTGAATGGGAAATCAAATCGAAAAATATCGGATAGCTACGAACTAGAAGAAGGTGACGTAATCAAGATCGTGAGCACTAATTAATTAAACGCCCACACAATCGGATTATTTGTGTTCTAATTGAGCACACCGATCAGTACAGTGTCGCTATTCACTGTCCATGCCCTGCGTGCTTGTCGCTCCAATCGAATTCACTAATATCTACACTCCAGCCGTTAATATCGCCTTCTTCGACATCATGAATGGTAATGTGATTATTGACGATCTCTGCTTCGGCCTGATCACCGAATTGAAGCGTATTGAAATCCTCTCTGTCAGTTGGTGCATTTCGGCATCCAAAATCGTCGTCTGAACCCAAGTCCTCACCACAAATTCCGACCCCGTAACTAACATCGGCAAATTCCTGCTCTAATTCATCTCGTACTTCCTCGCTAACTGTGACAGTATCGGGTGAAGATACGAGCTGGCTATACTCTGCCGCAACTCGCCCAGTTATTTCACTTTCACCATCAGAAAGAACCCGGAGAATGTGGCCCCTGTATGACTGTCCCTCATAATCCCATTCGACGGTAACTGTTTTCGATTGAACCGATTCAGCTGAAACAGTGTTGGAAAGACATCCAGCTAGTGTACTCCCTACCACGACAATTCCCGATATACTGAGTAATTTGCGTCTGGAGGGCATACTTTGTTATGGACTATTGAATCGCATCAAATTTACTACTACACTGTGTCCTCTAACTGACTAAGTTGTGTACAAAGTTATGGCTCATAAGCAGTCATCAAGATCGTGAGTACTAACTGATACAGCAGGAGTCGTGGCGGGTTATTCGTTTTCGAGCGCGTCGTAGATATCTCGATTCGCGTCTCGGTCAGCCGCTGCTACCCGACGGACAAGCTCACCTCGGATATCCTCCATCACTTCATCGAGTGGGGTCTCAGACTCTGAACTTTCCTTGGTCGCCATAGTTGTTATATCGCCCCGACTTCGGTTAATCGTTCGGGTTAGACGAGTCGCCGGTTAGTTCGTCCAGTCCGTACCGGATGAGATCGTCGCGCCACTGTTCAATCTCTCCCACGAGGTCGATTTCTTCAGTGTGAGAACGAAGGTATTCGATGGTTTCTGCTTCTTCGACGGTCGTCTGATCGGTGCCGAACTGCTTGAGGATCGTCCTGATCTCGTCGTCGTATGTGAACCGATATCCGTTGAGGAAGTAGAATACGACCGTCGTGTTGAGCGCGGTGCGTTTGTTGGCATCGACGAACGGATGGTTCGCAACCAACAGCCGGATGAGGTGAAACGCTTTCTCGTGGATCGTTTCGGGTACCGTCCCGAAACTCCCGTCCTTGACGTAGTTCAAAACAAACTCGATATCGCCACGATTCTGGACGCCAGCGTGCGTGTCAGAGTACTCTGATACGATGTCGTCGTGGATGGCGAGAACGTCGTCCACTGACGGATACCAGAACGAGTCTGTCATTCGTTCGTTCACTCAGATTGCACTCGAGGTAATCCTTGCTATTGCAGCTCACAGAGCCTGGCTATGTTTTCCGTTGTGTACGTTGTGTGTACTCAGAAGTAGTGATCAAGATCGTGAGTACAAATTGACACTACAGACAATTCTATACCAACCGTGTCGGCTTATTCCAGTGGTTGTGCGTAGTCCACTTGTTTTTGTTTAAATCCAGTCTGACGATAGAATTGGCGGGCATCCTCGTTTTGCCACTCACAGGAAACTTTGAGATGATCACAGCCGTGTTCTCTGGCTCGCTCTTTGACATGTTCGACAACAGCAGTACCGTGGCCTTTCCCCCGGCTGTCTTCATCGATCGCGATGTTCACAATCTGAATGTATTTCGCGTACGTTCGAGAGGGATGACGGCCCACAGAGAGCGTGACGAATCCGATTGTCTCATTTTCGTGAACGATGAGATAGTCGGTGGTGCCGTCGCTGTTAAGATGGGCTCGGAACCCGTCGTCTGGAACCTCGTCAACGTTCGAGTAAGTGAGTGCATTTAGTTCGGAGTACTCCTCGATTCCTTTTGCGAGGTCGTACCAGCGACTGACGAGCGCATCAAGATCGTCTGCGGTGGCTTCCACGAGTTCCATACGGATGCTCCTCAACGCTTGATTTTTAGATTCCGCCTGGTATGATGGATCTTAACACGCCACTACGCTGTGTTATTCACCCGACTGCTACAACAGTTCAGAGATCGCAGCAGCAACACGATCGACCTCATCTTCCGTATTGAACACGTGTACTGAGACTCGAATGGCGTCAATATCTGGAATCGAACGCAGAATGAACCCCTGTTGTTTCAATGTTTCAACAGTGGCATCTGGATTGTCGACATCAACTGAGACAAGCCCCGAATGGTACGATTGTGGTCCGTACAATCGCTCTTCAGGAAGCTGTGATTTGAGCCGATCGGTAAGCGACTCGATTCGTGATTCGACGGTATTCAGACCGATTGATTCGATCAGCTCGATGCCTGCTGCCATCCCAACGTGTGGTGCCGGTGAGGCAGTTGAGCGCTCAAACCGCAGTGCATTCGGTTTGAGTTCGTATGCTGGTGTATTCGGATCAACAACGCCACGATAGCAGACCTGTTGTGGGTGGAGTTGATCGATCGAATCCGGGTCGACATAGAGATACCCCGACCCCCATGGCCCGAGCAGCCACTTATGACCGGAGCCTGCAACCACGTCTGCCCCCCATTCGGAAAGATCGACAGCCATCTGGCCGGCTGACTGGACGGCATCAACAATGACAAACGTATCGTGGTCGTGGGCGATCTCAACTAGTTCTCGCACTGGAACTCGGTTTCCATAGCTCCACACAAGCGAACTAAAACAAACCACTCGTGCATCAGCAACCGCATCTGTGAACTGCTCTCGATCGATCACACCTGCATCCGTCTCAAGCACCTCGACAGTCGCACCATGGACACGGGCTGCGCGTTCCCACGGCAGTACGCCAGCGGGGTGTTCCGTATCTGTCCGGACAATCACATCACCAGGCTGCCAGTCGATCGCACCAGCAACCATCCCGATCGAATCCGTTGTCGACTCGGTCAGTGCGATGTTTTCAGGGGCGGTGCCAAGATGTGTGGCGATTGTCTCTCGGCTGGACTCATACGCACTGTCTGCGTGTGGGTACATCCCATCTGTGTAGGGGGCGATCGTTTTGTGGTGAGTGATAAATCCGGTTGCTGCATCAAGAACTGGAGTCGGGCTTGGTCCACTCGCACCAGTATTAAAAAATGCACATTCACTCGTAATAGGGATCTGTGTACGAAGATCAAGCGGATTCATATCAGCTACTCACATGGATCCCTCAAAACAGTGTGCATGTCTGTACTGTTCATTTCCAACATGTTAGTCGGTCAGTGCGATCTCAGCTGCATCTTTTCCAGCCTCATTGTCTGAGAGATCTGAATCGGGATCCGGTTCTGGCTCTATTTGTGGGAACCGATCGTCATACTGCTCCCACTGTTCGTCCATCTCTGTTTCCGATAGCAAACATGATTGAAGCTGTGATCGGATGCTGTCGTGGTCCATCTCAGTCCCGATGAAGACAAGCTGCGAGCCGCGATCGCCCCACGTCTCATTCCACGATGCTTCGAGATTCGGGTACGTCGCAAAATACTCTTTTTGTTCTTCAGTTGGCAATGTCGCAATCCACTGGCCGCCAGCACCGACACGGATTGATTGTCCAGCAATGTTGAGTGTCAGTGCTTCGTCCTCTCTGCCGGCGATCCAGAAATGACCTTTTGCACGGACGATCGACACAGGGACATGATCAAGGAAATCTGCGAATCGCTCCGGGTGAAGCGGACGGCCGGTCTCAAACACGAATGAGGTGACGCCATGTTCTTCTTCTGCGGATTGGTGTGGCTCCTGAAGCTCATTGATCCAACCCGCAGACTGGCTTGCAGCCGCAAAATCAAATCGACCAGTTTCCAACACAGCATCCGGATCGACCTGTCCATGTTCTATTCGAATGATCTCTGCTCGGGGCTGGAGCGTTTCAAGGATCGCTTCAATCTCGTCCAACTGTGCTGAATCGACAAGGTCGCACTTATTGAGCAACAACACATCACAGAACTCGATCTGTTCAACAAGGAGATCGCCGAGCTGCTTTTCAGTGTCACCATCAAGTAGCGACTCTTCCGATCGGAACGTCGAAAAGAACTGATGGGCATCGACAGCCGTAACTGCGGTATCCAAGTGATACTGTTCGAGCGGTTCAATACCGGTTTCTTCGTAGAACTCGGTTGGTTCAAGATCGGTCTGGTCGAATCCAAGTGTAAGCGTTTGTGCAACCGGAAGCGGCTCAGCAACACCAGTTGACTCGATAATAAGTGTATCAAATGATCGTGACCGTGCAAGCTGGCCGATCGCGTCCAACAGATCGCCACGAAGCTCACAGCAGATACAGCCATTGGACAACTCAATTATTTCGTCGTCCTCCTCGGAGATATCTGATGCCTCTGCGACAAGCTCTGCATCAATATTCACCTCGCCCATATCGTTAACAAGCACTGCGATCTCTCGATCGGTCGCCGAACGAAGCAGGTGGTTAAGTACCGTTGTCTTCCCAGCACCGAGATTGCCACTAAGTACAGTCACCGGGATCGTCTGATTTACCATACGTAACAAAAAATAGAATTCACTTATTAATTCTTGTTATTACAATTTCCAAAATTGTTATTAGTACTGAGTTGTGTTATTCAACCAGACTGCTATGGCGATCGAAACACCCGAACAGACGCCGTACTCATACCTCATTGTTGGCGGGGGTATCCATGGTACCTACATTGGAAACCGGCTACTGCGCGAAACTAGCCTCAACAAAAGCGATCTCTGTATCTGTGATCCGCATGAAAAGCTCTTGGCCGCATTTTCCGAGAAGGCGAAACAGTGTGGAATGAAGACGCTTCGATCGACGTACGTCCAACATGTCGGTGCGGAGCCGTTTGATCTTGAATCGTTTGCCGAACAGCACGATCGAACAGATGAGATTGTCGACTCGGTGGGGTATCCGCCACGGCCAACACGTTCGTTATTCCTTGACCACGCTCAGTCAGTCATTGAGCGATCGGGTCTGAATCAGTGCCATCGATCCGAGCCGATCGTAGATATTGAGGCGAATGGTGAGCTACTTGTGGCCAGCACACCGACCACAACGATCGCCGCCGAAAACTGTGTGCTTGCACTTGGCCCACCAACAACGCCAGCCGTTCCTCCTTGGGCCGAAGTTGGATCATGCTCGAACCATCTTGACGATCGGATTGTCCACGTATGGGATGAAGATCAGCCACCAGTCCACTCGGACACGCACGTGGTTGTCGTTGGTGGTGGGATTACTGCCGCACAATCTGCACTGAAAGCCATCAGAGACGGTGCAACGGTAACACTCCTCTCACGGCACGAGCTACGGGAAGCAAATACGGAGGCAGCACCGCCGTGGATGAACTGGCAACGGATCGAAAAGCAACTCCATTCACTGCCTGCAGGATCGCAGGGTCGATACGAAGTTATTCAGCGTGAGCGCCGTGATGGAACGATCCCACCGCATTTGCTCGATCGAATGGACCAGGCGATTGATGCGGATAGGCTCACGATCAAATACGGTGAGGTGGAGTCCGCAACGAGTGCGGGTGAGTGTATCCGGCTTCAGCAGACAACCGGTACGATGCTCACCGCTGATTGCGTGTTGCTTGCGACCGGAACGGAAGCGACGTACGCACATCCGCTCTGCGATCGCGTTGCGAGCACTCTCTCGCTTGCACGTGGCTATCGAGGAATGCCAATTCTCAACGATCGAACGCTCGCATGGGAGACCACAGACCAAACTGAATCAAACATCTATCTCAGCGGCTATCTTGCAGAAGGCTCAGTTGGTCCACTCGCACGGAATATTGTCGGTGCACGGCGTGTGACTGATCGGCTCATCACACCAAAATCACGGCGCGAAGAGCGTTTGCGCGCGCCACAAGCACGAAGCTAACTCGCGCCGTTATTCGAGCGCAGCCATTGCATCGCCCATAATTTCGATCGCCTCGCGAAGCTGTTTTTCATCTGTTGCGTACGAGATTCGAGCATAGCCTGCTCCGTGTTCACCAAAGGCCTCACCGGGGACGAGAATTACGCCACGATCGATACACTCCTCGACAAAACCATCTGGAACCTCCGGCATCGCGTAGAAAGCTCCTTTTGGAGTTGGGACCGCAATCCCATGTGACTCCAATCCATCCACAAGGATATCTCGACGCTTCTTGAATGACGCTGTCATCTCCTCGGTAATATCCTGTGGCCCTGTGAGGGCAGCCTCAGCAGCGTACTGTGCGGGAGCGCTTGCACACGCTTGTGCGTACTGATGAACCCGAACCATTCGCTCAACCCGATCGGCGGAGCCAAACACCCATCCGAGTCGCCAACCAGTCATCGAGTAGAGCTTTGAAGCTGAATTTACGACGACAACATTGTCTGTTTCTGTGAACTCGATTGGCGAGTAGTGTGCGCCCTCAAACACCGTGTATTCGTACACTTCATCGGAGATACAGAGCACATCATGCTCATCTGCAATCCGTGCAAACGCTTCGATATCCTCCTTTGGTGAGACTGCACCGGTCGGGTTTCCTGGGCTGTTAACAATGAATGCAGCGGTGTCTTCTGTAATCGCGTCTTCAACTGCGTCGGGTGAAATCGTCAGATCATCCCGGAGCGGCACTGGAACCGGCTCACCATCGGCAAGCTTGGTTAGTGCATCATACGAGACAAAGCCCGGATCAGGGATAATAACCTCTTGACCCTGATCGACGTGTGCCTCGATCGCAATATGGAGCGCTTCGCTTCCACCTGCTGTTGCGATGATATCGTCTGGGTCAAGATCAATGCCTTGATCACGTTCATGTTTTGCAGCAATGGCCTCCCGGAGCGACTCCGTCCCTTTGTTTTGGGTATATGCATCCACTAAGCCATCATTGATTGCATCGATCGCTGCCTGTCGAGCGTGCGCTGGCGTCTGGAAATCCGGCTGCCCAAGTCCAAGATTAATTGCATCCTCGCCTGCGGCTTCAAACACTTTCCGAATACCACTGATCGAAATCCGTTCAACACGAGAGGAAAACTCCGTCATACCTACACTCCGGGTACGGGGAGCGATAGTTCTTACCTTGTGTTGTGGAGTGTCATACAAACAGACGTAAATTACCGGTTTCTGTGACATACGGTGAAATAGAATCTGCGGGTGTTGGAGGATGCGCTGCGTTTTCATACGGGAATAGGACAAAAGCACGTAACCCAGCCAGCCGCGGCAGTTACCGTAGACAGAGGGCGGTTATTGATTGGGCACGTAAGAGATGTAATGACTACGGGCATGAGCAACAGGAGCATCGACAGACGAAAGTTTATTCAAACGACAGGAACTGGGATTGCTGCAACGGCAGGGCTTACTGGACTCTCGGGCTGCCTCGGTGATGACGATATTGGCGAACTCCGAGTCGCATATATGCCGATCTATCCCGATCTGCAGTATTTCGTAATGGAGGGTGAGGGGTACTTTGACGATCTTTCCGTCTCCGTTGACGGACGTGAGTTCAGTGATGGACCCGCGATCGTCCAAGCATACGCCGGCGATGAGATTGACGTTGCAATGTTTGGTGCAGTCCCTTCGATGATTGTGATCGATCGAGGAATACCCGCCAAGGTAACCGCTGCAAACATTGTTGAACCGATGGGGATACTCACAGATGAGTCGTTCCACCCATTGTGGAACGATACAGAGGGCCCAGAAGCATTCGAGGCATGGGCAGATGAACACGGCGAACCATTCAGGTTTGGAACGTTCCCGCAAGGGAGTGTCCCTGACGTCTTGCTACGCTACTGGCTCTCGAACAACGGTGTTGATCCAGAAAACGACGAGAACGTCGAAATTACCGAAATAAACGGTGCAAGTGCAGTCTGGCAAGCGATCGCAAATGATGAGATCGACGGCACAAGCATCATGGAGCCGGTTCCAACGATCGCTGAGGAAGAGGACTCCGATGTAACAATGCTCCGAACTGCAAGCGAGATTATGCCCGGACAGCCGGCTGCGGTGACGCTCATGAGCGATGAAGTCCGAGAGAACGGTGTTGGGTTGGAGTTCATCGAACAGCACGTCCGAGCAACCGAATTCATTAACGACCATCCCGATGAAACAGCCGTTCATGTAAGCGACGGAATCGGTATGCCAGAGGATCGTGCACGAAGAGCGCTTGACTCGCCGCTTTCAAATTTCATTACTGATCCACGAGAGATCGAGTCCGGTGTCGAAGTGTTTGCGGGTGTTGCGGCTGAAAATGAACAAACGGAAGCCGAGCTATCAGTGGATGACATCTTCGATTATACGCTCTACGACTCGTTGTAAGCATGGGTCGGAAACAAACTGACGGTGGTGTTGCCTCCGGAACGCAGCCATGGATACGATACCGTTCACGTATCGATTCGGAGACGGTACGATCGTATCTGCTTGGTGTCTCTGGTGTCATTGGTTTCTTGATACTGTGGCATCTTCTCTCATTGACACAGCCGGATATTGTGCTCCCGTCTCCGATCGCGGTTGGCGAGCGATTTGTTGATGAGTTACTATCCGGTGACATGACCACGGCACTCCAACAGAGCATGATGCATTGGCTCCCGGGGACGATCGTGGGAACCGCACTTGGTGTTGGTGCTGGTGTCATTCTTGGCTGGAGCAGAACTGCTGATCAGATCACTGCGCCAGTGGTTCGGATTCTCCGCCCGATCCCACCGCTTGCGATGATTGGATTCGCAATCGCTTGGTTCGGAATCAACCATGTCGGTGCAGCATTTATTATTGCACTCGGTGCGTTCTGGATCAACTTCTACGCGACGTATGGTGGCGTTGAATCGGTTTCGGATGATCTCATCGACGTTGGTCGAACCCTCGGCGTGAATGGAAACCTTGCGACAATCAGAACGATCGTCATTCCTAGTGCACTTCCCGAGATTTTGACTGGTATTCGAACCGGGATTGGTCGCTGTTGGATGCTTGTCGTTGCCGCCGAGATTTTTGGTGTTCCGGGCATCGGGCGCGAAATCCAACGAGCAAGCACTAATCTACTTGTCGATCGCGTCATCGCCTACATTCTCGTACTGAGTTTGATGTTCCTGGTAGTTGATACACTGTTCCGCGTTGGACAACGGAGGGCTCTCCGATGGCGAGCATGAATGAGATGACAAAACTGGATATCGATCGAGTGGGCAAAACGTTCGGTGGTGATGAGCCAGTTCGAGCGCTTGATGCTGTCGATATCTCGATCGATGATGGTGAGTTTGTCTGTATTGTTGGCCCCTCTGGCTGTGGGAAAACAACGCTATTTCGAATTGTTGCTGGACTGGAGCCTCCCACGGATGGGGAGATCCGTTTGGATGGAACAGCAGTGACGGAACCAGGGCCTGAACTGGGTGTCGTTTTTCAAGAATACCACCTTTTCCCGTGGCTCACTGTAGAGGAGAACGTTGGCTTTGGTCTCAAACAACAAGGTGTTGATAAAAAAGAACGACAGCGCCGGGTCACAGAGATGCTTTCGCTTGTTGGGTTAGCAGATGCTGCATCATCGTATCCATCAGCGCTCTCAGGTGGGATGAAACAGCGAGTTGCGATCGCCCGCTCGCTTGCCGTCGACCCATCGCTGCTTTTGATGGACGAGCCGTTTGGCGCGGTTGATGCCAGAACGAAAGAGCATCTTCAACAAGAGCTGTTGGAGATCTGGACGGAGACAAAAAAGACGATTCTCTTTATTACGCACGACGTTGACGAGGCAGTCGCGCTTGCTGATCGAGTGGTCGTGATGGCGGCCGACCCTGGGCGTGTCAGCGAGATTGTTTCAATTGATGTCCCCCGACCACGACGGCGATCGGATCCTGCTGTGGGTGCGTATGTCGAGCAGATTCGACGACTGATTGGCGCACGAGAATAAGCGCAGACAGGAACTGGTTTTTATCTGCAGGTCTGTGATGTGGTATGTCTCCACAGTACGATCGGGCTGACGCAATCGAACGCGACAGCGCCGATGCGCTTGCGTCATTTCGCGATCGGTTCATCCAGCCGGAGGATGCGCTCTATATGGATGGCAACTCGCTTGGACTTGCCTCGGATGCGTCGATCGAAACGCTCGATCGGGTTGTCGAGGAGTGGAAAGCGCTTGCAATCCGTGGGTGGACCGACAGCGATCCCGACTGGTTCCACTACGGGGAGTATCTCGGTGAGCTAGTGGCACCGCTTGTCGGCGCGAACGCTTCGGAGGTCGTCGTCGGAAACTCAACGACAGTCAACATACATACACTCATTGGGACGTTTCTTGACCTCGCACTTGCGGAGCAGCCTGAAAATACTCCCCCTCCCGCGGTGTTAGTGAACGATCTTGACTTCCCGACGGATCACTATGCGATCGCCGCACAACTCACACAGCGCGGCATTGATCCTGATGAGAAGCTACGGGTTGTCGAAAGCAGTGATGGCCGGACGATTGAGATGGATGCGATCATTGACGCGCTTGAGACGCATGCTGATATTTCGATCGTTTTTATGCCAAGTGTATTGTATCGGAGCGGACAGCTATTTGATCTTGAAGCGATTACAACGGCTGCACACGAGGCAGATGCATACGTTGGATTTGATTGTGCGCACTCTGTCGGTGTTGTGCCACACGAACTGTCTACTGTCGGCGTCGATTTTGCGGTGTGGTGTAGTTATAAATATCTCAATGCAGGCCCCGGTGCGCTGGCAGGACTGTATGTGAATAAGAACCATTTCGGAGCAGAACCCACATTGGCTGGGTGGTGGGGTCATGAGAAAGCAACGCAGTTTGAGATGAATCAGACGTTTACACCTGCTGAAACGGCAGGTGCATGGCAGATTGGAACTGTCTCGATGTTGAGTGCTGCACCGCTTGAAGGTGCGCTTGCGGTGATTGATGAGGCAGGAATTGAACAGATCCGATCGAAATCCGTCGCGCTCACCGACTATCTCATTACGCTTGTTGATGGACGGCTTGGTGAGGTGTTTTCGGTGGGAACGCCACGAGAGCCCTCTAGTCGAGGTGGCCATGTGTCGATCGAACATCCAAACGCAAAACAGCTGAGTGCCGCACTTCGGGAGGCGGGGGTGGTTGTTGATTATCGACCACCGAATGTGGTTCGGCTCTGTCCATCACCGCTGTACACGCGGTTTGTTGATGTGTGGGATGCGGTAGAGCTGATCCGATCGCTTGCAGATGAGGAAGTTACAACGGTGAACGTCGATTCACAAGTTACCTGAGAAAGAAACGCTCAGGTACGTCCATCGCTGAGTAGTTACCAATGAACCGGACAGGGCTTCACTACCTCGCAGGAGCACTCGCACTTGCAGTTGCGGCAGTCCACCTCTATTGGGGGTTCCCGCGATTGGTCACACAGATTGAGATTGGTATGGTTCACGATCCACGGCCGATCACGTTCGTTCTCTCAAGCGTCCTCATTATTTTTGGCATCACGCGTATTCTCGATGGACACGACCCAAAACAGATCTATCTTTTTGGGATGGTCCTGATGGCGACATACATTGTCGGGTATGCAGCATGGCACACCGTCTTAGGACATGGTGCGTTCTGGCCATGGGGGCCGGGTGAAATGGGTGGGCATCACGACACAGGATTCATCGAGACGATGGTCTCTCATTTGGCTGTTGAAACAACGGCACTGATTTCAAAAATATTAGAGACTGCGACATTGATTGTGCTTGGTATATTGTATGCCACATACGATGAGGCCGAGGCAGAGAGCCCAACGGCACGGATTCCGACAAACAGCTAACTGGAAGTTTGGATTTATTTATTGGGGTCTGGTAATCACTGTTGTGAGTCTCAAATGAGTCGACTGGATGGGTTTCTCACTGATGTGCGAGCACAAAAGTGGGGTATGGTTGGTGATTTGGCGTTTGCGATCGTCTGGGTAACGATCGTCAGCGCCATCTTTTCGATACTTGATGGCCCAACATGGGCGTATTATATGTTCATGCTTGCGGGGATTGTGGCATACTTTGGATTCGTGGGGTCGCTCGAGCGAGCACAACAGCGCTAGATGATCCCGAGGAATCCAAGCCCATAGATCGATCCGATCACAATAACGACTGTCCAGATTGCCATTGAAACAGTCATCCACCATCCAACAACGCGGCCACGGCTCCCTGCGAGCATTGCGATAAAGGCAGCCAAATGAACGCCTGTCACGATTGGTGCAGCCAGTGCCAAGCCGGCAATTCCGTACTTTTTCCAGAGCTGGCGTGCCCGGCTCGATCGCCCTGTGTCATCGTTTTCAGTGGGCTTATCGGGATCACGTGACTTCCGCTCTGCCCACCATGTTGCAATCCGTCTGTGGAAAATAATGAGCAGGTACACAGTCGCAATATTGCCAACAAACGCGAAGATACCAACAAAAAATGGGTTGAGACCAAGACCGATCGCGATCGGAATCACAACCAAGATTTCGACCCATGGAATCGCAGCGAAAATAAATACAAGAAGATACTGAACAATCCCACTTGCCTCAGAGAGGGACTCACCAATGCCAAGATCAACCACGAGTGACAGCTCTGCGATCATCTTAGTCTGCACTCACAAGGTCTGTCTTTGGAAGTGCCGAGCCGGTCTCACGCCGAATACCGACAAGCAGCACCGCGCCGGCGAGTAGTGGAATAACTGCACACGCCGCATAGATTGGAGCGAATCCTACCCAATCAATCAATGGAAGCGTTACAACTGGGCCGAGTCCGCCACCAATGTCGCCAAAGACGTTATTTGTCCCCATCGCTCGACCCATCCGATCGCTTGGTGTTAGATCCGCAAGCAGCGCAATAAGTGGGCCACTCGTTCCACCTTGTCCAGCTCCAATAAGGATACACGCGATCGTGAGCACATAAATCTCAGTACTCAGTGTGAGGAGAATAAAGCCAATAAATGAGACGCCAATGAAACCCATGAGTGGCGGGACCCGTGAAGAAAGCATATCACTCATCTTCCCACCGATGATCATGAACGCCGACGCTGAGAGGACAGTCACAGCCATGAAGATTCCCGATGAGCCTTGGGCCCCAAATCCAAAGACACCGATGTCGTATGCATCGAGGAAGATCACAAGCGATGCAAACAGCGCGCCAATATACGCAAAGTAGAGCCCAAAATTAACTAATCCGACGGTGACTGCAGGAATACTCGTATCTACATCCCATGGTTTGACGGTTGAGTTCTCCTCTTCAACGTGTGTTTCGGGGACCGTTGCAAACGCAACAACACCTGCCAAGAGTGCAAATACAGCCGCAAGAATGAATGCTTCCGAGATGCCGTACCACTCACTGACGATTCCACCAAGCACCACGCCCGTTGGGAACCCAAGCGTAATTCCACCTCGGACAACTCCCATCCCTAAACCGCGAGATTCACTCGGTGTAATATCTGCAACGATCGTATAGGCGGTTGCAAAGACGAATGCACTCCCAATGCCCCAGAGCAATCGAGCCGCAAGGAACCAAGCCTCCGGCAGTGTGGAATTGAGCGCAATGACATAGCCAAGGGTGGCAAATCCTTGGATGAATAGCCCAATAATGAACGGTTTTCGGGTGCCAAACCGATCGGCGAACATCCCTGCAGGGGCGTTCATAAACAGCCGAGTAAACCGATTTGCACTCAGAATAATTCCAACCATGAACGGCGTGATTCCCAAGACAACACCCAAATTCGGGAGGATTGGGAAAATCACACCGCCACCAAAGCCGACGAAGAACGTACTTCCAACCACTGCTAAAATAACTGCTTTTGAGCCGATTCCTGTGTCTGATTGTGCTGTCTTACTCATATTAGTCGTCTCCCGCTGTTTGTGTCCCAACTGCTGGGTCCGGGTCTTTTGGAGAATCGTCGTCGACGACCCGCTTCATCCACGTTCCTCGGAAGAACCAGAGTGCGGTGGTGATGGCTGATGCGATGTATGAGATCGCAACGGCATACCAGACGCCGACGATCCCAACATCAAACCAGACGAGCGCTGCGTATGCGATCGGCAGGCGGAAGAGCCACAACTCCTGTAGCGAAAAGAGCATTGCCGCACGTGTGCTTCCTGCGCCTCTGAACCCTCCGAGAAGCATCTGAAAGACGCCAAGGAAAATGTAGGCTGGCCCAGCGATCATGATGTATGCCGCACCGATCGTCACCACATCCGTCGACTCGCCTGTTGTTTCAATGAAGAATGCAACGATCGCCTCCGCATACGGGATCGCGACTGCCAGCACGAGAATAAACACGCCAACGATAATTCCTGAGCTAAGATACACCGCCCGCTTTGCGCGATCGAACTGGTTTGCACCGATGTTCTGTCCGACAACAGTCTCGGTCCCACGAGCAAGCCCAAGCGCAGGAAGAAACATGAGCGAGGAGAGACGGTTTACGATTCCATATGCAGCAACCGCTTGGTCACCTGCGATCGCAATGATTGCGGTGAGAAGCGCGATTCCGAGCGATCGGAATCCTTGCTCGGTTGCAATCGGGACGCCGATTTCAACGATTTTCGCCACAGTCTCTCGCTGGAGAATGAGGTCTGAAAGCTGTGGTTTGAGTCCAACACGACCACTAAAGAGAATGTAGAGACCAGCCGTTGCTGCTAGGCCGCGGGAAATAACCGTGGCAACGGCAGCACCAGCAACCCCGTACCCTTCAAATCCGGTTGCCGCAAAGAGTGTCTCTCCAAGCGACTCCATCCCAACCCAGCCAAAGACGGGATTGTCAGCAAAGCCAAGAATCAAGAATGGATCAATGACTACATTGATGAGCGCGCTGACTGCCATCAGATACAGCGGTGTCCGTGTATCTCCCCATCCACGAGAGAGTGCGTCAAAAATGAAGAACCAGAACATGAACAACACACCGATAAAGATGATTCTCGTGTACTGTGTCGCCAATGTGTGCGGGTCCGTTCCGGGCGTTGCGCCAACCAGTGAAAGCAGATATGGCGATCCAATATAGCCGATAACCGCAAAGGCTGCTGCGATGAGTGTGACAAACGAAAGCGTCTGTCCGGCAACGTGGTGTGACTGTGTGAGGTTGTTTGCACCTTTATTTTGTGAGATGAGGACCGTTCCTGCAACCGTGAGTCCACCACCAACGCTCACCATCAGAAACACGATCGCCCATGAATACGAGAGCGCTGCAACTGCATCCTCACCGAGACGCCCAACCCAGTAGGTGTCTGCAAGATTGTATGCTACTTGGAGCAGCTGTGAGCCAACGATCGGTGCAGACAGCAGGACAAGCGGCCCTGCAAGCTTTCCATCAGTGACGTTGACGGATCGATCGGTCTCCTTCGATTTACTCATCGACGCCTCCAGCGACTCGTGAGCGTTGCCCGTTACTCACGCGGAGTCACCACTTCCGAATCAACAAAGAGCATCGTTTGGAGGGCAGAGATCAGTTGCGTACAGACGGTTTCGGTATACCAGTCGGTCGAAAGTGTGATTTGACGGGTACGTGCACCATCCAGTGTTGCAATAATCATTGCTGCGAGCGGTTCAACTTCCACATCGTAGAATACACCGTCGCCAATCCCTTCACGGATAATCGATGCAACCGTCTCCCGGAGCAGCTCATCGCTTGCGCGAAGCTGTTCGCTGAACGCTTCGTTGAATGCTGCCTGCGCCCGAAGCTCCAACAGTGCAAGATGAAATGCTGCTCGCTCCTCCTCGTGTGGTTCGATAATAAACCACTCAATAAATGAGAGCAGCCGATCCTGTGGCGATGCATCTTCAGTTACCGCCACTCGATCTTCAAAGTCGTCGAGTAGATGCTCGATAAATGTGACGAGGAGGTCAGCCTTGGTATCATAATGATAATGAAGAAGCGACTTTGATTTGCCAGCCTCGTTTGCAATATCTTGCATTGTGAGGCCGCCATATCCCTGTTTACAGAGGGCCGTGTGCGTGGCCTCCATAATTTTGTCATGTGTCTGTTCGCTCGTCATTGAGTCCTGACTGATCAGTCAGTCAGCGAGCCTAAAAGGAGTTTCGTTCGATCGGTGAAACGGTGACAATAGTGACAAACCGGTCGCTACCGGTTGTCCGTGATTGCTCCGTTGAGGAACTCCTCTGTGAGTTGTGTCAACAGATCATAACCGAGTGCGGCTTCGGCAAGGTCGATCGACTCATCAACAGTGTGTGCTTGTGATAACGACCCAGGTCCCCACGTAATCGCAGGCATGTCTGCATCGTTGATGAAATTCCGCATATCCGTTGCGGCTTCAATTCCCCATGGTTTCGTGTCAGCACCAGCACGGTCCGCTGAGAGCTCACGTGTTCGGACTGCGAGCGGATCGTCAACCGGAATGTCCGATGCAGCATAATGTTGGACTCGCGTCGCCTCGATTGAGAGCGGAATCGAAGCCGCAATCTCATCAAATAGCGCATACACCTCAGCGTCGACCGATTCCAGTGATTCACCCGGCACAATCCGTCGATCGAAAATAAACCGAGCAGTTTCGGGAATGACACCGTAGTTCGATCCCACACCGGACTCAAATTCGGTCACACTTGCAAGCGCGGTCCCACAGAGGCCTGTCCCGCGATTGATGAGCTCTGTATTATACTCCTGAATGGCGTTGAGGACCGGCTCAGCGGATTCGATCGGGTTAACACCCTTCTCCGGATGGCTTGCATGTGTTGCCGCACCGGTGAGTGTCACTTCATAGACGGCAAGTCCTTTTGAACTCGTTGCGGCACGGAACGAAGTTGGCTCAATCACGATCGCATGATCACCATCATAGCCTTGTTCAAGCAGCGTTTTTGTCCCTGGATCGCCGGTTTCTTCGCCCATTGCAGCATGAAATACAAGCGAACCTGGCAGCTCTCCTGTCGAGAGTCGGTCTGCAAACGCAGCCAATAACAGCATCCCGATCGCAAGCCCGGTCTTCATATCTGCACTGCCACGACCATAGAGGCGACCGTCGGAGACGACTCCGTCATACGGGCCGTCTGTCCATGCATCGTGGTCGCCCGGAGGGACAACGTCTGTGTGGCCGTTAATCACAAGTGTTGGCGCACCACTACCAACACGTGCACCGACTTGTGGTCGATCGGGATCCGGTTCTTCGAGCAGTTCGGCAGCGATGTCTCTATCAGTGAACCACTGATGAATGAACTCCGCACACGTGGCTTCCTCTCCGGGGGGGTTTTCGGACGGAATCTGGACTAAGCGAGCAGCCAATGATTCGATCGTGTCGTATTCGAGCGTCATTGCAGTAGCGTAGATTAGTTGCAGCCCGCCGCAAGTGCCTGTTCGAGATCGTGGAGGAGGTCTTCAGTTCCCTCAATCCCGATCGAGAATCGGATCAAACTGTCAGCGATGCCTGCTTTGTCGCGCTCCTCGACTGAAAGGTCTTGGTGCGTCATTACTGCTGGCTGTTCAACAAGGCTCTCGACACCACCGAGACTCTCTGCCAGTTGGAACACCTCAAGCGCTTCAAGTACGGCGATCGTCTCCTCAAGCGTCGCATCGAGTTCGACGCTGACCATTCCACCGAAGTCCGCCATCTGTTCAGCCGCAACCTCGTGGTTGGTATGTGACGCAAGGCCTGGGTAGTAGACGCGATCGACTGCATCATGCTCATCAAGGAACTGTGCAACTGCACGAGCATTTTCGCAGTGTTTCTCCATCCGTGCACCGAGTGTTTTTGCACCGCGGCGCGCGAGGAATGCATCATGTGGGCCAAGGGTTGCGCCTTGGTTGTACTGTATCACCTCAAACTCCGCATCAAGCGCTTTGTCGTTTGTCACAATCGCACCGGCGATCGCATCGGAGTGCCCCGAGACATATTTTGTGAGCGACTCAACAACAACATCAACACCAAGATCAAGCGGCCGTTGGAGTGCTGGTGAAGAGAACGTATTATCAACCCCCATGAGTACGTCATGTTCATCCGCGATCGCTGCGACTGCAGCAATGTCTGTAATCTGCAGCATTGGGTTCGTTGGTGACTCGAGATAGATGAGATCAGTGTTCTCTTCGATCGCATTCGCAACGTTCTCTGTATCTGTTGTATCGACAAACGTCACATCGACACCGAAATCAGAAAAGACACGCGTCAACAGTGTGTGTGACTCTGCATAGAGGGTTTGTCCGGCGACAACATGACTGTCTGCAGACAGAGCGGTGGTAAAGAGCGTGTTGATTGCAGCCATCCCGCTCGCAAAGGTGCGTGCATATTCTCCATTATGGAGATCCGAGACAACGGCGTTGAGTGACTCTCGCGTCGGTTCTTTCATCCGTGAGTACCGATACTCGCTTTTCATCTCTGTTGGAGAGTCGTATCGATACGTTACATTTGCGTAGATTGGTGTAACGAGTGCACCATGTGCATCGTGTTCTCCTTCGCCTGAGTGGACACCATTGGTTGCGAATTGTCGCTTTGTCATCTGTCTCCACGTTCTCGGTAGCCATACAAAGAGCGTACGCATTTCATTTGTCTCAGGCCACGCTGGAACGATCGATACGTTACCTGATTGTCAAAGACATAGTGTTGCTATTCGGGTTCTTGGGCTTCGACTGCTGCGACAGCAGCTAAATTAACGATATCTTTCACATCATCTTCACGCTGGAGCACATGCACTGGCTTTGCCATCCCTGCCAACATTGGGCCAACCGCCTCTGCACCACCGAGCCGCTGGAGCAGTTTGTATGTGATATTACCTGCCTCAAGGTTTGGGAGCACGAGCACATTTGCAGGCTGTTCCAGTGTTGTAAATTCGTATGTTCCCTCAAGCAGTTCTTCGACCACTGCAGTATCTGCTTGCATCTCACCATCAACTGGGAAATCAACGCTCGGGTCGGTTCGTAGCTGTTCGGCTGCACGGCGGGGCTTCCGTGTCCCTTCGTTGTCGACGCTTCCAAAGTCCGAATATGATAAGAGCGCAGCCCGTGGCTCGACATCAAATCGACGCGCAGTCGCTGCAGCATGCCGAGTGATTTCGGCGAGCGTCTCTGCATCAGGATCCTGATTGACTGTTGCGTCCGCAAGGAAGATCACACGATTTTTGAATGTCAACATATAGACTCCTGCAGCGTATTCGACGTCATCTGCAGTCCCAATGACTTGTAACGGTGGTCGCAGTGCAGAGGGATAGTGATGTGTTAATCCAGTTAACATCGCATCTGCATCTCCCTGCTGTACCATCATTGAGGCGAAATAGTTGCTATCCTGAATCCGCTCGGCAGCCTCCCTTCGTGTAATTCCTTTGCGCTGTCGTTGGGTATACAGCGATTCGATATACTTATCATACGGTTCGGCTGTCGGATCTACGATTGTCGGAACGAACGCTAGCCCAAGATCGTCAACCGTCCGCCTGATGTGGGCTGCATTCCCAATCAAAATTGGGTCCGCAATATGACGATCGATGAGCTGATGTGCTGCTCTGATAATTTTCTCGCTGTGACCCTCTGCGAGTGCAATCCGTTTGCGATCGCTTTTTGCTTTGTTCAACACGACACGCATCATCTCTCGTGACTTCCCTAAGCGAGCCTCAAGCTGCTCGACATACCGGTCACGATCGAGTTCTCTCCGAGCAACACCACTAGCAATTGCAGCCTCTGCCACTGCAGGCGCGACTTCGAATAAAACCCGACGGTCCATCGGTTTTGGAATAATATACTCTGGGCCGAATTTGAGCGGTTGGTCACCGTAGGCCTTGCGAACTGCATCAGGCGTGTCTGCTTTTGCAAGCTCGGCCAACGCCTCTGCGGCAGCAACTTTCATCGCTTCATTAATTTTGGTCGCTCGGACGTCGAGCGCCCCACGGAAAATAAACGGGAACCCTAACACATTATTGACCTGATTTGGATAATCCGATCGGCCTGTTGCCATGATGACCGTATCCTTGCGGGCGTTTTTAGCCGCAGTGTACCCAATCTCTGGATCCGGATTTGCCATCGCAAACACGATCGGATCTGCCGCCATCGATCGAATCATCTCCGGGTCAACAATCCCACCAGCAGACAGACCAACGAAGACATCCGCACCGGCAATTGCATCCGCAAGGCCGCCATCCGGAATATCACGAGCAAACTCTTGACTGTATGGATCAAGTTCACCAGCGTCAGCACGGCTGGCAGTGAGAATCCCATCAATATCAACCATCGTAATATTCTCTTTTTGAACCCCAAGAGAGACATAGAACCGAGCGGTTGCGATCGCGGCAGCGCCAGCCCCCGCAAATGTGATCTGTATCGACTTGATATCCTTTTGGGCAATCTCAAGTGCATTCAGTAGAGCTGCCCCAGTAATGATCGCAGTCCCATGCTGATCGTCATGGAAGACTGGAATGTCCATTCGTTGACGCAGCCGCTTTTCGATCGTAAAACACTCCGGTGCAGCAATGTCTTCGAGATTGATACCGCCAAATGTGGGTTCCAACCCAACAACAGACTCAATGAAGGCATCGGTGTCTTTATGACCAATCTCGATATCGAAGACATCAATATCAGCAAATCGCTTAAATAGGACTCCTTTCCCTTCCATAACCGGTTTTGATGCTTGTGGTCCAATGTCACCGAGCCCGAGTACGGCACTCCCGTTTGAAATCACACCAACAAGATTTCCTTTTGCAGTGTAGCGGTACGCATCGTCAGGATTTGCTGCGATCTTGCGGCACGGCTCCGCAACGCCCGGCGAATACGCGAGGCTGAGCTCGCGCTGGGTGTTTGTCGGTTTTGTTGTGGTAACCTCGATCTTGCCCGGTGGCTTCGATTTATGATACTCGAGTGCATCCTCTTCTAGCGTCATAGATATCTCTATTGAGTAACTGAGTAAAAGTGTGTAGACTCGACCAACAGAGTGGAAGTTGTTTCACATAACTGGTCTTATCAGTGGATTCGATTTCAGCTGTGGCAATATTTTGTGTCCTTATATATTGGTTTTATTTCGTGTGTCTCTGTCCGTAAATAGTCATTCGAACACACGAACCAATACTGTAATCACACGTCACGAACTGATAGAAAAGATGCTTTTTGTAGAACTATCGCTTGAGGGGAAATTATATCTTTCAGGACAAATAGATGCAAAGCTACGGAGATTGCTTCCTATACCTTGGCCCCATACATTGTTCGGTCAAGATACGGGGTGTCGTTTCCGGTGAGTCACTTATGTATCGGTTTGAACCAGACGAAATTGACAGAGAACGATCAAATCACCAAGCACTACTACAGGGATGTAAGGGTGATAAATTAGATAGTAAGCGAGTAGGAAACCTTGGAGAAATAGCTTTTGAACGGTTCTGCCGAGAGTATCTTCCTGTTGAGATGTGGACTTGGATGAATGAAGAGGCGATTCGGCGCTGCAATCCAGAGAGTTTCAGTAGCTATGATTTTGAGATCTTCGAGTATGAAGTTGATGTGAAAACATCAAGAGATATCTCAGCTTTTTCACCAGAGTCATTGGTTGAGAATGATTCAGACGACGATATCATTGTGATGGTTTGACATCGTGATAATGAGGATGCTCTTATTCTACTTGGTTGGGAGTGGGTTCATAGCTTGGTAACGAAGGTAAAAATGGACGAGAAGTATTCAGGTGAAACACCTGCCAAGTTGGAGCCGATCTCGCTGAATCCAATGAATGAGTTGATTGATATTGGACCGAACACAGCTCACCTGAATCAGATGCCAGAAAATCCGTCCGTACCTGGCGATCGGGTTGTGAAAAAAGAGGGCCATAGAGGAGACCCTGCTATTGTGATTGAAGTGTTACCACCGGAAGCAGAGACCAGTATTTATGGAAACGCTATGGAAGATGAGGCTGTAAACGTTGCATTCCAGCCACACTTAGAAGAAGGGCCTGGCGACTGGGAAACGATCCATGCTGCGAAACTTGCTTCGTACTGTGATGATCAAGATATTCAGCTGTATTCATACAAGCATTCGAACTTGGAATTTGCTTGAGTGTTTATTCATCTCAAAAGTAGGAATCAGAGGATATAAATAATAATGACTGGATTTTCCGACGGTTTTGGTACTAAGAGACGTAGATTGATGCGTCGTAAGTAACCTTCTATTACGC
This sequence comes from Natronocalculus amylovorans, assembly GCF_023638035.1. Lineage (GTDB taxonomy): Archaea > Halobacteriota > Halobacteria > Halobacteriales > Haloferacaceae > Natronocalculus > Natronocalculus amylovorans. Next base: position 349,920 of record NZ_JAKRVX010000003.1, on the reverse strand, counting down.
CGATCGGGGTATCTTTTATAAGCGGGTCGCTCCCGTCTGCGAAATGTGGACTGTCACAAAATGTGATGGGCACTGCAGGATTTGAACCCGCGGCAACTTGGTCCGAAGCCAAGCACTCTGTCCAGACTGAGCTAAGTGCCCGCATTCACATGTAGCGGTCAGATTGGTTATAAGGCCGTCGGTCTGCATCGAGAGTGCGCCACTATACCACGCGATCGACACAAACACAAGATGCGGGTGTTTTATTCGGTTCCCCTGATGAGAGTGGGTATGTCAGAACAGGGGCCACAAGAACAGACGAACGGAGGGGTATGAGTCTCACACAGAAACTCAGTGGGTGCGTTGAACTCACGCGACCGGGCAATGTCGTCGCTGCATCCTTTCTCACATTTATTGGTGCATTTGTTGCGGGTGGGCTCTCCGTTAGTCCGCTGAATGTTGCGCTTGCGATCGCAGCAACTGGACTTGCAACCGGAGCTGGGAATGCGATCAATGATTACTTCGATCGCGAGATTGATGCAGTTAATCGTCCCGATCGGCCAATCCCAAGCGGTCGTGTAAGTCCCCGCGAAACGCTTGTATTCAGCATTGCACTCTTTTTTGGTGCAGTCACTGCGGCACTCTTGCTTCCGATCGAAGCGATTATTATTGCAGTGATCAATCTGCTCGCACTCCTTGCGTACACAGAGCTATTCAAAGGGCTTCCGGGGGTTGGCAACGTTATTGTTGGTTACCTTACAGGGAGTACGTTCCTCTTTGGCGGGGCCGCCGTCGGTGAGCCGTTTGGGGCGATAATATTGTTCTTCCTTGCTGCAATCGCAACCGTCACTCGAGAGATTGTTAAGGACGTCGAAGATATTGATGGAGATCGAAAGGAGAATCTTCGGACGCTACCGATTGTCATTGGCGAGCGACCTGCATTGTGGGTTGGTACCGGTGCAATCGTTCTCGGTGTCGCTGCGAGTGTCATTCCGTATGTAACTGAAACATTTGGCTTGATCTACCTGCTCGCGATTATTCCTGCGGATATTGTGATGTTGTGGGCGACCTATCGATCCTTCAGTGATCCAACAGTTGGACAAAAATATCTCAAAGTGGGGATGCTCCTCGCTGCAGTTGCATTTTTATTAGGGCGACTTGGCGGTGTCTGATGATTGAAAATATAAATATACATCTCCGTCGTAATCAAAAAGAATATTACTGGCTCGGAGTATGTTTTTAACAGCTAATGACTTCCGACGAGATACAACGTCATTTGAGTGGCAGAAGTCGGGAGTGGTATTCACGAGGATCACACAATGTATGATTTAGGTCCCGACCTTGAGACAGAGGTCGAACCAGGCACCAATCTACTCGTCACAGGTCCACCACTGACAGGTAAACGAGCACTGTGTCTTGACATTCTTGCGGCTGGAACTGAACAAAAGAACGGGGCGATCGTCGTGACAACAAAAGACGGTGCAGAGCGAGTGTTGAGCGATTATAAGAAGCGAACAGCGTACCAAGGAAGACCTGTTGCGGTTGTCGACTGTGTCACTCGCCAACAAGGCGTAAATGATGTACTTGATGATGAGCGAATCAAGTACACGTCTTCACCGGTTGATATGACTGGTATTGGAATCAAACTCTCTGAGTTTCTCCAAGCGTTCTACCAAGATCGTGGGATCCAAAAGAACCGGATCATGGTGCATTCACTGTCAACGTTGTTAATGTACTCCGATCTACAGACTGTCTTCCGGTTCCTTCACGTCTTTACTGGACGTATTCAAAGCGTTGGTGGACTTGGCCTGTTCTGCATTGATTCGACAGCACATGACCAACAGACAATGAATACGCTCACACAGCTCTTCGATGGGATCATCACCACCAGTGAAGATGCTGATCCAGATATCCGAATTGCTCGATCGTGACTGGCTTTTAACCTCTGACCTCTGACCTCTGACCTCCGGCCTTTGAGACCGAACAATACGCCACAAACACTTTTTTTCGCTACCGTTGTTGTCTATGTATGCCTGTTTCAGATGCTGCCGGACTGACGGAGATACTTAAAAAACAGACTGTTGCAGTTATTGGTTGTTCAACAACGCCCGGGAAAGCAGCACACGAAGTACCAGCGTACCTCCAGCGACACGGCTATACGATCATTCCGGTCAATCCATATGCGGATGAAATTCTTGGAGTCCCCGCCGTTGAGTCACTAGCAGATATAGATTCGGAGATCGACATTGTTGACGTGTTCCGGCCAAGTGAGGAAGTTGCTGGGATTGTTGACTCAGTTCTTGATCGGCACGAAGCACGTGGTGACGTAGATACTATTTGGCTCCAACTTGGAATTCATGATGACGATGCGGTTGCGAAAGCAGAAGCCGCTGGACTCACTGTTGTAGAAGACCGCTGTATGAAAGTTGAGCACGGACTATTACTTCGATAGCTTGGAGTGCTGATTCACGCCTCACTGTCGGACTATCCTTCCCACTCGTCGTACGATCGATACACTCCTTTCGAGAGGTACCGCTCACTTGAATCTGCAAACACCGTAACAACCGAATCGGATGGTGCATCAATGGATCCGTCAGCGATCCGGTTTGCCACAGATTGTGCAGCTAAACTGTTTGCTGCAGCACTGGAAGCTACAAGCTGGCCTTCCTCAGCCGCAAGCCGTTGCATTTCTTCGTGGATCATGCGATCGGAGAACCGAAGCACTTCATCAACAAGCGTGGGGTCAAATAAGGCGTTTGTTGATGGATCATGCGTTCCGATACCCTCCGTTTTGTACGATCCTTCTTCGACGTCCTTACCAGTGAATGTTGCATAGAGTGAACCTTCCGGCTCGACTGCGGCTACATGGGTTTGTGCATCGTATTCTCGGCCATACTGTGCCATCCCCATGAGTGTCCCTGCAGTCCCACAACCGGCGACGATCGCCCCGACTTCATTTTCAAGCGCCTCATAGACTTCCGGTGCGGTCGTCTCATAGTGCGCGTTAGCGTTTAGTGGGTTCTCAAACTGTTGTGGAACAACTGCGTTCGCAAGCTCTTCGGCAAGCGCATGAGCCCGATCGATCGCATATCCCATTCCCTTCTCAGTTGGTGTATTAATGACCGTTGCACCAAGAGCGCGCATTAATTGCTGTTTCTCAAGACTGAACCGCTCTGGGACAACAAACACAGCCTCCAAATCGAGTTGACCTGCAGCCACCGCGATTCCAATACCCGTATTCCCCGCGGTTGGCTCAATGACGGTCCCACCTGGTTTGAGGGTTCCATCTGCTAACATCTCTTCAAGCATATACTTGCCAATCCGGTCTTTGATACTCGCCCCCGGATTGAACGATTCCAATTTCGCGTAGATCGGAACTCCCGGAGGCCCAGCGTGTACTCGGACGAGCGGCGTTTCGCCGATCGTCTCAAGCACAGAATCGAGTGGCTGCCGATGGGTTGTCATTAGGTAGGCAAATGTTGCCCCTGTTTGTGTACCTTTTCATCGACCCGTTGTCAATAAATACGGAGAGTTATTCGGTGGGGTTGTTTGATTCCTCTGCGTTATCGATCGATGACTCGGTATCAGTGTTGTCCGAATCAGCCTTCTCCGCTTCGGCTTCTGCCTCTAGAATATGAGCTTCAGCAGTGACTGATTCAAGATCAACATCCAACTCTTCGGCGATCGCTTCAATGATTGCTCGCTGTTCAATAATTTCTGCTTCGAGTCTCTGCACCTTTTCACCGGTTGTCTGTACCGTATCTTGGGTATTTTCGACCTGAATCCGGAGTTCGTTCATTCGTTGGTACATCTGCTCTGCGGTATCAGCAATCGATTGAATCTTTTTTGTTGTACTACCGAGTCCCATACTCTCTGATATATGCTCCCCCCTTGTCTTCTTTGTGGGTTGTCGGTGTGTTTTTGCGCTGTCCGCGTAACTGTCACGCATGGATGACCCTTCGATTTTGCTGACAAACGACGATGGTATCGACAGCGTTGGATTCCGTGCCCTCTATGATGCGTTAGATACTGTCGGCTCTGTCACTGCCGTCGCCCCAAAAAACGACCAGAGCGCGGTTGGTCGATCGATGTCACACGAAGTTACACTTGAAGAACACGAACTCGGATACGCAGTTGCTGGAACACCAACAGACTGTGTTGTTGCAGGGCTAGGGTCGCTGTGTCCAGATACCGATATTGTCGTCGCTGGCTGTAATAAAGGTGCAAACATTGGGTCGTACGTACTCGGCCGATCGGGCACTGTGAGTGCTGCAGTTGAGGCCGCATATTTTGATGTGCCAGCGATCGCCGTCTCGATGTATATTCCAGCAAGCGACAATTGGCGTGAACAGGCGACCGACCCGCAAGACTACCGAAATGCGACCGAAGCCGCAACCTATCTGGTTAAACACTCGGTCGATGCAGGCGTATTCGAACAGGTTGATTACCTCAACGTGAATGCACCGCTGTTTAACGGAACGGTGGCACCGATCGAAGTGACAACACCATCTCGGTGGTACAAAATGGGTGCCGAAAAGAACGGCTCAACGGTGGCAATTAAAGACTACATCTGGGAGCAGATGCGAGATGGTACTATCCCTGATCCGGAGGGATACGATCGGCGGGCGATCATGGAAGGTCGAGTGAGTGTATCACCACTCACGGCACCACATACGGCAGAACATCACGAAGCGCTTGATGGGCTTGCTGCGGCGTATAAAGACTGTTAGAACGTCATAGTCGGATTCGGATTATTGAACCCACTGTTGAAATTTGAACCTCGATCGGTTACTGTGTTAACTCCATTCAGAAAGATTGCAGGTCTTATTATTCGGAGCAAAAATGCGCGGGACCGGATTTGAACCGACGCACTCCTATGAGACAGCGTCCTAAGCGCTGCAGTAGGACCAACTTCAATTCCGGCGTATCTCACCGATTCCCTGCCTGATAAGCCTTATTTGGGTCTATATCATTATAAGAACACCCACCCCACAGGGCCAAACGATATTGTCGTTTGGAGAGTTGAGTCAGATACTTTGATAACATTGGGCTGAACAATCTGTAAGTAATTATGGAACGGGAAGCGGTGAGAGAGTACATTGAACACGCTCAATCAATTATAGACGCTTCGCCTCAAATGGATGAAGCGAACACGAAGGCGGCAATCCTACGGGATTTTCTTGGCCTTCTCGGATGGAATATTCCGGCCAACACTCAACTTGAATACTCGGTGAAGGCGTTCGGAAAGACCTACAAGGTAGATTATGCGCTGGTCTTGGAAGGAACCCCTGTCGCATTTCTTGAAGCCAAAGGCGTTGACAACTCGCTCGGCAACAAGCACCGGGAGCAACTGAGAGCATACCTGAAGAACGAAGACGTGAATTTAGGGATATTGACCAACGGTGAAGACTATGAGTTCTACAGACGGCAGGTTGTTGATACCAAAGTCAATGTGAATACACTCGCTAAGACAGACCTTCAGAACCTTTGTGAAAGAGTTACGATTCTGAGAGCGTTTACGAAAGATGCTATTGAGAATAATGAGTGGGTGAAAATTCTGAATCGCATTACGGAATTGAGGGATGCCCGTGATACACTCGGAAGAGACAAGGATGACTTAGCTACCGAAATCGCTGAACTGTTAGCCAATAACGTCTCAGAAACTCTCTCCCAACCTGCTGAGTCTCAAGCCAAGGAGATGATTGACCGGCTCATCGATAACATTGAAGAAGAGATTGAGAGTCCTGATTCGGGTGGGGGTGGAGTAGTGGGAGCGATTAGAAGGCAGAATATCTCAGGCCCTGATAACGCCAAGGTCGCAGTATTCCCTTCCCGTGAATCGGGACTCAAGTTCCTCACCGAAAACAACGCTTGGGGATTTGTCCGGATTGGGGGCAAGCCAGACTATGTGGCTATGTATCTATCTCGAGATGCTCAGGAAGTGAGATACTTAGCAAAGGTCAAAGAGATTGTTTCTCCCGAAAATGCTCAACTTCGACGTGAACCGGAATCCTACGTGGATAGAAAAGAAATTGAGGATGGGAAGAGGGTCGTTGTCTTTGAAAAGAATAGCCTCTATGAATTGGAAGACCCCATTCCGTTCAAGAACAAATGGCCTCAGTCACTACAATATACCACCCTTGGGGAATTGCGAACTGCCGAGACTACAGATGACCTATTTGCAGACGACTCTAAACGAAGAGAGGAACCTAATTCGAAGGAAGAGTTTGTTCTCAGGGCAGTTAGAGCAAATCCGGGTAGATCGCTCCGCTCAATTCACCGCACGGTTGCTAAGTTTGATGAGTCTCCGATTGAGTGGGATGATGAATGGGGAGAGTCCCGTACTGATGTTCAAACTGCGCTCCAAAATCTTCGTGATTTAAATTTGGTTCGTCTTGATAATAGGTCTTGGCTCCCGGTGAATTCTGATGAAGTGTAATCACTTGCGGGGATAATGTTCGCGAAAAGACGATCTTAACAACATATATACAATTTAGAGAGGGCACGTCCGGGAAATCACGCCAATATTACTTAAATAAATATAAATATCGGCATGAAGTCATTTTCTTTTCACAATGGGGTGAATAAATATATCAGCAAGCAAAATTGGTTCTTATTCTTACCCTTATTAGGAACTCCGTCGTTTAGCCCGTCGGCCTTTTTTGAAATCTTACAGATATCACCACACCTCGCTCGCTGTGTTCTCTATAAACCCATAACAAAGCAGAGGGCTATCTGAGGGTACTGTGGACACCCCAGAATGGAGCGTGGATTCCCTTCATTGATAAACGAGGCCATACACGGGATTCTTCCCTATATGAAGAACCATTCTAGGAACGATTCCCGGTAACTGTGGTAGTCAACAATCTGTTTCTCGTTGAGTCGCTCGCGATTGGCTGATGGGACAATTTTCATGTGGTGTCCGGGGTCCAAATTCACCTCTAATATATTGTCACAGTTTTTCGTTGGGTTGACTAAAATGGTTTTGACAGGAAGAAAACGCAAGAATGCACCGATTTATTGGATGCGTGGGACCGGATTTGAACCGGCGGACTCCTATGAGACAGCGTCCTAAGCGCTGCGCCGTTTCCTGGCTTGGCTACCCACGCGCACCTATATCTATGAGAGAACGATGGTAAGTACCTTGCGTTACTCGATCGACGAGACGTTTTCAATCGTCTCCGCCTGCAAGTTATCTCGAACCTCGTGACTTTCGGATGCATCAGTCTGGACTTCAATAATTGTCGAGCCAGGCGTGGTGATCGACTCAGTATAGCGTTCTGTAAACGTCTCCATATTAGAGACACGATAGAACGGACTCCCGTACAGCTCACCTGTTGGCTCAAAGTCTACTCCATGTGGTGTTTTAAACTGTGACGTAAACGGTGGATCGTACGATTCGATCGGGAGCATGTGGAAGATACCGCCGCCATCGTTGTTGATGAGCACAATCGTCGCATCGACGTCACACCGATCGAGCGCAAGCAGTCCGTTCATATCATGGTAGTACGCCAAATCACCGATCACAAGCGTTAGGTGGTCGGTTGTCGCACTCCCTGCCCCAAGTGCGGTCGAGACAACGCCATCAATCCCGGAAGCACCGCGGTTTGCAAGCGCAGTGATCGATGTTGTTGTTGGCTTTCCGTACCGATCGAGATCGCGCACTGGCATACTATTTGAGACGACGATCGTGGCCGGATCTGGGCTCTCCGAGACAACCGTATTCAAGATATGACCCTCAGAGAACGTTTCTGACTGTTCAACACAGGACCAGTGCGCGTTGTCTGCATCCACCCATCTCGATCGCCACTGTGGATCACCTGGCTGTCGAATACTGCGTGCAAGCCGTGCACAGAACTGTGATGGGTCAACTGAAATAAGATCCGTTGCCGTGAACTCGGCTTCACGCCACTCGCCTGCTGGATCGACAAGGAGCTGTCGTGCATCCGTCCCGGCCAAATATTTCCGTAGCGGTTTCGACGTTGGTGACGCCCCAAATCGAATCACAACCTCTGGATCCGGCCACAGCGCAGTAGCGTCAGTGTTTACATATGCATCATAGCCACCGATGATCGGTGCGACTCGATTCTGGCCCCCGAATCGGAGCCCCGAGAGTGGGTCCGCAAGCACTGGGAAGCCACTCGCATGCGCGAATGCGAGGAGAGACTCTTTGTCATACCCGGGGGGATCGGCTGGCCCAGCAACAATCAGTCCGCGATCGACGCTAATTGCCTCTGCAAGCCGATGGACGTCTCGATCGCCAAGCCCCATCGTCCCAGCAGTGGTTCGAACAAACGGTGACTCGTCTGTTCGACCAGTCGCTGCGAGCGCTGAAAGCGAGTCAGGGATGTCTCCCTCGACATGCACTGGTTCGAGTGGCTTTCGGAACGGCACATTGAGATGCACTGGTCCTGACGGTGTTCCTGTTGCGGTGCCGATCGCTCGCCCGACGTCTGTTCTGAGCGATCGAAGCTTTCTGTCGGTGGCTTCCGGCTCTGGCAGGTCTTTGTACCAACGAACGGCATCACCGTACAGTTTCTCTTGATCGACGGTCTGATTTGCCCCTGAGTCACGGAGTTCTGGTGGTCGATCTGCAGTCAATAACAACAGTGGAACACGCGCAGTTGATGCTTCGATTACTGCTGGATGAAAGTTCGTTGCTGCTGTTCCAGATGTACAGACAAGAGGCGTCACATCGCCTGTCCGACGTGCCCGCCCGAGCGCAAAGTACGCTGCTGAGCGTTCATCAAGGTGTGAAAAGACATGGATGTCGTCATGCTCTGCGAATGCAACCGTTAGGGGCGTCGATCGGCTACCCGGAGAGATACAGACCGCAGAAATACCAGCCCGTGCAATCTCTTCAACGATTGCGTGTGCCCAGAGCGTGTTCCGATTGGGGAAAGACATAGCTGTGAGTATGAACTGTGCATACAATAGCGATGTGGAAACGGCTATCGAACTGACGAGCCTTCAAGGACATCAAGAATCGATCGATATTTTAATTCAACCTCGTCCCATTCAGCGTCAGGGTCGCTATCCGCAACCAAGCCAACACCGGCAAAGAGCGTCGCCGTTGTTGGTGTTGTGACTGCCGATCGAAGTGCCACGGCAAATGTCCCATTACCTGCAGCATCAATCCATCCAACTGGTGCGGCATACCACCCGCGTTCGAATGGTTCCGTTCGGATAATTGTCTCCAGTGCCTTCTCAGGCGGGAGCCCACCGACAGCCGGTGTCGGGTGGAGTGCTTCGACAAGCGACAGTACGTGCTCATCAGTAGCTAACTCAGCAGTGATTGGTGTGTGAAGATGTTGGACGGTCGCAAGTCGTTTCACACGCCGATCGCCAACCGAAATTGACGCAACGTATGGCTTGAGCTGTTCTCTGATTGTTTCGACAACAAGCTGATGTTCGTGGGTGTTCTTTGGATCCGCCAGCAACTCCTCGGCAAGCCACTCGTCTTCGGCAGGCGTCTCACCACGGCCAGTCGTCCCCGCGAGTGCGTCCGTCTCAACAGTTCGCCCGTGAACCGAAACGAGACGCTCTGGGCTTGCACCAAAGAAACTGATCCGCTCGGACGCAGGTGGCTCAATCGCAAACAGATGACAGTTTGGATAGCTTACTGAGAGTTGATTGAGAATATCGCCGATCGAGGGCTCAGAGGCAAGCGATGCTTCAAGCGCTTGTGCAAGCACGACCTTCTGTAATTCACCCGCGTTGATCCGTCGAGTCGCTTCGTTCACACTCTCGGTCCACGCTTGCTTCGTGGTTGTTCGGTGTGATTCACCAATTCCCGGTGCAACTGGATCGTGACTGTGTGGTTCGAGTGATTCGAGCCGATCTTTCGCTTGTTGGAGCGTGTCTTCAACCTGTGTTGGCGTTGCATCCGTCCCAACTGCATTAACCGTCAGCCAGACACCGGAATCGGCATACGTAACCTGCACGCGTGGAAAGACAAATCGGGCATCCGGAAACGCGTTCCATGGCGATCGAGCTGCCGTCTGTTCGTGAAACGAGAACCCACCAAACAGTCGTGGCCGTGCGGCTTCTGTCCCCGCATGCACATCACCCGATGAAAAAAGCGCTTCTGCCTGTGTTTGGATCTCTGAGAAGCGATCCGGACCGTTCGCAACTAATGTCGCAGCGGACCCCCAGCCAACGACGGTTGCTTGATCCGGTGCACCCCAAACAATTCGTGGTTCGGTTGTTGCATCCAATACCGCCCGGATGTCCACGTTGTTGATCGGTGTTGCACGGCTCACCAGTGCCTGCCGATCAGTTATCTGGGGCGGACTCATTCACTCTCACTCAGGGCTGCGCACTCTTTAGATTGACTATTAAAAAAGCGGCTGCGATCGAAAATTAGCTATATCGCTCTTCGTTCCACGGGTTTGCTGTGTCTGAGTAACCTCGGCGCTCCCAGTATCCAAGCTCATGCTCGGTAAGGAACTCAACACCGGTAACCCATTTTGCACCTTTATATGCATACTTGTGTGGTGTCACAACACGAAGCGGTCCGCCATGATCTGCTGGCAGCTCTTCGCCGTCATATTCATACACAAACAGAACCTCCTCGCGCATGCACTCCTCCAGTGTTAGATCGGTCGTGTATCCATCAAGAGCGTGAAACATCACGTGCACCGCATCATCTGCGACCTCCGCACGCTCTGTGATTGTCTCAAAACGGACACCGGTGAACTGGCAGTCGAACTTGCTCCAGCCCGTTACGCAGTGGAAATCTTGTAGCTGCGTCTCTGACGGGAGTTCACAGAATTCATCGTATGAAAGCGAGAATTGTTCCTCAACTGCTCCCCACACCTCAAACGCCCACTCGCTTGGGTTCCAACTCGGAGTTCCACTCTTTGACAGGACGGGGAATCGATCGGTTTCTCGTTGCCCTGGTGGGAGCCGATCATCACTGTATGACTGATAGAGATCGGTGACGTCTTTCATAGACGCTGATTGATTCTCAAGACGTGTATGTATACCGCTCTGGCGGTGGTTCACTGTATTCGGTCGTAGTACTAGTCAACGAAACAGACGTTCCGGTTGTGTAGATCTCATACACGGCGGTAGGTTTAAATAACCATCCCGTTAAGCCCAGAATGATCAGATGCCGAAAGTCGAGATCAATATCCCCGAGCACCTTGAAATGCAAGTAACGCAGTTGGTTGAGCAGGGCGAGTTCCTCAACCGAGAAGAGGCCGTTGAAGGGCTTCTCTCAACCGGTCTTAAAGCATACAAAACAAGCGGTCCCCTCGAAGACGAGGATCCGGCGTTCGAAGACGACGGAATGATGGGCCACGAAGACGAATACGTGTTCTAATATTTTGTCTGCGTGCGAGGTTTCCCCAATAATCCTTAAAACGTAACCCGTCTTACGTGGACCTATGCACAAAGACGAGCTACTTGAACTACACGAACAGATGGTTCAGATTATGGAGTACTTCCGATCGCGCGAAGACGTCGACTCCTCGCTGTTTGACCCGTACGAACAGCTATCTGTCGACCCATCTCACGTTCACAAATCAAAAAGCGAACACAAACATGCAGTGTTTGTCCTTGGAAACGCACTCGCAACCGCAATGAGCGAAGATGAGTTCTCGAGCGCCGGTCGTGTCGGCAAGCGCATGGAAGAGCTCGCAAAAGACGCCGAAAACAAACTGTAAGTTAGCCGTGTGGTGGGTAGATAGCGGTGGTCAACTATCGCACCCTGCACCAACCAGCGATTTCTTAACCCCTCCACGGCTCCTATCGGTATGAGCACGGTGTTTGGAAGTGACAGCTCACTCAGCCTGAGACCAATAACTGGTCTTTCCGGGCAGGTTGACCTCATTGCTGTTTCCCAACAGATACCGATTTTTGAGCTCTTTTTACTTTTTGTAGTGGTTGGCTCGCTCTACGTTGTGTACCGCCTCGACACACCGCGTGGTGCGTGGGGGGCAACACTGAGATCCCGATTGCTCTTTGGCGTACCCTGGGGGACGATCGTGTCGATGGCACTTGTTATTGGGGTGTATCTATTCATCCAAGGTGGGATCCACAACCGATATGCACCAACGGTTATTCCGTTCCGTGCGTGGAGCTACCTTGACCCATTCCCGGTCGTAGTATCCGGGTTTGCACACGCAAATTACGGTCACCTGCGTGGGAATATGATCGGGACACTCGCGCTTGCACCGCTTGCGGAGTTTGCGTTTGGTCACTACACCGACAAACGTGGTGAGTCAACCTTCAGTTCGCTCCGAACGAACCCATACATTCGTGCGTTCGTGCTCTTTCCGCTTGGAGTCATTGCAATCGGCATTCTCACAGGTGTATTCTCGCTTGGGCCGTCGATCGGCTTCTCCGGTGTCGTCTATGCATTTGCTGGGTTTGCGTTGGTGTATTACCCGATCGCAACCGTGGTCGCGCTCACCGCTCGACAGGTGATTAGCGGACTCAACAATGCACTCGCAAACCCGGTACAGTTTGCAGCCGCAGAAGCGACATACAGTACACCGTGGTTTGCAGGCATTGCGGTTCAGGGCCATGCGATCGGCCTCCTACTTGGCGTTGTTGCTGGTGTTGCGCTCATGTGGTACCGAAACGATAACCCGCCGACTGCGCTTCGGCTGTGGACCGGTGCATTACTCTATGCGGTAAGCCAGTCACTGTGGGCGATCTACTGGTATCGAGGTGGCGAGCAGTACATACTCTACCGAGGGCTCGGGCTTGCGCTTGTGTTCATATTAGCGACGATCATTGCTGCCGCTGTCGTTTCGCGCGATCGGCCGCTCTTTCCAACTCGTGTGGTCCCAAACCCAACAACGACGTTCGAGTCACTAACGAGCGGGACGACACAACAGGTTGCATTTGTTGTCTTGTTGGTTGCTGTTGCCTCGCTTCTCGGACCGACGATTCCGATTAGCCTCAACACTGCAGATCAAAGCGACCTCCCGGGCGATCCGATCGAAATCGACGGCTATGAAATAACGTATGGAGAAGATGTTCCGGATGGTATGATCGGTGTTGTTGATATTGACGCGTTTGGTGAAAGTACACAGGTTAACACCTCGGGTGTGATTGTTCGAAACACCGATCGACATATTTGGACAACAGCGACAACACGCGGCAGGTTGGCGTTTGATGGTCGGGCAGCAATCCGCGTTGGTGGCGTTGGGTGGCAAGAGACCGTGATTGCAGAACGCGAGGGTTGGCGTGCAGCGAACAGTGGGACTGCGTATCGCGTCTCGCTTCGGTATGCTGGAGAAGAACGAACGCAGTTTGTTTCCGATCCAGTAACTGCGGAGCCGACCATCGCTGGACAAAACATCACAGTCGGTGTTGTAGAGGACGTCTTTGTTGTTGCAACGGATGTTGACGGTGACGTGGCTACCGAAGAGATCCCGGCAGAGAATGAGACTGCAGCGCTTGCAGGGCTTCAGATAGAAAACGTAGAGAACGTTCTGTTTGCTGTTGATGAGGAAACGGAGACGCGAGTTCGTGTTGCTGAAAAAGAGCGGTATGGCAACGAGCAGAGATAGTACCGGTTACGTAGACCACACAATGCGGTACACTTCTGTTGAGAGTTCCTTTCGATCGGTGGTCTGGTGTGCAAACTGCTTGGGCGCCTCGAATGCCGCTTCGAATGCGTGTGTTACCGTACCACCGTGGTCTCCAGCAAACGACTCAATAAACGACTGACTCCCGGCGTTGTGGATTGAATACGACACATCAGAGAGCTCTGCTGCGCTTTTGAGAAACCGCTTGTCGGCACCGTGAGAGCCGTTTTGTGCACCAAACGGTGGGTTCATTACGACCGTCGTTGGTTCGGATAACTGAAGTGGAACTCGACCACCATCTGCTTGTATCCAATGAATTGCAGTTGTTGTTCCAACGCGGTTTTGATTTTTACGTGCGGTCTCAATTGCCGATCGATCGACTTCAACGCCGACAACACGTGCGGGCCCCCGTAGCGCCGCACCAAGGGTAAGCATACCAGTTCCAGCACCTAAATCGATCACTGTTCGGCCCGCAATGTCACCTTGTAAATCAGCTAAGTGTATGACGTGCGCTGCGAGGTCTGGGGGCGTTGGATACTGTTCAAGCCCAAGTTGTGGATTCTCAAATCCAGCAACAACCGAGAGCTTTCCTGCGAGTGCGCGTTTTGATGCCACAGCTACACTGTGGTCTCAAGGGTGATATGTTCGGCCCCTTTCCCCGAAAGGTTCAGTGAAACCCCCTCTCTGTACGCTCGTTCCGAGAGGGCAGATAGTGCGTCTCCTGTTTTTTCAACCGATTCGACGTCATCAATCTCAATCTGAAGCGTTGAAACGCCAAGAAATGCCGCCGTTCGGACAGAGTTTCGGAGTCGCTCAATCTCATGTTGTGTTTTGAGAGAACAATCTTCACTGAAACACGCAGAGACGTGGAGGGTTGTTGGCTGGTATCCTTCCTGTGCAAGCGTTGCTTTGAGGTCCCGGAGCGATTCGGGTGCCGTTGACTCAAGTTCAGACTCAGTGATTTCAACTGGGGTAATTTCGTGCGTGTGAGATGTACGTACCGCAGGGGCGAGATGGGTGGTGCTCATACAAACACATATTCACTAGTTATACAAAAATGTTTGTTAATGCCCAGTGGTTATTTCCAAGCAGTGAGACATCATATAACATGTGATCAAACGTCACGATAATAATTATACAGCAACACATATTAACATCTCGTATACGCAATTGACCCTTGAAATACGCACTTCTAAGCGTTATACCACGTGTTTAGATTTGAAAAGTAGGATTTCTAATATATCGTGGATATTATATCTTGCACAAAGATTTAAATACTCCACCGACCAAAAACCTTATTAATGGAACGTCCGAGCAGGCAACGCCAACAGGAGCGGGAATCGGAACAACAATCGGACGAAATCTTATCGTGTCCAGAGTGTGGCTCAGATGAGGTTATCACCGATGCAGATCAAGGCGAACTCGTCTGCGATGATTGTGGGTTGGTTCTTGATGAGCGTCAGATTGATCGCGGTCCTGAGTGGCGTGCATTCAATCACTCCGAGCGTCAAAGCAAGTCTCGTGTGGGGGCACCAATCACCGAGACAATGCACGATCGGGGATTGACAACAACGATTGATTGGAAAGATAAAGATGCCTATGGCCGCTCGTTGTCTTCCGAAAAACGAAGTCAGATGCATCGACTCCGTAAATGGCAAGAACGTATCCGAACAAAAGATGCTGGTGAGCGGAATCTCCAGTTTGCACTCTCGGAGATCGATCGGATGGCATCCGCCCTTGGTGTCCCACGATCGGTTCGGGAAGTTGCCTCCGTGATTTATCGTCGTGCACTCAACGAGGATCTGATCCGTGGTCGATCGATCGAAGGTGTTGCAACTGCGGCACTCTATGCAGCATGCCGACAAGAGGGAATCCCACGATCGCTTGATGAAGTCGCAGAAGTGTCCAGAGTCCCACAGAAAGAGATTGGTCGAACCTATCGATACATCTCCCAAGAGCTCGGCCTTGAGCTGAGACCGGTTGACCCAAAACAGTTTGTCCCACGGTTTGCTTCTTCGCTTGGCCTCTCTGAAGAAGTGCAAGCAAAAGCAACGGAAATTATTGACGTTTCAGCTGAGCAAGGTCTGCTTTCAGGGAAATCCCCAACTGGCTTTGCGGCGGCCGCAATTTACGCGGCCTCGCTTCTGTGTAACGAAAAGAAGACACAACGAGAAGTCGCAGACGTTGCGCAAGTCACCGAAGTGACCATTCGAAACCGGTATCAAGAGCAGATCGAAGCAATGGGCTTCAGATAACGATATACATAATCTATTTTCGCGTTTTTCACTGTTGGGAGAGCCCTCTTTTTGTTACCGTTTATGATACTCGAACACATATTTTTTATAAATCATGGTATCACGGAGACAATTGTTGGGAATGTCGATCGGTGGTGTGACGCTGCTCAGTGGCTGTGCTGATTTTGTTACTGGAAGCGGGCCGCTCAGCGTTGAAGCATCACCCGCAACAGTGCCATCGAATACGCTTGCTGACACCGGGTACGAAGTCGATCGAGAGGAAGCACAAACGCTTCGCGAGGAGTTTGCTGCTGCAGGACAAACACGAGAGGTCGAGGCGACAAACCAACTTGCAATCTATTACAAACAGTTCGAGATCCCTGATGTGGGGGAAACCGAAACGGGTGTGTTTGCAGCTGTCGCAACACCTGCAGTGGAGATTGCAGGTCAAGAGTTTAATCCCGTTGCAGAGCTGGATCACAGAGAACTCATTGAGATGTTCACAGAACAGTACGGTGAGGTCTCCAATCTTGAACAGAGAGGGACAGAAACGTACACAATCTTGGGCGAATCAGTAACCGCTTCACTATTCACTGCCGAAGCGGTGATGGAGGGGCAGTCAGTCGACATCCGTGGACAGATTGCAGTGATGCGAAATGCGGATGATTTTATTATTTCGGCTGCAGTATCTCCAGAACGTATCCACGAGCAAGCGGAGTCTTCCACACCGCAGCTTTTTGAGTCGATTGAGCACGCGCACTAACGACCTAAATACGCCACACGAACTGAATGAGTTCCGGTTGGAGTCTCAATAGTGATTGAATCCACTAGCTCGGTTGTTACTGTCTCTCTCCAGGCGCTGACTGCTTTTGTGTGCGATTCATAGTGCTTCTCAACCGAGTACCCAGACACAAGCTGTTCAGCGGTCTCATCGACTTCTGGATACGCTGGAACCGTGTCAACAAATGTAGATGGGTCAATATGGATCGGTTCAACTGGTGCTGTGCCATACTTACCCTCACCACCAGCAATATGTATGCGAGCGCGCATTCGTCCGTTAAACGGCGGCGTAATTCGAAGCACAGCGGTTCGATCGGTTCGGTGATTTGCTTCCACTGCAGTCACGATATCATCAACAGTCACTGCAATCGATCGAATTACATGCGGATCGTTGCTTGTTGGACCATCCGAGTCAACCATTGTCGACTAATAGGTCCGCTGAGATGTTAACCTACCGTCACACTGTGGGCATCGTGAGTGGTATGAGGCCGTGCTTACCCGATGATTGCACTCGGAACATCTAAACCCAGATTGAACACGCATCGATTACACTATAAGCTACAATATGTGTTAAGCGTTATCATGACTCAATGAAATAATCGATCGTGTAGAATCACTATGCTTTTTTATTCCTCGTTGCGAGCGGACAGCCATGGCATATAGCTACGAACCACACTACTTCGAAGACTTTGCTGTTGGACAAACGTTCCAGAGTGTTGGTCGAACGGTCACTGAATCGGATTTTACATTCCACTCGATGTTTACTGGTGATTGGACAGAACTCCATAGTAACCGTCACTATGCCGAAGAGGAGTACTTTGGTGGGCGGGTCGCTCATGGGCCAATGACGTTTACGTTAGCGACTGGGTTCGTCTATCGCTGTGGCTTCCTCGAGCGGACGGTTGTCGCATTCTTGGGCATGAACTATATGGATATTCCAGCACCAGTCAAAATGGACGACAGTATTTCACTTGCAATGGAAGTCATAGAAACAAAACCGTTCTCCAGCCGTGATGATGCTGGTCTTGTTGTGATCGATACAACAATGACGAATCAGGAAGGGACCGTTGTGTTTGAGGGCGATATGAAATTTATGATCAAAACACGACCGGAGTAAGCGTCACGAACTCGAACTACTCTTCGACGACATCAACCGCACCAACCATCCCTTGATGCTCGTGCGGTGTACAAACATAACGATACACACCAGGCTCATCGAACGTATGCGTGAAGGTTGCACCCTCTTCCCCTTTATTTGAACTCGAAAACACGTCATCCTCCTCGACAACATTGTGTAAGCCACCCTGTCCAGTCCATTCCCAAACAACCGTTGTACCAGTGCTTACTCGTACTGCTGCCGGCGTATATGCTAATCCACCTTCAGTTCCAACCTCGACAGTAACTTCCGAGTTGCCTGTCTGATCAACTGTCCCCTCGTATCCACGTGCACTTGCGAACCAGTCTCCATACGTGTCTTCTTCAAGATCTGCATCCGGGTTCCCGCCATCATCGCCACCCATACACCCTGAAAGCGCAACTGTGGCTACACCCGCAGTTCCAAGCAGTACACGACGTCGAGTCGTCGGTTCGTCCATACCGTCTCTAGCAGGTCAGTGCTCTTGAGTCTCGCCGTTTCCTCTCATTTTTTGAGAAACAACGTAAGAAAACGATGCTCGTGATTATTTAGTATGGATTTAGGACGCTCGCCCATCCAGTAGCTACTGAATGAGTGACGACCCAGTACTGCTTGAACAGCGTAACGGCATTGCAACAATCACAATCAATCAACCCGATCGAAGGAACGCACTCAGCATTGCGGTCTCCAATGGTATCATGGATGCGTTAGATGAAATTGAGGGGGGAGAGACGCGCTGTGTTGTGCTTGCGGGTGCTGGGCCTGCGTTCTGTGCTGGTGGTGATGTAAAGATGATGATTGAACGATTTGCTGATGAGATGTCACTGGATGCGGGTGTCAGACACGTGATTCAACAGACCGGTCGTGCAATTCAACGCGTCGCAGAGTGTGAGTTCCCAACCGTTGCGAAAGTAGACGGCGCTGCGTTTGGTGCCGGTGCAAATCTAGCAATTGCTTGTGACATCGTGCTCTTCAGTGATGATGCAAAAATCAGCTTTGGGTTCCGTCAGGTTGGGCTTGCAGTAGATTCAGGAACCTCGTATCTCCTCCCTCGACTTGTCGGAGACAATATTGCTCGTGAGCTTGTGTTTACTGGCGAGCTACTTGATGCCGATCGAGCCAAAGAGATCGGTCTCGTAAACCATGTGTACGACACGGACGCGTTCGAGGCAAACGCAACCGAGCTCACCGAGACGATCGCAACAGGTCCGACCGTCGCGCTTCGGACTTCCAAACGACTGCTCCGGCATAATCCGAACACGTCGCTGGACGCAGCGATCGAACAGGAAGCAGCAGCCCAAGCAGCGGTGCTTGACTCACGAGATCATGCAGAGGGTGCCGCTGCATTTGCAGAGCGTCGTGAGCCAGAGTTTAGCGGAGAATAGAATACGATACATCATCCGGACGGAAACGCTGATACGGCTGCTTTTCTTACGTCGTGTATGAGCAATAGCAACTGGACAGATGCGATCGTTGGCGATCGAATGGCGGTCGATAGGCAGTTCAACGAACAGGTCCACCAGTCACAATTTAGTAGCCAACAGTGGGGGCTAATCATGACTGCCACGGAGTTTGAGATCGAACACGCGGACGATCCAGAGGAGGCACGGATCGTCGCAAACACTGAGAAACTCAAACATATTATGCCAGAGCTGGATACTATCCAATCCCAAATGGCTGCAATGGGTGGTGCTGGTGGCTCGTCGACAAAGTCCAGTGGCGGAATCGTCTCCTCGATTAAAAATGCCCTTGGGCTTGGTAGCAGTTCCGACGGTGTCGATGACGAGCAGTTAGCAGCTGCAAAACAGCTCACACAGGCGTATGCGGACCTGCTACAATCGCACCTTGAAGAGAAAGGAACGTGGGAACAGGTTCGGATTGCGTATCAAGAGTAGCGTTGTTATCCATCGCCACTCCGAAACATCGTCATCTCGCTTGCTCGATAGATATTGAGGAGTTCTGTAACCAACTCATCATACGTTTCATCATCTTCTCGGAGTCGATCAAGCCGCTGTACCGTCTTTTCTGATACCTGTATCTGTGGCATACTGTAACAGGATACCGCACAGAGCTACAAAAAATAACATGGCCGGTTACATACTCCAGCCGACAGCCAAACAACCTGTGTTACAGGTGGTTGATGATCGCATCTGTCATTTCCGTAGTGGTTGCGTTGCCACCCAGGTCTCCCGTCCGTGGACCATCCGAGAGGACAGCCTCAACAGCATCGTTCACCGCGTTGCTTTCGGTTTCATATCCAAGATATTCAAGCATCATCGCCGCAGAGAGAATTGTCGCCGTTGGGTTCGCAATCCCGTTGCCTGCGATATCCGGCGCTGTTCCGTGAACAGGTTCAAACAATGCACGATCGGTTCCAACGTTTGCTGACGGCAACAGTCCAAGTCCGCCAACAAGCCCAGCTGCGAGATCCGAAAGCACATCACCAGCAAGGTTTGGGCAGACAATCACGTCAAACTGTGTCGGATCGAGACAGACACGGGTTGCGAACGCATCCATGAGTACCTCATCAACAGGAACATCGTTTTCCTTCGCCACAGAAACAACGGCGTCACGGAACCGACCATCGGTTTCTCGCATGACATTCGCTTTGTGTGCAATCGTGAACCCATCGTGTTCCTCGCCGCTAACGTAGTCGCAAGCGAACGCTGCCAATGCTTCGGATGCGGATGTTGTCACAACGCGTGTGAGTGTTGACAGATCATCCGAAAGCCGATCCTCATGTCCTGAGTAGACGCCCTCTGTGTTCTCACGAAGGAAGACCAAATCGGTCTCCGGTCGAAGGGCATCGACACCCGGGTATGCTTTTGCAGGCCGAATATTGACAAACGAGCCAACAGCATCTCGAAGTGGGAGGATCACATCTGCGGCAGTCTCTCCAGCCGCACCAAAGAGCGTTGCATCTGCGCTGGCTGCGAGATCATACGTCTCCTGTGGAAGTGCGGTTCCCGTCTCTTCTTTGACTGCATCACCCGCATCGGCTTCGATGAATGTAACATCGATCACCGACTCAACTACCCGTTTGGCTTCTGGGATGACCTCTTTGCCGATCCCGTCACCTGGAATAACAACGATCTCCTCAGTCATCCTTCACCGCTGGAACCTCATGATCCTGGATATATGGAAGCGATTTTGCTTTCTCACGAACAGCGTTCGCATTTGCTTTCATGAGTGCAGTTGTATCCCAAACACCCTCAACAAGTGCCTTCCGCTGTGCATCGTCAACTGTCACATCAACCGTTTTGTCACCGTAGGTGACCGTTTCGGCTGCGACATCAACATCGATCTCTGCATCAGGATTCTCATCAACGAACGCCTGTAACGCCTCTGCATCCTCTTGTGAGACGGTTACTGTCGGGATGCCGAGTGCGAGACAGTTTCCTGCAAAGATCTCTGCAAAGCTTTCACCAACCACCGCATCGATACCCCACCGCATCAATGCCTGTGGTGCGTGTTCACGCGATGAGCCGCAGCCAAAGTTGTTATTAACCACGAGGATGTTCGCATTCTGGAACTGTGGCTCATTGAACGGATGTTCTTTCTGGTTATCTTCGTCATCAAAACGCTGATCGAAGAATGCAAACTCACCAAGGCCATCGAACGTGACGACCTTCATGAATCGGGCAGGGATGATCTGGTCCGTATCAATATCGTTTCCGCGAACTGGAATACCGGTTCCCGAAACGTACTCAACGATGTCAGCAGGTCCGTCACTCATGCTGAGACCACCTCCTCAAGCTCACGAACATCTGTAACCTCACCAGTCACCGCCGCTGCAGCGACCATGAGTGGACTCATCAAGATGGTTCGGCCATCCTTTGATCCTTGCCGACCCACAAAGTTACGGTTCGATGAGGATGCACATGCTTCATCCCCTTCTAATTGATCTTCATTCATTCCAAGACACATCGAACAGCCTGCACCTCGCCAGTCGAAGCCTGCTTCTCTGAATATCTCATCGAGGCCTTCAGCCTCTGCGGCTGCTTTGACCCGTTGGCTTCCCGGAACAACCATTGCACGGACACTTGGGTCAACCTCTCGTCCTTTAATAATCTCTGCTGCAGCACGCAGGTCAGGCAACCGAGCATTTGTACAGGAGCCAAGGAATGCAACATCAATGTTGTAGCCCTCCATCGTCTCTCCTGGTTTGACACGCATATGTTTCTGCGCTCTCCGCGCAGTCTCCTGTTTCTCCGGGCTGAGCGATTCTGGCTCTGGGATCGGTTCTGAAATTCCGATCCCCTGACCAGGTGTGGTACCCCATGTGACAACTGGTTCAATTGCGCTGCCGTCGATCGTGACGACGTCATCGTACTCAGCATCTTCGTCGCTTCGGATTGACTCCCAGTACGTTTTCAGCGTCTCAAACCGCTCTGGGTTGTCTTTGAACGCATCGGTGTTTTTGAGCCATTCGTAGGTTGTCTCATCAGGGTTCACATAGCCTGCGCGAGCACCGCCTTCGATCGACATGTTACAGATCGACATCCGACCTTCCATGCCAAGGCTTTCGATTGCACTCCCAGCATACTCGTATACATGCCCAACACCACCGTCAGTACCAAGCTTTCGGATGATCGTGAGGATAATGTCTTTTGCAGTAACCCCCGCTGAGAGCTCACCCGTAACCTCGATTTTTCGAACCTTCTGTTTCTCCATTGCAACGGTCCCGGTTGCCAACACATCACGAATCTGGCTCGTTCCGATACCGAATGCAAGCGCACCAAATGCACCGTGAGTTGATGTATGTGAGTCACCACAGACGATCGTCATTCCCGGTTGCGTAATCCCTTGCTCGGGTCCAATAACGTGAACAATTCCCTGATTTCCTGTCGTCGGGTCATCGAACACGATGCCCGAGTCACGCACGTTTTGTTCGAGCTCGGACATCATCTCTTCGGCCGCACTATCACCGTATGGACGGGACTGATCTGCGGTTGGGACAATGTGATCAACTGTCGCGTGCGTCCGTTTCGGATATGCGACTTCAAGCCCTCGCTCTCGGAGCATCCCAAAAGCTTGTGGGCTCGTTACCTCGTGAATAAGGTGGAGTCCAATGAACAGCTGTGTTTGTCCAGTTGGTAGTTCAGTGACTGCGTGTTTGTCCCATACGTTGTCGTATAGTGTTCCGTTACTCATTGATTATCTCCATCGTCTACTTCAGCGGGTCGCCCACGAGACCAGACACGATTTGTCTCCGCGTCATGTCGTGGTGTATGGTCGATGTCTCGCATCCGTGGCTGTTCTTCATGTGGCTCCGTTTGTTCGCCCGTGCGAACTGGAACTGTCTGCCCACCATCTGCAAGGAGTGGCCCTCGCCGATAGACCGAGCCAAAGGTTTCACCCGTAAACGGATGTGTGTGGCTCACTTGTTTCATTGTCCGCCCCGTCTTCGATCGGTTGTTCATGCGTTAACTGGTGACTCTTTGTCTTCTTCTGTCTCTTTCTCTTCGGCCCACGCAAATAGTGCCCGAAGCTCTTCGCCAACCTGTTCAATCTCGTGGTTGCCTTCCGCCTCGCGAAGTTGGGTGTAGCTTGGTCGACCTGCTTGGTTCTCGACGATCCACTGACGAGCAAACTCGCCGTTTTGTACCTGTTCGAGAACTTCCTCCATTCGCTCTCGTGCATGATCGTCAACAACGACATCTCCACGTGTCAAACCACCGTACTCAGCCGTATCCGAAACGGAGTCCCACATCTCACCGAGTCCGCCTTCGTACATCAGATCAACGATCAGTTTGAGCTCGTTGAGACACTCAAAGTATGCCATCTCTGGACTGTATCCCGCATCAACAAGCGTCTCATAGCCTGTTTTAACAAGGGACGTGACACCGCCACACAGGACTGCCTGTTCACCGAACAGATCGGTTTCGGTCTCTTCTCGGAAGCTTGTCTCTACAACGCCTGCGCGGGCACAGCCGATCGCCTGTGCATATGCTAAGGCTCGCTCTTTTGCCTCTCCAGTTTCGTCCTGATAGACCGCAACCAATCCGGGCGTTCCCTCGCCTGCTTCGTAGTTTCGACGGACAAGATGCCCCGGTGATTTTGGGGCAACCATCGTCACGTCGATACCGTCTTTTGGCTTAATCTGGTTGTAGTGAATGTTGAATCCGTGTGCGAACTGAAGCGTGTTACCTGCTTCAAGTTCGTCTTTGATCTCTTCGTACACTGCTGGCTGTACGGTATCAGGTACCAATACAGAGACGACGTCCGCTTTTGCTGCGGCTTCTTTTGCCGTTGCAACTTCGAGGCCGTCTTCTTTAGCAGCCGCACGGGAGGATGAGTCCTCTCGGAGGCCAACCACAACGTCAACCCCGCTGTCTGCAAGGTTCTGTGCGTGGGCATGGCCTTGACTTCCGTAGCCAAGGACAGCTACTGTTTTACCGCTGAGATAGTTTGCGTCCGCATCGTCTTCGTAGTAGATTGTTGCGTTAAGTTCGTCAGTCATTGTTATGTAATATGTAGTCTCGTCTTCGTCTGTTAGTCGTCTGAATACTGTACGTTTGCGCTCGGTTGTGATGGTTCCTCAGCGATCGTCCCTTCCGGTGCTGGCTCTTCACCAGGTGTCGTTGGGGTGTCACCGCGAGCCAACGCAGTCTGTCCAGTTCGAGCAATTTCAATAATCCCGAACTGTCTGAACGCATCGACTGCATCATCGATTTTACTCTCATCACCGGTTATCTGGACGGTAATCGTCCGCGGGCCGGCATCGAGTGTCTGTCCGTCATACATCTGTGTGATTGCGTGGACCTTATCGGGCTCATCGCCGTGGACCTTCAACAACACAAGTTCCGCTCTAACAGCGTTATTTTCAAGCTCGCCAACGGACATTACGGGTTTGAGCTTAGCGAGCTGTTTTTTCACCTGATCAATTCCTGGATCGGTCTCCTCAACAACAAGCGTGATTCGGGCATTCCCTTCGACAGTTGTCGGGCCGACAGTCAAACTCTCGATATTGAACTGTCGTCGAGAGAACAGCCCTGAAACACGGGACAACACGCCGGGCTCGTTGTCAACAAGCGCCGAAACCACCGCTTTGCGAACACGTGGTTCCGCTTCTGCTTCGGGATCGATCCGAATGCCTTGTTTGTTCCGTCGTCCAGTTGGATGTGGACGCTGTTCCGGCGGCTTTCCTTGTAGTCCTCGCTGTGACGTTGGATCTTCGTCTGAACTCATAGCTGATCCTCCGAGAGGGCAAATTTGCCGTTTGCGCCCCCGCTTGCAACCATTGGATAGACATTCGCACCAGGATCGATATGGAAATCAATGACCGATGGGCCATCGTATGCGAGTGCTTCTTCGATCGCCGCTGCGACCTCGTCATACTCATCGACACGCCAGCCTTTGGCACCGAACGCTTCCGCGAGTTTGTCAAACTCCGGCATCCAGTTGTATTCGGATGCCATATGTCGCCCCTCGAAGAACGCATCCTGCCACTGTCTAACCATACCAATATATTCGTTATTGAGCACAGCAACCGTGATATCAAGGTTTTCACGAACCGCAACTGACAGCTCTTGAAGTGTCATCAAGAATGACCCATCACCGTCAAAACAGATGACGCTCTGGTCGTCGTCTGCTGCAAATCGTGCACCAATCGCCGCAGGAAGACCGTATCCCATCGTTCCAAGCCCGTGGGATGAAACCCACGTCCGTGGCTTGGTGTAGGTCCAGTACTGTGCGGCCCACATCTGATGTTGGCCAACACCGGTTGTGACGATCGTATCATCATCTGTGGCTTCATCGAACGCCTCAACAATGAACTCCGGTTTTACTGGTTCATCCTCTGGCGTTGTATAGTCCATCGGATACTCCTCTTTCCATGTTGTGCACTGTTCGACCCATGCGTCCGTCTCCGGATCATCGTCGATCGCATCGTACAACTGCTCTAAGACGGTTGCAGCGTCGCCAATCAGTGGATAATCCGCGTGGATGTTTTTCGAGATTTCAGCCGGGTCAATATCAATGTGCACAACCTCGGCCTCCGGAGCAAACGTCTCAATCCCACCGGTGAGCCGATCGTCAAATCGAGTCCCAACTGCGATCAAACAATCAGTGTGTGTAATTGCCATATTCGCATAGCCGGTTCCGTGCATTCCCGCCCATGACAAACAAAGTTCATCGTCCTCGGGGAATGACCCGATTCCAGGCATTGTAGTCACAACTGGGACGTTGTACTCACGTGCGAACGCACGAGCCTGCTCGGACGCGTTGGCCTTGATAACGCCGCCGCCAAACAAACAGACTGGGCGCTCTGCACGGGAGATTACTTCTGCCGCAGCTATCACCGCATCAGGATCAGCATCCGGTGATGGCGACGATCGTGCAGGTGCTTTTGGTGGACCGGGGTCATCATCCGTCTCACCGAATGTAACATCCTTTGGAAGGTCGACAAGCGTTGGTCCTGGTCGACCAGCTTCTGCGAGTGCAAATGCTTCGCCAACCGTCTTTCCGACGGTGGTTGCATCCGATGCAAAGTAGTTGTGTTTTGTGACTGGCGCGGTGACACCGGTTGTATCAGTCTCTTGGAATGCATCAGAGCCAACCATGCCGCTTGGCACTTGGCCGGTCAGGGCAAGCATTGCATCCGAATCCATCGCTGCGTCAGCAATTCCAGTAACCAGATTTGTTGCCCCTGGTCCGGACGTCGCAAGACAGATTCCGGGAACTCCTTTCACGACACCGTATGCATCAGCGGCATGAGATGCACCTTGTTCGTGCGCCATCGTAATGTGGCGAATGGAAGAATCCCACAGTGCATCATAAACGGGCATAATTGCACCACCTTGCACACCAAACGCGTGCGTCACACCCGCGTTCTCAAGCGATCTGACGACCGCAGTCGCGCCGTTGGTAACTTGTGTTGGTGTTGCTTCTGTAGTCGATTCTGCGTCTGTTTCCGAGTCCGGATTTGTGTCCGTTGCGGTCTCGTCTTGTGGTGCAGTTGCGTGCTTACTCATCGATAGGGCCTCATTGGTTGATGGTCTGTCTGTCGGACGGTTCGGTTGGATTGTGATGTTCGCCTACTCATGATGTGCTGTCGGTTACAGCTGTCTGTCTCGAAACAGAGACAGCACTGTTGTTCGAAAGTTGTACAATAGAATCGTGGAGGTGGGATAAGTAGGGGACTAGGCCCCTACAATAATAATCGAACCGACAGCAATCGCTCCGGACTCGTGTACACCGAGTACGATTGACTGTTCCATCGTATATGTTCGATTTTCCCACAGGCTTATAATCGTTACGCGTCTGGCAACTGTTGACGCTCCACGACAGAACCCAATGCGGTCGCTCTCGGTGGGAGAAAAACCGCGAGGAAGTCATTAAATTCTGACCTCCTCTTTTGAGCGAACACCGATCTCCTCTGCGAAGCGTGAGATGACTTGGTCAGTCACACGGCGTTTTTCAGCGCCGAACTCTTTGACACGCTTCGTTACCGCTCGTACCTCCGAGTCGGTTGGATCGTATCCTGCATCAACCAGACGCTTTTTAACCGAGTGCGTTCCGGTATGTTTGCCCATCACGAACTCTCGACGGGCACCAACCATCTCCGGTGTCATGACACCCGGCTCAAATGTATCCGAGTTTTCAATGACGCCGGCTGCATGAATCCCACTCTCGTGAGCAAATGCGTTTCTGCCGACGATCGATTTGTTGGCCGGAATCGGGATATCGGATTTCTCCTCAACGATCCGTGCCAGTTTCGTGATCTGTGTGGTATCGATTCCGGTATCGACATTGTACAGCGACTCTGCAGTCATGACAACCTCCTCGTAGGCTGCATTGCCGGCTCGTTCACCAATTCCGTTGACAGAGACTTGTGCTTGGTGTGCACCTGCTTCGAATCCGGCAATTGCATTTGCTGCAGCAAGGCCGAAGTCATCATGTGCATGCACGTCAACACGTGCGTCGGTATGCTCTCGGACAGTTGTGACGAGTTTTGCAAACCGCGTCGGTGTTGCAACACCACAGGTGTCTGGAATGTTGATCCAATCAACACCTGCTTCGTCGACCGCTTCAATGACCTCGATCAGGTACGACTCCTGTGTTCGAGTCGCATCCATTGGTGAGAACATTACTTCAACACCGGCGTCGCGAATGCGCTCAACGCTTTCGACCGCACGCTCTTTGGCCTCTTCTCGACTCGCATGCATCGAGTCTTGCAGCTGTACATCGCTTGTGCTCACGAACACGTGGACCATGTCTACGCCAGCGTCGATCGCAGATTCGATGTCTTTGTCGACGACGCGTGCAAGCCCACATATCGTTGTATCCGTGGCTGCAGCGATGTCCGAGACCGCCTCAAATTCTGGTTCAGAGTTTACCGGGAATCCTGCCTCAATAACATGGGTGCCCATGTTATCCAGAACCTCGGCAATCTCGCGCTTATCATCGTAATCGAACGAGGTGCGTGGCGATTGCTCGCCGTCACGCAGTGTCGTATCGAAAATTCGTACTGACTCAATTCCGTCAGTGTTGTCCAGTGTGCCCTGGAAGAACTCGATCCGCCGGGGTAGCCGACGAATCCTCCGTGTCGTTGTATGACATTGTATCTCTTCCTCAGACGTGTATCTATATAAATGCACCGCTATTTCAAAACAACTGGACAAATGTGTAGATAGAAAATGATGAATTTAGCGGCTAATCGCGGTACACAACCGAGTTAGGAAGAATTTGTATGTGTATTAATACCTAATATTCATCGTCGTGATATTTGCCTTTATATATGTGCGCTATTTTTTGGTTCTGTTTTTCAACTTTTACCGATGAGTATCTGTTGGGTGGTTGGACAATCTTCAAAAAGAGGCCCGAAGTCTTTTGGGGTGCCCGGGTAACGGTGGAGTATGAGCGAATTCGATCTTGACCTTCGAAATGCGGAAGATCATTTAGATGAAATTCCTGCTGATGAAGTTGTTCTGGGCATTCTTAACGGGACCACACCACCAGAGGATTGGGTGAAAACAGTGGAAAACGGAAACGTACTTGTCCTCGCTGTTGAAGGTGATTTGAACACCCTTGCGTCGGGCTTTGCTCGGGAAATAAAAGATATGGGGGGCGAGCTGATGCATTTTCGAAAATTCCTCATCGTCTCTCCACCGGACGTGTCGATTAATACCGATCGGCTCTGAACACAGTTCAAGACGCCTTGCGTTTATGCGGCTGTATCACATATCTTGAGTCATGCCGATGAAAGGAGCGGGGACGACTGCGTTGCGCGAGATCGATCGATTCGATGGTGGCGTTGGGTGGATTTCATACCCGGATGAAACAATGGAGCGTGCGAGCCATGCGATCGCTACCGATGATGGTGTCTGGCTTGTTGATCCTGTTGATGCGGATGGACTTGACGAGCTACTCGCTGAGTTTGGGCCTGTTCAAGGTATTGCAGTTTGTCTTGATCGACACAAACGGGATGCAGCCGAGATTGCAACACGCCACGATGTGTCAGTTTATATTCCAAACTGGATGACTGGTGTTGAGACGAAGCTTAACGCTCCAGTTGAGCGGTTTGGGTCGAAGCTAGCAGACACAGGGTATGAAGCGTTTGTTGTCCGTGATTCAACAGTCCCACCATGGCAGGAAGCAGGCCTGTTCAACGCAGACAATGGCACACTCATTATTCCAGAGTCAGTGGGCACTGCGTCGTATTTTGTCACTGAGGAAGAGCGGCTAGGTGTCCATCCAATGCTTCGACTATTCCCTCCAACTGAGGTACTCTCACAGTATCGTCCAGCGCGTATTCTCGTTGGACATGGTGAGGGTATTCTTTCGGATGCCGATCGGGCACTTCAGCACGCGCTTTCGGGGTCAAGAGGGAAAACGCCAAAACTCTATGGGAAGACACTGAAAAGTTTCCTCCCACTCTAATAGATGGCTATCTACATAACCCGTGGACTGCTCTCTGTACTCCTTGAGCACGCAGATAAACGAGCACCAGCACCAGTGACGATCTCTTTAGCAACACTGCCAGCAAGCGAGTTTGGTGAGTCGCTGGCTGATGTTGTTCCTCCGGAAACACCGATTGTAACTGATATGTACATCCCAGATGCAGGCCGGTCGGTAAATTCGGTCTTTGGGATGGACTTAGGGAGGCCAGCAGGTGGTGCAAATGCTAAGTTTGTCTCTCATCCATCCGGCCCGTTAGCCGTGACAAAAACGGATGACCTTGCGGGCGTTATTTTTGTCGCGGTTCCGCCGTGGGATGATGAATCGGTCGCAGCGTTCGATCGGTCAGGCGATCGATTTGAACTGCACGTTGTTGAGGCTGAACCGCCGATCGACCTGCTCGAATGAGCATTATTTCAGATATCCCAGATCACGGAGTTGGTCTGCGATCTCAGTGAACTCCGCTTCGGTAAGCTGTCCCTCTCGTTGATGCTGAATAACGATACTTCGGAGCAGAAACCGAACAAGGTCACTCGTGCTTGTGAATGATGTTCCTTCAATTGTCTCCTCAACACGTTCTGCGAGATCCTTCGGGATAGAGACGGTCGTGTATTCAGTCATGTAGGGGATGATGCTATGGCAATGGATACGTTTTGGGGTCGCGTGAGCGAAATCCAATGTCGCCGGGCTTTTTGGTAGCTGCATTCATATCCAGTTACAATGGCAGCACGACCCCCACCAAGTGATTCATCAGAGCCAGATCTCATCGAATTTGGTATTGCTGCGCTTGATGCACGACTTGAAAATACTGAGCTAACATACCCTACAACAGCTACCAAGATTGTTGACGCTGTACAGCAAACTGCAATACCAATTGATGGCTCTGGAAACACGGTCGAGTTACAAGAGGCACTCGAGCAACTTCCACAGCAAGAATTTGAAAATAAAACCGAGCTACTCAACCAGCTACACCCCGTTTTTGAGATGTATCGCGAAGAAGCAAGCAGTGGGTTTTTTGGTCGTCTCCGATCGCTGCTCCCATTCTAACCATACCGGAAACTGCTACTTGTTGTATGATTTTTGTGGATCGGTATACTCTGCAGATATTGCGTCGTCAGCGTTTGCACTGCGGTCCCCTTCAGACGATTGCGACGTTGGCGGTGATTGTGTCTGTGTCCGTGCTTCGAGAAGCTCAAATCGTGACAGCTGTTCGCGGTGCAGCGAGAGCAACATATCCGAGAGCACACCGAACATGAGCAGTTGAACGCCAAACAGAACGCCTGCAACTGCGCCGATCGCAAGGATTTCATGGCCAATCCCAAATGCAAGCCAGCGATAGACCACATAGAATCCAAGTATGAGACCGATCGTCGTTGAGATTGCACCAACGCTTCCAAAATAAAACAACGGGTTGTTTGTCTTTGCTTTTCGATACAGTTCTATGAAAATAATGCCACCATCACGGATTGGATGCAGGTTCGTGTCTGAACCATCCGGACGCGGGCGGTACGTGATCGGAACAACCTCTGTTTTGAATCCGCGCTTTGCACATTCAACTGACATCTCTGTCTCAACACCGAACCCATCGGCGCTCAGTTGCATCTGTGAGAACGATTCCGTCGTAAATGCTCGATACCCGGAGAGAATATCTCGGTAGTTTTGCCCGTGAATAAGAGCAAATGCGCTGTTTATGATCCGATTTCCAATTTTGTTGAGCGGAGTCATTGCTCCGGGCTGCATATTTGCAAACCGGTTTCCAATGACGTGGTCGAAGTCTCCAACAAGAATCGGCTCAAGCATTCGCTCTGCATCCGAAACATCGTATGTTGCATCAGCATCCGCCATCAACACAACCTCTGCCGTGATATGTTCCACTGCCTCGCGGATCGCTTGGCCTTTTCCAGTTCCAGTTTGTGTAATTACACGAGCACCAGCATCACGTGCCAACTGACGTGTCTCGTCTTCGGAGTCGCCATCAACAACAAGCACATTGCTAAACCCGGCATCAATGTAGCCGTGAACGACAGACTCGATCGTTGCAGCCTCATTTAATGTCGGCAACAAGACGCAGACGTCGGAAGCGGTTGCATCAATGTCTGCGGTGGTGGCCGTTTCAGACAAATTGCTGGTTCGATCGCCCATTGTCATACCTGTGTAGTGTGTGGCGATAAAACAGTACTTATCCAGCAGTTTGGAGAATATTGATGTCTTTACACTGACGTGACCACAATCGCTTTATTGCCGACGGCAGCACGTGTTGTATATGCAAACAGTCGTACTTGCTGCAGGTGCTGGGACTCGGATGCGTCCGCTTACCGACTCTATCCCTAAACCAATGCTACCTGTTGCGGGGCAACCACTCGTCGCGCATACCATTGAGCGAGCGGTCGCCGCAGGGGCAAGTCGAATCATTCTCGTTATTGGATATGAATCCGACCAGGTCCGAACGTACTTTGGTAACTCATATGATGGTGTTCCGATCGAATATACAGTCCAACCTGAACAGCGAGGGACTGCAGATGCTGTCCGTGTTGCTTCGCAAGCACTTGCTGATGAGCCGTTTGTGGTACTGAATGGTGATGCACTTTATGACATCCCTGCCCTCCAGAAACTGTATCAGAATGGTCCCGCAGTTGGTTCGTACCGAGTCTCGAACCCAAGTTCGTACGGTGTATTACAAACCGACGGCAATCGAGTCACTGGTGTTGTCGAGAAGCCAATAGATCCGCCATCAAATCTCATCAACACAGGTGCCTATGTATTCCCTGCTGAGACCCGCGATCGGCTCGATGTTGGTGTGTCAGAACGCGGTGAGCTAGAGCTTACAGACGTCCTGCAAGCAGTCTGTGACGCACATACTGTGACTGCAGTTCCATTCGAGCGATGGCTTGATGTCGGCCGACCGTGGGAGTTGCTCTCTGCAAACGAATGGTTGTCTGAATCTCTTGTATCCGAGCAGGCGGGGACCGTTCACTCAGATGCGACGATCTCAGGATCAGTTGTTGTCGCGGACGGTGCAACTATTAAAAGTGGTGTGACGATTGAGGGGCCAGCATATATCGGAAGCGGTGCGACCATCGGTCCAAACGCGTACATTCGGGGCTCAACATACATCTGCTCGAATGCAAAAGTCGGCCACGCTGTTGAAGTCAAAAACAGT
Organism: Natronocalculus amylovorans; assembly: GCF_023638035.1. Classification (GTDB taxonomy): domain Archaea; phylum Halobacteriota; class Halobacteria; order Halobacteriales; family Haloferacaceae; genus Natronocalculus; species Natronocalculus amylovorans. Next base: position 317,187 of record NZ_JAKRVX010000003.1, on the reverse strand, counting down.
ATTCTCTTTGAGGGTGCCACTGTTGGACACCTCTCGTATATTGGTGATAGCCTCATTGGCAAGCAGACAAATTTCGGCGCGGGAACAACAGTCGGAAACCTTCGTCATGATGGCGAACCGATTAAGCTAACAGTCAAGGGTAAGCGTGTCTCTACCGGTCGCCGGAAGATGGGCGTCGTCTGTGGCGATGAGGTAAAAACAGGAATCAATACGAGTTTAAATCCGGGTGTTATTCTCTCCAGTGAATCATTTACGACACCGGGAGAGGTTGTGACACACGATCGCTAATGGTGCAGCTCTTCGACCCTCACTCAGAAGGTACCAAGCAGTATGCGTGACCTGGTGCGTTGACAACTTCCGCTTCATCTTCATCCCAGTATCCCGAAATATCGCCTCGTTCTGCGTAGTATATCCGGCCGTCGTGTGGAACGGCTTCGCTTGTAACATGCCCTCGGCTCTGGACTCGCCAACGAACCGTTCCGGTATCCTTTTCAAGTGCATATAGGTGTGTGTCATACGAACCAACAAGTACCGCATCTGCAGTCACTGTGAGTGATCCGATAACGCTTCCGCCGACGTTTGTTGACCAAATCTCCTCACCAGTTTCGGTATCCAATGCGTGAACATGGTTGTCGTCACCACCCATGTAGACAATGCCTGTTTCCGGGTCGATCCCCGGATTTGACATGATGACACGTCCAGTCTCAAATCGCCACGTCTCTGTGCCGTCTTCGAGATTGAGGCGATAGAAGTTCCCATCCCACGAGCCGACAAAAACACCACCCTCATACATTGGTGTGGTTCCTTTGATCTCCGCACCGGTTTCGAACTCCCATGCAGGCTCCAACGACGGGAACTCCCAGCAATACATCACACCGTCGTTCGAGCCGATCGCCATCCGTTCGGTTTTGGGGTCGATCGCCGTTGATGGATGTGGCATCCCCAATGGTCGATCGTCTTTCCAGAGCGGCTGTCCAGAGGCGGCGTCGATCGCCCACATCGTCCCGGCCGGTGGATGATTGTACTCGGTAACGACGTAGATCACGCCATCCCAATATGCAGGTGAGGAGCCAATTGCGATCGATCCGTCTAACTCCATCCGTGAGGTTCGCCATACCTCCTCGCCAGTGTGAATATTGAACGCGTAGAGATCTCCATCATAGCCGCCGATGTAGGCGACGTTATCGACGATCGCAGGTGTGCCATGAATACCAAGGTTTGTCGCCCCTGTTTGGACGGTCCATTTGTGCTCGCCGTTTGGGGTGACTGCGTGGACTCGACCGGTATCAGCAGGGATGAGTACGGTCTCTCCATCAGGTGTTGGAAGTGGACTTGCTTTTGCTGCGGTATGGCCGATGTAGTTTACCGGAAGTTGCCAGTTAATTTCGACTGCATCCGGAACCGTTTGCTCTGGATAGTATCCAAGCCGTCGAAGCCCACGGCGAAACATTGTAATATTCTCGTCATCCGGATACGTCCGATCGTACGGCAGCAGTTCTGGGTTGAACTCAGCCTGTGTCTTGTCATATACTGGTGTTCCAGGTGCGGCGACACATCCCGCAAGACCACCAATGAGTGCAGCACCACTTGCTTTGATCGCGTTCCGACGGGAGAACGAGTACCGTTTGGAGGAGTTATTTCGATCGGCCATCTACGATACTTCGCGGTTTGTGCGGATTCAATATATGTGTCTCGGTGACTACTGTTACGTCACTCCATTGTACTGTCGAGAATCGATCGTGCCTCTTCGAGGATCTCAACAGTTCGATCCCCATCTCGTGATTCAGCAGTGAGTCGGATAATTGGCTGTGTGCCGGATGCTCGAATGAGGAACCACCCATCAGCTACCCCAACTCGGACGCCATCGATCGTTGTCACGTCATCATACCTCGATTTAACGGTTTTAACGATCGTCTCCATAACGTCATATTTGTTTGCGACCTCGATTGAATCGCGCAGGATTGGATAGGTGTCGATCGATGCAAGCCGCTCGGAAAGCGGCTGTGTTGCTGCCAATACGGCGAGTGTCACGGCAGCCAGTGGGCCATCCGGGCAGTAGGTCTGTTCAGGGAAAATCCATGCCCCGGAAGGCTCACCGCCGAACGATACATCCGGCTCGCGTGTTTTTTCCGCAACATAGACGTCGCCAACTCGTGTCCGGACAACGGATGCACCGATCGCTGAGAGCGCATCATCAACGGCAAGGCTTGTGTCAACTGGTGCTGCGACCCGATCGCCGTCAGACGCAATCTCGCGTGCAAACGTTGCGAGCAACAGATCTCCGGCGACAAAGTCACCAGTATCTGTGACAGCCATCATCCGATCGGCGTCACCATCGTGTGCAATACCGAGATCAGCATCGGTTGCACGAACATGTGCTTGGAGTGTGGCCGTTGTCTTTGCGGTTGGTTCGCTTGGTCGTCCGGGGAACCGACCATCCGGCTGCCCATTGAGCGTTTCAACATCTGCGCCCGCTTGGAACAGTGCGTCTGCGGTTACCTGTCCCATCCCGTTGCCGAGATCAATAACCACAGATAGATCCGAAAGGTCTGCATTCGCTGCATCGATATACGAGGTCAGTGCGTCAGTATGTGCATCCGTGGCGCTTGTATCATGCGTTACCGATCCATGTTCATCCCACGATGTGAGATCAAAACTACTGGTCTCAATTCGCGCTTCGATCGCATTCTGTGCAGTCGTGTCGAATGCTTGCCCAGACGGTGTCCAGAGCTTTATTCCGTTATCTTCCGGTGGGTTGTGCGATGCGGTGACAATGATTCCAGCCGAAGCATCATGTCTGGCAATTGCACGGGCCAGTGTGGGTGTTGCGACGGTTCCAAGTTTGATACAATCCGTCCCAGATTCGACAAGACCTGCCTCAAGTGCAGAAAGGAGGGCTCGTCCGGAATCTCTAGCATCTCGGCCAAGAACGACCCGATCGGCTGTTGCGCCAACTGCACGGCCAATATCCAATGCAAGAGATGCAGTCACGTCGGTTCCAACAGGGCCACGAACGCCACTCGTTCCGAACATACCATAGCTGTCGGGAGAGCCGCCTATAGGTTTGTTGTCACTCTGTACACAGGTGAACAGAAACCGCCACGTTTTGATGGGGTGCGTTCAAATACTCTGATATGTATCGAAAAGGGCATCTCGGTGTTTCGTTACTTGTCTTTGCACCGATCGGATACGGGCTTGTCTCAATCGGAGAGCCGGAGCTTTCGCTCCTCACTGGTGCGGTGATGGTCTGGTTAGCGATGCTCCCGGATATTGATCATCGTCTTCCAATTATTTCACATCGAGGACCAACACATTCGCTCCTGTTTGCCGCATTGGTTGGTGGAGTGTTTGCTGGTGCTGGGTTTTTGTTAGAGGGTGCGTTTACCGTTGCTGGATTCAGTCTTGCTGCATTTGGGTTTTTTCTTGGATTCGTGAGCGTCTTTGCACATCTTATTGGCGACACGCTCACGCCTGCAGGAGTGAACTACCTGTGGCCACTGAGCACAAAAACGTTCTCGGTGTATCTCACACGAGCGGATAACACGATCGCAAATCAGGGACTGTTCGCGCTTGGGGTGCTCGTCTCCGCAGCCGTTATGGGCCTTGCATTCGGCGTCTTTTAAGAGTCTAACCTGCGCGTATCTTTTTGAAGATTGCACCGAAACCGATCGGTATGACCGACCAGCCGACACTTGATCAAGACGCAATGCGTAATTTCACGGTCCCGGAGTATGACTCACTGCCTGCAGACATACAAGAGCGGATCGAAGAAGAGACCGCCCGTGCTGGATTTACCCCAAACGTGTTTGCAGCGATGGCATACAGCCCCGCTCAGTGGCGTGCATTCATGGCGTATCACGACGCGCTTGTTGAGGTGTCTGCACTCGATCGAGAAGCGATCGAAATGATCGTGGTTGCAGTCTCCGGCGTCAATCACTGCTACTACTGCAACGTTGCACACGGTGCACTCTGTCGGATCTATGCGAAGGATCCATTGCTTGCTGATCAACTCATTTCGAACTATCGAACTGCAGATATTTCTGACAAACGCAAGGCAATGTTAGACGTCGCAGTTACCCTTACTGAGCGGCCAATGGAGATCACACAGGCGGACCTCGATCGCTTAGCCGAGGTCGGCTACAGCGAACAAGCAATCTGGGATATCGGTGCCGTGACTGCATTCTATAACCTCTCAAATCGGATGGCCCATTTTGCGGATATGCGGCCAAACGAGGAGTTCCATACGCTTGGCCGAGAGTAACTGTGAACGAACAGTATTATTCGATTTTATATCCTGCTTCGGTGATTGCGGCTTCGATCGCTGGTTTGTCGCTATCACCCTCAACAGTGACCACACCTGACTCATGATCTGCGTCGACAGTCGATACGCCAGTAATGTCGCTCACTGAACTCTCAACATTCGCTTCACAGCCCGTACAGCTCATTCCGCTCACGGCGAGTTTGAGTACCATATATTTGGAAAGTAGACACTCAAGTAAGTTGATTATGGTTTTGAAACCAAAGTATATGTGTATACCAACTTGGGATCATAAACCCCCATCGATAGCTCTAATGAGACACAGTACATAAATGAAGTATGCGCGAATTAGACCAGATCGATCGCGAGATCATCCAGCTTCTGCTTGAAGATGGCAGGCGACCGTACAGCGATATTGCAGCGCATGTTGGGCTCTCCGCACCTGCAGTTACCGATCGAATCGATCGGCTTCGAGCGGTTGGTCTGATCGAAGGGTTCTCTGTCGATCTCGATACAGGGTTGCTTCGGGACGGTGTTCCAGTATTAGTTGAACTGGCGGTTGAACCCGCATATCTCTCCGTTGCAAGCGATGCATTACGCGATGTTGAACGGATCGAGCACCAATACACCACCGCAGATGCGTCGATTTTTGTCCATGCGACGGTTGGAACGGACAGCGTTACAGCGTTACTTGATAGCGTTCTGGATTTCAACCGAGTTCGATCGATCAATGTCCATCTCCTCTCGAATTCGTCATGGTCACCACGTATCGGCTCGGACGCACAGCTTGCCATTGACTGTGTTGAGTGTGGAAACGCAGTAACTGGAGAGGGCGAGTCCGAACGTATTGACGGAACGCTGTACCACTTTTGTTGTGGCTCGTGTTTGGGGAACTTCACCGAACGGTACGACCGCTTTGCTGCTGATGCGTAGTTTTGAATCCAAAGTTCAGGACACGATTTACTATCGATTCAAAATGAAAAATCGGTTGAAAGTGGAGCCCGTATAGACTAGTATGAGCCACACATCCCATCTTGAAATCTCCGGCATGTCCTGTGCAACATGTACCGGAACTGTCCAAGATGCCTTACATGATCTTCCTGGCGTTGAGTCCGCGAGTGCAAACTTCGCAACAGACGACGGGTCGGTGACATACGACCCGGATACTGTTTCGCTTAAAACAATCTATGAAACGATCGAAAACGCAGGCTATGAGCCACTCCGAGAGCGAAAAACGATCGAGATTGGCGGTATGTCCTGTGCAAACTGTTCTGCAGCGAACAAACGCGCGATCGAGGCAGTGCCGGGAGTTATTGAAGCGTCGGTTAACTTCGCAGCAGATGAAGCGACTGTCGAATACAACCCGGTGGACATCGAACTCGATGCGGTGTTTGACGCGATCGAACAGGCAGGCTATGAGCCGATCCGCCCAACCGAAGACGGCGACCCCAAGACTGAGCGCGAGTCGGTTGCCAAGCGTGAGATGAAAAAGCAGTGGCGGCTCGTGATTATCGGTGGCATCCTTACCCTGCCATTCCTTCCAATCATGGCGTCGATGTTTGGGCTCGTCTCACTCCCGGAGACGATCGCAGGAATCGAGCTTGGCATTATTGAGTTCGTTCTTGCCACTGCATTGATGGCAACGCTTGGAAAGGAGTTCCTTGTTGGTGCCTACCGCGCGGCAGTCCACAATCGACAAGCCAACATGGATACGCTTGTTGCAATGGGAACCAGTGTTGGCTATCTCTACAGTGTCGGTGTGCTTGGAGGTGCCATCACTGGCGAAGGACTCTACTTCGAGGCCGTTGCGTTCATCCTCTGGTTTATTACGCTTGGCAACTGGCTTGAAGCGCGATCGAAAGCGCAAGCCAGCGATGCCCTTCGCGCACTGCTTGAGCTGAAAGCAGATGATGCAACGCTCGTCCATGAAGACGGGACAGAAGAGACAATTGCGGTTGATTCGATACAGGTTGGCGATCGACTGAAAGTTAGACCTGGCGAACGGATTCCAACTGACAGCGTCGTTGTTTCCGGTGAGAGCGCAGTTGATGAGTCGATGTTAACGGGCGAAAGCGTCCCCGTAGAGAAATCGGTTGGTGATGAGGTTATCGGATCGACGATCAACGAGAACGGAGTGCTCACTATTGAAGCGACGAAGGTTGGTGCAGAGACGGCAATCCAGCAGATCGTCAAACGCGTTAAAGAGGCGCAATCCCGACAGCCGGATATCCAACGCCTTGTTGACAAAGTGAGTGCCTACTTTGTTCCACTGGTCATTATAAACGCATTCACGTGGGCGGTGCTGTGGTATCTATTCCCAGCACAGCTGTCATCAGTCGTTGGACTGCTCCCACTAACTCCTGTAAGCGGCGGCCCAGTTGCGGGCGGCGTCCCACTGCTTGAGTTCTCGATGGTTGTGCTTGCGTCGTCGATCCTTATTGCATGTCCATGTGCACTCGGGCTGGCAACGCCTGCAGCAACGATGGTTGGTTCGACGATCGCTGCAACAAACGGCGTCCTGTTCAAAGGGGCTGACATTCTCGAACGCGCAAAAGAGATTGATGCAATCGTCTTCGATAAAACAGGGACGCTGACACACGGCGAGTTGGCACTCACAGATGTGGTGTCGCTCGAAGACCCCGTTCGTACTGACGGTGCGGGAATCGCTATTGAAAAACCAGACCGTGATGCAGAAGCGTTCGTCCTCGCTGCCGCAGCCAGTGCGGAACGTGGGTCGGAACACCCACTAGCACAGTCGATCGTCGCCGGCGCAACCGATCGGAATCTTGCGCTTGCGGAGCCAACACAGTTTGAAAACATTCCTGGGCATGGAATTAGTGCACAGACTGAGTTTGGTAAGACATTAGTCGGCAACCGAAAGCTCATGCGGGACAACGGAGTCGATCCTCAGCCCGCTGAAGAGGAGTTGGTCCGCTTGGAGAATGAGGGGAAAACAGCGATGTTAGTCGCAGTCGAAGGGAGCCTCGTCGGCGTTGTTGCCGCAGCAGATACGGTCAGAGAAAGCGCAAAAACAACGATCGAAGCCATACAGAAACGTGGCCTTTCGGTCTATATGCTGACTGGAGATAATGAACGAACTGCGCGTGCGGTCGCAGCGGATGTCGGCATTGACCCGGACAACGTTCGTGCGGGCGTCCTTCCAGCGGATAAAGCCGATGCCGTAGACGAGTTACAATCGACAGGCGATCGAGTGATGATGGTTGGTGATGGAGTCAATGATGCGCCTGCACTCACGACTGCTCACATCGGCGTTGCGATCGGTTCGGGAACCGACGTTGCGATCGAAGCCGCGGATGTCACCCTCATGCGGGACGACCCAGCGGATGTCTTGAAGGTGATTCGTATTTCGGAGGCCACGATCACCAAAGTCAGACAGAACCTGTTTTGGGCGTTCGCATACAATACGACGCTTATTCCGATCGCCTCGCTTGGGATGCTCAACCCTGCACTTGCAGGACTCGCAATGGCAGGATCAAGCGTCTCTGTGATGACAAACAGTCTCGCATTCCGGCGGTGGGATCCACATACGGATTATCACTTCCTCCCGTTGAGACTGTTCTACAAAAATAGATAAATCGCCTTTCGTCCAAACGTTTTTATGTTTTCTAACCCTCCATTGAGGTGTCATGCCGAAAGGGAAGGTAGCCTTCTTTAACGATACAGGCGGTTACGGTTTCATCGAAAGCGACGACCTCGACGAGGACGTTTTCTTCCACATGGAAGATATCGGTGGCCCTGACCTCGAAGAAGGCCAAGAGGTTGAATTTGACGTCGAACAGGCCGACAAAGGCCCTCGCGCAAAAAACCTCGAACGGCTGTAGCTACACACGTAGCTACGCAGTATCAGTTATAATTGCGGTTTCAGTTTTGCTGTGACCGTCCACACGCCACGAGCGATCGCTGTCTTTTCGTTCGTGGTTTTTATAACGCTATCAGCGGTAGCTATAGCTCTCCCTCCTGGGCGAGCGATCGAATTTCATCCACGCGCGATCGAATTGCCGCCCACTCAGTATCGTCTTTCTTATCAACGTGAGCGTACATTAGCCCCATCCGACCAGTTCCACGAAGCGTCTCTTCATTTGTTTTGAGGAAGTCCCAGTAGAGTGCATTGAACGGACAGGCGTTTTCGCCGGTTGTTTTTGAGATCGCGTACGGACACGATTTGCAGTGGTCACTCATTTTGTTGATGTAGTTTCCCGACGAGGCATACGGCTTCGAGGAGAGCACGTCGCTCCCAAATGAACCCATTCCAATCACGTTCGGTGTCGTCACCCAATGATAAGCATCAACAAAGCCCAGATGGAACCACTCGTTCAACGCTTGTGGGGTAACGCCATACATAAGGGCAAAGTTCGAGAGGACCATCAATCGCTCAATATGGTGGGCATAGCCTCGATCGTACACATGGTTCACTGCTTCTGAAAGACACTGCATCTCCGTCTCACCGCCCCAATAGAGCGGCGGCAGCGGTTCTGTCTGGGAAAGCTGGTTTGCCTGTGCGAGTTCCGGCATCGATCGCCGATAAACATGCCGCATGAACTCACGCCAGCCGATGATCTGACGAATGAATCCCTCAACGCTATGTATTGGTGCGGTTCCCGTCTGATAGGCTGCCGCTGCGCGATCGACAACCTCCTGTGCGGTAAGAAGGCCAATGTTTAGCGCAGCGGAAAGCAGTGAATGCGACAACGCCCACTCATCAGTTAACATCGCGTCCTGATATGGCCCAAACGCTTCGAGCCGATCGTCGATCACGTGATCGAGCAACGAGACCGCTTGTTCGCGGGTTACTGGCCACTGCAGCGGCTCCTCAACTGACGGTACCCGTCCCCAACTGTCAGGATAGCGATCGCTGACAAACGCATGGACTGATCGGGTAATATCGTCATGGGAAAATGTTGGAACTGGTGGGGGAGACCACTCTTTGGGTGGCGTCTCACGGTTTTTGTCATCGTAGTTCCACTCGCCGCCGATCGGCTCTCCGTCTTCCATTAGAATACCTGTTTCTCGGCGAACGTGGCGATACCAGTTCTCCTGTCTGTATGTCCGACCCTCCTCGTGCTCACCGGCCCACGAATCAAACATCGCGTGTGTGGTCACAAAGAGTTCGTTTTCAACGCGAGTCAGTGTCCCGCCGCAGTTTTCGACAAGGTGCTGTAGTCGATCGCCAGCACCGTGACTCGGCGGCTCCATCAACACCAGCCTGTCGCCAGGGTTTGCCGTAAAATACGTTTGTACTCCCTCACCAAACGTCTCAGCAGTAATGTATGTGACCTCGTATCCATCTGCGCGAAGCGAATCGCGGAAGTGACGCATCGAACTAAATAAGAGCAACAGTTTTTGTGGGTGATAACGGAGCCGATCGGCGAACCCGTGCGCTTCGATCATCAGCACATGGTCTGTGTGCTGAATTGGCCCTACATCCGCTGTCAACTGGTCACCGAGTACCCACACAGTCATACTGATAGTTGGTGCGCTGTTGGCTAAATTGCCTCGCCCACCTAGCCGCTTCGATCGGCTTTTTGTCGGTTGCGTGTGAGTATCCCACATGGAGTACACGACGCTTGGCACGACTGGTATGGAAGTCTCGAAAATCTGTTTAGGCTGTATGAGTTTTGGCTCAAGCGACTGGCGTGGGTGGGTCCTTGATGAAAAAGAGGGGATTGAGTTGGTTGATCGGGCGATCGATCTTGGAATCAATTTCTTTGATACGGCTAATATGTACTCAAACGGAGAGTCCGAGCGAGTACTCGGGAAGGCGCTAGAAGGCCGCCGCGATGAGGCAGTTGTCGCCAGTAAAGTCTACTTCCAGATGGACGAGAACGACCCAAACTCGGGCGGACTCTCCCGAAAGGCGATCGAACAGGAGTTAGATGCCAGTCTCGATCGATTAGGGATGGATACGCTCGATCTCCTCCAGATCCACCGCTACGATTACGACACACCACCGAAAACGACACTACGAGCGCTTGACGATGCAGTTCGACGTGGAAAAACCAGATACGTTGGTGCATCATCCATGTGGGCACATCAGTTCTCGGATATGTTGTATACGAGTGACTCACTCGGTCTCGATCGGTTTGTGACGATGCAGAACCACTACAATCTTGTCTATCGGGAGGAGGAACGAGAGATGCTGCCACTCTGTAAAAAAGAAGACGTTGGTGTGATCCCGTGGTCACCGCTTGCTCGCGGCTATCTGACCCGTCCGGATGACCAGATCGACTCGACAACACGTGGGGAGACTGAAGAGCATCTGTACAGACATCCATACCGCGAGGGCGGTGGCAAAGAGATTAACGCCCGCGTTGTAGAGCTCGCTGAAGAGAAAGGCGTGAAGATGGCCCAGATTGCGCTTGCATGGGTCCTTTCAAAAGACGTTGTCACTGCACCAATCGTTGGGACAACGTCGATCGAACATCTCGAAGATGCCGTTGAAGCGCTGTCAATCAACCTGACTAGTAGCGATATCGAATATCTTGAAGAACCGTATGAATCGGTTCGTGTTTCCGGTCACGAGTAGTCACGTATCTGGTAACAGCTACTAACCGTATCTCTGACCGTGTTCGGTCATGGAGCTTACAAACGGCTTTGCGCTGTCTGTCTTGGCGATACTCGGATTGCTGACTGCACTTTTGTTCCTTCCATTTGTGACACCAATTGTGGGTGCTGCACTTGTCGCCTATCTCCTCTTGCCGCTTCAACATCGGCTCACCGATCGGCTGAGTGCAGGTATTTCCGCTGCGCTGTTAGTAGTTGCAACAACCCTGCTATTCGTCATTCCCGTTGTGTTGATCCTCAGAATTGCGATTCTTGAAGCCATAGAGATTGGCACTCGCATTGAAGAGGGTGAGATTGATTTGTTTCTTATTGATCAGCGGGTTGAGAATCTGCTCGGGAGACCGGTTGATACACCCGGATGGATCGGTCGGGGCGAAGGCTTCCTCATCGAGTTCCTGACTGGTGAACCAGGTGGCATTGCGGGGTACGTGACAAATGTAGTCTCGTTGCTTGGTGGTGTAACTGAGTTCCTTGTTGGAATCGCCGTCTTTGGTCTGTTGTTGTATTATTTTTTGAAAGATGGCGATCGGTTTGTTGCGTGGATTCACTCGGTTACGCCATTACCGGAACCGCTGCGCATGGAGTTACACGATCGGGTAGACCGCCTCTTGTGGGCGATTATTGTTGGGAGCGTGCTTGTGTCGGTGATTCAGGGCGTGCTCACAGGAATTGCCTTGGCGATTAGCGGATTCTCTAGTATCGTATTCTGGACCGTCATTGCCGTGTTCTTTGCAATTTTGCCTGTCATTGGGGCATCTGCGATCTGGATTCCTGCAACGCTCTATCTGCTTGCGGGTGGACAGTTTCTTTCAGCACTGTTTTTGGGGTTGTTTGGGCTGATTGTGATCAGCCTCTCAGATAATTTGTTACGCGGTATGATCGGGGCTCGAACCGCACAGATGAATCCCGGACTGTTTCTCCTCGGCATTTTTGGCGGTGTGTTTCTGTTTGGATTTATTGGCATCTTTTTGGGACCGCTTGTTGTCGGCGTCACAAAAGCATTCACCGAGGTATTTGCCGAGGCATACAGCCCGTACACCGGTCAAGACGGAGAAATAACAGATAACGTCAATCGGCCACCCCAACCGCGACAGGCATCCTAATCGTTCAGTCTAACAGCTGTGCGGCGATCGTATTCCGAAGAATCTCACTGGTCCCTTCGTAAATTTCGTTGAGCTTCGCATCCCGGTAGTATCGCTCGACTGCGAAATCCGTTGTGTAGCCGTAGCCACCGTGGATCTGAATCGCTTCGTTTGCAACCTCACGGGAAATCTCACTCGCATACAGTTTTGCCTGCGCTGCCTCCTTGATGAACTTCTCACCGCGAATCTTTTTATCGGCTGCCTGGTGCATAAGCAGGCGTGCGCACTGTAGTTTGGTATCCATGTCTGCAAGCTTGTGCTGGATCGCTTGGAACTGGCTAATTGGGCCATCGAACTGCTCTCGCTCTTGGCTATAGTTCACTGCGTCATCCAGTGCTGCTTGCGCAATGCCGACCGATCGGGCTGCGATCGTAATGCGACCACCGTTCAGCGTTTTTAGTGCGTGGACGAAGCCGTCACCTTCGTCTCCAAGGAGCCGATCGGCAGGGATTCGCAGCTCATCAAATCGTAGCTCTGCAGTCGGACAGCCCTTATCACCCAGTTTGTGTTCGGTTCCTTCGACAATGAAGCCATCATCCTCTTCGGGACGGACAATAAACGAAGAGATCCCCTTATTTCCGGCATCCGGATCGGTCTTTGCAAAGACAGTTACCGTCTCTGCCACGGATCCGTTTGAGATCCAGAGCTTTCCGCCGTTGAGTATGTATTCGCCCCCATCTTTCTCAGCAGTCGTCTCCATAGCCGGAACATCGCTTCCTGCACTGGCTTCCGAAAGTGCGAATGCACCGATATCCGTTCCCTCATTTAGTGGTGTAAGGTACTGTTCTTTTTGCTCGTCATCGCCAAATGCATACAGCATGTTTCCAGCGAGACTTGTATGTGCTGCGACTACCGTTCCGAGCCCACCTGAGCCGCGCGAGATTTCAGCAAGACCGATCGCATAGCTGTGGTAATCCAGTCCAGCACCACCATACTCCTCCGGAAACGGCATTCCCATAAGTCCAAGCTTGCCCATCTCAGCAACAAGGTCTGCAGGAAACTCGTCGGTTTTATCGATCTCCTCAGCACGAGGTTTGATCTCTTCATCAACAAACTCCGAAACCATATCCCGAATTTGGCGTTGTTCAGCGGAGAGGCTAAAATCCATATCCCACGTTTTCGGTGTGCTACCTTAGGCGTTTCCACACGGTTTTTCATCCTAGACTACTGGCAGAAATCCATCTCTTGCCCAAGAGACTTTTTAGGCCTGCTTACATACAGTAGAGTACTTGAATGAGCGGACACGAATCTCGCCCACCCGGGACTGACGTCGAAGACGACCTGCGATGGTGTCACGACGCCGTTCAGGACGTTTCACGGACGTTTGCGCTGACTGTTGACGTGCTCGAAGAGCCAATGTCAACGCACATCTGTCTGGGCTATCTCCTTTGTCGAATTGCTGATACTGTCGAGGATGCAGGTCACATCCCACCAAAAGAACAGGCTGAGGCCTTAGAGATCTACAACGAGGCGATCGATCCGGATTCAGAGACCGAGATTGATGCATTCCTTGTTGCGATCGATCCATGGCTGCCACCAGTTGCTGAGCGATCGGCTGATTGGGAGGTTGTCGCGGCTGCACCACGAGTCCTCTCCGCATTTGAAAGCCTTCCAGCCGACGTTCAAGAAGCGATCGTCCCGCCTGTTTCTGAACTTGTCAGTGGGATGGCGATGTTTGTCGAACGCCACGCGGACAACGGTGGCCTCCGAATCAACACACGTGATGAACTCGAAGAGTACTGCTACTATGCAGCCGGAACCGTTGGGAATCTGATCACAAATCTCCTTACGCGAGGCGACCTTGCATCCGAGAAGCGCCAAACACTGTATGAGACCGCAGAAGAGTTTGGATTGCTCTTGCAGTTGGTGAACATCTCGAAAGACGTGTATGACGATTACACAGAAGAGAACAATGTCTACTTGCCTGCAGAGTGGCTTGCTGATGAAGGAATTGATCAAGACAGTGTCGTTGATCCATCGAACCGAGACGCGGCCGCTGCAGTGGTGAACCGAACTGCAGACCACGCTCATTCATTCCTTGATGACGCCGAAAAGTACCTGACTGCAATGCCGTTGAAACACGGAAACACGATGGCTGCATGGGGTGTCCCATTCCTCCTTGCAGTTGGAACACTTCGTGAGCTTACTGCTCGGCCGGAAGATGCACTCACCGAAACGGGTGTCAAAGTGTCTCGCGAAGAAGTATATGCTGTTGTCGCAGCCATGAGTACAACCGGAAAAGATTCGATCGTCGAATTTCGACGGCAGATCGCTGATCAGCCGTTCCACCGTGCAATCTCAAACGCACAGACGCGGTAAGCTCACTCTGCGGTTTCTTTCTGTCCGTCCCACCACTCTTTGAGTGCCGACCGATCGCGTGTCTCCTCGGGCAACGAACTGAAACTGAACCACTTTGCAGCAGTGATTTCATTATCGGGATCTGAGACCGTTGTTTCAACGCACTCGGTTTGTGCAGCAAAGACGGGTAATACGCCCCATGTTTGATACGATCGCGTTGTTATTGTGACACGAGTGAGCATGGTGAGACCTTCATATGTTGCGTCAATCCCTGCTTCTTCGTGTAGTTCACGAACTGCGGCTTCTCGGTATGTTTCCCCACCGTCGATCTCGCCACCGGGAAGCACCCACTTATTAACACCATCGTGGTACACAAGCAACACAGAACCACCATCTATCCGGTTATAAACGATCGTATGTGCACCGTAAGGCGCGCCACAGTTGACAATTCGGTCAGCGAGTGTTCGAAACCGCGGACGAGAGACACGATCGGTTCGCTCTGCGAGTATAAAAGAGTCGTATCGACTACTGAGGGTATGGTAGGTTTGTTCAGCTTGTTGGGCGGCACGATCAGCGAGAAACCAGAGTTCATCAACCGCCGTCATATATTGGAACTGAAGATGATGGCGTGGTTGGAAGGCAACGCAACGAAATAATCATGCCAATTATTACTCGCGCACAAGTCAATAATCCTTCGACCATACTGCACGGTGAATCACCGACCTTATAGGCATCTCAACAGAATATAGACTATGAGCTTTGAGAAAGACGACAAAGTTGTCCTGGCAGACAAACACAGCGAGTTTGATGGAGAGACAGGGACAGTCACGCAGGTCATCGAAAACATGTTCGGTGAAGCAACCTACACCGTTAGTTTCGATGAAGGACAGGAAGCAGGCGTTCCTGCTGATGCCCTCTCAGCAGCAGACGACAGCGAAACTGACGAAGAGTAAACACCGGTTATCCTAAGCCACGCCCTTTTTCACTGCGCCCGCGTAGAGATCAACTAATGGCGAGTGTTCCGTTTCATTACATCGATCTGCGGACGTTTTGTTATGCGACTGAGGATGAAAAACGGGTTGAAGACGCAATCAGAAACCTGCTTCCGGACGAGTTTGAACTCGATCGCGTCGAAAACAAGGGACATCACGGCGATCGAATCATCATCCTTTCGGCTCGCGTTGAGTTGGCCGATGATATGCGATATGTGCTTGAGCGATTGAGCGAGCTCGACGATATTGACACAATTATCGGAGAGCTTGATGAACGAATTGATGATAACTGCTCGTTCTTCCTTCGACTAGACAAACAACAAGCGTTCAAAAACAGCATCGAGATCGGCAATGGCATCACCCTTCGAGCAAAAGTTGAGGCATATCCTGCAAAACACGCCGCTGCGGTCGAAAATGCGGAAACTGCACTGAAGCAGGCAAAAGAACAGGCTGGTAAAGCCAGATCGACGTAGCTTCAGTTGTCAGTCCACTTGATCGAACAACCCTGTGATGGCCGATCGGGATGTGAAACAGCCTCACCAGCAAGAACCTCGTCGATCGCATCACGGATGTAAAACGCCGTTGGCTCTGCATCCGGGTTTAGTGCATCATCAAGCCGCCCGTGGTATGCAAGCCGCCACGTGCCGTTATCATTCTCGAAGAGGAATGGATCAGGGGTACAGACTGCCCCATACGCTGCAGCAGCCGCCTGTGTTTCGTCATAGAGGTATGCATCGTATGCGATCGTTCCATCAGCTGTGAGTTCAACCATCCGCTCATAAGAGTCGTCTGGGTACTCCTCATTTGCGTTTGGATTGATCCCAACGATCGCCGCATCATCGTAGTCTGCAGCCAACTCGTTGAGGAGTTCGAATTTCGCCTTCGCGTATGGACAGTGGTTACATGTGAACACCACTAACAGCGCCGCGTTGTCGGTGAACGATGAAAGCGAGTAACGCTCCCCATCTGTCCCTTTGAGTTCAAAATCTGGTGCTTCGTCACCACGATCGAGCTCGGATTCGGATTCTTTTAGGACCATAGCTGACTGTTAATAGCCCGATCGCAAAATAGTTCGGCTTGCAGAAGATCGTCTGTGCGGACTGTTACTCGACTGTGACAAAGTATACCGCAAGCACGGCAAAGACGATTCCAAGTAGCTTTCTCGCAGTGAAATCCTCCCCGAGAACAAGAATTCCTAACACGGAACTTGTCACAAGAAAGAGCCCAAATACAGGTGTGACTACACTCACCGGTCCAAGCGAAAGCGCCCGATAGTACGCAAGAATACCGATCGCAAGACAAACACCTGCTGCAAGGGCATATGGAATTTTCGAGCTCGTGAGATGTGCACTCACGTTTTGGCTCGTTGCAACAACAATGCCAGCTGCGGCCACGACAAGAACGGTGTTTGAGATCATCGTTGCAATATCGGATGGAATTGCCCCATCGCCGGTTGTTGCGACCCGCATTAACGGCGCAACAAGGGTGTATGCCGCCAGCGCGAGAACTGCCCATGGAAGATAGTTCATACAGAATGAGACCGCTCAATCGTGTTAGCGGTTCTGATGGCGGCCAGCCGCGTCTCACTCCGCTTGTAGTGCTCCTGTTGGATGTCGATCCGGGGTCATTCGATCAAGCCACAACGTCATTCCCAGACAGACACCGCCGAGCACCGCAACAAGTCCAAACACAAGTTGTACCCCAATAACATCTAGAAGCCACCCAAATACCGGCGGTGCGATTGCACCACCTGCAGAGATACCGACACTCACGACCGCAAAATTTTTGCCAAGATCTGCACGTGCAGAGAGCCGATCGGTGAGTGTCGATCGAGCTGGACGACTCACGGTAATGGTGCCGGTGAATGTCAACCCGATCGCAAGCAGTGCAAGCGGCACTGATCCAGTTGCAAGCGACACCGCAAGCACAGTTAATCCGAGGTAGCCACCAATCATCACGCCGATCGGATCGAAGCGGTCGGTCACAACCCCGCCAAACAGAATGAGCACAGCCTCAACGATGAACATGGCAGACATGAATAAGCCAACAACCTCGGGAGACAATCCATACGTTTGCTCGTAGAGGATCGGCGCATACGTTCGAATCACCCATGCTGCAGCAGAGGTGACAAGCGAGAGGATCGCAATTCCGAGAATGGGTGCAGATTTAACCGACGCTTTGAGGCTGCGAATTGCATCCTGCATCCGCGAGCCAGTTGTTGCGTCAACGTCTTTTGCGGGGCCAGTTATTCGAGGATCCGCAGAACGGAGTGCGAGGAGACAGCCAATTCCATAGAGTGCACCGATAATCGCAACCGAAAGCAGTGCAACCCGCCACGAGTAGCCCAGGATGCGTGCGACCGCAACCGCACCAAATGGCAGGCCAAATCCAAGTGCCCCGCCAAGCGCATGGTAGCTGTATGCGCGGCCACGTTTGTCTTCTGTACTTGCTGCTGCGAGCATTGGATAGTGCGCAGGATGATGACCAGCCACCCCAACACCGAGCACAGCTTGCGCAGCAACAAGCGTCCAATATGTTGGCGCAAGCGCAGTCAGTGTCGCTCCGATCGCACCGACGATCAGACAGATTTTAAGCACGAAGTATCGCCCACGACGATCGGAGAGTTCGCCAAATGGAATCTGCAACAGTGCAACAACAGCCCCTTGCGTTCCGATCGCAAGACCGATCGCACCGACTGACACATTAAATTCGGTTGCAAGCACAGTCACAAGCGGCGCTAAAATAACGAGATATGCATGGTTGATCACATGTGATCCAGAGACAAGTGCGATCACACGACGGGATTGCTGTTCGGACACATCCACCGATTTTGAGGCGGCAATATAAATGGTACCGAAGGGGGAGAACTGTGCAGTCGACAACCACCATGCTACCGCGTCGCGCACAGTAGCAAACCCTTTGACGTGTGACCTGTGATGAGTGGATATGGAGACGAAACGCGAACTGCTTGACGTACTGTCGACGGATGCCAGAGAAGACGTCGACGATATTGCGCGTCAGTTGGGAGTGGACGTCGAAACGATCGTCCAACTTATTGCCGAACTTGAATCCGAAGAGATAGTTCACGGCTATCAAGCGGTAATCGATTGGGACAAAGTTGATGAACGCCATGTCGCTGCATTCGTTGAACTCAATGTTGAACTCGATCGAGAAACCGGTTATGAGCAGATTGCAGATCGGATTGCGAAGTTCCCGGAGGTCGAATCGCTCCGACTTGTCTCCGGGGATTATGATTTTGCGATCGAAGTCAACGGCGAATCGATGCAGTCGGTTTCTCGGTTCATCTCCGAGCAGATTGCGCCAATTCCGGAAGTCACCCAGACAGTGACGCATTTCATCATGGACACATACAAAGAGGGTGGCATTGAGTTCGGTGACCGAGATGACGATGATCGCCTGTCGGTGTCTCCGTGAGGGATCAATAGATGCGAATCTCAGACCGCGCGTCGTCGGTTCCAGAGTCCGGTATTCGGAAGTTCTTTGAGTTGGCCGAAGAGCGCGATGATGTCATTTCATTGGGTGTTGGTGAGCCGGATTTCTCTGCACCGTGGGCGGCTCGATCGGCTGCGATCGACTCGCTTGAACGCGGCAAAACCTCATATACCTCAAACCGAGGCAAGCGTGAGCTTAGACAGTACATTGCAGAAGATGTCCGCCAGTGGGGGCTGCAGTACGATCCGGATGAAGAGATTCTTGTTACAACCGGCGCAAGCGAAGCGGTTGACCTTGCAATGCGAACGTTCGTTAACCCGGGTGATGGCGTTGCAATTCATGAGCCAAGCTACATCTCTTACGTTCCAGGGGTGAAGTTTGCAGGTGGGACACCGATCCGCGTCCCAACGTATCCGGAAGATGAGTTTGTACTCACGCCGGAGTCACTCGAAACAGCAGGTGCAGAGGATGCAGACGTTCTCGTATTCTGTTATCCGAACAATCCAACCGGTGCGGTTATGAACGAACGTGAGGTCGCTCGTGTTGCGGAGTTCTGTGTTGAACACGATATTACCGTGATTGCGGATGAGATCTATGCTGCACTGACATATGGTGGAAACCATACTTCGATCGCCACACAACCTGGTATGCGCGAGCGGACGATTGTCATCAACGGCTTTTCAAAAGCGTATGCGATGACCGGCCTCCGGCTTGGGTATGCGATGGGACCTGCGGAGGGTATTGACGCGATGAATCGGGTGCACCAATACACCATGTTATCAGCCCCAACAACAGCACAGTTTGCTGCGATTGAAGCGCTCAGAAGCTGTGGTGATGCAGTTGCAGAGATGCGATCGGCGTACAACCGTCGCCGCCGGTTCGTCCTCTCACGGTTTGATGAGATGGGGATGGACTGTTTTGAGGCTCGTGGTGCGTTCTATGCATTCCCAGAACCCGGTGGTGATGATGAAGCATTTGCTGAAACACTGTTGGAAGAACAGGGAGTTGCAGTTGTCCCCGGAAGTGTCTTTGGAGAAGGGGGTGCAGGCCATCTTCGTGTCTCTTATGCGACAAGCATGCGGGAGCTAAAAGAAGCGATGAACCGGATCGATACGTTTCTTAATGGGTAGTCAAGCACCAAGCCATGAGCCGGTCGAAACTCGGTGACCGTTCGATCGGCACATCTCTGCGCCACGTTTTCTTACTTCACGGCCTGACGGAAGCCGCTGATGGTATCTGATCTGGTTTTGAATCCAAACGCCAAGTGCATGCATCTGCTCTGACCCGCCAACAGTTTCGACCTCTTTGAGCGCTTTCTTATACACGTTTCGTCGCGATTCCGCGCGTGTTTTCTCTTGATGCCGTTTATGCGGATCGAAGGTTTCCTCGATTGCAGATTCGATCTCGCCAAGCATCGTTTTGGCGTCCATAGATATGGCTTACCGAGAGACTGAAAAAGCGTTATTTCCAGCTATGTGCCGATTGCTCATACAACTTGTTACCACGCAACGTGGGTTCACAAAGGAATAATTATGCGGGTTGTGAGCACACCGTATGGACTTTGGACTCACCGACGAGCAGATTGCACTTCGAGAAGAGGTATCGCGCTTTGCTGCAAACGAGATTAAACCAGTCGCTGCGGAGTACGATCGCAACGAAGCGTATCCTGATGCGGTGATGGAGAAGGCTGCCGAGATGGGACTATTGGCACCGCATGTCCCGATCGAGTACGGTGGTATTGGCTACTCAACGCTTGAGACGGCAATCCTTGTTGAGGAACTGTTTGCTGCCGATCCCGGTATTGGACTCTGTATTGCGAGTGCGGGCTTCGGCGCAGAAGCAATTATTGCGTTTGGAACTGAGGAACAAAAAGAGACGTACCTCCCACCACTTGTGGAGGGTGAGGCCGTCATGGGTGCCGCAATAAGCGAACCGCATGCAGGATCAGACGTTAGTTCGGTTTCGACCCGTGCAGAGAAGGATGGTGATGAGTGGGTGATCAACGGGAACAAGATGTGGATTACGAACGGCACAGTTGGCGATTACTTTGTGGTGGTCTGTGAGACCGATCCGGATGTTGACGATCGTTACACTGGCTTCTCACAGATTATCATCGAGAACGATCGCGACGGGTTCTCCGCAGAAAAAATCACAGGGAAGCTAGGGATCCGTGCTAGCGACACCGCAGAGTTAGTGTTTGATGACGTTCGCGTCCCAGAAGAGAATCTTGTTGGCACCCGTGGCATGGGCTTTTTGCAGATTATGCAGTTCTTTGATGAGACGCGAACCGCCGTTGCAGCACAGGGAGTGGGAATCGCAAAAGGCGCTGCAGAGCGGGCGCTGGAGTATGCACAGGAGCGCGAGCAGTTTGGCCGATCGATTTCCGAGTTCCAAGCGATTCAACATAAGCTTGCAGAGATGTATACGCAAACGGAAGCGGCTCGAGGACTGACATACAAGTCTGCTTGGGGTGTCGATGTGGATGCGGAGAATGTAACGATGCTTGCGTCGATGGCGAAGGAGTATGCCTCGCGTGTTGCAACTGACGTTGCCGATGAAGCAGTGCAGGTGCATGGCGGCGCAGGCTACGTAGATGATTTCGATGTTGGGAGATTCTATCGCGACGCCAAGATCACCCAGATATATGAAGGGACAACGGAGATTCAAAAGAATATCATCGCACGAGAGCTGCTTGGGAAGGGGTTCTAACAGACATCAAATCGGTCGGATTCTAATTCTCACATTCGCGCTTGTGCTCGGAGCGATTCCGATCTGTGGACGCACAGCAGAACGCCGACCTAGGCGACGTTCCGTTCGACAAGCAGCTCATCTTTGTCGAAACGATCGCTCGTCAGTTGTGAGATATCAACTGTTGTTGCCGCTCCCTCTGCAATAATCTCTGCGACAAGTTTGCCCGTTGCGGGTGCATGCTGGAACCCATGTCCGGAGAATCCAACCGCGTTCACAAAGCCAGGAACGGTTTCCTCAATGATAGGATGGTGGTCGGGCGTTACTGCATACAGTCCGGCCCACCCACGTCGAATCCGCGTTTCCGGTCCGAAGTATGTTGCAGCATCGGCAGCACGCTCGATTGCGGTTGCTGCCCACTCAAGATCGATCGACTCAGTGTAGTGATCCGGATTCTGTTCCGGGTCATCTGTAGAGAACTCTCCACCGACAATCGCCGCGCCCTCTCGCTCCGGTCTGAAATATGAGCCTGTATCAAGATCGATTGTGAGTGGAGTGTCCGCTTCGATCGGTGATTCAGGATCCACCACGAGCGCCTGTCGCCGCCGTGGAGAAACCGCGAGGTCGATGTCTGCGAGCGCGGCCACCTGCTTGGCCCACGGTCCTGACGCGTTCACGACTGTCGCGGTTTCAATCTGCTCGGGTCCATCCGGTGTGTCGATCGTCACACCTGTAACTCGACCGCCGTCCTCGTGGTGAATATCTGTCACAGCTGTCTTTGTCCGTATTTCGCCACCTGCCTCACGGACCGCGCTCGCGTAGCCTTGGAGGGCAAGATACGGATCTGCGAACCCATCCGATGCAGCATACGTCGCAGCAACAAACGCCTCCGTGTTGAGCGCGGGGCAGTGTTCGGCTGCCTCCGCCGGCGACAGCAGTTCACTGACCGCTCCGAGCGATTGCTGCATTTCGACATTGGCTGCGAACGCGTCAGCGGTATCCGACTCGCGTGCGAGGAAGAGATACCCAACCTGTCTGAACGCAATATCGACCCCAAACTGCTTTTCAAACGATTCCCATGTGGGGAGACTCGCAAGCGAGAGTGCAACATTCACACGGGTGGAAAACTGTGTTCGGATCCCACCTGCTGATCGAGCGGTACTGCCGCTGCCGATCGACCCCTTTTCACACACGAGAACATCAACACCACGTTCACACAGTGCGTGTGCGCTGGCTAACCCGATTATTCCCCCACCAACAATAACCACGGGGTTTGTCATGCTACAACAGTTCACACATTTTCCGTATAAATTGATCGGCATGTGACCATTCCACACAGACCGATGGCTATTCGAGGACGTGTGTTGTTTGCGTTGGCATGCGAATCATTAGAGCCGAAGCGGTTGACGAACTGCTCTCGCTTGAGAAACTTCTTCCACTCTGTCGGGATGCGTTGATCAGTCAAGCACAGGGCACGGTAACACGGCCGGAGCGACCGCACTACCCGATCGGTCAGGGTATTCACGGCAATGAACCGCTCGGAACAGGGCTTGCGATGCCAGCGTATATTCACGGT
Organism: Natronocalculus amylovorans; assembly: GCF_023638035.1. Classification (GTDB taxonomy): domain Archaea; phylum Halobacteriota; class Halobacteria; order Halobacteriales; family Haloferacaceae; genus Natronocalculus; species Natronocalculus amylovorans. The sequence continues at coordinate 294,198 of NZ_JAKRVX010000003.1, read as the reverse complement.
GAGCCATATGCGGTGACAAAATTGGCAACGGTCCACGACGGAAATACGAATCGTGGATTACCAACAGTGCAAGCGACGATCGCCGTAACCGATGCAGAAACTGGGACACCATTGGGGTACCTAGATGGACGCACGATTACAAACGCTCGAACCGGCTGTATCGGTGGGCTTGCAGCAAGGCAGTTCACCGATGGTCCGATTACGGTCGGTGTACTTGGGGCGGGAACACAGGCGAGGTGGCAGACACGTGCAATCGCCACCGCATGTCCGGTCGAGCAGGTCCACATCTACTCGCCAAGCGATTCAAAACATACGTGTGCAGATGAGCTCCGATCGGAAGGGATTGATGCAGTTGCTGTTGAGACATCGGACGCTGCCGTCTCAGATGTTGATGTTATTGTCACAGCAACGACTGCGACTGCACCAACATTTGACGGCTCGCTACTTCGTGACGATGCGGTCGTGATTGCAGTTGGTGCCTACACGTCTACGATGCAGGAGCTTGATCGTGAGACAATCGAGCGAGCGACAGCGCGCTATGCTGATGTTCCAGAAGAAGCGATCGAAACCGGAGACATCCCGAGCGAATACGCAGCACATATTCAACCGCTTGGGCGTGAACTCGAATCCAAACCCAGTACACGATCGGGGATTGTTGTGGTGAAGTCAGTTGGAACTGCTGTGTTAGATGCCGCAGCGGCAAGATTTGTCTACGATGCTGCCGAATCGGCCGATAGAGGGGCCGTTGTTCCTTTTTAAGAATTACTGTAACAATAAAAAGAGCGAACGTTCGGGCTACTCAGATGACGGGTCGAGATTGACGTTTTTATTCAAGATGTTTTGCTCATCATAGGTAGTTTTAATTTCGAGAAGACGATCGTAGTTCCTTCCATAGACTCGTTCACGTACCGGTTCTGAGTCGCGCGGGGAAACCCCTGTAAAACCGGCGTATGCACCATAGCCACCTAGCTCACGGAATCGTTCGTCACCTCCACGCGCCCACTGAATATTTGCATCATCGTCGCCGGATTCCCAGTTAGACTCAACAGTAATCATATACGCTGCCTGACGGTGTGGGTAGGCTGTTTCGTCGCTACCTACCGCTGCAATTTTGCCCCCCAGCTGCCAGATACCGATCGCAGAGAGAGCAGATGGTGCGGTCTCCATCTGATCGACAACCGCAGAGATCGTATCATCCGAAAGCTCATCAACAAAACACGATCGGTGGCTGTACTTTCGACCGGACGGGAACATCATTGTTCCGAGTTGGTGTAAGAGGAGGTACGGCATCGGATCGCTCATATCGATGAGCGGGTCGGTAAACTCCCGAAACGGTTGGAGCGCATCCATGCCAGCCTCTGTCTCACCAATGTAGCTTCCAAGAATTGCAACCGCTTCCTCACCCACCAACGCATCCGGCATCGGAGGGAGGTCTGGCACGTGTGTTTTCAGTGCCATCGTCGTGACTTCATCAGGTGCCTCAGCTGCTGCTTCCCGATACTCTGTTAAGAGCGCGGGTGCGTTTTCCGCAGGATAGAAGACACCAAGTCCAGCGACGATCGGCCCGACCTCGTACAGTTCAAACTCAAAGTTCGTCACAATGCCAAAGTTTCCACCACCGCCACGAACTGCCCAGAATAGCTCTTCATTTTCTTCAGGGCTTGCAGTTATGAGTTCACCAGCCGGTGTAACGATATCGACCGATCGGAGTGCATCAATGCCGAGCCCGTTCTTTCGGCGCATCCATCCGATTGCACCGCCAAGCGTCGATCCTGCGACACCAACATCACCTGCACTGCCTGTTGGTGGTGCTAACCCGTAGTGCTGTGTTTCTTTGAGAACATCACGAGCACGACAGCCCGGACCAACCTGTGCAAGTTGTTCATCAGGATCAACGCGAACGTGATTCATCGAGGAAAGATCGAGGACAATACCGTCCTCGGCGATCGCCACACCGGTTTGGTGGTGTGCACCACCGCGGATCGAAAATGGAAGCTCATGTTCGGTTGCAAATGCAAGTGCATTGAGTACATCAACTGCACCCTGACACTGCACGATGAGCAGAGGGTAGTTGTCAATCGCCCCGTTCCACACCGATCGGCGGTCGTCAAAATCGGAATCCGATGGACGGACAACGCTCCCACGGAGTTCAGATTCGAGCGTAGTAAGATCCTCCTTGCTGATAGCGGCCCCAACTGTCAAATCGGTAGACATTCGTTTAAACGAACTAGTATGCTAGTTATAACTGTTTTCAATATGATTTCCTGTAGTAATGTACTGTGGGTCTACAGCTACGGTAATACGTTGTTACTGGATGAGGCAGTCTGAAAACGAGTCTAATGAAATCCTATTGGCACGTTTTTAATGCAGATCTACCTATTTTCTCTTTGTTCGACCTTGTTCAACTCAACAAAATCCACCATACATTCGCACGAACGATAGTTGCCAATCGAGAGGCTGGCTTGACATTCACCGATCAGTACAGGGTATACAGTAGCCAGTATCAGAACTCATCTGGGAGGTCTATTTATCCATAGTGGACATTACCTCAATCCCGAAACCAAAAATCCCAATAATAAATCCGATCATCATTATCGTCGCTGCTGTCTCCATTCCAGATGGATCAATAAACACGGAGAAGCCCCCAAACAGCACAGTAAGGATACCAAATCGTTGTAATGCTGCACCAGCCATTGTAGGTTCAGTAAGACTGACTAAGTAAGTACATTCTGGTTGACCTACCCAAATCAAGGAGAGAGTCCCGCCGTTTACGGCGTTGACGAGAGCTCTGCTCTCGTTCGTACACCAGAACGCGGCGCGTTCTGGGGACGGGCGTGAATCCGACCACTTGCGCCCCAAACCGCGTTTTTATGCAGTCGGGGGCCGTCTCTCCGGTAATTCAACGCGGAAAACTGGAGGTGGTTTGGCGTTCCTCCCGTCGGCGTGGTCGATAACATACCTTCGACCGGACTCACGTCCACCGACGCACCCGCCGAAAGATGGGTATCAAAAACGCGAGCCTACTGCGCTTGAGCGTCACCACCGTGGTAGAAAGGTGACGCAGGTCGATGGCACGACCCGTGCTCAGACGCGGAGAAATCGGCGTCCGGGGGCATCCTCCGACCCCTTTGCGGGCAACGGGGATGCACGGTGCAAGGAGATACCGCGTTCGCACGGACGCCGAATACGCCATATCCCTCACGGGACTCACGTACAGCGCACGAACCGAGACACCCCGGCTTTGCCGGGTGAATTTGCCCCCGTCGGACAATCCGGGCCCCACGCACCGTGTTGCAGGGTGCGATGGCCGGTGCGACCCCGGGCGCGGATGGGGAAACCTCGTCGTTTACGGCGAGGAGGATGTCATGCATGACTTTGGTTTCAGAATCCTACATTGGATACTGCTGTTCAACAAGCAAGTGTAGTATCCGCTGGATCTGGTGATCGGTCTACTGCTCAATCCGTTCAACACGAACCAACTGAACAGCAACCGGAAGATTTCTAATTGCTTATTGGCGCTACACGCGCTTAGAAACCCGATTAGTGCTATCTACTGTTCCTTTGCTCGACCTTGTTCAAGTAGATGAAATCCATGGTACGAATCACAGAAAATATCTATCGTGGGTAATAGTGGGCAACACTTATTCAGCAATAGGTCCAAGTCGGTAACATGACGAAAGTAGATGCTCGAGACCTCCGAACGAACGAGACCGATGACCGAGGTCGAATCTATCTCGGAACGGAATATGCGAACAAACGTGTGACCGTCGCCGTCGTCGAGGTGGAATCTGACCATCCCGACGAAGATGAACTGGCTGCTGCGTACCGCGAGGCATCTGAGAGTGCGGAAGAGCTTGCAGAAGAGTGGGACGAAGCATCGGACGAGGCGTGGGGCGGGCTGGATAAATGAGCGAGGACTTGGAAATTCGTCGCGGCGACGTCGTTATCGTACGGCTTGATCCTGCGGAAGGGCACGAAATGAAGAAAACTCGCCCTGCGGTAGTCGTCCAGAACGACGTTGGTAATAACAATGCTAGTACGACTATCGTTGCCCCTGCGACGGGAACGTATAGGGGCTATCCCTTTGAGGTATTAGTCGAAGCAGCAGAGTCGCCGTTTGAGAAAGATTCCTCAATTCGCCTCGATCAAATTCGTGTTGTCTCCATCGAAAAACGAATTCACTCGGTGCTTGGAAGTCTCGATAGAGAGTCGATGGAGGCAGTGGACGAAGCGTTGAAACTGAGTCTCGGACTGGACTGACGTATCTGCTGTGATCAGTATAGGAGGTACACATACTGGGGTGCTGATAGCGTACCGAAGGGGAGAGCCGTTGACCAGTTTTCAAGTGAGCTTATTATGCCGGTGGGCATCGTGGGCGTGACGCGTACCAGTGGTGCGTGGAGTCATCCGTCTATGTAAGCGAGGAGTTTCACAGAGCCGGTGTCGCGAAAGGTCTCTACAACTCGTTGTTCGAGACCTTACGTCTGCAAGGGTTCTACAACGTCTATGCGGGCACGACATTACCGAATCCACCGAGTGTAGGCTTTCATCAAGCGATGGGATTCGAGCCGGTGGGCACCTATCGAAACGTCGGTTACGAGCAGGGGAAGTGGCACGACGTTAAGTGGTGGAACCTTGCCTTACAGCCATACACGAATGACCCTGAACCCCCGACCTCCATCGGCGAACTTGAGGGTACCTCAGAATTGGACGACGCTCTTGTGGCGGGACGTGTAGACGTATCCGTTTAGAGGGATAGGTAGATACCGACCTCAAGGGCCGTGCTATTTACTATCGATTCTCACGCTGCTCTACCTTGTTCAGCTCGATCAATAACCGGAAGATCGCCTTCACAAGGTTCGAATCTACCTCAAATCGCTCTGCATTGTGTCCGGCTCGATCCATGACGACATCTTCTTGTGATTCGTCGGTTGTTGGCAGATCGTGCTCTGCTTTCACCTGTGCAACTGAATCTGCGACATAGGTCCGCCGGGCGATCAGTTCAACAATATCTTGATCGATCTCTTCGATCTCTTCTCGTAGCGCTGCAAGTTCTTTTTCTGCTGACTGTTGACTCATAGTATGTGTGCTCCCATTGTTCGCGTTGTCGTCTCGATGACTGTTCCATCTTGTTCGTCCCACTGGGACTTGAGGTGTGCTAATTCGGATTCGTCTCCAACTGCAACGATGCTTGGCCCAGTACCTGACAGCGAGACACCATCGACGTGTGCCATTGCATCGACCGTCGGCTCGGTTGGGAAGCCAAGCGCGGCCGAGAATGCAAGGCCATTCACATTCATCGCATCTTTGTAGCGTCCATCGAGTGCTAACTCTTCGACAAGCCGCGCCGTTGGGGCGATATTCTGACACCGATCGACATCCGCATCCGCACTGTAGGCCCGCTCTGGGGGCGTCCACACTAAGACATCCCAGTCGACTGTCTCTCGGGCACGCAACTCGTCTTCGGTGTTGTCTGTGACGGTGACACCGCCCAACATGCTTGCGCTTGCATCGTCAAACGCACCGGTAATTGTGACACCAACATCTCGTGCGGCATTGACACCAAGCAGACAGGCCTCTGTGTGGGTTAGCTCACCAGTTGAACCAACAGAGACTGAGAGTGCGTCACATGTGGCAAGGATGGTTGCATTTGCAGCGGCGCTTGAGCTTTTTAATCCTGCGGCCATCGGCACGTCGCTGTCGGTCCGAACAGTGCCGCCTTCCCCATCGCCAAACCGATCGACAACCGCACGAACACACGCTTCGATGAGCCGTGTGTCTGCGGTTAGGTCTTCTGCAATCTCGCCGTCGATTGACTCCACATCAGAAGAGAGCGAGACCGTCGCTCGCGTCTCGATATCGATCGCAAACGCTGATCCGACACCGGTTGCCAACGCGTTCAACACAGTACCCGCACCGGGTGCGGCCGCCTGTCCGTCCATGTGCATATCGCAGAGAGCGGAGTAAAAAGGTGTAGCGATGACGGCGAATACCCCATATTCACTTGCTATTGCAGTCGCGACACAGTGTATGATAACACGTTGGACTCCCAACCGTGTGCACCAGTGGTGTTTTTTCACCGCACGCTACACATCGAACAGACTCACAGTCATCCGTGTACACCGTGTTATTTGGTACCATATTGGTTGGACTACCAGTGGAGACAAAAAGGCTCGGTGAGTCAGCGTGTTTTTCCCTCTGACTGTCAAAGAGTTCCTATATGAGCGCACGAAACGACATCGCACCAAGTACACTTGGCGTGGAGCTTCGCCCGGAGGGTGTCGTCGTTGAATACACCGATGGCCGAACAACACTATATCATGGTGTACCAGAGAAGGTTACAGATACGCTCCGGACCGGCCCCGGAAAAGAGACACATGTTCTCGTTACTGATCCAACTGAAACGGAGGGCGTCATGCTGTATGTCAACGATCGAAAGACACACGACGATATTCTCAAAGATACTGGAGTCGGACGCATAATGTTAGGTTCAGGTGAAGAAGAGGAGATTTTCCCCGGGGTAACGGTTCGCCATATCGACGGCTTGCGAAATGAAGTCGAAGCGGACCCCGAGGTTGCACGCGGTCGTGTTTTCTGTTTTGTCGAGGATGATTGGGGCGAACAGAGTTTCGAGTTTGTCAACGAACCAGCAGACGAATCCGAAGAATGAGTCTGCAAAAGCAGTGGCGATCGCTCGATCGCTCAACTGTCTCGAAAGCACCCGATCGATACGGCGTGTATGAGCTTGGTGATGCGGATGGCACGGTACTCAAACTCGACACAGGAGTGCTTCGAGACGTCGTGAAAGATGCTCTCTCCTACGACCCGAACGCGAAAAAAATTCGTTGGACGGTTGCGCAGTCGCGATCGCACGCCGAACAACTCGCGGCAGAACACCAATAAGTGCGACCGTCACTGAAAGTAGGTTGGATCCTTCGCGTCACAAGCCTCCTCATGCCTTTTGGCATCGATCTGATCATCAAGTAGAAGGCCACATTTCTCACATTGGAACCACACACCATCGTCCCGTTTTGTCTGTGTGACCATATCATGTGGTTCGGTATCACTTCATAAAACCGTTATTCTCAGCAAACGGGACAGTGTGGCTGTCGGGAAGGCTAAAAGAGTCGGCCACTAACAAATGAATATGAGCGATGACAATGGTATTTCCCTCACGGTCAAAAGCGCTGAAAAGCGTGATGCCGGGCGTGGAATTGCCCGCCTCCCCGCGTCGTCGATGCGAGCCCTCAGCGTCCTTAGCGGCGATACAGTCGTAATCAATGGCCCAAATGCAACCGTTGCAAAGGTCTGGCCCGGTGGCCCCGGTGCGCAGGATGGAACGATCCAGATTGATGCGGATACACGATCGAATGCGAGCGTGAAAGTTGGTGAATCCGTTCGTGTCCACAAAGAGTCCGTCAAAGAGGCAACGTCAGTAACGCTATCTGCGCCTGCGGAACTCGCGAAAGTAGATATCAAACACGAGACGATCGAGGCCGCTGTGAAGCGCGATCTCCGCGACCGGCCGGTCCGAAAGGGCGAAGGTGTTCGTATCGAACGACTTGCAGGCAGTCGATTTGTCGTCACGAACACCACTCCCGCAGGAACCGTTCGTGTCACAGCAGATACCCGAGTCGCCGTGACAGAAAAAGGGAGTCTCAAAAAGACGGTCGATCGTGTTACCGGCACAGAGCCTGATGGTGAGCGCCCAACAGATGGTATCACGTATGAGGATATTGGTGGATTAGACGACGAGCTTGAGATGGTCCGTGAGATGATCGAACTGCCGCTCTCTCGTCCGGAGGTATTTACACGGCTTGGCGTTGAGCCGCCGAAAGGCGTACTCCTCCACGGTCCACCGGGAACCGGAAAAACACTGATTGCAAAAGCAGTCGCCAATGAGGTTGACGCAAGTTTCCGCACTGTTTCAGGGCCGGAGATTATGTCGAAGTACAAAGGTGAATCCGAAGAGCGGCTTCGAGAGGTGTTTGAGGACGCTGCGGAAAACACGCCTGCAATTATTTTCTTCGACGAAATTGATTCGATCGCCGGAAAACGAGATGACTCCGGGGATGTTGAAAATCGTGTTGTCGGGCAGTTGCTAACACTGATGGATGGGTTGGATGCGCGTGGCGATATCATCGTGATTGGTGCAACAAATCGCGTTGATTCGCTTGATATGGCGCTTCGGCGTGGTGGTCGGTTCGATCGTGAAATCGAGATCGGGGTCCCAGGAAAAGCAGGTAGACGCGAGATACTTGACGTACACATCCGGCGGATGCCACTCGCGGAGGATGTGAAAGTAGATAAGATTGCTTCTCAAACCCACGGTTTTGTTGGGGCTGATCTGGCTTCGCTCTCGAAAGAAGCCGCAATGACGGCACTCCGACGGGCGCGACATGCCGGTGAGCCGCTTGAGACAGTCGAAGTCACACGCGCAGACTTCGAACACGCGATGGCGAATATAGAGCCAAGTGCGATGCGTGAGTACGTCGCAGAGACGCCAACAACGAACTTTGCAGATGTTGGCGGGTTGGAGACGGCAAAAAAGAACCTTGAGCAGGCGGTAACATGGCCGTTACAGTACGGGCCGCTGTTTGATGCAGCAGATACAACGCCACCAACTGGCGTCTTGTTATATGGCCCACCAGGGACTGGAAAGACGTTGCTTGCCCGTGCGATCGCCGGTGAGAGCGGTGTGAACTTTATTCAGGTAGAAGGGCCTGAGCTGCTCGATCGATACGTCGGTGAATCCGAAAAATCGGTTCGAGAAGTATTTGAACGGGCACGGCAATCTGCCCCTGCAATCTTGTTCTTTGATGAAATCGATGCAATCGCGGGCGATCGAGACGCAATCGGTGGTGACTCCGGGGTTGGCGATCGGGTCGTCTCACAGCTACTCACTGAACTCGATCGACTCTCGGACAATCCGAACCTCGTTGTCCTCGCGGCGACAAATCGGCGAGATTCGCTCGATCGTGCGCTCCTTCGTTCAGGGCGGCTTGAGCGGCATATCGAAGTTCCAGAGCCGGATCAGGGTGCTCGACGTGCAATTTTCGACGTGCATACGCGATCGAAGCCGCTTGCTGATGATGTTGATCTCGACTCACTCGCCAACCAGACAGAGGGCTACTCCGGTGCAGAGATTACGTCTGTCTGTCGGGAGGCTGCACTCCTCGCAATTTTGAATGTTGCAGAGACATATGAAGGAGAGACGGCAAATCAACATACAGATGAGGTCATCATCACTGCAGACCACTTTGCATCCGCCCTCGAGGCAATCGAACGTCGACGCTAACAGCGACACCTGTGTTATAGACTGTCACGAGGGGTGGATTAATTTCACCGGAGAACAACGTACGTATACAATGTCTGGTGAAGAAATCCCGATGAGTGATCCACCGCTAACTGAAACGCGTGCTGAACAACTGACTCGAACCTGTCGGAGTGCAGTTGGAGATAACTGCCGATCGGTGACGTATTTTGATCCGACGAATTATATGCAGGTATACCTCAGAGATGACTTAGAACGGGATGCAGATCAGATGTCCTTCATTGGCCATGAGTGGCACGATTTTAAAACAACAACCGATGCGTATCGTGGCTCCGAACTTGGCAAGTATCGCTACACAATCCGCGTCTTCGAAAATGGGTTTCTCGTTCGAGCAGGAACTGAAGACTCCGGTGTGTTTGTGACGACAGACGGATTGACTATGCAGGATTTTGAGGCTCTCTCAACTGCGGTTGTTGAGCTACTCAAAGAGTGGGAGGGTGTTGACTGACACTGCAACATGTATACTTGTTGAGTCCGAAGAGACGCTGTGCAATCGAGAGGTGCTACAATCGGATCGTTTTTCCAAGATGCTGCACACTGGTGGTATGTTACAAGCGGCAAGCCGGACACCAGAGAGTTGCTCGGTGTTTTCGTTGCAGTGCCGCTTGTTTTAACCCTTATCTGGATATCTCCGATCGGCTACGAATGGGCATTCGATCTGAGTGCGGAGTCTATTTTTGAGAGCCCACATATATTTGTGTCTGCATATACGCTGAGCTACGTCCACCTCGATGGGCAACACCTGTTTGATAATATACTCAACTATTGGGTTACTGTTGCAGCAATCTATCCGCTCGCTGGAGTTGCACAGTGGCGGACACAGTTTCGAACGGCCGTACTCTGTTATGTAACGATTGCACCGCCTGCGATCGCATGGCTAACGCTGTCCACCCTTGGCACCATGACCGATCAAGCAACACTCGGCTTTTCGGGGCTCAACGCAACGCTCATCGGATTTTTATTGGTTGTGCTGTTTGCTGCAGTTGGTGCCGTGAGCGATGATACAATCACGCCACTGTGGGCGATTGTTCCGTTCGCACTTGCGGTAACTGTCTCGCTTGGGACTCAAGTTGGAACTCCGATCGGTGTCCCCATGGTTGCGCTTGTTGCTGTCGGCTCACTCGGCACCGTTGGCGCTGTCTTTTTATTTCGAAGCCGATCGAAACTTGGAGTAATCACACAGAACGAACAGCTTGCGCTGCTTATTGGTGGGACCGTTGCGACGTTTGGCATATTCGGTGCCCTTGTGTTGGTTGGCGATCGAACAAACGTATGGGGACATCTCGGTGGGTTTTTGTTCGGGTTTACAATGCCGTATGTCGCATTTGTCGTTGTTCCAGCCGCAACCCGCCTGTTAGTCCCAGAATGACTGCGTTCGTGCATACTGTCGCTCTTGGGCAAGAATATCCCTGTAGAAGTCCGCCTCGTTCTCTCGAAGCTTTGCGATAATTCGAGCCGCATTGTGTGGGCCGACACCCCGTCCAGCAAGCGCAATCACCGCTTTTTTGCCATGGCTTTGGACAAGGCTTGCCGATCGATACGCACGCTCGGTCTGTTTCTGTTGGTCCTTGTCTTTATCACTCGCTTTCACTGCACTCACAACTTCGTCTGCCCATGGATTCAGCGCCGCAATTCTCGTCGATTCACAGTGTGGACAGTGTGGGTGTTCCTGAACGCGCCGTACTTTGGTTCGCCGTTCATATTCGTGACAGTGCAGACAGAACAGAATGACTCGATCGTTCTGGATTCGTTTTTTGATGGCCGCAATCACGCTTGCATCCGCATTCTCCGGCACAAGCAGCTCTTTGCCACCTGATCGCCCATCAATGCCGATCGGCGTTTCACCACGTGCTGTTTCGATCGTTATAGTGCCTGACTGTATCTCTCTGAGGATGGTTTCGGTCCCCTCAACGTCGAGATCGCGGTGGAACGTCTCTCTCACTGCCTCGTCGTAGACGGCAGTCCCTTCAAGTGCGGCCAGTAACCGATCGCCACCGAATCGGTTCCGGCCTTGATACCGTTTTAACGAGCCAAACTTTGCTGCGACCTGCGCTAATGTGAACTTGAGCGAGTCCGATCGCTTCAGTGCGAGTTCAAGATATGTGGACAGATGGTCTGGGGCTGTTGTTTCAAGCACGTCAATGAATGCGCCCGGCCCCACCGCCGCTGGCACTTCGAAACTGATTCGGTACGGGTCAACCTCCATGCCGACGGATGATCCTGTCTGTTGGCCGATTAGTGCAGAACAGAGCCGGCCAAGTGTCTCATTAATTTCGTGGCCGAATGCGGCGTTGAGACGGACGGTTCGGCCATAGCTTTCGACAACAATTCGATCGTTTGTTGGAACTGGATAGCCTTCTGCGACATGTCGTTCCATCGGCTCAAGCGCTCGTTCAATAGTATATGTATCGGTCGGATAGCGCTGTCGTAGCTCACGTCCAACGGCTGATCGAGATGCGCCATCGTGCAGCTGTGGCTCAACAGCAGCGCGGATTTTACCGACCTCGCTTGCAACCGCTTTCGGGACTGGAATTTCCTGTCCGACCCATGATGGCACCTCCCCACCGGGATCTTCGATCGGCGCGACGTTCACCCTGGCTTCGTCATCGTCGATATCGTTAATCCGCCACATCTCCCCGCGTTGAATAAATACCTCTCCTGGCGATGCGAAATTCACAACGAAGCGCTCATCCAGCGTTCCAATCTGCGTCCTTGAGGACATATCATGGACCTCATAGCTCTCTTCGTCGGGGATCATCGAGAGGTTTGCATAAAAATACTGCCACGTACCGCCTGATTTTTCCAGTCGGTCGTTCTCTTCATCCTCCCAAATGAGTCGATTCCCACGCAGTTCTTTGATGACCGATCGGAACTGTGATTCGGTCAGGTCTCGGAACGGGTACGCGTTTGTAACCAGTCGGAATGCATCGTCGATACGAACCTCGCCAACATCCATAAGGAGACCAACGATCTGATTGGCCACAACGTCCAGGCTCCCATGGTGAATTCCGGCTGGCTCAACCAACCCGGAGACTGCTCGCCGGGCAATTGCGATCGACTCGAATGTATCATCTGCGGAGCTTGTGATAATCGTGCCATCCGATACTTTGTCGTATCTGTGCCCAGCTCTGCCAACGCGTTGTAAGAGCCGCGCAACTTCTCTCGGGCTGCCGTACTGTACGACGTGATCAACACGACCGACATCAATACCAAGCTCCATCGAGGAGGTACAGACCAATGCGTCAATCTCGCCAGTTTTGAATCGGTCTTCGACGTCAATTCGTGCTTCTTTTGCGAGACTTCCGTGGTGAACATCGATGGGGAGCCCGAGTTTCTTGAATCGTGAGCCAAGCGCTTCCGCTGTCTGTCGAGTATTCACAAAAATAAGCGTGGATTCGTGGGCTGTGACAATATCTCGAATTGCTCGGACATGGCTTGCCATCTCCGGTGTGGTCGCAAGTTTGCCAGCAAGCCGATCATCTCGTGGTTCAATTTCCGGCTGGGTAACGGTAAACGAAACACGACTGCCAACCGAAACCTCGACGATCGCATACCCCCGATCCGCGTCCGGGTCTGGCCGTCTCTCGCCCTGATAGCCGGTGAGAAACCGAGCAACCTCAGCAGGCGACCCAACTGTTGCAGACAGCCCAATTCGTTGAAACGAATCTGCCACAATCCGTAGTCGCTCAAGTCCGATCGTTAGCTGTGCACCTCGTTTTGAGGCTGCAAGCTCGTGGACTTCATCAATAATCACATGCGCGACATCCGAGAGTGCTGTTCTAAGTTTCTTGCCAGTCAGCATCGCTTGTAGCGTTTCAGGTGTTGTGACAAGTACATCCGGGGGGTCGTTGGCCTGTTTCTGGCGTTGATACTGTGTTGTGTCTCCGTGCCGAACGTCAATCTCAATATCAAGGTATGAACCCCACCATGCAAGTCGATCCTGCATATCTCGATTCAGTGCGCGTAGGGGGGTAATGTACAGTGCTGAAATCCCGTCCCGATCGGGGGCTTCTGCGATTGCATTAAACACTGGCAGCATCGCAGTCTCGGTCTTTCCGGTCCCGGTGGGTGCAATGACAAGCGCGTTCTGTCCGGAAACAAGCGGTGGAATCGCTTGTCGCTGTGGTGCAGTCGGCGTTGAAAAACCACGCTCAGAGAGTGCCGATCGGACTGCATCACCAAAGAGCGTAAAGACGTCTGCACCAGCAGCCTCCTGCTGTCCACTCATCTATCAGTGGTACTGCTCACAGCGGATTAAGCGCACCGCTCGAAAAGAATACAACTAGCGTTTTTCAGACACTTGGTCGTGTCACCCCATCGTCAGGTGGTGTTTCTGTGGACGCTGTCGATCGTGCCTGCGATCGAAGCGCAAGGAGGCTCACACCGGTCATCAGGAGATCGACCCCAACAATAATGCCGAGCGCCCAAACCGCACTTCCCGGGAACCCCGCGAGGATAATGCCTGCAAGAAGGAGTGAGAAAACACCGTTTACCAGCATTGGTGTCCACCCGTTTTCACCTCGAAAACGGAGTGCCATGGCGATGCTAACCACTCCTTCTGCAATGAAGAATCCAGCGAGGAGGAGCGTCAAGGTTACCAAGCCAATGATCGGTTGTGTAACAAGTGCAACGCCACCGAGGACGAACACGACACCGAGGAGTATATTCCAACTCGTTGCTTTCCACCCTGGGATACGAACAGCATTAACCAGATGAACGATTCCTCCAGCAATGATCAACGCTCCAAAGAGCAGTGAAATAGAAATCCCCGTAATAAATGGGAAGATGACCGCAAACAGTCCAAAGAGGATAAACAACGCTCCTGCAATAAGCAGGACATTCCACCCCATGGTGTACGATTCGGTACTGTCGTCAGATGGAGTTACGACACTCATGACAGACAGAGATACCGTGCCTAATCGCTTAACCGTAGTTCGTGAATAGCGACACATACTGGCACATAGAGCACCACATTTGTTTTTTAAGGGGATACAATGGATGTTTATGTGTTTTCTCTACTCAGATGTTGAGATTTCATACCTGTTGATATGCACCTAATCGTGTCCCGTCGAGCAGGTATGCGTGACCTTCAGACAACGCATCAGGGAGAAATGGAGAGAGAAACGCTTGTCCCTCGACATTGATCCATGTCCCACCTGATCGCTCATTGAACACGGGGAAGACAACAAGCTCAACAGAACCGAAGGCTGTTATGGCTTGATCAGCACCGCACGCACCCTTTGGATTGTCGAATAGTGTTGTCCGATCGAACGTCCCTCTAAGCCATACTTTTTCAACCCGTGTTCCACCAACAGTATCCTGTAGCTGAACGGTTGGATGCTCATGACCCATACAGATGATCTCTGCCTTCGACAATGATGGATCAGGCCATGTGTGACCATGCAAGACGCCTACTGAACGATCACCAACCAAGCCACCAGCACTGTCTATAATTGTCACTCCCGGACGCGAGTCATACTCCGCAACTAATCCACCATCGTGATTGCCAACTGCAAGTGTGAGGCTAACACGCTCAAGAACGGTGTCAAAAAATGTGTCCAGCTCCTCCTTTTCAGCACCAGTTGGTTCTCCGATTCGATGCCCAAGATCACCGAGCACAATGAGTCGATCTGCACCGGTCCGCTCAAGCAATGAACAGACCCGATCGAGCCGCCGATCAGCATTACTTTCCAGTTCGACACCACGTTCATACCGTAACCCAGCCTCAATTCCTGCATGATAATCTGCGATCGCAACTGCGAGTTCATCTCCACAATAAATCCGAGCAGCAGGTTCGTTTGGGATTGGTTCAACGAGTATCCGTGAGCGGCCCATCAGTGTGTCGTAGTAGATAGAGCGATATATTATATCGCTTTCAGCACGCCATCTGTTGGCTCATAGCAGCGGCCGCTCAGGAGGGCGTCGTGGATCGCTGAATCAACAGCATCCGGATCTGCGTTGTATCGATCGGTAACCGTTTCTACAACTGTCGATCGTTCTGCACCGTCACCGTTGTTCAGTTCCTGCATTACGTCGATCGCGGCATCTTCGAGGTTGACTGCGGACGGCTCTGGCTCTCCCGCTGTAGAGCTGTCCGTGTCGTCTGGCTCTGTTAGTTCTGTCTCCGGTTCTGATTCTGCTAGTTCAGGCTCCGGTTTTGGCTCTGTCTCGACCTCGGGCTGTGACGCCGTTTCCGGCTCCACAACTGATTCGGATGGTGTCTCTTCGGCTGTTGTATCAGCGTCGTTTGACGCGATATCCTCGAAATTACCTAGTTCACCTGTATTTTCTGTTTTGGCAGTTTCAGCATCATCTTCCACGACTTCATCTGCCTCTGCTGCTTCCATTGCGTCTGCGAGCTCATCCACATCAGGCACGTCGATTCCTGCTTCTCCAGGGTCATCGACCTCACCACCAGTTGAGAACTCTGTTCCGAACTCTTCTTCGACCGCCTCTCGCTCCTCTGCATCGAGTTCATACATTCCGTCGAGTTCGGCATCCACCTCGTCGTCAACAGTCTCAGTATCAGTCTCACTCTCAGTTTCAGGACTGTCTTCTGGAGAGTCCATTGAAATGTCTTTGAAGTCGCCGATTGGCTCGGCATCATCTATCGCAGTGGACTCCACCGTAGGTTCTTCTTTTATGTGTTCCTCGGTCTCAGCGGGCTGTGCTTGAGTCGGTTCTGCGTCTACCTTTTCGTCTAATTCGGCCCTCGCTTCAGATTCGGATCCAGAGCGTGGCTCTGACTCGTGTGTTGATTCAGCCGAGGGTTCTTCAATTGATACAGCAGAGACTGAGTCGTCGATCGATTCGGACTGTTCGGTAACAGCCGGGTCGTCAACCGCCTCGGCTACTGAATCGGGCTGCACTGTCGCCGCTTCGATCGTTACCGATGTTTCTGGGAGCGACCCAATTGTTGTTGGCGTCTGTTCGTCCGGGGAGACTTCAAGACTCTCAACTGCCTCACGGTTTGCTGCGACAACATTGAGCGCCTGCACTGCAAGCTGCCGCACTGCTTCGAGATACGCTTCCGTTGTCCCGTAATGGTCAATTGCACGTGGAATACCCGCTGCAAGTGATGGCGACGCGCCACCAGCGTGGAGTGCAGCGGTTAGCTCCTCACCTCGAAGGTCGGATTCGAGTGCTTGTTTAAATACGGCAATCCGGTCGAGCGTTGCACGTGCTGTCGTGACAATCGAGTGATCCCGAGTATCTGCATCGATCGTACTCAACCGTTCTGGACGAACCGACGTGTAGACGATGTCGGAGTCTTCCGGCTCAAACGTTCGTGCTTTGCCAGTCAATGCAACGAATGCAGGTGGTGTTGTGGTATCAAGGAATGTCTGTTCTTCGGGCTGGTACTGGCCAGCGTACGTGACAAACGCGCCTGTTGGATCGACAACGCGGCCACGAAGTGTGTCGTCATTGACCCGCTCAACTTCGGTCAGAACACCGGCAACGAAGAGTCGATTTACTCGAGCTCCAGTCGGTGTGACAACATAGTTTGGTGCTCGTTCTTCATCACTTTCGGAGTACGAGAGTGTCGTATGCATAAACTCCGCAGCAAACAGCCGATGCGCAACTTCACGCCGTCCTGGTGCATCGGTGGTACTCATTGCTCCACCTCCAAGAGCGCTGCAGTAGCCGCATCATGTGGTGACTCCGCAAACCGCTCAAACTCATCAGCATTAAGGTTTGCACCGTACTCGTCAACTGAAAGGTTTCCTCGGACTCTGTAGAGACGCCCTTCAAGACGTTCTGCGATCGCCGATGAGACCACTTCTTTATCCATCGCCTCACGCGCAGCATCTTTTGCATCCGAAATATCGCCACCGTACACAGTTGTCGTTAATTCTGTTCCTAAAATTGCGGTGAGTGCATCGGTCCCGTCATCAATAATTGCCTTGATCCTGAGGTCATCCTTGCCTTCAACAGCGCCATGGCTCCGACACTGCCCGTTTTGAATGACACGGCCACATTCAGGACATCGCTCAATGAGACCTGAGCCGTCACGAACTTCGAGGACAGTGCCAACAACCTCTACGTCGTACATTCCACCAGCATCAAGCGCATCTGCAATCGCCATCCGCGGAGCGTTTTCAGTGACCTGAACAGGAGTCTCCAGCGAGGTTACTGTCGAGAATTCCGAGAGGTTCACTGAGGGAACACCACGAAACTCCCGAATATAGGTGTCTTCGATACGGATACTTGCCCCAGGTTCAATCTCCGATCGTGGCTGCCAATCAGTAAATGGCAGTTTTGTTGTCTCATCTGCAAGAACGCCCGAGAGGATTTCTGTCTCTCCATCACGCCCATTGATTGTTCGTGTTTCGACCGCTAGAACACGAACCTCAACGTTCTGACCACGATCGCCGGGCTCCAGTTCAAGCAGCGTCGCATCACCACCGACAGCATAGGGGACCGTGACAGTTTCGTCCGCAAATGCAACCGTGGTGTTCGCCCCAAGATTGAGCTCTGGGTTACCATCCCACTCTCGGATGTTCGCATTACCGATTGTAATCGAATCACCGGCCTCAAATCCGAAGTCCTGCCACGAAGTGTACGAGATCGTCCCCGTCTCATCAGCGAACGTTCCTTCGCGGATCGTGTTATCTTCACCTTGGTATCTGATCGTTCGTGTGCCGACATTGAGGACGCGAACGGTGACATTCACCGAATTGTGTTCGGTTGAGATATCACGAATCGAAACAGACTCGGGTGTCACTGACTCGGTTGTTCCGCCGCCGTGTTTCCGGCGGACACTCTGTTTTGCTTCGTCGATCGGCACGCTATACTGCAAAAGGTTTTCTAGGTCGTCTTTGACCTCCGTTTTATCAACACCGAGAGCGGAGGCAAGCTCTTCGGCATGGCTGTCGATATCCATCACTTTCGATTCGTTCGCCTTAGGTTAAAACTGTTCGCGCCCGCATCACACATTTCCAGACAGCCAGCACTACTAACTACCTGTAGACGAATCAGCGTGTATGGCAGAGCGTCTTGAATACACCACAACAATCACTGGTGAACGAACTGAGGTGCGAGTTGCTGGCGAAGGCGACATTGCAGTTGTTATCCGATCGAAAAGCGGCGAGCGAATCTATCTCCCACCAGAATGGGAGGTGGGAGAGCAGTCATCACAATCTCAAACAAGCCCGTATGACCGAAGTGAAGCGACTCCGTATGACCGTCAAACGCCGTACGATCGCCAAACGCCGTACGACCGACAGACATCATACCAAGGACAAAGTAGCGACGCAACAAGCACACGCGGCGTCATTCGGACCCGACGTGGATTCCGTATTGTTCATCCAGAGCCTGCAACTGACGTAACTGTTCTTTGTGGCGATCAGGCAGTCTCTGCAAGCTCTTCGTAGACTGCGATAATTTCGCCAGTCATCTGTTTCCACGTCCGTTCTTCGTACTGTGGTGGCTCCGTTCGAGCGAGTGCTTCTTCAATCCCCGCAACGATTGACTCAGAGTCTGGAGTTACTTCAATAAGAAGCCCATCAGGGAGCGTCTCTCTGACTCCCGATTTCGTTGCAACGACGTGTGAGCCCGCTGCCAGTGCTTCAGTGATTGTCAGCCCAAACGGCTCCGCAAGCGATGGCGAGACAAACACATCAGAGGCAGCATAGTAATCCCCCAACGTCTTACTCGGGATGTAGCCAGCAAAGATCACTTGATCCTCGATCCCGAGAATAGATGCAAACTCTTTCAACTGCTCTGTCTGGTGACCAGTACCACCAACGACCAAGGTAACATCGGAGCGTCGAAGCTTTTTCATTGCATACAACAGATGCGAAATTCCCTTCTGATCGGTGTGTCGGCCAACAAACAGTACCATTGGTCCCTCAATACCCAGTTCCAATCGGACATCTTTGCCTGATGGCTCAACTGAAGCAAACCCATTGTGTATCACCGTAGAGTCAGCATCGTAGAGCTGTTTTACATCATCCGCCACAAGCTGGCTGACGGAGATGAGATGATCTGCCTCTTGAGCAAGTTTGTGTTCGGTCTCGACCTCTAGCTGTGGTGGGTCGATGTTCCGATCGGAAGAAAGCGAATGAAATGAGGAAACCCAGACAGCATCCGATTCCGCGGCTGCCTGTCGCCCAGGGTTATATCCAAACCAATCGTGGGTGTGAATAATATCTGCATCTCGTGAGCGTTCAACAAACGTGTCGGTTAGCTTGTCAACTCGTCCGCGAACATCGCCATCGCCAGTCTCCACTGGCACCAACTCATCTCGTGGCTCAGCCGGCGCAAACTCTGCAGGAAAAATAAGTTCGATATCAATACCTGCATCAACGAGTTCCGAGACAAGATAGCCAACGTGTGTATCGAGTCCACCGGTGACGTTTGGTGGGATACCCCACCCAAGCATTCGGACAGAAAGTGACATACTGGTGTTTGTGTGAACAGCCTCTTAGCTTTTAGGCTCAATCGAAACGACCATGCCTGCTGCGTTCGTTCTCGCTGGCATGTATGTAGTCGTCAACGCGGCAATGAGCGTCGACGGGAAACTCTCATCACGACAACGCGAGCAGATCGCGATTAGTGGCCCGAGTGATTTCGATCGCGTCGATCGAATCCGAGCGGCTGCAGATGGTGTAATGGTTGGCGTCGGGACCGTACTTGCGGATGATCCACATCTAACGCTCGATGTTGAAGATAGACGAGTACATCGCCTCAAAAATGGCCGCTCTGGAAACCCCGCTCGTGTAGTTGCAGACTCCCGTGCTCGAACACCGCCTGACGCAAGAATACTTGATGACGAAGCAACAACGTATGTATTGGTTTCGTCGGCTGCGCCAACCGATCGACTTGAAGCGCTCGGTGATGCTGGTGCGGAGATCATTACCGCTGGCAGCGATCAGGTTGACCTCAAAACTGCATTCGATACGTTAGAAACGGAGGGTGTCAACCGGCTTATGGTCGAAGGCGGTGGCGAGTTGATCTTCTCGTTGATCGAATTAGGGGTTGTAGACGAGCTAACCGTGTATGTCGGAACAAAAATCATCGGGGGTCGAGATGCACCAACATTAGCCGACGGTGATGGCTTCGTTACTGACTTCCCTACAGTAGCTCTTGAGTCGGTCGATCGGATGGATGATGGAGTCCTTCTGAGCTATACGATGGAATAACGATGGAAGTGCGTACGTCCAACACACGCGTGGAACTATTTTATGATAGGCGTACC
The DNA here is from genome assembly GCF_023638035.1 of Natronocalculus amylovorans. Taxonomy (GTDB): domain Archaea; phylum Halobacteriota; class Halobacteria; order Halobacteriales; family Haloferacaceae; genus Natronocalculus; species Natronocalculus amylovorans. The sequence goes on along the minus strand of NZ_JAKRVX010000003.1, from coordinate 273,664 downwards.
TATTGTTCATTATGAGCACGACAACTGCCTCGGAGCCGATCCACGTCGAGAGTGAATCCCAATTTGACGAACTGCTTGAGTCGAATGCGGTGGTTCTTGTTGATTACCACGCAGAGTGGTGCGGCCCATGTAAGATGCTTGAGCCAACGGTCAAAGACGTTGCTGCAGAGTCGGACGCTGCGGTACTCAAAGTAGATATTGATGAGCTTCGATCAATCGCAGAGAAACGAGGCATCCGTAGTGTACCAACGCTTGAGTTCTACAGCAATGGTGAACTCAAAGACACAGTCATTGGCGTGCAAGACAAAGACGACCTCCTCGATGCAATCGCCAAACTTGCTTAATCTGCGCTACTCCTGAAATGCATCTAGAACCGCCTCGTGTGCGGTTCCGTTCGTCGCAACTAACCCCGTTGAGTCATGTCGCCAGTGATTGCCGTCAAGATCAGTCACGGTCCCACCTGCTTGCCGAACAAGGTGAACACCACCAACGGTATCCCATGGATGAAGCTCAACTGTTGAGACCGCTCCCTGTAACTCTCCACTTGCAACACCAGCGAGCGTTGCGTGTGCGGAGCCTGCTCGTCTCATATCACCGAATGTGGAGATGATCGTCTCCGTTGCCGCAACAAGTTCTGTGCGGTGGATATCTGCAAGTCCAAAGATTGGCGTGAGTGTAAACGCGGCAGGATTCGACAGTGTACTTACCGTTACTGAGTCGCCCGATCGATGTGTCCACTCCGCTCCAGCGGTATATGTTTCACCAAGTGCTGGAAGTGCGGTCGTCGCGGCGATGGGCTCACCATCAACTGTTGCTGCAACTGCAACGCCCCAGACTCGGTTTCCCGCAATGTAGTTATTTGTGCCATCGATCGGATCGATAATCCATGCTGGCCCCTCAGCAGGCACGACTGACGGTGCGTTGTTCTCTTCGCCAATGATTGGCTCTTCGGGGAACGCCGCTTCCAATTGTTCAGTGAGTTCCGTCTGGACGGTCCGATCGATCTCGGTGACAGAGTCCAGAATCCCTTGCTTTGTGTCGACAGTAAGTGTCGATCGAAAGTGTTCAAGCGCGATCTCTGCACCATACTCGGCAGCGCGAGCGGTGGCCGCACGTCGATCGGAAATAGTCATATCTGTATGGTGACGGTAATACTGCAAGTGTGTTGTGCCTGCGGTGAGTTGTTATACAACCTCACCAAACACGGTAGAGTGGCCGGTCATTCGGTGGTGCATTCGAACGGTTGCATCGGCCTCCGCTTCCGAGTCCACTAGCTTCTCAAACCGACAGTGTCGACAAACCACATGATACTGCTGCTGCATGGCAACCATAAAGAGAGTGCTAGTGTGAGAAACGCATAGTTATCCATAGCCTACGGGGAGTGATCTCGTTGAACGGTGATCGATTAGTTCCAGAACTGTTCAATCCCAAATGTAAGCATATCAGGGCTCACAGGCGTGAACTCCTCGCGCTCGTGTTCAGGAAAATAACCACGGACGCTGTTCCATGACTCTCTCGCATACCGCGCATCGACAAGTACACGAATACCCTTCTCATCCTGTCCACGAATCACACGACCGATCGCTTGACGAGATTTTCGAACGGCAGGGACGGTAAGCGCGGTTTCGAATCCGTTTCCGAATCGCCGATCGTATGCGGTCATTACGGCGCGTGTTCGTGGACTTGCAGTATTAACCAGCGGAACACCACAGATGACTGCTGCATGGAGCCGATCGCCGCTGTAATCGACACCTTCGGTGAGCGTCCCACGAAGGCTTGTAACGAGAACTTTGTCTTCCCCATCAAAGAACGATGATTTAAGCGAGTTTGTCGCCCGATCGCCGCTTGATTCATCAAGAAGCACCGGTTTGTCGATCCGTTGTTCGAGAACCTCCGCAATCCACGTTGCCTCACGATAGCTTGGCATGCCAACAAGGACGTTTCCGGGCGACGCTGCAACCGCAACCACCGCATCAGCGTGGGCTTGCCGAGTTGGTGTCTTCTCTCCGGGGTCACCACGGTTTTCGTAGGTGAATTTTGGTGCATCAACAGCGAAGCTCGCCCGGTTTGACGCAGGGAATGTGAGTCCGTACGTCTTCCGCGAAACCGGCCGATCGGATCTTCTGAGGTGGTCTAATCCGGACACCTGCTCAAAGACGTCAATCGGAGCCAGAGTTGCGCTCATCAGAATACCACCACCAAACTCGGCGAGTCGATCGCCGATTGCATCACCAGGAACACAGTTGTATAACACTAGACTCGCATTGTACGCTCGTCGCCACGATGTCGCCGGTTCGGACTGTTCCCACGTTCGTGAGAGTTCGATCTCTCTGAAATAGTCGCTGTGGTCATGGAGATACCATGCGCTAAGTGTTCGTCCAACTGCAGGGATGCTTCGTTTTGTATCTTCGTCTTCAACCTCATTGAGTACCCGACCAACGAGGCTCCCGATAATCTCCGCTCGTGACCACACACCATCAGTATACCCTTGCTCGTCAGCCCAGTCGGTCAGTTCGTCTGGCTGTGGTGTTTTCGGATCACGAAGCGGAATCTCTTCATCAGGCAGGTCTTTCAGACTCGATCGCCAGTTGGGGTGTTCGCTGTCAAGATGAGCGGTGACTCGCCGGTCAAGTTCCTCACGGAGATCGTGAATAAACGATCGAAACGACTTCAACTCACGAATCGAGACATCGCTGGCTTCGATCTCTGCGCGAACTGTTTGGACATCAGTATTGAACTGTTGGCGATCGTCCGTCAACGGCTGAATGATTCGTGTCAGTTCGCTCTCTGCAGTTTGAAGCGTTCGATCACCAACGTGCTGGCTCACCAGATCACGAACCCGCGGTTCAAGCATATGCGCCTCATCGCAGACGAGAAACGTCTCCTCGTTAATAACCGGGCCCGTAAACGTCCCTGACGTGAGTGGGTCGAATCCATGATAGTAGTTTCCAATAACAACTTCGACGTGCGGGAGCACCGCACCCATCACTGAGTGGGGACAACTCCCGTGGCTTGCAGCCAGTGCGACCAGTTGCTCTGTATCCATCAATCCCTTATCCGTAATATCGAACGGCACTGCTTCGATCGGATCCCCGTCCTCCGGCAGATCATCGAGATATGTCGCATAGAACGGACAGTATTCGGTGCTTGCAGTGCCGCTTCCATGCTCCGGCATCGATGGGAGATACGGTGTCGGCTCGTCAGCAGTTTTGAGATAGGTTGGTCCGCCAGTACCTGAGTTCCCAAGCCCAGTTTGAGCCCGGCGTGCCTGTTCGGCAAGCGCACCGGCAGACGTTGACCCCCCATCACCGACGAGATTTCGTGTCCGTTCTCTGAGCCCTTCACAGCGTTCATAGACGCTTTGTTCGTCAATATTGCCACAGCCTTCACGGCTGTACGGACAGACATCCGCCTTCCCCACGATCGTCAACCCGGAGATCGGCGCATAGTTCGCAGGCAGATTTTCGTTGATCGTGTTGAGATCGGTTTCAAACTGTCTGAGCTGTTGTTTTACGCTTGTTAGCACGACAACACGTTCATATTGTGAGTCTGGATCACGAACCCGATCGATCCCAGCAGTGAGCGCGAGCATGGTCTTTCCGGTTCCGCACGCGCCCTCGATCACGGTGTACCCGCCGGCATCTGCGGTTTCAATCGCAGTCTCAATCCCGTCTGCTTGCTCCGAATACGGGCGTGAGTGCCCGAAGATATCGCTCCACGGCTGTTCGGTCATGGACGGACACCCGTTGTATGCATCTACCAGTTACTCGGCGCCCCATCACTGATAAATCCTCAGAGTCAGCCTAGAGTAGACTCATTCCATGGACAATTACGGAGACGTTATTCGCAAACAGAAACAGCCCAAAGGCAACGAGACAGCCAAGCCAGCATTCCAGGCTTACGGCAAACAGTCTTTGTCCGGTACCGGTCGATCGGTTCAACAGTCGAAGGATTCCTTCAAACGCGATCGCACTCACAACGGCTGCGACAACGTGGGTGCCAACAAGTATCCACAGCGGTTGCACAAGGAGCCACGCCATAATCGGGTTCGCCTCTGCGTGGAGGCCAACCGCTGCTGCGGCATACATCGAAGTAAGCAGATCAACGGTCAACAATAAAAACAATGCGACCGCAAGCCACCCCCAATACTCGGTGGGGCGGGCACGCAAGATGGTTGACTGACGTTGATTCGACCCCGATACAGGCGGTTCCATACCGTTCATTCCACGTCTAGGTATCAATATGTTGCGCCGGGGCAACCACCTTTTTGCATACTGTCGTCGATATTCACCGTAATGATACGAAGCGATCGAATGGCTGCTGTCGATCGAAATGCGGAGGCCCTTGGTATTCCCCGCAAGCAACTGATGGAATCAAGCGGGAACGCCATTGCCCGCGTGGTTCGTGAGCACGTGTCTCCTGGTGAAAGGGTGGTGTTCGTTTGTGGGCGGGGTAACAACGGTGGTGATGCCTTCGTCGCTGCACGATTCCTTTCGGAGTACCAGACAGAGACAATACTACTCGGCAAGCCGGAAACGATCACAACCGTAATTGCAAAAGAGAACTGGGATGCACTACGCAACAGCGAGTCTAAGACACAGGTTGTAAGAGACAGCAGCGAGCTCTCGTCGATCGATCTTGACAGCGCTGATGTGGTTGTCGATGCGATGATCGGGACTGGTGTCTCCGGGTCGCTTCGAGAGCCAGAAGCAACAGCGGCGCACGTAATTAACGATACAGATGCAGTGACGGTCGCCATCGATGTTCCATCAGGTATTGATGCTGATACCGGGAAGGCAGCGGGAATTGCAGTCAACGCAGATTACGTGGTTACCTTCCACGATACAAAACCAGGCCTCGAAACGCTGTCAGCATCCGTGACGGTTCACGATATCGGGATTCCAGACGCAGCGTCAGTATTTGTTGGTCCTGGCGATCTTGACGCTGAAAAGCGGGCTTCCGAGAGCCACAAGGGAGACCACGGGACAGTAGCAGTGATCGGCGGCGGGCCCTACACTGGGGCACCGACCCTTACTGCACGCGCTGCGTTGCGATCGGGGACAGATCTGGTTCGCGTCGTTGTTCCGGAGGTGATTGCACGGGAGGTACAAGGATTCAGCGAGAATCTTATTGTTCGATCGTATGCGGGCGATCGGCTTACGCCGGAGCAGCTTGAGTCTGTCATGCCGATCGCAGCAGACAACGATGTTGTTGTGCTTGGGCCAGGACTCGGTGACCATCCGGAGACGATCGAGGCAGTTGGACAGTTTTTACAGTCGTATGATGGCAAGGCAGTGATTGATGCAGACGCATTATCCGTTGTCCCAGATGTAGACACCAATGCGACGCTCATCTGTACCCCACATCAGGGCGAACTGAAAAAGATGGGTGGAAAGACGGACATTGCGTGGCGAGAGCGGAAAGCGCTGGTCGAGTCGTTTGCGGGGCAAATCGAGCAGACAGTACTGGTGAAAGGAGCCTACGACATTGTTACAGATGGGAAAGAGACGAGGGTCAACCGAACAGGGAACCCCGGGATGACGGTTGGTGGAACTGGTGATGTTCTCGCCGGCGTTACCGGGTCGCTGTTCGCCACGTCTCCCCCACTTACCGCGGCCTCTGTCGGTGCATATCTCACCGGCACCGCAGGCGATATTGCGTTTGAACAGTCTGGAAATGGACTCATGGCGACGGATTTAATCGACCTGCTCCCGGAGGCACGTCGCACGCATGAGTGAAGAGCCATCACCGACTGATGCTGGTTCGACAGACCAGCTCACACACACAGATGAGGCAGGAAACGTCCAAATGGTCGATGTTGGAGCAAAACCGGACACTGCGCGCCGTGCTGTTGCAGAAGGTCATATTCACCTTTCAGAAAGTACAGTGGAGGCGATCGAAACAGACACCGTTGAGAAAGGGGACGTGCTTGCGACCGCACGGGTTGGCGCTGTCCAAGCCGTCAAACACACTTGGGAGACGATTCCGATGTGCCACCAGATTCCGATCACCAACATTGATACGGAGTTTAGGATTTTGGACGATCGAGTTGTGCTGTCGGTTGCTGTGGAGACAACCGGAAAAACCGGATGTGAGATGGAAGCGCTTGAGGGTGTCACAACCGGTTTGAATGTAGTGTGGGATATGGTCAAAGCCGCAGAGAAGGATTCGAAGGGACAGTACCCAGGAACTGCGATCGAGAACGTCCACGTCGTCTCCAAAGAGAAGCACCAGATTTCATAGGGCGTGTCTCGGTTGCTGTCACCCACACCTCTTTGCTGATAGCAGTCCCGTTGCAGTGTATGTCCGAAACTACAGCTGGAACTGGAACTGGGACTGGTACTGAAACTGCGTATGACCTCGCAACGATGACGTGGGAAGAAGTGGAAGCCGCGTACGATCGGGCTGATCTGGTGATTCTCCCGTGTGGGAGCCACGAGCAACACTCGACACACCTTCCAGTATCGGTTGATTCGCTCCGAGCGGATCATCTTACCGCAGAGCTGGTAACGAGCGCAGAAAATCATGAGTTGGAAATCTATCGCCTGCCAACACTCTCGTATGGCTTCTCCGAACACCACATGCAGTTCCCCGGCACAGTTACTCTCTCGGAGCAAACGTATATCGAGACGATTATTGATATCGGACACTCACTCAGCGAACACGATGTCGATCGGCTGCTGTTGTTGAACTGTCACGGTGGCAACAAGGATTCCCTCTCAATTGCAGCCGATCGGCTCCAGCGCGATCACGATCTCACAACCCATTTTATTCACTGGACTGCGTATGCAACTGACCTCCTCGAAGAGCAGTTTGGTGACCAGTGGGGGCACGCAGGTGAGCATGAGACCAGTTTTGTTGAACTGTACCGACCAGATTTGGTTGTTGAAGCAAAGAAAGAGCCACAAACGGTGAGTGAGATGCCACAAACCAGACCGTATACCTACTTTGACGACATTACAAAACAAGGCGGGTTGGGCGACCCAACCGAGTCAGACTCTGCGTACATGGAAACCGTTGTCGAGCGTGCGACCGATCGCATTCTACAGGCGATCGCCGATGACATTGCAACCGGTTGGTAACAACGACTCTCATCGACGCCAATTGGTCAGTGATCAAATCACAAAAATACACGACAGCCTAGCAGTTTTTTCATAAGAGATAAACAGTCTTGTTACAGTATTTTTCGACTATCATACGGGCTGAAGAAAGTAATAACGGCCCGGACGTGGCAGTTTCATCCGCGGAATAGGTGTTACACAATGTCAATGCAAGCAGTGGTATACAAAGGACCGCATGAGGTTGCGGTTGAAGAGGTCGAGGAACCGGAACTTGAACATCCAAACGACGTACTGATCGACATCACAACCAGTTGTATCTGTGGGTCAGATCTCCATATGTACGAGGGGCGGACGGCCGCAGAAGAGGGGATTGTCTTTGGTCACGAAAACATGGGTGTTGTGACCGATGTTGGCGACGCAGTGAGTACACTGGAGGAAGGCGATCGAATCGTCCTCCCATTCAATGTCTCGTGTGGTTTCTGTCAGAACTGTGAAGAAGGCTACACAGGCTTCTGTACGAACGTTAACCCAGGCTTTGCAGGTGGTGCGTATGGGTACGTTGCAATGGGGCCTTATAAAGGCGGGCAGGCGGAGAAACTCCGTGTCCCGTATGCGGATCATAATGCCCTCAAACTCCCGGAGGGTCAGGCACATGAGGATTCGTTTGCCCTCTTGGCAGATATTTTCCCAACCGGATGGCACGGAACCAGATTGGCAGATCTCCAGCCAGGTGAGTCGATCGCAATCTATGGTGCAGGGCCAGTCGGGCTAATGGCAGCATACAGTGCACACATCCAAGGCGCATCCGAGATCTATATTGTCGATCGTGTCCCAAGTCGGCTTGAGCTTGCAGAAGAACACTGCAATGCACAAACGATCAACTTTGAAGAGGGAGACCCGGTTGAGCAGATCAAAGACGCACACGGCAGCGGGGTTGACAAAGGTGTTGATGCAGTTGGATATCAAGCGATCGATCCTGAGACTGATCCAGGTGATGACGCGTACGATCCTGCCCGAGAGAACCCTGCGGTCGTTCTTAACCAGCTTATCCAGACGGTACGACCAACTGGACGGCTTGGAATCCCCGGTCTCTATGTTCCATCCGACCCAGGCGCACCGGATGAGATGTCCGCACAGGGGCGGCTTGGAATCGACTTCGGAAAGCTGTTTGAGAAAGGACAGAAGATCGGCACCGGCCAGTGTAATGTCAAACGATACAACCGCTATCTCCGTGACATGATCATCTCCGGCGAGGCAGACCCAAGTTGGGTTGTCTCACACCGTGTTGGGCTTGAAGAGGCACCAGAGATGTACGAAGCGTTCGATAACCGAGAAGAGGGCGTTACAAAAGTGCTTCTCGAACCGTAAGCACAAGCACAACGTCCTATTTTTTATCCGTCTAACAAGCCATCAAAGAGCCGTGTGAACCGATCGGTTGCACGCTCCGTTGGTCGCGGTGTCACCGCTTCGAGGAGCGCAGCGGTCCGTTCAGGATCAGAAAGCGAGAGCGTCACATGGCCCCGAATATCTCGTTCTTTTTCAACGATCTCATCAGCAACGAGTCGATCGGTATGCCACGAAAGCGTACTGCGCGCAATCCCAACCGACTCAGAAACCGCAGTTGGCGTTGATGGGCCTTCAGAAAGCAGATATAAGAGAATATCACGGCTTGTTTCACGCCGGTATCGCGTGAGGAGACACCGTTCCCATGGCTCAAACGTTGGCACAAAATAATGGGTTCTGCCATCTCGTGGCTCTTTAATTACTCTCTCCGATCGAAGCAGCCTTTTTATATGATGTTGCACCTGTCCAGGAGCAAACTCTAACTCCCGGACAAGCGCATTAAAATGTATTCCCGGTTCATTCTCTATTCGCTGGTATATTTGTGTTCGTGTATCACTCATAAGATGCCTCTGAAACCTGTTTTTCAACCCGTCGTGCGTAGTAGATTGCAACAATTACAACTGCTGCCATGAGTGCATCAATTGCATGCTCAATCAGGTGATGGTTTGCCATCGATACGATGCCACCGATCGCAAGGAATGCGACCAATGCCCGACCAAAGAGTAAGCCAAATGCAACTGCTAAGAGGAGATATGCGACTGACTGGCGTCGGAAGAACGCAGCAACACTAATCAAAAAAACGATCGCCGAAAGCACACCCGCAACCCCGACAACCAAAAGTAGCGTTGTATTTGGCTCTGCAGGGATGTGTGCAGGGGCGAGTACCATATTCACATATAGTTGATTGGGACACCTAACTCGTTCGATCGGAACGCTGTTTCGACGCGTGTACCAACGTCTACGAGGTCAATACTAGGGATTAGACGTGCAGACCAGAATGGGTAAAAGGGACAATCACTGAGTATAAGATATGAACAGACGGATGTTTTTGAGTACACTCGGTGCGGGTGCTGTTGGCTCGCTTGCAGGGTGTACTGATCCGCTCTCCGTACTCGGTGAGACTACCTACGGCCGAGAGCCACCGCTCGTTTCCGATCGGCCGGATGCCATCTACTACCCAACGCATACCGAAGGAATGAACATGTCTGGGATGGGCATGGCAGATAACGGCCTCCATGTGCATCTGATGTACACGTTTCCGCACCGGTTCTGGCGAATCTTCTCCGCAGACGACGGTGGGTACGAGGCTCGAAAATTCGATGTTGGTCGAGATGACGCTGTCCATCTCATGGTAGGTGTGTGGGACCACGAGACGGAACTCCCAATCCCTGTTTCAGGTGTAAACATTGGGATCACTGGTGGCAATGACGTAAACGAACGTGAAACCGTCTATCCAATGCTCTCTCAACGGATGGGATTCCACTACGGGGATAACTACCACCTTGACGGTGATGGTGAGTACACCGCGGAGGTCACAGTTGAGGGTATCGTTGGCGAGGCCTACGGTGATTTCGAAGGTCGATTTGACCAAGCACAGACGGTTTCGATCGATTTCGAATACGACGAGGCCGAACGAAACGACCTCCCATTCGAAGAGTACCCTGATCGACAGGGAGAACAAGCCGCTGTTGAGCCGATGCATATGGATCATATGCCGCTTGGGTTCGCAGAGTCGCTTCCTGGAGAGTCACTAGGAGAAGGAAGAGAGGACGATATTCGGTACAAGGCTGCGGTCGTCGATGCCGATCGCTTTGGGAGCGATCCGTACCTCGCTGTGACTGCAGAGACACGATACAACGAACTACTCATTCCACAGTTAGGATTGGATGCAACAGTTACAACAGATGGGAACGACGAAACAGTTCCATTGTCACCGGCGATCGATCCCGAACTTGGCTTTCACTATGGAACACCAGTCGCCGAGCTAACGGCTGATTCGGAGGTTGCAGTGACCGTTACGACACCAGCACAGATTGCCCGCCACGAGGGGTATGAAACTGCATTCTTTGACACACCGACAGTGTCACTATCGTAGCTAGCAAGGCGGATAGCCTTTCAGGCAGTATCGTCAATAAGTAGCTATGGAGAGTGGCTCACGCACCGATCGACGCCGACTTGCAGTTGTCGTGTGGGCGGTGCTTGTGTCACAGGTCCTGTTTTATCCTGGATTGGATGCATTAGTTGTCGCGTTGGGTGCACCACGTGGAATAAGCGCCGGAATGTGGTTTTTGGTTGCGGAGTTTGCAGCGTTTGTCTCGTTTGCAGCCGTCTGGGGTGCGGCAAGTGATTCACTCGGTCGCCGAACTCCACTTGTCGTCTTTGGCGCATTTGGCGGGGCTGCAAGCTATCTTTTGCTTGCAGTGGTGCCCACTCTTGGACTCGGTTTTGAGGCCGTTCTCGTTATCCGTGTGATCGGTGGCGCACTCACAATCGGAGCGTTCTCGCTTGGGATTACAATGTTAATGGACCTTTCAGGCGGGCATGGCCGAAATATGGGTGCTGCCGGAATTGCGATCGGCCTTGGCGCTGCCGTTGGCTCGGTCACTGGCGGTCAGCTTGCAGCGATTGACCCATTTGCACCGGTGTATGCAGGTGCTGTCGTGCTTGCTGGCGCTGGATTGGTCGCTGCAACAGTACCCGATCGAGCAGCCGGTGGCGGCGTCGCACTACGTGCGGTTATTGGAACGCTTCGCGATCGGCCAGCACTTCGGGTTCCATACGCGTTTGGCTTTATTGATCGGCTCACAGCGGGCTTCTTCTCGCTTGTTGGGGTGTACTACTTCGGAGATGTGTTTGGGCTTGATGCTGCAGGAATCGGAATCGCGCTTGCGATGTTCTTCCTCCCGTTTGCACTGTTACAGTATCCGCTTGGAACGCTCTCGGATCGGATTGGCCGGTTTGTGCCAGTCATCATCGGCTCCGTCTGTTATGGAGTAGCAATCATTGCAGTCGGGGTGGCTCCGGTTGTCGAGTTGGCGATGGGCCTTATGATTCTTGTCGGCGTCTGTGGGGCGCTTGTTGCGCCGGCAACAATGGCGCTTGTAACCGATATTGTCCCCGCAGCAGAGCGCGGTGTCGCAATGGGTGGATTCAATGTGTTCGGCAGCCTTGGCTTTCTCTCTGGCTTCTTGATTGGCGGTCTCGTTGCAGAAACATACGGCTATCTCGCCGCGTTTCTGGTTGTTGGCGGGCTCGAAATCCTGATTGCGATCGGCGCGCTTCGAGCCGTTAGACAGCTCACAGTAGCGGATACCACGCCGAAGAACACACCTGCAGACTAAGCTATCGGTTCATGTCCAACTCGTACTCCCGATCGTAGGTGGCTGGACCCGCATCCGCTGCGGTTGGTTCTGTCGCGTGCTCACGATCGACAGTCACATCCGGTAGACACTGCTGACAGTACTCGTTGTATCCGTGCCGAAGGTTGAGCGGAACTCCACAGATCACGACATCACGCCTGTATGTTCGCTTTGCTCCTGTCCCAACTTGGCCATCACAAATAGCACACGATCCTGCGGCTTCACCAGGGAGTAGCGCGGTCTCAGAAACATTGGTTGTGATTCCGGTCTGCGTTGAACGGTATGGCGATCGGCGACCGCGACGAAATGCACTGACTGCAAGCAACCCGAACACCACTTGTCCACCAACAAGAAGCACTGGAAGCGCAAACGCAACAACAAGCGCATCACCGCCCATTGCAAGCGATTGGAGATCAACCTCGCTGAACACTCGAAGCGCCGCGCCAACAAGAAGTGTCGTTGTGACAATAACGAGGCAGGCCTCAATGATGCTTCGCGTGTTCGTAATAGATCGTCTTCGCGGTTTTCGAGAGGGAGTCGCCATGGGGTGGATGGAGTGGGTCGTTAGTGAATCTGCTCTGTTTTCATCCGATCGGCAAATTTTTCTCGGACTTTATCAAGTTTCGGTGGGATGTGGAACGAGCAGTATGCCTGATCGGGATTCTTTTCGTAGTAGTCCTGGTGATGTGCTTCGGCCTCGTAGAAGGTCTCAATCGGCTCAACCTCTGTGACAACCTCATCTGTATATGCGTCTGAGCTGTTGAGTTCTTCAATAAATGCGATTGCCTGCTCATATTGGGACTCCGTATGTGTGTAAATCGCCGATCGGTACTGTGAGCCAACGTCCGGCCCTTGCCGGTTGAGCTGTGTTGGATCGTGCACAGTAAAGAAGATTTCAAGGAGATCAACGTAGTCACGAACGGTTGGGTCATACGTGACCTGGATAACTTCGGCGTGTCCCGTATTCCCGGAACAGACCTGTTTGTACGTAGGGTTTTCAACATGCCCACCGGCGTATCCTGACGTAACCTCGGTTACACCGTCGATCTCTTTAAATGGAGCTTCGATACACCAGAAGCAGCCGCCACCGAACGTTGCGGTCTCTGTCGACATACATAGCTGTACGGTGTGGATTCATAAGAACCTGCGGAGAGATCGAAATTAGTGGGTGTAGCCCGCAATCGCGTCGACGACCGTCTCGTCATCAACAACAAGATTGTACGACTCTTCATCGTCATTCCACAGGACGAGTACATTCTCAAACTCAAGAACCGATCCATACGGTGCAGCAGCCAACTCGCCATTGAGTGCGGTTCGTCGTGTAAGGACCGCGTAGTGGTCAATCGTCTCACTTCCGTCTCCAATTTTAAATAGTGGGTTGGCGTCTGCGTCCGAACTCAGATTATGACTGAGTTTCACAGCAAGCAGATTGATTCGTTCAGTGACGTGATTCTCCATCTGTGCCATCTTTGCATATCGGCTTGCCGTTGATTTGAAGGGGAATCGAAGCTCCCCATCCAACCGAATAATGCTGTAAGCGAACTGCACATCAACATTGATGTATGCGTCCGGGTCCGGCAGTTCGATCGGTGTTTCATCATCTTTTGCGCCATCTGCAAGCCGTTGTTGGAATGGAGGAACCTCAAGGTCATCTCGAACATCGAACGACCAACCACGATCGCTTGGTGCGTGCCCATCCCACAACCGGAGCGTTGGTGCGTAGATGTTCAACGCGCCGTCCGGTGGGGCAACCGTTCGCTCAACATCACGAAGCCCAATTGCAGTGTTTTGATCCGCAGGCTCAATCGCAACGATTGAGCCATCCGGTTCGAGCCATGCCGTTGCGTCTGACACCACATCCGCTGGGGCGTCTAATTCGCTCAGTACATTTCCAAAGAGAATCAGATCAAATGTCTCCCCGTCCGCAGGAGTATAGGACTCAATCGTCGTCTCGTGGATCGTCGTGTGGAAGTTCGGACCGGTTTCCTCAAGCATCCGCGAGAGGATGTCCGTCGATGCGCTTGGCTCGATCGCATGATACTCCACGAGCGCATCAGCAGGGAGAAAGTCGGACAGCCCAAGCGCAGGCCCACCGGAGCCTGCGCCAACATCGAGTACTCGGAGTTGTCTATCGAGCAATCCACGTTCGGCAAGCGTCTCAAGCACATAGCCCACAACGGCATAGTAGTCCGGGAGATGATAGATCGCATAGCCAAGCGCAGCAACCTGATCGTACTCAACAGCATTCCCGTAGAAGTAGTCGGCTTTGAGCCGTCGGATCGCTTCACGGAGCCGGTCACCACTCTCTCCAACGTGCCAGTTGGCACCGTACTCGCCAACAAGCAGATCCTCAAGCGCAAAACAGTACGAGTCCGGGACTGCCGTAGGATTCCAGTTTGGGGCGTCCACTGGTTCCTCCGGAACTGGGACAAACGTGCCATCTTCCTTCTCGATCAGCCCCAAATCAAACGCCTCCTCACGAAGCGTCTGTTTGACGACCGCAGGATGTGGGTAGTCTTCAATATACTCTGCGATTTCTTCAGGATCGATCGGCCGCACCTGTCGGAGATACTTTGCGTTTGATCGGACTGCCTCTCGGTCAATCATTGCAATGGCCTCATTACGTCATTAGTCATGTCGGGTTCGAGTCTCCGTATCCGTACCTGCCTTTCGGTATAGCTCCGTGAACGCCGCTCGATCGGCGTCCGAAATTGCCTGGGCGGTCGCTGCAACACGATCTGCGCCATCGAAGGCGTCCTGAATCTCTGCATACACGTCCGGTGAGCCTTCAGTTACGGTGCTGACGAGATCATCGAGCCGTGCTGAAACCGGCGTTGCAAACTCCGGTCGAACATCCTCTGCTGCGAGTGCATACGCTAAAATTGCGGTATGAGCCGCGGACTGGACGGTTTCCATTGCTCGATCGTGCTCCTCGGCTGTCGTCGAAAAAACCGTGTTGCCAGCGGTTTTAAGATCCGACTCAATCGCCTCAAGAATCGGCCCGCTGTCTGCTGTGACCGCCGCGATGTTACCGGGAATTCGAGGCGGTGCAAACAGTGGGTGGTAGCTTGCCCGTTCAATCGATGGGGCGTGTGTTTCCATCGCCGAAAGTGGCGCAGCCATCACGCCAGAAATATCAAAGATCGCTCCGGTTGCATTCTCCGCGTACTGTTCGATCGCGGGGACAACAGCCGACATCGGAACGGAAAGACAGACTGCGTCAAACTGTTCGTCGGTGTCAGTCTCAACCGTACGGCATGTCGGTCGGCCAGCAGCCGCGTCCACAGCAACCGCAGAATCAAGATCAGCAAACGCAACTGAGGCGTCGACGGTGTCGGCAAGCCACCGACCCATCTCACCGGCACCAACGACAAGAAGTTCCATACTCGGACGTACGGGCGACTGCTCAAAAGTAGTTCGATGGACTCACCTACCGCTGTTTATTCGACAACATCAAATCGGACGTTTTCGTTTGGGATCGTCTCTCCATCATGCCCAAGTAACGTCTCAAAGTGCAACGAGATCGATTCAACAGGAACAGCCTCCTCAAACGTCAGCGAAAACAGGGGCTTGCTCCCATCAACCGATCGGGCTTCACCAGTCATATCAACTGCTCGTGCACGAACAAATGCAGCACCCTCACCGCCCTCTGCAATCTCAAAAAACCGTGTCAGAACGCTTGGTTCAACCTGTTCGATCGTTCCATCAGTACACGAAACACGGGCAGTGTACTTTTGTACACCCTCCGGCGCAGTAACAACGACAGCAACAGTGGTTGCTGTCCGATCCTCTGTACTCATAACTACTGTTTTTGCGGGGATCGAAGAGTGTCTTTCGACGTCTCTCAGAGATTCAATTTGAAAAGTCGGTTCAAGATGATCCCAACAAATGCAATCGCGAGTATTGCTGCGATCGATCCGAACGCAACGATCCAGCCAAACCATTCGGAGAACGCACCAATCACAACACTCCCGCTTGCGCCAAGCACCATGTAGACAGTTCGCACAAGGCCAAATCCGGCGTTTCGTTCACGTTCGGAAAGCCGATCAATGAACCGTGACTGCAGCGGTGCGCCCCAACTCATTGCAAGCCCCACAAGCATCACGGCAAAAACGATCGAGACAAAACCATCAGCAACCACAATCAGTCCATATCCAAACACGCCAGTGAGCATCGTCACCGCAGCGGCAGCATCACGAGAGAACCGATCTGAGAGCCACCCCGTTAGCGGTTGCGTCAGGCCGTGGACAACAAAATACAACGAAAAGAGGGCGCTTGCAGCAGCGGTTGAGAGTTCGTGATGAACCGCAAGAAACGTTGGAAGCCATGATGCAGTTGCCTGCCAAGAGAATGCACCAAGCATTGAGAGAAAGACGGTGAACAGGATGTCTCTCCGGGAGAGTAACTCAACAACGGGCCCGATCTGGAACCGCTCTTTGAGCTGTTGATCCGGTCGTTGGGGTGGGGTTGGCTTGATCCGCCACAAAAATAAGACGAACACTGGAACCGCAAAGATGGTCCCGAGTAGCAGTGCGGCTCGCCAGCCATAGCGTGCAGCAACAACTGCTGCAATTACCGGTGCAAGCAATCCTGCAAGCGGGCCGCCAGCGACATGAAACCCGATCGCCCGACCAATATCGTCGTATTGCCGTGAAAGAAATGTGGTCGCAACGCTGTAATGAAGGCCAGCACCCGCGCCGAGAACGACCGCAAACAAGAAAAAGACAATAAAGGATGGCGACAGCGCCAGCAACAGACTGGCGATTGCGGTGAGTCCAACTGCGGTGAGGATGATCGTGCGTTCGCCGAACCGATCGCCAAGGATACCGCTTGGAAACTGCGAAAGCGCGTATGCAACCCACATTGCGGAGAGCGCAACGCCTACCGTTGCATTGGTAACGTCAAACGACTCTCCGATCGCAGGGACAACCGGACTGATCACAAGGCGCGCGACCATTGTCGCGAAAAACGCGAGCGTACAGAGAATCAACACCGTGTACCGATATCGCCAGTTCACTGGTGGTGAATTTGGAGCGAGACAAAAGCCCGTTTTGCTTCCGGCGATCGAGTCAGGCTATTCGACAACGAGATCGATCGGATACTCCGTGATATTCTCGTAGCCGTCTTCAGTGACGAAAACAATATCTTCGATTCTGACACCACCGACTGCAGGGTCGTACAGCCCTGGTTCAACGGTAATCACGTGGCCGGCTGAAAGCTCCCCCGCGCGTGGATTCAATCCCGGAAGCTCATGTACATCTAACCCAACACCGTGTCCGGTGCTGTGAATGAACCCAACCTCGGTGGTTGGCTCGGTTCTGAATGTTGGCAATCCTGCATCCTCATACACTTCGCACGCTGCTGCGTGGACATCAGCACCCGTCGCACCTGGCTCAACCGCATCCAATGCAGCCGACAGTGCCTCCGCAGTCAGTTCATACCACTCACGAAGTGTGTCCGAGGGTTCGCCTTTACAGAACGTCCGAGTCATGTCGGAGTGATATTTTGACGCTTTCCCCCGTGGGAAGATATCGATAATAATCGACTCGTTCGCGTGGAGCGGCCCGCTCCCACGATTATGCGGGTCCGCTGCATCTTTCCCACATGCAACGATCGTCTCATCAAGCGCACAGCCATGCCTTAGCAGTTCGATTTCGATCGCCTCTTTGACTCGCTCGCTTGTGAGCGGCTCACCATCATCGTAGAGTACACCGTCTGAGACGGTTGCAGTTGCGATGAGGTCCTCTGCGGCGACCATTGCAGCTTCGTTTGCTGCTTGGACGGTACGAATATGGTCCAGTTCGTCGGCCGTCTTGACCGATCGAATCACCGTTAATACATCATCTGCGTCAGCTTCGACCTCAATCCCATGTTTGCGTAAGCCGTCTGCGGTGCCAAGTGGGAATGTCTCGGGGACAGCAACGGAGTCGACATCGTATGTGTTGAGGAAATCAGCATGCATACGAGCCGTTGCTTCATGTTCTGGGTACTGTTGACGGTACTCCGACAGGTCGTAATCCGACGGTCGCTCAACGGTATCTGCATGGCTCTCTTTTTGTGCTCGGCCATACTCCAAGCCAGATACAAGAAGATGTAGTCCAGAAGGGGTATACAGTGTCACAAACGGGTCAGGTGCGCCGAATCCAGCGAGATAGCGCTGATTTGAATCGGTGCTTGCTGCGTGGATAAGATAGCCATCGACATCGAGTTCGCGTACATGATCCGAAAGGAGGGATAGATCTGGTTCCATACCACAACTGCACAGTCAATCAGTAAAGCAATTTTTGTCGCGGAATAGCTCCTGGTTACGATCGGCAGTCCACGGTCTGTCGCCTTCGGTACGCTGATACCCCTCGAAATAAACGACTCTGTATGGACGCACATATTTCACCATCGACGGTTTCTGGAACCGTTCGGGCACCGCCGTCGAAGAGCTACACGCACAGAGCGATCCTTGCTGCAGGATACAGCGACGGTGCGACAGTGTACGACTACCTCGATAGCGCAGATACCAAGGCGACAATGCGATCGGTTGATGCCTTTGGTGGAACTGTCGATCGAAGCGACGATGGACCGCTTTCGATAACCGGCTTTGACGGCACGACCGGCGTCCCGGACAATGTGATCGACTGTGCGAATAGTGGCACGACAATGCGACTTGTGACGGCCGCTGCCGCGCTCGCAGACGGAATCACGGTACTGACTGGCGATGACTCGCTTCGATCGCGTCCACAAGGGCCACTCCTCGATGCACTCTCAGCATTGGGTGTGCGCGCCGAGAGCACCAGAGCAAATGGACAGGCACCGCTGGCAATCAAAGGCCCACTCACCGGTGGGTCAGTCTCGATCCCTGGAGACGTCTCCTCACAGTATATTTCAGCGCTGCTCATGGCCGGTGCTGTGACCGACGATGGAATCGAGATTGAGCTGACCACAGAGCTGAAGTCTGCACCATATGTCGATATTACACTTGAGGTCTTAGACGCATTTGGTGTGGTCGCAGAGCCAGTTGGTGCAGATCCGGATAGCGAGATTCGATCGGCCGGTGCGGATGGGTTTGTTGTCGAGGGCGGCCAACAGTACCGCGCCGAGGATGGAACGTATCATGTTCCGGGTGACTTCTCCTCGATGTCGTATCTGCTTGCAGCAGGGGCTGTGGCTGCAGCGGCTGGAACGGAAGTCATCGTGAAAGGTGCACAGCCAAGTGCACAAGGGGACAGTGCGATCGTCTCAATTCTCGAAGCGATGGGTGCTACGATTGAATGGGATACCACCGCAGGCGAGATTCGCATCGAGAAATCCACGCTTACAGGGACGACCGTTGACGTTGGTGATACACCGGATCTACTCCCAACAATTGCACTGCTCGGAGCGATCGCAGATGGAGAGACAGTGATTGAAAACTGCGCACACGTCCGGCTGAAAGAGACCGATCGAGTGAGCGCAATGGCAACCGAACTCGAAAAGATGGGTGCAAAAGTGACCGAGGAAGAAGATACGCTCACCATCCACGGCGAGGAGACAACGCTTACGGGCGCGACTGTTGCTGGCTACCACGATCATCGGATTATTATGTCGCTGACGATCGCTGGCTTCTGTGCAGACGGCAAAACAACAGTCACCGGAGCCGAACACGTTGATGTCTCATTCCCGAACTTCTTTGAGGCGATGCGCGATCTCGGCGCGACGGTTGAGCTTTCGGACTGAGCCAACGCCCCCTATTTTTGATCGTGTTTCGGTGACACTGGTTTCTCGAAAGGATCTCCGGTTCCAGGAACTGTTTGCCCCGGGGATCGATCGGAGACAACGCGTTGTGGGAATGGAATGCTGATTCCTTCGGCTGCAAACTCCTTTTGAATCCGCGTCACGATCGCTGCTTTTGACCGCCATCGGAGTTGAGGCATCGGTGGATCAATCCAGAACCGCATATCCAAAATGATCGCAGAGTCGCCAAACTCTGCAGGAATGACGTGCGGCTGTGGATTGTTTGCGATCGAGTCAATGTCATCAAGCACTGACTGTGCGATTTCACACGCATGCGTTGGGTCGCTTTCATAATCAATCCCAACATCCATATGCAGACGGATCTTCCCCTCTCGAGTTCGGTTTGTGATCGCATCGTCTGTGACGTTATCATTTGGAATGACGACGTATTCTCCGTCGAAGTTCCGCATATGTGTGTTCATGATCGTAATCTCCGTAATGAACCCCTCCTCTTCGCCGATTTGCACCCAATCGCCGATCTCAAACGGACGAGAAAACATCAGTACAAATCCGGCGATAAGTGAGCCAAGCGTCTGTCGGGCAGCCATACCCAATACAATTCCCAAGAAACCAGCACCTACAAGGAATCCACTCAGGTCGATTCCCCAGACACCAAGTGCGGTAATTGCAGCAAGCACGAGGAGCGAGACCTGGACAAGCCGTGTGAGCAACTGTTGCTGGTGAGCGGTGATCTGATCGGTGTCTTGGCTGAATTCGGTGATGAGCTCATCAAGCAAGTCGCTGCCGATGTATGCTCCACCAAGCAGTCCAACCGTGATGACAATGCGTGTTCCGATCGAAAATGCATCTTCAGCAAGCGGGAGAAGGAACAAGACAACATCTAGCTGCCCCCACAGAATGAGAATTGCAACAATTGTGAGCACGAAGAGAAGCAGTTGGAGGAGGCCAATAAATAACCGAAGAAGGGCCGAAATTGGGACTGATACTGCAAGCTTATCACGCGATTTTTCCGCTCGGCCCTGAAGGAGGCGCTCGCTCCATGTTCCAACCAGTCTTTGTGTTGTCGTCACAATCCGTGGAATGAGAAGCCATCCAAGCCCGAGTGCGAATAGAATGATCACAACCGATGCCGCCAAACGCATCTCCGTTGAAGCAATATCACTCAATAACGACTCCAACTGCGAGACGACGCTCCACCACATTGTCTCTCTATTGTTAATATCATCTGATAAGTGGCCTGCTTCAACTATCAGATACGATATCCGATATTAAATGACTGTGCCGTGTTTTTTATTTGGCAGCGATTTCTCGACCGATCGATAGAAATCAAATCGCTGCACCAGTTCTTTGCGGAGTTCACTTGGTGGGACAATCTCATCGACAACGACCTCGCTTGCCATTCGGTGAATGTCGATATCCTCTCGATACTCCGCGCGAAGCTGTGCTTCCATCGCTGCGCGTTCGTCCGGGTCGTCGATCGATGCAAGCTTTCTGGCGTATACCGCGTTGATCGCTGCTTCTGGCCCCATAATTCCAATCTCTCCCGATGGAAGGCCAATAACGCTCTCCGGATCGTAGGCAGGACCACCCATTGCGTAGATACCCGCACCGTATGCCTTTCGAACAACCACGGTCTGTTTTGGAACGGTTGCAGAAGAGGTTGCGTAGATCATCTTCTTTCCTTTCTCTAAGATCGCATCTTTTTCAACCTGTGATCCTGCCATGAACCCCGGTGTATCACAGAGATAGAGCAGTGGGATTTCGTACGCATCGCAAGTCCAGATGAATTGAGCTGCTTTTTCAGCCGCATCCGGGAAGATTGCACCCGATCGGGCGATCGGCTGGTTTGCGATGACACCGGTTGGGCGACCATCAATCCGAGCGAACGCAGTGACGATCTCCGGTCCGTATGCCGCTTTTATTTCAAACACAGAGTTCGCATCTGCGATTCGCTCAATAAGATCGTGAACGTCGTACGGTCGGTTTGGTTCCTCGGGGATGAGTTCATCAATTCCTGCAGGGTCGTACTTTGGCGGCCGTGGCGTGCTTCGTGGTGGCTTCTCTCCTGCTTTGTCAGGGAGATAGCTGATAAGTTGGGAGACAAGTTGACGAGCGTGTTCTTCATCCCGTGCAATGAGATCGGCCGAGCCGGAGTATTTTGCGTGAATCTCCGGTCCACCGAGGTCCTGCATGTCGATCTCCTCACCCGTTACCATCTTAACCATCCGTGGTGAGGCGATCGCCATTGCGCTCATCCCCTCGACCATAATAGTGAAATCAGCGAATACAGGCGTGTATGCTGCTCCAGCAATACATGGACCATACAGGACACAGATCTGTGGGACACGACCGGAGAGCATCGAATGATTGTAGTAGTATTTACCGATGCCCTCGCGGTTTGCGAAGAACCCAGTTTGTTGATCAATACGGCCGCCAGAGGAGTCCATCAGATACAGAACCGGTTTGCCAGTTTTGAGTGCACGCTGTTGCATTCGGAGGAATTTTTCAACACCAAGGCGGGCCATTGATCCGGCTTTCACGGTAAAATCATTGGCCATGAAATGAACGTCACGGCCATCAAACTCCGCAGCACCAGTTAACAAGCCATCTCCAGGAAGTCGAGTATTTTCGTCTGCTTCTTCAACCTCTGGACTCGATGGATGCCAGTTATCAAACGCAGCAAACTTTCCATCCTCAAATTTAATTTGGGAGTCCTCAGCGTCGTCGCCAAACCACAATGATAACCGATCGCGAACGAACCGTTTTCCTTGTTCTGGAAGCCGCTGTTTGTACTTTTCAGGCCCACCCGCGAGAATATCGTCGATTTCGTCTTTTAGCGTCTGTTCTCTTTCGGTCGGCCCGAACTCATCAGCAAGCGGATACTGCGGCGCTCCGTTTGCAGCCGGTTCGCCTGCATCACCAATAAAAACCTCAACAGCAACCCCGAGGTGCGTCGCAACCGCAGACGCGATCGCCTCTGCCTCCTCATGGCTTGTTCCCTCACCAACATAGACGTGCATGCTCGCAAGTGTTGCCGCGTATTGTAAACAGTTTTCTATGTACGATTCGCGTCCGCAGCGAATAACAGATCGTACTGGTGGGCGACATACGTGAGTTCTCCATCCCCAATTTGGGTATGTCTGGTTTCAGCCCACTGCTCAAGCGTTGGTGTGTCGATCGGATTCGAATGCATCCCCAATGGTGGTTCGAATGACTCAACTGCGGTGTGAACAGTGTTCACGATGTGATGGAGGAAGTACGCTTCATCAGCGGCGTAGTGCGGTGGTTCGGTACGTACTGGATGAACGACCCAATCAGACCCACCGGCAGAACGGAGCGACAGCTCCGGTGGCACTGCCTCGTGTAGCAACGATCGGCCAGTCGTACTTGTCCCCGGTCGATCGGATGCATCCATCGTTGCATGGTAGGTATCGAGTAGCTGTGACTCAAACTGTGGATCCGAAACAGGAGTAAAGATCGTTTCTCCGTCAAACGTGATCGGAAAGTACGCAAGGCCGTCACGTCTCAGTGCAGTACAAAGCGTTGAGAGATCGTGGGGGAGATCGATAAGGTCGACAAATGCCATTCCAATGAGCAAATCGACTGGATCGGTTTTCTCTGCGAATGCAAGCGCGTCCCCGATATGATACTCCGCAGTAATTCTTTGACCATCAGTTCGCTCGATTGTGACCGCTGTCGCCTCCGAGGGGTCGTGATCCGACAGCGATCGTGCCCGATTGCGTGCGGCTTCGATCGCCGCCGGGTTCTGATCGACACCAACGTATTCGACAGGGCCCGGTGGCAGTAGCTCCCACGCAAGAAGTCGCTCAAGCATTGTTCCAACGCCGACACCAACCTCAAGAATTCGCAGTGGCTCCGATCGGTCGCCAGCGCGTGCAGCTAGTTCTTCAACAAGTCGGTCAATTGTTGGCCGATGTAGTGCCCGGTCGTCGACAGTTCGCTTTGCGGTGAGATATTTCTCTGCCGTATATTCGTCCGGTTCACACTCCATTACTCATCGTCCTCGATCGGACCATGTGGATCGTTTCCAACATCTGTACCCCATGTCCCGCCGTATTTTTCGACACGAACATCCCCAAGCACCTTTGTCTGACATGACAGCCGGAGCCGGTAGTTTGGATGATGCGGTGGCACAAGTAGCCGAACACTCTCGCGACGGGTTTTATCACTTACCTCTCCATCAACACGAACCGCACAGGTTCCGCAACTACCCATCCCGTGACAGTTGAGCCGCTTTGCTTTTCCATTATAAACCGAAAGACCTGCTTTTTTAAGCACGTCACGGAGAACAGCACCTTCTTTACACTCGATCGACTGGCCACGAAACTCTACTGTCGGCATAATAACTGGTATGTTGTGACGTATCAAAGAACTGTCGCTCACGAATATGTCTGCAGCAATGCTGATAAATACCGCACGTCCCATATATTTCGACATGAATCCAACGCGCCGATCGGTCCTCACAGCTGTTGGTGCAGGAGCGGCGATCGGGCTAGCAGGCTGTCTCGGTGGCGATGAGGTGGAGACAAGTTATGACTGTGATCTTGAAGAGCCGGATTCGGTTTCATCGCTCGATCCACCAGCAATCGGTGACGAGGATGCACCGGTGACGCTGCAACTGTTCGAAGATTACGGCTGCGGTGGCTGTGCCGCGTTTGCAACGAATGTGTTTTCGGAGATCGAAGCTGACTATGTTGATTCCGGGCAGCTTCGAATTGAGCACTACGATCTCCCAATCCCGGTAAGCGATGATTGGTCATACCAGATTGCAAGTGCCGCAAGAAGCGTCCAAGATACGGTAGACGACGAAGCCTTCTTTTCATTCTCGAAAGCAGTATACGAAGACTTTGGAGACTACAGTTGGCAACTCGTTGGAGACCTTGCAGATGGCGTTGGTGCAGATCCATGTACCGCACTCGCTGCGGGCAGCCACCAGTCGTATCGCGATGTCTCAGATGCCGAAAAAGAGCATGGGCTTTCGACCGGTATTGAAGGAACACCAGGAATCGTTGTTGATGGGTCGATCGTCGCATATGATTCACCAGGAGACTCGTACGGGCCGGTGTCTGATGCGATTGAGGCGGCGCTTGAGTAAGTGACACGACAGAACCGGACCGTTCAGCCAATTGCAGTTGTCATTGGCGTCAGCGTCGCATGCCTACTGATTGGTACGGTTGGAGCGCTGGCGGGTGTCCCAGATGGACAACACGGCGAACTCACCGAACAGTGGCACTCAGATACCGCAGTGTCGCTTGCTGGAAACCATCATACACCGGCAACTGATGGTGAACGGGTGTTTCTCCCTGTAAGTGGTGCCGAAGACAGTGCCGAGTGTCGGTTAGTTGCAGTCTCTGCTTCGGATGGGACGACGGAATGGGAAGCAGGCATTGATCCACAAGTCTGTACGATCCACGGGATCTCCGATGTCAGTGTTGAACGCGTAGATGGAGACACGCGTGTGCTTGCCGGCTCAACGGAGAACGCAGTCGTCGCATACGATCCAGAGACAGGCGCGGCGAAGCAACGCTACCCGATCGATAGCTACGGATACGCAGCACCAATCAAAGCAACCATTACTGGCAATGAGCCGGAGCTGCTTCTTGCAGATGGCACTGGCTCGCTCTATCTCTACTCAATTGATGGTGAGAGACAGTGGCAATATACGATCGACGGATACATGCAGGCAGATCCGATCGTGTCTGACCTCACTGGTGATGGCGAATCCAACATTCTTGCAACGACAATCCGTGGGTCAATGGTCCTGCTCAATTCGTCGGGTGAACGTATTTGGGAACGCCAACATGAGACTCCTGTGTATAGCATGACAACAATGTCTACACCGGCAAATAGCGCAGCGACGATCGTGTTGGGTCAATCAGATGGCTCTGTGACGGCAGTGTCGGCACAGACTGGTGACACGGTATGGAATCATTCTGTTGGCAGCGCTGCAAATGTTGGCCCTGTATTTGATGGCACTGGTGACGGTGTCTCTGAACTATTTGTTACCACGCGTGGTGGCGGTATCGCTGCGATCGATAGCGAAACACAAGAGACAAAATGGAGACAACAGCTCACTGAAAACCCGGTACAAGTGGTTCCACCAGCAGCGGCGGCGGATGTGACTGGTGATGGGGAGACAGAACTGATCGTGACGACCCATACAAATCAGGTGGTTGTGATTAATCCAAGCGACGGTTCGGTGATGGCCACATATGAGAGAGAGAAAGATGTGCGTATCTATGCAAGTCCAACACTGTTAGACACGAGTGATGATGGTGTTTTTGACGTATACGTCATGTATGCAGATGGTGTCACAGTCGCGTTGACATACACTGAGTAACCGTGACTGTACTATTCACCGGTGGGAGTCGGAAGCGATCGAAGCGATCGTGGCGGCAATAGGAAGTTTCCACGGTGTTGGGTAAACAGGTATCGTAAAATACCGTTGTTAACACGGTTTTGGATCGAAGGGGTGTCAGTCAGATCGGAGCCGTTCATCGCCTCGCGGACGGCAATGAAGTCCGAAATCTGGAGTTGGTAGGTTGGAAAATGCAGGCTTGCAACGCTTCCATCAGTAGACTCCACGTGCCGACGAAGCAAGAGCGGGTTTCCGTCATCATCTCTGTTTGCTCTGGCTGCTTTTTCAGCGTGCCCAACACGTCGGTATTGTTCCGCGTGCTCGCGAACGTTTTCGTATATTTCCTCGGTTACACCGCTGTGATCGCCGAGATTATTACCAACTCCTTCGACAGTGCCCCGACTGGCAAGCTCAGGGCTGAACATCAACGCAACCATATCGTCAAAACTGTTCTCAGTATACCATTTATCGAGCTCCTGTCGAACCGTTGAAACGTGTTTTGTCGTCCCACCAGCAAACGGGCCCGCAGCAATCGTCACCGATTCCTCGGTTGCTTGATTGCCAGTAAACCCAGCCTTGAACCCCATAAATAGCGGTGATTCCTCCGGTACAGGCCGGTCATCTGGGATACCACTGATATCTTGGCGTTCGGCTGGTAACCCCGGGCCAATAAACCCGGATCGGCGATTATCAACCGAAAAGACTGAATTGAGCCGTTCGGTTATCTCGACTCCGTTCATTTCTGATTCGTCACCGAACATCGCCTCCTCGATCGCCAACAGTGCATCCGGTCGATCAGATGCAATGTGTAAGAGCGCGTCTTGCGTGTCCAACGTCGGGTTTTCAAGCGATCCAATCGCCGTTGGCATCGGGAGATCGATCGTCTCATCAAGCGACTCCGAGAACCGATCAAAGTACGAGGGCGAGTATGCGAGTTCGAATACGGCTCCTCGATGACTCCATTCGTACGCTTGCTCGATTGTCTGGAGCGCGGTCTCAACTGACTCGCGGTCTGAAGCAGTTGGCTCACCGCCATTAGCAAGGTCGAGATATAAAAAGACATGATGTTTTGGGAGGATAAGATTATCATGTTCGTCTCGGTCAAGTGACTGGTTCCACTCGTGTTGGCCAGCCGGTAGCGAAGACGTATCGTCCGTTCCAGTTGGGATTGGTTCATCATCCTCAAACCGATCGAGACACGCAGCTAGTGCGGATGCGCCACCAACGGCAACTGCCGCTTTGAGAAACGACCTGCGTGAGGTACCCGGATGGAGGTCCATACATAAGGTAGGGCGCTGGGTGCAAAATGGATTACGTCTCTCACATGGACGCAATGACGTCTGAAAGGTTAAGTCGAGCAATTGTGTCCGCGGTGGGGATCCCGTCTGCATCCCATCCGCGCGCAGCATAGTATCCATCAAGTAGCAACCCGAAGCGTTCTGGATCGACAATCCGCTCGGGAGTGGCATCGTTCGCAGGTGATGTCAGTATTGGTGGGAGCCGATCGTCCGCCCGATCAAACCCTTCGCGAGCGTTGAACAGTCTGACGAGTGTCCAAATTCGCTCGCCAACTTCCAAGAGATCCGGCTGCGTGTAGTCATACCCGATCGCAGAGAGCCAGTCACTTCCCAGTGTTTCCCATAACGCTTCGCCAACGAAATCATCAATGACAAGACTCCAAAGCACTGATCGAACTGTTTGTGCACCAATCACAAATTCGATGGTTTTTGCAACAGACCATGTCTCAGCCGCGAGTGCCTCTGTCTCGATTGGGCGAGCGCGTCTGTGGCAGGCACCGCGATCGCTTGTCGCGTACGCGAGTGCCATCCCCGCGGCCCCACGAGGGTCGTACGAGGGGAGCGCCATCGATTTTACCGTTGGGATCAGGTCGTTGCCACCGTACGCGTTTGCTGCGGCGTCGATTCCGTCTGCAAGCGTTGTTGGAAGCTTCTCGGGCCAATGTGGATTCGGTGATCGATCGCGCGTTGCAATGGCGTCGATGAGTTCGCTTGCACCCGTTGCATCCCCAAATGAGAGGTCTGTCTCTATCACACCCTCCTCCGCTGCGCGAATTGCCCATGCGACCGCATTTCCGGTGTCTATGACGTCAACTCCGAGCAGATCGCACTGCTCTCCAAGTGCTGTGACTGCCTCCAAATCATAGATGCCAAGCCCTGCACCAAGCGTCATCGGTGCAGCACCGCGCAGCACGACGCGTCCGTCATCGGTTTCGAAATAGAAGTCACCGGGGAGTTCTGTTTCCGTCTCTGTTTGTTCACGCTTGCTCGCGGCGCGCTGTACAGCCGCAATGCCAAGGTCAGAAACCTCAGTGAACCGATCGCGTTGCCAGCCTTCTGTTGCAAGATGACCAACGGTATTGGCAAAATCAATGCTCTCCATTGTGCCTCCCGAAGCGTGCCATGTGCCAGTGTCGTGAGATTCGTACGTCTCCAGCAGCGCTTCTTTGAGTGGTGCAACGTTTGGTGGTATCTCCGGCGGCCCATCGAGTGCGAGTACTGCTTTCAGCTGTTTGCTCCCCATTACCGCGCCAGCACCACCTCGTCCAGCGTGATGGTCACCTCCATCAGCTGCAATCGTCGCATACATGACCTGATTTTCGCCCGCAGGGCCAATACAGGCGGTAGCCGCGGCCGGTGCGTTCGAATCTGTGTTGGCCGTGTCCATCCCCCACGTCTCCGCTGGCTCAATTGTCGCAGTCCCACCGGAAACAGCGATTTGAACCGGATGATCGGCTTGTCCGGTAACGAACATACCCAAACAATCGTCCAGTGAGCCTGCGAGGCGATCGGCAAACGAGCCACCGCTGTAGGAGTCAAGAAATGCGCCAGTCAGCGGTGATTTTGTAATCACCGCAAATCGGGACTGGCCGGGGAGATATCCGGAGAGCGGGCCTACGACAAATCCGATCGCGTTAGCTGGACCAAGAGGGTCGGTCCCAGGGGAGAGCGCCTCATACAGATATCGCGCACCCAGACCTTTCCCCCCAATATACTCACGACACCATCTGTTGGGAATCTTCCACCGCTCAACGGACTTCGTTGACAGATCGACCGTGAGCAAATGGTCACGCGATCGGTTGGTCATATCGAATGTGTTCGGTACTCACCCTGTTGAGGATTGTGGCAAAAGCGGTGAGTATCGTTCAGAACAAGCCAGATATGTCTCCGTCTGTATCGATATCCATCGAAGTCGCTGCAGGGTCTGCGGGGAGACCAGGAAGTGTCATCACGTCTCCAGTGAGCACGACGACAAATCCAGCACCGGCAGAGTAGTAGAGTTCCCAGACAGTTAGTGACCACCCCTCTGGAACTCCTTTCAAGCTTGGGTCGTCGCTAAGTGAGTGAAACGTCTTTGAGAGACAGATTGGAGGTGTATCCATATCGAGTGACTCAATCCGCTCGATGTCTGTTTTTGCTTGCGAGCTATACGTGACAGAATCGGCACCGTATATCTCAGTCGCAATCGTCTCAATTTTTGTTTCGATCGACGCCTCTGGCTCGTACAACGGTGTGAGTTCGGATGGTTGGGACGCGGCAGACACAACATGCTCTGCAAGCGAAATTCCGCCAGCACCACCGTCTTCGTGAACTGTCGAGACCGCAGTGGAAACATTGAGATCGTTTCGACAGTGATCGAGGACCATCTCAATCTCTTCGTCTGTATCGTTCGGAAACCGATTGATCGCAATGACAACCGGAATTCCGAACTTTCTGAGGTTTTCGACGTGTTTATCCACGTTTCTAAGCCCGGTTCGAACGGCTGCAACATCCGGTTCTTTGAGCGCATCGAGATCTGCGGGCCACATCTCTTGGCCATGGTATCGAAGTGCACGAATCGAGGCAACAAGCACAACTGCGGCAGGTGTAACGTCTGTCTGATGGCTGACAATGTGCATGAATTTCTCTGCACCAAGATCGGACCCAAAGCCAGCCTCAGTGATAACATACTCCGAAAGGCGCAGTGCGACGTCATTTGCGATCACCGAATTGGTTCCATGTGCGATATTTGCAAACGGGCCACCGTGGACAAATGCCGGTGTGCCTTCGATTGACTGTACTACGTTTGGCTTGATTGCATCCCGAAGTAGTAGTGTTGCAGGTCCAGTTGCACCAATATCTGCGACGGTGACCGGATTCTTGCCTTCGTCGTATGCAATAATAATACGGCTGATACGATCTTTCAGCTCCGAGAGTGTCTTGGATAAACAGAGCACAGCCATCAGCTCAGAGGCTGCAGTGAGGAGGAATCCATCCTCTCGAACCGCCCCACCGGTTTCACCAAGGCCGATAACGGTGTTTCGGAGCACCCGATCGTTCATATCAATTGCTCGTTTCCATCTCACCGCTTTGCGATCGATTCTCGGTTCTGTATCCTGACGGATATGATTATCAAGGAGCGTCGAAATAAGATTGTGAGCCGCGGTCAGCGCATGCATGTCACCGGTAAAATGGAGATTGATGTCTTCCATTGGGAGCACTTGTGAGTAGCCACCACCTGCAGCGCCTCCTTTGATTCCAAAAACCGGGCCAAGCGACGGCTCACGGAGTGTAATTGATGCCTTGTAGCCACGTTGTGTGAGTGCCTGACCAAGTCCAACCGCGGTGACCGTTTTGCCTTCACCCATTGGTGTTGGTGTCATTCCCGTCACAAGCACAAGCTTTCCGTCCGGTTCGGTCTCGGACTGGATCCGATCGATCGCCTCAGGTGTGAGTTTCGCTTTGTATCGGCCGTATGGATCTACGTCTGCCTGCGATAGCCCAAACGGTTCAGTGATCTCCCAAATCGGATCGATAGCTGCGTTTTGTGCAATCTCATAGTCCGTCTCAACAGGTGAATCAGTGGATTGTGGTGTCATAGAATATGTGAATGTCGGGCGTAGAACATAATGAACTGCGATGTAGATTTTCACACTGTGAGAGTATCAGCGGGTCAGTGATCCACCTCGCTCTTCCAGCACTGCCACAGCCCCATGTAACACTCCCAAAACGATCGATCGGTTTCGGTTGCCAGTTGGGTACAGGCAGTTAGATACTCCTGATACGCATCGATCGTCAGCGATGCAGGATACGTCCGATCGAGAAACCCAGATTCGGAGAGAACCTCCCACTCTCGCGGGCCGATAACGAGGTACTGCTCCGGAGAAATAAAGAACAGTAATGCGGATGCTACATAGATATCAACACCGGAAAGTGCTGTGAGTGCATCGGCCGCAGTGTGTAGGTCGTCTGTGTCTGCTGCTGTCGAAATAGCCGTGTGGACCAACTCAAATGATTCGGTCGCAAATGCATCCTCTATACGACGACGGTCCGTATCGGGATAGTCGCCGAGATAGCGTCGAAAACACCACTGAACGATCCACTCGGTATCTTTCCACCCGTACTCACCAGTCTGAAGCGCAGTTGGGAGCGTCTCGATCGCCTCCGATTCGACAGGATAGAGCGGTTCAACCGCCTGATACTGCTCGACATACCGATCGATGTCTTCCGCAGAGAGCATCATACCATGATCTCATCCCCACGCAGTGTAATGGTTTTGTCGACGATAGAATATATAAGAATAAATATTCATGTTTTCTGTCCGACACACTCATGACTGACAAACCGTAACATCGATGCATGAGTACATACCTCACAGGTGATCACCATGTCAACTGATGAATCGGACCCGGTGAAAACAATCTGCCCGTACTGTGGTGTTGGCTGTGGGATTCAAGTGAAGCAGGGAGACGACCCTGGTGATGTGAAATTCATGCCGTGGGCTGATGCCCCTGTCAATGAGGGTCGAATCTGTATCAAAGGCGGTGCAGCGACCCAAGTTGTCAATCACGAAGATCGCCTTACAGAGCCGCTCATTAAAGAGGATGGTGAGTTCCGAGAGGCAACATGGGAGGAGGCATACGATCGGATCGTCTCAGAGATGACGCGTATCCGTGACACGTATGAACCCGATGCAATGGGCTTTTTCGGCTCCTCAAAAACGATGAACGAGGAGAACTACCTGCTACAAAAGATCGCTCGACGCTACGGGACAAACAATATTGATAACTGTACACGGATGTGTCATGCCTCGACTGTATGGGCACTGCGGACCAGTCTCGGTGCTGGTGCGATGACAAACAGTATGGCAGATCTGCGCGAGGCAGGGGATCTCTTTTGGATTCAAGGTGCCAATCCAGGTGAACAGCATCCGATCGCAAACAGCCAGTATTTCAGACAGGCTGTGCTTGAAGGGGCAACTGTTATTCAGGTTGACCCACACGCGAATAAGACGACTCGATCGTTCAAAATTAGCGAGAGCGATCGGCATATGCATCTCCAGCTGAACCCGGGAACAGACATTCCACTCCTCAATATTGTTATCAAGACGATTCTTGAAAATGACTGGATTGATGAGGAGTTTATTGCAAACAGAACTGAAGGGTTCGAACACCTCACAGAAACGCTCGAATCGTTTGATAAAGCGGCTGCGGCCGAAGAGTGCGGTGTACCGCTCGAAGATATCGAGTTGGCTGCGGAAAAGTATGCAATGGCGAACAATGCGGCCATCTTCACAGGGATGGGAATGAGCCAGCACACTTGCGGTGTTGATAACGTCCAAAACGAGATCAATCTCGCACTCATCACTGGAAATCTTGGCCGTCCTGGAACCGGCGTTAACCCACTCCGTGGGCAGAATAACGTCCAAGGAACCTGTGATGTTGGTGCAATGCCAAACGTTCTTCCTGGGTATCAGCTCGTTGACGATGATGAGGCTCGAAGATCCGTAGAAGCTGTCTGGGGATTCGAAATCCCATCCGAACCTGGCCTCACGAACGTCGAGATCTCACATGAGGCTGGTCGATCGATTCACGGCCTGTATATTATGGGTGAGAACCCAATTATGTCCGAGCCGGATGCGAACGAGGTCGCTAAACGGTTTGAAGAGCTTGAGTTCTGTGTCGTACAAGATATCTTCATGACTGAAACCGCTAGGTATGCGGATGTAATTTTACCGGCTACAACGTGGGCCGAACGTGGTGGCACGGTCACAAATACCGATCGGCGTGTCCAGCGAATGCGTGGCGTCCAGAAGGTACACGAGAATACCAAACACGATCTGGAGATTCTGATGGAGATTGGAAGCCGGCTCTTTGGTGAGGATGGATTCCGCTTTGATGATGTTGAGGCAGTGTTCGAAGAGCTCAGACAGGTCTGTCCAAGCTACCACGGGATGACGTATGAACTGCTTGGGGAGACGGGGCTTCACTGGCCATGTTATGAGCTCGGTGACGAGGGTGATCCGTATCTATACGAGAGCTCATTTGATACGGAAAATGGACTCGGACAGATCGAGGGTGTGCGCCATCAGCCACCCGCAGAAGTGCCAGATGAAGAGTATCCACTCATTCTCACGACAGCCCGATTGGAGGAGCACTACAACACGGGAACAATGAGTCGCCGATCGCCAACCCTCAATCGCCAACACCCAGAGAACTTTGTTGACATTCATCCCAATGATGCGGCACGGTATGAAATCGAAGATGGTGACATGGTAACGCTCCGATCTCGCCGTGGCGAAATCGAGGTGAAAGCGCAAGTGACAGAGGCGATTAAAGAGGGCGTTATCTGGACGACGCCACACTTTGCTGCTGCATCAGCGAACCGGCTCACGAACGATGTGCTTGACGATCGCGCAAAGATACCGGAGTACAAAGCTGCAGCCGCAGAGATAGCAATCACTGTTGCAAGCAACGGTGGTGCAGAACCTGCAGACGATTAGTCGCTAGCTGCCGAACTTACCGACGTAGCCACAGTTTCGGATGTTCGGCTCGAAGGTGGCTTTGATATGCGGTTACGAGTTTCGGGTATGAATCCTTGATCACATACCAGTCGCAGCGTTCACATTGCCCGGTCAAGAACCCGTGTGTGGTTTCGATTGTACTTTCCATAGGTGACAGCTGTGTCGAGCCATGCCCGGAATCGATCACAGTGTTACCTCAAATAGCAAGTTACCCAATATATACTCTCCGTTTGATACAGTATTTATTCTTTTTTACTTGATATGTTATTTAATAACCACAAAAACCCAATACAAACGCGAACGTGGCATAAATATGTGCAAATACTGTAATTACGCGTTTACGGATGGGTGGACTGATCTGTTGGAATACGATCGGACCTACCAGACCGCAATGGATCAGCTGCGAGCGGAGCGATCGAACTACGGATTTAGCGAAGGATTCGACGAGCTACAAGATGATCTCGCGGTGTGAGTTGTCTAGGGGTTGATTCGAAGCGGGAATATCTCGTCCGGATCTGTGGGTGGCCCTGAATCAGCGAGTGCAGCATCAAGCTGATCAGCGATCGCGTCCTCATCCATCGTTGTGCCAATAAATACCAGTTCTGTCGTTGGTGTTTGTTCACCCCATGAACCGATCGGTCCAGCTTGAATTGCGTCACCGGCTCGGCTCATCCCAATCACATCATCTGTCCCTGCAACGTAACAGAGTCCCTTTGCGCGAATGACGTTATCAGTTCGATCGTGGAGGACCTCCGCTAATCGCTCCGCATCGAATGGGTCTGTTCGGGTATAGACAAACGAGTTGATCCCGTGTGTTGCAGCCGCGTCTGTATGCGGATGGTCATGGTCGTCGGTCTGTTTGTGTTCAGCTCCATGATTGGTTTCTGCCACTTTTCGGTGCGATCGGAGCTGTTGTTTCCAGCCTGCTGATCGGCGCGCCGTTTTGAAATCGAACCGGCCAGTACCAAGAATAGTTGCGGGATCGATTTTACCGTAGGTTGTACGCTCAATCCGGGCATGTGGCTGGAGTTTTCGAACCGCCGTCTCGATTCGGTCGACCTCCGAATCGGGAACCATGTCAATCTTATTCAACAGGAGTACATCGCAGAACTCGATCGATTCAATGAGAACCTCCGCAAGCGGCCGCTCAGGATCGGTATCTGGCTCTGGGATTGATGCGCCGGAATCAAACTCTTTCCAAAAGCCGTAGCTGTCCAACACTGTCACCATCGTATCCAATCGGAACTGCTCAACCGGCCCCTCCGTCTTGTCAGTTCCCTCAATAAACGTCCGTGCGATCGGGAGGGGCTCTGAAATGCCGGAGGATTCAACAACGAGATAGTCGAACTCACGTATCTCTGCAAGCCGCAGGGATTCGGTGATCAGATCATCCTGTAATCGACAACAGATACATCCGTTTGAGAGATCGACGATTCCGGTATCCTCGTTTTCACGCTCAATCAGATCTGCATCGATGTTTATCTGACCCATATCGTTGACAATAACCGCTATTCGGGTGTCCTCGACCGTTGACAAAAGCTGATTGACAAGCGTAGTTTTTCCAGCACCGAGAACACCGCTAACTACTGTGACCGGGATTGGTTGGTCTCCGCCTTCGATACCAGTCTGTTCGGTTGTTGAGGAGGCCATATATAAGCAATATTACCACCTCCGGGATGTAAGGCCTATTTGCAGAGTTCCTGACAGTCAAAAGTACCTGAATGTCGGTAGTTACAACAGGTGTTGTAGGAGTGCTGTTGTGAGCCCGAAGTAGATCACTAACGCGGTGACATCTTTAACCGTTGTGACCAACGGATCAGAGACTGCTGCTGGATCGTAGCCAGCCTTGTTTGCAAGCCAACCGGAGGCTGACAGTGCATCGGCCGCCCTGATAATGGCTCTGACCAACAAGCCAACTGTCCCTTCACGAGCGAAGTGCTGTATCGCATTTCTGTCGTCAGTATGCCCACCACTACGGACAACGATTATCGACGCCTGTGTTCGACATTCTCACTCAGGTCTATGTCCGCTGGAATGAAGAGTCCACGGAAAATAACTGCCTCAAGCGTCTGTTCAAAGCCTCAATCACGAGTCCAGCCGACAACGCACGGGTCGTAAACGATTAGAATATGTTACACATGGGGACCGTGTGTAGCAATAGTCATCTCCTGACAGCAATCTGTTTTCAATGTCCGCAAGTGGGCCGGTTCCAATGTGTTCAATATAATCACCGTCTTGATTTGAAAAACAGAAACGTTACAATCAAAAATGCTAATCCAAACCCAGCGACTGGAAATATGAGCGTAATCGCGACTAGTAGCGTCGCCCATAGTAGTCGTATCTGCAAACTCTGGTAATGCAATCTACGTTCTAGCTCTTCAATATCGGCTCTGTCATCGATCTGTGGTAGAGATGATTCGTCATCCATGCCTCCATATTACTTGTTCATCGAAAAAGTATTTTTGTGGACAGATTATATGACACACAATAAATAAATCGCTGCACATGGCCACACAACGACTGGGTCGATCGTTTTTAAATCCGGGGTATGATTGCGACTATCCAGCGTTTATGCAAAAAAATCGCCCATACCGGATAATTGATTCCCAAGACAGTTTGGGTCACCCACCCATGGTTGTCGGTTTGTACTGTGCACACGAGGTCACATTTGGATCCGTGTGGACGTTCGATCCCGGCTGGTTTCCCACAACCAGTGTACGATATGCGATGCCGGCTTGACCGCTGCTGTAAACGCAGTGCTCGCGACGACCAGATATGCCAGCTAATGGAACGAAAATATGGCAGATTGTCAGTTTGGTTCAACTGGATGCAGTTCTGCCGCCTTGGCTCGTGCTTTTTCAACGATCGGTGGACGCGCCTCAAATGACACGCTAACGTGATCGTTCTCGTAGTTCTCCTCGGAGACGTATCCGTGGTCATGAATCCATGACACAACAGACATCGTCTCATCAGTCAGTGGGAGCAAGAGCCGTTCGCGCTCCCATGCAGGTAGTTCCGCTTCGATCCGGTGTTTTAGTTCCTCGATGTGCTCTCCAGTAAGCCCAGAGACAGTTATTGGATTCGGCGTCAGCCCAGAGAGTGCGGACAGTTTGTCTGCAAGCTCAGCCTGCTCAACCTGGTCAATCTTATTGAAAACGGTCACAATCGGTGCTTCATTCCGTTCATACAGCGTGTCGTGACTTGTCACAAGCTTTTCGCGTATCTCTTGGACGGATTCGCTTGCATCGACAACGAGCAGCACCAAATCCGCTCTATAGACCGATTCAAGCGTTGATTGGAAGGATTCAACAAGCCAGTGTGGAAGGTTAGAAATAAATCCAACAGTGTCTGTGAGCAGAATTTCACGTCGATCGAGCGTCGCCCGCCGTGTCGTTGTGCCAAGCGTTGTAAAGAGCATATCCTTGGATTCGGCGATCGAATCCAAGTCCGGATGTTTATCGACGTTTTCGTCCACAGAGAGCTCAGCCGCCAACTGTCGCAATAGAGTTGATTTTCCAGCGTTTGTGTAGCCAGCCAACGCGACAAGATCAAACCCGGATTCACGACGACGTTCACGGCGGTCCTGTTCTTTCTGTGCGATCGAATCGAGTTCGGCTTTGATATTGGATATCTGTGCTTTGATATCCTTCTCACGGCTCTCATCATACTCACCAAGTCCCATGAAACCAGGCCGTTCATCACGCTTTGCGAGACTGGTTTTTGCTGCCGCACGTGGGAGCTCATACCGTAGCTCTGCAAGTTCAACCTGCAGCTGTGCCTTTCTCGTTTGGGCTCGTTGGCCGAAGATTTCGAGGATGAGTGTAAACCGATCGATGACCTCAACACCGTCAGGCATCGCCTGGCCGATGTTATACATCTGATATGGGCCAACCTCATTGTCAATAATGAGTGCGTCTGCCTGTCGATCGGCAACAAGCGCTGCGAGCTCAGCGATCTTTCCTTCACCAAAGACATACGCTGAATCCTCTTCCCGCGTTTGCGTTAGCGAATCAACGGCTTCGTAGCCGCCAGCAACGGCAAGTTCACTGATCTCAGAGATATCTGCGGTTCCAGCATCGACACGCTTTGCGACGATGGCTCTCATTATTGATCACCGCCTGTCTGTTGATAGTATGCCTGCACTGTTACCTAGAGTGTAGCCGGCGGACAACCTTAAATCCGGCCCGGACGGAAGACATATCGCCATTCATGATCACATGACTGTATGATTGACGTGAATGTCCAACAGCTCGGAATGGAGGCTGGCGGGGCAGCAATTATTGGTGGGCTTATCGGGTTTGCGTTCAAGCGAATCGCAAAACTCATCGCGATCATTATCGGCATTGAGTTGGCTATTTTTCGGTTTCTTGAAGCACGAGGCATTGTAACCGTTGACTGGGAACGGCTAACATCTGGTGCGATCAGCGGTACAGACCAAACAACCCAAGCACCGCCGGATTGGGTATGGACAATTCTGTCAACGCTTTCGATCTCTGCGGGATTTACGATCGGCTTTTTGATCGGATACAAACAGGGGTAATGAACGCGGTTCTGTTACCGGGTATTAATATCGTCTTTGTCTTTGATGACTCGTGTCTCTGCTTGACCGCTCGTGACATCGTTGACCATATCGTAGAAGTCATTCTGCAATCCAGCGGGGAATGTTAAGACGCCAACCCATGAGCCATCGTTCTGCCACTCTTCACGTTCGAGGTCACCATACTGTCTAATCTGTGCCTGTGCACTCCCTGCTTTGTCAGCGGCAACTTGGACCGCGATCGTCACTTCATCGAACCGAATTGGGATCACGGGACGGAGCGCTTCAAGCGCCTCATCAACCTGGTTTTCGACTGTTTCCATCGGATCAACACGAAAGCCTGCCTCTTCGAGCGCGCGCTCGATTCGTTCAGGAGGATGCGGTGCATTGTCCATCTGTGGATTCACCGCATTTCTGGCGATTGTATTAATCAAGCTCTTGCGTTTTTGTTCTTGCATCTCCCGGCGTTGATCTGCCGTGATCTGGATCTCTCCGCGCTTGATAACCTCTGGGATAATGGTAAGTGGATCGGTGGTCTCAAACGCTTTTTCTAGATCTGCCTCCGCAGGACGATCGCCACGAGATGCATCTTCGAACACATCTTCTGCGGCAATCACCTCCTCAAGTTCGCCATCAAACTCGCCGCGCTTGATAGCCAACGCAGCATCTGGATCAATAAGTACCTCAAATCGTGCACCATGAGACTCCAACCGTGCCGTCACTGCATCCTCTAGTGAAATCATACCACGATGTTCCGTCTCCGAGGATAAAAACGCTCCCCGAGAATACGACTGCGGTGTTGTCTCCCGTCGCTACGCTGTCTCGAACTCCGTGTGGCATTTCTCACTACAAAAATGTCGGTGTTTGACGACACCATCCTCTATTCGAGGGACAACACGGTGGGTTGGTGATCGAATGATTCTCGTTTCACAGACAGTACATTCGGGAGCGTTCGACTCATCTACGTCCTCGCCCAGATCGGACGTCGGTTTAACCATATCACAATACTCTCCAGTAGAAGCACTTTAACCCATCTCCATCGGCAGATGTGACGGACACAATCGGGGTGAACCAAAATTAAAATCGGGGCGCGATCGGATGTGGGACCGAAGCCTCTGTGCATACCGTAAGATCGGTTTCAGTTGTACTCCGTCCGTCGGGCCACGTAACGGTGATCGAAACCGGTACCTGATCGGTTCCAAGGCCAAAATGCGCAACTGGCTCAGATTGAGAGAGATAGCTGCTTGCAGTGTCAATCACTCGCCGCTGCGTACCACAGTCTGTCTGTAGCTCAACCACGGCTCCACGTGCTGGGGCACCATACTGGGTCGTTGGATACACACGCAACCAGCCGTTCTCGTTTGGGATACTAAACAGCGATAACGGCTGTGCTTTGAGTTCTCCATGCACAACGAGCAATTCAACCGTTCCATCTCCATCAACGTCCGCAACAGCTGCACCGGTCCCAAGTCCCGTTGGCTCGTCAGCATGGCCTGCATCAAGTGGGGTTATCGTCCGGTTCTCCCAGCGATAGAATCGGTTTACTGCTCCAATGGCGTTGACAAATATCTCTTGATTACCGTCGTTATCGAAATCCGCAACGACAATGTTTCGAACGCGTTCTGCGGTTTGCAACGCCTCTGGCATCCCGCCCACAAATCGATCGCCATGGCGCTGGAAGAGGCGACACGGGCCCTCCCAGTTACCTACAACGATGTCGAAGGTACCACAGCCGTTATCCAACAGCGCAGCGCCGCGTGCATTACCGTCTGGATCGCTCACTCCGACCGATTCAGAGACGTCCGTGAAATGACCATTCTCATTTCGAAACAGCTTATTTGGCCCACGCTCTGCGCCAATAAAGACATCCATCCGATCACTAATGAGTGGCCCAGAAAGCACCGATCGGCCGCCACCGGTGAACTCCAAGCCGACGGCATCAGACATATCTGTGAGTTCACCATCATCCCCAAGTTCGTAGAAGCGTGATGGTGTTCCGTAGCAAGCAACCAGCATTCCATAGCGACCAGTCCCATATCGGTCGACGGCGGCTACCGATCTCCCTGCATGAAAATTCCCCCGATCGTAGTTCACTTCAAGACTAAATATATCGCACCAGAGCGTCCGATCATCGTGTTCAATTCGGTCAAACAGCAGATCGCAGTTTTTCGTATATCCGCCATACGCATCGGTGTTGTGAACGTAGATCTCCTCATGTCCATCAGCATCGACATCTGCCGCAGCGACACCGATCGCTCGTCGCTGTGTATCTGCAAGGATACCACAGGAGGTGTCCGTAAGTTGCTCTGTAGTAGTATCCCATGTATAGAGACGGTTTGATTCACCAAATCCAGTAACAAAAAGGAGCGGGTCGGTTCCAGTACTCCGTCGTGTAACTGCCACGCCGTATCCCTTCAGTGGCTGATTGTCAGCAATCCAACTGGACCGATCCGCGAACATACAGTCGCTGAATCGGTCTGTATATAAGAACACATGGGTCCACACAGGTTCTGACAGGATATTTCACACTGTGTGTCTGATCATATCTGCATCCGCAGGCGATCGGGCATCATAGCGATCCACGAGTGAATCGAGATACGAAGGGTCATCTAATCCCTCCATCTGCGTCGTTGCAGTTGTGGATGCTGTGGGTACGCCAAGCTTTTCGGAAGCCAAGTCGCTCGCTGCCTCAGCCATCTGTCTGTACGTGGTTAGCTTCCCACCGACGATCGTTGCGAAGTTCGAAACACCGTCCGCAGTATGGTCGATAAGCGTGAAGTCACGGGAGATCCCTCGCTCATTACCCACACCAGCATCAGCGGTTCCACGATTATCTTCATCTGGTGCATAGAGCGGTCTGACACCCCAGTATGGGCGGACCGCCTCACGACCGATGATTGATGGGAGCATCGCAGCACACTCGGTAAACATCTGTTCAATCTCGGAGTCCTCCATTGCGTAACTGTCCGGGTCATCAACAGCAACGCTTGTTGTGCCAAGAACAACCTGATCATCGTGTGGGATGATAATATCGCCATCTGCAGGTAGACGACACCGATTAAGTACGGGATCCAACCCTTCGTACGGGATCGCAACCATCACGCCTTTTGTTGGTCGCATTGGAACCGAGACACCTGCGAGTGCAGCACACTGTTCAGCCCATGCCCCAGTTGCGTTAATAACGTACTCTGCTTCGATCGTCTCGTCTAGTTCACCACCAACAGAGACTGCCGTTATTCTCTCATCTGAGACGGTTATCGAGGTAACAGGGCTGTGAATAAATATCTCTGCGCCTGCATCAACCGCACTCTGTGCATTCAACGAAACAAGCCTTGATGGATAGACGACGCCATCAGGAACAGCGAGCGCTCGAACAACATCATCAGATAGTTCGGGAACCTGTACTCTTGCATCGTCGCCACTGAGCTCAGTCACTGGAATTCCAAGTTCGATGCACGCGTCTCGTTTTTCTTCGAAGTATGTTGGATCGTCGTCATCAAGTTGGACAAAGAGCCCACCGCTGTCTCTGATACAGTGGCCTGCGATCGATCGAAGTATTTCATTCTCCTCGATGCACTCTTTTGCCCCCCGTGGGTCCGACTCTGCGTACCGTGCACCGCTGTGCAGAAGGCCATGCGATCGCCCTGATGTTCCACCTGCAAGTCCACTACGCTCAACAAGTGTTACACCAACACCACGCAATGCTAAATCTCGGGCGATACCGACTCCAGTTGCACCACCGCCAATAATTAGTGCCGTTGTTGTATGAGTCATTGGATTACAACCGTATTCTGTCGATTAATCGATCCAGCCAGCACTCGCAAATACCAGATGTACCGGCCAATGGGTCGAAAATACGACAATTTACATTACGCGTTCTAATGGTAAAAACACGTTGCAGAAGCCACAGATAGAGACTACGTTGAATCACTCTTGGGACTAACAGATCCTGTTTCTTCTCACCTGTGTGCGTCCATTTCATGTTTTAAAAATCGTGTTGGGAGTGTGTC
Organism: Natronocalculus amylovorans; assembly: GCF_023638035.1. Taxonomy (GTDB): domain Archaea; phylum Halobacteriota; class Halobacteria; order Halobacteriales; family Haloferacaceae; genus Natronocalculus; species Natronocalculus amylovorans. The sequence continues at coordinate 231,449 of NZ_JAKRVX010000003.1, read as the reverse complement.
TCGATATTTGTATAAAAAGAATGATTTATCATGTGTGAATGTATGTACCATACTACGGATGTACGATAATATCTTATTCCCAACAGATGGTAGTAAACCGTGTGAATCTGCCCTCTCCCATGTCCGAGAAATGGCCACCGCATTTGATGCGACGGTACACGTGCTGTATGTGATGCCGACGCACAATATTAATAGCGCCATGGTTGGAAAACGATCGTCCGGAAAACGATCGGGGATGTCTGGAAAAGAAAAAAACCGTGAAAAAAAGGGAATGGTCGGAAAGACACCAAAGGAGTCGAAAGAAGCGTTCAAATCGCAGGGTGAGCGGGCGATCGAACGGGCAGTGGCAGAACTTTCGGATGTCTCAACAAAAGAGCGTATCGGGAGCGGCGTTGTATATAAAGAGATATTAAAATATGCTGATGACAACGAGATTGATCTTATTCTGATGGGTACGAACGGACGAACAGGTACCGATCGTTATCTGCTTGGAAGCGTTACCGAAAAGGTTGTCCGGACAGCAGAGATCCCTGTAACAACAATCCGTCGCAAAAAGTCCACGTAACACCGTTATCCATCTCGTCAATGGGGACGGACTCACCATTCATTGAGAGCACAGAGCAGCAGTAAATCATGCACAAACAGCGGCGTACGTTGTCAACAGCCTCGGGGTCAAGCCCCGTGGCATCCGCATTGTATTTCTGTGAATCGCCTCGATCTGTTTTCTTGGTGAACCGTGCCACGCCGCTCAGTTAAAATCGTTCAGTTTTAATAGGTAATCATAACGGAGTGCTGAATACGGGGCACGCCGGCAATTGGCCGGCTCCTTCTGGCTGATCGATCAACGATTTTGGTGAGTTCGGTCATGGCTAATATAAAAAGAACAACCAATCTTCGGTGAGAAATTCGGAAACGGACTTGTCGTGATTGCCCGTTGGTTCATATTTTAAGCATTACTATCTGTTCGTGAGCCGGCTTCCTGAGCGGTGAAACGGCCCGAATACATATTTACGTAAAGTGTTTGTCACCTAATTGATTATTATTTGATTTACTGTGATGAGATTTGAGCTGTGTGAGTGTAAGATACTCCCCGTTTTTGATTGTGAGCAAACAGTTGTTATAGACAAACGAAAGGCGTCCACCAGTCCGTTCTGTCCCGTTATGTCGGGATCTGAACAGGGCATCCAATGCATCAGTGTCAACGACGTTTGCCAGCGGTGAGAGACTGTATTTTTTATTCTTCAACTGTACTTACTGCCTGTATCACGGCCACGCTCACCGATTCGTCCGCATCGATATTGTATTCCATACTGTAGTGTCGCGTTGGAAAAGTAAAGCAGCTAATACATTTCACTCGGATAATCAAAACAAAATTTGATCCGTCAGAGACGTTGCTGTATACGGCCGTAGTCTACGATTATGCCCACTCTAACCGATACTCGTTTCACTCTAAGCGTCGATCGGCTGGAGTAACCTCGCTAAGCACAGCATTTCAACAGACGTTTCGACAAGTGAATATCAGTGAGTAATACACCGTACAATACCGTAAAATCAAGATAGTATTTCGATCGCACTTTTTGCGCTTTTAGCAGACCAAAAGAAATTCTGGTCGCTATTCGACGAGTGCTTCTTCTAGTAGCTGGAGTGGGTGTTTAATATCGTATCCAGTTCCGTGCTCCATCTGCATCGAACAGGTTGGACACTCGGTCATTCCAACGTTCCCGGTCGAATGTTCCATATGGCCGAACATCTCTTCACCGATCTTCATTGAGGTCTCGTATTTTTCTTCTTTCCACCCGTAGGTTCCGGAGATCCCAGAACAGGAGTCACCAACATCTTCGATGACGACACCATCGAGATCGCGGAACAGCTCGACAGCTTGTCGATCGAGCCCCTGATTTCGTGCGTGACACGGTGCGTGATATGCAAACGCTTGCTCTTCAACAGATGCGTCAGCAATCGCACCTTCAAGATCTTCATGGATGCGCAGATACTCCATCGCTTCGTAGGTGTGAATAGAGAGGTCCTCAATTCCGTCCATGCTGAACAGTTCCGGGTATTCTTGTTTTAGCGACATTGAACAGGACGTACACGATGCAATGACGTCGTATCCCTCATCAATGAGCCCTGAGAAGTTATCGACAGTAATGCCCGCTTCTCGTTTTGCGTCAGCAAGCATTCCGTTTGCGAACATTGGCGTTCCCGAACAGCCCTGTTTCGGGACGACAACTTCGTAGCCAAAGGATTCGAACACTCGAACCATCCCCTTACCCACCTCAGGGGTGTTGTAGTTTGAGTAGCAGCCGTGGAAGTATGCAACGCGTTTTTCTTCCGATCGAACTTTTGGACCGCCGCGTTTGTTCCACCACTGGCGGAACGTCTCCGTTGCAAAGTCGGGGAACTCGCGCTCTGCAGTGATGCCGAGGATTTTCTCATTGATTTTTTGCACGATACTGTTACCCATCACAAAGTTCGTCAGCCGTGGTACTTTGCTTCCGACCGAAGCAAGCGTACGATAGTTTGCAAGGGTCCGGTTCCGGAGATACTCACGGGAGAGTTTGTCCATCTCCTCGTCAACGTACTCCGCTCGGGCCGTATTATGCATTTGGCTGAGCGGAACGCTTGATGGGCATGCATTGTCACAGCGCATACAGTTGGAACACGACATGATCGAGTCATCAACTGCCTCATCGGATTTTCGTTTGAGTCGCCACTGCTCCGGTCCCTGGAACTTCGGTCCAGGAAACTCATCATCAACCTCTGCTACTGGACATGACGTGTCACATGCGGTGCATTTATAACAATTATCTGCACCAGGCCGGAGATCCATGTCCTCTGCATCCGGAAAGACGCTGACTGGTTCGAAAGACTGTGCTGTTGGGTCGAAACTGCTTGGTGATTCTGCGTCGCTCATGATTATATCGCCTCCCCTGCCTCTCTCCCGGCAGCATAGCCGGTCGCAAGCGAGACGCCGCTTTTTGATTTCTCTGCCGTTGGATCGACGCCACCAATGACGCCGCCTGCTGCTCGTAGGTTGCTAAACTCCGTCTTGCCCTCGGCCGTCAGTGGCTGACAGTGCTCGTCAATCGGAACACCAAACGTCGCAAACGGATGCTCACCAAATGCGTCTTCACTGAACCATTGATACCGATCGTCCGAGTGCGGGACATAGCAATTAAACACTGGTTCATAGACGCCATTTCGATCGGAGTTAATTCCTTTGCCAACTAGCCCACCGGTTGCAAGAATGAACTGCTCAGCATGGTACGGAATCTCTCTTCCACGCCGGTCAATTGTGATTGACTCGAGTGTGTCTCCATCTGCGGCGGTTTCGTACCCAACCGCCGGGTTCCCATCACTGATCCGTACCCCTGCGTCGTCAAGCGCATCAAACAGCAAGTCTTCCAGCCGAAGCCCAGGATAGCTCGGTGGCCCCATTGGGATTTCAAACACAGCAACGCCAAGGGAGCGCTCAAGATCAGCACGAACATCGTCTGCGTGATCGTCGCCGAGAAGTGCTGGAACTCCGACACGATCGGCCGTACCGAGATGCGGTTTAATTGCCTCTGCAAATGCTTCCCGTGCGGGAAGGGTACGCCCATTGTAGGATAGATCCTTGTTAAGATCAAGTGCGTTTGCGATCCGAGTTACACGTGCATCTGCTCGGTAGTTACCCGGTACCTCAATCTCTGCTCCGTTAACTTCGAACGGAACGCCTGCCGCCGCGAGGTGGTCTGCAACGAGCTCACCGTTGAAATCAGTGAGCGATCGGAAGCCAACAATGAGCATCGATCGATCGTCACTCACAAGACCAGCAGCAGCACTTGTCGGATAGCGTGCGGTTGGTTTAATTGCACCACCAGAGGTCGTTACTAACGCATTCTGGTCTGTGTGTGCACCGCTGTAGGCACCGTCAGTTACTGTGTCAAAGATCTCGAGACCACCACGAATTGCTGATTCGCCAACAAGTGAGTATGGATGCTCTTCAGGAAGCCCATCAAGTGACGTAAACGGGTCATGCACCGGTCCACTCTCACCATCCGTATAACCGAGGACGTCAATGAGTCCACTTGCGTGGCGGAGTGTGCTCTTTTTGTGTGTCACGAGCCGAACTTGTGCACCAGTGTCTGCTGCAGATAGTGCGGCGATTGAGCCTGCAATGCCACCACCGATAACGATGACATCCTCTTCGATCGCCACTTACTGATCGCCTCCATTAGCTGGTGGAAGACCACCATCTGTTGCTGCGGTTTCCGTGCCTGCAGTACCTGCAACTGCTGTTGTTTGTCCGCTGTCAAACTTCGAGAAGTCGATCGCGCTGCCAGTCCGAACGGCATCGTGATCGGCGTTCATTGTTGTTGAGTGCAAGCTGTACTTTAACATCGCCTGCGATAGCTGTTCACCCCACAATGCATGCCGTTCACCTTTCCAGCGCTCTTGGAAGAGCTCGTCAAAGGCTTCATACGCGACCGGCTCATCGTAGGTTGGATACAGCTCATGTGCCATCCGGTGACAACAGAATGCACCCTGACAGTTACCCATCGATGCACGGGTTCGGATTCGAACCGCATTCAAATCAGACCCGGACTGGTCGATCGCATCCTGAATCTCTGCTCTGGTAACTGCTTCGCACTCACAGACCACTGGATTCGGTTCGCCCGTTTTGAGGACCTCCTCTGCACGTGAGCCAAGTCGCTCAACGCTTCGTCGTCCAATTGGCGATCGAAGTCCAAATTCATCCATGTAGTCTCGCAGAATGGAGAAATCATGACTTCCAGGTAGCGGCTCATCTGCAGTTCGACATTCCGCGTCGATGTCGAACTTCTCGCAGACGTGATCCGAGATTTTCTCACCCATCATTCGATAGGTAGTGAATTTCCCACCAACGATCGAAGTCATTCCCGAAAGGCCATCTCGATCCTCATGATCAAGCAGGAAAAAGTCGCGAGTGATGTTGGTTGGATCCGTTGTTCCCGTCCCAGGCGGCTCATACAGCGGTCGAACACCCCAGAACGATCGGATGGTCCGAGCGTTTGCAAGCATTGGAACCAACTCGGAGAGTGTGTCGATCATCATATCGACCTCCCACTCCTCTTCCGGATAATCATCTGGATCGTCAACCTCGATATCGGTCGTTCCAAGAATACAGGTTGTCTCGTGTGGGACGACAATATCTGCATCACCCTTTGGGCGGCAACGGTTTACAACCGTGTCGACCTGTCGAGTGTTCATGATAGTCATCACACCTTTCGATGGACGGACTTCAACGTCGACACCAGCCATGTCTCCGATTTTTCCTGCCCATGCACCAGTTGCGCTGACAACATGATCCGCATGAATTTTCTCAGTTGAGCCAGGCTCTCGGTGAACCCGCTTGCCCGGTCCAGTGTCGTGTTTGATCTCAACGCCAACAACAGCGCCATCCTCAACAAGTACGTCGATGACCTCTGCGTGGGTCTCAATACGTGCACCGTGTTCTTGTGCTGAGGCTGCATTCGCAACGCAGAGCCGGAAGGGGTCGATCGCTCCATCCGGAACCTTAATCGCCCGTTTGATGTCCTTTGCGAGGTATGGCTCCATTTCTCGGGCCTCCTCTGGGCTCAGTACTTCTGCTGGGATACCACACTCACGGCAGCCCTCCAGTTTTTCTTCAAAATACTCATCTGGATCCTCAGGTCGCTGGACGAACAATCCACCAGTCATCTCGACACAGTGGCTTGCGATCTCGCGGAGTACTCTGTTCTCTTCAATACATTCTTTCGCACTTGCTTGGTCAGACACAGCATATCGCCCACCGCTGTGTAAAAGCCCGTGCATCCGTCCGGTTGTCCCGTGTGTAAGGTTCCCCTTTTCGACGAGGGTGACCTCTAAACCGCGCATGGCAAGATCTCGGGCGATTCCACACCCGGTCGAGCCACCGCCGATTACGAGGACGTGTGGCGCGTCAGTCATTGTCCAGTTTGATCTTGGACGCTGTACACTTTACTTTACCTCCCGAGGGCCGATGTCCGTAAAGTACCAATATGTATGATAGTCAGTGTCACTCAACAATATGGGATTCCTGTCGGTATATGCCCGAATCTGTCGGATTAGTAGGAAAATAACCCTGAAAATCGTGTTAATTGAAGAAACTATTATCACTATTGTCCATAGAATTTACTGCTGATGTGGGGGCGTTAGTAAAGAATTCCTGAACGAATGGCCCCACACAAGAGTGGTGACTTACCAATGGCAGATAACACATACGTCGGCGCAATCGACCAAGGTACGACAGGCACACGGTTTATGGTGTTCGATCACAGCGGCAAAGTGATCGCAAACGCTTATGAAAAGCACGAACAGATCTATCCGGAGCCGGGCTGGGTCGAACACGACGCAATGGAAATCTGGGAAAACACCAAATCCGTCATCAACACCGCCCTCGATGACGCCCTCATTGATGCCGAACAGCTCGAAGCCATCGGTGTCACCAATCAGCGTGAAACCACCGTCATGTGGGACAAAGACACCGGCAGCCCCATCGGCAACGCGATCGTCTGGCAGGACCGCCGAACCACTGACCGAATCGAGACCCTCGAAGCAGACGGCAAAAAAGACGACGTTCAGCAGAAAACCGGTCTCGAGCCTGACGCGTACTTCTCCGCAACCAAAGCCGAGTGGCTCTTGGACAACACCGACCCGATCAAACTCCAGCGATCCCGGCCAGAAGATGTCCGCGACCGCGCTGAAGAGGGCGAAATCCTCTTCGGCACGATCGATACGTGGGTAATCTACAATCTGACGGGCAACCACATCACTGACGTGACGAACGCATCGCGAACGATGCTGTTCAACATCCACGACATGGAGTGGGACGACGAACTTCTCGAAGAGTTCAACGTACCACGCGCAACGCTACCGGAAGTCCGTCCATCCTCGGACGAAGACACGTACGGCAGCACCGACGCAGACGGCTTCTTGGGTGCTGAAGTACCTGTTGCGGGCGCACTCGGTGACCAGCAAGCCGCCCTCTTCGGGCAAACCTGTTTCGACGCCGGAGACGCCAAAAACACCTACGGAACCGGCTCGTTCATGCTCATGAACACCGGCGACGAGGCCGTCATGAGCGAACACGGCCTCCTCACCACCGTTGGCTTCCAGCGCTCAGGCCAACCAGTCCAGTACGCCCTCGAAGGCTCGATCTTCATCACGGGCGCTGCGATCGAATGGCTCGAAGATATGACGCTTATCTCGGATGCAATGGAGTCCGAAAAACTCGCACGCAGTGTGGACTCCACGGACGGCGTCTACTTCGTCCCAGCGTTCGCCGGTCTTGGCGCACCACACTGGGATCAGCGCGCACGCGGAACAATCGTGGGAATGACCCGCGGCACGCGGCGCGAACACATCGTCCGCGCAACCCTCGAATCGATCGCGTTCCAGACACGCGACGTTGCCGAAGCGATGGAAGAAGACTCCGGAATTGACCTCCAGTCGCTGCGTGTCGACGGTGGCGCAGTCAAAAACAACTTCTTGTGCCAACTCCAGTCGAACATCATCAACACGGATATCGCCCGACCGGTTGTTGACGAGACAACCGCCCTCGGCTCCGCATACGCCGCTGGCCTCGCAGTCGGCTACTGGGACACGATCGACGAGTTGCGCGACAACTGGCAGATCGATCGGGAGTTCTCACCAAAAGACACAAGCGACGTGGATGCACGCTACGACCGCTGGCAGGAAGCAGTGAAGCGGTCGCTCGATTGGGCGCGCGGTGGTGACTGAAGATGGCTGGTGAGTTCGTCGTTCTCCAATTTGGGCCGTTTTTTGAGCCGCAGCTGTGGATCGCTGCATTCGCAGGCGGACTATTTGGAGCGGCGCTGGGTGCGCTTCCAGCATTCATCTTCACGGGATTCATGGTTATTGCCGGAGAAGCAGCAAGCATTGCAAGCGGACAAGAGGCAGTGATGATTACGGATGCGATCGCATTCGGCCCAGTCTTTGGTCCACACATCGCCTTCGCTGGTGGTGCGGCCGCAACAGCATACGCCGCACAAAAGGGATATATCGACACCGATTTCGGCTATCATGAAGGGAAAAATATCCTCTACGCATTCGGAACACATCAGAAAGACGTTCTTGTTGTCGGTGGATTGTTCGGGATTCTGGGGTTTGTAATCACAACCATATCAGCAGGTGTTGGATTACCGTGGGATCCGATCGCGGTCGCTGTCGTGTTGTCGGCAATAGCACACAGAGCAGCATTTGGCTATGATATCATTGGAGAGCCGGAGGGTGATGGCTATCTTGATATGGAACCGTTTGAGAATGAGCAGACGGATGGGACTGGCCGATTGCTCGTGGAACCATGGCTTCCACACCAGTATGAGTGGGCGGGTGTCGGATTGATGAGTTTCTTTGTTGGTGTACTTGGAGCGTTTATTGCACTTGAGACAGGCAGCCCGTTCTTAGCGTTCGGAATCAGCGCTGCAAGCCTTGTCTTCTTGAACTGTGGTGTCGAGAAGATCCCAGTGACGCATCATATTACGTTACCAGCGAGCACCGCAGCGCTTGCAGCATTTGCAACGTTTGGTGATGTGACTGTGGCTGTGATTGTCGGAGCCGTATTCGGGTTCGTCTCAGGACTCTTTGGTGAGTTCTTCCAACGCATCTTCTACGCCCATGGAGATACACACGTTGATCCACCGGCAGCAGCAATTGTCTTCGGGACGTTCCTCATTGCAGTGTTTGCACTTGTTGGAATCTTCGACACCGCGGTGTGGGTACCTGGGGCACCATAATCGAATCACAGCACAGCACATCTCGGCTCTCCTTTCTGCACCGCACCGGTACAGCGAACGGAACCCGCAGTCATTCTGATCAAAATATGATCAGAGCAGAGACTACAACATACCGTACAGAAAGGTGACCAGTTTGTGACTTCGAAACAACAGTAGATACAACGGAACCGATGAACATCGACGAACGAATTGCACGGCGAAGACAGATCGAAACTCGCCCGCGATTAGTGCTTGAATATGACCAACTCAGCCCAGTCTACCATCTAACAGATCCAACAGGCCGCGGATCGTTGCTTGAACAGCTACTAGATGTCTACGAGCCGGCATTTACCGGCGAGCAGCCTGAGAATCTGTATTTATGGGGACCAAAAGGAAGTGGTAAAAGTGCGGTTGTAACCGCATTGTTCAGTGGATTCCGACGACTCCGGAGACAGCAAACGGCGCCAATATATACGACGACACGAGTCGACTCAATAAATCCCATTGATTTTGTCTATGTTGACAGTCGGGAGGCAACAACGCAGTTTTCGCTCTATCATACAATACTGGACCAACTTGTCGAAAACGAGGTTCCAAAACATGGGATAGGGACAGACACAATCTACGATCAGCTTGCTTCCTGGCTCCAACCAACCACCGCAGGAGCGGTCATTGCAATCGACCATGTTGACGAATCTAAAAGACGATCGGTCGCTACACTTCAAAGCCAGCTTTCAGACTTCGAAGAGTCGATTTCGTACACATTGATTGGACGAAGAGCACCGGAGATGATCGATTGTGAGATGGAACAGCTACTCACAAAACAGCTCGATCGGTACCAAACACATGCCCTAATAGAGATCCTGACAACGCGACTCTCCAATGGACTTGTTCGGAATGCGCTCTCACACGAACAGCTCCGAACAGTTGCAACATGGGCTACGGGAGACGCCCATGATGCATTAGCTGCGGTATTCAGTGCCGCAGTAGTTGCAGAAACGGAAGGCTCAGAACGGATTTTGGACGAGCATTTACAAACAGGAATGGACTCAGTTCCACAACCATGTGTTGCACTTGGACAAGTTCTCTCTGTATCAGAGAGCCGGCGTGCTGTGCTCCGGGAGCTTATTGCGCTCAGGGAAGATGACCGATCAAGCGTTGGGACAGCAACAGGTGCAATTTCGAAACGCAGTATTGATTTATCGCCGACAACGGTTGAGCGGTTCCTGTACGAGCTAGCTGAAGTGGGAATTATCAAACGCATCCAAGCAGAGCGAGAATCGGACATCGGTCGCCCACCATCTAAAATTGAGTTTCAATTCCCCACGATTGTCTTCAACAAATTGACTGAATATTCAAATACTGACGTGAAAAAATGATTATCAGTGTCAATAACTGGAGACATAATTTTATTCGTTAATTCGTGTGACCACAACATATGTATATCTCCGGGACACGAGAGACGTATATTCATACTCGTGGACATGTTGGGCGAGGAAAGCGCTACCGGGCGATGATCGTTTTCGTTGGTGCGATCGCAGTTGTTTCTGTTGGGTACGGATTGATCTACGGAACCGACGTAGCCAACACAGCCAGCCTTGCTGCGGGATTCTTTGGTGGTCTTTTTCGAACATCCACAAACGATGGACAGAAAGAGAACAGCTCTGAAGTAGAAAGAAGAGACGTGCCAGACGTGGATAGAAATGGACAGGGGGGCGACCGTACTCAAGCGGCTGATGGGTTAACTGTAGGCCAAGATATCGCTGGAGCCGATGCGTCCACAAGTGAAGGTACATTAACGGAGCAGTCAGTAGATTCGGACGCCTCGGATGCGCTTGAGGCAGTAACCGCGGTGATGGAAGCTGCAGCCGAGGGGAACCTCACTGCGCGTGCTGAGGAAACATATACAACTGAGGATGCTTCGGACGCAGTAGAGGCACTCAATGTACTGCTTGAATCATATCAAGAGACAGTTACGAACGTGGCTGGATTTGGGAATCAAGTTAACGGTGCGACAGGGCGTGTCAGCGATCGGATCGGCTCAATCAAGCAAGCGAGTCATGATGCAACGGCTGCAGTCGATTCGATCGCCACGGACATGACCGACCAAAGTGAGATGATCGCGGAATTGGGTGGAGAGATTAGACAGCTCTCTGCAGCAACCGAAGAGGTTGCCTCATCCGCAGAGGAGGTTGCCACAACATCGTCAGCCGTCGCTGAGAAAGGGTCTGCAGGGAGAGATGCTGCAATCCAAGCAAGCACAGAGCTGGCAGAGATCTCAAGTCGAACTGATCGAGTGCTTGAATCGATCGAAACGCTTGATGAACGAGTTGAAGCGATCGAAGAGAGCGCATCGTTTATTACCGACGTTGCAGGACAGACAAACATTCTCGCGCTCAATGCGTCGATCGAAGCCGCACGCGCCGGAGACGCAGGGTCCGGGTTTGCGGTCGTTGCAGAAGAGGTCAAATCATTAGCGGAGGACGCAGAGGAAGCCGCAACAGAAATCACACAAGCAGTCGACGCTGTCAAAACAGAAGCCGCTGAGACGCTTACGGAGATGCAAACGACTGCAGACCAAGTAGAAAAAGGCGTCGAGACAGTTGATACCGCTGCAGAAACGTTCAAAGAGATTGCAGATGAGATCGAAGAGACGAACGTTGGTGTCCAAGAAATAAGCGAAGCCACAGATGATCAAGCCAGCTCGCTACAGGAGGCGGCCGCGATGGTTGAAGATGTAGATGAACTTGCCGCAGAAACGACCGATCGAGCAGCAGAGGTTTCGGTAACGATGGGTAGCCATGCAACCGCAGTCTCTGAAGTCTCAACAAGCGTTACAACACTCATCGAGCGAACAACTGCTCTTGATCGACGCCTCTCCGAGTTTACCCTCACTGAAAAACAAACCACGGACAGTGAGACGAACGTTGAGTTCTGGCATGCAATGGGTGGCGAAAAGGGCGTATTGCTTGAATCGCTCGCCCGTGAGTTCTCCGCACAGGCAGAAGAGATAGATATCACTCCCGTTTCACAGGGCAGTTATCGTGATACGTTTGATATGACGTTGACTGCGGTTGAAAACGGGTCGGGGCCAACGCTTGCACAGTTTTACGAAATTGGAACCGCCCAAGCAGTCGACAGCGGGCGGTTCACGCCAGTTGAGGCGCTTTTGCCATCAGGTGCAACGAAAGAGTATCTGGATCCAATTGTTGATTATTACCGGACTGATGGACAACTGCACTCGCTGCCATTTAATTCCTCAGTGCCAGTCCTTTGTTACAATGAAACGCTATTTGCAGACGCAGGGTTAGATCCAGAACATCCTCCAGAGACGTTTGCTGCGGTACGATCGGCCGCTGAATCGATCGTCTCAAACACCAACGCAGACAGCGGGATCACGTTCGCAAACTACTCGTGGTTCGTTGAACAGTGGATGGCCGCTGCAGACCAACCGCTTGTAGACAAAGAAAACGGGCATGCTGGCACTGCCAGGACGGCGTATTTCAACAGCGAGCCAGCCTACAAACTGTATGAATGGTGGCAGTCGCTTGAGGCGGATGGCTTATACGATAATCCCGGTATTGAAGCTCGTGGCGCAGCGCGGGATGCGTTCATAAACGGACAGGCTGCGATGCTAATTGCGTCAGCCTCATCGCTCGGATCGATACGGAATTCCGTTCCGTTCTCTCTTGGCGTCAGCGCACTTCCTGCGGCAGGTGACCGGACTGGTGTGGTCGTTGGTGGTGGCTCACTTTGGGTATCGAATGAGGCACCAACCGAGGAACAAGCGGCAGCTGGTGAATTCCTTTCATGGTTGGCAGAGCCGGAGCAACAGGCTCGATGGCACCGCGAAACAGGCTATCTACCAGTGAATAAGAACACAGTCAACATGCTCGAAACAGATGGCTGGTTTGAGACAAATCCAGGTTATGAGGTTGCAATCGAGCAGCTGCTGGCGAGCGATCGGACAACAGGTACACAAGGTGCTCGGATTGGCCCATTTGATACGGTTCGAACGATCGTCGCAAACGCATATGATGACATTCAGACACGAGGTGTTGAAGAAGGTCTTGATCGGCTCAATGCGCAGATTGAACAGCAGTTGTCACTGTATAAACAACAGCAGGCCGAATAGCGCGGTGAGAATTCAGGCTAAGTATAATTGGTGGTAGCACCATGGCTCATACATGGAACGAGTTGTTACTGTTGTTCCCGAAGATGGGTTGCATGCACGGCCAGCAGCAAAGTTTGTTGAAACTGCGGGCGAGTATGAGGCGCGCGTTACTGTTGAGCCAGTTGATGAGTCGCGGCCCGCAGTTGCCGCAGATAGCATGCTTGCAGTCACTGGACTCGGTATAAAAGGCGGCAATAGTGTGAAGTTGGTGGCTGACGGTGACGATGCAGAGGCGGTCTTGGATGCGCTTGAGGCCGTACTGACAGAAACCGTAGACGAATCACAGTAGGATGGCAAAACAGCTCACAGGGGTTGGAGCAACCCCGCGATCAGGTGTTGGGACAGTTATTTGGTATGAGCGTGAGAGCACCGTCTCTGCGGACACTGCACAGGAGCCTTCGGATGATCCTGCTGTTGAGTTTGAGCGATTTGAAACTGCTCGGAATACTGCGATCGAAGAGGTAGAAACTGAGCGCGATCGGACACGTGAACGCGTCGGTGATGAAGAAGCGAACGTGTTTGAGGCACACAAACAGTTCCTCAAAGATCCACAGATCGAATCCGCAGTCAAAACGGCTGTAGAATCCGGAGTGGTCGCAGAGAACGCGGTTCGGGAGGCATTCGCTGGGCCGATCAAACAGTTTTCGGCGATGGATGGGATGATGGCCGAGCGAGCAGACGATCTGCGAGATGTTCGCGATCGACTGATTCGGATTCTCAGGGGTGCAGAGCGCACTGATCTCTCGGCACTTCCCGATGGAAGTGTTGTGTTTGCCGATTTGCTCACCCCAAGTGATACCGCACAGCTTTCGCCGGAATCAATTGCAGGTGTGGCGACCGTAAAAGGCGGCCGAACATCGCATGCAGCGATCATCGCTCGATCGCTTGGGATTCCTGCCGTTGTTGGTGTTGGTGACGATCTTCGGACAGTTACAGAGGGAGAGACCGTTGTCGTTGATGGAAACGGAGGGACAATCATCGTTGGGCCTGACAGGGAAGCGATCAAACAGTACGAAGCGGAGACAACCGCAGCGGTAACCAACTCATCAGTAACGACCGCTAATTCGGTCCCAATTGAGGTCGCAGGTAATCTTGGAACGCCAGCCGAAGCACCCCCCGCCGTCAAAGCAGGAGCCGACGGTGTTGGGCTCTTTCGAACGGAGTTTCTGTTTCTCGATCGGGATGCACCACCAACGGAGGATGAACAGTTCGAGGCATACTACGAGGTCTGTTCACAGTTTGCCGATCGATGTGCAAACAACGATGGCCATGTGATTATTCGAACCGCAGATATCGGTGGGGATAAACCGATTCCGTATCTCTCGCTCGACCCCGAAGAGAATGGATTTTTAGGGGCACGTGGAATCCGGCTCTCACTTGAGGAACACACAGACCTATTCGAAACACAGCTTCGTGCACTCCTCCGTGTCGCCGCGACTGATGTCGGTGACTCGATTGCGGTGATGTTTCCGCTCGTTTCAACCGTCGAAGAGCTTGCGGCTGCGATCGATCGTGTTGAACGCGTGCAGACTGCCCTCGATGCTGAGGGAGTCACTGCGCGTGTTCCAGAACTTGGTGTGATGATCGAAACACCTGGCTCTGTTTTTCTCGCGAACGCATTTGCAAAGCGTGTCGATTTCTTAAGCATCGGAACGAACGATCTGGTTCAATACGTGCTTGCCGCGCAGCGTGATCTCGACCGGATGGACTCGTATCAAGACCCACTCGCACCGGCAGTACTGCGAGCGATCGATCATACAACGACGGCCGCAGAAAACAATGATGCATGGGTCGGAATGTGCGGTGAAATGGCCGGTGATCCAACTCTTACGGAGCTATTGATTGGCTTGGGCCTTTCTGAGCTGAGTATGAGTGCGGTCACGATTCCGGAGGTAAAACAAGCAGTGAAAGACACAGACACAGCGGCTGCAAGAGAGCTTGCAGAGACGGTGCTCGCGTGTGAAACGCACACGGAAGTCCGGGCCGCGCTTGAAATAGAAAAATAACAGAAGACGTGATTGCCGTTTAGTTGACTTTGTGATACTCTCGTGCGTCTTCGGCTTTTTCAACCACTGATTCGACAGTCGCTTTTGTATTTGAGGCTTCAACTGCGCCGTTAAGTGCACCCTCTAACACTGGTGCATCAGCGATCACAACATCCGACTCAGTCTCTGCCATCTCGATCGCAAGCTCTGCGTTCATCACCGCACTGCCGAGGTCAACAAGGATGACAACGCCATCGCCATCATCAACAGTCTCGATCGCATCTTGAATCCGCGGCGCAGAAGTCCCGATACCACCCTCACCATCCCCACCAGCTGGTTCGATCGTTGCACCACCAGCCATCTGTGCTGCAATCTCACAGATTCCCTCGGCGGCTTTACTGCTATGGGAGACAACAACAAGACCGATCATTCGTCTCCCCCGTCGTCATCTGGATCAACGTCAGGCTCACTTGGCGCAAGCGCATCGACATCGGTCTCGCCCTCGGTGAATTTTTCTGCGGTTGCGAGCAGCTCTTGCATAATAAAGAGCGTTGACGTTGCACCGGGGTCTTGATGACCAACTGAGCGCCAACCAAGGAACGATGCGCGTCCCTTCTCCGCACGAATCGGAACGGTAAATGCGACACCTCGCTCTGCTGCTGCAACTGCCTTCGCAAGTGCAGTTACTGGTGGAAGTTCATCAACCTCGATCGATTTCTTGTAGGTGTGCACTGCAGGTGTGAGTGCATCAACCATCGTTTTTGAGCCCACACGGGCCCCACCACGGTCAAGGACCTTTTCTAAATATGCCTCTGCGAACGCGATCGAGGTCTCAGCGGTGAGACCCTCCTCTGAGAGGGTTTGGCTTGCACTCATAATCGAACCGCCATACAGCGGCCCGGATGCACCACCGACTTTTGAAATCAGTGTTACGCCAATCTTTTTTACAATCTCATCAACGTCATCCTCGCTCCCCTCGACTGCCTCTGCTGCGGCAGTAAACCCACGGGCAAGGTTTGCACCGTGGTCAGCATCACCAATTGCGGAGTCGAGATCAGTGAGATGTGACTTCTCATCTTGCATTCGCGTTGCGACACGATCGATCGCCATCAAAACGGCCTCCCGCTGTTCCTCGTCGCTCATAGCTGTGTCTTCGTCCTCATAAATAATGTAGTTGTGGCATTCGATGCTGGGTTACTGTTTTAGCGCTGGTGTGTCAACTGGTGCGCCAAGAAGTTCTTTGAGCTCATCATCAACCGCACAGACGGTGACCGAACAGCCCATCATATCGAGCGAGGTCATGTAGTCGCCAACCCAGCTATCCCATGTTTCGAGACCGTGTTCACCAAGAATTTCTTGGAGTTTCCGGTTGACAACAAAGAGTTCCATTAGTGGCGTGCCACCCATCCCGTTGACGATCGTCATCACTTCTTGTCCGTCATCGAGAGCAAGATCCTCAAGGACCTTTTCGGTGAGGTGTGTTGTGATCTCATCTGCACTCATCATGTCTGTGCGCTCGGTCCCTGGCTCGCCGTGGATACCGATACCGAGTTCGATCTCGTCTTCACCAAGATCAAATGTTGGTTCGCCTTTGTCTGGCGTGACACAGGAAGTAAGTGCAGTTCCCATTGTCCCCGTGTTTTCAATTACTTTCTCTGCAACGGCTTTAACTTCCGAAAGATCGCCGCCGGCTGCTGCTTTTGCACCAGCTGCTTTGTGAACAAGAATCGTTCCACAGACACCTCTGCGGCCGGAGGTATACAACGAATCTTCGACTGCAACGTCGTCATCAACAACAACCTGCTCAACTTCGATATCCTCCATTGCAGCCATCTCAGCTGCGGTATCAAAGTTCATCACATCGCCTTCGTAGTTTTTCACGATGTTGAGAACACCCTCACCTGCATCGCAGGCTTTGACCATCTCACTCAGCTGGTCTGCGGTTGGAGAGGTGAATACCTGTCCTGCAGCGGCTCCATCGAGCATTCCATCACCAATGTAGCCTGCGTGGGTTGGTTCGTGACCACTACCGCCACCGGAAACGAGTCCGACTTTGCCATCGACCGGACCATCTGCCCGGACGAGCACTTCTGTCCCGTCGAGGCGGCGAAGCCGATCTGGGTACGCCAAAACCATCCCTTCGAGCATCTCATCGACGATATCTTCCGGATCGTTAATTAACTTCTTCATGATCCACAGTACTATGGGACCCGATACCAGATAGTTCTATTTTTTATTCTTACTGTTGTAGAGAACAATTATTTGATATACCTCGTGAATCAACGCTGTTTTTCCCGATCGCCGCCGATGATCGAACATGGTTCCACCGCTCGCGCTGGATATTGATGGTACACTAACAACACCGGAGCACACGATCGATCCACGGCTTTTTGGAGCGCTCCAACGTTGGGATGCGCCGATCGTTATTGCGACTGGAAAGTCGTTTCCGTATCCGGTTGCGCTCTGTCATTTCCTTGGTATTCCAGAACACGTGATTGCAGAGAATGGCGGGGTTGTGTATGCAGGTGACACGATTCGGTTTACCGGTGATCCCGATCGTGCTGCAAACGCAGTGAGAGAGTTTCTTGATCGTGGCGGTGATCTTGGCTACGGCGATGTCGATACAACGAACCGCTGGCGAGAGACCGAGATTGCCGTATCGATCGACGGTGATGAGTCACTGCTTCGAGACGTTGCAGCGGAGTTCGGTCTTGAAGTAGTTGATACCGGCTACGCATTCCACGTCAAAACACCCGGTGTGGAGAAAGGCGCAGGGCTTGAAGCGATCTGTGACATTCTTGATCTAAATCCGAGTGAGTTTGTGGCGATCGGCGACAGCGAAAACGATGTGTCACTGTTCAACACTGCAGGGGATTCATATGCAGTTGCAAACGCCGATGAGAAGGCAAAAGCGGCTGCAGAAACGGTTGTCGATGAGTCATACTTTGATGGAACACTATCAATTCTCGATCGCCTCCGGACCCAGTCAATATAAATAATAAATACCCATAGCTGCCTGTACTATATGTGGCAGCTGCTAATCACGTTTGTACTGCTAGTCGCTGCGGGGTGCGTTGGCGCGATTTCAGTTCTGATGATTCAGTATCCAGAAATCGCATTTCGTGTCGAAAACCTTGGCGAGGTTGACTCTGTCGAGCTATCTGAATACGGTATCATGAAACAACAAGCGGGCGGCATCTTGTTATTTTTGTTTTCTCCAATAGTCGGCTATTTAGCCGCAGGGACGTTTGGAATGGCTGCGCCACTCCTCGGTGCTGCAGCGGTTGTGGTTTGGCAAGAACTTTTTTGAACGGTCTATGAAATCAACCCGGTCCTATTTTTGATAGCAATTGCTAGCGATCCGCGTAAACGATTCATTCCGAGGATTATCGGGCTTGATGGGAAAGATTTGCAACCGTTGTTTTCGTCTCTATCGGTGCGGCTGCGGGAGTTGTGAAGCACGACCCACCAACAGTCACCATGTTCGACGGTTCAGTGAACGCGATCGCCGCGTTACCGAATACGAGACGCGACTGAGATGCAAGCCATTCGAGACATTAGTTTAGTGTGTAATGTACGTAAAAATGGTCGCCACACATCGCACACGTCTCTTCGTGCTCATACTCTGCATCCTTTTTTGTCTTTGTTGCACCGCCGAAGTTCGCCCCACGAGGAAGCGAGAGACTAACGTTTGCATCACAGTACGGGCAGTGTGATTTACTTTCAGACACCATGATAAACAAACACACTCAATCAAGTAGAGGGTGTCCCGCTTGGGTAAGAGCCGCACACATACACCGTTCCATGAGTGTGTGTACATTCAGAATGACCGCCACAGATCACATCGATTACTCACCACTCAAACTCCCATTAAAACGGTTCAGATCGTGTCGCAGATACGCAATCAGTGACCACCGTACAATTAACTGGATCCTGTACATCGTACCATCCACATGTTCGACATCCTGCTCCTGTTGATTCTTGGACTAGCTGGAGCGTTCTCCGGTCTCAGTATCGTTGATCCAGCGCGTGCGTTCCGTTATGAGAACTTCCTGCAGATCCGATCGATCGAACTCACCGAATTTGGGCGAGCGCTCCAGCAAGGCGGTGGTATTCTTGGCCTTCTTATTGGACCCGCGATCGGATACACAATGATCGGACCGATCGGTGTGGTCGCCGTCCTTGCCAGTGGATTATTGGCGATCGCCGCCTACGTGCGGTGAAACTGAGTCAGTAATCCACGAAGCGAATGGATCATGGATATGGGATTCGTCAAATCGCTCAATACATGGCACGTCATACGGATGCAGTTCAAGAAGCCGATCGACGAGCTGGCGATATCCCTCCGCTGTTGTTTTAATAAGCAAAATAGTCTCATCGCCTGTGTGAACATCCCCATCCCATCGGTATGTCGATCGGCATGGGAACTGGTTGACACATGCTGCAAGCCGTTCATCCACGACCGTCTGTGCGATCTCAGCGGCACTCTCGGACGGCGCGGTCATATATAGGGTTGGCATGCCGGTCGAGAGGTTACTCTTCAAACGGCACAAATGTACCGTTGATATCCCACTCGTGGATACAGTAGACATTCCCGGGAGTTGTGTCAACAACCCACGATCCACCGTCTGTATCCCATTTTTCTGCCCGATCGCACAGTTCACAAACCCGTTTTGTTGGCGTGCGAAGTGTTCCACTCATACCCATATACGGGGCAGCGATCGAGTTAAGCGTGTCTCACTCGGCAGGGAGCTCGACTGGCAAAATCGACACGACAAAATACCGCACAAATAATTATGAGGTATGATCAAGCTTGTTGAGTTTCTAATCCGAGACCCAGCGCTCACGCATGAAGAGTTCAAAACCTACTGGTTAGAAACCCACACTCCGATTGCGTCTGCGCTTCCGGGCGTCCACAAATATACAACATCATTGCCAACGTCTCCAGAACACGCCGCATATGATGGCGTATTAGAGCTCTATTTTGAAGATATGGAGGCACTGTCTGCCGCATTCGACTCACAAGTAGGTGAAGAAACAATGACCGATGCAGCGGAGTTCATCCAAGTTGGTGCCGGTCCACGAATGATTGTTGAAGAAAACGTCCAGGTAGATAAAAAACCCAATTAAAACGTCGTGTCCGTTTCGGTTCGCGTCACTGACTCGGCCTGCCAGACGTTGCTTCGAACGCCAGCACGAGAGAGCGTCATCTCAACTGTCGAGCCTGGTTGCAGCGATTGTGCGGCTCGTTTGACACCTTCATTGGCATATGAGACAACGTGAAATGTTGCATTGTCATTCGGATGTTCTACGGTAAGTGCGCCATGATTATTTTGCTCTGCGAGGACACGGAACGTAGCGTTTGTTTCCATACAGCATGCTATAGCCGTAGAATATTTAGTTCTAGGGGCTAGAAACACTACATCTCGTGTATTGTTTGCTATATACTTAGTGAACAATGAATAAAAATAGGTTGTTTGTGAGTATATCTCAATATACGACACCCGACACGTGTTTATTTGTTGTTTGTGAACTGTCGCCATGGATACGCGAATCACAAATGCCCTCGTTGTGACGATGGATGACGCGGTTGGAACATCCGGTGGTGTCGGGATCGTCGATGATGGTGCAGTTGGCATTAAGGATGGGAAGATTGCATATGTTGGCCCAACAGCAGACTGTCCGGCTGCTTCGGAGACGATCGATGCGGCTGGCTGTATGGTACTACCGGGGCTACTCAACGCGCATACGCACATGAGTCAGACACTGATTCGTGGTGCAGCACAGGATGTTCCAGAGATCGAGTGGATGAACGCAGCGTTGGGGCCGATCGCAAACGCAATGACCGAATCCGATCGGATTGCAGGCGCGCGTCTCGGTGCGATCGAAGCGATCAGAACTGGTGCGACAACAATCTGTGAGTACACAAAAGATGTCGGGCAGTATGTTGAATCGGTGTATCTCCCACTTGGCGTCCGAACTGTTGCAACGGAGATGATAAACGAAATTTCGGCTGACAGGGCTACCAACGACCCGGACACACCGTACCCATTCGATCGAGCACAGGGACACAAAGAGCTTGCACAGGCGGAATCGGTGTTCGAGACATACGAGGAAAACCCACTCGTAACGCCCATGTACGGTCCACAAGCGTTGGATATGGTCTCTATTGATCTCCTCACCGAGATCGAACAGCGAAGCAGCGAAACGGGACGACGGATTCACATGCATGTTGCACAAGGCCAACGGGAAGCACGACAGATTGCTGCGCGATATGGTACCAATGAGACAACTGTCTCCGTGTTAGAATCGCATGGATTGCTTTCCGATCGGTTGATCGCAACACATCTACATGGCGCAACACCCGATGAAAGAGCAGTACTAGCTGAGCAGTCGGTTCGTATGATCGGGTGTCCATCCTCAATCGTTGCCATTGATGGTATTGTCCCACCGCTCGTCGAGTATCGCTCGCATGGTGGTATTGCAGCGATCGGAACCGATCAAGCACCGGGCCCAGGTGGACATAACATGCTTCGAGAGCTTCGTACTGCAGCGCTCTGTTCAAAAGCGGCGAATACCGACCCAACTGCACTCCCTGCATGGGATGCGCTCAAACTTGTCACGATTGATGCAGCACGAGTGCTTGGCCTTGATGACCATGTTGGATCGCTCACGGTTGGAAAACAGGCAGATATCATAACGGTCGATCTAGAATCAGTAGGCATTGCACCAACCGTTTCGAGGCCATTTCACACTGCGATTCCAAACCTCGTCTACGGCGCAAGCGGCATGGACGTTCGTGATGTCTTTGTCAACGGGACCGCGTTACTGCGTGACCATGAGTTCGTCACCATTGACTCTGAGAAGGTTATTGCAGATGCGATCGATCGAGCAACAGCGGTATTCGATCGGGCAGAAGACGCATGGAGAGCTGCAGATTCAAGCGTAGTGACGGCCGTAACAGACGGCTACCTCTAACCTGAGCGATCAGTCAATCCGTTGTCGACATTCAAGTGAGTGGCCCTCTCGTGGGTCAACAGGGAGTTCAGTTCCGTCTGCCGTCGATCGCATCAGCTGTCGCTCGTCAACATAGTATGCGGCACTGTAGGTCTCGCCCGTATCGACATCATCAACAGTGACGCGAAGATCTGCGATGTAGCTTTGTCCCCATGACGTAAGCGTCACCTCGATCGATAGTGTGTCAGGATCGACACCATCGCTCGCGCGTAGTTCACGTTCGTATGCCGCTGTGAGCGTTTCGACCGACTCATCTTCGAGCGGGACCGGAAACGCAACGTCAAAATTGTGTGAAAATGGACATTCATCAGGTCTATCGGGCGGCTGTGGATCAAACATCAACGGGGCGGTTCGGCGAGCAGTGATACAGCCGGCGGTGCTCATCGCCACTCCAACGACGGAAAGAGAAAGGAGCTGTCGCCGTTTCATATTTGGAGACGCGCGAGCAACTGAATAAATCACTCGCCATAATTATCGCGTCTGATTCCGGCGGCGTACAAGATATTAAGAAACAGGAACACGAGTATACAATCGAATGTACAGCGCCCGCGATCGTGTCGAAAATCAAGAGTGGGTTGACCAAATTGCAGCCGCAGTGACGGAATTAGAACTTAGCGATACTGTTCGATCGAACGCAACAGATCTCTTTCTAACACATACACCACCACAGGACCGATCGAAACCAGCCGTTGCGGCAGCAGCACTGTATGCTGCGGCACTTATTTCGGGAGAAGAGCGTTCACAGCGGGCAGTTGCCGCTGCAATGGATGTCACTCGATTAAGTATCCAATCAAAGTGGAAAGATCTGTTATCGGACGCCGGCTTTCGTCCGCCGACGTGGTGAACTGACCACTATATTGTTATTCCGGTTGGGTTGCCTCTCGACCATTCCTGTCGGGTGTGAGATTTCCGTGTCGATCGATCTCTCCGTTCACGATCCGGGTCGATGAAATCCGTCTTCCATCTTCTGCGGGAACGTGATCGACGATCTCAATCTGTAGCGGTGGAAGCCCTTTTTCAGCGCGAATTTCATTAACACGCTCACCACCGGACTGTGTTTCCGGTGAGACAATGAGGATATCAAACCCAGGCTCGGTTGCAATCCCAGTTGGTGTTGTGAGTTCGCGAATCTCGAATGATCGGTTGTGCGCTGCAGCGATCGGTTCCACCGTGTCGTAAAGCCGCTCTTTTCGCTCTGCAAATGGACGGACGTATCGCTCTACATGACGGGTTTGCGGTGCCAATTCGTCAGATGTGAGTCCTATTGTCACATCGCCCAACTCAACTGCCCGTTCAAATAACGCGATGTGACCATCGTGCACGGGGTCAAATGTCCCGCCCAGTGCGACGTTCATATCACCGGGTTGTTCGCTGCACTCTTAAAAGCCGTTACTCGTCGTCAGGTTTGTTGGTCGTACCATTCTGACTTTCTTCGCCAACAGCATCGCTGTCACCCGGCTGTTCAACGGTAATTGTCACTGGCTCGGTATCTTCTTGTTCGTCTTTTCCACCGAGACGACGGTCCAGATTGAATACTGTATTCAACTCTGTTTGGACCTGCCCAACAACACCACGAACGAGTTCGCTTGGTGCGATCGCTTCGTACTCGAACGGGTTGTTTCCAGCACCCTCGCTCTCGCGTTTGTCACGAAGGACTTTGCCCTCATCATGCAGTTCTGCGAGTGCCTCACGAACAGTACTCGGATAGAGTCCAGTCCCTTCTGCAATCTCATCACTCGTCTGATTTGGGTGCTGTCGAAGATACACAAAGATTCTCGCTCGCGTTTCAGTGTCAAGTACCCATGCGAGCAGATCAACGATCCCTTCATCAAACTCTGCAACGGCTTTGTCAGCACTATCTTCAAGTCGCGCTTTGGTTTTCTCAAACTCTTCGCGGCCAACACGAGATGCAGTTTCATCTGTGTCAGCACTCTCTTCGTCACCTGCGGTGGACTCGTCATCAGGTAGATCAGGTTTCATAATAGGTTACTGTCAGAGCGAGAGTGCAAAAAGCGTTTCTGTTGTTCGGTCGAGGACGAATACTGTATTATGTCAGACAGAGGTCTTCACAGAGCGCGTCAATTCCATCTTCTGCATGGATTCGCCGTTGTCTCTCCGCACTAGATTCCGCCTCAAATACGAACTTGAGGCCGGAGACATCAAGTCGATCGGTTTCACGATCGACGAACTCTGCGAGCGAGATTACGGTATCTCCATCCTGGTCAATAAAGGATGCCTCATGGCCGTACCGAATCGCTCGCCATTTGTTTTCATCAAGCAGTTCTCGACGGAGCTGTGTTGCTGATTCGTTGTCCTCATATCGGGCTGCCAAATCAAGAACTAATGCATGGACATATTCGACAAAAGCAAGCACAACGGCCGGGTCTTTCTGTCCATCCGGTGCCCGAACTTCAACAGTTCCATGACCGGTATGTGGGCGGACGTCGTACCATAGCTCACCACGATCGTTGATTGAGCCAAGTTCGACCATCTGCCGCTCAAACCGATCAAATGCTGCATAATCGTCGAAATATGTCGGCATACCGGTGTTTGGAAGGTTCTCGAATATTTTTGCCCTAGCTGAAGAGAGGCCAGTATCGAAGCCATCCCAGAATGGAGAGTTCGCAGACAGTGCAAGCAGGGGTGGCAGATACCATCGAAGCTCGTTTGCAATCCAGACTGCTTTATCAGCGTCATCAACACCAACATGGACGTGTAGGCCCGCAGTTGTATTCCGGTGTTGTGGGTATTGGATTCGATCGAGCTGTGCCCTGTATCGTGGCTTTTGTGCATGATCGAGTTCGCGCCACTTCGCTGCAGGATGTAATCCAGCTGCAGCAATTCTGTATCCGTGGGTTGCTGCGTGTTCAATCAACCCCTCACGAACCGTTTGTAGTTTTGTTTCCGCATCAGAAAGCTTCTCAATAAGGGGTGTTTGTGTCTCGATCGTACACTGAAACAGTTCATGATCAACGCCTTCACCCAATGCCTCGGGTGGTTTAGGCCCGTATACAAGGTCGTCAATACCGGACGTTGGCCGTCCAGCTGAATCAACAATATAAAATTCCTCTTCGATTCCAAGCGTCCCCATCCGGGTAAACGCCGCAGCCGAGCCAGTCTCCATTACTGAGGTCATTTGTGGGCGACTAATAAATACCTCTTGAAGCCGGTAGCCAACTGTACCGACCTACGTTTTTACAGCTGACTTTCCGCCGGTGTCTCTTTTTGTGAGAGCTTCGAAACGAATTGGCTTCCGAGCAGTGCGACGGTTGCGATCGACATCGCGACTGCGAAGGCCACAACAAACAGTGTGAGGGGATCAAGACCGCTTGCAATCTCATCTTGCACAAATGAGCCTGCAAGTACGGTGGTTACGGAAAACAGCGCAACTGCACCGACGTTTAATGCAAATCCGGGTGTCTCATCAACAACAGATCGATCGTTAACCAGTAGCACCACGATTGCGATCGCAAATGGTGTGCCGACCAGTCCGAACGCAAGGACCAACACAAGCAGTTGGAAAAAGGAACCTTCGATGAACGCACCACCTGCACTAAGCAAGGCAGTGGCTGCAAGGAGCGTTCGGTATCGACGATCGCTTACATCCGTATCCCAGCCGAGTTTATCAGCAACGAGGAACGGTGGGACAATTGTATTTCCACCGAGCGTTGACACAGCCGCACCAAGCAGTCCGATAAGAAAGAGCCACTGTGCATAGGTTCCGGCGATCGGCTCAAGTGCAGCTGCGGCCGCGATTGCATCCAAGCCTGCTGCATCAACCGTGCCATGGAGGGCACCCGCTGCAACGAGAAATGTTGCTAGACTAAACAGGCCAAATGCGACAATCATTGAGGCAAAGATATCGAACCGTGCAAGCGATCGATCGCTGTCGTCCCACCCCCGAGCACGAACGGTGTACGTCTGCATTGTAATAATCGTAATATGAACCGCACCACCGAGGACACCTGCAGCGATGAGTGCACCGCTCACGCCGGCAGGGATCGATGGAACCAGTCCGGTTGCTGCGGTTGAGAGATCGATTGGAACAACAAACAATGATGCAACAAATGCAAGCACGACAGCTGAAACGATCACCTTTGCACCCAACTCAGCAACACGGTAGCCGCCACCTGCCAATCCAACTGCAAGAACGATCGCCCAAAAGACACCCCACAACCGGGCATCAAAGCCGCTCATCAGTGCGCTCACATCCGCGAGCGTTTTCATAATTACAAGCTGTGCAAGCCCTGCTGCAAGCACAACATCAATAACCAAAATCCACGCCCAGATCGATCCATAGCGATTCTCAACGGTCTGGACGATTCCTTCACCTGTTGCGAGCGCAAGCCGCGTCGAAAGATACTGTGCTAACGCACCAAACAGGGCGGAAATAATAACCACCCACAGCAGTGCGTACCCAAAGCTTGCTCCGGCGACAAGAACGCTCGCCATCGTTGCTGGACCCGCAGCGATCGCACCTGCTAGCCACGTTGGCCCCAACCTCGAAAAATAGTGGGCGACACCACCGGACTGTCCTGATGTACTCATACCTAACCGAATTTTACCCAACGGGTAAAGTGTTACCACTTTGTGTTACTACTTGTGAATATTATCGTTTAACAGCAACAACTCCAAGATGATCATCGTGGAATGGTGCAAGCGATCGCGTTTCAACGATCTCATACTCGGCTGTAAGCTCGTCAACAACCCGGTCAAAGACATCTTGCGGTTCGGCCGTAACGTCCTCACTCCGGGCTTTGATCGCCGCTACCAGCCGCCCATCAGCAGAGAGGAACTGTGCGTTCCGGTTCGCAACCGTTGCCTGCCCGCGGGTCGCGACATCCTGTACAATGACGTCGAGTTCGGATTCGACAACATGTGCGTACGTCTGTGGTTTTCTTGCGTCTTTGAGCAGCGGAAACAGGTTCGGTCGATCCTCAGCAACGGAGAGCAGATCACGGGTTGGTCGTGGGGCGAACTCGACCGCGTACGTTGGGCCCGAAAAGTCTGCAACGTGACTCACTGTTGTGCCGCTTGCAGCACCAAGGTACAGCACGGACTCGCCGCCAGCAAGCCCAACGGGCATTGCATGTTCAATCATCGCACCGAGTTTCGATCGCCCAGCATCCCACAGTCGCCACTCGCCGTCAGTTGGTTCACCGTACACTGGCATCCCTCGGGTCGCAAGCCGTTCTTTGCCGTCGAACGATCGGCGCTCAACACCGCGTGGAAGGTCGCTCATTTGTCACCCCCAGCTGTCCGCGCTCGAATTGTCTCGATACGTTCATCCAACTCCTCGTGAATCTCCGGTTTGAGTTCGCCGCTGTAGTGGTCGATTCGAGCCGCGATCGAAAGCTTTCCTGCAAGCGCTCGGGCAGCTGATCCGCGGTTCTCACGAGGCGTCCCTCGAACGTACTCGTGGGTAAATATGATGCCATGCTTTGGGGAGCTTGCACGGCCTGCGAGATGTGCGAACAAAGCGTCCTCAGCACCAAGTACCTGCACAGTCCCACTCGGCTTTTTTGCCAGTTGCTCAAGTCCACCAGCAAGCGCAATGAGCCGCGCGGCAAGGACTGGCCCCGCCATTGCATCGAGATTTGGTGCAGTTGCGGGGGCTCGTTGTTCAATGAACGATCGGAGCGACTCAGCCTCGGTTGCAAGCGAATCAACTTGGCTTGCAAGCGAGAGTACCTGCTCTTCTGCTGGCGTTTGTGGTGTCTTCTCTGCAAGCGATCGGACTGCCTCTAATCGCGGATCAACGTCATCAAAAAGCGTACCAGCCCACTCTGCGGTTCGCTCTGCAAGTTCGTTCGCAGTCCGATCGCAGTCGTCCATCGCTCGAACCGCATGGACAAGTTGGCTATCGTCTGCCTGTTCGCGTGTTTTGACTGCTTGCCGAGTTGCCTCGATCGTCACCGAGCGGAGTTGTTCGTAATACGTCTCTTCGTCGGCTGAAAAGCCGGCTTCGACGGCACGTTTCGGCCAGTGATCGGGGGCATCCGAATCGCCATCGCGTATCCGATCAATCGTGCTATCGCTGTCGTCGGGTGAAACCCCTTCGAACCAGCCCTGTTGTGTCATGGCTTTCGATACCGCCCCCGGTGGTTAGTAGGCTTCGGAGAGCAGTTGGCCTCAACACACCGGTTTTGGGTTCACGCCAAGCGACTCTAGGGAGTCGGTATACTCCTCGTATGCCGCTTGAATGACTGCCGTCGCGGCTTCCACTGCGCGATCGTAGTCCACACGTGCCTCACAAACCGAATCGATCAGTGACAGTGTCTGTTCTTGTTGTTTTGTGACATCTGATCCAAGCTCACGAAACAGCTGTGCTGTTTGTGGGTCCGCATCTCCGACAAAGTAGCCAGTGTACTGTTCTTTTGATTTCTTGGCAACGAGACATCGTCCGAGCAGTCCGCCTGTTCGATCGATCGTGTCGGTGTAGGATCGAAGAACGGTCTGCAGTTTGGGAACCGCTGCATCCTCGACTGCCACGCTGTCGCGGTGTGTTTTGACCGTCTCGAAGTGTTCATACTCGATCTCTGCGATCGATTCAAACACAGCGACTGCATCATCGTTCGACTCATCTGCTGCCCATTCGGAGAGTGTTTTGTAGGCGGCATACTCCGCAGCTGCTGCTGCGTTGCACACCGTCTCTGCATCGAGTTGGCCAGCAGTTTCGGCGTACAGTGCTTTCGATGACCCGAGCCGTGAGAGTGCGGTTGCGTTATCTGTTCGAATGGTTTTGAGGATGTCAGCAGCAGTCATGAGTGGATAATTAGATCTGTATGGACTTCAAGCGTTATTCTGCACTGCCTTTCTCGATCGGTGCACCGACGAGATTACCCCACTCAGTCCATGAGCCATCGTAGTTGATGGTATCTTCGTAGCCAAGCAGTTCATGCAGTGCAAACCATGCGACGGACGATCGCTCGCCGATTCGGCAGTATGCAACAGTGGTTTCGTCTCCGTCGATCCCTTTCTCCGCATACAGCGCTTTGATTTCGTCGGCCGTTTTAAACGTTCCATCATCATTCGTGACGGCAGCCCACGAGATATTCTGTGCACCCGGGATGTGGCCGCCTCGCTGTGCGGTTTCTTGCAGTCCAGGTGGTGCAAGAATCTCACCGGAGAACTCCTCTGGGCTCCGAACATCAACGAGTGGCAGTCCACGATCGATCGCATTCTCAACATCGTCTCGGTATGCACGAATCGACTCACGCGGACCTGCAGCGGTGTATTCTTGCGCTGGATACGATGGCGTCTCGTCAGTTATTGGATAGTCGTTTTCGAGCCAGTACTCTCGACCACCATCGAGCAGTTTCACATCCTCATGGCCGTAGTATTTGAACTGCCAGTAGGTGTAGGCTGCAAACCAGTTTGCGTTGTCACCGTAGAGGACAACTGTCGAATCTTCGGTGATCCCGTGTGATCCGAGCAGTTCTTCAAAATCCTCTTTTGTGAGGATATCACGGGTCGTTTGATCTTGGAGTTGGGTTTCCCAGTTGAACCCGATCGCACCCGGTGCGTGTGACTCGTCATATGCTTCGGTATCAACATCGACTTCAACGAGTCGATAGTCGGGATCTTCGGCTTGGAATGCATCAAGATTGGCGTCAACCCACCCAGCGGAAACGAGTACATCATTCGCGTATTCTGTGTTTTTCATACAGTGCAGTCTTCGACCGATTATCACTTAGGTGCGCTCTCGACGGTGAATTCGGCCGTTCAATCGAAACACCGGAGATGCTTGCAGCAAGCTATGACCGAAACAGCGAGGCTTGTACATGCGGTCCAAACATCTTTGTATAATGAGACTGGCAGTGTAACCAATAGCGGCACCAATATCTGGTATTTGATTTCTACGGAGGATTTCGACACTGTCGTGAGCTACTGGGCCCCTGAAGCACAAGTGAGAGTATGTCGTTCCCGCTTCGCCTGTCTGTGGATGCGGTTGCCGATCGAGCTGAAGCAGCCGAAATACAGCTGGTTGATGTTAGAGAGCCATGGGAGTACGATGCGATCGGCCATCTCCCCGGTGCGGTCAACATCCCATTTGATCGGTTCAGAGATGCACAAAGCGATGAGCCGGGAACGCTCCCTGGCGCAGCAGTGTTTCGGTCGCTCCTTTCGGAGGCTGGTATTTTTCCGGAGAAACCGATCGTAGCATATGATGACATGCACGGCGTGTTTGCGTCGCGGTTTGTGCTCACAGCGATCGTCTACGGATACGATTCGGTCGGCATCCTTGATGGGGATTTTACCGCTTGGAAACGCAGCCATCCGATCGATCGAGACACACCAACAAAAAACAAGACGGAGGGTTCTCTTCCAACGCCGCCACCAGCGTCTCCGATCGTCTCCACTGACACCGTTCAGTCATTGCTAGCAGAGACCGACACGACATTTATTGACACGCGAGAACAGGATGAGTACGCAGACGGACATCTCCCAGGTGCCATTCGGCTCGATTGGATGGAGCTCGTTGATCCGGACACCCGCGGTGGAAAATCCGAGCAAGAGATCGAATCGGTCCTCATCAAACACGCTATTCCGACAGAGAGATCAACACCAATTGTTCTCTACTGTAACACGGCACGACGGCTCAGCCATACATATTTGCTGTTACGATCGATTGGGTTCGAAAACGTGAGAATATATGAGGGCAGTCTTGCTGCGTGGGATGGGCCACTAGAACAGACGAGCAGCTAGCCAAATCGTTCAAACGGCTGCTGGCAGGACTCACAGTAGTGTTGCGATCGACAGAGACCAGTTCCTTTCGGATGATCTTGGACTGTTTCTGTGGAGCCACAGTACGGACATTCGATCTCTGCATCCGGGTCGACGTTTGCGCTTGGATCAAATCGCATCAGATCACACACTCAACCCAAACTTTCTGAGCGCGGTCCGCCCATCGTCAGTGACCATGTTCACGTTCCACGGCGGTGAGTATCGGAGCCGGATCTCCGCGTCTGCAATCTCCGGAACCGTTTCTGCAGCGCATTTTACATCGTTCGTCAGCAGCTCTCGAGCCGGACAGCCCGAATAGGTGAGTGTCATCTCGATCACTGCACGATTCGATGGCGCATTTTGTGATCGATCTGTGGTGTCGATCGGCTCGACAAACACGTTGTAGATTAAGCCAAGATCGACCACACTTACGGGCATCTCCGGATCATCAACGGCATACAGCGCATCCCACACCGCTCGTTCAATACCTGTCGCCCCCTCGCCGGTTTTTGGGAACGCTTCTGGTGTCGCTCCCTCAGTATAGTCGGTATAGCCACAGGCCGGTGAGCCGGCTGGTGGTTTCTGTCGATCGCTACTCATCAGTTATGCACCCTCTCCACGCAGTCTCACTGGCGTTGGGTTCTCAAGTTCAGTGTACGTGTGTGTAAACGCATCATACAGTTCGAACCAGTCATCGGTGTGACTTCCATCACGACCGGTCGCATCGGGACGAACAACCTCGGCTGGCTCTGGGGCCGGGACCGAAAGCGAATCAAGCGTTGGAATAACGGTGTCAAGCCATGCGCGCCGAAGCTCCTGCAGTGATTCGCTCCGGAACCCAAATTCCGTGATGTTGTCTTCGTGCGGTCCGGGTGCAAACAAACTCATTGCATGTGGAAAGAGCCGTTCAACGGCAGCGACTACTCGATCGTGTCCCTCACCGCTTGCCAGTCGTTCGAGCCAGTTGCCAGCATGCTGTCGGTGGTAGCGCTCTTCGAGTAACACTTTCTCGATTCGATCGGCTAGCGGGAGATACGAGGAGTCAGCGAGCGCTTCGAGTCGGAGCTGCTCTGCAGTATCGTAGAGATAGCCTCGAACGATCGTATCCGCCCAGCCACCATCCGGGAATGAAAGCTCAACAAGCGTCGAGTGCTGCCACTGCTCGGGTGGTCGTTCCCAGATCAGATCCGGCTCCGTGTAGCCAAGCTCTCCGAGGAGATCATACCAGAGCCGAGCGTGTCCAAACTCGTCCTGTGCAATGTTCGCAAGCGCAAGATCGGATTCAAGCGTTGGCGCATAAATCTGCCACTCGGTGTAGCGTTCCGCAAGCACAAACTCATCATCCGCGAGGCGGAAGAGGAGCGATTCAAGCGCCTTCTGTTCGCGTTTTGAGAGCTCATCAGGCCCAGATATCGGTCCCGTCATATCTGTGCCTCCCGCGTTTTAGCAGCTTTTTCCTGCTCTTTTTCCGAGTCTGCAACCTCCTGAGCAAAACTCGCATCAATGTCGTTGTATGTCATCGCCCAGCGGAACGCTTTGTCCGTGGTCCCCCCAAAGCTCGCTTCCTCAGCATCGACCTCTGCAATTTCCGCCTGTGGCACAACCCACAGACTGTTTGCATGCATCCGTCTGGCATGCTGGATTTCGGCGAACATGAGTGCCATCTCTCGATCAGGTGCGTGGACGTTTCCACAGTGTTTGTGATAGTCGCCTTTCTTTTCCTGTCTGAATACTTCCCAAATCATGATTAATCAGCCGCCTGTGGGGTTGGTGAGGTCGATTGTTCAAGCGAATCCATTGCCGATCGGACCCACTCAACCGCGGTTTGTCGGTTCGCACGAGCGTCTATTTGGATGTGGCTTCCCTCGTAGTCGTTCTTGGCGATCGTCCAGAACTCATCCCAGTCGAGATCATCGTATTCGAGTTCGTAACGACCCGTTTCCTCATCATACTCGATGTGTGGTGTCTCAGGAATCTCAAGGCCGTACTTTTCGGCCTTTGGAATGTACATATTGAGGAACGACTGTCTGAGATAGTCGTTTGATGCCGTTTTGAGTCCGACAGACTGTGCAAAGTCATTGTGTTTGCTGTCTTTGTTTGGTGGGCCGAAGAACTGAATAATTCGTGGCCACCAGACGTCAAATGTCTCTTGGACGCGCTCTTGAGTTGCTTTCGAGCCGGTCATCAGCTCTTTTAGAATGGACTCGCCGTGTTTGACGTGGAACCCTTCCTCGAAACAGACCTTGTCCATCGCGTGTGCGTACGGCTCCCAGCTTGTCGATTTGAGTGTTGCCTGTCGACGCATTGCGCCACCGTCAACAAAGAAATCGATCATCGGCGCTTCATACCACGAATCTACCGGGTAGTGGAAACAGTTGAGGAACTTTCCGTCACCGTTTTGCAACTCATCAAGCATCTCGTCACGGGTTTTGACACCTAATGTCTCTGCAGCACGGTAGAGCAGTTGTGCGTGCCCAATCTCATCTTGGACTTTTGCGGTGCAGGCAAGCTTCCGGTCTAGGCTCGGCGCATGACGGGTAAACTGTTTGTCCAAATAGCCACCCATCACTTCGCTGTTCGCGTGGAACTGAATCATCCGCGTTGCAGCTTTTCGATACTCGATCGGAAGATCATCCTTTGGGCTGAACTGACGTGGCCCTGCACGCTCAATGACTTCGTCTAACTCCATGAAAAACCATTAACGTTTTGTAGATATACGTTTTAACCAGCGTATAGACTGGATTTATAAATGATCGAGGAGTGCCTGATTATTGAGTTCACAGTCACAGGGGATGACTGTCCGCTTGCGGCGGCCAGCCGGTCGGTTTCAGGAACGATCGATGCCACACCACCACAAGCACGACGAGATGGAAATGCACTGCTTCGGTTTTCAGCCCCGACTGACGAGCAGTTGTCCTCTACGCTTGATTCGGACAATCGGATCCGCTACCTCCACGCAGCAACTGCAGGTGACGATCGGACGAACTACCGATGTCTCTCAAAACAGCCGTGTGTAGTCCATCAGTTGACTGATGTTGGCTTCATGGTGGAGTCAATTCAGTACCGAAACGGCAACGAACAGTATGTTGGTGCCGTTGTTGGCCATGATGTACTGCGCGGTGTGCTCGACCGAGCCACAGAGACCGGTGGTGTGACGCTCGAACGGCTGTATCCATTAGGTGAGGCAGATGAGGGTACAATCGCAACACGGTGGGATATCACACCGGCACAGGAGGAGGCAATTCGTACCGCACTTCGACTGGGATATTTTTCCGTGCCAAGAGATGTAACTGCTCGTATGGTTGCAGATGCGATCGGAATCAGTAAGACCGCATTCCTTGAGCGCCTCCGGCGTGGACTCGGTGGGCTCTTACCGCAGGTATTTGTCGATGCAAAACACTGAAACGTAGCTACTTGTCGGTGAAACACAGTTCAGTAGTATGAACGTCCTCATCACCGGTGCACATGGAACCGTCGGCACTTCACTTGTCAAACACCTCCCAAAACAGTACTCACTTACACTTCTCGATCGCGTCGAACCGCCCACAGACCATCCACACGCTGATCGGGAGACACTTGTTGCAGATGTCACCGATCGGGATGCAATGGATACCGCTGTGAGCGGGATGGATGCGATCGTCCATCTTGCAGGTGATCCGAGGGTCACTGCAAGCTACGATAGTGTTGAGCGAAACAATGTTAGAGGGACAAAAGTCACCCTCGATGCCGCAGCAGAGAACGGGGTTAGATCGGTTGTGTTCGCCTCCTCGAACCACGCTGTTGGCCGCTATGAGACCGAACATGCACCACAGCTGTATGATTCATCGTACGAGCTAACAGTCGATCATACCTCCCCAGTGCGGCCTGACTCTGACTATGGTGCGTCAAAAGTTGCAGGCGAAGCCTGGATGCGGCTCTACGCTGAGCGTCATAGTATGCAGTGTTACTCGCTCCGGATTGGTAGTGTTCGATCGGACCCGTATGACCATCCGTACGGCGACGCAGAGCGGGCTGTGTCGCGCGGTGAGACGACACGAGGAAGCGAGGAGTATGCGCGGCTGGCTGCACGGATGAAATGTACCTGGCTCTCCCAAAGCGATCTTGCTCACCTTGTGGCCTGTTGTCTGGATGACACGACGGTTGAGTACGAGACTTTCTACGGGGTGAGCGGCAACGAGCATACATGGTTTGACCTCTCACATGCACGAGAGACGATCGGATACGATCCAAAAGAGAATGGGCATGCATGGACCGAACCACCACAGTAGCTACTACAGTGACGATTCGAGCCGATCAATAAGTTCGTCGTTGCCAAGATGGACTGGTGTTCGCTCGTGAACCTCAGTTGGCGTTCGATCGAGAATCGATTGCGTTCCATCCGAGGATTTTCCACCAGCGGCTTCAACAATATACGCCATCGGATGTGCTTCAAACTGTGTCCGAAGTTTCCCGTCTGGCGCACTCTTTACAGCGGGATACGAAAAGATACCACCATAGGTCAACACTTGGTTTACATCCCCAACCATTGAACCACCGTATCGAAGTTTAAATTCGGATTCTATCTCACGGGCGTATTCGGTGAACTCCGGTGTCCAATCGGGAATGCGTCCGCCGAACCCGTAGATAGTCGGCTCTGATGGAAGTGTAAGATCATCTTTGACAACCTCTTGGTTGCCATCGGTAAGCACCGACTCTGTCACAACGCCATCATGAGCAACTACCATGGTGGTGATTGGGCCATACAAAACGTAGCCAGCCGCAATCAGCGAGTCGCCGCTTGCGGGCAGCGGCTCATCATAGACTGAGACGATCGTGCCGAGTGCGTTGTTTGATTTGAGATTTGAGGAGCCATCGAGCGGATCGATCGCCACAGTAAGTGATCCATCACCAACTGCAACTGCACTCTCCTCCTCTTCGCTGAAGTAGGTGCCAACAGCGTCGACCTGTTCGAGCCGATCTTTAAAAAGCGAATCCGCATATACGTCCGCCGCAAGCTGTGATTCACCGCTCGGGTTCTCGCCGCCGTACTCAACCCGTCGTCCAGGGAGGGCAGCACGCACCGCTGGCGCGGTGTCGGCGATCGCCGAAAATATCTGACTGACGCTCTGGTCGGCCATATTACTTAATCACTTGTTGCGTCTGCTTTTGCAGCGTCTCTGTCTGATTCCTCCAGTTCGGTGAGTGCTTCTTCCGCTGTTGCTTCCTCGAAGATTACTGCTTCAAGCGCATCAAGGATTCCGGTCGGATTCTCGCGTTGGAAGACATTCCTCCCCACTGCAAGCCCTTCTGCACCGGCATTCATAGCGTTCTCAACAAGTTCAAGGAACGCTCGGTCACCAATTTTTGAGCCACCGCTCATCACGACGCCCATATCTCCGGCAACATCACACACATGCTGCATCGCATCTGCCGAACCAGGATATTTGACTTTTGTGAGGTCTGCACCGAGTTCAAGTCCTAAGCGAGAGGCATAGGCGATCGTATCTGCACTGGTGTCATTTTTGAGTCCCTGTCCACGTGGATATGACCACATCACAACAGCCATATCATGCTTTCTCGCATCTTCTTGGGCGTTTCGGAACTCTTCGACCATCTCAACTTCGTTGTTTGAGCCACCATAAACGGTGAATCCAATGGCGTCAGCACCAAGTTCGTTGGCATAGTCAACCGAACAGTTGACAGCACTATCCGGCTCGCCCATCCACATGTTTGATGTACCGTTGATTTTCAGTAGCAGATTAACATCATCCTCATATGATGGGTAGTAGCCTTCTGCAATACCCTTTTGAACGGCAAGCGCGGTCACTGCGCTATGTGTACCAAGCTCAAAAATCTGTGCGGGGTCCATTGTCTCTGGGACCGGCTTAAAATCAACTGGGCCGTGTTCGAGACCGTGATCGTATGCCAGAATAAGTGCTTTCCCATCGCGTGTGATTGGCGAATCTACCAGCGGGATCATCAATACGAACTGCGGTAACAAGATATAAAAAGCGTTTGGTCAAATTTGCTGATACAAATTTCGCCTGAATAGTAACGAGAACACATAATACAGCAATTTATGACTATTTAGGACGGAGAATAAAGTTACTACAATTTGAGTTAAAATAGGGATGTGGATTAAACGTTGTGTGATTCTCTGGCTTCGGTATGCCACAGTTGGACGGTTTCTCGATCGAGTTCCAAGACATCTGCAACACGCTCTGCATTCGCCGTTGCAAGGCTACGCACGGAAATGATCCCTGCTTCTGCAAGAATATCTGCATCAGATTGTGAGATCGACTCAAGCGTTGTTAGTGGTGTTGGCCTGCTCCGGTTTCGCCATGCCGCCTCTGCAGCAAACGAATCACCGCTCCCATCTGTCTCTGCATCCACCGAACGATCTACAGTGCTAGCCCACGGGGTTTGTGGTGCATCAGCCTGTCCGGTCGTAGATTTGGGTGTGGTTGCGTTTGCATCGGTCTCTTTCGCCCAATCCCCAGCGCTTGCAGCAACCCATGCAGCCTCATCAGCTCCGAGCCCACGCACTTGTGTTGATCGGCGTGTGAGGTCGTCCCCAGAGCTAAACGACCATGAAAGCGAATACTCGCGCCGAATTTTTGCTGCCACACCCGGGTTGACACCTGCGTCGACAAGCATCCGAAACGAGACGGCCTTGGTCGTAATATCGGCAGCAGCGATCGATGCAGATTGTAGAACTGCTGCTGTTTTTGCTCCTATGTATTTGAGTGTGATTAACTCAGATGCCCGGTTACTTCCATTATTCTCTGACACAAACGCGCTCCCAGTTGCTCTGTTGTTCGCAGCCTGTAACTTCAACGTTTCCGTCGAACTACCACGGTTGATATTTTGCATCGTTTTTCGCTATGTTTACCATACTTCCATCTGGATATCACCGTATGCGATCGCACACCGAGATAGAAACAATCGGCGTTATTGGTGCTGGAACAATGGGGCACGGCATTGCACAAGTCGCTGCGACAACTGGCTACGATGTCGTGATGCGAGATATCGAGCAGGAGTATGTCGATCGCGGCCTCGATAGTATTGAGGAGAGTCTCTCACGATTGGTTTCAAAAGAGCGGCTTACAGCAGCCGAAAAAGCAGCCACCATCGATCGGATTACTGGCACGACCGCGATGGCAGACCTCTCTGCGTGTGACTTGGTTATCGAAGCGGCTGTCGAAAACATGGAAATTAAACAGTCCATCTTTGAGGAATTGGACGCAGTTGTTGATTCAGATGTGGTCCTCGCGACGAACACCAGTACGCTTTCGATCACAACAATTGCGGCCGCAACGGAGCGCCAAGAGCTTGTTATCGGACTTCACTTTATGAATCCAGTACCGATTATGAAAGGTGTCGAAGTCGTTGTCGGAGAGCGAACAGACGACGCGGTTGTCGACCTTGCACACGAGTTAGCAGTAGAGATGGGCAAAGAGACATGGGAGTCAGATGACAAACCTGGGTTTGTGACAAACCGGATTCTGATGCCATGGATCAACGAGGGCATCCGTGCATACGATGAAGGGGTTGCATCGAAAGACGACATCGATCGTGGGATGACACTCGGCACAAACGTCCCGATGGGCCCGCTTACGCTCGCAGATCATATCGGCTTGGATATCTGTCTAAATGCCTCCGAAACGCTCTACGACGAACTTGGCGATCGATACAAGCCGGCATACCTTCTCAAACGAAAAGTCGAAGCAGGAGACCTTGGAAAAAAGACTGGTCGCGGGTTCTACGACTACTGACGCTCAGGCTCAGTGCGAAACAAACTCAACGAGTACCCCACCTGTTGTTTTTGGATGCATAAATGCCACGTCGTGACCCCACGCACCTTGGCGCGGTTCCGAATCGATCGGCTCAACCCCACACTCGATTGCATGCTCTATCGCAGCCGTAATATCATCTGTTTCGATCGCCAGATGATGAATACCTGGCCCGGACCGATTGAGATACGTCGCAATTGGACCTCCTTCGTGTGGCTCAAGCAACTCAAAATAGCCGTTCTCTAGTTCGAGAAACACTACACGCATTCCGTCAAACGTCTCTTCGTGAACGACCGGCGCAGCAAAGAGATCGCTGAAAAGCGTTTTGAGGCCATCCATATCGTTGGTTGCAATTCCTGCATGATCAAAGTGCATAGATACAACTACTGTTCGAGGGGCGTATCAAAAAGATCGATCGATTGCTACTATTCGTCCTTAGATCGGTTTGTACTCGCCAAACTCATCGCGGAGCACATTACAAATCTCACCAACCGTTGCGTACACTTTGACCGCTTCAACGATCGGCTCCATCAGATTCTGTTCGGATTGTGCAGCAGCCCGTACCCGATCGAGTGCATCGTCTACAGCCCCCGAGTCCCTGTCTGCTCGGAGCGCTTCAAGTCGCTCGATCTGTTCACGTTCGTTCTCTTCGTCAACCTCTTCGAGATCCATCTGCGGCCCTTCATCTTCAACGGCGAACTTGTTTACGCCGACAATGACCCGATCGCCGTTTTCGATCTCCTGTTGGCGATCATAGGCGACATCCTGAATCTGTCGCTGGACCCACTGGTCTTCAACGGCTTCGAGCATGCCGCCACGCTCGTCGACCGATTCGATCAGGTCGAATGCTTGTGCTTCAATCTCGTCAGTGAGTGCTTCGATATAGTAGCTGCCAGCAAGCGGATCGATCGTATCTGCGGCACCTGATTCATGCGCAAGAATTTGTTGGGTCCGAAGCGCGGTTCTGACTGACTGCTCAGTCGGAAGCGCAAGCGCCTCGTCTTTTCCGTTCGTATGGAGAGACTGTGTGCCTCCGAGGACGGCGGCTAATGCCTGATATGCAACCCGAACAACGTTGTTTTCGACCTGCTGTGCGGTGAGTGTTGAGCCACCAGTCTGCGTGTGGAATTTCAACTGTTTTGATTTCGGATTTGTTGCGTCAAACCGTTCGTCCATGATTTTGCCCCACATTCGGCGTGCGGCGCGGAATTTTGCAACCTCTTCTAAAATGTTGTTGTGTGCGTTGAAAAAGAACGAGAGCTGTGGCGCAAATGAGTCGACGTCCT
Source organism: Natronocalculus amylovorans (assembly GCF_023638035.1). Taxonomy (GTDB): domain Archaea; phylum Halobacteriota; class Halobacteria; order Halobacteriales; family Haloferacaceae; genus Natronocalculus; species Natronocalculus amylovorans. Next base: position 191,729 of record NZ_JAKRVX010000003.1, on the reverse strand, counting down.
GTCCTGCATCGACGGCAGCCTGCACGTATTCGATTCCGTTGCCAAGCGTGAATGCAATCTCTTGGGCCGCAGTGGAACCGGCTTCACGGATATGATAGCCGGAGATTGAGATCGTGTTGAACTTTGGAACCTCTTCGGCACAGAATTCGAAAATATCCGTAATCAGTCGCATCGAGTGCTTTGGCGGGTAGATATAGAGATTCCGGGCGATGTACTCTTTCATGATGTCGTTCTGGATCGTTCCACGAAGCTCGTCTCGATCGACACCCTGCTTGTCGCCAAGGGCAACATACATCGCAAGCAATACTGAGGCCGGAGCGTTGATCGTCATACTCGTAGACACCTCGCCTAGCGGAATTCCATCAAACACGGTTTCAAAATCTGCGAGCGAATCGATCGCGACTCCTGATTTCCCGACTTCACCAGCGGACATAGCCGCATCGGAGTCATATCCCATCTGTGTTGGAAGGTCGAACGCCATCGACAGCCCGGATGATCCGTTCTCGATCAGGTAGAGAAATCGTTCATTCGTTTCTGTTGCGGTTCCCATACCCGCATACTGCCGCATTGTCCAAAGCCGCCCACGATGCATTGTTGGATAGACACCACGTGTGTAGGGTTCTTCACCCGGAAATCCGAGGTCCTGTCGATAGCTGTTGTCTGACACATCAGCAGGCGTATAGAGCCGTTTGACCTCATTGCCGCCAGTGTCTGTCGTAAACTGTTCATTTCGTTCCCCAAATCGATCGAGCGTCGGCGAAAGCGTCTCCGTCTCCCAGTCATCCTTCGCTGACTGGATTCGATCGAGTTCTTCGGGATCAAACATTGTCGACCATGAGGGTTTCCGGTGACTTAAATATTGAATCACGGACGCTATGATTATTTGCGAGGTGAATCTTCAAGTTGGTCCGTCAAGACCGGTAGAATATGACGATACTCTCTACAGACATTCTTCAGTTCCTCCGCGCAACGGGGCCAGAACACGATAATATTCAACAGGAGATGGTTTCGTACGCTGAAAAAGAGGGCTTTCCAATTATCGGCCCTGAATCCGGCGGTGTACTCAGACTGCTTGCCCGACTCACGAATGCAACACGTGTATTTGAGTTTGGCTCCGGCTACGGTTACTCGGCATACTGGTTCCTTCAAGGGATGGATGACGGTCGTATTGTCCTTACTGAATTTGACGAAGATGAACTAGAAATGGGCCGTGAGTTCTTTGCTCGTGCTGAACTGACTGCGCATGTCAGTTTTGAGCATGGGGATGCAATGGAGACGATCGAACGCTATGATGGGCCGTTTGATATCGTCTTGATTGATCATCAAAAACACCGATACGCAGAGGCGTTTGAACGTGTGAAGCCAAAACTCTCTCCAGGTGGTATTGTGATCGCGGATAATATTATGTCTGGACCGATCGATTTCGATCGGTTACGTGGTTACATGGCTGGAGAGCAGGGGCTCCCGGATCCAGCAACTGACAAAGAAACCGAAGGTATCGGTCGGTATTTGAAAACAGTTCGAACTGATGCTGCGTTCGAGACGATCGTCCTCCCGATTGGATCCGGGATTTCGATCAGTATGTGTGTGAACTGAGCGGAACCCAATTCGTGTCGAAGAGAGGGTGAACCGATTAGTTCTCTTCTTCTTCCTCTTCTTCCTCCTCTTCAGGTGCTTCTTCTTCTTCCTCTTCTTCCTCCTCTTCCTCCTCTTCCTCCTCTTCAGGTGCTTCTTCTTCCTCCTCCGCACCAACTCGTTGACCATCGACCGCATCTTCAACAAGAGCGATTCCAAACTCTTCATCCGAATCGCTTGCCTCAGGATCGAGATAGCCGACTGCGATCGCCGTGTACACTGTGCCACCCTCAAGTGTTACGTCAACGGTTGCAACAGCGTCTTCGAGATCACCATTTCCATTCTCATCTTCTGGTGCGTCTTCCTCTTCTTGTTCTTGCTCATCCTCCTCTTCTTGGTCTTGCTCTTCTTCTTGTTCTTCTTGCTCTTCTTCTTCTTCTTCAGCACCGTTTGCTGCTGGTACCACACCAAGGGTGTAGTCGCCTGCCGGAGCTTCTGCATACTCTGCTTCAGCGAAGTCAAGTCCTTCAACGAGTGGGCCAACACCTTCAGCAACAATGTCAACTGCGGGTGCATCAGGTGATGCGTGCAGGACACGGGCACGGGAATTATCCGCACCTGGATCGCTGTTATCATCTTCGTACACTGCTACCTCAAACGGTTGGGTTGCATCATCAGCTAGTTCGCCGAGTGCGACAACAGTGTAGTCCATACCGTCTTCAACTTCGACTTCGGAGTCGAAGACGATTGTATCTGGATCGTCAGATGCAGCAACGGTGACCTGGTATGAACCACCAGGTAACCCTGCATATTCAGAGACCTCCCTGAATGCAAGCTGCTCGATTACTGGCTCACCATCAACGCTTACATCGACAGCAGGTGCGTCAGGGGATGCGTGCGCAACACGGAGTCCCGCGTCGCCATCTTCCTCCTCTTCTTCTTCAGTCTCTTCCTCTTCCTCTTCCTCTTCTTCTTCAGTCTCTTCCTCTTCTTCTGTAGGGTCTTCCTCTTCTTCCTCAGTTGGATCTTCTTCTTCTTCGGTCGGATCGACACCGTTGCCGTTGCCGTTTCCGTTACACCCTGCAAGGGCTCCGATAACAACCAAGCCACCAGCCGTCTTGAGTACCGCTCTACGTCGTGGATTATTCATGTCGCTACAGACTAACAGTTGCTCCGAAGATATGTTAACTTTTTTTCATATTTGCTGACTATCAAAAAAGGAAGATACTCGTGTTTGTAGATTAGTCGGCAGTGAATAACTCTCTGTTCTGATCGACTTTTGGTTTTGGTAGCAGTTCTGCAAACCGCTGTGCAGCAAGCCATTCAAGCAGTTTAACGAGTTGTTCCGTTGCCGCTTCAAAGAGTGTTTCACCAATCTCTGGAGTTGCATCTGTCTGATCTCCGAACACACCGTTTGTTACATTATCAATTGCATCATAATACACTCTCGCACCGTGTTTACGTCCAGTTTGTGGGGAAAAACTAACAAGGCCACCATCACGTGCGGATTCCAACTTATTTTCGCGCACAAGTTCATTCGCGATATGCATGATCATTGCCGTCTCTTTTGGTCCACCATGTGGTCCGTTATGTTCAAATACGTCGTTGACAAGGTCCGGAATTGACTCATCCCACATCCACTCAATTGCATATGCAACCTCATCATCTCGAAGCGTTCGTCCAACCTCACGGAGGTGCGGTATGTTTCCACCGTGTGCATTGACAAACACCACCCGATCGATCCCATGGTATGTTAGATTCCGAACGAGGCTTTCCATATACGATCGAAACGCGGGGCCATCAACCCACATCGTCCCGTGGAACTGTCGGTGGTGTGGACTGACACCGATATTGATTGTTGGTGTGCAGAGATAGCCAGTTCGATCGGCAGCTTCACGCGCGAGTGCTTCAGCAATGAGGTGGTCGGTTGCAAGTGGGAGGTGCGGCCCATGTTGTTCGGTAGAGCCAAGCGGGACGATTGCGATCGACTCGGTTGCAAAGTAGGAGCCGAGTTCTGGCCATGTTTTGTCTGCAATATACATACGCAGTAGAAGAAAACCACATAGATGAAGCTACTCCTTGCCGTAGTCAGTGTGCCCGTAGTTCGCCATACTTTTCCTGCCGGACGCCCGACGTAGCGATATGTTTGGAGGAGGCGGAATGAACCCGCGGAAGATGCAACAGATGATGAAACAGATGGGAATCGACGTCGACGAGATCGACGCCGAGCAGGTTGTTATTACGACAACCGATGGCGAAGAGATCGTCTTCGACGCACCCCAAGTCACACAAATGAACGCACAAGGAACGCAAACCTACCAAATCGTTGGCGATCCAACAACTCGCGAGGCATCCGACGATGAGCCTGCAGAAGAGAGTGCACCCGCTGCAATCCCTGCAGACGATATCCAGATTGTTGCGACGCGGGCAGGCGTCTCCGAAGACGATGCGCGCGCGGCACTCGAAGAAGCGGACGGCGACCTCGCAGTGGCGATCGCTAGCTTCGAGTGATCGTCCTCGTTCACGGCGACAGAGAGTACGTCCGAGCACCTGGTGAGGAACTCCAAACCGACCTCGGCGTACTCACTGTCCCCGAAAATGTCGAGCCGGGAGACACACTTGAGACACATCTCGGCACAGAGTTTACCGTTCGGCGGCTCCGCGGCCCGGACCTGTTCAATCACTTAGAACGGACGGGCGCACCAATGATGCCGAGAGATATCGGACTTGTAATTGGGCATACTGGTGTTGAATCGACCGATCGCGTACTTGATGCAGGAACCGGTACCGGTATTCTCTCGTCCTATCTTGGCCGGCTTGGTGCAACAGTCACCACGTACGAACAGAATGCCGAGTTCGCGGAGACTGCTCGCGAAAACATGCGTATCGCCGGCGTCGAAGAGAACGTGACGGTTCGATCGGGGAACATTGTTGAGAATGTTGACGCACTAATTACAGAGGGACCATTCGACGTACTGACGCTCGATACGGGTGATGCACCCGACGTTGTTGCACATGCGTCGGAGCTACTGTCCGCCGGTGGCTATCTCGCGGTGTATTCACCATTTGTTGAAAATACCAGAGAGGTCGTAACTGCGGCACGAGACGCTGGGTTATCTGATATCCAGACGTTGGAGACACTCCAACGGAAGATGCAGTTCGATGACCGTGGTTCACGACCGTCGACACGGGGTGTGGGTCACACTGGCTATCTAACATTTGCACGCAACGAGTAACAGCGTCCACCTATTCGTCTGTGCTCGTCTCACCGACAGCACTGAACAGTGCAAACAGCATCTCTCTGTCACGCTCAGGATCGGTGAGTGAGTCTCCCGTACTGTGTGATACGTCAGTCGGAATCGCAACCGGGTAGACACCGCCACCAATGTAGTATGTCGAATCCATTGTCCACACGACAACAAGTCCCTCAAGCGGGATCGTCGTTCCATCAACTCGACAGCGCGCACCGTATCGAATGCAGGTCCCATCGTGGGATCCAACTTGAACTGATTCTGTCCGTCGTTTAGTGACTGCGTCAAGTCCACGCTCTTGAAGCCGATCGGTAAACCCATCTGCCGCACCACGCCGGACAATCCGATCGAGAAGTGCCGATGGACGAGTGTGCGGTGTCATCTGTATTCGGCTCACAAAACAGAATCGCCAAACGGTATCGATTCCGGTTGCATCTTGAAACGTTGCAGCACCCGCTCGATCTTCAAAGACCGTAGTGTATGCCGCAACAGTCACAACTGGGGTCTTGAACGGATATTCGACTCCCTCTTCGACGCACTCCCACCCGGAAAATCGATCAATCGGCACATCAGGTGCAGGTGGATCGGTGCGCATTGGCAGTGCTGGATACGTTAGTGATCGTCTTCGCGCCACTTGTGGTCGCACTCGACACACGTGAAGAATCGAGTTTCGGACTCATCAGCCGATCGAATCTGTTTCATTTCGTAGCGGGCGCGATCGTGACCACATGATGGGCAGATTGTTTTGGTTGTTGGGCCAATCTCGGATTTATCAACATCCGACATGTCAACAACACCCTCCTCATCAGACTGACTCTCGGTTGTCGCCTCTTGGAATGCTTTCTCTTTTGCACTATCTCGTGGCTTCTCGAAGCTACAGCTCCCGCAAACCCAAACATCACCATCTGTCTGCATCATCGAACCGCATTCGTCGCAGAATTCCATAGCAGGTTTCACGTCCGCAACGATACTTAAGAGCGGGGATTTCGACTGGGTTATGCGTCACCGTCAGACTGTCCTGGCTCGCCGAGTGCCTCGATCGGCATCACATTATTAAGTTCTGTGTATAGATCACCAGGGCTTCTAAACTGGTCGGCAGGAATCTGTTCAACGAGGTCTCCAAGATTCTGTTCACCATCTGCGAGAAGTACAGTTACATCATCAAACGCTTCAACAGCCGTCTGATGGCTCACTGGGTAGGAAATCTCTGTCAATACGTTTTGTAGCCTGCTCAATTTAACATTATCTTCCATGTATGTTACATCTGCGTCCAAGCTAATCAACTAAGCGGCCGATTACTCACCGCTTTTTTGTCGGCGCACATCCCCGGATTCACAACACCCATACTGATTCATTTCTAACTAGCTAATAATGGTGGTCGTTTAGTGGCTGGTGCGCTTTTGTTTGGCACCGATCGTCGGGTCGTTATTCTCGCACTGGCTCGAATGGTCGGTGCGATCGGGAATTCGTTTCTTATTGTTGTCCTCCCGCTTTTTATTGTAAGTGATGCGGTTGATATTGGCACACTCCTTAATACGTCGGTAACGGTCGGAAACACAACTGTGACCATGACTGAGCCAATCCTCATCGGGGTTGTGCTCTCGCTGTTCGGCTTTTTAAACAGTTTCTCACAGCCGTTTACCGGCAGATGGTCCGATCGGAGAGCACAACGGAAACCCTTCATTCTCTTTGGGATTGCGCTGTTAGGAACCGGAAGTTTGGGGTTCGCGTTTGCCTCGGATTATATTTCGATCGTATTGTTGCGCGCGATGCAGGGGCTTGGTGCTGCATTCATCGTTCCTGCAACGGTTGCGCTTGTTAACGAGTACGCAGCGTCAGCGTCCGATCGTGGAGGAAACTTCGGCGTCTACAATACGTTTCGGCTAATTGGATTTGGGTTTGGACCAATTTTAGCCGGGATCATCATCGAGTTAGGCCCATACGCAATTCCGGGGACGGATTTCGTACTGTCGGGGTTCAACGCGGCCTTTGTTGGGGCATTCGTGGGTGCATTCACGAGTTTTATTCTTGTTTATATATTTGTCAACGACGCGGATGATGTCGAAGAACCAGCATCCGATGATATCTCTATTCGGATCCGTGGTGAAGATCGGCTCCTTGATCCGGTGTTTACGCTTGGGCTGGCCACAATCTCAATGGGAATCTGTATTGCGCTGTTTGCAACGCTCCAAAACGAGATAAATGAACTTCTTAATCAGGGTCCCGTCCTGTTCGCAGCACAGTTTGGTGCAGTTACAATTGCGAACGTTCTACTGCAGGTTCCGATCGGCAGAGCATGTGACCGGTATGGTCGCCGACCATTCCTTGTTGTCGGGTTTATAATCCTGATTCCAGCAACGCTGCTGCAAGGAATTGTAACCTCTTCCGGAGTGATGGTCCTCGTTCGGCTAGCACAGGGTGTTGCTGTGGCCCTTGTGTTCGCCCCATCGCTCGCGCTTGCCGGTGATCTTGCAAAAGCAGGTCAGTCTGGTTCCACGCTTTCGATCCTGACAATGGGCTTTGGTCTTGGCATTGCGATCGGCCCGCTTGCATCCGGCTTCCTTGTGACCTTTGGACTCATTGCACCATTTGCGGTCGGGGCGTTTTTGGCCCTGTTAGGATTTATTGCGGTGTACACACAGGTGGAGGAGACCTTAGATGTAGAGGCTGCAAAGGAACGAAGAGCCACAGCGACACAAGACTAATTGCTAGCACGTAGCTATTTGAAGCACATTCTCGAAGATGGCATATGACCGATCGGTATGACGTTATTGTGATTGGCATTGGTGGTATGGGGAGTGCAACAGTCGCACACCTTGCAGCCAGGGGCCAAAACGTCTTAGGGCTTGAACAGTATGACATCCCACATACTCACGGCTCCTCACATGGGGTCACCCGAATTATTCGAAAGCCACAGTATGAAGACCCAGCATACGTGCCGCTCGTCGAGCGTGCATATGAACTGTGGCGATCGCTGGAGTCGGATTCCGGCCGTGACCTGCTTCACATTACAGGCGGGCTTGATATTGGAACCAAAGAAAGCAAGGTGTTCTCCGAAGCCCGCCGATCCTGTGAGGAGCATGACATTGCATACGACGTGTTGGATGCGGATACGGTCAATACTCGCTTCCCTGGGTATGCTGTTCCCGAAGACCAATATGCAATCTACCAGCCCGAGGGTGGATTTGTCGTTCCTGAGCAGTGTATCATTGCACATGTTGAATCTGCGATCGAACACGGTGCAACGATCAGCGCTCGCGAACCGGTGACTGCATTCGAAGCGACTGAGGATGAGAGCGTGAGGGTAGAAACAACAAAAGAAACGTATGAAGCCGATCGGTTGGTTGTGACCGCAGGTGCCTGGGTTCCTAAACTGATTCCTGAAATCGCATCGGTTGCTGTACCTGAGCGACAGGTGCTTGCATGGCTGCAGCCGAACGAGCCTGCGCTGTTCGATCAGTCATCGTTCCCAATATTCGTCCATGAGGTCGAGGGTGAACACTTCTATGGCTTCCCTGTGTATGATGTCCCAGGATTCAAATTCGGAAAATTCAACCATCGAAACGAAGTCGTTGATCCAACACAGTCACTTACTGAGCCAACAACGACGGATGAAGAACTGCTCCGATCGTACGCTAAGACGTATTTCCCATCAGGTGCAGGCCCCACAATGCAGTTAGCAACCTGTATGTTTACCAATACACCTGATCAGCATTTCATTCTCGATCGCCACCCTGAGTTCCCACAGATCACGATTGGCGCTGGATTCTCGGGTCATGGATTCAAGTTTGCAAGCGTCATTGGCGAGATTCTGGCGGATCTCTCAACCAGTGGCGAGACAACACACGACATTGGCCTGTTCAGTCTCGATCGGTTTGCCGAGCAGCTGTAGCACCGCTTACTCGAACTCCGGATCACGTTTCTCAACGAACGCCTCCATCCCTTCGCGCTGATCATGCGTTCCAAACAAGCCGCTCCATACTCGTTTCTCGTAGGTGAGTCCGGCATCCAATGTTGCCTCGTGTGCCATATTTAACGTCTCTTTGGCTGCAGCAAGCGCAAACCGTGGTTTTGCTGCGAGCGTCTCCGCCATCTCCGTCACATGCGAATCGAGTTCATCATGTGCAACAACCTCACCGACAATACCATGTTCGTATGCGTCCGTTGCGTCAATCCGATCGCCAAAGAAGATGAGTCGACGGGCAGTCTCATCACCAACAAGCCGTGGGAGTCGCTGGCTGCCGCCCCAGCCAGGAATAATTCCGAGATCAATTTCGGTCTGCCCCAAAACGGCACGTTCGCTCGCAACACGCATGCCGCAAGCGAGTGCAAGTTCACAACCACCGCCGAATGCATAGCCGTTTACGGCGGCGATCGTAGGGGCAGGAAAGGTCTCAAGTGCATCGGCTACTCGGTGACCAAGCGCTGCGTATGATTGAGCCTCCGCAACCGAAAGCGATTGCATGTAGCTGATGTCCGCACCAGCGATAAATGCCTTCTCACCAGCACCAGTAAGAACCAGTGCCCGAGTATCTTCTTGTACGGACGCAAGTGTCTCGGCAAGCGCCTCAAGCGTCTCAACGTTTAACGCATTGAGTTTGTCCGGACGATCGATTGTGATGGTTGTCACGCCAGCCTCGGTGGTCTCGACAGTTAGTGTGTCAGTGGTCATCGCTACTACTGCGGAACTCACTGCGGGAAAAGAAAAGCGTTCGCGTCAGACCGATCGTTAGTGGTGGTGACCGGTCGCTTCGGCGAGCGACACACCGAAACGTGCTTCAAAGAGCTCCTCAGCTTTTTCATTCATCTCAACGAGGTCTTCTGGTGTGTCTCCTTGGGAGTGATGGGCGAGTGCATGGGCGTGCTGTGCAAGCGCTTGGAGCACGATGTCACTGATGACTTTCGATGGTTCCTCACCCTGCTCTGCGAGGGTGTCAACAAGTCCTGCTGGAAGGTCAACTGTGTCGCTGTCTCCGTTCGGTCCTTCGACGGTGTATGTTTCGGTATCAACCATATGTCAGGGTCGGATTCAAGACGTAAGGAGTTGTGGAAATATCTTATTAATCAAGCAGTCAGAATTGTGTATATTCATTTTGCCGCTCTTTGAGATTGGCAAGAAACGACTCTGGGAGCGAATCAATTTCGCCTGCCTGGACGCGCCATAATTTCGCATAGATGCCATCGTGTGCAAGCAGTTCATCATGGCCGCCGCGCTCAACGATTTCACCGTTATCCAGCACACAGATCGTCTCCGCATTCTTAATCGTCGACAGCCGATGTGCAATGATGAAGGTCGTCCGATCGGTTGCGAGTCGATCGAGGCTTCGTTGGATGAGCATCTCCGTTTCGGTGTCGACTGCGGAGGTCGCCTCATCCAAGATGAGTATCTCCGGATCTTGGAGTACGGTGCGGGCAATCGAGAGCCGTTGTTTCTGGCCGCCGGAGAGTTTGACACCGCGCTCTCCAATCCGAGTGTCATACCCTTTTGGAAGCCGTTCAATAAATTCGTGGGCCTCCGCGGCCGTTGCAGCAGCCACCACGTCAGCAAACTCGCTGTCGAATCGGCCGTACTCAATATTTTCTCGGATCGTTCCATCAAAGAGATACGTCTCTTGGCTCACATAGCCGATCGACTCTCGAAGGCTCTGTACAGTCAGCGATCGGATATCGTGGCCATCAACACGTATCTCTCCATCTGTGACATCATACAACCGCAGCAGGAGTTTCAAAAGTGTAGACTTGCCTGCACCTGTCGGCCCAACAAATGCCGTTGTTGAGCCAGGGTCAACAGTGAATGATGCGTTTTGGATGACGTACTCGCCGTTCTGCTGGGTCGATCCATTCGTGTTGAGATCGAACGCTTCGGCTGCAGATGCATACCGAAATGAGACGTTTTGATACGTTACCTCGCCACGAGGGTTTGGTAGGTCGATCGCATCTTCATCGTCAGTGATCCGAACCGGAATATCCATGAGCCCAAATACCCGTTCGCTCGATGCTTTTGCATTCTCGTACTGGTCGATGATATTTGACACCTCAGCTAACGGCGTGACAAACCGCTGTGTCATGAGGATAAACGTTACAAAGACACCAACAGTGAGCTCACCGGTGAGCGGTCCGGGTGGCCCTTGGAATATCCAGACACCGCCGACGATGAACGTCACGGCGAACGATAATCCTGCAAGGAGTTCCATCCCTGGGCGATAGATGTAGTTGAGTTTGAGAATGGTCATCGTCTTTTCAAAATATGACATCGATGCGGATTCAACACGCTCAGCCTCATACTGCGCCGTATTTGAGGTTTTTACAAGCTCCACCCCCGAAAGGGCATTCTCAAGTCGAGTGTTTAGATCACCAACACTGGCACGTTGTTCGACGTACCGTGGCTCGACAACGTGCATGAACCAGAGTGTGAATAGGACGATCGCAGGGATAAACACCAGCGTAATAAGTGCAAGTTGCCAGTTGAGATAGAACAAGATTCCAGCAATCCCGAGTACCATCACACCAAGACGTGCGGAGTTCTGCAGTGCGTTATCCAAAAACACCTCAAGATTTGATGCGTCGTTGTTGAGCACCGAGAGCACTTCACCCGTCTGCTTGTCGTCAAAAAATGTCATATCGAGCTGTTGCATCTTCTCGAAGCTATCGGTACGAACGTCATGCATCACACGGTGGGCGAAGTTGTTTGCTGCCACGCCGTAGATCCAAGTGAAGATGCCAGTCACAACAAATGAGCCAACAATTAACGCAACAGCAAACTGAAACTGGCCTGCTTGGGTCGCAGGAATCCATGCCTGTGGAACAAATGGGAGTGTGAACGGACTTGTCTCATTGAATATGGCATCGATCGCGACACCAAGAACAAGCGGTGGGAGCAGACTGGCGACCCGAGCGATCACGTTTGCAACCATTCCGACGGTAAACCACTCAATCTCTTTGAGGCCGTATTCCTGAAAGAGCCGTAACAGTGGCCGATCGACCCGTTCACGATAGGCGTCAAAAACGTTGTCGTCGCGACGGTCACTACTCATTGTCTGTGTTCCACACTCAGGATAGTAGTAAGCGACGGAGTCGGCAGGACGGGCAGTGAACAATTAAGACAGTCTCGTCCAAACGTGAGGCGTGGACGAACTCACTGTTAGTACCGTTGTGTACGAGTCACCGGAGACGATCTATGAGTTTCTTCGAGATTTCCCCGGCTATGCACAGTACTCCGAGCATCTCCAAGCGGTCCGGACACTCCAAGGTGATGGCGGTCCAGGAACGCGCTATGCGCTCCGATTCTCATGGTGGAAGCTGACGTACACTGCCCACTCTGAAGTGACCAATGTAACACCGCCAACGGTGATTGACTGGAAAATAATCAAGGATATTGATGCACATGGTTGTTGGCGAATTGAACCGCTTGATGAACTCCCTGCAGATGCACCAGCAGGTGCAGAGCATGCTTGTACAGTGATTCTTGACGTAACGTTTGATCCGCACTCTGCGGAGTCAGATGCGTTGAATCTTCCGCGGCTGGTGTCGATCGGCTGGGTAATTAAAAAAGCAGTTCCGCTTATCAGAAAAGAGGCAGAGCGTGTGTTCACCAGCGCAGTCGAAGATATCGAGGGCGAGCGCCGATCGGTCTCACTTGATGTGACGACGAACTCCGACCATCTCAAACGCTGACTGGACGAGAAGTTAGTTCTCTACGGCACTGGCTGCGCGAATAATCGACTCTTCACCGAACTGTGGGCCAATGAGCTGAAGTCCAACTGGAAGCCCATCTGCCTCACCTGCAGGGACTGAAATTGCCGGTAGATTTGCGAGATTAACAGGTACGGTGTTTGCATCCATCAGATACAACTGGAGCGGATCCGAGAGGCTTTCACCGAGTTTCGGTGGGAGAACGGGCATCGTTGGGGATGCAAGGACATCGACATCCGAAAATGCGTTGTCAAAGTCCTGTCTGACCCATGCACGGGCATCCTGGGCCTTCTTGTAGTATTTGTCGTGATAGCCAGCTGAAAGCGCATATGTTCCAAGCAGGATCCGACGCTTTACCTCGTCACCAAATCCTTCCTCTCGGGCGTCCGCAAACGTTTCGTTCCAATTGCCATCATAGCCACCAGAGAGTCCATAGCGAACGCCATCAAATCGAGCGAGGTTCGAGGATGCTTCCGACATTGCAATGACGTAGTACGCTTGGACGGCGTGCTCAAGCGACGCAAGCGAGACATCGATCGTCTCTGCACCTTGTGACTCAAGCGCTTCGATTGATTGCTCAACCGTCTCAACGACACGTTTATCAGCACCATCAAACAGCTCGCGAATGACACCGATCGTCATCCCTGAAACGTCTCCATCTGCTGCATCAGCATACGCGGAGTTGTCACCCTGTGATCGTGTGGTTCCATCGTGTGGGTCTTGCCCGCTAATGACGTCGAGTAAGCGTGCGGCGTCTTCGACGGAGTTTGCGAGCGGGCCAATCTGTTCAAGGCTATTCGCATAGGCGATTAGGCCATATCTGGAGACAAGCCCGTACGTTGGCTTAATGCCTACAACGCCACAGAATGCGGCAGGGTTTCGAACAGAGCCACCAGTGTCAGACCCAATTGCGAGGTCTGCTTTTCCAGCAGCGACTGCAGCGGCCGATCCACCGGAGGACCCGCCAGGGACGCGCTCTGGATCGACAGGGTTCTTTGTTGGACCGAACGCCGAGGTTTCGGTGGTGCCACCCATACCGAACTCATCCATATTTACTTTGCCGACGATCGTTGCACCGGCGTCTTTGATTTTTGAGACGACGGTGGCGTCATAGGGAGGGACGTATGACGCAAGCATGTTTGACCCACAGGTGGTTGCAACGCCTTCTGTTGAGATGTTATCTTTGATCGCGATTGTCATCTCCGAGAGGGGGCCATCAGCTGCACCGTCGATCTGTTCCTCGTTGAGAAAGATATTGTAGCTCATGAGACGTTTGGCCCCTTGAAGAATCCATCTTCAGTCTCGGTTGCGTTTTGGAGTGCCTCGTCTTGTGAGAGGCCATCCGTTACTTCATCGGGGCGCATTACGTTGACAAGTTCCGCTTCACGATCGATGGAAGGAACCTCGTCAAGTGCATCAAAGTACGATAGAATGTCACCGAACTGCTCTGTGAATGTTTCGACATCCTCTTCATCGAGATTCACGCGAGCAAGATCGGCGACGTGTCGAACTGCATCAGCATCGACAGGCGAATCGCTCATATTATTCACTCAACCGTGCATGGCGAGTAAGGGTTTCGGATCGATTGTTATCAGTATATGAGGTAATCCAAAGATACTAATTTATTGGCGGATGTTGAGCGTCAAAAAGTGCAAGCAGGCGACGACCTTGTTTATCATGATTTTCACCCCGCTCCCGTCTTGCAATTTTCAGCACTTATTCCAGTGAATATATAACATACTATTAAGTGGTTTCAGCCCCTTAATAGAAGTACATGGAACAAGGTACGAGATATATCTACCTGAAGGTTCCACCCCACCCAATATATGAGTGAGAACGTTCGACGTTTCACCGATCAGCGCACTGCAACTCGTAAGAAAGACACAACCGAACGGTCAAAGAAAGAGGACGTTCGATGTCCTGAATGTAGCGGACAGCTTGCGACAGATACAGAACATGGCGAAACAGTCTGTCGAGACTGTGGCTTAGTTGTTCAGGAGGACGAGATTGACCACGGTCCAGAGTGGCGTGCGTTTGATTCGAGCGAAAAAGATCAAAAAAGCCGGGTTGGTGCCCCCACAACCCAAATGATGCACGATAAAGGACTGTCAACCAACATCGGCTGGCAGAACAAAGACGCCTACGGAAAGTCGCTCTCATCACGACAGCGACAAAAGATGCAACGACTCCGAACATGGAACGAGCGCTTCCGGACTCGTGATTCCAAAGAGCGCAATCTCAAACAGGCCCTTGGTGAGGTCGATCGGATGGCATCTGCGCTTGGCCTTCCAGACAACGTAAGGGAGACTGCATCGGTAATCTACCGACGAGCACTCAACGACGATCTGCTGCCTGGCCGATCGATTGAGGGTGTCGCAACAGCCGCACTCTATGCCGCGGCCCGACAAGCAGGAACACCACGGAGTTTAGATGAGATTGCCGGCGTCTCTCGAGTTGAAAAAGACGAGATTGCGCGGACATACCGATACGTTGCTCGTGAGCTAAAACTTGAGATTAAACCAGCAGATCCTGGGCAATATGTCCCTCGGTTTGCGTCCGATCTCGGGCTCTCGGATGAGTCCGAACGACGAGCACGCGACCTTCTTGAGACGGCCAAACAAGAGGGGATTCACAGTGGTAAATCCCCTGTTGGTCTCGCGGCTGCAGCAGTGTATGCGGCATCCCTTCTGACAAACGAGAAGGTAACACAGAGCGAAGTGAGCGATGTTGCAAACATTAGCGAAGTAACAATCAGAAACCGGTACCACGAGTTGCTCGAAGCCGAAGAAAACGTACGCGTTTGACATCTTCCCCGCCCTGAAGGGCGAGTTTTTGCGCCTGCTCATCCCATACTATCGATGCTGATCGGAGCAGCCTTGTCGCCCGATCGGTCCTCCCTATATTATCTCGAAACCGGTAAATCACTACTCCAGTAGCGTTAGGTATGGAAACAACACGCCATTTTACTGCAACAACATACATTGTAAACGATGGTGCGACTGCACTGCACCTTCATGACCGGCTTGGAATAACAATTCCACCTGGGGGCCATGTCGACCGCGACGAGCTCCCACACGAAGCTGCGCTTCGAGAAGTCCGTGAAGAAACGGGCCTCAATCCGACACTAATCGACGATACCACAACGATCCCTGCACCGGCAGGAGAGACGCTTCCTGAACCACGGCATATGATGCTATACGATATTAATGTGCACTCGAATGGTACTGTCGGTCATCAACATATCGATCACATCTATTTTGCGGTGGTTGAAAGTCGAGATATTGACCCACCTGCAGGCGAAGCAGCCGCAGACGTGTGGGAGTGGTATACGCCAACAGAGCTACGAGAACGTGACATTGACACAGATACAGCTACAATCGGCTGTGAGGCAATTAGTGTCGTTGATGAGGCACTGTCCTCGAACTAATACATCGGGTTACAATAACGATCGAATGTACTGCCCAACATGGTCGTCCATTCGGCGTTTGAATCCGGCTTGGCGGGCAAGCCGATCGAGTTCTCGACTCACGTATGTTCCGTACTGAACCGCCTTCTTGTCTGCAGTATATACTGGTTCTGGAAGATGGTCAGCAGCAATCCGTCGAAGCGCGATTTTTCGCTCGCTCGGTGTCGCAAGCAGTGACGCGGGAAGGCCAAGTGCTGCGACAATGACTCTGTCGTGTAGGTATGGTGTCACCGGTTCAACACCAACCGACCGGAGTGTCAACACATCCCGTTCAAGTTGCGCAGGAAGCGTGCCAATACTCTCTCTGATTGCACCTCGGACCGTATCTGCGTTGACACGGTGGTCATCTGCCGGAGAAACGTGTTTTGAATAGCCACCAAATAATTCATCAGCTCCTTGTCCGAGTGCAAGCCGATTGTAGCCATCACTGTGTGCTTTTTTTGCAACGAGATACAGTGGCAGTGCAATGGCGATATCCATCGGGTTCGTCCGGTTTATTGCGGTCGCAATGCGTGGAATTGCACGGATCAGATCATCATGGGTGATTTCGACAACAGTAAGCGACCGTCCCATCGAATCTGCAGCCTGCTTGGCTTTTTCAACATCGTGTGAGCCTTCAAATCCGACCACATAACATGGGGCGTCTTGGACGGCTGAAGCGACGAGTGCTGAGTCAACACCACCGGAGAATGCAACTGCAAGGTCGCGCTCAGCAACTGCGCTGATTGATTCACCCACCGCATCTGTGATTCGATCCATGGCTACCGGTTCGGAGTGCGCTGGAAGTTGCGGGAGCGTCCAATGTTGGATATCTCCATCGATCGATCTGAGCACTCCCGCAGGGACTGCAATCGGCTCATCAAGTTCTGTCGGAGAGAATGCATACGCTGTTTTTGCTGTCGGGTCAATTGAGTCACGTTCAGAAAATAATGGGCGACGACCCAACACATCACGTGCCAGAACTGGGCCTCGTTTGCCATGTTCAATCCGGCCTGCAAAGCCACCGGATCCGGGAAGCGGGTCGCTACGGTCGATCGCATCATGAATAAATCCCGGCTCTGCACCGTCAACTGCAGTGTGTTCAGTCATCTAAATAGCTCCGAAATACCTCGTGCAACCCGTCGTCTTGCCCCGCCCGCTGCCTGCCGAAAGCTAATGTGCCATGGTGTCCGTTGCCCAATGACGCTTGTTCGCCCAGTTCGAATTGCATCAAGGATTGCAGCCGCGGACTGCTCTTCGGCTCCAACCTCTGTTATGGCTTGTCCAACCATCTCCGAGATATGTGCATCACTCCCTGCGGTCATTGGAAGTCCATGCTCGATTGCAAACTGCTCTGCTTTTCGGTTGGCGAGGCCAGTAAGAAGGCGTGAATTATACACTTCGATCGCATCTGCACTTGCAAGCTGGTCGGTTGAAATGTGTGGTGCGACGCCATGTCTAGATTTCTGGAACGGATGCGGTATGATTGCAATCCCTCCCTGTTCTCTAATCTGGTCAAGCGTTTCATCATACGAAAGCCCTGCAGGAATTTTTTCTGTAACACCTAACCCAAGAATATGTCCGGCCGCAGAAGTGATTTCAATGCCCGGTATCCCTACAAGACCGTACTCTGGTGCAATTGAGGTGGCATGTAAACTCGCGTCAATTTCGTCGTGGTCCGTGATCGCAATTGCGTCGAGCCCAACCGCTGCTGCCTGTTCAAGCAACAGTTCAACAGGATCTCTCCCGTCATGTGAAAGCTCCGAATGGGTATGTAGCTCGACAGTTAACACGATTTACCCTAAGGTAGAGGGGATAAAAAACACCCCGATAAGCGGCAACTTAGTTTGCTCTGAACGACGGAGCGACAATAAGCACGGTGAGGAGTGCAGCGAGTATGACACCGACGCCGTAAATCTGTGTTAGTGGATCTGCCTGTGTCATTTCAAGACCGATTACTGCTGCGCCACCGACTGCGAGGAGGACGCCGATTCCGCCCCAGAGTATGTTATCGTTCATATGTATATGTAGTTTTGATGCACAACAGTTCAAAATCGTATCGGAATTGAGCCGAACGCGAGGTTAGCGGCTAATAGCTCGCTTGATGAACGGCCCAAAGAGCAGTGCAACGATCGCAAGCACGATGAATGGTGAGATCCACCGGCCGTACTCGAATGGGTTGATGAAGATCATCCACGATCCGTCCGAAAGCTGAAGCGATCGATACAGGTTGTCTTCTGCAATATCACCTAACACCACCCCTAACACGAATGCGATCACCGAGTAGTTGTACCGCACCATGTAGAAGCCGATGACACCGAAGAAGATGATCGTAACAATGTCGATCGGGTTCACACGAAGTGCATACGTTCCAAGGAACGACAGCACCACAACCATCGGTATGATGTAGTCGGTGTCGATCTTTGTAAGATATCCGAGTTTTGTCACCATCGTCAATCCAAATGCGAGGATCAACACGTTTCCTGCAAGGAGTGCAAGCAACATGGTGTAGGTCAAAAGCAGGTTTCCATCCGCTTGGAACATGCTTGGGCCTGGACGAAGGTTATGCATTAGCAATCCACCAATGAGGACTGCCGTTGAGGAACTCCCCGGAATACCGAACGAGAGTGCTGGGACAAGCGATCCAGCGACAGTTCCGTTGTTGGATGCTTCAGATGCAAGCACACCCATTTCATTTCCGGTTCCGAATGAATCAGGGTCATCGGAGCTGCGGACCGCTTCCGAGTATGCAACGAAGTTCGAGACCGTTGCACCCGCACCTGGAATTGCACCAACAATCATTCCGATCATCCCGGATTTGACGATCGTAACGGGATGTCTGACTGTTGTTTTTACACCCTCTAACACGCTTCCACCGATCACGACATCGCCCTCTGCAATGCCACCTTCCTGTCCTGCGAGTTTCATCATCTCTGCGATCGCAAACAGGCCGATCAACACCGCAACGAAATCAATGCCATCAAACAGGAGCAGTGAGTCAGCGTAGCGTCGATCGAGCGTCATCGGTGCAGACCCAACAGTTGTGACTAACAGGCCAGTCACACCCGCAAGGATTCCTTTTGCAACCGACCCACGCGTTACGACGGTAATCATTGCAAGCCCGAGCACTGCAATAAGGAATCGCTCAGGCGTTCCAACTGCAAGTACCATCGTAATAAGCAGTGGTGAGAAGAGAATAAGCGCCGTTATTGTGAATAATCCTGAAATCGCGGAGGCAGTTGCAGAGATTGAGAGTGCCTCCGCCGCTTTCCCCTGTTTGGACATGGGATAGCCATCAAACATTGTCGCTGCTGATGAGGATACCCCGGGTGTATTGATTAATACCGCAGCGATCGACCCGCCGTACATCGACCCGCTGTAGACACCAATTAACAAGATAATTGCATCAGCAGGCTGCAGTGGGAGTGTAAGTGGAAGGATGATCGCCATGCCGAGTGGTGGCCCCAAACCAGGAAGGGCACCAACAATGATGCCAATCATGATACCGACAAATATCCAACCCAGTGTAACTGGATTTAATAAGGCTTCAACCGCACCAAGGAAGACTGCAAAGCTCATGGAACTGGGAGCCTCCATTCAGTGTAGAAGCCGATTGCGATATCGCTCGTAATGAGTGAATAAAACGCATATGCGATGACAAAACTCAATATTGTGAGCGAAATCGCGCGGAATTTTTCCATCTTTGCCCAGTATGCGTACAACGCGACAAAGATTGGTGTTGCATACAACATTCCGATCGTAAATGTGAGAACCATATACAACACACAGAGGAAACCAGTTACTGCTGGTCCACGTGGATCGTCAATATCATATGTATATGCTCCTGCTTGTTGTGTCGACTCTTCAGCTGGTTCGTCATCTCCATCGTCGTCTTCATCTTCACCCATAATCGCCTCTTTGCTGCCAAGCTGCATCGGTTCAGCAACAAACGATCGGATCGGCCCTGGAAGGTAGTTTCTGAAGAGAAGAAGGATTGAGAGAACGATCGTTACCCCTGCAGTTACTCGCGGGAAGACTGCTGCAGCCGCAGCGAACTCTGATGCACCAAGGTACATATACGTCGCTGCAGCAAGAAAGAGCACGAGTAACACGTGTTCCATCGTTGGCCGCTCTCGCAGGACAATTTCTCCGACGTCAGCAACAGACTGCTGGACGGAAACCGCTGCCCCTTTTATTTGGTCCATAGTGATATTCGTCGTAGGTCTCTGGTATTAGTGTATGTACAAAAAACGGTTTTGCGCGTCTTATGATTCCTCTTCGACGATGCGGAGGAACTCGTCGAAGCCACCGATTGCAGCATCGACTTCCGATTCGATCGTGTCAACAACTCCGTCCAGTCGTTCTGCAGTTTCTTCCATCGTACCGTACTCAATAATGTTTCCTGTTTCTTCCACCCACTGTTGGGAGTCTTCAGACTCACAGGCCTCTCTGACGGCTTCAGAGATGATCTGTCGTTCTTCTTCAGGTGTTCCAGGAGGTGCAATCTGTGCCTGCAAGAACTCAGTAATCCATGCGAGGCTATCTCCGTAGTTCGTAATGGAGTCAATCTCTGGGAACGTATCAGTGATGTCAACGTCCATCAAATTAACGATGGCTGTTGCTTCTCCTGACTCTTCGGCAGCGACTGCAGAGGTGTTTGTTGCGAATCCTGCAGCGACCTCGTTCGAAATAACTGCTTCTTGAGTTGGGCCACCACCATCATACGCGACGGCGGTATCGTATGCAAGGTCGTAGTTCTCGCGAAGCAGAAGCGTACCCAAGTGGCTGTCACTACCGACGCCCTGGAATCCGAAACCGCTGATTTCGTCATCTGCGTACGCATCTCGAAGTTCACCGAAGTCCGAGATGTCGTGCTGATTGTTGACAATCAGTGTGTATCCGAAGATACCAGCATAGCTGACTGGCTCGAAGTCTTCAACGTCCCAGCCCTCAACCTCTTGTGCACGCCACGTGAAGTCCCATCCTGGTGTGTTTACAGTCCCAAACGTGTAGCCATCTGGGTCTTGACCGTGTAGCCACTCAGATCCCTGCAAACTGCCTGCACCAGGGCGATTGTCGATTTGGACAGATTGTCCAAGCGGGTCCTCCATAAGCGGAGCAAGCTGTCGAGCGTATGCGTCAGTTCCTCCACCTTCTGACCATGGAATCATCCACGTTAGATTTTCGCTTGGGAACTCACCGTTGTCGTCGTCTCCGGTACATCCTGCAAGCCCAGCAATACCCACTGTGCTCATTGCGCCAGTCGTTTTCAGAAAGGTACGTCTTTCCATACCATGTGTCTACAATGGAATTGCCGATTTAAATGTTGCTACTCATCAATCACTGGCAAATATTACTGGACGAATACGAATTATTCTGTATTTTTGTGCAAACATGTGTCGTGTAGGCGCAGCCAGATACAATATTTGAAGGATATTTTAGGAAATTTATTACTATGTACACCATGGTATATGTTATAACAGAGCAGGAGCGATCGCTTCCGTATGGTATTTATTGAGCATCGTGGGGCGGAAGGGCTTATTTTATGGCGAGGGTTTACACAGACATGCAGGCTGCAATTGTTACCGTTGGTGATGAGATCTTGGCAGGTTCGACAGTGAATACGAATGCATCGTGGATTTGTGAGCAGCTTCACGATAACGGTGTACAGGTTGCGCGAATTACGACCGTCCCCGATCGCATCGCAGATATCGCCCGTGTTGTCAACGAATACCAAGCAGCGTACGATGCAGTGATTGTCACTGGTGGATTAGGCCCCACCCACGATGATGTCACGATGGAAGGCGTTGGTGCAGCCGTTGGTCGGTCGATCGAGCCACACACAGACGCGCTAGCATGGCTTGAAAAATCAGGTGGATACAAAGCGTCTAAGCGGAATGAGCAAGCAGCACAGTTGCCTGCAGGCGCCCAGCTGCTCAAAAATGAGGTTGGCGTAGCCCCTGGTGCAATCGTCGATCGAATCTACGTCCTTCCGGGTGTTCCTACCGAAATGAAAGCGATGTTTGAGCAGATTTCCGATGCGTTTGTTGGAACGGAGACGGTAACAGAGACCGTCACGATTGATGAACCCGAAAGCACGCTAGTCGATCGACTAAATGACGTCCAATCGAAGTTCGACGTGTCTGTTGGAAGCTACCCTGGACACTACGTGCGAGTGAAACTCACCGGTGAAGATCCTGCAGTTGTTCGTGACGCAAAAGCGTGGCTCGAAGCACAGTCAAACGTTGTACCTGACGAACAGACTGAATGAGAGGGTTCTATCGGTATAGGTATGCAAGCCACGCAACAGCAAAGAGTACGCTGATCAACAGTACAGCAATGCCGGTTGCCTCAACAGGAAGTGGCCCCATTGGCGCATCCGCGGTAAGTGGAATCATAAAAGTCTGTTACACAACCACCTGTTAAAATCATTCGAGTTCCGGCGAACGTGTCGGTCACGCAACCCACGACGGTTTTTATTACTGCAAAATTGTGTTACAGTATGAAAGTTGGGGTCCTTGTTAATCCGATCGCGGGGATGGGTGGCCGAGTAGGATTAAAAGGAACTGACGGAAAAGTCGAAGAGGCAAAGCAGTTGGGTGCAGAGCCACGGGCACCACAGCGCGCAGCGCGAGCGCTGGACATCCTCCAGCAACGTCGACCAGATGCCGAGATTCTCGCTATTGATGATCCAATGGGTGCGTCGATCATCCGTGACGCCGGGTTTGAGCCAACTGTTGTCTACACACCAAAGGGAGACACAACCGCAAAAGACACGCAGAATGCAGTCAAGATATTTTCCGATGAGGATGTCGCGTTGATCCTTTTTGTTGGTGGCGACGGCACCGCGACCGACGTCGCAGAGCTGCTTGAATCGATCGGGGATACGACGACACCGATGCTTGGCGTTCCAGCTGGTGTGAAAGTGTACTCTTCAGTGTTTGCAGTGTCACCGGAAGATGCTGGCATAATTGCGTCGACGTTCGATCGAACGGAGCGGCGAGAAGTGCTTGATATTAATGAGGATGAGTACAGGCAAGGAGAGGTTCATCCTGAACTTCGAGCGGTTGCAACGGTCCCTGTTGCCGATGACCTACAATCATCAAAACAGCTTGGTGGAGGAACTGTCGAAGCGCTTGCCGCAGGCGTTGTTGATGATATCAAACCAGGGACGACGTACATTCTCGCCCCTGGTTCGACAGTTGGAACGGTGAAAACTGAATTGGGATTTGAGGGATCGCCGATCGGCGTTGATATTTGGCGAGCAGTTCCGGATGCAAACGCCGATCGTGGGTGGACCGGAAAGGTGCTCTGCAAGGATGCAACGGAAGCGGAGATTCTCGAAAATCTTGGTGATCGAAATGTGATTATTGTGTCTCCGATTGGTGGACAAGGATTTGTGTTCGGTCGTGGGAATCCACAGCTCTCACCGGCGGTTATTCGGCGTTGTGAGATCGAAATTATTGGATCACGATCGAAACTCGACGGTCTTCGAACCCTCCGTGTTGATACAGATGATCCAGAGTTGGATGAAACGCTCTCGGGGTGGACAAAAGTTCGTGTTGGACGGTTTGAAAAGCGGATGATACAGGTTGTCTGAGCAGCTAGATCATAATTGTTCCTTGTAGATCTATGTCTACATAACCATGTGTATAGACAAGATTAAGGATATTGGTGCGATACTGGATCACATGGAAACACGGAAGGTCCAACGGCTCGGTCCGTCAACGCTTGCGATGACACTTCCAGCTGAGTGGGCACGGGATCATGGTGTAAACAAGGGTGACGAGGTGTCGATCCGACTCGGTGGGAAAGGGACACTGACTGTCCTTCCAAAATCAGCGCACACAGAGGAGTCAGAGGCGATCATTCATGCAGATAATCTTGATGCAGGGGCGCTTGAGCGAGCGATCGTTGCACAATACGTGCTTGGTCGTCGCGTGATCCATGTTCAAAAACTCGAAGGCGCGCTCGAGAGTGAACACATCAATGCCGTCTACCGTGCAGAAACACAGCTAATGGGACTTGGTGTGATCGAAGAGACACCGGAAGATATTGCAATTCGGTGTTCAGTTGATCCTGAAGATTTTACACTCGATAATCTACTTGAGCGGCTGGAGAACACCGGCAGCACAATGCGTGGTGAAGCAGTGAAAGCAATCGCTCATAACAACCCAGACCTTGCACAACGAGCACTCAATCGTGAGCGCCAAGCAAACAAGATTTTCGTTCTTTTGCTTCGACTGATCTTTACAGCGTACCAAAATCCGAACCTCTGCCGAGCGGTGGGGCTCGAATCAAGCTTCCCACTGATCGGGTACCGATCGGTCGCAAAGAATCTTGAACTCACTGCTGACAATGCTGAAGACATCGCAGACATCGTGCTCGAGGCTGATGGCCACGCACTCAATGTTGACGATGCGACGGTTCGGCGTATTCGTGAGTTTACCGACAAGGTTGATGAACTGACAACACTCGCAGTTCGATCGGTTGTTGAACGCGATTATGATCTGACGATCGATTGTCGACATCTGTTTCATGAGATCTCAAACCGAGAAAAAGAGATCCTTGATGACCTTCCAGAGATGGATAACAAAGATTTACTCCAAATTCGGGAGGTTCTGGTGAGTCTGCAACAGACTGCACAGTATGCAATGCGAAACGCGGAGATCGCGGCGAACCTTGCGCTTAATGAAGAATCAGAACACGTAGAAATTCAGTAATAGCCACTCATACTGGATAGAATGGGTTATGGTCGGCCTGCCCCCCGCTCCCGTGTCTGTGAGTTAGTTTCAGTCGTTGTTTCGGTATTTTGATCGGTTGGTGCGTTCGGCTCACCACGCTCTTCAGAGGAGCCCCTTTGATCAGGTGCGCCCCGTTCGGTGGTATTTTGATCAGTATTGTTATTTGCAGCTGCTGTCGCGCTTCTGTTCTCAGTTTGTGCGGCCCCGCGATCAGCAGACTGTGGCGGCTCTTGTTCAGCGGTCTCGTTTTGTCGATCGTGTCCCGGCGGAGTGGATGTATTTAGGTTAGGCCCAGCCGATGCGTTCTCATCGTTCGGTTGTTGTGGTCCCGGAGTGCCCTGTGGTGGTCCGGTATCGCTTCGTCCACCAGGCCTCTCAGTTGGTGGCCCTGCAATCTCTTGTGCGATCGCTCGGACATCCTGACCTGAGAGCTCACGTGCATTGTCTCGGAGCTGTTCAATCCGTGACTCGTTGGCCCCTGATCGTTCGCGATCGGCCTGTGGAAGATCGGATATGACCGATTCAGATTGGTTGAGTGAGCGTTCGATAGACTGTCTTTCACTCTCAAGTTGTGCAATTCGCGCCCGATATTGTCCATTCGAGAGTGTCCCATTCTCACGTGCGGTCTCAAGTCGCTGTTTCTCTTCTGTGAGTGCAACAAGCCGCTCTTCTGCACGGTCAACGCTCGCTCCAGCGACAGTTGCTTTCTCTGCAGCCGATCGGTTTGCAACGGTTCGGTCAAACGCTCGCTCTGAGACGGTCGATTCAAGTTCGACTTGGTGGACACCAACTACACCGGCGAGCCGCTCACCACTCGAGAGGACGTCAGTATTGTTTTGCGTTTCAACATCATAATCAGACGCAGTCGTAATCACACTCGCCGAAGCAGATGATAATCCTCCAGCAAGGACAAGCCCAGCTCCAAGTAGAATGAGGAGAATCCCAGCGAGGTCATGTCGATCCATGTTCGTCCACTGTGGCCGTACCCGTGTAAATAGCAATGTTACTAAAGCTGAGTTAATACGGATTAAGTGATGATCCGGTCCGAGAAACCGTGTACATCGGGTCTGTGATTTTGTGGTGGAGGCAAAAAATCAGTGTCGAATGAACTAAGTTGATACCACGACTCACTGCGAGTATGACAGCGGGCTCAGTCACGAGCGACAAAGGAATCGGCCTGGGAATGGCATTTGCAGCATTGACACTGATCGGTGCAGTGGTTATGTATGCAGGCGATACACAGTTGTTGCGCGCATGGGGATTCGGCGCAGCGATGATCGCCTCAATAATCGGCGTGGTTGCAATCCACCTCTTTTGGGACTGATTCCACGAGTATTCTGTCGGGCCACAACCGCGAAATTGTTAATATCATCACCATCCAATATGGGACGAGGATGACCGAATACACCGAGGAAGAACAACGTATCATCGCGTACCTACGGGATAGTGTCTCTCGCGGTGATCGATACTTCCGTGCAAAAAACATTGCAGAGGCCATTGGCCTTTCTGCAAAACAGGTTGGATCGCGTCTCCCTCGGCTCGCCGAGAAATCTGACGACGTGCATATAGAAAAATGGGGTCGTGCACGTTCGACAACGTGGCGAGTCGAACTCCCATAACCAACCCCGCAATATTTTCACCTGTTGCTTCTAAGAGGAAGTAATGACTGTCCGTGTATCACGAGCGTTTGCATTTGACGTCCCGCCGGAGCGTATTTGGGATTTTATTTCAGACCCACGAAAGCGTGTTGGGGCAATAAGTGTCGTTGAACGGTTCGACCTACACGCAGATGGATCTGCAACGTGGCATGTTGAGCTACCGATTCCAATGATTCGATCGACGATCGATGTAAAAACTGAAGAGGTTATTAATGAGCCACCATCTCGTGTGAAATTTATTGGGCGATCGAAAGCATTCAACGTGACTGGCGAGCATCGAATAATCGAAACGGATACTGGATGCCGACTCGAAAACGAGTTTGTGGTTGACGGCCGCCTCCCCGGTGTTGAGCGATTCTTCAAACGAAACTTCGACACCGAACTGGAGAATCTTGAATCGGCACTCCGTGAAGATATTGATACAGACTCTGTAAATACAACCTAACATGACCGTTTCAGTTGCCCTTGTTCAATTAGACATTGAGCCTGTTGCAGTAGACACAAACCTCCAACGGGCAGCGGCAGCAGTCGAAACGGCTGCAGAAAACGGTGCGGAGCTTGTGGTTCTCCCAGAGCTGTTTACGATCGGTTTCTTTGAGTTTGACGCATATGCAGACAGTGCGGTTGGATTGGAGAGCCCACTCGTTGACCGGCTCCGATCGATTGCTGTTGAGAATGGAGTCGGTCTTGTTGCTGGAAGCTTTGTTGAGGACCTCAACGCAAGCCACACTGCGGGGTTCGACACGCCGGCCACGGAGGGATATGCAAATACAGTCACAATATTCGATGCTGATGGCTCGTTAGAAGGCGTGTACCGAAAACGCCATCTGTTTGGGTATGAATCTGCGGAAGCAACGCTGCTCGTGGCTGGTGAACGTGAGACAGTCGTAGAGTTTGGTGAGCTTACCTTGGGGATATCGGTGTGCTATGATCTTCGCTTCCCGGAGTTGTATCGATCGATGATTGACTCAGGTGTTGATACAATCATCGTACCGAGCGCATGGCCGTATCCACGAACAGAGCACTGGGAAACGCTTGGCCGTGCTCGAGCAATTGAGAACCTAGCATACGTGCTGACTGCGAACGGGGTTGGAACGTTCGGAGATTCGCAACTGTGTGGTCGATCGACCATCTACGATCCATGGGGGACGACACTCGCCGGTGCAGGAGACGACGAAACAATTGTTACAGCAGAGCTCGATCCCGATCGAGTGGCCGCAATTAGAGCTGATTTTCCATCGCTTCGCGATCGTCGACTGTGACGGTGGGTTTATCCCTGTTGATTACGTACGGTTTGATACCGACTGACGACGCTTTTCTCGTCGTGTGTCGGTGATAAACACTCGCCAACGCCGCCAACTGTCTGATACAACCATTCCCGTGGTTATTGAGATGAACTCGGGGCATGTCAATAACGGTTGTATCAACCATCCACACATCCTTTCAATCTGTTCTACAATAGTTGAGACACCGACCTCGAAACGGCAATTACCGATTTTGATAATTTGACAAGAATGATTAAATGAACGCTCCGGTGCTTTTAGAATGCCGTAGATGAACGTTGATAGATCCACACTATAACGCTCCCCGGTGTTACACGTGGATCGATGCCCCTACAGACCGTCCGTTACATCTGCGGCGAGAGATTGACTCTCTCGTTACCCACCGGCAGTGAGCTACATTGCTCCCACATTTTGGCTTGCTGCCCATAGTGGGTGTCGTGTATGATGATAAGTTACTGACCAGTGAAAACAAAATGTCTGATTACGGTGTGAGATGTTTTTCAATCTCGCTTTTAAGAACGATCGCATTAAAATCATGATCCGGACGGATATTAACAAAATCCAAAAAGTCAAGCGCGGCAAGCAATTCTTCCGCGGAGTAGATCGTAAGTGCAGCTGAAACCGTTTTGTGGGCACCAATAAGC
Source organism: Natronocalculus amylovorans (assembly GCF_023638035.1). Classification (GTDB taxonomy): domain Archaea; phylum Halobacteriota; class Halobacteria; order Halobacteriales; family Haloferacaceae; genus Natronocalculus; species Natronocalculus amylovorans. The sequence continues at coordinate 163,437 of NZ_JAKRVX010000003.1, read as the reverse complement.
GGCTCTAACGCCGCAAGCGCACATGCAAGATCATATGACTTTGCATCGGCCTCTGCGGAGGATTTGACGTTTGTTGCATCAATAAAGTAGAGTTCTCCGTTTCGGATCAGTACATTTTCCGCACGGAGGTCACCATGTGCAAGGCCATTTTGGTGCAGTGTTGCTAACGATTGAAACAGCTCCGGTGCAAGTTCAATCTCGGTTGCGGTGTCTAACTCGTCGAGTGGTCGAAATGATGGGAGGTATTCTAATACTGCAATTCCAAACCCGTTGTGTTCAAACGCTTCGATCGGTTTGGGGGCGTGTATTCCAAGCGCTCGCATCTGTTCCGTTGCTGCGAGTTCGTGTTGTGCCATCTCCAAGGGCGTCTGGAACGGCTCAAAAAACCCTTCAACACCACTTGAGAGGACACCAAGATTTCGGCCGGTTGTGAAAATTGCATGAACAAGCGTATTTTGTGGTGAAATAACCTTGACAAAGAGGTCGTCATCCACAACCATCGGTGTCGAGAGCCAGTTATCGGCATCCAAAAAACGGACCGATAGCTCCGAGCGATCGTACCGATCGGCGATTGCCCGAGCGATTGATTCCAGATCCGACCAATCAACACGGCCCCGAACGAGACGTCGGAACTCCATTATAAAAGTTACACGCGTGCAGTCGGCATAAACAGTCGGCTTTGGAGTATTCTTCATGGTTGTTCGCATCATTTATACGTTGTGTCGATAACTCAGAGACATGGACTTTGAACTCTCCCCTGAACATCGGATGATTCGAGATACTGTTCAGGATTTCTGTGAGGAGGAGATCAAACCGATCGCTCAAGAAGTGGAATCGGAACATCGGTTCCCAAAAGAGGTGTTTGATCAACTTGGGAAACTCGATATGATGGGTGTCCCTGTAAGCGAGGAGTACGGCGGCCTCGGTGGCGACCAACTCATGTATGCGCTTGTCACTGAAGAGCTTGGGCGCGTCTCCGGTGGAATTGGCCTGTCGTATGCAGCACATGTCTCGCTTGGCTCGAAACCGATCGAATCATTCGGAACCGAAGAACAGAAAGAACGATGGCTCACTCCACTAGCGCAAGGGGATGGGATGGGTGCATGGGCGCTTACCGAACCAGGAAGTGGCTCAGATGCAAGCGACATGGATACAACTGCCGTCAAAGATGGAGACGAGTGGGTTCTCAACGGGACAAAACAGTTTATTACCAATGCAAACGTCGCAGATTCCGTTCTTGTCAAAGCAGTGACTGACCCAAATGCAGGCTACGACGGCATCTCCACTTTCATTATCGACCCACAGAACGACGACGGGTTTGCGGTGACAACTGTATGGGATAAGATGGGGTTGAACTGTTCACCTACCTGTGAAATTGCATTGGACGATGTTCGCGTGCCTGCTGACCGCCTCCTTGGTGAAGCGGGTGAAGGATGGACACAGACAATGAAAACACTTGAAGGTGGTCGAATCTCGATCGCAGCGCTCTCAACAGGACTGGCACAAGGTGCATACGAAGCGGCGCATCAGTATGCACAAGAGCGCGAACAGTTTGGCAAGCCAATATCGAAGTTCGATGCAATCAGGGACAAACTCGTTGACATGTACAGGAAAACTGAACGAGCACGCCTTTTGACACACAACGCAGCATGGCGATACGACAATGGAAAGCCCGTCACAAAGGCATCCGCTCTTGCCAAACTCGATGCATCAGAAGCCTCGCGTGAGGTTGCAGAAGATGCAGTGCAGGTGCTTGGCGGCTATGGATATACAGAAGACTTCGCACCACAACGATTCTACCGAGATGCAAAACTAATGGAGATTGGCGAAGGGACAAGTGAGATCCAACATCTTATTATTGGCCGTCAGTTGGGACTATAACCACACTCGGTATCAATACTGATATTTTAAACATCGGGATTAATATCGGGGTTTCCTTCGTTTTTATTGACACACAACGTGAATGGTATAGTTGCGCTATCCCCGACCGTCGTCTTCGGAGTTACAGCCGCAGCACTCTCCGTGCTTACCGCGGTTATTTGTTACAGACAGGCTGATACCCATCACCGAGTCGCGGCGATTGGGTTCACAACTGCAGCAGTAGCCAGTTCATTGTGGGTTGGTGGGTATGGAATGCAGCTTGCCATCGGAGCCACCTATGGACTCTGGACGTTGATACCGGTGGTTCTCGGTGCAATATTCTTTCCTTTTGGCTGGATTGTGTTTATTTTGACCTACACAGGCCATAAATCAGCACTCACAAAACGCACCGTAGCGCTATTGGCGACGGTTCCGGTTGGATTGCTCTGTATTACGATTACGCATCCAGTACATGGATTATTTGTGAGCGAGACGACAATCGAACCGATCGGTGGGGTAGACGCACTGGTTGTTGTATATGGCCCTGCATATGCGCTCTTTGCAGCCTATGTAATCACGGTCTCTGTCGCATCGGTTGGATTGTTGAGCCGATCGTTACGCGGCAGCTCGGGTGTTTACACGAAGCAAACGGTTGTCCTGCTGGTGGCAACAGTCCTTCCGTTGGTTGGTATCTCGATCTCATTGCTTCAGTTTAGAACTGCCTCAGTGGATGCACTTCCCTTCGTTGCGTCCGGTTCGATCTTACTTGTTCTATTTGGGACGGTTCGGTACGCACTGTTTGATGTGAGATCGATTGCACGGGATGAGGTTGTCAACCGAATGCGTGACGGGGTGATCGTTCTCAATAGCGATCGACAGATTGTAGAAGCAAATAGTGCCGCCCGAGATGGGCTTGAGCTTCCAGACACCGTAATCGGAGATGATGCCAGACAGTATCGTCCACTCCAAGTGATTATTAGCCAACTCCAAAAGACACAGCAGGATCACCACCCTCGGCCAGATGGAGGACATTTTGCTGAATCGATCGCTACAAAAACGGGACAGGTAACTGCAGGGCAAACTACCAAAAGAAACAAGAAACAGGCGAAATACGATGTCTCAGTTGCTGAGCGACAGAATCTTCCGCTGACCGATGATATTGACGACACCCAGCAAGCAGCCGAGACCAATCAGATTGATCTGGCCATCACACTGAGCAGCGGTGAAGAGCGTAACTATCTGGTGACGGTACAATCGGTTCGAATGACTGCTGCAATTGATGGTCAGTTACTCGTCTTTCGGGACATTACCGCGCGCCGGAAGACGGAGACACAGTTCCGATCGCTCATTGAACACACGTCAGATATTATTCTTGTGCTTGATAAAGAAGGGTGTCTACGATACAGCAGCCCAACGCTCACCCAACAACTGGGGTATACACCGCAAGAGCTACTCGGAGAGCAGGTATTCAGTTTCATTCACGAAGATGAACAAGATACGGCCCTCCAACAGTTTCAACGAGTGGTGACAACTGGAGAGCAGATTCGATCGCGCTATCGAATCCAAGATACAGACGGATCATGGCGAATGTACGAGTGTGTGGCACTCAATCATCTGGAAACACCTGAAATTGAGGGTATCATTATCAGTGCACGTGAAGTAACTGAAAACCACAGATATCAACGGCGGCTGCAAGTGATGAATCGTGTGTTACGGCATGACCTCCGCAATGATATGAATGTCGTCCTTGGCCATGCAGACCTCTTGTTAGAAGCAAATAATGGCGGTACTCGTCATGCACAAATCATTCGACGAAAAGCAATGTCGTTAGTTGAGTTGGGTGAAAAAGTTCGACGAATTGACGAAGAGCTAACAACGAAACCAGTCCGAACGCGAACAAATATCTCTGTGATTGTTACCGAAGAAGTGACTGCAATTTGTGACTCCTACCCTGATGCGACTGTTCGAACACAGATTGAAAACGAGTGCATTATTTTAGGTGACTCATCGCTCAGTGTTGCTGTTCGGAATCTGTTGGAGAATGCAATCGAACATAATACTGCAGACAAACCAACAGTGACCGTTAGACTCGAACAACACACAGAACGCGTCGAACTCACGATCGAGGACAACGGCCCTGGCATTCCAGTCGGTGAAAGGCGTGTCGTGGAGTCAGGGACGGAAACACCACTAGAACACGTTAGTGGGCTGGGGCTCTGGCTTGTTATCTGGATTGTAGAGAGCGTGAAAGGAGAAATCAGTTTCACTGCCGCACCAGATAGTGGGACAGAAGTTCGGTGTACATTTTCACTTCCATCATTCGATGCTCCTCGCGGAGATGACCGTGTACATAGAACAAGCCAATAGTGGCTTGTCGATGTCCGGATAGTCTAAGACGGTGCACACATGTTACTCTACTCGAACAATTATGCATCAGATACTCGTTGCAGGTGAGACGCTCATTGATTTTCTCCCGGACAGTGCTGGCTCTCTTTCAACCGTTGAATCATTCTCACGACGACCAGGCGGTGCACCAGCAAACGTCGCTGTTGGGCTGGCTCGGCTTGGGACAGTACCGATGTTCTGGACCCGTGTTGGTGACGACAAGTTTGGTGACTTTCTCGTGGATACACTAACCGCTGAGGGGCTCTCGACGGCGCACATTGAACGTGACTCAGCCGCAAAAACGGGGCTTGCGTTTGTAAGTTTAGGGACGGATGCGGAGCGAGAGTTCAGTTTCTATCGTCACGAAAGTGCCGACACACAAATGACCGCGGATACAGTAGACGATGCACTGCTCGCCGGGCGATCGTGGGTCCACGTTGGCGGTGTAACGTTGGCTGACGAGCCTTCCCGCTCTGCAACCCAAGCGCTTGCAACTGCGGCTAAAAAACACGGGATTCCAGTGTCCTTCGATCCAAATGCTCGACCTGAGCTCTGGACCACGTTCGATTTCGGTGAGTCTATTCGTGATATTCTCTCTGTTGTAGACGTATTGAAAGTTACAACGGACGATCTAGACGCTGCTGGATTCGATACGAACGTCGACCCGGACGCAATCGTTCGCTCGCTGTTGAATAGAGATGAAGGACCACATACGGTCTGTCTCACACGTGGTGCAGATGGTGTCACTGCTGGATCAACGCCGGAAGCGCCGTGGAATAATTCCGATTCAACCCGGAGTATATCTCATAGTGGATTCAGTGTCGATCCAGTTGACACGACCGGGGCCGGTGATGCGTTTACCGCAGGATTGATTTCTGCACTGGCAACCGAAAGTTCGCTCAACACAGCACTCGAACGCGGGAATGCAGTTGCTGCACTCACGACAACCGCACCAGGTGCAATGACCGCACTGCCAACACAGTCAGAGCTAGCGGCTTTTATGAATGCGCAATAAAACAGACGTGATATTCATGTTTGTGCATTGTAATATGAGTTAGAATTGGGTGGTGGGTGAAAAATAAACATAGGTACGTATATATTCTTTCAGTTATTCAGTCACGTTCAATGCAGGTGAGCATATGAGCGACGTGGAGCGAGAAAAACTTGTAAAGTATGGTATTGATGACAAACCACCGGTTGTCACCTCCGCGTTTCTGGGCATTCAGCACTACCTCACGATGGTTGGTGCAAATATTGCGGTTCCGCTTATTCTGGCTGAAGCACTTGGTATGCCACAAGAGCTGTGGCCACAGTTCATCGGGACATTCTTTGTTGTCTCTGGAATCGCAACACTAGCCCAAACGACGTTTGGAAATCGGTATCCGATCGTCCAAGGTGCCCCGTTTTCCCTGCTCGCGCCTGCACTTGCAGTTATTGCAGTTGTCCAAGCAACGAATCCCGCTGGTGAGGCGTGGCAGGTTGCACTGTTACAGCTACAGGGTGCGATTATTGTTGCGGCGATCGTCCAGGTTGTGATCGGGTATCTTGGGCTTGTTGGAAAGCTCAAACAGTATCTTTCTCCAGTGGTGATCGCTCCAACGATCGCACTTATCGGCCTTTCGCTCTTTGATGCACCTGATATTACTACCGCCAATCAGGACTGGTGGCTGCTTGGTCTTACACTTGCGCTCATCGTCCTCTTTTCACAGTATCTCGACACGAATCGCCTGTTCAAACTTTTCCCAGTCTTGTTAGGAATCGTTGGTGCATACGTCATTGCGTTCTTGTTCTCGACGGTTGGTATCTACTCCCCGGATGCGCCGGGCTACGTTGACTTTGGTGCACAGACACTGAACGAAACTCCCGCGCTACTTCCAATCACACCGTTCCAGTGGGGAATTCCAGAGATTACCGCTGCATTCGTAATCGGGATGCTCGCAGGAGTTGCAGCATCGATCGTCGAAAGTCTCGGTGACTACTATGCGGTTGCCAGACTGTCAGGCGCTGCTGCACCAAGCGAAAAACGAATCAACCACGGAATTGGAATGGAAGGGATCATGAACGTCTTTTCAGGAGTCATGGGATCAGGTGGGTCAACATCATACTCCGAAAACATCGGTGCGATCGGTCTCACCGGTGTTGCTTCGAGGTATGTTGTCCAGATCGGTGCGGTTGTCATGTTGATTTTCGGATTCTCCGGCTGGTTCGGCGCGCTTGTTGCATCAATTCCAAGTCCAATCATCGGTGGACTGTATATCGCAATGTTCGGCCAAATTATTGCTGTTGGTCTTGCGAATCTGAAATATGTCGAACTTGATTCGCAACGAAATCTCTTCATTGTCGGAATTTCGATGTTTGCAGGAATGGCAATTCCAGCATACATGGGCAACATCGATGGCGTTGATGCGATCGCAGCCGGCCTGACTGATGCGGCAGTACTCGGAACGATCGTGCTTACGCTTGATGCAATTCCATACGTTGGACTGCTACTTGGTGTCGACGCAATCGCAACAACTATCCTTGTGATTGGCTCGACAGGGATGGCTGTCGGCGGGCTCATTGCGCTGTTTTTGGATAACACAATTAGTGGAACTGACAAAGAGCGTGGGCTGATTGCGTGGGAAGCAACCGCAGAGTCGAACGAGGAGTTCCTCTCAGCATACGACCGATTTATTCGCAAAAAGACACCAAACACGGACTGAGGCGATCGCCGCGGTACACAGCTATTTTTTAGCGGACTGTGAACGTAGTCGCATGAGTCGTCTTGAACTTCCTGCGTTGGGACTTGGAACATCCGCAAACAAAGACCCAGATGAGTGTGCAGAGAGCGTTGTAACCGCGCTTGATGTGGGGTATCGTCATATTGACACCGCACAGATGTATGAAAACGAGGCGTATGTTGGCGCGGGAATCGAACGGAGCGGTGTTGATCGATCGGATGTGATTCTCGCAACAAAAGTCCATCCGGATAATTTAGCGCCGGACGATGCAAAGCGGACGGCAAAAGCAAGTCTCGATCGGCTCGGTGTCGAATCGGTTGAGATGCTCTATGTCCACTGGCCGATCAGCGCATATGACGCAGAGGAGACACTTGCTGCATTTGAGGAGCTGTACGATGACGGCGTGATGGATCATCTGTGTGTTTCAAACTTCACGCCGGAGTTGCTCGATGACGCCCGCGATCACCTCTCGGTTCCGATTGCCGCACATCAAGTCGAATGTCATCCGTTTTTACAACAGGAGGAGCTTCGACGTTACGCACGAAAGCACAACCATCATCTGGTCGCGTACTCGCCACTGGGTCGCGGAGAAATTCTCTCTGAACCAGAACTTGTCGAGATTGCAGCGCGTCACGATACAACGACTGCAGCAGTCTGTCTCGCATGGGCGTTCGAACAAGAGACTGTTGTCCCGATCCCAAAGGCAACTGGCGAGCATATTCGTGCAAACTACGAGGCACAACAGATCGAACTAACGAAGGCCGATCTTGAAGAGATCGAAACTATCGATCGTGAAATGCGTGTGATCGATCCGGACGGCGCGCCGTGGCGGTAACGCAAACGAGGAGGTCGTCTGAGGTGCGCTGACCACGCTAGCCGAAGATTGCGGAATGCACCCAGCTGATTCCGTGAACGAGGCTCCACTTGAGTGAGTTGATCATCCCGTTACCGGAGAAACGCAGATCTCCGTTCAGGTAGGCCGATCGGAATTCAGAACCGGGATCGGGAGACGTGAGGACTTTTTCCAACGTGTCTTTGTCCGTGAGGATATGCAGCGTAGCGTCGTCACGAGTGCCCAGTTCAAACTCCTCCATCTGCAAGTCGTTGTCTAGATGGAATGATGCGGTCGCAATGGTGTCGTTCTCGTGGTCAAACACGTGAAGGTTCACCGTTTCACCCCCCAAGATGCTGATAGACCACCGTACTACGAAATGCTCCTTTGATACGTCCACGTTCGCATTGTACGTTTGTATCACCGGTTCTATTTCCCCGAACATATCGACCGCCCAGTCAGGTTGGTCACTCTGGGCTGCGACCGGGGTGGCACCGGCGCCAACTGTGGCAGTGACGAGCGCAAGCGCAAGGAAAACGCGAATGAATGCCTTCGTCGGTGGTAAGTACCTCATAAATAATAGGTAACATGCTCTATGAGAGCTTAAACATTCTCAAAAGGTTCATTAGGGCTTCTGTCTGTAATTCTCCAAATCAAAAGTAGTTTCAAATATGAAACAATAACCGCACCGATGTGGCTCAAAAGCAGTAGGCAAAGTCTTCATCCAGGGTGAAATCTCAACATCGAGCTACTGCCGTTCGTATCTTGAACTACCGTATCCCATCGCCCGACCGATTGCTCACGCTTGCGTGTGCCATTAGATAGATATCGTGCTATTTCGCTTCGATCGGTCCTACTAATATTGTATGTCTGCCAAGTCCAAATGATCGTGCTGAATACATTTTCTTTATCTTGCACGATCGCAAAAAGCAGATCACTGATTGAGAAATTCAACAGAGCCACGCAAACAAAAACGGTTGTTACGATCGAGCAACCCACCACTGGTTGAGTTTTAACAGAGCGAGATAGCCACAGAGACCGACGAAAAACAAAAGAACGGGCAGTGCAAATGGGCCAAATACTGAAATAAGCGCGTCAATCGGCCCCAACTGCGGTACTACACTGTTCATATATGATATACATTACGCAGAGACTGATAGTTTCGTATGTTCATTTGGTGTGCGGTAGTCTTTGTATGGATTGCAAGGTTCAAATGGCCCCCGCTCTCAACGTATCGTAATGAATGGAAATCAGTTTGGTCGGCTCTTTCAGGTGACGACCTATGGTGAAAGCCACGGTAAAGCCATGGGTGTCACTGTCAGCGGCTGTCCAGCGGGATTGGAACTGACCGAAGCAGCGATTCAAAAAGAGCTCGATCGACGAAAGCCCGGCCAATCAATGATTACGACAAGCCGCGGCGAACCTGATGCGGTAACCATCAACTCCGGCGTCCAAGACGGCTATACGACGGGAACACCGATCGGAATGGTCATCGAGAACAAAGACGCACGATCGGGAAAATACGAACCATACGTCACCGCACCACGCCCAAGTCACGGTGACTTCACCTACTCGGCAAAGTTTGGAACCAGAAACTGGGGTGGCGGTGGTCGATCGTCCGCGCGCGAGACAGTAAATTGGGTTGCAGCGGGCGCAGTTGCGAAACTCATCAACGAGCAACACGGCATTACGGTCAAAGCGCACGTCAACCAGATTGGTGATGTCAAAGCAGGCGATGTAACGTGGGAAGATATCTTGGAGAACACCGAAGAAAATGACGTCCGGTGTGCGGACCCGGATGCAGCCGAAAAAATGCGTGAGGAAGCCGATCGGTACCAGAAAGAAGGTGACTCAATTGGAGGTTCGATCTACTTCGAGGCCCGCGGGGTGCCACGCGGGCTTGGTGCACCACGATTTGATTCGGTCCCATCACGGCTTGGACAAGCACTGTTTTCCATTCCAGCGACAACACATGTTGAGTTTGGGCTTGGAAAAGAAGCCAGAGAATGGACCGGAAAAGATCGAAACGAGGACTGGCAATTCGACGACGATGGCGATCCAGAACCAGTTGGAAACAAACACGGTGGAGTTCAGGGTGGAATAACAACTGGACAGCCGATTTGGGGTGAAGCAACGTGGCACGCACCGACATCAATTCCAAAAAAACAGATCACGGTCGATTGGGAAACCGGCGAAGAGAAAGAGATTCAGGTTGTTGGCCGACACGACCCAGTGCTTCCGCCGCGCGCAGTTCCCGTTGTCGAGGCAATGCTTAATCTGACAATTTTGGATTTCATGTTGTTGTCCGGTCGGATCAATGCCGATCGACTTGATAATGCTCCTGGGAAATACGATACGGAGTACCATCCCCGAAGCCCGCACAACGAGTAGTTTCGACAAACATACCGGTTTATTTTCAGTCGTGATCTAGTACGATACGTATGGTTCTCTCGGATCCGATCGGCACGATCGTCACAGTTGCACTGACGGTTGGGATCCCTGCGCTTGTTGTCCTCTTTTATTTTGAGGGCCTCATTGTTGGAAAACTGCTACAGCCACCGATCGTGTTCATCGCATACGTTGGCGTGTTATCACCGACAAACAGCCATCTTCTCTTCATTTGTGTGTTGTGTGTTATTGCAGCAACGGTTGGCCAGTGGACGCTATACCGTGGATTTGTAGATGGTGCAACCGAGTTCATAGGGATACGGAAAACGGTTCCACGATTGGATGAACTTCCTGAGTGGAGCAGGGCACGAGTTGGTGAAAAACGAATGCAGTTTGTTGATACCGTGTTCGATCGTTACGGCGGTGCGGGGATTGTTGGTACCAATGCAATACCGGGGATTCGATGTCTCATGACAATTCCAGCGGGGATGAGTAACTACCCACGACGACGGTTTCTACTTACGTCGTTCTGTGGAAATGTGTGTTATATTGTCTTCCTTGTTGCAGCAGGCTATGGTGTCCGTGGCGCAGCCGGATTGTTCTAGCGCTTGAAATTAACATCTATATATGGCCTTATATTAGACACTGTAGAGACTAGTCATATATTACGTTTTGATCGTCAAATTACGAGAATTTTGAACGATATTTCATGGACATTCGTCCAGCAAATCAAGTCTTTAATGATTGTTCCTAGCCATTGCATAGCAAAGTCTTTTACGCGGTCATTGTAAGTTATGATCACTAGTGGCCCACCGGGGCCGTGACCGTAATTATGACTGACGACGAACTTATCTGGCGAATCGCGGGGGGTTCCGGTGACGGGATCGCTTCGACGAGCCAGAACTTCGCGAAAGCACTGATGCGTTCGGGGCTGAACGTATTCACGCATCGACACTATCCATCACGTATCCGTGGCGGCCATACCTACACGGAAATCCGCGTTTCCAGCGAAAAAGTCAAGTCACGAGGGGACGGCTACAACTTCCTTCTTGCACTTGGTGACTCCTTCGCACGTAACCCAAAAGAGGGTGCGTACTACGGAAACGAGGAGATTAAACCGCTCTCGGAGAACCTTGATGAGCTTCGAGAAGGTGGTGTGATTGTTTACGACTCGGGACTGCTTGATGCATCCGAGATCGAAGACTTCGACGAGCGCGTCGAGGCAAACAACTGGCACGTCTACGACCTTGACCTCCGATCGATGGCTCGTGAGCACGGCCGTGAAGTCATGCGTAACACCGCCGGTGTTGGTGTCACGTGTGCGCTCGCAGGCATCGACACGGATTGGATCGAAGATCTCATGACGGATGCGATGCCGGAGAAGATTCTCGAGCCAAACCTCGAGATTCTTCACGAGGCATATGAGCTCGTACAAGACGAGTACGACGTCGATGCACACGACGTGAAGGTCCCAGAGGGAGAGCACGATGAAGAACAGGTTCTGCTTTCAGGATCGGATGCGATCGCATACGGTTCGATCGACGAAGGATGCCGGTTCATTGCAGGTTATCCAATGACTCCGTGGACCGAAGTGTTCACCATTCTTTGTCAGAACTTCCCAAAGATCGGCGGCATCTCAGAGCAGGTCGAAGATGAGATTGCTGCAGCGGCACTCGCTGTTGGTGCAAGCCACGCAGGTGTCAAAGCAATGTCGGGCTCCTCCGGCGGTGGCTTTGCACTGATGGGCGAACCGCTTGGTCTTGCAGAGATGACCGAAACGCCGATTGTCCTTATCGAGGCAATGCGTGCAGGTCCATCGACTGGTATGCCAACGAAGCCAGAGCAGGCTGACTTGGAACACGTCCTTTACAGCTCACAGGGAGACTCCCAACGTGTTGTCTTCGCACCGGGAACTGTTGAAGAGGCGTACGATCAGACGCGACAGGCGTTCAAGATCGCATACGAGTACCAGATTCCATCGCTTATCCTGTATGATCAGAAGCTCGGCGGCGAGCTGATGAACGTACCGGCAAGCCACTTCGATCGAGATCCAAACCCAGACCTCGGCAGCGTACTGACCGAGGCTGAGCTCGAGGATGCTCCACACTCGGACACTGGCAAATACCAGCGATTCCAACACGATGTTAAAGACGGTGTCAGCCCACGATCGATCCCCGGTCAGAAGGGCGGCCGATACCTCGCAACCGGTAACGAACACACTCCAGAGGGGCACATTGCAGAGACCCCAGAGAACCGTGTTGCGCAGATGAACCGACGTCTGCAGAAACAGGAGGCAATCCGCGCGTACCTCGACGACCTCGAGGACGGACACCAGACCTACCACGGTGACGATGACGCCGAATACGGTCTCCTTACGTTCGGTAGCCAGCAGGGAACTGTCGAAGAGGCAGTTGATGTCCTCGTTGACCAGGGCTACTCAGTCAAATCGCTCGGCGTGAGTGATATGATGCCGTACCCAGTTGAGGAGGTTACCGAATTCCTCGAAAGTGTCGATGAGGCACTTGTTATTGAGATGAATGCATCCGCACAGTTCCGTGGACTCACCCAGAAGGAACTTGGACGCTACGGCGAGAAACTTTCGAGCCTTCTCAAATACAACGGAAACCCATTCGAGCCAGCAGACATCGTCGAAGGCTTCAAAACAACCATCATCAAAGGGGACGATCTCCAAGGGCTGGAGACCAAATTCGTTCCTGCAGCAGGTGACTGATTATGAGTGCGTTCAATGCAATCGGAGACGGAAGAGACGTTGATCAAAACGAGTTTACCCCTGGTCTTGAACCACAGCCGACGTGGTGCCCAGGATGTGGTGACTTCGGTGTCCTGAAGGCACTGAAAGGCGCTTCAGCAGAACTCGGCCGAACACCGGATGAGATTCTTCTCACGACCGGTATCGGCTGTTCTGGAAAACTCAACAGCTACTTTGAGAGCTATGGATTCCACACGCTCCACGGCCGATCGCTCCCGATCGCTCGTGCAGCAAAACTTGCGAACCCAGGTCTCGAAGTGGTTGCAGCAGGTGGTGACGGTGATGGCTACGGTATCGGTGGCAATCACTTCATGCACACCGCTCGTGAGAACCACGATATGACGTATATTGTGTTCAACAACGAGATTTTCGGCCTCACAAAGGGACAGACCTCCCCAACGAGTCCGAAAGGCCATAAGTCGAAAACACAGCCATCCGGAAGCGCAAAGGATCCAATCCGACCGCTTTCGCTAGCGCTGACATCCGGTGCGTCCTACGTCGCACGGACGGCAGCAGTGAATCCAAACCAGGCAAAAGAGATCATTATTGAGGCAATGGAGCACGACGGCTTTGCACACATTGACTTCCTCACCCAATGTCCAACCTGGAACAAGGATGCACGCCAGTACGTCCCATACATCGACGTACAAGACTCCGATGACTACGACTTCGACGTCAACGATCGACGCGAAGCAGCAGCAATGATGGCAGAGGTTGAGGATGCGCTCCACGAGGGAACCGTCCTTACTGGTCGATTCTACGTTGACGAGGACCGACCATCCTACCAACAGGAGAAACGTGCAATTGGCGAGATTCCAGAAGAACCGCTTGCAGAGCGGTACTTCGACGACTCCTACGAGTGGGAGCGATCGGCAGACCACTTCCTCGACAAGCACAAATAACAAGACACACTGCGCGAAGCGAAAACCGAGCACTCACAGGGTGTGTTTTGGTTTACGTGTTCGCAAGGTATTTTTTCTGCGAAACAAAATAGGTAGTTATGAGCACAACGTCTACCGCGGATCGTATTCTCTCCGTTCTTGAGGATGATGCACAAGCATCCTATGCGGAGATTGCTGACAGAGCAGGAGTATCAAAACCAACAGTTCGAAAATACATTAGACAGCTTGAAGATAGCGGCGTCATCGTTGGGTACTCTGCTGATATTGATCCGAAAAAGCTCTCCTCGCAATCAATTGCATTCGTGGGGATGGATGTCGATAGCGGCCGGTACGTCGAAGTCACCCGAAAGCTGCAGGCGCTTGATTCGATCGAGTCGCTGTATACCTCTTCAGGAGACCACATGCTGATGGCAGAAGTACGTGCTGGTGACGGTGATGAGTTGGGTACTATAATTGCAGAGGAGATTTTGGCGATCGATGGTGTGACGGCTGCACATCCGTCATTTCTACAAGAGCGATTAAAATAGAGAGTCGAACAGACCGCACGTCGCAGAGAGGTTACTCTTCATCAACACCGGTCGGTTCTGCAGGTTCGAAAAATCGGAATGAGCCGACGACAACGATTCCGACAAGTAACAACATAGTCACAATGTAGATTCCCCAGATCACGGTTGAGTCGTACTCGAAAAACACAGTAACACCCATAATAAACGTAATAAATGCGATTCGTAACACTGCAGCACCAGCAAAATGTGCCAATCCTGCATGATCCGTGATTTGTTCTGGCTGCGGGCCTGAAATAAGATCGACACGCCCACGATACCGAATTTGGTAGCCAAGATATGTTAAAAGGGTTGCAGAGCCAAACAGAACGATCGCCTCAAGCATTGATATTCTTTTGTGAGCGGGGCGTTTAGCTGATGTGGTTTTTTGTCTGTCCACATTCACCGTGCGTACCGAATACTAAACCCCTCGCAACTGTAAGCGACACTGTGCGATGACAACAGGTCAGCTCCCTGGGACAGACGTGGGTGAGGATCCGGTCGATCGGATCATTTTCCATGTCGATATGGACTGTTTTTATGCATCCTGTGAGCGGTTGAAAGAGCCGTCCTTAGACGGTAGGCCTGTTATTGTTGGGATGGGATACGAGCATGGTGAGACCCATGGTGCGGTCGCAACAGCCAGTTATGAGGCACGAGCACATGGTGTTGAAAGTGCCCAGCCAATACGGCAGGCACTAGACGCACTCCCACGCGTTGGACACACAGACGCAGGGTATGATGGCCCTGTCGGCCACTACCGTCCTGTTGACATGGAGTTTTACAAAGACATTGCAAGTGAAGTGAAATCAATTCTTCATGAGTGTGCTGAAACCGTTCGGGAAGTCAGCATTGACGAGGCATACCTCGATGTAACCGATCGGACAGGGTGGGATACAGTCTCTGACGGTGACACGAGAACGCTCGCAGAGGGTTACGCCCGATATATCAAGGATCGAATTGATCGGGAAGTCGGTGTTCCTGCAAGCATCGGGGTCGCCCCTGATATGGCAACTGCAAAGATCGCAAGCGACTTTGAGAAGCCGGATGGATTAACGGTCGTTCCGCCAGCAACAGTCAGATCGTTTCTGGAGCCAATTCCGATCGACGATATCCATGGTATTGGTCCAGTGACCGCGCGTGAACTCAGAGAACACGGGATTGAGACCGCAGGAGGACTTGCATCTGCCGATCGGACGATGTTGATAACACAGTTCGGTAGCCGCGGTGAAGAACTGTATGAACGAGCGCGGGGAGAAGATTCACGGGTGGTGACACCCAGCGGAAACCCGAAAAGCCTCTCACGGGAGTCTGCATTCACAGCGTCAACAGATGATTCTGCACAGATTCGAGAAAAGATACAGGCGCTTGCTGGGGATGTTGCAACCCGTGCCCGAAGCCGTGGGGCGTTGTATCGGACAATTGGAATTAAAATTGTCTCTCCACCGTTCGACGTAAACACCCGGGCACGATCGCTTCCCGGGCCTATTGATGACCCAGATGTAGTGTCAACGATTGCAGATGAGTTGTATACTGAGTTTGTGGGAGCAACTGTAAGAAAAGTGGGAGTGCGTGTTTCAAACCTTGATTTTGGAGCGAGCGATCAGGTCACATTGAGTGGATTCGAGAACGAACAGGGAGACACATCGCGACAGTCAGATTCCGGCACAGATCCGGACACACCTACCGGTGAGACGCTGTTAGACTGGGTCGATCCACCAGACACAACGGATGATGCAACCGAAGAGCGGTCTATATCTGAGGGGCAAGCGTCGTTATTTTCATTTTCGGATTCAGACGTCGATCCGCAAGAGTAGTGTGAAGCGATCGATCCTCGGTACAGAAAGTCACAATTCACAGTATAAACTATGTGTCTTCGGCGTTGCTATTCGATAGAGAATGAGTAACGCGGAGAAAATCACCGTCGCAGATGTAAGCGCCGGACTTGGTGGAACCGACGAGATCGAGCCTGGAACTCCCGTTGAACTCCCTGTTGTCGACATCCTTACGGGGAGAGGGTTTGTCACCGGAAAGTCAGGGTCTGGAAAGTCAAACACCGCGTCCGTGATGATGGAAAATTTGCTGGATAACAACTTTCCAGTGCTTGTTGTTGATTCGGATGGCGAATACTATGGCTTGAAAGAAGAGTACGAGGTACTACATGTCGGCGCGGATGAGGAGTGTGACATTCAAGTCAGTCCGGAGCATGCAGAAAAGATTGCTTCCTTAGCGCTCGAACAGAACGTTCCAATTATTTTAGACGTGTCAGGGTATTTAGATGATTCGGATGCCCAAGAGTTGATCTTAGAGACTGCCCGGCATCTATTCGCCAAAGAAAAGAAACTTAAAAAACCGTTTCTGCTTGTCATTGAGGAGTGCCACGAGTATATCCCCGAAAAAGGCGGGATGGGCGAGGCTGGAAAGATGCTCATTAAAATCGGAAAGCGAGGGCGAAAACACGGCCTCGGGATTTTAGGAATTAGCCAGCGGCCTGCAGATGTAAAGAAAGATTTCATTACGCAATGTGATTGGCTTGTTTGGCACCGCCTTACATGGCGAAACGACACCAAAGTTGTTGGCCGTATCCTTGGAAATGAGTATGCAAGTGCGGTTGAGGATCTTGGGGATGGTGAAGGATTTCTTGTCACTGACTGGTCCGAATCAATTCGCCGCGTGCAGTTCCACCGAAAGCGCACATTCGATGCTGGTGCAACACCTGGGTTAGACGATTTTGAGCGACCGGAATTAAAATCCGTCAGTGGAAACCTTGTTTCTGAGCTCGCAGATATCTCTGACGAAAAACAGCGCCGAGAGAGTACGATCGCCGATCTCCGCCAGCAGTTGGACACGAAAGATGCAACGATCCGACAGCTCAAACGCGAACTTGAGGAGGCCAAAGATCTCAGTCGTATGGCCGATCAGTTTGCACAAGCGCTCTTACAACGATCGGAGGCGCCGTATCATGGTGGTGAAGGACGGAATCTTGCGCGTGATGATGAGCAGTCCGATCTCTACGAGTATGAGCCTGGCGAGCACGTAGACGGAGAGCTTGACCAATCATCCGGAACACAAATACAGGGAGAAACAGATCAGGAGACAACGACAGATACAGACGAGTGGACGGACGAGCAGGTTCGGGCATGGGCAAAGTCAGACCAGGGAGAAGGTGATACAGACGTAGAGGCAGAGGCACACGCACAACCCTCCGAAGAGAATGTCGATGACGAAATTGCAGCACTTGCCAGGTTAGGGACGGTATCAAGGGAAGAGATCGCTGAGGAAGCGATGAAGTTTGCAGAGGCGGTCGACATTGGCACCCGACAGGCAGTCATTGAGGAATTAGTCGATCGGGTTACACAGCTCCCAGAGCCGAGTCTCGAAATTCTCCGTCACTATCGGGAAGTCAAAACAAGCGACCCGCTCACCGCACATATCGAAACTGGAGGCGATGCAGACCAACAGTTCGCATACAGTCGGCATCGCCCGCTCAGACAAGCAGGTGTTGTCCAACACATCGGTCGTGGAGAGTACGAGTATGCAGTTCCGGATTTAATCGATGATGCATATGCACACCAACTTGCAGACGATGAAGTGTCCGAGATGGTTGCGGCTGTGGAATCCGCGTTTGTGTCAGAGGTTGAAGATCCACGAGAGACCCGCCCGAGCAAAGCATCGACACCCGGATTTATGTTTGATATGGATTAGCTCGGACGCAGCTGATACCTCACATACGCACAAGGCGAGACCAAAGCACCTATTTTAGAGCCCGGATACGAGATCTTCAAGTACAGCTTTTGGATCGTCTGCTTTTGCAACACCGCTTGCAAGAAGCACACCTGTTGCACCGAGTTCGCCTGCAGAAACCACATCATCGCCAGTTGAAACTCCAGCACCACAGAATACGTCGACGTCTTCGTTCACAGCAGCCGCAGCCGAAACGGCATCTTTGACAATATCTGGGTCGGCGCTACTTACGGACACGTCCCCACCAATTAGCTCCGGTGGCTCAACCGCAACAGAGTCAGGTGACAACGCAGCAACCGCTGCGGTTTGTTCAGGATTGTTCGCACAGACACATGTTTCAAGTCCCACGCGTTCTGCGGCTTCGATCGAACCGTCAATATCTGCAAGTTTGCGTCGGTTCTCCGAGTGGTTGATCAGCGTTCCAACCGCACCTGCATCCGCGACCGCTTCCGCGAGCGTGCTACCAGTGAAACTTCCATGTCCGTTTGGCGAGACGTGTTGGGCCCACGTTTCGACGCCGGTTTCTGAGACACGTTCAAGATGCGCTGCTTGTGCAGCGACAGCAATTCTAACACCAGAGGACTCTGCAACCGTATTCGCTGCAGTTGCGATTTCGACTGGGTCACACGGGTACGCTTTCAAATTAACCAGAATGAACATTTGTACATATTGCCGTTCGTCCTGAAACGCAAATAGCTTGATCATTTCGGCTACAGTTGCGTCGAGATGTGTATGTACCAGCGCATTGATCGTGTTAATGCAGTGCAAAACTCCAAATAGTTGTGCAGTGTAGTATTTGTATCGAGGATGTCCCTCATCGAACTTATCTCGGGCGTTGAAGCCCATGAAAAGGTGCTCACTGTGGTTAATGCGGATCCAGAGGCAGTGGATTCGCTCCGAGAGCACTTTTCCGATCGCAACATCTCTGTCAAATCCGGGACACTGGATGGTAGTCCGCAATCGTTTGTTGTGCTGAGCCGCGACGGCGAATTTGTTACTGCAGCAGGTGTTGATGAAATTTTAGGTTTAAGTAGCTCTACAGAGCCTGGATTTGAAACGGAAACGTACAGACCAATATTGGATCATCTTGACGAGACGATGTTTACCTCCTACTCGATCGGAAAGATGGTCGCTGCCTCCCGCGAAATTGAAGACCGAGCCTTCCGAATCGGTAGAGGCCAGCTACACTCCGGCTTCCAGACGCTATCGGTGCTTGCAGGAGAGGTCCCAACATACAACCGGATTGGGTCTCGAGACGGACTTGATGTGCATGCGTATGCCGCACCGGAAGGGGATGTCCCAGATCATGACGGATTTACGATCCACGTCGAGCGGGCACCTGAAATCAGAAACACATGGTTTGTTGCTTATGATGGAGCAGGGATTGACCAAAATAAATGCGCGCTCTTGGCTGAAGAACGAGAGCCACGTCAGTTCTACGGCTTTTGGAGCTATGATCCGAGTACCGTCGATTATATTATTTCACATCTCACGACAAGCTATGGATTTGTTGAGACAGACGGTGGAGACTCCTCGGATCCTTCGGACTTGCTCAAAAAATAACCTGGTCGTTCGTGATCAGTCTTTTCGCTTGACAACGTCACCGAGTGTCATCCCGCTGCTGGATCCGCTAGACCAGTCATCAGCATCAACATCGGTTCCTTCGGTAAGTGAGATATCGAGCGATCGTTCGAGTTTCTTTTGAACGCCATCACTCGGAAGAATATCACCGCGTTCGAGTTTGCGAATGAGGCTTGCTTTTTCATTGAGTTTGTTTGCAAGTTCCTCCTGTGTCAGATTTCGTGACTCTCGCGCACTCCGAATCCGATCGTCATAGTCTGCTGCAATCTCGTCCATATCATCGAACATATCACGGCGTCGACGAGTCGATCCGGAGCTGGAAGACGATCCTGCGCCCGCAGAGCTTGTGGAAGCACCGCTAGCTTTCCCAGAACTGGAGGAGGTAGAGTATTTGCTTCCGGAGCTAGATGGCGACGTAGTGCGGACTTCAGTGCCGAAATCCTTACACGAGTCACAGAGTTCTAGCTCGGCACCTTCAACTTTCGTGGTAGTGAGCGACCCTTGAGTCGCACCACACATCTCGCACTGTGGCATACCTTCCGTTACACTGCCCCCGAATAAAAAAGGTGCGTCGTCGGATAACTGCGTTACTACTCAATATCTGACCACGCACCCCAGAATCGCTGGAATGCGGTGAGATGGCCTACAACCGCGAACAGCACAAGCAAGAGGCCAATTAAATTAAGCCCGAAAATGAGCGCTGCCGGGTAGACAGCCGTCGCGACGCCAATAAAACCGATAAGTGCGAGTCGATCGGCTCGCCCAAGCAGGCCACCATATGCTCGACCGAGGCCAACCGCTTGGATCTGTGTCCCGAGGTACGAGGTCATCAACACACCGGTAACCGCTGCAAAGCCAAGCGCGTACTGTTCAATTCCAGCAGCAAGTCCAGCAAGGATAATAATATCTGCATACCGATCCAGAACGTGATCAAGAAGATCGCCGCTTGCTGATGCGCTGTTCTGCTCACGTGCGAGTGCACCATCGAGAAGGTCCAGCCACCCGTTTGCTAAGACAAATAGCGCACCAAGAAGATACCAGATCGGTTCAGCAAACGAGAAGGCAACAGCCGCAGCGCCTGCAAACCCAACTGCAAGGACACTGACGCTGTTTGGCGTGAGCCCCACTTTATCGGCGGCAGTGACAAATGGGGAGAGCAGTCGGTTTGCAACAGGGCGGAACTGATCAAGTGTCATTGTGTGAGGTACTGCGTAAAGTCTACCGTCCCAGCGCTTGGTTCTTTTGTTCCTGTGACGACGGCTTCAATTTCGGTTGCAACTTCTTTCGGTTTTTTCCCAGTTGTGTCAATCTCATACACCTTCTCTGCACCGTGTTGGGAAACCGCCTCCGAGAGGAGTACATCGAGGGCTTCGCTTTCAGCATTTTCCCGTGCCTTTTTCGGTGTCTCACCACGGTCAAGTAGTCGTGATTCCAGTGTTGCAGGCTCACATCGAAGAACAATCACTCGATCGGCATCAAGATAGTGTGAAAGATGTGACTCGACGATTCCCTCCCATGCACCGAGGTGAGACCGAACGGCGTCGAGATCAGCAATGAGCGAATCTCGATCGGTGTCGCGCTCCGTCCACAGTTCATGGGTAGTTATTGTTTCGTTAAGATGGACGATGGGCACTGAAAGGGAGTCTGCTGCAGTAACAGCAGTCGTTTTTCCAGTTCCAGGAGTCCCGGTAACAGCAACGCGCATCAGTGGATCGCAACCTCGTTGAGAATCGAATTCAGCGTCTCAACGGCTTTGTGTGTCTCCGATCGAGTTCCACACGAAATGCGAACACACTGTGGAAGTCCAAAGCTTGTGCAGTCACGGATGATTACGCCGCGTGCTTGACTCTCTGCTGCGACTGTTTTTGCATCGCCGACATCTGCAAGAATAAAGTTCCCTGCGCTATCCCACGTTTGGGCGTCGAGGTTTGATTGCATGTATTCACGGGACCACTGTGCTGTCTCTACGGACTGTGTGACGTGCTCGTCGTCGGTGAGGGCAGCGAGTGCAGCCCGGCAGGCAAGCTCGTTCGCGGCAAATGGTGTATTCACACGAGCGTATGCATCAGCCCACGATTCAGGAACAACCGCATAGCCGATACGGAGACCAGCAAGGCCATATGCCTTTGAGAACGTTCGAAGGACAGCAATATTGTCATGGTCATCGTCATCGATCAGTCCGATGCTGCTTGGTCGCTCACTGTACTCACCATACGCTTCATCAACCACAATGAGCGTGTCATCGTCGACCGCATCTGCAATTTCAACAATCGCCGCTCGTGAGAACTCCTTGCCAGTTGGGTTGTGTGGACTTGTGAGATAGACAATTCGTTCGCCAGCATACGCATCTAAAACCAAAGCATTGGTTTGTGCAAAGTCGGATTCCTTTGAGAGGGTGTAGCTCGTCGCTGTACCGTGATGGTACTTTGCGCTCATGCTGTAGTATGAAAAGCCAGGTTCAGGTTCGAGAATCCGATCGCCCGGTTCGAGCATTGCGCGTGAGAGTAGATCGATCGCCCCATCGGCACCAGGTGTGAGCCAAACCTGTTCATCAGTGACGCCCCACTTGTCTGCGATCGCCGCAGTAAGGTCCGTATGTGAGGCCTTTGGATAGACGTTGAGCCCATTTGTTTCGGCGTGTGTCACGACGGCTTCAATTGCCTTTGGGCTGGAGCCATGTGGATTTTCGTTTGATGAGAGTTTGATCAGTTCGGATGGATCGAGCCCGAGTTCACGGGCGACTTCTTCGATCCCTCGACCTGGGACGTACGGGGCGTTTGCAGAGAGATCCCGCGGTTGCATATGCGTCGAATTCGGCCGCCGAGCCTTAAGAGTGCTTACACCTCGCCGTCAGTGCCCTCGGCCTACGGAATGCGGACACTGTGTTCGAGGGTTCCGATCCCTTCGATTTCGATTGCCACGTCGTCACCGTCAGAGAGTGGGCCAACGCCTGCAGGCGTTCCAGTCGAGATGACATCACCGGGTTCAAGCGTCATATATGCTGAAATCTCTTCAATGAGCTCAGGAACCGAAAAGAAGAACTGGTCGATTGATGAGGACTGCTTTGTCTCGCCGTTCACACGGAGCTCGATCGATGCGTCCTCGGGAACCGCTGTCGGGTCTGCAAGCACTGGGCCGAGGACAGCGCTGTTATCAAACGCCTTCCCACGAACCCAGTTCGTTTCAATATCCTGATCATCACGGTTCGAGATATCGTTCATACAGGTGTAGCCCGCGACAGACGCCAACGCATCGTCTGCAGTAGCATTTCGACACTGTTCACCGATGACGATCGCGAACTCAGCCTCCCAGTCAATCCGATCTTTTCCAGCAGGCAACGTGACAGTGCTATTCGGTGGCGAGACCGCGTTTGGCGGTTTCAAAAATAGTAGGGGCCGTTCTGGAACCTCCTTATCACGTTCTGCAGCGTGGTCTGCGTAGTTTAATCCCACACAGACAATCTTGGATGGCTCACAGGGAGCAAGGAGTGTCACATCGTCTTTGGAGAGGTCATATGTTTCGCCGCCTGCAGTGACCGTACCTTCGTTGTATGTGCCGGTTCGAACTGTCCCCGCGGGATCACGGAATCGTGCAGTGTACATACCCACCCTCACGATAGCAGGATGAAAAAGCGTTCGTGCATCGGCAGGTGATGCACTCGAGATAGTCAGTCGGAGCGCCGCCATCTTTTATGTGGATTTACCGAGTATATGTAGGTGGATTATGACGATGGAACTCACGTGGCACGGCCACTCGACTTGGTATGTGACTGTTGGTGAGACGACGCTTCTGATCGACCCGTTTTTTGACAACCCAAAGACGGAACTTGATGCAAGCGACATTGAGACGCCGGACTACGTGCTGTTAACGCATGGGCACGCGGATCATATTGCTGATGCAGAAGCATTCCCGGAGGCGACGATTGTTGCAACACCGGAGCTTGCATCCTTCATGAACGACGAGTTCGGGTTAGAAAATGCAGTTGGTGGGATGGGAATGAACCTTGGTGGGACTGTTGAATGTGGCGATGCGTATGTAACAATGGTCCGTGCAGACCACAGTAACGGAATCAACACGGGCTATGATACCTCCGCAGGGATGCCTGCTGGCTACGTTATCAGCGATACAAAACCAACACAGGTCTCCGACGGAGAATCAACGACATTCTATCATGCTGGAGACACAAGCCTCATGACCGAGATGCGTGAGGTAATCGGCTCATATCTTGAACCGGATGCTGCAGCCGTCCCGATCGGTGATCATTTCACTATGGGACCATGGCAGGCTGCGGTTGCTGTTGACTGGCTGAGTGTCGATCACGCCTTCCCGATGCATTATGATACGTTCCCGCCGATCGAAGTCGATACAGACGACTTCGTTCGTGAAGTCAAGGCAACTGGATCGAACACGGAGGTCCATGTACTTGAAGCGGATGAACCGTTCCAGTTGGAATAAATAACTGTGGGTAGCACTGCCCACAGACGATCGTAAACACTGAATATTTTTGTATTTATATTGACACGCTTACAAGCAGATTTGGTGGATACACACAGACACTTGTATGTTCTGTTAGTAAGAGACGGAACCGCTTGAGCAAGCTTTAGGACGGATGCAGACATTAGTGTAAACGCTATGAGCGACATTGAAACATCCACCGTAAGCGAAGAAGGATACGCAAGCACGAGCCAAGTTGGCGAGTTTGAACTGTCAATTGACGCACTTGATGAAGCCGGTCCAAATCCGAATGCTGTGCTCGTCGCAGACTATGCGGCGTGTTTCCTCCCTGCGTTCCGCGTTGGTGGCCAAAAAGAAGGCGTTGACGATCTTGGAAAGATCCAGATCGATGCAGAAGCAGACCTTGATGACGGGGATGATCTCTCTGCAATTCGGTTTACAATGCACGTTGAAGCGGATCTCTCAGATGAGGAGTTCGCTGCAATCGTCGAACGAGCAGAAGGAATCTGTCACGTTCACGCAGCACTCAAACCGGAGCTTCACGCATCGATCGACGTCCACGGTAACGCGTTCTAACGGCTCCGACACCAGTTCAACTTTCTTTTGTGCAGCAGACGCAACCAATAGCGAACGCTTAGCGACGGTACGCTCGATACGTCATTGCGGCCCCATCAACAATTACGACATCTGTTTCCGACACATGGTATTGAGGCGTTGGCTCGCGTTCGTCACGGAAGACGTACGGTGAATGGTTCGACTCCATACGAACACATTTGTCGACTAGTATAAAAATATATGCTAGTTAATACCTCACATGATAATTAGTAGAGAACGCGATCGAACTCAGCAAGCGACTCAAGAACATAGTCCGGTTGAATATCGCTCTCAGAGAGCGTCGTATTGTCTGTCACGCCGGTTTTGACGAGCACGGTGGTCATTCCTGCGTTTTTACCCAACAGAATGTCTGTGTCAAGTCGATCGCCCACTACAAGACACTCGCTTGGATCGGGATTTCCGAGCCGATCGAGTGCGAGTTGCGCCGTGTATGGTGACGGTTTTCCACAGATCTGCTCAACGCTGCGGTTGGTGACGTTCTCGATCGCACCAATAATTGCTCCAGAGCCAGGGATGTCTCCGTGATCAGTCGGGATGATAATATCCGGGTCCGTCCCAATGAACGGGATCGACGGGTCTTTGAGAATTGTCAACGAATCCTGTAGATCTTGGTACGAGAAGTTGAAATCGATCGACGCAACGAGCGTTTCTGCCTGCTCAACCGATTCGGTCTGGGAGAGTCCGGCCTCTTCAAACTGCGTGGAGACGCCCGGTTCACCGATCAGAAAGATGTCCTCATTCGCATGAAACTCAGAGAGGTATGTTGTTGTTGCAGTGCCCGCAGTAATGACATCATCACCAGTAACAGTAACACCAGCATGTGCGAGCCGGGCTTGATATGCGGGAGGCATTTTTGTTGGATTGTTCGAAACGAACAGCCGGTTGAGTCCTGCATCTTCGGCAGTTTCCAGACCAACACGTGCACCGTCAATTGGTGTGTCCCCGCGCACGATCGTGCCATCAACATCAAAAATTACTGCCCGATAATTCATAGTCAATGTACGTGCTACGATCCATTCAATCCGCCGATCATTTTGTTGATGAAATTAACCGTTCCGATATCGGTATACAACACAAAAACGGAAAGACACTATGTGATGCAGTACGTATAGTGTCGTATTGTGACAACTACCCAGTTGACGCTCATTCAGATCGATAACTACGGCCCATGGACAGTAACTCCCGAGCCCCGCAGAGAGATGGATCTTCAGACCCTCCAATCCCGGCTTTTCGCAGATATTGCACAGTTCATTGGTGGTCGGAATGGGTACGTATTCTACACACGGTTTGACAATATGGTCGCCGTCACAAACGGGATCGACAGAGAAGAACACAGAATCCTACAGGAAAGTATCCGCAATCGATATCCGGTAACGATCAGTCTTGGTGTCGGTGTCGGAGCAACACCTGCGGTTGCACTCGATGAGGCAACCGAACACATTCAAGCAGCAGGCAGCGCACAGGATAAAGACCGAACAGAGGTTCTGAGCGGCACATTCCTCCCTGAAGAGGATGTGCAGGAGATCCATATCGCGCACTTTGATGTCAATGATGCAACCGGGCGCTACACAGACCAGATGAACGAGTATGACTCATTCATCCATATCGAGCGAAGCTATGCCTCCCTGATGGAGTATATGCGGACCGAACATGGTGCACTGTCCTTCTTTGTTGGTGGAGACAACATCATCGCCGTCTGCCCATCGCTTACATCGACAGAGTACCAAGCGGCGATTGATCACGTCCGTAGTGATGTCAACGTCGAACTAAAGGTTGGAATTGGCAATGGCAAGTCACCACATGAAGCAGGGATCGCTGCAAAACATGCGCTTGAGGACTGTCGATTTGACGGCACAACCGTCGAGTTTGCAGGCTCAAAAGCACACGCAAGTGGCGACTGATGAGTAAATCTCGCCGGGCACTGTACTTCACTGCCCCGCGATCGGCAGAACTTCGAGAAGAGGAGCAACCAACACCAGCGGCTGGAGAGGTGCTCGTCGAAACCAGCGTTTCAGCGGTCAGCCCGGGGACAGAGCTACTGATTTATCGTGGCGACGCGCCAACAGACCTTCCAGCCGATCTCTCGATCGACTCGCTGGATGGCTCGCTCTCATATCCGCTTCAGTACGGGTATGCTGCAGTTGGTGTTGTTACTGCTGTCGGTGAGCACGTCTCTTCCTCATGGCTCGGCACACAGGTATTTGGGTTTCAGCCGCATCAGAGCCATTTTGTCGCTACACCGGATGTGCTTCGACCGGTGCCGGATGAGATCGAACCAGCAGTCGCATCGCTACTGCCAACAATGGAAACCGCAATCTCGCTTGCACATGACGGGGCACCGAAAATCGGTGAGGAAGTGGTTGTTTTCGGGCAAGGCTTGGTTGGGTTGCTCTTGACGACAGTGCTTTCATCATTTCCGTTGTCCAGGCTCATTACCGTGGATCCGATCTCTGCTCGCCGATCGCAATCGCGACAGTGTGGTGCAGATGTAAGCATTCATCCTGCTGAACTACAAGACACAATTATGCTCCCGAAAAACGCCGACAGTGAGCTTGCTGGCTGTGACCTCTGTTATGAGCTGTCTGGAAATCCTGCTGCGCTTGATAGTGCAGTTGAGGTAACTGGCTACGACGGGCGGGTTATTATTGGGTCGTGGTACGGCAATAAGGATGTCTCACTCTCTCTTGGAGGTCGGTTCCACCGAAGCCGAATCTCATTGCAAGCAAGTCAAGTCAGTACGATCGACCCTGCACTTCGGGGGCGATGGACTGCTGATAGACGTTTCGACGTTGTCTGGGAGCAGCTCTCAACACTTGATGAAACGAGCCTTGAACTGCTCTCGATGCCATTTGATGATGCACCAAAAGCGTATGAGACGCTTGATCGGTCCCCAGCTGATGCGATTGGTGTCAGATTCCACTACTAACGCTGCATACTATTTTCAATCTGTGGCCCATAGTAGCAGTATGTCTACAACTGAGGCTGCCACAGGCACGTATCGAGTCTCTGTTGAACGATCATTCATCGCGCAACATTTTCTGACGGTCCCAAACCCAGGTCCAGAAGGGGAGCTCCACTCACACCAGTTCCGCTTGCAAGTAACATTCAGTGGTGATAGACTGAATGAGTATGGCTATCTGGTAGACATTGATGCAATCAAAGAAGCCATGGATGCGATCGTTGACACATATGGCGATGAGACCCTCAACGAGTTACCACCATTTTCGGGGTTGAACCCGAGTGTCGAGCATTTTTCTCGGATTGTGTGTGAAGAGATTCTTGAGTCAACAGCAGTTGATGTTCCAACGCAGATTACGGTTCGACTGTGGGAAGATGATGAGGCGTATGCGTCATTTACCACAGAAATCTGAGTCGCTCATTGCGCAACCAATTTGTTAGGTTCTTCCCAACTAGTTGTATGGTCTCACTCCCGTTTGAGCGTGCAGATCGAATACTTATTGGCGCGGCAGTACTCGTTGGGCTCTGTTTGTTTGCCGCAGTACTCGCTCCGCATCCGTTCTTTGCTGGCCCATATGTTGATGGTGATGCTGGAGAGTACACACACTTTGCGGTGTCAGAGGATGATTCTCGATTCGCTGAAACGGTTGAGTTATACGATCTTGATCCGGATGATTCGATTGATATCTCCGAATTAACACCTGCTGGTGCTGCTGTGTTCTTACAGACCATCAATGCAAGCGAAGGGGATGATGGGTGGAGCCAGTATGAATTACAGGTCTGTGAGCCATGGCTCCTCACCTGTGATACGACACGGGACGCACCGACCGATTTCACATACGGTGTAGGTTCAGCGAGCGAGATTTTTACATTCGTTACCTACGATGAACGGACATACATTCTTCAGACAGGGCTTCTTCCGGGAAGCGAGTCGGTGGCCAGTGGACCAAGCATTGGAGAGACAACTGAACTTGTCTGGCTCTTTGGAATTCTGCCATACGTTGTCTTCATGCTTGCAGGGACTGCACTCAGTGTGACAGTTGGGAACCGTGAATGGGGCAGTATCCTTGTTGTCGGTGGAACAATACTGTTTATTGTGGGGCTTGTGCTTCCATATGTAGAGCTATACACCAGTCTCTCTGTGGCAGAGCTTGGCGGGTGGCTCCCTGTCACTGCTGTCACTGCGGCCTTGTTTTCACTTGCAGTCACCGTATACCTGACCGTGCGATACGCAGAAACAACCGTCAGTGCACAGCGAAGACAGCGTCAGTAGCGACGCCCCAGCAGCGGTGGGCTACCGCTAACAGAAGTTCTGCGTTGCAAATATTTTGATGCCGTCGTCAGTTTCAATCGCGACCACACCAATCCCTTGACCCTCCCAATGCTCATCGAGCATATTATCCCTGTGGCCTGGCGAGTTGAGCCACTGGGTGACAACACCCTCCGCAATATCAGATTCTGATTCATGGACGACCGTTCCATCATCCGTTGCGATCGGTTGGTCATACCATGTTTGTGCAAGATTCTCTCCTCCCGTTCGATACCAGCCGTCATCCGAAGAGACCTGACAGCGGTAGCCAAACCGTTGGTACCGATCGCCCAGCGTTTCTCCATCCGGTGCCGTATGTGCAAAAAAGTCCTCTGTTGCCATGCGCGTGGAGTGATACCGTGCGATCTCTCTGAGATCAGTATCGAATGTCACCGGATCTACTCCTTCGGCTTCCCGCTCACGATTAACGACATCATGGATCTCTTGTTCAATACGTGACTCAGAAACCTCTGAGACGGTTGGCTGTGGTTGCGTGTCCGGTTGATCTGCCGGTCGTTCAGTAGCTGGTGCTAACGGATTCGACTCCGTATCGAGTTCAACTGCTGGCAGTTGGGTGGTATCGAACCCACCTGCTGCAAGTACAATTGCAAGCGATACCGCAACAACAACCACAAGTCGCAACGTGATCGAGATGAGTGTGCCAATGATCGATCGAAGCTGTCGGATGGTATGAACTTGGTGAGAGAGAGTGTAGATAGGTGGTCCCGATCGATCCATACATAATAGGCGAGTGAAAGGAAAATAAAATCGCGGATCGTCTGTATTGTCGATAGAACAACTAAAACGGATCTTTATACGACATACGGTATTATTGTTTGGTTGATTTGTAAGACAAATTTGTTCGCTGCGTACTGAATACATGACTTTTTGAACGGACTGATCGCAGATGCGATCGGCTCCCTTGGCATGCTGAGCGCCCAGCTCAGCGAGTCATGTACGGGCTCTCCGAACGTACGTATAGTACATAACTGACATCAATGGTCCGTACAGCGCGGGCTATTCACACTCAGCTACGGAGCGGGACCATCAACCCCCGAAAGAGTTAGTACTGTAGAATCGGTTAGGACTAACCTAAGGGTCAACAAAGTTTTAACAACGGAATGGGGACGGAGGGACACCCCCCAACACCATTATCAACACCCTCAAACCCTCTACCTCCCGTTTTCTGACCTACCAAAAATCTGATATCCATGATTACGCACCTAAACTCTCATTTTCCTTATCAATATCGAGGTCATGAACCCACTGCGAACGCCGCTGCTCAAGTTCCTCGAACGGCTCTTCCTTATCATAATGCCGCTTGATCGTATCCGGGCTCGCGTTCACTCGCTCAGACACCACCTCGATCGGAATCCCACGATTCAACTGCCACGTGATCGATCCAGTACGGATCGCGTGGGGACCTTTCGATGACGGGCACTGACTCTGTTTCCGATGAACTTGCTTGAACTCACACGTAGACGGAACCTCACCATGTGGACACGATCGGAACCAACACGGGAAGGTCGCTGTGTACGTCCAGTTTCGAATCGTTGTCTTCGATGCCCGCCCACGACGAGACGTAAACAACGGTTCACGACTGCGATCGTCGCGAACATCCCAACGCTCTCGAGCGATGTACGTATCAAGCACATCAGCAACCTGCGGGCTAATCTGCACAGGTCGCTCACCATCGCTTGCATTTTTCAACCGCGTACCAGTTCGGTTCTTGAAATGCAGGTACGGCCCATCCTCGATGTAGTCTTTGAGATCGAGTGCCTGTAGCCCACCAAGACGGCACCCAACACACCAAAAAATCTCTAGTACTGCGTGCATCGGTTTTCCGTAGTACGCAGTTGAATTCCTGAAGAAATCCAAGAGTTCTATCGCGTCTTTCGTTTCCAGCCGATCGCTGCTACTGCCATCTTCTTTCGAAAGCGTAGGTACGTCGATCCGCTCCGGTAGCGTCGGGTCCACAGCCTCGATCGTGACACAGTAATCTATCAGCTGCTTCACTGCAACCATGTCACCGCGAACAGTTGCAGGCTTCACCTCCTGACGGCGTTTCCGCTCATACTGGTCAATCACCCAGCCGTTCACTTCGCCGATCGTCTCGATACCATTCTCTTCGAGAAAGTGAACGAACTCGTTGAGCTGGTATCGATACGTTCGAATCGTCCAGTCAGAGCTGCTTGCCTTCCGTTTTGAAAGAAAATTCTGCTGTGCTTGACGTGGTGTTAGGTCAGACGGCTCGATCATTTCGATCGACCTCCAACAATCGCATCACAATAGTAGCACGCAAACACGCCGTCACCAACCGGAACGAGCTCACGTCGCGTTCCACACCGATCGCAGTACGCAAACTGTGTGATGGTCATCAGTAATCGTACCCCCATCCGCAGCGATCGCACCGAACTTCATTCTCTGTCTGATCCCACTCGGTGTGTAGCTTCCACTCTTCAGAATCGAAATCAGCCTCATCCCACCTACCGACTACTAAATGTCCGGTTGCAATCTGTTCATCCCACACCATACCGCCGCAATCACACCGCTCAACTGCCTCTCGATCTAAACGCCGTTTGGTTCCGGCGTTCGGAATCACATCGACACTCGTCGGTGGAATCGGTGGCGTTGGTTTCTCCTCTCGATCGGTCTCTTCACTCATTCCGATCGGCCTCCGATCGAACCGTAATCAACTCAGAACCGAGCATGAACCGATCGACCCGCTGCAACGACGCACACAACCTACAGCTTGGGGTGCTTCTGTTTGCGTCGAAGCCAGTTGCCGATCGAATATGACAGTGTGGGCATGGGCGATCAGTGGGGTTATTGATGGGCGGCGCATCTTGTCGTGTGCGGGTTCTCACACCCGCAGAGCTACTTTGGCTCATTGTTTGCGAACAGTGAAGCCACCACAGGGCGGCGCTGGGACGCCGTCCTTTCTACTACACCCGACAAGACTCATCTACAACCAACAGGTGACTTCACAGTACACAATTAAGCTAGGTGTGCATAAATGCACTGATTAATTGAATTCAAACACAATGAGTGATTAAGGCTATAGTGTGCTATTACTCACTATCCAATGCACACATTGTGCATTAATGCAATGTGTGTGCTAATGAGAAAGAGTGGTGCATGGATGACGATCTGGGATGATAGAATCTTAGAGATTATCCGAGATTCAGATTCCGGTAATGCAACAGATATTGCCAATCATAAGTACATCAGGGTCTCTCGATCTACGATCACACGCCGTCTTAGTCGGCTTGCTGATCATGGGCTTCTTACGCATTTAGGAAATGGTGTTTACGTCATCACCGACCAAGGAGAGCGGTATCTTGAGGGTGAGCTTGACGCTGATGAACTGCAGGATATGAGCGAAGGAGAGGGTACTGCGAGTGCATAGATAGAATGGGCTCTCCAATACGAAAGACCGGGCGGTGGATGCAACAGCTTGATGAACGAATTCTTGAACACCTTGCCGAAGAAGGTTGGTCAACCCCTGAATTGATTGCTGACGATCCGAGTTTCAACGATCTTCAATGTTCCACTGCTCGTGTTCGCGAGCGCTGTCGTGAGCTGACTGAACGAGAGTTGATCGAGCCAGTTCATTCAGATATGTATGAGATTACAACCTGGGGATTAGCGTACCTGCGTGGCGATCTAGATGCAGATCTATTACGTCGATGGTCACAGGAGCAATGAGCGCAGTGTCATAGCTACTTACTCCAATACTAAAATAAAAGTAATATGAGTTTTTACTTTAACAGGAACTAACTCATATGGGAAAATTAAAACCAATTATATCTCTTGCAGCCCTACTTCTTGGTTTTATTATAATGGTCGTAGTTACGTATGATATACTGTTTCATACAATTTCCCTTGGGTCAGCAGGAACCCTCTTTATTGGATTTCTGCTTTTTATATTTGGCTTTTTACTCCTTGTAAGCGAATCATCGGAACATAATTCTGTTATAATATACGATAAGCGGTTTGCAATTGGTGAAAAACAAGATATATCACCGATTGTTAGCCAAAAACACGAATATATCTCGTCTGTAATCCCACTGCTCAATGAAATAGGGGAGCAGATTGAATTACAAGAAAGCTGGAAATACGGAGATCCAATAGAAGAGACTATTAATTTAATAAATAAACAGCTTGCAATTACTGAATATTTGAATTCTACCGAAGAAACAGATGGTCTTAGAGTTGTTGATTATCGGAGCGATAATGAGATTATTGTCGCAAACTCCGAAGACGAATTGAGTTTGGCTAAAGGTCTATTATTCAATGTATTCTCAGATGATAATCATTGTGGAATTGTGAATGGCCGAATTGGAAAAGCTGAACTAATTGAGTCTGAGAGTACGTCAGGTAAATTATTTGAATTTGTTATAACCGAATGGAAAGACGATGATGAACACTGGAAAAAAAACGCAGAAAGTGATCTCAAAAATGGGTACGCAAGGATGAAAATTTTAACTGACGACGTAGCGAACATTGAAAAAGAGCGGTTACAAACGACTCTAAAGACGCTCCAAAAAATTAGATATGAGCGAGGACTCAAATATGACTATTAAGGGTAAGGTGGCCGAGACTATAAACGAATATACTGTTATGACTAATCTTGGTACTAAAGATGGAGTTACAGAGTCCCAAAGATATGGAATTTACAAAATAAGCGACCCGATTGAAGATCCAGATAGTGGTGAAGACCTTGGACAGATTGAATATCGCATTGCAAGAGTAAGACCAGTTGAAATTGAAGAAAAATACTCGATAATGGTGACGGATGAAAACACGGGAGGACTTGACTTCTCGTCTTATTTTACAAGTGTACCCAAGAGCTTAACAAAAAACCCTTCTCTTGACAATCAAGATGTGTCTAGAGGAGACATCGTAAAATTGATGATGGATCTAGATGACGAAAAATAATCATCTTTTACTTTCCTAATTCTCTGGGCGAATCACCCCCACACGAAAAAAGGACACCCACACGCGTGGGGTTGCACGTCGTAAAAATCCCTTCCGCGTTTTTGCACAAGTAATCCGGTCGGTGGTTGTGCGAAAATTACCGAATCGCGATCGTCTGTACACATATCGTGGCCCAGCCCAACGCCAAGAGTTGGCCTATTTATATACAAACACAGTTTGAGTCACCGCAAAACCCTATGATTTCGAGGTGGTTGTGCAATTATACGAATCGAAAAGACAGATACTCGTGCTCGAGAGTAGGACAATCTCAAAGAAGCAACTGGTGAGAATGTAACATCGAAAGCGCTCGATCGAGCCTCAGACTAACACATTCGAATCGGTGTGGGTAAAATGTGGAGTATTTGAACGAAGATATTGGCGTGAAAAACTCGATTGATTTTAGAGTTCTTCGATCGAAAACGGCAGCGAGTCGAATCGAACGGTAACTGTTCGTTCTGCCGATCGCGCATCGATCCCGACTGACTGGAATAAGTTAGCCAGTTGCTCACGATACACTGCTGGTCGATCTTCCATAATCGGGCCACTTGCTCGTCCGTCTATTGGGCTGAGTCGATTTCGAAGGTACACCTCACAGAATGCCAACCGGACTTCTTCAGAAGCATCAAACAGGCGCGGCGGGACTCGAAGATCGTCGTCAATTGCCTTCTGTCCAAGCGGAGCACCCATACACACCAAGACACGCCCAAGGAGTGACGCATGCCTCTCTGGCAGGATCTCTGTCGATCGGCTGTCCACATTTTCATGACGGCACCGAACCGAAGACCCAAGCTCTCGGAGTGCCGTTTCGATCGCGTCAGTCACAGATGGGCGATCGACGGTCCACGATGGTACGTACAAGTCGGATGAAATCGAGCCACCTGAGAAGATTCCTGCAACGAGGGTAGAAAAGTGGGTTTGTCGCGCAGTATCCAACTCTCCAAGCCACCCCAACGTGTGTGCTTCATCGACTGCACGAGCTGCATCCGGTGCTCCGTTCTCGTCTACCCACGTACGGATACGACTTCGTGGGAGGTCAAGTGCAGATGAGACTGCCATAGACTTCTGTTGTGGATGCTCGGCGCAGTATTCAAGGACACGACGGTACTGCTGGACGGATTGCGCAGCGGAAAGCCCGCCGGTCGGTGAATAGGTATCAATTAGAGGAGATTCATTGCAAAAGATTCCTCGCCCACCTGGAGTGCTCATTCTCATTGTTGATAGGTGACCCATCGATTTTAAGTCACTTGGTGAGTAGTTGGTACTAACGACACAAGTACTTGGCAAGAAGGATGTGTGCGGCCTCAGTTGGCCTGCAAGTGTTCTGATGTATCAGACAATGATAAGCCCTTCTACCGGTCATACGTGTCAAACGTGAAAACATGAAACTCAAAAACTTATTCACAAACGATCGCGCAGTCTCTCCAGTCATAGGGGTTATCCTCATGGTCGCAATCACTGTCATTCTCGCAGCAGTGATCGGAACATTTGTCATTGGTCTCGGTGACGATATTGGTAGTACCACACCAAGTGCATCTGTTGACGCAAGCCCTGGGGACGGATTGGATGATTTTGAGGCGGATGAAACTCTTGTAACGTTCACTCACCGAAGTGGTGACTCCATTAGTGCAGATAACTTAGACGTGGTTGGTAGCTTCAACACTTCAAATATTGATGTAGAAAAAGACATTTCTCAAGGAACTTTCAATGCTGGAAGAACACTTGATGCAAATGCAACAGAAGCTAGTGATGAACTAGAAGCAGGTGACACTGTTTCACTTATATTTGATGACGGCGATCGCTCAACCACACTCAAAACATACGAGTTCACTGAGTCCGACGTGTCTTCATAAGCTTATAAACTCATAATTTCTCATTATTTTATTGTAATATTACAAAGAGCATACAACTGATTGACCTATCTCCAACGTTCATCAATCACTGCTCGATATTGTAGCGCGAGAACAGGCGTATTAAATTGTTGTATAGTTACTGGGTCTAGATTTTTGCGTGCAGACTGCATATTTTTTCTTGACTCAATTAAGTGAGTCAGAGCTGCATCAATTACGTCCGAAGTTGGTGGATCGTCATCTGGCCCACTGGCTACAATCTCTGAAGCCCGATCGAGCAACAGCTGCCGTTCATCACTCAGCCGAATAGTTGTCCGTTTACTCGCCATTTTAAGTACCAATGTATGACCGGCCAACGAAACCCGTTGGTTTCGACTCACTGAACACTCGTTTCTTTATATTAACCACTCTTCCACCGTCACCGACCACTCCCGATCGCGGCCCAAGCCCACGCGATCTATGCACACTCACCACTCCCAACCGGCCCAACGTGTGCATACATCGGGTCGGTTGAATACATCTGAGCGCAACCCCACGGGGTCGGAGTTGAGAACCCCTTTCCACGAGGTTCATAGCCGAAACACCTCATCGAGATCTGGAAGCCCATCTTCGTTTACAGCTCGGACAAGATAGCAGGCTTTGCCGACGCGCTGGATGTGCATCGGTTGGTCGTCCGGCACAGCTCCCTGACCGTCTAATACGCCGTCCATCTGCAGTTCATCGCGATCTAACGCCACCAGTGGCGTACCGTCGTGATTTCGTAGAGTACGAAACATCGAGAAAGCGGGCCATCCGATTGTACTTAACAATTACTGTGACTGTACTGCGAACGATAGAGTCACGATAGGAAACCTATAGAAAAACTGAGTTATATGATGGAGCGGACGGTCGTCTGACCGTCGTTATGGCACAACAACAAGTTGATTTGATCGACGTAGGAGCATTGGTAATATTCCCGGTGATGGCGAGCTTTGTGCTCGGTGTCTTCAGTTTCGGGTTGAACATTTTCGGCGGGTATGATTTCGCCACCCCATTGTGGGAAGGAGCTGGCGCGGAGATCTCCGTTGCACTCATTCTCACTGTTGCCTCGATCGCGTGGATTGTGGTGACGAACGAGCTGGACGGGTCGAATTACGAGCAGTGGGAGTACCTCGGTATAGCGGGCGTTTTCTTGCTCGTACCACTGTACTCGTTCGTCCCTGCGTTCCAGACGCTCTTGGATACGAGTGACGCTGTGAAGTTCGTTGCATGGATCGCGATCGCGGCAGTCGCGGTGTGGATCAGCTACTCGGAGTAAGCCAATGATTCAATTATCACACTTTCAAATCCGCATAGCAGCCGCAACCTTTGCGATCGGTGTTGTGGGCTTGGGCGCGTTCATCCTCGGGGGTGCGCTATGAGCACCGAAGTGATGGATCGACGCGCGTTCATGCGGCGATCGGCAGCAACAGCGATCGGAACCGTTGGAGTGGTCGGGGCAAGCAACAAATTTGATCGGCAACCGGTCGGTGAGGCTGAAGCCATTGCTCCCGCGGTCGTTATCGGCGCGGCCACTGCTGGCTCTGCTGCGGCTGGCATGGCTATCGGCTGGACGCTCCGCGAAACTGAGGCGATCGGCTCGAATCCCCCACCTGAGGGGATGACTCCTGATGCACTCCAAAAAAACGTCGCTGATGCAATCACTAACCGACAGTCGGACAACGCAAGCACGTTCGTTGATAATGATACGGTTTTCGTTGGTCTCGATCATGCTGCATATGCCGATGGGAAGATAGCTGCAATCGATGCACTAAATGAACAAGTATCTGAATCAGACGTGCTCGATGCTGCCCACGAAGCCGTCACTGAATATCAATCAACAGTACTTACAAACCTCATTCGCTCGTGGAATGAGTCTGCACAACAGCTTGAATATCTTGTCGAATCCATCCGCGAACATGACGAACTCACGGTTCCCGAGTCCTTCGATAACGTTGAACTCAATGAATACGGGAGCGGTGCGTGGGATGGAGACAACCCCGATGACGACATTACTATCGAAACGATAGAATACGAGCTCCCCAACGGGGACACTCATGATCTCGTAGAGATTGAGACCTATGTCTACTTTGACGGTGGTCACCAAGGTAGCCAAGAGGGAGACCACACAACTCATTGGACTCCCTTTGACCGTGATAAAACATCGAGCAGTGTTTCTATGACGACGGGTAGTAACATAGACTCACGCGATTATCATATTCGGTCGAAGGTCAAGCCGACGCTTGACTTCGACGCTCCCGAATATCTCGATTATGACGACTGGAACTCTGTCGTCGAAAAAGTCAATGACGAATTTGACGACGTAAAAGATGGTCTTGAAACATGGGTCTCTGGCGTCTATGGAGAGGTTCAAGCTGGCGATCTCGACACTGAGGAGCTATTCACAAGTCGTGAATTGGCCGAACTCATGCCCGATGACGAAGGCTACCCGCAAGCGGTCGCTGATCTCCAAGCACTCAATATCCCCGTCGATCTCGAACGTGAGGCGGAGGTCTATCTCCATGACATAGATGCAACTATCTACGGGTCGCTTGCACTCACTGAGCCTCCCGACGACGGTATCAACTCTGGAGAGAGCTACGACCCTGACGATCTCGATGGGTCCGTCTATCTCACGTACGACATATCACGCGGTCACGGTACGTGGGGCGATTTCGAGGAGG
Source organism: Natronocalculus amylovorans (assembly GCF_023638035.1). Classification (GTDB taxonomy): domain Archaea; phylum Halobacteriota; class Halobacteria; order Halobacteriales; family Haloferacaceae; genus Natronocalculus; species Natronocalculus amylovorans. The sequence continues at coordinate 124,847 of NZ_JAKRVX010000003.1, read as the reverse complement.
GTATCGACGGTGGGGTTCTCACGTTCACCGCTGAACCCTTCGATGAGACTCTTTACACTGTTGAAACTGTTGCTGGTGAGACTGTCCATATATCGGGTTCCGACTTCGACTCTGAAGGCGAAGACGACGAAGACGGACCTGAACATTGGACTGTTGACCTCTCCGACGATCTAGACGACTCTGTTACAAACGTCGAATCAATCGAATTCTACAGTGATATGGACCAAACGCAATACGAAACCGTCCAATTGCAAGATGAGTTCACCATCGAATCAATCACTGATTCTGATGGTGAGGAATACAACAGTGCTGAGTTTTCATCAAGTGAACCACAAACTGATGACAACTATATCTCATCCGATGAGTGGGACGCAATGCGCGAGGAAAATGAAAGACTGATCGAGAAATACGAGGACGCTCAAGGCGGTGGAATTTCATTTCCCGAATTTGATAGAGGTGGTGGTATTGTTTACGGCGTTATTGCCTTGCTCATTGTTTTCATTGCTGGGTCGGTGAGCACGTCATGAAGACAAAGCTCACGGTCGTACTATTCGTACTCGTTGGATCACTCATAATGGGAGTTAGTGGTGTTGCCGCTCAAGCTACTGATACAGCCCAAGCCCAACAAAATGAGAGTCACCCACTCCATGTTGATAATCATGTCCGAGTCGTGGATCACGAGTACGATTCAGAAGCCGAAGTCTTTCGGATTGTCTTCGAAGCCGATCGGCCAACACGAGTGACGATCTCCGAATCTGTCCAACAGCCCGAGGGCGCAGGATCGTTCTCCATCATGAGTGAGCGAATCCTCCCCGGCGAACAAACCGTTTCAATCCACGTCCCTCGATCGGCGGGCGAAGCAGCGGTTTCGATCACGACGAGTGACTCAATCAGTGAAGGCCGTGGCGTGTACGTTTCTACAGGAATCACACAAACTGGTGGACCATTCGCCGGCACTACCTCAACGGCAGGCTGGTTTGGTGGAGCGTCGGTTGTGTTTGCGATGTTATTCGCCTCTGCATGGCAAGTCAAGCGTAAGAGATTGAAACAGCCGGAGGAACTCACATGAGCGACACTGCTCCAACGTTTGCAACCAACCGCGATCGCCTCACGTACCTCTTAGGCGAGTACAGAGTCCCGCTGACAGTAATCGTTCTCGCAGCGGGAGTGTGGGCTGTTTGGGCCTCACCACAGCTGCCGCAGCCACCAGATTCGTGGCTCGCATTCAGTGCTGCGTGGGGCGTGCTCGCATTACCAACGTACATCCTTTGCCGCCGGATCGTTTCGTGGCTCCACACGCGAGATTGGGTAACAGTCTACCACATCAACAGCGTTGAAGATACGCGGAAAGTCTACCGCGTCGATCCCGACGTTTGGGCTGAAAAGTCCGTAGACGGACCCGCACCGTACCCAGTTAACGGCGGTTCTGCGTGGGAAGTTCGCGAGTTTGAATACTTGGATGACGTGGAAGAGCTTCGAGTGAAAGGCACATGGATGAGTGCAACACTCGATTCGAACCTTGTCACGTCGAAAGCCATGATGGAAGACGTTCACGGCTTCCTCGTAGACGGCTACATGGAACTCTCACGCCTCCGTGCGCGAATCAGTAGAATGGGGCTCGAAATACAGCACGCTCTCATCAACGAGGAGGCAGAAGCTCGCGAACGCGGCATCATGCTCGATCGGGATGCAACCCGACAAGCATTCGAAGATGCTCGGGAGGATACAAAAGGAGATGATGAGATCGAGCTACCGGAGATCGAAGACTACCGAAAAGAATCGTTGGTGGAACCATTCAAGCCGGACCCACTGAGCGAACAAACAGCGACGGACGGAGGTGTAGAGAAGTGAGATATTCTCCCAATAAAGATGTCGACCTGTCCACAATCGATACTGTGTGTCTTGATTCTGATCGGTTTCACTCGACACTCTCAGAAGGCCCTCAGTGTGTACACAAGGCCAAAGACCCCGATGAAAAACCCGACAACCTGAATAAAAACATAGTGGCCGTCAGTGAACTCAATTTCTTCAGAGCGTCGAGTTGTGCCGGCAGCTTTCTGCCGACGGTCAATCATAACAATCCACTCGGGTTTCACTACACAGATTATCCCAAAAAGCAACAAAAACGCGGGGACAATCGTCATCATGGTTCTACTATTTTTCAGAACCAAGTAAGAAAATTACTGTTGCAGTACGCACGGTCAGCTCACGGACGATATCTTGCCACGGATGCTGACCAAATCGGAGGTAGACAATGAGTGACGACAACGACGTGTACACTGCAGCACAGGCGAGAGAGTGGCAGGACGGCTATCACGAACGCCCGAACCGAGAAGTCCACCCACACGGCGGGATCGTTCAAGATCCGAAAGTGAGCCGATGGATGAGCATCTACGAGGCCATGTATGACCCTGAAGAAGCCGATCGGCCTGAGAAAATGCCCGGAGAGGCTCGGAACTTGGCTGAGATGCGCCTCGTTCGCGAAATGGAAGGCACCGAAGTGTTCCGCCGAGCAATGCGAGTTGGCGATACACCGACACTCAAGCACTTCACTGGCGACACTAACCAGCGATCGGACATTTCAGGAATCAAGGCGATCGGAAAGGTGGACAAACTCGTAAATGGCGTGGCTCCGGTGATTGTCATTCTCGGTGAAATGGGAGCTGGGAAGACTGACTTCTCGATGCTGTTAGCACAACGCTGGTCAGCTCTCCAGCCAGAGGATCGGCTGGTCGGAACGAACATCAAGAGCCTGCAAGAGAAAACTCGCTGGGTGGACGATCGCGGCGATCTCCGAGATGGGTGGATTTCGAGCTACGGTGAGTTGATGGAATGGGTCAAGCAGGACGGTGATCCGATCGAGCACGCCCAGCGCCCAAAGCTATTCATTGGAGATGAGTTCAGTAGTGCTGCTTCAGGACGTGGAAAACAAGGCTACGAAACTGCGATGAAAATGGCTCCGTTGGTTTACAAGATCCGAAAATACGGCGGGGCGCTCATCTACATTGCTCACGGTCCGAAATCTATCCATCCGATGCTGTGGCGCGTCGGCACGATCGTCAAGAAAGTGAGTCAAAAGCGGGCGATCGTCGGTGACTCAATCCGATCGAACCAGCTCGCAGATATTCAGTTCGAGCTCGAGGGAATCCCACCGACAGACTGGCGATTCAACACCAAAGAAGCGAGCGATTGGAGCTGGCGATCGCATAGCGAAGAGACTGAGGAGATGAGCGAGAAGGACGTGGTTCGTCGGACCGCGATCTGGACGGCAATCCGCGGCAAAGAGATGGGAATGTCAAACCGCGATGTGGCCGAATTCGTCCCGTACAGCCACGAATGGGTCCGATCGCGGTGGAACGAGTACGATGATGAGGGCAAGCATACAGATGCACTTGCCAGTGTGGAGGCTGCGATCGCATGACAGCGGCGACTTGCCAACATGACAGTGCCAACCGACACCCTATATGTGGCCCATACAGTCGATCGCTGCAAGCGATCTCTCTACCATGGGCTGTAGACGCAGTTCTATATATTGGCGCGTGCGAGCGCGTGATTCCAACATGAACCGATCGCACCGAGCGAACCATTTCGGAACTGCAGTTGAAAAGAAGATGTTCGAGAAGTACGGTCTCGAACCAGATCGGCGATCGTGGTGTGACGCTACGCGATCGGACGGCAAACCAGTTGAAATCAAATCAACGATGCGCACACACTCGGATGGACAGCCGGGGAACTTCAAACTGTACGAGCAGTACCACCGGAAGCTCCGGCGAAAAGGGGGCTACTACGTGTTTGCTGTGTATCGGGTTCGTGGGCGTGGGCTGCAGATATTGCGATCGAAGATGGTGCACTCATCGCAGTTGCCACGGTTGAGCTGGCACGGTGGTGGTGAACATCGGCAAAGTAGACAAACAAAGATACCTGTTACACAACCACTTTGACGCTATTGATTTTATATTTCTTCTTGACAAGAACAACTTATGAGAGATAAATATATCCGGCAACACTACGTTCCAAAACATCATCTTAAACAGTTCTCACCAGAACCGGATGGGTCCAAAGTGTGGTGTTATGACAAATATCAACAGAAGTCATTTCAGGTATCTACTAGAAAAATTGCAGTTGAAAATTATTTTTATGATGGACCAGAGGAAGATGCAGATACTGAGAGATGGTTACATAATTTGGAAAATAAGATTGCTGATGAAAATGGCCCCTACGATAAAATAATGCGGAACAATGAGTTTAGTACCCGGATACTCACCCCAAGGGAAATATATTATTTTGCTATGTATATTTCCGTTCAAGAATTGAGAACACGAATGTGGCGTGATATATTAAAAAACAGTTCAGAAAAATTAGCGAATATCTTAGGAGAGGATATTCCTGCTGAACTGAAACATGAAATCTCTAATTTTAGTTCTGAAGCGTCATTAAGGAAATTTCAAACAGATTTCTTCAAGAAACATGTACCTAGGTTTTCTGACATGCTAGTCAATCGGATGGAGTGGAACGTTATAGAAAATAAAACATCAGTCCCCCTATGGACCTCTGATCATCCAGTTATTCGATATAATACCAATACGAGAAAATCAGCAGGTGGTAAAGGCTTGTTGTCATGGGGAATTGAGATTTTCTTTCCACTATCGCCAAATAAAATATTACACTTACTTGATAAGGAGGAATACAATACAGAACGGCAATTTATTACTGATGAATTCCACGATGTGAATATACCTATATTCTATAATGATCTACAAGTGCAAAATTCTACAAGACACATTTTTTCTATCTCAGAAGACTTTGAATGGGTTGAAAAAAGGCTCAGCGATAGTCCCGAATTAAAGAACCCAGATCGGGATTTAGTAAATATACAATATAGGATACCAGATGACACATACACACAGTATGATCATAGCTATCGGTGAAAATTTTTTGCGCGCTGTGCGGAGCTGTCTGTGGTATTTTGTTGATGTGGCCTTAGCCACACATTCTAAGGAACAATGGGAAGCCCCGCTTCCAAATTGCTTCCCGACAGTTCGATCGGCGTTTACGCGATCGTGACTGTCACAACATCCGAACTAAAATGAGTTTGTACTAGTCTGTAAATAGTGCAAGTATACTTGCAGAAATAAAGTAAAATAACAGCAAAGCCTCTCAGCAGTCGGGCTCTTAGGTCACAGATCGGCCTTGGCTCCAGAGCTCCCATTCGCGATCGGTCACGGATTCGATCGCTTCACGGTATCGTTTCGCTCTGCTCGATCCCGATCGAGGTGCGATCGTCTTGGCTTCGAGACTCTTGTACCGCTTGCGTGTTCCATCTTTCAGGGTCAACACTGCGTGTACGCCGTGGGCGCCACCACGATCGTTGTGCGTGGACAGATACGCCGTTTTGATCGATCGAATAACTTCGCGAGCTTCGTACTCGTCTTCAGGTTGGTAGCTCACCTTCAGTAGCTTCCGGCAGTCGTCAGGATCGCTGTCAACAGTGATGTTGTACTCACGGCGGGTTTCGGACCACTTCGATCGACGGCGATCGCTTGCGGCTTCCGCAGCTGTCAGTACTGCGTGCTCTACCGTGTTCGTAAACTCTGCTCCTGTCGCTCGGACTCGTTCGAGCAACAGATCACGCTGATGCTTCGAGGCGATCTCGATCTTCCCGTACGTGTGCTTAAGCACCGAACCACACCGATCGATAATTTCTCGAATCGTCCGGTAGGAGTACCCAGTCTTCTCTGAGGCGTTGGTAGGCGAGATTTCGCCGCCATCCGAGAGCAACAGATCAATCAGCTCCCTATCGCTCTGTAAGGCTGAACCCCACAGTGACATAACTGCCGCCTCCTGAGCGTCTTTGATCTCTGGTAGCGGACACGCAACCAACTTCCGCGATCGTTGGTGGCCATCTCTTGCAGTGAAATACGCGTCTTTGACGAACACACCACCGTTTCCACTGTGGTCGTCACCGTCGTTCCCGTGAACCGGCAGCCCAGCCCAATCAAGCGTGTTCAATAGCGTCTCTTCGAGTTCGCGAACAGCGTCTTGTGTATCTTCCCAGTACACTGTTTCGTCAGTGAGTGAGGTTTGATACGCAACTTCGAGCTTCGGGTGGTACAGTGGATCGTCGGGATCGTCGCGTGGCTCGATCGGGTAGTAGTGCTTAATCTCCTTACCGAGTGTGTGGCCCTTGATGAGATCGTGCGATCGTTGATCATTCACCGAAGTGGTGACGTAGTAGCCAGGTATCTTTCGGTGGTCTTCGACGTGCTTGCGGTAGCCTTCGCGATCGCCTTCGAGCAGTTGGTGTGAGCGGGCGATCGGCCCATCTGCAGCGTACACTGGCCCGCTTTCGGAGCGTTTCAATCGTGTGTAGACGGCTATATCCTGCCAGTTGCTCATTTCGTGAACTTCCTGCAGATACTTCGGGTTCACGTCAAACGCGCTAATCACTTGGATCGCGAGCTTGTGGTACAGTGTATGATCGATATTCGACGCTTGAATCTGGACGTCAATGTACGGCTTCCCGATGTTTGGGATACCTTTTACTTTCTTTCCGTTCGCCGTCAGTCCCGGCCACCGCGGTCGGACGGTCATCGTTCCACCACGAATTCGTTTACTCTGATCGGCCTTCTCGCCATCATACAGTTCATCTTTTGCGACAAAATAGAACCTGAATTCAGGAACACTCTGTAGGTGGTAGTCCTGGTGCTCGCGTGGATCGAGCGGGTTGTCCGTGTCGTAATCGTACGCTAAAGCCCACTCATCACCGTCGAAATGAATGGTGCGCGTTGGTTTGCCGGTCGTTTTCCAGCCGTCGTGATCTTTCCGAACGCGATCCATTGCAAAGTACGGCCCAAGCCCATACGCTGAGAAGATGAGGTGGAGATCTCCCTCGTGGGGAGCACAGTGAACGAACGTGTCCACCGTCATTTTCTACCCCGTTCAAACTTTTTCTCAGCTCTCCGAAGCAGATTCCCGATCGTACCAGGTGATCTATCGGTAGTCCGTGCGTGTTCGCGAACACCGATACCGTTCAAACGAACGGCAACGTAGGCTTTCCGCTCAGCAGGGCTCAGTAGATCGAGATCAACATCGGAAGTACCACCGAACTCGGATAGACGAGCCTGCCCGCTCATCGAGACCACCCCACAGCCTCACAGCCATGCCGTCCGGGTGAGGTTTCAGGGTCAGGCGTGCGAGCGTCAACACCAGCTGCACTCCCTTCTCGAATTCGAACCAGCGTATCACACGATCGGCAGCGGTGGGCCCGATCGTCTTGGTCGCCATAGACACGCCTGAAGTCCGTGGTTACGTGGGCTCCGCAGTGAAGACAGACAGCCTTTCGAACCGGCAGCTCAAGCCGAACTGCCATTAGCAGTTCACCCCGTTCTGTCGGAAGTTAGTAATAGTGTGGAGGGCCGAATGAGAGGCGTCTCGTGGGGGTATTTTACGGGTGAAAGAAGCGGAAAATTTAGCCGCTTCTGACTTAAATTCAGTGGGGACGGAGGGATTTGAACCCCCGATCGACTGATATCTCCGGTGTAGCGCCTCGGAACTCCAGAGGGTCGTCAACGCGATCGATGATCAGTCGACCGCTCGGTATATCAGTCTGGAGTATCGTCCCGGGCGCGTGGCCTCTGGAGTCAGTCGCCATGCCTGGCTTGGCCACGTCCCCGCTATCACTATATTGTCCGATCGATAGTAAAGGGGTTTCGATTGAAACTCGCGACCGGCGATCGAATTAGATAGTTGTCCCTAGGTTACTGCTCTTCTCGATCGCTCCACGAACAATCTTGACACTTGTATCCGGTTACAAATGCCGTGACGCTTGGCATATATCCAACTGAAATAACGTTTCCACCACAGTCGGGACATGGGTCATCTGCATCTTCAATTTGAGTAGCCTCCATGGGACGCTCTCCTTCAACAAGTTCAGCCAATCGTTCTGGTGTTACCATTCGACCTTCGACAACGCGGTTGCTCATACAGATCACAAGATGGGCGTATAGTAAGGGATTATGGGTGCGGAGGGGTTGCGTCAACGAGTATTGGTTACCGCTATGAAAAATCGTGTAGGTATGCAATCAGAGCCACGGCGCACGTGACTCATCTTCGCCAGGGTATCCGTACCCAGTCTCCTCAGATTCCGGCTCCTCGAAGGACTCTGCGGACGACGAAGACTCGGATTGTGTTTCTTTTCGGTCCCGATCGGATGCGGTATCAGTGTCTGCTTCAGTCGGTCCAGACGGTGGTTCGTCACCGCCATCGGTTGCGGCCATCGCCGTCGAATGGTGGTCATCTGAATCGCCGGCAACTGCACCACCCCCATCAGGGTCGTATGCGAACAGTGCCGCAACAACCAATACAGCGAGTGCGATCGGTGCCTCCGTGTTCAACACACCCAAGATTGGGAGCGCAAGCACACCAAGGGCAACCGAACTTCCGAAGCGGAACCGATCGAGATCGACATTACCGCGGAGGCTTGGTGCAAACATTGCAACCGCAAGAGCGAACCCAACACCAACACCCGCGGCGGCAGTTGCGTTAACGACAAGCTGTGGATCGTCAAGGAACGCAACCGTGAATCCGTTCGGCTCAAGACTCGCAACGAGTCCAAGACCAATGATGATACCCGGGCTTGGAAGGTATTCCCCAATTTTTGAGCTTGCCGTCTTTGCAGCGATTGCCAAGATAACTAATCCGGCAAACCGCTCGAAGATCGCCATGTTGAGCACGCTCGCAATCATTGGTGCAAGGGCTGCTTCGATCGCCGCGATCGGCAGAATCAACGCACCAATTAACAAAACAGAGGTGACCTGCTGCTTTCGCGTGCCGTCCATCTCTGCAAGAATAACTGCAAGTGTCGCAGAGCCACCGAAGATCAACAGTCCAGTCTCGAGGATGCCAAACGTCGAGTTAAGCGTCCCAGCCAGGACTAATGCGACAAAAATCCCATCAATCAGTGGGAGTGCCATAACTGTTGCCAACAAGCGGGTTGCACCACCAACACGATTCTCTAAACGAAGGGCGATCGGATGCCGTGAGACACTCATTTGCTAGTTATGGCCGTCACCGTCGGCCGATCGGTGATATGAGTGCAACCCGGAACCGTCATGGGGTACAGATCCACCACTAATGGATCGTTTCACTCCCAGTGAAAATTTTGTAAGTGTTTTAAATGTCCACATCCGTGTTGCACAGGTCCCTCGGAAGGCGTTTACGTGACCAACAATGCACGGTGCTGCGAACTGCTGGGAGTTCATATCTAAAATAAACAGGACTATGCTATTAAAAGTTGCGTGATAATTGGAACCATAGGTTTTGATTTATAGATTGAGTATATAAATTATGCTGATGATTATAGAAGTTATTCGATTAAAACCCGTAAGTGCATCACAAGAAATTTGGTATTGTTCACATTTGATAGTATAAATTGGATAGTATCTAACACCTGCCGATCAACACCGCCTTTTTACGGATCGTGTTGTTTTTGATGCAAGTAAAAATCGTCGCAGCAGCACGCACAAACACATGATACTGTACAGATGCGTTAATGTGATTGTCCAACATACTCATAGAAGTGCAAACTCGCAATGCTTTTGCGGTTGCCACAAAGACGATTTATATGGCGAACGACGTTCCTCAGTCAGGTACTTTCTCTGAGAAGCTCCGTGTTCCAGAGGCATTGACATTTGATGACGTACTCCTCCGACCGATGGAGAGCCGCGTTGAGCCAGACGATGCAGATGTGGCAACACACGTCTCGAAAAACGTTAAGTTGGAGATTCCGATTCTATCGGCAGCAATGGACACCGTTACCGAAAGCGACCTTGCGATCGCGATGGCGCGCGAAGGTGGACTTGGTGTACTACACCGAAATATGACGGTTGAAGAGACCGCAGATGAGGTTGCACGGGTCAAACAAGCGCACGAGCTTGTCATCCGGCGAGAAAATGTTGTAACTGCAAACCCAGAACAAACAGTCAGTGACGTGGACAAGATGATGGGCAGAGAAGGCGTCTCCGGTGCACCAGTCGTCGATACAGACGATACTGTGCTCGGCATTATTTCTGCAACTGATATTCGGCCATATCTTGAAGTCGGTGAGTCTGATGCAGTCAGCGAAGCGATGACTGATGAAGTGATTACTGCGTCGGAAGATGTAACGGCTCGTGAGGCGCTCGAACTGATGTACGATTATAAAATCGAGCGCGTCCCAATTGTGGACGAACAGAGTCGGCTTGTCGGACTAGTCACCATGCAAGGTGTTCTTGAGCGTCGAGAACACGAATATGCTGCCCGTGATGAAAGCGGACGCCTCCGTGCAGGTGTTGCTGTTGGCCCATTCGAAATCGATCGCGCAACCGCAGCTGACGAGGCAGGCGCAGATGTGCTGTTCATTGACTGTGCGCACGCCCACAATCTCAATGTGATTGACTCCGCGCGCGAAATCAAGTCCCTTGTCGACGCAGATGTTGTTGTTGGAAACATCGGTACTCGTGAAGCAGCGCAAGAAATTGCTGACTTTGCTGATGGAATGAAAGTGGGTATCGGTCCGGGATCGATCTGTACAACACGTGTTGTTTCGGGTGCTGGTATGCCACAGATTACTGCCGTCTCAGAGGTTGCAGATGTTGCAAGCAAACACGGAATCCCCGTCATTGCAGATGGTGGAATTCGGTACTCTGGTGATGCGATTAAGGCGATCGCGGCAGGAGCAGATGCAGTCATGCTTGGCTCATACTTTGCAGGAACCGATGAGGCGCCTGGGCGCGTTATTACGATGAACGGGAAACGTTACAAACAATACCGAGGGATGGGTTCGGTTGGTGCAATGAAATCCGGTGGTGGCGACCGCTATCTCAAGGATGCAGATGAAGAGGACGAGTTTGTCCCAGAAGGTGTAGAAGCAGCGACACCATACAAAGGAACGCTCGCGTCAGAACTCCATCAGCTCGTTGGTGGGATGAAATCTGGAATGGGATACGTTGGTGCAGAGACGGTTCCAGAAGTCAAAGCAGCGGCCCGATTTGTCCGAGTGTCAGCAGCAGGGCAGACCGAGGGTCACCCACACGACGTGATGATCACTGACGAAGCACCAAACTACAGCCCACAAAACGAGTAACTTCGTTTCGTATTGCAGTAATTAAATACGCTGGAGAACTGAATCGGTGCGTATGGAGACACAAGAACTCCGACAGGCGCTGGGGAACGCCGGGCTCTCACAGTATCAATCGGAGGCATATATTACGCTTTTACGGCTCGGGTCAACGAGTGCAACGCGGTTAGCCGATGAATCCTCCGTCCCGACTGCACGAATCTACGATGTTGTCCGCGATCTTGAAGATAAGGGCTACGTTGAGACGTACGAACAGGATAGCCTACACGCACGTGCAAACAACCCCGAAGTAGTATTAGAAGACCTCCGTGGGCGTGCAGAGCTCCTCTCAACAGCGGCAAAAGAGATTGAAACACGATGGGAAGAGCCGACTGTTGACGAACATAAACTGAGCATTGTCAAGCGGTTTGAGACCGTATTCGACCATGCAACACGGGCGATCGAAGGGGCAGAGAATGAGGTACAGGTTTCGCTATCAGTTGACCATTTTGCAGCACTCCGTCCGGCATTAAAAAAGGCATACGAGAACGATGTTGTAATTAAAGTAAGCATTCATACTGCGGTCGTTTCTGAACGGCCAACACTACCAACAAAGATGTTCGAAGGGGTAGCAACGGAAGTTCGATACCGTCCGCTTCCAACACCATTTATCGCCCTCGTAGACCGCACTGAAGCGTGCTTTGCACCAACAGGTGGGTCGCTGAATCAGTATGGCGTGCTGGTCAATGATCGAACGCTAACATATGTTTTTCACTGGTATTTCCTCACTTGCCTGTGGGAAGTCTGGGAGGAGATCTACAGCGTCCGATCGGAGGCCCCACCAATATTATATACGGACATCCGGCGGTGTGTTCGAGACATCGAACCGCTCATCACAGCGGGTGATACGGTCCGTGTGACGGTTGAGGGGTACGATACAGGGTCCGGTGCCGAAAAGCGTATTTGTGGAATCGTCACTGATGTCGCGTACGCTGGTGCATCACAACCGGGTGAAGCGGTTCCACTCGCACAGCTTGCGGGACAAGTTACTCTGTATGTAGAGGATGAGACTGGTAACACACATACTGTTGGTGGATGGGGCGCGGTGGTCGAAGATACAGAAGCAACCCGAATTACGGTCGTTGACGTTGCACCAGTCCAGTCGGAATAACTACGGTGTTGGGGTGTGAGTATAAATATGCATGTGGGATATCGCTGTCGCCAAGAGGTATTTTCTTATATACGGGACTGTCACTGTGATGTGTGAATCGAGAGGGAGGAAAGGAACATGAGTGAGGAACCTCCAGTTGTACTTATTGTCGAGGATGAGCCAGATCTTGCAGATCTATACGCTGCGTGGCTTCAGACCGACTACCAGGTACGGACTGCCTACGGAGGCCGAGAAGCATTAGATGAGATAGACAGCGAACTTGATATTGTACTTCTCGATCGTCGTATGCCAGGTCTCTCCGGTGACGAGGTCCTTGTTGCACTCCGTGAGAGAGGAATAGATTGCCGTGTCGCGATGGTGACCGCAGTTGAACCTGATTTTGATATCATTGCGATGGGATTCGACGACTACCTAATCAAACCAGTTACAAAAGATGCACTAAAAAAGACAGTCTCGAATCTCCTCTTCCGTAATACATATGATAAGGGTGTTCAGGAGCTATTCAGCCTCTCTTCAAAAAAGGCGCTTCTTGAAGCTGAGAAGGGCAACTCAGCACTCGAAGCAAACGAAGAGTACCAAGAGCTTACTGCTCGAATCGAAGAACTTCGAGATGAATTGGATCGGTCTATTGGCGAGGTATCCGAACACGACGAGTTCGTCAATATGTTCCGATCGATCGAAGCGGATGCTGATACCGACGCAGCGGCCGAGTTCGATGATAGCGATCCGTTTGGTGGCACTCAATAACGGAAATCCCCCAACTGACAACCGATCTCGATTTTTCTCCGAAGTTGGCTTTCGAAGCGATTTGTTGTGGTCACATCCCGCTACTAAGAATCCAAATCACTGCGATTCCAAGAATAAATATTGCAAACGCAACGCCACCGAGAAAAACCATCAATTTAAGCCCTGCCTCCCGACTCTTTTCGGCGTTATCGGCCATAGACAGTATAGGCGACCAACAAATAAAGATGGCTCGCTGAGAAACGAAGAGTCTCAGTGAACGGTCCGTTCGTCGCTGAGATCGATTGCTTCAATCGGGTCTGCGTTCCCAAACGCTGGTGCTGGTCCATCATTCGGTGTCGCCCATTTAACACCGTTTACAAGTACCTGTTGGATGTCTTCATTATGATAGACAGGATACGTCTCGTGTCCCGGTCGGAAATAAAACACTTTTCCGTTACCGCGGTGGTAACAGCATCCCGATCGGAACACTTCACCACCCTCGAACCACGACGTGAATACAAGCGTATCCGGTGCTGGAATATCGAACCGTTCACCATACATTTCGGCTTCTTCAATCTCAATATACTCGTCAATACCGTCTGCGATCGGATGGCCGGGTTCAACAGCCCACAATCGCTCTTTTTCGGCTGCTTCTCGCCATTTGAGCGAACACGTCGTCCCCATGAGCTGTTTGAAAATCTTTGAGTAGTGTCCAGAGTGAAAGACGAGCAATCCCATACCCTCAAGAACCCGATCGCGGACACGGTCAACAATCTCATCGCTCACTTCATCATGTGCAGCATGCCCCCACCACGTGAGCACATCAGTGTTTGCAAGCACATCTTCAGTGAGCCCGTGCTCTGGCTCATCTAGCGTTGCTGTTGTGACATCGAACCCCGCGTCCTCGAACACGCTTGCCAGTACAGTATGAATGCCATCTGGATAGATTTCGGCGACAACAGTGCTCTCTTTCTCATGTCGAAATTCGTTCCAAACAGTAACTCGGGTCATAGTAAGTATGCAGAGTCGGTCGATAAGAAACCACCGCCATGGCTGCTTGGGCCACACATTCAATCGCACTGACCACCTAGGATGGATGTGTTTAGAGAGGAACCGGTATTGCATCCAGACGATCAGCCGGAGCCAGACGAAGCAGGACCTTGGATACAGATTATCGTCATTTCCACTATTGGATGGATACTTTTGTTTAGTCTTGATTGGCTGTTTCTTGTAGAGGGGACGTTTGTCTGGGCAACGGTTCGGATCGGCTACACCTTCTTTTGTGCGCCATTGGCTGCCGCCGGAGTGCTCCAAGATACGAGAGCGCTTGCGGTTCGAAATATCACCGTCGGCCCGATCAAATGGATATATGCAATCGTCATTCTGTTGGCTCCCCCCGTTGTGATCGGATATGCACTACACCGATGGTGGCTCACAAAGAACCACTCATGTAACAGCGACTGATATTTGATCGCGGCCACGGTAGCTACAGTATGACATCAATTATCGATATTTACACCGCTGAGTCGGATGGAAAACCAATGCAACCGCACGAGCGGATTGAGGTGGTCTCTGGTGGGCTCGCTGGCGATCGGTATCTCACCGGCACGGGACACTACGCGCCATATGACGTGTGTGAGGTGACGTTCATTTCAGCAGCAGCGATTGACACAATCAGCGATCGCTATGGCATTGATCTTACTGATGGTCGTCATCGGCGGAATATTGTTCTTGATGGACACAACCTTCGTGAACTGTTGGAAGTAACGTTTCAGTTGGGTAATGCGACGTTTCGTGGAACACGGCCTCGACCACCATGTGCACATGTTGAACGGGTCGCCGGTGAAGATGGGCTTGCACGTGCGATGAGTGAGGGTCGGGGTGGAATCTGTGCAGACGTTATTGAGCCGGGAACAATCGCAGTTGGCGATCGGCTTTCGATCGTCGAAAAAGACCCACGAACGGTTGGGCAGTCGATTGTCGATCGACTCAAAGACGATACTAACGAGAGCGGTTAGTTCTCTGGAAAGATACTCTCTGGAAGATACGCTGTTACGATCCAATTCGGCGCGTCAACCACTTCACTCACTTTGAGATCAACGATCGCAGAACAGAGCATGTACGCTTCACCTCGTGTGAGATCGTGGTTTGCTTCCAGATGATCGATCATGTGTCGGACTGCCTTCTTTGTTGCAATCATCAAATCCTCTGCAATGCCGGTTGTCGCATACATTGGTTCATCCTGACCGCTTGGAGTGAATGGCCCGTTAGTTTTGAATTGCGGCTGTTTGATGTTCATCTCTTTGCGTATGCTGAGCCGTGCGGTGACAAACATCGGTGATTCAATGCCCGTGACACAGACCTCACCGTCACCTTGTGCTGCATGGCAGTCTGCAGTCGAGAAGAGTGCACCTTCGACTTCGATCGGCAGATACACTGTGGACCCCTTCGTCATGTGTTTGACATCCATATTGCCACCAACATTGCGTGGTGGGAGCGTATCGTGAGCCCCGTCTTCTGCCGGGGCAACACCCAATGTGCCTGGGAATGGATCGAGCGGTACTTCGATTCCGTTGACAAACTTGCCAATGTCGCCCTCAAGATCCCATGCATAGTAGCCTGCCTCCTCGAAATCCTCCGGAAGCAGTCCAAGTCCCATCTCACCCGGCATATAGCCGGTGAATCCCCAGCCTTTGTGTTGGAGGTCAAGCAGTTCAATTTCAAGCACATCACCCGGTTCAGCCCCTTCAACATAGACTGGGCCTGTCAGTGGATGAACCGGATCAAAGCTTGCATTTGCGAGGTCGTCAGCGGTTGAATCTAATCCAACCTGTCCGTCGAGCGCATCCCGACAATCAAACCGGACCACATCGCCAGATTCGATCGTGAGTACCGGGTCAAGCGAGTTGTCCCACACGCTGTGAACGTTTCTGTCTGCTGCCGAAAGTCGATGATCGATCGTGTAGCTCTCTGTTGATTCTGTCATACGATATCATATACCAGTATGAGTCGATAAAACCGAGGGTAAAAGCGATCGGTGCCGGAGAAACGGAGATTGGGATTACGCTTCGTCGAAGAGCGTCTCGCCTTCGACCATATGTTCTTCGACAGCATCCATATCGAGTGTGAGCCCAAGGCCTGGTTGTTCCGGAATCTCGATGTAGCCGTTCTCGATAACGGACTCCTCAACAAGGTCTTCCCACCAGCCAAGTTCGTAGCTGTGGTACTCAACAGCAAGCGAATTTGGAATTGCAGCGCCGACGTGTGCGGATGCCATCGTTGCGATCGGACTGGAGACGTTGTGCATTGCAACCGGGACGTAGTACTGATTTGCAACGTCTGCGATCTTCCGGGTTTCTCTCATTCCACCCACTTTTGGCATATCCGGTGCAACGATATCGACTGCTTGATTTTGGATCAGGCGTCGAAGCTCGGTCACACGGTAGCGGTTCTCACCAACGGTGATCGGCGTGAGAGTAGATTTTGTAACTTCTTCTTGGACTTCGAGGTTCTCCGGTGGAACAGGATCTTCGAGCCACCAGACATCGTAGTCCTCAAGCGCTGCCGCAAGGCGTTTTGCGGAGCCACCGGAAAAGGTCCAGTGACAGTCGAATGCAACGTCTGCGCGGTCTTTCACGCGTTCTGTGACCTTTTCGACGATCTCTGCTTTGTGCCGGATCTCGCCTGGGCGGAGGTGTCTGTTTGCCCGATCTTTTTCGAGGCCGGATGGTACATCAAGATCGAATTTGAGTGCATCGTATCCAAGCTCTTCGACAACGCGCTCTGCTTCGTCTGCACAGGCCTCTGGATCGGCCTCTTCTTCGGTGTGGCAATCACAGTAGACGCGCATGTGATCGCGGTATTTTCCACCGAGCAGTTGGTAGGCAGGAACTTCAAGAATCTTGCCTGCGAGGTCATGGAGTGCGATCTCAATGCCGGAGATTGCGGTGACAGTAACACCTTCAACGGAGCCCTCACCGGACATCTTCTGGATAAGGTGTTCATAGAGCCGATCGATGTCAAGCGGGTTTTCGCCGATAACGAACGGTTTCATTCGCTCGATCAGCTCGGGGACACCTGCACCCCAGTATGCCTCACCTGTTCCGACGATTCCAGCGTCGGTGTAGATACGGACAAGCGTCCATGGGAAGTTGCCGTCAACCATCGTGGTCTGAACGTCAGTAATTTCAACGTCACGGCTACCGCCTCGTTTGGCCGTCACACCCATGGTCTCGCGCGAGAGTTCACGCATGGTGTACTCCGCGTTTGGGTCGTGCAAGTCAGCGTAATTCTTGCTCATAATTCATGGTTTACTCGCCAATGGGTAAATCTTTGGAGTTCTTAATCTCTTACAAAATCAGAGATAACTCATTAATAATCACTGCATTCTTGACTTACATCACCGTCTTCAAAATCAACAAACCCATCAATCTCGCAACCACGATCAGTGTCTCCGTTCTTTAGATACGTTACGTCAAATGACTCAAAATAAATCGCAAATACTTGACCCTGCTTCGAATCAACTCCGATTTTTTTATTGTTCTTCTCGCTTAGATCGGTAGTCGTATTTTTAGAGAAGACGCCATTACCTGTGCGGGACCAAACGGTTACATTTTCATTCGCAGTTGCGGGTGCAGTAAGATTGACATCTTGTTGACCTCCACCAAAGAAGGACACATCGATAATTGTAGAATCAGCTGACTCTTCTTGGCACTGTACTTCAACAGTCCGAGTGATTGTCGTCTGTGCACCATCGACAGAGGCAGTAAATGTAACAACCACATCTTCAGTTGTGCCTGCACCAAGTGTACATGCTGCGGAAATCACGGCATCCTCTCCAACATCTAAGTTAGTATCTGATATGTCATCACCATCAAGTGATTCAACAGTGACATCAGAGATTATCATGCCATCAGCCCAATTGTTTGTAATATTCAATAGCTCAATCGTGTCGCCAGCAGAAGCCTCTCCGCCAAGTTTTTCAATCCCAACTTTCGCGTGATCGTTATCAGCAACGCTAACCTGTAGTCCTCGATCGGCTGTAACCGATGTAAACCCAAATGTCCCCGTCAGTAGTATCATCGCAGCAAGAACTGCGAGCACGATGCTTGCAACTTTGAGATTCATCGCGTATTATTCCTCCATCCGTGCTGCCTCTTTTGGCATCGCACTCTGACCAATTTGGGACTTATTGGAATAGTATATGTGTGCAACCGAGGAGAATCCAAATGCGATAACCATGAAGACCATCCAGCTGAATTCAGAAATAAGAGCGAACGGATATGCGCCCGCCCACACCGCTGCAACAAGTGCCCCACAGACCGCAGTGAGCCCGAGGTAGTACTCGCTCCACGGGATTTCGTTCCCACGAACGACATCAATATAGATATCAACCTCTGCAAGCGCTGGCGATGGCTCAATTATACCACGGTTTTTGTTGAACTCAACGAGACCAACCGAATCCATCTTTGGTAGGTGTGACTGCTGAAGTGCAGTATAAACCCGCTTTCGCTGATTGCCCGTTACTTCTGCGATCGAGATTCCATTCTCCCACGCAGCAATCTGTTCTGCAAGCGACCCAAGATCTGTTTGTTCACGCTCTCGTTTGAGGGCGTGTAGGACGTACCGACGGCGCTGATTCGCGAGGACATCAAAAATGTCATCATCTGGAATCATCGTATCCGGAGACGAGTTTGTTTCAGAGCTTCCAATGACACTCATTCTTACATGTAGATAATTATTTTACGCTAATAAATCCATAGTATGATTAAACCATTTTACATGTTTCTGGGTGGCCCTGTATATCAATATTGATACGTAAGGTGTGCTTACGGGATGTAAATTGGGATGTCGTTAGGAGCCTATTACCCGTTCAAAACCGGTTTAAAACACAGAATTAGCGGTTTTAGCAATATTGTGCGTAGTGGTAACAAACAGAGCCTAACTCTCACATTTGTAAACTAGCAAAAATAATGGGAATACGTGTTTCAACTGCAATTGGGTCATATCGAATGGTTCGCGCAACACAAAAGTATCACATTCAGTATCATTTTGTGTGTCGATTTCGTAGTCGAGAGATTGACTGTATATAAACCGATAAATAACGATCGAGTTTGTTTATTTGAGTTTATTTGCTCCGTCAGTAGCCCGCGACTGCAGTCGTGGGCTTGTCAGGGGACGCCCCTTCTGCCGTCGATGTAACGGAGGCGTGGAAATCATCGTTTAGGTTCAGGGTTCCTGACGTTAGCGCACACTGACAGCGTGCACCTCCATTCGAAGACTTCTGCTCCGAGTGGAGACGTTTGAGAAGTTTGCGGGCGATGTTCTTGCTCGCATTGTAATCCGCGTTCAGTTCGTACTCGCATTGTTGACACACGAGCTGGTGTTTGACCGTCAATTTGATTCGTGGGTAAACCCACACAACGAACACCACTGAGACGTATGTGCGGGACTCACCTGCTCGACCTCGATACCGAACATTGCAGCTTTGTTTTCTACATACTGGTACAACGTTAGAACGCCCATGCGTGGAATCGGACTGTGCTCCTGTCGGGTCGAAGGCCGTTTTAGCGTACGTAGTCGGTTCCACAGCTCCAAGTCGATCGCGTGTGAGCAGCTGGATCGTGAACCGCCTCGGGGTCAAGCCCCGAGGCTTCCCGTGGGTTAGTCGGACACTCCCATCCGACCATCGGCCTGATAGCCTCGAACGGTCGGGTGGGTCACGGTCGGGGCGTCCACGGCCCCCGATGCCTGCCGTCGCACCTTCCGCACGGTGGGAAGGCTGTTGAGAGCAGGCACATTCCAATCGAGTTTCTTCACGCCTTTCACGGCGATGTTGACGCTTGCACCACGGTCGCTGTGGTCTTGATGCCCACAGTCCCGACACTTGAACCGTTTCTTGTTACGGTTCGCACGCTCCGTGTGTCCGCACATCGGACACCGTTGGCTCGTGTACTCGGGGTTAATCCACGCAGTCGGGATACCCTCGAACGACGCCTTGTACGACGTATAGAACTGAAGGGTGCGGAACGGGAGGTGGTGCAAGCGTCGATTCATCCGCGTGCCGTAGTCGATACTGTCGCGCATCTCTTTGAGGTCTTCAAAGACGATACACGGCTTCTCGAACTGCTGGCTCCACGCCACGATGTGACGACTCACCTTGTGGAGTCGGTCACGGACAAACCGTTCCTCACGTCCTTCCAACGTGTTGTGAATGCTGTCCTTTCCCGCGTTCTGCACGCGCTTCCGCATCGTGAAGTAATGGTGACGCTCGAACTTGATTTCAGGGAAGTCGATAACCAACGTATCCTCAACGCCACCCTCGGACAGAGCGGTGAGGGCCACGTTGTCCTCGTTCACGTCCATACCGACGACCGTCAGTGAGTCCTGCTTGTCTCGAACGGTCTGTTCGGTGTTGGTGACGTTGACGTGCAACTCAGCGTTGTCGTTGTGGAACAGGGCTTCCGCCGTCCCAATCTTCCACTCATCGATTTCGAGTGCGGTCTGGAGAATGTCGAGGTGAGCGTCACTCCCTTTGAGGACGCCCGTGACATGCTTGTACGGCTTCGCGCTGATTCGGAACGCCACATCGCCGTCGTCGGTGAGCGACAGGTTGTATCCTTCCTCGTAGTTCGCTCGGAGCGGATACGCGCCATCCTTGGTGTGGCTCGGCTGGCCGAAGTCGTCGTACTCGTAGTAGTTCTTCATCGCGCCGAGAGCCTTGGCGACAACGCGCTGTGTCGTGTTCTTCACGAGGTTGGCGTCGTCGGCTACTCGGTCGGGGATGTCGTCCCAGTCAACGCCTTCTTTGGCGAGACGGATGGTTTCGTTGTACACCGAGCGGGCTTCGAGTGTGGCGTCGTACAACAGACTCTCGTTGTCACTCTGAATGTCGAGTTGGAAGTCCAGCGTCTTGACGAGAGCCTGTGCGTCGGTCATTACTCGTACTTTCCGTATTTTTGGTATGCGTTCTCTGCGTGGTTAGGATTCTTCTTTTGGCAGTCCGGGCAGATGTCGAGGTAGCCTTCGTTTTCATGCCCGTGTTTTTCGATAAACCGTTCTTTAGCGTCTTGCATATCTTTGAAACACCCGATAAGGTCTACTGTTGCTCTATCTGATGTTTCGCCACAGATATAGCAAGTCAGTGGAGTATCGACTGTCATTCTTCCTCGGAGGGCTCTGAGGTTCGGACGACTTTCACGTCGGCTCCACGCCAGCGTTTGGGGACGGTGACGTGGGCGCTGTTCCCGAACGGTTTGACCTCACCGTCGAGAACTTCCTCTCCGTCTATTTCAAAGCGATTCACCATACTAAAGTATATATTTTGGATATACTTAATTGTATTTGTGTTGAATGTTCGATATGGGTGAGAAGCGGTCGAACCACACGGTGTACAACGTCAACTACCACTTCGTGTGGTGCCCGAGGTACCGTCACGAGATTCTCGAACCAATTGAAGATTCGTTGGAAGCGAGTTTCCGCGACGTGTGTGACGAGTACGGCTATGAGATACTGTCGCTCCACATCTCACCTGACCACGTACACCTGTTCCTGTCAGCCCACCCGAAGCACGCACCGAGCGAGATTGTGCGAACGGTCAAGAGCATCACGGCACGGGTGATGTGGGAACAGCACGAGTCGTACTTGGAGGAGTATCTGTGGGGCGGTGGGTTCTGGGAGGAATCGTACTACGTTGGGACGGCAGGCGACGTTTCGACAGACACGATTGAGCAGTATATCGAGCGCACGGAACACGTTTAGCGGAGCGTACGGCTTTCACCCTCGGGGTCAAGCCCCGAGGCACTCGGCCTGTTCAGCCTGTAGATTCTCGTGCGCGATCGATCGGCAGGGCGAGGGGAATTACACAGCATAGAGCGCAGTATCGAAAACCGGAGATTTTTGCTTGTTTATTACGTTTTGTGTGTTTCAGGACAGGGCTGAAACGCGGTTAGAAACTGCTTACTCTCCGATTTAGTGATTTTATAGAATATGATATTTTGCTAACTAATTCGGTGTTCAGGATGGCCCTGTAGCGTTTCTGGCACCCGAATACAATACCCCCTGCTGTTCTTGGAAGATATGTAGATGTGGTCGAGTCGGGAGCTGACTTCCGACCCGATCGCGGAAACGAAGTGAATAATCATGGAACGAAGAAAATTCGTAATCGGACTCGGTGCATTGGTAGCAGGATCAGGAGCAGCAATGGGTACAGGTGCATTTAGTAGCGTGCAAGCAGAGCGAGACTTGAGCGTGAATATTTCAGATGACAGTAGTGCCTACTTGGAGCTCAACGCAACAAGTCCATACGCAAGGGAATCAGATGAAATGCTAGAATTAACATTCAATGATAATGCAGAAGCAGACGATTCCTCACCTGCCGGGACAGGAGTAAACAACCGTGCAATAACGACATTTACTGATGTATTTGAAGTTACAAATGCAGGGACACAAGATGTTCAAGTGTACGTAGATCTGCCTGACGGTGTAAGAATGTTTTCAGAATCGTACCCAGACCAAGATAATGGAAGCTCATCTGATGCAGGTACTCCGATCGATCTGGTATACTGGCCTGGTGGGGGTACCCAGAGAGGAGATCCAACAGAGGAGTGGGCTGCTGAAGACGATAACCCAAATCGAGATACACCTCTTGTTGTTCCAGTAGGGGAAACGATGGGCGAAATAACGGTACAAATCGATACACGTACTTATGAAGCAGATGATGACGAAGTAACCATCTTCGCCCGTGCTGAAGACAATTACTAATATCGTTTAAGTTACCAACATTAGAACAAATATAACGTTTAATTATTTGTACTCGGCTAGTCCATCGTCATTTTACATTCATCAAATTTGATATAATAGTTCGTATGGCGTGGTCTCGTTAAGAACCAACTCAGCTGGTATTTGGTTGTCCATCGATTAATACGGTGGTTGACGGTTATAATAATCATCAAACTGTTCAACCAATTGGCGAAGGGTTTTATTACTTCTCACCCACAAGTTATTGAAGCGGCCGATGGGTTGTTTGAGTGTTTGAAAACACTTTCAATGAGATTTCTGTTAGTATTGTTGCACCGACCGCGCAACCTTAACGGAAAAAGGTCAGTCTGGTACGCCGATACCTTCGGCGAGAAACACAATCTCTGAGGGAAAATGTTCCTCGGCGAGGCAATGAAGAAATACAACTGCCAGATGAGTGCCATGGCGTCCAAACAATTCAGCATCAAGGGTACTGTCTAGATAAGCCAGTTTGAGAAGCGAGCAGATCAATGGTTTAGGTGTTCAATGCTCAACCAAGATCTGCTCAAAGAAACGTTAGACACGGCGAATCTTGAATGTTGGGAGCGTGAACGGACGGCCACGCCCGTCAGGGCGTTTGCCGTCCGCCTCCACGCAACCGGTTGTTCTCTCAGAGAAACACAAGAAATTATTCGATTATTCGGCGTAGAACGCTCTCATCAAGCTATTTGGCAGTGGGTACATCAAGTTTCTAACAGCGTTCCCGACCCGCCTGAGGCGAAGCCGAAGCGGGTCGCGGTTGACGAGACCGCTGTCAAAATTAACGGCGAGCTGTGTTGGTTGTACGCTGCAATAGACCTTGAGTCAAAATTGATTCTTGACGCCGAGCTGTTTGGACGCCATGACACTGATCCAGCGGCTGCGTTCCTTCACCGCCTTGCCGAGAAACACGATCTCTCCGAGACCGTGTTTCTCGTCGACGGCTTCGGCTATCAGACTGCCCTTGCTCGATTAGGATTACGCGGTCACCGAAACTATACCGACAGAAACCTCATTGAAAAATGGTTTCAGACACTCAAACAACGTATCGACCGCTTCTATCCACTCATGGGTGGGCAGTCGGAGAAGCGTTCGCCAATGGATTGAACAGTTCGTACACTATTATAACCATCAACGACCGCATCAATCGCTAGATAATCGAACGCCAGCTGAGGAGGTTCTTAACTAGACAGTGCCGCATCAAGAATAAGTTTTGTCTCATGATATATTATTTAATAAGAATTCATACATTTTGATCGGTGTTGAAAATAAAATGTCCGAGTATAATGGTGTCCACTACGGTAATCACATTCAAGCACACCCTGAAGACCCTTCTGGCACCTGAATACCATACCACCATAGTGTATGTGTGTATACAGAGCGCGATCGATGTTGAATCTCCAGATCGGAGATCGGTACCCAGTCGCGTCCCACATTATGCAACGACGAACATTTATTATCGGTATCGGTGCGGCGACGGCTAGCGGAGCTGGCCTGATCGGCACCGGTGCATTCTCAAGCGTAACGGCAGAACGGGGGGTGACAGTCAGTGTTGTCGGCGATGCAGACGCATTCCTTGCATTGGAGCCACTCGACCCACACACGGACAACTACGTCGCATTCAATAGCGACGATATCATCGAGTTTGATTTCGCCGGTGGAGACGGTGACGATGAAACATTCGACCAGTTCGGCAAGGGTCTCAACCCGAACGCATTCACCTCGTTTGAAGATGCGTTCTCTATTACCAACAACGGCACCCAAGATGTCGGCGTCAAAATAACTGCACCAGAGAGCCTCACTAACGAGGGCGTTAAACTTCCAGCCTACGCCAACGAAGGCGACGTTGACGGCGAACGCGAAGATTACAACGGTTCGATCGGCGACCTCGGCGCAGAAGAGGCGTGGACCGACCTTGCAACAGGAGACACGATGTATGTCTCGATCGTCTTTACAGAGAGTTTTGATGTTGCGGAGGATAACTTCGAGCTAGCGTTCGACATAACTGCCAGTGCAGATGAACATAGCGAGGCGGAACAATGAAGCGACGACAGCTGATTCTTCTCAGCGGTGCAACGATCGGTCTTGGGTCCGCACTCGGAACAGGCGCATTTTCAAGCGTCACCGCCGAAAGAACAGCCACCATCAACGTTGCAGAGGACTCAACTGCCTACCTTCGCTTGGATGCGAAAAACAGTTCGACTGATATAGTGTATCAGAATGACGAGAATGAGATCCAGATCGAGCTGGATAAAGTAAACGCAAACGCGATTACGACGATCGAAAACGCCTTTGAAATCCAGAACTTGGGGACACAACACATCTGTTTGAGTGTTTCAGTCTCTACTGGGGACGATCTGAGTGAAGATGATATTGATGACGTCCTGCAGTTCACACTAACTGATTTTGACAACGAGCCGAATCTCCTCACTGATGGCCCATTTGAGATGGAGTCGCTCTCGGCGGGCGAAGATGCAGCACAGAACGAATCGTCCGTGACAATCCGGATTGACACAACTGAGTATAGCGCAGGATCGGAGTTGGTAAACGGAATCACGTTCAGTGCGGAGGCAGGCTCCTGTTCCGTTGATGAAGAGCCTGAACAGCCAGATACAAAACACGTGTACGGAACCGGTTTTGATGATGAGTTATATAAAATCGAAATTTCGGATAACCCCGGCATTACTGCTACGTCGTTAGGCGAGTTAGAAGGGAATGACGAAGTGGATACGACACCAAACGCGGTGTCGTATGATGCAGGAAACAAACGGATGTATTACACTGTCGATGACAGTAATGATGGCCGAAGCAAATTATGGTTCTTTAATAAAGATAGTGATAATAAGCCGGCTAATTCTGATGGAAAAAGATTAAACGGGGACCGTGTCGTTGGTTCATCTTGGTACGAAGATGAATACTATTACATTCCAAATCATGATGATACGGTTTATAAAGTTGGCTTCAATATCGATGGAACAGTCGATGAAAACACAAAAATCGATGAATTTGAAGAATTCAATGATGGAGACAGTTACACATTTGGAGATATTGCAATAGATAGCGAGGGTATGCTTTATGCAAGCACGACAGAAGGCGACTTCTTTAGTTTAAACTTAGAATCTAGTGATGGAGAATTTAAAGATGACTATGGAGACGGCGCAGGGAACTTACAACTTGGCTTCTCTGGCGAAGAAGGTGACCAAACTTTGTATGGCCATGATGCGGGAGACGGTGAGTTCTATGAAATAACAATCGATGGTGGAAACATAACTACCCAGCCGCTCGGAAAGGTCGAGGGTGGTGATGGTACCTTGAAATTCACAGATCTTGCGAACGGAATTCCTCCTATGACAGATATCGATGAAGTGATTGACGCTCCACCAACCGAATAATACAATTCAACGACATTTTGTGGCGGATGTGTATTTTAATCACGTAAATTGAGTGTTCAGACATACCCTGAACCCCTACAGACCCCTCAATACCATACCATACTAGTACGTCTACGCAGGTAGCAAGCACGATCGACCGTACTGACAAATACGACAAAGAGCGATTTAGAATCCAGCTGGGCATGGGCTGTACGCTGGACTGGAAACAGAATCGGGATATCGAGTCAGCTGTCGATCGCAGACGCGAAAAATATATGATACACATAGGATCTGTTTGCGGACAAACAACAAACGGCGACGGTTCGAGGCGATCGGACCGCATTGGTGGCACCTAATGAGTACGATGATTCGGCGAGTCGCACTTGTAGCGGCGATCGTCAGCGGGTTAACGCTCGCCGTTGCCACTGGAGCGGTCCCACTTGGGCCAGGTGACCAGCTCTTTTCCGATGAGCAAGGTGGCGATAACTTTGTGACCGCATTCCCTGGCGAGGGCGAGCACGGGAACTACTCATACTACGACCAAAACGGTGAGTTCGTCATCGACCTCAGCGACGGCAACCCATACGTTGAAGGAGACGGCGTCAATGAAAACGGGGTAACCTATCTCTCAGAGGTGTTCTATCTTGAATATGACGGCGACGACGCCGCACATGTCTGGATCGAACTCGCACAGGAGACTGCTGCAGTGAGTTTCATGGTTGATGGCGAGTCGATCATGTCCGAAGAGACGAATGTGACACTCACTGAAGGCGAGGTGGTCCCGATCGATATGCGAATCGATACACGGGAGGATACCGCAGCGGTCGGTCTACTCGATCTCGACAGCATCATCATTAGCGCAACAATTCCGGAAAGTCCAATCGAGACTGCAGATGACGATGCTGGTGGAGCAACAGGTGGGCCACAAGCCAGTAGCGATGACGACGATGAAGATGCAGATGCGGATGAGGCAAACGAAACTGACTCTGAAACAGAGACAGCGTACAACGTCTCGGTTGACACAAGCGAGAACAACACTCGAACGATCGCGGTTCGAAACGCAACAACCGGCGAGCGAGTCACGGTCCCGCTTGACAGCATGGAGCTCGGCAACGTCACACTCGATGAGATTGCATTTGATTCACCAGTCGATAGCAACGAGACCGGGTATGAGCTCATCTTGACTGGCGATGAGAACCCGATTGACGATCGTGAGCTCACAGTGGAAGAAACCGGCGCTACACCAGTCGGGTACGTTGGTGTTGAGCATCCGTTTGAGACCGATGAAATCCCTGTCGAAATGAACTTCAGCGTTGCACAAACGTATCTAAACGATACAAACGTAACCGCGGATCAGGTTACCCTCTATCAGTTTGGATCGTGGACTGAAGTGCAAACAACAGCCACCGCATCAGATGAAACGAGAGAGCGCTTCACTGCGAACACATCCCGGTTCGATATCTACGCGGTCGCAACCCGTGTCCCGGTGTTTGATGTCGCTGTCGATGATGTGGGAACGGTAACTGCAGGAGATGATGTGACGGTGAATGCGGAGATTACGAATCTTGGCACCGCAGTTGGTTCGGGAGCATTCGAGGTCCGAACAGATGGCGAACCGCTTGCGACAGAAACCGTCTCAGTTGATGCAAACGAAACAGTTCCAGCATCGATCGAACTCACCGCGGTTGAGTCAGGTATTCATGTCGTCTACTTCGATGATGTTGTCGTCAGTGTGTTTACCGTGGACGAACCACCAGCAGAGTCTGACGAAGAACCTGCAGAGCCGGCAGAGGAAGCAGGTGGATTTGGACTGTTCGAGGGGCTTGGACTCGTCCTCCTGCTCTCTTTGATCGGGACCACAATTATCCTTGGACGAAAAGCCTACAAATAATACCTCGATTCGTCGGGTGTTTGTAAATCACTACGGCTAATACTTTTGAGCGGTTTGAACAGGATAATGTCCGAGACAACACACTCATCTGATATTTCTGTTCGACACGAGCTTCTGTCTCGGAATAGCATACTCGATTTTGCAGTACTGCTTGCAGTTCCTGTAGTCTTATTTATCATATATCACCAGCCAGAAGAACTCAAGCGCGCATACACGTTCTACTACCTAGAGCCCGAAATTGTAACCGCCTTCTCAAACCATTTCATTCATATTACGACTGCACACATCGCATCCAATCTTATTGGCTATCTCCTGTTGGCATCTGTTTCATATGTCCTTTGTGTGCTCTCTGGGCGGCGGCAGTTCTTCTATGTCTGTCTTATTACATTCATTTTCGTGTTCCCATTTGTCTTATCAGCACTCAATCTTGCACTGCCTCGTGATGCGATCGGATATGGCTTCTCCGGGATAAATATGGCACTCTATGGCTTGCTTGCGATGTCGCTTGCAATCTTTGTTATTGAGCAGATCAACAGCGACCTCCAGATCCGGAATGCACCGATTTTATTCTTTATTGCGATGGGCATTGTTGCGTTTATTGCAGTGCCACCGTCAGCGGTAACGCTCGGGACGATGGCCCTTTGTGTTGCGATTAGCAGCTACTACATTCGATCGATGATCAGCCATACTAGCGTACCAACCATGCGTTCGGTTCGATGGCTACTGTCACAATCGCCCGCGATCGATGTTGCGGCCTTTTCGTTTGCACTGTTTGTGTTCTATCCGTTTGTTGCATTCCCTGGCGTTTCACAGGGTGGTGATGCAATTATTAATCTCTACGTTCACCTGTTGGGGTTCTGTCTTGCGTTCATCTCGGCATATGTGTTTGAGCAGCTGTTGCATGTGGACTAGTCAACGAGTATGAGTGTATCTATCACTGAAGTTTATATTCATCCCTGCCTGACCATTAGATGATACGGAGGACGTTGTGAGTACAAAACAGTACGCAAAGTTGGGCATTGAAGCACTCATTGTAGTGATAGTGCTCGCACTGTTTTTGGGACAACTCCTTGGCCAGCCAATTTTGTTGAGCTACGTCTTCACCGGAAGTATGGCACCTACGATGGATCCAGGTGATGGATTCGTTGCGGTCCCATCTGCATTGGTGACAGAGTACAGTGAAGGTGATGTAATCACATTTGAGGCAGAAGAGATCCAAGGAGGCGGACTCACAACGCACCGAATTGTTGGTGAAACCGAACAGGGGTATGTAACCCGTGGTGATGCAAATCCGTTTACTGATCAAGATGGCGGTGAACCACATGTACAAGAAGCACAAATCGTAGCCAAAGCAGGCACGGTTGGCAGCACTGTCATCGTCGTTCCCCATCTCGGTACCGTCGTGATGGGGTTACAAGACGCAATCGAAACCGTGCAACAACAGGCTGCAATGCTGTTTGGGTTTCAGTCATTACAAGGGACGCAGGGGCTTGCATATCTCCTATTTGGGCTCTCAGTTCTCGCATATATTTTTGAAACGATGCGAGAAGGTGGGAAATCCAGAGAACGTGGTCGGTCACGAACTCGAGAAAACGGAACTGACACGACCCTTATCCTTGTTGTTCTTGCAGCGGTGCTTATGATATCTGCAACCGCCGCAATGGTTGTTCCCGCAGGAACCGAACAGTTTGGAGTTGTTAGCTCACAGTCTGCATCCGAGAATCCAACGGTTATTCAACAGGGAACGACTGAGAATCTCACGTACATTGTTCCAAACGGTGGGCTTGTACCAACAGTTGTCTTTTTAGAATCAGAAACAGATGGAATTGAAGCGGCTCCAGATGAGCTCTATCTTGAAGGCCAGTCATCACTGAATGCGACAGTCTCTATCACCGCACCGCCGGAGACAGGGTATTATCGATATTTCCTGACAGAACACCGATATTTGGCAATTCTACCGCCATCCCTTATTGCAGACCTCCATGGGATTCATCCATGGGTACCACTCGGAGTGATTAATGGCCTGTTGGGCGGCGGTATCTATCTCATTGGACGTGTGGTTATTGGAACTGATCGGGTCAGAATCCGATCGCGAGACAGGCCAAGCAGTTCGTTTGTATCGCGACTCTTTGAATAACGAATCTAACAATCGAAACGACTGAAATAATAACGAATGACACGCACGAACTTGCAGCTACGAAAGACGATTGGCGAACAACAGACACTCATAATTATCGGATGTGTACTCTGCATCCTTCTTGGTGGATGGCTCGCCTACGGTGCCTATGTTTCTCCAGAAACGGTTACCGAACAACAGACCGTTTCTACATGGAGTCTGGAACACGAATTTGAACATAGTGCAATCGTAACCGAGCCAAACTCGGTTTTCGCAACTGGAACCGTCCTCGAGGACCGGAACATCTATTTCGGAACCCTTGCGCCAGTGCTTGATGTGAACTATGGCACAACATACAGTGGTGAGTCCGACGGAGTCACGGTCACAGAAGAAGCAACGCTCATCTATCGATCGGTCGACGATGATAGCAATGTGGTCTATTGGAGCGAAGAGGAACCGCTCGACAATCACACAGCAGATGACCTGCAAGCAGGTGAGCACACAGAGCTTGCGTTCGAAATTGAGACAGAAGCGCTCGAAGATCGCCTCAACAACATTTCAAATGAGTTAGGTTCTGACCCCGGATCAGTTGAGGTGTTCGTTGAGGCAGAGTCTACGATCGAGGGAACAATCAACGGGGAGTCGGTCACTCTGACACGCGATCATCGGATGGAGCTTGATTTAGGCGGAAACACGTACACCGTTGATGACCCTGGAACAATTTCTGAATCGTTTGACGAGACAACGACAGTTACACGAACTGTAGAACCAGGGCCGCTCGGACAGTACGGTGGGCCGTTGTTCGTGCTGGCTGGTCTCGTCGGCGTCGCTGGGTTACTCGTTGGTCGCCAAAATGAGCTATTTACACTCACAGATGCGGAGCGTGACTGGCTCACATACAAACAGAACCGTACTAATTTCGATGAGTGGATCACAACAGTCTCACTTCCGGCACAGGTTCACGATCGGCCGTATGCAACCGCTCAAACGCTCGCAGATCTGGTTGATTTTGCAATTGATGCGGATGCAGCAGTCACAGAAGATCCTGAGACGCACGTCTGCTATGTACTAGGTGACGACCTTGTCTACCGATTTACCCCACCAACAGAGCCAGCATCGACCGCATTTGAATGGGACGAAGAGGCGGCCGAGACAGCAGATCGATCACCGCCGACAGAAGACACTGACGACAACGAAACACTGCCCAAAGACACCGACGAGTAACCGACGGACAAGCGGTTACTGAATTGCTGCAAGCAGGTTCAGTACATATATTATACGGAGCATGTCCGCTGATTTGCCTCGATCGAACACCAACTCATCCGTCTCACGTACATGTGATAAGACACCTTCGGATGCGTGTGAAGGGGCTGCGGCCAGTCCGGTATTTTGTTCGGAGGCCCACTGCATCACCCGCAAATCAGATTTGCTGTCACCCATCACAGTGACAAACGGATCCGTAATTCCCAACACGGAGAGTGCAGCCTCAACGCCAGCAACCTTGTTGAGTTCGCGCGAGCTAATCTCTGCAGCATCTGCATGGTAGTAGGCAACGTCAATCCGATCGAAAAGCGAAATGACTGCATCAGGAATCTCCGTGATTGCAACAGTTGGAAGGCATTCTTTGGACTCAAGGACGCTCTTTATTTCTGGATCGACCGCAGCATAGTACGATCGTGCCCATTCATGGCGCTCTGGTGCGTCGCAGACCGCATCTGCAAGCAGATCAAGCAGGTAGAGTAGCCCCTCATCGATGACTGCCTCTGCACGATCGCTTCCCGTTTCGAAGTTTGGCTTGAGCGTAACATTGAATTCATTGCCCTGCAAGTGACAGCCTCGACGAAGTGAGGATGGTGCATCAGGGAGGACACGTCCTCGAATCTCATCAAATACATCTCGGACGGCGGGATCGAGCGACTCGTATAATAGCTGTTTTGTGTCAGAGCCGTGTCCGGGCGTAAAGACACCAGTACCGGCCTCATAAACGATGCTTAGATTACCAGAGTGGACGATTTCATTGCCGAGGCCTTGGATCATGAACCCTTTGACGTTCTCGAGCGTTTGGCCCGTACAAATGATGATTGGCATGCCAGCGTCATGAAACTCTGTCAGCACATGGAGTGTCTCACGTGGGATTTCGTTATCAGTCCCGCCAGCGGATCGAAGCGTCTCATCAACATCAAGGATGAGGGCATTCACTGAGCGTCCATATTTATTATATAAGTCAATTGCAGTGAACGCGGCGTCCCGATCGGCACGAGCGGCAATCTCTGCAAGCGTCTCTCCATCGGTGAACATCTCCGCAATATCGGTTTTTTTGCGCTCGAGCTCATTGCTTGCCTCTTGCCAATGTGTGAGTGCAACACGGGAGTCAAGCGGAGGAAAGAGATCGACAAAATCCTGATACTCGCGGAGGGGTTGGGTATCGAACTCCGTATATAATTGATAGAGTTGATCGTACTGCTGCGTCTCCATATTTGAGTCCAGATGCTGAAGGGCGATAAGCAAACGGGAGTACAGCAGTCACACGCGTAGCGATTTATTGGTCTTCATCTCTCGTGAGCCAGCCCAGTGCCGCAGAGAGATCTGTTTTCGGCGGTGAGCAGGTGTAGGACTGACACGCGTAAACCGTTGGTTGCTCGTCGACTGCCGATCGGTTTGCCCAGATCGGTGGCACACTCTCTGCTCCAATTGCGTATAGCCATGGCGCAAGTGACTCATCAGTCGGTGGTCGAGGAGCATAGATGACACCCGGAATAAACCGATCGGCGAGTGTCTCTTTCCACGGCTGTGGAATCTCATCTGCGGCGATTGTCAGCTCTGTTGTACCACGGGCGTGTTCGATCGCCGCAAGCGTGAGCGAAACATGTTCAAGCGGGCTCGATGTGATCCGATTTGTGTGTGTTTCGAGGACCGTTCCGGCGATATCTCGGAATGTGGTATCCGTTCTAAACCCATCAAGTTGGAGGAGCAATCGTGTTGCAACGCCGAGACTTGATGGCGTTGATTGGTCGTAGAACTCCTGTGGCCGAGCGACCAGCGCCTCACCGCTTTGTGGGGTAAAGTAGATCGTCCCTGCATCCGGATCGTAGAACTCCGAAACGATGGCATCGGTAAGTCTGAGCGCGAATGCAAGCGGCGTGATCCGTCCGGTTGCTTGATACAGCTCAAAAGCACCCTGCGCTAAGAAGGTATAATCGTCAAGGTAGCCAACTCCGGCAACGTTGCCATCGATGACACGTCGGTGTAGTCTGTTGGTGTCTGCATTGTAGAGTGATTCTCTGACAGCAGTGAGTGCTTGCGTCGCGGTCTCCTCATACGACTCATCAAGAACTGAGGACGCGCGTGCGTATGCACCAATCATCAGTCCGTTCCAACTTGCAAGCACTTTTTCGTCTCGTGCCGGTCGGACTCGATCGCTACGGGCTTCAAACAGTGCTGAGATTCCTTCAGCAAGGGTGGATTCGACAGTTTCTGCATCTGACTTGTGGTCCTCGGCGAGGCTCTCGATCGATTTGTTGATATTTAGTACCGTCGTCTTATTTTCGAAATTGCCGCCGTCAGTGATCCCGAACCGATCGCAGATGAGCGATGCCGTCTCCTGATCTACTACGTCATGGACTTGTTCAGGAGTCCACACGTAGAACGTTCCTTCTTCACCCTCGCTTTGTGCATCGAGCGTACTAAAGAACGCCCCAGTGTCTGCTTGGAGCTCGCGGCTAACAAACGAGAGCGTCTCATCAACAACATCCGCATACCACTGGATTCCAGTGTACTGATACGCTTGGATAAAAACGCGAGAGAGTTCAGCGTTATCATACAGCATTTTTTCAAAGTGCGGGACGCTCCACTCACGATCGACAGTGTAGCGATGGAATCCGCCACCAACATGATCGTAAAGACCGCCTCCAGCCATTGCATCAAGCGACTCGGTTACAACCGAAAGTGCGTCGTCGCTCCCGGTGGTTGCCGCGGTAAGCAGGAGTTCGAGCCGGCGTGCTTGTGGGAATTTTGGTCCGTCGACACCAAAGCCGCCATGCTCTCTGTCGGCCCCACGGAGTGCTGCACGAACGGCCTCGGACAACAGCTCCTCACCGGGCGGGTCTTGGGAGACCGATTCAGGGACGTCGGGTGTCTGCTCGAGTTGGTTGGCAATTGCGCCAGTCCACTGCTCAGCACGTGATTCCATCTCTTGGCGCTGTTCGGGATCGCTCCATGATGCGGCGATATCCTCGAGTAGCTGTATGAATCCGGGCCGGTTGTGTCGTGAGTGCTTTGGGAAATATGTTCCAACATAGAATGGCTTTCCGTCCGGTGTGAGCCAGACAGACAACGGCCATCCGCCGCCACCGCTGACGAGTTGACAGATCGTTTGATAGATTCGATCGAGATCGGGTCGTTCCTCACGATCGACTTTGATCGGTACGAAAGAGTTGTTCAGTTTGTCTGCAACGTCGTCGTCCGAAAAGCTCTCATCAGCCATAACATGACACCAATGACATGCGGAATATCCGATCGAGAGAAATATCGGAACATCTCGCTCGGTGGCGGCTGCAAGCGCGTTATCGTCCCATGGTTGCCAATTGACCGGATTATCGGCATGCTGGCGAAGGTACGGGCTCCCTGCATCAGCAAGGCGGTTTGTCGACGTGGGGTTGGTCATACCTTATATTTGGACGCTGGCGGAAAAGGCGTTTCTTACCTGCCGTATTATACGCGTTACAATATAGCTTGAATACAGTCCTCTACTGTGTTAGCAAGGCGAGGCAATACGGGCACAACACGGAATCGAGCGCAACAAACAACAGTCATTGTCTGTGTTATCTTTCTCTGTTGTAGCTTCGTTACACCAGCTGCAGCAAACACTCATCATACATCGTCCGAGTTTACAGCCGCAGGGAATAATGTCGAAATTTGGGACGGTGCCGGATTTGCGCTGCACACAAAGCAGCCAGACACCGCAGTTGATGCAAATGGGACCGTCATTTCCGAAACGATCGATCGGGATGTCTCAATATATCAAAGCGATTTTTCAGGTTCGGTGAATAATCCGGGGGCGTTTGTGTTTGCAGACGATGCACGGGTACGGCTTGATTTTAATTCAACAGGCGATATCGATACCACACAGTTTGCCGGCGAAAACGTCTCTCTCATTGCAGCGCGGCTACATTCACCGACAGATCGTGCAGTACAGGGCGTCGGTGAGGTTTCACCACAACGCGCGGGTGAGCTCCTCACCGCTGCGGATCGAAACAACAGGGCAACATTCAGACACGTGTTCCACACCGCTGATGACCGATCGGCACGATCGATCGACGAAGATGGGTTTGAAGGGTTCTACTACAATTTAGGGTGGTATGAGGATGGCCCTGGTATCTACGCATTCTATGTTGTTGATACCGATGATCCAGCGGCAGTGGCCGTCTCAGAGGCGGGTCGATTGACAGTTACTGAGGATGTGCGTATCTTGGGAGCCGATGTTGTTGCGGTCCATGACGGTGAGTCAACCGTTGACGCACCATTTGCGGCGACAGTCGGTGATGAGCTCTCGTTCGATAGTACATTACAAACCGACTCGGATGCGGTCTCACACACAGTGTTGGTATATAATCCAGCGACGATCGAGAACACAGAGGTTGCGTATGAACCACATCCGCGTCCGTTCCTCGGGGTTCGATCGCCACGGGACGTTCGTATGACGACAACCGGTCGCGTCCGTGGATCGATCGATGCGGATCCAGAGACAACAATCTATGGTGCACGACTTACAACGGGGTCGCAAGCACATGGGTCAGAGATTGGGATTTTAGCATCTCACATTCGAAATGCAGCACTAACAACTGCTAGCGATGCGTTTGATGCATCACTAACCGCGCGAGCGGATGTTGCGGGTGACTCAACCATCGCTGTCCAAACACATGCTGAGTGGGATCCGGGGACATACCACTACGTCCATATTGTAGACCATGATGACCGATCGGCTGTTGAAGCAGCTAATGGAACGATCGAACTCGTTGCGCCTGGTGAACGATACCCCACACAGCGGGCTT
This sequence comes from Natronocalculus amylovorans, assembly GCF_023638035.1. Lineage (GTDB taxonomy): Archaea > Halobacteriota > Halobacteria > Halobacteriales > Haloferacaceae > Natronocalculus > Natronocalculus amylovorans. The sequence continues at coordinate 88,650 of NZ_JAKRVX010000003.1, read as the reverse complement.
CGATCGGTCATGAAGCCGCTGCAACTGGGCCGACAGTAGAACAACACGATGCAGCACAGCGCATAGATCTATCAGTCCGGAACCTTCGGACAAACCAACCAGTTGTGTTTGATGTAGAACCGATCGAATCAGTGTCACCGATATCCACTTCGGAGCTAACGATTACAAGCGAGAGTCCGGGTGATGAGACAACGGTTTCGATCGATCACAGCATTCCAGAGACACAGTACAGTGACCCTCAGCGACAGGTAGTGGGCTATCAGACGATTGAGTCAACCGAGCAATCCGATGATATTCGTGCGGTTATATCGATTGATGATCAATTGATCGACCAGTTATCTGTTCTGGAGACTGATATAGAGTTTATTCAGGTAGATGGAACAGGAGATCCCCTTCCAACAGAACAGACTGCTGATGGTTACGAAGTTCGCCTTGAGTCACCGGGGATCGTTGCAGTGACGATTCCAGCAGGTATTGAGGTCCCCGTTGAGCAACATACAGTCTCGCTTACAACACCGGAAATCGAATCAGGAGATGCATTCACTGTAGAGACCTCGCTCCAAAATCCAGTTGCAGAGACGGTCAACACGACAATTCACATTACGGTAAACGGAGCTCAGTTCCGGACAGAGAACGTCTCGCTTGGACCGTATGAGGATCGATCGGTCGAATACTCGTATCCGTTCACTGCAACTGGTACATTTTCGATTGGTGTTGACGAGGGTGTCGCGGGCGACCTTACTGTGAATCCGGCACCGACAACAGACAATGAGGAAGCCACAACAGAGAGAACGCAAACGGACGATTCAATTGTCGCAATTATATTCACGATCGGAATTCTACTCTCGGTTGGGATTGTGGTTGTGGCGACGGTTCTCTCTAAACAAGATATCTATACAAAATAGTGTATATGTTCTGGGCCTTCATGAGTAAGATTTACACTTCTATGCAGTACCACTCAATGTATGAGCGAGACCGTACTTCTTATTGGCGGCGGTGGCCGTGAGCATGCGATCGCACGTGCGCTAGCGCCGGACTGTACGCTGTATGCGTGTGCGAGCAACAGAAACCCGGGTATCGTCGAATTGGCCGACGGATTCACTGTCTGTGATGAGACCGATACGGACTCCATTGTGGAGTACGCCGAAGAGATCGATGCGACGTTAGCTATCGTTGGCCCGGAGTCAGGTTTGCAAGCGGGTGTTGTTGATGCGCTTGATTCGGTCGGCATCTATGCATTTGGTCCAGACGCAGCGCATGCACGGATTGAGACTGATAAGGCGTTTCAGCGCCGGTTTATGGCTGAACAGAACATTCCGGGGTGTCCAGACTTCGAGACGTTCGATGACATGGATGCTGCCTGTACATACATTGACGAGTATGATGGCGATCTCGCCGTGAAGCCTGCTGGATTAACCGGTGGGAAAGGTGTGAAAGTAACCGGTGACCAGGTGACGAAACCCGAGGCAAAAACATACCTGAAGGAAGCGAACTACGATCGCGTCGTGCTCGAAGAGCGGCTCATTGGTGAGGAGTTTACGATTCAAGCGTTTGTTGCGAACGGTGATGTTCGCGTTACACCTGCAATTCAAGATCACAAACGGGCGTATGAGGGTGATGAGGGGCCAAACACTGGTGGAATGGGATCATACAGCGATACAACACCATATCTCCCCTTCATGAGTCAAGCGGATTATGACGCAGCAGTTGAAGTGATCGAGGCAACGGTTGATGCGCTTTCGGACTACAAAGGAATCCTCTATGGACAGTTTATGCTGACAAGCGAGGGACCGAAGGTTATCGAATACAACGCTCGGTTTGGTGATCCTGAGGCAATGAACACGCTTCCAATTCTCGAAACACCATTCATCGATGTGCTCACAGCAGCAAGAGATGGAGAGTCGCTTCCGGAGCTTTCGGTCTCAGGAGCTGCGACAGTGTGTAAATATGCCGTTCCAGCAGGCTATCCGGACGATCCAAACGCAGGCGCAAGAATCGAGGTAGATGAGGAGAGCGTCGGCGATGCCCTCTTATTTTATGCGAGTGTTGACCAGCGCGAAGATGGGCTCTACACGACAACGTCTCGATCGTTTGCCGTCGTCGGACACGGAGACAGCATCAAACGCGCCGAAGCGGTTGCAGAATCTGCAGTAGCTGCTGCCGGTGATGGGCTTCGCATTAGACACGACATTGGAACTGCCGAGTTGGTTCAATCCCGAATTGACCACATGAACGAACTTCGATAACGATCGAGACCAGCGAAAGTTTTTATCATTGAGTCGAAAGAAGAGAGTGTGACTGACGATTCAGCGGCCTCTCCGACTCGACGACACGATCGGCTCGATCGAATACAGACACCTGGTGTGCGAAACTCGCTTTGGTCGTGGCCAAACGCAAAGTCGCCGCTTCGTGTCATGCTCAACTATATTGTAATCGTACTTGCAAGAATCTCTCCGAGCTTGCATGCAAAAAATTGGCTCCTCAGACGCATCGGCGTGACAGTTGGAACTGGCGTTGCATGGGGGCTTGAATCCACACCGGATGTCTTTTGGCCGGAACGAGTCACCGTTGCGGATCACGCAATCATTGGCTATGATGTGACCCTCCTTTGCCATGAGTTTCTGCAGGACGAGTACCGGCTTGGAGATGTTCACGTTGGTGAGCGAGCGATGGTCGGTGCCGGGGCGATCGTGCTTCCTGGTGTCACGATCGGGGACGGTGCACAAGTCGCTGCAAACTCGCTCGTCACTGAAGATGTACCGCCGGAGACCACTGTTGCAGGTGTTCCAGCAACGCCGCTATCGCGTGAGAAGACGGAAGATGAATAATCAGTAGTTTCGGATACGAACGATCCCATTTTTGAATACATTCCGGTTTGGGATAATGTGTTCTTCCTCATCTGTTTCGATGCGTGTAACGAAGAGATCAACCTCCTGAACGATGCCTCGTTGTCCATCAACCCGCACCTCGTCGCCGATCCCGTACGGTTGGTTCAAGAGGAGATATACACCAGCAGCACCCGAGGCAAGCAGATCGTGCGTTGCCAGTGCGGTGAACACGACAAGTGCAAATGCGTATGCACCGAGCAGAATAATGAGTGCAAGCGTTGCAACGCCTACCTGACCAAGTGCAATAAGGACCGCAACAAAAAGGACGCTGTACTTTACAACCGCTGGAATGAGCCCGATTTCTGGAAGTTTGACACCGCGAAGTCGCTCAGCAACAATCAGTTCCGCTTTGTCAGCGAGGACAACCCCAATCAGCAAAATTACAACTGCGACAAAAAGTTGCGGGAGAAAGACGGCAACACCGCTCCAAAAGAGATCCGCGTACTCAAGTTCGGCAATTGTGAGCGCAACCAGAATTGAGAGTAACAGAATAAAGTAGCCGCTGAGTTTTGCAATAATTGTGACTGTTGAGGTGCCAAAGTTTCGCGCGGTTCGCTCGAATGCAGTCCCCTCGATCGTGTCAGGGACACCTGCGCGAATGAGGATTCGACGGTTAATCACGGCTACGATGTAGCTCAGAATGAACCCAACCGCAACGACAAAGATTGCAAGCCAAGCACGCGGTGGGATTACTTCGACAAGCGTTTGCGCATCAACTTGTGCGTGGATGCCAATCGTAGAGCGCATGGTATTAATACTCCTCCGGATCGATCTCCAGAATCAGCTTTCCACCTTTAAATGCCCGAATAAGCCCATCCGATTCGGAGAGCACGATCGCAGTCGCATTCGTATCTCTTGTTATTGCTCCACCAGCCATGTGTCGCGTTCCGAGCCCTTTCGGAATATCGACGCCCTCTGCACCCGGTTCAAGATAGCGATATGCAGAGACGAGCTTCCCTGAGTCGGAGATGACAAACGCGCCATCAAGTCGAGAAAACTCTTTTAACATGACGTTCACGATCGGATCACCCACATGAACGTGGCTCTTTTCGAATGGATTGTAGCTCAGTGGCCGTGATTTGTTCATTACTTTACCGGCGTCACCAACGACAAAGAGCGCTCCAACCGGCTTTCCTTTCTGTCCCTTCTTTCCGAGTTCGATCGCAACCTCAAACACATCCCGAATGACGCTTGGGTCTGCTCGAGAGTTTGTAAAGAGATCGTAGATTCCCGATCGCATCGATTCTTCGACTCGAACCCGAATTAATGAGTCACTGTCATCATCGAAGACGGAAGCAATACACGCTGCTGTATCTCCCTCGTCAACAATTTCGGAACCCATTGCACCCTCAATACCAAATCGAATTCGGTCACGAACGTTGTCAAACTCAAGCGGGAGTTCAACGAACTCAGGCGCATCAACAGCATTTTCGGGAGCGACAACCACGAGATTCTCAATCTCTTCGAACGATTCGTAGAACCCACGACTCGGAGAGAACAAAAACACCGCGTCAACATCTGACGCAAACTCCGACAGCACAGCTGATAGCGACGACATTACTCTGTATTATCTGAGCGATACCAAAGTGTTTGCGGGGATGTCATGCGCATGTCGGACACCGTGAATGTTTCAGAGACAATCGCCGGAACTTTAGGCCGGAATTACTGATTCAGTTGCATGGGTTTTGGCAGCTACGATGAATCCGAACAGCAGCGACAAGACGTGAACACGGATGCAGATGAGGACGCAGCCGTAAACGTGCACGAAAACGATCACGATGGACAGATGACTGTTGAATCGGGGGCATCGACAGATGATCTGCTTGGACAGCTCCAAGAGATCAAAGACAGTAAAAAAGAGAGCGAAGAGTAAGTGCCTCGCCGTCAGTAACCGCGGAACACGTCCTCCCTTCTGTTCTACGAATTTTCTATCTGTTCGGAAGTTGACCAACCACTGTTGGTGGTTGGTCGGTACCCTCCTGGGTTCGACTCTCATTCTCAGAACACGATCTGCGAATAAGACGCAACGCTGGAAGCACTGTCAACACTGTGATCGGCAGACTCTCGCAAAAAAGAGTGAACCCGAAGTTACTCGTCGACGATCGAAATGATGTTTCCGTTTCGAGTCGTATGAATATCTCGACCGAGCTCATACCCGAATGAGCCAGCAGTCTCAATATATCCGGACAAACCTTTCAGGTTCTGATGGGCAGGAATGATCTGTTCTGGCTGGAGTGCTTCAAGCATCTGGTAATGCCCTTCTTGACACAAGTGCCCAGAGACGTGAATCTCATCGTAGATCCGTGCGCCCTGCATTTTCAATAGTGTCTCCGATCGATATCGGTTACCCTCGTTTGTCGGCTCTGGAATCACTCCTGCAGAGAACAGCACTTTGTCACCATCGTCGAGTTCGAATGGTGTTTCACCGCGGCCGATTCGTGTCAAAAGCGCTCGGTGCTCGCCTTGGTGCCCAGTCACAATTGGGAAGTAGTTCTCTTTGCCCTCTTCCATAATCCGACTCAGGGCACTGTTTATCGATCGGCGGTAGCCGTGCATCTCAATATCGGTTGGGATTGGTGCATCCACTCTGGCGGCGCTTGAGCTGTAGCCTTCAAGCGATCGACCAAGCAGCACTGGCTTTCGACCGATATCGCGAGAGAACTCAATAAGTGATTTGACACGCGCAACGTGGCTTGCGAAAGTCGTTGCCACAATTCCACCGTCATAATCTTCCATCGAGTACATGACGTCGCGGAGTTTCTCTCGCGCAACAGCTTCAGACGGATTTCGTCCTTTTTTATTTGCATTCGTGCAGTCCTCGATATAACAGAGAACACCCTCACGGCCGATCTCACGGAATCGGTCCATGTCGATCGGGTCACCGATAACAGGTGTGTGATCCATCCGCTTATCAAGGCCGTAGATGATTGCACCCTCTGGAGTGTGTAATACCGGGTTAATCGCGTCAATAATCGAGTGTGTGACGTTGACGAACTCCAGCTCACACTCGGGGCCGATATCCATCGTCTCGCCTGCGTCCATTACGACAAGCTCATTTTGAACGTCGAACTTCCCTTCGTCAGCGATCTGGTCACGCACGAGTTCGATGGTAAACGGGGTACCGATAATTGGCGCATCGTACCGATGTGCGAGCTTTGGAATCGCACCGATGTGATCCAGGTGCCCGTGGGTTGGGACGATTGCTTTGACTTCCCCATCAAGTTCGCTCATCACCCGATCGTCCGGGATAGCACCCATGTCGATCAGATCGAGACTGTGCATGTTCTCCGTCTCAACGTCGTCGTGAATCAGTACTTGCGAAAGGTTCAGTCCCATATCGAAGATGACGACATCGTCACCTGCGCGGACTGCGGTCATCTGTCGGCCGACTTCTTCATAGCCGCCAACGGTTGCAATTTCAATTTCCATAGCTAATATAGTCCAACAAAGCGGTTCGCACAAACATCGAGTCGCACTCCGAGACTGTATTCGACAAATGGGCCGCAAAGCCCATTCGTGTAAAAATGTGTTCGAAATATTTGTGTCGTCGATGGAAGGCGACCACGCGCCGGTTATTGTACCAACTGAATCGGAGACATAAATAGCCAGTGACTCACGGACGGTTACTCCGGATGGTACGTTTTTCCATCACGGCTGTCTGCACCCTTCCGACGGATTGTCGCCGCAGCCTGGCTGGCATCGTACCCGTATAGGACGTCTTTGCAGTATACCTCTGCGACCTCCGTTGCATGGATGAGGTTATCAATGTCGACGTCAACGGCATACAGTTCGATCGAAAACGGCGTTTCTGGCTCCGCACCATCAAGATCGTACGCACCACCAAGCGCGGATCGGAACCCGCGAGCGATCGTTTCCAGCCAGTACGTCGTTCCATAGTCCAGATCGTACAGCGGAACAACAAACTCATCCACGTGTTCTGCGAGAGCTTCAATGTCGAGTCCTGCGCGCTCAAAGAGATGGCCTGGGTATGGATCCGGGTAGAGCGTGAGATATGTTCGTCCGGGGATCCGTTCGGCAGCATCTGCAACAAAATCGGTGATTACTGCTGCTCGCCACTTGCTCCAGTCTTCAAATTGACTGTCAGCGAACTGGCGTTCACACCGATCGCAGTGACAGTATCCCTCCCGTGGAAAGCCAACATCATCAAGCCGGACATCACCGTGTACCGCAGCGCAGTCGCTAATGATTTCGAGCAACCCCGCGCGATATTTTTCGTGCGTCGGGCAAATATACGCCCAGTCAAAATAGGTCTGATCACGGGTCGCAGGGGTTCCCTCCTCGTCAATCGGAACAAGGTCGGGATTATCAGTTGCAGCTGCGTTGTCACCAAAGCAAGAAACCATGTTCACTGCGTTGTCGATCGGTTCTGCTGGCCTGCCAGTCACATCTTTAACCTCAAAGAATGCGAGATCAAACTCGGGCCAGTCAACCTCGGGCTTATTTCGAGTCACGACACCGTACATAGTGATACTTTGCTGTCGCTCAGTGTAAGTGATTCGTTAGAAATACGTACCTGACAGCCAAAATAATGTTACTCTTCCAGATCGACTTCAACCGGCTCAGTGTCGCCGGAGAAGAGGACGTACGCAAGGACGATTACTGACAGGACGAGGACGAGTTTTGCTTTTGTGGACATACACAGACAAATGAAGGGGACCGTCAAAACTCTTCGGTTCAATGCAGTGGTAGGGGCCTACTCAGCGTCGATATGATCCGCAAGCGAGTCGCGAATAATTGTCCCACAGTACGAACAGCGGACGCCATCAGCAACGATCGAAAAGCTCGTTTCAACCGGCTCATTGCCGTTTGTGATACAGCCTGGATTTGGGCATGAGAGGATACCAGTCACCGTCTCTGGCTGTTCAACACGAGTCTTTCGGGTGACATCATAATCGCGAATGATATTGATCGTCGCTTCAGGTGCGATCAATGAGAGTACGTCAACCTCTGATTGGCTTAGCTCTCTATCTTCGACCTTTACAACATCTTTTTTGCCGAGCTGTGCGCTTGGAACGTTCATGACGATCGAGACGCCCAACTCCTCGGAGCCGTCAATGCCCAAGATCGAAAGTACGTTGAGCGCTTGCCCGCCGGAGACGTGATCAATAACGGTTCCATTTCGAATCTTTGAGACACGGAGTTTTCGATCGCTCATTTGTCATCACCACCGAGAAGCGAGTCAAGAAGCGCCATCCGAACAGGGAGTCCGTTGTGTGCTTGCTCGAAATATTTTGCGTGCGTTGTTTTGTCGACGTCTGGTGCAATCTCGTCAACGCGAGGAAGCGGATGCATCACGGTAAGGTTCTCTTTTGCTTCCGAAAGGAGGTCAGCATCGATTTGATACTCACCAGCAATCTTTCGATACTCCGATTCATCCGGGAACCGTTCACGCTGAATCCGGGTGACATACAGTACATCCAACTCCGGAAGAACTCCGTCGAGTTCGGTATGTTCTCTCACTTGCGCGCCTGCTTCGTGTAAGTCATATCGGACATTGCGTGGAAGTCGAAGGCTCTCTGGGCTAATAAAATGCTGGCGGATATCAAAGTTGGTGAGCGCATCTGCAAGCGAGTGGACCGTTCGGCCATATTTGAGATCGCCCATGATGCCGATCGAAAGATCATCAAGACCGGCGTTTTCACGGATTGTGTAGAGGTCCAACAACGTCTGGCTCGGATGCTGTCCAGCACCGTCACCAGCATTGATTACTGGTACATCAACAAATTCGCTCGCCATCTGCGCGGATCCTTCGCTTGGGTGCCGAAGGACGATCGCGTCAGCATAGCCTTCGATCACGCGCACAGTGTCCGCGAGGCTCTCTCCTTTTTTGACTGATGAGGACTCAACCGTACCCATGTCGGTTGTCGTTCCCCCAAGCCGTTTCATTGCTGTATCAAAACTCATCTTCGTCCGTGTGCTCGGCTCAAAAAAACAGAGCGCAAGCACCGATCCAAAGTGAGACTCAGCCCATGCTTGTGGGTCGGCTGCAATCTCTGCGGCCTGATCGAGCACAGTCTCGATGTCGGCTCGCGAAAGTTGGGTTGCTGTGATGAGGTGGTCCTGTCGCATCATCAAAGAAGGGTTCGTACAGACTCTTGAATCCCTCGGGTCTCGGCGTCGTATCGGTGATACACGCCTATGCACACCCGTAAAACACCGATTACGGATTTCGAAGAATTTGTATGCTAACGAGAATCATACCAGTAGTATTTGATTGTCAAGCGCGTATCTACGCTATGGCTGAGATCGATCCAGAGACACTCCTTCCAAACGATCGTGTGAAAGACGCAGTAAAGTCAGGAGAGATGACACAAATAACGAGAGGCAAAGCCTACGCAGACGAAGGAGATACGTTTAGCATTGACGGAGAGACGTTCGAAGTTGACGAGTTGGTTGAGCGAACACTCGGATCGTTTACGGATGAAGATGCGAACGCAGAAGGATCCCCGTCTCTCGCAGCCTACAAAGAGCGTATGGTGAAAGCGCATGGCGGACACTTCACATGGGACGACGATGCGGACGTTGTTTCCCACCGGTTTGTTCGGCGTTAATTCGATCGCAGTGGTATCCATCAAACAGAGAGATACTGCAATCTGGAAACAATCCGTGAGTAAGCTCAGATTATTCAGGTGAACGTGAGATACGGATGTGAGTAAGCCGCCGATACGCGTTTTTTGATGGCGTTCATGTGCGCAACTGAACAGCAATGAATACGGGTAGTAAGATCGGAGTCACAGCAGTCATAGCGACGACACTCGTTGCAGCGGTTGTGATCGGTGGTATTGGAATCGGTGGGCAGTATCTTGCCGACGACCCAACAGTATCGGGACAAAGTGTCGTGAACACTGACTTGGGTGCAACTGATGCAGAGCCGACAGAGGCAACAGTCCAAATTGAAGAGGTCGATGGTGCGGTTACACAGCTATATCCGAAGGAGACAATCGAGTTGGATGAGTCAGAACAGCTCAAATTGACGACAGCGTTGAAAACTGTTGGTGTCGACGTTAATGCTGACATCAAGCAGTTAGACACCGCATATCCAAACAGCATCTGGACAACCGTAACCGTCACTGTTGACGGTAAAGAGGTTGATCCGGAAGCCTATCGACCGACTGGTGACGAAATGGTCGTTGTTACTGTCGAATCAACACCGAACGCGCAGTATCACTAATGGCTAGTCGTCTGCCGCTTCCGGTGTCTGTGTGGCCGTGTTGTTCTCAATGCTCGGTGGATAGACACCACGTTTGAGTTTCAGATCGGACTGTGGACGAGCCATACAAGTCAACGCATATCTCTCCCGTTCTTGTTCGGTAAACCCACGGGCAGCCGGCTGTGTGACTTCTCCTTCCATAATCTCTGCGGTACAAGCTAAACACATGCCGACGCGGCAAGAGTACTCCTGTGCGATGCCCTCTTCAATACACGCTTTGAGGATTGTCTGTTTGTCGGACATTGTGATCGTTTCGCCCGTCCCGACAAACTCAACGGTGTATTCTGTCATACCGCAGGATTTGACGAACACCCTCAAAGGTCTTGTTGTCGGTTTTGTCCTTATATTGAGGACGAAATTTCACAACGATTCGGAACGACTAACCCGCAGGCAGTCCCCACATCGCACAATGAGTATGAAGGCGACCGCACGCGCACACCCAATTCAAGGGCTTGTAAAGTACCACGGGATGCGTGACCCGGAACGACGGCTGCCGTATCACGATTCAATCAGCGTCTGCACTGCACCAACAAACACGACAACGACGATCGAGTGGCTTCCAGATGGCGAGGAAGATCTATTTAAAATTGATGGCGAGGTCGTTGACGGGCGCGCAGCAGAGCGAATCGAGATGGTCACCGATCACGTTCGAGAGCTTGCAGGGTTTGATTATGCAGTTCGGTTTGAGAGCGAAAATTCGTTCCCGTCGAACATTGGATTTGGATCATCATCATCTGGGTTTGCGGCCGCAGCACTCGCGCTCGTTGAGGCAGCGGGACTGGAGATGTCGCTCCCGGAAGTGTCTACAGTTGCTCGACGTGGTTCTTCATCCGCAGCTCGTGCAGTGACCGGTGCGTTCTCGCATCTATACGCCGGAATGAATGATGAGGACTGTCGATCCTACCGGATTGATTCGGAGCTTGAAGACGATCTCAAAATTGTTGCAGCACATGTGCCTGCGTACAAAGAGACTGAAGCCGCACACAAAGAGGCTGCAGAGAGCCATATGTTCCAAGCACGGATGGCACACATTCCAACCCAGATTGCGGATATGCGGGATGCACTCTATCGTGCTGACTTTACTGATGTGTTCAAACTCGCAGAGCATGATTCGTTGTCGCTCACTGCCGCAACGATGACTGGGCCTGCCGGGTGGGTGTACTGGCAGCCGGAGACGATCGCTGTCTTCAACGCCGTTCGCGAACTTCGTGAGGAGGGCGTTGAGGTGTACTTCTCCACAGATACCGGCGCAAGTGTGTACGTGAACACAACAGAAGCGCACGTAGAAGAGGTTGAGTCACGAATTGCGGCGATCGGTATCGAAACCGACGTGTGGGAAGTTGGTGGGCCAGCACACGTGCTGGACGAGTCCGAAGCGCTGTTTTAAGAAAAACTCCGGGAATACATTCTCAGTAAGATGAAACAGTTGCAACTTCAGGAAGCTATTCGTCTCATGGTATGACAGGACAAGTCTGTAACTCTCCGAGAATTCCAACGATGAACGGTTTCAACTGACAGCATCACAAATATATTTTAGCACCCACAAATTAATATACGCGCAACCGATATTTGAGAACAATGAGTGAAGATACACCGGCCCCACCAGACATGGATCTAACCGGTGAGTGGGACAAAGTCATCAAAAGCCGGACAGTCAAGGATCGTGTCTATGAAGCGGTGACGACGCTCACGTCACCAACCGCTGTTTCGGATGTCGCCGAACGTGCTGACTGCACCAAAGAAGGCGCTCGTCCCCATCTTGAGTGGTTCGTTGATGTCGGAGTTCTCGAAAAAGTCGCACACAATCCTGCACTCTTCGTCCGTAATGAGGCGTACTTTGAATTTCGACGGATAACGGAACTAGTTCGGGAGCTTGAAACGCCAGACGCAGTTGAGAACGCAATTGATGAGTACCACGCCCGCGAGGAGGAGCTCTCGAGTTACTTTACCGAATCTTCACCTGAGGCAGTCATCCGTTCTGAAATAAGAAATGATGATTCTAACAAGGCGTACGACAGACTGAGCGAATGGCGAGCCGTCACTCGTCGGCTCCGAGAGCTCAGAGAAGCTAAATTCCGCATCGAATCAAATCACAGCGGAGCTCCCGTCTCATCGTTTCCTTGAATTAAATGGGGCGCACGGATGACCTCAATGAAGAACGAATGCGACTTCTCGGTCGCCACCTCGCGGAGCTTTCAGTAATCAAAACAGTTCAGTATTTTCCGTCTGGAAAAGAAGACCGTGTTGTCTCCACTCTCCAACCGAATTACTATCCAAATATCGTAGAAACTGCGACTCTCGATGTTCGCCTTCGGCTGAATGGGGAGTTCAATATGCAGTATTATGAGGAGTGGGACGATGAGCGCTGGTCGTGTCGGTGGGACCGGCACCCAAATTCACACAACACAGATGATCACTACCACATACCACCACAACCGCAAGAAGAGCGTGCAGTTGATGCGAACTATCCAACTGACCCGAATGACGTGCTCCGATTAGTTCTTCAGACTATTGAGACACGGATTAATGAGATCTGGTCTGGAACAGATTGGGTTTACCCGTCAGAATACGAATTCCAATACGAGTACGGTTCTGACTACCTCGTGGAGATTTGACCGCAGCCTCAAGATGCTCCAGTCCGTACTGTAGGTATGCACGTTGTTGTGTTCGGTGCAGGGTACGCCGGTGTGACGCTGACACGGAGTCTTGAACGATCACTCCCCAGAGATGTTTCGCTCACACTGATCGATGAGTCACCAAATCACCTCGTTCAACACGAGGTCCATCGTGCAATCAGACGCCCATCGATCGCCGAGGCAATTCAACTCCCGCTCGATTCGCTGTTCGATCGGGCAACCGTCACAACAGCACATATCGAGTCGATTGATCCGGATTCAAAACAGGCGAGGCTAGACACAGGTGAGACAGTCGAGTATGATTATGGTGCAATCTGTCTCGGAGCCGACACTGCTTACTACGGCTTAGACGGTCTCAAGGAACACTCGATTCCACTGAAGCGGCTGGAGGATGCCGACCAAATCCGATCACAGGTACTCGATCTTCTCGCGGCAGAAGAGGATGGGACGGTTGTTGTTGGCGGTGCCGGCCTCTCGGGCATTCAAGTTGCCGGTGAGATTGCAGCACTCGTCGATGCGGAAGACGCAGCCGATCGAATTGAGGTTGTGTTGCTTGAAATGATGGAGACGGTCGCACCATCGTTTCCGGAGGCATTCCAACAAGCCGTCCATGACCAACTCGTCGATCGTGACATTCGTATTCGGACCGGCATCACGGTCGAGCGAGCAACAGAGACGGCAATCCAGACCGACAGCGGTGCGATCGACTACGATGTGTTTGTCTGGACCGGTGGGATTGCCGGGCAGCAGTCGCTCGCAGGCGATCGACCACTGGTTCGAAACGATCTCCGAGTGAACCGAGCGACATTCGTACTTGGTGATGCAGCGCGGGCTGTCGATGCAGATGGTAAGCCCGTTCCTGCGAGCGCGTCTGCGGCGATTAGGGAAGCGAAAGTTGTTGGTGAGAACCTCACAGCACTTGTTGAACACGAACGCTCAGAGGAAGGCGGATTTGAGCCGCGGATGAAACCATATCGGTTCGAGGTTCCGGGGTGGATTGTCTCAGTTGGAGACGGCGCGGTGGCACAGGTAGGACCAAAAGTGCTCACCGGCAAGCCAGCCAAAGCCATGAAAGCGACTGTTGGGGCGGGGTATCTCAGTTCGGTACGGGCGATTAAACAAGCAGTTGATCTGGTTGAAGAAGAGCTACACGCCTGATACGGTACGCGTTAGACGCCCGGGACGCCAATTGCACCGAACGGCAACACAATCAGGACGAGAAGGGCAGCGATCCATGCAATAAATCCAAGGAGGGCAGCGTCTTTCCACCCGCCGGGGTATCGCCAGTTAATCACCCAGATCCACGCAAGAAGTGGGAAGATCCAGCCGATAAGCGGAATCCATCCTACGGTGAAGGCTGCGATCGCCCACACCAACGCCCCAATGAGCGCGGTGAATACAGCGTGGCTGTAGTCATTCACATCAACGACAACACGGGCACCGATGTATATTGCGAGTCCACCAACGAGCAGCCCAACGATAAATGCGACAAGTGATCCAAGTATACTCATGTATTCTATGTTATCTGCCAATCGGAAGAATGCGGTGGTTTGGGTTGCAACCTTCGAAACACCAAACGTATGGACCCGATAACAGACGCAACGCCAACCGGAGAGTCTTGCTCAAACCAGCCGCATCTGCAGATCGGCAACAATCTCTTCAAACGCGTCCGCTGCCCGATCGACATCCGAGACGAGGCTCAAAAATCCGTGTGTCATCGACGGATAATCAAATAGCGAAACATCCACACCTGCATCCGAGAGCCGATCGGCATACTGTCGTCCCTCATCTCGCAGTGGATCATGGCCTGCGGTGACGATCGTTGCAGGTGGGAGATCGGACAGATTCGGTGTCAGAAGCGGTGCGACAAATGGATTATATTGATCGACAGGCGTGCGACAATACTGTTCAAAAAACCAGATCATATCATCGCGTGTGAGCAGTGGTCCCTCCGTATTGTTTGTGTACGACTCTGTTGAGAAATCAGATCCGGTTGCAGGATACAACAGCAGTTGTGTCTCAATTTTGGGGCCGTCAAACTCACGAGCGTGCAACGCAACTGCAGCTGCAAGATTCCCACCTGCACTTGTGCCCGCCACCGCAAGCCGATCGGGGTCCCCAAAGAATACATCCGCGTGCGTACTGGCCCAGTCTAACGCGGCGACGGCATCATCAAGCGGCTCCGGAAATGGGTGTTCAGGGGCGAGTCGATAATCGACCGAGAGAACCACGCATCCAGCCTGGCGCGTCAGTCGTCGGCAAATGGTCTCAACCGAGTCCAACGTTCCAAGCGTCCAGCCACCGCCGTGATAGTAGACGATCGTCGGAAACGGTCCGTCTCCCGCCGGGCGATACATTCGAATCGGAATCTCTCCGTTTGGCCCGTCAATACCAATATCTTGAACAGCGCCGACAGGAAGCGATGGTTCATCGTCGGTTCCAAATGTCGTATCCTCGATCTTTCGACCCGCAGAAACACTCAGAGCATGCCATCTTGGAATCCCTCTGGAAGCAATCTCGTCGATGACGGTCTGTAGCTGTGGATCGATCGGTATACTCATACATGAGGCTCTCCCGGAGATCATATAACAGCGGCTATACAACAGATCAGTGTGACAGTATCGCTGCGATTTGCGGATGGTATGATTCAGATCGATGCGGAGAGCCCCGATCAGAGACCACCACTACCGGGTGTTGAGACCGATCCACGGACTGGCATACAGAGTGCACCCGCATACCGATATGCAGCGATTCGAGCAATCCTTGCACAGTTAGACATCCCGGTTGATGACGCGATCCATGTCGATCAGACGCTCCAACTGACGACCGCCTACAAGCTTCGGCCGTACCAAGAAGATGCCCTTGCTGCGTGGTCCGATCGCTCACAACGCGGTGTAATCGAGTTGCCAACGGGAAGCGGGAAAACCGTGATCGCAATTAGTGCAATCGCAGCACTTGGTGTTCCAACACTCATTGTAGTCCCAACGATCGATCTGCTCGAACAGTGGGAGACAGAGCTCACGAGGGAGTTTGGCGATATGGTCGAAATTGGTCGGCTCGGCGGGGGTGAACAACGACTTGGCGAAATAACAGTCTCCACGTATGATTCGGCGTATCTTCGCATTGCAGAGATTGGGAACAAGTTTGGTCTGCTTGTCTGTGATGAGGTACACCATCTCGGTGGGCAAGGATACCAAGACATTGGACGGCTCTGTGCTGCGCCTGCGAGGCTTGGGCTGACAGCAACGTTTGAACGGCCTGATGGTGCACACGAAGAGATTCGAGAGCTGATCGGGGCACAGGTGTATTCGATCGATGTAGATTCGCTTGCAGGCGAACACCTCGCAGCGTACGACATTCGCCGCATCGAAGTCGAACTGACACCACAAGAACGGGCGAACTACGAGGATGCCCAACAAACGTTTTTGGACTACGTTCGCAGCGCAGGAATTCAGTTTACCAGCGGTAGTGATTATCTCCAACTGGTGAAGCGATCGGGGAATGATCCACGGGCACGTGAAGCACTGCTTGCGAAACAGCGTGCCCGCGAGATTATGATGAACGCAGAAGAGAAGGCGATCGAACTGAGTCGAATTCTCGATCGGCACCGAGAGGACCGAGTGATTGTCTTTACGGCACACACAGAACTGGTTTACAGACTTTCCGAACGATTCCTACTCCCCGCAATTACGAGCGAAACAGGAACAACGGAACGCCGGGGAATTCTTTCAAAATTCCGGGATGGGACCTACAGCCGCGTGATTGCTGCAAATGTGCTTGATGAGGGTGTTGATGTTCCGGACGCAAACGTTGCGGTTGTGATCTCTGGAAGCGGGAGCGAGCGTGAGTTTACACAGCGGCTTGGTCGAATTCTCCGGCCGAAACAGGATGGCTCAAAAGCGGTGCTGTATGAGCTCGTTAGCAATGAAACGGCGGAAGAACGGGTTGCCGATCGTCGTCGCTGACGAGATAGCTAGACTTCTTCAATGTCAACGCGGACAGTGCCATCGATCGCAAACTCCTCAAACAAAATATCAAACGCGAATTCAAGATTCTCTTCAGCGCCAGCAGCGAGTTCCACCGTTTCCTCCTGTTCAAATGTATCCTCCTGTGCACGGACAGTACAGATCACTCGACCAGTCCGATCGGTGTCCGATCGGTTTGCGACGGTTGCAGGAACCAACAGCGTGTCATCATCGGCGACGTCAAAGTTGTAGGAAACGACGACAAGCGGCCCATCAACGTCCTCGTCCGGTGGTGTTTGCCGCTCACCAACGGACCCATCCGGGCCAGACGGTGGATTTCGAGGCCCAGACTCGGCTTGCGGATTATCTAAACACCCTGCAAGCCCGATCGCAACCGCTGCGATGAGGGACCGTCGCTTCCGCTTCATATCAGACGCGAGTACGTACTTGCTGATGAGTCTTGTTCTTGTTGTCTTCAGTCACACAGTTGCCAGTGCGATCCCGTCGGGCTTATACAACTCTCGCGTGTAGCTATGGTGTGCTGCGGAAAGACCTGCTCAGAGTCTCTCGAAGGGGCGGACGCTACCAACCACAGTTCATTGGTCCAGCCAACGCTCAACTGGCAGCGTCGATTCTCGAAACGTTTCGCTCGCATGTTGGAACGCCACAGCATGAGCTAGATGCCGCGATCGAACAGTTGGAGCGCGAAGAGACGGATTTCAAACTTGTACGTGGGCTTCGTGCACTCTGTGAGCGTGAAACAACGGTTGCAACCGTTTCGGAGATCCCGCCCGATCGGATCCGTCGGGTCGTCTTTGCGGCTGCAGAGTCCGCAGATGGCGTCGCATCTTCGGCCGAGCGTGATGACGTTCTCAAACAAGCTGCCAAACGGCTCGGAACAACATCGGACACGGTGGCGGAAGGACTGTATGCCGATCGATCGAAAAATCAGATTCTCACTGCGTTTGAGCCGCGATGGGATGCTGACGGGCTTTGTGCGCAGTATAACCTCTCGCTTGCACAGACTGCGTTGTTCGATGCTACCGAAGTCCGAATCCGAAGTGATGACCCAAAAGCGCTTATTTCCGCACTCGGTCGGCTTCGGTTGCTCTATGAGATTGAACGGACTGAAGACGGACGTGTCGTCGTCATTACCGGCCCTGATGCACTCTTCCGGCGGACGCGGCGCTATGGGACCGCATTTGCAAGGCTGCTTCGAACAGTTGCGCAGTCTGCGCTCACATGGGAGCTTGTGGCAACGATCGACGATCGAGGCAGCGAGCGAACACTCACGCTTCACAACGGGGATATCACAGTCCCTGAAAGTGAGCCAATTGCGGAGCCAACCTACGATAGTGCGATCGAAGCGGATTTTGCAGCCAGATTCACTGCGCTTGAATCGGATTGGGAGCTACAACGTGAGCCTGAGCCACTGGAAACCGGCCATCGTGTAATGATCCCGGATTTTGCGTTTGATTATGCCCACAGCGACTTTCGTGTGTACTTTGAAGTGATGGGCTTTTGGACACCGGAGTATATCGAAAAGAAACTCACCCAAATACGGGACGTAGAGGATGTTGAGCTGATTGTTGCTGTTGATGAGAGCCTAGGCGTCGGTGAGATGCTAAAACAGACAGAGAGTCACATTATTCCGTACACGAACACCGTCCGCGTGAAGGCTGTTGTTGACGTGCTTCGATCGTACGAAACACAGCTCCTCGCTGCAGCTGCCGAAACGCTCCCAGCGGCTATTGAGCCATCTGCACAGGTAACATCGCTCGAAGCAGTTGCCACAGCGTACGGCGTGAGCGTGAAAGCGATCGAAAACCGATCATTTCCCGCTCATGTACAGCTTGGACAGCAACTTGTGTCTCCCACAGTGCTTGAAACGATCGGCGATGAAGTTTCAGATGGGATGACATACGCGGATGTGGAGTCGATCGCAGGCAAGTACGAGATTACAGAAACGAGTGCACTCCTCTCTACGATTGGGTACCGTGTCAAGTGGGACGGATTGAGCGGTGGGACCGTAAAATCACTTCCAGAGTGACTAATCAAACATCCGAATAGAGGATACCCTTTTTGCCGCCAGTATCGGAGATTGAGCATGGTACTCAAACGGGTTCTCGGTGCGGTGTGGTCACGACGGCTCTCGTTGGGATTTGCAGCGGTGCAGATCGCTCGAACGTTCTACCGTGGCAATCGTCGGCTAGGTCTCCTCTTGCTTGGAGTGCTGTTGTTAGCATACCGATGGTCTCCGCTGGTGATTGTTCTTGAACTGCTGCTTCGCCGTTATGTAAAACAGCGTGGGGCGTAGGCTACTCTAACGTGTCGAGTGACTCTCGTCGGCCTTTCGGGACCGTCGATCGCAGCTCACCATACAGATAGAGCCCTACACCGATCGGTGCAAGCGACCCTGCGAGTTCGTGCGCAACAATCAGGTACCCCCAGTCACCATCCCACGCTTCATACTGGATATTTTCTCCTTGAGCGAATCGCACGGCTTCCTCGCCCGAAAGCTCAATGACGTTTTTGTTTGCGTGCTGGGCAAAGCGCTGGACTGCACTCATTGTTGGTTTCCAGTGGCGCTGTCGCGTTCGCATGACTGTCATCCCAAGCCCCTCGACTTCGATCGGACTACTCGTATCGTCCCCGAAGATCCAAATTTTTCCAGCACCCTTCTCCCAGAAGGTGAACGGGTCAAAGATCTTCGGATCAACATCGTACTGTTCGACCCACCAATCAACGATCTCTTTTCTGGACGCTCGGCCTGAGACGGTTCGATCATCGGGTGTCGCTGGAAGCCGATCGAACTGCTGTCCGATGTTATCTTCAAGCGACTCATCCTCTGGAACACGGCGCTCGTCAGTCATGCTGTCACCTCCAACTTTGCGCAGTAGAACCCGCCAGTATCGTTGAAATGCGGGTAGACACGATGTGTGTCAGTCACTGCAGGGTCAAACGTCTCGTCTTCCCACTCAGTCACACCAGGAGCGGTCTCCAATGGTGTCTCGAACGGGACGACTTTGCAGTCCTCATTTTCCAGTACGTAGTCGATGACAGCCTCGTTCTCTTCAGGGGCGAACGTACAGGTCGAGTAGACAACCGTTCCACCCGGTTTCGTTGCCTGAATCGCCCGTGAGAGAATCCCTTTCTGAACGCCTGCAACGCCATGAACGTGGTTCAGTGTCCAGCCCTCCAGCGCAGTTGGATTCTTTCGACAGGTGCCCTCACACGAACATGGTGCGTCGACAAGCGCGCGATCGAACTCGTCGAAATCGAACGGCTTGAGCGAGAAGCTCCGCCCATCTTGGTGTGTAACTACGAGGTTGGTAACGCCGAGACGTTCTGCATTATGTCGGAGTGCTGAGAGTCGACCCAGATTGTTGTCGTTTCCGACAACGATGCCAGTGTCGTCCATGAGTGCGGACAGCTGTGTCGTTTTGCTCCCTGGTGCTGCACAGGCGTCCCAGACACGCTCGCCAGGTTGTGGGTCGAGAACGGTGGCTGGAAATGCAGAGACTTCTTCCTGCCCGTGAATCCACCCGTGATAGTACGGCCACGTTGTCCCTGGGCCGCGTTCATCAAGACGGAGGAGTGAGTCATTCCACGTAACCGGTTCATATCCAACGCCTTCTTCGTCGAACGCGTCACACACACGTGATCGTGGTGCCTTGATTGGATTCACCCGAACAACAGATGGTAGTGGCCGCTCGCAGGCCGCAAAAAACGCATCGCGGTCATCAACGAGCGGTGCATACCGCTCTAAGGGATTCATACAGGACGTTTCGGGCCCGATCGTTTGTCCGTTTCGGGTTACACCAACAGCCACAGTGGATCGTATTTACCCTGAATAATTAGGTAGGTTGCTGTCGTTGGTTCAGCTATGGCTCGATTTGACATCATTGAGAAATCGATTTCGTTGTCCGAACCAGTGCTCGTGGAGGGGCTCCCTGGCATCGGTCTCGTCGGAAAGATCGTTGCGGACCATCTGGTTAACACATTTGAAATGAAACATTACGCGAATGTCTACTGTGAAGGGATTCCACAAACAGTGACGTATCAACCCGGACAGACGAGTGTTGTCACACCGGTTCGGTTATACGCTGATGCCGATCGTGATCTTTTGGTCCTCCAAAGTGACGTACCAATCACACCACAGGCTGCGATCACGTTTGCAAACTGTATTTCGGGATGGCTCACTGAGACCAATGTGCTTCCGATATACCTCTCTGGGCTTCCTGCACAGAAGCAGTCCGAACCGCCAACGATGCATGGTATTGGCATAGGAGATGGTGTCTCACAGCTGGAGTCCGCTGGAATCGACACACCCGCTGAAATGGGGTTGGTATCTGGACCAACTGGGGCACTGCTCGCACATGCGCTTGAGCATCATCTTGATGCGATCGGGCTCATAGTCGAGTCGGATCCACAGTTCCCAGATCCGGAAGCTGCCAGACGAGTACTTGTTGATGGGGTCGGTCCACTTGCATCGGTTGAGATACCGACTGGGGAACTTGTCGATCGAGCAGAGGAGATACGCAGCGCTCGTGAACAGCTTGCTCAACGAATGCAACAAGCCGACGAAGAGAGCACAAAGGCCCATCCGTTGCGTATGTACCAATAAAAAAGTATCACACGACGGAAATCAGTTCTGCAACTCTTAAGCCTGCAAAGCTATGAGAGATAGTATATGAGTGACGACTCGGCAGAGCCAGCCACTGAGGAATCCGCCGACGAATCTGCAGCCGTCGAAAATGAACAAATCGACGAGGAGCTTGTCGAACGTGTTGCAGCGTATGATTCCGAACTCGCAGCAACAGTCGAGCGGCTTACAGAACGTGTCGAAGAAGCGGAAAACGCGGCTGCAACAAAAGATGAGCGGATCAATGAGCTAGAGTCTAAGCTCCGGCGTGCACAAGCGGATTTCAAAAACTACAAGCAACGAACCAAGCGCAAACAGGAGGAAATGAAGGCACGCGCGACAGAAGATCTCGTTGAACGAACAACCAAAGTTCGCGATAACCTTGTGCGTGCACTCGATCAAGATGCGGACGCAGATATTCGACCAGGAGTCCGGTCGACACTCGAAGAGTTCGATCGGATCCTCGACGAGGAGAACGTGACGGTAATTAATCCGGATATTGGCTCAGATGTCGACCCAAAGCGCCACCAAGTCATGATGCGTGTCGAAAGCGATCAACCAGCGGGAACGATCGTAGACGTATATCAGCCGGGGTACGAAATGGCAGAGAAAGTCATTAAAACAGCACAAGTCACGGTGAGTGACCAAGATAACTAATAAAACCGGAGAAAGTATCTTTGTCCTATACATTCATTTACTGAAATAATAAAGATCATATAATGTCGCTGGATCAATTTTTTGAACTGGTTGATTCTCCTGCCCGATCGCTCGTTGTTGTGAACCGGTCGGAGCCCGAGCCAGTCCAGCGGCTGCTTGAATCGTTGTTTGCTAATCAAGACGTCAATGTAGACGCTACAAGCGATGAGACGTATCCGCCAAATACAGTGTTGCTTCTCGAAGATGGGGTGAGCGTTGCCCAGTCGCCGCTTGAATCATTGATGGAGACCGTTTTATTAGTCAACTCGGACATCTACACGACAGGGGCACGCGATCTCACTGCAGTGACACTTCCGGATGTCCTCTCAAAGTTGGAAAATCAGCGGTTTACCGTTCAGGGGTATCCGCGTTCAAAGAGTGAAAAACTGTTACTGATTACGATTTCTCGGCTTATTGAGCGTCGAGCATTTGAAAGCGGCTCGGGGACGCTACGATCGTCGTTCCAACAGCTTTCACGAATTCGTGATGAAAAGGGGACGAATCGGGTGTACCGATCGCTTGGAGGTACGAATGTGGATGTGCACGTATACGGAACCGGTGATGACACAGATGTTGGCGATATCCCTGTGACCGTGCATGCTGGTGGAACGTATCCATACCGAAGTTCGTGGTTTGTTGTATTTTCAAACGACGCTGACGGAAGTGGAATGGCGCTCTTAGCGCTTCAAGAACCCGATAAGTCATGGGATGGATTCTGGACGACAGAGACAACAGTTGTATCCGAGTTAGATCAGTTCATTGCAACGCAGTTGTAGATTCGGATTGGATCTCAAACCGGGCGCCGCCAGTTGCGGATTCAGCAACGGAGATCTGCCAGCCGTGTGCATCAACAATTTCGCTCACAATGGACAGTCCAAACCCAGTTCCATCCGGGTTTGTCGTAAACCCGGATTCAAATATTTCATCTCTGTCCGCTGGATCGATGCCCGGACCATCATCCTCAATATAGAATCCCGAAGCCTCTGAAAGCGTTCCCACCGTGACTGAGACAGAGTCACCACCGTGTTCGATCGCATTTCGAAAGAGGTTCTCAAAGAGCTGTTGGAGCCGCTCGGGGTCTGCGATAAGCGTGGTAGCGTTCTCAATAGTCAGTGTCGCATCTCCTTGATCGATCATATTCCAAGCGTTGTTTGCGATCGACTCCGTTGAAACCTCCTCGGTCTCATTAATCGGCCGGCCCTGTTTTGCCAGCAACAGGAGGTCATCAATCAAGAGTTCCATTCGATCAAGTGCATCGCTTGCTCGATCAAGTTGTGTAGTATCCCCTGATTCGCGAGCCTCCGCTACCCACCCGCTCGCAATTGAAAGTGGGTTCCGAAGGTCGTGTGAGACGACACCTGTAAACTGCTCTAATCGTGCGTTCTGCCGTTCTAACTCATTTCGGTACTGTTCACGTTCTGTCACATCAATAAATTGTATAATCCTTCCAAGCGATGTTTGTCCGGATTGAATTGGTGTCCGGGTGAGTTGGTAGAACTGTTGGGTGTCACCATCGCCGATACGGATGAGATCATTCTCAGGTCCCGACAGGGCGCTCGATAACGCCGGCACAGCCTCTGAAACAGCGGTCCCGATCGAGTTAGCTAATTGCGGGAAGATTAACGTAGCCGGCTGATTGTAATCTCGTATCGTGCCATCTTCATTCAATACCACGACAGGGTCATCATATCCCCCAGCAAGCTGAACGGTCTTAAATTCATCTGCAAAAATAAACAGCACACCGACTGCAAACACTGCAACGCCAAGCGAAGAGTAGGTGAACTCAAGAATGGACCGACTAACCGAGCCGAGGACATCTAATACAACTGGGAGGCCGGTTAAGAGAACCAGAATAGAGAGCGGTCTTGTATCGCCACCAACGTGAATAAATAACTCAAAAAGCATAAAGAATCCAACAATCGCTAGGGCATACGCCAGTCCCATAATGACCCAATGCAAGGGTTGATGTACGATCGCAAGGTGAACAAACGGGTCGCTTCTCGGTATCGTTGTAAAATAGAACTCATGGAGTGGGTTCGTGAGTTTGATTGAAACGATCCCAAGATAGAGTGCGACCGCGAACTGTTGGATTCTCTTGCTCCGATGAATTGAACGACCCGTATATGCGGAACAGAAGTAGAGCCATGGACCAACTGCACCAAAGCCGACCACGAGACCAAAGAGATACAATAAGTATTGTGTCTCGGCTGTGGGTGCGAGCAGGTAGCCGACATGGGCGGCTGCCCAAAGCCCACTCACCAACACAAGTGAAAAGAGTCCATATCTAGTGTCGCGGTCATCGATCAAAAGCGACCGTTTGAGACTCAAAAAACAAGCGATCGCAGAGAGACCAAAGAGAACAATGTAGCCTTGATACAGTAACTGGCCGGGAAGTGACGATAACATGAGTTGGGAGATCCACAACAACTGGTAGCTACCAGATAATTAGATGGAATATGCCATATACGTACTGATATGGTACGATATCAAAAGCCATAGGTATGCCATGTCATGGACAAGGAAAGATGATATTGTGGTTGATTTAAATCCTCGGTCAAAGCAATCATTGTATTTTAGATAATCGGAAGACAGCGTAGACTTACCACCAAAGTGTGAGTTAGCATATCTAGTAACCTTTAACCGACACAAGCCGATAAAGGAGAACAAGATGGCGAGTAACAAGATTCTCGGTATCGATCTCGGTACCACCAACAGCGCGTTCGCGGTGATGGAAGGCGGAGATCCCGAGATCATCGTGAATTCGGAAGGTGACAGAACAACACCATCCGTCGTGGCGTTCACGGACGACGGAGAGCGACTCGTCGGGAAGCCGGCGAAAAACCAGGCAGTCCAAAACCCAGATCGGACGATTCAGTCCATAAAACGACACATGGGCGAGGAGAATTACACTGTCGATATCGAGGGTGAAAAGTATACACCTGAACAGATTTCGGCAATGATTCTCCAGAAAATCAAACGTGACGCCGAAGAATACCTCGGCGACGAACTTAAAAAGGCAGTTATTACAGTCCCTGCATATTTCAACGACAAACAACGACAGGCAACAAAGAATGCAGGAGAGATTGCCGGGCTCGATGTTGAACGGATTGTAAACGAGCCAACTGCTGCATCAATGGCATACGGCCTTGATGATGATTCCGATCAGACGGTTCTTGTCTACGATCTTGGTGGCGGAACGTTCGATGTCTCCGTTCTTGATCTCGGTGGCGGTGTCTACGAGGTTGTTGCAACAAACGGTGACAACGACCTAGGTGGCGATGACTGGGACCAGGCGATTATTGATTACCTTGCGGATGAATTCAAGGGCAATCATGGTATTGACCTTCGAGAGGATCGACAAGCCCTCCAGCGTCTCAAAGACGCCGCAGAGGAAGCAAAAATCGAGCTCTCAAACCGAAAAGAAGCCAAAGTGAACTTGCCGTTCATTACGGCAACTGACACTGGTCCGGTTCACTTAGAGACCTCAATCACGCGTGCAAAGTTCGAGTCGATCACGAAGGATCTAATCGATCGAACTGTCGACCCGACTGAGCAGGCGCTCTCTGACGCAGACTACAACACGGACGACATCGATGAGGTTATTCTCGTCGGTGGATCGACCCGAATGCCACAGGTCTCTGAGAAGGTAACCGAAATTATCGGTAAAGAGCCGAAAAAGAACGTCAACCCAGACGAGGCTGTTGCACTTGGAGCAGCAATTCAAGGTGGCGTCCTTGGTGGCGAAGTTGACGACATCGTCCTGCTTGACGTAACGCCACTCAGCCTTGGTATTGAGGTTAAGGGTGGGCTCTTCGAACGACTGATCGAAAAGAACACCACGATCCCAACTGAGGAGTCAAAGATCTTCACAACGGCAGCAGACAACCAAACCTCAGTGCAGGTTCGTGTCTTCCAAGGGGAGCGAGAGATCGCAAACCAGAACGAACTTCTTGGTGAGTTCATGCTTGCAGGCATTCCACCTGCGCCTGCCGGAACACCACAGATTGAAGTGTCATTCAATATTGACGAAAACGGGATCGTGAACGTTTCTGCGGAGGACAAAGGCTCCGGAAATCAAGAGAACATCACGATCGAAGGTGGCGCTGGGCTCTCCGATGAGGAGATCGAGCGAATGCAGGACGAAGCTGAACAACACGCAGAAGAGGATAAACAGCGCCGAGAGCAGATCGAAGCCCGTAATGAGGCAGAAGGGGCGGTTCAGCGAGCAGAAACCCTCCTAGAGGAGAACGAAGAGAACGTCGATGATGAACTGCAGGCGGATATCGAGGCTGCTGTAGAAGAGCTTGAGTCAGTGCTTGAGGACGAAGATGCAAGCACAGAAGAGCTCCAAGACGCGACTGAATCCCTCTCGAAAGAACTTCAAGAAATCGGGAAGCGAATGTATCAAGAGCAGGCACAGCAAGCACAAGCCGGTCCAGGTGGTGCAGGCGGAGCCGGTATGGGAGGCCAAGGCCCAGGTGCAGATGCTGACGCAGCCGACGGTGATGAGTACGTAGATGCGGACTTCGAAGACGTTGCGGAAGACGAAAAGTAAGTACCCAACGTATCGATTACATCGAGTCCACCAATCGAAGTCACACCACACAAGTACCGTCACACAAACCGTAACGCAAGAATGAGCACGGACAGCCCGGAGGAACATAGAGTATGAGTGAGGATTTTTATGATGTACTTGGCGTCTCCAACGATGCGGATGAATCGGAGATAAAAAGTGCGTATCGAAAGAAAGCAGCACAGTACCATCCAGACGTGAGCGACGAGCCTGATGCAGAGGAAAAATTTAAAAAAGTGCAGAAGGCAAAAGAAGTCCTCACCGACGAAGAAAAGCGACAAGCGTACGATCGGCTTGGCCACGATCGTTTTGAGCAAGCTGAAAAACGCGGTGGCGCTGGCGGAGCCGGGGCCGGTGGATTTGGTGGTGGCTTTGGCGGTGCAGGTGGTGCTGGCGCTGGCGGTTTCGAAGACCTCTTTAATCAATTCTTCGGCGGGGGTGGAGGTGGTCGCCAAGCAGCAAATAGGCCACGACAAGGCCGCGATCTTCGGACGTCGATGACGATCGACCTCGAAGAGGCGTATGAGGGTGCCACAAAACAGTTTACAGTTACGCGCCCAGAGAAGTGTCCCGACTGTGATGGAAATGGTCACCCACCGGATGCGAACGTCGAAACATGTCCAGAGTGTAACGGCCAAGGACAGGTGACACAGGTACAACAGACGCCATTTGGCCGAGTGCAGCAGTCAACAACCTGTCGTCGGTGTGGCGGTGATGGGGAGACTGCTGATGAAACCTGCTCATCGTGTAGTGGGCAGGGACAGATTCGTGCTGAAGCGACGCTTTCGGTTGACGTGCCAGCTGGAATCCGAACTGGACAGACACTCCGAATGGAACGAGAGGGTGCACCTGGTGAGAATGGTGGGCCAAACGGCGACCTCCTTATTGATGTTGAGGTAACACCACACGATGAGTTTGAGCGTGACAGTGACGATCTTCGGTACAACCTTGCGGTCTCGTTCCCACAGGTTGTCTTTGGATCGACAGTCGAAGTGCCGACACTAGATGGACCGGTTGAGTTTGAGATTCCGGAAGCGACCCAAAGCGGTGAGACATTCCGTCTTCGTGGCAAGGGGATGCCGCGGCTTCGAGGACGCGGGAGCGGTAATCTATATGTCACAGTTCAGGTAGTCACACCGAAAAAACTCAACGAAGAACAGAAAGAAGCGCTCGAAGCATTTGCAGAAGCAGGCGGTGAGGAAGTGAACATCTCTGAAGGTTTCTTCGAGAAGATCAAAAACTCCTTTTGAGAGAGGGTGATTTTCGCTGTTTTCGGCTGACCTGATGTTCCTACTGAATGCGATATTTCATCGGAAACGTAGTGTGACATAGTCCCACATTTCACTACGGTTGTTCAGCGTCTGTCAGCGGTATTTTCCATCCTCACAACAAACAGTAAATATGGCTATGGATACAGTACCGGGTCTCCTCTCACGCGATCGGCGAGAGAGTACGCCGGCAGTCTCGTTTCCAGCGATCGATCGAGAGATGAGCTATCACGATTTTATCACGACGGCATATAAATCGGGGAATGTACTTCGGTATCTTGGTGTTGGATCGGGTGCAACAGTAGCGATCGAACCGGAGTTGCGTCCAGAGCCGCTGCTCGCGTTTTTCGGAGCTGCACAGCTTGGTGCGGTGGCAACGTTTGAAACCGATCGAAAGCACAGAAGAGTGCTTCTAACCAATGTGGAGCACGAAGCAACAGTCACGGTCGAACCGGGGACACGGCTTGCAGTATACGGTGGACCGCCAACGAAGCCAGCAACCACGCATTGGGAGAAGGAAGTGTGGAGCGAAAACCCAGGATTCCCGCCGAGCACAGTGACACCGGAGACACCTGTTCTCCTTGCTGGTGAAACAACCTACACTCACGCTGATCTCATGGAGATGGCACAACAAACCGTCTCGGTGCTTTCGCTCTCTGCTGGTGAGCGGCTTGGTATCCACCCGGCACTTTCGAAGCCAGAGACGATCGGTCGCGGTCTCATTGGAGCGCTATCCGTCGGTGCAACCGCAGTATTTACTGATGAACCGATCGCTGATGCGTATCTAGTTGATGAGACGAACGGAACCGTCGACATCGAGACCGATCGAGTGTATACGATTACCGAGTAAGCGACGCCACCTAGCGTTACTCACTGTTACTCAGATGGTTCTAGCTCAGCTAACGCATCCGGGTTTTCGATGCTCGAGAGATCGCCAAGATCGTCGCCCTCATAGACGGCAGCGATCGCCCGGCGGATGATCTTGCCGCTCTGTGTTTTTGGGAACTGTGAGACGAAGCGGATCTCACGTGGACGGAATGGTTTGCCATGCTCCTCACCGACAAGCGATCGAAGCTCCGATCGAAGCTCCGCAGATTGGTCAACGCCATCTTCAAGCACAACGTATGCAACAACCGCAGTTCCCGTTGTCTCGTCTGAGACACCAACAGCGGCGGCTTGATTGACGGCTTCGTGATCAATCAACACTGCTTCAATCTCTGCGGGGCCAACTTTTCGACCAGCGATGTTGAGTGCATCGTCCGATCGGCCATGCAGGAACCAGAAACCGTCTTTGTCTTTTTGTGCCCAGTCGCCATGATCCCAGAGATTGTCCCACGTGCTCCAGTAGGTGTTGAGATAGCGCTCATCACCAGACCAGAGCGACTTTGTCAGTGATGGACAGGAATCACGAGCAACCAAGTAGCCGCGTTCGTTTGCTTCACGGACGCTGTTTCCATCAACATCGACAATATCAATATCCATTCCCAGGCCTGGGCCGCCAAGTGTGCATGGTTTCTGTGGTTGGGTCGGAAGTGGCATCAAGAAACAGCCACAGATTTCGGTCCCACCGGAGATATTCATAATTGGTGCCTGCCCCTGCCCAACGTTCTCATAGAACCACAGCCACGATTCTGGATCCCACGGCTCACCAGTCGATCCAAGCAGCCGGATACTGGAGAGGTCATGTCCTTCAACCCACTCATCGCCGTGTTTTCGAAGCGCACGGATCGCAGTCGGTGAGATGCCAAACGTCGTTAGACTGTGTCTGTCGATCATCTCCCAGAATCTGTCGGGCTGTGGATAATCGGGAGCGCCCTCGTACATAAAGATCGTTCCCGCAAATGTGTGATTTCCGATCAGCATCCATGGACCCATCATCCAGCCAATGTCGGATACCCAAAAGAACCGATCACTTGGTTTCTGATCAAACCCAAAGTGGATCTCCTTTGCGCATTGCATCAACACTCCCGCATGGGTATGGATAATTCCTTTTGGCTTGCCAGTCGTTCCAGAGGAGTACAGAAGCATCGCCGCTTGGTCCGATGGAAGCGATTTGGTGTCGTAGGTGTCCGCACATGACTCGATCGCATCCTCCCATGACTCGTCATACCGCTTCCATTTGATAGACTTGTCAGGGTCGCTAATTGAGCCTAAGCGATCGTAGACAATGCTGTGCTCAACGGAGTCCGTGTTCGCGATTGCATCATCAGCAGTTTGTTTAAGAGGTACCGGAGAACCACGCCGATAGAAGCCATCAGCGGTGAAAAGAACGGAACACTCGCTGTCCCGGATCCGGGTTGCGGTTGCCTCAGTACCGAATCCGGAGAAGATCGGAACCGCGATCGCACCGATTTTGAAACAGCCATACAGAATTGAGATTACTTCCGGAACCATCGGCATATACAGACCGACAGTGTCTCCTGTTTCGATGCCTCGCTCCGCAAGCGCGTTTGCAACCTTGTTTGACTGTCGAGCAAGCTCGTGGAATGTGATTTCCCGAACGTCACCACCTTCACCCTCCCAAATACACGCAACACGATTTCGGTTTGGGCTCTCTACTGCTGCGTGGCGATCGAGCACGTTATGTGCGATATTAATCTGCCCGCCGGGATACCATGAAGAAAATTGGGGGCCATCAGTGTTGTCCCGAACCCGATCATACGGCTCGTAAAATTCGACACCGAGATACGACGGCAGTTCGTCCCAGAACCACTCAACACCGGATTCCGCTACCCCCTCAATACCCGATCCACAGCGATCGATGAGCGCATCGGAGTCATCAATACCATAGGTTCGCATAAATGCAGCAACATTCGTTGACTCGATAAATGCAGAATCAGGCTCATGGACAACCGTGTCAAACTCATCGTACGCAGACATACACATAGGTCGTTGCCGTACCTACATAATTTTTCACAACTGATACGCAGTGCATCTGTGCCGGGGAACGTTTTTGCTCTCACCGACAGTATATGTTGACATGTACGTCCGTGATGCTAAAAATCGAGATGAAGTGTGGCTCCTCGATCAGATTGAGTCAATGGGTCTAGACGATGAAGCATTTCGATCACGGGACTATGTTATTGCAGTGGATGAAGATACAAACACAAGAGTGGGCTTTGGACGGCTTCGAATCCATACGGGAGATCCAGATGTGTGCGAACTCACAGGGATTGGGGTGCTTGCAGAGTGGCGTGAACAAGGTGTTGGCGCACATGTTGTTGAGCGATTAGTTGTAAAGGCTCGCGATGAAGAGTTTGAAGCGGTCTACTCGCTTACTGATGAGCCAACATATCTTGCACAGTTTGGATTCGAGACAATCGAACAGTCAGTGTTACCAGACGTATTGAAGCGCCGTCTTGAAA
Organism: Natronocalculus amylovorans; assembly: GCF_023638035.1. Taxonomy (GTDB): domain Archaea; phylum Halobacteriota; class Halobacteria; order Halobacteriales; family Haloferacaceae; genus Natronocalculus; species Natronocalculus amylovorans. The sequence goes on along the minus strand of NZ_JAKRVX010000003.1, from coordinate 57,383 downwards.
TAAAACAAAACACGATCTCAGACGATGTCGTGGGATGTAAACTCAGCGGGGAGTTCAAGATCTCCGAACGTGCCAGAGAACGATTTAAAAACGCACGAGCAGATGACGGAACCGGTGGTGAGCCGACGGCGACCGCAGAGGATTTCGGAATTGATCCGGAGGAAGCGACGTACAAATACAATACTGGTCGTTAACGACCTTCAAGAAAGTCTGTACTAAATACAATATACGTTAACACCGTACAAAACAGAATTGGCGGGAGGAGCGCGAACCCCCACAGTGGCTCTAATCCCCAGCTGAGAATGAGTACGACATTACCGAGCCCCAACAGTAAGAACGGGAGCGATAAGAGCACAGCACGTTTTCGCTTTTTTCCTGCATTCGCTTCTTCAGGCGGTGAAAAACGCTCTGTTGGAGGGTCTGTTGTTTCGCCAGACGATGCAGACATACTACAAAATACGTAGTCTATATTCAAAAACAAATTGGATTTATGTTTGGCTATCGCTCTGCATGTGAATCAAATCGGGCTGCGATCGAAACAGCACCAAAAAGCACAATGACGATGAGAGATGTCGCGCCCATCGCATACACTGCAAGCGGAACTGGACTGAGTGGGACTGTGAGGATGTCCAAAACGATAATCTCCGATATCTCACCTTGTTCTGCACCAAGTTCACCGACAAATAGACCAAGAATACCTGCGGTGATGATCGCACTAATGGCGACCGCAATGAGAATTGTGCTACCCTGAGCAGTGTCTGCGTCTGCGTCGTCCACACCGAACATAGCGGGTCAAGCGATTTGTGGGTTTCCATTGGATGGGCCGGTAAGTCGAAATATACACAGTCGTTGCCACACGAAACAGTGCATGGTTGAGAATCTTGACGATCTCATTGCTGTTGCTCGCGATGCGCTTGACGATGCATATGTACCGTACTCAGAGTACCGAGTGGGTGCTGCGCTTCGGAGTGCTGATGGAACGGTATACACCGGTTGTAACATTGAAAATGCAAACTACTCAAATAGCCTTCATGCCGAGGAGGTTGCGCTTGCGGAGGCTGTGAAGAATGGGCACACGGAGTTTGACGCGCTTGTTGTCACCTCCGGTGTTCGGGATGGAGTAACTCCCTGTGGAATGTGTCGACAGTCTCTTGCAGAGTTCTGCCGAGGTGACCTCCCTGTTATCTGTGATCTTGGTGATAACGACCGTGCCGAATACACGCTTGGAGAGCTCTTGCCAAACACAATCTCGTTACAGACCCTCAAAGACGCCGGCTCAGTTGCGGAAGAGTAGCTAGTTAGCTAGTGGCAAAGAGCCGTTCGAAAAATGCGGCTTGATTCGGATTATCGGAGCGTTCCGCTCGATCGGGGTGCATCCGAAGCCAACGCAGAACCACAACAAGGGAGTCCTTTGGGTCGATCCAAAGCATATTCTGCCCGGCACCAAGTGCGGCATATGAGGCCTCTGGCGCAGCAGGCCAGACGGTCTGGTCGGTGTTGAGCCACCACAAAAATCCATATCCGGGATAGATATTACATGGAGTGGTAGATAGATCGATCCATGATTCCGAAAGGATCCGGTTCCCATTCCATACGCCACCGTTCGCAAGGAGCATCCCAACCCGAGCGAGCGAATCGGTCGAGATCCAGAGCCCACCACCCCAGTGTCCACCGCCAGAGACGCATTCCATCGCTTGCCCGTTCACATCAACCCGAGAGTTGTAGTACCCATGCCATTCCCATTCGGTTGCACCGATCGGCGTCATAATCTCATCGGCAAGGACTCGTGGCAGTGGCTTTCCAAACAGCCGAAGCAATGCGAGCGAGAGACGGTTGATTCGGACGTCATTGTACTCCCAAAACGTGCCCGGTTGCTCCAGTGTGCGTGTTGTTGCTTTGTCAAGCGCATCAGTTTTCCCGACAGCTCGGTTCCGGTCAACGGTGTCCGGCCGATCGAAAAGCGTTCCCTCCCACTCGCTTGTTTGTGCTAAGAGGTGTCGCCACGTGATCTGTTGATTGTGCTCGCTCTCGAATCCACCGTCTTGAATCGTTTCTGCAACAGGCTCATCAAGGGGTGGCAAGAGTCCACGATCGAACGCAATCCCAGCACAAAGCGATAAAAAGCTCTTTGCAACGCTGAAGGTGTGATCAACGCGATGAATATCACCCCACTCTGCGATAACGTCTCCATCTTTGAGTATCATCCCGCTTGGCCCACCGCGCCGTGGTGGCATCGGTCCCAGTCGTCGGCCGTATGGACCTTCAGCTTCGTCCCATGGGTCAAGATTTGAAAAGTCGTAGGCAACCTGCTCGGCTAGTGTGTCGTGTGTTTTATGAAACGCAATTGCATCTGCGATCGCATCCGGGTCAATACCCATGTCAGTTGGTGATGCTCGTTCGAGCGGCGATCGGTCAAGTGGGGACGGGTTATCCATGCAGACAGATAGTACGTAAAAATAAAAACAGGTCCGAAAGCGGCGAACGCGACAGAGCTATCACGGGAAGGTGAGAACCCACAGGGTATGACTGGCGATAGCGAGGATCCAAATGCGGATGTGCAGTATCATATCGAAGTCGGGGAGGGAGATGTTGCAGAGACAGTGTTGCTCCCGGGGAACCCAGAGCGCGTGGACAAAATAACGTCACTCTGGGATACGCACGAAGAGATTGCGTATCACCGCGAATACCGCACTGCAACAGGTACCTACGATGAAGAGTCGCTCTCAGTAACATCTACTGGTATTGGTGGTCCATCGACGGCGATCGCTGTCGAAGAACTTGCCAGAGTTGGAGTAGATACATTCATCCGGGTTGGGTCGTGTGGTGCAATTCAACCGGAAATGAGCGTTGGCGATCTTGTTATTACATCCGGTGCAGTCCGACAGGAGGGCACAAGCGATGAGTACATTCGAGAAGATTACCCAGCGTCGGCGGATCATGAAGTGGTTTCTGCACTCATTGCTGCTGCAGAGCGACTTGGATACGACTACCATGTTGGAATCACTATGAGCGCAGATAGTTTCTATGCTGGGCAAGGCCGACCAGGATACAATGGGTTTCGTGCAGCCGGGAATGATGCACTGGTTGAAGAGCTCCAGAACGCGAATGTAAAGAATATCGAGATGGAAGCCAGCGCAATTTTGACTATTGCAAATATTTACGGGCTCCGCGCAGGCGCTGTGTGTACGGTCTACGCAAACCGTGTGACCGGCGAGTTCCGCACTGAGGGTGAATCACGGGCCGCTGAGACGGCAAGCCTTGCTGCGGCGCTGTTAGCAAAAATGGATGCAGTCAAAAGGGACGCTGGCGTCGAAACATGGCATGCTGGGCTGTCTATCGAGTGATACCGAAACAAAAAACCTGTCGTCACTGACGCGACGCTTTCAAAGCCGATTTATCCCATGACTTCGGATAGTTACACATGAGCGATCATGTCGTCGTTATTGGTGCTGGCTATGCTGGTGCTGGTGCGGTGAAAGCATTTGAGAAGCATATTGAGCCAGGTGAAGCCGAACTGACGTGGATTTCTGAGCACGACTACCATCTTGTTCTCCACGAAGTACACCGTGCAATCCGAAAACCAGAGGTTGAGTCAAAGATTGCGATCCCGGTGGACGAAATTAAATCCGACACGACGAATTTCATCCGAAATCGTGTCACGAACGTCGATACTGACGAGCAGACCGTCGAACTCGAAGATGGCGAGTCAGTCGAGTACGACTACCTCCTCGTTGCTATCGGGAGCGAAACGGCATTCTTCGGCATCGAAGGCCTCAAAGAACACTCTCTCACTCTCAAAGGGCTCGATGATGCACGTGCAATTCACGAGGCGATCCGATCGGCCACCGACGAGGCAACCCAAAGCGAGCCAGCGCAGATCCTGATCGGCGGGGCAGGGCTTTCCGGTATCCAGACCGCCGGTGAGATCGCAGAGTATCGAGATGCACATCGCGCACCGCTTGAAATCAAACTGATCGAAGGGCTTGATGAGATCTTCCCTGGACAGGACCCCGAAGTGCAAGGCGCACTAAAGAAGCGGCTGCTTGCAAAAGACGTTGAGATTCTTACCGGTGACTTCATTTCCGCGGTCGACGAGCAGGAGGTCCACCTTGGCGACGATGGACTCGAATACGATGTTCTTGTTTGGACCGGTGGTATTACCGGTCATGAAGAGGTTGCTGACGCAAATGTCGAGAAAGACGATCGATCGAACCGCATCTTTGCGGAGTCCGACTTCCAAACCAGCAACGAGCGTGTCTTTGCGATCGGTGACTCCGCACTGATCGACCAAGGAACTGATGAGGTTGCCCCGCCAACCGCACAAGCAGCTTGGCAAGCAGCCGAGATTGCAGGAGAAAACCTCGCTCGATCGGTTCAGGGTGCTCCACTGAAATCGTGGCGTCATAAAGACAAAGGAACCGTTGTCTCAGTCGGTGATAAAGCGGTTGCACACGATGTGATCGGTGTTCCAATCAATACATTCGGTGGCCCAGCAGCCAAACTTCTTAAAAAGACAATTGCATGCCGCTGGATTGCGGATGTGTCCTCAACGAAACGTGCAATGAGTGCATTCAGCGACATGTAGGCACCGCGGCTCGTTTGAGCCGAGTAACTACGTACTCAACCACTCTATTTTATTGTAGAAAATCTCTGTAAGCGCGGTTGCTCACAAATATAGAAAATTGGTAAAACAGCGGTTAGTGTGCAGGCTCTTCTGCAGGAGCCTTCATATCGTCAATCTGCAAGATGAGGATATTGTTGGTGTCGTCTTTGCCATCCAATGTTCCCTCAACAACGAGTTTTGAAAGAGGTGTTGGACCAACGACAATCTTATCTCCTTCATGGAAATCTTTCGTAGATCCTTGTAAGTGGATTTCTGCGCGGCAGAGTTCAGGGTGGTGGACGCTTGAGAGATCAATCTCTTCAACGTTTGCGTTTTCAACTGCTTCACCATTGTGTGTGAGTGGGACAAAGGCAGGCTCATCCATCTGCTGGACGTCAAGCGCTTCGTATGCATTTGCAGTTGGTTTATACCCACCTTTTGGACCTGGGACGCCCTCTACCAGTTGAAGGGCTTTCAGACTCTGCATCTGGTTACGGATTGTGCCCGGGTTCCGATTAACTTCTTCTGCAATATCTTCACCCTTGACTGCATCTTCAGTCTCTCGGTGGAGATTAATAAGTGCCGTAAGGATTGTCTTTTGGCTCGGTGTGAGCTCAATAGATGACATGAAACTTGCTTCGTGAGGAACCTTATTAAACCCGATGGAAAACTAGCACAGATCTGAATAAGTAATTTATGATATATATACAACATTGTTGTTGATAACATAAGCACAGAGATAAATAGCACACCCGTGGACCTTCTGGTATGACACGATCGGCACGTATTATTGGTGCACCAACAGATTACGGTGCAAATCGGCGTGGGGTCGATATGGGCCCATCTGCAATCCGATACGCAGGTCTTGCAGCGAAGTTAGAGTCCGCAGGCGTTGGCACAATTGACGATGGCGATGTGCAAGCACCGCGTGCAGAAGAGCGTGATCCTGATGTTGTTCAGCCAAAAACAGGAAAGACCAAATTTCTCAAGGAGATCGAAGATGTCTCACGACAGCTCGCAACACGTGTTTCGGACGCGCTAAACAATGGTGAGACTCCCTTAGTTCTTGGTGGTGACCATTCCGTTGCAATCGGTTCGTTAGTTGGCTCTGCCGCTGACGCAGATATCGGGACGATCTGGTTCGACGCACATGCAGATTTAAATACGCCAGAAACCTCTCCAAGCGGCAACGTCCACGGCATGCCGCTTGCTGCAGCACTGGGGATTGGTGAATTCGAAGAGACAGTTTGGGCAAATGCACCACGGCTATCGGAAGAAAATGTCGTGTTAGTTGGCCTCAGAAGCGTCGACAAAAGCGAGAACCAGCTCCTCGAAGAGCGAGGGTTTACCGCCTACACCATGAGCGATATTGATAAGCGAGGGATTGCAGCGGTTACAGAAGAAGCCCTTGAAATTGCACACGATGGTGTTGATGGAGTCCATATTAGCCTTGATTTAGATTGGCTAGACCCAAAAGAAGCTCCCGGGGTCGGAACGCCAGTCCGAGGTGGCGCAACCTACCGGGAAGCACACGCTGCGATGGAACTCGTTGCAAATCACGATGGGCCGCGATCGTTCGAATTGGTCGAAGTTAACCCAACACTGGATCAGCATAACGAGACTGCATCGCTGGCAACCGAATTAGCAGCGAGTGCATTTGGAAAAACGATTTTATAATAATTGGAAGTTCGAGAACGGGACTACTCTTCGAGAACTTCAGTGATCTCTGCAGATTGCTCTTTAATGTCTTCTGTAATCATCTCTCGTGGGATCACGTCAAGACACGCTACAGAGTCGTTTTCGTCAAGATCCATTACAATAACGCCCATGGTGTTTCTCCCAACTGTTGAAATACCCTCAACAGGTGTGCGCATAATCTGTCCACCGTTGCTCATGGCAACAAGGTGATCTCCTTTACCAACGGTTTCGATCGCACAGACATCACCGTTTCGAGCGTTGGTTTTGATGTCGATGAGCCCTTTTCCGTTTCTGGATTGCACACGATACTCATCGATATTGGATCGTTTCCCATAGCCGTTTTCGGTCACAGTAAGCACCCAACTGTGCCGATCGGTATCGACGGCTGCAACACCAGCAACCGTATCACCACCGGTGAGTGTAATTCCTCGGACACCGCGAGCACTGCGACCCATTGCACGAACTTCGTTTTCGTCAAACCGAATGGACATTCCACCGGCAGTACCGATTACGAGTGTTCGACCACCATCTGTTACTTCAACGTCAACCAGTTCATCCCCGTCTTCAAGCCTGAGCGCCCGGATACCTGTTGAGAGAATATTTTGGAACTCGGAAACGCTTGTTCGCTTGATGTAGCCATCGCGGGTTACCATTGTGAGGAACCGATCGCCTTCGATCGCTTCGTCTTCGACCTCTTCACAGTTGACAACGGCTGCAAGCTCTTCTCCATCGTCAAGGTCGAGCAGGTTTACTGCGGATTTCCCCCGAGCCGTACGGGACATTTCCGGTATCTGGAATGCCCGCAGTTTGTATATTTGACCCTTATTGGTGAAACAGAGCAGATAGTCGTGGCTATTCGCTACAAACACTGATGAGACGCTATCTTCCTCTTTGAGGTCTGTCCCAATGATTCCCTTCCCACCACGATTTTGGGCCTTGAATGTGGCGAGCGGCATCCGCTTGATGTAATCGTCTTCGGAGAGGACAACGACAACGTCCTGTTCTGGAATCAGATCTGCATGTGCAACGGTTCCCGTGTCCGCGATAAATGAGGTTCTCCGTTCGTCTGCATACTCGTCTTTGATCTCTCGAAGTTCATCCTTGATGACACCCAACAGCTCTGATTCGTTTCCGAGAATCTCGTTGAGCCGTTCGATCGTCGCCTGTACTTCTTCGTACTCGTCTTCGATTTCTTGGGTTTCCATCGACGTCAACGACCCAAGTTGCATCGAAACGATGTGATTTACTTGTGGCTCCGAAAACTCGAACGCAACTTGCAGTTCTTCTTTTGCATGGTCACGGTCGTCAGCCTCTTGAATCAATTCGACAACCGCATCAACGTTGTCCAGTGCGATGAGTCGCCCTTCAAGGATATGGGCGCGGTCTTCAGCCTCCTCCAGATCGAACTCCGAGCGGCGGCGAACAACTTCTTTTCGGTGAGAAACGTAGTGCTCAAGCGTCTCTTTCAGTGTCAAAACCTGTGGGGTCCCATCAACCAATGAGAGGTTAATCACACCGAACGTCCGCTCAAGGTGGCTCTCTAAGAGCTGATTTTTAACAACCTCTGCCATCGCACCCTGCTTGAGTTCGATAACGACACGAATACCGTCGCGATCGGATTCATCACGGAGGTCACGAATACCCTCAATCGCACCCGAGTTGACATCGTCTGCGATTCGTTTGACCATCCGTGCTTTGTTCGACTGGAACGGAAGTTCCGTGATGATGATTTGGCCTTCCGCTTCGTCAACCTCGAACTCCGCACGGACGCGGACGCGGCCACGGCCAGTCTTATATGCTTGATGGACACCGCTTCGGCCAACGATATTTGCACCTGTTGGGAAGTCAGGGCCTTTGACATGGCCCATCAGATCCTCGATCGTACACTCAGGGTTGTCGATTAGGTGAATCGATGCATCAATTACCTCACCAAGATTGTGTGGCGGAATGTTTGTCGACATTCCAACCGCAATCCCCGAAGAGCCATTAACTAAGAGATTTGGAAACGCTGATGGAAGGACTGACGGCTCTTCGAGACGATCGTCGTAGTTGGCCTGGAAATCAACCGTCTCTTTCTCAATATCGTTGAGCAGTTCCTCTGCAATCGAGGCCATCCGTGCCTCCGTATATCGCATTGCTGCTGGTGGGTCACCGTCGACCGAACCAAAGTTTCCTTGGCCATCGACAAGTGGATTACGCATCGAGAAGTCTTGGGCCATCCGAGCGAGCGAATCGTAGATCGCACTGTCACCGTGTGGGTGGTAATCACCCATTGTCTCCCCGACGATCGAGGATGATTTTCGGTGGCTCGATCGGGAGGTGACACCGGCTTCGTGCATCGCATAGAGGATGCGACGGTGAACCGGTTTCAGTCCATCTCGAACGTCAGGGAGTGCCCGACCTGCAATGACACTCATCGCGTAGTCGATGTAGGACTGCTCCATTTCGTCCTCAATTCGCGCGGTTTCAACCCGTGCGGCCAATGCGGTATCGTCTGCTGGATCTGGTATCTCTGAACTCATCCGTAGATTAGATTAAATATCCACCCACTCAGCATTGCGAGCGTGGTCTTTGATAAACTGTTTTCGCGGCTCTACAGCATCGCCCATCAGCACCGAAAACATCCGATCAGCTGCGGCAGCGTCCTCGATTGTGATGCGTTTGAGAATCCGATTCTCCGGGTCCATCGTGGTCTCCCATAGCTGATCAGGATTCATTTCACCCAGTCCCTTGAACCGCTGGACCTGGGTTGGATTGCCATTGCATTTTTCCTCAACAATCCGATCGCGATCCGCTTCAGTCATTGCATCGTACGTTTCACCGCGGTATCGAACTCTGTACAGCGGTGGTTGTGCTGCATAGACGTAGCCTGCCTCGACGAGCGGTTTCATGTGTCGGTAGAGAAGCGTCAAAAGCAGCGTTCTGATATGCGCCCCGTCGACATCCGCATCTGTCATGATGATTATGTTCTGATACCGAGCCTCTTCAATATCAAACTCTTCGCCAATGCCCGCACCGATCGCTGTGATCAGTGCACGAACCTCGTTATTCTCCAAGATACGGTCAAGGCGGTGGCGTTCAACGTTGAGAATTTTTCCACGGAGTGGGAGAATTGCTTGGTATTTCCGATCACGACCCTGTTTGGCGCTTCCCCCTGCGCTATCTCCTTCCACCACGAATAGCTCAGATTTAGCCGGATCGCGTGACTGACAATCTGCAAGTTTCCCAGGGAGCGATGTGGACTCAAGCGCGGACTTTCGACGTGTTAGCTCCTCCGCTTTTTTCGCGGCCTTTCGTGCGCGTGCAGCTTCTGCTGCTTTCCGGACGATCGTCCTCGCAACCTGTGGGTTCTCTTCAAAATACGTCGAGAGGTTTCGGTGCGTTGCGCTTTCAACAATCCCTCGAACTTCGCTATTTCCAAGCTTCGTCTTTGTCTGTCCCTCAAACTGTGGATCTGGATGTTTGATCGAAATAACCGCCGTAAGCCCCTCTCGGACATCTTCACCCCGGAGGTTGTCGTCCAGATCGTCGATTAAGCCGTGTTCATTTGCATAATCGTTTACAACCCGCGTGAGAGCTGTTTTGAACCCAGTGAGGTGTGTCCCACCCTCTCGAGTGTTAATATTATTCGCAAATGCATGCACAGAGCCTTGGAGCTCTTCAGTTGCTTGGAGTGCGACTTCAACCGAGATATTCTGATCTTCGTCCGAAAAATAGACCGTATCATCGTGAAGAGTGGTTCGTGTCTCGTTGAGATACGCAACAAACTCACGGATGCCCCCTTCATACTCGAATACGTCCTCTTCACCGGAACGCTCGTCGGTGAGGACGATTCGTACCCCTGAGTTGAGGAATGCCAACTCGCGGAGGCGGTTTGCAAGTGTCGAGTAATTGAATGCTGTTGCCTCAAAAATCTCATCGTCCGGCCAGAATCGTTGATACGTACCCGTTGACTCCGCAGGTTCCATGTCACGAACACGTTCCATATCGCCAATCGGTTCGCCGTGTTCGAACTGGTGTTTGAATACACCACCATCACGAGTCACCTCAATCTCAAACCGTTTTGAGAGCGCGTTAACGACACTCACACCAACACCGTGAAGCCCACCTGAAACTTGGTAGGATTTGTTGTCGAATTTTCCTCCGGCGTGGAGGACAGTCATGATCACTTCAAGTGCGGGCCGCTCATACTTTTCGTGTGTATCAACCGGAATACCACGCCCGTCGTCCGAAACGGAGACAGACCCATCCTCGTGGACTGTCACTTGAATGTCATCGCAATACCCAGCCAACGCCTCGTCGATAGAATTATCAACAACCTCATAGACGAGATGATGGAGGCCACGTGTATCCGTGGAACCGATGTACATTGCCGGACGTTTTTGGACGGCTTTCAGGCCTTCAAGCACCTGAATCTGCCCGGCACCATACTCGTTTTCTCCTGACATAGTAACGTAGAGTTTACTAGTGGGTGCCACTGCATAAAGCCTCGCACGCGCGGGCGCAGTGTCAAATAAGATGTTTGTGAATAGTTGGATTAATTTATGATTATCGATGGTTCCGTTTACGAAACGGAAACTCGTAATGACTGCGGACCATACACTAACATACTTCCGCTTGGTTTGGTCGGTTTCTCAACAAGCGTGATCGTCTCAAACCGATCGAGCAGCGTTTTAATTGCCACTTTTGCTTCAAGCCGTGCAAGGTGCGCGCCAAGACAGAAGTGTGTTCCATGACCAAATGCAACATGTGGATTTGGCTGCCGACCAATGATGAACTCATCTGGACGATCGAACACGGTTGGGTCATGATTTGCAGCGCCAAACCAGACACCGATCCGATCGCCTGCGGAGATTGATTTGCCATCGAGTTCGGTATCTTTCACTGCAACTCGAGTGTGTGTTTGGACAGGCGATCGGTATCGGAGCACCTCCTCAAGTGCAACATCGATCATTTCGGGGTTCTCTCTGAGTGTGTCAAAGGAATCTTCCTCAGCAAGTGTCCACACGGCATTCGTGATGAGGTTAGTTGTAGTGATGTTCCCTGCAATGAGGAGGATGATGAAGAATCCAAGCATCTCCTCGCGGTCGAGTCCCTCCGTTGCAATGACTTTCGAGAGCAGGTCATCTTTCGGATTCTCACGACGCTTTGCAACGAGATCATCAAAATAGGCTGTAATTCCATCTCGGAACTGCTGCATCATCTCATCTTCCGGGCCTTTGTTCCCAGATGCGGAGACGGCAAACGTGGACCACTCACGGAAGAGTTCGCGATCGTCTGCAGGCACTCCGATCATCTCTGCAATCACCAACACTGGGAGTGGATATGAGAGGGCAGTCACAAGATCGAACTCACCTCCCGCGGCTGTTGCTTCAGTGAGGAGTCGATCGGCTGTCGTCTCAATTTCAGGTGTGAGCGATCGAACGGCTCCTGGTTTGAAAAAGTCATCAACCACTGAGCGAAGCTCATCGTGTCGTGGCGGGTCTTGATACAGCATCGATTTCCCAGTGATCATTCCGCCTTCCGGTTCAACAAATTCAGGATCAGCATCAAATCTGACTGAGAACCGATCGTGATCGTTTGCGACCTCTTTGACCAGTTCGTAGCCATAGATATCCCAACACCCTCTATTTTGATCCCATCGAAGCGAACCGTTCGCATGCAGTTCCTCGTAAACCTGTTGTGGGTGAAGCTGTTCGGTTGGTTTGGATAGTTCGGGTGGATAATCGCCGAGAGGACCAACACTCATACTAGTGAATTACGTACAAGCGGTATCAACGTTGGTATCTATCAACTCTCACGTACATCGCAGCCAAAACACAATACCAGAGATCTAGTCGATGCTACCTGATCGGACGGCGGTCGCCAACGAAAGTAGCAGGTACAGAACCCCAACTACGCGACAAAGAGGATAGACCCACGGTTTCCAGATAACCGCATCACCATTCTCATATACGGACTCCGTTGCATACTGAATGAACTGCTGTGGGAAGACCAGCGCAAGGATCCCTACTACACCCAAGAGCTTTTTAAATGCGGTATATGTTTGCGGCGATTGCCACACCATATATAAATAACAGATACCTTCCACTCGTGCGGCAGGAACAACCCACGATTTTAATTGACACTGCTCTGGATTTTCAGCAACAACTGATTCTGCGCTCGAAATTAACCGCTCGGGGGCGAGAATTTCTGTTATACCAACGAGTGTCAGAATTCGACGAAACATACCGCTAGTTCCACAGTGGGATCAAAAAGAATAGTCACAAGGTAGTCATCAGATTATTTTGCTCGCCAACGTCTCCAAAACAGAGTCAAACCCGCAAAGAGAACATCTCTATTGCTCACGTTGTGTGCAGAAAAACGGGCTGGGCGCGATTTGAACACGCGACCGACGGATTAAGAGTCCGTCGCTCTCCCTGACTGAGCTACCAGCCCTCGTACACTGATATTCAGGGGGTACTAAAAGACGTTTCCTTCTTGTCCGATCGATCGGTTGTGTATTCTGTGAAATCAATCATTAATTATTGACATTCAGAGAGACAAACAAATGTCGTTAAGTGGTGTGCGACCTGAATATCGGCACTAATGAGCGCTGGGGCTATTGGTTCTTCACGATCATCGTATGCCATCCTTGGATGCGGAAGTGTTGGGCATGCGGTCGCCGAAGAACTGACCGAGGAGGGCAACGATGTCCTCATCTTGGACAAAGATGAGAGCCGTGTTGAAGCACTCCGTGATCAAGACCTCGATGCACGTGTACAGGATATCAGCGACCCGTCCGTGTATGACGTGATTGTCGATCGAGATATTATTTTAATTCTTGCATCGGAGGTCGAGGCGAACAAAGCAGCCGTCTCTGCGATCCGTGACCGGGGAGGGGACCAGTATATCGTTGTTCGCGCATCCGACCCAGTCAGTGAGGATGAACTCAGAACACTCGGTGCGGACGTGGTTATTAACCCATCAACGGTTATCTCTGACTCTGCACTCCGAAGCATTGAGTCGGGAGAATTACAATATAAGGCTCGACAGTTGGCGGACATACTTGAGTCCGCAGACGGGAAACTTGCAATACTCACACACGATAGTCCAGATCCCGACTCAATCGCCAGTGCGGTTGCACTGCAGGCGATCGCCGCAGAGCTTGATGTTGAGGCAGATATCTTCTATGATGGAGATATTGGTCACCAAGAGAATCGTGCGTTTGTAAACCTGCTTGGAATCGAACTTCGTGCTCGATCCTCAGTTGATGATCTATCAGAGTATGACGTAGTCGCACTCGTCGATAATATGAAAGCGGGAGACGTAGATCTCAGCGTCGATATCGATATCTTCATTGATCACTATGAGCCGGATGACGAGATCGATTCGGCATTTGTCGATGTACGGACAAATCTCTCTTCGACATCAACAATTCTCACAAAGTATCTCCAAGAGTTCGATCTGAGCCCAAGCGAAGCCGTCGCAACAGCACTTCTGTATGGGATTCGGGCTGAGACACTGGATTTCAAACGAGATACTACGCCTGCAGACCTCACTGCAGCAGCGTACTTACATCCTTTTGCAAACCACGACACGCTCGAGCAGGTTGAATCGCCGTCTATGTCGCCGGAGACGCTTGATGTGCTTGCAGAGGCGATTCAAAAGCGCGAAGTTCAAGGAAGCCATCTCTTTTCGACAGCAGGATTCATCCGCGATCGGGATGCGCTTAGCCAAGCAGCCCAGCATCTGCTTAATCTTGAAGGGATCACGACGACAGCAGTGTTCGGTATTGCAGATGATACCATCTATGTTGCGGCTCGATCGAAAGACATCCGAATCAATATCGGAAACATTCTCCAAGACGCGTTTGAAGGGATTGGAGAAGCCGCCGGCCATTCAACGCAAGGAAGTGTCGAGATCCCGCTTGGAATCTTTACTGGTATTGAAACAAGCGAGGATAACAGAGACACACTTCTTTCATTAACGGAGGAAGCAGTTCGTCGAAAACTCTTTGATGCGATGGGTGTTGAGGGTGTCGGTGAGGGCAGCAACGGATCCTAACACACTGTCGCCCACCACACCATTATCAAGAATAAAAACAACTCCGTTTCAGCTCAGACAACGACTTCTTCGCTCTCTTCTGGTTGTTTGAGCCGCTCAATTATGTCGTTAATAAGTACAACATCTCCAACCGCTCGCACCCAGCGATACGGAACAATAACACCGGTTCCTAGCTGGACAGTCTCTGAAAAGAGCTCTCTATTGAGTTGTCCAAGTGCGAGTCCAGTGACGGCTTGTTGGTCAAGATTGAGTCGAACGTCCTCTATCTCACCGACAAAAACGCCGTTATTCGAATATACTTCTCGGCCGACAAGCGTGGTAATTTCTTCTGGGCTCTTGCTCATACACAGTTCGTTGAAGCCTCAAGTAATAAGACTTCGTGGTCGACAGACACACGTCTGACGGAGCTAACACTCCTTCAGTGGTGGCTCTTAATTGGCTCTGCGCTTTCGAGATACTTTCTTAGTTTATTAGAGACCCTTGTGACTGCATCCGGATCTTCGTTCAAAATGAGCGCACTCGCACCGTTTGTCTCGACAATAAGTAGTCCACCGATCGTCCGGGAGTCATTTTCAATGATGAGCGGAACGTACTGTTGTGACAGTTCTGTTTGTCGAATTGTCACATACTCGGACTCAGTAAGGGTTGTCAGTTTTGATTTGTCGGTCGAGAGCAACCGTTGAAGAACTGGTTGAGTAATTACAAGATCGGCTCTGAGTTGTTCACTTTGAGCAGCGTCAACAATTGAATCAAGTATTTGTGGAAATACGGCTGGAAGCACGAGATGGACCCAACGAGCAGACTCACATAGTTCACACAGTTTTGCGATCGGTTGGTGAGGCTCATGAATCGTTGCAGAGATGACGTCCGCATCAACTAGCAACGCAGAGTCGATTTCGGTTTCTGGTGGGAGCGGTCTAAGTGCGGAGCAGGAAGCAGAGATAGCTGATAGCTGTTCTTCGAACGTTTCGTACGCATCCAAAGCTAGTTCTCCGGCAAGTGTGCGGCGGAAAACATTGTCAGTGCGTTCGATAAGTTCCGCACTTTCCAGTTCGCGTACGGCACGGTCAACGGTGGAGCGTGAGACGTTCAACTGCGAAACGATGTCACGTTTATCCATTCCGGGCGAATCAATTGTGCGCAACACGTCTCCCCGCCGGACAATAAGTGATAATAGATCTCTAGGGCCCGTGTCTGTCATCCCTTAATTAGTTGTGTCATCATATTTATAATACTTCTGCTGCCCGCAAGAGTATATAAAGAATCAAAAACTATATAAATTAGTATGTATTGATGGTCCAGATGTCAACGGGTGAATTAAATACGCTGCGGGCACCCATTGTATACGCCGGGGTGCCTCTGACAATCCGGCAACTGTAGCCGAGCGTTCTGCCCGGGCGCTCGCTACAGTATACCCAATGACCTTGCCCGGATCGTTGGGTTCGCTCGGCCGACTTTGCCCGGGTCGGCTGGGTACACGGCTGTCTGGCTACTATTTTGGCCGGACAGCTGTTCTCAATACTTCTGAGCGATAGTGCTCCTTAGAGTGTCTCGGGTGGTTCTGCAGCATTCGTCGCAAGCTGGTCGAATTGCGTTCTTGCATCCGTACGGAGCTGATAAATCTCGTGGACATCATCCGGATCGCGGCCACGGTTGCTTGCAGTACCGACTACAGAGGCAATCCGATCGTAGTTGCGCCGAACCAGCGAGCCTACAAGAGAGGGGGTCCCCGCTCTCTCAGCAAGCTCTTTTGCAGCCGATCGACCGGCATAGACACGGTTTCTGGATCGATCGACAAGTACCATCGCAAACGGTGGCTCATCAAATTGGGCTGTAAGGAATGATTGCGCAGCGTCATCGTACCACGATATCGAACCGATATTGTCCAGTCGTTTCAGCGCTCGTGCCGCGATCGAACAGTATGGACACTCACCATCGTAGATTAGTATCGAATCGTACGCAACCATATGTATAATTGGGGTGCTGGAAACAAAACTGCACTGACGGAAGACGGCTAAATTACGGTCGTAATCAAAAGCTTTGACACGAATGCGCTATACCTACTGTTTATGCAATTCGATCGTGCAAGTGGTGTTTTTCTCCATATTTCGTCACTCCCGAGCCAGTATGGGATTGGTGACCTCGGAGACGGCGCTCGCTTGTTTCTTGATTTCCTTGCGTCAGCAGAGCAACAGTACTGGCAATTCTGTCCGCTGGGCCCCACGTCCGCAGGACTTGGAAATTCACCATACCAGTCATACTCCGCATTTGCAGGCAACCCGCTGTTTATTGATCTTGAACAGCTGAAAGCCGATGGATGGCTCAGCGAGAGTGATTGTGAGCCAATTCCACCGTTTGACGACCACGCAGTTGCGTATGACGCGGTCACCGAGTACAAGGAGCCGCTTCTTCGAACCGCGGTTGCGGAGTTCGAGGAGACTGCGACTGCGGATGAACAGCGTGCTGTTGATGCGTTTGTTGCCGAACACAGTTGGGTCACTGAGTACGCGACGTACATGGCACTCAAAAACCGATTCGACGAACAGCCGTGGCCATCATGGCCGGATCAGTTCCGGAATCGTGAGCCAGCGGCAATCGAAACCTTCCAAACCGAGGCGAAAGAGACGATCCGGTACCACATTGTCACACAGTATTGGTTCGATACCCAGTGGCAATCACTGAGAGACGCCGCTGCAGACCGGGGCATCTCACTCGTTGGTGATCTCCCGATCTATGTCGGGCTTGATAGCGCCGATGTGTGGGCAAATCCAGACGCCTTCCAACTTAATGACGAAAACGAGCCAACCGCTGTTGCGGGCGTCCCACCGAACCCCGGCGATGATGGACAGCGGTGGGGAAATCCGCTGTATGATTGGGACGCGCTCCGTGAAGACGGCTATGGCTGGTGGATCGATCGGCTTGAGCGGTTGTTCTCACTTGTCGATGTCACTCGATTAGACCATTTCCAAGGCTTCCTCCAATACTGGGCAATCCCTGCTGATGCGGATTCCCCTGCCGCAGGTGCATGGCGGGATGGACCTCAGGATGCATTTTTTGAGTCGATCGATGAAGAACTTGGTTCGGTACCATTCATTGCAGAGGATCTCGGATTCCCGGATGAGGAGCTATATGCTTTGATGGACCGTTTTAATCTGCCAGGAATGAGAGTTCCGATCTATTCGGATTGGTGTCAAGAAGGCTCGACACACCAACCGATTGAGTATCCACACAACGTTGTCGGCTACACATCAACGCATGATACGGACACGTTCGTTGGCTATTACGACGATCTTGATGACAGACAGCGTGGCTGTCTTCACTACAATCTGGGTGTTGATGGCTCCGAAATTAGCTGGTCAATTATCAAGGCGGTATGGGAGTCAGATGCGGTGCTCGCATTTACACCGATGTGGGATCTGCTCGGATTGGATTCACATGCGCGCTACAACACACCAGGAACGCTTGACGGGAACTGGCAGTGGCGGTGTACTGCGGAAGGCTTCGCTGAAGAGATTGCAGCACGGCTTGCAGACCTCACCGATCGATATAACCGCTAACGGCTTCCGGGAAGCGAACAGCCTTTGATACTGGCGTCTTTTTCGTAGCTATGTCAGACACAGTTTCTGTTGACGCCGATCGGCTCCGAGCAGATATTGAGACCAATTCGGAATTTGGTGCAGTAGATGTTGCGGAAGGAATCGGCCGAACCGTTCTCGCAGGGACAACCGCAAACAAGCGCGCACGTGATTACTTTGTCTCACAGCTCCGAGAAGCAGGGCTCTCTGTCTCAATTGACGCGGTTGGAAACATTACTGGCCGATTTGAACCTGCAACTGCCGATCCAGATGCAGCACCGGTTGCCGCTGGTAGCCACCTTGACTCCGTTCCACACGGTGGTATTTTTGATGGGCCGCTTGGCGTGTATGCCGCAGTTGAAGCAGTGAGAGCAATTCAAGAGTCGGATATTGAGATAACACGACCGATCGATGTGGTCTGCTTCACCGAAGAAGAAGGCCAGCGGTTCAGTGATGGACTCCTTGGATCCTCTGTCGCAGTCGGCGATCGATCCGTTGACGAAGCGTTGTCGCTCACCAGTGACTCCGGGGTAACGCTCCAAGAGGCACTCACAGAGATTGGATATCACGGAGACGGGCTTATCGATCCACATTCATGGGATAGCTGGTTTGAACTTCACATTGAGCAGGATACAGTCCTTGAGCGAAAACGGATTCCAGTCGGTGTTGTAACCACAATCACAGGGATTACACACTGTCATGTGACGATCGATGGCGAGGCGAACCATGCAGGTGCAACACCAATGACAGAGCGGACAGATGCGCTCACAGCCGCTGCAGAGGTCATTCTTGACGTTGAGGAATGCGCGAATACGATCGTCGAAGAGAGCAGTGAATCCGCAGTTGGGACCGTCGGTTCGCTCTCTGTTGAGCCAAACGCGACAAACGTAGTCCCAGGGCGTGTCACACTGGGTGTTGATATCCGCGATGTCGCGTATGAGTCGATGCAGACGCTTGTGACTGCGACCGAAGATGCGCTCACCGCGATCGAAAATACCCGTGGAGTACAGACGGCGATCGATCGGCCATTTGATCTTGAGCCAACACCGATGAGCGATCGGCTCAGACAGTACGTCCACGATGCTGGGTCAACTGCAGGGATTGCGACACATGATATGCACTCGGGCGCGGCACACGATACAATGTATATTGCGGACGTGACAGATGCAGTATTGCTCTTTGCGCCATCAAAGAATGGGATCTCGCACAATCCACGAGAGTGGACTGATTGGGAGGACTGTGCAGAGGCAACCAGGGTCCTCGCGGGCGCAATTGCGCGCGCTGCCCAAGAGTAGCCAAGAGAGGGTGTAAGCGCGGTTTTGAATGACGGTTTCGAAACCCCAATACACACAGCTCACCTAAGAGAGTCAATGGAACGTGGGGCAATCGATTTAGCGACACTTGATGGGGCGTTTGATCTCCAATCAACTGTCGAAAGCGGTCAAAGCTATTTGTGGAACCGTCCTGACGGACAGATGTACGCCGAATCAGACGTCCATGGTGGTGATGCATGGTATGAGACCGTAGTCTCCCCAATACCTGGTGTCAGTGATGAGGCGGTCCCAATTCGAATTCGGCAACAAGATGAATCGCTTCAGTGGGAATCGACAGCTGATGCAGTGCCAATCCTCACGCACATCCTTCGGCTTGACGATGACCTAGCTGCAATTGAGGCAAAAACACCACCGGATGCCATGCTGGGCCGTGCATTCGATCGATACGCTGGTATGCGACTCGTTCGAGATCCTGCGTTTCCGAGCCTCATTTCGTTTATTTGCTCGGCACAGATGCGTGTCTCTCGAATCCATCAGATGCAACAATCACTCATGGAAACGTATGGCGAGCCGATCGAACTGGGTGACAACACATATTACAGCTATCCAACAGCAGAGACGCTCGCTGCGAGAACCGAAGATGAACTCCGCGATCTGAGTTTGGGATACAGAGCACCGTATGTACAGCGAACCGCTGAGATGGTTGCGACCGAGGAGAGTGATCCATACGACGCACAATCAC
The DNA here is from genome assembly GCF_023638035.1 of Natronocalculus amylovorans. Lineage (GTDB taxonomy): Archaea > Halobacteriota > Halobacteria > Halobacteriales > Haloferacaceae > Natronocalculus > Natronocalculus amylovorans. Next base: position 37,445 of record NZ_JAKRVX010000003.1, on the reverse strand, counting down.
TACCGTATGAGGAAGCACGTGAACTGCTGACACAGTTCGTTGGTGTTGGTGACAAAGTCTCAGACTGTGTACTGCTATTCTCACTTGGCTTTACAGAGCCAGTCCCGTTGGACACGTGGATTCAAACCGCAATTGCAGAGTACTACCCCGACTGTGAGAAATCAAACTATACGAACACCTCACGCGCCATTCGAGAACGGTTTGGTGGGGAGTTTGCGGGCTATGTTCAGACCTACGTTTTTCATCATCTCCGAAACGGCGGAGAGTAACGTTCTTTGAGAGTTGTAATCCAGGCGAAGTTTCATACTCCTTGGTGTGGTATGTATACTCACTATGGACTGCCGAGTCGTCGTTGAGGCCGCTGTTCCAGTGTACGACGTTGCAAGCACGGACGAGGCTGTCCGGATCGCAATCTCAAAGACGGGCGATATGCTCAATCCCGATCTCAACTATGTCGAGATTAATATGACAATGCGAACATCACCATCCGGAGATGAGATGGCGCCCGCGTTTATTGCGGCGGATGAGGCGCTTGTCGCACTGGAGCTAGAAATGACGGTGTACAATGTTGAACGAGAAGAGCACGCAAGTCGGATTGCGCGAAAAGAAATCGGGCAACGACTCCATAACATCCCGCTGAAAGTGCTGTCTGTGGAGATACTTCCAGATGAGGATTCCGCTGATGAAAAGGAAACAGATGAACAGGATGAAGATGTGTCGATCGGTAGCCCAAAAACGGACGAATCGTCGGAGTAGACACCACCGAGTATAGTATTTTCGAGGATCGATGTGTTAAATAGAGCACTCGCTCAGGATTGTAACATTCGTTAGGAGGTGTCGTCGTATGTTTAGTCTGCAGTTGGAGCGACAGTTTCAGGCTCGGCTTCTGCCTGTTGCATCGATCCAGTAATTCCCTCAGCGAGTTTAAAAACAGCGGCTTTGTGATCAGTTTTTGACTTGTGAATTGATGTCGGCTTTACACCAAGCGTCTCATACGCTTCAAGATCGAGATCTCCTTCCCAGTGTTGACACTGATTTCGTACTTCTGAAAGAAGACCGTGCAGATGGATGAGCTCCTGTTTTTTCATGTGCGATGAGTTCTAACGACCGAGGGGTTATAGTATTATCTTGATATGAGTTAACACACAACGTTGAATAGAGCGATCAAAATAGCCGTTATTGGCAGATATTGCTTGTCATGACATTTGATAGCATGGCTTATTAGTGTTAGTCCAATAGCAGTATTCAATAAGTCCGGTAGTACCTGCCTACTGGAACTGTTTAACGGCGCGAAGGTCTCGGTCGGTACGCATAAATTCCGAGAGTCGCCGTGTTGCGTGACATGCAGGGCAAGAGAAATTCTTTCGCACCTCTGGTAAGTCAGTTGGTGTTTCTTGCCATTCTTTACCACATTCTGGGCAGACTAATCGGACAAATGCTTCGACCATACGAAGCAGATGACGGGCGCTATCGAGTAAAAGTTTGCGTGTGTTTCACACGCATTATCTCTGTATCAGGCAAACAGATCGCCGTGATCGACCTCAAGAAGTTCCTTGTATCGGTTTCGAATCGTCACTTCAGAGATGTCAGCAACCTCACTCACTTGGCTCTGTGTGACTTTTTCGTTTGCAAGCAGGGCTGCAGCATACACTGACGCTGCTGCAAGGCCGACTGGTGATTTGCCACTCGTCGTACCTGCGTTTTTCGCACCTCGGAGCAGGCCACGCGCTTCTCGTTCGACCTCTTCGGAGAGACCAAGCCGAGAGACAAACCGTGGGACGTAGCTCTCTGGATCTGCTGGTTGGACCTCCAGCTTGAGTTCACGGACAACATAGCGGTATGTCCGCGTTAGTTCCATCTTATCAACACGTGAAACCGCGGTGAACTCATCGAGGCTCCGGGGGGTCCCTGCTTGACGGGCAGCTGCGTAGAGCGCAGCTGTCGCAACGCCTTCGATCGATCGGCCAGGGAGCAGATCGTCCGAGAGGGCACGGCGGTAGATCACTGATGCGGTTTCCCGAACGTTCTTTGGCAGTCCAAGCGCGGATGCCATGCGATCGATCTCACCGAGCGCTTGTTTGAGGTTGCGCTCTTTCGAATCACGGGTGCGGAAGCGCTCGTTCCAGGTACGGAGCCGTTGCATTTGCTGGCGCTGTCGTGAGGAGAGCGACTTTCCGTAGGCGTCTTTGTTCTGCCAGCCGATGTTGGTTGACAGCCCTTTGTCGTGCATCATCTTCGTTGTTGGTGCACCGACGCGGGATTTTGAATCGCGTTCTGCAGAGTCGAACGCACGCCACTCTGGCCCGCGATCGACCGCGCTATCTTCGACGACCAATCCACAATCGCTGCAGACGGTTTCGCCATGTTCTTCGTCAGTCAGGAGCCGACCACTGCATTCTGGGCAGGTAGTCGTCGATTCCTGTGCACGCTCGCGCTCCGATCGCGTCTCTGACTCGTCGGTTCGACTATAGGTTCGGATGTTGGTTTCACTTTCACTCATGATAGTTTCGTGGACGACCCGTGACAGATGTAGAAGAAGAGAAGCCGTTTATCGGGGAATGTCCTTACTACAAGTAATGTGTTCAGAGCATATAAATGCACCTATTCTAAAATGTCTCAAAAGACGCAGCCAGCGACGGATTAGGCGGTGTTACTACATACCGTGTTAGCATTGCTCACTGGTTGCACACAATATTAAATATATCGTCAAGAGAAACAGAGTTCAATATAAAAATATTTGGACACTTCAGTTATGTCGTGCTCGTAACTTCCCTAGGGAGCGCCACTATCACGATGACAACGACGATCGTTGTGCCGTTGACGCTTCTTCACTGCAGGAAGCCGTTGCCTATTCGTGGGTATCCGTGCTCGTTGTCGAACTGGCATGCGCTGTCGTATGGAGCACCCACCTTCAAAAATATGAAGCGGGATTTTTCCGCATTCCAACCTGAGTGAGACCCAAATTCAGCCCAAGAGCCAGCCACACCGATCGGGTTTGAAAAGCTACCGCGACGAAGTGGATACTGTGCGATGAGATGAACGATTAGGAAGGAGTACAGCATCGCCGAGGATCAGTCCCACGTGATCCAGACAAGGAACGTGAGCCCGATCGTCTCGAGCACGTGCAATGCCATCATCCCCCGCCATGCTATCGCAGGCACGTCGCTTGCAAACCACGCTGAAAGCGTTGGATCAACGACGTAGATGTAGAGACTGAGCGCGTTTTCTGCAAGCAAAAAGAGTGCAAATAGCAGGAGCCCAAGCGTGTGTTTTGATCGGAACTCAACGTAGTTCCGCCCCCAAATATAGAGCAGCGCACCTAACAGCACAATGTTAAGTCCTGCTGAGATACGCGCAATATCGAACCACACACTCATTATGTTGCCTCTACCTGTTGTGAGGATATAACGGCTTTCCCAAATTCATGCCGAATACCTCCCAGAAGTTCAGTCTGTGTTCTGTTCGTTATAGTAGTCATCTGTTTACTCTAGTTGCCCAATAATTGTCTCAACGGTGTCCCAATGCGTTCGGACACGATCGCTCGGAAGATACACTGCGCCATAATCGTTCCCACTGTTCTGTAGAATGCCGTTTTCTACGAGGACATCCAGATGATGTCTGATCGTTTTATAATCGAGTGACAGCGCCTCTGCAAGCTGGTTGGCGTTTCGCGGCCGCTCATTAAGCGCCCGAAGAATCCGCACGCGGTTCGCTCCGCCACGGGTTCCGGTCAACACATACCAGAGGACTGCCTCCATTGAATGATCTTTCAACAGTCAAGATAGTAATTCCATCGACACGGGAATTTGCGTGCAATAACCGCCTCACTGATGTCGGACATACACAACAACCTCTCGGTCCCACAATCCGGTTTGATACGTCGTTGCATCATACGCCTGCAGTTGGTCGTCAAGTTCCGATCGGTGTTCAGGTGCAGCGACCACAACAGATGGTGAGCCTGTAATATCAGCCGGTGTTGCGACGCTTTCAGTGGTGCCACCAAGCCGTTCGGTGTACCACACAATCGGGAGGCGTTCAGCAAATGCGGCGCGGTTTTCAGCACCCTGTATCGGCGGCTGTATTGGCTCCGTCTCCATAACAAACTGCTCGCCAACGTAGACCGTGGTTGGGGAGTCACCCTCGGAGGGGACAGCAGATGCGGCCGTAACAATTGCTTCAAGATCATCTGTTGGCTGTGCATACTGAGACAGATCATTCTCTGCAGTCTGCTCTCCGTAGACAGCATCTGCGATCGTTGCCCCGGCAACGACTCCACCTGAGACAAGAAGTAAAGCGGCAATCGCAACCGGAGCAGGGTTTTGCGTGTGTGCGCCATGGCTCCCATATCGGACAAGTGCTGCAAGTCCAATACCTGCTGGAATTGTAAGCGGGACGATGATATGAACAAGTACCCACGGGGCACTCACCTCACTCAGTGTTGGGAATAGCAAGAATCCAAACAGTGCCCACAGACCGGTGAGTGTGACAATCGATCGAGCACCATTCGAACTGAAGACACCGTATCGGTCGGCGACGAACCCGACAACTGCGAGCAATACAACTGGAAGTGAGACCGCAAGAAGTGTCCCTGCAGCATCAGTCATATACGGTAGAAACTCGTGACCATCGTGATTCGCAACTCGAACCGCACGAAAGAGTGAAATAGGTTCAATATAGGTCCCAGCAAGGAGCCGTTCGATTCCGTCTAGAGAGGTCCAGTCCGTTCCGCGTGGGGCAAACAGCAGGGTCCATGTGCCAAGGAACACAAAGAACGTACGTGCAAGCGGTGTCCCCCAATTTTGAGTCGTTGTTACACCAGCTCGAAGGTCTGAGAGGACGGTGCGTGCACGATTGCCGCGAACACGTCGGTGATCAAATGTCAATACCAACACGACTGCCAAACAGAGCAGATGGACAACCACAAATGCGGAGGCACTTAGCGCAGCCACGAGGGAAACGCTAGCTGCGTATAAATAACGATGGTCCGATCGGTCGATCGCCCGAACGACAAACCCAACGGTTGTAAGCATGAAGATCGCAGCCGGAAGGTCACCACGAAGAAAGCGCGAATAGTAGAGCAAGAGCGGTGTAAACGCAAGGACAAAAGCGATTGCGATCGTCTCATCCTCTCGGAGTCGATCTCGAAATAAGAGGGCACAAAACGGTGTAAGTGCGCCAACAATGGCAACTGAAAGCCGTGCAGTGGCGTCTGTGGTGCCGATAAGTGGAAGCAAAAACTCGTTGAGGTGATATAAGAGCGGTCCACCAGCAACCGGACGATACGAATACGCCCCGCTGTCAAGATATCTAAGCGTCCAATATCCAACGCGGGCTTCATCCCAATGGAACGGTCGTGTACCAAGCCCACCAAGGCGGAGCAACAGTCCAACCACTGCAATTACACAGATTGCTTGAACTGTCCGATCGAGACGGACACGGGGACGTCGCATATGTATCGAACAGTGAGAGCAAGGAATAGAACCTTTCTGGTTCACAACGGGCAGCAGACACCGGCTGTGACCGTGAAAGACATGTGTTGCCAGCTGAAAATGAAGCTATGAGTATCCTTTCGACCCTTCCAAACCGGGCCCTTACGGAGCGAGATGTTGCAGAACTCAACCGGACGGATGCGTTCTCTCTTGTAATCGCGACTGCTGAATCAGGTCCAACACTGGGACTGATTATTGCAACCGAGAGGTGGGTCAAAGGGCTGGCACTCACTGGAGATGGATGGGAAGTCGTCAAAACAGTCGATACAACTGACAAACAAACCCGGTTTGATGGCCTTAAGCGGTGTGAAGACGCGGTTGTGGCTGCGATTAAAAAAATGTAGCCCTAAGTGGCGATGCGATTTTGTATGCTGGTTGTGATTATCGGGTATGTACGATTCAATCCTGATCCCAACAGACGGAAGCCCCGCAGCAGATGCAGCGTGTGAGCATGGGCTCAACCTAGCCGAACGGTACGGCGCGACGGTACATGCGCTCTACGTTATTGATGGGTCGATGTATGCGTCGCTTGAAGCGGGAGCTGACGTTGTCCTTGATTCATTAAAAACAGAGGGAGAACGTGCGGTTGGTGCGATCGAAGATGCTGGGCGCGAACGAGGAGTAACTGTTACAACCGCAGTTTCCCACGGGGCACCACATGCACAGATCCTGGAGTATGCCGATGAGAGCGATGTCGATCTCATAGTAATGGGAACACATGGGAGGACAGGGCTCAATCGCTACCTCCTAGGAAGTGTTACCGAGCGTGTTGTACGGAGTTCGGACGTACCAGTGCTCACTGTTCGGCAGGAGGAATAGCTCCGATGAAGGGAAAGAGTGTAGTGACCGCCCACAAATCTCGACGCAATGCGTGACTGGCTGACGCACCGTGCGCGTGCAACCCCTGATGCAACTGCAATCGTCTCTGCAGACGATGACGAGACGTGGAGCTATGAGGCACTTGATAGAGCGGTTGAAGAAGCCGCGGGGCGGCTTTGTGCGCTTGGTATCCAACAGACCGATACAGTTGCACTCTTGCTGCCAACCACAGTCACTGCTGTAGGACTATTCCATGCAGGAATGCGGCTTGGATTAACGATTGTTCCTCTCAGCAATCGGCTCACACCACGGGAGCTTGCTGATCGGATAGAACGAAGCGATTCAGCATTGGTTGTCTGTAGCGCAGAAACAGAGCAGGTCGCTGTTGAAGCGGCGGGTGAGACACCGGTCGCAACGGTTGATGAGCCACAATGGGAAGGTGTCGCATCAATTCCAGAGACCGAACCAGCGGAGATCGAGCCATACGAGTGGGAGCGGTCTGATCCGCAACTGCTGTTATCAACCTCTGGAACAACGGGAAAACCAAAGCTTGTGACACTCACCATGGGGAATCTTCTCGCAAGTGCAGTTGCATCCGGATTCAAATTGGGTATCGACCCAGCTGACAGATGGCTTGTCACACTCTCGCTTGCTCATATGGGTGGAATTGCGCCGCTATTTCGGTCAACACTGTATGGCACAACCGTTGTTCTTCGATCGGAGTTTGAGGCAGGCAGAACTGCAGACGATATTGATCGCCATGGTGTGACGATTGTTTCGCTTGTACCAACAATGCTATTGTCGATGCTTGATAGTCGAGGGACGCTTTCGGACTCGCTTCGCGTTGTGCTTCTTGGTGGTGCACCTGCATCTACGGCACTTATTGATCGATGTCGAAACTACTCTGTTCCGGTGTTTCCAACCTATGGAATGACCGAGACCGCCTCGCAGATAGCCACTGCACGCCAGTCTGAGGCGTTTGAACGACCAGATACAGTCGGCCGACCGCTCCTGTGGACAGATGTGACGATTGTTGATTCTGATGATGAGCCGGTGTCACCGGGAGAGCAGGGTGAGATTATTGTGGGTGGCCCAACAGTGACACCGGGCTACTACCAAGATCAAGAGCGAACGTCGGAGGCATTCTGTGAGTATGGGCTCCGAACTGGCGATATTGGATATGAAGACGATGACGGCTATTTATATATACTCAACCGTGTTGACGATCGGATTAACACCGGCGGTGAAAACGTCGATCCAGGAGAGGTCGTTGAGGTACTACTTTCGCATCCAACAATCACTGATGCAGCGGTGGTCGGTATTCCTGATGAAACATGGAATGAACGGGTTGCTGCACTCGTCTGTCGAAGTGATGAGTCAGTCTCTGCGGACGACATCGATGCATTCTGTCGTGAACGGCTTGCCGGATTCAAACTCCCTCGGTTTTTGACCTTTACCGATGAAATTCCTCGAACGGTCTCAGGAACGATCGACCGAAGCACCGTTCGAGAACAGCTTCTTTCATTTGCAAAATCGATCCGTGAGGCACACCAGATTCCCGATGCAGAAAGTGACGATGTACTCGTTCCTGATGAGCTTGTTTCAGACGACATTGCCACAGCAGAAGAGACTAAAAATAGCGAGGCCCACACACCAGAATCCCAAACAGAAGAGACGACAACGGAACCGACAGAACCACAGAGCAACGAGAGCGATACTGACGAGTCCGTACAAGAATAAACAATCAATCTGTTTATTGTGATTCCATGGTTGTTTTTACCATAGCACCCACAGAGTAGCTATGGAACTACTCGATGACAGTATCGTCCCAGAGCACGCACGGGACGTAAAACACGAGGCCCGTGAGTTTGCAACCGAGCACATTGCACCGAACGCACAGCAGTATTTTGACAGTGGTGAGTATCCATGGGAAATTCTTGAAGCAGGAATGGATGCCGAACTCATCGCCCAAGATATCAGCGAAGAGTATGGTGGTCGAGGGCTTGATCTTGCACAGATCCTTGCGATCGCAGAGGAGTTTTATCGTGCAGACGCAGGCATTGCACTGACGCTTCAGCTTGCAAGCTTTGGCTGTGAGCTCGTTGAAAAATACGGCAGTGAGGAACAGAAAGAAAACTACCTCCGCCCGGTTGCGGAAAACGATCAAATTTCAGGGCTTGCAGTGTCGGAGCCGGAGACCGGATCTGACCTTGCAGGAATGCAGACAACGGCCACGAAAGTTGATGGTGGCTATGAACTCAACGGAGAGAAATACTGGGTTGGCAATGCGGTCGAAGCAGACTGGCTCACCGTCTATGCAAAAACGGGTGACCTAGACGATCGATACAGCAACTACTCGCTCTTTATTGTCGAAACAGACACTGAGGGATACAACGCCGAACATATTCCGGAGAAGATGGGGATGCGAGCTTCAAAACAGGGGCACATCGTTCTTGAGGACTGTTTTGTTCCGGAAGAAAACGTCGTTGGGACTGCTGGTGGTGGGTTTTACATGCTTGCGGATTTCTTCAATCATGGACGTGTGATTGTTGGTGGACATGGTCTTGGACTTGCTGCGGCCGCGATCGAAGAGGCGGAAGCGTTTGTTCATGACCGTGATGCGTTTGGTCGGACAATCAACGAGTTCCAAGCAGTCCAGCACTCAATCGCGGATATGCATCTTGAGTTTGAATCAGCACGGGCGCTCAACTGGCGTGCGTGCGAGAAGGTCGCAAATCATGACAACGCGGGCTACTGGGCTGCACTTGCGAAAACCAAATCAACGGAGGTCGCAACCGAGTGTGCAGAGCGAGGAATGCAGCTACACGGTGGCCGATCGATCCTTACCGAGCGCCGAATTGCACGAGTCTACCGTGATGTGCGGATTCCAGTGATATACGAAGGCGCAAACGAAGTGCAGCGAAACCTCATCTATCGGCAGAGTCGCTGAGCCATAGGCCTTTATTTCCCACTAGCGTAGGTTTGGTGTGTTTTCGCTGTCTGCAGATCAACGACGCTGGCTTTTCGAACGGGCAGAGCATGGTGCACCACGTGAGGTGTGTGGGGTTCTCGGTGGGTATTGGTCTGGGAACGATGCAACTGTCACGACACTCATTTCAGTCTCGAATACGGCAGCCGAGCCGCGAATTCGATATGAACTTGAACCCCAAGCACAATTGCGTGCGATCGAGTCGATAGAGGAACAACGCGAGCTGATTGGGTTCTACCACTCACATCCATGTGGTCCAGCAGAGCCGAGTGAAACTGATAAAAGGTTGGCAACATGGCCCGATGTGGTTTACGTTATTGTGTCACTCGAACCGACACAGACAGTAACTGCGTGGGACTGGGATGGGCACGAATTCTCAAAAAGAAATGTGTCGATTATTTAACTGCCTCAACATTCTGCTTCAGTCGGATAATTAGTGAAATAAGGAAAGAAGCACCCATCACGGTGAGGATGTTGACTGCACTGTCAATGGTTGTGTCGGGAAGTCCCACTACGGCACCGCTTTCGACAGCGAATCCAATGCCGATACACAAGAGGACTGCAATTGTGTACGTTAGTACAGAGTCAATAACGGTTCCGCTTGAGAGCGTTTCATTGCGCATACTGTGTGCGAACGAAACACCATACAGTGTGAATCCAAGGCTCGCAAAGAGTTGGATGGTTTGGCTAACTCTGGTGAGACCGATGAGAATGGCGATGCTGAATTCAATGACCACAATCACCATGAATATGGTTTCAAGACGTCGTGCACGAGTAAGTGAGATCCACCCATCAGACTCACTGCTGCGATATGGCGCTTGATAGTACAGCTCTCGCATCGAGAGGGCAAGGAAGATAATGAAAAACAGTCCAAACAGTCCACGGACAGCCACAAGTGTTGCGCCACCAATACCGATCGTGACAATTATTGAAAACACACCAAATAATCCACCCACGGCTGTCGCAAGCGAGAGATATCGCCACAACAGAGTACTGAACGTTGAGTGACGTGCACTGCCTGCAGCGTAGTAAGATGCCCCAAAACACGAGACCGTAAGTAGGACGGATGCAACAAACCGTGTGAGACCGCCTGTTCCAGGAGTGACAACCGCTTGCTCCATCATTGACCACCAGCCGTTCGGATAATGTTGCGGAGGTCACGGTTGAATGCCTGTACGGTCTCATATCGCTCAACCTTCGATGTTGCCATGGATTTCTGAATAATTGGTCCGATCGCATCTGGAATCGATCGGTTGTATCGGGTGACTGGCTCCGGCTCCGATTCAAGTACCGCTCGGAGAACCGCATCCGTCTCACCAACGTATGGCGGCCGCCCAGTAAGCGCCTGATATGCGATCACCCCAAGATGATAGATATCGGTCGCTGCATCAATGGATCCGAATCGGTTAGGTTGAATCTGTTCCGGTGCTGCATGTCCCGGTATCTGACTGAGTGGTGCACGTGTTTTATCATCAAACAGCCGTCCAACCCCCCAATTGGTGACTTTTGGATAATCCCACGGATCGCCGTGTTGATCGCCAAATAGCTCGACGAATTCGATCGTCTCCGGTGTTAATCCCCCATGTGTTGCCCCGTAATTGTGCGCATACTGTATGACATCACTAATCTGCTCAATAATCCAAAGCGCCTCACTAACTGGAATTGCTCCCGGTCGATCGGCGAGGGATTCACCGCCAGTATATTCATGCGCAACCCACGAGGTTGGGAATTCACCCCATCCAACGACGGTTGGAACCGCAGGGTGCTCGCTGAGCCTCTCCCACAAGTGCATCTCCGAGTCAAATCCTGATGAGCTTCCAAACGAGACGCTATGATGGAACTGTTTGAGAATTGCAGGGTAGACGTTTCCATAGGCTTGATAGCTGACTTTACGGAGCGTGAGCCATGGTTTTTCAGCGAGTGTCTCAATCTCGGTGAACTCTTCAAAAGAGATCGGACGCGTTTCAGGCGTCGGTGGAGCAGCTGTTGGTGGATATTCCCCGGAGGATGGTGATCGGGGAGATTGCTGCTGAAGCGATGCATCGGATGTCTCTTCATCGGTGTTCGCGGCTGTGTCAGTCTCTTGTGGAGCAATCGGACCGTTGTAACGACGCCCACCAATAACAGTAGCATCACCGCTTGGCTCCCACTCTTTGTATCCGTGGATGATGCGCGGGGCGATCTCGTTGACACGATCGGGGTCGATATCTGCAATGTCAAGTATCCGTTTTGCCATCTGTGGCCTGTGTTCTGCAATGTATGAGACTGTGCGGAGTGCGTCAGCTTCAGCGACCTCACTCTCAACTGCTCGTGCTAATCGTCGGGTGTTCGAATCAACAATCAAGGGATCATGCTCAACTGCGAGTCCAATTCCCCAAGATGCGCTGAGTCGTGCCTGTGGGTCTTCACTCTCCAACAGTGAGATCATGTGTCGGAGTTGGCGCTGGCCAAGCTCCGCTGGATAGTCCATAACATCCGAGAGCAGGCGTTCAGCAATCTGGGCATCAGGACTCAGATTCATCTCTATTCATGAATGTCTCATAGACAACACAAATACTGTTCGGCTTTCGGCAACTGGGTTCATCAGTTTGTACGTCGTATTTTACCTATGGATAGTCCACGAGTAACACTCGTCGATCGAGGTCGTGTCCGTGCAGATATGGGATATGTAATCAGCGGGTACAGTATGGCAAGCGCAAGTGCTCCAAACCCGGATCACGAAATTGGTGAGTTCGTGGTGTGGGCTGCGGTCATTGAGACAAAGAATGGAACATTCCTGTGGGACACCGGCTGTCCACCAAATGCGGAGACATACTGGCCGGAGCCGTTGTATGATGCATTTGAAGCATACAATGCTACGGACCGATCGCTTGAATCCGATCTCCAAACGGTTGGATATCGCATCGAAGACATCGATGCGGTAGTGATGAGTCACCTGCACCTCGATCATGCTGGAGAGCTATCGCAGTTTGCAGGTACAGAGACGCCAATATACGTACACGAGGATGAGCTCCCATTTGCGCATCTGAGTGCGACAACGACAGCCGGGTCGATCGCATACCTTCACGCAGATTTCACGGGGGCATATAATTGGCAACTCGTTCAGGGGGATACCCACACGCTCGCGCCAGGGTTCAAACTGCTCCATCTTCCGGGACACACACCAGGTCTGCTTGGTGCAGAGCTCTCGATAGATGGTGGGGAGGCACTCCTTATTGCGGGTGATGAAGCGTATGTTGAGGCAAACTACCACGATGGTGCGCCGCTCGGTCCTGGACTGATGTGGAGCCAGCTTCACTGGCAGGAGAGTCGTCAGCGACTGCGAGAGATTGAGCGCCAGACAGACGCAGCAGTACTGTATGGGCACGATTTGGATGTGTTCGAACGGCTTGCTGCCCGATTTTCGATGTAGTTGCTCTGACAGAGATCGGCAACAAGCACGCTCACAGCAACCTTTTCGGGGTTCGATACCTGAAAGATGGTAATGACAGCGACAGTACCACTCTTGGTTGAGACGCTGTTTCCTAACGGGATTAGCCACTATCTTCTGGGTGGGATCCTGATCGGACTGGGAACAGCTGTTATCTATCTTGGCACGGCGATCCCTGCAGGTGCCAGCACATTTCTTGAATCAACGCTTTCGTACGTCTCAAAGCTCTCGCGATTCCAGCAGCCGAAATTCATTGCCTCACGCGATTGGCGTGTTGTCTTCACACTCGGAATTGTAGCCGGAGCAGCGGGCTACTCGCTCATTGCGGGTGACTTTGGATGGACAACTGAGGTCCAGCCGTGGCGACTCTTTCTTGGTGGAATTCTGATTGGCGTTGGAACACGACTCGGTAAGGGCTGTACCTCCGGCCACGGCGTCTGTGGTGTTGGTTCCGGCTCATCAACATCGATCGCAAACGTCGCGGTATTCATGATTGTTGCAGTTGGTGTCGCACAGCTTGTGATGGCACTGGGGGTGAGCCCATGAGCGCTCAAAAGGACCACGAGCAGCATCCGTTATTTTTACCGCTCATCTTTGTTGGCGGACTCATATTTGGTGCTGGATTGGCAATGAGTCAGATGGCCCGTCCGGAAGTTGTACTGGCCTTTTTGCAGTTCTCTGATCTTGGGTTGTTGTTTGTCATGGGTGGTGCCGCAGCGGTCGTTGGGACAACGATTTTCGTTGCATCACAATCGGGGCGATCAGCACCGTTGACCGGAAAGCGATATGCTCGACGGCTGAAATCAATGGACAGAAATGTAATGTACGGAGGCACAATTTTCGGTGTTGGATGGGGCCTCTCCGGCATCTGTCCCGGTGCAGCATATGCAAGTTTGGGAATCGGAAATGCTGCAATTCTGTATGGAATCGTTGGGATGTTTATTGGTGCATATCTCCAAGGCTATCTGCGAGAAGCCAAGGCCGAATCTATGAGTGGACAGCCTGCAGATTAAATAGACAAATTCGGTGTTACACGTCTCAAAATCCATGATTTTCACGACACTCGTCGTTGGATTTACCCGCGTGCACAACGTAGTACCCCTACAGTGAAAAAGAACGAGTTGATGCACATGCATGCGCTCTTAGCGCAGTTGGTCGAAGACCTTGTGAGCCGTGAGGTTGTTTCATCTGCGCATTTTGAACCTTACCGATCGCTTGACATCACACCAGTGGATTTCCGTGTTCGACGTGACCGACACGAAGAAGCGGTACTCCTTCTTGCGTCGCTTCTCGCTTCGGCAGTAACCGACACTGAACAGTCCACCGAGAGTGTTCATGCCCGATAAGTAGCATCGAGAAGAAAACCCCTAAGCCATCGCCGCGAGAGCGACAGATATGCGACTGCAGGAGTTTTGGGGCGTTGGGCCAAAGACCGCGACACAGCTTCGCGAGTCGCTTGGCGAACAGGAAGCGATCGAAGCGATCGAATCGGGCGCGGTTCGAACACTCACAGACGCAGGAATTCCACGGGGGCGAGCAGTTCGTATTCTTCGTCGTGCAACCGGTGGTGCGGGGATGGACATGCTTGGAACCCGTGACACACGTACGGTCTACGATGAGCTTGTAACACTCGCCAGTGAGTATGCCGTCACGGCACATGCTGCCGATCGGATTCGTGTGCTTACACCACTGACCGAGCAGACTGTCGTTACGGAGCGCCTCGAACGTGTACTTGGGGCGAAAGACGCGTGGGAAACGCTCAGTGAATCCGAGCGCACCGCTGTTACTGAGGCATTCTCAACCTATGATGCTGCAGGTGGCTCGGATCGAGCAGCCGTCGAGACCGCGCTCACACTCCAAACGGTTGGCCTCTCCGGAGAGCCATTTGAGACGCTAGCGGCGATCGAGCCAGCCGAACTGGAAGCCGCAGCAGCGGCGCTTGGGTCGCTTCGCGACACCAATACGGGCGTCACAGTTGAAACGGGGAGTGACGACCAGCTCGATCGCCTCAGAGAGCAGTATGAGGCGGCGACGGCGATCGAAAATGCGGCGTTTGATGTGATTGAAACGGTAAGAAGCGAGGGTGCTCGTGATCTCGAATCGTTCAAAAATGGCGTTATTCGCCACGTTGGGAACGAAACCGAGATTGATCGAGAAACGATCAGAAGCGCAGCCGCAGACGATCCTGCGGATGCAGCTGATTTCGTAAGCACAACACTCCGGACGCTCTCGACGGACCTACAGACGGCAGTTGATCGCCGAGAAGAGACCGTTATTGAAACGCTGCAGGCACAGATTGCAGAAACTGACAGCGATATTGACGGTGTCATTGATGCAGTGTCGGAGATTGCGTTTGACCTCTCTCTTGGTCGGTTTGCAGCCGCGCATGAACTCACTCGGCCAACGTTTGTCTCTGATGGGATCGCAGTTGTTGGTGCAAGAAACCTCTTTATTGAGAATGTTGAGCCAATTACCTACGGTGTTGGGACACACACACTCACAGCAGATGGGACACCAACACCACCGTCTGGCGACCGAGTCACAATCCTCACTGGAGCCAATTCCGGTGGGAAAACGACGCTCCTTGAAACGCTGTGTCAAGTCGTCTTGTTGTCGTCAATGGGGCTGCCGGTCCCGGCAATAAACGCGGAAGTTGGTCGGTTTGAGACGATCGTCTTCCATCGTCGCCATGCCTCATTCAATGCCGGTGTGCTTGAATCGACGCTTAAATCGATCGTGCCACCACTGACAACGGACTCAAATACGCTCATGCTCGTCGATGAGTTTGAGGCGATTACAGAGCCAGGCCGCGCTGCAGATCTGTTGAATGGCCTTGTCGAACTGACGGTTGATCGGGGGGCACTCGGTGTCTATGTCACACACCTCGCTGAGGATCTGAGTCCGCTCCCGGAGACTGCTCGGGTTGATGGCATCTTTGCAGAGGGGCTCACGCAAGACCTCCAGTTACGAGTCGATTACCAGCCGCGGTTTGGAACGCTTGGAAAGTCTACGCCGGAGTTCATTGTGTCGCGACTAGTTGCAAATGCGCGTGACCGGGGCGAACGCGCTGGGTTTGAGGCGTTGGCGGCCGCAGTAGGACAAGAGGCGGTCCAGCGGACACTTGTGGACTCACAGTGGAGCCCAACAGACAACTAGGCAGTTGCGACGTTTGTTTGAACTAGTTTTTCAGCCGATACTGATACATACTGTGACCGATAGTAGCAAATGTGGATAGAAATATAGTATATATTGGCGATTGTTTGTATGAGTGTGGTTTTTCGGTTAGTGTCGGGAACGAGGACCAGGCAGTTGAACAGCTCTGCGAACATCATTGGGATACCCATCGGTTAGCGATTGATCCGCTTGATGTGAGCCAGTTCCTTCAGCGTCGATCGTATCACGGTGGACGGCGATCGACTAACGTGAGTTCGAAAGGGCTGCTTAGCTAAATGAGGCAGTTCGATCGATTCCGATCCGAATCTCAGTCTCTTCGACGTCCCACGTCTCAACGAGATCCGATCGTGCATCGGGATCCGTGTCAAACGTTTCTGCGCGAACTTCCTCAGCAATGAGCGCTTCATTGTCGGCAACGAATCCAGCAACACGGTCGTCGGTGACAGTAACGCCAACCTCGATCGACTCTTCAACGTCCAAGTCAAGCTGTTTTCGCATCTCCTGAATACGCCGGATGACGTCCCGAGCATACCCTTCTGATTCCAGTTCGTCTGTGAGCGTCGTATCGATGTAGACGGTTCCACCATCGAAGCTAGCACCGCTGATTCCTTCCGGCGGCTCCGCATGATAGGTGACCATCTCCTCATCGAGTTCGATCGTCTCACCATCAACAGTAATGCCAGCCGCAATCTCTGTGCGGGTTGCTCCATCAACTGCGTTCATCACCTTCTGTGCGTCTGCACCGAATGCGGGGCCAATTGCACCCATCTCCGGCTCTGCGTACTCAACTAACTCATCGAACTGTGAGACGACTTCGAGCGATCGGCTGTTGACGCGATCGAGCAAGAGCGATTCAAGCCGATCGACAGCACCTGCAACCTCGTCGCTGTCAGTCTCGACGATGATCCGTTGGACGGGCCACCGAAGCTTTCGCCCACCCTGTTGGCGGGCGTTTGCTGCAGCCTCCTCAACACGGCGAAGCACAGCCATGTCAGTCTCAAGTGCGGGATTGTGCAGATCCGCATCGACTGTTGGCCATGAGAGCGCGTGCACAGTCGTCGCCGATCCGTCGAATCGCTGGTACATTCGCTCTGTAATGTACGGCGCAAATGGAGCAAGCAGTCGGATGACTTGATCCATAATTGTCGCCAATGTCGCGTATGCACCGAGTTTCGATGCGGATTCATCCTCTTCCCACATGCGCTCTCGGATTGCTTTGACGTAGAAGCGAGAGACATCTTCAGTGACGAAGTTGATGAGTGTGTTCAGTGCATCGTGAACTTCGTACGAATCCCATGCCTCGTCCATCTCTGTTTTGACGGTTTGCAGTCGCGAGAGTACCCACTCGTCAACGATCGTCAGCTCGCCGTCATCGAGATTAGCGTCAGCTGGATCGTAGCCGTCAAGTTCCATGTACGGCAGCGGGAACCGGAACACGTTCCAGAGGATATTGAACCGGCCAACCATATCGCCAAGGCCATCCCATTCGAATGAGAGATCAACACCCTGTTGATCGTGGCTCAACAGATATGTCCGGAGCGGGTCACGGCCGGCGCGATCGATCGCCTCTTCGGGAGTCACAATGTTCCCACGCGACTTCGACATCTTTCGGCCGTTCTTGTCGTTTGCAAAGCCGTGCATTAACACCTCTTTGTACGGACTCTCGCCAAATGCCGCAGTCCCCATGCCAAGTTGGGACCAGAACCAGCCACGCGTCTGGTCGTGTGCTTCGATGATGAGATCAGCGGGCCACAGCTGTTCGAAGGCATCCGTTTCGCCAGGATAATCAAGGGTTCCCCATGTTGCGACTGAGGAGTCAAGCCACACATCGAACACATCAGGAACGCGTGTATACGTTGTTCCACCTTCGGTGATCGTAAGCTCGTCAACCGTTGGTCGGTGAAGATCAATGTCGGTTGGGTCGATATCCTGATCGACTCGATCGGCCAACTCTTCTCGGCTGCCGATCGCAATCATGTCCTCGGTTAGGTTGTTCTGGTCTGCGTCTTCTGCAACCCAAATCGGAATTGGAATCCCCCAGTAACGCTGTCGGGAGACGTTCCAATCGGGTGCGTTCTCGATGAAGTCACGGAACCGGTTGTCTCGGGCCCACTGTGGGTGCCACTCTGCATCTTCGATATTGTCAAGGAGTTCGTCTTTGATGTCGGTGATGGAGATGAACCACTGATCGGTGACCATCTGGATAATTCCGGTGTCACAGCGCCAACAGTGGCCGTAAGAGTGGTTGTACGTCTCATCAGCAAGCAGTGCGCCGTTTGCGTCTAAGTCCGAACGGATCTCCTCATTTGCGTCACGAACAAACTGGCCTGCGTACTTGCCGGCCGCGCCCGTGTAGGTTCCGTTGCTCTTGACCGGACAGAAGATCTCTAATCCAAGTTCGGTCCCGCGGTGGAAGTCCTCTTCACCATGCCCTGGTGCGGAGTGGACCAATCCGGTTCGATCGGCCTCAACATAGTCGGCAGTATAGATCGTGGCTGCACCCTCGAAACTCGGATGCTGCGGCACCTCCTCAGCGAGCGGATGGCTGTACTCCCATCCAACCATTGCTTCGCCAGCAATTGTTTCTTCAACCTCGTAGTCGTCGTATCGGCCCTTTTTTAGGACTTCCTCGACGCACTCTTCGGCAACGTAAATGACTTCCTCTTCACCATCTTTCGTTGCTCTGACCGCAGCGTAGTCGAGTTCATCCGAAACAGCGACGAATGTGTTTCCGGGGATTGTCCATGGTGTCGTGGTCCAGATGACAACGCTTCCCTCTCGATCTACGAGCGGGAACTTCACGTAGATCGATGGATCGTCGACGTCTTCGTACTCAACCTCGTTGTTTGCAAGGCCAGTTTCACACCGTGGACACTGTGAGATCGATCGCTTCCCCTGCTCAACAAGGCCACGCTCTGCCACTTGGCTGAACGCGTACCATGCGGCCTCCATATACTCCGGTGAGATCGTTTTGTACGGGTTATCCCAATCAAACCATGCACCGATCGATTTGAAATCCTCATCCATCGCTTCGCGGTTCTCCTCTGCAAACCGCATACATTCGTCGATGAATGCTTCCATTCCGTACTCCTCGATGTCGGTTTTGTTCTCAAAGCCGAGCTCCTCCTCGACTTTCACCTCGATCGGGAGACCGTGCATATCGTACCCCGGCCGATCAGTTACGTTGTGACCGGTCATGCGTTTGTACCGAATGACGGCGTCTTTCAGCGTTTTGTTCCACGCCGTTCCGAGATGCATCTGTCCGGAGGTATACGGCGGTCCATCAACAAAGAAGAAATCCGGATCATCGGCATGTGCCTCTTTCGTCGCCTCGTAGGCGTTGTGTTTGTCCCAGTACGCAGTGACCGCTTCCTCCACGTCAGCGGGTGTGTACTGCTCTCCGATATCGTCCATGTGTGAGTGGTGTTCGCCCGTATATATCAAAACGGTGATCCGGCACTGCAGTAGTGGGAAGATTTCGCCGCAAGGCGTGTGTCATTATACACCGGTCGTGATGACGGAAATATGGATCGCGAGGATAACGCTATTGCCGGCTTTACAGGCCTCTCACACGGGACGTTTCACGGATTTGAGCTTTCGATCCCGCTTTTTGTTCCGATCTGGATTGCCGCCTTCGATGCCTCTCCCGCCGTCATTGGCGTTGTTGTTGGTGCTGGCTACGCGATTATTGGACTGGGATCGCCGCTTGCTGGAGTGTTGGCCGATCAGTACGGCTCAAAACAGTTGGTCCTCGTCTCGATCGCAGGGATGGGGCTTTCGTTCGCTGCAATCAGCCTCACAACATCGATCGTCACGCTTGCGATCGCACTTATCATCTGGGGAGCAGCAGCAAGTATCTACCATCCGGCAGGACTGTCACTGATTAGCCGAAACGCAACCCAACGTGGAACCGTCCTCGGGTACCATGGGGCAGGTGGCAGTCTTGGGACCGTTATTGTGCCGCTTGTCGCGATTGCGCTGCTGTCGATATTCGACTGGCGGATCGTGATCGTACTGCTCGCAGTGCCGTCTATGATCGCACTCTTCATTGGGGCGCTCTTGCAGATCGACGAATCAACGGCGAGTTCAAACACTGACGGTGAGCCAAGTGGTCGGCCGCTTACCGACGCGCTCCGATCGTTCGTTACAGATAGCCGGCAGCTATTGGTCGGTGGATTCGTCATCGTGCTTGCGATCCAGATGGTGTACGGAATGTACTATCGGGGAATCTTTACGTTCCTTCCGGATGTCCTGTCTGGACTCCCGATTTTTGAACCGGTTACCATCGGCGAGCGAACGGTTGAGGCTGGTCAGCTCGCGTACTCTGGTCTGTTACTCGTTGGCGTCTTTGGCCAGTATGCTGGTGGTGCGCTGAGCGATCGTGTCGACCCTGAGCGAACGGTTGTTGTAACATTCTGTATTCTGATTGCTGCATCACTCCTGTTTGTCCCGGCGTCCGAGATTGGCGTCCTCCCATTGCTGGCGGTATGTGCTGTGCTTGGCTTCTTTATATATGCCTTTGCGCCGATCGGTCAAACGCTCGTTGCTGAGTATGTCGCAGACGATAGCCACGGCCTCTCGTTTGGGTTTGTCTACTTTGGGACGTTCGGCGTTGGTGCAATCGGTGCCGCAGTTGCTGGTGCAGTGTTGGATTTCGGAACGCTCCCACTCCTCTTTATTGTATTATCAGGGTTTCTGACGGTCTGTGCGGCGCTTGGCGTGCTGCTCGTTAAAAAGGCCGCTTAGGTGAGTTCGGCTATTGTCGCCATCTCCGTCTGTGTCTGACATGCCGATCGGTAGGTCGCGATTGCGAGTGCTGCACCCGTTCCTTCACCAAGGCGCATCTGATAGTCAAACAGCGGCGCAACTCCCAACGACTCTAGCTGCACTGTATGACCCGGCTCCACAGATGCATGCGAAGGGAGGAGATACGGCTGTACGCGCTCATCGATCGCCACCGCAAGCAGTGCGGCAGCACCCGTAATAACGCCATCAATCACGACTGGAATCCGTCTGGAGGCTGCTTCGATCGTCACACCAACAAGCCCGCCTATTTCGTACCCGCCAACACAGCGAAGGACGTCGATCGGGTCCGTTCGATCCGGCTCAGTTGTTTCGATCGCGTCTGCAATTACCTGCTGTTTGTGGGTCAGCCCTTCATCATCAACACCAGTGCCACGGCCAGTGACTGTTGACACCTCATTTCCGGTGAGAACTGCAGTGATCGCTGCGGCCGCGGTGCTGTTTGCAATCCCCATCTCACCGAGCCCGATACAGCCGGCATCTGTAAGGTGTGACGTAACCACCGATCGTCCCTGTTCGATCGATGCAACGGCTGCTTTTCGTGACATAGCCGGCTCCGTACGCATATTTGCCGTGCCTGCACCGATTCGACAATCAATGACAGACGAAGCATAGGCGTCCGACCCAACCGCATCTTCACCATCAACAACGCCAAAATCACAGACGATCGTTGAAACAGCGTTCGATCGGGCAATGGCATTGACTGCTGCCCGATCGTTGACAAGCGCGTTGAGCATCCCACCTGTAATCGACTGTGGGTATGCGCTCACACCGTCCGTTGCGACGCCATGATCCGCAACCGCAGTCACGATCGTTGCAGGGTCGACAGTGGGAGTCTCTGTCGCTTGTATCCCTGCAATCCGTATCGCGAACTCCTCAAGACGTCCAAGGCTTCCCGGTGGTTTCGCAAGCGATTCTTGCTGAGTCCTTGCCTGCTCGATCGCTGCCGCATCAATTGGGGGTATCGTCGGTGGGGTAAATGTCTGCACGCGAACTCACTGCTCACTCAAAATCCGGCAGATCATCCGGTGCATCATAGCTTGCTTCCCAGTCAATGTACTCCTCTTTCAACACATCGCACACAATCTGTCCAAGCTCTGTGAGCCCCGCGTTGATTCCGGAGACGGTTTCCCAACTTGTAAGTTCAGGGTGGAGGTTTCGCTCTTTCCAGTCTTCAGGGATTCCAGGCGCGTGATATCCAACGCGATCGGCAAAGTCATCCCAGAAAAAATCGAACTGTTCGATCATGTTGAGGTCCTCAACGATCGTCCACTCGTCTTCTGTGAGGTCTGCACTCGCTGCCCACTCTTCGAAGGAGTCTCTCCATGCACCCGCCTGAAGCAACTCTTTGATTTCATCCCGTCGATAGTCGGTATCACCGATGATTTCGGCATCCTCATACTGGTTCGGGTCGATGTCTGTCGGTTCAGGTGGCTCTGGAATATCGACATCTAATGTCATGGCTCACCATTTCATGTCGGAGTACAAAAACGCGTCCGGTCAGTCGGTTGCAGCGACACGGACAACAAGTTCGTCTGCACCGACCAACAACACCCACACAAGCGGCGCCCACGCAATCGCAAATCACTAATCGAGACCATCCACGCAAAGAGCGTGCTCTCTCGATCGGATGTACCGTCGGGAAGCGCTGACGCTTCCCGGTGTGACTGTGATTGTGCTCGGTATCGGTACGGTCGGTCGATCGCGTTTGATTCTCACGAATACCTTCCAGTCGCCAAATACCATCTCACAACGTGAGAAATTGTCTGTGTTGTTGACACCGGGGGCTTTTGATCGCGCAGACGAATACTGCATATGAAGCAGACTCGACGCGGGCTCCTCCTCGCGCTCGGCGGTGGTCTTATTGCTGGCTGTACCGCGCCAACGCAAAGCGGCCGATCGAACCCGGACGGAATCTATACACAAGTGTATGAGCAGACAGTGCCGTCGGTTGTGCAGGTCCACGCCAGCGTTGGTGGTCAAGACGGACAAGGCTCCGGATTTGTCGCTGCAATTGATGATGTAAACGACACTACAGAGACACTCATTGTCACAAACGATCACGTTGTGCCGGATGGCTCAGATGTCAGTGTGACCTTCCACGACGGAACCTGGGCGGATGTTGACGTTCTCGGAACAGACCCATTCAGTGATTTAGCAGTGCTTTCTGTGGCTGAGGCACCATCGGATGCCACGCCACTGTCATTGGTAAGTGAGGTTCCACCAGTTGGTGAAGAGGTACTTGCGATCGGTGCGCCGCTTGATCTGCAAAATACGGTCACACAAGGGATTATTAGCGGTCGAAACCGATCGCTGCCTGGGCCACAAGGATTTTCCATCTCCGATACCGTCCAGACCGATGCAGCGCTTAATCCAGGGAATAGCGGTGGTCCACTACTCACGCTCAATGGAGACGTGGCAGGCGTTGTCAGTGCAACAGGTGGCGAAAACATTGGCTTTGCAATTTCTGCGGCATTGGCAGAACGAGTGCTTCCGAAACTTGTAACAGATGGCTCGTACGAACACTCATGGCTTGGAATCCAATCGGTGGATGTGGACCCGACGCTTGCAGAGTTGAACGAATTAGCCGATGCTCGCGGCGTGATGGTTGTCGACCTACCGGGAGAGAGCCCAGCTGAAGGGGTGCTAGAAGGGGCATCCGATTCAACAGTTGTTGACGGGACACAGTATCCGATCGGCGGAGATGTGATTCGCGCACTCGACGGTACCGAGATCGAAAATCAGTCCGGTCTCTCTCGATATCTAACGCTTGAAACATCACCCGGCGATTCGATCGAGATCACGTTTATTAGAGACGGCGATGAACAGACGGGGACTGTTGAGCTTGAGCCTCGGCCGGACTCACTCGGTTAACCCGTAGCGATCGACAACTGCTTCAAGCTGCTCTCGTCGGCCTTCAATTGCTTCGTTTTTGAGTTCTTGCTCCGCCTCGGTCGGACACTCCAATCGTGGCACTTGCGTTGGGGTTCCGCGCTCATCCAGTGCAACAAACGTAAAGTAGGATGTCGTCGTCTGGCGCTCAGCTCCTGTTTTTGGATTCTCTGCACGAACGTCGACTTTGACATCAATGCTTGTCCGACCAACATTGAACACATACCCCTCAATCACGGCAACTTCTCCGAGATCGATCGCACTAATAAAATCAACATGATCCATTGATGCAGTTACACACTGACGACTTGAGAACCGCATCGAAGCAATTGCCCCACAAATATCCATCCAGTGAAGAACGCGTCCACCAAGTGCTCGCTCCAAATTGTTCGTATCGTTCGGGAGCAGCAGCTCAGTCATCTCTGTGTAGGACTCCGCAAGCGTTGCTGTTTCTGTCATACGAATATGTTAGAGAGACACAGTAAGAACACCTGTGGTTGTGTGTTTGGGTGTACGGTTAGTTATCGATCTTCAGACTCGTGATCTGAATCATCTCGCGTATCAAGTGCCTGTTCGGAGACACCGGAGTCGGCGACATCGATAGTTGACGGCGGCCGTCCAGCAGCATCTAACACCGCATCGGATACGATAATTGGACACTCTAATCGGACGGCGATCGCGATCGCATCGCTTGGTCGTGCATCGAAGGTAAACGGCTCTGGCTCACCGCTAACGTACCGCTCGGCTCGAATTTTTGCATAAAATGTCCCATCAGCAAGGTCATCAATACGAACGCTGTCGATCGCTCCGCCAAGCTCTGTGACCATCTCAACGAGCAGATCATGCGTGAGTGGCCGCTCAAATGTGTGACTCTCGATCGCGAGTTGGATTGACTGTGCCTGATCATCGGTGATGAAGATCGGGACATACTCCTCTCTCGCTGCGAGAATCACTGCAGGGATGCTTGCACCGTCGGGGCCGACACCCATTCCAATCCCTTCGATCTCGGCAGTATGCTCCATGTTCACATCTATTACGCGACGGTATGAATAGCTGTTCCTCGCGACCCAACAAAACGTTCAGTGATGCTGATAGTACCAGAGTGCAGTGACAGCAAGCATGACTGTTACCCCACCAAGGAAGAAGGCAACACCAGGCTCTAAATTGACGATCATCTCGACAAGTTCTGCAGTGTACTCTGCGATCGTTTCGGTCCCGCCAGCGTCATCAGTAGCGTCTGCTGACTCCGCTACCTCATCCGCAACTGGTTCTTCGGCCGCTTCAGCTGGTGTTTCTGTCGATCGATCGTCGCTCGGTGTCGCGGTTGACTCTGCAGTGTCTGCATCTTCGGTTGTCGCAGCACCTGCATCTTCGCCGCCAGGTTGCACCGGAACGCCGCCGCGATCCGCAAACCGTTGGACGAGGAGGCTTGCGAGTCCAAGAATACCAACACCTCCAAGAAGTCGCATCAACGTCGCTTTGAGTCCTGTTCGGTCCGGCTCCTTGGAGGCAAACAGTACCAATGGTTCATCTGCCGGTGCATAGACGTTCATCTCACGCCCTTTCTCGGAGTAGACGGTATCCACGACCTCGATCAACGCTGCCTCTTCGAGCTTTTTGATATGGTACTGTACGTTTTGTAGCGTGGTATCGATCCGATCGGCAAGCGCAGCGGGAGAATCAGGCTGTTCGTGCAGCGCAGTTAGTAGTTGTCTCGCGGTTTCAGACGAGAGTGCAGCAATCACGGACTCGGCATCGTCGCTATCTAAGCCAACAATGCGTGGGTCTCCATCAACTGCTGGCGGAACGTCCGAACTGGAGGGCAGGAGCTTCGCCATATCCTCCCACTACCGCACATGGATACAAATCTTCTGCTGTAACATACTGTGCATGGGATACGCTCACAATTGCAGTCCGACACAAGTAAACCGCACGGCCATGTAACGTCGCTAATGAGTGAACCGGCGGATACAATCGATGGCCCTCCAGATGGCGCTGCTTCTGGTGACGGCCGCATTACAATCGTCGGCACCGCGCACGTCTCTCAAAAGAGCGTTGAAGAGGTTGAAGAGACGATCGCGGCCGAAAACCCCGATATTGTTGCAGTTGAATTGGATGAAGGTCGATACCGACAGATGCAGGGCGAAGAGCCTGAAGATTTGGATGCAAGCGACCTTCTAAAAGGAAACACCGTCTTTCAGTTCCTCGCATACTGGATGCTTTCGTATGTCCAAACACGGCTTGGCGATCAGTTTGACGTGAAGCCAGGTGCAGATATGATGGCTGCGATCGAGACTGCAGAGGAGCATGGAATCGATGTTGCGCTTGTCGATCGCGATATCCAACAGACGATCCAGCGATTCTGGGCACGGATGACGATCCGAGAAAAGCTCAGGATGGTTGGTGGGCTTGCATTTGGAATCACCGATAGCCGAGTTGTTGGGATTATGGTCGGGCTGATCGTTGGGCTGCTTGCAGGGCCGGGGATTGCAATCTTTGGTGGGGCTGTTGGCATCACAACACCGTTCCTTGCGACGATCACTGGTGCAGCACTGCTGGCGATTGCAGCCGCACTTGTCATTGATACCGTTGGTGGAACTGTGCTTGATGGAGACGATCGCTTTTATGCGGCGATCGCCGGCGGGTTGGGTGCTGGTATCGTTGGTGGACTCGTCTTTGGCCTCGCCGATGGAATTGTCGATCGCTTCCTCGGAGAGTTTGCAATTACGATCATCGGAAGCATGTCGCTTGGACTTGGCGGCGGACTTGCCTTTGGCCTTGCCGCGGCTGCACTGATTGGGCTCTTTGGCTCAACAGAGCCTGAGCATCAAGGAATCGACGAGATGGATATCGAGCAATTAACTGATGCAGACGTTGTGACAGTGATGATGGAGGAGTTCCGTCAGTTCAGCCCGGGTGGGGCAGAAGCGCTGATTGACGAGCGAGATGCGTACATCGGCCACCAGCTGGTTGCGCTTCGAAACGCAGGTTACCACGTTGTCGCTGTCGTTGGTGCAGGCCACAGAGCCGGCATTGAGCGATATCTTGCGGACCCATCGACACTGCCACCGATGGACTCGCTGGTTGGGACAGAGAAAGGCCGCGGGATTCCGTGGGGGAAAATCATCGGCTACGGTGTCTCGATCGCATTCATTTCGTTCTTTGTCCTGCTTGCGATGGCGGGCGTTCGAGATGGCTTCCTGCTTCGACTCTTCGGTGCATGGTTCGTAATTAATGCCGTATTCGCAGCAGGCCTTGCAAAGCTCGCAGGCGCACGGTGGAGCTCCGCAGGCGTTGGTGGAGCGGTTGCATGGATGACATCAAT
This sequence comes from Natronocalculus amylovorans, assembly GCF_023638035.1. GTDB lineage: Archaea > Halobacteriota > Halobacteria > Halobacteriales > Haloferacaceae > Natronocalculus > Natronocalculus amylovorans. The sequence continues at coordinate 10,524 of NZ_JAKRVX010000003.1, read as the reverse complement.
CAATCCACTGCTCGCTCCTGGCTGGTTCACCGGCTACATGGAGCTTCGACATCTCCGCGTCAATGTTGGAGATATTTCAAAACTGAATGCATTGCTCTCTGATGAGACGCGGGCAGTCAGCGATATCGTTTCAGATATGTTTGACGTGCCCCTATTCAAACTCATCATGGTTGTTGCACTGACGAACGTTGGTAGTATCATCGCAAGTATTCTGTTTGTCGCGTACGTGTTACCGCTGTTCGCGGCAGAAATTGGGGGTGTTGATGGCGTCTCCCGCTTAATGCTTGAAGGCGCTCGAAATAGTGCTGAGCTCATTTGGGGGGTACTCCGATGAGCAGTGGTGGCCGAACGATCGCTGGCTACCAGTTCAGTAACCAAGAAATCAAAGATCTACTCATCGCATGGGGTGTTCTCGGTGTGGCGTTTGCCATCTTCTTCTCCGGAGGGGCTCGATCGCTCTCACAGCTCATCAATCCAACAATCTTTGTGGTAAGTCTGTTTACAGCCGGTGTCGGGTTCCTCTTGCATGAAGTCGCACACAAGGTTGTTGCGGTGCGGTTTGGCCAGTTTGCGGAGTTCAGAGCCGATTATAGTATGCTCTTTATTGCAGTGATGAGCGCAATGATCGGGTTCATATTTGCGGCACCGGGTGCCGTCCACCACCGCGGCTACCTGACTGACAAAGAGCACGGCCTGATTGCCCTTGCTGGCCCGGTGACGAACATCGGGCTTGCGATTATTTTTGTCCCCGCGTTGTTTGGGGGCGTACTGCTACAGAGTAATCTCCTGTTCCTCCTCGGTTGGTATGGTGTGCTCGTGAACATGTTCCTTGCTGCGTTCAATATGATCCCATATGGACCGCTCGATGGCAAGACAGTGATGAGCTGGAACAAAGGTGTCTGGGCCGGCGTCTTCCTCCCAAGCCTCCTGTTAACGATTGGACTGCTGTTTGGCATCGGATTCTAACGGTGGGCGTGTTGCACAGTAGTGCAATATACGCCGGTCATTCTGTTTTCGTATTGTATTCTAAGGCACGATCGTGCATAGATAGAGGGAAGTGATCGGTGGGATTTTGTGGGTTCGTGACGCCACCTTGGATATGAGCGACGATGCTGAGGAAACCGAAGGGCTAACCTATGCGGATGCGGGTGTCGATATTGCAGCGAGTGAGAGCGCAACAGCGGCGCTGATTGGCGCAGTCGGTGAAAGCGCCGGCGACTATGCAGGCTTGTTGGATATTGGCGATCGCTACTTAGCACTTGCAACGGATGGTGTTGGAACAAAACTCCTTGTTGCGGAGGCGCTTTCTGATTACAGTACGGTTGGCATTGACTGCATCGCGATGAATGTCAATGATCTCGTTGCCGCAGGTGTTCGGCCGGTGGCGTTTGTGGATTATTTGGCGATCGACGAACCCGATGAGACGTTCGCGGAACAGGTTGGAGAGGGGCTTGCAGCCGGCGCGAAACAGTCGAGTATTGAGCTTGTTGGCGGTGAGACTGCAGTGATGCCGGAGGTTGTTCGGGGACTCGATCTCGCAGGAGCCTGTGCCGGGCTTGCAGCAAAAGATGCGTTGTTTGACGGCGAAGCAAGGCCTGGTGATACGCTCGTTGGATGGGCATCCTCGGGGATCCACTCAAATGGTCTTACGCTCGCACGAAAAGCGACGACAAAAGATGGTGGAAAATACACGGACCCATGTCCGTTTGTTGGCTACGAAACGATCGGTGAGGCATTGTTAGAGCCAACGGCGATCTACACGAAACTACTTGATCCGATGCGCGAGCACGGCGTTCGCGGTGCCGCCCACATCACCGGTGGTGGATGGACGAATCTCGATCGGTTAGGAGAGAACAGCTATCTGATCGAGAATCCTCACGATTCACAGCCGGTTTTCGACTTCATTCAAGAGCGTGGCTCCGTATCCGAGAAAGAGATGCATAAAACGTTCAATATGGGTACTGGATTTGTCGCGGCAGTCCCCGATTCGGAGGCCGCTTCGTCGCTCGCAGCTGAGACTGGTGGGCAGGTTATTGGAACGGTCGAAGAGGGATCAGATGTGTCAATTCGAGGGTTGACGCTCTAATATTCACATTTCGGATAGCTATTTCTGTCGGTGTACCGCTTCATATGGTATGACACCGATCGACATCTCTCCTCCTGCGGGCTGGACTCAGATTCAGACAATTGATGCGCATACGGGTGGCGAACCGCTCCGGATCGTGACTGATGGACTGCCGCCGATCGAGGGAGAGACAATTCTTGAGAAGCGCCAGTATATGCAGCGCGAACTGGATAGGTATCGACAAGCGTTGATGTACGAACCTCGTGGGCACGCCGATATGTACGGCGCAATTCTCGTCGAACCTACCGTGGATGACGCCGATATTGGTGTCCTGTTTACGCACAATGAAGGCTACAGCACAATGTGTGGGCATGGCATTATCGCGCTTGGTGCGATTCTCGCAGAGAGCAATCTTGTTGAGAACAAAGCCGAGGAACTTCGGATCGAAACCCCGGCAGGGATTGTGACCGCACAGCCGATCGACGATGGTGATCGCGTCTCTCGTGTCGCGTTCACTAATGTGCCATCGTTTGTCTACGCTCGCGATCGAACCGTGACCGTTCCCGGAATTGGTGAACTCCAGTATGATATTGCATTCGGCGGCGCATTTTACGCATACTGTCAGGCTACGGATGCCGGTGTTGGATTAACGGGCGCGGACGCTGCATCATTAATTGATGTGGGACGAAAAATCAAAGCCGCAGTCGCCGCTGATTGTGAGATTATCCATCCGTATGAGGGTGACCTCTCATTTCTGTATGGTGTGATCTTCACCGGCCCCGCAAACGGAGCTGCTGATAGCCGAAACATCTGTGTATTTGCTGATGGAGAGATCGATCGCTGTCCGACCGGAACCGGTGTGAGCGGCCGGCTGGCGCTTGGACATGAGGATGAGACGATCGCACCCACTGAGCCGTTTACCGTCGAAAGCATTGTCGGCTCCACGTTTACCGGAAGCTACACGGAAACAACATATGGTGGATACGATGCGGTTATTCCGACGATCGAAGGCAGTGCGTACATTACTGGTGTACACACATTTGTTCTCGACCCCACAGACCCGTTTAAAAATGGGTTTCTCTTATGATGATGAGCGCTACGAGAGCTGTGCCGCAAGATCGGCTTCAGTGATGATGCCAACTGTTTCACCGCCTTGAGTGACCATAATCGCTTTGTAGTGATCAAGCAGATTCCGGACTTCATCAACAGTTGCATCCCGCGCAACAGTTGGGAATGATTCGCTCATCACATCGCTCACTGGGAGATTACTCACATCGTTGCCTGCTCGGATTACATCACCCTGGCTGATCGACCCAACCGGAATACCGTTCTGCAGCACAGGAAGTTGTGAGTATGCCTCGTGTTCCATCAGGTCGATCGCTTCACGGACCGAGTCATCCGGTGCAACTGAGATAACCGTCTCATTCATCAGATCCTCCGACCGGACAACATCGCCCTCTGCTTCATCAAGCGCAGTAACGATCCGCCGAAGGGTAGACAGACGAGGGTCAACATCACCGCCCTCAATCCGCGCAATAAGCGGTTGTGAGACGCCAGCAGCATCTGCGAGACTGCTTTGTGTTAATCCAAGAGCGGTGCGACGCTCGCGTAAATCCTGTGGCGTCGGAAGTTCCATATTCCACTAATTACTTTGGGTTATATGAAAACGTTTCGTCGGCGACAGTCCCAGCCGGTGCTTACTCGTCGTCGGGTTCGGTCTCGATGACTTCGATGACTTCGAGCGGAACGTCTCGGAGTGCACCACCGACTTCGCTCTTTGCGATTCGTGCCGCATGCTCTTCACCATCTGCATTGAAAATGTTTATCTCCAAGAGAAGGCCGACGAGCGCAGTGTTTGCTGCGATATATGCGGAGTCAAACGGTTCGCCACAGGCAGGACAGCCAGTGACACCGACTTCGACCTCAACATACTCTTTGTTCTTTTGATTGAGTCGCTTGCCAGCTGAACTCACAGCGACGCCAATTGCATCATCAATATCTTCAACGTCGCGCACAAGCCATGCCGCTTCCATGGCGACGAGATAGTTGCTCATATGTGGTCAATGAGATGCAGGGTTTCGTAGCTTGTGGTTTGGTTCTCTCCTCGGTGTGTGCCAGCAGTCACCACAAATTGGCGTACGAATCCTACGCTATCTGTATAACTTATGGCTATCTCTTCAGTTGCTGACGGCTGTAATATGCTATTCAGTGACTGAATAACAACTGTTGTTGTGTCTGACACAAGTCAAATTGAATCGCAAGACTGCGTCTACCTAGATGAATGATCATGGCCAACAAGTATTTATACACAGGTGACGCCAGCAGAAGTATCGAATGATCGAATCGGCCACCCGGCTCACGCTGTTTACGCTGTACCAACTGACCGTTGCATTTGGGATCGTCATGCTCCCAGTTGCGATCACACTCCAGAAATTTGGTGTCACAGTTCCGATCCGAAACGCGATCGAAGCAACTGAAACCGCATACGAAAACGCCACGCAAAAATAACGCCTCTTTTCACCGTGTATTTTTATCTCTGAGCTACAGCATCGCTTCCGGAGGTGTTTCCCTGAAGGGTTGCATTTATCAGCGACGGAGCGTTACATGAACTAATGCGAACTCCCAATGGCGGTTTTGCTGGCGAGTTAGGTCAGCTTGATGGTGACGCCTCACGTGTCTTTGGTCCGGAACTCGGCGAGTTCCCGTCCAACGGCCAACAGAGCGCGTCAGACGACGAAACGCTCAAAACAGGAACCACGACCGTTGGCATCAAAGCCAAAGACGGCGTTGTACTCGCAACCGACATGCGCGCGAGCATGGGTTACATGGTCTCCAGTAAAGACGTCCAGAAGGTCGAGGAGATCCATCCGACCGGTGCGCTGACGATCGCTGGCTCGGTTTCTGCTGCACAGAACCTGATTAGCTCGCTCAAAGCGGAGGTCCGTCTCTATGAGGCTCGCCGCGGAGAGGATATGAGCATGAAAGCGCTTTCAACGCTCACTGGAAACTTCCTCCGATCAGGCGCGTTCTTTATTGTGAGCCCAATTCTCGGCGGTGTTGACAGCGACGGCCCACACATCTACAGCCTCGATCCGCTTGGTGGCACAACAGAGGAAGAATATACTGTTTCGGGATCGGGTAGCCAGTATGCACTTGGACTGCTCGAGCAGGAGTACGAGTCCGAGATGTCGATCGAAGATGCAAAACACGCCGCCGCACGTGCGGTCAAATCTGCAGTTGAGCGTGACCTTGCATCCGGTAACGGAATCAACATCGCAGTCGTGACCGAAGATGGTGTTGACGTAACCCGTCACAAGGACTTCGACGACGTACTGTAAGTAGCAACGTCCCTTTCTGTCTCGTTTTTTCACACAGTATATCGCGATCGCGTGCCGAGACCCGTCTACCCCCAATCAGAGAACGAGCCGTCGATCAGCGTCTCTCGTTGGTTCTCAATATACGTCCGTTGCATGGTTCCGATCGCTTCCGCAAGCGATGCGCCCGATTCAATCTCTTCGCGAACGATCGATCGCTTCCATGCAGCTGGGGTCACTGTATTCTCGACACGCCATCGAAGCGGTTCGATGTACCGATCGGCTTCTGCATCCGAGAGGCCAACTGCTGAAAGCCCTGCGTGTGCATGCGCTAACAGCTCCGTGTAGAGCGCCGATTGATCGGTTGTCTCTCTGCCATCGCTCGTAATCCACTGCTGTTCGCCCGCAATACCATCCTCGACTGCGACGTAGAAGTTATTTCGTGCATCTTCCCATGGAAGATTGATTACAGGATGCTCATGTCGGGTCAGACTCTCCATTAAGCCAGCAAACGCCGCTTGGAGCGCAACTGAGTCGCGGACTGTTGGCTGTGCAGGAATCGGTCGGAACTCGATCCGAGCATTGGCAGACGATCGCGTCGGGCCATCAAATACCGGCCGAACCCAACGCCAGTAGGTGCCATGTTTTCGACGTAGTGTTGCAAAGCGATCATCAAAACGCTCTCCACGTTCGACAGGCATTGGAACGATCGTTTCGTCTTCGACAACACGATCGACAGCCTCCTCGATCGAGTTAAGATCTTCAGGGAACGCAACTTTGTTCTGCTCTGTTGCGCTGTTGAGGACGGACTCGAATACAGCGATCCGATTTTCATGCCACCCCTCGTCAATGATTGTCTCTGCGGAGACATCTTCATACAGATCTGCTGGGAAGAACGGTGCGTTGACGCCAAGTGCGAGAAGTGGTCCTGCAACCCGAACAGCATAGTTGAAATATCGAGGAAGATCCTCAGCCTGCTGCATCTGATAGTGTGGTTGAATCGAGGTAATCAACGCCTCTGGCATGACGGTATCCGCCTCAATATCGATATGTGGTGCGTCGACACGAAATGTATTCGCTGTTGTGTCACCATTTGCCATCGCGTGATACCGAACTGCATCGGTCATATTCGTCGCAATCCGAATCCCATCCTCTTCGATGCTGTCGGTAAGGTACCCCCGTGCAGTCTCACCTGCGGGTGGAACCGTCCACATTGCGTCACTTACGAGTCGCATCCCTTCTGCGCTTGTGCAATCAAGTGCTGCTTGCAGTCGTCCACGAACCTCCGACTCCTGGGCACGGAGCCCATGCTCGTTGAATGGCTGTGGGCTCGTTGTCATCTCTGCATTATGAAGCCCGAGTTCTTTTTCAAATCCAATAAGTTCTAGTAACCGACGTGGAACACGGGTCAGTGAATACTGTGTTTCATCGCCGTCATCTCGCCACCGACCCTCCGAAACCGCATAGAACTCGTACTCAAGGCCGATGATCGATTGGTAGTTATCGAATGTCCCGTTTTGTATCTCTTTGAGAATGACGTCAGCGTCTGCTTGTGCCTCCGCTCGGAACGCATCCGAATCAACTGCCAAGATATCACGTATCGACTCCACCAACTCGAACGTACTCATGACTCATCTATCTGTTGTCGAGCCTCTCAAGTGTGGCGGCTTCTGTTGAGTGGGTCACTACTGCTTTTTCCAACCCATTGTAATGGTAATACGCTCTTTTTTCCCACCAATGATTGATCCTTTCTCTTCAACCCGCATCTCAAAATCAACCGTCTCTGGCGGGAGCAGCTCAACAATTTTGTTCCCAACGCTGACATTGACCTGTTCGCTGTTTTCGAACTCATCCGCAAGTGTTCGAAGTTCAGCTGCAATGTCTGAACGGGTGAGTTCTCGTGTATGTACCGTTTTGTCTGCCATGACATCTAAACGGTCCACGTCCGGCCGGTTGAAGCTTTTTTCGCTGGTCGTGACCGTCACGGGCACCGATGAATCGGATTCCCTGATCGTCGTACTTACGTACGTCTCAGACTGAACACCGATAGATGAAATTTGAATCGCTCTGCAAGCGGTCCGCTGCGATTGAGGCAGAGTCCGGTGATCTTGAGACTGTGTCGCTCGTCGCAGCACTACTTTCTGAGTCAGACGAAGATCTCTCGACGATTACCCGATTCATTCAGGGTCGTGTGTTTCCAGCATGGAGTTCTGAAACGCTCAATATCGGCACATCGCTCTGTCATGTGGCGATCGCCCGTGCTGCAGGTCCGAACGTACGTCCAGAGGATATTGAGAATCGGCTCGCAGAACGTGGCGAGATCGGTGCCGTTGCAGAGAGCTATGATTTTGGCGGCCAACAAGGATTAGCTGCGTTTGGTGCTGGTGGATCTCAGGGGAGACTCACAGTTTCGGAGGTTGATTCGGAGCTTCGATCGCTTGCAAAAACGAGTGGTTCGGGAAGCCAAGATCGAAAATTGGATCTCCTTTTTGGGCTGTTTACGCGGTGTTCGCCGATCGAAGCCAGATATCTTGCACGGATTGTCCTTTCGGAGATGCGAATTGGGGTTGGTGAAGGGGCTGTGCGGGATGCGATCGCGGACGCGTTCTCGGTTCCTGCCGATACCGTAGAGCGTGCGCTACAGGTGACGAACGATTACGGCCATGTTGCGCGGGTCGCGCGTGAAGATGGTGCGGATGGACTTACCGCACTCCAACTAGAGATTGGACGGCCAGTCCAAGCGATGCTTGCACAGGCAGGCACAGCAGCCGAAGGCATTGACACATGGGGTGAGGCGATCGCCGAGACGAAGTTTGACGGCGCACGAGTACAGGTTCATTACGATGGGACTAGTGTGTCTTTGTTTTCGAGAAATATGGATGACGTAACAGACCCGCTTCCAGAAATCGTCGAATTCGTTTCTGAAACCGCAACTGTGCCGTGTATTTTGGACGGCGAGGTTATTGCGATCGACGAGAATGGTGACCCACTTCCGTTCCAAGCAGTGCTTCGTCGGTTTCGAAGGAAGCACGATATTGCCAAGATGCGCAATGAAGTGACGCTTGAGCTGAATGCGTTTGACTGTCTGCATGCCGACGGTGTTGACCTGCTTGATGAGCCGGTGACAGAGCGTCATGCAACGCTCCGATCGGTATTAGATGGATCTCAAGCAGTGTCTGAGACGATCCAAACGGATTCGCTTGATAAGATTGCTGTATTTGAGACGCAGTCCTTAGAAGCTGGTCACGAGGGGATTATGTTGAAAGACCCAGCCGCAGTCTACTCACCAGGAAATAGAGGACAACACTGGTTGAAACGAAAGCCCGATATTGAGACGCTTGATCTTGTTGTGACGGGGGCGGAATGGGGTGAGGGGCGACGGGCAAACCATATTGGAACCTTTCTTGTCTCCGTCCGTGATGGAGACTCGTTTGCACCGATCGGCAAGGTTGCAACCGGAATCACTGACGCACAGCTCGAAGAGCTTACAACGCTCTGTGAACCCCATATTCTGTCCGAATCCGGGCAGTCGATCGATCTCTCACCGGCGGTGGTGTTTGAAGTTGGATATGAGGAGATCCAACAGTCGCCGACGTATGCGTCCGGCTATGCGCTTCGATTCCCACGATTTGTTGCAGTTCGTGATGACAAGACGCCAGAAACGGCAGACAGCCTCGATCGGGTCGATCGGCTCGCTGAATCACAGTAGTAGATCAAACTAGTTGACGGCGGTGTTCACGGATATACACGGCTATCGCACAGAGGAACCCAGCGGCGACCGCAACCGTAACGATCGCAAACGCGACGCGGTAGCCAAACTCCGTATACACCACGGTTCCGCCCACAAGTTCGTCTTGTTGATATGTATCCAGCGCAACGCCCATGAGTGTCGGAAAGAGTGCACCACCAACGAAGCCCGCAGTATTGACTGTTGCAGTTGCCACACCGCTCGCTTCACCAGGATAGCGCTCTTTAATGATCGAGAGCGAAAGCATTGCTGCACCGGTGAAAAATCCGATCGCAATGTATGTGAGTGCAACAACAGCCAGCGGTGGACGCCCAAAGATCGGAATAATTGAGAGTGCAATCATTAAGAGCCCAACACCGACAATCATCGGTACGATTCGTTTGCCAATCCGATCGGAGATGCGGCCAATCACAGGCGCACCAAATAACATTCCAACTGAGCCAAGAAGTGTGTAGTAAGAGGCTGTCGTCAGATCGAGGCCATGGACAACAACCAGATATGGGACTCCCCAGAGACCAAGCAGTGTCAACAACGTCCCCATTGCCGAAAAGAAGACAATCGACAGCAGCCACTGATCAATATCGCCAGCTAATTGCCGAAGCGCACGCCGTGCATCTGCGGTTGTAACTGTTGGGCGTTCAGGAACGCCGTCGATCGGCGCTAATCCAGCATCCGAAGGAGAGTTTCGAGCAAATACAAACACACCAGCAGCAGCAAGGAACCCCACAATTCCAAGCAGGATTATTGTTGGCTGCCAGCCGGTTGCGCTTACGGCCAGTGCAAGCGGTGTCGTTGCGAGGATCGCTCCTAGTCCTGCGATCCCGGCAGTGAGTCCAGTCATCGTTGCAAACTCATCGGGTCGGAACCAGTTTGCGCTGAATCGGAGCATCGAAATAAAGATGACACCGCTGCCAAGCCCAATCAGTGCCCGTGCGGCAAACGCAGCAAGATAGCTATCACTCAGTGCAAACAAGATTGCACCGACACTGAGCACTACTGCACCAGCAGCCCCAACGTATCGAGGGCCAACCCGATCTGCCAACAATCCGGTTGGGATCTGGACGATCGCATAAATATAAAAGAACGCAGCGTGCAGTGTCCCGAGCTGTGCAGCGGATGTCTGAAATGTTGCTTGGAGCTCTTCGGAGAGAACCGCACTTGAGAGCCGGTGAATATTCACCAATAAAAACACAATAGCGAGCGCACCCCACCCAATCCAGCGTCGCTTTGTGGGGTCGTTAAACACAGTCTCACAGTTGGGATCGAGCGTACTAACGGTTGGGTTTGCTCACGGTTTTACAGAATGCGAGGAGAATGCCCCGAGGTTGAATCCGACAGACTATGAAACAAACCATTAACTCAACATACCACTAATCAAGAGACAGCGATGGAGTACA
>NZ_JAKRVX010000020.1 GCF_023638035.1 Natronocalculus amylovorans | reverse complement strand
CTCTCTGGAACGAGATCAACTACGAACGTCGACAGAACTACACCGACCCTACCGGTGACGTGTGGGATATTAGTGAGTATCGTGGTCGCTATGGTGGTATTCTTGGTTCTTCAACGGTTCAGCAGATTGACCGTAAGAACCGCGAATCGTGGAAGTCGTTCTTCGCGCTTCAAAAAAAGGGCGAAGCAAACGGCAAACCCGGTTTCTGGGGGAACTCCGAAGATGGACGAGAACTCCGGACGTACATCCGCAACACGTCGTACTCTGTTGAGTGGGGCGAATACTCCCGCCTCGAAATTCTCGTTGGGAAAGACTTGAAAGACCAGTACGGGCTGGGCCACCGTGAACGCTTCCGGCTCGAAGTTCGTGGCGAACCACACTGGAAGGAGTATGAGAAACAGGGCCGGTTGGAATTGTACTACGACGAGCAAGCACAGACATTTAGGGCCTTTCAGCCAGTCACAATCAGCGAAAATCATTCTCGACTGGCACACCCACTGGCTTCCGAAGAAACCGCCCTAGATATTGGTGCGAACAACCTCGTCGCTTGCACAACCACAACCGGCCAGCAACTCCTGTATGAAGGATGCGACCTGTTCGATAGGTTCCATGAAACCACACGAGAGATCGCCCGTCTGCAATCGCTGTTAGAAGATAGTCGATACAGTAGTCACCGTATCCGACGGCTGTACGACCGCCGGACGAAACGACGCGATCACGCCCAAGATGCTCTCGCACGCGACTTGATTGAACGATTGTACGATGAAGGCGTTTCGACAGTGTACGTTGGCGATTTGACCGATGTGTTGGAAACGCACTGGTCGGTCAGAACAAACGAGAAGACGCACAACTTCTGGGCGTTTCGAGCGTTCGTGAAACGATTGACGTATACTGCCGAAGAATACGGTATGTCGGTGGAGATTCGATCCGAAGCATGGACTAGCCAAACCTGTCCAAACTGTGGGTCGACCACAGACACGGTTCGGCATCAAGATACGCTAACATGTTCGTGTGGGTTTGACGGCCATGCTGATCTGGTAGCAAGTGAATCGTTCTTAAGAAGATACACAACGGTAACACGGTCGATGG
>NZ_JAKRVX010000002.1 GCF_023638035.1 Natronocalculus amylovorans | reverse complement strand
GAGTGGGAGACCCTCTGGGAGTCGTTCACCGCCGCCTCCATTCATACCACTTTCAGCCCTCGAAGAGAGATTTCTCTCTTTGGGGTTTTTTGCATTTCATTCGAAGAGAGACATCTGAGACCGCTAGCCTTAAGAACGTCACCGGAATAGTTCCAGATGCGCTAAGGTGGCAGAGTCCGGCCGAACGCGGCGGCCTGCAGAGCCGCATATCGCCGGTTCAAATCCGGCCCTTAGCTTTTATATATTTTTATTTACTGAGAATTATCTATTCCGTTTAAGTAACCGTTTTGTTACTAGCAGCATCTCACATAGTATGGGTGTATTCTCGAGATTTCATACCGGGCTTAAATTAACAAGTGAGAGTGTCAAACTGCTCCATCAACACCCTCGCTTACTTATCTTCCCATTCTGTGCTGCAAGTAGTTCGATCGCACTTTCTGTAACTGTATTTTTCTTAATGGCAACTGCGTCACTGTTTGGTGGGGTCCGCGGATGGGTCGCACTGTTTTTTGTCTATCTGAGTGTTGCAGCGAGCGTTTCATTCTTTACAGCAGCGCTGGTGCACGCAACTGCTGCTCGGCTTCGTGGAGAAGTACCACCGCTCCGTCAGAGCATTATGGCTGCGTGGAAAAAACGATCGCCGGTATTTTTGTGGGCAGCCATTGCAGCGAGTGTTGGCTTAGTGCTTCGGTGGTTCACGCAATCAGACTCCGCACTCACGCGTGTTGTGGGGTCAGCGTTTATGCTTGGCTGGATTGCGATGACGTTCTTTGTACTCCCAGTCATTGTCTTTGAAAAAAGGCCTACACGTCAACTTTTTGCACGAAGTCTCTCGCTATTTCGTAATACCTGGGGTGAAGTAACAAGCGTGGGGCTCGGTATTAGCTTAGTTCACGTACTCTTTGCTACTGGGCTCGTCTCCAGTATTGTTCTTTTGACCGCGGCACTGACAACAGTTGTAACCCTACCAAGCGGTGTCTATGTCTGGGGCATTGTTGGTGCAATCTTATTGAGCTATTTGTTTGGCAAAACGGTGACCGCAATTACAAAAACCGTGGTGTATCTTCATGTACATGCTGAACTCACACCAACACAGTTTCCTGCTGCTACTGCGCTAGTGACAGACACACATAAATCGACAGAAACGCGCCACTAATATATACCACTCTCCGGACGGGTTAGTAACCGTTATACCCCGGGTGGCCCATGCTAAAATCATGCAACGACGCGCTGTAGCAGTGTCCGTCGCGCTCTTTCTTTTGGTTAGCGTCGCATCATACTCGTTGATCGCGACGGCCGAAGCGCCGACGATCTCGTTTGAGAATCCAGAGCACGAACTATCAGAAGAGGATACGTTCGAACTCGATGGGGTAACGTATACAGTAACAGCCCTCTCTGCTGAGGAAGATGAAGATGGTGTTATAGAGTATTCGGGTACGATCGAGTGGACTGACCCAGAGTCCGAGCAGTCTGAAACGTGGGATAACGAAAGCACGATCGAGTACCTAGACGGTGAGTGGATTGTCCTTGTTGACAGTGAGGAAGAACCAACCAGCTTTACACTTGAGGAAGCTATCGATCGACAAGCAATCCTTGAGGATGATCCAGACGCACGAAATGAGACTGTCGAGAATGAAGATGGAACAGAATCTGTCGTCATAACCGACGAGGATGGAAGCGAAACGCTTGTTCCAGCAGATGAATATTTCCCGGCACCACAGACTGAACAGTATGCAGAGGGAGATTCATTTGAGTACGCAAACAACACCGTGACTGTAGAGACAGTTGAGACAACCAGCGTCACTGTTGTGTGGACTGGTGAAGAAACCTTCTCGGAAGACTTCGAACAGGAAGATGAGATTACACTTGGTGATCAAGAGTTCTTGACCTTCTTTACAAGCAGTGATACAGTCATTCTCACACAAGACTTTGAATCATACGAGGCACAACTTGGAGAAATGAATACGTACCAGGATCGTGTCTCTGGTTTCTGGTATATTATCATTACAAGTATGACAATCGCACTGCTTCTTGTGATGGTTGCGTTCTTGCCGTCACGATACTAACCCAACTAGTCGCAGTTCGATTGTCGCTACATTTTTTTAGAAATACAGCAGTGACGACAGCGGGGTGTGAATCCTGATCGTTCGAACCGATACATGAATACCAGAGAATCTCGTGTACTGTCGTATGAGCACTGACGCAATGGGGTCGATCAAACAGCTACTCCCACATTGGATAGCGATGTTTCTTCTGATGATGCTAATATTGCAGTTTGTTGAACTCACAATCGGAGACATTAGCTTTTGGCCGTCTCTGGGGCTTGTCTTTGCGGTTGCGCTTGTCTATCCAACGTTTGTTCGAGCACTTGGTGTTGCACCTGAAACGTGGAAGCGGTAGGTGGCATGACACTCAACTAGGTCTCGAGCCTCTATCGATCGATTCCGTAGCCGCTGTCTGAAAGCACGTTGGCAACCTCAGCACGAGAGATCACTGCGACATCACCATGTAACGTCCGCTTGAGGGCTGCAGCAGCGGAACCAACAGCGAGTGACTGCTCAAGCGGCGATCCTGTAAGCTCTTCGGCAAGGAACCCACCGACAAATGCGTCTCCGGTACCGATCGGATCAACTGTTTCGGTCTCAAATATCGGTTGTGTAACAGTCGAGTCGTCTCTCAATGCGAGTGCCCCATCTTCTCCCCGGGTTATGACAACTGTTTCAATGTTGTATGTTTCACTGAGTGTTGCAGCAATCTCGGATGCCGAACCACTCATTCCAAGCACGTGGTGTGCATCACGCTCTGGAATAAAGAGGAGATCAAGCAGTTCAAATAGTGATTCATACGTCTCCCGTGCGTCTGCTGGCTCCCAGAGCTTTGCCCGATAGTTGAGATCAAACGCGGTTCGTGTATCGGCTGCGGATGCAACCTCAAGCAGCTTGTGAGTTGTCTCGGTTGTTGTAGCAGATAGCGCTGGTGTGATCCCGGTTGTAAAAAACAACGATGCGGACTCAATTGTAGTCGTATCTAGCTCAGAAGGGGTTACGGTCGTAATTGCAGCATCACGTCGATCGTAAAGTACAGTTGTTGGGCGTGGCTCTGCCCCATGTTCTAAATAGTATACTCCTTGTCTCGTTTCTGTGGATGCATCCCATGCAACAGCAGGTGTGACACCGTGCTGCCGGATTGACGATTCGACGCGTTTACCAAGTGGTGACTTCGGAAGCTTTGACAGCCAGGTTGTGTTGGCTCCAAGCCGTGCTGCGGCAACTGCAACGTTGCTTTCTGCCCCACCGGCTTGGACAGTAAACTCTGAAGACGTCTCAAGGAGCTCCCCACGGGGTGGAGAGAACCTGAGCATTGTCTCACCAAACGTTACAAGATCGGAAGTAGTCACGGTATTTCACCTACCAGGTCAAACTCGTTATTCATATACTATACTCGCAGAGTAACCGTGATAATTGGTGCGTTGTCAATCTCACGTCTCCCTTACACATCCTTATATACCCTTATCTGACTATGTGTAACCCTTTTATTCAAAGTCAACAACGATATCAATATGCGTCTTTCTCACACACAAACATTCGTTCCAAAGGCATGCGCCTACATTACACGTGGAGAGAACGAACTGTTAGTTTTTGAGGGCCCTGAGTATGATGGCTACCAGATCCCAAAAGGAACTGTTGAAGGTGATGAATCCCCCCGTGAGGCAGTATTCCGTGAGATTGCTGAAGAGAGCGGGCTTGGAGCAATTGCGACACCGAGACATCTTGTAAGCGATATTTGGAAGCGCCGTGAGAAGCGATGGTATACACGCCACTTTTTTCATACAACGGTGCATGAACCGCGTGACGAGTGGACCCACACGGTCACTGGAACTGGAGATGAAGTCGGTATCGAGTACGATTTTTCGTGGATAACACTCCCAACAAGAACTAAATTTGCGCTTGATCTCGATTCATACCTAAACCTTCTCACACAGTCTAAAGATGCGCCAATCAAGTGCTCGGTCACACAGTAGCGCATAACTGTACAATCGATCGAAAATGTAGCGAGTGAGATACAAAGCTACAACAGTCGATCGTGTTATGAATTCTTGGTACAGATCTTTTCTTTATTATAGACTGCGTCGGGATACACACAGAATACAACGAGGACCGAATAGCGTTTTTTGACTATGGTGCTTCGCCAGTTTCGACCGAGAAGTCCGCAATTGGGTACGCAACACAAGTGAGGGTGTATCCATCGTCCAACTCGCCGTCATCAAGCATCTGCTGATTGTCGTGGACAACGTAGTCTTCGGAGTTCCCACCGTTTGTAATGTGACCTGCACAGGAGACACACTGTCCCTGTCGGCACGCGTATGGAAGGTCCATCCCGGATTCCTCACCGCCATCGAGGACAGTCATGTTGTTCGCAACCTCAATTGTTTCGCCCTGCTTGACGTATTCGATCTCGAAGTATTCGACCTCGTCCTCTGGGATGTCCGCTGGACTCATCGAATCTTCATCTTCGCCTTCAAGTTCGCCTGCTTCCTCTCCGTCTGCGCCACCAACTGCAGCGACGGCACCGCCGCCACCACCGATCGATCGGTTCATTGGCTCAGGAAAGTCAGTTTCTACGACTGTTGCTGCTCGGCGCTCAAGCACTTCCTGTGAAATATCTTGGGAGGATTCCCATCCAGTCCCCCGTGCGTAGTGCAGGGCGACGATTGAGAGTACAATGGATGCACCCAACCCAAACGCCACTAGGTCAACCATACTGGAGGCTACGGAATCGGGGTTTAACAGCGTTTTGTTTATCGCCGTCAACAAAATATCCTGACAGCGAGTCCCAGCTCTCGATTATTTGTCGGTTCGAGCGACTTCGTGACGGCCAAATCCATACCGGAGTCGGTTTGCAAGTCGCCGGGAGAATCGCCCCTCATTCCGGCTATCAAAGCGTTCTGCAAGCGCTTGGTAGATGAGCGGAACCGGAACTTCCTGTTCAAGAGCCTCTTCGACGGTCCACGTTCCAGTTGAGCCGCCTGCAATGTGGTCTGCAACATCACCGAGATCGTTTCCTTCATTTTCAAACGCCTCTTGACAGAGCTCAAGCAGCCACGATCGGATCACAGCACCATTGTTCCACGTCCGAGCTACTGCTTCCAGGTCAAGATCATATCGGCCATCTGCAAGCAGTTCGAACCCTTCACCATATGCCTGCATAAGTGCGTACTCAACACCGTTGTGGACCATCTTGACGTAGTGTCCTGATCCTTCTGGCCCCATCCGATCGTGTCCATCTGGCCCTGTTGCAACTGCATCGAACACCGGAACCAGTTCGTCATAGGCCCACTGTGGGCCACCAATCATCAGCGAAAACCCTTCTTTTGCGCTCGCTGGGCCGCCACTTGTTCCACAGTCAAGGTATGCGGCAGGGCAAGCTTCCGCACGTGCAAGTGACTTTTCAAAGTGTGAGTTTCCACCATCCACAACAACATCATCGCTCGTAAGGAGTGGGTCAAGCGTTTCGAGCGTTGAGTCAACCGGGTCTCCCGCGGGGACCATTAGCCAGATTCGCTTGTTCTCCCCAAGTTTGTCACAGAGATCCTCGATCGACGCTGCTGGTGTTGCCCCGTTTGCTTTCGCAGTTGCAACTGCGTCATCAGAGAGATCGAATGCAACAATATCGTGGCCTGCATCCAGACTTCGGTTGACAACGATCTGTCCCATACGCCCAAGACCGATCACACCAAGTTCCATGCTCGTCGTTCATATCGCAACTGGTGTAGCCGTTCCGGTTCGCTGCTCCTCGTCGGAGTTTTAGCTCCGCCACGTCATCACATCGTATGGACCAACGGGTTATCGAACATGCAGACGTACTGGTCGATTGGAGCGCACAGGTTGAACGCGGCGACAACGTCATTGTAAGCGTTGCAGAAGGTACACATGATCTTGCAGTTGCGGTTGCAGAGAAACTGGGCGACCGAGGCGCAAACATGATCACGCTCTACGACAGCGATGAACTCTCGAGCGCATATCTCTCCGCACATGACGGCACTTTCGATCATGCCGGCGCACATGAACAACGACTGCTCGAAAAAGCGGACGTCTATCTTCGATTGGGTGGTGGTCGAAACACTGCAGAAACGTCGGATATTCCACAATCAGTGCGGCAAGCATACAACAAATCACGCACAGACGCACGCGAAGCACGAATGAACACCGACTGGGTTTCAACACTGCATCCAACACGGAGTCTTGCACAGCAAGCAGGGATGTCTTACAGCGCATACAAAACGTTTGTCTACAATGCTATCCTCCGAGACTGGGAGTCACTTGCCGAAGAGATGGCAGAGATGAAAACGCTGCTTGATGCAGGCAGTGAGGTCCACATCACAACCGATCGCACTGATCTGACAATGTCGATCGCGGATCGAACTGCAGTTAACAGCTGTGCATCTGTTGCATATGATTCACACAACCTTCCATCCGGTGAGGTGTTCACTGCACCGTATGCGACTACTGGCACTGCATTCTTCGATGTCCCAATGACGATCGACGGAACACGTGTTCAAGATGTTGAACTTGTGTTTGCGGATGGAACGGTTGTCGACTACAGTGCTGTGCAAGGAGAAGAAACACTGTCGGGTGTGCTTGAAACCGACGATGGGGCACGACGACTCGGTGAACTTGGAATTGGGATGAACCGCGGCATCGATCGGTTCACTGATAACATCCTCTTTGATGAGAAGATGGGAGATACTGTCCACCTCGCAGTTGGGCGTGCGTATGATGCATGTCTTCCTACCGGTGAAACCGGGAACAAATCAGCGGTTCACGTTGATATGATTATGGATATGAGCAGTAACTCGACGCTATCGATCGATGGTGAGGTTATCCAGCGAGACGGGACCTTCCGTTGGGAGGACGGATTCGAAGCATAGCTGCGTCACTCACACGTCGTGTGTTTCACCGCAGTGTGGACACTCGACTTCTTCGGCTCGAAGCCGGGCGCTTTCTTCGCGGACCTCACGCATTACTGTCGAGATTCGATCTTCTGCATCGAGTTCTTCTGCAACCGCAAGATCGACACCTTCGACCTCAAGTAAGAACTTTGCAACTTCAGTTACCTCATACATCAACTCATCCAACTCTTCGGCGGTGAAGAATCCGCTCATCGCTCCGTAGAGGAATGTGGCACCAGCTTTGTTCACTTTCCCTTCAAATGACGATCGTGCCTGGTTGACCGCTTGTGGTGTGTAGGTGTCGGTCATAAACGGGACCAATTCCGGCAGGTTTTCGCCAATCTTCGTCATCTCAACACCAGTTTCGGTTCTGAAATCAGCACAGAGCCGTGCAATCGCCCACTCGCGCGCAGTAATATATGTCCGATCGCGAAGAAACCCATTGACCCGATCGTAGGTTGCGCCATCCATCTTTTTGAAGCGCTCATACTTTTGAACGTCTGTTGGAACTGTCGATTCAGTTTCGTCTACCACTTCTGTATCCGTTGGGTCTTGTTCTACAGGTGTCTCTGTATTTTTTTCTCTGCCTTTCGCTCTCTCCTCCTCCGAAGATCCGTGTGGTGTCTCTGTTGGGGACTGCTCATCGCTCATGCACGGGCATCTGTTTGCTCATTGGAAAAGCGTTGCCGTGCACGAGCACCAATCTCACGGACGGGACAGCTTTTTTGCACCCGGCGGTGACAGTTGCGGTATGAAAGTACTTCTTGGGATTGGTGGCGCAGATGATTCAATTAAAGCGCTCGAAAAGACGATCGACCGGGCAACGGCTACCAATGATGAACTCACCGTTGCGATTGTCGAGAACCCGAACGCAGATCGAACACCGAACGAAGTTGAGGATGCGGTGCAAAAGTACTTAGATGAAGCCAAACTTTCGGCAACGATTCGCCATGTCGAAGGCGATCCTGGGAGCCGACTTGTTGATATTGCTGAAACGGAAGGCTATGAAGAAATTGTTCTCGGTGGGGGACAGACAAGCCCGATGGGAAAGATACAGATCGGACAGATTGCAGAGTTTGTCCTGCTCAACTCACACAAAACGGTGACGCTAGTCCGATGAGCCGAGATCGACGCTACCCAGAAGAGGTCTCGGGGCCGTTTGAGTCACCACCACTTTCGTTTATTGATCGAACCGATCGTGAGATGAAACTCACACCGTACGATGGCTCCAAAGAGGACAAAGAGGCCTTAGTACAGATGTATCTTGATTTTGATCCATCTGATCGTGCTCAAGGTATCCCTCCTGGACAAGAATCCCGTATCCGAACGTGGCTGGATACAATTCTCTCTGATGAGTGTCTCAATGTAATTGCATGGGACGACCAAACTGTTGCTGGACATGCGACGCTCGTTCCGGATGGCGATGCATACGAACTTGCAATCTTTGTACTGCAGGCGTACCAAGAGGCAGGTATTGGAACGTATCTCATCAAATCACTGCTTGGATATGGGGCGGCAAATGATGTGAGAAAAGTCTGGTTGACTGTCGAACGATGGAACCGTCCTGCAGTTGGACTTTATAAAAAGGTCGGCTTCGAAACAAGCAACGCCGAAAGCTTCGAACTTGAGATGGCGATCAGGCTACACAAAGACCCTACGTGAACGACCCTAGACAGAGAGAACTGGCTGGCTTGCGTATAACAGGACATACTCTGCTGCTTTTTCAAGCACATCGCTTGGATCGTCCGCCATTGGCTCTCGCGGGACAACGATGAAATCAGAATCCAGCTCCTCCGCGGTATCCAGCACAACGCTTCCGGGATGAACTGTCTTCACTTTTTGTGAGAATCCGTATGCAATCGAACTTGTGAGTGGGACCTCTGTGTCTGCTGCGATCGTTGCGATTTCAGTCGTAAACGATCGTGTATCGTCTGCGATATCCGTTTCATCGACTGCGCCGGTCTCAATTCCGCGGACAATTTCTTCACCAAGGACATAGACCGCGTGTACTGACGCGTCGTATTTGTCTGCGATCGCAAGCGCGAATTCAACCGCTTCACGCGACTCATCGCTCCCATCAACGGGCACTAACACGAGATTGATATCAAGATCGGCCATACGGCGAGGTGGGGCCGCAAACATGAAAAACACTCCCCCTGTAGGTCGCCATTTATGTGGCTGTTGGTACCGTCTGTCACGATCGAGTGTTGAGGATTTATACGATATCGCGCTAAATCGGGTCTATGATCGAACGGATCGTCATTGCAACGGATGGTTCCGAAAGCGTCAAGCGAGCAGTACGTGTGGCCGTCGATATCGCTGACAAATTTGAGGCAGAAGTCCATGCGCTTTCAATCGTTGATGCTGGTGAAGTCGAATCCGCTCCGCAACAGGTTCGAGACGACCTTCGTGAAGCACTTACGACACAGGCTGAAGAAGCACTTGTTGAGATTGAATCGATGACACAGGGGTCCGTTGTCACTGCGGTTCGTGAGGGTCGACCTGCAGCAGAGATCGGTACCTATGCTCGTGAAAATGAGATTGATGTCGTCGCAACCGGAACTCGTGGTCGACACGGCGAAAATCGGTTTTTGATCGGTAGTGTTGCAGAGCGAGTTGTCAGAACCTGTCCCGTCCCCGTTCTTACGGTTCGACAGCTCTCCGAAGACGAATTATAACAACCGCCGATCCACGAGAGTTTTCACACCGCTTCCCAACCATCCTATATGGACGATGAGTTTCTTGATACTAGTCGACTACCGATCGATCGCCGATCGCGTATCCCCGGTGCTGGATTCTTTTACCCCGATACGGTTGATGAAGAGCTGAAAGAACAACAAGCAAAGGCGGCCATTGAGGGCTCTGAAGCCGTTGTTGTTACGGACTCCGATGCAGATGGACTTGGTTGTATTGCACTCATTCGAGAGGCATATGATGCAGCGATCGAGCCTGAGCCGTTTCTTACAACGCTTGAAGCACGGCTCTCCGAAGACGATGCGGACGAGGCTGAAGATGACAGACCGGAGTTCGAATCACGGGTTGCACTCCTTGCAGCTGGACCACATTCGCTCGGAGAAACCCTCGAGCGTGTCGCTGAATACGCTGATTCCGGTATTGACCTCTTTGTCTGTGACCTGTGTCCAGATTCGTATGAGACCGTTTCCGAGCCGCTCGAAACGCTCACCTCACGCTGCGATCGTGTCTCGTGGTATGACCATCACCAGTGGACCGACGAGGTGTTCACGGCAGTGTCGGACGCTGGCGTTGATCTCGTTGTTGGCGATTCCGAAGAGGAGTGTAGTACGGATGTTGCGCTTCGATCGCTCGAATACGACTTTGATGAACAGTTTGTCGAGCTTGCAGCGGTTACGCGTGACCATGACCTCTGGCTCAATGAGGATCCACGAAGCCAAGATCTTGCGGACTATGCGTTTTGGAGCGGCCCGGAGGAGTACGCTGCGATCGTTGGTGCATACGGTGTCTCGCTTCCAACTGTTGTGTCCGAGTATATTGCGCATCGCCGGGTTGAGAAAGAGAAACTGATTGACCTTGCGGTTGAACGTGCAGATTTCAAATCTGTCGGACCATGGACCGTGGGGATTACCTATGGCCGCTGCTCACAGAACGAAGTTGCAGACGCGCTCCGTGATCAGGGTGCTGACGCAGCTGTGATCGTCAAGCCAGCCGGGAGTGCAAGCCTTCGTGGAAGCGACGACTTCGAGAAATGTCACCTTGTTGCACGGCAGGTCAACGGTGGCGGGCATCCGAAAGCATCCGGCTGTAAGCCCGGTATCTACGATGACATGTTGGACTATGCACACCACTGGACAACTGAAGGGAGCGCTGCAAAACGCGTCATCCTCGCTGCATTTGAGCGCGTTGCTGATGAATCAGTAACAGAAGCGTAGTCGAAAACTGAAACGCTGAACTGCTAGCGACTTCCTGCAATCCATTTGTGACTGAAGTTTGCCCCGCATGAACAGTGAGCGTATGCGTGAATGACATCACCATCTGCATACATCCCACCGACCTCGGTGTTTTGTGCCTCCGCAAAGGAAAAGGCAAACTCAATCGTGTGCTCTTCATCCGGCTTTTCGTCCGCAAGCGGACACACACCACCTGAGAGATCTGGGTTAATCTCGCCTTCTTGTCCCATTGCAGCCCCCGCAAACTCCATTGGGTCGATTCCAGTTCCTTGTGAGAACGCAGATCGGCCCTCCTCACCATCGACAACAAGTACAACCCCACCTTCGACATCTTCGCCATAGTTTGCGATCATCATGTTGTCGTTCATGAATGCTTCGCTGATGAAGATCGCAACATCGTCGAGACGATCGCCAGTCAGATACGCTGTTAGTTTGCTCATGCGGGATGTGAGGTCGCCAGCGGTAAATGAGCTATCACTTCTTTCGATCGACTGGCCTCCCGTTTTCGTCCCTATTAGTTTCCATCAAGCTTCTCAGCGATCGACGCGAGCGAATCCCGCGGGCCCTGCCGAACGGTGTAGACAGCTCGCTTACCGGGCTCGCGAATGCCGTACAGCTGTCCGCTGACAACGCGATCGAATGCAACTCCGTCGCCCTCCTCACGTTTGAGTCCTGCAAGCCACGGTGCGAGGGCGTTGTCCCCACGCTGAGCCCTGGCTGCAGCCTTTGTCTCGTATAGCGCCCGAATAATCGGGCCATTTGCATCCGTCTCAACTCGGGCGTGTCGTTCGGTGCCATCGAGAACAACGCGAACAAAATCACCTGTGGAAAGCTCACCTGTGAGCTCTTCTGGGAGTCGGAGACATCGGAGCCTAGTACTTCCGAGCCGGATAATCTCTGCACGAAGCGTCTCAACCGCATCGCTGTCGCTTGGGAGTCGATCGCTCATGGCACTACTCGTCTCGGGAAGAAAATAAAACGCGTGTTCGCGTATGATTCAGTTACTCGTCGTCTGCAGCGTCTTCGTCTTCGTCATCGCTGAGTGCATCTGCAACAGAGCCGTCACCGTCAGCGACTGATGCGTTGATCTGTGCAACCTCGTTGCTGATCTCTCGACCACGAACGGTGATGCGTTTGCGCTCTCCGTCACGGCTTGGTGAGAAGCCGACACCGTCTGTGAGAAGGAGCTCTTTGAGGTTTGCGCCTGGAACGTCTGCGCGGAGTGGGCGACCGGTGTTGTCAGATGCGCCGGTGAGTTTGAGTGTAAATCCGTCAAGACCGACTGCTGCGCCGTCTACCTCATCGCCAAGGTCTCGGCCAAGGAATCGGTTTGCGTCCTGTCCATCGACTTCAAACTGAAACGCCTCGCCTGTCTCAGGATCGGCGACGACGACTTTGAATTCTGCCATTACAGAAACTCACTGGACGGGCAATAAAAAGCACGTCGAAAGCGTCTGCACTAATTTGGCTACAAAATCGCGTTATTCTCGGAACAGTCGGTACGATCCCTGGCCTGTTACGACCGTTTTTGTCCCACCATCCGGTGTTGGACTTTCGACACGCATCTCGCTCACCCCGATCGACTCACCGGCTCGGACCACGTTTGCGATCGCCCGAAGGTCGCCATCCGCTCGCCGGAGATAGTTCACATTCAGGTTCACGGTTGCAACACCGCCACGAGTTGGCTCATCAAACATCGTCCGGAGTGCGACACCGCCCGCGGTATCAATAAGCGTTGCTGCAACGCCACCGTGGACTGTTGGCGGTGTGGTTGTATTAGTTAGCTTCTCATCAAACGGAATCGAAAGCACAAGCCGACCTTTCTCAACTTCCTCAACTGTTGTGCCGAGCCATGAGAGATAGCCGTGCTCTTTTTCGATCGACTGTCGGAGCAACGCAGTGAGATCGGGATCAAACTCAGCCTCAGTCTCTGTTTCCGCGTCTGTCATGCACAATCGATCGCGGTGTGAACATATGGAGGCGGCGATTCACACCGAGCTCGTTTATCAACGTTGCCTCAGCTCACGCTTGATAGCCAGCGCTCTCCATTGCCGCTTCGAACTGTGGTGTGTCCATCGCACTTTCATAAACCAGTGCGGTGAGCATTCCACCAGGGTAGCTGTCGCCATTCATGACGTGATTGACTTTGTGACAGTGCATCAGGTACACACCTGGATCGGCATCTGCGGTAAATTCGATCGTCTTTCGCTCTGCTGGTGCGATGTGTGTCACATCTTCTTTAAATCGTGCTTCTGGTGGGATGATTCCGCCATCCTTTTCGACCACTTCAAATCGGTGATTATGTAGATGAATCGGATGGCTCTCATAGCCGTTGTTTGTCAGATGGATTCTGACGCGATCGCCCGCTTCAACGACCATTGGTGAACCCTCCTCAGGATGGAATGTATAGGGTGCGCTTCGTCCATTCATCGTAAAGACGTCAGGATTTCGGTTTCGATGGCTGAAATCGGTGTTTCCACCGGCAAACTGGTTTGATAACCGGGAGTCCCAATCTTTGATCGTCAAGAAAAACTCCTTATCAGGTGGCTCGTAGTCAACCGGGTCGACACGAACGATTCCATACATTCCGAGGTCTAAATGATTCTGCGTTTGATAGTGACAGTGATACAGATGTGTACCCGGAACGTTTGCATCAATTTCATAGGTGTGTGACTCTCCAGCCCCAACCTGCATTCCGGTGCTTGCCGGCGCACCATCATCCATCCAATCTTTTCGAAGCGCGTGGACATGGAAGGTATGCGGTCGGACGTCCTCTGTATTTTCAAGAGTAATACTCATCTCAGTCCCTTCCTCTGCACGAAGAATCGGCCCTGGGACGCTTGGTGGATGATCATCTGCCTGCCATGCCCATACCTCCGGTAGCTCGAGCGGCCCGCCGGCAGCGTCTTCACTAACCAACGTATGTCGTGATGGAACCGTTCGAATTGTTGTTTCTCCACCCTGTTCATTCAAGTCAACAATCACCGGCGGTCCAGTATATGGATAATCTGTTTCTGCTGGATTCGCGGGTCCATGTGAATCTTCCTCGGTTTCACTCTCGGAATTGCCCGTTGATTCGTGCTCTTCTTGTTCTTGTCCCACTGAGCCTTGAATCGGCTCGCTCACTGGCGCGGCACAGCCAGCCAGTGCCAAAACACCCGTCACGCCTGCGCCCTGCAAAAACTTCCGTCTCGATGCACGCGATCGCCAGTGATCTCGACTTGACGTCATACCTCACAGTTAGGATGTCTCTGATATATGTCCCAACGAGCGTTCTCAGACCCTTAGAATCGGTTGTGCGGTCTGTTCACATAACCACTACGTTCGTCCACCGAGCCGAATCGGATCCTCGCTTGGCTCGATCGTCACACGAACATCTGTCCCAACATCGAACGTCTGGCCGATCGTCACCAGTTTTGCACCCCATGAGCCGGTCTGGTCTGCAAATAATGAGAGCCCTGTAATGCGCTCCCCATTTGCCAAGATGTCGATCGGGTTCCATACAAGGTCACGATCGGAGACGGTTGCAATGTCGGTTCCGAACAGGGACACAGCGGAGTGATCCGTCTCTGATAGAATGCCGCCACCGCCATAGTGTGAGAGCCCGCCATCAAGCGCCACACCTTCGTCGCTCGCAATTGCTGCAAATGATCCCGGCTGTGGATGTGTTGGTCCTGAGAGGAGCGCGTGGGTTGGTCCGGTTTCGACAACCGTTCCAGTCCCATCCCAGTCGATCGGTGCGACATCAACTGCGGCGGTCAGTGGAACCGAGCCGCTTGCTCTGTAGGGGTTCTGCGCTGCGGTTCGGAAATCAAGATGAATGTGATTTGCAACCCACTGCCCGAAAAAGCCTGATCGAACGAGCGTTCCAAGTCGATCGCCAATTGCAACATCATCACCCTTGCTCACTGCAGGATCGACGTGTAGTATTCGTGCAACAACCTCGTCCGTTCCCGTTGGTGTGACGCCGTCATCCACCGAAATTACAATGAGATGATCGTGCGACACTGCATATGGCTGGTCTGGACACCGGACCGACAAGGTGTCAATAACGGTCCCCGACACCGGTGATCGTGCAACATCCGTCCCGGGATAGAGGTCGATCGCACAGCCGTAATCGTGAGCCGGATACGGCGAGTTATACAGTGAAAACCGCTCATATCGACTAAGAACAGACCCCCCAATCTCCACAGATGCGCCCATGGCAGTCCTTAGAATTCGACACAAATAGCTACGCGGGTGCCCCTCGTGGGCTATATGATGACTGAAACCCAAGGCCCGCTATGGAGACGCTGGTTGTTCGCGGCCGAAAAGAGACACCGAACGCCGATCGTGCCGCAACCAAAACCCTCCTCACACATACGACGGAAACCGGGCAACCAACGGTTCGGGTATGGACGCCACACCGTCAGATTGCATTTGGTCGACGAGATACCCGCGCGGACGGGTTCGATCGAGCGGTATCGATCGCAACCGAGTATGGCTTTCCAGCGATCGAACGGAGTGTTGGTGGGCGGGCGGTTGCATACACCGGCAGTGTGCTTGCTTTTGCGAGTACGATTCCGATCGACGATATCCGACAAGGGATGGATGAACGGTACGAGACAGCAACAATGCAACTGCTGACGGCGCTCTCCGATGTGGGTGCCACCGTCGAACGTGGTGAACCTGCCGATTCCTACTGTCCCGGCGAGCACTCGATCCAAGGCAGCGACACTGGAAAGATCGTTGGCATTGCCCAACGGATCACTGGCGGTGCGGCGCTTGTTTCGGGCTGTGTGACGGTTACCGATCGGGATGCAACGGAGCTCGCATCGGTGTTAGCGCCGGTGTATGCTGCAATCGACGTTCCATTTGATCGCGCATCGGTCGGCTCGGTTGAAGCCGCTGGTGGCGCTGCTGCTGTTGAGGCTGTACAGCGTACGATCGAGCAAACCCTCATCTCCGGCCCAACTGCGGTTGTCGACTGTAATTCGATCGAACTCGATCTGTAACCCGTCGCTTTTAGGACTGTCAAACTCCCACTGAAAGATATGCTCATTCAGGACGCCACGCTTGCTGACGGGCGCGTTGTCGATGTTCGAACGAAAGATGGGACAATCAAGACCGTACAGTCAGGGCTTGACCCACAGGATGGCGAGCGGATAATCGATGCCGACGAGAAACTGTTGCTTCCGGGTGCGATCGATGCACACGTCCATTTCCGACAGCCCGGGTTTGAACATAAAGAGACGTTTGAAACCGGTTCGCGGAGTGCAGCAGCAGGCGGTGTGACAACGATTGTTGATCAGCCAAACACCGAGCCACCAACCACAGATGGTGGTGCATTCGATCAAAAAGCACGGTTCGCATCCGATTCATACGTTGATTTCGGCATCAATGGCGGTGTGACCGAGTCGTGGGATCCCGAGTCGCTTCTCGACCGCCCGCTTTTTGCGCTTGGTGAGGTGTTTCTCGCAGACTCAACAGGAGAGATGGGGATCGATCTTGAGCTGTTTGGTGAGGCAGTTGCGGCTGCAACTGACCGTGGTGTTCCGGTGACCGTCCATGCAGAGGATGCAACGATGTTTGATGAGAGTCAGCAATCGGGTGATGCTGGCGGTATTGGTATTGAGGCAAACACTGATCTGTGGAGTGCATATCGGACCGCTGCAGCCGAAGAAGCGGCGATCGAACGCGCAGTCTCGGTTGGGCAAGCCCACAATGCACAGATCCACATTGCACACACCTCAACGCCGGAAGGGATCGACGCAGCAGTCTCCGGTGGTGCAACCTGTGAAGTCTGTCCACACCACCTCTTCCTCTCACGTGACGATCTCGGATCGCTTGGAACGTTTGGCCGGATGAATCCACCGCTCCGGAGCGAAGCACGCAGGCAAGCCGTTTTTGAAAAGGTTGCCGACGGCACAGTGGACATCATTGCAACCGACCATGCACCGCACACGGAAACAGAGAAACAACAGGGTGTCTGGGATGCACCAAGCGGCGTCCCAGGCGTTGAGACGATGGTTCCACTGCTGTTGGCCGCTGCGGCTGAGGGTCATTGGAGTCTCGAACGCGTGCGCGATCTGACCGCGGCAAATCCAGCGTCGATCTTTGGCATTGAGACGAAGGGTACAATTGAGCCAGGGTATGATGCGGATTTTGCACTGTATGACCTCTCCCGTACGGAGCAAATACGGGGTGAAACGCTCCACACAAAATGCACGTGGACGCCATTCGAAGGGATGGATGGAATCTTCCCTGAGCTCACTGTTGTTCGTGGGTCGATCGTCTATGAACGAAATCCGATAGCACCGCCTATTGACATTGATATTGATGACGTTGACGCACCAAGCGAGCGATTTGGTGATCCGGTTGGTCAAAACGTTAGACAGTAATCCGCCCCGGTGTCTTTGGTGATCCGAAGCTTTAGCCATGTGCAGACACCACACAGGGATATGACAACCTCATTTGAGTCCACTTCGCCTGTGTGGGACAAACTGACTGAGGAGAGAGATGCAACTGCAGCCGAACTGGAGTCGGATGGTTGGGAAGTGATGACGCTCACTACCGGTGATGTAACACCACGACCGGCTCGAGAGAGCGATGTCGGCAAGACGTTTATCGGGCTCAATGTCCTTATTCCGGGTAACGAGTTTCGCGAGCTTGAGCCGTTTGTTGAAGAGGCTGCATTCGATAGCTACGAAGTGTATAAATCGAACGCTGGCGATACGATGTTGCTTCTTATTGTGATGAAAGCAGCGGATGAAAAGCGCGCTGTTTGCTTCCCTGCGTACTACGACATCTCACAGGCTTCCTACATGATTTCGGAAGCAGAAGCAGCGGAGGAGATGGAGACGATTGTTCGACCGCTTTCCGACGACCGCCGCGTTGTATTTTCTCACCATGATGTGAGCCTGTTGCTCCCCGAACGCGTCGACGACTAGTCCACGGAGACCCGATACCGTTTTCCGCCGTCCCGAAGAACGACAAATAAATGCTGAGCAGACAGTTCGTTCGTGAGAATCCCGACGTTGTCCGAGAAGCGCTCAAAAACAAGGGCGTGGATGTGGACTTCGATCGGATTCTCGAGATTGACGATGAGTGGCGATCGCTGAAAAGCACTGGTGACGATCTTCGACACGAGCGCAATGAGGTGAGCCGATCGATCGGCCAACTCAAACAGGAGGGCAAAGAGGATGAAGCCCAAGACGCAATCGAGCGCTCTGGAGCGCTCAAAACGGAGCTTCAAGAGATTGAATCGCGTGCAGACGAACTGGAGGCAGAGCTTGAAGCCGCACTTTTGACGCTGCCGCAGATTCCACACGAATCAGTACCGGTTGGTGCTGACGAGGACGAGAACGTTGAACGTCGTCGTGAAGGATTTGAAGACCTCCGATCGCTTCCTGAGACAGTTGTCCCACACTATGATCTTGGCGAACAGCTCGATATTCTTGACTTTTCGCGTGGTGCAAAAGTTGCAGGTGGTGGATTCTACTTTGCGAAAGGTGACGGCGCAAAACTAGAGCATGCACTGATCCAGTTTATGCTTGACGTCCACCGCGAGCAGGGCTATATTGACGTGTTCCCGCCAATCCCCGTCAACAGCGCCTCAATGCGTGGCACCGGCCAGTTCCCAAAGTTCACCGAAGATGCATACCGGCTTGAGGGGAGCAATGAGGACGAATATACCGATGATGATCTCTGGTTGCTCCCGACCGCAGAGGTCCCTGTCACCAACATGCACCGCGATGAGATTCTGTTGGATGACGATCTCCCGCTGAAATATCAAGCCTACTCGCCGAACTTCCGACAGGAGGCTGGCGAACACGGTACCGAAACTCGTGGAATCGTCCGCGTCCATCAGTTCAACAAGGTTGAGATGGTCAACTTCGTGCGGCCTGAGGAGAGCTACGATCGGTTTGCGGGGCTTGTGGATGAAGCCGAAGCGGTCCTTCGACGACTTGAGCTTCCATACCGAATTCTTGAGATGTGTACCGGCGACCTTGGATTTACGCAGTCGAAAAAGTACGATATCGAGGTCTGGGCACCAGGTGATGATATGGAGGACGGCCCAGCCGAAGGTGGCCGCTGGCTCGAAGTCTCATCGGTATCGAACTTCGAGGACTTTCAGGCTCGCAGAGCAGGGATTCAGTACCGACCGGAGCGACATGGCTCTGCAGAGTATCTCCACACGTTGAATGGTTCAGGGCTTGCGGTTCCACGAATTGTTGTCGCTATTCTTGAGTACTACCAGAACGAGGATGGGACGGTCGACGTCCCTGCGGCATTACAGCCATATATGGGCGGTCAAGAGCTGATAGAAGGGAGCGAGCCGGTTGGTGAGAGCGCAGTTGGTGCTGGGACAAAAGACTAATCTATATCGGTCAGACGTGTGTTCGTAGCTTGGCGATCGTCCCTTCCCTTGACATTTCGAATACATCAATAAACGACAATACTTCTTCCTCATTTGAATCGAGGAGTCTACCGTATACCGCAATGCTCTCTGGTGCTTGTTTGACTGTTTCAATCCTGTGTCGGGTGTTTGTGAGTGGCCGATCATCCCGCATAAATGAAATAAATGCCGCTCTATCCTCAAATGTTCGATCGGGTCGGTACTGCATAAAATCAGCTGCCAGCACTGATTTCAGTGTCTCATACTCGTGCTCATCGAGACACCGGTAGTATTCGGTGACGATCGCGGGGGTGTCCATACGGAGGACATGACGCCGTCACCAAAGGGTTTGTCTCCCAAGCGCGGCGTTTTTATCGCCCGCTCGCCCAGTTCCAGCAACCGTGGAACTGCATATTCGATACGAGGGTGACGATGATCCGAAAAAGTGCACCGCCAAAAAGCTCGCACGGTTTGATCTCGCACGCCTGCACCGAAGCCATCGTGAGACACCGTATGGTGTTGTGTTGAATCCGCACGCAGAGCAAGCGCTTTCACCGGCCGATCGTGCGTCAGCAGGTGGGATCGAAGATGGAGGCGGAGATGGACGACCAACAGGTGGTGCACTCGTTGCGCTTGACTGTTCGTGGGAGTCTGCTGGTGAGGCGCGGTTTTCGCTCGCTGGCGAGCACCGCGCACTTCCATATCTCGTTGCAGCTAATCCAGTGAATTTTGGTCGACCGATGCGGTTGACAACGGTCGAGGCGCTTGCCGCAGCGCTCGTGATTTTAGGCGAGCGTGAACACGCCGAACAGATCCTCGCAAAATTCAATTGGGGAGAGACATTTCTCGAACTTAATGACGAACCATTACGCCGATATGCTGCGTGTGCGGACTCAACGGAGGTTGTATCCGTCCAATCTGCGTATCTCGATCGATAGAATAGCGTCGTATATAAATCGTCTTTGATTTTCTGGGTTAACGATACTTGTTTGATTCATAGGGGCGTATTTATACTCACCCACATTCACAGCCGTTGTGATCTCCACCGTGGTGGTGGGTCACATTATGGAACAACAGACAAACTCAGTAACGACATCAACCGCCCTGGAGCTTTTAAAAAATCCGTGCAGAAAAGCGCTCCTGCAACAGCTCATACTCGTTGAGCAGCAACCGGTTCACTTAGACCACCTCATTGGTTTACTGCCTGACGGTAATTCACCTGAAGCCCAAGCCCAACTTAAAACCGAACTCCATCATATTCATCTTCCGAAATTAGCAGATGCGGATGTAATTGCATATAACCAGACAGACGAGACAATCAGCTATCGATCGACCAGAAAAATTGAAAAGCTTATTGATTTTATCGACACATCCTTGTGAATCACGCGCTCCCACGCTGTCCGCTAGTGGTTATTAAAACGTGCGGTGACAATCTCGTGAATAATCGTATTTACTGCATTCATCTTTCCATCCGCGTATCCTGCGGCTGCTTGCATCTGGGACTGTTCGTCGATCGGCGCACTGATACAGGCAGTTGTATCATCCACAATCAGTAGCTGTCCGATCGGATTCTCAACCGCATCGGTAATGTGTTCAATGGTAATCTGTGATGAACGTAGCTGTTCGATAGTTGACTCCGTAATCTGTGGACCCACACCAATAGTCACAGACACACCACGATTGGTCGCATTCGTTAGGTGCGACATGACATGCTGTGACGGATGCTGATAGATTCCGTATATAATGGTTTCCGTGGCCGATTCAAGCATCTCTTGGATTCGGTTTTCAACGGCTTCAGTGTGGTGTAGTATCTCAAGCTGCTCGGCGCGTGTGCTCGCGTGTTGTGGTCGTATCTGTGTGAGCATCTCGACGAGCGTTTCAATCCGGCCCTGATACTCCTGTGTGAGTTTCGTACCCGCAGTTTGTGCTGAGATTGCCCAGAACTGTTTCGGAACCGACTGTTGAATCTCAACAAGCCCTCGTTCTTTGAGCTCGGTCACCGCATCATAGACGCGCGTCCGAGGTACATCCGACACCTCGCTCACTTCCTGTGCAGTCCCACACTGTAACGTTGTTAATGCAACAAATGTCCGAGCAGCATAGGCGCTAAGCCCGAGCGCTTCAAGCTGTTCGATCGCAACGGAGCGAGGCGTATTCGTAGGGGTGTCTGACATAGATGAGAGATATATCGATCCGATGTATGAGCACACAATCGCGGATGTTGGGTTCCTGATTTGTGTGCCAACTAACTCTTCTCTCTGATAGCGTATATTGCTGTTGTGATTATCCGAGTGAATATGTGGCCTTTGACAAACAGTTCAAAAACAACTATTAGCATCTCTTTGTCACTCAACTACTCACATATCTCACTATGTTAGCAGAAAAACATTTCAAAAATGGGTTTATAGGGCTAAAAACGGTTTTTACCACATAGTTCACCCTCTACTTGTGATTAAAAAGTGGAAATACCTTTCCGGTAGTGTACGAAACTACCATCTGATACTGCTATTTGTTCGGTGATAGCACGGGTTGGGATTCATGGACGAACGTACAACACAACAACAGGCGATTGAACTGCTCCAACAGCTCGGGCTCAAAGAGTACGAAGCGAAATCATTCGTGGCACTCTCGCGGATTCCGCATGGGAGTGCCAAAGATATCAGCGAAATTTCTGCAGTTCCACGAACCCGTGTCTATGATGCGATTCGGGTGCTTGAAACGAAAGGGCTGGTTGAAATCCAACATACAAGCCCACAACAGTTTCATGCCGTTTCGATCGAAGAAGCCACTGACACACTCCGGAGAGAGTATGAATCACGAACCGACAAACTTCGTGAAACGCTTTCCGGAATCGAACCAGCAACACCGACAGAAGACTCTCGCGTGACGCATGAAGTCTGGTCGTTGTCCGGGGCACCTGCGATCGCAAGCCGAACCCAGCAGCTGATTACTGAAGGGGCTACTGAACTGATACTGGTCGTCGGGCGCCGTGACAGTGTCACGGATGAGTTGGTTGTTCGTCTGTCTGATGCTGCCGATCGCGGTGTTTCCGTTGTTATTGGGACGACCTCCACAACTGTGTACGAACAGCTTCGCGAACAGGTCCCAAATGCAGCGGTGTTTCGATCAACGCTTGAGTGGCTCCACGGTGAGGATGAAGATACTGAAATCACTCGGCTTCTCCTTGTTGATAAAAAAACGATTCTTATTAGCTCATCTCACGTCGATGTTGCAACAGGCGAATCACGCGAGCAGGCTGTGTTCGGACGTGGGTTTAATAATGGGCTTGTTGTCATCATCCGACGGCTCATGGCGACCGGACTTCGTACGGGGTCGTAGCGTCGTCGCTTCAGGTTTTAGTTAAAAACGCCACCGATCGCTCCAGCAAGTGCGCTATCGATCGCAAAGATGACTGTCAGGACAATACCGCCAACGAGTACACCGCCAAACCCAAGCACGCCACCCAGTGGCCCACCAACTAATCCAAATAGCCCTGCAAGAAGCGCTAACAGCACTGAGAGCACGATTCCTGTAATCGACCCGGCAAGGAGTCCGTGCCACGCCCCACTGGCAAGCCCACCACCGGCAAGATATCCTGCAGCAAATCCACCGATAATTCCTGCCCCGATGTGGCCAACGATCGGTGCCCCTGTCGCGAGGACACCCGCGATAAACATTATTACAAAGCCAACCGCAACTGCACGCCAGTTTGTCATACCATCCGGTACGCTACTGAACCGAAAAAGCACCTCGGTTTACTAGTATATGAGACTCTTATTGTTTCAAATTTAATAAAATACGCTCTATTTTCGCAGCTGAGTTAATATCTACTCGATTCATAGGGGTCACTAATGAGTATGCAGTCGACTGACAACGAGACTGTTCAGTTTGTTGTTCCTGACATGGACTGCCCATCCTGTGCCGGGAAAGTTGAACGTGGGCTCGGCAATCTTGATGCGATCTTGGACGTGGAGACACGACCGACGAGTGGCACTGTGGTTGTGACCTACGACGCAACCAGCATAACCGCCGAAACAATCACGGAGGCACTCGGTTCGCTTGGCTACCCAGTTACAACCACACAGCAGGAGCGGTTCTCAGTTCCATCGATGGATTGCTCCGCTTGTGCTGGAAAGGTTGACGCTGCACTGAACGAGCTCTCGGGCGTTGTTTCGATCGACACGCGTCCAACGAGCGGGACGGTCGTTGTAACGTATGATCCTGCACAATCCTCTGTCGGCGAGCTTGCTGCGACGATCGAACAGACCGGCTATGCGGTCGTTGAATCCAAGCGTGACACACAGCCACAGCTCTGGAAAACACCACGGGCAGTCAAAACAGCGATCGGTGCAGTGTTGCTCCTCACTGGTGTTGTATTTGAATGGTTCATTCCTGCATTCAATACGACGTTCACAACAATCTGGCTCTGGACTGTTTCGATCGACTGGCTGCTCTATGTTCTCGCGGTTGTTGTTGCAGGAACTGCAATTCTCCGGAATGGGCTCATTTCGGTGCGAACCAGACAGCTCGATATTGACCTATTAATGAGTGCGGGAATCACCGGGGCGTTGGTCGTCGGGCTTCCGTTTGAGGCTGCAACGCTGGCGGTACTGTATAGCATTGCAGAACTGCTTGAGCGCTACTCGATCGATCGGGCCCGCAATTCGTTGACCGAACTGCTCGAACTCTCACCAGATACGGCAACGGTTCGGCGGAATGGAGAAGAGGTGGTTGTCCCAGTTGAGGAGATTTCGGTTGGCGAGACGGTTGTTGTCCGGCCTGGTGAGAACGTTCCACTCGATGGTGTTGTGATTGACGGGCACAGCGCGCTTGATGAGTCTCCTGTTACCGGCGAGAGCGTTCCGGTGGACAAAACTGTCGGTGATGAGGTGTATGCGGGCACTCGTAATACGGAGGGGTTCCTTGCGATCGAAGCCACTGCACCTGCTGGAGAATCCACCCTTGCACAGGTTATTGAGCTTGTTGCAGACGCAGAAGCCGAACAAACCGAGCGAGAACAGTTCGTCGATCGGTTTGCAGCGATCTATACGCCGATTATCGTCGTTGGTGCACTGCTCACAATGACGATCCCGCCACTGGTTTTCGGTGCACCGTTTACCGAATGGTTTGTTCGTGGACTCACGCTTATTGTTATCGCGTGCCCATGTGCGTTTGTCATCTCAACACCAGTTAGCGTTGTCTCCGGACTCACAAGCGCCGCACGAAATGGCGTCCTCATCAAAGGTGGAGCACATCTTGAATCGATGGCGACAGTTGACACCGTTGCGCTCGACAAGACAGGGACGCTTACAACTGGAGAGTTGCAGGTTACTGACGTCATTGCACTCAATGGAAATGACGAGACAGACGTACTTGCGTGTGCAGGCTCGATCGAACGCCGGAGCGAACACCCAATTGCAGCCGCGATTGTCGAGTATGCTGACACCGCTGCTGCTCCGATCCGATCGATCGCACAGTTCGAAGCACTCCCTGGAAAAGGCGTCCGTGCCGAACTTGATGGTGTAACACACTACGCTGGAAAACCAGGGCTGTTCGCAGAGCTTGGGTTTTCGCTTGAGCACACACATCTCAAAACAGACGGTGGCGTCACAATCTCGAAGACTGCCGAAGATGATATTCAATCCTGTGCACATGGTAGTTATCTTGACCTTCGAAACGAGACAATCCCACGCCTCCAGCAGGAAGGAAAGACAGTCATTCTTGTCGGAACGGAAGATGAGATTGAAGGTGTGATTGCAGTCGCTGATACGGTTCGACCAGAAGCGGCGTGGATGGTCGATCGACTCAACGAACTCGGAATTTCCCGCGTTGTCATGCTCACTGGCGATAACGAACGAACGGCTCACGCGATTGGCAATCAGGTCGGTGTCGATGAGATTCGGGCGGGGCTGCTTCCAGCCGAAAAGGTTGCAGCAATCAGAGAGCTTGACGCTGAAACTGCGGGTGGCGTTGCAATGGTTGGTGATGGTATCAACGACGCACCAGCACTCGCAACTGCAACGGTTGGCATTGCAATGGGTGCCGCTGGTACGGATGCCGCGATCGAAACCGCAGACATCGCCCTCATGGCTGACGATCTCACAAAGCTTCCGTACCTCTACTCGTTATCAGCGAAATCAGAGTCAGTGATCAAACAGAATATCGGCTCAAGCCTTGCGGTGAAGGCGGTGCTTGCAATCGGTGCACCGTTCGGCTATGTTTCTGTGCTTGTTGCGATCGTCGTTGGTGATATGGGAATGAGTTTGGGGGTAACGAGCAACGCGATGCGGCTTGCGGGTATCGAGCCAGAAACACCGCCGGAGGCGATTGAATCTGTCTAGAGGACGATTGCGACAACGGCGAACAGAATTAAGACACCAGTAATATCACACACGTTTGTTACAACAGGGATTGTTGTATCGTCCGGATTGTATCCTAATTTGAATGAACCATACACTGCAAGCAGACTCACAACGACAACGAACACCGATAAGAGCATCCCACTTATCAGCGATATCGTCATCACCTCCACGAGCGTGAGCGTTCCGCCGAGTGCTTGTCCGATCGCCCATGCAGCAACACCAACCAGTGTGAACACCGTGAATCCGAGACCCAACACTGCAAGCGAGTTTGATTGAACATCATGATTGTCGATCGATAGTTCGAATGTTCCTAAATGCAGCTGTGTTGAGAGCCGTGAACACATAATTGAGCCAAGGTTTCCTGCGGTACCGATCTGAACGGGGACTAAAATAAGCAGCGATGGTGTTTCTAACAGGACATCCTCAAACGACTCAAGCACGGAGCCTGACACCATCTGCAATACGGACAGTGCTACAAGCAGCGGAACCATTGTAACAACCATTCGACGGATACTCCACTCTTCGTCAAGTCGGTCTAGGAGCGTCTCCGGCTCCGGTTCTTCATCACCCTCGAGAAGATCGTCATAAATCTCGCTCAGTGAGTCACTCATTCCGGTTAGATTCTCTCCAGCGTCGATATCTGTCATACAACCAACCCCACAACGTAGATTGCAATGAGCAAGAAGATGACACCAAAGACATCTCCCAGTGTTGTGACGATCGGACCGACGAGGTTGTCCGGATCAATCCCTTTTCGGTAGCCGATGAATACGACGCTGACAAGCACTGTTAGCATTAATATCGCAGATAAAAACCCTGCAATCGCCATAATTCCGACAAGTTCAATCAGATTTCCGCCTCTTCCGAGCAACCCAACAACAACGAATGCAACAACTGCAATAAATATGGATACTACCATCCCGTTAATAAATGATGCAATCACTGCATTTGAGAGCCGTTTATCGAAGGTAAATCGGGGCTCGATAATTCCTTGATGAAGGCCACTTGAGATTCGTGCACCGAGCGATCCGTAGACACCACCACGTGTCGCCAAGAACGCAGGCAGTAGAACAAGGATTCCGGGTACACTTTCGATGCCATTACGCATTGTTTCGCTTCCCAATACGGTGCCTGCGAACAATCCTGCAATAAGACTGATAAAAATAACCGGCATTGCCTGTCGATAGATATCCCATGCTGAACTCCGTCCGGCCATACAGACATGTCATGGTTTGTGTTGATAAACCCCGCGTGCTTGATCGGACCACATACACATATATGATTTCTGTACAACAGATACTGTTGATGCCCTCCAATAACACCCCGTCTTCGGTCTCGTGGACGGTTCCAACATTTCCACGGTTTCGATTGTTTTGTGCTTCGATCTACGACGGTCTCAAACTGCTATTCATCGGATTTTTTGTGTTTATTGGCACGCTGACCATCCCGCTCGCACTCGGCGGAGTCGAACTGGCCGTCCTTGTTGTCATCATCTATGCACTGTTTTTGCACATCCTTGTGTATGGTATTGGATTGTACGGAACGAGTGCATCCGACCGATCGTCGCTGTTCCAAACAAAAGGAATTGTCTCGCTGCTGTACACCGTGTTGCCGATCGGCTCTGCTCGTGAGTTTCTCCGAAGTATGATTGCTGCGGGAGGGATTCTCATACTACTCATCGTCATGACCCGGTATACACAACTCCCCTTTATGACGATCTTCCTTCCTCTGTTACTGCTCACGATTCCGATCACTCGTGGTAGCGGCGGCACGGCTCACATTGACCTTGACCGCGCGGAGTTCAAACGTACATTCGACAGACAGGGGCGGTTTCACGATGGACCACAGACACTCACACTGCGTGGACTGAAACGGTATCAAGCCGTGTCGATCGGCTCTGTGACTGCAATTTGGATCTCCGGTGGGCAAGCAGGTTTGAGCGGCCCAGGAGTGATTCTACTCCCAACGAGGAAGCGTGAGGCGGTTGTATCTGCGCTTGAAACGCTCCAATCAAAACAACCGACGCGATCACAAACGGACACCCGAATCAAAATTGCGGGCGTACTCATCGCGTTCGTGTCAGTCGCAGTTCCGATCGGGATGTATCTGACCGGTGCAGACCGTGACCTCATTGGTATTGTGGGCTATCTCTCGGTGTTTGGTGTGTTTGTTGGGCTGCTTATTGCGGCACGGTGAGCGAAATACTGCCGTGTCACTCATATATGTGTGGCACGTAGTACCAATGTGGATATCAACAAACTCGACAAAGAGCTTGCACGGACGTTTGAGAGCACCGCCAAGGAGCGTCGCGTCCTCTGTCGACAGGCTCGTGACCTTGTTGACTCCGGACTGGATGAACGCGACCGTGGCCATGCACTGACCGTCGATGAACTCATTACGCATCTCTCAGATGCACCTGAAGAACACAGCCTCACAGAACGCTGGAACTGGTGGATGGGTGCATTGGACATTGCGTATGGCGGCTACCAGCAGTTTACGATTCACCACCTCTCTGATGAACCCGAACTCAACCGCTAGTTCTACTCATTTCGGCCCCTTCGATCGCCTCCTGTAACCGACGCATGAAAACAGTTTGAGTTACTACTCTCCGTATGAAACTGCAGTTTTTAGGCGCGGCAGGCGAGGTTGGCAGGAGCGCAATCCTCGTCAACGATCGGCTGCTTTTGGATTACGGCTCGCTCACAGCCAACCCACCGCAGTATCCTCTTGGAAACGTCTCTCCGGATGCTATTGTTGTCTCACACGGTCATCTTGATCATGTTGGTGCGCTCCCGTCGTTGCTTTCAGGGGCCGATCGCCCCGAGATTCACTGGACACCACCGACCGCCCGCCTTGCACAGGTGCTTGCGCGTGATACGCTCAAACTCCACGGCGGGACAATGGCCTGCCCGTTTACTGATGCCCACGCCGCGCGGATGACGGAAGTCGATCGGCGACACGGCTACAACGAGCCGTTTGACGCAGCGGGCCATGAGATCACATTTTATAACGCAGGTCATATTCCCGGCTCGGCACATGTGCTTGTTGATGACGGAGAGACAACGCTGTTATATTCCGGTGATTTTCACACGGATGATACTCGATTACTCTCCGGGACAACCGAGAGACCGGATGCGGATGTTGTCATCTGTGAATCAACATACGCTGATGTAACACATGAGGGTCGATCGGCCGTCGAACGTTCGTTTGCCGAGCAGGTCAAAACGACGGTTTGGGAGGGTGGTACCGTTGTCGTACCTGCGTTTGCGATCGGCCGGACTCAAGAGCTGCTCATGG
Source organism: Natronocalculus amylovorans (assembly GCF_023638035.1). Taxonomy (GTDB): domain Archaea; phylum Halobacteriota; class Halobacteria; order Halobacteriales; family Haloferacaceae; genus Natronocalculus; species Natronocalculus amylovorans. Next base: position 672,376 of record NZ_JAKRVX010000002.1, on the reverse strand, counting down.
TCTGTGAGGCACACGATATCGACTGTTACGTTGATGGAATGGGCCAAGAAGTGCTGTCGATCGTCCGAGACCATCCGACGTTTCTTCGTGACCCGGACGCGCTCGCCCGCGCGAAGCGACATGCCCGATTTGTCACCGGCCGTGATGGACAACGAAAACGAATTGCGAGAGATAACACGGTCATTGTAACTACCTCTGGCATGTTGACTGGTGGCCCTGCCATGACATATATTCCAGCAATACGGACCCATCCAAAGAACCGGATTGCATTGACTGGGTATCAGGTTGACGGAACCCCTGGCCGTGAACTGCTCGAAACTGGGCGCTGTCAACTCAACGGTGGGATCTATCCGGTCTCAGCACAAGTCGACCTCTTTGATTTCTCCGCACACGCTGATCATGATGGACTTCGATCGTTTCTTTCCTCATACGAGGAGGCGACAATCCTGCTCAATCATGGCGATTCAACCGATCGGTTCGCGGCCGAACTCCGTGAGGATGGATATACCGCCACAGCACCGACGTTGGGTGAGGTAATCACCGTTTGAAAATATCAGTTTCACTGAATTATATAGTATTTTATACACTCCCATCATCGTTCGGCTGAGAATCATGGTTAGTATCCAAAAAACTCCATTCGGCCCGTCAAATGATTGCACAATTGCGTTCAAGAGTGAGGCCAACCGATGAGCACTCGTACCGCTCTCACAAACCTTTCGATTAGGAGTCTCAAACTCCCTGTCTTTGCCCTCGCAGGCGTTGGGTTTTTAGCTCTCTCTGTCCCTGCATTCTCCGAGCCAATGCTGTTTTGGACCGGTATTATTCTTGGCGGCTATATCTATCCGACACACGAACTCCACCATTTTGTTCTCGGGAGCGTGTTTGGTCTGTTGCTTTTGGGTGTTGTTGCCCAAGCAGTCCAGCCCGCAAAACGCGTTGGTGCACTTCATAGCTCACTCATTATTTGGGGACTTTTTAGTATCGTATTCACCATTGGATCCGGCTTCTCTCCAGTGTTCATTATTCTCCTCGGACTGCTTACTGTCATGGCAATCGTTCACCCAGCAGGTCGTTCACAACTGCCGTCTGTTGAGACGCTTGATCGACGAATGGCTGCGATGGCAGCCGTCACGACAGTGGGTGCGATCGCCTTTGCAACGAATCAGCTGCTTTCTCAGCTCAGTCTCACTGATGCACACGCTGGTTTCGAACACTACCTCTTTATGGCTACTGCTGCGCTGGCAGTTGGCGCGCTCTCAATCCATGCGAGCTTCCGTGGCACCGGCTGGCGGTTCCCTGCATATGCAGCTGCATTCTTCATGCTCGTAATCGGTGTCGGATCGATCGTGTATCCGGGTGTAGAACAGGGATCCAGCCTTGGTGTTGTTCTTGGTTTTGTTGTTGTCTTGTGGGCTATTTTGTTCATTGCGATCGCAGAGCGTGGCGATGAACTGATGGCCGCAATCGGCCGATAATTACGGTCTGTGCTCCGGGACGACAGCAACAAACCGAAGCCGCCGATAATCTGCGGTCCATGTGTTGCTGTTTGTGTCGTATAGTTGCCCCCTGAGTCGTGCTTCAACTGCCGAACAGAGCGAATCCCGCTCTGCCGGCTCAACATATTTAAAAAACGAATCGGTGAACATTTCGAGCCAGTTTCGCAATCCTTTCGGACCGTCTTCGAGTTCAGTTGGCCGATCGAACAGCCGCATATATCGGATTTCAAACCCTGCCGCTTCGAGAAGCTGGCTGTAGGTCCCGATCGACGGGAAGTACCACGGATTCTCAAACTGGTGTCCGCGAGCCGTTAGTTCCGCTTTGAGTGCAGACTCGATCGCATGCACATTTCTGTAGCCACCAAACTCCCCAACAAATCGCCCACCTGCTCGAAGTCGTTCAAACACACTGTCTGCCACCAGCTGCTGATCCGTTTCCGGGATCCAATGGAGCGCTGCATTCGTGAACACGGCGTCGACCGTTTCTGGGAGTGTCTCGATCGCAGAGAGGCGCTGTGCAGTCGCGTGAATGAATGTCTGCTGTGGATAGGTGTTTCGAGCCTCGTGTATCATCTCTTGGTCTGCATCGATGCCAGTCACATCTACACCATTGTCTGCAATTGCGGCGGCTAAATGGCCGGTTCCACAGCCAAGATCAATAATTTGCTCACCAGTCTGTGGTGCAAGCAGTTCCAATACATCCTCGCCGTACTCATGGACAAATGCGTGCGCCCCGTCGTAGAGCTGTGGATCCCACGAATCAGTCATTACACAACGCACTCTCCGGAATCGTATAGTTCGATTGCACGCTTGTATCACATACTCTGGCGGCTACTCCTCTGTGGCTTCGTCAACACGTGTTGCATATTTTTCTAACTCGGCCGCAAGTGTCCGAGCTTCAGCTGCGGAGAGTCGTACACGATCGGCGTGTGCTGGGAGCTGCTCAAGTTGTGTATTGTCCAATTCGAACTCAAGTTTCACATGATCCGGATTTTTTCGAGGCGCAGTTACATTGAGGACAGCAAGTGCACTCTCGGAAAAGTCATGTCCAACGGCTTCTCCATCCAGCAGGTCAAATGTTGTGTAGGCGTTTACTCGAAGCAGTCGATCTGGCATACAGAGGATCGAACTCCAAGTCAAAAATGGGTGTCGCTCGCGTCAACAGTTTCAGTCGTCTGTGACAAACTCGGTGCGATCTGTGGTGGCTGTTTCCTCATATCCTGGTGGTCTACGGTAGTTGTCACGTAGCTCACGCACAGCCGATCGCTGTATGACAACGAACCCTGCAAGGATTATGAAGAATCCAATGACTGTCGTTGCTGAGAGTACCTCTCCGAGCACAAGCCAGCCACTCACGGTTGCCACCGCTGGGACAGTGTACGCGACAAGGTTGGCATGCACCGGTCCTGCTTGTGCAATCAGGAGGAAGTACGCACCGTATGCAACCGCTGTCCCTGGAATACCAACGTAGACCACCGCTGTGAGTGTCTCCGGTGTCCACGCAATGGACGTTGTCTCACCGATCGCAACACTTGTTATGTGCAACAATACTGCACCAAGCGCCATCGCCCACGCTGACAGTGGTAGCATTGCAAGCGTTGGCTTGAATCGCTTTGTGGCGACACTTCCCAATGCAATGCTGAGTGCGGCGATCGCAATCAACGACTGGCCGTAGGTACTGTCACCAAGCGAGCCTGGTGTTGGCGAGACAAGGATCAGTACACCAACAAGGCCTACCAAGATGCCACCAAAATCGATCGCAGAGACTCGATCGCTCAGCAGCAGGAACGCAAAGAGCGGTGAAATCACAGGCAACAGTCCGTAGGTGACTGCTGCAGCACCGCTGGTCGTGTACTGCTGGCCAACAAAGAGCAGCCCGTTGTTGATTGCAACAACGAAGACACCGCTTGCAACGATCGCAAACACGTCATTTCGCGACTGTGGTGTCCAGATTTCGTATCTGTATGCCACAAAGCCCAACAGGAGCACCGCTGCAAAGTCAAATCTGAACGCGGCAAACAACACCGGCGGCACCGCGGCCAATCCGGTTTCGATCCCGACGAACGAGGTTCCGAGGCCGATCGACGCGATCACGAACAACGAGAGGGTTGAACCGATTCTCATCGGTTGACCCCCGGTTTCTGCGCCATAGCCCGTGCTGTATTACGGCGCTCGAAACCGGGGATCTGATGAACGATTCGATGACATGCGTTTGGATAACGTAACCTCACGTTTAACTCCTCATACAATAGTCGGATATTTTTGTTTAAATGTTTGTCGGTAGGTTGCTTGTCGTGACAAACAGTGACGAATGGGTTCTGTATGTTTGTGTTTGTCATTACCACTGACAAATTTGAAATACGTACAAAATACGGGTTGTCACGTGTTCCTCACAGAACACGCACGCAATTTTGTGCCGATTAGTCGTCGCTTGCAATTGGCGTCCCGTCAGGATGTGCCGGTGCTGGGCTTGCATCCATGGAATCATCTTCGGCATATGGGTACCATGTGAGTTTGGTATTGTGCATGAATGGGTCCTCGTAGCTCGTTTCCTCCGGTTCGATGAATGCTTCAAGCTCCTCTTCGTCGTGGCGTGCGATGAACTCACGGAATGTTTCATTCCCATCCCGATGGTCCTCGAACGTAGCAAGCAGGTTCTTGACCGCGCCAGGAACTTCATCAACAGGGACGCGCTGACCGACCCATGAAGCGAACTGTGGGTTCTCTCCGAGTCCACCGCCAAGACCAATGTCGAGCGCCTCGACTGCTTCGCCGTTCTTTCGTGTTTTCATCCCTCGCAGTGAGATATCTGCGATCTGTGGCTGTGCACATGATGCCGTACAGCCTGAAAGGTGGATGTGGAACTCTTCAACGCCGTCCGGAAGCGCCACGTTCTCTTTGAGCCATCGTGCAAACCGCACCTGCCGGTTCTTTGTTTCGACGATCGACAGCGAACAGAACTCGGTCCCCGTACAGGCGACAGAGCCACGCATAAACGGATGCGGGTTCGGCGAGTAGTGTTCAAGTAGATCCTCCGCAAGCAGGGCATCTAGCTTTGATTCTGGGACATCGGCGATAATGACATTCTGTCGTTGTGTCACTCGGACACTCCCGGAGCCGTAGGTATCTGCAAGACGTGCAAGCTCGGCAGTGTCATCCGCACCCATCCGCCCAACAAGCACATTGAGTCCGAGGTAATACTTCCCATCGCGTTGCTCGTGGACGCCGATCAGATCGCCATGTTCTCCACCAGCATTGTAGGTGTACTCATCTCGGAGATCCGTTCCCGCTGATTTCAACTCGAAGTCAACAAACTCCTCCTGCAAGACGCGCCGTAGTTTCTCCGGCCCCCACTCATCAACAAGGAATTTGATGCGTGCGTTGTACCGGTTTTCTCTGTCACCATGCTCACGGAACAGTGCAGAGATACCTGCTGCAACGTCTGCTGCCTCCGATGGCTCAACGAACACATCAATATCACGCGCAAGCCGTGGTTCGTTTCGTGCGAGTCCACCTCCAACACGAATATTGAATCCACGAACCTCTTTCCGGTTAATCTGCTTGTATGCAGGCTCAAGCGCAAGGTCGTTGATATCTCCTTGTCCGGAGCCGTCTGCAGACCCAGTCACGGACACTTTCCATTTTCGTGGCAGGTTCGAGTGGTCATCATTGCCTTTGAACCGATCGTTCAGTTCATGAATCACAGGCAGCGCATCAACAAACTCCGGCGCTTTCCCGGCCATCGGATTGCCGACAATGTTTCGCCATGAGTCACCACAGGCCTGTTGCGTTGAGAGACCGTTCGCCTCTAACGTCTCAAAAATATCAGGAATGTCTTCAAGTTTGATCCAATGCAGCTGGATTGACTGTCGGGTTGTCCAATCGACGTATGCGTTTCCAAACTCCGGGTTTTCGACCGGCCCAGTTGCATACTTGTTTGCCACGTCTGCAATGACTTTTGTTTGTCCTGGCTCAAGGACGCCGTTTGGCGTCCCAATCCGCATCATAAAGTAGCTTTCTTGACCGTTCCGCTGGTGGTACAGTCCCCACCATTTAAATCGTTCAAACCACTCGTCCCGTTCATCATCAGGGATCGAACCCCACCCGGTTTCGGCAAACCGATAGAGGTGCTCACGGATCTCGTTTCCGTACACCTCTGATTTCCATCGCTCCACGTCAGTTGGCATATCTATCGTTCTACCTGCCATACGTAAACGGACAACTACCGCGTCAACCCTTCCCGGTGCTTCGAAAACAAGGATGATGTTGCCGGTTCTGTCTCAGTATATCACGCAACCGGCGTTAACACATCGCCCTCACGGTCGTACCCGTAGAATTCACCGTGTATAATTTCTCCGACAGGGACGTGTCCAACCGTTCCACTGCTCCCACACGCGATGCACTGTCCATAGGTTTCGACCGTCACCGTTCGACCGCTCGATCGGGCTGATAAAAACCCCTCTGCAAGAAAGTCCGTCTGCTCACACTGACAAAATTCGGGCGCATTAAGCCGCCAGAGCTCACTCACGCTCACCTGCCGTTCATCGTTAACCGAGAGCCACGCCCCATCATCGAGGATTCGAACTGCAACGCTCATACACTACGGTATGGGATGCTCGACCCTGTAGTCTCGCCATACTGCAACGGCTGACTCTGTTGGTGACGGGCATAGCTAACTGATCTCTCTGCTGTCCCCGGATTCTGCCGTTTAGCCGCCTCCAAGCTAGCTGCAACATCATCCGGTATCCAGAATCACAGGTATGTGTTACAACTTCGAACGGGGTTATCCCTTCAGCCATAAAATAGGGTTTTGATGACACTACCGTCCAAATCTGTTATTCAACATACCTCTGCAGACGTTGCACCTGAACTGTACGATCGATCCGAGGAGGTGGCTGATGAGTAAGCTAACCCACCATACAGACGGTGCTGGCGACGAGACAAACAAGGAATCATATGAAAACGACAAAAAAACCGAACTCGACGCTGAAGCTGATTCGACTGATGAAGACGCTGACGCTGACGCTGACGCCGAGACAGACGATACCGAACATCTTGCAGGCCTCTCCGACGGTGCTGGATGCACTGAAGTTTGGGAGCATCTTTCCGCGCAGCGTGAGGATTCACTGTGACACACACCGCGAAGACTGCCACAGTACACTGGGCTTTTGACCCATCACACGAATATTGGAACCATGACTGAGGAGCCTGCATCGAATCGTCGATCGCCAGTTGGCGCCCCTGTTGTTCGTGCCGACCCCGAAATCACGGGTGAGCGTGCCGCCGAAGCGATCGGGTTCGATCCTGACGACCCCGAAAGTGTGGCTGAAGCAGCCAAGGTTGTCCGACAGTTCTCTGAGAACACAGTTGGCGCAGACGATAATGTAATCATGCTTCGTGGCGCAGCAGCGTGCGCGGCGCTGGTTCGTGGTGTTGGCTCATATAAGGCTGCAGCCGAGCGTGCAGGAGGTGACGTCTCCGTCTCGTTCATCAGAAAATGGGCCCGTGTTCACGATCTCCCGCAGGCGATCCGCCGACACGTTGCTCGTGGGCATATCGCCCCTACTGCGGCAAAACATATTGCTCGTGTCCCCGGTGAAGCTCGCTATGCGATCGCATGGGCTGTATTAGATGGCGACCTGACGGTTCGCGATGTCCGATCGATTGCAAGCGATGTTAATGATGGGACGCCGGTCGAAGATGCGCTTCGAGCCTACAACGTCATTCCAGGTGCGCTTGAGATTCAACTTCCGCTTGAGACGTATATTGAACTCCGCCGAGCCGCCTCGATGCAGAATCAGTCGCCTGATGAGATCGTCTCAGCGGCACTTTCGACATTTTTTGCCGACAAAACGGCACAATAGTAACCAATTTAGTTGTTGGGCTACTCGCTGGGTGTATGTATGTGGTCATTGTTGGTGCTGGCGAGGTTGGAACAACGATCGCAGCCAGTCTTGCAGCGGACCACGATGTCGTCGTGGTTGATGTTGATGATGACCGCGTGGAGTCTCTCAAATATGACCTTGATGTGTTGGCATTTGTTGGCGATGGGACTACACTGTCAGCGCTTGAGGAGGCTCGGGTTGATAATGCTGATCTGTTCATTGCGAGCACGGATAACGATCAAACAAATCTTGTTGCATGTGGAACTGCAAAAACGATCGGCGACCCGTTCACGATTGCTCGGACAAAAAGTGTCGAGTATCTTCACACATGGAAGCGAACAGAGAACGCGTTCGGTGCCGACTTTATTGTCTGTACTGATCTGCTCACTGCAGAAAATGTCGTTCGTGTTGTTGGACTTCCATCTGCGATCGACGTGGACCCATTTGCCGGTGGGCTTGTCCAGATGGCAGAGTTTGAGATTGGACACGATAGTCCAGTTGCAGGTCAAACGGTTGCTGAGGCAGACCGGTTTGACTCGCTTACATTCGCAGCTTTATTTAGACATGGTGAAATGATTCTCCCGACCGGAGAGACAGTTATTGAATCCGCAGACCGTGCTGTTGTCATCGGTAGTCCAGAGAGTGTTCAATCGTTTGCGATGGATATTGCTCCGGATGCAACACCTGATTCCGCAGATGAGATTGTTATCATTGGTGGCAGTCCAGTTGGCTATCAGACCGCCCGCCTTCTCGAGGAACGGAACTTCAAGCCGAGACTTATTGAACAAGATCGCGATCGTGCTCGCTGGATTGCAGAAAAGCTTCCCCATACGATGGTAATGCAGCACGACGCTACAGATACTGAATTTCTTTCGCGTGAACATGTTGATGAAGCCGATATCGTTGTTTCAGCTCTCGAATCCGATGAAAAGAACCTGCTTGCCTCCGTGCTAGCAAAACGTGTTGGCGCTCAGCGTGTTATTTCAATCGTCGATAGCGGGGACTATGTGACACTCTTTGAAGAGATTGGGATTGATGTCGCAATCAACCCACGAAAAGTGACTGCCGAAGAGATCATCAAATTCAGTTATGAAACGGTTGCGGAGAATATTGCAGTGCTGGAGAACGACCAAGCAGAGGTTGTTGAACTTGAACTAACTGCGGATAGCGAACTCATAGATCGGCCAATCAGTGAACTCGTTTCTGAGCTCGGTTTCCAGCTTGTTATTGGTGCGATTACTCGGGACCGATCGTTTGTGACTCCCCGTGGTGATACAAGATTACGGGCCGGTGATCACGTAATTATATTTGTTGAGACGCGTTACGTAAGCGATTTAACTTCAATGGTTTGATATGAACTTCTTTTCTAACATCCGTGTTGGCTGGCGTGCAAGCGTTGGGTTGACTGGCGAGGTTCTCATCTACCTTGCAGGTCCGCTCGCATTTCCACTTGTGCTTGCGCTCTACTATGGTGAGTCAGCACTCCCATTTGTGGCTGCAATTGTTGTTTCCGTCTCGCTTGGTGGGTACTTTCGGTATCTCTCGGATCCCGACGAGAACCTCGGTCCGCGTGAGGCGTTCCTTGCAGTTGCGATGATTTGGCTCCTTGTCGCTGCTGTTGGTGCGATCCCATTCGTTGTTGCTGGCGTGGGAACGATTGCCCACCCGATAAATGCACTTTTTGAATCAATGAGTGGGCTCACGACAACAGGAGCAACTGTGCTCCAAGATTTCTCACTCCATAGCCAATCAATTCTGATGTGGCGACAGCTCATTCAGTGGCTCGGTGGGCTCGGTATCTTGATCCTTGCAACGGCAGTTCTTTCTGAGCTTGGTGTTGGTGGTGCACAGCTGATGGAGTCCGAAACGCAGACAAAAGACGTGAACAAACTCACGCCGAAAATTTCGGAAACAGCGCGGCTTATTTGGGGCTTGTATGTTGGTATCACTGTGACCGCGATCGCCGTTTTCTACAGTATTGGGGTCTCCGGTCTTGACCCGAATATGACGTTATTCAATGCAGTTGCACACGCATTCACATCTGTAGCGACCGCTGGCTTTTCTCCTGAGCCGGAGAGTATCGGTGCGTTTGCGCCGATCGTCCAGTGGGCTGTCATCCCGTTCATGATTGTTGGATCGACGAGCTTCATTCTGCTGTACTTTTTTATAGATGGCCAGCCCGAGCGACTCTTAAAAAATCAGGAGTTTCATTTTTATTTGGGAACGCTTGCTTTCTTTAGCAGTTTAGTTGCCTTGTTGCTCTTTTTTGATACTGAAATAGCGTACGGCACTGAGGAAACAATTAGGCATGCGCTGTTCAATGTCACGTCGCTTGTAACAACCACCGGATACGCAAGTATTGATTTTGATCTGTGGTCAAACGGCGCAAAATATCTCCTCTTTTTATGTATGTTCACGGGTGGAATGGTCGGGTCGACGACGTGCTCAATCAAATCACTTCGATGGCTGGTTGCGCTGAAATCGTTCCGTCGGATCCTGTTTACGAGCATCCACCCCGAAGCGATCAAGCCCGTTCGAATCTCTGGAAAACCGGTCGACGAAGACACCATTCGTGATATCTACTCCTATCTTCTCCTCAGTATCGTCATCTTTGGATTGCTTACCATTTTTATCGTAGTGAATGGTGAGCGCGCTGGATCCGAGATCCCTGCATTCGACGCCATGGGTGCTGCCGCCTCCACGTTCTTAAATATCGGTCCTGCATTCGGTGCTGCAGGACCATACGGAACGTACGATGTGTTTCCAATGAGCACGAAAGCAGTCATGATTGTGCTCATGTGGATTGGTCGAATTGAAATTATCCCTGTGCTAGTGCTCTTTACGAAGGCGTTCTGGAAGTCGTAATTCCGTTTCTTCGCTCCACAAACGCGCTTAAATATGGATACGTCTATATAAAAGTGAAGTCCGGTGTTCACATATTTTCACTTTCCTAAGAAAAATAAAATGTTTGCAGTTATTGCAATTAGCATGGGGCAGTGATTGGAAGTGGTATTTTATTCTCCCAGGATTGGCAATGGCCGAGGCTAGGCCAGCAGTTATTCTTGCGTTCTTTATGAGATGAACAGGCACAAACCTCGTGTTTTACCCCGGGGAATGTCCAATATAGTCCACCGTTCGATCGGATTGCAACCCGGCTCGAACAGCCAGTCCTCTTGGTTCATTCGAGAAAATCACGCCGAGCAACATTCCTTGAGCCGATTATCGAACGACTGCTCTTCCGGAACTAACTTCGCTCACACGCTTTCGGCTTGCAGATATGCAATGGCAGCCTGTTCGATCGCTGTTTGCGCCTGCTCAACATCCGTCCACTCGATCGTCTCATTTGGATAGTGTGCTTGGTCAATGTCACCCGGGCCGAACACAACGGTTGGAATTCCGGCCCCAATGTAATGGCGTGCATCGGTTCCGTATGTTGCCCCCTTCGGTTCAATATCCGTGTTGCCGATCGCGTTCATTCCAGTTTGTACTGCTGTGAGGATTGGCTCATCCGGGTCGATCACTGCCGGTTCAAACTGCACCGAAAACCGCTCAAGCGTCGGTGGGTGTTCCGAAAGCCACGCATCAGCCTCTGCGACCTCGTTAAGTAGCGATCGAAGCTCAGACTCAACGTCTGCAACGGTTTCTCCGGGTCCAACCCCGACCCGAATCTCTGCCGTGAGTTCAGCAGGAACGGTTGAGGCCCAACTCCCTGCAGAAACCGTTCCGACGACGATCGGCACTGCGCGCGGGAACTCCTGATATAGCGGGTGTTCAACTGCGTCGTTTCGACCCGTTTCAAACGCTTTGATCGCGGCACGGATGTTCTCAAATTTGTCGAGGACATCTACCCCGTGCCATGCGCTTGCGGCATGTGCGGATCGTCCCTGCAGTTCAAGTCGTACCATGAGACTTCCCTCGGTTGCAATAATCGGACGCAAGCTCGTCGGTTCGGCGATAATTGCTGCATCACGATCGAATGGATACGGATTGTCCAACGCTGCAGCCGCGGCCCCGATTCCGCCATCCTCTTCGCCTGCAACTGCTTCAACGACGATCCGGCCATCCAGTTTGACGGAACCGGATTCGACAGCATCGCGAACACCGATCGCAGCGGCGATACAGGTCGCGGTTCCGGTTTTCATATCCGCTGCTCCTCTGGCGGTGAGTGTCTCTCCATCGTCGCTCCAGACTGGCTCAAACGGATCGCTGTCCCAGTGTTCGGTGGCTGCAGGAACCACGTCGATGTGCCCGTTAAGGACGATCGTTGGTCCTGCATCGGGATCTCCAAATTCGAGAACTCCACCGACGCTTGGCCGACCAACAACCAGTATGTCGTCTGGATCATCAGGGAATGATGGATGTGATGAGAGTCGATCCGCATCTGCGTGCCACTCATACGTTTCAAATCCAAACGCAGAGAGCTGTTCGGAGAGCCACTGTTGTACCGGCTCTTCGTTCCCAGCCGTGGATTCAAATCGAAGAAAATCTGAGACGAACGATCGAAGGTCCATATATCGAGTCATTGCGATTGTTGCCTAAACCTTGCGACGTCGATCGGTTGCATATCGCACACTCATCGAGTATCTAAACGTTTATACCGATGTGACGGCAAAAACAGGTGAGGGCTGGTAGCTCAGTTAGGTAGAGCGTCTGGCTTTTAACCAGACGGTCGGGGGTTCAACTCCCTCCCAGCCCGCTTTTGCTCGGAACAACATAAGGAGTGAAATCCAGTCTCAATTTCACATCTGGGGACTGAACCGAGTATTCTAATTATGCACAGCCAAAGTTCAGATAATGAATAGCCGCCGATCGCTGCTCGTTGGATGTGGTGGTGCGCTCACCGGGCTTGCTGGCTGTCTTCAGTCTCCCTCTCCATCTGCTTCTTCGTCGCCTCCGCAGTCACAATCGGACGGTGGTCCAACTGTGGTCACATCGCTGTTTCCACTCTATGAGTTTACAAGCGCTATTGGTGGCGATCGGGTCTCCGTTGAAAACCCAGTTCCAGTTGGTGCATATGGTCATGAATGGGAGCCACCTGCGTCGCTTCTTCCAACACTTGTTGAGGCGGATGCGTTCGTCTATTTTGCTGTTGAACGGTTCCAGCCGTGGGCCGAAGCAGCAGCCGAACAGCTCCAATCGGCGTATGCAGACAGCGTGACACTTATCGATGCGCTTGAAGGCATTCCACTGCGACGGTATGCGACTGCAAAGAATCGCACGGTCGAAGCACTCACCGTCGAAACCGTTGCGCTCGTTGATCCAGGGACCGAGAACACTGTTGCGGACTTTCATTTTGATCACTGGCATGGCGAAATCCCCGATATCCCCGCGGGGGAGACGGTAACACTGCGAGTTGTTGTTACAGATCACTCTGGCGACGTGATCTCGTTTACACACAGTAATGTTGAGTTTGCGGTTGTGTTTCCGGACCCTAGCGCTGCAGCGTTTGTTTCGACATCGATCGATCGGGACCTCGTCAGGTTCACCGCGACAGAAGCCGGTGAAACCAGCGTTATTTTTTCACTTGAAACGGCGGATGATCGCTGGCAAACGCCGCCGATCGGTATTACAGCAGGTGACGGTGGTGCTGAAAACCGATCCGACAGCAGTGAATCGACTCACACTCATGGTGAGTTTGATGTAAAATTCTTTGCTGACCCAGTGTTAGCCCAACAAGGCGTCAAGACGATTCGTGATGCACTTATTGACCTTGATCCTGCATGGGAACACCAGTATCGAGAGAATGCAGATGCATACATCGACGAACTTGCGTCGGTTCATGAACTGTATGAAGAGACGCTTCAAACGCGCACTCGTGAGACAGTAATCGTCGCCGGACACGATTCGTTTGGCTATCTCGCCGATCGTTACGGATTTGAAATTCACACGCCTGTTGGGCTCTCTGCGGACCACGAACCAACTCCCGCAGAGATTGCTGAGACGATCGAACTTATTGAGGCCGAAGCGATCGACTGTGTGCTCTGGGACTATTTTGAGGGCGATCGAATTGCGTCAGTCATTGCAGCAGAAGCCGACACGGTCGAAGAGAGACGAATGATCTCGCCGCTTGAAAGCACAACCGAAGAGTGGAACACGGATGGACGTGGCTCGCTTCTTTCGCAAATGACCGAAATTAATCTCCCAGCGTTTGCAACCGCATTGGGTGCAGCAGATCCGACAGCTGAGCACTAAATAGAATCTGGGATTCTAAACTGTAATTTAAACACGCTTCCGCGTGGCTCATTGTCTGTGATTCGGACGGTCCCACCGTAGAGATCCATGAGCCGATCGACAAAGAAGAGGCTCAACCCCTGACCATGATGCACTGGCGTCCACTCTTCGCGCCCAAAGATTCGCTCACGCCGATCATCACTGACTCCAGGGCCGTTGTCTGCAATTGAGAGTGTTAGTCGGTCCGTGTCCGGGGCCGCATTTGTTCCTGGCTGAACCGACGTTGTGATTTCGACGCATGGGTGATCGGAATCGTTGTGTTTGATTGCATTCTCAATCACAGCCGTAATCGCAGGCGTGAGGGTTTGATCGGCAACAACCCACACTGGGTCTACATCAACGGTTATGTGTCCGCTACTGACATCTGCTTGTGCAACTGCGTCGGAAACAGTGGTATCTAACCGAATGGGACGGAGCGCACTTTGCACATTCTCTGCGAATATTCCGCTGAACGATCGGGTTGTCTCCGCTCGGCTGACCATCGCATTAACACGATCGATCGCAATCGTCAGCGATTCAATCTGTTCGTTATTCAGTTCATCAGAGAGAAGCTCTAAATGGCCCAAGACAACGTTTGCGTCATTTCGGATATTATGTCGAAGCACTCGGTTGAGAATACTCAGACTCTGCTCGTATAGTCGATCGCGTGTTTTGTCAGTAAAAACGGCGAGATAGCCAATGCTGTGTCCATTATAACGAAGTTCCCTTGCATGACCATAGCCGTAGATCCGGCGATTGTCCGCAGTTTGTAGCTCACAGTGTCCACTCCAGTGGCCGGATCGTTCAACCGTGTCAGTGATCTCTTCCAATAGCCGCTGATCTGTCAGCAGTTTTATTGGTAACTCTCCACGGAGCTCATCACGGCTGTAGCTGAACTGTTTGACGCACTGATCGTTGACATCAAGAATCCGGTACTGCTTGTCCGTGATTATTGCGGCGTTCTGTGTGCCGTGAAATGCCTGAATGTAATGTTCTGGTGCGATGGTGTCGTCGGTTTGGTCCGTGACGTCACTGTCCATCTATCCGTTCACCTTGGTAGCTCCCATCGTATGCCCCATCATGGTTTGCCGCTGCGAGGACAAGTTGGGCAATACGGGCACCGGGTTCAATTTCGATCGGATGATGGACCTCCAACAGTCCCTCTCCTTTTCCTTCGTACCCGGCATCCCACACCGCAGTATGGAGCATACAGGAGTTACGCATGAGTGTCGAACGTGGATAGACAAACCCGATATGCCCCTCTGGAATACGAACTGTTTCTGTATATCGCGCTACGTAGCCACCGGGTGCAAGCGAATACATCCCATCAGTAAGCGAGACTTCAGACCGCTCACCAACCTTTTTCCCATCTGTTTGTATTCTGCCCGGTGATTCCTGTGTATAAATCGACTCGACTGTCAGATCAACACCATTTGGTTGCTTCTGAGACGGTGCAACCGGTCCTAACTGTTCTGCCACGAACGACCCTGCCCTAAACATACTGTGGAAAAATTACTTAATTATCAAAACAGTGTCGGTGTGTATGTGTGTGAAAAACTCCCGCATTAATCATGGTACATTTTAACACATAAACATCTTAAGGACATATCAAGTGCGATTCTACCAAAATTGCCACTCAAGTAGTAATTGTACATGGTTTTCCGGTAGTAAACACGCGGGATTTATATCCGCCGAGAATCGACCTTCGGATGTTATGGGACAAACGGTAACTGAGAAAATCCTCTCCGATCATCTCGTAGAGGGCGAACTCACGCCTGGCGAAGAGATCGGAATCGAGATCGATCAGACGCTTATGCAGGACACCACCGGAACAATGGTGTGGCTGCAGTTTGAGGCACTTGATCTTGATGAGGTCCAAACGGAACTTGCTGCACAGTATTGTGACCACCAGACCTACCAGTTCGACTTTAAAAACACAGACGATCACCGTTTCCTCCGATCGGCTGCAGGTACGTACGGTGCTCACTTCTCCCGTCCGGGCAATGGTATCTGTCACAACGTTCACCGAGAGAACTTTGCTGCACCGGGCAAGACGCTCCTTGGATCGGACAGCCACACACCAACACCGGGTGGTCTCGGCCAGCTCGCGATCGGTGCCGGTGGACTCGATATCTCCGTCGCAATGGGTGGCGGCGCATACTACGTCGAAATGCCGGAGATCGTCAGCGTCCGACTTGAGGGCGAACTCGACGAGTGGACAACCGCAAAAGATGTCATTCTTGAGATGCTCCGCCGTCTCTCCGTAAAAGGTGGCGTTGGCAAGATCTTCGAATACACCGGTCCCGGTGTCGAAACGCTCACCGCTCCAGAGCGGATGACGATCACCAACATGGGAACCGAGCTTGGTGCAACCTCCTCGATCTTCCCAAGCGACGAGCAGACCAAAGATTACCTCGAACGAGTTGATCGTGGCGATGTGTACACTGAACTGAAAGCTGACGACGACGCCGAGTATGCAGACGAGATCGTTATTGATCTCTCCGAACTCGAACCGCTCATCGCATGTCCAAGCATGCCGGACAAGGTCGTTCCGGTCCGTGAGGTCGCAGGCGAGCGCGTCGAGCAGGTAATGGTCGGCTCTTGTACGAACGGTGGCTACGAGGACATCCTTCCTGCCGCAAAGATGGTTGAGGGCCGCGAGGTCGCAAAACACACCGAGATGATCGTTGCACCTGGTTCGAAACAGGCATCCGAAATGCTCGCTCGACAGGGTTGGGTCGCAGAGATGATGGCAGCCGGTGTCAACTTCTCGGAGGCAACCTGTGGTGCATGTATCGGAATCGGTCACGTTCCAGCATCGGACTCCGTCTCGCTGCGTACGTTCAACCGTAACTTCGAAGGTCGATCCGGTATCGAAGACGACAACGTCTACCTCTGTTCGCCGGAAGTCGCAGCAGCAGCCGCAATCGCCGGTAAAATCATTGACCCACGAGATCTCGCTGATGAGGTTGGCGATCTTGATGCACCAGGCATTGAGCTTCCAGAAAAATACGACGGCTCGAAAGCAGATCTCATCTCTCCAGAGAACGCGATCGATGACAGCCTTATCAAGGGGCCAAACATCGGTGACGTGCCACTGAAAGGCGCACTGGAATCGGAGCTCTCCGGTGAAGCATTCCTCAAAATGACGGATAACATCACCACGGATCACATCATTCCAGCAACCGCAGATATTCTCATGTACCGATCGAACATTGAGAAGCTCTCTGACTTTACGCTCAGCCGTGTTGACGACACGTTCGCACAGCGAGCCAAAGACTCCGATGGCGGGTTCCTCGTTGCAGGCGAGAACTACGGTCAGGGATCCTCCCGCGAGCACGCAGCGCTCTGTCCGATGTACCTCGGCATTCAGGGTGTCTTCGCACAGTCGTTCGCGCGAATCCACAAAGCAAACCTGTTCAACTTCGGTCTCATTCCACTGACGATCGACGAAGAAACCTACGAGAAATTCGAGCAGGGCGACGATATCGAAATCGTCGACGATGTTGGTGAAGCGGTCCGAAACGGTCAAGAAGCGTTCACCGTCCGCGTCAACGATGACTGGGAGTTCACCGCAGAACTCGACGCATCCGAGCGCGAGCGCGAGATTCTCGCCGCAGGTGGCAAACTCTCTTGGACCAAAAACCAAGCAGAAAGCGCAGGCGGCGCTGCACCTGCTGACGACTGATCGATCAGTCACCTCGTTTTTATTTTTTATTTATCAGCGCTCACTAGCTGCTGCTATCCGATCGATTTTTGCTCCTACCCTCCTAGCTATTTGTGTGGCTACACTGCCTGATAATCGTGAGGAGATTGACGTCTCGATCCGACGTGCTGAGCGTGCTGATCTGCTTGCGATTCATCGCATTGAAAAAACGGTCTTCGAGCAGCCGTGGCCCTACAGTGCATTCGAGCGCTTCCTTGACGAGAAAGGGTTTCTTGTCGCAACAATCAACGGTGCTGTCGTTGGGTATGTTGTCTCTGATCTCATGGCAAACTATGGCCGCGACATTGGGCATATCAAAGATATCGCGGTTCACCCGGATGCACAAGGGTTTGGCGTTGGGCGGAAACTCGTTCGCCGATCGCTTTTGAGCCTCTTTGTAGACGGGGCAGCGGTGACAAAACTCGAGGTACGAGAAGGCAATGAGAAAGCAAAAGCGCTCTACTACTCCGAAGGGTTCTCACGGATACGACGGATACCGCGGTACTACGATGATGGAGAGGCTGCACTTGTGCTGACGGTTGATATGAATCGGTGGGGTCGACACTAGCTGTCAACACGGCTGCCAGCAGTGTTTTTTGACCTGCGCACCAACTACTGCTAGAGCCCATGTCCATCCGAAAAACGGTTAATGCACATACACCACATGGTGACGTTAGTTATGAAGTGATAACGTGTGTAAACTGCGGCGAAGAAGTGGTTCCCGAAGATGCAGTCATGGTTGGGATCGGATTTGAGGCGGTCCGTTGTGACGGACTGCCGATCTGTCGGGCAACACATGAAGCGCCAACCGAAGTTCGTGCCCTCTGTGAGTACTGTGCGGAAGGTATTCTCTCCTACCAACACGGGACGACCGGTGATGTCAAACGTCGACTAGTTGCGTTTACAGAGGAGGCGTCACCAGTTGGTGTTGGTGTCTGGCTCGGAATCGCAATTGCAACCACGCTGTTGGTTGCGATCGTCTTTGGAACAGTGCTGCTTGGTCTGTCCGGTTTGGTATAAGGGCTGTATCCCGACTGGTTTTTGGAGTTCGCGATTAATTTATTCTCTATGGGATACGCCTGTCCGGTCTGTGAGGTTCCACAGCGGGACGAAACGCACCTTGCAAACCATCTTGCCTTCACTGCGATGTTGCACGGGGATGAACATGAGACGTGGCTCGATGAGCATGTCGATGGGTGGAACGACCGCAAGCCATCAGAACTCGCGGAGGTGGTTTCGGAGTTCGCAGCCGAAGCCGAATTTGATGAGGTGTTTGAGGATACAGTCCATGACCACGGCGATGGTCACGATCACGATGATCCAGCGAGCCAGCGCGGTGGGGCGCTTTTTGATGATGCATATGCTAACCAACAAGCCCCTGGTGTCAGTGGAAGAAGTAGTGGCGGTGCTGGATTCGGCGGTGAGTTGGATGCTGATGCGGAAGCGATCCTACTTGAAGCACAGGAACTCACTCGGCAGATGATTGACGACGCAGCTGGAAATCTCCCAGAGACAGAGACGGACGCAGAGACAGACACAGAAACCGGCGATCGCAAAGATAACAACGAGTAACTTACTCCATCGCTGAAACCTAACATACGTATGCAGACTGTAGGAATGATCCAGCCGGAGACACCTGAAGATGTCCGATCGATGTATGAAGACGTTGGCCCAACTGCGCAGGTTGTTGTCCGTGAAACCGCGAGCGCCATGCAGTTCGATCGAGAGGAGTATGCCGATCGGATCACAAGCGACGTTATCGAAACCGCCCGCGATGCACTCTTTGCGTCACTGCTAACTGTCCATCACGGTACGCGTGCCGAATTTGAGGCATGGTGTGACGATCATCCGACGTTCGATCGAGAGGTTATGGGTGGCGAAAACGTGGATTCGGTTGTTTGGCATTCGATCGATTTCGCAGAGACGGTGGTTGCAGCAACCTACCAGAACGAACCAACTGCAGCGGCTGGAACGCTTCGGCGGCAGGTGTTTGGCCGCCACTATCGCCACCAGCTGTAGTGCGCTGGTTTTCGCGGCTGATAATTGCGGACGAACGTTGATATACGGTGTTATCGAATCTTGGTGTATGTCGAACACCCGATCTGACGCGCCATCTTCGGGGACGGGCAATCGCGTCGATCATCCGGTGCTCATCTCCGAGCGAGCGGACTTTCTCCTGTTGACCGCTGTTGTGGGGCTGCTGTCGCTTGCAAGTGCAGCGATCGTGATTCCATAAGTAGTTCGGGCGGTGCAGTTTCGGATCACGAAAGCTATTACCCATGTTACACGATGTACTGGTATGGCTGGCTCTCCTACGGTTTCGATTGCTTCGCTCATTCCTCACGAGCGAGCGCTGTGGCTGTGTGCGATCGTCTTCTATGGGATTGGTGACACAGTAACCACGATGTGGGGGCTCTCGACCGGTGGGGTTGCAGAGATTGGGCCGATCGTCGGCCCGCTCGTTGACGGTTACGGTACGCTTGGACTGTTCACCGCGAAAATTGGCTCCTTTGTTGTCTTTTTCGGCGTGTGGAAACTGCTTTGGCTCCCGCTTCGGCTTGCGATCCCACTCGCGCTCAGTGTTGTTGGCGTCGGTGTGACGGTTTGGAATCTGTTTGCGATCGTACCTGCACTGTGATCGGTGAGAGAGAGTACATTTCGTCTGCTTTACTTCCGCAAAATCTCTCAATAGGTGTTTTAAAAGATTTTGAACGCTCTTTCAGCATACGGATAAAAGCACACGAAATATACTCTCTATCTACCCATATCGCACCACCACGGCTTGTTCGACACCACCCTTTGAATAGTCAAAGAACCATTTGTGCTTACCAAAACTGTTCATCTACTGGCGTTGTACTATACTGTATGTCCTCGAATGCTCCCTTCTCACCCGATCGCAGACGGCTACTACAATCCTCCAGTGGGTTGCTCGCAGCAGCACTGCTCGCTGGCTGTCTTCAGAACTCGACTGATCAAGATACCACACCAACACCGGACGGTGACACCAACGACGACGGCAATGGAAATGGTGACGGGAACGGTGACGATACCACCGACACATCAGACCGATCGAACATGACGCAACTCGTTCAAAATAATACCCAGTTCGGATTCGATCTTCATCGCGAGCTCGCTGAAGCCAACCCGTCGGACAATATCCTTACCTCTCCGTACAGCATCTCGATCGCACTTGCAATGACGTATGCAGGTGCAGCAGGTGAAACGGCCGAACAGATGCGAGAGGCACTTCGATTTGCACTCACAGAAGACGACCTCCATCCAACGTTTGGATCGTTACAGACCGCACTCAATCGTGCATCTGATTCTGTTGACGAGGGTGAAAACGAAAACGAAAATGAAGATGGAGATGACGCCGTCGAGTTCACGCTCGCACTCGCAAACTCGCTGTGGGGTCAAGCGGAGTATCCATGGTACGACGACTATCTCGACATCCTTGAATCTGACTACGATGCATCGCTTCGGACCGTTGATTATGCTGCTGATCACGAGGGCGCACGCGAAGCAATCAATTCGTGGGTCGCCGAGCAAACCAACGATCGGATTGACGACCTCCTTCCACAGGGTTCACTCGACCCGTTAGCCCGTCTTGTTCTAACCAACGCGGTCTACTTTGCTGCCAACTGGGAGACGCCGTTCAATGACCACCAAACTGAGATGCAGCCCTTTACCGCGATCGATGGTGAGACAACGGATGTTCCGCTAATGGCCGTTGATGACCGTTTCCCGTATGGCGAATACGAGGGAACACAGCTTGTCGAACTTCCGTACGAGGGCGATCGAGCGTCGATGCTCTTGTTCCTTCCACCCGAGGAGTCATTCACTGCGGTTGAGGAGTCGATCGACGCTGAGTGGCTTGCTGCGGCCCGCGAGACGCTTGACTCACGTGATGGCACTGTCTCAATCCCAAAATTTTCGTTTGAGTCCGGATTTGCACTCAAAGAGTTGCTTTCGACGTTGGGAATGCCGATCGCATTTGAGCATCCGGCGGCTGATTTCTCGAAGATGGCAGACCTCGATGCAGTTGGTGAGCAACTCTTCATTTGGGACGTGTATCACGACACGTTCATTTCGGTTGATGAAGATGGCACTGAAGCAGCAGCCGCAACCGGTGTTGTTGTC
Source organism: Natronocalculus amylovorans (assembly GCF_023638035.1). Lineage (GTDB taxonomy): Archaea > Halobacteriota > Halobacteria > Halobacteriales > Haloferacaceae > Natronocalculus > Natronocalculus amylovorans. The sequence goes on along the minus strand of NZ_JAKRVX010000002.1, from coordinate 650,939 downwards.
GGGACCGAATCCGCGCCGGTGGATCCGTTCGAGTTTGTTGCCGATCGACCGTTTTTATTCGCAATCTGTGATGATGAGACAGAGACCGTCCTCTTTCTCGGACGGGTGGTTGATGCTGCAACCGCGCAGGCCGAGTCCTGATATAAAAACACCGATGGTTGAGTGCGAAAAATCGCCACGACACGTGTCCACGAAGCGAGTGTAGAACAGCAACTTTATCACGCATTCAGGGCGAAACCTTCACACGATTACTCTTAGGAGGTCAATGGTGACACAAGAACACACACAACCGGAGGTGAACATCGGACTCGTCGGCCACGTCGATCACGGGAAAACGACACTTGTCCAAGCCCTGAGCGGCTCGTGGACCGACCAACACTCGGAAGAGATGAAACGCGGTATCTCGATCCGACTGGGCTATGCGGACGCAACATTCCGCTACTGTCCAGACATGGACGAGCCCGAATGTTACACCGTTGAGGAGGAATGTCCAAACGGCAACGAGAGCGAGGTGCTTCGAACTGTTTCGTTCGTTGATGCACCTGGTCACGAAACGCTGATGGCGACGATGCTCTCTGGCGCTGCGCTGATGGATGGGGCAGTGCTCGTTGTCTCTGCGACTGAAGATGTCCCACAGGCACAGACCGAAGAGCATCTGATGGCGCTGGATATCATTGGGATCGATAATATTGTTATTGCACAAAACAAGGTCGATCTCGTTAACCGCGATCGTGCGGTTGATCATTACAATCAGATCAAGGAGTTCGTCAGCGGAACTGTTGCAGAGGATGCACCGATCGTTCCAGTCAGTGCGGGGCAGAACGTCAATATGGACCTCCTTATTGGCGCAATCGAGGAGACAATCCCAACGCCGGATCGATCGAATGCTGATGACCCACGTATGTTTGTGGCACGGAGCTTCGATATTAACCGCCCAGGAACCACATGGGACTCGCTCTCCGGTGGTGTGATTGGCGGCAGTCTTGTTGACGGAAAACTCTCCGTCGACGATGAGATCCAACTTCGACCTGGGCGGCAGGTTGATGAGGGTGGGAAAACCGAATGGCGATCGCTCGAAACCACCGTTCGATCGCTTCAAGCAGGCAGTGCGAGTGTTGATGAGGTCACCCCCGGTGGACTCATCGGTGTCGGAACTGGCCTCGATCCAAGCCTGACAAAGGGTGATGCACTCGCGGGGCAGGTTGCTGGAAAGCCTGGAACCCTCCCACCAACACGTGAAGCGTTTGAGATGGAAGTCGATCTACTCGATCGTGTCGTTGGCGAAGACGGCTCGGTTGACGAAATCTCCACTGGTGAGCCTCTAATGTTAACCGTCGGAACTGCAACCACGGTTGGTGCAGTGACGAGCGCTCGAAGCGGTGAGTGCGAGGTCAAACTCAAACGCCCAGTCTGTGCTGCAGACGGTGCCAAAATCGCAATTAACCGCCGTGTTGGCGCTCGATGGCGACTTATTGGCGTTGGAACGCTTCGTGACTAAGCGACCAAAATATAAACATGGTAACTGTCCTGATGGATACAAACGCGCTCATGATGCCTGTTGAACTCGACATTCGGGTGTTTGATGAGTTGGATCGACTCTTGGGGTTGTCCCAGATCGACCTCATAACCCCACAGGCAGTCCATGATGAGCTAACCGCGCTTGCAGACGGCTCCGGAACGGATGCAGTTGCTGCATCCGTCGGCTCCGATCTTGCCGGGCGCTGTCGGACGGTTATCACCGATGCATCGTATGCAGACGATGCGATTGTTGAGCTCGCCGAAGCTGGCGATATCGACTACGTCGTTACGAACGACGCCCCTCTTCGAGATCGCGTCCTCTCACGGAACGTACGCGTAATCGGTTTAAGGGGAGAGAACACACTGAAAATAACAGAGCCATAATATACTATGTACAAACGGGTACGACTCAAGGATACGGTCGAGGTGCCGCCGAAACACTTGGCGGATGTAACGCCTGAGCGGGTGAAAGCCCTGCTGCAGGATAAACTCGAAGGACGAATGGATGAAGACGTTGGGAGCGTCGTGAGCGTTACAAAAGTTCACGACATCGGTGAGGGAGCGGTGCTTCCTGGCCGCCCAGGCGTCTACTATGAAGCAGATTTTGACGCAATCACGTTTGATCCCGATATGCAAGAGGTTGCAGACGGGACTGTCGTGGAAGTTGTGGAGTTCGGTGCGTTCGTTGGTATCGGACCGATCGACGGGCTGTTGCACGTGTCGCAGATCTCCGATCAGTACCTCGCGTTCGACGGCGAGAACCAACAGCTTGCATCAACGGAATCGGATGAGACGCTTGGTGTCTCCGATCCAGTGCGTGTTCGGATTGTTACAAAAAGCATTGATGAGCGCAACCCGCGCGACTCAAAGATCGGGCTCACGGCAAAACAGCCGGGTCTCGGCAAACTCTCGTGGCTCGATCGAGATCGCCGTCGCCGCGAACAGAATGCGACGGCGGGAGATGAGTAGATGGCCCGAACACGACTCGCCTGCCGGGAGTGTCACCATATCAACGGTCCAGACTCTCAAAGCTGTGATCACTGCGGCTCCTCAAGCCTCACCGAGGATTGGGCTGGCTATGTCGTGATCACACACCCAGAAGAGAGCGAGATCGCAGTCGAAATGAACGTGACAGAACCAGGCGGCTACGCACTGAAAGTCCGGTAGCTAACAGCAGCCGATGCTTACGCTCCCCGACTCGCTCCGATCAGCGTTCAAAGATCCGCTTGGCCCAGTGTTCACCAACACTGATGCCTTGTTAGCGGCTGCCTCTGAAACCGCAACAGCGTACGATCGCGGTCGGCTCTTGATTACTGTGGGTGATGTTGTCACCTATCACCTCCGAAACGCGGGAGTCGAACCTGCAGTTGCGGCAATCGACGGAAAGACGAAACGCGAGGCTGTACGCGATGAAATTTCTCGTGTCCTATCTGATTCGCCGAACCAGATTTCAGTGACAAACCCACCTGCAGAGATCAGCAAAGAAGCGCTTATTTCGCTTCGTGAGGCGATCGATGACCCCAAACCTGTCGTGCTGTACATTACTGGTGAGGAAGACCTCCTCACGCTTCCTGCAATCCTTGCGGCACCGCTTGGTGCGTCAATTGTCTACGGACAACCGGATGTTGGAATGGTCTGTGTTCCGGTTACCCCAGAGATGAAACAGCACGCTGATAAGCTGTTTACACAATTCGATGGCGACACTGAAACTGCGCGCTCGCTGATCGCGACACCAACGAACTAGCATCGTTACACGTCGTCTTTGTCGTGGTTTCGGTCGGCTGGTGGACGCTGTGTTTGTTCTGCAACCGCCTCCGTTAGTTCGAGTCGCATCTCTTGTGTGAATCCATGGGTTCGGACGACTTCGAACCCGAGCCGTGCGTAGACGTGTGTGGCGCGTCTGTTACCGCGCTCGACGTCGAGAACGATCGCGTCGTGGCCGGCTGCTGCCGCATGTGCAATAACATGTTTACAAAGCTCCGACCCGATTCCGTGATCGTGATACTCCGGGGTAACAAATACTGCAAGCTCTGGCTCCGGATCGGAGGTTGGTGTATAGACGGCGTGACCAACAACCGTTCCCGCTCGTTCTGCGATCAGATTGTAGCCGTCTTCGAGAAGGTGTGAGAGCCAATCTTCGATTCGTGTCTCTGTTGCGGGTGGAATTCCTTGTGCGACATGTGCGCGATCGAAATTCACGTACATCTCAATCAGCGGCGATCGATCGAACGATCGAAACGCTCGAACCCGAACCCGAGCACCCTCTTTATCAACAAACATTGGACAGCGTGGTGGACAGTGTGGTGTTCCAACGCATTCGCGAGGGTCCCAACATGAGAGCTGCGTTCGTGGTGACTCTGGGAGCGCCTGCATGTCAAGCGTCTCAAGCGCAGGGGGCGTTTTTTGGCCTTCAGGGAGCGCTTTTGGCTGTTCGTTTGGTTCGAGCGGCGTTGGTGTCGGTGGCGCAGTAAGCGCAAGTAACTGACTCATCGTCCCACGATTTGACGAACCAGCCCGATCCGGATCTGGGTGAGGGGACATAACATGTCTCACTACGATTGCTATCCAAAAAGTAACATTGGGTGCTCTCAGAAGGTGAGAATCTGTGAGGGACCCTTCGAAATCCTTTTACTCCTTTCGGCGGGAAGTTACGACAACTAAACTATGGACGTCGAAATCATTTCAAAAGACGAAAATCCAATGTTGCACCGAACCGATGTTCGCTTCCAGATCGTTCACGAGGAAGCAACTCCATCACGACTCTCCGTTCGCGACTCGCTCGCAGCAAAGCTCGACAAGTCCTCAGACGAGGTTGTCGTTCACGAGCTCAAAACAAAGTTCGGGATGCGAAAAACCGTCGGCTACGCAAAAGTGTACGAGACCTCCGACTTTGCACGCGACGTCGAGCAAGAGTACATGCTCGAACGCAACAAAATCAGCGCCGGCGACGACGTAGACGCTGAAGCCGAAGAAGCATAATTACCACGAATGCGTATCCTCGGCATCGAGGGAACGGCGTGGGCCGCAAGCGCCGCGCTCTGTGACACCGAGGCCGATCGTATTTTCATCGAATCCGATCCCTACGAACCCGAGAGCGGCGGTATTCATCCGCGCGAGGCCGCAGAACACATGGCAGATGCCATCCCTGCTGTTATTGACACCGTTCTGCAACATGCTATCGAGACGGCCCCATCAGCAACAACAGGCCCTGCGATCGACGCCGTTGCATTCTCGCGCGGGCCAGGGTTAGGGCCGTGTCTTCGGATCGTTGGAACCGCTGCTCGATCGGCTTCGAAATCTCTCAACGTTCCGTTAGTTGGTGTAAATCACATGGTCGCGCACCTCGAAGTTGGCCGCCACTTTGCCGGCTTTGACTCGCCGGTCTGTCTCAACGCAAGCGGTGCGAATGCACATCTGCTTGGCTATCACAACGGCCGATATCGGGTGCTTGGTGAGACAATGGATACCGGCGTCGGGAACGCGATCGACAAGTTCACTCGCCATGTCGGCTGGTCACATCCTGGCGGCCCAAAAGTTGAGCGCGCGGCAGCAAATGGTTCGTTCATTGACCTCCCGTATGTCGTCAAAGGAATGGACTTCTCCTTCTCAGGGATCATGAGTGCAGCCAAACAGGCCGCGGACGACGGTGAGGCGATCGAAGACATCTGCTTTTCACTACAAGAACATATCTTTGGAATGCTGACCGAGGTCACAGAACGCGCACTGTCGCTCACTGGCACAGATGAGTTGGTTCTCGGTGGTGGCGTGGGACAAAACGCTCGACTTCGAGAGATGCTCGCAACGATGTGTGAGGCGCGCGGTGCACAGTTTTACGCACCTGAACCACGATTTTTGCAGGACAATGCGGGAATGATTGCACTTCTCGGCGCAAAAATGCTTGCTGCGGGCGACACAATGGCGATCGAAGACTCTGCGATCGATCCAAACTTCCGACCCGATCAGGTCCCGGTAACGTGGCGTGACAGCGAGGAATCGGTTGCACGAACACCAGGTTCTGAGAACGCGCTTCGCGGGGCCGAGGCTGTTGTTACGTACCACGATACGGCGGCTGGGTCTGTTCCCGGTCCGATCGCCCGGAAACAGCGTGTGACAAAGCAGTACCGACACCCGGAGTTAGAAGCGTCACTGCGAACAACACGAACTGCCGCAGAAGCCCGACTAACGAGCGATGCGCGCCGTGTTGGCGTTCCAACACCGATCGTGTGGGATGTGGATACACACACTGCAACGATCGACTTCCAGTACGTCGGTGATACTGATCTTGCGGAAAATCTCACAAAACGCCACGTTAAGACGATCGGAACACACCTTGCAACCTTACATAATAACGGTATTGTCCATGGCGACCCAACGACGCGAAACGTTCGTACTGGCCCGGAGAAGACGTATCTGATCGACTTTGGGCTTGGCTTTCATACGGCACATATCGAAGATCATGCAATGGATCTCCACGTATTCAAACAGAGCATTGGTGGCACTGCAGAGGATCCAGAACCGTTATATGCTGCTGTTGAAGCGGGATATCGTTCAGTTGGAACAGCTGCAGTCCTTGATCGGCTTCGAACGATTGAGAGCCGCGGCCGATATCAACCACACTCTTAGGTGTGCTGTTCTTGACACACAATAATGGGCAGCGATCGGCGTCGTGAACTACCCGCCATATCGGTTTCCAGACGAAGACTCCTGCACGCTGCCGGCTCGGCTACGCTTGTGAGTGTTGCCGGTTGTCTCAGTGGCGATCGGTGCGACGTGTTGTATAACCGGGTTGATGCAGTCCCCGAAACTGGCAATCTAACCGAGCTGGTGGCGATGAGACAGAGCGACCGAATATATATCAAATCAATCACGCAGCGCGGCACATCTCCGAAAGTCACAGTTACCGCTCCTGACGAGACAGTGTTGCGTCAAACCGGGCCGGAGCCATACATAGAACTCGTGTACGAGGCTGTTTCAGACACCCCGGTTCAGATTACATTTGAGAACCGTGATTCACTTCAAACCGGTGTGTGGCAGACAACGATCATCCGGTACAAAGGATGGTGCCCAGAGGTGTACTGAATGCGGCACGTACCTACCATTTCTGTGACTGCGTCTGCCCTCGCTTTGGTTGTACTTGTTTCGCTGCTTTTCCGCTGGATGCCAACCGCTGGCGTTGGCGCTGGTATCGCGACCGTTCTGTTGTGCGCACGCTACCTTTCGCGTCGATATCGATCTGCTGTAAGTGCAATTGCACTCACTGCAGTGTGTGTGTTGTGTGTGACTATTCCAACGATCGCGATCGTCTCTGGCTCGATTCATATCTCACCACTGAATGCTGCGGTTGCAGGCTATCTGCTGGGGCTGATTGGGTTGTGGGGGTTGATTATTGGTGTTTCAACCCTTGGCTTTGCGCTGAATGCGATCGTTGCAGTCGTTCTTGTGCTCCTGTTCGCAACTGCAGCAGCTGGCTGGCTTATCGGCCATCCAACGACGTTAATTGGGTTCTTGTTTGCTGGGATGGCGAGCGCGGTATTGATTTATACTGGATCAATCGTGGGCCGGTCGTCGTTCAGTGATCGAGCGGCTGGCATTCACGATGATCCAATTGCAGTCACTGTTGAGTTCTTTGTCGTTGCACTTACTGCTGCAACGGTCCCCTTCGTCGCCCGTGCAATCTCTCTGTTCTCTGTCGGTGGTGTTGGGGGGTTTGTCGCCGGCCTGTTTAGTGTTCCACTCGCTGTATTGTTTACACGACAGGTTGTGGGCGGTGTCGATCTCTCTCGACTCGAGTACTATCACGAGCAGTTTGTTCAGACGGCGATCGAATTCGGCGCAGAGATTAACGGACTGTTCACAGACTCGGGTGGAAGCCATCGCACTCACACAGATCCGACCGAAGACGTGGAACGCGCAGGAAAGATTGTCGCTGCCGCCCCAGTGAACATCCCAACCGCACACCAGTTTCTTGATGATGCACAAAGTAGCCTTGTTGGTGGCCGACCGCTTACAGCAGCCGCTGCAGCATTTGTTGCCACATCCCTTGCCGACCGCGTTCCACCAACAGAACAGTATCTTACTGGTACCTCACGTTTCATGGAGGCGTTGAAACGCCACGCAGGGGAGCTACAGATCTCGACGATCGATCTTGGTGATGCCCGTGCTGCTGCGGAGGCCGGGAATGAAGAGGAAGCTCGATCGATGACTGAACACTCGCTTGCTATGGCGATTAGCGAATCGAGTGGTCTTTTTGACCTCGTTGTCCAACGCATTGAGTCCGCACAGCAGTCAACAGGCACAGAAGCGTTTGCGGAGACGCTTGCACGGCTTGAGGCTGCACTTGCACTTGCAACCGCACACGAGCTTTCCCAATACACTCCAGAACGAGCAACGGAAACAATTCAAGATCTCCTCTCCCGACTTACCAAAGATCACGAACTACCACCGATTACCACCTCCCGTGAGGGCGTCACTGCGGCCGCTGGGACCGGTTGGGATGCGGTTCGACGGGGCGACCGACTGCTTACGACTGATGACCTCCTTGGGGCGGCAGGGGCATATACGATCGCGATCGAATCCTATGTGCTTGCACTTCGTGCTGCAGCAGAAGGTGGCTTCGACACGGATGCAAAACGCATTCGAACCGCACTCTCGATTCTTCTTGATGAACAGGCGGCTGTGCTCTATACAATTGCGACGACCGCATACACGGTCCCAGAGCCGGTTGTCGAAGACGCGGGGAGTACCGATGAGCGACTGCACACAAAACGGGAGCGTCAAACCCTTGCACAAGGGCTGACTGCGATCCGTACGGTAACAAAACAGACCGGGATTCAGTCGGAAGGTGTTCGATCGGTGAGGCTATTTGTGCGATATAACGAGCTTCGGCAGCGGCTCAAACCGATCGAGCAAACGCTCGACAGTGCAGTCAAACACGCAAAACGTGGTGAGGAATCTGTTGCCTCGGAGCTTTTTTCCGACTGTCAAACAAAACTTGAAAACCTTTCTGACCGTGCTGTTGCAGCCGGGTTGAGCGAGGCTGCAGGGGTACTTTCGGCTGCAGCCGTTCGCTGTGCAAAACATCGTGCTGCGATCAATGATGGCCGGGCCGATGATCTCAAGCCGATCTCGATCGCTGTCGCTCAACCAGCGGAGCCACGTGAGTTTACGGTCACACCGATCGGTGACGAACTTCGACGAACACTCGCGGACGAACGGCTCGATCGGCTCTGTTCGCTTCTTCAGACGGCTTCCACACACGATGTTCGAGATTCCTATGATGGCCCAACTGCGGGCAAGGTTCAATCGATGTCAACAGTCATTTCGGGAATAGATCCGCTCTTTGGGACACCACCCCTCGATGGGCTCGAAGCGCTGACCCGAGACGTACTGAAACATGCACTTCTCAGTGCAATTACGTCGATCGAAGCTGAACTGGCTACGATTCATACGGGACCGGTTCCTGATGGATTTGTTTCACGGCCATCTATCCTTGCGGCAGACCCAATCGGTGATCTCACAGCAGCAGCCTCACTCCAAGAATTCGCTTCAGTATGGCGCGAGTCTGCTATGGCGCTCGCCAATGCGTCCACAGAGATTACTCCAGCGACGAATGCGGTGCAGGCATTTCTTACACAACAGGAGACGATCGAAACCAAACTGACCAACAACGGAACTGTGACTCTGACGGACATCAGCGCTGCCGATCCGATCGCTGTACTCAAACTGGCCGGAATGCGAATTGATGGAGCTGTGTACAATAGCGCTGCTGAGACACTGTCGTATCCTGCACAGAGCGATTCATAGCGCGCTCTATCAAAACACACGAATTGATGTTCTGTGCTAACACTGCGAATCAGATCTATGACTGTTTCACTGCACAACGACCTCTCCGGTCAAGTTGCGCTTGTAAGCGGTGCAACGAGAGGCATTGGCTATGAGATTGCACGCGGGCTGGCTGCAAGCGGCGCAACTGTCTTTGCTGGTGCGCGAACGCCATCTTATCTCTCCGACTCGGAGCTACTCCCAATCAAGCTTGATGTGACGGATACGGAGACGATCAAGGCGGCCATTACACGGATCACAGAGATGGACGGAGTGCTAGATATCCTTGTCAACAATGCGGGAATTGCGGGGCCACGCAAGCCACTCCATATGAATGCGATCGACACAATTGATGAGACGTTCGCCGTTAATCTCCGCGGACCGACGCTTTTGACACGCGCTGCGATTCCTCTGTTGAGCACTTGCGCGGGTAGCCGGATCACCAACGTTTCGTCAGGAATGGGGGCAGTGGGTGAGGGAATGAGCGGTCGCTATCCTGCATACAGAGTCTCAAAAACAGGGTTGAATGGAGTCACCGCCTATCTCCACGAAGAATATCGGATAGACGGTGTTCTCGCTAATTCGGCTTGTCCAGGATGGGTCCGAACCGATCTTGGCTCTCCCGATGCACCAAAAAGCCCAAAAGAGGGCGCAGATACTCCTGTTTGGCTTGCTCATTTCACTGCAGAGTCCCCGAGTGGCCTGTTTTGGCGGGATAGAGAGCAAATCGACTGGTAGTTCCGTGCCGTTGTGAGGTGTCACAGAAGACACCAATTTTCATTACGGGGTACGGCGTACAGTGTAGTATGGCAGACAAACCAGAATCTGGTGAAATCCTCGGTATCCCGTACAACTTTGAACGTCCAAGCCTTGGGCGTATGCTCTCTGCATACTGGCAACCAGGCAAAAAGATGCTCGTCAAGAAACCGTTCGGCATTGGCTACACAATCAACCTTGCTAACTGGCGATCGTGGGCGGTGCTTGCGGTCGTTGGTGCGCTTCTCTGGCAAGAACAAAGCAGCGCAAAATCCGCAGCAGAGGCAGAAGCAGAGGCCGAAGATGAACCCGTAGAAGTCATTGTCGAAGACTAACTTCTTGACCCCCTGCTAATCGACGACTCTTTTTTTATCCCGCCAAACAGACGTGTATGCTGCACTATGTGACGACAAACGACGGCAAACTCCGTGAGGCACGCGCATACCTCGGCGAAGACGCTGTCAGTGGATACAACTTTGATTACACTGAAATCCAGAGTCACGATCTTGAACCGATCGCTGCATACGGTGCACGGGAAGCGTACCGACAGGTCGGCGAGCCAGTGATCGTGGACGATGCGGGACTCTTTATTGATGAGTTTGATGGGTTCCCTGGGCCGTACTCTGCGTTTGTCGAGGATACAATCGGCATCGAACGTGTGTGGACCCTCTCTGAACCGCTGGCAGACCGATCGGCGTCATTCCGCTGTGTCCTTGCGTACTGTGACGGTGGGGCGTTCAAGGCATCTCCGGATCCGATCGATAGAGACGATCGAGTTACTGCAGCTGCTACCGGCGCAACTGCAGATGAAGAGGAATCACAACCACTGCCTGTCAAACTGTTTTCAGGTGCGGTTCCGGGAACGATTGTCGAGCCACGTGGCAGCGGTGGATTTGGGTACGATCCAATTTTCGAGCACGATGGAACAACCTTCGCGGAGATGACCGCTGAAGAAAAGAACGCACTCTCACATCGTGGACGTGCGCTTGCAAAGTTTGCAGAGTGGTTTGAAACCCGATAATCTGTATTTGACCCCTTCGCACTGCTACGGCATACAAGTCTGAAGCTCTGTGCTTGTTGAAGATGATGGGACGTTGCTACTATTGATCTGAAATAGCACTCAGGATTGGTTTTTCCGTGGGAGCCTGTCTGGGCCGTCATATTTGGTATCTGAAATCTCTTGATACAACGACGATGGTGAAAAGATCGCATTGAATGCGTCCGGTGTTCGGATGCTCACTGGAAACCGGCCCTGTAATGCGGTTGCTGTACGTGGGCCAGTTAGTGTTTTGTCATAGCTTAGAATGTGCATTGCACCTCCGCGGTATGCCGACCCAAGCGCCGGATGATCTTGATTTGGGTGCGTCACCGGTGTTCGCCACTCTTCGATCAGTGACCGCCACGCTGTTGCAAGCGACTCGTCGCTAACTGTCGAAAGTAGCGAGGTCGTCTCCGTAAGCAATTGATCGCTCCCAACCAGTTTGATCCAAGAGTGTTCCCATAGCTTGTCCATTACTGTTCGTGCAGGTGATGATGCGTTGAATACGTCTGCAACGAGCACATCTACATCAACGACAATCCGAACTGGGCTTGGATCACCCGGTTCATCAACAGCAGTCGCTGTTGAGCGCCGATCTCGATTCTCTCTCAGCTCTTCGAGTTGGCTAGATATTTCGGGAACCGATAGCTCAGTCTGTTTGGTTTCGGCAAACAACGTGGCCCAGTCCATACGTTCTATTTATTCAGTAGTACAAAGAGTCTATATGTCCGTCCGGTTGTATGTCATCTGTCTGACGTAGTATTAAGAGCACACAAGCGCTTATTGATTTTAGGCGCGTCACACGGCCTCAGTTCCCGTCCTCGTACTTCGCGCCTACTTTTCCACTCCGTCCCACCTTCTTTTACTCCGCTCCGAGAAGTATCGTTCTTACAGTATCTGCGGCCTCACGTTCGATGAGCAGTGCAACCCGATCGCCTGCCTCTAGAATTGTCCCCGGAAGCGGGATTGTAAGCGGCTCGCGTGAGCCACCATGTGCGTAGAGCCGTGCAGTCTCGGGTAGCGAGAGTTCGTTAACATGCTCTCCGACAACAGGCGACCCCTCCGGAATTGTCACAACCGTTAGCTGCAATGTCTCGGTAAGATCACCGATTGCATTGAGGCTCCCACCAAGGAGTGCGGTTTTTGCGCCTGCAGCACCCAACCGCTCCGGATAGATCATCTCATCAGCAACCTCAGTGTAGGTTTCATATTCTGCCTTGCTCACATCCTCGCTGATCCGTAACACCGTACGAAGGCCATGCTCTTTGCCGATCAAACAGATTTCGTAGTTTGTTTTTATATCGCCGGTAATGCCACCGATAGAGTCTGCCTCGTTGAGCCCTGCTTTTTTTAGGATCTCAGGGTCCGTTCCGTCCCCTTCAACAACCGTAAGGCCATTTTGCTCTGCACGCTCAACTTTCGAGTAGTTATTTTCGACAACAACCACCTGATGGCCTTCCTCATTAAGTACACGCGCTGTTCGGGCTCCAACGCGGCCGTATCCTACGACAATGATTCGCATGGTACTGTGTACAACTGAATGGCTGAAAAATATGCCCCTCAAATCCATGGCTACTGTCTGAATCTGGTATAGATCTGATGTTCAACCAGCCCTGCTCCAACAGTAGCCACTGCAACAAGCGGCCCACAGAACACATACAACAAAAATGCGAAATCTCCCGCACCGACTCGTCCATGTAAGTACGTTAGCTCAAAAAGCAGCCACAGCGAACCAATACAGAGCGGCATATACACGCCTAGCTTGCTCGCAAAGAGCGTTGAAATACCAATAATAGCTAGATACAGCCCAAACAGAAACCAGATTGCTATTATAAACCGGTATGGAGTAAGCTGCAAAAGCCACGGTGTCTGTCTTCCAACCAGTGGCCACAAGACACTCCAAGAGACATATCCCGTATAGAGTATCACTATCCCTGTTGTTTTTATTATCAGTGCCGATCGCTCCGCTATGAATGCGTGTCTGAAATAGTATTCACCAACTCCAACCGGTAACATAAAAATTGGTGCCGCAAGTATTGCAGCCGCAGTAATTTCCGCACTGGATATCAGTAGTGCGATGGTTCCAAGGAGTAGCCCACTTCCAAGCAGCGGTGTGTAGAGTCGGTAGCGCTCGAAACCGAATGTCGCAGCAGCACCGATCAACATGAGCGATCCAATCGGGAGGACAATCAGCAGCACAGTGACTGTCCCAAAAACATCTGCCCCAGCTTGGGTTATGATTCCGGTTGTAAATGGCTCGCCAGAGACGAGTAGCTCAATACATAACACACACACTGCGAATAACGTTCCCACAACCAGATATCTGAGAAGTGACTCATCTGCTGGTATTGTCCACTGTGTCTGTGTTGACTCACCGATACTCTGTCCAGCCATGTATCTAACACGGCCGAATGGGTTTTCGTTACGCTGCTGTTTGTTATCTTATACTGTACAAATGTATCCCTTCCACTCCCAACGGTAGCCATAGTGTGGATTCCACTCCGAAGTGACGCTGTCTATCGGTAATGAGTAGTTTCTGTCGTGTAGCTAGTAGCGGAAATAAGCCGTTACTGATTAGAACGAGTAGCCGTCGTTGAGATCGTCTCGTCGTGCTGGATCCTGTTGATCATCAGTCACTTGTGAAAAAAGCCCATCGTCGAGTCCATCTTCCGTCTCATTTGGGGTACTGTACGTTGACACACCCATTGTAAGCAGTTCTTCGATCGCTTGTTCTCTATTGAGGAACTCACCCTGATGAACGAGTCTATCAATCTCGCTGTCAATTCGATCGGAGATCGGAATCTCAAATGTTGCCATAACTCACGTTCGCACTTCAACAGTGTAAACACTGGGTTTCCGACAGCCGTTCCATACCGTACTTACTCTAAAAATCGTGACTGAATATCTCCTGATGGCATCATACACTGATCTTTTTTTCCAAAGATTCGATAGCGGTTTGCAGCGACCACATCATAGCCCCAATCTCGGAGCCGTTGTGGGAGAATCATGAGTGGTCGTGCAAGCGTATATACCCCACCAAGCATTGCACCAATCTCTAACACCGCCGACGATTTGATGTAGACATCATCGCCGTCGATGAGCACCACAGAATCGAGATTATGATTTTCCAGTCCATGTTTTTCAAGGAGCGCTTCACCAACTTCAGACTGCAACGATGCAAATTTGAATATCCCGTCAGGGTCCCGTGGAATTATATACTGAACGAACCCCGTACAGAGGTTGCAGACGCCGTCAAACAGTACTACTGCATCCTCGCCTGAACTCTCCTCTGTCATATCTACAGGTTCGGTTTCGATATAATTCAGCATTCCGGTGGGCCTGAGTGTCCCGATCAGTCAGGAAGCGCAATCCGCTCCGGTGGCTCATCAGTGCAGCTGTATTCAAACATAACCCAGCTTCGACTCTCCCTGTTTGCCGGGTCGCTGATCGTTTCTCGTGTGATCGATTCTGTGATTGTGTACATTGTGAGCTGGGTAAGCTCGGTATCGTGTTCTTCGGCCCACAGTTCACACGTATAGGCTGCTAATACGGCTGCAGAGTCGTCTCGATCCTGCATCCCCGATCGTCGGATGCTATTCATATAGAAGCGTTCACGATAGGTTCCGTACTGGTTCTGCAATTCGTCGTATGGCCGCTCGCTTGTTAGTTCGCGACCATCATTGTACACATCAATCAGCGCTCCATCCGCAGTCTCTGCCGCAAACACGTAGTATCGATCGGTGGTTCGTGGAGTTGGCGCAAAGACGCTCCACTCCGGTTGGTCGATACTGAGTGCACGAGCGTTCTCCTCGATCCGATCTTCCGGAGAGACCTGCTCACCAACGACGCCCATTGGAACAACTGTAAACACGGTATAGATGACGATCGATCCGATCACAATGCCCAATGCGGCGCTGTAGGTGTACTGTTTCAGAGCTGGAAGCGATGGATGCTGTGGCTGTCGTTTTGGCACCCGCTCTGCCAGTTGGATACACCGATCTCGAACGGTCTCAAACGGTTCGGTACGCATTCCAACGCGGCGACTGAGTGCAGCGGTGTCGCTCCAGAACTGTGGCTGCAAAAACAGTACTAACCCAGCAAACGCAACGTATGCAAACGCACCAATGCGTACGGTGAGCGCGAACATGGCGTGTCCACCGAAGAATAACAATATAAGCGGGTAGCGTGTGCGGCCAACAAGCAGGATCAAAAGCGGAGAGACCAACAGCATGTAGTACCACAGCAAGCCACCATATTCCAGCAGCGTCGGGAACTCACGAACGGTCCCTGCAAGCAGGAATGTCATGTCGTCGAGTCCCATAATAAGCGGTGTTGCTTCACCGCTGGTCCAAAGGGAGTCCTGCGATTTATGGAACCAGTTCACCAGATACATCCATACCATCTGCCCCATTGCAAAGAGCGCTGCAATCCCTGCAAATGAAGATCGAGGCGATCGATCGCGATGGACTGCATCGATCGACCACCGCTCACCAAGCGGCAAAAAGATCGCCCAAAAGAACAACAGCCGGAACAGAATATCCGCATAGCTCGTGACGAACGGATTGTGATGGTCAAGTGAGACAACAAAAAGAAACGAAATAATCGTCGCAATACGTGTTTTATACCCAAATATCAGCTGTATTGCAAACAGCACTTGGAGGACGAATAGCCCTGCAATAAGCGTTGGATCATCAACAAAAAAGTAGAACGAAAAGGCGTTTTCGCGGCCTGCATCAAGCGCAAGTGATTGTGGAACGACCCCCTCTCCAGAGTAGAAGTACCAGAAGTTCCGGGACCGAAGGAGTATATCCGCGACAACAAGCAGTCCTAACAGAATTCGAAAGATTGCAAGCGATCGCGTATCGATGCGGATTGTATCACGGACATTTTGTTGCATCCGGTTCCCGATCGTCTTTGCATGCTGTGTAAGCTGTGCTGTCGTGGTCGTCACTGACCATCATGGAATCGGGTAATTCCGATCGCTAACCGATCCTGTCTGGAGGGTGCAGGACGTGTACGCATGGATATCTTTTGATACATCACCATTGCTGTCGTATATGTTTTCCGTGTAGTGTCTCACTCGGCTACTGTTCGAGTTGTGGTGCTGTTGATTGTGACTGCTCCGCTTGTTCTGGATTGATCACTGTCCGATCGGGTAAGTCCGGAACTGGCTCTCTACCAACAGTAAAGAAGCGCTCCGTCCGAGTGAGCTCTTCACCGGCTGGACTTGGTTTTTTCATCTCTTCGTACTCGACTCCGATTCCGCCATCGGCTGTCGATTCAATCTTTACTGCTGCAAGCTGATACGACGGATGAAACACTGGCGGCAGAATGCCAATAATGCCATCCCGACGGTGGAGGCGCTTGAGCCACGTCCCGGTGTTGACTAGTAATCCACCGTTGACTGACTGTACCGATGGGCGGTGTGTATGTCCATAACAGAAGATGGCGGTTTCCGGATCATCTTTAAAAATCTGCTCTGCTGCACTCTTATACGGCGTTTCTGGATCGACGGTCAGCTCCGTCTCGAAGATTCCAAATCGTGTAATCGTTTTTCGGATATCTCTCCGGATGAAGTACAATGGCACCCCAACAAGCAATAACAGCCCAGTCACTGCAACATTAATTGCAAGGAAGAACCACGCGGCCGTTCCGGCACGTCCAAACTGTCCAAGAAACTCGGTTCCTTGTGTTACCGGTGCCGACCAGATCCCAAGCAGATCGAGTCCTGCAAGCACCGCCAAAATCGCACTGATATTGAACAACAACAAAAACGGGACGATTGAATACCGAAGCAGCGGATTCATCTCCCGGTAGAAGTATTTTGAGAGCAACCAGACAGGCATCCGTTCGGTTGGCGTGACCGCTTGGACATCTTTGAGCCAATTGTATCGGCCACGATCGGAAAGCTGGCCTGCTCGACTCGTTACGAGCGTATTATAAAAGTAGCCAAGCGGCGTTGCATGTGGACTCCCCCAATCGTCGATACGGTTATTTGCATCTTGTTGATGGCCGTGTTCGAAATGGATTGCATGCTCGCCGATCGGCCGTTTGATCGACTCATCCTGAACGAGGTCAACATTGTACTGTGCAAACCGATCGACATACTCCTGATATGCGGCAAGTTCGTGATCGTGATTTCCTGGAAGGAGCGTAATATCGATGTTTTCGCCGGTGTGTTTGAACTGCTCGAACAGCTCCGGATATGTATCCTCTAAGACATCGAACTTTTCAAGCCCGTCAACGGTTGTAAACTCCCAGAGCCCAAATGCATCGCCGTTAATTATGAGCTCTGCGTTCTCCTCCGTTTGTTCGAGCGTCTTGAGAAACTCAAGAAGTTCGTCTAAGAACTCGACATCTTCAAGCTGCTCATCGCCACCGATATGCAGATCGCTGATGACATAGTAGACGCGATCATCGGCTGTCATTGTGTCAAAACGTGGGAGTGGAGATACTAATGATTAGTCACTTTGCCCGATATTGAGCCACCATATATAAATACGTCACCTGAGACCCACCGGTATGGCAACCAGTACGAAATCAAATGGATTTGGGTTTTTTAGTCGGTTGAAAACCGGCTGGACGCTCACAAAAGACAGCCTCTCGGTGATTCGTGATCACCCTAAACTCCTCGTGTTTCCGCTGTTGGCGGGACTTTCGAGCATCTTCTTTTTGGTATTGTTCTTCCTCCCGATGGTGATTGCAGACGTGATCGGTGGTGGATTGGAGTACATTGTGCTGTTTGGGCTCTACTTCGTCACTACCTTCTTCAGCACGTATTTTTCGGCCGCACTTGTGCATGCCTCCAATGAGGTGTTTCACGGCCGGGAGCCACAGATCCGCGAGAGCATGACTGCGATTAACCCTCATATCGGCCCGATCGTCGTCTGGTCGCTCATCTCTGCAACGGTGAGTATTCTCTTCCGGATGCTTGAGAACTCAGATACCCCGGTTGCGTCAATCATGCGATCGATCTTTGCCATTGGCTGGTCGATTATGACGTTCTTCATCGTCCCTGTGTTGGTGTTTGAGGATGTAACGGCCACCTCGATGTTCAAACGCAGCGGTGAGACGTTCCGGGATACATGGGGTGAGACGCTCGGTGCTGGATTCGGAATCACCGCAATCGTGCTCGGAATCGGTGTTATTCTCGTTATTTCAGCCGTCGCCATCTCGATCCCACTGCTCGTCCTCTCTGCTGGGTTGGGTGTGTTGTTGACGATCGTGCTCGTTGCACTGGCAATGGTGTTTACCTACCTCATCAGCCAGACGATCTGGGGCATTGCAAAGACCGCCCTCTACGTGTACGCAACCGAAGGTGTTGCTCCCTCACAGTTCGAGAACTTTGACTTCGAGACGCTCGGTGGTCGTACCGATCGGTCTGCAACGCCTGGAACGAAATAAGAACTTCTTGAATACTTTTGTACGCTGTGTGACTGTATCCGATCGTTGTCGTCCAGCGTCTGCCCGGTGACGATCGCTGTCTGTGAAACCGAGTGCGTAAGAACCTTCGCGATCTTCATATCATATATATTGAATGCATAATTGTCTGATGATGCCGACCACGGTCCAAGTGAGAATTTGTTAAATGAATGATTAATTGTCTCCTTACTGTAATAATAATATGAGATTCAAACAAAGAATAGACCAAAGTGGGCGGGTGAGGATCCCGAAATCAATTTGTGAGCAATTAGCGATCGAACCTGGTGCGTCGGTTCTGATGACCATAGAAGATGATCGGATTGTTATCCAGCACGATCTGAATGGGGATACAGCCCAATCGCTGACATCACTGCGTGGGTGTATTACCGAGGAGACGAAGCGATCGGATGCAGAACCCATCGATCCGATCAAGTGGAAGATGGACTCACCAGTATAGCACGGTCACTGTTGTATTCAGTTATTGCTTGTTTAATCGATTGGTAGTACTGGAACCTCTAGAACCAACCATTAGGGTATGTTCATCACGAATGGTGGACATCTCGACTCGATTCTCCGCGCATTTTAGAGCTATTTTTAACCACTACTAGTCGAAATAATTAATCAATGGATGAACATGATATTGATGCATATATAAATCAAAGCTATCAAATCATCGAGTCGAATCCACAAATGGATGAGGAGAATACAAAAGTCAAACTCATTCAACCGTTTCTTGAATTGTTGGGGTGGGACCTGTACTCGTCTGAAGTCGTATTAGAGTACACCGTTCCAATGGCGTCTGGAAATACCCGTGTTGATTATGCGCTTATGCTCGGTGACTCACCAGTCGTGTTTGTCGAAGCAAAACCGATCCATGCAACGCTCACCGATACCGAACTGCGACAACTCCGGAGCTATATGCGACAAGAGCTTGCTGTCGATTGGGGAATTCTTACAAATGGCGAGTCATTTGAAGTTCTTACAAAAGATCGTCATCAAAACGGTGTCAAAGAGATGTCTGTGCTGACATTCAACTTGGATGATCTTCGTATCGACCCAAGCTTTCTTTCGTTGCTCTCGAAGGAGTCGATCCACTCTGGGAAATCTGACGAGGTTGCAGAGCAGATTGGGCGCACAAACCAAGCGATTCAGGATGTTAAAACGAATGAAGACCAACTCACGGAGTCGATCGTTGCTTCGATAGAATCAACAGTTGGAGACCTCCCAATCGATCTGACACAGCAATCTCGCGAGTTCGTCCAAAATCTTGTGACACTACTACATGATCAACGGCGGTTTGTGAGTCATACCACACCGTCATCCGAGTCACCGATCCTGGTTTCCCAATCTTACGACGAGGATAGTACTGATTCAGTGGGGAATCTTCCCGCATCTTACGATGGTGATTCTCACACGATCAACACCGGGTTCGAAGGATACGTCATCCGGTTTTCTGATGGAGCGGTGGTTCCTGATTCGGAATCTGAGCCACATACAAAACAGAATATGAATATGACTGCCGCAGTGGACTATTTAATAACCAAGTATGCGCTGACTGAGCAGATTGAAATTCCATACTTTCCGTCCAATGCTCGGAAGAACTGTTTGATCAATACAGAGCCGCTTCATCCAAATGGGGACGAAATGCGAGGGGCATATGAACTTGTGGATGGCCACTATCTGCACACTGCACTTAGTACGTCTGGAAAACAGAATAATCTACGCGACCTCGTGGATAATATCGACATGGAAATTGAGTTCCTTGGTGACTGGTAAGTTGGTTTGTGTCGTAAACCAGTATATTGTGGCATCACATAGAATATATCTGCTGGTCTGGAGTTCAAATAATACTTACACATCCGTAGTTCATGGACGTGTTGCTCTCAATTGAACCCACATTTGTTGAGGAGATCTCTTCAGGAGAAAAATAGTGTGTATTCCGCGGGTCTATGTCCTTGGATATTGATGGTATTGGCCTGGTTAGCCTTATTCTACAACGAATCATTGGGAGGTTCATAATCGCCGATCGGCACACCTGCAATACTCACAGCCCAACCGCTCTCCAAGCAAACAGATTCAAGTAACTGCACCGACCTACTCACACTAACGACTCACCGGATCACTTGGTCTTTCTAAAAGGACCCGTGATAGCACACGGATCCGGTGCGGTCAAAGGAAACCAACCGCATGTCTCTAGTTTCACCACCCACGCAAAAAGGTCTCGCCACGCAACCGCTGTTTTTCACGGAGGGTACACAATGAATCTGTCGCTGATCGAAGAGCTGGTCGATCGGATTGATGACCTCGAAGAGCGGATTAGTGCGCTTGAACAGGAAAATGACGCTCTCGAAGAGCGTGTCGAAATCCAAAAAGAGCAGCTCAAACAGCGAGAAGAGGAAAGTGACGCTCTCGAAGAGCGTGTCGAAATCCAAAAAGAGCAGCTCAAACAGCGAGAAGACGAACTCGAACAGTACGAACAGCTGGTTTCTGAAAACGAAGCAAAGATCGACGACCTTGAAGCCGATCTTGACGCCGCAACCGACCACCGAAAGCACCTCCAACAGCGGCTTCACACGCTGGAATCCGAGCAGACGCCCTCCAGTAGCGAAGAGGACCCAGACACGAACCGATCGCCGCTGCAGCAACTCGTTCGACTCCCGTCAAAAGCCGTCTCGAAACTCACCGCGAATCAACAGCGGGCACAGTTCATTGCCAAAGATATCGCTGAGTATGCACAGAAGGTCCCGGCTGGCTTTGCGATCGACTCACGGACGATCCGCACTGTCCTGAACGCAAAGGAAGGGCAGACGCCACACACCCAAACCGTCACCCGTGTCATGAATTTCTTAGACGAGTTCGGGAAAGAAGGCGTCCGAATCGTGAAACGCCGCGGAACTAAGCGACTCATCTTTTCGGCGGCTGCGGTCTCGAAGCTCGATGCAGAGTCCTCCAACTCTCCCTCACGGCCGATCACAGACGTTGTGATGAGCTGGTGTCGGTAGCGGTGTGATCACCGACAGAAACGCACGCTAAACACGCTCGCCGCGATCGATCGTCACCGTACTGATTTGGTGGCGGTGGCTTCCTGAGCAGCAGCACCCGGCAACACCCTTGCGTACAAGAGTGGTAGGAGTGTTTTGAAACGTCTTTGTGGGTTGTGTCCGATCGGGCCATATCACAACGGGTGTGATATCACTGCGTTTCTACATCAGTTTGCATACCTGCGTACCAGACTCGGCTCGAAGTTACGTATATGAGTGCTGCCAACGCGCTAAGGATGACTCCAGCAGTAATGCTGACAATCATGAACTCGCGTGGATGAACAGTAATGGCAGTCTCTTTGATGATCTGAAAATAGAGATACGAAAGTTCGGCCGTGAACAGATACGGCATAAGAAACGCTCCGAGACTAGTGACCGCAACAAATACGATCCCAAAGAGACGAGTAGCGGCTGGAACTTCGCGTCTTGCCGCGTCAAAATATATAACGGCAGAAAAAAGGAATGCAGTAAGAACCCCACACAACAGCAGCGTTGTAAGATACATTTATAAAATGATACACATATCTGGACTTAATTATCTGCCCCATGTTCGCTCTCAGTCGTACACGATCTCAAACATAATGTCGCCAGTATGCTGACTACACGATCTGTTTTCAGCACAATTTTCCAAACCGATCACTATCTGAGGGTCTCAGTTCCGTCGTGAGTTTTCTGGCTTCTGCAACGTACCCATCTTACCATCGTATACATACCAGAATACGTCCAGTACTGCCGATCAACGTTAGACAACACCCAAAAATAATGAAGCCTAGGCCGGGATTTGAACCCGGGCTCTCGTCCTTACCAAGGACGCGCTTTACCGCTAAGCTACCCAGGCAGGCAACTTTCCGTTTGGCGCTTGTGTCTTTATGGGTTTCGATTTCCCGACGCCATCGATCGATTTGCATGCCAGCTGCTCGCACGATCGATACCACAGAGCACCACCTCCGAATTAACTATCGGCAGGCGATCGAGCAACACCATTCGAGGACAGGAGTGCAAGCTCGTCACTTGTTTCGGTGTCGATCGTCTCTGCGGCAGGCGGGAGCGACACACCATCATAGCCGCGGGCTAACTCCGAAACGAACGAGAGTAACTCCTCGGGTGGCTCTCCCCCAACCGCTGTGGCGCCGGCATAGGCAGCCAGTCGGAACACATCAACTTCGAGATTCCCGTCAAGCGCGTTCACATCGGCATTTGGCTCCGATCGAAGCGTCTGATCGCGACCGAACGATCGGACCGTCTCAACAGCCATCGAAGCAGCTTCAGTGCGAGCCAACAGATAGAACCCACGAGAAACGAGCACGTCTGCGGCTAAGATCGCGAGGTCTGCGTCAAGATTCTCTTCATCAGTTCCATCAGGATTCCATGGCTCCTCATGGGCAAGCGTTCGTGTGAGGCGAAGCCCCTCGTAGATGAGTTGTACGCCGGCAGCACGTTCCGACAACCCCTCAACAGTGGTCGTCGGTGCCGCCGCACGAGCACTTGCAAGCGTCAACGCACCCGGTGTCATCGACGCATCAGTAAGGCGGTTTTCGAGCACTGACTGCAGCCGTGGAGGCTCAATGTCGGAGAGCGCCTCCTGTGCTGCGGCCCGTGTTCGAACAGCGTCGTCCATTACCTACAGATTTGATCGGCAACGCCAAAGACCTTTGCAAACGCCTGCTTCTCTCGTGTATGATTCGCTCACAACGGGCAGATGGCTATCGAATTGTGACGATCGATCGACCCGACCGCCGAAACGCGCTCACACCAGCCGGACTTACCCAACTGAAAGCCGCAATTGACGATGCACAGGAGCCAGTAATCTATCTCCGTGGTGCTGGCTCTGCGTTTTGTGCAGGTGCAGATCTTGACGTCGTCTCAAAACTAACAGATCCACACGCCTTCGCTGAGCATGGACAACGAGTCGCGAACACAATTGAGCAGGCGGAGTCCGTTGTTATCGCGGGTATTGACGGGCCTGCACGTGGTGGCGGTGTCGAGCTGGCACTTGCTTGTGATATTCGAATCGGGACACCAACCGCAACCTTTGCTGAGCCGGGTGTCAAATTCGGCCTGTTCGGTGCATGGGGTGGCACAGTCCGACTGCCACGGATTCTCGGTGAGGGTGATGCGCTTGATTTTGCGCTCTCTGGTCGGACGATCGACGCCGATGAAGCACTTCGTATTGGGCTTGTCTCACGTCTCACTGACACGCCAGAGACCGTCGCCGCATCGATCGCCGAAAACAAATCAGATGCGCTTTCGGTACTCAAAACGCGGCTTCGAGATCACGGGCCAACAGCAACACAAGCGAACGCAGAAGCAGCAGCATTCGAACAGCTTGTCAACAAATATGCACCGGAGATTGCAGCCGATCGATCGTAAGCCCCTCTGTCTCTCTATTTCCGTTACAAACTGAGCGGTTCGGGTGCTGGCGGCATCGATCGTTTGTGTTCGCTTGCGGCAACAAGCGACTCAACGCGTTCGACCTGCTCGGCAGTAACATTCAGTGCCTTAATTGTTGCATGCGTTGAGAGGGGTCCATCAATATGGAGCGCCAAAATCGCATCAAGCGTATCGTAATCCAGCCCCATCTCCTCCTCATCGGTCTGATCAACCCACATGCCTGCGGTCGGTGTCTGCATCACAAGGTCATGTGGGACCCCAATATGGGCTGCCAGCTGTCTCACTTGCTGTTTGTATAGTCCGCCGATCGGATTACAGTCCACAGCCTGATCGCCATACTTTGTGAAGTACCCTGTCATTGCCTCCGATCGGTTTCCGGTCCCAAGCACAATCCGATTTTCGTGATTTGCAACAAAATAGTTCAACACCGCACGGGTTCGGACATAGACGTTTCCAGCCGCCATCTGCGACGCTGCAGCGTCCGGGTATGCGTCAAAAAACTGCTCTGCGATCGGTTGAATCTCGATCACATCATACTCGATGCCGAGCGACTCTGCAACCCGTTCTGCATCGCTCATTACATCTGGGTTGTTTACTTCGCTTGGCATTACTAGACCGTGCAGGCCGTCTTTCCCAAGCGCCTCAACTGCGAGATGTGCGGTTGTTGTTGAATCAATACCGCCAGAAATGCCGAGCGTTGCGCCGTCTGCTTCGGCATCTGAAACGATCTGTTGAATAAACGTAACAAGATGTGTTCGAGTCTTTTCTAATTCGGATTCGGACAGTCGGAGATCAAACGGTGTGTCATCGCTCAGCAAAACGCTATCAGCACTCATACATTCTTGTTTGCCACCAGAGGACTAATACCCATTCCCTTGGCGATATTTGTGGACGATTATCCACAATCTCTCTCAATAACTTCCGTTCATTTATCCTGGCTGCCCTTATTAGCAAGTCGAATACTCCCAACACCAATTGCGACAATCACCCCGACAAAGAACGTGTAGAGGTACGCCTGTGTGAGCTCATCCACTGTTCTCTCTCCAGTCCAGTAGATCGCCCAATAGTACAGTGCGACCGCCGCGATCGCAAGTGAACTCAAAAGCAGCATCCGGCCAACCGTTCGGTACCGATCGCTCCGGTTTCGACTCATTGGTTATGAGACGGCGTTTGTGACGGTTTCAAACAGTTCCTCCTCGTCCAGTGGTTTCAGTACATACCCATCTGCACCAGCCGTCACTGCCTCACGCATCTTTTCGTCTTGGCCGACACTCGTACACATCACAATCACCGTCTCTGGGGACTGCTCTTTGATTTTTGCTGTTGCCTCAATCCCGTTAAGTTCCGGCATCATGATATCCATCGTAATAAGATCCGGCTTTGTTTGGAGATATTTTTTCACGGCCTCTTTGCCATTTTCGGCTTCGCCAACAATCTCAAACTCGTCTTTGAGAACCTCTTTGATAATGCTTCGTTGCAGTGCTGAATCGTCGACAATGAGTACCCGTTTGGTCATAGTAATGATAGAGATCGATCGTTATCGGTCAGTAGCCGAGCAACTAAATAAAAGTGACTTCACACAATCGCGCTCAGAGCCACGGTTCAACCGACCGATTCTCGACGATCGATCGCAACGTTTCGCTTGCGTCTGGATCAAACCACAGCCGTCGTCGCCACCATGGACCCTTTCCGGAATCATTTGACAGATCTGTCACGATCTTGTTTGCGGTCGCACCAGCATCCGGGCTACTGAGCGGGATTGCCCGATCGAACAGCGCTGACTGCTCGGTTCCGAGGACTAACACCTCTGGGTCGATCGGATCGCGTTTCAGGTGTGCATTGTTCAGATACGGATGCGACGTCGTCTCAAGCACCGGATCGTTGAGCGGATCCGAGAGGATCGATTCGATGTGAAAGGCACCGATAATGTATGTTCCCCACTCTTCGGTGACCCACGGCTGTGGTGTCCCGATCGACACTGACGCTGGTGGCTCGTGTCGTGTGAGCGTTGCATAAAAATATAACCAGTCGCCGGGCTCCAACTCCGAAATTGGCCCTGCTTTTACCCCATGTTCGTCGCCGTAGGTGTAGGTCTCACAGAACGGGTAGCCTGCAAACTCCGGATCAAGATGGACGTGTTGTTCACGAACCTCCGCAGATACGGCAAACGGAAGCGGATCAAGGTGATCGATAAGCTCCCCATATGTTGGGACAGACACTAACTCTGCGATCGGCTCTCGTTCAGGGATCGGCAGATAAACAAACGATCCATCCGGATAGATCGGGCCACGAAAGCCAGGGATGTTGGTATTTGCGGCGACGTTGATTGCGAGGCTTCGGGCCATACCCGGTGTTCGACCGCCCAGTCAAAAAGATGTACGACCTACTGTGTCTCGACGATCGGCGTCTCAAACGCGCCTTCATCATCCGTTGGGTCGTATGATTCGATCGCGGCACGGATAATCGTAAACACGCCCTGTTTGCTCCAACGAGCGGTGTTTAGATGCAGATCGTAGAACTCTCGATCGCCAATGTTGATATTGTAGTATTTTTCATAGCGACCCGCTTCGCTGACCTCACGAACACGCATCTCCGCTTCTGTCTCAATTCGGTCTTCAATTCGTCCGACTCGAACCTCCTCTGGGGCATCCAGCCAGATTCGAAGATCGGCACGATCGCCCGCTAACCAGCCAGCGAGCCGCGATTCGAGAATAAATGGTTTGCTCGACATTCCCCACTTTTCGGCTATCATCTGGAGCCGTTCATCCAGCGCCCGATCGATCTCGCCGGAGGTTTCTGCCTCCGCCGTGAGCTGATTGAGCGTGAGTCTGCGATCCTCTGCGAGCTCGCGGAAGATATCCCCACCGGAAACGTATGGGCAGCCAAGTGCATCTGCAAGCTGTGAGCAGACTGTGGTCGCACCACAGCCTGGTGGCCCGGAAACGGTAATAAAGAGGTTGCTGTCGATTTTCTCAGTTGCGTCTGTCTCTGGCATCTACAAGCGGTCTCGTACTGAAGTATTTTCAGCGTGTCGATCGACTCTCGACGTTTTGTATGTTACTTGGACGTTGGTGGCTGTAGGTCACGCTGGAACTCATCAAATACGTCAAGATCCTCCGGGATCTCATATTCGATCTCTCGCTCGTGCTGTCGGTTGGTGAGTTTGCCATCGCCGATCGGCTCTGCAACATCCTCCCATCCCGGCTTCACTTTCACACTCTGTGCAGGCATCCCCACCACAATGTGGTGCGCTGGAACGTCACCCTGAACGGCTGCTCGTGCGCCAACAATTGAGTTTTCACCAACCACACAGCCGGCCCGAATCATTGAATCGAACGTCACACGTGCATCATCTTCGATCGTTGTGCGGAAGTTCCGCACTGCAGTTTGATCAACAACATCGTGGTCGTGGCTGTAGATATGTGCGCCATCCGAAATTGAGACCCGATCGCCAATCGTCAGCGTCCCTCGATCGTCGAGATGCACCTCGTCATGGACAACCACATTGTCACCGATCGTAATGTTGTGTCCGTAGGTGAAGGTCACACCCTTGAAAAATCGGCAGTTCTCACCACAGGACGCAAACAGATGATTGGCAAGCATCTGTCGGAACCGGAGCGCAAACTCGACGTTGTCTGCCATGGGGGTGGCGTCAAACTGCCGCCAGAGCCACTGAAGGTGCTTCGATCGGGTGAATTTCTCTTCATCTTTTTCGGCGTAGTACTCCGATTCCAACGTTGCGTTACACGGATCGTAGCCTTGGAGCCGAACCTGCGTCGCTGGCGAAACGTCTTCTCCGGCCTCCCACCGTTCGTACGCGTCACGATCGCCAAATAAGTCAATCAAGACGTCTTTGACAACCTCACAAGTGTCTTCATCCGAGGAGAGCCGTTCGTCGACCGATTCAATAAAGCCCCGGACTCCCGACTCAGCGCTATCGGGGAGTGACACGTGTCGCTTGGTCATTGTCCTTCTTTCGACACCATGCCACAAATTGGTTCGGATGTGCACCCGATCCACCAAACCATCAAAATTGTTACTCAACTTCGAGTATAAAGGAGACAGCTAAGTTCGTCCGCTCGTGACTGTCTTTCATGACAGAGACTCCACCCGGGCAAACCGTAACACGCCCATCGGCATGGACACGGGCAGCTACAGACGGACTGTCACGGAGCGACAACACTGTGTCTCCGATTATTTATCCACCTGAAGAATCGATCGACCCTGATCTTCACCTCTGGGATACGTGGTTTCTCCGTACTCGAGACGGCTCGATCGCAGAGATCGACGGCTACCGGGTGATTCTCGCGCTCACATCGTCATCTGATCTCCTTCCGGGGAAACGTCATGACGTCGCCACCATCCGATATTTCTACTCTAGTGACGGGCGCAACTGGGAAACCGGTGGCGAGATATTTGCGGATGCAAGCGGTTCGATCGAGGGTGAACAGCCGTTTGGCTCACGACAGTGGGCTGGCTCAGCACTGTATGACAACGGCACCGTGTATGCGTACTACACCGCGTCCGGCGAGCGCGGAGAGGATGAGCTCACATACACCCAACGACTGGCCGTCGGCTATGGCGGAACGATCGACACAAGTGATGAGCGCTTGGAGATCACCGGTCCGTGGACACACACAATCATGCTTGAGCCGGACGGCGATCGTTATGAAACGCAAGCCCAATCCCGTGGGATGATCTACACCTTCCGCGATCCGTGGTTCTTCGAAGATGCGGGCGAGACGTACCTCCTTTTTGAAGCGAATACACCGGTTCCAGAAGGGTCACCACACTGTGATGATGACACAGAGGCACAGCAATTCAACGGCAGTGTCGGCATTGCACACTCACCAAGCGGTGACCCAACCGAGTTTGAACTCCATGACCCACTCCTTGATGCTGTGTGTGTGAACCAAGAACTGGAGCGGCCACACATCGTCGTTAAAGACGGTACGTACTACCTATTCATCTCCAGCCATATGCACACATTCGCACCTGGAATAGCGGGATACGACGCGCTCTATGGCTTTGCGTCCGACTCGCTTTTCGGCCCGTATGAGCCGCTCAATGAGAGTGGGCTTGTGCTAACCAATCCCGAGAATGCGCCGTTCCAGTCGTACTCGTGGTTGGTGTACGATCACGGCGATGAGCTGCTTGTGAACTCATTTTTCAACTACTTCGATTTTGATCGGCCGAGCCTCGATGACGTTGCGCTCCTCTCCGAATCCGAGCAGATGCGACGCTTCGGTGGCGCCCCAGCGCCAACCATTCGACTCGCCGTCGATGAATACGCCACCAAAATCACTGGCGTCTTAGCACACGGCCATCTGCCGCTGCCAACCGAACCGCTTCCGGAATCTCCGTTTAGTGGACGTGACCGCGATCGCCGTGACGGCTATCTGTCGTAACTGCTTGCAAGCGTCCACGCACTCGCTTCGATCGACATGGTACCCTCACGCACAGCAACCGAGACACCATCTGCATCCGATCGGGTTGGATACACACGAGTAGTGAGACACTGTCGATCGTTCGCAAAAACCGTCAGAATTGAGCCATCAATAAAGATGCGAAGCGAGAGTTCATCATTCTGGTCAACTGGTAGCCGAACCGCATCCGTCTCCGGCGCTGGATCGTGTGTTGCATTGGATCGATCGACAACCACGTCGTCATCACGCCACCGAATACGTGTCTGTTCTGAGAGGGCCGGTGACTCAAAACAGCCGAGTTCGAACACGCTCTCGGAGTCCGATCGAGAGAGCGTCAAGCCAATCTCATATGCGTTTCCTGTAAGCGGTAACTGCTGTCGATCGCCCGCTTCGAGCGTGTCTGTCCGCGCAACGAGCAACTCCTCTCGAAGGTCTGCGATCTCTCTGGCTGGACGTTGAATAAGGTCTCCATCCGAGCCGATCGACAGTTCTCGTGGAATGGATAGCGCGCCGGACCAGCCAGCATTCCACTGTGCTTCGACCGGCCGGTTCTCTTTGATCCAGCCCCACATCAACACCCGTTCATCAGGCGTGGTGGTTGATTGTGGTGCGTAGAACGATCCATAATCCAACAGCCCTTCATTTTCAACGGTGAACGCTGGTGCTGTGAGATCAATCTCACCAACAACGTAGCGAACATCGCGATAGTTCGAGATGTGGAGCAGGTCTTTCTCGCCGAGATCGAGGTACTCCGGACATTCCCAGACGGTGTGTGGGACCTCGTAATCACCGCTCAGCAGTGGACCGACATACTCCCATTCCGAAAGCGTCTCTCCACGATACAAGAGTACAACACCACCGCCATCTTGTAGCCCTGCGCCAATCAGGTGATACCACCAGCCATCCTCTCGCCAGACATTGTGATCGCGGAACTCTGCACTCCAATCCGCAGTCCCAAGGATCTCTGGCTCAGTTGGCACCGACGAAATAATCGGATTCTCGGGATCTTTCTCCCATGAATTAAGGGTCTCATCCGTCGCTGTTGCCAAACATGGCAGCTGTTCGCTTCCGCGCCCACCCGTGTAGATAATCGTCGGCGTCCCATCCGTGTCAATCACTGCACAGCCCGACCAGCAGCCATCCCGATCGGGTCCATCTGGGTCCGGGCTGAGTGCAACCGGCTCATCCGTCCATGTACAGAGATCCTCACTGCGTGCATGCCCCCAATGGATCGTGCCATGAAATGGGCCTGCCGGATTGTACTGGTAGAAGACGTGATACTCTCCATTATAATGGATAATTCCATTCGGGTCGTTGATCCAATTTGCAGGCGGGGTAAGGTGATACGATGGCCGTTGATGATCATTTTCAAGCGCCGATCGGAGTCGTGTTAACTCTGTCTCGGTTACCGGTCGATCGGTCAGTGCCGGTCGCCTCTCTCCACCAAGCGTTGTGAGGAGATTCCGAACAAACTGGTCGCGTTCAATACGATAGCCACCTGCGGTCACATCTGCAAACTCGATCCGTGCGCCAACACCGTAGACCGAGCCGTCGCCGATCGACCATGAAATAATCTCTTTGTGTCCCGGGAGGAGGTCGCTTGCGTGGATTGCAGAGCCAAGGATCTGTCCGTGTGCGGGGACGATCGACTCATACCGTGCAACTGGATGATGCTCCCGATCGGGGAGCGTATAAAACCAATCAATAAACCCTTCAAAAATCGGGTGCTCGCTGTGGACGGCCTTCGGGGCAAATCCTGTCGGATGATCGATCTGCTCGTATCCAGTCACGTCAGGCTCGATCGGATCAATCCCAACCGACGTAACTGCAGCCAGTGCTTGCAACGAAAGCAGCATACCGCCCCCATTTTCAATATAGGACCGAAGCGTGTCAGCACCTGCCGACGCAGCCGAAGCGACCGACGCTTCAACTGGCTCGTCTCGATGCCACCAGAGCAGATCGTACGCCGAGAGATCCTGATCGACGATTGTTTCCATCGAAAGCGGTGTTGCAGCCTGAGTGTGCGCGCGACACCACTCGTGTGCAGCGATCTGTTCGTCGGTACGATCGCCCGCATACAGACACCCTACCCGGACCGGAAGCGATTCCATTCTCAGAATCTCTATCGCTAATGAAATTAAACGTTATTAGTTGCTACAGCTGTAGTAAATATTTAGACACGGCCAGTATCTCCAAATAGTATGTTTCTGTAGGCTCTCGTATGCTTGTTCGTGAGGCGATGAGTACCGACGTTGTCACAGTCAACTCGGACGCCGATCTTCGGAGTGCTGCAAAGACGATGTTACAGCACGGTGTCGGGAGTGCGATCGTCACCCATCAGGGCAATCCAGTCGGAATCATTACCGAAACCGATGCGTTGAAAGCTGGAGCAGTCACGAATCGACCGTTTGCGAAGATTCCCGTTCGAAAAATCATGAGTCACCCGTTGCGTACAACGCGTCCAACTGCGACCGTTCGCGCAGCCGTCAGCAAAATGCAGGGTGAATCACTCAAAAAGCTCGCTGTTGTCGACGGAATGGATCTTGTTGGTATCATCACGATCACGGATATCATTCGAAATCACGAGACGCTCCTCAAACATGCGGTCAGCCTTGACCAACATCGCAGTCGTTGGGAATCCGATCGATAGTGCTCGCCGGTATTCCCGACCCATGAGAACGAACCACGCCCGCTAAGTGTCCTGATTACGTAGTTCCGTGCATGCAGTACCGGGAACTTGGCGACTCCGGCGTAATGGTGAGTGAAGTTGGATTCGGCGCATGGGTTGTCGGAACCGACTGGTGGGGCGATCGCTCCGAGAAAGACGCGATCGAGATGGTCCACCATGCGATTGACCAAGGTATCACCTACTTCGACACAGGTGATGTCTACGGTCACGGCAACTCCGAAACCGTCCTCGGCAAAGCGCTTGCAGAGCACCGAGAGGAAGTCACACTCGCAACAAAGATCGGCTACGATTTCTACAACAACCCACAGGCTGGTCATGGCGAGCTCCCAAAAGCACTCTCTCCTGAGTACGTCCGCGAAGCAACCGAAAAAAGCCTTGAACGACTTGATGCAGACTACGTTGACCTGCTCCAACTGCACAACGCAAACGTTGACGAAGTTGACAAAGACATTCTTGAGGTCTTTGACGAACTTGAAGAGGAGGGGTTAATTCGATCAAAGGGTTGGGCGCTCGGTCCATCGATCGGCTGGCTTGCAGAAGGTGATATGGCGATCACTGAGGAGTTTGATTCGCTACAGCTTGTCTGGAACCTTTTTGAGCAGGATGTTGGCAATCACTTCTTGGAGACGATCGACGAAACAGATTCATCAACAAGTCTCATTGCTCGTGTGCCACACTCATCTGGATTGCTCAACGAGCAGGTTCGTCCGGAGACAGAACTTGAATCCGGCGATCACCGCGGTTTCCGTCCGGATGCATGGTACGAAACCGGCTGGGAGAAACTCGAGACGATCCGCTTCCTCGAACGGAATGGCGAGCGGACGATGAGTCAGGCATCGATCGCCTATCTCTTGAGCTACGATCCAGTTGCGAGCGTCACCCCAACGTTCCGAACGAAAGACGACATCACTGAATGGGCAGCAGCGTCGGACGTCCCACCGCTTTCTGACGATGAAGTCGAGCGTGTCAACGAGCTGTATGCAGATAATTTCGGTATCGATCGCTTCGACGGCATGGACGAGCTCCGCTCATCTGTGGAGGGTGATGACCTCGTTTCTGCAGGCCTCAGTCACAAAGTAACGAGCGACTAACCGTGGTTGAACTTTCAACGTTCATTGGTGTCACACTGGCCGCACACCTGACGTTTGCGTCAGGGATTGTGCTTCATGCCCGATCAACAGGCCGTGATGCGGGTCGCTGGCCGCTGTTGACGCTGTTATTTGGGATTGTCGGCGTTATCGGCTACGTACTCGCTGGCGACAATCGGTAGGCCGAACAGCGCTGAGATGATATTTCTACTACGGAGGCAGTATCAAAACTGAAAATTGGTACATAGTTTTAAATCATTCGCAACAGTTAATATGACTATCATGTCAACCGATGACAATAGGTCGGATTACGGTAGCGAGACTGGTCGGCCACAACAATCGATTCAAGAGTCACTTTCTGAACTGCAGGCTGCAACCGAGTCAATCGCTAGCCGATCGACGGAGATTGCATCTGTCTCACAGACACAGGCTGAACAGATGCATCAAGTGCAGAACGAAGTTGCAAATCTCAGTGCCACAGTCGAAGAGGTCGCTTCATCCGCCGAGGAAGTTGCAAGCGAGAGCGGCTCGGTGAATGAGCTTGCAAGCGATGGCCGATCGGCGGCGCGTCGAGCCGATACCGCGATGGATGCGATCGAGGAGGCGTCTGGTGAAGTATCCGATACCGTTCGAGTAATAAATGAACAGGTGACAGATATCGATTCAATTGTCGAGGTGATAAACGATATTGCAGACCAGACGAATCTGCTTGCACTCAACGCTTCGATCGAGGCCGCCCGCGCTGGTGAGGCGGGTGCTGGATTCTCCGTCGTTGCCGAAGAGATCAAATCGCTCGCAGAACAGTCACAGAATCGGGCTGCAGAAATTGAATCCGTTGTTGACCAGATCCAAGCGGATGCTGCATCCGCTGTTGATACCCTCGAATACAACGAGACACAAGTCGAAACCGGCGTTTCAGAGGTTTCAGCCGCAGTTGAGAGCCTTGATTCGATCGACAACTCGATCTCCGAGCTGGATGTTGGTATCAAAGAAGTTGCAACGACAACTGATGAACAGGCTGCAAGCACCGAAGAAATCGCATCAATGGTCGATGAAACGGCTCGCGATGCTGAAGACATTACGGCCGAAACGAGTGATATCAGCGCTGCAATCGAACAGCAGCAGGCGATGATCTCACAGCTTTCCGAACAGATCGGTGAGCTATTCGGGGACGAGACCGGGTTACTGGCCGCAGAGTAACCGTTGTTTAGGCCAAGAAGACGTGCCGCGGTCGGTCCGCAAGCACATCCCGGCCCCACTGCACTGTTTCTCGGAAATCGTCGCTTCGGAAGAACCCCATTGCATCCTCTTTCGATCGCCACTGGCTGGCAATGAACATATCATCCGCATCTTCCCGATTGACCATGAGATCGGTCGCTGAATGGCCCTCCATCTCCGCTAAGAGCCCACCGACGGTTTCGAACTTTTCGACAAATTCGTCGGTGTATTCCGGTTTGGTGGTGTAGAACATCCCCATCGTCCCGAAGCCGGACTCCTCGCCTGCGCGTTCGACAATCCCTGGCAGCTCCGAGAGGAACCCGGCTGCAGTTTCGGCTGCGCTTGCGGTTTCCCAGATTGATACGACTGCGGTTCGATCACGCTCAAGCGCACCGTACACTGCGGTTTTCACATGTGTTGGGTAGTGATCGAAGCTCTCTCGGAGACCGGAAACCTCTTCGAATAGCTCGTCTTCGTCGGCTTCCGAGTAGAGCACTGTTGCATACACATCTTCTCCATGTGGCTTTCCGGCGTAGATGTTGAGCTCTTCGAGCTCACCACGGATTGTCTCGTCACTGTCCTCACCGTCGTCATCGCTGTCGTTTCCGTCACCATGATGGTGACTGTCACCGCCATCGCTGTCACCATGATGCCCGTGTGGGCTATCTCCACTCGATCCATGACTCTGGCCATGTGGATGATCGCCAGTACTGCTTGCACCGTGTGGGTGCCCAGTAGACTCCTCGGTTGCTGGCACTGTTTCGCCAGCAAAGAATGCAGTCAGATCGTGTGGTGGGAACCGACGCCCGATGTAGAACGGCCCAAACTCGCCGTATTTGGAGCTGACATCATCGAAGCGCATCTCATAGACAATATCCTTGATATCCGTTGGATTGGCTGCAAACAGTGTGACACCCCACTCGTAATCATCGAAGCCGACCGATGAGGAGATGATCTGCTTGATTTTTCCAGCGTACTGTTTGCCTGTTGCGCCATGCTCGGCCATCAAGTCTGCGCGCTGATCAAATGAGAGATCGTACCAGTTGTGTGTCTCTCCACGCCGTTTGCTCATCGGATAAAACGACACATACTCGTCTTCCGGAAGGTCCGGTTCGAGTTTCCCTTCGATATAGCGTCGAAGTCCAGCATCGATCTCGTCTTTGTTGCCATCGAAGTAGTCTGTCGAAACATAGCCGGAGACCTCTGTGACAGATACATACGAGGTTGTTTGCTCGGTGAAATCTGCAAGTGCAGTTCGTTCGAACTGTCGCTCCGCACGCGAGAGGTCATCAAGCGACGGTCGGAGGTGCAGTATCATCAGGTCAGCCTTGTGGCCAAGCATTGAGAACACTGCAGATGCGCCTTCAGATGCATCTGACACAGATTCGTGCGCCTCAAGATACTCAACTCCCTCCCTCACAGCCCGTTCGCGCTCGTGATCTGGGGCAGCCCGCCAGTTATTCCAATCAACAGTTCGAAGATCGTGAAGCACGTACCAGCCTTCATCCGTTTGTGGCGGCTCAGACATACCCCTATATTGGAACGGAGGGGGTTTGTGGCTTGCGTGTTTTCTCTCTCCAAGATAACTGCGCTGTTTGTCTCTACCGAAACGTTTTCACGACTGTTTTGGAAAGGTAGGGCAATGCGGAAAAGTGGTCCGCCAAAGGGTCTAATCTCGTATATCGTGCTTGAACTCCTGGCTGAACGTCCCCGATATGGCTATGAGCTACTGAAAGAAATCACGGAGCTAAGCGGTGGCCACTGGGAGCCATCATACGGTTCTGTCTATCCAATCCTCTACAAATTCGAGGAGAAAGCATGGGCCGAGCGAATCGAACGCGAGGATGAGCCCGATCGAAAATATTTTGCACTCACTGATGCAGGTCGAGAGGAGCTAGCACAAAAGCGCAAAGATGCGGGCGGCCGTGCCCGCGACTTTGCAGACGTTATTCTCGGATTCTATCATGTGTACGTCGCATTCGCTACCGACGATCGGTTCGAAATCCACGATGGTGCTGGCTGGTGTTTTGATGAAACCTACTCCGCGTGGATTGTCGAACAGATGATTCGACATCATGAACGGGACTTTGGAGAATTCGATCGGATCGATCTCACACCGGAGGAGTTCGTTGAACAGTATGGCCGTCCTGACGAAGCAGAAGAGTAACCCAAGCCGCTGTCAGTTCAATAGTTGCGGCCCGAAGATCATCAGAATAAGACTGGCAAGCATCAGCAACCCAACACTGGTCGTAACTGCACGCGTAACGGCTGGCTTATCATCGATCGGCAACCGTGAGATCACAGCCTCCGATGAGGTTCGAAGAATCCGTCCACCATCGAGTGGGAATGCTGGAATACAATTAAACAGTGCCAGATTGATGTTGATCCACCCCGTCCAGAACAAAAGATTCGCAAGGAGGAATACACCTCCGTCACCCAACATTGCAAGTGGGCCTGCAACGTCGTAGAACGCAACGTTCGTGTCAACAAAGCCTGCAAAGTTGAAATCAACATCTGGAAGAATGAGCGAGGAGAACGGCAGAATCAACAGGAACAGCAAGACGACACCAATTCCACCTCCAACATCTCCGCCAAGGATTGACAAGAAGGTCTCAGATGGATATGGCATGACACCAAGGCTGTTGACGCCAATGCCGCTCAAGCCTTGGAGATTCGTCACTCCAATAACTGGCTCATCATTTGCATTTGCGCCGAGTGTCACATCCACCTCTTCTCGATCGTCACCATCGTAGACAACCAGTGTGATTGTCTCTCCGGGTTCGTTATCTTCGAGTGCGTTTCCAATATCCTGCGTTTCGATCGTTCGGTCCCCATCAACCTCGACAATAACTAGGTTGTCACCTTCCGCAAACCCTGTCTCTGCAAGCGGGCCGCCATCCATGGCGATCGCAAAGACACCAAGTGGTCCCTCTGCTGTCGTTCCTTCTTCGGTCTCAATTGTCACAACCTCATCCGATCCGACCGCCGAACGTAGTGCGGGTTCCGTCGCAACTGACGCTCCGTTTACAGAAACAATCGTCTCATCAATCGAGACTCCATCATCGCCTGCAAACGGCGAATTTTCTGCCAGTGTTGTGATCAGCATCGATCGCTCAACCGTTACTGACTCACCATCTCGGAGGTCGACCGTTATTGTTGTTTCCTCATTTGATTCAAGTGCCGAAATGAGGTCGTCGTTTGTTTCGATCCGCTCACCGTCGATTCCAGTAATGAGATCTCCCTGTTCGATTCCCGCCTGATCCGCACCTGAACCTGGATACGCACCACCGACGGACGCACCGCTTGCAACGCTTATCGCACCAACCACGGGTCCAAATAGCAAGAGGAAGACGACGATCGTTACAACCAGATTATTCGTCACCCCAGCGGCGAACATGCGTGTTCGAGCGCCGCGGTCGGCTTTTGATGCGCTCTCTTCATCCGGCTCAACGAACGCCCCGATCGGCAACAGTGCAAACAGCACCACTCCCATCGAGTTGATATTAATATTCTCTACACGGCAGAGCAGGCCGTGCCCGCCCTCGTGAACAACTAAGCCAACGAGCAGCCCAAAAATAATCTCAGGCGCGACGGTCAGCGGTAAGAACTCATTGACACCAGGGATTACAAGGACGTTCTGTGGGTTTTGGAAGGCAGTCTCAGTTGGCGGCGACTGGATAATTGCGATCGCTTGAAACACCAACACAAAAAAAGTTCCAAACATGATGACGAGCGAAATACCAACACCAACGTTGGCAAACGCTCGCCAGAAACGTTTTGGCTGTGCAAGCCAGTCAAGGAATTTTTTTCCACGTACTGTATGGATTGTCGTCAGCGGCCCAGAGACTTTTACGGACGCTGGGAGGATGCCACGGTTTTTCAAAAGCGTGGCAACGACAGCATACACGAGGATTCCAACAAGAATCCAAAGCAGCGTACTCATTACCTTCTGTTCGGTGTCGATGTAGGAAAGCCGTTCGGGTCCGCGTATCTTTGCGAGCAAGACATGAACACACAAATACCAGGGATGCTAACGGAAGAGTATGATTGAGTTCATCAGCCGTCTTGCAGCCGACATGATTGCGATGCCAGAGATTATGCTAGAAAACGTCTTTTTAGCTGATCCACTCAGCGCGATCATCATGATCTTCGGATCGATCTTTATTGGCGTTGCATCGCTTGCATTTGGCTACGCAGTTGTTGGATCGATTCTGCAGTCGCTCACCGGCGGTGGGCTTCCAAACATTGGGAGTGGCTCGTCTCGATAACTGGATTCTCATATACACACTGCCCTCCTTCTGGCTCTGTTATTAACGGCTGTACCGCCTGTTGATACTGCTCAAATCGATCGATCCCCTTCATTGTAAGCCAATATCTGGTTCGTATTTGTTTCTCTTCGATCGTCTTTTCACTCTGGAGGTAGCCTGCGTTTTCAAGTCGTGAAAGGTGCGTTGTGAGATTACCCGCTGTCGTGCCGAGCGACTTTTTAAGAGCGGTGAATTCGACTAGGTCCTGTTGTAACAGTGCATGCATAATTCGGAGCCGTGTCGGTTGGTGGATGAGCCGATCGATCTTACGCTGCGTCACCGTCTGCTCGACACTCATTGGCCACCCCATGCGGTGTCGGTCGTTTCTGTTAGTGACTGCCCCGATAGTGAGAACAGTCTGTCGCACCGCTGTAAATCACCATCCCTGTGTGTTGCAAAAACCACTGCTGCGTCCGCCGTTGTTCGGGATACGATTGCATCTCGAACCGCTGGAAGGATTGATGGATCAATACCTGCAGTTGGCTCATCAAGAATATACACTGACGCTGTTGTACTAAGGACGCACGCGAGCTCGAGTTTTCGGCGCATTCCAACGGAGTAGGATTCGATCGGTGCAGTGAGTGCGTCCTCAATACCGAACTCCGTTGCAAGCGATCGCCACCGATCGGTAATCCGTGAATCGAGCTGTCTAAGGAACGACACAGCCTCTGTTCCCGAAAGCCCTGCCGGGAGCAACCCGTTTTGTGGCAGGTATGCGGCACCTGGCTCACGCCGTGTTATTGACCCACTGTCCGGATCGGTTGCTCCACTGAGACAGGAGAGGAGCACGGATTTTCCAGCTCCATTCTGACCGACAAGCCCGACAGTTTCACCTCGTTCAACAGCAACGTCGATCTGCTCCCAAATGGTCTCCGCACCAATGCGTACGGTAAGCGGTGTGGTGGTCTGCATGACGTACTCTTTTTGACTCATTCTCCGATCCTCCCGTTATAGAGCCGTTTTATCCCGATTGCATGGAGTATACCGACTGCAACACTAGCGTAGCCAACAAGAATTCCAACTGCAGTCCAGTCTGTCGGGAGGGCTGGTGGTGCAAGCCCTGCACCTGCAGCATCCGAAATTGCAACCGTGTTTGCAATAAGTATCCGTGTTGACAGTGTATTCGGAAGGACGTTGAGCCATGCAGGGTCGGCAGTAAACGTTGCTGGGACGGTCCCATTAAATCCGGTTGCAAAGTAAGAGACAAGCGCAAGACTGACTGCAATCAGCGTTGCGTACCGCTTGCTTTTTGTCGAAATTGCGACTACGTATGCAATGACAATCCATGGGAGCACGCTACCAATAAACGCGACAACCACAATTGGAACTGCGGTCACCGAAATCGTATATGTCGCCCCGGTCAATAGGCTCACCCCAATTACGACGAGTACCGATACCGCAGCAATACAGAGCGCTGACCCAACTCGTCCGGCGAGATCTGCAGCTGGTGAGACGCCGATCGATCGATACACACCAGTTCGGTCGGCCTCCAAATCGGATACCAGTCCACCACTAACTGTTGTGAGTGACACGAGAACGGCACCAAAGATGCCGTAACTCAGTGCTGTCGTTGCCCGCACAGCCCCGTGATATGATGCTGGAATCGCGCTGAAATCAATAAACGTTGCAATCGTAATCAGGTAGAATGCTGCTGGGAACCCAAGCATCCATAGTAACCCGACCGGCCGATATCGAAGCACGCGTACGTATCGGTACAGAAACGCAACCGACTGTCGAACGGTCCGCAAAATACGACCGGCGGTGCTTCGTTTGCGAGTAACTGTTCGCATAGAGAGTGTGGCTCACGTCATTGAATATAAAGCTCCGGTTGTGGTTTGTGTGACAGAGTGGTTTGTGTGACAGAGTTGCGGGTGGGTTTTTTCATCCCTCTCTCGTGTGTTCAACTGCGTTCCAATGAAACTCGAAGTTGAACACAATGCAGAGCATGGAGTTGTACCGATCGAAGGCGGCGTCTCTACGTGTACGACAACAACGACGTGCCGTGGTACTACAACATCAACAACTGTTTCAAACTAACCCGCTGTATCGTTTTTCAACTGTACGACCTGTAACTTAAATCCGAAGCCGCAGACAACATCGCTCGGAGAAAACATAGATATGCAGGTCGAACTTGCACAGCTACGACGAACAATGAGCGAGACGTACGCACCAACGCGGACAACGCTCGTTGATTCGTATTTCACGCGATTTTCCGAACGGTCATTTCGTGATGATGATATTGCATCATTGTATCACGAGAATACAAAATATACCGATCATGATGGACTTGCACTTGGAGAGTCTGCTGGGCTTTTTACTGATGATCCAAGCATCGAGTATGCACAGGCTGCGATGGAGCCGGAGTATCGAAATGCCCCACTCATCGAGCTTCCAGCCCCTGAGCCGCTGACACAGCCGATCGGTGAGGTGTTCTCAAACCGCCGGAGTAGACGGACACACAGCGATTGTGGTTTGAGCAGAAGCCACCTCTCAACGCTTCTTGGCACCGCGCTCG
Source organism: Natronocalculus amylovorans (assembly GCF_023638035.1). GTDB lineage: Archaea > Halobacteriota > Halobacteria > Halobacteriales > Haloferacaceae > Natronocalculus > Natronocalculus amylovorans. The sequence continues at coordinate 609,708 of NZ_JAKRVX010000002.1, read as the reverse complement.
GTGTGACGACGGAGCGATCGATCGCCCCATCGTCAGATAGTGCTGATGAAGACGCTTTCACAACGGTCACAAAACAGTTTCGCGCGTATGCGTCGGGTGGTGCGCTCTATCCGATCGAGTTCTACATCGCAGTAGGCCCCGATGGCGAAAACCTCCCGGCTGGATTGTACTACTATGTACCTGAGAAACATGCACTACGGGTGCTCGACACACCCAAACAGAGTGACTCATACCCCGAGATAATTGCTGCGTACTTTGCCACTCCTGAAGCCGTTTTTGATCATACCAGTACCGCGGTAACGATATTCATGACCGGTGCATTCTCACGCACGAAAGCAAAGTATGGCCCTCGTGGATACCGGTTTGTGCTTCAAGAAAGCGGCCATGCTGGACAGAATATTCTCCTGACTGCTGAGGCGATGGGACTTGCCGCGCTTCCGCTTGCAAGCTTCTATGACGACCGGATCAACGACTATCTTGGCGTTGATGGCGTGAATGAAGCCGTTGTCGGGTCAATTTCGATCGGCAGACGTCCCGAAGCAGAGACCGACGGTACACAATCACAATCACAATCGACTGACCAATCCATTTCTGCACACGAATGACTGAAAACACCACCGAAACAGAAACACAGGCTGAGGCAGCTGAACCGACACTCAACCCGGACGAGACACCAACGTTCAATCCAGCAGTAACTGCGGTCCAAGTAGACAATAATACGCTCCATGTTCGGAGTGGACCGTGGGGTGGGCCAGCGATCACAATCCGCGACACGGATGGCGATGGCCTCCTTGGGCGGCTTTTGGATCGTATTGACGGTGATCGAACGGTTGCTGAGGTTTGCGAGCGGTTTGAGTCAGCACAGCAGATGGAGATCAAACAGTTGCTTTCGAGTCTCACAGAGAGCAACGTGCTGACAACGGAGTCACCGACTGAAACACAGTCACACTTGGCATTAAAATACCAGTTCCAACAGAACGAACGCGAGCGACTGGGTGAAAAATCAGTGCTCATTGTTGCTTGCGATCGAATGGGTCGATCGATCGCCACTGACCTATTAGAGATGGGCGTTGGCTCAATCGACGTGACACAACCATACACCGACCCAATAGATAACACTGCAACCATTGACGACGATCGTCTCACATATCATGATGACCCTGCGCTCCTGCCGCTGATTGAGAGCGCTGATTTGGTGGTCTACACCGCATCCCGACAACGCCCACTGATAAGCGATCTCAACGAACTCGCAGTTGAGACCGATACCCCTCTGCTTCCGGTGCAGATTCATGGCTTCGATGGGATTGTGGGGCCTGCTGTGTTCCCAAATGAAACAGCATGTTACACCTGTTTTGTAGAGCGTACTCGGGCGAACGTTGTTGATCCAGATGGATACGAGGCATATCGGTCGACACTCGACGCCGACAATCGACTTTCAACGGCCTCGCTTCCAGCGTTCTCACGAATGCTCGCTGGTTTTGCCGCAATGGAGTTGCTCCATCTTCTAGCGTACGGCACTGGCTACACTGCAGGCCGTGTGGTAACAATCGACTCGCTTGAGCTGTCGATGGAGGCAAATGACGTGCTCACACTGCCACGGTGTGAGTGTTGTGGAGTCCCTGCGGGCGCCGACGTCCAGCGATTTGTTTCGATGGAGGACGTCGTTCATGCAGGGAAACTCAATGATGAGAATGCAGAACACGGTACGTCTCATCAATCACATGCCTTGACGGACGAGGTATCTGCTGAATGAGTCTCGAGATGAGACGTACCGAAGAGCTCGTCGAGCCGGTACATAAACGAGCAGTCGGTAACGTGGCAGGAATCGTCTCTGACTGGTATCTCTCACATCGATCGCGGAGTGATCCTGAAGCGTTTCTCACCGTTCCAAACACCACCGACATCGCCTCGCTTGTCGGAGCCTCCGGATCACTTGATCTTGGGGTCAGTGGGAAAGGACAGACGCTTTCAGCATCCCTTACGAGTGCGCTTGGTGAGACGATTGAGCGCTACTGCCTCTGTTGGCCACCTGCGGTGTCCGAACTTGACACTGAAAGCTATAGCAGCCGGAAACAAACACATGAGCCCGTTCGCTGGGAGTATCTTGACGTCTTCACTGATGAACAGCGATCGTCAGTCCTTGATCCACTCACCAAGGCGACACCGATCCAGTGGACAACAGGGACAAATTTACTCACTGGTGACGCTGTTTCTGTCCCTGCGGAGTTAGTTTGGATGCGCGTTGGCTCGCTTGCATCGGTTCCACAGCATTTTCCGGGGAGCAGCAACGGCTGTGCTGCTGGCACCGATCTAACGGATGCAATAGTTCGAGCGATCTATGAGGCGATCGAACGGGACGCATTCATGCGGACGTGGTGTCGCCAACGTCCACCGACACAGCTTTCAATCCCTGATACAGGCTCTGTGAGGGACGTGTACGATCGGATCTCGAAGCGATCGCTTACCCCATATCTCTTTGCCTATGAGTCGCCCGTCCCGGTCCCGACAATTGGGGCTGCACTCTGCAATGACCGTAATCGGAGGCCACATTTTGTAACCGGTGGTGGTGCACACCGATCTGCGTCAGATGCGGTGGTAGATGCACTGAATGAGGTTGCACAAGGATGGCCCTATACGAACTACATGGCAACACAACATGACCTGTCTGATCTCTCTGCAGCCGATGCCACTGATAACTTCGATCAGAACGTCCTCTACTATAGCCAACCGGAGAACGCTCATGAGGTGGAGTTCATGTTTGCCGGCGACCGTGAGCCGCTCACTGCCTACTATGACACAACGCACCCAACTGAGAGTCGGTCGGATCTCCACTATGTGTTAGCTGCACTCTCGGATGCCGGCTGTACGCCGATCGCGTTCGATCTCACGACCCCTGATGCAGCACAGGCAGGGATTGCAGTTGCTCGTGTTGTGATTCCGGAGCTTGTCCCACTTACACCACCTGCAATTCTCCCTCGAAACCATCCCGCATTGAAAGACACAACAGTCACAACAAAGCCACACCCGTATCCATAATTAGTGTCCCGCAATCCGGTCGCTATTGAGTGATGTGAGATTGTACCCACAGTGCAGTGCAACTGGTACAAACAGCGATCCAGTAAGCACGAATGCGGCTGCATACAACAGCCCATTCCATGTTTTTATTATGACTTCATGTGGGCCATTGTGTACATGTGCAACCCCGAAAATGATCGCCGAGAAAATACCATACCCAGTCGCTCCGAGAAAGCCGATCAGAACCATTGGGACCGCACGATACCAACACTCCTCACCGGGTATGACACATAGCGCTACAACATACTCTGTGGTGGTTACTGGTTGTGCGCGTATCGGCGACTGTGTCCACCACTGCCACAGTAGATGATCCACAATATAGAGGCCACAACCGATCGCGACTGCTGCAATAAGAGCTGTTGGTGACGGATTCGATCCAATCGGAACCTCAAAAAGAGACACCACTGATAGTCCACTGACCGTCATACCGAACGCGTATATGAGGTCTGCTCCATGAGGCTGCGGTATCTGCTTGGCAACCTGTTTTGATATAAGCCACCCGACTGGATTCAAAAGCAGCAGTACACAACACACCAAACTCACACCAACCCAGCCAACACCGGTGGCACTTGTAGACCCTGCAAACATACGCTGTTTGCTCCCGCAATCGTACATCAACCCCGGCCACCTCGAATTTATATTTGATACCGAGCACAGCGGCTGTATGACCGACGCTTCGCTTCCCCCAGCGATCGCACAATCGCATGCGTTTGCACGGCGCCATATTCGTGTGTCGCTTCGCGATCGTGCCGCTCTGTTTTGGAGTGCTCTCTGGCCGACCTGCTGGTATCTCCTCACGATGTATCTGCTCGTGCTTCCGCAGCTTCCGGCTGATACAGCTCCTGATACGCTTGCAGTGATCAAAACAACACAAGCAGTTACCTTCGGTATCTTCGGTGCGCTCACTGTCTGCTTGGTCGGATTTGCAGGCGAACTCACTCGGGACTTAGAGGAGAAGCGCTATCGTGGGCTTCGATCGTACCCGATCGTTCCTGAAGCCGACCTATTTGGCCGATTCATTGGGAGCGTCCTCCTTGGTGTCGGCGCGTTTGGGTCGGTGCTCGCTGTCGGTGTTCTCGATGGCGCATATATTTCCCCGCAACATTCGTGGTTGGTAACCACTTCGATCGTCCTTACAATGCTCGTAATGCTCTGTGGGCTCTGTACTGCAATTGCGTTGCTTGTCGTCCGGCTGACAAACGGTCGATCGCAGACGAATCTTGTGACGTTGACGATCGTGATGATTGCGTTCTTTGTTACCGGATTTAACGGTACACAGCCGTGGCTGATCCCTGGAGAGGCGATTCAAGGGCTGTTGAATATCATTCCAAATACGCTGACAACCCGTGTTATTTTAGACGCACTGGTGGTTGCAGAGTGGAGCCATGCAGGCCTTACCCCACCTGCAATGCCCACTCTCAGTACTACGGTGACCCTTGTTGGTGGGTACATTTCTCTGAGTGCTGCGATTGCGGTTGTCTTCGCTCGGAGGTGGCTATACGCCGGTGATGCAGGTGAGTAATCGAACCGCTCACAATCCACCAGCAATCAGAGCGATGAATATTTCAAAATCATTGGGTGGAACACAGCTTCTTGATAATATTTCGATCGAGATCGAGCCACAGACAGTAACGGCGATTGCAGGTCCAAACGGAGTCGGGAAGACAATCTTGCTCTGTTGTCTTAGCGGTGCACTTGCTCCCGACACAGGGACGATCACGATGGGAACTAATGAAGGGACGGCACAACACGTGTTTGCCCCACAAGGCTCACTTGCACTTCCTGGGCTGACGGGGCGTGAAACGATCGATTTCTATCAGTCACTGCATCCATCGGCAACAGATCGATGGCGCGATTTGGTCACTACATTTGAGCTCACACCACATCTTGATGAGTTGGTTCGAAACTACTCCGGTGGGATGCAGCAACTGCTTGAACTTACGATCGCATTTTCGGTTTCGGTTCCAATCATCATCCTCGATGAACCATCTGCAAACCTTGACCCCACAATGGTACAGACGGTTCACGACGTGATCCGGTCGAAACGCGATGCTGGCACAACTGTCGTTTTTACCACCCACACACCGGTTGATGCAGAACTTGCAGATGAGCTGTTGGTGATGACTGATACTGGAATTACTGTGAGTGGCGTACCACAAACGCTTCGAGACTCGCTTCCACCGATCATTGCTCGATCACCAACAGCGCCAATTCCTGAATCGGTTCCAATCTACGGCGATCGCTGGGTTAGACATGGAGACGTTCTCCATGGGTTTGCTCGGAATCCCGATGTCCGACCGGGTGTTGAGGAAGTAAGCGGTCGCTCGATCGTTGAACCATCGTTTCGGGACTTATTTGCGTATTATACTGAGGTTGAGCCGTTGATTGCACACCGACCAGGAGCTGAGAAATGATCGAGACACCGACTACAGCAGCAACACCGACAATCGCTGTAAGCAACGACCAACCGTTGTTCGATGAGCCTATTGAGATTCTCATTAGTGGTTGTCCACCTACGACAACAGTTGCAGTGACAACCACAATGCCGCTGGCTGATGGGACATACCAATCAGTGCTCACCTACAACACAGATGAGACTGGCTGTGTCAACCTCGCAACGACTGCCCCAACAGAACCGTTTGTTCCAGAGCCATCGCCAATGGCTCCATTCTGGGCTATGCAGCGCATTGATGAAACCCCAAATGCTGATCACACAGAGACGGTCCATACGGTCGAAGCGTCACTCTCGGTTGCGATTGCAGGACAAGCCTGTTGTACAAAAACGATCGAACGAACGATCGTAACAGATGATGTGTCACGAACGCCGTTACAAGGCGACTGTGTCGGTGATTTATGGCTGTCTACGGAGGCTGAGGCTGCACCTGGTGTGATTGTTCTTGGTGGGTCTGAGGGTGGGTATCCTCCACAGCTTCCAGTCGGGCTACTTGCCTCACGAGGGTATGCAGTCGCTGCCCCAGCGTACTTTGGTGTTGAAGGCCTTCCTGAAACGCTCGAAGAGATTGATATTCGTACACTTGATCCTGTTCTTGATGCGTTGCAAACACACCCAAAGGTTCGTGACACCAATATTGCGATTATCGGATGGTCACGAGGGGCCGAGCTTGCACTCACAAGTGCTGCCCGTGATCCGCGCCTCTCAACTGCGATTAGTTGGGCCGGGAGTCCACTTCGGTTCGATGGTGTTCCAGATGGCTTTCGAAGCCCCCAGCCAGCATGGACCGATCGAACAGGGCCAATGGATGCGCTTGCGCTGAACCCCCCGCCCTCATTTCTCATACGGGCTGGGCGATCGCTTCTCACTCGATCGCCATTTTCGCTGCATCAACTGTATCTACGAGCACTTACAACGGCATCCAAGGAGACGCAGGACGCTGCACTAATCGATCTTGATCAAATTGCGGGCACAACGCTGCTTTTTTCCGGTGGCGACGATCGCCTGTGGCCGAGTACACGCCTTTGTGAGTTTGCTTCTGAGCGATTCGATGCTGATGTTGTGCATCAATCGTATCCGAGAGCTGGTCATGCGTTAGGCGTTCCGTATCGTCCGCTTGGTGGGTCGACAGTTGGGCCACCGATGATTCCTGGCGTCCAACTTGCACTTGGTGGAGAACCGTATGCAAATGCAACAGCGAGCGCTGATGCTTGGGTGACGATGCTCTCAGTGCTTGCATCTGTGAGCAGCAAGCAGTCTTGCTAGTTTGTTGCGGCTGCAAATGCGGACGCTGCAAGCGGAATTGCCTCCGCAATATCAGGGCCAAGCGGCGAGCCAACAACGATTCCATCCGCGTGTTCTAACACGGCAGCCATCCGATCGCTCACTGTCTCAACCGTTCCCGTCATTGCGAAGGCGTCTATCATTGCAGGCGTCACACGATCGAATGCACCGCTGAATGAACCCTCGCTAATCAACTCACCGATCTCGCTGGCTCTCTCGGTGTCAATGTCATGTCGGTCTAGCACTGGCGGTGCTGCACCTGCAGTGATGAACGCTACTGGCGGGCGAGCAGCCGATCGTGCACGGTCTGCATCTTCTGCGATACTCACACTGGCGTATGCATACAGCGAAAACTCGCCGCGATGGGCTGGCCGATCGTCAATTCCCTGTTCAACTTGTCCACGTGCCCACTGAAGATCGTCCGGGTGTGAACCATTGAACAGAAGTCCGTCTGCGTGCTTTCCGGCCATTCGACACATATGTGGCCCTTCACCACCGACTAATACCGGAATCTCTGCACCGCTCGGTGGCTCATAGTTGAGCCCTGCATTCGTTGCCGTGAATGTTCCATCCTGTGACACCCGATCGCCAGCCCAGAGCTGCTGTGCGGTTTTGAACGCTTCAATGACGGGTCGAAGGCCGCGCTGTTCTGCAAGGCCTAAATTCCGAAGCGTCGAGGGATCTCCCGGACCGATTCCGAATACTGCACGGCCATCGCTTGCTTCATCAAGCGTTGCAATCTTCGATGCAAGCGTTACCGGGTGCGTTTCATATGGGTTTGCCACACCGGGACCAATGGCGATCGACTCGGTTTCCGCTGCAATCCGGTGTAACCCCGCGTATGGGTCACGGTTGTTGTAGTGACATGAAGAGAATACGGCATCATATCCCGCGTTCTCTGCAGTAATACCAAACTCCGTTATCCGATCGATCGGATGCTCGGGTGTGAGTTCGATTCCTAACGATACATCCGTTACATCAACTGGTGCGTGTTTGTCTGTCATGTATTGTGTATATTGCCTAGCTTTGCTCAGTTAGCCGCTATACTCCCAGTCTCGTAGCGCTTGCCGAACGTAATCGGTCTCAATCTCACGGAAATGATTCTCGCTTCCCGGTAGCTCGCCAAACTCGAAATCACGAACCACAACGACTGGGGTTCCACCTGCACCTTCCCCAGCAACGAGGTTTGCAGCCGCTGCAAGTTCGTCAATCACGTTTTGAACCGTGACACCAAGCTCTCTCCCATCTCGGTCGGGCTGGCCTCGCCAGTCACGACTTGCTGGAATCCCAGCCCAACCGATTGCAACCCCACGTTGGCCGTGACGGAATGGACGACCACACGTATCAGTTACAACAACGCCTTTGCATGGAAGCGCCTCGTTGATTCGTGCAGCACTCTTTGAGGGCTGCTTTGGAAGCAGCAGTAGATCATGTCCAGAGACGTTTGAGCGATCGATTCCTGCATTCACCCCGACGTGGCCAAACCGTGTCTCTGTCAACAAGAACGGGGCCTCCATCAGTAGCTCAACGCTCTCTTCGAGCACTGCCTGTGCAAATCTTGGGTCTTTGTCGTCGCCGGTGAGTTCGGTGAGATTCGCTGCAATCTCCCGCGCTCGTGGGCCTGCCGGAAACGCTGAGAGATCTGCAAACCGACCTTCCGACTTCGAGACAATCGTACTCGCAACACACACCACATCATCTGGTGTAACTTCAACGCGGTCGGCAATGACCGCCGCAAGATCATCCCCGTCTGTAATTTCTGGGATGTCGGGGACGGCAAACAGTTCCATATCTGTTCGTTAGGTGGCGGATGCAAAAGGCCGCCGATGGTGGTCAATGACACCGGTGTATTAGTCAATATGTTGGTATATCCAAACAACCGTGTAGGAGGACTGAGAATAGGTAGCTATGTCCACGATCGCATTGGCATTCCTGCGGAACCGTGGTGATGTGTTGTTCCAACAGTCGGCTACGGCTACCGATACACCACATTGGACTGTGCATACAACCGATGTTGGCGCGAATGAACAACCACTCACCGCTGCTCGGCGTGCCGTAACGACCGATATCGGTGTCGATGTCAATGCGGTTTCGCTTGCATACGCTGGTGAGCCACTGTCTGCCTCTACTGTTGCTGGCGAGCAGACCGCGTATCCGTTTATGTTTGATACGACAACCCGATCGACGACGACATCGAATCCAACCGAATGGTGTCCGCCAACCGAGATGTTAACTCGTGAGACACCGCCGTGGCTCTGGGAGGCATACCAAGCGGTTGCTCCAACATCGGCGTCGATCGCAGCTGATGAGGAGCATGGCTCTGCTGAACTGTCGATTCGGGCACTCTCTGCACTTCGAGATACTGCGGCGGTCGCAGATGAGATGGCAGCCGTGCACGCGACTGCCCGATCGCTTGTGAACGCTCGGCCAACGATGGCGGTTGTCTCAAACCGTATCAACCGCGTGCTATCGGAAGCGCCATCAACGCCACGCGAGGTCCACGATCGGGCCACTGAGGCAATTGACGCTGCCGGGACTGCCGATCGTCGTGCCGCACAAAACGTTATCGAACACCTCTCTGGAACCGTACTGACGCTGTCTCGATCGGGGACCGTTATTGACGCACTTATTCGAGCCGGCCATCCAACGATGGTTACCGAGTCCCGCCCCGCGTGCGAGGGTGTTACAACTGCTGAAAAACTCGTGCGTGCAGGCATTGACGTAACTGTTACAACAGACGCCGCAGCAGCGATGCACATTGGAAACGGAGCTGTCGACGCCGTCCTTGTTGGTGCAGATACGATCTTACCAAACGGAGATGTTGTAAACAAGGTTGGCACTCGATCGCTCATGCTTGCTGCAGCGGATGCGTCAATCCCTCGCTATGTTGTGTCTGCGCAGGATAAAATCGCGCCTGAGCTGGAGTTCTATCAAGAAGATGGCGATCGTGAGGATCTGTACACTGGCCCTGAATCGCTCACCGTTTCGAACCCACTCTTCGATCGAACGTCGAGCGAGTTGCTCTCGGGTGTGATTACAGAAACAGGACTGCTCACACAGCGAGACATCGAGATGGTTGCCGCACAGCACCGCTCAAACGCAACATGGGACGAGCATTGACATCCTCCCCGCGCTAAAGCACGGGGCTTTCTCCTTGCATTTCCGTAACTTACCGACCGATCGTCCCCTGCTTCGTAATCGGTGCAGCAGGATTGATGACAAACGCAACGACGATCGAATCCGCGGTTGCAGTCAGGCGAAGCTCATCTCCCCCGACGTAGAGTCCACTCTCTGCCTCGTTGAATGAGCGGCTGTCTGCCTCGATCGAGCCCTCAAACACATAAAAATAGGTATCCCAGTCGGGCTGTGTTGGAAGCGCGACGCTCGCACCATCTGCTAGGTGAATGTCATGGAGGAACACATCATTACGAACCGTGAGTGCGTTGTCAGTGCCTTCCGGCCCGAAGAGTGTCCGCCACTCGTTTGGTGTTGGATCCGGTATCTCCTCGTGTTGAATTGTGGGTGGAAGCCCGAGACTGTGTGGCCGGACAAATATCTGTAACATCCGCAGCGGTGGATCATCTTGTAGCGTCTCTTCTGCGTGCCAAAAACCCGAGCCAGCCCCCATAATCATCAGATGGTCCTGGTCGGTGACGAGTTTGTTTCCGTCTCGATCGTCATGGCGCATTACGCCCGTTGGAACCCACGAAATGATCTCTTCGTTCTGGTGTGGGTGCATTCGAATGAGCGTCCCCGGATCCATGAACGACTCTACAACCGCTGAAAGCGGTCCATAGCCATGATCATCATGCGTTGGATGATTCCGACCGGGAAAGTTGAAATGAATCCTAAACTTGCCTTGGTTCTGGCTGATATCCGTCCGCGGTGCTTTGTAGAGGTCTTTGCTCGTAGAATGGCTCACAATACTGTCCTCTAGGAGTGCAAGAGGGAAAAGGTGTGTTCCGCTCCTCCGCGGAACATGCACTCGATCAGTACCTATTTACATCGCTAGACTCATCTGACACAACAACGGCACAGCACGCCATGAAAATGTGGCCTGGTGCGACAACACCAGACCTGTGCCTGTGATCAGGCAATGACAGCTACGACACACCAACAGGAAACCGTTTCGACTAGTTTTGCGAACGCAGCTCGATCGATTTGTGCGATCGTTTCTCATCACCGTGACACACAGCACCCAGTGACCACAATCGAGCAGGAGGAGCAGGTACAATGACGATCGAAAGAATCGACCGGCTCCACGCGACGATCGACCAACTCACCGATCGGCTCGCAGAACTCGAAGAGACAGTTGCTGAGAATGAGGCACTCAAAACACGAATTGAGGAGGTTGAAGCCGAAAACGATCAACTTCGAGAAGAGCTTGCTGAACACGAGCGCCGCATCGATGCCACCGATGCAAAGACGGATGCGATCGCAAAGAAGTCACACCTGAACAAAGACCGAATTGAGGCGCTCCAATCCAGAGAACTCGAAAAAGGGGCGCATCTCGAAACCGCACATGTTGACACGCGGACGATCGACGTACATGACAACAAACTTGAAAAACTGACCAAAGACGACGGCAAGCAGTACTTTCGGCTCCCGAACGGCGAGGACCCGCTCGATCGGGGTGGCCAAATTCAGCTCGCACACGGTGATCTGCTCCCTGTTCAACAACTCGCTCGATTAGACGAGAATCTGCTTCGATCGACAACCTCCTCACGCCCAGCACGACTTGCAGCCAAACTCTGGAAAGCGAGAGCCGACGACACGGTTGGGGATAACCCATGGAAGAACGGCTCCCAAACAATCCGTGAGTTCGTGAAAGCAAGCGATCTCAAACAGTGGATTCGCCGTCAAGATCCCGGTGTCTCAGAGAGCTATGCGAAGAAACTCGTTTCGAGGACGATCGACGCCCTCTTGGACCTTACCAAGAATCGCATTGCGATTAGACGCAAACAAGAGCGCAAGAATGGCCTCTCGTACACTGAACGACGAATCATCCTCCCAAGTGATGTCTCGATCCCCGGCGAGTTCGGTCGTGCATCAGTTCCCGATCGCCCAGAGACAGGTGGTGTCCACGGGTAGAACTGTCACCACGAGCCACTAGCGACACTCGCACACTCCCAAGCGGGAACTTCACTGCTCACACCAACTCAGCCACACCGATCGACCTTCTGTACACGGTTTCGTTACTGTGGAGTCCGTCGATCGATCGGTCGTCGTCGGTCAGTGTGAGAGACGTGGTAGGGGTATGCGTCCGTGGACACCACCTGTCCACGGGTTGGTTGTCATCAGCAACGGCTAGTGACTCCGGCTCATTACTTTTGAGAGTGCACTGAGTCGATCTCCGAACCGATCGCAACCCCAGCGTGAATAGCACAAAAGTTGTATCACAACCGTCCTCTTATACATCGCTATGGGTTACCGACTTGATGAGATCGATCGGCGCATTCTCTATGACCTGATGATTGACGCTCGACATATCTCTGCACCCGAGATTGCAGAGAAACTTGATGTCTCACCAGGGACTGTTCGAAATCGGATTACCAATCTTGAAACCGCCGGTGTAATCACTGGATTTCATGTCGCTGTTGATTTTGGAGAAGGTGAAGACTATCTACAGACCTTATATATCTGTACCGCACCCGTTGAACAGAAACAGATTCTTGCAGAGAAAGCCACACAGATTTCAGGCGTTAATACCGTCCAACAGCTGATGGGCAATAGTGAGAACATACACATTACTGCTGCTGGTGAAAGCACTCACGATCTCGATCGCATCTCTCGGGAATTAACCGCAATTGGCCTCTCAGTTGACAGAGAACAACTGATTCAATCCACAACCACGGTTCCGTTTGCACCATACTCACCAGACGATCGTCATCATACACCGAGAGTTCCAGATCTGATCAGCCTCTCCGGTGGATCTGAAATTATTGAACTCACTGCAAGTTCCGATGCGCCGATTGTTGGTAACACGCTTGCAGAAGCAGTACAGAACGGACTGTTAGATGAGGACACACTGGTAATCAGTATCGAACGGGAAGATTCATTCATCACCCCACGCGGGCAGACTGAAATTGAGCCATACGATATCGTTACAATTCTTTCACGAGATGATGTAGAAAAACAAACCATCGCCGCATTTGAATAATTGTTGTATGTCTACGTTGTCTTTTTTAGACGAATAGTTTGTGACCGTTGTTGTCTACGCATTTCAGAAAACGATATAGAAAAATCACTTGTCAGAATTGAAAATTTCTGGCTGGTTGATTATCCATCTGAGACAGTACTAACACAACAGTCTACCAACACGTGTGTTTGAGGAACGCGATATCGCAACCAAAAATAACAAAACAATTATATCCATTGAATCTGAACAGCACCAATATGAACAAGACTACGTATTCCGAAATTAAAATAAAATTTATTGTGGATTGCGTAATATACGTTGGTGAAAATATATGAGTGACCAAGAGCTTGCACGCGATCTCGGCTTTCTCGAAGCCTACACGCTTGGATTAGGGACAATGATTGGTGCCGGTATTTTTGTCCTTCCAGGGATTGTTACGGGGAACGCGGGTCCTGCAAGTATGATCTCATTTCTTATTGGCGGGGTTGTAGCGCTGCTCGCTGCACTAACGGCAACCGAATCTGTCGGTGATTTCAAACAACATATGGGGTCTCACTGATGGTTAGTCACGTTGATTGGCGATCGAGTGTCAGCCTTGTTGGTACTGTTATCAAGTATCTCGCGTTAGCAATGGTTGTGCCGTTGGTCGTTTCGATCGTCTACGCCGAAGATGTGTGGGTGTTCGTGGTCTCAATGGCAATTGCAGTGCTCATTGGGATGGCACTTGAGCAATTGTCCCTGCTGCTGGGCCCATTCCTCGCTCAATAAAAATATAATCGCCACCCGCTTCTGGCATTGCAGTTCCAAGCTCCGCAATACTGATGGCAGCCGGGACAACAAGTATTGCTGCAATTACGAACGCAAATATTACTGCCGGCCCGGCTTCTGCCATCGCTAATCCCGGAAGGATGAAGATGCCACTCCCAATCATCGCACCCATGCTTATCGCGATGACTGATGCTAACCCAAGATCCCGTTCAAGTTCTTCGGCCATGTTGCTACAGATGCACCTCTTCAACGAATACGGTATTTGATTGAATCATAATATAATGCTCAGCATCGGCTAGCTCTTGATACTGGGTAGTAGACTGTGTATTTTGATTATTTAATAATACACCGATATTATTTTTTTAACCAAAATATAGATGATTACAATTTCTAATCACCAAACCACCGGTTAGTATACACTGACCGATACCTTCCCAACTATCGACAAGCCGACCAGTTGGATTCTTTCGGGTGGCGTACATCGACTTTGAACAGAAACCAGATGGATTAATGCGTTTTGAGACGCAACGAAAGCCTGTGGCCGTGACGACAGTTACCCCCTCTGAGCCCTTTGTGACGAGGTACCACACCGAGCCACCATCTAATTCCTAAGACCAGCATTGCAGATACACCAAAGCAAAGAGTTTCTCTATCGCTCAATACAACGATCGAAATTCTGCTGACCGAACAAACTACACTTGCAAATCATATTGATCCCTGATTTTGAATGGTTGACAGAACAATCGCACGCGTTTCTCATGTTTCAACAGGTAGAAGAGTCACCGACTAATCTAGCCCGTATGGATGGATATCGTACTGACGCATTTGCAGATATAGGCTACGGCATCCTGTTTGTTGTCGCGATCGGTCTGATGGTCGTTGTGGGAATTCGAACAGGAATTACGTTCGGGCTGGGTGTATTCCTTGCGTATGCAATCCACGTCGGGTGGAAGATGAGTAGGCTCGACCCGCAGTGGATGACTGCCCAAGTTGCGGAAGCTGTCGAGGAAACGGTGGCTAAGAAGGTCACCCAAGAGGTTACCAAATCGGTCGAAAATCAGATCGGAGAGACAGTTGCGGAATCGATGGACAAAGACGTGAGTGAAACTGTTGCAAAATCCGTTGAAAAAGAAGTCACTGAATCCGTTGAGAGAACAATTGCAAAAACTGTTGAAGAGAGTGTTTCCAATGAAGTCTCTCAAGTTACTGAAAAGGTTGATGAGGTAAATCGACGCGTTTCGCGCCGACCTCGCAAGGATGAAGTTGAGGAGACCATCGACAAGACCAAGAAAGAACTCCAAGAGGCACTTAGCGAAAACAAAGAGGGGATCGAGACAGATGACCGAACAGGGTCCAACGAACCAACCAACGGCGAGAAGTGATCCACTCCAGACAACACGCTATCGAACAACCACAACAGGAACCGGAGCACGACGGAACACCTTTTGAGCGATATTTCCGACGAACAATCGATCGGCGATCGAGCCGCTATGGCTTCCGATGACGACTGTGTCGTACCCCTCTGCCTTTTTTATGATTGTTCGTGCTGGGTGACCGACTGCCACGGTTGTGTTTATTTCCGTGTCGTACTCCTCTGCAATCTTGTGGGCTATATCGAACACCTCATTGGCTCGTTCGTTAGCAGCTGTTTGCAAATCGTCTTCGAGTGCAAGGCCAACTACCTCACCCATCATCGGTGTCGGTTTCCCGACGACGTGGAGGACTGTTATCTCCGCATCCGCAAAAATATCAATAGCATATTCTAATGCTTTTTGTGCCATCTCTGAGTCGTCCATTGGAACGAGTACACGGTCAACCATATCTGATTATTAGTTTGAGTCGACAAATAGGTGGTTGCTTTCATCGGTTTCTATCATTTTGAACTTCCTAATAACTTATGAAGATTCATACGATGGGATTTTGAAAATATATGAGTAAGGTCGAAAGATATTTTCCTTATGAACACGAAATTATTCATGTATGGATCTTCCTATTATATTACTAGTTGGTGTTGTTGCCTCCATCTTTGTGGGGTTTAATATCGGTGGATCGTCTACTGGCATCGCTTGGGGGCCTTCTGTTGGTGCCGGAATCCTCTCGAAATCTGCTGCAGCAGCACTTATGACATTCTTTGTTTTTTTGGGTGGCTGGACGGTCGGACGGAATGTCATGGATACGTTGTCAGGCGACATTATTACGATCGCAATCTCGTTGGAAGCCGGCGTTGCCGTGCTTTTTTTCATCGGAACCGGCATACTGATCGCTAACGTATTTGGCGTCCCAGTCCCGACATCAATGACGACTGTCGGATCGATAGCCGGCCTTGGACTGGCGACCGGAACGCTCAACTTCGATACGCTCGGACGCATTGTCTCCTGGTGGGTTGTAACGCCAGTTATCGGGTTTTGGATCGGCGGGGTCATCGGTCGATATCTCTACCCGGCACTCAACGAGCGTTTCGAAATAGTTTCAACGGAGGGGCCACTCATTACACTCGACCGGAGTGGAACCATTCCGTTACCTGTTCTCGGGCCAAATACGACGCGACAGGAGTTAGTTGGAACAATTGTTGTGCTTATTATTGGTTGTTATATGGCGTTCAGCGCCGGCGCAAGTAACGTTCCGAATGCGGTTGCGCCGTTAGTGAGCAGTGGCGCACTCGAAGTGGACTCCGCGATCATTATTGCAACCATCGCTATCGGCATCGGTGGGTTTACTATTGCGCGTCGGACGATGGAATCAGTCGGAACCGAGTTAACGGATATTCCGCTGCTTGCGGCACTGCTTGTTATGACGGTCTCCGCAACGATCACAACACTATTATCGAATGCTGGGATTCCAATCAGCCTCGTAATGGCGATGGTAATGACAATCGTCGGCCTTGGCTGGGGACGTGCGACTCGTCCAATTTCGGCACGAGATGCAGTCCAAGGCAAAATCGATGCACAGATTGAAACAGGGGCTTTGACAGCCGATCCAGCCGTTCCTGCTTCGGCTATTGGGGAACCAGAACCACAGGAAGTTCTTGAAGTGGGTGATCTATTTAATCCCCGAGCGGTTGCAAAGTACATCTCAATGTGGATTATTGGTCCGACAGTCTCACTAGGGCTTTCATATGCATTCTTTGTTATCGTACCTGTTCCGGGAACCTAATGCTACAATACAGTTCTGCTGGGTCTAGTCTGGATGAAAACCATAATTATTTATTTTACGTTATTAGAAAATGCCTGTAAAACTATATGGGTTCCAGCGATCAGCTCACAGTCTTCAGCAACCAACTGGTTTCATTATACAGATGAGCAAGGTGAGTACTTGGGGTCTTCCTCGGAAGTAGTTCACAATAAATCAGAAGAATCGAATACCAACAAAGCCTCGGTTGTCAATTATATACAAAACGTTCGTGCGGATATAGCCGTACCACCGAAACTACTTATTTTATGTTAACGAACCAAGGTTATGTACCAAAAGCTCCTCGTCGCAACGGACGAGAGCATTGCTGCAGATATTGCCATGAAGCGTGCAATAGAATTGGCGGACACATTCGGGGCACGCCTCCATGCGCTGTATGTAGTGGATTCTCGGCTTGGCAGGACGACAGCATCGAAAGATCTGTACGAGCAGGCTGGCAAACATGCTCTTCAGAAGTGTGAAAAGGCCGCTGCGCAGAATTGTGTCCCACTCATCACTGCGCTCGAAGAAGGAAACCCCGCCGGAGAGATACTTGAATATGCAGAAAAAAACAGTATTGATCTAATCGTACTCGGTGGAAAGAACAAATCGACTCCAGAACGGTTCTTTATCAGTAATACAGCGGAGAGGGTGGTCAGACAAGCCCCGATGTCGGTGCTGGTCGTGCGAGATGGCGGGATATAGCGTTTATCAGTCGAATCACGGTTAGATTTATTGAATCCGTAGCGCTGTTCTGTGAACCTGTTGAGTTACGAAACTGTGGTAGAGACGTTCGGTCAGGTTATCTCTCTCACTACTTTAAGATCAGCGTGAAGCGCTGCCGCGTACTCCAGACGGATCGCTCTTGTAGTCTGCGCTGAGATTTCGGTCGGTCTGTGAATCTGTTCTGCAACCGGCACGCAATTCGAGAGAACAGCGTTTATCGTAGTTGCCTGTTACAAAATTGGTAGTTTGTAGCCGAGATTATTCCGAATCTTTGTGAATAGATATTTGTTGCTAAACATACAATAACGTCTCCGATTACTCGACATACAAATATTTTGCCAGATGACACGCCCCTGTGGGTATATGTCGGTTTTACTACTATATTCGTAACTTACTTGAGACAAACCGAAGACGTTCGTTGCGGATAATATTGCTATCGGAACCAATGGTACGTGGTCTTGATTCTACCTCAATAGGCCTCGACACAGCACTGTTGAGTCTAATATAATGTAAGACAACCGTCGACGGAATTCGTAATCCAATCTATTAGTAGATATTGCGTTACCCCCTCCAGCCCCCTTGTGACGAGGACTTTTTCCGAGCCACATTTCCTGTCACTATCCTCGTAGGCTGCAGCGCTGTGATACTGAGAGGGCGATCGATCGGTACACAGTGGACGAAATTTCCAATGTCAATACGGCAACTACGGTTATTCTTAATCCGAACTCGATGTTGATGGGTCGGTTGTTGGCCCATCGATTCGAGACACAACAGCATCCTCAAACGGCTCCGAATACTGCATTAATGTTGTTCCAAGGATTGCCATTACCAACACATAGCCGACTGCAAATGCATTGATGAAATTTGCGAGCTCCGGTGGAAATGCCCCGGCTTCAGCACCGGAAATTGCGATCGTCGCAATAATCAGTGAGAACTCCCCACGCGTTGTCATTCCAAGCGCAACACGTGTCGATCGGCGCGTATTGAGGCCAAATGCACGTCCACCAAGGAATCCACTCACCAGTTTCGTTGGTGTAGTTACAACAACCGCCAGTGCGATTAATCCAGCCGCCCCAACAAGTAACAACGGATCAGTCACAAGCCCGATCCAGAAGAAAAAGACTGCTGCAAACGTATCTCGGAGCGGCTCAAGTAGCTCTTCAAGCTGTTTCACATGGCCGGTTGCAGAGAATGCCATACCGACAAAGAAGGCTGCAACTGCCTCACTGACGCCGAGGCTCAGTGCTGCACCGGCAATCAGTATCAACACACCAACTGTTCTGAGCACGATAAACTCGTGATCATCTGTTTCGACAAGGCGGGAGAACCATGCCGTGCCAACATACACAAGTAGTAACAGCACGAGAATAAATGCGATCGCAATACCGATATCGATCGCAGCCTCGCCGACATTTCCACCGCCAAGGACAATCGCTGACGCAACTGCAAGATACACGGCAATAAATAGGTCCTCATACACGAGCGTCCCAAGCATTGGTTCGGACTCATCGTTTGCAATCCACCCGAGATCAATCAGTGATTTTGTGATCACGGCCGACGAAGAGATGTAGACAATGCCTGCAAGTAAGAACGCGGGAAGGAACGATCCAAATACGAGCCAGCCAAGGATAAGGCCCGCACCGAAATTAATTCCAAGATCGATTGTCCCTGCAGTTCCGATCTGTTCTCGCCGTTCAAGAAGTCGGTCTAAATTGAACTCAAGTCCTAAAAAGAACAGTAGAAAGACGATCCCTAACTCTGCTCCGATCGTAATAAACTGTGACTCTGTAATAAACACCGCTCCGAGGAATGGCAGCTCAACTCGCCCAATGACGAACTGACTCAGTATCATTCCGGTAACAATATAAAACGGAATAACGGACTGGTTGAGTCGGTTTGCAAGTGCACCGACCGCTGCGATCGCCGCAAACATCACACCGATCTCTAAGAGCACATCAGCCATCGATGATCACCGACTGGGTGTGCTGGTCAATAAAGGAACGTTGGTGAATAGACTGCATACAATTCATTATTGGTTCAGTTACCAGCCAGTAGCTTTTCGAATTCGGTACAGTTTTTGCGCGTTCCAACGCCAATAACCGTATCTCCCTCGTGCAAGGTTGTGTCTGCAGGTGGACTGTCGATCGTCTCTTCGTTGCGTTGAATGGCAACGATCGTGAATCCGGATCGGTTACCGATATCTGCACTCGCAAGCGTCTCACCGATCAGCTCTGAGCCGGGTTGAACTTCATACCACTCAAGCAAAATGCCGCCTGGGAGTGTTGTTTCCGCAGTTTTCGCTTCCACAGGCTGGAAATATGCACCTTCAATAATTGAGCCAATTTTTCGAGCAAGGTCGTCGGAGAACTCGAATACCTTCTCCGAATCAGTATCTGCATCAGGCCGCGAAAAGAGTTCGCGCTTGCCAGTATTGTGAATCACGACAATCATCTCACCGTCTTTGAGATCCACCTCAAACTTTTTTCCAACCCCTGGGAGATCAGATTCTCGAATCGTCATATCTAGTAGTTTGAACCGGGGAATATAGTTGTGTTTGATACGGTCTTTCCGATAGCACCGATCGCAGAACTGTGTATTGGGTCGAAATATAAGTTCGTACAAGTCAATCACACAGTATGCCATTCGATATCAAAGAAACTGATCTCCCCGGTGTTGGAAAGCGGTATGAGTTGTACTTGGATCCCAACCGAAGCATCGCTGTCCTAATCCACAGCACCGGTGGACGAAAAGTATTCTATCGTGAACATGTCGACGATGATTATACAGAACAGTTTGAACTCACTGACTCGCAAGCGCGGGTGCTTGGACTGTTTCTTGTTGGCGCATACTACCAGCCGATCGCTGGGCAGATTTCTGAAGAAACTGTGAGTGGCGAGTACATCAAATGGTACTCCGTTACCGCAGAGTCTGGGCTTGCAGGACGCCCACGAGACGAAGTCGTCATTGAAAAGAAAACAGAGACCGTACTGCTCGGGTTAGAGCGCGATGGCGAAGTCCATTCGGTCATCGAGCGTGATGTTGTCTTCGAAGTTGGCGATCGACTCATTGTTATCGGTACCAGAGAAGCGCATAAGGAACTGAACAATCTTTTAATACGCCTCAGTATCTGACACCCGTTGATCTGATCAGACCGCCCTCTTCATACTACTCTTGGTTCGATTCCTAACTCGTGACAGGCAAAAAGCAATTATTGTGCCGTTGAATGCTTTTGATATGGCTTCGCAGGGATCCAGCTCAACTGCGCCACTTGTTGTTGGGCTCTCACTTGTGACGATCGGCATGCTGCTGTTAGACACCATTTCATGGGTAGTTCAGTATGGTGTTCTCATATTAGGGCTTGTACTACTCATCGCTGCGGTCATAGGTGCTCAGCAAGATCGCTCCACTCAACACCATACTGATGAGTGAGCGAATTTCCAGTTTCTAAACGTTCAATGGAGTTGCGGCTGAAGGGCAGCTATGGAACTCGATCGGATCGCGATTCATGACTCGGTTGACATCGTCTTTCCACCACAGCAACTTGTCGATGCTCTCTCAGATCTCCCTGTTACTGTTGAGGCTGTTACCGATGGGGCGTCATTCGATCGAACTGACGGTGTCGTTGCCTTTGGTCCCGGTGAGAATTTCCTCGACGCTGGGTGGGTTCACTGCATCCGCGCTGGGTATGATGAGTTCGATGTCGACGACTACGAGGCTGCCGGCGTCTCACTCACGAACAGCACCGGTATCCACGGCACAACGGTTGGGGAGACGGTGCTTGGGTATCTGCTTGCGTTTGCCCGCCGACTGCACCGATACCGCGATCGACAAAACGAATCCGCATGGGTTCGTGAACCACAATCAGTTCCGTTTACACTCGCGGAGAAACGGATCTGCGTGATTGGGTTGGGAACGCTTGGACAGGGCGTTGTCTCGCGAGCAAACGGGCTCGGGATGGAGGTTGTCGGCGTCCGTCGATCGGGACGGGAGACACCCGGTGTTGAGACGGTCTACACGCCGGATGAGCTACACGCCGCGGTCTCGGATGCACGCTTTGTTGTACTCACAACACCGCTCACTGATGAAACAGCGGGAATGATCGATGCGTCCGTGTTGAAAACGATGCGTGAGGACGCATATCTGATCAATGTTGCTCGTGGGCCGGTTGTTGTTGAGAATGCACTGATCGATGCGCTGTCGTCCGGTTCGATCGCCGGCGCGGGATTGGACGTCTTTGAGACTGAGCCGCTCCCTGAGTCATCGCCGCTTTGGGACTTTGAGAACGTCATTCTCACGCCACACGTCGCTGCGATGACAAATGCCTATCACGAAGATATTGCGGCACTCGTGCGAGAAAACGTCACCCGAATTTCGAATGGTGATGAACTGTACAACCACGTTATATAACAACGCTATTTTGTGACAAATTTAAGTAGATCGTCGCGTTTCGCCTCGTGGAGATGGTGTTTGAGCACTTCGCGAAGTGACGTTATCTGTCCACGCTTTGCGGTGATCGGCGCGATCGTGTCGTCGCTCCACTGTTGCCACGGTGGATACAGCCCAAGCCGATCGCACAACTCGTCTAAACGCTCGTCTTTGTCATCGACTTTATCCATCTTATTGACTGCAACCACAACCGGAATCCCTAACTCTTCGAGAAAGTAGAACATCTCAACGTCGTGTGGGATTTCGTCGTTGTTGGTGTGGCGATCGATAATGTCGATCACGCTTTTTCCATCGACAACAAGTACGCCAACAAGGATTTTTTCAGCGTTGTCCTCAATATAGTGGACGATATCCGTTTTAATTGCCTCTCGCATATCCTTTTCAACACCCGACATGAACCCAAAGCCGGGGAGATCGGTGAACATGAAACTCTCTGCGTTCCAATCGTAGTGATTTGGTTTTCGGGTCACGCCTGGCTTTTTACCGGTGCTGAATGTGTGGCCGGTGAGCTCTCTCATGAGCGTTGATTTGCCGACGTTTGACCGCCCGATGAGGATAATCTCTGCGTCGCGGTCTGGACGGTGTTCGAACATACTCGCCTTTCTCCCGTCAGTCGGATACCCTTTACGGGACGCACTCCTCGCATCGATATGGACAAACAGGACATCCGAGAGGCGGTCTGGGACGAACTGGAAGAGAGCGGGGAAGCGCGGTTTCCCTACCCGCCACACGGCCGGATCCCGAACTTCAACGGGGCATCGGATGCCGCTGACCGGCTGTCCACGATCGGCGCATGGCAGGATGCAGCCGTCATTAAATCGAATCCGGATTCACCACAGCTCCCCGTTCGACGGGCCGCACTCCGCACTGGCAAGACGATCTACATGGCCGTCCCTCGATTGAAGAATGAGAAGTGTTTCCTCCGACTTGATCCCGATGAGATCGATGATATTAACCATGCAACGACGATCGGCGGCTCAGCAGAAGTTGGCGTTCCAGTGTCTCCCGACGAGATGGAGCCGATCGATCTGATTGTCTCCGGGAGCGTTGCTGGTAGTACCGCTGGCGATCGGATCGGCAAAGGCGAAGGCTACAGCGATCTTGAGTTTGCAATCCTCCGGGAGTGCGGACTTGTTGATGATGACACGACTGTTGTGAGCACGGTTCATGAGTGTCAGGTCTATGACGACCTTGGTGGTGGGGATGCACACGATGTTCCGCTTGATGAGATTGTCACTCCTGAACGTCGCATTCGTGTTGAGAGCGATCGATCGAAACCAACGGGGATTGCGTGGGGCCTACTCTCAAAAGAACGGATCGAAGAAATTCCAATCTTGAAACGATTACAACAAAACAGCACCTGATCACCCTGCCGGCTCACGAACGTTTTTCACCGCGTCATGGGTTGAGAGAGCCATGTCAGAGACGCTTTCAAAAAATACCCTCGAACAGATCGACGCACTCATTTACGAGTGGCTGACAGACACAGCCGCACCGGGTGCGAGTTTGACGATCGTCAACGAGACCGACACCCTCTATCAATCCGGATATGGAGCCAGACACCTTGCGACAAACAACCCCGCAACGCCGGACACACTGTATGGCTTTGCATCGGTCACAAAATCGTTCACGGCGCTTGCGATCTTACAATGTGTCGATCGTGGCGAACTGTCACTCGATGACCCGATCGCAGCCCATACCGAGGCCACATTTGACGGTGCCGATGAAGTAACTATTCATGAGCTACTCAGCCACAGCTCTGGAATCCCATCATTGAGCACGTCCTCCGTGCTGCTTGCCCGGCAGGCGGGAATGGCTGATGTTGGTGTTCCGTTGGGTGACAGGGACGATCTCTACTATCACATCAACGGGGTTGGCGATGAACGAGATGAACATTCTTTTAGCCGGTTTATGTACAACAATACGGGCTACATTCTGCTGTCTCACGCTGTCGAATCAGCCACCGGGCAGCCGTTTGAGCAGTATGTCACAGACGAGATACTCACACCGCTGTCGATGGATCGATCGACATTCGATGCAGACGCGTACGACTCGCTCGAAGATCATGCAACGCCATATCTGCTTGAAAACGATGGTGATGGGTTTACAGAGACATCGTTCCCTGCACGCAAACTTTCGTACGGTCCTGGTGGGTTGATCACTTCGGCTGCGGATCTTGGAAACTACCTCCAATTCAATCTCGGCGGTGGCGTCTTCGATGGCGATCGACTGGTGAGCGAGGACCTACTTGGGCAGGCGCACAGCGCACATATTGAGCCACTACCTCGGTACGGTGATGGATATGGCTACGGCTGGTCGATTCACGACATTGCTGGCACAACCGTCATTGGGCATGGTGGATCGCTTCTCACATCTTCGTCTGCGATCGGGTTTCTGCCTGAACATGGGCTTGGATTTGCGCTCGGGTGTGCGGCACAGCCGGAGATTCACCCAACCGAGATTGGACAGGGGATTGTTGCATTATTGCTCGACGAAGCGCCACAGGATGTGGTTCCAGCGATCGGCTACCGGAGCCGGGTGACAGAACTCGTTGGTGAGTACGAAGCCTACCGTGGGGTCACCACCGCAACCGTTACCGAAGAGGGTGGAATGCTCTCACTTGAACTGTCGATCGGGCCGATCGACAACACGTACACACTCATTCCGGACGACCCGGCTCTTCATCGCCTCACATTCACGACACCGAAACCAGGACAGCCAGCACCGGTTGAGTTCGTTCGTCACGACGAGGGCGTGGATCTCTTTGTCGATCGAAACCGACTACATAAACAGTAATCACTGGTTTCCATTGGTTATTTCAGCTATTCGATCGACAGTTGAGTGTGCGATTAGTACAGGTACTTATCCCGACTGGCAAACGGCAGGCAGTACTGAGGGTACTTGATGATGAGGGGATTGATTATACGGTTACTGAAGAGACAAGTAATCGTGATTTCACCGCCGTTGTAACATTCCCGCTTCCAACGGGTGCAGTTGAGCATGTGATCGGGGAACTCCGTGACGTTGGTATTGATGAACAGACGTATACAGTCATTGTCGCTGCCGAAACGGTTCTTTCACGTCGGTTTGAAAAACTCAAAGATGAGTACGAAACGGAGCGCCCCTCCGATGAGACGATCGCAAGAGAGGAACTGCAAACAAAAGCCGAGGGATTAGCCTCAAACTTCAACACATACGTCATCATGACGATCGTAAGTTCGGTAATCGCAACTGCTGGCTTGCTGTTGGATTCTGCGGCAACAGTCGTCGGATCGATGGTGATTGCACCCCTCATCGGTCCGGCAATGGCTGCCAGTGTGGGGACCGTTGTGAATGATGAGAAACTGTTTCGTCGTGGTGTCAAAATGCAGATACTTGGTGTGGGACTTGCAATCGCGAGTGCTGCCGTTTTTGCAGCGTTCCTCCGGTTTGGTAATCTTGTCCCGCCCGGGTTAGATCCACTGTCACTGTCTCAAGTTTCTGAGCGGCTTGAACCGAACGTGCTTGTGCTTGCGGTTGCACTTGGAGCTGGTGTCGCCGGAATTATTAGTCTCACAACCGGTGTCTCGACCGCACTCGTTGGAGTGATGATCGCCGTTGCATTGATACCACCGGCTGCAGCGGTCGGGATTGGTATTGCGTATGCTATTCCAATGCTTGCGATTGGCGCATTTGTTCTCGTCTCAGTGAATGTGCTCTCGATCAATCTTGCAGCCTTGGTCGTGTTGTGGTACAGTGGGTACCAACCTGAGCAGTGGTTTCAATCGAAAAACGCACGAGAAGCAACAATCAAACGGGTTACCATGCTCGCAGTTGGGATTCTTGCACTTACAGCAGTGCTTGGCGGGGTGACGTATGATACCTACACTGCCTCAGTGACTGAACAAGAGATCCGAGCGACAATCGTTGGCGAGTTAGAGGAGCCACAGTATGGCGATGCAACATTGGTTGAGCTGTCCGTCAGACGTACCGATGGGATGTATCCACGTGAACCAAGCAGCATCACGGTCACAGTCGCAACAAGCGATGGAGATCCTGAACCTGGCCTTGCACAGCAGCTTGCACAGCGAATTTCCGATCGAACTGGCCACACCGTTTCGGTCGAAGTTCGGTATCTCCAGACGGAGCGCGCCTAGACTTTTGTAAACGAATCGGCTAAAAATAATTTACAAAATACCAGTATATTGCTGATTATTGTTAATTATTGGTTGGTTATCACAAATGATTCCTTCACCACAAGTATTAACCAATCAACCTCACCACTTCAATTTGTTATGGCTCTCTTTGGGGCATTCTCGGATAGGAAACCGGGCGTACCGCTTCACACGGTGGTGCAGGTGCTTGATCGGCCAGCGCTTGTAGTTGGCACTGATGATTTAATTATTGCGGTCAATAGTAGCTTTGTCTCAAACTATGAATTTGACCCCACCGACGAGCACCGATCGACGCTTCCTGATTCCTATTCGTTCCCATCGCAATCCGATCTCCAAGGAGAGGGCCACATGACGATCGGCACGTACACGGGCGTGGTTACGTATGACCGAACTGAACTTTCGACGACGGCCGATGACCCTGCAGGTGTCCTCGAATCGTTTGAGCCTGTCTCAGATGACACCGTAGATCAAGAGCTTGACGCGCTGTTAGCATACCAGACGCAAGCGATCGGAGAACTTCGTGAGACGCTCTCGAAGCTTGCAACCGGTGACCTCACTGCAACCGCAGATATTACCACACCCGAGACGGAGAATGAAGCGGTTCTTGCGGCACACGATTCGTGCACAAAAATCGGTGCAGAGCTGGAACTCGTTATTGAGCGCTTTAGACGTGCGCTTGATTCGATGGATGAGCAAGCCGAAGATCTCTCTGCAATGAGTGCAGACCTTGGTAGTACAACCGAAGAAACCACAACCGCAGTGAATGAGCTTGGCCATTCTGCCGATGAGATCGCGACGATGTCAGATACAGTTGCTCAGCAGGCAGAAACTGCAACCAACACGGTGACAGACATTTCAACCTCAATCGAAGAGATCACAGCCACCAGTGAGCAGATCGCAACGGTCTCGGAAGATACCGCACAGAAGTCGGATGTTGTCGCAGCAACAGTCGATGAAGCTGTGTCAGAGATTGAAGAGGCAACTAGCACAACGCGCGAGGTGACAAACGAAATTGAAGCGCTTGCACGCCGTATGGACGAGGTATCTGATATTGTCTCTGTCATTACAGACATCGCTGACCAGACGAATATTCTTGCGCTCAATGCATCGATCGAAGCCGCACGCGCTGATACTGATGGTGCTGGGTTTGCGGTTGTTGCAGATGAGGTCAAATCATTGGCCACAGAAACCAAGTCCTCTGCTGAAGAGATAGAGGCACTCGTTGAAGATGTCACACACCAAACTGATAACGTCGTTTCAACTGCACGTCTCGCAACCGATCGGATTGACGATGGAGCCGCACTTGTCCGAGAAGTTGATACGGATCTTGAAACAATTGAGTGCCGATCGGACGAGGCTCACGATGGGGTCGAAGAGATTGCTGCCGCGCTTGATCAACAGGCAAGCGGTATCCATGATCTTGAAGCGATCGTTGATGAGTTCTCAAGTATGAGCGAAGAGCTTGCAAGCTCTGCGAGCCAGATTGCCGCAAGCACTGACGAACAAACCGAAGCAACTGCAAACGTCACTCGCCAAGCAGAACATCTGAGCACGCTAAGCGATTCGCTGTACGAACTGCTGGATTCGTTCAAGCTCGATTCGGATGACTCAGCGGCACTTGACCAAGTAGATACGGTCGTCGCCGAGAGCGGTGCAAATGTGAAGCAAGCCGAAACGGTACCTAAAAAGGCGGACTAGTATTGAGCCGATCGCTATTCGTTATCGCCACGGGTTGGGAGGTCAGGCTCAAACCCAACGGCAGTGACCGCCATATCAAGCACAGCGTCAACACCGTCGTTTTTCGTGACGCTCATGTATGCATCCGCCTCGACATCAGTTGACTGGTCGCTTTTGTTTGCGATCGTCAACACCGGAATGTCACGTCCTTCGAATCGCTCTTTGACCGCATCTCGAAGTTCAAGCTGTACGTTTAGTGGGTAGCCACAGTTGCCGGATGGATCAACGACAAACAGCACGGCATCTGCGAGGTGTTCAAGGGCACTCACTGCTTGCCGTTCGATATTGTTTCGGTCTTCTTCGGGTCGATCGAGCAATCCCGGCGTGTCGATGATTTGGTACCGAACTCGATCGCGCTCAAAGTGGCCGATTTGCACTCCTCTTGTGGTGAATGGATACTCTGCAATCTCGTTTGATGCTCGGGTAACCATATTCACGAACGAGGATTTGCCAACGTTTGGGTAGCCAGCAACGACGATCGCAGGCTCATCCGGGCGGATATCCGGAATCCCTTTGAGATCATCTCGTGCAGCCCCGACCCGAAGCAGATCGTCTTCGACCTCCTCAACAATGTCTGCCATCCGTGCAAACGCCTGTTTTCGGTGTTTTTTTGCAAGGTCTGGGTCAGTTTTCCGGAGTTTTGGTTGGTACTCGCTGCCAATCTTTCGGATCTGACGACTTGCCCACTGAATCTCGGAGAGACTCATTCGGACTTCATCGACGCTTACGACTGCATCGGCAAGCTCGTAGTAGAATGGATCGACAGTGTCAAAATCCGGCCATGCGGTCACAACGTTTTGGAGGTTATCCGAGAGGATGTTGACCGCGATCGTTAGCATCGACTGTTGGGCCTCAAGGCCGCTCTTTGCGTTACCGGCGCGAGCAGCCCGCGAGAATGCCTTGTCGATGAGTTCCTCCGATCGCGGTGTCGTCGGAAGATTCTCAAAAATCATTTCCCGATTCTACTCGGGCCGCGGATAAAAGCCCGTCCGTTTCACCCGTGCTGTGTGGGTCGTTCTCGCAGTCTTCGCTTATTGAAGTTCTTTTGCGCGCGATCGAAGCACCGGATGGAGGCTGCGATCGCCTGCAAGCATTTCAAGCGCTGCTGTTCCGTTGGCACGCCCGAGTCCGTCAATCGCTTGTCGACGGAATCGTGCATCCAGCCCACTTGCAAGCACGATCGTCCGGAGTTCACGTGTCGCTCCTGACTCAATCAACCGGTTAATTGCATCTTCGCGTGCCTGTGCGGGGGTTTGTTTGCTAACTGCTTTCTGAAACGACGATCGTGGTGATGCGCTCATCAGTCGTCGTTTGCACTACTATTAAAAAGAGGTTTTGGATTAATAACTATTCTATGGACCCGTTTAGTGAGATTCGTGAATATGGTCTCGGAGTCCGTCAAGATCATCAAACGCTTCGTTGCACTCTGCACAGGTGTTGTGATGCAGTGCAACGTGTTGGGTTACGCCAGCTGCCGATCGAAACTCCGCGTCACAGGTTGAACATGCGTATGCCATTGTAATTATTAATTGAGCTGGAGTCCTATTTAATGCTGTTATTACTTTTGACGTCTATTTAACGATCTACGTTATTAATTTGTGCTTGCGAGGCCCGTATTTGCGTCTGTTGTAACTCACAAATATAAAACCGGCTGAGAGGAGTAAGCCCCCTTCTGTTTCAACTCGACATTCGGCTCAGCGTCCGTCGCCGTGTTCGAACTACCTTGGTATCTCGATCGATGCTGATTGCATCAACCGTGATACCGAGCGCGGACTTGCACCAGTGAGGATTCACCGTTCCATCCATTCTCGATCGTCGGCTTACAGACACGGTGTGTCTGTTCGCGTACGGAGATGCCATGCGGCATCTCCCGGCCCTCGGTGGGTTATCTCCGTTCCCTTACGGGTCCGTTCGCACACCTCATCGGTCAGATCGAGTGGTCTCGTTTCTGTTCCAGAGCCAGCCGTCTCCGACTCCGGGCTTACACCCGGTCACCTGTTCGAACGGTGGGGGGACTTTCCTCATGGACAGATTGTCCACGGGAGTCGAGCTCTCTCTGCCATATAAATCTAGCTAGGGTAGCTGAATAAGCCGTTCGATCCGTCAAATTCGTTCTCCTCTCCGAGGGTATTTAAATGAAAGGAAAGCCTTCAAGTTCCGGTAGGTCATGTTTTATTATATGTCGAAGGCCCAGGCTGTTCATCTCTCTTATGATGACGGTGTCAGATCGGTCGAATTAGCGCGGGAAGCCGTCGAATCATACGTCCGTCACGGACAACGTGAACAGCCGGGAAGTATGCGTGAGATGTTCTACGAACGAACCGGTGCATTCGTTCGGCTCCAATCTCGGCGTGGGATGGGGCGCTTGCGCGGCTGTGCTGGCTCTGTTCAGTGGAACGACCAACTCGGGCACGGAATTGTCGATGCTGCAATTAAAGCAGCATCCGCAGACTCTGCAGGCAGCGAGGTAACCACAAACGAACTTGACGACCTGCTCATTTCGGTGTGTATCGTCTGCAACACGGTCATTACAAGCGATCCACTCGAAGAGTTAGAGATTGGAACGCATGGGATCACGATCGACGCCGGTAACAAACATGTCTCTCTGTACCCGATGCTCGCTGTTGAAAACAACTGGAGCAAAGAAAAGTTCCTCTCTCGTGCCTGCAGAAAAGCCGGTCTCTCACCGCTTGCATGGCAGGATGATGATACACTGGTGACGCTGTTTGAAGGACAAGTTTTCCGTGAACGTCTTGATCACGGAAGCGTCGAAGCAGTTTAAATACGAATTTATCGATTGGTATCGGTTTTAGTGCCAAACCCTGTTTTTTCAGCATCGTATGCAGCACGATCCGCCGCTGCATCAACCGAAAATGAGGCTCGATCGAGAACCTCACCGTCTCGAATCAGCGGTTTCAACAGCAGTTCGCTATCTGTTGGCCCCGGTCGGCCACGAAGACCGACATAATGTTCTCCCTCACGGGTTCGGTACACTTCTTTGACCCCTGAGAGTTTACCACGTTTTGCGATCGGTTCGCCATCAATCTCAACGATATCAAGTGCAAAGTCTACTGGATCGGCATTCGAGATCGCAGAGCCAACCCCGAATCCATCTACAAGCTCTCGGAGTGCTCGAAGATCCGAGACACCAAGCCCACCACTGACAAAAATTTCAACATCCTCGTAGCCATGTGCGTCAAGCTCCCACCGAACTTCACGGATAATGTGTGCAAAATCACCTCGGCGTGAGCCTGTTGTATCGAGACGGACGCCGTCGAGCCGATCGCCAAGCGTCGCTGCTGCTCGAAGCACCTCATCTTTCTCATCCGAAAAGGTATCACACAGCGCAATGCGTGGTGCTTCCGCGTCAACCGCCGCATCAAATGCCGTCCATGCTGCTTCCTGATTGCCGCGTCCGAATGCAAGCAGTAGCGCGTGCGGCATTGTTCCGCTTGCGTTCTTCCCGAGTAGATCGCCTGCGGCAACGTGTGAGAATCCATCAAGTCCTGCGATGAGCGCCCCACGCTCGACGACCGCCGCGATCGACGGGTGAACGTGTCTCGCACCAAATGAGAGGATTGAGGTCTCAGGTGCGGCCTGTCTGATCTTCAGTGCCTCGGTTGCAATTCCGGACGCATGCGAGAGAAAGCCGAGTAATGAGGTCTCAAGCCGTGCAAATTCAAGATACGGGCCTTCGATCCGCATCACTGGCCCGCCATCGAAAAGCCGCCCTTCTTGTATAGCATCGACATCGACCGCATGGCCTGCAAGCAGTGCGGCTACGTCTTTCACGCCTGCCAAGAGCTCGAACTCCCCATCCGGAAACTGATCGGCAGTCACCTCCGCGACGACGTGTGGGTTCTTTCCGGCGTGTTCGAGCGTTTCTTGTGTGCGATCGAAATACGCATCGGTTGCACGACCCGATCGGATCGCCTCCTCCGAAATAATATCAAACTCCAACGCGGTCATTAGGTGCTGTTCGGTTGGCTATTTGAAAAAGGCACTTGACTGGGTGTTTGGGTGAAGAGTGGTTTTTCATACCAGATTGTGGATACTGGTGGGCGGGGTAGAGAGTACTTCTTCATACCTGATTATACATAATGGCGCACGGAGTGGAGAGTACTTTTTCATACCTGATTATGGATACTGGCTGGCAGGATAGAGAGTGGTTTTTCACACCAGATTATAGATACTGGTGGGCGAGGTAGAGAGCACTATTTCATATCAGTTATACATGATAGCGGATGGGTGGAGAGTGGTTTTTCATACCAGATTGTAATTACTGTGGCCGCGACTGTTGATTAATAAACCTCTCATACGCCTTTTTTAATTTATTAGGGAGTAGCCCACCGGGCCGGTCGTTTGCGCTTGCAAGGATTTTGATCATCAACTCGTAATCGACCCGATCAATGTCGTATGTAAATCCAGATTGTCCTGGGCCTGCGTATGCATTCTCTCGGGTAAGTAGTCCAAGTTGGCTCATCTCTTTTAAATAATCTGCAACGCGGCGGGAAACGTTTGCACTCTCTAGCAGTTGATTTGCAAACTGATTGTATGTTGGATATAAGTCTGTTCGAGAGATTGGAGTCTCATTGTGTATATTATGATAGACAATCGCAGCAAGAAGCAGTTTTTCGTGTTCGTTTAGATCCTCAACAACTTCGTATACCCGATCGCGTCGCTTCTCTTCGTCCGCTAAATTAATATGCGTCTCTGTGACCACCGTGTCTTCGAGCTGTTTTGCTTTGACGCCTGCTTTTTGTAACAGAGCGATTGCATACCGTGCATCACCACCATTTTTACGTGCAATCGCAGCGGTGAATCCAATAATCGCCTCGTCGTATGCTCCCGATTTAAACGCAAGCTCCGCACGCTGTGTTATTATTTCTTGTAACTCCTCTACGTTGTATTTTTTAAATGTAATCTCTTTTAAACGCAAAGACGAGTCTGTCTTTGATTTTATTGACTCTTTGTATGCGATATCATTGCTTATCCCAATTACAGACGGGGTTACACTGTCAACTCGACCATTCGCACGACTTCTTGGAATTTCGTATAACAGCTCATCGCGAGTACCAATCCGATCGACCTCATCCAATACGACGACGACGTAATCTCTGACTTCACTTGGGGGCGTGATACCTTCTTGCTCGTGCAGATTGCTCAAAATAGACTGGAGGCTGTCTGATTGTTTGTTCCCAATAATATCTGTAACGGTTAGATCTTCTAAGTCTGGATAGCTCTTCTTTTCAACTGCATTTTGGACCGCTGAGCAGTATACTGTATTCTTGTATGTGAGTAGATCAAGTAGTTCAAAAAAGAGGCTGTACACACGGTCTGCAGGTAACCCCGCAGTTGGCAGCGCTTTTTTATCCGTACTCAGTCCGTTTTTTAAATAATCGTACGTGATCCTGTCTTCTGGGCGATCCCGTGACCCGCGTAAAAATGAGTTGACAATCGCGATCGCAGCTTGGTACGAGCTATTAATTGATTCGCAGTTTTGATATATAAATGTCGCATGAACATCGTCGTACGCTGATAGGGCCTTTTGTAACTGCTGTATTTTGTATTTAATAGAGACCGTCTTTCCTGTTCCGCTGATTCCATATATAAATGAATTAAATGGCTCTTCTCGATCGATAATCTGTTGCAAAATCTCACTTACTTCATTCAACTCATTATCGCGTCCCCGTAGCTCGTTGGGAATGTACGCCTCTGACAGCACTGTATCATCTGCAAATGGTGTCGTGGCCGACCTCTCAAATGTCATCCAACGATATATTCAACATATACTAGTAATAAAAATCTACTGTTTCATACCTTTCATACCAATGAGTACTATTTCATACCATCCCATGAACTATTTTTCACAGTGGAGTTTCCAATCTGTCAATTATGCTGGGTAGAACCAGCTCATTGGCGCTTCTTATAATATTTGCTAGGTGCCTGTGTGAGATTTGGTATGAAAAAGTACTCTCTCTAAGTGATAGGAATTGTGTGAGATTTGGTATGAAAAAGTACTCTCTCATTGGCCACGATCGCTGCCAAACGCGCACCGATCAGTCAGTACAAAAATAACCACTGTATTACCACACACGTACACAGCGACCCCGGCCAAACGGGCGGACTACTTTACCTATCAACAAACACATGATATGTACATGTCTCTTAGCGCGCTCTTTTTCCCGCTTTCATCGGAGCTTTCTCCACCCTTCTCCGATCCGATCGTCATAGTCGGTCTTGCGATGGTCATCTTTCTCACTGCACCACTGGTTCTCCAGCGCTATCGGCTTCCTGGAATTGTCGGGATTATTCTCGTCGGTGCCGCGATCGGCCCCAACGCGCTGCATCTGCTCGAACGGGACGCAACGATCCAACTGCTTGGAACGGTTGGCTTGCTCTATCTCATGTTCATTGCAGGGCTTGAGATCAACCTTCGACAGTTCGTCCAATATAAAGATCGAAGCATTGTGTTTGGGCTGCTTTCGTTTCTGATTCCACAGGCGATCGGGACGATCGCTGGCATTGCACTTTTTGACCTCTCATTCGCTGCCGCGTCGCTTTTTGCGGCCATTTTTTCATCACATACGCTGCTCGCATATCCGATCGCCGCACGCCTCGGTATTGTAAACAACGAAGCAGTCACAGTTGCTGTCGGCGGGACGATCCTTACAGATACGCTTGCATTGCTCGTGCTTGCGGTTGTGTTAGCGTCCGCTGACGGCGGACTCACAACTGCCTTCTGGCTGCAACTAACGATCGGATTACTGCTCTTTTTTGTGGGTGTCTGGCTCATTGTCCCTCGTATTGGACAGTGGTTTTTCCGCCGGTATGCGGCAGAGAGCTATCTAGAATTCCTGTTTGTCATGGTTGTCCTCTTCGCGTGTGCGTTTCTTGCCGAACTGGCTGGTGTTGAAGCAATTATTGGTGCCTTCCTTGCTGGACTCGCGCTCAATCGGCTTATTCCGGAGCGTGGATTGCTCATGAATCGAATCGAGTTTGCAGGAAATGCAATCTTCATTCCATTCTTTTTGCTGTCGGTTGGGATGCTCGTTGACCTCTCGACGGTGATGGACGGTCCGCAAACGCTCAGCATCGCAGCTGCACTGATTGGATTTGTACTCATTACAAAATTCGTTGCCGCGTGGATGACCGGACGGCTCTACAGCTACACCCGCGATGAAGTCTCCGTTATGTTTGGGCTCTCGGTCGGGCAGGCTGCGGCCGCGCTTGCGATCGTGCTTATTGGATTCGATGCCGGAATACCTGGCTTCGATCAAGCGATGATTAACGGTGTCGTCTTGATGATTCTCGTCATTAGTCTTGCAAGCCCGCTTGTCGTCGATCGGTCTGGGACACAAATCCTCAAAGCCACGACCGCACACCAACCACAATCCGATTCTGCACAACGCATTCTTGTGCCGATTCATACGGAGACACCACACAGCCAGCAACAGGCACTTCTTACTGTCGCGATGGCGATCAGAGAACCACAGAGCGAGATTCCAATTCACGTTGTGTCCGTTGTTCGCCCACGGAGAGATGGCGTGTTCGACCCCGAAATCACCGCTGCTAAAACGACACATGCGGAGCTGGAGGCGTATGGAGCAAGCGTTTCAACGGCGATCGTCTCAAATATCCGTATTAACCATAACATTGCGTCGGGCATCATTAATGCGAGCCGAGAGAATCAGATCTCCACGATCGTTATTGGCTGGGATGGGAGCCGATCGCGTCGGCAACAGACTGTTGGGGGAACGATCGACCAACTGTTGGCTCGAAGCTCACAGCTTACACTGGTCACTCGCAGTACAGCGCCCCTTAGCACGACAACGCGAATTATGCTTCTGCTTCCGCCCGATATCACCTACAATCGCGGATTTCCCTCAGCGCTACCAACAATCGCACGGGTGGCAGCGCAGTGTCGTGCACCGATCGATGTGATCTACATCGGTGAGAAACCCCCGCAGTCGGAACCAAGCCCCACTGCAGCGATCGACAGCCATATTGACACGATCCAGACCACGGATTGGAAAGGTGTGCTGTCGCTGCTTCAGCAGCAGGCAACGGACGATACGCTCGTCGTCTGTCTGAGTGCCCGTCGCGATCGGATCGGGTGGCATCCAAAACTACAGACGCTTCCAAAAAGCATCTCCACGCTTACCACTGGTAATTTCATTATTGTCTATCCCGAAACAACTGGGGATCTCGATGATCGACAGTTCTTCCGTGTCAGCTAGGTTGCGATCGCGACAACTGTTACTGTCGCCATCGAGCAATCGCCGCAACGGCAAGCAACGAGAGCGCAGCAACAACGACGCCAAACCCAGGGATTGGACTTTCAGTTTGTCCAGTATCGTTTGTTTCGGTAGTCGCATTTTGGTCCGTGCTTGAGCCACTATCTCCAAGCGCTTCAGCGACGCTTGGACGGAGCTGTTCAACGGCTGCCTCATCGGTCCCGTGTGCGATCGTTACGGTTGTTTCATCCACGTGAACACCGTATGTGCCACGGAATGGGCCATCAGCAATCATCTGCATTCCATTTTCTTGCTCAGACACGTTGTGTGCGGTGAGAATCGCCTGATATGCCTCATAAAACTCGATCGCATCATCTTCGCTTTCCCACTCAGTCACCCATACATATCCATCCTCGTCATCGCCGCGACGGTATGGATACAGCTTGTCGTTTGCCCAGCCGTCTGACGGCTCTGAGACGTAGTTGAGCTGTTCATATGGATGGGATACGGCACCAATTTGTCGCCAGTCGATCGCCTCGGCCCCATACTCTTGAGATTGATAGTGTAACATCGCATAGATCGATGCTTCACCAACGGTGTCTGCCCCGTCGACGCCTTGGTCAGGATACAGCTCCCACCCGTCGGTTGCTTCATCAGTGAAATCGATCGGCGTTGGCTCGCGATCGGTTCGGTGAATCACTTGTGTGGTCGATCGTGGTGGGTCCTCCATTCGCTCTCCAACGGCATCCCAGCCGTCTGCCTCAACAATATCATGAACGTAGCCTGGCCCATCGGAATACGGCTGGAATACGGTTAGATAGATACCAAGATTCAGATCACCACCGCCTCCACCCCCTTCCTGTTCAGGTGGAGATGCACACTCCCACTCGGACTCACAGTACTCCTCATAGAGCCGCTCGGTATAGACGGCTTCACCCTCAACAATACCATTGATTGCGAGATCACGATCCTGTGTCTCACCTCGGTAGCGAGCATCACCTAAGTCGTGATACTGGTCCTGCATCGCGTGTACGTACTCGTGAACGAGCGTTGTATCGCTTATAATCGGATTCTCCGTGTCCGGTGTGATGATCACAATTTGATTCTGTGACGGGGAGTAAAATCCACCCACAGCACTTCCAAGCGTTTCACCGATCTCATCGTCGGACCCGCTATCCTCGCCGACGATCATCAGCCCTTTCCACACTTGGTCGTTCCAGCGATTGAATTCCGATCCACCGTCACCACCGCCTTGGGATTGCTCGCGGTACTCCGCACGCGTCATCACATCAACAGGGACGTCTTCTTGGAACTTCTGCCCTCGAATATACTCGACGCGGGCCATTGCTTGTTTTGTGAACTGTTCGAACTCCTCATCGCTTAATCCATCTGACTGGTCTATCCCCAGTTCGTCATCGTAACAAACTCCACCAACACAGCCGATCGGCTCGTCAGGGTCAAAATCAGACTGTTGGACCGACGCAGTTGGCCCGGCGACACCTGCATCGGACGGTGTTGCTGCAACCGGCGAGAGACCGATCGTCGAAAACACGCCGACAGTCCCGGCACCAACAAGGAGGAGGGCAAAACAGACTACCAGTAACCGTCTCATACCTGAGTAACGGGATGGATGCTCAAGTAGCTTGTTGGAGATAAGGCTGCATCTCTTTTGATCTCCAGTGACTATGTCTCTCCATGCCGTTTGATCCAGAAACAACCGCCGCTGCTATCGTCGATATGCAAAACGGATTCTGCCACCCGGATGGCTCGCTTTACGCACCGCCAAGTGAGGTGGC
Source organism: Natronocalculus amylovorans (assembly GCF_023638035.1). Lineage (GTDB taxonomy): Archaea > Halobacteriota > Halobacteria > Halobacteriales > Haloferacaceae > Natronocalculus > Natronocalculus amylovorans. Next base: position 571,726 of record NZ_JAKRVX010000002.1, on the reverse strand, counting down.
GATCGGCCCGGTCCGATCGGTTGTCGAAACAGTCCGCACTGCCGGTGGCTCGATCGTCTACACCCAAGATATCCATCCACCAGAACAGTTCGGTGATGCAACGTACTATGATGAGTTCGATCGGTGGGGCGAACACGTTGTCGAGGGGACATGGGATGCAGAGCTGGTATCGGAGCTCGACGTTCAACCTGCTGATCACATTGTTGAAAAACACACGTACGACGCCTTCTACCAAACAAATCTTGAAGGCTGGCTCCGTGTACACGGTATCGATACGCTACTCATCTGTGGGACGCTTGCAAACGTTTGCGTGCTGCACACCGCAGGAAGTGCTGGGCTTCGTGATTTCAAACCGGTTATTGTCGAGGACGCACTCGGCTATCTTGACGCCGAACACAAAGCGTACGCTGTCGAGCACGCAGACTGGCTCTTTGGGGAGACGATCACCATCGACGAGATCGAGTTTCAGTAACGCTGATCGAATCTTTTTCTACCATCCTCGGTGTTGTGTAGCTATGGCACGTGGTGACCTCGAAGCAGTTCCGGGTTGTACCGATCTCTACTATCATGACACGGGGATGTATGATGTTGACGGCTATGGAGCGGTGTATATCTACGATACCGATCACCCCGCAGTGATTGATACAGGCATCGGGACAAACGTAGAGCTACTCATCGAATCGATCGCTGAGGTTGGTATCGAGGCGACCGAACTCGAATATATCATCCCAACACATATCCATCTCGACCATGCGGGCGGTGCAGGGTTCCTCACGGAGGCATACCCAAATGCAACCGTGCTTACTCACGAAATCGGCGTTCCGCATCTCATTGATCCTGAACGATTGATTGCAGGAACAAAAGCAGCGGTTGAGAGCCAGTGGGAGTTCTACGTTGACCCAAAACCGGTCCCGGAAGATCGGATCTCCGGACTCGAAGATGGCGACGAGATTGATCTCGGCGATCGAACACTAACCGCGCATGAAGCGCCAGGACATGCACCACACCAACTTGTGTTTGAAGACACACATGACAACGCTGTTTTCACCGCTGACGCGGCGGGGATTTGGGTTGCTCCACGAAACGAGGTTCGAGAAACCACACCGCCATCTCAGTTCAATCTTGATGCATGTCGCAGAGATATTTCAATGATCCAATCACTCAATCCTGACCACCTCTGTTTCGCCCACTTTGGACCGCGCGAGTACGACGAAGCGCTCCTCTCGAACTATAAACGGACGCTCGTTGAATGGGTTCAAGCAGTTCGAGAGAAACGATCGAAGTTTGACACCGATGAGGAAGTCATCCAGTACTTTATCGCAAACACGGAGACGGTCGACGTATGGGGTCAGCGAAAAACACAGGCTGAAGTACGACTTAACACCCGCGGTGTCCTCGGATATCTCGATTATATGGCTGATCAGTAGTCATATATACAACTATTCACAGATTCCCACTCTCTCAATCGAGTGCAGTATGCGATTCACAAACAACTCTTTTCCCGTTCTATACTGTGTGAATATCTGTCACGAATTCCAAACGGTTTATAATGTTTGACGTGTAGTTGCCCCTATGGATTTCACCGAGGCAGAAGGCTCCTTCGAGCATGAGTTGTTTGATCGGACGACGCTTTCTCAACAGTTCGATCGGAGTGCAACGACGCATGCCGATCGGGTTGCACAACGATACAAAGGTGGCGTGTACGATCGATCGCTTGTTGCTTCGGGTTGTATTCCTGCTGCAGAACCCAACAGCTACAGCGATCTCACGTACGCGGAGATGCATTCAATTGTCAAGCATCTTGCTGCAGGATTTCGAGAACTTGGTTTGGAGACTGGTGATCGAGTTGGGCTCTTTTCGGATACCCGAGCAGAGTGGGCCCACACCGACTTTGGTGTGCTCGCGGCCGGCGGCGTTGTGACAACCGTATATAAATCCTCCTCGGAGAGACAGGTCGAACATCTGCTTGGCGATCCTGATGCACGCGGTGTTGTTGTCGAAAATGCCGACTGTCTGAAACGGGTGCTTGCCGTTGAAGATGATCTTGATTTGGAATATATTGTTGTCATCGATACGATCCCTGATGGCAGCGGTATGGCTGGTGCCCTCCGCGATCGCGATGACATCTACACGCTTGGGGAGCTCCATGCAATGGGCGAAGATGCGTATGATGAGGGTGCATATCAATCATGGCTCGATGAGCGCGATCCGGATGATCTTGCAAGCCTGATCTACACGTCTGGGACGACTGGCAAACCAAAAGGTGTCAAACTCAGCCACTGGAACTTCCGATCGAACGTCAACCAAGCCTATCGTCGGTTTGCACCCCGACCGGACAAAGATCCCTCGCTTCCTGCGATCGAGCCGGGAACAAAAACAATCTCATTCCTCCCGCTTGCACACGTCTTCGAACGCATGGCTGGGCACTTTTTAATGTTCTCTGCTGGTGCAACAGTTGCATACGCAGAGAGTCCAGACACGCTCCGCGATGATTTCCAGTTGGTTCGGCCAAACGTCGCAAGTTCCGTCCCGCGAGTGTATGAGAAACTCTATGATGCAATTCGTGAGCAAGCAAGCGAATCCCCTCTTAAAAAGAAGATCTTCAACTGGGCTGTCGATGTTGGTCAAGAGTATCACACAACTGAAAACCCTGGTACAGTAGTGAATCTCAAACGATCGCTCGCGGATAAACTAGTCTTCCAGAAAGTCAAAGACGGCGTCGGAGGAGATGTTGACTTCTTCATCAGTGGTGGCGGGAGTCTCTCAGCCGAACTGTGTGCAATGTACCACGGCATGGGTATCCCGATTTTAGAGGGGTACGGCCTCACAGAGACCTCCCCAGTTATTTCGGTTAATCCGATCGACAAGCCAACAGTTGGAACAATTGGCCCACCAGTGTATGAGATGGAGGTCAAAATTGATGATACGATCGCAGGCGATGTTACAGGTGAAGCCGGTGGTAAGGTCGGCGAACTGCTTGTAAAAGGGCCAAATGTGAGCGACGGCTACTGGAACCTTCCTGAAGAGAGCGAGTATGCATTCGATGCTGCGGGCTGGTTCCGAACCGGCGACATTGTTGAACTCCGTCCTGACGGATATATCACGTTCCGCGAACGAGCGAAACAGCTGATCGTCCTTTCGACCGGCAAAAACGTCGCACCGGCACCGATCGAGGACGCGTTCGCAGCAAACGAACTCATCGAACAGTGCATGGTGCTTGGAGATGGCAAAAAGTTCATCAGCGCACTTTTTGTTCCGAACTTTGACGGACTCCAGTCGTGGGCGGATGCAAACAATATTGATCTGCCTGCGAGCAAGCGCGCTATTGTTCGCGACGATCGGGTCCTCGATCGTATTCAAACGGAGATCGATGCGGCCAATGAGCAGTTTGAGTCCTACGAGCAGATCAAACAGTTCCGCCTCGTGCCCGAGGAGTTCTCCGAAGAGAACGATATGCTCACGCCAACAATGAAGAAGAAACGCCGAAACATCCTCGATCGGTACGCTGACGAGGTTGAAATTATATACGAGTAGTTTTGAGCCAATTTATATTGTACTGATCTGCGAACGTTCTTTGGTTGCGTCTCTGTCTGGCTCACCCGGTCCTCGATTCAGTGTGATCCGAACAATGTTTCCACGATGATCAGGGGTATCAAACGAGAGTGCACCACGGTGCCGATTTAAAATTGTCTCAACAACCCAGAAACCAACTCCATTCGAGTGCGTCAGCTGAGTTATATCCTCATCTCCGACATGGAGTCGTTTTTCTGTCTCTGGAATCGGCGGTCCGTTATCGACAAACTCGATCGACAGCTCACCGGTTACCTCTTCGACTGTTCGAATCGTTACTGTCGGCTCCTCCTGATCATTATGCGTAATTGCATTGTCAATAAGATGTTCAAAAACCACTGAGAGTTGGCTACTGCCATAAACGATCGCTTCTTCGGGAAGTTCACGCACGACTTTTGCACTGTCATTCATGCTCTCGGCCTTTTCAGCCTCTGTAACAAGCAACGGTACAACATTGATCGGCTCGCTTGGGAGAGTGTCGGTCTCTAAAACGGATTTGAGCTGTTGTGTCCGTTCACTTAGCGACTCGATCTCCGCTGCCCGCGTTTTGATTGTTCTAACATATGCTCGCTCATTGGCGGGTGCATCACGCTTTTGTAACCGTTCAAGCAGGAGGTCTGCATTCCCTGCAATGATGTTTGACCCGGTTCGAAGATCGTGGCGAAGCACTCGGTTGAGAATTTGAATCTGTTTCTGCTGTTCAAACCGATCGGTAACGTCAGCATAGAATACGTATCCTGTTGAGACGCCTTCGGTTGTGGGTTCGCAGGGATTCACTGTTACAACATGCACAAAACAGGTTCGGTTACCAAGTGGTGTTTCCCGCTCGACAGCAATACGGTCTGTCTCTCTTCCTGCCATTGCGTTCTTAATAAGCGATCGCTCTTCGGCTGTTGGCTCCCCAGGGATAACGGAAAAGAGTGACTTTCCACGAACCGCATCTGCAGCGGTCGCAAACGCTTTTTCAAATTCGTCGTTTACTGCGACAATCTTGACTGTTTCGCCATCATACTGTATCTCTGCGGCTGCATCACGAATGTTCGTAAACAGAGAGCTGAACGTATCTCGTTCGTGTTCAAGCGCTTTTGTCCGCTGCGTCAGTGTTTCACCCAGTGTATTAAATGATGAGCTAATCTGTCGCCACTCGGTCCCGCCATCGAGTGTCAGTTCATAAGTGTAGTCTCCCTGCGTAAATGCCTCAAAGCCAGTTTCGAGCCGTTGGATCTGCCTGATATTATCCCGATAGATCCAGACAGCAAACAGCACCAGTGTTAACACAACAATCGTGACACCACCTGCTTGAAACAGTGCTGTTTCACGCGTTTCTGCAACAATGTCCGCACGATCGCGGGTAAACTGAACTGTCCAACCTGTTGTTAGCACATGTGCTGTGCTTACGACAGGATCGTCAATCTGTGATGGCTGCTGATATACGGTCTCACCGGCACGGCTGGTGACAGTAACCGTTCTCTCCTCTTGGCCGTTTTGAAGGTCTAACAACGGTGCGAGCAGTTCGCTTCCGTCGTCAAGGCTCACAACCCCACGAACAAATCCTTCCAAAGACGTATCCTCGTATATTGGAATCGTAATTAGGAGCACATGGTTCCCATCTGCAAGCTCGATCGGTTCACTAATTTCAACCTGTCGTTCAACAGGGGTAAACTGGTGTTCAACATTGGTGTGCGCCTCAATATCGTCTGGCAGCGTCGAAGTAAGGGACCCACGCTGTAACTCGATCTCTCGATCCTGATCCAACAGCTGTATCTTCTCGAATCCTGCCTCCCTTCGTAACTGATCCAATACAACCCGTTTATTATCTACATTTTCACCACGTATTCGTGGATCGCCTGCCGCAGCCTGTGTGAGCGACACACGCATCTGAATCTCGTTGTTAAGCTCGGTTGCAACGAGCGTCGTACGTTGATCTAGCCGATCCTGTTCGCGATCGATCAACTCAGCACGCTGGTTCTCAAATCCGATATACACAACGCCCGAGAGAAGCAAAATAATAATAAAAGAAAGTGCGAACTTTGCGGTTAAACGCATCTACTGTTTTAGATGGTTGGTTGTAATTTAGGTGTTGCTTTATTTTATAATGGAGAGACAGCTAGGCGTAGTTTCATTGGTATTTATTCAGGTGCTCGTGGAATATGTGTACATGAGACACGCAACTGGATCGTTGCTTACCATTGACGTGGGTGAGCAGACCACAGAAACAACAGCGATCGACGAGGTGCTATCCGATTTTATTGGCGGGCGTGGAGTGTGTACGAAGCTCGCAAGCGATCGAATCGACACAGACGTTGACCCGTTCGATCCGGAGAATCGACTCTACTTTGCGAGTGGACCATTGCAACAGTCAACGATGTCATTCACTGGTCGGATGAACGTAACTGGCGTCTCTCCGCTGACAAACGGGCTACTCTCATCCAATGCGGGTGGGTTTCTGTCACGCAACTTCGTTTCGACTGGACACTCAGTCGTTGAGCTCACTGGCGAGAGCGAGACACCGCTCATACTGCATGTCACAGACACAGGGGTTTCATTCGAACAAGTTCCTGAACTCACAGAAGCAACGGTTCCCGAAGTGACTACACACGTCGAAAACAGCCGTGGGTTGGATGAGACACATATCGCAGCGATCGGTCCTGCAGGAGAAAACCGTGTTCGATTTGCCTCGATTATGACTACGGAGTCACGTGCGTTTGGCCGCGGTGGGCTTGGTGCCGTGATGGGTGCAAAGAGCGTGAAAGCGATCACGTTTGACGGTGATTCAGCGCCTGAACTTGAACTGGAGTTCCCAGCTGATGCAGGCGAAATTCACCAAGAGGCTGCCACGAGCGATCACATCATGAAACGGCAAGGGACGGCCAGCGTCACTGATCTTGCAAACGAAATTGATGGGCTTCCAACACGGTACTTTTCTGAAACCTCTTTTGAAGGGGCGTCCGGCATCAACGGGGATGCGGTCGAATCCAAGAAGTACAAGAAAGGGACCTGCTCGTCATGTGCGTTTGCGTGCAAACTGCCAACGAAAGACGACGATCGCGGCGTCGAAACTGAGGGGCCTGAGTTTGAGACGATCATGGCGTTCGGTTCGAACACGGCAACTGACGACATTGTTGATGTCATGCAGTCAAACGAACTCTGTGATATCTACGGGCTCGACACGATTTCGTGTGGAGATACAATTTCGGCGTATCTTGCAAGCGAGGATGAGTTTGGTAACACCGAACTCATCCACGAACTCATCGAACAGATTGCGTTCAGAGAGGGTGTCGGTGATCTGCTTGCAGAAGGCGTCGATCGCTGCCACGAAGCGCTTGGCGTAGAGAACTGGACGGTGAAAGGAATGGAGTTCCCAGGCCATGAAGGCCGACGACTTCATGGACAAGCACTCTCCTACGCAGTCGCAACCCGTGGTGCAGATCATATGTTTGCCACATTCTACGCGTGGGAGTATCCACTTGTTAGCAAAGGCACTGCGTTCGATCCGACGGGGATCACCCCTGAAAAGGCCCAAGCAGTTGTCCGACAAGAGAATATTCGGGCACTCGAAGACTGTGGGATTATCTGTCGATTCTCCCGAGGTGTCATGACCGAAGAGCGGTTCGAGGCGCTCTTTGATACCGACTTTGCATCGCTTGTCTCCGTGGGGGCAGACGTCATTCAACTTGAACGATCGTTCAACAATCAGCGTGGATTCGATCGCTCAACCGACGTCCTCCCATACGACGTTCCAAATCTACAAGATGGAATTGATGCATACTACGCTGCGCGGGGATGGACCGAAGATGGGTATGTCTCGAAGACAGACACGGATACTGCAGCGCCAGCAGACGACTAGTTGCAATGGAGACATACGACCTTTCACATCCAATCCGATCGGGAATGCCGGTGTATCCAGGGAACCCACCAGTCGAAATTGCTCGGACTGCTTCGATCGAGCCTGATGGCTACCGAACGGCACAAATCCGTCTTGATTCCCATACTGGCACGCATGTGGATGCACCCGCACACATGCGTGCAGATGGCCCGACGCTGGACGAATTTCCGCCAGAGGCATTTCGATTTAGTGCGGCCGTGGTTGACTGTCGGCCGCTCTCTCCACGATCACAAATCATGCCACAGCGTGTCGCAAACACACTCTCGGAAATCAATATTGACACGATCGACATGGTGATTCTTCAGACTGGCTGGGACACCCATTGGGGAACCGATCAGTATTTTGATCATCCGTTCCTTGCTCCAGAGACTGCAGCATGGCTCGCAGAGCGAAACCTCCATCTTGGTATTGACGCACTCAATATCGACCCAACACCAACCGAGAACGCGTCGGAAAACGAGCAGACAGGCTATCCGGTACACCATACCCTGTTTGCAGCCGATCGGCTGGTTGTTGAGAACCTTCGCGGCCTCGCACAGCTCCCAGCACAGTGTACGCTGCATGCGTATCCGCTTGCGATCGAGGATGCAGATGGCTCGCCGGTTCGGGCGATCGCAACAACTGATAGTGTGTGAATCCCACACAATATATGTGTGTTGGTGGTGTCTGCTCCGATATGGCTCGTATACCGTATGCAACAAAAGATGAGCTTCCATCCGAATATCAAGATCTGCTTGTCTCTGCATTACAAGGAAAGCCAGTGAACGTGTACAGTGCGATTGGGAACAATCCGGATGTGTTGTATGGGCTTCGAACATTCCTCGGATCGCTCTGGCAGGATTCCGGATTAGATGACTATCATCGCGAACTGGTGATTCTCACGGTCTCCAGAGAGGCCCCCTCTCCATACGAGTGGCATCAGCATGTGAATATTGCTCGGGATGTCGGTATTAGTGATGCAGAAATCCGACAGATCGCCGAACAGGAGTACGATGCATTCGATGATGCGGAGGCCGCACTCTTAGCATACGTTCGAGCAGTTGTCAATGACGACGTAACAGATGAACTCCACGACACGGTATCAAAACAGTATGATCCGTGTGATCTTGTCGGCGTTGCAGGATTAGCGGGCGGATACACTGGGCTTGCACGAATGCTCAACGCGTTCGCAGTTGAGACCGAAGATGAGTTCGTTGGCTGGTCGTTAGAAAACGAAGAGTAGCGTTAGTAGTTGGTATATCCGCCCGTATCAAGGTAGTTGTGCGCAACGGTAATCGTATGGTCCGCATGGAGTAGTTGTGGACCGACCCGGACACGCGTGGTCGCCGCCTCCGAAAGCAATTTGGCTTCTTCGTCAGTGAAATCGTGATGATCGGACAGTACAAAGACCGGGTCCGTTGGTGGTTCAACATCCACGATCGGTGTGCCGTCTTCGTGTAGCTCAACAACGGTCCCCTCCCGCGAAACTCGCGTGAGCGTTGTCTCAAAACCCATTCGGAACAGTTTCACTCCTGGTGATGGCTCCGCTGGCATGTGGCCGATCGCTTCATCAACGTGCTCTAACACGTTTCGGATTCGTGAGGCGATCGTCCGCTCATCGGGATGGAGATTTCTGAGTGTCGGCCCATCGAACTGAACGGTAAGGGTATCCGAAAGCACGAGATGGACTCGGACATCCTCTCGGAACCCATGTGAGAGAAAGAACGCGGAGTTCACACACCGACAGAGCACGTCAATCCGCCCGCCACCGCTTGGGAGATCGTTAAGGGCAAAGTCGGGCGTTGTCGGCACGTCATGACCGAGAATAATGAACTGACGCATACTAGCTCTCCGCGATCGATCGGTATGTGTCTGTTCACTTACGATGATAGCATGAAGCTAGTAGCCCTGTGCGTTCCCGTCTTTTCGTGGCTCTGTTGCACCTGAGAGGATGCCGTCGTTGTTGCGAGTGATCTGTGCACCGCCAAACATTCGTGGTGCAAGGATCTGCACTGCATGCTCTTTTCGTGCAAGCTTCGCCGCGATGTTATCATCGAACTGTGGCTCAAGTGCGAGCTGTCCATCCTCTCGGTATCGCCAGCGTGGTGCATCTAGCGCCGCCTGCAGTGGCATCTCGTAATCGACGATGTTTGAAACCACTTGGACATGGCCCTGTGGCTGCATGAACCCGCCCATCACACCAAATGCGGCCCAGTCACCGTCCTCAAGCTCGACAAGTCCAGGAATGAGCGTGTGGAACGGCTTTTTCCCTGGCTCGATCTTGTTTGGATGCTCCTCTGACAACGAAAATGACCAGCCACGGTTCTGCAGCGCAATACCAGTCTCACCTGCGACAAGTCCGGAACCAAACCCGGCAAACCTCGAGTTGATGTATGAGACAACATTTCCCTCATCGTCTGCGACAGTCAACAGCACCGTGTCTGCATCCTCCGCGTTTGCGTCTGGAACGCCGATCGACACGTCGTTGTTTGCGGTCTCTCCGATCTCGCTGGCCCGTTCTTTGGCCCATGATTTCGAGCCAAGCGGTGGAATCTCTTCGTACGCTGGGTCTGTGATGTAGTGATGTCCATCGACAAACGCGAGTTTCATCGCTTCGGCAAACGCATGCACGCGCTCCGGTGAGTCGTATGGGTGCTCACCTGCGCCGATCTCCTCAGCAATGTTGAGTGCTTCGAGTGCAATCAGGCCCTGATTATTTGGCGGCAGTTCGTACACGGTTGCACCGTTGTATGTTGTCGAAACTGGGTCTAGCAGCTCCGGCTCAAATGATCTGAGATCTTCAACGGTTAGGAATCCGCCAGCAGCCTGTACTTCCGCTGCAATCGCCTCTGCGATCTCACCTTCGTACACGATATCTGCACCGTGCGCTGCAATCTTCTGCATCGATCGGCCAAGTTTTGGCAGTGTTACATACTGGCCAACGGAAGGCGCTTTTCCATCAAACAGAAACGCATCACGAGCATGTGGCGTCTCAAATATCTCTTCACCATGTTCCCACTGCTCGGCAACAACTTCTGAGACCGGGTAGCCGTCGATCGCATACCGAATCGCTGGTGAGAGCACATCCGAAAGCGACAACGTTCCAAACTCTTCAATAGTAAGCTCCCAGCCGCGTGCGGTCCCCGGAACCGTTACTGCATGGCCGCCAGTTTGTGGCATTTCCAAATTATCCGGGTCGGCGTCGGAATCCTCTTCGAGGATTGCGGATCGGACGTTCTCAAGCGTTGCAGCCGCGGGTGCACCGCCACACGATCGCATTGCGCCAACGTCGCCAGCTGCGGTTCGGTAGAGTGCAAACACATCGCCACCAAGCCCGGTTGAGGTTGGTTCGACAACGTTCAGCGCTGCAGCAGTTGCAACCGCTGCATCAAACGCATTTCCACCCGATTGTAGCGTCTCAATTCCTGCCTGTGCCGCAAGCGGCTGACTTGTCGATACAACGCCTTTTTGTCCGTAGACTGTCGATCGACGCGACCCAAACGCGTCAAGATCCGGCTCAAACTCGTCCATACACGACCATTGGACCATGGGGAGAAAAACACGTGCGAACCCGACTCGATTGCCCCATCATCACACTGAACCGCTGAATTTAGCTACTGTTTCGCATCTGAGCCGAACTCAAACCCAATCTCCGATTCTCCATTTGCTGACACATCTCCTGTCTCAAAGGGATCGCCCTGTTCGGCAGCACGGCCATCGTACGCGTCATCTGCACGCTCATTGGCGGCTTCATCTACCGTGTCTTCGCTGTTGGCGATCTCAGCCTCCGCTGGTTCAATAGTGAACTCCGAGAGCCGATCGGCCAACACCGACACATCATCTGTGAGTTCGATCGCTCGTCCTGCGACATCCTCCAGTACAGCCCGCTGTTGCTCAGCAGCAGACGCAACCGATCGAGCTTCCGATGTTGACTCCTCGGAGATCGTCACAACATCATCAACCGTCGATGCAACCTCTTCGGTCGACACTGCTTGACTCTCCGTTGATTGGTTAATATCTTGAATATTTGAGTCGGTCTCTACGACGTGAGACTCGACCATCTCCAGTGACCCATTTGCCGTCTCGATAACGTCGATTCCGCGTTCTACGCGTTCGTGCACTGTCTCAAAGTCTGCAACGGTTCGATCGGTCTGTGCTTGCAGGTCATCGACAATTGCTTCGATCTCATCAGCTGCTTCTTGGGTTTCCCCAGCCAGCGACTTGACTTCATCTGCAACAACCGCAAACCCAGCACCCGCCTCGCCTGCACGTGCGGCTTCGATCGATGCATTGAGTGCAAGAATATTCGTTTGCTCAGCAACATCACTAATAAAGTCGGTAATCTCTCCGATATCGCCCGCTCGCTCGTCTAACGCGTCGATCGCCTCAACGGTCTGATCTGCTTGCTGTTTGATGTCGTGAATCTCCGAAATAGCTTCGTCCGTTGCATCTTGGCTCTCAGTGACTGCCGTCACGGCCTCTTCGGAGGTTTTTGCCACTGCCTCCGAAGAAGAAGCGATCTCTTCGATCGTTGCAGAGAGGCTGTTCATCTCGTTTGCCACCTGATCGAGATTTGACTGCTGTTCGTCTGCTCCTTGTGCAATTTCGTCGATCGACTGTGCAACCTCCTCGCTTGCGTCACCAACCTCATCAACGTCCGCTACGAGCGCTTCATTCGACGCGTGTACTTGCTCAGCGAATGATTGGACTTCAATAATTGTCTCTTGCCACTCATCAAGCATCAAATTGAATGAGGTCCCAATCTGTTCAAGTGCCTCACTCTCTGACTGCGGATCAAGTCGAGCGGTTAGATCACCGTCTCGACACGTGTCCATTGTCTCTTCATACTCGCGGGCTTTGGTTTCGAGATGGTCTGCGAACGCTTCTGCCTCGGACTGTGCCTGTGCTGCTTGTGTTGCCTGCTCTTCGACCTCGGTGAGCCTCTTTTTTAGCGTATCTCGTATCCGTGTAAAAAGCACAGCCAATTGGCCGAATTCGTCGGTTCGTGAGCGGTCGATACTGACATCGAGATTGCCTGACTCAATCGACTCAGCATAGCCTGTCATCTCGTCCAATGAGTTGTTGATATCCCGCGAAATCACCACCCCGAGCCCTGCAAGCCCGAGGAATGCAATGCCAATGAGAATAAACAGATTCTCCGTTATTTCACCGACTGCTGAAAAGACAGTGGACTCAGGTGCTGCAATCGTCACCGTCCATGGCTCACCATCAACTGGTACAGAGGCGACAACCATCTGGGTGTCATCGATCAGTTCGTGATCATTCGAAACGGTATCGACCCGTGGTTCAGAAACGGGGCTATTGAGATGCGGGAGGCGGTCAAGCCCAAAGTACTGGTTCAAAATCGCACCGGTATCCTGTGCAATAACGACCTCACCATTCGCGTGTGAAACGACTTCGACAACTGAACCATCGATCGGTGTCGCAAGCAACTCTCCGCGAGCAGCAAGATCAGTGACAATGACGATTGCGCGACTGGAGTCACCACCCACGGGACTAATAAACGCCATTCGCTTTTCACCATCTGCTTCGTATGGGTGCGTTGTTTGGACGTGATTAACGCTGTAGAACGTTGATGAATCACGGGCCCATTCTGCACCATCTGCCTCTGGATTGTATCCAATCCGGGACTCGTCAGTGCTTGTCAGAACCTCATCTTCGGCCATATCATAGTAATGAATAGACCGTACATGATCCGGTAGAATATCTAAGTCAGTGAAGAGAAGCTGTTGAATCTCATCGGGATCGCCGTCTGTTACTTCACTCGATCGTGAGATTGTTTCAATATCGTTCTCTCGATCATCGATCCACCCTTCGATCCCTTGTGCTTCACGCTCTGCAGCGGTAATCAGTGTCTGCTCTGCATCCTGCTCAATGGTTGCTTGGGTCTCAACAACGGTGTATGCCCCCGCAACAAGGAGTACCCCGACAACAAGCAGCGCTGCAGCACCGATCTTAATTACATAGCGTCCACGTAACCGGTCATATATCCGCCGAGCAGCGGTCGGCGATTCCTCATCAGCAGCCATATCGAAACAGGATAACAGAATACCAATAAGCCCGTGGGTGAAAATATCATGTGCGATATTTACACACAGTGACTACGTATTTTTGGTCCCACCATCTGTTGATATTGAGGCCGTTTGTGGGCCTAATCCATGCTGTTCATTCTGTTCGTCCACATCCCCCACAGGCAATACCTCGGTGCTCTCTGTCAACTCCTGCTCCGGTTTCTCTTCCACAATAAACTGCGAGAGTTGCTCGCCGAGTGCTGCAACCCGATCGGAAAGCACGGCAGTTCGATCTACGACATCATCAAGTACCACTCGCTGTTGTTCGGCTGCGGATGTAACCGATCGAGCCTCGGCTGTTGATTCCTCAGAGATCGTCACGACATCATCAACCGTAGACGCAACCTCTTCGGTCGAGACTGCCTGCGTTTCGGTTGACTGGTTAATATCTTGAATGTTTGAATTCGTCTCCCGAACGTGTTCGGACACTGTTTCAAGTGAATCGTTGGCGTTCTCAATAACATCGATTCCTCGCTCAACGCGCGTGTGGACAGTCTCGAACTCTTGGACTGTTTGATCCGTCTGCGCTTGCAGGTCATCGACAATTGCTTCGATCTCATCGGCTGCTTCTTGGGTTTCCCCAGCCAGCGATTTGACCTCATCTGCAACGACCGCAAACCCAGCACCGGCCTCACCTGCGCGTGCGGCTTCGATCGATGCGTTGAGTGCAAGGATGTTCGTCTGCTCTGCAACGTCACTGATGAAGTCCGTAATGTCGCCGATATCGGTTACACGCTGATCAAGTCTCTCGATCGCATCCACGGTCTCGTCCGCTTGTGTTTTGATCCCTCTGATTTCTGCAATTGCCGCTTCAGCGTCTTCTTTGCTTGAATCGACGGACGAAACCGCCTCTTCGGACGTTTCCGCAACGGCTTCCGACGAGGAGGCAATCTCTTCAATCGTTGCAGAAAGGTTGTTCATCTCTCCGGCAATCTGATCAAGGTTCGATTGCTGTTCGTCAGCACCGTGTGCAATCTCATCGATCGACGACGCAACCTCGGTACTTTTGTCGTTCACGTCATTGATGTTTGAGACAAGCGTCTGATTTGACGATTCAACGTCTGTCGCAAACTGTTGCACAGAGATAATTGTCTCTTGCCACTCTTCGAGCATCCCATTGAATGACTGTGCGATCTGTTCGAGTGCCTCACTTTCCGACTCTGGATCCAGCCGCCGGGTAAGGTCACCATCGCGGCACTCATCCATGACCGATTCGTACGCTTTGGCCTTCTCTTCAAGATGCGCCGCAAACCCTTCTGCGTCTGATTTTGCTTCTTCTGCGGCTTGTGCTTGTGCTTCAACTTCGGAAAGCTGCTCTTTGAGTGTCTCTCTAATTCGAACAAAAAGTACCGCAAGCTGCCCAAACTCATCGGTTCGTGACTGATCAATATTGACATCGAGATTCCCGGATTCGATCTCTGTCGGGTAGCCGGTCATCTCTGTTAATGACGTGTTTATGTCACGAGAGACGACTGCCCCAAGTACAATAAGGCCAACCAACGAGATCCCAACTAACAATAGAATATTCTGTGTGACTGTCCCAACAGTTCCATAAATGCTGCTTTGTGGTGCGGCGATCGTTACGACCCATGGCTTTTCTTCGATCGGGACGGACGCAACAACCATTTCGGAATCATCAATCAGTTCGTGATCGTTTGTGACGGTATCAATACGTGTCTCTGTTACGTCTGACTGTAGATGCGAGAGTGCATCTAGTGCAAAGTACTCGCGTAAAATGGCATCTTCATCTTCTGCAATGGTGACGGTCCCGCTTTCGGTTGACATTACCTCCATTACTGAGCCATCGATCGGTGAGGCAAGCAGTCCCCCACGGGCAGATAGATCGGTAATAAGAACAATAGCATAGGTTTCCTGTCCCTCAACTGGACTCATAAATGCAAGCAACTTGTCGCCATCCGCCTCGTATGGCTCGAATGACTGCACATGAGAGTCATCAGCAAAGCTGTTTGGTCCAACAGCCCATGGTCGATCGGTGTCTCCTGCATTGAACCCTTCTCGGTTCTGCTGTGTACTCAGTTCGACCTCACCGGTCTCCATATTGTAGTAGTGGATCGATCGTACATGATCCGGTAGCACATCTTGGTACTGATATAGCGTGGATCGGATTGCTGATTCGCTCCCCGATCGAACATCGAACGTTGATCCGATCGCGACGACATCGTTATTCCGGTCGGAAATCCAGCCATCGATCCCTTGTGCTTCCCGTTCGGCTGCTGTCAGCAGCGTTTGCTCTGCGTCAGATTGAATCTCTGCTTGCGTTTGTGTGAATGCATATGCACTCCCCGCAAGCAACAGTGTCGCAATAACCAGTACGGCTGCAGCAATCTTGAAAATATACCTCCCGCGCAACTGGTCATAGAGGCGGCGAACCCCATTCTCACCGCCCTCGTTATTTTGCATGTACGGCAGTCATAAGGTTGGAATATTAAACCCCTCCTTTGAAAATATCAAATCTGATATCGAATCTACGCAGGGTGGCCTACCTAAGCGTATATTACTTTTCGTACGGCCACCGACCACCTGTTTTTAGTTCTGTGACATATCCATCATCGATCTGTTGACGAACTGTGTCGCGTGGTTTGTGTGGAACCTCACAATCCGTTACTGCCACTCGATACACTGCATCCGCAACTAATGTTGCCAGATCACGGATATCTCGGCTGTCGAGTTTATCGATCGTATCGGCGTGGGTGTGACCCCACCCACGGCCGCTTGCATCTGAGGTACTCCCTGCCATAACAGCAGGCACGCCTTCTTGGACAAATGCCCACTGATCGCCGTGTGGTGAGATTGTTTGGTTCACTGATAACGGTGCATCGAACGAGTCCGTAACATCAGTGAACAGCCGCTGGAGCGAACAGAAGCCGTTTGTATACACCCGGAGATTCCGTGAGGTGCCTGCACCATCGATATTGATCACACACGAGACATCAGAGAGGTCGTGTGTCTCAACCCACTGGTAGGCACCGCGAAGGCCAATCTCTTCGGCTCCAAACGTAATGAATCGCACTGGACGTTTCAAATCGGACTCAACGGCAGTAAGTAACCGCCCGACCTCTGCAACGATCGCGGAGCCTGCCGCATTGTCTGCGGCTCCGTCACTAATATCGTGGCTGTCGATATGTGCTGTAAGCAGTACCGCATCTCCCGACTCGGGCCCAAGCTGTGCTTCAACATTTCGTGAGTATGCTGGCTCGTTTCGACACTCCGTAGTCAGCGTCACCGTTGTCGAATCGGTTTCTGCATACCGCGCCAGCCGCTTTCCAACCTCTGCGCTGACACCGATCGCTGGAATGGCCCCCGGCCGATTGTTGTAGCCAACCTCACCAGTTGGAGGCAATGAGCCATCAATGTGATTTCTGAAGATAAATCCGATCGCGCCTCCGTTGACTGCGTTCGAATACTTTTCCATCCGGTGGATCCATCGATCGGCAGTCTCTGGTGTCTCACTTGAGGCCATGACGATCGCTCCTTCCAGCGTGTCTCCTGCGATCTCAAAACTGTCGTACCCACCTGCATCGACATCAACAAGCGGTGCCGTAACGGAGCCGGATGGGGAGCCAGGAAGCGAAATAACATCGTGCGTTCCAGTATGTGTCCGTTCGTGTGGTGTGTCGATCGTCAGTGACGAAGACGCTCTCCACCAGCCCGGAATCTCAAACTCTTCAATCGTTGGTGAGCGAAGTCCGGCCTCTCTAAAGGCAGCTTTCATAACCTGAGCACCACGCCTTTCGCCGTCTTGACCAGCCATTCGCCCGCCGACATCAACTAGCGACGTAAGGGTGTCCCACGCAAACGTGCTAGTCTGTGCATCACCGATAACGTTCGGTGGAAGTGCAACCATACCACATTCTGTATCCCTGCTGGTATCAACGTGCGGAAACCGGAAGTGGATGTTAACCCGATTTGATGTGTATAAGGCCGTAAGGATCATTTAGGTGTGTTACCAATAGACACAATATGTCTATAGATGGTGACAAGCGCGGAGGTGTTCTCAACGATGCCGATCGGCGCGTCCTGATACACTTGCGAGACTTTGGAGCGGAGTATCCCGCACTTGTCGCTAGCAACACCGGGCTCCACATTCCACTTGTTGAACGCCATTGCCAGACGCTTGCACAGCGCGGACTGATTGAAGCGGTAAGCGGGGAGATAATCTATCGAATCACTGACCAGGGAATTGAGCGACTTGAGGCGCTCACGGATCAGCCACGAAAACTGTAGCCTTATACAGTTGATGTGACTGCTGTTTTAATAGCACTCTCTACTGCCCGTTGTTGTAGCTCTAGCGGTAGGCTTGGCTCTGCGGATGCACCACGTACGGCTGTTTCGTGTGCATTTTCTGCTGCCATCTTAGTCGTCAGTGGAAGATGCAGAAATCCAAATTTCGTGTTGTATCCACCGTCTTCGATCGCTGAACCAAGCGTGTACAACGCATTATTGCACAGGTGTGTTCCGGCAGTATTCGAGACATACGCTGGGATCGATGCATCCAGCAGTTCGGTGACTACCGTTTCAATCGGAAGTGTGGACAGATATGCGGCCGGGCCACCGACAGCAATTTGTTCATTAACAGGATCGTTGCCAGCGTTATCCGGTGTTGTCACTGCATCATTTACGTTCACGCCAATCCGTTCGACACTCACTGCCGATCGGCCCGCGGCGAGCCCACATGCGATCGCCACTGACGGTGTATACTCGGATAGATACGCTCGAAGCTGCTCGCCTGCAACGTCAAACGCAACCGGCAACACCCGGCCAACAACCTGCTCACCAGCGATCGTCTCACCGTCAAGCCGCTCTGCGATCATCGCAGTGGGATTCTTTTCATGCTCGCCAAACGGCTCATACCCCGTAATGAGAACCGTCATCTTACCACGCGTACTCCTCGCGTGGGTCTACCGTGTCCTGCGCTCTGTCGAACACGTGTTCGCCATCAACAAACACATGCTCAGTTTGGCTATCAAACTGGTAGAACGGCCCGTCCCAGACTGCAATATCAGCGTCAGTTCCGACGTCCAATGTTCCAACCCGGTCGTCGATCCCGAGAATCTCTGCGGGGTATCGGGTGACTGACGCAAGCGCCTTTGATTGTGGGAAGCCTGCACGCACGGCAAGTGCGACACAGACATCAAGGTGCTGTTGTGGGAGCACTGGTGCATCGGTTTGGATTGCAACTTTCACGCCTGCTTGATCAAGGATCGCTGGTGTCTCGAAGGTGATGTTTCGGAGCTCATACTTTGCACCGGAGTAGAGTGATGGGCCACAGATTGCTGGCACGTCTCGCTTGCGGAACTCCTCTGCAATGAGATGGCCTTCGGTTGCGTGCTCGATCGAGAGGTCCGACAGGTCGAACTCATCTGCGATCCTGAACACGGTCATAATGTCGTCTGCTCTGTGTGCATGTACTCGGAGCGGGAACCCATCTGTCAGCACCCGTGACAGATGCTCCATCCCGAGATCACGATCAAATGGCTCACCGTTCTTATCTGCAGCCGATCGCTTTTCAACGTAATCCTCTGCCTGCATGAGTGCGCTTCGGAGAAGTGCTGCAACACCCGGTCGGGTTTTTGGGGCTCTGTTCTGCTCTTTTCCATGGAACCGCTTGGGATTTTCACCTAATGCCGCCTTCATTCCATCCTCTTGGATGAACATCTCATCAGCCGTGAGGCCATACGTTTTCATCGAGCAGATAACACCGCCAATGACGTTCCCTGATCCCATCCGCGCAGAAACCGTTGTCACCCCGTTTTGGAACGCATGCTTGAGCTCCTCATCTCGGGGGTGAAAGCCATCGAGTGCGTGTACTTCCGGCGTCACTGGATCTGAGCCCTCGTTAATATCGCCATCTTCTGGCTCACCCCACTCAGCCATCCCCGCATGGCTATGGGCTTCGACGAGTCCCGGCGTGACGTAGCTTCCATCCACGTCAATTACGGTTGCGTCAGTTGGTGGTTCGATCGACGGCTCGATCGCTTTAATTACTCCATCTTCAATGAGTAGGTCACCCTCAACGGTCCCCGTATCCGTTGCAGTCTGAATCCGTCCATTTTGGAGAAGGTACATGCGTGTGACAATCCGGGACGCACACAAAACCGTTCGCTTCCAAGCAAGCGAGTTGATTTAGTCAGTCAATCCGTAGCCGCGTTTGAACAGCCACACGTCGATCGATGCAACGACAACGGTTGCACCGGCCAAAACGGCGAGCGAAAGGTTTGGATCGACCTCTGCAACGCCCAAGAATCCATATCGAACTCCGTTTACCATATACACCATTGGGTTCAGAAGCGAAATATCTCGAAGCAGTGGTGTCAGATCATTCAGCGAATAAAAGACCGCGCCGAAGAACACCAGCGGCCGCAGGATGAACTGATTCATCATCGTCAGATCGTCAAAGTCAGTCGCAAGCAGCCCACCGACAACGCCAAGACTTGCAAAGAGCAACACGATAACGATCATAAATGCCATGAGATAGAATGGGTTCTCAACGGGCACTGGTTGATAAAGCGAGCTGATAATTGCTACCCCAACTGCTGCGATAATCACGCCAACTAACAGCCCACGGAACGCAGCCGAGATGATGTACGCCCACACCATCTGTGTGTACGATAGCGGCGATGTAAGCGTTTCATGAATATACTCGTTCCATCGGCCGTGGAAAATCGAAAACGACGCATTTTCGAATGCGTTTGAGATCGCACCCAACACGATCAATCCTGGCAGAATGAACAGAATATACGGCACGCCGATAATCTCACCAACCCGCGCACCCAAGACAACCCCGAACACCGAAAAGTAGAGAATGTTCGTGATGAGCGGCGGTGCAAACGTATTCTTGGGTCGTCGGACATACCGAAGAATCTCACGCTTT
Organism: Natronocalculus amylovorans; assembly: GCF_023638035.1. Classification (GTDB taxonomy): domain Archaea; phylum Halobacteriota; class Halobacteria; order Halobacteriales; family Haloferacaceae; genus Natronocalculus; species Natronocalculus amylovorans. The sequence continues at coordinate 551,307 of NZ_JAKRVX010000002.1, read as the reverse complement.
GTGAGCGTATAAAATCCAACAGGTAGCGGTGTCCGCGCTGCAAGCCGATCGATCGCGCTCATTGTGTACGCTCTCCGTGTCCGCCATCCGTTGCGATCGGTGCTGCGTGCTCTTTCTCGTCTTGGTCCGACGGTGTTCGATCGACACCCGAATGTGTCATCTCAACAAAAATCTCCTCGAGCGAGGTTCGAGCAATCTCCATATCCACGATCTCAAGGCCTTCCCGGTCAAGCTCTCGAACCAGTGTCGGCGCAATCAGGCCACCCTCTCGTGCCGTCACGATGAGTTGGTCATCGTTCCACTCGATCGATTCGACGCGATCGTCACCCACCAATAGCTGTGGCCGACTGTGTGGGGCGTTGTGGAGGTGGATCGTAATATGGTCCGCACCGCGACCTTTCAGCGCTTCCGGACTTGCGACTGCAACAACGCGTCCCGAATCAAGAATCGCAACCTCATCACAGAGCCGCTCTGCCTCTTCAATATAGTGTGTTGTGAGGAGAATCGTCGTCCCTTGTTCGTTGAGTTCGGTGACGAGATCCCATAGATCACGTCGCAGTTGCACATCAACGCCAGCGCTTGGTTCATCAAGAATCAACAGCTCCGGCTCGGTGACGAGTGCGCGTGCGATCATAAATCGACGCTTCATTCCGCCGGAGAGCCAGTCGAACCGCGTGTTTCGCTTGTCGTAGATACCAACCCGTTTGAGTGCGTCTGCAGCACGGACGCGTGCCTCCGCAGCCGGAATCCCATGGTAGCCGGCCTTGTGTTCTAACACCTCGTGAATTGGAAAGAACCGATCGACGTTGAACTCCTGTGGTGCAAGGCCGATCGCGTCACGGGCTGCACGGTAGTCTGTTTCAACATCGTGCCCAAAGACGAGCGCCTCACCGCCGCTTTTCCGGACAAGACCGACAAGAATGCTAATAAATGTCGTTTTTCCTGCTCCGTTCGGACCGAGAAGACCAAAAAAACTCCCCTCAGGGACGGTTAGTGAGACACCATCCAGTGCCTGCACGTCCCCGTATGATTTTCGGAGATTGGTAATCTCCAGTGCGTTTGTCATTGTATGAAAATCGGCGCTGAGCGGGTTAAAACGCGCGAAACAACAGTGAGTGCTACTCTTCGTCAAACAGCTCGTCGAACAGTTCGCGTACGTTTGTTTCAATCTCGGAGCGAATCGCTCGAACGCGCTCTGGATCTTTGCCATCCGGATCTTCAAGCGCCCAGTCACGAACGTCCACGTCATCTGCGTCCAGTTCGAGCGTTGAACAGCCCATTGTTGCGACAACATTGCACGACTCCAGCGCTTCTGTTGAGATCTCTTGTGGTGTTTTTTCTGAGAGATCGATATCAAGCTCGGACATCGTTTCAACAACGCCCTTATGGACGTGTCCAGCAGGGTGTGTACCGCCAGTAAGAATCTCGACGTTGGTTAGCCCTCGTCTTTCAACCTCTCGTTCTGCAAACGCTGCAGACATTTGGCTGCGGCCTGCATTCTGGACACAGACGAATGCGAGACGTGTTGTATCACCAGCAGTCTCTGCGTCGTTCGACTCCGACGCGTGGGATTCTGACATAGCGATAGATTTCACAACAAGCCCAATAAACGTATTGACTCAAACGCCGAATTTGGTACGTAGGACTATTGAGAGCTCCATATACAACATATCTTTAGATATAGTGTCACCGTGTGTCATGGTTGGAAAACGTTTATGATAAATCCACCAGATAGCTCAGGTACGGCGTTGTTCACCAACGCACTCACACCACAATGATCACCACACCCTCTCGCAATCGGTCCGCTGTGAATCCTCACAGTGTGGCGGCTGCGATCAAAGGGGCGTGGATGGTCATTGTACGTGTAACACCACTTGCGGCTCCATATGGGGCGGCAGCTGGTGTTACTGGTCGCTTCACTCCCCTCGCGGCATAACATAACTTGTTCACTGCGCGGGACGCGGTTCGATGCCGCATGGGATGGTGCGACCGTCTATCCTTCTTCCTGCGCAGCGACACGTTGAGCCGTGACCCGAAACTGAAACTGAACCGACCGATCCGCTTCCACAGGCGCTGCCTGGGGGCGAGACGGCGGGCCAACTGGCCACGGTCGCCGTTGCTCTCGACGTGTTCGACTCACGATGGAAGCGTTATGTCAGTCACAATCTGCAAACTGACGGTACAAGCCGACCTGACCGTGACGATCTCGCGCCATGCACCTGGCGATCTCGAAGCTGGCGTTCGACGACAGCTCGAGCGAATCGCTGGCGTCTCAGTCCGATCGCTCACGCTCTGTGGTCTCCAACCAGGGTTAAACGATCTGACGGTTGAGGCACATGCAGAGCTGTTGACCGACGATATTGACGAGATCGAGGATTCGACGAGCGATGCTGTTGCAGCGCGGCTTGCATCTGGATTTGGTGTCTCACCACAACAGGTTCGGATCCAACAGCAAGATAGCCTTCCCGATCGCTAGCCCGACTCAAAATTAGTCGTCTGCGGGATAGCTTCGACGCTGCGTTTGGTTTTCGGACTGTATCGCCGAGATATCAACATACTCGTTTTCAACGCTATGCCCACGGCTGAGGCGCGCTTGGATGTGAATAATCTGCGAGGAGACGGTATCCCACTTCAATAAAACAAACCCAACGAAGATGACTGCAAATCCGGAAACGGTCTGTCCGGTGATCGATTCGGATAACATCAGCCAGCCGAAAACTGCTGCAACCACCGGGACAATATAGTTCACGAGGCTGATCTCAATCGCACCGATCTCTTCAAGCAGATCAAAGTAGATCACAAAGCCGATCGCACCGGCGACGATTGCCAAGTACAGAAGCGAGATGACGGTCTCAATGTTCCAAACAACCGTGGAGATCCCAGCCTCGCCACGGAGCGGGCTTCCAATATGCAGGCTAAAAGCGCCAATGAGCATCATCCACGCCTGTGATGGAATAAGCTCCATCCGAGCAGGGAGCCGCTTGACAAGAACAGCTCCAAATGCAAAACTCGCCGCAGAGAGCACAAGCAAGAGGACACCGACGGCGGTTCCGTCAACCGCGCTTGGATCCGGTGAGGCGATGAGTGCAACGCCAACGAGTCCAAGCAGAATGCCGATCGCACCGGAGATCCCAACGCGCTCATCAGGGAGCAACACCCATGCAAAAAGCGGTGTCAGGATTGGTGCCGTGCTCAGAACGATCGCTGCAATTCCACTCGTCACGTAGGTCTGTCCAATGAATAAGAATGCAAAGTGGACGCCGATCACAAGGATACCTCCAACGGAGACGAGAAGCCACTCATCTTTCCCGTGCGGTCGCCACTGATCTGCTGCGATCGCGGCATACGCTAATAAGAGGACGCCAGCGATGTCGTACCGGAGTGCCGCAAACAACAGCGGTGGAAGCGCTTCAAGCCCAACAGAGATGGCTACAAATGAAGTTCCCCACAGAACTGAAAGCAGTGCAAACAGGATCGTATTTCTATATTGTATCAGATTTATAAACATTATCTATGTATCGTGTGTCTGTCGTGGAAAACACGTATGAGGGGCTTAAACAAAAGTATTCTCGGAGTTCTGCTAGCAACCCACACGACTCATTTGGCAGTAAAGCTCGAATAATCGATATATTTCAGTATGGTACCATACCACAGATCTTGCTCCGCAGAAGGGCAAGACAGTTATTCGTTCGCTTGGATGTGTCGGTATGGGTATTCTCGCGGACGCACAGGCTGTTATTGATGCGGGTCCTGTGTGCGATGGCTGTCTCGGTCGGGTTTTTGCCGATCGAAGCTTTGGGTTGACAAACGAACACCGAGGACAAGGGCTTCGAACAGCCGTCGCGCTGGATGACGATGAGCCGTATGAACCAGTTTCCCCGGCGGAGTGTTGGGTTTGTGAGGGCCACTGTGACACCTATGATGAATGGGCTGAAAGAGCAGCAACAGCGGTTGCAGACATTGAGTTTGGAACGTACCAAGTCGGCACTCGAACACCACCGCTCATTGAAGAAAACGATGTGCTCCTCCGCGAAGATGCTGGGCTCGATCCGGATGCAGGCGAGCTATTCAAATCCGCATTCAACCGTGAAGTTGGGAAACGTATTGGCGCACTGACCGGGACCGACGTTGATTTCACCCGGCCGGATGTCCAGTTCACGATCGAACTTGCGGTTGATCGGATTGACACGAACATCAACTCCGCATTTGTCTATGGACGCTATCGGAAACTCGAACGAGATATCCCACAGACTGATTGGCCATGTAGAGAGTGTCATGCGAGCGGACGAAACGGACGACAGTCCTGCGACCACTGCGGTGGTTCTGGCTACCTCTATGACGACAGCGTTGAGAGCTACACTGCACCGATCGTTGAGGATGTCATGGATGGAACGGAAGCGACGTTCCACGGTGCAGGCAGAGAGGATGTTGATGCACTCATGCTTGGAACTGGCCGCCCATTCGTTGTTGAAGTGATGGAACCACGGCGACGGATGATCGATGTTGACCAGCTAGAAGGTGATATTAACGCCTTTGCAGACGGTGCAGTCGAGGTTGAAGGGCTCCGACTGGCTCGCTACGATATGGTCGAACGGGTGAAAGAGTTGGACGCCTCAAAGACATACCGAGCGGAGGTTGAGTTTGGTGATGATATCTCTGCGGATGCACTCCAATCGGCTATTGAGACGCTTGATGGGGCGACGATCGAACAGTACACGCCGCAGCGGGTTGACCATCGTCGTGCAGCACTCACCCGTGTCCGAGAGGTACTGACTGCAACTGCAGAACATGTCGACGATCGGCATGCGATTGTTGAAATTCACGGTGAAGGTGGACTCTACATCAAAGAACTCATCTCCGGTGATGATGGGCGAACCGAACCAAGCCTTGCTGGATTGCTCGATGTCTCAGCAGTTGTCACTGCACTCGATGTTACCGGTGTCGAGGGCGTAGCGGAGCCATTTGAACGCGAAGAGTTCTTCATTGGGGAGTAGTCACACATATGCCAGCGAAGATTCGATGTGGCGTTGATGAGGCTGGGAAAGGACCAGTTATTGGACCGATGGTCGCTGCGTGCGTTCGTGCAGATGAAACCGCACTCCCCTCCGGTATCAACGACTCAAAACAGGTCACCCCAACGAAACGCGAATCGATCGCACAGACGCTTGTTGCCGATCCATCGATCGAGATTGGTCTTGGTATCATTACGGTCGAAGAGATCGACGATCCAGAGACGGATATGAACTCACTCACTGTACGTGGGCAGGTGCGGGCGATCAACGCAGTCGTCAACGAAGCTGATGAGGTCGTTGTTGATGCGGGAGATGTATCTGCAGAACGGTTTGGGAATCGAATTGTTGATGGGGTTTCAACGCCAGTGACTGTTGTCTCTGAACATCGTGCTGATGAGACGTATCCACTCGTTGCTGCAGCGTCGATTGTTGCCAAGGTTGAACGCGATCGTCGAATTGAGACGCTCAAAGCGGAGTATGCTGACTTTGGTGATCTTGGAAGCGGCTACCCGAGTGATCCAAATACGCGATCATTCCTTGAGACATACATTGCTACCCACGGTGATGTACCAGCATGTGCGCGCCGATCGTGGGCGACGTGTGATGACTTGTTGGCGGCCGCCTCACAGTCAGGGTTGAGTGATTTTGACTGAATCAACCTCCCATTGTCTCTTATATATTGATGTCGTACTCATACGTCTGTGACGAGTGTTGATTCCACTCCGGTAGACCCTCCGTTTCATCGATCGCGTCAGCGAGAGTTTTATTCGCTGTGGATTGCAGCAACTTCGACGTACGGCGTCGGTGACATCGTTACGACGATTGCACTCGTTGACTTTGTTTCCGAACTTCGTGAAGCAAATCCGCTTGTTCGATGGGCCATGAGTGCGTATGGTATCGAAGGACTCGTTGCGATCAAACTCGCTGCATTCATGATTCTCATTTGGGTGAGTCTGTTGGGCTCGCGCGACCACGATCGGTTTCTGTACTATTTCCCACCGATCGTACTGACGCTCGTTGGAGTATTTTTAACAGCCTCCAATCTCTGGCTGTTATTCACCGTGTAAAATAGGGGTATTGCAGACCGCAGCGTTACTTATCGGTAAGCAGGTACCGAAGAATGTCACCGTACGCTGGACGGGTGACAAGCACACCAACAAGCACACCGAGGATGGTAAAGATCGCGAATCCACGAAGATCACCGAGCGAAAGGATCGCAAGCGGTGACATCGCAATGATTGTTGTTGCGGCAGCCGCACCAATGACCCAGAAGGCCTTCCGGAAGCGTGAGTCGAACACCTTCCGGCTATGCACATCGCCTTCGGCCATCACCCCATCAGCGATAATAATCAGATCGTCCACGCCGGTACCGATCACCGCAATGAATCCTGCAATGACTGCAAGATCCAGCGGATAGCCAAGTGCAGCAGCAAATCCGAGGAGAATAAACACCTCGGAAAGCGCTGTTACAACCATCGGGGCAGCAACTTTTGGCTCACGGTAGCGTAAGAAGACGAATCCCGCGACACCAAACACGGCCACGATTCCAACAATCAGAGAGTTCGTTCGGAACTCTTCACCCTGTGTTGGCGAAATGAACGAGGTTGTTCCTGCTTCAATATTAAGCGGTGCTGGAAGTGCACCTGCGCGGAGGTTTACCGCAACACGCTGTGCATCTTCGAAGTCACCGGTGGTGAGGATGAAGTTTGGACTCTGTGACCACTCGCCCGATCGCATGCTGTCTGCAAGTCCAGGGTTCATTCCGAATGAGTTGACCACATTGTCATCAACAACAAGCAGGAGACATGGGTCGGTGTTCTCTGGACTCTCCTCATATCGACAGGTAGAGCCACCCGCTTGTGCAACACCAGTATCAACAAGCAGTTGCTCGAACTCCGGTGCCACCGAACTACGCACCGTCACTGGAACGTGCGGGCCGCTTTGGTCATCTTGTTGGGCAGTTCCGATCGTCTGGAAATCATCCTGTGTCAGTGCAGCGGTTTCAGTGACGTACTCGCCGTCATCATCCTGATAATAAATATCAATTCGCACTGACCCTCGCTCTTGAATGAGGTCAATCACATCTTGCCGACCTTCACCAGGGACTTCAACCATGATGAAGAACTCGCCGGCCTCACGGACGGTACTCCCTGAGAGCCCTGCCTCGTTGACTTTGCCTTCAAGAACGCTGATTGCCTCTTTCCGAGTTTGTTGGGTAACGCCTGTGCTTATGTCACCGTACTCGTATCCAGCAGCATCCATTGCAGCTGCGAACTCCTCTTCTGTCACATTCTCATTGACAACCTCAACTGTCCCTGGCTCGTCTTCAAACTCCTGTCTTGCAAGGACATCGGTCTCCTCTATGCCCTCCAGTTCGTCTGCGACGTTCGACGGAACGTCTGCCTCACTATCACCACCAAAATCAACCGAATCTGCAGTCATCCCGATTAATGGCGCTTGGATTCGGGTTCCACCAGCAAGATCAAGCCCATACTGGAGGTTAGTCACTCCTTGTCGTGCATCCGCATCTTCACCCCCGACACCAGCCTCTGGCGCCATCGTTGGAGAGAACAGTGCAAACGCTGCCAGTAAACAAATGATGATGAGCAGCGTCACACGGTAGTTTTCCTTGATTTTCTCGAACATCTATCGTTTCACCCCTTCGTATTTATACCAGCGAAGCAGGCTGACATTCAGCAGATATGTGTTCATCAGATCAGTCAGCAAGCCAATAACGAGAATGATCCCGATCGCCGTTAGGAGACCAATCCCAAAGATCCATGCTGCGATCGTCATCACCGTCATCGCTGCGATCGACGTCACGGTCATCGTGACACCGGTCCGCATCGCCCAGTTTGTTGACTCATAGAAGTCACCTGTTCGCCTGAGAATGCTATTGTTCAACAAGATATCGGAGTCCACACTGTAACCAATCAACATCAGTAACGCAGCAACGGTTCCGAGCGTCAGTTCAATCCCAAGCAGATTCATCATTGCAAGCGGGACCATCACGTCAGAGAATGCCGATGCAACGACCGCAACGGATGGGACAAACGTTCGGAACATGGCAAATACAAGCACGCTCATTCCAGTGAACGCAACTAACAGCCCACCAAGTGCGAGGAACTGCGTATCGGAGCCGAAGCTCGGTGAAACCGAATCGATCGCCCGGACTTCAAACCCTGCATCATTCGCTTGGGATTCCAACTCGCTCGTTGAAGCATCACCTGCCCGGAACGTAATAATGTATGAGCCATCGCTTGCAACCTGTCTCACCGAGTCTGGCTCTGCTGCAAATGCTTCATCGATCTGTGCGCGCGCATCGCCGTCCTCGACGTCAATTCGTAGCTCTGTTCCGCCGATGAACTCCAATCCCGGATTCACCGGATACCCGGTTGCGACATACCAACCACCAATAATAAGAAGGGCAACTGCAAGCACGGCAAGCGGCACCGCCGCAAGTTGCCGGTTGCTGTAGTCGGTATAATCAATCTCCGGTACCTCAAACTCAACCATACAGTTCGGTGGTTGTGGGCGTTGAATAAGCCTTCTCATGTATTCGGCAGAAACCGCCCACTTTTCATCGCTATTGTGACGCTACATTAGAGAATACACGTCCGAAGCTACACACCTGTTAGATCACGGTAGATATCGGATACTCACAACGCCAGGCTCCGATCGAACTTCAACACGATTGACACCGATTCGAGCTGCACGAGAGAGCGTTCCTTCTCGATCGTCCACTACATCTGCAACGGCCTCGTCAGTTGTCTCTTCAGGGACGGTCAACACATGTAGCTCGCCAATCCCTGCACGCGGTTCTCGCGCTAATTCGCCAACAGCTTGCTCAGCTGCAAGCTCGCGTTCTTGTTGTGTCGGTGGTTCCTCGCTTTCGGCAATCGAGAGCGATCGGCGTTCTTGTACGTCCACAAGCTGCCATGAGACCTCAAGCGGTGGATCTGGCGCAACAACCCCTTCGACGGCATCATCGACAGCAATACCCGGGTTTGTTGAGAGCGTGTGTACCTGTCCGTCATGGACGTCTTTGAGCACGGCAGAATCTGCATCTGCATGGGTTACAAGAAACGTGCTCTCTTTTTTTGATTCCTCTGCAGTCATTGACAGCGTTTGGGCAGCAAAATGTTTGGGCGTTTCGGAGCGGAAGAACCGCACCTTATGTTGAGAGTGTTTTGTGTGCGATATAAATTACAATCCCTGCGATCGTTGGTGGGACAACCCCTGCCACTTGTGGGAGTGCATAGAGAAACCCGATGATCGGCGCATGCACACCGGTCACAACCTCTTGTTGCACCGGCTGAACGGTGATAACCAGCCCAACATAGAGCGAGAATAAAAAGACGAATCCAGTGACTGCGAGCATGCTATCATATCGATCGGACACCTCGATAGAGCGTCGATGTCGCCGCGCAACATACAGTGTTGGTGCGAGAAGTGGTCCTGCCAAAAACAGGCCGATCAGCACGTAGAGCGATCGAGAGAGCGTGAGCGCCCCTCCAGGTGATTCTGCGGTCTCACCAAGAAGCACAACAAGCCCTGACAGGACAACCACGGCAATGCCAACCGCCGCTAGCGTTCCGATAACAACATACAGTTTGAAAAGCCGTGAGCTACTCCGCCGGAACGCGTACGGAACTGCGCCAATGAGACCACGGTAGCCGTCTGCCATTGTCTGCTCTATGTATGCAACTCGTTTAATGGCCACGGGATTCCGTTGGGTGGTGTTAGGCACACTGATAGGAAGGCTAAACCATTTTACGACCACGACACGCCACGTTATGTATGTACGTCGACCTCGGTAACATTCTTGAGACTACACCAGGTGTTACGCCGGATATTCTTGACCGACTTGACAGTCGGGTCGCCACTGCACACGATCGTATCCAAACAGGGATGGAAAACGAAGAACACGGCTATGCAGCGCTCAATCTTCCAGAGACCGTTGATACAGACGAGATCAAAACTGCCGTTGATCGGTTTGACGATCCCGAGTCAATTATTACCGTTGGGATCGGTGGCAGCGCACTTGGTGCCGCAACGATCGACGCAGCGCTTTCAACACCGGATCATGCAGACACGTACTATCTGGATAACGTCGATCCGGAGGCAATCAATGCACTCCTCGAAACGATCGATCTTGAAGACACGGTTGTAAATGTTGTCTCGCGCTCTGGAACCACTGCTGAGACGCTTGCAAACTTCCTCGTCGTGCAGGAGGCAATGGCTGATGCCGATGTAGAGTGGAGCGATCGGACGGTTGTCACGACCGGTGATGAAGGAAATCTCAGAGACCTTGCAGATGCGCACGACCTCCCCGTCCTTCGTGTCCCTGATGGCGTTCCTGGGCGATTCTCTGCGCTCTCGACCGTTGGTCTGGCTGTTGCAGCACTCCAAGGCTACGATCTGGATGCAATTGTCGAGGGGGCAGCAAGCGAGGCCGACAAGCTCTCCGGATCGCTGTATGACTCACCTGCGTATGCATATGGTGCTGCAACCTATGCACTCGCTGAACGTGGTGCACTCACGAACGCACTGATGCCGTACAGTGAGGACCTTGAGTACTTCGCGGAGTGGTTTGCACAACTATGGGCAGAGAGTCTTGGCAAAGATGGCGTTGGACAGACACCAGCTCGGGCACTCGGTGCAACGGACCAACATTCCCAACTCCAACTCTACCGTGCAGGACCGCGAGACAAAGTTGTCACATTGGTCCGCCCACGTAACCGACGCGATCGACAGATTCCAGAGACTGACTTGGATGGGCTTTCGTATCTTGGTGGTTCCTCGCTCGGTGAGCTGCTTGCTGCGGAGTTCGAGGCCACCGAAGCAAGCCTTGCGGCAGCCGGTCGGCCGAATATCCGAATCGAGATCGATCGGGTGGACGAGCGTGGCATTGGTGAGCTGCTCTACGGCATGGAGGCCGCCTGTATCATGTACGGCGAACTCGCAAACGTGTCTACGTTCACACAGCCTGCTGTTGAGTGGGGTAAACGTGCGGCCCGCGGACTGCTCGGTGGCGGTGAGTTCGAGGAGGCAGCGGCAGTTGCAGACAAGCGTGAGTTGTTGATTGAGTGAGAGACGAGAAAGATCGGAGCCGCTAACACGCCACAGCACATACTACCGGGCGAATGGCGGAATCCGATGGGTCCCAGACGGTAACACGAGCGCAGACACTCATTGAGGGGATTTTAATCGTCCTCGGTGCGCTCTTTTTTGCGAGCATCGCAGTTATCGCAATCCAAGGAACCGCAGTCGATGCAGGCATATTTGATGCGGAAAGCACCGGTTCGCAGCTGCTTGGGACTGTTGTACAGTTCCTTGCGTTTGGTATTGTTGTGTTCTGGTATCTCCGAACGACCGATCGCTGGGAGACACTCAAACTCGGCGTACCAACGGCTCGCCAGTGGGGTATTGTTATTGCAGGGACGATCGGCCTGCTTGGTGCACAGATCGGGCTCACGGTGGTATTAGATACGATCGGTATCTCAACCGGTGCGAACAGAGCAGTTACCGCTGGACTCGGGAATCCTGACTACTTTCTTGCAATGATCGTTATTTCGATCCTGCTTGTTGGACCGGCAGAGGAACTCTTATTCCGAGGTGTGGTCCAAACTCGGCTTCGTGAAACATGGGGCGCGTGGCCAGCAATTTTACTGGCAACGGTTATTTTCGGCGTTATTCACCTTCCCGCAATTGTTGGTGATACTGGCCAGCAGTGGGCGACGATCGCCTTGATAACGCTCCTTGGTGTTGTCCTCGGCTACCTCTATGAACGTACGCAAAATGTTGTTGTCCCCGCACTCGTCCACGGGGTACACAACGCTGTGATATTTGGGCTACAGTATCTGTCGGCGATCGGTGTCGCCTAAGCCGTCAGTTCAGTTTGGATTCTTTCGAGTAAGCTCGCTGCCACAGATTGGACAGCGCTCGTGTTTTTCATCGTACTCTCGGCCACAGCCCGCACATTGGAAAATCCATGCGCGCTCTTCGGCGATTCCATCCTGGGCGATCACTTCGACAGCGATGCCAAGATGCTCTGCAACGTTCTGCATTGCATAGTCATCAGTGACGAGCGTTCCATCGAGTTCAAATGCTGCGGCTAACAGCCGTGTATCTGTGTCAGAAAGGACGTCTGCATCACCTGTTTCGGCTGCCGCCCGGCCGATTTTTTCCACAGTGCCCTCCGCAGGGATGTGTATGTGCATTCCAGCACCCTCATCTGCATCAAACCGGAAGGCATGTTCGCCTTCAAGCTCATCTCGAACAAGCGGGATCGAAGCCGTTGGCTCGTTGGTGTGATACTCGTGAATAAACGCGGACGAATCGAGAATATGCATTTAACGAGCAACAACAATATAATCTTTCACTGCCTGTACTGACTGGACCGGAATCTGGATCCGTCCTGTCTCGTCTGTGGAGAATCCGTGATTCGTTGGAATGATCCCCTCGTTTGGTGAGACGAGGAGATTGTCGAGCGCGCCGGTTTTCAGGTCCATCGTAATATTGTACAAATCACCAAGCTCAGTGCCGTCTGCCCCCATGACAGACTTCCCCGAGAGGTTTTCTGCGAGTATGTCGACCATATTGGGCGTATTCGGTTGAAATTATATAAACACCATGGACCGTCTGACGCAGCGACAATCTTTCTCGTGTACTCACAGTAATCGTTACGTACGTTTGAAACCCCAACTGGTGCCGAGATACCTGCTGGCCGTATATTTATCTTCTCTGATAATTAATATACAATTGGTATTACCGTGGAAGCATCATTACTGCCGATCGTTACCCTCATTTTTGCACTTGGGATTGGTGCACAAGTATTCGCGAAACGGGTACAGGTCCCCAGTGTCCTATTTTTGATTATCATCGGTGTCGCATTGGGTCCACTCGGTGTTGGACTCATCACGGTCGACACCTTCGGCGATGGGCTGTCAACGATCGTTGGATTGAGTGTCGCAATTATTGTCTTCGATGGTGCGTTCCAACTTCGTCGGAAAAAACTTGCTCGAACAAAAAACACCGTTATTGGGCTGTCAACGATCGGTGCCGCAGGGATGCTTATTGGAACTGCTCTCACCGTCCGGTTCTTTCTCGACACCTCGTGGGGGATTGCATTTGTCATTGGTGCATTATTGATTGCAACCGGCCCGACAGTCATTACACCAATCTTGGATGTGGTTCGGGTTCGTGAACACGTTCAAACTGCAATGGAGGCAGAGGGAATCATCAACGATGTTACCGCTGCGGTACTTGCGATCGTCCTCTTTGAGTTCCTTGTCTTAGAGTCAAATATCATGGGTATTCCTGGCGGACTGCTACTCCGGCTTGCAGTTGGGATCTCAATCGGCATGGGGATCGCAATTGCGGTCCGATCACTCCTTGGTTGGCTCAAGATGCCTGCAAACGATGCCCCGCAGATTGCTCGCTTTGTCGTCCTCGCGGGTGCGCTTCTTTCATACGGGCTTTCTGAAGGTGTCCTCCCTGAGACCGGCGTTGCTGCTGCTGCAGCCTGTGGATTTGTACTTGGAAACAGTGGGCTCAAACATGAAGAATCGATCGACAGCTTTGCTCGAGATCTGACACTTATCGTTCTCTCATTCGTGTTCATTTCGCTGGCTGCCTTGGTTGATTTTGATGCGTTGGTTGATTTAGGGATTGCCGGGCTTGCGGTCGTCGTTTCGGTGACATTGCTTATTCGACCGATCGCAGTCTTTCTCTCAACACGGGACCCACAGTTCAGTCGGAATGAAGTGTACTTTTTGAGCGTCGTCGGCCCACGTGGGATTATCCCTGCAAGCGTCGCGACGCTGTTTGCGATCGAACTTCAGGCCGCAGGCCAGTTTGCAGAGGCACAGACACTGGTCGGGACGATCTTTTTATTGATTTTTGTAACTGTTGTTCTTCAAGCTGGACTTGCAAGACAGATTGCAGAGTGGCTTGATGTGATTCCAATGCCTACAATACTTATCGGTGGTGGCCGGGTCGGCCGGGCACTTGCCACACGACTGGAGAACCGAGGCGAAAATGTCGTTGTCGTTGATACAAACCCCCCTGTTGTCGAACAGTTACAAGCGGATGGCTTCCATGCGATCGAGGGTGATGGAACCGATGTGTCCGTTCTCAAAGATGCTCGGATCGAGAACGCAAAGATCGTTGTTGCAGTCACCGGTGATGATAATACAAACCTGCTGATTTCACAGCTCGCAAAGACAAAATTCAATATCGCATCTGTGTTTGCTCGAGTGAATGATCCTGATAATGTAGATGCGTTTGATGCATTAGATGTGCGGGCGATCGACGCCTCGCTTGCGACGGCATGGTCGATCGACAACGAAATTGAACGGCCTGCAATTTCACACTGGATGAACGAGCTTGGTGACGGCCACGATGTCCAAGAGGTCACCGTTACCGCTGATGACCTTGTTGGCCAGAGCATTAGAGAGCTAAATGCAGAGATCCCTGATGGCTGTATTGTTGCTGTCATCGGACGAAATGGTGAAACACATGTTCCAACGGCAGATGAAGTGATCCAATCCGGCGATCGAATCACGTTCCTTGGGCAGTCAGAATCTGTCAATAAAGCCGTTCGGCGATTCCATCCCCACGAGTAACCCAGACGAGATTTTTGCCTCGGTATACGTATGCATACAACCGGTGAGTTGAAACACTTAACTCGAATGGCCGATTTTCACACAGCAAAGACTTCTTTGGGGTGTGTTCCATGTCCGACAATTCATCTTCATCACTTCGTACACCGATCGTTGCGGTCCTTGGCCACGTCGATCACGGGAAAACGAGTCTCTTAGATAAGATTCGAGGCTCTGCCGTGAGCGAGGGCGAAGCCGGCGCGATTACCCAACATATCGGTGCCACTGCCGTACCGCTTGAAACTGTCTCCGAGATGGCCGGCGATCTCGTCAAGGTCGAGGACTTCGACCTGCCTGGATTGCTCTTCATTGATACACCGGGACACCACTCGTTTTCGACGCTCCGATCGCGTGGTGGCGCGCTCGCAGACATCGCCATTCTTGTTGTCGATGTCAACGATGGCTTCCAGCCACAAACTGAGGAAGCAATTGACATTCTCAGACGGACTGGAACGCCATTTGTCGTTGCAGCAAACAAAGCCGATACAACGCCCGGGTGGAATCCGAACCCGGACTCGCCAATCAAGCCGAGCTATGATGGGCAAAGCGATAACGCTCGAAAGCGACTTGATGAGAACCTCTACCGAATTATTGGTGAGCTCTCTGATGCTGGTTTCTCGGCCGACCTCTACTGGCGGGTTCAAAATTTCCAGCGAAATATTGGTGTAATTCCAGTTTCAGCGCTCACGGGTGAGGGTGTTCCCGATCTCCTTGCTGTGTTGATGGGGCTGTCCCAGCGGTTCATGAAAGAGGAGATGGAAATCGATGTTGGCGGTCCAGGGAAAGGGACTGTCCTCGAGGTCAAAGAGGAGCGAGGGTTTGGCTCGACGCTCGATGTTGTTGTCTACGATGGGATTATCCGTGAGGGAGATACGATCGTTGTCGGTGGAAAAGACGAGCCGATCGTCACCGAAATCCGTGCACTCTTGCAGCCGCGTCCAAACGCAGAGATCCGTGTTGAGAAGCGATTCGATCGTGTCGAAGAGGTTGGCGCGGCAGCCGGTGTGAAGATCGCCGCACCGGATCTCGATGATGCGATCGCGGGTGCCCCAGTTCGAGTTGTGCGCGACCAACCGCTTGCGGATGTTATCGAAGCGGTCGAAAGCGAGCTCGCAGAGATTGAGGTCGAGACCGAAGACAACGGTGTTGTTGTCAAAGCAGACACACTTGGTAGTCTCGAAGCGATGGCAAACGCACTAAAAGAGGCAGAAGTCCCAATTCTGCGTGCCGAGGTCGGAGACATTGCCCCACGAGATGTTGCAGTCGCAGGAACCGCAAACCAGCCGGAGGAGAAAGTCATTCTTGGATTCAATGTGGACGTGCTCTCGAACGCTGAGCGAGAACTCGAGAACTCGGATGTTCGGCTGTTCAACGATGATGTCATCTACCAGCTGATTGAGGAGTATGAAGGCTTTGTTGAGGAACTCAAGCGCGCCCAACAGGAGACAATCTTGGACAAAATCGTTCGCCCGGCACGATTCCGAGTGCTCGAAGATCACGTTTTCAGACAGTCCAACCCAGCGGTGGTTGGTGTCGAGGTGATGTCCGGGACGATGAAAAACAACATGCGCGTCGTCAAATTCGAAAACAACGAGCCACAGCGTGTTGGTGAGCTTTCAGGAATCCAAGAGCAGGGAGACGACGTCTCGCAGGCTCGTGCAGGAACGCGTGTGAGCGTTGCGATCGACGGCCCAACTGTTGGCCGCCAGATCGACGAAGGTGACGAACTGTGGATCGAACTTCCTGAAAAACACGCAAAAATTCTTGAACAAGAGCTTCGAGACGAGATTCCAGCGGATGAGTTGGAGGCGCTTTCGGGCTATCTCAGCAAACAACGCAGCCGTGACCCATTCTGGGGTAAATAAAATCAGATTAAGAACCCTCATTCTACTTAATTGACGCTCTTCGATAGCTCGGCCCCCGCTTTGAATTTTACAGTGTTCGCTGTATTCCCGTCATCCACGAGATGTAAATATGAACCATCGAACGGTGTGGCTACACAGTGAATATCGGTATCACGAACTGAGGCTGTTTGAGCAACAGTTTCTGCAAACTCACTATCTGGAAGCACCCCTATTTCTTCTGCATCACGTAGCGCCCCAGAGAACAGCTGTGACCCAATGGGCAACACATCGTCTGGTAACAAGCGCTTGATTGTGTCGCCGGTAATATCTCTTCCATCTGAGAGTGAAATGTCAACGAACACCGCTTTTCCTGCACCCCCACCCCGCCCACGAGTAGCGGTTAAGACGGTTGTCGAGTTCTCATACAGACACGAATCATCGATTACCCATCCACACGAGTAGACGTATTGATCGTTGTTTTTGTGTCGTTGGACATGTAGCAATGCTGGGAACGGGCATGGGCATCCTTCCGGTTGGACGAGTACCTGACAGACAAAAGCGGATGTGGATGATGCGGACCCATACTCTCGGCCCCACTCATCTAAACGATTACCATCAATCTGTTCTCCATCGGGTGTGACGCCAATCTTTGACTTCTCGTCGGTTGCTACTGGTGGTGTGTTTATTATACCGACTCCGGCGTTCGTTTGAATCACTTCGAGGCTGCCATATGTGTGAATCGGACTTGATATCGCCGTGCTGGAGGTAGATCCCCAACAGTACACCTGATCTGCACTCGAGAGCCCTCCTCGAGAAGCGTTCTGTTCACAAGACGCATCGTCATAGTCCGCGTCGTCTTCGAAAGCCATTGAGGCTGGACTTCGCCCCCACGAGTATACTTTCCCCTCGTCATCGATTCGGCCAGTGACGAACTGGATAATTCGATCTGGGGTAATCAACTCTTCGAGTGTTGGCCCACCGCGCGGTACCCGCGCATCTGGAAGTGTAATAACCGTTCGCTCGCTTATCACCGGCTCTTCTTCGAGATACTCGTACATTGCCCGTATCTCGTCATCGCTCGCACCGGTTAGCGATTGTAACCGTTCAATTGATCGACGGAGATGCGTTTGCGAGTCGTCATCCGAGTCGGCATCATCCTCCTCAATTAACTCTTCGCTAATGCTGCTTCTTCGTTTGTTTGAGCGAACCGAGTTGTAGTCGTTAGCTTTGGCCGTAAAAGATGTGTTCGTCATCCATGCTTCAAGCTCAACCTCTCCTGAGACAAACTGTTCTTCGACACGCACAGTTGGTAGAAATAGCAGGGTGTCGTTGGGTGTCGCCGCGGTCAGGCGATCGTCTCGAACGCCCCCGAACATCGCTGCAGGGGATGCACCCGTATTCGTTGCAACAGATGCAGCACGGCCGAGACAGCCGCTCATGCTTCCAAGAGCGATGAGACCGGTTGCTGTAAGGAGATGGCGACGACTGATGTTGCCATGTAGCATGCCTTGTTCGCCACCGCCCGGTCTCTGTGGATTCATTATCGAACATGAAAAGCGAGGTGTAATGATAAGCTTTCCTATATGTCTGACAATTCACATTTTTATTGCGGCTATCAAAAATGTTTATTTTGTTGTGTATAGCTACTGAGGCCGCTCCGAGAGCGAGTTTAAGCTCTTAGTAATCACCAGTAATCAACAATAGCTTGATACTATTGAATTGAGAAGCCGATCGGTTCAGCAGTCGGTACGATCGGGCTCGCTGGGAGCTCCGTCTCGGAATCCGGATCGTTGTAGACGCTTGGGGCCACATCGTTTGGCGTATCTGGATACCACAGTGAGGCAAGCGTCTGGATGTGATCGCGCCCAACACCAAGCTCGAACTGCCCACCACCATACATTTCGATGTCATTTTCGTTGCAGTAGTCGATCGTCGCAAACAGCGACTGTAGCGAACCAAATCGAGACGGTTTGATGTTTATCCACTCCGGCTCGATCGGCATCGATTTGATATCATCGACGCTGTTGATCGGATAGTCAAACGAGAGTTGGCTCGCATACGATTCAAGGAGTGCTGTCGTCTCGGGAGTGAATGCAGCATCTTCGATGATCGTGTTCGGGAACTGTTCTACAAGCTGTTGATACAACACCGGGTCGGGCTCTTGATCGACCTCGGTTCCCTTGTACCAGCCTTTGAGATCGAAGATTCTGATGCCACCGATCGCCTGTATCTCGTCGATTATCGCGTCGTCCCACTCATCTGTCGGATCAAGCTTAAATTCAGTCTCCGGCACTGCCTCCCGGAGATCAGTGAGCCGATCGGTTGTTGGCGGCGATCCAAGCCGCGTACTCGCAACAAAACGAACGGGATTGTATGGCTTTGCAACCACGCTACCCAGATTCGTATCTGCCTGTTCAAGTGCTAGATCGAGGGCTGCACTCTCAAGAGCCCACTGTCTGTAGTTCACCGAGCCGCTTCGTTCCGGCTCTTTCGTTGGAAACAGATTCAGTTCGGAAACTGCAGCGGAGAATGTGTCGATCGTCCACTCGCCATGCAACTCATCGAATACGGTATCGGGTGCATCCGCAAGCGCTTCATGATCTGGTGTATCATACGTTACGTCTTCACCACGACCGGTGACACCAGCGCCGCTGAATTCGAATGTCGTCGTCCAGCGAACAAAATCGCTTGTTGTATCGGCTGATTGTGTTTTTCGGTCGATCGATTCGAGAGAGAGCGGGAGGTCTGCAAGGGAGTCGTAGGTCGCCATAGAACATATACTGCCGGGAATTATTTAAACAAAAGTGACTGTTACTGCGACTGTCGGGATTCGAGCTTTTGTACCCGCGTTGCGAGTGCAAAAAAGAGCGGCACAATTGTCAGTATCACCGCTCCCCACGCTGCGATTTGAAACGCATTTGCACCACCGATAATGATCGTGTCATACAGGACCGGAATCCGGGTGTGGTGTGGTTGTACCGCGAGGAAATCCGCTGCTGCAGGCTGTCCAACGATCGGAATAAAGTAGTCCACAGTCAGGTCGATCGTGTACCATGCAAGTGCGACTGCGACGGCTTTGACCGGGAAATCAGTGATTCGGTGGAGCACAAACGCTTGTACGACCATTGCGAGATGACTCACAAAGAGAAAGCCGTACATAAGCGGGCCATTGAGCCCGAAGAACGCCTCAAAAAAGGCTGCAAGCACCCATGGCGTCCATAGCCCAAGTTTAATATTGCCAAAGAATGCAAGCGCAGTCACATAGTCGTTTGATCGACCAACAGCCCAGAGTCCGAAGGCGATCGCAATAAACAGCGTCGCCATCGGGCTATCGGGGACAAAAATCCACATGCTCATTGGCGTTTCAGTGAACTGGAATCGATAGTACCAGAATCCGAACGCGGTTCCACCAATGTTGATCGCAACAATGAGCCATACGAGCCGAAGCCCGAGGTCTTCGATCGCTTTTGGAACCGGTGCGATCCACCACGGGAGAGCATCACGTGGGGGCACCTCCTGTGTACTTCCGAGGACACGAGTCATACCAGTCAGTTATCGTGACTCTGCATAGCAATGGCGATCGTACCGGTTCCCTGATGTTGATGTACTCGCGCTGAGCAGAGAGTGTATGGAACCTCCACAGACGGAACGTCGGCCGGTTACAGAGCTGCTCCACGGAACGGAGATCACTGACCCATATCGATGGCTCGAAGCACGTCCAGATGAGGATGATGCCGTTGCGGACTGGACGGATGCACAGAACGAGTACACCGATCGGCTCCTTGCTCTCGACAGCCGATCGACGCTTGAAGACCGATTCGAGACGCTCGCATCGATCGACGAGTATGGCCCACTCAACCCCGTTAATGGCCGATACTTCCAACGATTCCGCCATGCGGATATGGAACAGTCGGTGATTGCGGTTCGAGACAGTCCCGATGCAGAACCACGAGTGCTCGTTAACCCGAACGAATGGAAGGGTGACGCTACTGACTCCGTTGATTGGTACGTACCGGATGATGGTGGCGATCGGCTCGCCTATGGTGTCAGCCCTGGTGGCACTGAGAACTACGATGTCCACGTTATCGATGTTGCATCCGGCGAGGAGATCGACGTCCTCGAAGAGACTGGCCGAACACACAGTTTAGCGTGGGCGAACGATGGCTTCTACTACGTTACCACAGGCACTGCCGATGACGACAACGAAAGCGACGGCCAGCTTCAAAAAGCAGTACAGTACCACGCACTTGGCACGGACCGCACAACCGACCGAACCGTCATAGACGACGTGGGCGAAACAACCTGGCCGGGAGTGAGTACAGATGGCGACACGCTTGTGGTCACGCTTTCGGAGGGGTGGGACAGCACAGAGGTTCATTCACTCCGTGCATCCGATCCGACGAGCGACCCGCTTGAGCTGACACCGATCATAACCGAGATCGAGCAGAGTTTCATGCCTATTCTTGACGGCGAGACGCTCTATCTGCTGACTGATTACGATGCGCCTCGATCGCGGCTCCTCTCAGTGCCGGTTGCCCATGCTCTTTCCACGACCGTCGACCCAGCGACACTCACTGAGGTGCTCCCGGAGTCCGAGGGGGTCCTTCGTGGTGTAACACCAACTGAAACAAAGCTCATTGCACACTACCACGAGGATGCCTGTTCTATCCTCTCTATTCACGAAAAGGATGGCACTGAGGATTCAACGATCGACCTCCCGACAATCTGTTCGGTGGGTGGTGTGTTGGCCGATGATGAGGCGGACGAAATCTCCTATACAGTACAGAGCTTTGACCGACCAACGACCGTCCACTTCCGTACTCTCGATGACGACTCCGATCGGATCATCGCAGAAACCGCGATCTCAGTAGATGTCGATCTCACAGTAAGCCAAGCGTGGTTTACGTCTGCAGATGGGACTGACATTCCTGCCTTTGTTGTTCACGCCGAATCGATCGATTGCGATGGTAGTAACCCCACACTGCTGACCGGATACGGTGGCTTTCGCGTCAACCGAACGCCCACATTCAATCGCTTTTCGCTTCCATTTTTTGAAGCAGGTGGGGTGTACGTGCTTGCAACGCTTCGCGGTGGTAGCGAGTACGGCGAGCCGTGGCATGAGGCGGGCCGCCGCGAGCACAAACAACGCGTCTTTGATGATTTCATTGCCGTTGCAGAGGGGCTGATCGATCGAGAGTACACGAGCCCCGATCGGCTTGCGATCGCAGGCGGCTCCAATGGAGGGCTGTTGGTCGGTGCTGCGATGACACAACGACCGGAGCTGTTCGGGGCAGTGCTATGTCAAGTACCCCTGCTTGATATGCTCCGATTCTATACGTTCTTGCTTGGGGCATCGTGGACAGTTGAGTACGGCAATCCAGACGATTCGGAGGCATTCGAGTACCTTCGTGCATACTCTCCATATCATAACGTAGAGAACGTCGCATATCCAGCAACGCTCATCACGACCGCAGAAGGCGACACGCGTGTCCACCCATTCCACGCACGAAAGATGGCCGCGCGGCTTCAAGCACAGACAACTGGTGATGCGCCGATTCTGCTCCGGGTTCGAACCGACACCGGACACGGAACTGGTAAATCACGATCGATGATCGTTGACGAGCAGGCCGAACAGTGGGCATTCCTCTTTAATGCGATCGGTGTTGACCAATAGTGGTCCGGTAGCGATCCGGGTAACGATTTAATCCCCGTAGGGAGAACAGTACTGTATGAGTATGGCGACCGCTGGCTTGGAAGACGAATTCCGAAACTACGGAATCGATGTCGTAGAGGTAACTGACCCCGGCGATCGCATCGAACTAACGTACATGACCGCATTTCCTGGCTTTGAGATTCACCACTGGGAGATGGGCCGTGCGCTCAATGCGCTCATTGATTTAGAAGCCGATGGCGAGTGGGAGCCAACACGGCTTGATGCCACCGTCGTCAGAGCGCCCGGCGATCCGATGGGAACCTGGTATGCAAAACAAGCGTGGTTCGAAGGCTATGCAAACTACCGACTCTCCGATGAAGATCTGTCGGAAAAGGTGATCAGTACGGTTGAACACGTAGACGAGGAACCCTAACAGTGACTAGACGCAACCCAAAGAACTTCGCACAGAAACGGCTCAAACGACCTGCCAGAGACGCATACTCGACCCGACGCGTTGAGTTTCCAAGCCCACACGACGCAGATCCCGACGATCGAGATTTGGTTGTTGGAACGCTCTATCTGCCCGATCGGCCGAAGAAGCCGCCGCTAATCGTTATGGCTCCCGGCCTTGGAATGTGGCGAACGTTTGGCTATCCGGCATATGCCGAACGGTTTGCGAAGGCAGGCTATGCGGTGTTGTTATTCGACTACCGCCACCACAACGAGAGCGAGGGCGCCCCCCGATCGCTCATTGATGCAACAAAACAACAGCAAGACTACGAAGCGGCGATTAAAGCCGTCAAGCGACTTCACGAGGTTGATGGAAACCGGGTTGTGCTTTGGGGCTTTTCGCTTTCGGGTGGGCACGTCCTCGCCACGGCCGCCGATCGCTACGATGTGAGTGCAGTCATTGCAACGTGTCCATTCACTGATGGCCGATCGGTGATCAAAAGCAATATCAAACGCCCAAAATACTTGCTGGGCTCGATTGGACGGGGGATCCGCGATCGGCTCGGTTCATTCGTGGGATTCGGTCGGACAGTCCCAATTGTTGGCGACCCCGGTTCTGGAGCCGTTGTTGATACCCCTGGTGCGCGGCGAGAGTTCCTCGATCTGGTTGATCGGGAATCCAACTGGAACAACAAAACACCGGCAAGACTCTTCCTTTGGATTGCTCGGTATCGTCCAATCATACAAGCCTCCAATATTCGTGCTCCAACGCTGCTTATCGGTGGGACCGAAGACGAGATCACGCCCGTTGATAACGTTGCGGCCGCAGCAAACGCGATCGAAAATAGTACATTTGTCCGGTTCCCCGGCACCCATTTCAGCATCTTTGCCGAGGACTTCGAACAGACGATCGGCCATCAACTAACCTTCTTGATGGATGTGTTCTCTGACGATCGTTCCACTGGGTAGAACGATACCTGATAACCGATATTCCTTTGCGGTCGCCGTGTTGACCCTGTTATATGACTGACGCCGAGACCGACGCGAACGTTGCAGCACTTGTAACCCGCGTCAAAGATGGTGAGCTCCGACTTCACGAACTTGAACAGCATGCGGATGCAGACACGGCAACTGCGGCTCGACGAGCGCTCGTTTCCGAAGAGACCGATGCCTCTTTAGAGACGATCGGATCGTATGGCTTCCCAGCAGCGACTGCGGAACCAAACATTGAGAACATGATCGGTGCAGTACAGGTGCCGATCGGTGTCGTGGGGCCGGTCTCACTATCCGGTGGCGCATTCGAGGGAGAGTCGTATCTGCCGCTTGCGACAACGGAGGGCGCACTCCTCGCATCTGTGAACCGTGGTTGCTCGGTCATCAACCGTTCTGGTGGCGCAAACGCTCGTGTGACCAAATCGGGCATGACCCGTGCACCGGTGTTTCGCGTACGAGACGTTGTTGAAGCGGAGGCGCTCGTCTCGTGGGTTCGAGACAACAACAAGGCGCTTGTCGATGCTGCAGCCGAGACAACGAACCACGGCGAACTTCTTGACGTAACGCCGTACGTCGTCGGCAACAATGTCTATCTTCGATTCCGGTACGACACGAAAGACGCCATGGGAATGAATATGGTCACGATTGCAACAAAAGCCGCCTGCGACATCATTGAAAATGAAACTGACGCTTCGCTTGTCGCACTCTCTGGAAACATGTGCTCGGACAAAAAACCGGCTGCGGTCAATGCCGTGGAGGGCCGCGGTCGATCGGTCACGGCCGACGTAACAATCCCACGTTCGGTCGTTGAAAACTCGCTGCATACGACGCCGGAGGCGATCGCCGAAATCAACACTCGAAAGAACCTCATTGGCTCTGCAAAAGCCGCATCGCTTGGATTCAATGCCCACGTCGCAAATGTCGTTGCGGCGATGTTTCTCGCAACTGGACAGGACGAGGCACAGGTTGTAGAGGGCGCAAATGCGATTACGACAGCTGATGTGACCGCTGATGGCGACCTCTACTTCTCCGTCTCGATCGCAAGCCTGGAAGTGGGAACCGTTGGCGGTGGGACAAAGCTCCCGACACAGGCAGAAGCGCTCGACATCTTGGGTGTTCGCGGTGGTGGTGACCCCGCAGGAACGAATGCCGATGCGCTCGCCGAGTGTATCGCGACTGGTGCGGTTGCTGGTGAGCTCTCATTGCTTGCAGCGCTTGGCTCTCGACATCTCTCAAGTGCGCATGAGAGTTTAGGCCGATAGGTCGCGTCATCATTATAAAAGACGGTATTGTCCGCCGGTTTCGCTTACGTCCCCTGCTCGAACAAGCCCTTCCAGTATTTTTTCTGACGCAGATTTTGGAACGCCGTGATCGGCCGCGTACTCATGAATGTCTGCTGCTGTTGGCCGATCGCTAGCCGTCTCGATCGCATCTTGAACAATCTCTTTTCGGCTCCGCGATCGGCTTGTTCGCATCTCACCTGCCTCCGTAATTGTGTCTGCATCAAGTCCCGACTCGGTGAGATATTCGTGATCATCCACACCTGCATCCTCAACAAGCCGTTCTAACTCTGCTGTGTGTGCAACGTCCGCAAACGCCTCCGAATCTCCGTGTTTCTTTGCGAGCAGTGCCGCCCGGGCTTCCTGTGCTGCGGCTCTGTCGTCTGATTCAAAGAAATGTTTGAGCTTTTTTGTCTGGTGCTGTTTCTGACAGCGAGGGCAGGTTGCAGTTTTTGCGTGACGAGGATTAGAGAGTAGCCACATCGTATTGCACTTATTACAGCCAACGACCGCGTACATACCTGCAGTTTTCGATGGTCGGGTTTCAAGATACTGCTTGCGACGCCACAGGTTGTGTATCATTGTTTCGATAGTCAACAATTCCTGAAAAATACCTACAAGCGTGTGTCTGTACGACACTGCTATGTCAACGTCGTGGAGCCGTTCAGTTGCTCGAACAACCGCATCGGTCGTGATAGATACGGCGACCCTTGCGAATGAGCGTGAACTGACACTTGTTGCCGCTGCTGTTGCGTACTATGCGCTTGCAGCAGCGCTTCCGCTTGTTGTGCTTGTTTTTATTGGGGCCACGATCGTGGGCGCAGATCAGTTTGTCGAGCAAGCAATTGCTGCTGCGGAGCCATTCCTTTCGGAAGCAGGTGTGTCAACGCTTGAATCTGTGCTGCAAAATCAAGATGGTCGAACAGGCGTGGGGCTCTTTGGATTTCTTGCGGTTCTTTGGGGATCGTTGAAACTCTTCCGCGGCCTCTCAAAAGGTGTTGGAGAGCTCTATAGCGAAACACACGAGAACTCGCTGTTAGACCAGTTTTACGACGGTATCCTCTTGTTAGTGCTCGTTCTCACCGTGTTTTTGCTCTTTGTTGGATTTGAGACGATCGTCTCGTCAATGAGTATGATTGCCGTTGGATCGGTCTGGTCTGCCATTGGCTTTACTATTTTTCTTATGGCGATACTAAGCGCGGTATACGCGGTGTTAGCACCAATTAAAATCGGGCTCTTATCAACGGTTCCGGGTGCGATCGTGGTTGCGATCAGTTGGGTGCTTCTTCGGTACGGTGTTCTCTGGTACGTTGGCACTGCAGGCCAGTATCAGTTATACGGTGTCTTGGGCGGCATAATAGTCCTGCTGACGTGGGTCTACGCACTCTGTTTGGTATTTTTACTTGGTGCTGCGCTCAATCGGACGCTCGCACAAGACAGTCTATCTCTTGTTGGTGCCGCCGATCGCCGCAGGCCGTATATTTTTGCCCGCTCCGAACACCGTAGTGGCATGGACGTACTTCCGTACAACCCAGATAAAGAAGCAGAACCTGTCGATCGTGTCCACCTCCAACAACTCGCCGCCGGTGAAGAGATGAGCGTTCAAAGCTTCCGAATCGAACCCGGTGCAACCGTTCCTGAACATAGTCATCATCACGAGCAAACAGGGTATATTATCGAAGGAACGCTCACATTCGTTGTTGATGGAGAAGATGTCGTTGTCGGTCCCGGTGACTCATACGCAATTCCGGGTGCGGAACCACATGGAGCCGAAAACCGTGGTGATAAAGAAGTGTTTGGGCTCGATATCTTCAGCCCACCTCGGACAGATCCGGATTGGGCTGAATAAAATAGAGTATATGTTAATCGATTAACCGGAGTAGACCGCTTATGCGAGCTTTTCGATGTTTTCGACGATTTCGTCTGCGAATTCGCTGGTTGCGAGTTTCTCGCCGCCCTCAATCTGTCGGTGGAGGTCGTAGGTGACGTTTCCGGAGGAGATTGTCTCTTCGACAGCGTCACGAACGAGCTGTGCGGCGTCTTTCCAGCCCATGTAATCGAGCATCTCGCGGCCCGAAAGGATCATTGCGGTTGGGTTGACTTTGTCTTGGCCTGCATATTTCGGTGCAGAGCCGTGGACTGGCTCTGCGAGACAGCGACCGTGACCGAAGTTTGCACCAGGTGCAATGCCGAGGCCACCGATCTGCGCACCGGCTGCATCGGACATGTAGTCACCGTTCAGGTTCATTGTCGCGATGACATCGTAGTCTCCTGTTCGAGTGAGAAGCTGCTGGAGCATGTTGTCTGCAATACGGTCTTTGACAACAACCGTGTCAGCGGGCTGTTCGCCATCGTACTCGTCCCAGAGGGTATCCTCTGAAATGACGTTGTCGCCGTACTCCTCATCTGCAAGCTCATAGCCCCAATCACGGAAGGCACCCTCGGTGAACTTCATGATGTTGCCTTTGTGAACGAGCGTTACGGATGGGCGATCGTTTGCAATCGCGTAGTCGATCGCCTCACGAATAAGTCGTTTCGAACCAAATTCGGTAATCGGCTTAATACCGATTCCAACGGGGCCATCGTGGATTGTTGAGTCGAATCCCATCTCGTCTTCAACGAATGCTTTGACCTGTTCGACTTCATCAGTACCCGCTTCCCACTCAATTCCGGCGTACACATCCTCGGTGTTCTCTCGGAAGGTGACCATATCCATTGCCTCTGGATTTGTAACCGGCGATGGGACACCGTTGAGGTGGTAGGTTGGACGAACGTTTGCGTAGAGATCAAGCTTTTTACGCAGTGCAACGTTCAGGCTACGGAAGCCAGCACCAACTGGCGTTGTGAGTGGTCCCTTGATCGCAACGCGGTGTTCTCGGATTGCATCAACGGTCTCCTGTGGGAGGTTCTCCTCGTATTTTTCCCGTGCGGACTCACCAGCGTAGACACGCATCCATGCAATCGATCGCCCGGTTGCCTCTGCGGCTGCATCGAGTACCTTCTGAGCGGCTGGACCAACGTCGGTTCCGATTCCGTCGCCGTGGATGATTGGAATAATCGGGTTGTCAGGAACGTTCAGTTTGCCCGTCTCCTCGTCAGCGAGCGTGATCTTCTCGCCGTCTTCAGGAACTTCGATCAGTTCGTTGCTCATAAACATTCACGAGTTTTTACGGCATCCTAAAAGGCCTGCCGTTATTGCTCTGTCTCATGTGTGAACAATAGTCACAGCCGAGCGAGGGCGACGGTATATGTGTCTCCACGACGTACGACGGCTATGAAACGCGGGGCAAAAATAGCGATCGGTGCGGCAGTTGCGGCAGCGGCGACATGGGTCGGATGGGGCGTCTACTCATCTCGAACAACAGCACAGGTAGCGTACGAAGTTGTTGGAACAGCCAACGGTGTTGAACGGCGTCGATATCCTGCGCTTGTTACTGTTGAAACCACTGCTGAGGACCGATCGACTGCATTTAGACGACTGTATCGGTACATTACGGGCGCAAATGATGGTGGCACAGAGATTGCGATGACTGCACCTGTCCGAACCGCAGGTGAACGCATGGAGATGACCGCGCCGCTTCGAACCGAGTCTGCAGGCTCTGGTGTTCGCATGGCGTTCTATCTTCCTGCATCATATGCTCCTGAAACTGCCCCAACACCAACGGAAGTCGGTGTCTCGCTCACGGTTGAAGCCCCACGTGAGATTGCCGTGTATCAATTCAGTTGGTATGCAACAGGCGATCGGATCAAACGAGCAACTGACCACCTCCTCTCAACATTGGAAGAGAACGGTATCAGACCGACCGGGAAACCGTTCATGATGCAGTACAATGCGCCATGGACGCCACCGTTCTTACGGCGACATGAAGTTGCCGTCCCGATCGAACCGTAGTAACCCGTCCCGGATCGCCGGGTTCCGTGGCTTTTATTCAATTGCTATCGGTGCCTCCAGTATGCGAGTTATTGTACACGGCGGTGCTGGTGGTATTCCTGAGGAACCTGACACACGACAGAAGGTGCTAGATGACGCTGCCAACGCAGGTGCAGCTACGTCGGATCCGCTTGACGCGGTCGAAAGCGCACTCAAAGTGCTTGAGTCGAATGATCGGTTCAACGCTGGCTACGGCGGTGCCATTCAGTCGGATGGCGTCGTTCGCACTGACGCGGGTATTATGCGAAGCGATCGGGAAGCAGGCGCTGCAACCTCAATGGCGGGTATTGAACATGCAATCTCCGTCGCTCGTGTTGTCCTCGAAGAGACACCACATGTGCTCATTGCTGGCGATCACGCTGTTGACCTCGCGTCGGATTTCGGCATTGAAACAGGCGTTGAGCTCC
Organism: Natronocalculus amylovorans; assembly: GCF_023638035.1. GTDB lineage: Archaea > Halobacteriota > Halobacteria > Halobacteriales > Haloferacaceae > Natronocalculus > Natronocalculus amylovorans. Next base: position 522,072 of record NZ_JAKRVX010000002.1, on the reverse strand, counting down.
GAACCGAGAAAACAACCGCCCGGTTTACGGAAGAAAATCCACCGCAAGGGTCACCTCGTGAGCACCTCCAATGGCTCGAAACACGGTTTGGTACCGGTGCAGATCAAGCGGGTGGATCAACAGCAACACCGCACGACAAACATGCACCTGATCACGATACGGTTGGTGCTGTCGCATACGATGGAACGATGTTTGTTGCGGCGACCTCTACTGGTGGTCGATCGTTCGCACTTGCAGGCCGTGTGGGCGATGTTCCACAGATTGGCTCCGGATTCTATGCGTCTCCTGCTGGTGGGGCAAGTTCCACTGGCGCTGGCGAAGATATTGCAAAGACAACGCTCACTCGGCGTGCTGTTCGTCATCTCGAACGAGGAATGGATGCACAGACTGCAGCAGACCTTGCGATCGAAGAGTTTGGTGAACTCACCGGCTCATCCGCAGGCGTGATTGTCCTTGATGACTCCGGCGCAGGCAGTGCATTCAACAGCGATGGGATGCAGACTAGTGTTGCTCAAAAATAATGTTACTCACTGATCAATCGTCTCTCTGACGTATATCTCATCCAAATTAATCGTTGGCTCGCGCCGATCCGATCTGTCCGGTGCTGGTTCTGTTTCAACATTCGGCGCGGCAGCCTGTGTGCGTTCCATCAACCGTTCATGCGTGCTCAGTTCGTCTTCATCATCCGAGGTTTGTTGTGTATATGAGCCGTCCGCATGCATTACCCAGCGCTTTCTAGTATCCGAGAGCATTATTTCTAAGATGTCGTCCAGTTCGTCTTTGTGTTCCGGATCTGTTACTGGCGTTACGGCTTCGACCCGTCGATCCAGGTTTCGCGTCATCCAATCTGCTGACCCAAGGTAATGTTCCGGCTCACCATCATTCTCGAATCGGAAAATCCGTGAGTGCTCCAGAAACCGCCCAACAACGCTGTGGACGCGCACAGTTTCGCTCACATCTTCGATACCTGGCCGGAGGCGACAGATACCACGGCAGATGAGGTCTATCTCAACACCGGCCATAGAGGCCTCGTAGAGTTCGCTCACGATCTGTGGATCCTCGATCGCATTCATTTTTGCCGTGATTCGTGCCGCTTTTCCAGCCTCCGCGTTCATTCGTTCACGGCGAATGAGTTCGGTCATCCGATCACGAAGCGTCTCCGGTGCAACCAACAGCTTTCGATACGTCTCCTGTCGGGAGTGACCGGTAAATGAATTAAATAGTCTGACAAGGTCTTGTCCAATATCTCGGTCCGCCGTAAAGAGGCCAAGATCAACATACGACTTCGCCGTTTCTGAGTGATAGTTTCCAGTCGCAATGTGTGAGTACAGCGTCACGCCATCATCTGAGCCCTCGTCACGAACCGCAAGCGCAACCTTGCTGTGCGTTTTTAATCCGATCGTTCCGTATGCAACGTGGATTCCCTCTTCTTCGAGCCGTTTGACCCATCGCAGGTTGTTCTCCTCATCGAACCGAGCTTTCAACTCAACCATCACCGCAACCTGCTTGCCGTTCTTTGCGGCTTCGATCAAACTGTTGACCACCTGTGAGTCTGGCGCAGTTCGATAGATTGCAGCCTTGATTGCAAGCGTATCAGGGTCATGTGCAACGGTGTCAAGAAACGTTTGCACTGTTGTCGAAAAAGAGTGATATGGATGATGGACGAGAATATCTTTTTTCGAGATTTCCTCAAAGAGCGTCTCTGGAGTCTCCTCATCGACACTGCTGAACCGTGGATGTGGCTGTGGTGTCCATGGCTCAACTTTGAGGGCTGGTCGATCGAGTTCGAGCAGGTGCCAGAAATCCTCAACTGCAAGCGGCTCGATACGCTCAAACACCTCTTTGGGATCGAGCGCTAACTGTTCGATAAGTAGCTCTTTGACGTTCTCGGGCATATCTGCGGCCACTTCGAGCCGAACAACCGTCGCAAACCGACGCTGTCTGAGAACGTCTTCAATCATCTCGATAAGGCCTTCTGCAACGTCCTCATTTCGTCGTACCTCCGCATTCCGGGTCACACGGAACGTTGAGGCATCCACAACATCCACGTTCGGGAACAACAGATCAAGGTTGTGTTCGACCACCTGTTCGATCGGTACAAATCGGGCCGTCTCAATTTCTGAAATATCTCCTGTATGTGGTGACTCAACAGGAACGAGCCGTGGGCGATTTTTTGGGATTTTCACTCGAGAAAACTTCGTTTCCTCTCCATCTTGTTCTGTGACCACTGCAAGCGAGAGACTCAGATTTGAAATGAACGGAAACGGGTGAGCTGGATCAAATGTCAGCGGTGTGAGTGTGGGGAGGATCGATCGCTCAAAATATGATCGAAGCGATTGCTGTGTCTCTGCCGAAAGGGCTGTGTAGTCTGTGATTTCGATTCCCTCCTCCGCAAGCGCAGGCAGTATCTCATGTTGAAAACAGCTCACATGGGTATTGAGTAGCTGCCGACTGAATTCTAAGACCTCTTCCCACTGTTCAGTTGGTGTTCGGCCATCAACCGTCTGTTCTGTCACGCCGGCTGCGATCTGCTGTTTGAGCCCTCCGACACGTTTCATAAAGAACTCGTCCATATTCCCAGTGAGGATTGCGAGGAACTTCAACCGCTCAAGTAGCGGATTTCTTTCATCGAGTGCCTCCGTAAGCACACGCCATTGAAACGAAAGTTCGCTTAGCTCACGATTGAGATAGAATGTTGAATCATCGAGCGGGAGGTCAGGTGATACGGTCCTGTCTGACTCACGGACGATCGGCGGAATCTGTGCTGGCTCACGTTCTCTCTGTGCCTGCAACTGACCATTGTCTACTTGTCCGTCTGCGGGGTCTCCATGTTCGCCTTCGTCTTCTTTGGAGGTCATGTCGATGCGTATTCTAGGGCGTTTGTGCTGGTGGCGAGACGAATTTTTTGTCTGGCCGCTCTTGGATCGTTTCTGTTGCGTTGTACTGAATGATCTTGTCAGCACGCCAGTCGTACGCCGTGAGTGTGCCGCCGTACACACAGCCGGTATCAAGCCCGACTGCATGCGCTCTCACAATCGGGCGCTCGAGGACGGTATGACCGAAAAAGACACGCTGTGGGCCTGCATATTTGTCGAACCAAAATGGCCGGTCGTAGCTTCCGCCCGGCACAAGTGAGCGGGTGTTCTGTAGATCATCGACATCGTGATCAGCCAGCGGCTTTCGCGGATCAATTCCACCGTGAACGATCAACGTGTCCGCAAATGAAATCGCAACCGGAAGCGACTGAATCCATGCCAGATCATCCGTAGTCAACTCTGGAAGGGATTTTGTGCCACGAAGGAGTTTCTCCTCGTTGTTCCCCCGAACTGAGAAGATGTTCGGACTGTCTCGAACCAACTCTATGACCCCCGCGCTGTCTGGACCTTTTCGAACGAGGTCGCCAACAACGACAACAAGGTCTGTTGCGGTTACATTGAGCTGTTCGAGAAGGTCAGTAAATTCATCAAGACACCCGTGTACGTCTCCGACTATGTAGACATCCTCCCAGTTGTCAGGATCCAGTCGTTGGTGCTGTGACTCGATCGTTGCGCTGAATTCAGGAATCGCCATTCGTTATCTCAGTATGGGTTTCAAATGGATAAACAATTGCTAAGAGTATGTTATATGTCTATATAGACCACACCAAAATCGAGTTTGAAAGACAGACCATCGAACTCCCGCAACTTCTTTGCCGTCCTCTTGCAAATTCACCTCATATGAGCATTGGACCGCTTGATGATGATGCAGTTGACAGCTACAGAGAGGCAGGAGCGATCCTCTCTGATGTAATGAATGAAGCCCGAGCGATGGTTGAGCCGGGAACCACCCATTTAGAGGTTGCAGCGTACGCGGAAGATTACATCCGAGAAGAGGGTGCTGGACTTGCCTTCCCTGTTAACATCAGTATTGATGCGGAAGCGTCACACGCGACGCCTGGGCGTGACGATGAAACCGTATTTGGTGAGGAGATGGTTTGTTTAGACATCGGCGTTCATGTCAATGGCTACATTGCAGACGCTGCCGTCACCGTTGACCATTCTGGGACACCAGACCTCGCTGATGCCGCAGAGGAGTCGCTTGCAGCGGCCGTTGATGCGGTTGCTCCGGGCGTCGAAGTCGGCTACATTGGTGGCGAAATCGAAGACGTCATTACGAGCTATGGATACACTCCAGTTCTCAACCTCACTGGCCACGGCGTCCAGCAGTATGACGCGCACACGGGTCCAAATATTCCAAACCGTGGTGTCGAACGGAGCGTTGAATTGGAGGTTGGGCAAGTGATTGCGATCGAACCGTTCGCAACAGATGGCCGCGGGAAGGTAACTGAAGGGACGGATGAAGAGATCTACGAGCAGGTTGGAAGCGGCTCTGTCCGCGATCGACGCGCGCGCAAAGTCTTAGAAGAGATCGAAGCATTCGAAAACCTTCCATTTGCTGCTCGATGGCTTGACAACTCCCGTGCGGATATTGCACTCCGTCGCCTCAAAATGGCAAACATCGTCAAAGGCTATCCAGTATTAAAAGAAGATGACGGGCAGCTTGTGAGCCAAGCAGAGCATACACTCATTGTCACTGAGGATGGCTGTGAGGTCACAACCGCAGGGATTCACAGCTTCGATTAGCCCCGCAGTGACGGAATAGCTATCAAACCCGCTGCAAACTGTTTGACATGGAACCGCTGTTTGCACCGTGGCGAATTGAGTGGATCAAGCGTGAGCGCGACCCGATCGATGGCTGTCCGTTCTGTGTCCTCCCGGAGGAAGCGGATGACCGGTCGAACCGGATTGTTGCGCGGAGTGAACATAGCTTTGTTCTGTTGAACAATTATCCGTACAATCCGGGGCATGTGATGGTCATTCCACGACAACACACTGGCAAGTACACCGATCTTTCTGAAACGGAGGTTCTCGATCATGCGCTGTTACAACAGCGAACATTGGAGGCAATCGAGTCCGGAATGGGGTCAGAAGGCGTCAATACCGGGCTAAATCTTGGGCCTGCAGCAGGGGGTTCGATCGGTGACCATCTTCATACGCATGTCGTCCCACGCTGGCGCGGTGATACGAACTTCATGCCCGTTCTGAGCGACACAAAAGTGATCGTCCAAGCGCTAGAAGAGACGTATACACAGCTCTATGCAGCATTCGCAGCACTAGATGAGGCAATCGTTCCGGACGTAACAGACGATGAAACCGAACCGACGGCTGCTGTTCACTTTTCGTTTGATCTATAGTTGGACACGCTCGTAGCAACAGCTATGGAACCGCTTGACACTCCCGTTTTGGACAACCACATGCATCTTGACCTCGAACACGGGCAAGGGCTCTCCGCTGTGAACGATTTCGTTCATATGGGTGGGACACACCTGTTGGTCGTCAACAAACCATCATGGCACCTCGGTGTTGAGGCTGATGAGCCCGCAGCGTTTGCACACGTGTTCGAAACCACCATCGATGCGGTCGCAGACGCAACCGAGCTTCTTCCAGGCCGCGGCTGGCCCGTCCTTGGTGTACACCCCGGACTGATATCTCGACTCGTCGACGAGCGTGGGTTTACACCCGAGGATGCAGAATCGCTCATGAGAGGTGCGATCGATGTTGCCGCGACATATGTCGATCGTGGCGACGCGCTTGCGCTAAAATCCGGTCGGCCGCACTACGAGGTTACGGATGCGGTGTGGGAGGCGTCGAACAACGTGATGAAACATGCGTTCAAGCGTGGCGCAGAGCTGGATTGTGCGGTGCAACTGCACACAGAGGCATCGGAGGATTTGACTGAGATCACAGCGTGGGCCGCCGATCGCGGCCTGTCACCACACAAAGTTGTCAAGCATTACGCAGGGGGGAGACTGGCCGGCCCTACGCCAAGCGTGATGAGCAACAAATCGGATATTGAGACTGCGGCAACCGAGGACGCGCCGTTCTTGATGGAGACTGATTTCATTGATGATCCCGATCGCCCCGGGGCAGTGCTCGGATTAAAAACGGTTCCACGGCGTGTTCGATGGCTGCTTGGAGAAGGGTATGATGAAGCTGTGCGGAATGCACACATTGACACACCAAAAAAGGTATATGATATCAATACAGAGGGGACTCTCGGCTAGCGGTTTTAGTGAGTGTCTGAGACACCCTCGCGTACACCGGCAAAGAGGAAAGGCATTTGAGTACAGCGTGGAACGTTCAAAACATGAGTGACGAGCCCGCCGAAACGTTCTACTCGGAAGAACGATGGCAAAACTGGCTAACCCGTGTCGAAGAAGAAGAGCTTGATCCGGAGAACGAAGACTCAGCACGACTGCTGATTAATCTGCAAGATGATGCTGCAATCGCTGTCGTCAAGGTGTTGACTGCATTCGATGACGATCGAATTGATGAGGAGCTTGCTGTTTCGAAACTCGGAGAAATCCGTGAAATCGTTCTCGCACAGGTCGAATTCGAGGATGAAGAGAAGACGATACTTATTGATGGCGTTCAGACAAGCCTTGTTCCTGTCTTTTACGCTGCAGAGGAGTTCATTATCGCAGGCGAAAGCGGTGACGCACCGGTTGATGAGTATATTGCAGCCGCAGCAGACGCAGAAGCAAGCGAAGAGCTTGATGCCGCACTGAGCTATATTGTGCAGGCTGGCACGCTGATTATTGCTGGCGAGGAACTGGATATGTCGATCGCCGAAGAACTCGAATACGGGCTTGTTGCAGAGTGGGTCAACGGACTTGACAGCCTCCAAAGCGCACTGAGCGATCCGGAAGTCGTTGAAGAAGACTAATACTACGGTGCGTAACAGGGTACCAGTACTCCACCGTCGGGCGACTGCACCTGTTATCTTCTGACAACATCCCATAGCTGATCTCCAGCCTAATTTGGTCTGTGCTGAAGGGGTGTTGTTTTTACCACTTGACGTTCTCACTTAGCGTAATGTCTTTATTTGGGGACAATCGGGCACAGTCAGTGCAGGTTGGTGCTGTGCTCCTGTTTGCGATTTTGATTATTTTTCTGTCGATCTGGCAGGTACAGGTTGTCCCTTCTGAGAATAACCAGGTGGAGTTTCAACATAATATAGATGTTCAGGGCGATCTAGAGGACTACAGAAACTCGCTATTGACTGTCCCACCTAGATCCGACGCTCAGTTTTCATCAGAGCTCCGTCCGACTCGAATTCGGTTAGGAACACAGTATCCGACTCGTATTATCGGTGTCAACCCGCCTCCTGCTACTGGGTCACTTAGTACCGACCGAGGAAGCGTAAATATAACAGCGGAGGTTTCGGACGACATCTCTCTTGAAGGGAGCGCAGAGGAGATACTTCTTGCCGATCGGAATACAACGCTTCTGACGTACCAGCCTCGGTATTCGGAGTATACTGAAGCACCGACCACACGACTTGAGCACACGCTCTTATATAATCAATTTGATGAGCGATCCCTCTCAGTCTCAAATCAACGGTTAATTCGGTCAAGTGATACTGGAGACAACCTGATTAATTTGGTACTCTTGGAAGGTGATGTCTCCGAGCAAGGGATGCGCACAACACTGGAGCCTGTTGTGATCGACGGTCCGACGATCAACGTGCCGATCGAACCAGACTCAGATGGCGAATTAACGCTTTCTCTCCCAACCCATTCGCCAGCGATCTGGAATGAGACTATTGGAACCGATTTCGGCGATAACAATGCCCGCGTTGCGGCATATGATGGAGAAAATATCACGATTGAGTTTGATGATGAAATTTTGGGTGATTGGAAGATCAGAGTTAGTAAAATCGGATTAAATGGCGGCGACACCGGTGAAGATGAGCTCTCTTCAATCCGAACGATTGATGAGTCGTCTGAGGAGGCCAATGAATCAATTCCGGCCGCGGAGTCACAGTACAATATTTTGTGGGAGGAGCCAGTGGAATCAGGTGGAGACCACGAAGTGGGTCCTGGAGGGGAGATTGCGGGGTCCGTTCGCGTCACTGACAGAGAGACCGGAGAGCCAGTAGAGAGTGCAACAGTTGATATAGCAACCTCAAATGGTACCCTATTCAACGAGAGCTCTGACGAGGTATTCACTGAGACTGGAGTGACCAACTCTAGCGGCTATTACAACTTCACCATCACTGTTGGTGAAACTGAGGGGAGTGGATCGCTCTACGCGGCAGCCGGTGATGATGTCGATCGAATTCAGGCGACCGTGACACAGAATGACACAAGCGGTCAAGCGGGCCAAGTCCAAGAACTATCAGGAGAAACAGCAACTGCGGGTTCTAGTGGACAATTGAATTTCATATTGAATAATACCGGAGACACCGATGTCACTATTACTGAGATTGGAATTAACGAGACAAGTACAGCTGCGACTGAATTAAGTAACCCGGGTGAGATTGAGGCTGATGGAGATCTAGTTTATGAGGGTGGAATTACCATCGATAGCAACAGCCCAAACTCCGCAGATGTAGTTCAATTAGATCTCCCTGTTACAATCCTTTCTGGTAACGATGCTGCATTTAATTTTGATAAATTTAGGAATCCAAGTGCCACGGGGAGTCCAAATGTCAATATGGATGGGGAAACAGTCTCGATATATCTTATATTTGAGGATGGTAGTTCGACAAGAGTTGAATTACAAGCATAATCCGGATTTTGATCGACGATCGACGTAACTCCCATCGACAGACCCATATGTCACTGTTCTCAATCACTCCCTATGACAGCAGTCGGGATCGACGCCATCGAAATCTGGTCCGGCAAACTCAAACTTGACCTTCCGAACACGTTCGCCCCGGTGAAGGGAGACGACCCGGAGAAGTACACCAAAGGCCTCGGCCTCGAAGACTCCTCGTTCCCTGATACCTACGAAGATATCGTTACGATGGGCGCGAACGCCGCAAAGCAGCTCATGGACCGAAAGGGGCTCAAACCAAGCGATATCGGCCGCATCGATGTCGCCACTGAATCCGCATTCGACCACTCAAAACCGGTTTCGACCTACATCGCAGGCTGCCTCGAACAGGTTTACGACGGCGATTTCAGACACGCCAACAAGGGAGAGCGGAAATTCGCGTGCGTCGCTGGCACCCAATCGATCGACGATGCGTACAACTGGATCAAAGCCGGCCGGAATCGTGGCCGTGCAGCGCTCGTCGTTGCAACCGACACCGCACTCTACGCCCGTGGTGACCCCGGAGAGGCGACACAGGGTGCCGGTGCGGTGGCGATGCTCATTACCGAAGAGCCAAGCATTGTCGAGCTTTCAACCGAGCAAGGCTATGGCAGCATGGACGAGACGGACTTCCTCAAACCAAACCAACAGTTCCCATCCGTTGATGGAAAACGATCGATGCAGGTGTATCTCGCACGGATGCGCGAAGCGCTTGAGGATTTTGAGTCTGTTGCATGGGACACCCATCCGGAAGACTTCGAATACATTCCGTTCCACACCCCATTCCCGGGAATGGTCCGAAAAGCGGGACTGCTCGGCTTCCGGCATATGATTCGTGATACCGAAATCGAAGACGAACTTGAGCCGGAGATCGGCCGCCAGCCACGGGAAACTGACTTCGAGAGCAGAGAAGCGTTCGAAGAAGCAATTCGCGCGCACATGGACGAACTCAAACGAACCGATCGCTACCAGAGCTGGTATGCAGACACGATCGCACCAACACTTGAACTCTCACGCCGGGTTGGCAACTGGTACACCGGATCGGTCCACATTGCCCGTGCGAGCGCACTCCGTCATGCAGCTGCAAATGGAACCGATCTTGTAGGCCAGAAACTGCTTGTTGGCTCCTATGGCTCCGGTGCACAGGCAGAAATCCACGCCGAAACCGTTCGTGACGGCTGGAAAGAAGAGATTGAGGGACTCAATATCGACGACCAGCTTGAATCCCGATACGACCTCACGTGGAGCGAGTACGAACTCGTCCACGATGTGCACGAGTACGACAAAGAGACCGATATTGATGTTGAGGAGTTCACACAGCCATCCGGTGAGTTCGTGTTCACTGGCTGGGGTCGGATGAACGAACGCCGCTACGACTACGTCGAATAACGATCGATCGCCTACAGTACCCAGAAGCTATTCTACGCGATCGAGGTTAGCTGAGCGTCCGGAGATCATTTAGCGCGGTTTCGATGTCGCAGTTTGTTACCGCAAGCGAGAAGCCATCAATATTTGCAAGCGCTGGCGCATGCTCCCAGAGATCATCTTCACCCAGTCCATGCAGAACAACCGCGTTCGGGGTTGGTGTGACGACGCGCATTGCAACCAGTGGTGACTCCCCACGTGTAACGTCTGTAAACATCAGCGCCCGATCGGTACTCTGTCCATACAGTCGGTAGAACTCCTCGCTGGAGAGTCGTGTAATCGCTTGAATGCTGTTGATGACGGTATGGCCGTTCACATAGTCGCGCTTCCCACGAGTAATCTCTGTGGCATCGATCGCATCATAGAACCGATCGAGCGGCACTGCAGTCGGGTACTCACGAAGGTCGTGAACAATGTCGCTCTCAAACCCAGCAGAAAGTACGCGGGCAAACTGTCTAATGTGACCGCCCCCGCGTGTCTCATCGATCGCCAACAGTGCATTGACCATCCGCCGTATGACTCCAATACCAGGACTCTCTCGGCGGCCACTCTCGTAATCGGAGACGACTGAAGAGGAGACATCCAACTGTGCAGCAAGCTCGGTTTGTGAAATATCGAAATCCGTCCGCCATTTTCTGAGTGTCGCACCTGGATCGTCACTCAACGTGATTTCACCTGCAATTCGCCGAGCAAGCTCTTCTCGTGCAGTGTCGCTCATCTCCAACCCCCATTCATACCACTACGTCGGGCCGATCGCTGCAAAAGCGTATCGAACCCTCCATTCGACAATTGCCGAAGTAGCCGCCGAAAGATGGATGCTGTTTGGTTGGTATGTACGTACATGCCACCAACCACGGTTCATATGGCGATCGGCGGGCTCATCGCCTGTGCACTGCTTCACGAGCATTTTGATACCCGGGCCATTGTGATTGTCCTTGCTGCAACAGCAATACTCGATATTGATGCGTTTTTTGGCGTCTTTATGACTGGTGCGCACCGAACGGTACTCCATAACATCTGGCTTCCACTTGGTGTGCTTGCGCTGTTAACGTGGGATGTAAAGGCCCGATCGAACTCATTTGTGCTCGATCGGTGGGGTGAGTACGGGTGGCGTGTTGGCTGGGTGACTGTTGTGGCCGTCCTATTTGGCCACATTTTGCTCGATGCGTTCTACAACGGAGCAAACCTCTTTTGGCCGTTGCACGACCAGTTCTACAACCTTTCGGGACACCTTCTTATCTCAAATCACCAAGGAATCGAGCAGACGTTCATTGAACTTGGCGAAGACAGCACCACTGCTCGTGGCTCCTCTGCAGACGTCCACTATTGGACCGCTGTTGAACCGCCGGCATCTGAACCAGCAGAAAATCCAGAGCGGATTGCATATGTCGCAGAAACTGGTGAGCAGATCTTACTGACCGTTATTGGTTTTGGCGTGGTTCTCTACCGAATTGCCGAGTACCGACTCTCCGGAGACAACTAATACAGGACTCACCGGAGCCGAAACCACTACACACTATGATGGTGTCCTTCTCGTATGGACACCCGACCGTACGACGCAAAAACGGATACAGAGGCACTCTGGGCGCTCAAAGAACAGTTCGAACGCGGGCTTGGAGAGAATACTGGTGGCGATGACAAACAGGCAGTCTACGATCAAAAGCTCACAGCTGCGTATCGCGAGCGGTATCTTGGGTGGGTTGATCGCTGTATTTCCGAAGACCCACGAAGTGTCACCCTCGCGATTTCTTCGGTGGACGATGTTGTTGGCTACGTCTTTGTCCTTCCGGAGTCGCTCTCATTTATTTGGGACGCTGCAATTCTCAACGAACTGTACCTCCATCCAGCTGTCAGAGGGAGCGGCGCAGCAGATCTGCTACTGGATGCTGCAATTGAGACCGCACGGGCACAGTCGCTTCCACTCGATCGAATCGTCTTGGATGTCGATCGGAAAAACGACCGTGCGCAGGCGTTTTATAAAAAACATGGCTTCGAACACTGGGGCGAAATGGTTGCTCGAAGTCTCTAGTTACTCACGGATTGTTCCTGCAACTGCACCACCGATCGCACCGAATACAAGCGGATAGACAATCCCTGCAAGCAGGAGCGCTGTGATTGGGTCCGGCTGTATCGATCCGGCTGTGCTCTCATATTGCAGTAGTGCAACGCCAACCGCAGCAAATATGAAGTACCCAATCGCGACAGTACTCCCTACTGTTGCACCCTCACGCGGCGACTCTACTGCGGTATAATACGCGACCGCTGCACCGACAAGTACGAGCATGAGCGGGGCAAGTAGATAGAGTGCTGTGAGCCCGCTTCCGTCCGCTTGGGTAATGAAATTCATCGATCGTGTGCCACCAAATGACTCGATCTGTGTATCTACGAAGTGGCCGTTGTAGTGTAGCCACCCAACGCCAACCCATGATGGAATGGGTTCCCCACCAAACAGATCCGCAATGAAATTCACCCCACGCAGTTGTGATTCAACTTCACTTGCGTATGCAAGATATGCAACAAGATACCCACCAACTGCGGCAATAACCCCACCAACGGCGCCACTCGCAACCGATCGCTTCGAAAGCGATCCGCGATGCTCCGTCTGTTTTGTCGCTGCTTGAGAACTCATGGTGGTTTTGCTGTTGGACACCACCATGATGTGTCTTGTGTTCTACGCTGGGTCTATGTCTGGATCGATCGTCTCTGTAAATGTAACACTCACAGGGTCGCCTTCGATCGCTTCTTTCCACTCGTCTTTGCTGATCGAGTACCGATGCACATCACGAATGTCGCCGTTCGCGTATCGGTGGCTGTTCCGAATGTAGCCCTCGTGACGACCACCAAATCGGCCAACGTATTGCTCGATCGCACGCTGTGACTTCGTATTCTCGGGTTCATGCTCGACAGCAACAACCTCCAACCCAAGCCGATCAAACGCCAGCGAAAGCAACGCACCAGCACGCTCACCGGAGTAGCCGCGGCCCCAAAATGGCTTCCGGAGCCAAATACCGAGCGTTCCAAGCTGCCGATCCCAATCGATGTGAAGGCCAGTGTTTCCAGCGAGCTCACCTGCACCTGCTTGTCCATCCCGAGGATAGAGCGCGTAGGTTGCAGCCTCATGATTCTCCCATCCTGACGTAAATTGTTCGAGCACAGTTGCGGATTCTTTGAGATGCTCGTGCGGTTCCCACGTTAGCTGTGTGGTCTCTTCTTCGATCGTCTCGCTCGCTCCAGCAACCGAATAGAACTGCGTGATGGAGACGTTCGATTCAGCGAACCGGTCGAAGCGAAGCCGTGGCGTCTCAATCCGTTCTGGGAACATTACTTGATGCTCTCACAGCGCGCACAAAAGTGTGATTTAGCGATGGTATCACTTCACAATCAATCATCGACGTGTGCTTCTTTTCGCCCACTGAGGGTTTCTGGATCAAGTCGGAAAAACGCAAATTCAACCTCTTTTGTCGGGTGATCGTAGATGTCAACAAGTGGGATGTGGATTCGACGGAGCGCTTCTGCAGCAACGTCGTCAACAGCAGGCTCTGAAATCCCAGTTAGCGTTCCTGATGCTATTGCGCTGTGCCATCCTGTCGGTGTTTCTGAAAACGTCACAAACGTGACTGGGTTCTGCGTCGGTTTCGATGGGAGTTCGTCACTTCTCGGCGCGTGTGCAAGCCGAAAGAAGAACTGCCGTGTCTCGCTGTCGAATCCATAGGAGACTGGAATTGCGTATGGTGGCTCCGATCGATCGGTTCCGAATGCAAGCGTTCCAGTTCCACCGGTTCCAAGAAACATCTCCAACTCATCTTCCGAAAGTGAGACCGATTGCTGGGAATCCATACAAAGATAACGACGCGCGAATGAAAAAAGCGGACTTACCATTTGATTCTCGGATTATTGTCGTCACAGACTCCGCAACCACTAAACGCGGGTCTACCCTTGATCTGATAATGGTAGATTGGACGGAACGATATCGTCCACAGTCGCTTTCGGAGCTTCGCGGCAACAACAAAGCACGCGATGCCTTCCGCGACTGGGCGACATCGTGGGATTCACACAGAGAAGCGGTAATCGTGTACGGCAGTCCCGGAATTGGAAAAACGTCCGCCGCACATGCACTCGCAAACGATATGGGATGGGAGACGGTCGAACTCAACGCCTCCGATCAACGAACTGCTGATGTAATCGAACGCTTTGCAGGTCGTGCCGCACATAATGCAACTCTTGATGGATCGATCGCCAAACAACATGGTGACACCACTGCTGGCCGGCAGCTCGTTATCCTTGATGAGGCAGACAACATCCACGGAAACTACGATCGCGGTGGCGCGTCTGCAATCACCCGACTGGTAAAATCGTCAGGCCAGCCGATCGTCCTCATTGCAAACGAGTTCTATGACATGAGTCGTGGGCTCAGAAACGCCTGTCAAGAGATAGAGTTCCGTGATGTCTCAAAACGATCAATTGTCCCGGTGCTTCGAGATATTTGTCGCCGTGAGGAAATTGAGTTCGAACAGGATGCGTTGGATCGAATCGCAGAGACAAACAGCGGAGACCTCCGCGGTGCAGTCAACGATTTGCAAGCAGTTGCCGACGGGAAAACACACTTGAAGCTTGCTGATGTTGTCACAAGCGACCGCGATCGATCGATGGGGCTGTTTCCATTTCTCGATGCGGTACTGAAAGAGCAGTCCGCACAAGACGCACTCCAATCTGCGTATGCAGTCGATGAGACGCCAGACGATCTGACGAAGTGGGTCGAAAACAACCTCCTTTCAGTATATGACACACGTGAGGCTGTCCGCGCATATGATTTCTTAGCAAATGCAGACAACTGGCTTGGTCGTGTTCGAGCAACACAAAACTACAGCTACTGGCGCTACACAACGGATAATCTCGCTGCAGGTGTTGCTGCGGCGCGAGACGAAAAAAAAGGTGGTTGGACACGGTTCAGTCGTCCGCAGTTTTGGCCATCCTCGGATGCAACTGGTGATGAAATCTGTCAGCGCATCGCTGAACATGGTGGAATGAGCATTGATATTGCACGCCGAGAGGTGTTGCCGTATCTGTCCGCAATGACCTATCATTGTAAGCCGCGTGAACTGACGGTTGCGATGGCTGCTCGGTATGAACTGAATGAAAAACACGTCTCATACATTACTGGCAGTGGTGAAACAACGAACAAGGTCCAATCGATCGTCGAAGATGCAAACGCAATTCGAGAAGACCAGGTGACTGCACACAGCGACGGCGCATTTGAAGCCTCTGCTGCAACAGAGACTGCCGAAGAGCCAACAGAGCAGAGGTCGTCGGCTGAGACGGCTGTTTCTGAGAACACAACCACGGCTGAGGATGCTGCAGCCGAATCGGACGACGAGACAGATGATGGGCAAGCGGGGCTATCGGACTTTTTTTAGTAGGACAAGGACCGGTTCCAGAGCACCACGCGACGGTACTCGTTTATTTACCATTAACAACTTTTACATCTCGAAATTCAAACCGTGCGCCTCCGGCTTCACTCTCGGTAAGTTGTGTTTCCCAGCCGTGTGCGTCTGCAATCTCTTGAACAATTGCGAGGCCAAATCCAGTGCCACCTACCTCTGTTGAATAGCCTGGCTGAAACACATCCGATCGCGCTGGTTTTGGAATTCCTGGGCCGGTATCCGATACATAAAACCCGGCGTCCAGACAGCCGACACACACCGTCGTCTCACTCTCTTTGCTCGCTGGCTGTGCATGTTCGGCTGCATTATTAAACAGATTTTCAAAGAGTTGTCGCAGTCGGCTCTCTTCGGCTTCGATTGCCTTCTGCTCTGTTTCGATCGCTAGCGTAAGCCCATCTGTCGGGACGGTCTGCCATGCATCGGTTGCGACCGAATCAAGGAGCACTGTCGTCGATGTAAACTCTGGCTGTCCACTTCGTGCAAGTGTGAGCAAGTCCGCTAGCAACTGTTGCATCCGATCGAGCGCATTTTGTGTTGTCTCAAGATGCGCTGTTGGTGCTTCCGTCTCAGCTGCGTGTTTTGCAAGTTCAACGCGGCCCTGTGCAACATTCAGTGGATTACGAAGATCGTGTGAGACCACACGAGCAAACTGTTCAAGCCGGTCGCGCTGTCGCTCCACCTCTTCCTGTCGGCGTTTTCGCTCCGTAATATCACGAGAGAGTCCAATCAGTCCTCGAATCTCTCCACTCGGCCCTCTCCACGGTACTTTTGAGGTGAGATTCCACTTCTCGGATGAATTAATATACTCTTCTTTGTCGAGAATCGGCTCACCTGTTTCAATCACGTGCATGTCGTCCTCGTATGCCTCTTTTCGGTGTGATTCATCCACACCACAAAGCTCAAGATCGGTTTTCCCGATCATCACGCCATCATACGCTTCGGTATGCTCTTCGCTTACGTAGAGATGTCTCCCATCACGGTCCTTGACAAACAGGTGGATTGGGATCGAATCAAATACTGAATCGAGGAGTTGCGCTTTCCGCCGCTGTTCGGATGCAAGCGGTCTCTCTGTGGCAATCTCTCTAATATAGCCCTCGATAAGCATCGGTGTGTCTTTTGACTGGTCGTCCAATCCGGTACTCCCGATTTCTCCGGTCGTTCCAGGGACTTGTGTTGCGCCTGCTTTGGAAACACCATGGCCGGATTCATGAACCCATTTCACGTCGCCATGTTTCGTCTCAATCCGATACGCTACCTCAAAGGCCTCACCCTCTGCAAGTGATCGTTGAACGTCTTTGCTCACTCGCCTCCTATCATCGGGATGAATGAGATCATGGCCAAATGTGACACTACTAGATTCAAGAATATCACATTCATAGCCAGTGAGCGCGCTACAGCCACCATCGGCTCGGAGCATTGTCCATGAGTCGTCATTTAGACACCAATAGACAACACCTGGGAATGATTCGCTTAGCTCATATGACATTCTCGCCCTCCGAAGAATTCTCGCAATCTACCATCACATGTCATATATTCGTGAACTAGCCGTACACTGTTCTCCATGTAAACGTTTCCGCTCTATGTTTCGCCTCTAGCTATGGATTTTTCACCCTGTTTTGTGATTTCTGTGCATGCGCGCTGCTGTCTTGACAGAATATGATGAACCACTCTCCATCCAAACGGTCTCTGAGCCATCGCTACAGCCACACGGTGTGATTGTTGCTGTTGAGGCCTGTGGCATCTGTCGAAGCGATTGGCATGCATGGAAGGGGCACGGCGAGTGGGCAGACGATCGGGTTTCGATCGGCCAAATTCTCGGTCACGAGCCTGCTGGCACCGTTGCTGCAGTTGGTGAGCAGGTATCCACACTCACTGTTGGCGATCGAATTGCAGTCCCGTTTAGCGTCGGTGACGGCACCTGCCCATACTGTCGCAACGGCCGTGGGAACATCTGTACGGATGGGTATGCGATCGGGTTTCAGCGTGATGCACAAGGTGCCTTTGCAGAACAGGTCCACCTCCCACACGCAGACTACAATGCAATGCGACTACCTGATAGTATCTCTGCACGTGATGCTGCTGCAGTTGGCTGTCGATACATGACTGCCTTCCATGCACTTGCACATCGTGTCACTATACAACCGGGCGATTGGGTTGCGGTTCACGGCTGTGGTGGTGTCGGTCTCTCTGCAATCCAGATTGCTGCCGCGTTGGGAGCACGGCCGATCGCGGTTGACATTCGGGCGGATGCACTCTCACACGCCACCTCGCTTGGAGCCGTTGCGACTGTCAATAGCTCGAATGAACCGGTACATGAGGCAATCTCCGCAATCACTGATCGGCCAAGTGGCGTCTCCGGTGCTGACGTTTCGATTGATGCGCTTGGAATCGAGGAAACCTGTCAGAACTCAGTTCGTTGTCTTCGCCATGGTGGCACACATATTCAACTCGGGCTCACGACTGAAAAAGAAAAAGGAGCGATTTCGCTCCCAACGGACTGGATGACACGGTGGGAAATCTCGTTTGTTGGTTCGCGTGGGATGCCACCAACGCGACATGATGAGCTATTTGGAATGATCGATGCAGGACACATTGATCCGGGTGCACTCGTAACAAATGAGGTATCCCTTGATGCGGTCTCCGATCGGCTTCGGGCAATGGACGAGTACGCAATCTCTGGTGTCGAAGTTGTCACCGAGTTTGCGTAAGTAGCCACCGACCATATATTAAAAATGCAGAACTAGTCGCTTCGACTTACCGTCACACCACCCGAGGAATCAGTCGTGATGCCTCCGGTTGTCCGCCAAAGCCCAGCAACAACACTTACAGCGATGATGCCAATAAGGACCAGATTCACCAACTGGACGGTCCCTGTGTAAGCGACGATATCGCGTCCAAACAGCATCGTCACAAAGAGTGCTGTGACACCAACTGATGCAAGTGTGGAGACCACTCGATCGGTATTCCAGCTCCAGACGATCGTTGCGACGAGTCCAACATATGCAATCAGCGATCCAGTAACAAACCATGACTGCCCCGCAGCATCGTATACGAGCATTGGTGTTGCGCGACTGAATGGGAGACTCATTGCTAACCCAACAAACGTTACTGCAAGTGCCAACTGTGCCCGCTTTCCAGGTGGTCGCCGGTGATGATTCCTGTATGCTTCAAGCGTTGTCAGAAGCAAGAGTGTGAATATCGTCAGTGCAACGAGCAGATGCGCTGCGTGTGTTGGCACTGAGTATCCCCATGGGATGAGACCGCTCACAGTGACGGTGACTGCACCGATGCTAATCTGGAGCGGAAGCAACAACACAGCGAGCGTCGCTGCTTTTTTTGCGTTTTTGCCACCCCCACCGCGCCATGACCATGCCGCAGTACCGATGATTAAGAACCCAGCGATCATCGCGATAAATCGGTGGAACCATTCGATGAAGTCAGGGTTGATCGTCAGTGCCGGCACAAGTTGGCCTGAACAGAGCGGCCACTCAGCGTTACAGGCGAGGCCCGATCCGGTTGCGGCAGTGTACACACCCAAGGTAATGAGCGACAGGGTGAGTCCCGTAGTAAACGCCGCAAACCGGCGAAAGGTGAGCCAGTCGGGACGAATAGACATTATCTAAACTCAGGTTTCGGTATACTTAGAGTTGTCTTCTATCGCCAGAAATTGAGAGTCAAATGTACGCGAAAATTCAATACATTCCACCGTTCTTTTGGCCCTCTCGATCCATGCTGTTGCATGGACGTCACGGTATATGGCCCACTTCGATCGGCGATCGGTGGCAAAGAGACAACGCTTCAGTTTTCGGGTGGGACAGTCGACGATGCCATCGACACGCTCGTCAGCGAGTTTCCTCGCGCAGCGCAGTACTTGTACGGGGCAGACAATGACCTTCGGCCAAGCGTTCGCATTAGTGTCAACGGCGATCGCGTCGAAAGCGGGGACCAGTGCCCATCAGATGCATCAATAAAAATCATGCCTGCTGTGCAGGGTGGGTCTCGGTAGTCTTTGTTCAGAGGTCGTACTGTTCACGAACGATATGGGCCATCCCACGTTCTTCGAGTACATCCATTGGGGCGAGCAGTGAGAGCTGTACAACACCCGGGAGTCGGCCAACCTCTACGCCACCGGTGAACGTACACCGTGACCGGACCTCGCCAACGGACATATCCAGTAGCTTTCCTGCCCGGTCGAATGCGTTCTCCGTTGCGTCGTTGATTGTTGCACCCGACCCAACAACCTGAATCGGCCCCATATCGTCGAGCAGATCGGTCTGGTACTGTTCGGCGAGTGCTCGTCCAGCATCTAACTCAGCATCAGTGTACGGTTTTGCAATAAACGGAACATCTTCAAGGTTCGGCAGAAGAACTGGTCCACCGATCTCAAGGCCTTTGATAACCTCCACAGCAAGCTCCGTCGTCCCACTAACATCTGTTGTGTGCAGCGAGAGCTCACCATCTCCTTGATTTGCGTGAAGGTCCCCAACGTAGATTCCACCGCCATCAACTTTGACCGGACAGATCAACACTGCACCGGTTCGAACCTGTGCGATGTCCATGTGGCCGTCTGTTCTAGCTTCGAGCTCCGCTTCGCTTTCGAGCCCCCAGTCGTGTTCTGCCCCGATCAAGAACTGTCCGAAGTCACCGGCATTGTGTGAGTCAGGCAGTTCGATCGGCGGTGTCGTTCCAATGTTCCCGATGAATGGCCGGAGCCGCCCGAGCGTTCCCGGCATCTCATGCGGTTTGTATCGGAGAATAGAGTGCTGCCGTGAGTTGTCCGGCAGTGCAATCGCTTCCTCTGCACGATTTGCGAGATCATCTGCCCCATCTTCGCCAACCGTGATTCCGACTGTCCGATCCTCATCAAACGCAACGGTGTATCCGTACTCAAATCCGAACGAAGACGCATTTGCTCCACACTCAGCACACTTTACCGACTCCTCACCAGTCCCTTCAACAACGCTGTCGGGCCATTCGGTCCCACACTCCGGGCATTTGTGATCCACGAACGGATCATCGCCAAAGGCATCAGCCCGTTCAAGCATGCTTCCTGTGCTTGTTGCGATCGATGTAACGGTCACCTCTTTAATCGTAATTGCGATTGCATCACCAACCTCTGCGCCTTCCACTGCGATCGGTTGTGTGACCTCGTGGCCGCCCTTAAATGATGGCGTAACCATTGGTCCCCAACAGCCCGGTGGGGTGTGTGTTTTGATCGTGCCGCCATCAGCAACGGTTCCTGCCCACTCTTGATCAGGCCCAACGAGTCCGAGCGTATAGCGATCGACCAGCAGCTCTTGTGACACTTCTTGTTGTGACATCTCACACCATACTTCGCAGCGTCACCTGTTAACTATTCTGCCGCCCATTGCAGAGATTAATTTACTATATTTCCACTTTATGTTAACAACGTTATTTTTTTACGGATCTCGGGTGCTCCGATCGAATCCAACCAGTTTCAAGGCTTGACGAGTTAGAGGCTCGTATATGAGTGCAGAGCACGAGTCGATCGAGCTTTCAGATCGGCTTCAAACACGCCGAAAACGGCTTGAAACACTGCTTTCAGAGACAGATCATAACGCGGTGTGGTTTGCACGGCCAAACGGGTTTGCATGGCTCACGGGCGGGAGTAATGTTGTTGACCGCGATAGCGACCTTGGAATTGCTGCTGCAGGGTACACCGTTGATGATGGGTTTGTTGTGTTAACTGATAATATTGAGACACAGCGGCTCCAAGATGAGGAGCTTCCGGCTGCGTTCTCCGTCACATCACGGAAATGGTACAGTCAATCGCTGACTGAGGAACTGATCGATCGATCGCCGACACCTGCGTATGCAGATATTCCACTCGACAACGCCGGGTTCACACAGCTCAATGCAGCAGCACTCCGACAGCCGCTTACAGAGTCGGATCGTGAGGCGTATGAGAAATTAGGTATGGCCGCTGCACGGGCTGTTGAGACGATTACAAAAGAGCTCCGACCGGGAGATACTGAGCACGAAGTCGCCGCTGGACTCCAAATATCGCTGTCTGCACAAGGAATTAACGCACCTGTTGTTTTGGTCGGTGGTGCCGAGCGTGCACAGACGTATCGTCACTACACCCCAACAATGGACACATTGGGTGACTACGCATTGATCTCTGTCACTGCTGAGCGTGGGGGTCTCTATGCGAGCCTTACCCGGACGGTTGCATTTGACGCTCCTGAGTGGTTGTTTGATCGTCATGATGCTGCTACAACCGTTGAGGTTTCTGCGTTGGGTGCGACACAACGGGTTGCTCAAGAAAACGGTACTGCAGCCGAAGTCTTTGGCGTGATCCAAGACGCCTACGATGTTGTGGGCTATCCGGACGAGTGGAAACACCACCACCAAGGCGGTGCAGCAGGATACAGCGGCCGGGAGTGGATCGCAACACCATCGCTTACCGAGCAAGTTTATACACCAATGGCATACGCATGGAACCCAACAGTGCAGGGTGCAAAAAGCGAGGGAACGGTTCTCGTCACCAACGATGAGATTCGTCCGCTCACACAAACCGATGGATGGCCAACGGTTGATGCAGCGTCGATCGACGGTGAGACGATCGTCTCACGTCCTGCAATATACGAGCGAGAGCTGTAATTCGCATACAAACGCACTGGTACACTGGTGACAGAAGTTATTTGTCGTGGTGTTGAGTTCACATCGATATGTCGTGGTATGCAGTCGATAGCGTTGATACCGCCCTCAATGCAACGCGTCGATTTCTATTTCCGTTCAAGATTCTTGCATGGATCAAACTCGCCGTTATTGTCGTTTTTCTTGGCTCGGTTGGTTCGACGGTGAATCCACCGGGAATCTCTGTGAGTTTTAGTGGCCCGATCGAAGCGCTCCCAGAGCTGTTTTCAGAACCGGCCGTACAGCAAGCAGTAGCAGACGGAACTGACCAACTAACTGCCGCAGAGCTAACGACAGTTGTTGCTATTATCGTTGTGGCGCTCCTAGTCTGGTTGCTCTTTCGGACGATCGTCGCGGCATTCTGGTTTGTCTTCTACGATAGTATCCGTGAGAATACGGTCTCTATTATTACACCGTTCATTGATCGATTTGGACAAGCGCTTCGAGTTGTTGGGTTCAAAATCGGTATAACCGCTATACTGGCCGCTCCTGTTGTTGGAGTTGGTATCGTTGGCTACTTTTTCGCGGTGTCGATTCGTGATCCATCAACGGCCGCTGCGATCGGATTGCTCATACTCGGCCTCTATTCGGCGCTTGCTACCCTTCTGTTATGGGGACTGTTTCGATTTACAGACGAATTCGTCGTCCCGATTATGACGCTCACAGATGGTGGCGTTGTTGCTGCGTGGACTGCGTTCACCCCAACACTCAGAACGGAATGGAAACAGTTTATTGGCTACCTTCTCGTCCACTTTTTGCTTGCATTGTTGATCGGTATTGCCCAATCTGTGATTCTATTTGTTGTTATCGGACTTGTGGCAGCAATCGCCCTGCTTGCAGGTATTATTCTTGTATTTGGCATTGCGGGCAGCGTTGCCGTTGCGATGGAGTCGATCGGGATCCTTGTCGCTCTTGCAACCGTTGCTGTATTTGCGATTGTTGCAATCGTACTTATTGCCCTGCCGCTTCGGATCCTTGTCGTGAGCTACCTTACAGTGTATGAACTCTCCGTTCTCCGTCTTGCAGACCGTGATTTTGACCTGTTAGCAGCAGTTCAACCACGAGAGTGACCCCTTGCAGTCCGTCTCCTGGTGCATACATTTCGACGATCGTCGAATGTAAAGCACGACGCATACGGATAGCTTTTTGAGAGTCCCAACGGATTCGAAGGTATGGGGCTGGATGATGACGCACGGGAGTATCACCGAGAAGATCCTCCCGGCAAGATCGAGATTGCAACGACAAAGCCGACGAACACACAGCGCGACCTAAGCCTCGCGTACTCGCCGGGTGTCGCTGCACCATGTCTTGATATCGCAGACGACAAAGAACAGGCGTACAACTACACCGCAAAAGGGAACCTTGTTGGTGTTGTCTCTAACGGCTCTGCTGTGTTGGGTCTTGGCGATATCGGTGCACAAGCATCGAAACCAGTGATGGAAGGAAAGGGCGTCCTTTTCAAACGGTTCGCTGATATTGACGTGTTTGATATTGAGCTTGATCTCGACAACGTCGACGATCTTGTGGCTGCAACACGAGCCATGGAGCCAACCTTTGGTGGGATTAATCTTGAAGATATCAAGGCTCCAGAGTGCTTTGAAATTGAATCACGCCTTCGAGATGAGATGGAGATTCCGGTCTTCCACGATGATCAACACGGGACTGCAATCATTTCAGGTGCGGCGCTGATCAACGCCGTTGATCTGACGAATAAAGACCTCTCGGAGCTACAGATCGTCTTTTCTGGGGCTGGCGCAAGTGCGATTGCAACGGCTCGTTTCTATGTCTCTCTTGGGGCGAACAAAGAGAACATCACGATGTGTGACTCTTCGGGAATTATCACAGAGTCACGGGCTGCTGATGTTAACGAGTTCAAACGTGAGTTTGCACAGGACGTTCCAGAGGGCGACCTTGCAGATGCGATGAATGGTGCAGATGTCTTTGTCGGCCTGTCGATCGGCGGGATCGTCTCTCAAGAGATGGTTCGATCGATGAATGATAACCCGATCATCTTCGCAATGGCAAACCCGGATCCTGAAATCACCTACGAAGACGCAAAATCCGCCCGCGATGATGATGTGATTATGGCAACCGGGCGATCGGACTACCCGAACATGGTCAACAACGTACTTGGGTTCCCATTCATTTTCAGAGGGGCGCTCGATGTTCGCGCACGCGACATTAACGAGGAGATGAAACGTGCCGCCGCAGAGGCGCTTGCAGAGCTTGCACGACAAGATGTGCCTGATGCAGTTGTCAAAGCGTACGGTGACCAACCACTGCAGTACGGCCCGGACTACGTTATTCCAAAGCCGCTCGATCCACGAGTGCTTTTCACTGTTGCACCTGCAGTTGCGAAAGCCGCTGTCGAAAGCGGTGTAGCCCGAAAAGATATTGATACGAACGTCTACGCTGAACAGCTCGAAGCACGCCTTGGCAAATCACGCGAGATGATGCGTGTCGTCCTCAACAAAGCAAAGAGCAACCCAAAACGGATTGCACTTGCGGAAGGGACCGACGAGAAGATGATTCGAGCAGCATACCAGCTCCAAGAACAAGGAATTGCAGAGCCGATTCTGCTTGGAAACTCGACAGCGATTCACCGCACTGCAGAATCGCTTGGACTTGCATTCACTCCGGAGATTGTCGATCCGGATGAGCGATCGCTTGAACCGTATGCTGATCGGCTCTATGAACTCCGCAAACGTAAAGGAATCACCCACAGCGAGGCCGCAGAGCTTGTTCGCAGAGACACAAACTATCTCGGCAGTGTAATGGTTGAAGTCGGTGATGCAGATGCAATGCTCACTGGATTGACCCACCACTACCCGTCCGCACTGCGTCCACCACTACAGGTGATTGGAACTGCAGACGATGCCGACTATGCGGCTGGTGTGTACATGCTTACGATCAACAACCGTGTGATCTTCTGTGCAGATGCGACGGTGAACCAGGATCCAGATGCGGAGATGCTCGCAGAGATCACGAAACATACTGCAGACCTTGCACGTCGATTTAATGTCGAGCCACGTGCGGCAATGCTTTCATACTCCAACTTCGGCAGTGTGCTGAACGAGGGCACCGCAAAGCCACGTGATGCCGTTGCGAAGCTACATGATGATCCAACGGTTGACTTCCCAGTCGATGGTGAGATGCAGGCTGACACTGCTGTCGTTGAAGAGATCCTCACTGGCACCTACGACTTCTCAGCGCTAGATGAACCCGCGAACGTGTTGGTCTTCCCGAACCTCGAAGCTGGTAACATCGGCTACAAACTGCTGCAGCGGCTTGGTGGCGCAGAAGCGATCGGCCCAATGCTTGTTGGGATGGACAAACCAGTCCACGTCCTCCAGCGCGGTGACGAAGTCAAAGACATCGTCAATCTTGCAGGTGTTGCCGTCGTCGACGCACAAGAAAAATAAATACAATACAAATACCACACAGACGTGTCCGATACAACTGGAACAACATCCGGCTGAACAACCCGCCTTCGTAACGTTCTAACCGGTGCCGCTACGACTGTTTGTGTGTCACCCTATCGTAATCTAAGTCTCTTTTTGATTCTTGCTGCAGTGTGGGGTTCGGCGTTTATGGCGATCAATCTCGGGGTTGAATATCTGCCACCCGTGCTGTTTGCAGCACTCCGGTATGAGATCGCAGGCGTGTTGATGTTGGGATACGCTTTTTGGGTTGTTGATGATCCAATTCCACGTGGCCGCGAACAGTGGCTGTTGGTCGCTGTTGCAGCTGTCTTCCTCATCGCAGCGTACCACGCGTTGTTGTTCATTGGACAGACCGATCCGCTTGTTACTAGTGCGATCGCAGCGGTAATCGTAAGTTTAAGCCCACTTTTGACCACCGTCTTCGCTCGACTCCTCTTGCCGAGCGAGCGACTCACTGTCTTGGGTATCATCGGGCTCATGTTAGGGCTTGCAGGGGCGATTGTACTTGCTAACCCGGATCCAAGCAACCTCGCCGCAGACGGTGCGCTCCCAAAGTTGCTTGTCTTTTTCGCAACCGTTGCGTTCGCACTTGGGAGCGTTCTCACTCGACGCATTGACGCACAGATGCGAATTGAGACGATGGAGGGGTGGGCCATGATTTTGGGTGGTATTCTCATGCACATTCTCTCGCTGGGGATGGGCGAATCAATGGCTGATATTCAGTGGACAGTTGAAGCCGTAGCTGCACTCGCATATCTCTCAATCGCAGCCAGTGCGATCGGCTTTCTGATCTATTTTGATCTGCTTGACCGCTTAGGTCCGATCGAAATCAATCTTGTTTCGTATGTTGCACCGATCTTTGCAGCGATCGCTGGTTGGATATTCTTACAAGAAGGGCTCACCGTGACGACCGTTGTTGGTTTTGTTCTCATCTTTACCGGATTCGGCCTGTTGAAGCGTAAGGCAATCCGAAGCGAATTTACCCGACGGTGGAGCGCGCCATCTGCTGATTAGGCGTCTTCAGCTACAGGCTCCGCTGATTCGATCGTGCCAATCATCTCCCACCCATCTGACGCTGATGGCTGTCTTCCGACCATAATCTCGGTATAATCCTCAGTTGAAATGAGTCGGTAGGCTGCATCATCCTCCTTTCGAGTCCCTTCCGCTTGGAACTCCTGTTGGAAAAATTCAGTCCACGAGAACTGAAACGTTCCGACTGTTCCATCAGATAACGTGAGAATAACGGGTTCTGGTGTGATGTTATGAATCCGCTTTGCGATTGGATGAAGGTCTTTCATACCTTCTGTTGATCGATCAGACATAAATTTTGTTTGCTGTCTCTGTTGTTGTTTGTTCGCTGAGAGTAGGTATTTCGTACCGGTTTACAGGACTGTATAACCGTTGTAAACTCACGTGAACGCTCATAGGGATATTTTATACAGAACGGCGAATCGTCTACTGGTGTTCTATGTCTGTTCCATCCGTCCCTGCCCCTGTTCGCCATGTCCTCCACTGGTCAGATATGAAAACGCAGCTCCTCGCACGCATTCGTGGTATCGCATTTTGGACTGCTGTTGCACTCCCGTTCGGCTATCTTCCGCTGCTAGCTATTGAACAGATACGTGTCTCAGCGGTGGTATTCGTCGGTCTGATCGCCATCCATATTCTCGCTCTGATTGCTGGACATGAGTATCGGCGGTAACGCCCACGAACACACCGTCTTATTTTAGACAGTAACGGACCAAAACATCCATATGTCACTTGATACTGTTTCACTGGGTCGAACCGGAACAACGGTCTCAGAGATTGCATTCGGGACCTGGCGGTTCGGGCGGGAGAACGACGAGGGTGAGATAGAAATCACAGAAGCGCAAGCGCATCGACTTCTTGATGCGTATGCGGAGGCGGGCGGCCAGTTCATTGACACTGCCGACATGTACGGGGACGGCCGATCGGAAGAATATATTGGCAACTGGTTAGCCGACCGCGACAGAGAAGACTTCGTTATTGCTTCGAAAATCTATTGGCCAACTCGTGACGATGCAAATGGTCGCGGGCTCAACCGAAAGCATCTGAGACGGAATATTGATCTCATCCTCGATCGGCTTGGGACGGAGTACATTGATCTGCTCTACACACACCGTTGGGATGATGACACCCCTGCAGAGGAGTTCATGCGAACGCTTGACTCGTTTGTCCGTGACGGGAAAGTAAACTATCTTGGTGCATCTACATTTGAGCCGAACGCGTGGAAAGTAACCCTTGCTAATGAGATTGCAGACAAACGCGGATATGAACCGTTCACTGTTTCACAACCACGATACAATGCAGTCAACCGCGAAATTGAAGGAAACTATCTCTCAATGTGTGAGCACTACGACATCGGTGTTGTCCCGTGGTCACCGCTTGCAGGTGGATTCCTCACCGGCAAATATCATCGGGATGAAGCGCCACCTGCTGGCTCTCGTGGAGCGACTGATGAACGCTTTGCAGAATCATATCTTACTGCGGAAAACTTTGATGCGATCGAGACGATCGAAACAGTTGCAGACGAGGTTGATGCGACACCAGGACAGGTCAGTCTCGCATGGTTACTAACGCACCCGCAAGTGACTGCTCCAATCATCGGTGCAAGAACTGTCACACAGATTGAAGAGAACCTCCGCGCGGCCGAGATTGATCTTACTGATGAACAGTTCGATCGGATTGCAGACGCAAAGTAGTCTCCTAACAGTATCACTGGCTCTTTTATGTTCGGTGTCTACTGTCTGTGTATGAGCAATTCATTCGATCAAGCAGCATGGGAGCAAGAGCTCCGTACGAAACGGGCTGAAAAAGACGAGTTTTTTGAAACACATCCCCAGTCACCGATACCACCTGAGAAACGAGATTCATTTGATGGATTATCGTACGCCGATCCGGACCCAACATTCCGTGTGACCGCGACGGTAACTGTTCATGAGCAGCCAGAGCCGATCGAAATGGAGACCAGCGCGGGGCCAAATGTCCGGTATCTCCGGACAGTCACATTCGAATTCACCGTTAATAATGAGACCTATACGCTCTGCGGGTACAAACAAGACCAAGACGAAGCGCAGCCGATTTTTGTACCATTTCGTGACAAAACAACCGGTCAACAAAGCTACGAACAAGGGCGATATATGGAGCTCTCACCGAGTGACTCGCTGGAGACCGGTGACGAAGTGACGATTGATTTCAATCTCGCGTACACGCCGTTTTGTGCATACAACGAGGCATTTTCGTGCCCGCTTGCGCCGAAAGAAAACTGGCTTTCATGTATCATTTTAGCAGGCGAAAACGAACCACCGCTCTGAACCACTCCTGCGTTACATCGAAAGAAAACGCTCATTATTGATGGGTTCTGTGTGTATCGTATGGATACGCTCCC
Organism: Natronocalculus amylovorans; assembly: GCF_023638035.1. GTDB lineage: Archaea > Halobacteriota > Halobacteria > Halobacteriales > Haloferacaceae > Natronocalculus > Natronocalculus amylovorans. The sequence goes on along the minus strand of NZ_JAKRVX010000002.1, from coordinate 493,055 downwards.
ACAACAGACGTTCATCGGTGCAGCACTGATGGTTATTGGTACACTGCTTTTCCTTCCAGCGCTTACGGCCGGCAGTGGTACATTCGAGATTGTCGCCCTTGTCGCAGCAGCAATTATCCTAACCATCGGAACGCTTCTTGTTGGCACGAGTGAAGGCGGCCGCCCTGTCTAACTGAACAGAGAGACTACGCAGTAGACGGTAATCTAAACTCGAACCGAGCGCCGCCTGTTTCGGACTTCGCGAGTGTACTAGTCCACCCATGGGCATCCGCGATTGTGGAGACAATCGAGAGCCCAAATCCAGTCCCATCAGTATTTGTACTGAAACCATGCTCGAACACAGACTCACGATACTCGTTCGGAATCCCTGTCCCCGTGTCCTCAACATAGAACCCCATGGTATCTTCTAGTGGCCCAATAGTCACCACTAATGGGGCCTCTGCTGGCATAGATTTTGCACCGTGTTCGATCGCATTCCGAAACAGATTCTCAAAGAGTTGTTGAATCCGTACTGGATCACCGCGTATCGTTTTAAGACCGCTCTCGAATCGTAGTGTTGCATCGTCACGCTCGATATTTTCCCATGCTGCTTCGGCGACGGTCTTCACCAATACCGTTTCATTGGTATCTATCTCTTCACCAGTCCGCGCGAGCGTGAGTAGATCATCGATCAGCTCATCCATACGGTCTATTGCCGTCTCAATCCGCCCCAGATGCGGTGAGTCCTGCTCTGCGCGAACAAGTTGGAGATAACCACTCGCAACCGACAGCGGGTTTCGGAGGTCATGCGAGACCACGCTTGCAAACTCGCTTAATCGGTCGTTCTGTTGTTTGAGTGTTGCTTCCTTCTCTTTGAGTGCTTCGTCCTGTCTGTGTGTCTCGATCGCGGCAGTAAGATTCGAACAGAATACCTGTACTAACGAAACACGCGTCTCATCGAAGGCATTGACTGTCGTTGAGCCGGCAACAAACACACCATACTCGCCGAGTGGAAACAGTACTTCGCTTCGAATGTTTGTCTCCGGGTTATAACGCGCTGAGACGTCCCGAAGATCCGAGTGTACCTCTGGTTTACCGGTCCTGTATACTCGACCTGCAAGACCTTCTGATACGGGTATCTGTGGATACTCTCCGATAACGTCGGCTGCCCGGTCGGTCGTGATAATCGGTGTCAAAAGCTCCGTTAACGGATCATATCTGAAGACCCCACAGATTTCGAGCCCGAGTATCTGTTCACCTGCCAGTATCCCTTCGGTAACGGCGTCGGTTACGGTCTTTGCCCGGAGCATATTTCGGGTCGACTCATGAAGGTCATTGAGTATGGATGTGTATCGTTTCTCACCCGAGATATCTTCTATTGTGACAACAACCGATGTAACTGAGCCATCATCCGCAAAGAGCGGCGATGCATTAACAGAAATCCATACCGCTGTTCCATCTGATCGAGTAATCTGATGTCGATAATCAAACACTGACGTGCCAGTTTCACGTGCGACATGAAACGGCAGTTCCTCATCAGAGATTGTGTTTCCTTCTTCGTCGACAATTTTCCATACCGAATCATTGTACGCTCGCTCGGCCATTCCTAGCTCAGAGACTCCAAGGATGTCTCCCGCTCGTGAGTTCGATCGGATAATCTGTCCATCACGATCCAGCACGATAATCCCAATCGGGCTTGTCTCGAACAGTTCTTCGAGCAAGTTCCGCTCTTCTCGTAGCCGTTGTTGTTGAGAAACACTTTTACTGACGTCTTGGAAGTAGATCGAAAGCCCACGTTGATCGCTGTAACATCGAACATGATAGTACGAATCAAACGGAGGATAATACGCGTTAAATTCTACATGCTCACCAGAGATCATACAATGTCGGTACTTTGATTCGAACAGTGTGCCGATCGCATCTGGAAACTGCTCCCAAAAATCATGCCCAATAATATCTTTTTCAGGAGTGTTCAGCAACTGAGACCCTTTTGAATTGATTTCCGTTATCTTCCACTGATCGGTGACAAACAAATACCCATCAGCCATCCGTTCGTGTCTTTGCTTTGCATCCGCCTCTGCGGCACGAAGCGCACTGATATCGTCGATTGAGCCAATAAGCCGCTGTGTTTCGCCATCTACTCTGAGATACCCTCGATCGATTACAGTGGCGTACGAACCGTCTGCCCGCTTGAATCGGTACTCACATTCCCATCTCTCGCCGCTGTCGTCCAGTACTTGCTGTAACTGCGTGTCCACGCGATCACGATCTTCGGTGTGAATATTCGAGCGCCACCATGCAGACAATGGCTGCTCTGAGTGTCGCTGTTCAGTATATCCAAAGAGCGAACGAAGCCCACGTTCCCATAGAAGTTCTCCATCTATGTACGATCGCTCCCACACCGCATCGAATGTTGCTTCTGTGAGTGTTTCGAGCCGCGTTTCGAGCGCAGTACGGGTTTGCTCTGCACGATAGGTCTGAACCGCGTTTCGGACCCGATTTGCTAACAGCGTGTATGTCTCTCTGCCATGAGACTTTTGTAAATAATCGGTCACACCCGCAGAGATTGCCTTGCTTGCGATCTCTTCGGATCCTTTGCCAGTGTAAAGAATAAATGGAAACTCGCTATCGACCGATCGAACAATTTTTAATAGGTCTAGTCCGGTTTTGTCACCCATCTCATAATCCGAAATAATACAATCATACCGAGAGAGCTCCGATTCAATTTGTGCGATTGCACGAGCAACATCGGTCTCTACTAGTAGTTCGATATCCGGATCAACACGATCGAGATAATTTGATGCTAACTGCAAAAAAGAGGGATCATCATCAATATGAAGCACAGACAGGGAGGACATCGTCTAATAAAAGAAATATCAGCAAAGGTATAAACATTTAGTACAGCATTTATTTGGTTACCAGAACAATACGGAACTGAGTATACCGGTTCCGAACCAGATGCTTGCACGCTTATTACGTCCTTGACATTCACGTTCTGTTGGTTTTCATGGCCAACTAACTTCTCTAAGAGTCCGAATTCTGCTCTCTCTTGAGGATTAGTGAAGATCGATCGTGAAATCGATGCTCGCACCGACCCGTTACATGGACCAAACGACCGTATTTTGGAGCACAGTATCGCACCATGTCTACCTGTAGACAAGACTGTGGTAGAGTCTGATCAAGTGTCGATTACGGCCACTATTCGATCGTTACATTGGTGAACTCAAATCGAGCGCCACCGCTGTTGCTCTCTTCGATGTCAACATCCCATCCATGAGCGGTTGCGATCCACTTGACAATCGAGAGCCCGAAGCCAGTACTCCCCTCTATGGAGACTCCAGCAAGAAACACGGTCTCTCGGTGTTTCTTAGGAATGCCGCTCCCATTGTCTGCAATATAGAACCCCTCGTCGCTCTGCTGGCCGACTGTAATTGTGGGTGCAGGGCCTGCATGCTCAACGGCATTACGAAATAGGTTCTCAAAAACATGCTTGGTTCGCTCGTAATCGCACACAATCGAGCATTCTGAATCGATATCGACTGTAAGTGTTGCATCTTCTGTCTCAACCATCTTCCACGAGGTACGTGCGATCGAGGAGAGTCCCACAGCATCGACATCGTTTACAGTGTTACCCTGTTTTACGAGCGTGATTGTTTCAGAAATAATCGTGTCGATGCGATCGAGTGCGCCCTGTACCTGTTCGAGATAATCGCTGTCTTGGCCACCGGTACGCGGTTCTTCAAGAAGGTCAGCGTATCCTTGTGCGACATTGAGCGGGCTTCGAAGGTCATGAGCAATGAGGTGAACAAGCTCATCTAATCGTTTTCGTTCACGTTCCAACTCGACCCGCTCTTGTTTCTTTCCGGTGACTTGCCGAGCAACGACAACCAAGTGTGTCACTCGATCGTGTTCAATCACTGGCGACAGTTTGATATTCCATGTTTCGAGCTCACCATCGAGTAGTCGGTCGGCTTCATACTCGATCGGCTCGCGAGCGGCGATACATCGTCTGTAATTCTTGATAACGTCAGAACCGATCTCCTTACCATATAGGGTGGTTGGGCTCTCACCACGGATATCGGTCTCAGTCCACCCAGTGACGGTTTTATGATACTGGTTCGATCGGCAGATCCGGTAACTCTCGGTGGGTGGCGCACCTTCAATTTCGACGAGGACACAGACATCGTGCATATTCTCAACGAGACGCATGTATTCGAGATGGGCACGATCGATTGGGGCTGCAGTCTCTGCAGGCAATTGCTCGTCTGAGCAATCAGTCATACCATTTGTTGACTGAGATCAGGTATATTCTCTTGGAGCCTGAACAAGGGGTCTCCCCGGCTTCCGTCTCCGCAGGCACCTTTTGAATTATATATTTTTTGGTCTCCACAAAAATTTAAACAAAGGAACCGATCAATAATCGCGTCTGTGTAGCTACCAGCTGATTTCAGTTACCTGAACAGACAGCTGAGTCTCATCAATAACTCACGCGCTCAGTTGGTGTAGTTTTAGCAGCCAGACTAACACTACGTCGATCGGCTCGTACAGAACCAGCGTTATTGGTATCTGGTTTCGTCAAAACGATTTGTCGTATGGCCGGGGCGGGCTCCGAACCCGCGATCTCCGCATAGCCCAGGTATGAGGCTCGGCAAGCCTCTTGGGGGCGGATGCTTCCAAGGCAATACCGCACCGAATCTCAATTACCCTATGAGTGCGGCGCTATGTCCAGCTAAGCCACCCGGCCTCACCTCTACGTATTGCGATCATACTCTTTAACCTTCTCATCTCGGTCGCCCTCGGTATACTAACGCACAGTCTCTCTGTAGCCGAATGGAGTGGGTAATAATCACCGCGAGACCCATCGGATTTATGCTGTGCGCGAAAAACTGCACTCACAATGAGTTTACCCGAGCTGCTTACTGGTCGTCTTGAGGGTGAAGAAATTATCGAACAGATCCCACTTGGTGGCGATGACGTACTTGTGGTAACGCCAACACAAACCGTTGTCTACCGGGCAGAAGGTTTGTTATCGGACGAATCAGTCGAAACGTATTCACATCAGGCTGAAAAGATCAGTGTCTCTGTGGGTCGCCGGAAAGCCAAAATCACGCTTAAATATGGCCTTGATGGTGAGGACACGCTTGCACTCCCTGCTAAAAAGGTTGATACTGTTCTCGAACCGCTTGTTGCTGGTGTTCTCAAACACACTGGTGCAATCGAGCCAGATGAGACCGTGTTTCGACTCTTTCGATTCAGTGACCTCTCGCTGGTTATAACAAGTAGCCGGCTCGTGAAACATATCGGCACGGCTGTATGGGATCTTGATGCCGAGCAGTATCATTACGATGATGTAACTGACCTCACGTTCGAGGATGGTAGTGTCGCCACATCGATCGTCCTCACACTTAATGGCCGCCAAGAGCGATTTAAAACGCCGAATGAGGATGCTCGAGCGGTCAGCGAGACGCTCTCGGAAGTAATTTGTGCGCATCACGATGTTGAGAGTCTCGAAGAGTTCCGGCTCACGATCGAAGAACAAGCGGAAGACGAACCTGAAGAGATGCCCGATGACAGCAAAAGTTCACTTGATTTCGGCGATGGTCTCACACCGCTTGGTGCCGATCGGAATGATTCACAAACACAGTCCGAGTCTGAAGGAGCCCGAGAGACAACTGCAAGGGAATCTACTGCAAGCCACTCACAGTCTGCGGAGCTCTCGCTTGAAAACTCGCTCTCAGAAGCGGAGCAGACTGAAGCAGATGCATTTGAAGGGTCGCCGTTTGAATCCGCTGGGCCAGTTGCTGACGATGAACTTACTGCACAGGTCAAACAACTCACAGAGACGATTGAGAAACAGGCCGAGCAGATCGAACGCCAAGGCGATCTACTGCAGACGCTTATCGAAGAGCTCCGGCGCGGCCGATAATTGAACTGAACTAAAATGGTACTACGTCTCTCTGCCAGTTACTTTTCGAATGCATGAGGACCCAAATGGCCCCAGCTCACCGGATTCAAATCTGATGAAATGACCGCTTGAGATTCCTGCACCACAGCGACGACAGCTAAACTCACCCTCTCGGACAACGACCTGGCTTTCAAACCGAACAAAAGTCCCTCCACGCCGTGTCTGTATCCGTGCCCCATCGCGTCCGATAATCCCTCGTTTTTCGGCCGTGTCAAGAATCTCCCGAGTTAGCTGAGGGCTTGTGGTAATTGTTTCAATCCGATCGATTACTGCCGACAGCGCAAGCTCATCCGTCTCGAGATGTGCAAGCAGCTCAAGCGCGAGCTCTTTCTTTCGTGCTCGCTCTGTCTCATCTGTTGACCGATCGGTCACAGTTGTGATTTACGATCAACAATCAAAACGCTTACTCAGAATCCGCGGCGATCGAAGACAGAAAACGTATATCGACTCGTTTCAACGGACACATAGATGGACAGCTGGGCAGTCATCTCTTGGATTCGATCCCATCCTCGAGCGGTTGCTGGGATGACCACACTCTGCCTTGTGCTCGTCCTCTCAGTTCTCACCGATCCTGGCGTCATTCTGCACTGGCTGGATAGCACCGCTGAACAGCCCTTCGTCTTCCTCTTGCTTCTGACTGGATTTGCACTCATCCGACCGGCGCTTGCATGGCCAACAACACTCATCCCGATCGCTGCGGGCTATGCAATCGGTGTGGGTGGGATTATTCCATCTGCAATATTGCTCACACTGACTGGCCTCGCACCGTACCTTGTTGCAAAACAAACGGGCCACAGCGGTCGTATTGGCACTGCTGGTAAAGAGCTTGTCTCAATAACTGGTGGTTTTCGTGGCGTTGCTGCAAGCAGGCTGTTTCCGCTTCCATCCGATGTTGTCTCGATCGGAGCCGGAGTTGCAGGCGTTCGCGTTCGAGCCTACGTCGCAGGAACGTTTGTCGGTGAGTTCCCGTGGGCGGTTCTCGGTGTTATTATCGGCATTTCGATCGACCAGCTTGTTGCTGGCGAGGTAACAAGCGCGTTCGATCCGTGGCTCCTTGCGGGTATGAGTGCCGTTGGTATCATGCTCCTTGCTGGGCCGCTGTATCGGCACATACGTCCACTACCGGTTCGTGGATAACCCCTACTGCTACTTACTCTACTCTAACAGTGATTGTCCAGTCATCACCGGTGGCTGTGAAAGCCCAAGCAACTCAAGCAGCGTGGGTGCGAGATCACAGAGTGCGCCACCGTTTCGAATACGCCGATTGCCGTCCGTTAGTTCAGGAGTCAGATAGATGATCGGAACAGGATTGAATGTGTGGGCCGTGTGTGGCTCTTCAGGAGTCCCCATATCATCCGCATTGCCGTGATCTGCAGTAATTAGGACATGCCCACCAGCAGCAGTGATTGCATTTACGAGCCGTCCAAGCTGTTTGTCAACCGCTTCCACTGCACTGACAGCAGCGCCAAAGTCGCCGGTGTGACCAACCATATCAGGGTTCGCATAGTTGAGCACCAAGACGTTTGGATCGTCCGTCCCGATTACATCGATCGCCGTGTCTGTCACAAGCGGTGCGTTCATTTCCGGCTGGAGATCGTATGTCGGGACCGCAGGGCTCTTGACGATCTCTCGGCGTTCCCCACTGAACGCTACCTCTCTGCCACCATTAAGGAAGTATGTGACATGTGCGTACTTTTCTGACTCTGCAAGCCGAAGCTGTGTCAACCCTGCGTTCGAAATAACCTCACCGAGGGTCTCAGTCGGCTGCTCCGGTGGGAACGCAACCGGTAGATCGAACGTTTCGTCGTACTGCGTCATCGTCACCAGATTCGTCTTCGGTGGTGTTGTCTCAAACAGCCATTCCGGTTCTATATCTGCGAGGAGTCGAACAAGCTGCCTTGCTCGATCCGATCGGAAATTGAAAAAGACGATCGCATCTCCGTCTTCAAGCGCTGCACCTCCGTCGATCGTCGTTGGTGGAATGAACTCATCGGTTTCACTACGCTCGTAGGCTGCTTCGACTGCCGCAACTGCTGACTGTGCGCCGTATTCGGCCTCTCTGGAGACGATCGCATCGTACGCTCGCTTCGTTCGATCCCAGTTTTGATCTCGATCCATCGCGAAGTATCGACCGGACACGGTCGCGACCTCTCCGGTTCCCACGTCAAGGATTGTCCCTTCAAGATCGGCAAGATATGTTGCACCGCCGGTTGGCGAGGTGTCTCGTCCGTCTGTAAACGCGTGCGTCACTGCTGGGACGCCCCGATCGCCTGCCATCTGTATCAGTGATTTGAGGTGCTCAATATCTGAGTGTACCCCCCCATCACTGACGAGCCCCATAAAGTGGACCCGTCCATCATTCTCGATCGCATACGAAAAGGCATCGTTGACGGCTTTATTAGTATTAAATGAGCCATCCGCAATCGAGTCACCAATTCGTGTGTATGACTGCTTGACAACTCGTCCAGCACCGATATTGAGATGTCCAACTTCGCTGTTACCCATCTGCCCATCAGGCAACCCAACAGCCCGTCCATCTGCTTTGAGCGTCCCATATGCGCCCTGCGTGGATAGCCGATCGAAATTCGGCGTTGCTGCGGCTTTGACCGCATCGCGTCGATCGTGATCTCCGAGTCCCCACCCGTCGAGAATAATGAGTGCAGCGTCCATACGGTGATACTGTCCCGCGATCCGTAATTACGCTTCGTTTCCCACAGGAACTGACTGTTCAAATTCAGTGCATACAGCACGCCATGCCGCAATTATGTCATCATCAGATATCGTTGCATCCGCAGTTGTGATCTCGTCATGGTCGTCCAGCCATGCAACGGTTCGTTGTACGCCACTCTCAAATTCGACGGTATATGTAAATCCAAGGTCCGCCTTTGCTGCACTGTTATCGAAGACTGTACTATATTGGAAATGATCGCGTAACATTGTGGTTCGATCGGGTGCAACACGCAGGAGTAACCCAGTTGGAATGTGAACCAACACCGGTTCTGGAGCGTCTAGTGCCGATGCGACACGCTTGTGATACTGATTCCACGTCATTGTCTCCTCGCTTGTGACATTGTACGTATTGCCACCAACCCCATCCGCTTCAACTGCCCCAACAAACGCGCTTGCCACGTCATCTCTGTGGCACGGTCCCCAGAGTCCGGTTCCATCCCCATGGACGACGATCGGCTTGCCCCTCCGGATTCGATCAAGATAGCTTGTTCCCATTCCAAATGTATGGACCAGCGTCCCTGTCTCACCGTACGTGTTCCACGGCCGAACTGTTACAACATCAAACGCACCATCTGCGTCTGCCTCGGTGAACACATTCTCTGCACTGATTTTCCCGGCAGCATACTCGCTCACTGGCGTGCGTGGCGATGCTTCCGTTACTGGGTTCTTCGGTGGTGGCCGTTCATACACATCAACCGTACTACAGAAGACGAGCCGATCGATTCGGTTTTTGAAAGCCGCAACCGTTTGTTTTGCCTGTGCACCAGTAAAACAGATCATATCGATCACGCAGTCTGGAGATTCGGCCCCCATCGTGCGCTGGAAGGCCGCAGTGTCATTCCGATCGCCATGAAGCTGTCTCACCGTCGCCGGAAGTGTGGCTGCTGTTTCGCCTCGTGTGTACGTCGTAACGCGGTGACCATGATCGGTGAGTTGGCGAACAATTGCGGTGCTAATCAATCCGGTCCCACCGAGGACGAGAACATCCATGACCTGATTTTATTTTGAACGGTCATAGCTATCCGGTTGCTCACCGATAGTGAACACTCATATTCGCTGCGCGTCTATACTGCACTATGTCGATACTCAGGCGGCACTCATCTTATTCTTTTGTCACAAAATCAACGGGGTGTTTTTTGAATGGGCAGTTGTGATCTGGGTGAGTATGCAGATCTATCTCCGGACCAAGCTCGAAAAGTTCTCTATGAGGTGATGAAAACGGACGAGTCGTTTGCGTGGAAAGCAGATCATGCACTTGAAATTGGAAAGGCGTATCTGGACGTTGAAAACGGACATCTAACCCGTATTGATCGGGAGGCAGATCACTGGCAAGCGATCGCAAGTACCGATTCACCGGATGGTAAGGTTCCTGTCGGAGTGATTGTCGACCTAGGTACAGCCTACTGTCGACGAACAATCGAGCAAGCGGAGCCGCTCATTCTACACGATGTACGAGAAGCTGGTTGGGAGGACGATATTGCTGTTGAATCATACGGTCGGTACTGCTATCATGGGACTTCGATTATGATTGAAAACGAACTCTACGGGACGCTCTGTTTTGTCTCAGATAACCCGCGTCCAATAGATTTCACAACCGACGAAACCATGTTTGCAGAGCTTATTGGTCGAATGCTTGAACATGAACTCGAACGCCGTCGTATCGAAACCCAACTTGAGAATCTTGATCAGTTTGCAAGCGTTGTCTCTCACGACCTTCGTAACCCATTAAATATCGCACAAGGGCGGATTGAACTTGAGCGCGACCGGAATGACTCAGAACATCTTTCGAAAGCTGCCTCCGCACTTGACCGGATGGAGACGATTATTGCAAACGTGCTCACCCTTGCACGGCAGGGTAGACAGATAGAGATGCTTTCAACGGTCTCGCTCTCACAACTGGCGACTCGCTGTTGGGAGATGGTTGATACGGGGCAGGCGTCGGTGACAATTGAGACAGAACTGGAGTTTCGAGCAGATACCGACCGGATTGAACGACTCTTCGAGAATCTCTTTCGAAACGCGGTTGAGCACAGTACCGACCCTGTTACCGTTCGTGTTGGAGTGACTGCAGACCCAACCGGTTTCTACGTTGAGGACACTGGACCTGGAATCGAAGCAACCGACTACGATCGGATTTTCACATCCGGTTATACAACATCGAAAGATGGTCTCGGATTAGGGCTTGCGATCGTAAAAGGCATTGCAGACGCCCACGAATGGGACATTACAGTCACCGAAAGCAGCGAGGGTGGTGCTCGGTTTGAGTTTACGAATGTCGTTGTGCATCATCCAGAGCGTAGTCGCTAGCGGCTCTTGTTGAGTTCGCCCAAATATATAGGATGATTGACGGTCTTTTCTTTGTATGACTCGTTCTCGTGCTGTTGGCGCGTTCGTCGGTCTTGCGTGTGGTGATGCGCTTGGTCGACCTGTTGAGTTTCTGTCTCCAACTGCGATTCGATCGAAACACGGAGATGTAACTACACTGCTTGGGAATGGAACACACGGACAACCTGCTGGAACCGTGACTGATGACACTGACATGGCCCTCTGTATTGCCGAAAAGTTAGTCACAACCGAAACGTTCGTGCCTGCGTTAGTCGCCGATCGATTTATTCAGTGGTATGAAACGGACCCATTTGATATTGGAATGCTCACGGCTACCGTATTACGTCGGCTCTCTCAAGGCGGCTCATGGGACACTGTCGGTATCGAGGAGTGGGCATTCCTTCCAGAAGGACAGAACGCAGGCAATGGGAGTCTAATGCGTTGTTGCCCATATGCGCTTGCGTTTACTGATCAGCCCGACTCACTGACGACTGTGAGTCGTGTCTCATCCGCAATTACGCACGCAGATCCGCGCTGTCAGTGGGCGTGTGTGTTGTTGAATTTCACACTTGCAGGATTACTCCGCGGTGACGATCGGCCGCTTGAGCGAGCACTCGATCGGACGCCTACTGCGCCAGCCGAACTTCGCGAGGCTGTGCTCGATGTCTGTGCGGTATTGAATGGCGATCGAACCCGATCAGAGCTGTCACTTTCGAACAGCGGTTACGTGGTGACGACACTCCAAGCAGCGCTGTTTCATGGGTTAACTGCGGAAACCGCTGAAAAAGCAATTGTCGATGCGGTCATGATGGGTGGTGACACTGATACGATCGGTGCGGTGACTGGCGCAATTGCTGGTGCTCGATTTGGTCAGCAAGCACTCCCCGATCGATGGGTCAACGGAATCCCCGAATCGAACCGTATACAGACGCTTGCAGAGACACTCTTTGATCAGGAGTTCGGGGTCGATCGATCGGCTCGTGAGTTCGTTGAATCGGGTGCGCTTAGTCTGTGACAGCGGCGACAGCAGGTCGTTGCATGTAATTAGTTCTTGAAATCGATCGTCCCTGGTGATCGATCGGTTTCACGAGCGTATTCGCGAACACCAACGCCGTTCAGCCGAACGGCGACGTACGCTTTCCGCTCAGCTCCAGTAAGAAGTGACAGATCAACAGAACTGTTTCCGCCGAACTCTGAGAGGCGAGATTGACCTCTCATAGCGCAAAACCCCCGAAATTAGGTAGAAAATCGTCGACTAATGCTAATCGAAGTACAGTGTCGGGGTGCGTTATGCGCTGTTCCCGTATTAGATGAGATAGACGTTTCTCGAATTTGCTGAAACGTCGAAATTGGTTGGCTGGGGAGCTGTCCCCACCAATTTCCCAAGGCCAAAAAACGCCTTGGATGGTAGTGGGCCAACGCGGATTTGAACCGCGGACCTCCCGGTTATCAGCCGAGCGCTCAACCTGACTGAGCTATTGGCCCAGGGTGGCGCATTTACTCGTTGCGTGGGATGCTGTTTAAGACTTTCTTTTTGCTATCACCGTCCCGTCATACGGTTTCAGTTACCATAGCCGATCGCTCACACACGTCACTATCGATCGAAATACCACAAAAACATGCCACAACGTATTCACGGAACTACCGACTGCTGTTCGATCCAGACGATCGATCCTCGTCCGTCTCTACGGTATCAAAATCAACATCAACAACATCATTTGCTGCTCGGTCTTGGCGGTTGTTGTCTTCCGTCACATCCCTATTGCTGGCGCCAAATCCAGTATCCGCTTCACTTCCAAATGGTGATCCCTGCGCCTGCCCTTGCCCCTGGTTTGGGAACCCGAACGTGTAGACGTTACCGCTCACAAATCCACCGGAGCGTTTGTCGAGGTACGGTTTCACCACAAGCCGCTTCAACAGTTCACGGATTGGGTACCGCGTGGGGGGCAGTGTCAACAAAAACCCAATTAGGTCTGTCACTAGTCCTGGTGTCAACAGAAACGCTCCAGCGGCGATCAACAGGCCACCATCGAGCAGTTCGTTCGTTGGAATATCTCCTGCGGCAAGTTTTTTTTGTGTTCGACGGATTGTGGCCCGTCCTTCTGCGCGAACCAAGAGCATACCAAGCAATCCTGTAAGTACAACGAGGGCGATCGTCTGCAACCACGTTAGGAGCCCGTAGCCAACGATCGCCACAAGGACAAACGAGTCGACGAGGGGGATGAGAAGTAAAAGCGCGATCAGATAGCGCGTTCGCATACGCGCATCTTCTCGCTCCGGTGTGATAGCCCTTTTGTCACTGGTCGACGTAGGTTATTCTTGTGACGATCGGTATCTCGAAGACCTTACACCCGACCATCACCTGCAACGGTGTATGAGTGACTCGACCCGGGTCGATTGGCGTCAGTGGGGGGTTGACGCATTTGAGGAGGCAGCCGAGACAGACACACCAGTGCTCTTGTTGCTTACTGCAACATGGTCCGAAGAGTGCCATGAGATGGATGCACGGACCTTTGCTGAGCCACGGATTGCTGCACATGTGAACGATCGGTTTATTCCGGTTCGAGCAGACGTCGACAAACATCCACGCGTCCGCGAACGTTACAACATGGGGAGCTTCCCAACCGTAGCGTTTTTGACACCAACTGGAACGCTACTGACTGGAACAAGCTATCTTCCCCCCGATGGGTTCCGACAGGTGATTGAGCGCGTTCGTGACCTGTGGCGACAGAAAGGAGCCGACTCGGGGCGGATTCCGAGAGCACTTGCAGATGAGCCAACGCCACGTGATACACTCTCGCATCGAATTGACGAACATCTTGCCGGTCAACTAACTGAGCAGTTCGATTCCGAATACGGTGGGTGGGGAACGGATGCAAAGTTCCCACTGCCACGGACGATCGAATTCGCACTCAAACGTGAACAACATACCGCAGTCCGTACGCTGGATGCGATCCATCGTCACTTGTTTGACAGCGTTGACGGCGGGTTCTTCCGCGTTGCGGCAAACCGCGATTGGAGTGGTGTTCGCTATGAGAAAACGATCGAAGAGAACGCAGCGCTCCTCCGTGCCTTCGCAAATGGATATCTCTACACTGGTGATGACGCGTACAAACAGACTGCTGCACAGACGATCGAGTTTCTCACTGACGAGCTCTGGACCGGCGTAGGCGTTGGTGGAAGCCTTGGTCCGGGACAAGGCGCAGCTTACTACGGCGCATCCGCATCCGAGCGTGAAGAACTGACCGCCCCTCGTCGAGACCTGACCGTTTTTGCAGGCGGAAATGCACTCGTCGCAGATGCATTATTGACCTACTATAGCTACACCGACGACGATCGTGCGAAAACGTCCGCTGAGCGGATTCTAACTGCAATCGAAACCGAACTGCTCGAAGACAACGAAATTATCCACTACGTCTCTGGTGACGAGCGTGGTGAGTCACTCCTGTTGTCTGACACCGCGCAGGTACTGAGTGCGTGGACAACCGCGGTACAGGTGCTTGGTGATCACACACGTCTTGAGCGTGCAACGGCGATCGCCGACCAGGCAATAGAGAAACTATTTGTTGGCGGGTCCTTCTCCGATGGCCCAAACCGAGATATTGGACTGCTTGATCGACCGCTCCGACCGATCGACAGCAGTGTCGAACTCGCAGATGCGCTGTTCGAACTTGCAATCCTTACAGGCGAAGATCGGTACCAAGAGGTCGCTGTTGAGGCAATGGAAGCGTTTGCTGGTGCATGGGATCGTATGGGCGTCCACATCGCAAGCTATGGCGCAGTTGTCACGCGACTACTGGACGACCCACTTGTAATCGAAATTGGGACCGAACCTGGAACAACCCTTCACCGTGCAGCACTCCGTATCGCTGATCACGAGAAAGTAGTGATTCCAAATGCATCAACACCACCGGATGGGGAAGCGATCGTCCGTGGTTCGGCCCAAGACACACCGATCACGACACCGGATGAACTACTAGCACACATCGAAGATGTTGTCTGAAACTCT
Organism: Natronocalculus amylovorans; assembly: GCF_023638035.1. Lineage (GTDB taxonomy): Archaea > Halobacteriota > Halobacteria > Halobacteriales > Haloferacaceae > Natronocalculus > Natronocalculus amylovorans. Next base: position 478,047 of record NZ_JAKRVX010000002.1, on the reverse strand, counting down.
TTGAGATACATACGACGACCGGACAGGCCATAGCTGGCCGTTGAGCAGCATATATATTCTTGTGAACGTAGAGTAAATGTGTGGATCTGTTTGAATGTGGTGAAAACAGCAATCTGTAACTGTGAAGTTATTGTAGGAGTTATGGACACAACAGGCTTCACTATTGTAAGAGATAGATTCCGCCCATCGAAAATGACTCACTTCACGTCGAGTATTACCCGATGGGAACTGACGAAGGTGAGATTGCATCAGAAATGGGATATATTTCTGGTGCATATATCGGACTCATTAATCGGGGTCTTGAAACTGAGCAGATGAACGTTACTGCGCTGGACTGGATGGACGACAGCGACCTTGCGTATTGGTACGTCGAAACCGAGTGGGTTGATGAATACCTTGATGGTGATATCGACGAAGATGAACTGTCAATGCGAATCCTGCTAACACTCGAAATGGCTGACGAATCGTAGTTGTCAAGAATTTTGAACGTAAATTCTGGGTCTCCTCCTCGGTAGATTATAAACTGCCGTAGAGTTTTTGTACGTGTAGTGGATGGTACATATATGGCAAGCTTACGTGACCTTGGGCTCTCTGAGTATGAAGCACGATCGTACCGATCGCTGCTTCGGACAGGGCCAACAACCGCAAAAGAGTTGTCTCGGACAAGCGATGTCCCAATGGGCCGAATCTATGATGTACTGAACAGTCTCGAACAGTATAGTCTCGCCCGCAGTCAGGCGGCAAGCCGACCAAAAAAGTACGTTGCAGTAGAGCCAGAAGCTGCGCTCGATCGGCTCCTCGAAAATAAACAGCGCGAACTTGATCAGCAGGCAAAACAGTACCAAGCAGTTGTTGACACATTAGTCGATGAGCTTGACTCTGCTGAGCCGATTAGCGGCCAATTCTGGACCGCTGCGGTCGGTAATGAGGAAACACTTGATCTTCTGATTGAACGAATTTCGGCTGCAGAAGAAGAAATACGGATGATTGCAAGTTCACCTGGCTCAGGGTTTGATCTCGGGAGTGTTGGCGACCAGGTAACAACCCGACTTGAGTCTGCGCTTGATCGCGGTGTTGATATCTCACTACTGATGTCTCGATCGCTTGTCTCTGATCTCCCACCAAGCGTTGGCCGAACGTATGCAAATCGGCTCGCAGACCACCCACGATTTGAAGTCCGGGTTGCGGACACCGTTGACGGAACGTTCAATATCATCGATGGGACGGAGGTTTGTATTGAAGTTCCAAATCCACTTGATCCAGAGCAGCCGTTTGCAATGATTGATCTGAAGGACCCAGACTTCGCGACTGATGTTACAGACGTATTTGCTCCAAAATGGGAGCAAGCTGAACCGCTGAATCTATAAATTCTGTCGCAGCAATCTATACAGAACCGTTGAGCTCTTTTCGAAGCTGTCCAACCGTCACCTCACGCTCTGCATGCGCATTGTGCTGATGAATCGACTCATCGTTTGACTGTTTCATTTTAACAACCGCGGTGTCTGGAAGATGATCGAACTCCTCAACAACACCCTCTGCGATCGCACGAACACAATCCTCAACGAATTTTGCATCCGAGTGTGCGGCAAACGTCATGTGGTCTTCGTCGGGACGCTTTGCCATATTGTAGATTCGTGCACTCATCGAATCGCGAGCAATATCAATAATATCACTAAGATCGACGTCGGGTGACCCGTCGCTCGAAACAGTGAGTGTTGCGTGGCCACGCTGGGAGTGACCCGGTTGTGGGACGCGTTCGAGGAACGTATCGATCGTCTCTCGGTCGACATCAAGCGCAATAAGCTCCTCGCGAGCGCGGGATTCTGACATCCCCTGTGAACATGGACAGACAGTCATACCAGTGACTTCCGCGCCAATTTCTTCGCGAGTTCCCTCATCGGTCGCGATCGAACTTGCAATAATTGTCGCAGTGCTTTGGGTCGGACGATTGCTCGCTGGTGTATTCTCTTTTGTTACCAACTCAGCGGACATTCGGACTTCTGCGGTGGAGGTGTAGTCATGTTTTGCAAGCAGCCGTTCTGCAGCATCGCCACAGACATCTTCGACACGATCGAACTCACCATCGGTTGCGTCTTCGAGAATCTCGTCGATCGTTTCCATGTTCCGGCTCATGTCGATTCCTTTCCGACCACCCGGAAGGTCGACAAATACCTCAAACTCAGCCATAAGAACGATTGGGCGCTTGTCTGCCCGTGCAAGTTTGACTAGCTTCTCGACTCCGGTAACTCCAACCTGACTAAGCCCGACCGCAATATCTGGACGTGTTGCTTGGACGTCGGGCAATTGATGACTCATCATGTGACAAAAAGGACGGCAATTGATTAGGAGTTTCGATCAGTGAAGTTTTCGGTGAATTAGGGCCAATCATCCCGACCGGATGAATCGAAGGGATCCTCTTGTGGTTCAGGGTCCACAACAACCCATCCAGCAGCGTCTGCAGCGTCTGTAACATGCAAAAACTCCCAGCCACATTCTGCCGCCATTGATTCATCCTCTTCGGTACTCCCGACATACACGTGTCGATCAGTATCGAACTGCCGTTTGACGTTCTCAAGGCTCTCTTTAACACCGCGCGGCCCTGAGAAGAAATCTTGCCTGATCCGCTCTTTTCGCGTAAAATTGGTCACCACATACGTTGGCTGTTCGCTGACGACACCAACGTATTTAGTCCACTGTCGAGCATCGTTGAACACATTGTTCGGCTCTTGTAGCTGTTTGAGCGCATCCAACTCGAATGCGAGCGTCATTGTGCCGCTGTTATCGCCTCCGCTATCCATACAGGTGTATTTTCAGCCACAGACAAAAACCGCTTCGTATCTGAGAGTACTCACTCCTCGGCTACCGGAGCTCAAAGTAGTCCGTAAAAACGAGAATATCACCTCGATGCAGCTCTTCGGTCTCCGTCAGTAGCTGTTGGGTTCGCTGAGAGCCACAACAAACCCGAGAGAAGATCGTTTCTTGAGCCTGTTCTGAAAGTTGGTCAATATGTGTGACACGATCGCTTTCGGTTACGGTGTCTGTCGGTACTAATCGAAGATCAACACCAAGTGTGTGGGTGTGTGAATCAGATCGAGACATGTGTTACCAAATAACATGAACTATTATAAAGATTACCCTGACTGTCGGTACTGACAGCCATTACCGTATTAAAATAACAGAATAAGGCAGTGGTTACTGCTCTTTTGACGGTGCAAGATCGTCCACTGAGAATCCTTCCTGCATGAGGATCTCTTTCTGATCGCCGATCGGTACCTCATCGCGCATAAGTTTCTTGTACGCGCTCTGCGGGGAGAGATCACCGATGAGGACACCACCAACGATTTTACCGTCTTTGATCGCAATGCGCCGCCACTCAGTGTCGGAGTGCTTCATTTCCGCAGAGTCATCACCAAGCGTTGGGTGACCGAATGAGAGGAACGGGAAGTCAAAGTGCGTAATCGAGTACGAAGAGACCCAGCGGAACTCTTCAGACTCTGGATCGATCATGTTCTTTGCTGCGATCGTTCCCTGCTCTTTTGCCGATCCCCATGCGCCGTTCTGTGCGTATTCGCCGAGAATCACGTCGTAAAAGCGTGTCAGGTCACCGGCCGCATACACATCCTCGACATTCGTCTGCATGTACTGATCAACGACAACACCGTTGTCCTGTTTGACGTCGGTGTCTTGGAGAATTTCTGTGTTGAAGTTGAGCCCGATCGCAATTCCAACAAAGTCCGCACCGTAACGATCGCCGTTTGGGTCAATAGCCGCGGTTACGTGGCCGTCGTCATCCACTTCGAAGCGATCGACGCCGCTTTCGAACACTGGCTCAACGCCGCGCTCGCGCATTGCTTCATGCATGATCTCTGCACCCTCTTCGCTGAGTGCGTAGCGCCACCAGGCGTTTCCTCGCATGAGATATTTTCCGGAGACATCCTGGGCACCACAGATTGCAGCGAGATCGATGCCGAGCAATCCTGCACCAACAATGACTGCATCATCTGCGGCTTCCATCCCGTCTTTGATCTGACGTGCGTCCTGGAACGTCCAGAAATGGCTAATACCGTCTGCATCGGAGTTCTCAACTGGAAGCTGCGTTGGCGTGCCACCGGTTGCCACAAGCAGCTTGTCGTACTCAAGCGTTTCACCCTCGTGAGTACCGACAGTGTGTGCGTCGGTATCGATGTTGGTTACGAGCGTGTTAAGTTTGAGGTCGATGTTGCGCTCATCATACCACGAGTCATCGTGGATTGAGATCGGCGCTTCAGGAAGTTTGCCTTTCGCGAACTCTTTGATGAGAATACGGTTGTACAATGCCTCGCCTTCGTCGGTGATGACGGTCACGTCGGCATCTGGGTCCTCTTCACGGAGGGTCTCTGCGGCGGAACTCCCCGCGATCCCGTCGCCAATGATCACGTACGACGCTGTCATACCCTCGAATTTGTATTCGGGGTTAATGTGGATTGCTATCTGAATGATCAACCGTGAACAGTTGTCACACCTCACAAATATTACCAGCGTGGCGTTCAAGATGACGCAGCCCCAATGTGTGAGTAGCAATGAAGATACGCCAGAATCCGCGACACTGGGCTGCAAAAAAGGCACTCACAACGCCGGGAATAAGTACGGTCGCAAACTACGGACTGGTCAAACTGCATACGAAAATCTTCCTTGGGAAGGCCGACGAGGATCGACGCGAGGAACGCCGTGCACACCTTGACGACTTCTTTGATGCAACAATGGATACGTATGTTGCTGCGCTCGATGGAGGGTTTTCCGAGGCTGAAGCCCGAGAAATCACGCACATCCAAGCAAACTTCGACTTCTTCAACTATGGCTGGACAGAAATGATGGAGATCCCGGCCGACGAGTTTGAGGAACATTTCGATCGCTACGGAGCGTTTTTCACTACCCACGAGATCACGATCGACGACCCACTTGGAACATTCAGACCCGCTGGCGGTATTGCAACCGCACCGAAAACACTGGAAAAACTGGACGAACCGGAGTATGAGAACGCGATCGACGGCTTTTCAGATAACGTGTATGCTGAAACACCTGATGGCGATGTTGTCGTCGGTGGCACAGCCGAACCGGAGAACATCGACCCGACAAGCGCCCCCGGTGTCTCGACAACTGAAACGAAAGAACACACAGAATGAGATCCTCCTCGCTGTTCACGGCAGGGCTCTCTCCTTGATCCAGGTAGGTATACAGCTAACACCACCACATAAAATGGTTGATGAGGCTGAATCTATCCAGTACTATTTTATACGACTTCATTTGATGTATAACTGATTCGCGCAGATGGCATCGGTGGTGGGAGTGATTCCGGGCTCACAGTTTGATTAAGTAGCAATATCGTATCTCTCTCAACACGATCGCAAAATATGAGGTCACGTCAGTGAAACAGATACGACATGATGGCTCCGGCGCTCTTTTTTCTGCTATCGAGCCTGTCGTTTCTGAACTCAGTTGGCGACCAACTGCAGTTACACAAACACTTGAACAGTGCCGATCGGCGCTAGAGTGCCCCGCTGCGACAATTATTCACCGAAAGCCCTCTGGAATCCGGTTTATTGCTACGTGTGGTGACCGGGCGATCCTTCGTCAGTTTGCCACACAAGCAACCGATCGGACAACAAGTGCTTCCCACGGTACTGATTTCAAATCATGCTGGCAGACCAACATAGCAACGGAACACATAGCGGGCTGGTGTAGTGCTTTATCCGATCCATCGACTGATACGACTGATGTTGAAATTTGGTTATTTGCCGATAGTAGCACGGCGATACCGTTCGATACCGCTGTTACGGGACCGCTTCAACAGTGGGTGAAAAAAGAGATTCTCGAGAATTCGACAGCAGTTGAGACAACCGACAATACCCCCCAGACGCTTCCAACAGCCTCACAAGGTCCTGAAACGATCCTATATGAACAACTATTGGCTGCCACTAATCAGATGGTCTATATTGTTGATGAACAGGGAATCATTCGTGTTGTCAGCTCGTCACTTGCTGAACAGCTTGGATATGACGTAACGGAACTCCGTGGCAAGCCGCTTTCTGCGATTCTGTCACCGTCACAATTTAAGACAGCGGTTCAGATACAAACGCAACTCCGTGAGCATGCACAACACAATCCAGCAGAGCCGAGTCCGATTACAAGCCGAACGTTTGTGTTAAAAACAACTACTGGGGAGGAGCTCCCTGTTGAAGTGGAGGTAACGTTGCTTCCCCTGGATGGCTCTGCGGGCCTTCGAGGAACGGTTGGTGTTGTTCGAGATATTAGTGAGCTGAAAGCAACACGAGAGCAGCTCACCGCCGAGCGAGATCGGTTTCGAGAACTGTATGAAGGTCTCCCGGATCCTATCGTTGAGCTACAGTTTAGAAATGGCCGATCGGTTATTCGGTCGGTAAACAGTGCGTTTGAGGAGGTATTTGGATACACTGAAAAAGAAGTTCAGGGGCAACCCACAAATGAGTTCATTGTTCCCGACACGCAGAAGGCAGAGGCTGAACTGATTGACATCTCTGCAGCACAAGGAGAGGCTGTTAGCCGTGAAGTGATTCGTGAAACAACTGCTGGTGTTCGGACGTTCCTGTTACGGAGCATCTCGTTTGCACATAGCGAAGAGCAGCGCGGATTCGCGGTGTATACAGATATCACCGAACGTCGGAACCGAGAGCGGTATCACGAGGTATTAAATCGAATTCTTCGACACAATTTGCGGAATGATTTAAATGTCGTTTTGGGAATTGCAGACCAACTTGCTCGTCAGGACCCAACTGAGACGGAGACCGTTGACACACTTACAACACAGCTTACCGATCGAATTATGGGCCTTGCGGAGACAAGTCGGGAAGCAAGGCAGCTTGAATCGATCATTAATCGACAAGGACCAACAAACGAACCGATAGACATCGCAGCACTGACCACCAGTATCTGTGAGTCGTTTTCCGAGCGATATCCCGCTGCAGACATCCGCACAGATGCACCCAGTCACTGCATCGTCTCTGCTGGAAACTACCTTGAAACCGCGCTCACACACCTCCTTGAGAACGCAATTGAGCACAACCCATGTTCACAACCGTACGTTGAAGCCAACGTCACAGAACGGGAGAGTGACGTTCTCGTGAATATCAAGGATAACGGCCCTGGCATTCATGAGGATGAACGGCAGGTGCTTGCAGGTGATAAAAAGATAACCCAGCTTAATCACACAAGCGGGTTAGGGCTGTGGATCGTCAAATGGACTGTTGAATCCTATGGCGGTGTGCTTACGTTCGATTGTCACACTGCTGGAACAACCGTCAAAATTACTCTTCCGAAACCAGCGTTGGCGTAACAAACGGATCGGTCCCCGACTGTCCTGGCTCTCGGTTGCGCTCTGCAATCCGATCGGCACATTCGAATCCTGCAACAATTCCACCATTAAGACTTCGCTCTGGGTACTGCGCGTGGCTTGCCATCCCGGCATAGTACACCCCTGGTGCGATGTCCTCACCTAGATCGTATGGAACAATTAGCTCCCGATAGCCACGTTCATACACCGGTGCTGCGCGTGGATTTCGAGCAATCTGTACCGACTGAACGCTCGTTTGATCGAACTGGGGAAATAGCGTTTCGATATGTGAGAGCCACACTGATTCGACCTCGGAATCTGTCATCTGCCAGAGCGGCTCATCATATGATTGAATGTAGCTTGCGATGTAGAGGAGATGGTCACCACCATACCGATCAGGCGAGACAAAATTGGTATGCTCGATCAGCGCCCCAAATGGTGCGTCGTCCGCAATATTGAGCCAGTAGGTGTCTGTGAGCGGCCCATCCATGGTTACAACAGCACAGACCGCTCCTTGGAAATCAATCGCACAGGTATATCCAGTGAGTGATTCAAGCACGTTTGGCATCGCTGCAATGATCGCTGCAGTGGAGTCATGCACTGCCGTTTCAGTCGGTGTCTCAACAGTTACTGACGTCACACCTGTTTCATTGTATGCAAGGTCTGTCACACGCGCGTTCGTTGTAATATTCTGTTCGCCGACCGCATCAATCAGCGCAGCTAGAAGCACTTTGAAGCTCCCATCGAAGTAGCCTAGAATCTCGCCACGAAGGAGATCGCGCTCACCACGGAACTTGATACGGCCCAAAAGCCACGCCGCAGACACGTCGTCTTTCCGATCGCCAAACTTAGCATCCAAAAGCGGCTCAAAGAAGTTCTCGTACACACCGCGTGTCGTGTGTTCGAGCAGGAACTCACCGATCGGAACATCTTCGAAGGCAGCCAAATCGTCGTAGGTGTCAAATCGTGGTCGGCCACCGCGGATGTCGATCTCCTGTGTGAGGAGTGTGAGTCTGAATTTATCGTAGAAACTCATGTGTGGATAGGCGAGTATCTCCCATGGTTTATCAAGTGGATGAACAGTTCCATCGACGTAGTAGGCGTTTTTGCCGATTTTCCACTCGAGATGATCTGCAACGCCAAGCTCATCCGCAAGCTCAACGATCGTTTCTTCCGATTTTGAGAGGTGGTGATAGTACATCTCGATCGGATCGCCGGCTGTTTCATACAGTCCAGCGAGGCCACCGACCTCGTCTGCAACTTCAAAAACGTGCACATCGTGACCGTGCTGTTGGAGGCGATAGGCGGCTGCAAGTCCAGCAATGCCGCCACCGATGACCGAAATCATACTGATGTTCTGTGACGACTCGGTAAGTGGTTTGTGGCTTCTCTATCGGTTACACCAGAACCGATCGAACGCGATATTTAACCGGCTGACCAAACAACGAACACCTATGCCAGAACCACGCGTCCCCGGTGGACGCGGCGACGAGCTTGAACTCCCGTGTGGCCGTACAAAATACGTTCACGACTTTGACCTTGGGATGCGGGAGTTTGACTGTAGCTGTGGCGAAAGCCATGCCGTCGTCATGGATGTTCATCCACCGGACAGATTTCTCCCGGAGTTTCTTGTAGAGGTACTGCAGGAGGCGATCGAAACGACGAGTGCCGAAATGCCAGAGTTTGGAACCCCACATCTCTTGGGAATTGTGCTTGAAGAGTTCCCGAATAAGGTCGTTTCAAACGACGCAAGTAACGATCAAGATGTTGGGTTTTCGATGTTGTGGGTCAGCGATTTTGATTCACAGCGGCTCCACGAAATTATCGTTGAACTCGTCATTGAACTCATGGAACATGCGGTCAGCCACGGAGAGGATGAGAACGCGCTAACACAGTTCGAACAACAGATGTTAGAGTTTGACGTCTCCGAGTTTGTCTCCGAGTACAGAGCACAGCGAGATCTCAGCGAAGATGATGTATTCGTACAGTGAACTGTCATCGTCAGACGACTGTCTTACGTAGGTTGAAGGGGATTCAGGCCCATGTAAGATGTATGCACGCCGCACACGACGACTTTGAGCGTCTCAAAGGTGTGCTCGCCGAGGCTGATGAGCCGTTGACGGCGCGCGAGATTATGTCGATTCTCGAAGAGCACGACACCGATCGATTTAGCAGCGCACACCGTGTTGCCACAGTACTTGGTCGCCACGCACAACGAGGCGATGTAACTGTTATCTCCGATCATCCATATCGGTATTGGCTCCCGTAGTATGGGCATCGAGCCGTGCGCTAACCACGGCCTAACGAAACCGATCGCAGGCCAATATAACATAATGGCACCTGCAATTGTACACTTTGCTGTTGGGTTCGTTATCGGGTTATTCATTCTGTCGATCCTTCCAATCACACGGTACAGGCTTACTGGGGCATTCCTCGCGGGTGTGTGGGGCGTTGTACCGGACGTCCATCATATCATGGACAATGGTGCGCGTGCCAATCGTGTCTACGAAATTCACAACAGCCAGATATCGGACATTTTCTTTTTCCACTATACACTTGACCGACCGTTCTTTCGTGATTTAAGTGTCGAACTAACGTTTCTCTCGTTTGCGGCGCTTGGACTCTCCTTCCTTATCTACGATTGGCGGTTCGGAACACGCATCAGTTCACGTGAAAAATAATGATAATACGAACCGATCGTGCTAACAAGTGACTTACGAATTACTGAATTTTGCTACGAAATTCGTATTCTTTCGCCGGGCTTATTACGATGAACGCACTTCGACTGGGTAATGAGCGACGAGACGACCGCTGAAACAGCGACTGCGGACAACCCATCGTCCGAGGAAGACAGAACAATTCTGCTCATCGGCAGTGGACCGATTCAGATCGGTCAAGCAGCTGAATTCGACTACTCCGGCGCACAAGCATGCCGGGCACTTCGGGAGGAAGGTGCACGAGTCGTCCTCGTCAATTCCAACCCGGCGACGATTATGACTGATTCTGAGATGGCCGATCGGGTCTACATTGAACCGATCACCACCGAAGCAATCTCGGAGATCATCGAAAAAGAGCGACCTGACGGCGTTATTGCAGGCCTTGGCGGACAAACTGGCCTCAATGTCACCGCAGAGCTTGCAGAAGAGGGTGTGCTTGAAGCGTACGATGTAGATATTATGGGAACACCGCTGGATACGATCTACGCCACTGAGGATCGTGATCTGTTCCGTCAGCGCATGGAAAAGATCGGCCAGCCAGTTCCACAGTCAACGACGATTGCCCTCGACGAGGGTGAGTCCGTCGAACAGTTTGACGAAGACGCATTTAGACAGCGTGTTTCGGATGCTGTAGATTCTGTTGGTGGGCTTCCGGTTATTTCACGAACAACCTACACGCTCGGTGGATCCGGGTCCGGCGTTGTTGACGAGATGGAAGAGCTTGTCGAGCGCGTCCGTAAGGGACTTCGACTCTCGCGTAATAGCGAGGTGCTGATCACCGAATCGATCGCTGGCTGGGTTGAACTCGAATATGAGGTGATGCGGGACGCTGCAAACTCCTGTATCATCATCTGTAATATGGAGAACATCGACCCGATGGGGATCCACACCGGAGAGTCAACGGTTGTGACCCCATCGCAAGTAATTCCGGACGATGGCCATCAAGAGATGCGCAACGCCGCACTTGATGTGATCCGCGAACTCGGGATCCAAGGCGGCTGTAACATCCAGTTTGCATGGCGCGACGATGGCACGCCCGGTGGGGAGTACCGTGTAGTTGAAGTGAATCCACGTGTCTCTCGCTCCTCAGCACTTGCATCAAAAGCGACCGGATACCCAATTGCACGCGTTACCGCAAAGGTTGCACTTGGCAAACGGCTACACGAGATCAAAAACGAGATTACCGGTGAGACGACCGCTGCATTCGAGCCTGCGATCGACTACGTTGTGACGAAGGTTCCACGCTGGCCGAAAGATAAGTTCGAAAACGTTGATTTCACGCTTGGAACGGCAATGAAATCAACCGGTGAGGCGATGGCGATCGGCCGAAACTTCGAAGAGAGCCTGCTGAAGGCGCTTCGATCGACGGAATACGATCCAGCAGTTGACTGGGCTGACGTAGACGATGAGACACTGGAAACGGATTACTTGGAGGCACCAACACCGGATCGTCCGTATGCGATCTTCGAGGCCTACGAGCGCGGCTACACCGTCGACGAAGTTGAAGCGCTAACTGGCATTGAGCCATGGTATCTTGAGCGATTTAAACGCGTGACTGACGCCGCTGAAGCGGCACAGAACGGCAACCTCCAACCAGCTGCAACCGCAGGCCAGACAAACGCAGAGATCGCGGCGATCGCCGGTGGTGGCGTTGATGTTGACGCTGTTGAAGCGGACGTTCCCGGAAGAACGTACAAACAGGTCGATACCTGTGCTGGCGAGTTCGCTGCAGAGACACCGTACTACTACTCCGCTCGCCAGTCCGAGTTTGAGCGCGGCCCACTGAAGGGTGACGCAGCAGCAGGCGAGTTAGTCGTAAACAAAGCGATCGACAGCGTGGTCGTCGTCGGTGGAGGCCCGATCAGAATTGGACAAGGTGTTGAGTTCGACTACTGTGCAGTGCACGCCATTCAGGCACTTCGCGACCTTGGAATCGAGGCACACGTTGTTAATAACAATCCAGAGACCGTCTCAACCGACTACGATACCTCCGATGGCCTGTTCTTTGATCCAATTACTGCCGAAGAGGTTGCTGACGTTGTCGAAGCAACTGGCGCAAACGGTGTGATGGTTCAGTTCGGTGGGCAGACCTCTGTCAACATCGGCGAACCACTCCAAGACGAGATCGATCGTCGTGGACTGGACTGTGAGATTATGGGTACAAGCGTTGAGGCAATGGACCTCGCAGAGGACCGCGATCGGTTCAACGCGCTCATGGATGAGATGGGCATTGCACAGCCACAAGGTGGGACTGCAACATCGAAAACGGAGGCGCTTGAACTCGCACACGACCTTGGCTATCCGGTGTTAGTCCGTCCAAGCTACGTGCTTGGTGGCCGTGCAATGCGCGTTGTTCACGATGATGCAGAGCTGGAAACGTACATTGAAGAGGCAGTTCGTGTCAGCCCAGACAAGCCAATTCTTGTTGATCAGTTCCTTGCTGGCGCGATCGAACTGGATGTTGATGCCGTCTCCGATGGTGAGGATATCCTCATCGGTGGTGTGATGGAACATGTCGAAAGCGCCGGTGTTCACTCCGGTGACTCTGCGTGTATGATCCCACCACAGTCGCTTGATGAAGATGTGTACGCCCGTGTTCGCGAAGTGACGGAGGGAATCGCAAAAGCGCTTGAGACTGTTGGATTGCTCAACGTCCAACTTGCAGTGAAAGATGGTGAAGTGTACGTGCTTGAGGCAAACCCTCGATCCTCCCGTACCGTTCCATTCGTCTCAAAAGCAACTGGCGTTCCGATCGCCAAACTCGCAGCAAAAGTCATGGCTGGCGAATCGCTCGCTGAATTGGATGTCGAAGAACAAACACCAGACCAGATCAGTGTCAAAGAGGTTGTACTGCCGTTCGACAGGCTTCCAAACAGCGACCCACGTCTTGGCCCGGAGATGAAATCGACCGGCGAAGTAATGGGAACCGCAGACACATTCGGCAAAGCATATGACAAAGCCCAGGATTCGACTGGCAAGCCAATCCCGCGCGACGGTGTGATTGCGCTTGATCTCTCGGCTGACGAGTTCCCAGAGCCGGATACACCGGAAGCCGACGCGTTAGTTGACGGATTTGGCGAATTCTATGACTTCTGTGAAGATGTCGATCTTGTTGAGGCCGTTAAGAAAGGAAAGATTGACCTGATTGTCTCACGCGATCGCAATCTGCTGTCAACCGCTGTCGAGGAGGATATCACCTACTTCTCAACACCAGCAAGCGCTCGCGCTGCACTTGAGGCACGCCGTGCAAAAGATGAGCCGATCGATGTAATGGCCGTCTCGGATCGCCCACGGCACGTTGCACGCTGGGGAATCGAAGAGTAACTGAACTGAATCTGCGCTGTTAGCGCGCTGTTTCGTTTTGTTCGTCAACGAACGCTGATCGAAATACCTCAGAAAGATGTGTCTGCTCCCATCGGTTCATATCCTCATCGGTGAGCACATAGCTTGACCAAAGCAGCAGTATCACTCCAAACGCTGAGATGCCCGCAATGAGTGTCCCGAAGACGTAGATTCCCATTTCAAGGAGTACCGACAGCGGAGGAAGCAACAGGCGCCTCCGGAGCTCATCAACCGCAGGTCCAAATAGCAGCCAACGCACTACGGTTGGAACGATCGCAGCAATACCGATCGGGTATATCACTGGATTCAGTACAGGGCCACCATAGCCGCGGATGAATGCAAGCGCAAAAAACGAAAAACAAGAGACTGTTGCGACAGTCCCTGCAGTAAGCCGTGGCAGAAACGCATCAGGACCTGCTTGGAGCGTACCGATCGACCCAAACCCCGCGATTGTGGTTACAAGATACGCCACCGCAAATACGAGTACACCAAGCACCACCGTTGCTATATGTTCCGCTCGTGATTGCTTCGCAAAGGGGGATAATCCCGCTGGAACCTCCATTACTGGGTGGTGTCTCTCTTTTCGTTTGAAGATTCCGAGAGCTACGCGAGTTTCCCCAGTGCTTCAAAAAAGTCACCGGTTGGGCCTGCAATTCGGAGCGGCGGTTCGGATCGGGTAATCTGTACATCCACTGGTGGTTCAATCTCTCGTGGATCGCGCCCATCACTTACGATAAGTGCAGACTCAACGCCAGAAACGGTCACAGTCACGGTTGACGCTTGATCGACAAGCAGCGATGGCATGCCGTCAGTCACACACATCTCTGTGAGGATCACACTATCAACGCCGGGATGAACGAGTGGGCCCCCTTCGCTAAGATTGTACGCTGTACTGCCAGTCGGTGTTGCAACCAAAATACCATCCGCATGGCCGCTTGAGTATAATGAGCCATCAATACGTGTTTCAAAATCAATCCCCGCCCCCGGCCCTCGTCGCGAACCTTGAACGACGATTTCGTTTGTTGCAGGGTTGCTTTGCCAGTCATCAACTGTTGCGGCGAGTCGGGGGGCCTCTCGAATTACGATCGATCCATCAGCTACTGCTTGTACTTCAGTAGCAACGGCTTCAACCGCATCGTCTGGTGCAACAGCGTTCAAAAAGCCTACCTCTCCAAGGTTAACGCCAAGAATTGGCGTAGCACCAGCGCCTCGAGCAGCAAAGAGGAATGTGCCATCCCCACCAATACTCACGACGAGATCGGTCTCATCGAATGTTGAAATCGACATCCCCTTTTGTTCAAGTGTGTTCGCCGTCGCAGTATCGAGTCGAACATCCACCGCTTCGCGTCGTAGTCGGGACGCGATCGCCCCCGCAATCTCGGCCGCTCGCATATTGCCCCGTTGTGCGATAATCCCGACGTCCATACCCGCCGTTTTAGCGTCTGGTGAGAAAAGCACTGCGTGTCACGATTTCGATGACCCGCTACTATTGTCGGACTAGCGGGTAACATTGATACCAGTCGCTATCCATGTTGTGATATGAGTTGTCTCTCGCGTTCTATCACCGCTAGCATCTTTTTTATGGGTTCTGTTGATCGTTCGGTGGAGGCGAGTCTGACATGAGCGATGATGACTGGTACGAACGCGCGCTTCACGAGTTAGATGAAGAAGATGAGACGGCATCTGATGACACCGATACGGACGCAGACACAGACACAGACACAGCGTCTACATCCAAGGCTGGATCCGAATCCGAACCGATTGAAATCGACCATGATACTGATACTGCGGCCGTTGAAAACAGTCAACCCACCGACGGACCAGATGCCACTCACTCAGAGACGGACTCCGCGAGGGTGAACACCGATCGTGGAGCGGCCGTCGATGCAAACGCGGACCCGATCCCGTTTGACGAACTCAGCGAGTCAGAACCTTCGGATCCATTTGGTGGTATCCAGGACAACAGCACGACAGAAACCGAACCCGAAACCGAAACCGAAACGACCGATCCATTTGGTGGCTCACAACGTCCGTCCTCACAGTCGCCTGCAGACGACTCCGATGGGTTCGGATTTGACTCGTTTGACTCGGACCAACCAGGATCTGGTGGAGACGCGTTTGGGTTTGGTGATTTTGGAGCGCAGCAGGATACCCAAACATCTGCCGCTGGCGACACCGATACGTTCGATGATTCGGAGTTCGAATCTGACATCGATCGAATTACTATTGGCATCAAAGGCCTCGATGAGATGATTCTCGGTGGGGTTCCACAACGATCGCTGATGGTTGTTATTGGGAGTGCAGGAACCGGGAAAACAACGTTTGGGCTCCAATTTCTTCATCATGGGCTCAAACAGGGTGAAAAAGCGGTCTTCATTACGTTGGAACAGACGAGGGAGGCGATTCTTGCAACCGCTGAAGAGCGGGGCTGGCCATTTCGAGAGTACGAATCCGAAGGATATCTTGCAGTTGTCGCACTTGACCCCGTCGAGATGGCAAATAGTCTCTCAAGCCTTAGGGGCGACATCTCACGGTTGATCACCGAGTTTGAGGCCGATCGACTCGTGTTAGATTCGGTCTCATTGCTCGAGATGATGTACGATCATCCAGCAAAGCGACGGAGCGAGGTGTTTGATTTCACACGATCGCTGAAAGAAGCGGGCGTCACAACAATGTTAACCTCCGAAGCAAGCGAAGATAATCCGTACGCCTCTCGGCACGGGATTGTCGAGTATCTCACTGATGCGGTGTTTGTGTTACAGTATGTCCGACCATCGAACTTCCGGGAGACGCGACTCGCCGTTGAGATACAGAAAATCCGTGATGCGAACCACTCACGTGAAACAAAACCGTACGAAATCACTGCAGACGGAATCAGCGTTTATCGGCAAGCAAATATTTTTTAGTACGATACGGTTCAGTCGTCCGTGGCCGCGGTATCCACGATATCTGCGTCTGTTACCGGATCAAACGTCTCATAATGGACAAACTCCGACACCGGACGTCTGAATTTCCGCTGGCCGGACAAGTCATCAGCATCCGCTCTTGGATAGCCGAGTGTTACCAACATGAGCGGTTCGTAGCCGTCCGGAATAGCAAACTGTTCGGTCACTGCATCGGGATCAAAGCCACCCATCGGGCAGGAAGCGATACCTCGAGCCCACGCGGCATGCATCAGTGTCATTGTTGCAAGCGAGACGTTTTGTGTTGTCCACAGCTGGCGATCCGTTTTTGGATCCTCAGATTTGTTTCTGAGACGATCAAGCTTTTTGTCACGTGCATTGCGGTCGAGATCACCGCGCTGAAGCTGGTCATCAACAACACGAATTGCGTGTGCTGCCGGATCTAAGTTCCCAAGGACAACAACGACCGCTGGTGCATCTGCGACATGTGCTTGCCCATATGCATTCTCTTTGAGCAGTTCACGAGAGGCTGTATCTTGGACAACAAGGAACTCCCACGGCTGTAAATTGTAGCTTGATGGTGAATTTCGAACGTCTGCGAATATTTCCTCAAGCGTCTCTTTTGATAGTTCCTTTTCAGCGTACTGATGGACCGATCGGCGTGTTCCAGCGACCGTTTCAAACTCCATATTTCCTGTTTGTGTTCAAAACGTATGAGTTGTCAGTAACCCACGACTGAAGTCGTGGGCTTGTCAGTGGACTCCCCTTCTACCGTCGATCCGACGGAGGCGGTATAATCGCCGTTTAGGTTCAACGTTCCCGACTTCAGCGCACACTGACAGAGTGCGCCTCCACTCGAAGACTTCTGCCCCGAGTGGAGTCTTTTCAAGAGTTTGCGAGCGATGTTCTTGCTCGCATTGTAATCCGCGTTCAACTCGTACTCGCACTTCTGGCACACGAGCTCGTGTTTCGACCGTCGATTGTTCTCGTGGGTAAACCCACACTTGGAACACCGCTGACTTGTGTACGCCGGACCCACTTGTTCGACCTCGATACCGTACGTCTCGGATTTGTATTCGACGTACTAGTATAAGCGTCGGAACGCCCATGCATGGAACCGCTTTGCACCAATCATTCGGTCGCGAATCCCGGTCAGATTCTCGAACGCGATATGCGTACAGCCATGCTCACGGGCTTCGTCGAGAATCTCGTTCGAAGCACGGTGGAGTTCGTCCTGCATCCAGCGGTGTTCGCGGTCGTTCATCGGCTGAATCAACAGGTGGGCTGACCGCGTACCCGTTTGTTGCATCGACCCGCGAGTCTTCTCGAACTCTCGGCGGTGATGATTCATCTCGTCAGCGTTCCCGATGAACGCCCCCGTGAAAGTCACGGCAAGCGAGTCATCCACGTTCAGGTCAACGCCAAGGACTGTTCTGTGCTTGGTGTCCTCAGAACGCAGAGCGTTCTGATGGGCTGCATCAGGCTGCGTCTGATGAACGTTGGAAGAATCAGCTGTGGGTTGCTCGTCGGTTTCAACTCGGTGCATCCGGGCGTGGAGATGGAACGACTCTGAGAAACGGTCGTACTGCAACGTGGACATTCGGAACTCGTAATTCTCGTTCAGCAGGTACTCCCCAATCGATGTTCCCTCTGGGGTATCGGGAAGAACGTAGTCGCACTCGACACGACCGTTCACTGTTGAAAGAGATATGTGGTCGCGGTGGAACGTCGCGCTTCGTTTGTCGTAAACAACGCTCCACGCGTGGAAGTGCGGTTGGCTCGTCTTGTCGCCTTTCTTGAGGCGAGCGACCCCGCTTTTGGTGGCCTCGATCGCCAGTCGAATCCCTTTTTGGACAAGGTTCGCGGTTAATTCCGTCTCAGCAGACCGTCACTATCTACCGTGTCGTGTGAGGCAGGTCGAGAGCCCAATTAATTCAACAGGCTCGGAATTATCAGGCGAATAGATCACCATCTGTCCTTTCTCCATATATGGTACTTTTTGTTGGAGCGTCGTCGGGATGTTGACGCTTTTTATTGCATCCTCGTCACCGAGATTTAATACCAGCTTTGTATTGATCTGTTTAAATACTGGCTCAGCAATATCCTGCGGATCCTGTGTTATCAAAAATAGCCCAAGCCGCTCTTTTCGGCCTTGTTTTGCGGCCTCTGTAAACTTTGTAATTACTTTCTGTGCTTGAACAGTGTCTGCGTCTGCAAGGAAATTATGTGCCTCATCCATCCCGAGAACGACCGGTGTCTGTTTAATACGATCGCTCTCCGGTGCATTTGAGAGCTTGTCGTCGATCAGGTATGAAGAGACCGCAAGGACGAACAGCTCTTTTGCACGACTTGTACTCAGGTGGTAGGTGGGAATGACTGTCAACCCACCTGGCCGGACTAATTTTTGATCAAGATCTGTGATTGGGGTTGCTGCTTGATCAAATATCCCGGTCGGAATCCCACGTACCCGACGCTTTACTGCATCGAATGTTGCCTCATGAACCCGTCCAGACTCATCCAGTTCCGCTTTCAGTGCCGGATCGTCGAGAAACGCAAGGAACTGTTTGTATGTTCCACTCTCGCCATAGTTGCGGAAGAATCGACTAAGCAGCGTCAAAAGCGCAGGATATTGGTTCTCGTTGAGACTACTTCCGGCAACAAGCCACGGCTGATCACGTACCATTGAAAACGGGATGGTGAACGCCTTTTGGTCGGCATTATGACCGCCTCCGCCGTACGTGACCCCGTCTTCTTTTGGAACAAGTGCGATCGTATCGGAGTGGCCTCCGTATGCAATGTTCTCGCGATCGAGTTTCCGGGCAAATGACGGTGTCATCTCGGGGTTATCATCGTGCATCTGTGCGTACTCATCCTGTGGGTCAAACAGAACAACTGCTGGTGAGACAGTCCGTCCGTCTGCCATCGGATACTGGCAGTCTTCGGAGAGATACTGTCTAAGTACATTTTTTGATGCATGTGTTTTTCCTGACCCTGTTCCCCCTGCAATGAGGCTATGGCGGAACACAAGCGGATCACCGGATCCGTAGTCGTCTTTAATTCGGTAGTCGATCGTCGGCGGCGAGGCTGCGGTGCGTACCTTTTCACCACCGACTGAGAGATGTCCGAGAAAGATTCCTTCCGCTGGAATTTTCAAACCCGTTTTGATCTCTGTGCTGTCGCGCGCCTGTTTTGCGGTTGCACCTGGTTTTGGGACTCGGTCAGTCATGCGTCGTTTAAGTGTTCCATTATCCGTGTAGAGCACTGCAATTGGCTCCAACGAAGCCATAAATTTGTAATCGCGCTCATGGAACTCGTTTTGTCGCATCGATCGCCGCGCGTGAATCTCGGTCGCATCGTCGGAGTGATACTCTTGGGCATATTCAAGCGAGGTAATTCGACAAAACAGCGACTCCGCATCCGGATATGGAATAATGATATACTTTCCAATTCGGACTGATTCACGGTTCTCTGCTGTAATGAAGGCTCGGAGTTCGGTTTCTTGGGTATCCGTTGCAACTCGTAACCCGTCTCTGACCGACAGCGTGCCGAGTCCGTTGTCTGTCCCGGTCGGTGACACTGAGACGGACTCAAATCGATCCGCCTCCTGCTCACCCGATGCCCGCTCTGTATTGGATGTAGACTCCGTCCCAGCTGCCCCTCCATCATCTGAGTCGCCGTTTGATTCGGCACTAAACTCGGTGAAATCCTCAAGTGTCATGCATGAGTGTCTGTAGCGAAAGATAAACGCCTTTTCCCTCACGATCTCTGTTGTGGTCGACTAGCTATTCGATCTTAATTTGTAAAATATCACGCATCTTTGGCGATCTCATTGAACATTTTAACATATCACTCAATGGTGGACACGGTATTTACGTTTAGAGGGCATAGTGGTGGTCATGTTGTTAGTAAGTGGTCATGGCGGCGGGACCAATCTCACCGGGACAATATTTGAGCGTGGCGAAGAGCCGCCAGCATACAAAGGTGCACCCGACGAGGATGCACCATATGTGTGGGTCTGTGATTCGTTCTATCAGGTCGAAAGCGGTGGCTCTCCAATCAAGATTGACGGCGAGAAGATTAGAGTTGCATTCGAGACACCAATGCCACGCGGGTTTGAAACACGATCGCAAGCAATTGAAGCGGCCGAAGACCATCTTAAAACACAGTTTGCCCGAATCGGTGTCAACTCCGAATCAGTCACCGTTGAGATTGCAAACCCCGGGCCTGCCTAAGCCTCCGTTAGTGTTCCATGTCATCCCATCGTTCGGCATCATATGATGATCGTACTGCAGTTTTCAGTTCGCTCTCAAACCGTCGTTTAAGCGACTGCTTCTCGCCTGCACGGATTCGTGCAAGCTCATCCGCCTTCGAAACCGGTGTTGGTGGACCCTTTTGTGCTGCAACTTCACTCAAGACCTGTCTGGTTAACGCCTCTCGTCTGTCTTCATCTTTCGTAACTGCATACGGAGCCTCAATTTTATACAGCAGATCCGATCGTGGATCATATATTACAAAGAACGTCACCGTATACGCGTCTAATGGATATTTTCGCTCTACTCCGAGTGCATCTCCATACGCAGAGACAGTTCGGTCAGGACCGCCACGTGACAGTAGCCACGTCGTGAATGTGAGCGAGTCTTTCCGACGATCGTGGATGTGTGCCTGTTTCTTCGGTGATTGCTCAAGCAGCCGGGTAAAAAATGCCGTGTCATCGCCCCATGGGACCGTGGTCTCGTTCTTTGATAGGCCTTGAACGATCGTCCGAGCGCTTGGATTTTTAACGAAGCCTGCGATTGTCCGGTCGCTCTCAATGAATCGCTCTGTTAGTCGTATATAGTTCGAGAGCACAGATTTCGGCTTTGTCTCCCGTGCAAGGGTTGCAAGCTCTGCATCTCGGTCGTTCCATGACAACAGCTCTTTTGGATACAGTGGGCCATCAAGAAATAGCAACTCCGATACTTCCTCTTCATGTGACAGTGCATGCTCGCTCTCTGCAAGATATAACGAGAGCGCGTGGACGATTCCTTCTTGGAACCGGCGAATCTTCGGTGCACGCCACACCTTCCGACGGCTATGTCCGTCATCATATATCGACCATTCCTCGTCGTAGTTGCTTGTGGTGTTGTTTGTGTGGACTGTTGCGATGACGGTCCGTTTTCGATGCAGTGTAAGTGTCGATGGATGTGATGCCATTGCTGCATGTGCAACATCCAGTACAAGTCCGTTTTTGAACGTTGTTGGGTTGAGGGTACCAGAGTCCAGCCCGTGCGTGACCCTATAAGGCCGCTCACACAGCGCAATATCGTCAATTGAGACCCGGTGTAGCTCTTGTGGCTCAAGTGGCTCGATAACTCGTTTTCCACCAACAACAAGCGGATCTAGCCACTCATCCCACACTGTCTGTGCAAGCTCAGTCTGTTCGCTATCATCGGTTTCCTCCGCAATTTGGCTTGCCAATTTAGCGATTGTTTCGACGTGAATGGGATCGAGTGTCACATCAACAGAGGTAGTGTGAACGAGCAAAAAAGCGATCGATATCCTGAAAATGAGCCGGCATCCTCATGATGGTTGGCGTCCTACCGGCACATAATGGCAATTAGAGGGGTCGCGTTTGATCTCGACGAGACACTTGCGGTGCCGAAACGTGACAGAGAAACGCTGTTGAAAGAGGCTGTATCGGCAACCAATGCACCTCCAATCACACGGCAGGAGTACCTAACGGCCCATCGGAACAACCTCACCGAAGAGACCCGTGAGCCGATTTTTAAAGATGTACTCGCACAATACGATGAGACAGAGACCAACCCAGCAACGCTCACTGCAGCGTATCGACAAGCAGTGACAGAAGCGCTCAATCCGATACCAGGCGCAGAGAAACTTATTGAGGAACTCAAAGAGACATATCAGGTTGGACTGCTTACGAACGGGCCAATCAAGGCACAACGTGAGAAAATCGATCGTTTACAGTGGAACACACTCTTTCCAGTTGCACTCGTCACTGGCGAACTACCAGCTGGAAAACCACACCCGGATGCCTTCTCTGCGCTGCTTTCGGAACTAGGGACAACCCCGGAAGAAACCGTCTATATTGGAGATACGCCACGCGACGATATTGGGGGAGCAACAAATGCTGGGATGATCGCTGTACAAGTTCTTTTTTCAGGTGGACCTGAGCCGGATCCACGGGCAGATGCACACATCGATCGAAACAAACTGGTGCTCGAACTTCCAGCACTGCTCGAATCGTTGGTATAGCTACTCGACATCTTCTGCTGATACTGCGTCAACCACTGCCTCAAATACTGGCATACACCATTTAACCTGTGCACCATCTTCAACAAACACGATCGTCCGTGGTGGTGACACAGCCTTTGGACGAACACGAAGATTTGCGCGCGCGCCTGCTGCTGCAGCAACGTCTGGTACAACGCGAAACTCGACACGAACGCGATCGGCCTGGACAAAGACATCTGCAACGTGTATGGCTGTGTCCGTTGTGTCCGCATCGAGTGTTGCACGGTAGGCAAGCGCACCGTCTGCTGTTGGTTCAATATCCGGGTTAGCATCAGCTACAGAGAGCGTTTGGAGCGCTTTTTTATCGCCGGTAATCTCCGAAGAAAGTATCTGTGCGATCCGTTTACCGTCGGTGAGTCGATCAATGACCATGCGTTAGTTTTTGTGTCGGATGGTTAGGCTTCTTCGAGTTCGTGTACGACCGTTGTTGCAAGCTCGTCCACATTAACTCCGCGGCGTCGGGCAACAATCACCGCTGCAGTTTCGATCGTTACGCCAAGCTCCTGTTGAACTGTGTTTGCCTTCGCAACAGCATCCTGTTTTTGAATCCCATCTGCAACAAGCGAATCGAGTGCCTTCTCAAATGTCGATTGCTCTCGAAGAATTGACTCATCTGGACTGAAGTCTTCTGGGATAACTACATCGTCGGGATCAAATGTCGGTCGTAGCTCCCCGTCAACTGACTCAAGCAAACCGCGGCCAAGCGCCACATCTACAAGTCGTTTCGCCTGATCAGGCGAAAACCAATCGCGATCGAGCGACAGCGCTACGACAATCTCGCCCTCACCAAGTGCTCGCTTGCCTTTTTGCCGAAACGGTACGGCAACGGCAACATCCAGGCTCATGGTATGGGTGAATGGGTGAGCGGACGGAAAAGGTTGCGACTCATACATCAACTGGTTGATCGAGCGCCACTGACTAACATACACAGCGACGCGTTCCGAGCGATTCAAGTATCTCCTGGCTGTTTTCTCCGGTATGAAAGATCAGGGACGCTCTACCCGAAAGCGAACTGGCGGTCGACTCAAGCCATTCCGAAAAAAGAAACGCTACCAACTCGGTCGCGAACCATCCGAGACGACCGTTGGCGAACCACGCCTGCAGGTTATTGATTCGCGCGGAAGCGAGAAGAAGTTCCGTGCGCTCTCGACAAACGTTGCAAACGTTTCAGACGGCGAAAGCACTGTTTCAGCAGAGATTGAAGGCGTCAAAGAGAACCCATCGAACGTTAACTACGTGCGACGGAACATCATCACGAAGGGAGCTGTTATCAGCACCTCTGAGGGTGAAGCGCGCGTCACCTCCCGACCAGGACAGACTGGACAGGTTAGCGCTGTCAAACTCGAATAAGTAACGCACATTTTCAATCGATCGCAAACCCAAACCACGTGTTTGCGCATTTCTCTGCTGAGCAGCCGCACTATTTAACGCACAATTCGCTTCTCGGCACATACAAACGGCTCGCCGTTGTGCTATCGTGTATGCAGCTTGTTGACTTTGTTGATCGGTTGGACTCAACGCTCCGTACAGATGCATACGCTGACATTGATGCCAGTGCAAATGGCCTGCAAGTTGGACCACCGGATCGGTCGATCGAAACAGTCGCGTTTGCGGTTGATGCTGCAACCGCGACAATCGAGGCTGCAATCGAAGTAGACGCAGATGTCCTTGTGACACACCATGGAATCTCGTGGGGTGGTATCGAACGAGTAACTGGCCGAGAGTACAACCTGGTCGAGCAGCTTATTCGTAATGATATTGCACTATATGTCTCTCACCTACCGCTGGATGGACACCAAGAAATTGGTAACGCCGCTGGAATCGCAGATGCGCTCTCGCTTGTTGACCGGGAGCCATTCGGCGCGCTTGGCCCCGAACATATCGGACAGAAAGGTGTGTTTGGAACGCCACAGTCACCAGATGCAATCGCTACAACACTTGATGCGTTTGAACGATCGAAACCGACACACGTGCTTGCTTTTGGCCCAGATGAACTAACCGATGTGGCGATTGTCACCGGAAGCGGCACTGACTGGTTTGCAGAAGCAAGCAACACTGGCGTTGATGCGTTGATCACCGGTGAGGGAAAACAAAAAGTCTACCACGAAGCGCGCGAGGCTGGAGTCTCTGTCTTTTTGGCTGGTCACTATGCAACAGAGACGTTTGGCGTTCGATCGGTACAAGCGCTTGCCTCCCAATGGGGGCTAACAACAGAATATATTTCACACCCAACTGGATTGTAAATGGACACCACGCTCTCAAAATAGATAATTTGAGTTGCAGTTTTATCAGGAGGAATTGAGAATTTACCTACAGACACATATGTCTGATACAGGGTGGAAGTCCACAATACGTGGAAGCTATGCGATTAAGCTTTCATTGTCGCTTATTGGGATTCTTTTATTGATTGTTGGGTCCGGTGCATTGGTTTACATACAAGTAATCACTGAGATTGGAGAAACGGATGCAGGTATCGCCTCAAGCATTCTGGGACTAATTCTTGTTGCAGTAATTAGTTTAGCGCTGTTGGGCGTCACTGTGGGGAGCAATACGATTATTTCGCTTCGACAGCTTTCGAATACGGCCGATCAGATGGCCGCAGGTGATCTTTCGGTAACTGTTGACTCCGATCGAACTGATGAAGTCGGACAGTTGGTTGCATCACTTGATACGATGCGGACATCCCTTCGAGAACAGATCGAAGAGTCCGAGTCAGCACGACGTGATGCACAACAGGTACAAACACAAATTGAGCAACGCGCACAGCAACTCGAACAAACAGCAGAACAGTATGAATCCGTTATGCAAGCCGTCTCTGCCGGGGATCTCACACAACGGGCGTCCGTTGATGATGCGAATGAAGCTATGGCCAATGTCGGCCACTCATTCAACGAAATGCTGGATGAGCTTGAACAAACTGTCGGTGATGTCAAGCAGTTTGCTGGGAACGTGAGTGAAGCTTCAGATGGCGTCGATGAACGTGCAGAGGAGCTTCAAACAGCAAGTAATGGGGTTACAGATTCGGTTTCTGAAATCTCGGAGGGGGCACACAAACAGAGCAAGAACCTTCGTGATGTCTCAAATGAGATGAGTACCCTTTCTGCTGGTGCCGAAGAGGTGGCAGCAACGGTTGAAACGGTTGCAGACACAACCAAACGAGCAACAGAAGCCGGTACTGACGGACAACAAGCCGCAGAGGAAGCCATCTCACAGATGGATGCGATCGAGTCACAAACGGCAACCACCATGGATGATATTGAGTCATTGGATGATGAGATGGCCGAAATTGGTGAGATTGTCGATGTCATTGGAGAGATTGCAGAGCAGACGAACTTGCTTGCGCTCAATGCCTCGATCGAAGCCGCACGTGCTGGTGCGGAAGGTGCGGGGTTCGCAGTCGTTGCGGAGGAAGTCAAATCCCTTGCCGAGGAGACGAAAGATGCAGCCGGGGAGATCGAAGGCCGAATTGAACGCGTCCAGAGCCGAACCGAAACGGCAGTTGATGGTATGGATGACACCTCAGAGCGGATCTCAGCAGGAGTTAATACTGTCGAAGGGGCGATCGCAGAGCTAAATAACGTCATCGAGTATGTTGACGAAATCGATAGTAGTGTCCAAGAGATTAATCATACAACCGAAGATCAAGCCCGATCGGCAACAACCGTTGTTGAAATGATTGATGAGGTTGCATCAATCTCCGAGCAGACAACAACTGCAGCAGATGGTGTTACCAAGGTTGCAGACCAACAACAGAACACGCTTGCTGCTGTTGAGGCTGCCGCAACAGAGCTTTCCTCACAAGCAGAGAGTCTCCGAACGGTCCTTGATCAGTTCGATGTTGATCATGGTGGAATGGTCGAATCCACACAAATGAACGACGCGATGGAGGCAGTCACTGCAAGCCAGTTTACAGCCACACAAACTGATGGTGGGACCACGAAGGAGCGGCAAAGTGGCTTCACGTTCGGAGGTGCACAATGATTGCAATCAGTACATGGGCATGGATTGGAACGGTGGGATTAGCGATCGCAACCATACCACCACTCTGGTTCGCGGTTAAGAACCCACGCAACCGAACGTATTACGCAATTCTTGCGGCGATTACTGGCATTGCAGCTGCTTCGTATGCTGCGATGGCACTCAATATTGGGACGTTCGATGCCCCCGGTGATGCCATCTTCTATGCACCACGGTATATTGATTGGCTGCTGACAACGCCGCTGCTTGTGCTCTATCTTGCGATGTTGTGTAAAGCAGGCGTTCGAATGTATGCGACACTGATTACGCTTGACATCATACTGATCGCCTCTGGCGCTGCTGCGGTGTTGACAACTGGCACTCTATCGTGGGCACTCTTCGGTGTTGGAAGCCTTGCATATCTTGGACTTGCGTACCTGCTCGTGAAAACCGTTCCACAGCAGACGTCGTTCCGCTCTGATCGTATCTCGATGCAGTTTTTCAAACTACGAAACATCACCGTTGTTTTATGGACTCTGTATCCCGTTGTTTGGGTTTTCTCCCCGGCTGGATTTGGTTGGTTGACACTCAACACTGAGATGATGGTTGTCGTCTATCTTGACTTCATTACAAAAGTCGCGTTTGTCGCAATTGCCGTCAACGGGCGCGCTGCGCTCGATGACCTCAACGAAATCGAGCTTACAATGAACAGTGATGGTGTTGAGTCAGCATTGGGTGCTGACTAATTAGCTGCGATATCTCTTTTTAATACGGAAGCTCGTCGAACGATCGGACTCGATAATCACCAAGCACACACCGGCCACGATGGTCAGGACCATGTCGCTCAACGTGAATTCCATCTAAGCCAGCATTCCATGCCGCACCAATATCGCTTTCCCCGTCACCAGCGAGAACGCCAACGCTGTCACGTCCGATGTTGAGCTGTTTCATCGCTGACTGGACTGGTTTTGGATCCGGTTTCCAACCAGTCTCATCCGTACAACAGAGCACGGTCTCTACCCGCTCGTCAAGCGCTAGCTGTTCAAGAACTGGTTGAGTGAGGAATGATTGACAGTGCGTGACAATCCCGATCGGTACATCAATTACCGAAAGCAATGCGTCTGCGTCGCCGTGAAGATACGTAGCTTCCGCCCGTTGTTGCGGATTCTCTTCCGCATGAAATGCTGGCCAAAATGCAGCAGGATCAATGTCCCATGCTCGCAAGATCGGGTTTCGTGCTCCGCCGAGTCCATGCCAGATAATCTCTGCTTCGCGATCGCTGAACGGGCGATCAATTCGCTCGCCTACGCGATCGAATACCGATCGAGTGTAGGACCACTCCGCATCGACAAGCGTTCCATCGAGATCGAACAGCCAGAAATCGTATGCATCGACGACCATTTCAGGCCAATAGTTAGGTCATAGAACGGTATGTGTGTTACGTTGTTACGCCTTGTCGACCACCCGGATTGAGCTTCCAAGATGTGCATGCCGAACCGCTGTCGATGTATCGGGGCCAAACTTGTTCAGATTGTTCTCAATTGCGACATCAAGACACTCGAGTTCCGGCTGGCTGATAACAACCTCACTGAATTGCACGTTTGTTACGGTGACACCGAGTGCATCAGAAACGATCGGTCGAAACTGTGCGCGATCTGTGAGCTCACCATGCCAAAGCCAGTCTCGAAAAAAGAGCCATCCGTCTTTAGGCGGCGCAACCAACGGGTGTCGATACACTGTTTTGAAACGATGTGGCTCAACCGAGCCGATCGCTGGTGAGAGTCTAAATTCAACGCGAAAGATGTATCCGGAGTCCATCTTCGATCACGGAATCAGTGCCGGTTGTGTTTAGTACTCGTCATCGAACAGTGCTGCAAGTCGAAGGTCATCTTTTGTAATCCCCCCCGCCTCGTGGCTCGTCAGACGAACCTCGACAGACTTGTATCCGATGATGATCTCAGGGTGGTGAAACTCTTCTTCTGCAACCTCTCCAATATCACCCGCAAATTCGACACCATCAAGATATGAGTCAAATGTGTACTCACGAACAATCTCATCATCATCACGTGTCCACTTAGCTGGTAGTCCATCTGCAATCTCTGTATCGGATAGAAGTGACATACCACGTCATACGCCTGCAGTCGTGAAAAATGTGCGTAGTATAACAAGATAGACGGAGACTTATACATCACCACACAGAGTATACGCTAATGGGCACTTCTCGGGTACTTGTAGTGGATGACGATGAGGCATTCGCAACACTCACACGGACGTTTCTAACTCGAATCGATGATTCGCTGCTCATTGATATTCAGACAGATCCAACAGCAGTTGTTGAGCAACTACAGACAAGTTCGTACGACTGTGTTGTCTCTGACTACGACATGCCCACACAAAACGGGTTACAGCTGTTATCTTCGATTCGATCTATCGATGATCATCTGCCATTTATTCTGTTTACTGGCAAAGGCTCCGAAGAAATTGCAAGCAAGGCTGTTTCGAAAGGTGTCACAGACTATTTGCAAAAAAAGGGAAGCACAGATCAGTACACTGTCCTTGCGAATCGGATCCAGAATGTGATTGAGCAACGGCGATCGACAGAAGCGCTCGAAGCATCCGAGCGACGGTACCGAACGCTTGTCGAGACGTCTCCGGTTGGCATTCATATTTTTGATCGTAATGGCGTCTTATTGTATGCAAATGAAGCCTCAGCCGCGCTCTTTGGAGCCGACTCTCCAGAGGATGTTGTTGGCGATTGTGTGCTGGAGTACATCCATCCAGCCGATCGTGCTGAAGCCGAGACGCGTTTAGCTAATATTTTTCAAAACAACTCATCTGCTCCGGAAATTACACAACAGGTTGTCTCAAAAAATGGAGAGACAAAATACACGCTTACCGCGACCTCACCGATCACATATAAAGGCAAGCCCGCCGGCCAAGCAGTCTCGCACAACATCACTGCTCAGGTTGCAACGGAAAAGCAGCTTGCTGAACAGACAGAGACTATCGAGATACTCCATGCGGCTGCGGGTGCACTCATGGAAGCAGACTCCGAGCAAGCGGTCTACGAGAACATGGTTCAGTTTGCAGAGGGTGTGCTTGCGTTCGATGTCTGTGCAGTGAACACATACGACGACGGAAAGCTGGTTGCTGCAGCAGTCTCTGAAACTGCAGCATCGAGCGGATACTACACTGAGCTTTCAGTCGAGGAGACGATTGCAGGCCAGACATACAATTCGGGTGAGTCTGCGATCATCTATGATCTCTCCACCAACGAAACGCATAACACCGCAGGAGCGTACCGATCGCTTATTAGCGTGCCAATTGGAGACCTTGGCGTGTTTCAAGCAGGGTCCCATGAGTCACATGCATTCAGTGCGAGTGACAAACGTCACGCAGAACTGTTAGTATTTAACGCCGCAAACAGAATTCGGTGTCTCAAAGAGAGCAAAAACGTTTGAACTCCTCGTTGCGGATGTCAATGTTCAAATAAAACAGCTCGCTAGTCAGTCGTCAGATAGCTGATCAAGAACGTGTTGTGGGATTTCGCCATCAACATGTGGCCCGTGGTTTGGCGTCGTTGTCCCTTGTGGTGGCTCGTCGAATCCAGGATCGAATAGTCGCATTGCAGTTTGAATTGTCGTCCAATCATCATTGGCCGCTGCGTCCCTCAGGCTCTTTGTTGGTGCAGCAAGCAATTGGCCGATGATCGAATCTGCAAGCGACTCAACGACCGCTTTCTGCTCCTCAGTTAGCTCTCCGTGTGCCTCCAGTTTTGTGAGTGCAGTTGCAATTTCCCTTGATTTGACATACTCTGCGCTCTCATACATCGCTCTGATTGCATCGTCTGCTTGTTTTCGTTTAAATGCCGTTAGCAGTCGATCGAGTTCGATATCGATCATCTCTTCAACTGCGCTTGCAGCAGCATCTCGCTTTTCACGGGTTTCCTCAGTTACACTTTCGAGGGCATCAATGTCATATACCGAGACGCCAGCTATCTGCGCTGCAGACGGATCGATATCTCGTGGCTGTGCGATATCAATACACACTGTGTTCCCTGCATCGGAAAGCCGACGTTCATCAAGCACGTACGTTGGGCTCCCCGTTGCTGAGATTATCACATCCGCGGTCGCAGCGGCAGCAGGTGCTGCATCGATCGCAACTGCTTGCGCATCAACGTCTACTTCGGCTGCGACATGTTCCGCGTGTGGAACGGTCCGGTTTGCGATGATGATACGATCAACACCTGCAGACGCAAGCGCTTTTGCAGAGAGCGTCCCCATCTCGCCAGCACCAACAACGAGTCCAGTCGCACCCGAAAGTTCGACTTCTCTACTTGCAAGCCGAACTGCAGCGCTCCCAAGCGAGAGTGCACCTTCGTTGATTTTCGTCTCAGTTCGAGCACGCTCGCCAACGTGGATCGCTTTTGTGAGTGCCTGATCGAAAATTGGGCCAACTCCACCAGCGCCACGTGCATCTTCCGCTGCTGTTTTCAGTTGCCCCAGAATCTGGTCTTCACCGATAACTAGCGATTCGAGACCGGATGCAACACGCATGAGATGACGAAGACTCTCTTCGTGGTCCATAAAAACGACTGCACCCTCTCGAACCCCGCCAACATATGGTGTTAATATCTCTTGTCCCGCTGCATCGCTCTCAGTAACAACATACATTTCTGCACGGTTACAGGTCTGGATTGCAAACGCCTCGGTTACCCGCGAATCAACCTGCAGCGACGTAACTACATCAGAAACACTCTCACCGCTTGCAGCATCGATTTCGTCAACGCTTGCATGTGCATGTGAAATACTCACCCCTGAAATGACACCTGTTTGGAACATCAGACCCAATCACCAACCGTTTCTGTAATCACGCGCGTTGCCTCTTTTTTTGCTTTCGTATCTCCGCTATGTAAAGCCTTCCAAACCGCTTCGGATCGCACGACTGCTCGGATTGCATCTCGGCGTTGTTGTGGTGATAGCTCGCTTTTTTTTAATTCTTCTCGGAGTTCACTTGTTAGCGCTGCGAGCTCTCCTGCACCGTCAATTTTGCCCTCCAGTTGCTGTCGAAGGTACTTTGCGAGTGCCGGACTGTTCGCGCCCGTAGAGATTGAAACCGTCACCGGACCATCAGAGACTGTTGCGGGGACAACTACGCTTCGTGCCGATCGCTCACCTGACATAGCAGCATTGTTCCGAAGTACTCCGCGTTCGGAGGCTGCTGTATCGATTGCATCGTTTATTTCAGTGTTATTGGTGGCAATCACGACGAGTGCTGGTTCACATCGATCGATCCACGACCCAACTGCCGCTGCCGCTGGAGCGGCGCGGATGAGTTCGATCGACTCCGAATCGAGGTCAGCGAACCGCGGATCAAACTTAGGGCTAACCACAATAACACGTGCCTCTGTGGCGAAGCGTTGTGCCTTTCGATAGCCAACGCTACCACCACCAAAGATAACAACTGTCTCACCCCGAAAGTCGTGATATAGCGGGATCATTGCTGTTGTCTCACGTTTCGTCTGTTGTATTTGCTGCTGCTCGCTCCTGCAATCGGATGCCCGTCTTTTTGAGTATTTGGGTTGAAAACAACGAGTCCCAATCGTCATCGGAGACGTCCCAGTACTCCTGCATGACATCGCGAACCTGTTCAATCCGCTGTTGGCTTTCTTCCTCGCTTCGACCATGCGTCATCGCAAAGAAATTGTACGGCCACACACCGTCGTGACGCGGACGCTGATAACAGTGTGTCACGAAATTAAGGCCCGCAACCTCCGGTCCAACCGTGTCAACGACGTCGTCAGGAACGTTCCAAACGGTCATCCCGTTCTCTGTATATCCAAGCGCATAATGATTCGGAATAACGCCAACTCGGCGGATCTTCCCTTCGATATTGAACCGTTTAATTGTCTCTCGAACCCATGCTGGCTCTGCATCAAGCGCCGACGCGATCGCTTCGTATGGCGATTCAGTTAGTGGGAACCCACCCTGAATCTCCAAAATTAGATCCCGCTCTTGTGGTGTCAGTGTGGTCCGATCACGTGGCGTTACATCCGGTCCTAGGTCCGATAGATCGATAACCCCACCCTCGATCGGTCCATCGAGATAGAACTTGGCTTCAACGCGGAACTCCTGTTGTTTTGGAAGGTTGTACGTCTTCTGTCCCGTTTCGTCTTCAATCTCTGAAAGGACACCCGCGATCCGACTCTCCTCGGCAACTGACACAACGAACCACATGTTAAGATATGGATGTGCTCGCTCGTAGTTGTGCGCAACTTCCCGGTAGCTGTTGACCTGTGCTGCGATCTCGTCAAATCGGTCTGCAGGCGCATGCATCGCAACGAGCGATGCATTGCCACCAATTTCTTGTGCGTTTACCAGCGCACCAAATCGAGAGAGGACGCCGTTTTCATCAAGTGTCTGAATACGCTCACAGAGCTCAGTCGCTGTCAACTCCACGCCATGGTCGGCCAGCGCGGCAGCAGCCGCCTCAAACGGCCGCTCAACAACTGGAAATCCACCTTGGAACGCATTTAAAATAGCCCGATCGGTCGGTGATAGCTCCGCATCGACCTGTTGCATGTCTGTACTTGGGTCTCCCAATGAATAAGCATCTCGAAATACCCGTTACGATTCGTATACGACGGAAGATTCTTAGAGTCACTCCTTGTGGTCTCAGTATATGGATGTGCCCTCACGACGTCAACTGCTCCATACAATTGGTGGCATTGCCGCCATCTCGACGGCAGGCTGTAATTCGTTGCGTGAACAACCAACAATACCACCGACGGATCCGGACCAAACGGAGACTGAAACACCAACTGAAACTCCAACGCCAACTGAGAGGGCAACGCCGACACCACGTCCGACAGAGTGTGAAATCAGCCCGATCGAATCCGAGGGTATCGACGTAGATGAGGGATTCCCGTTCGCACGGGTCGAGACAACTGAGGTTGACACTGAGCTATTCACACTTCAAGCACGTATAACACGCCAGTTCACTGAGGACCGCCCTGCACTGTTAACGATCCGATATACAAACAAACGATCCGAGCCATACGATTTTATTGGTGGTCCGACGCCACCGTATAGCGTTTATGAAGGGATACACACCGAACTCTCTGACGTTGGGATCCTCGCGATTCCCGACACTGAACGTGATGTAACTGTTCAACTCCCACGACGACCGGAAGACGGCTGCTGGCAAGCAGAATCCGAGCTTGAGACTGAGGAAACACGAACACAAACCACTGTTGACCCATGCGGAACGATTACTCGAACCTACCGGCTGTATGCCACAGAGTATTCCGAACGCTGCTTAGCAATTGGGCCGTATCAGTTTGAGACACAGCAGCTCGAACCGGACGAAGCGTTCGCGCTCACTATTGAGCTGCTCCCAAGCGAAGCATAACCCACCACTACTGGTCTTAGCAACTATTAACACAGTCGCGTCACAGCATTCAGATAGATTGGGCGATGGGGCTCGCCTTTCTCAACCGCCGATTCCGGCTGATGGCTCCTATTTGAGAGACCGTTATGAGACGGAGACAGCTACTTGGAAACATTGAACCGATTTTACTGATTGCGATCGGCGGGTTTGCAGGCGCAAATGCCCGATACGCAGTTGATGTACTGATTCCTGGATCGCTGACATCGACGTTTGCTGTCAACGTGGTCGGTAGCTTCGCACTTGGTGTGCTCGTGTACGATTCACTTCGAGACGACGTTATCCATGATAATTCAAGACTTGTTTTCGGGACTGGATTTCTTTCTTCGTTTACGACATATAGCATGTTTGTCTTGGATGCGGTTACCGATCCAGAGATTGCACTGTTGTATATCAGTGGGAGTTACGTGTGTGGGTTTGGGGCGGTTTTTCTCGCCCGTGGGACCGTTCAGTGGCTCGAACCGACCGATGAGACAGAGGCGGATATGGAGGCCTCATAATGGAGCCTGCATTTCTCGTCGGAACCGGTGGCGCGATCGGTGCACTGCTCCGATATGCCGTTGGTGAGTACGTTCCCGCAACCGAGTTTCCGTATGCGACGCTTATTGTCAACGTAATCGGGAGCTTTGTGCTGGGCGTGCTCGTGTTTGGTGGTGCATCATCTGACACGATGCTTTTGATCGGAATTGGGGCTTGTGGTGCATTCACAACCTACTCTTCATTCAGCGTCCAGACGATCCTGCTTTTTGAAGATGGAAAACGCACTGCAGCAGCCGCGAATGCGATTGGAAATCTTGTGCTGAGCCTGGGGGCGATCGGGCTTGCGTGGCTGCTCGTTGGACTCTAAGGAACGGCCGTTACGTCGTAGCCGAGAGACTCAATTGCACTGACGATCGCCTCCTGATCTGCGGTTGCTTCATAATAGAACACTAGTTTAAATGTCCCATCACGGAGCAGCTGCTGGCACTCCCACACAAACTCCTCATCCTCAAGTGTTAGCCCTTGGAACTGGTTTGATGCAAAGTCGGTGCTATCATTTCCTGCATAGATATATGTCTCACCTTTTCCAGCGTGTTCACTGATAATCTCGTTGAGGTCAACGGTTAGTTCGTGCATCTCGAGATCCTCTTGGCTTGTCAGCCCACTGTGGACGATTGCTCCGACAAGTTCAATCTCACCAGGTTCGAGCAATGCTTTCGTTCGCTTGTACAGATCATCATCGAGTGTCTTGCTCATTGTATAGTTCTCTGTAGGCGTCTGATAAACGACTGGCGATCCATCGACCGCGACGGATGAGCGTAATTATCACGGCCCAAAATTGGAGCCATAGATTTATTCAATACGGCTGAAAATCAATTGGCATGGCGCAGTCTGTGGTTCGGTTCCTTATTGGCCGTAACCTTCGACTTGCAGGTCAGATCCTGGCCATTTCCGGGCTGCTAACGCTCACCGCGTTCGGGACCTTAGCCCTTCCAGCACTGTGGGAACGACTCGGTGATCCTGTTGGAACGACAACGATGCAGTACGCTGCTGCAGGGGCGTTTATCCTTTCAGTTGTCGCGGCAATCTACATTCTCTCTGACGCGGGTGATGTGAATCCGTGGCTCCCAACTGGTGCGGTTCTTTTGGTTCTTACAGGGTATGGCGTAACAGGCGTCGTTGATGGGCCTGAGTTGCTATTTTTGATTGGGCCGTCGCTTCTTTTAGGCGTTCTTGCTGCGCTCGCTGGCTACGCAAATGATGGTGCATTTGTTGCGTTCTCACTTGTGCTGTTTCCTGTGTTTGGCTACATGGTGAACGCACCGTACGGCCCGATCGCGCAGGGAGATATTGTTGTGAGACTTCAGCTTTCGCTGTTGTTTTCACTTCTGTTTACGTTTGCAATTGGGACTGTTGGGTTTCTGTTGGGCGTTTTGATCAATCGCGTTCAGACCTACTCTGGAGACAAATTGGTCTCAGAACTACAGCATCCAGATGAGATTTCACCCAAACATGGCAATGAAAATACAGACGAAGCATAAGACACTCATAGGATCACTGAAATAGTAGTACTGAATGCGCTCGTATCTTCGGCGGCAACTATATCGCGTGTATGAGCGGCTTCTCGATAGAGAAATCGGGACCGCTCCGTCACACGTTGCGATTATTCAGGATGGGAACCGCCGATACGCACGGTCAAGCGGGAAAGACCCACACAAAGGCCATCATGCTGGTGCGGACACAACAGAAGATGTGTTGGACTGGTGTGCGGAGCTTGGCGTCGAGGAGCTTACCTTATATGCATTCTCGACAGAAAATTTCAACCGGCCACCAGAAGAGCTTGAGCCGCTGTTCGATCTTATCGAATCAAAACTCTATGATTTTGCTGATGCCGGTCGGGTCCACGATGATAACGTCTGCATCCGTGCGATCGGCGATATCGAACAGCTCCCAACACGCGTGCAGAACGCAATCCAGTACGCTGAACGTCGAACTGCGAGCTATTCTGGATTCACACTTAATATCGCACTTGCCTATGGCGGCCGAAACGAGCTCTTACGAGCGGCAAGAGATGTTGCAACGGATGTTGCGACCGGAACACTCCGCGCAGAGAATGTCGACGTTTCTGAAATCGAATCACGACTCTACCGGCAACCAGTCAGAGATGTCGATCTGATCATTCGTACCGGTGGCGATGAACGCACCTCGAATTTTCTACCATGGCATGCAAACGGTAACGAGGCTGCAGTCTACTTTTGTGCTCCGTACTGGCCTGAGTTTTCAAAAATTGACTTTCTTCGCGGAATCCGAACCTACGAATCACGAGAACACTCATGGCAGCGTACGCGATCGAAGCGGGCAATTGCACTTGTTCGAGCGGTCGCAGAAGTGGAGATTGACGAGGCCCGATCGGTCGCCAGACGGCTCAAGGAACATCTTCCAAACGCAGATCGAGATGTCCTTGCTGAAGAGCTTAACAACGAAGTCCACCAGTCAGAGCCTGCAGATTAATCCGTTGTTATCGGCCGAACCGCCGTTGTCTGTCTTTATAATCCAAGACTGCACGAAGGTAGTCTCGTTTTCGAAAATCTCGCCAATTAATATCCGTAAAATAGAGTTCCGAATAGACCGACTGCCAGATCATAAAGTCAGACAGCCGCTCTTCGCCGGTTTTAATCAGCAGATCGGGTTCATCGGGAAACACTAGTCGATCGGCGATCGAATCCGCGTCAATTTCATCTGGTGAGAGTTCTCCTGCTTCAACCGCAGTTGCAAGTTGAGCGACCGCTGCAGCAAACTCGTGTTTGCCCCCGAGTCCAATGTTGATCTGTATTGGGGTTCCAACCGGCTCGGTATCCTTCGGCCCGCGAACAGCGATCATCTCAGGTGCAGAGATTGTTTCCAACTCACGCTGGAGTGTGGGGACAACCGCTTTATCGAGCACACTGATAGAAACCGTAACTCGATCGGTACCATACTCAAATGCCCACGTGAAAAATGAGCTTAGCGTCTCATACGCCCCGCTTTCAAGCAGGTCTCGTTCTGTGAGGATCACTGCAACATGAGTCGGCGCTGCAGTAGCATGTCGGCGTATTCGAGATGCTAGATAGGCATTGTATAAACGCACACGCTATCTAACGATATCCGATCGAATAATGGCTTCGCCGCAGTGCCATCATGGGTGACAAACACATCCATTATTTTGGATGATGCGAACTCGGATGTCGGGAAGGTTAAGTGTCAGTCCACGATATCCGCAGATGTGACTGGACGGCCTCGACGAGCAGCAGCGTTTGCAGCAGTCGCGAGCATTGCCGTGGTTTCGCCAACACTGGGCCTCGTAACTGCCGTACCATTTGCGCTCATTGCAGTTGCGGCCGCGTTTCTCATCTCTAGCGGGCCCGTGTTCGAACTGTTTGCACGACCGGGAGATCGACAAGACCAACGTCTCAACGGGCTTGCTGGCTTCGCACTCGCCGCAGCAGGGCTTGCCCTACTTTCGACCGCTCCACAGCTTTCGATGCCGGAAACAGTGTTTACAGCCACAATATTTGGTGTTGCATTTGGAAACCTTGGTAAGCAACTCCTTGATATCGCTGATGTAACTGAACTACGAGCAGTCGTTGGATTTCTCATTGTCGGTGCAGCAGCTGCAGTCGCTGGGCAGGCTGCCGTCACTGTTCAACTCCGCGGCGAGATTGATGTGGCGCTTATTTCATTTCTTGCGATCGCCGCGGTGTTGCTTGCAGCGATCCTTCGTGAGCTACTGTATGAGCGTGATGACCCGGTTGTGCTATTCACTGTTGGAATTGCACTTTGGGGGCTCGAATCGCTCGCCGGCTCACTTGACCCAACCTACCTGCTCATTGCTGTAGTTCTCACTGGCCTCCTTGGCTACGTCTCCTACGCTCTCGGCACTGCCTCGATCGCAGGTGCGCTTACCGGCGTCTTGCTTGGACTTATTACGATCGTCTATGGTGGTTTTGGCTGGTTCGCCGTTCTCATTGCATTCTATGGCACTGGAGCACTTGCTTCAAAGTTTAAATATGATGATAAATCTGCTCGCGGCGTGGCTGAAGAGAACGATGGTGCGCGTGGAACTGGAAACGTTCTCGGAAACTCTGCCGTTGCACTCGTTGCAGTGCTCGGGTTTGCTGCGGCAGATCAGCTTTCCGCCCCCGAGGTTCTTTTTGTAGTTGCGTTCTCCGGTTCGCTTGCAACAGCACTTGGTGACACGCTCTCCAGTGAGATCGGCGGGCTGTTTGACACACCTCGACTCATTACGACGCTTGAACCTGTTGAGCCAGGAACTGATGGTGCGGTTACATGGCAGGGTGAACTCGCTGGCCTTGTTGGTGCTGCAGTTATCGGTATTCTTTCTGCGACCGTGCTTCCCGGTGCTGAGACACTGGTGTTAGCAGGTGTAATCACGGCGGGTGGGATTGTTGGAATCACAGTTGACAGCGTCTTAGGAGCCACAGTTGAAGGCGATCGGCTCGGCAATCAGTCTGTGAATTTCCTTGCGACTCTCGGTGGGGCAGGTGGTGCCGTTCTGATTGCAGTCGCTGTTGGATTATTCTAATCATCACTTACGGCACACAATGAGGTGACAACAGCTACTAGTTAGTGTGTAACGGTGTCAAGGAGCTGTGAGCCGGTTAACGTTCGCGTCCCAACTGGTTTTTTGACGAACTCCCCATGGGCTGTTGCAACAATCTGTTCAACCCCACGATCGGTTGCAAGATCGAGGAGCCGTTGATCGAGCGTTCCATCGAGAACGATCGTTTCCGGTACTGTTTCTGTCGACTCAAGAGTTGCGAACACCTTTCCAGTATCACAGGTATCGAGCTGTTGGCATGATTCGTCAAGAAACACTGCAGTATCTGTTGCACCTGCAATTACTTCTGTAACGTATTCTCGGATCGATTGTGGCGGTTTCGGGACCCCTATTGTTTCTGTGTCTCGCGCATCCGTATCTCCGATCGAGCTCTCTGAGGCGGTCTCTGTGTCTTTACCTCCAGAGTTATCTGTCAGTTCGGATCTAGCTGCCTCCGTTCCGGTACTCGGTACGACATTCACTGCAACTTCGGTATCGGAAGCCTGTGTTTGCGTGTTTGTCTCTGATGCGGTTTTTGTGCTGGTGACTGAACTCATTGCTGAACGTTGTGTCTCTGCGTCGGTTGCACCCGTCTGACTTGTCACCGTTTCTCGGATGTTTGGCTCATCAACGAGCAGTTCGAACGGCATTTTCTCTCGCAGTGCCGAAAGCACAGCCGCCCGATCGAGGTCTTCAACGGAACTTCCGGATGGTGCAAACGCCACGTAATCGACGTCGCCAACCTGCGCTAATTCCTTGAGGATGAGCTCACCTCCTCGATCGCCATCCAAGAATGTTGTCACCGTTCGTTCATTTGTGAGCGCTGCGATCGATTCTGGGATGTTTGTCCCCTCAACAGCAACTGCATTTTTGATTCCGTATTTCAGCAATTGAAGGACATCTGCTCGACCTTCGACGACGATGATTGCATCAGAATCTACGACGCGCGGACCTGCAGGCATGCCGCCGTACTCTGCTATATCTGCAACCCGTGCAGACTCTCTGACCTCCGCGAGCAGCTCTTCGCTGGACATGACGCTCTCGTCAAACCCTTCGGCGAGCAGCTCTTTTGCCCGGCCAACAACTTCTCTACGTTTTGCGGCTCTGACATCCTCGATGTCAGTCACTTCGACCTGTGCCCGGCAGGGGCCAACACGAGTAATGGTCTCTAATGCAGCACCGAGAATCGCGGTTTCGACCTTGTCGAGACTGGTCGCGATCGTTAGCTCTCCGAATGACTGTCCATTTTCCGAGTCGATCTGTACGTCTATTCGCCCGACTTTTGATGATTGTTGTAAATCTCGGAGGTCGAGCTCATCCCCGAGAAGGCCTTCGGTTTGGCCGAAGACTGCGCCCACAACGTCGCTGCGCTCTACGACGCCGCTTGCAACGATGCGTGCATGTATAAGATATTTTGATGTATCGTCCATATGAAATTCCTAATGGTAATGTGATGGTAGTGAGGTGTATCCAAAATCGAACTATCTGAGTAGCACGATTCGTTGGAACAATTTATATACTCGTCCTGATGGCAAATAGCTGTCGCACTTGTAGTTTGTGATTTTGGACATTACATGGGCCGGAACCAGTCACCTGCATCTACTAGTGCTTCAGCTGGGTCTTTCGGATCATCATGCTCGAATATCACCTGCTCAACAGGGACCGCTTGAAGAATATCCGTAAGTGCCACATCACCCTCACCTAATCCTACCGGAGTGCCCCCACGTGGTGCGGTCTCATCGAGACGGACATCTTTGAGGTGGATCGATGTGAGCCGATTTCGATACTGATTGCAGAGTTCGATCGGGTCACATCCTGCAGCAGTTGCCCAGCCAACGTCTAGTTGGAGTGAGAGCGCGGTCTCGGACAGAAGCCTCTCAAGGATTGTGTATGTACCGATCGTTTCAAGTTCATGTTCATGATTGTGGTAGCTAAGCGTTCCACCAGCATCCTCGATCTGTTGATTGGCAGCCGCTAGCCGATCCATTGTTACCGTGAACGTGTCTGGGTCGAACGCTTTCGGCTCAAGATATGGGATCACAAACTCCGTTACTCCAAGCTGTTGATACTCTTGAATCACCGTGGGCTCACATTCGATCGTAGAGAGCGGCACGTGTGCACTCACAGCTGCCACCTCGTTTTTTGAACATATGTTTTCCACTTGTTCGGGCGGTTCATCGGGCAGACCTGCAAATTCGACTCCCGAAAACCCGGCCGCGGATACCCGCTCAATCGTCTCAGAGAAAGACCAACCAGCGTTTCGAAGCGAGTAAAGCTGAACGGCGATCTGCATACCAAGCCGAACCAATACTGTATACAAAACTATTCTGAATTCAAACATGAGATATGAAGAAAATTATTCTTCAAAACTACCCTCTGTTGGCCAATCACAACGTTTAGGTACCACTGTATAGTATTCATTAGTAATATGGCCGATCGAATTGTCGACGTCCTGTGGGTCGTGGCGTTTGCACTGCTCACAGTGTTTTCAGTACCGTGGTTCCTCTGGGGTGATGGAACGGTTGTTGCTGGGCTCCCAGCATGGTTGTGGTGGCACATCGGTTGGATGGTTGTTGCAACAGCGCTTTTTTGGCAGTTCACGAAACGCGCGTGGGACCGCGGAATGGGTGTAACCAATGGCTGAGTTAGCGATTCAACTTGGCGTTGTACTCGCGTACCTTCTGGTTGCACTCATAATCGGTGTCATTGCATACCGAGTGACAACAAATGCAGCCGAAGATTACTACCTTGCAGATCGATCAATCGGGACGATCGTCCTTTTATTCACAACGTTTGCGACCCTTCTTTCGGCGTTCACGTTCTTTGGGGGTCCGAATATTGCGTATGCGCAGGGTCCTGAGTGGATTCTCGTTATGGGTGTGATGGACGGTGTTCTGTTTGCGATCCTGTGGTATCTGATTGGCTACAAACAGTGGTTGATCGGACAGAAACACGGCTATGTAACGCTTGGTGAGATGCTTGGCGATCGCTTCGGCTCGCAGACGCTCCGTGGTCTTGTTGCGCTTATCAGCCTCTTTTGGCTGTTTCCGTACGTCATGTTACAACAGATGGGTGCTGGTGAGGCGCTTACCGGGCTCTCAAACGGGGTCATTCCATACTGGGCCGGTGCTGCACTCATTACACTCTTCATGATCCTGTATGTCGTCATCGCAGGAATGCGTGGTGTTGCATGGACTGATACCATTCAGGGTCTATTTATGTTATCCGTCACATG
This sequence comes from Natronocalculus amylovorans, assembly GCF_023638035.1. GTDB lineage: Archaea > Halobacteriota > Halobacteria > Halobacteriales > Haloferacaceae > Natronocalculus > Natronocalculus amylovorans. The sequence goes on along the minus strand of NZ_JAKRVX010000002.1, from coordinate 435,731 downwards.
GATCGCTGTTGTCTGGGTACTGGTTGCCGTCGGTGGTATCGGCGTTATAAATAGTGGACTGAGTAGCTCAAACCCTGAGTTCCTGGCACTCGGTAGCGACTTTTATACACCAGCGTATATCATTTCGACTGCCGTTGTGATCGCATTTGGTGTGACGATGTTTCCACAGATTAACCAGCGGTTCTTTGTCGCGAAATCCGATCGGGTGTTGAAGCGGTCGTTCACACTCTGGCCAGTGCTTGTGCTGTTGCTGTTTGTCCCAACATTCTTACTCGGAACATGGGCCGCAGGGCTTGACATCACAGTCCCTGAGGGCGCAAATGTCTTGCCAGTGTTGTTAAACGAGTACACGCCAGTCTGGTTTGCAGCGCTTGTAATTGCGGGTGCAATGGCGGCGATGATGTCTTCATCGGACTCGATGCTTCTGTCAGGATCATCATACTTCATGCGCGATCTGTACAAACCATTTGTTACGCCTGATGTGTCTGAGAGTCGAGAGGCAACGCTTGCCCGGATTGGCGTTGCAGTGTTTGCGACGCTTGCCTTCTTTGCAAGCCTAACTCGGCCAGGAACGCTCATTGAGGTTGGCAACACGGCGTTTGGTGGCTTCGCCCAACTCACGCTTCCTGTAATGATTGCGCTCTATTGGGGTGGTGTGACTCGTGATGGGATGTTCGCTGGTCTTGTTGGGGGCCAATTATTGTATCTCTCACATGTTTTCGTTCCGACGGTAACGGTTGACGTTGCAGGGATGACGCTCCCGTTGTTTGCTCGAGCCTACGCTGGGTGGGATGTAGCCCTCCCGGCAATGGTTGTTGGTGCCGTGCTGGTTGTTACAGTCTCGTATGCAACTGCTCCCGCACCCACTGAGGAGCACGATCGGTTTGTTGTGAGTGCCGATTAAGCGCTCACTGTCTTTCATCCGGTGAGAATAGCCCGAAGGGTACAATAGCGTCCACTCCCTAATCGGAATATGAACGAATCGGGCGTTCAGGTCCTAATGGATCAGGAAACGATCGAATCGCGTGTTGCGAACGGATCGGCTCCTGACTGGGTTGAGACGCATTTTGAAACATTCCGAGATTCGATGCTCGGCCGGCGAAACGACACGCCGTTCCCATGCTATTTCGGCATCGAGGTGATGCAAAAGAAGGATCTTCTCTACACCGCTGTTGGCTCGATGACGGAGAAGGATGCACTGCTCACATTCCGTGATACACTGCTTGAGTATCTGGAAGTGTATCCGGACCACGCCGATCGGGCCCCCCTTGTGACATTTTTCAAACCACCTGCACAGGAACTTGCTGAAAAAGACTATCACGAACGGTTATGGAACGTGCTGCAGTTCCTCCACGTCCATGACCCGGAACCATGGCCCGAAGAGATTCCAACGGAGCCTGACGACCCGTATTGGGAATTCTGTTTCGGCGGTGAACCGCTGTTTCCAACTTCACGAGCGCCATTTTATGAACAGCGAATGAGTCGGTACTGTCCGATCGGTCTTGAGATCACGTTCCAGCCGCGATCGGTCTTTGACGGCATTACTGCAGACACCGAGGCGGGCCAACAGGCACGAGAGCGGATTCAAAATCGGCTTGAATCGTATGATGGCGTCTGCCCACACGCAAAGATCGGTGATTGGGGTGTCGACGGGGACAGAGAGTGGCCCCAATACCTGCTTTCGGCTGATGAGGAACAAGCACCGGATACCTGCCCGATGCAACCAACCCGGACACATCCAAAAGTGCCAACAGAGCTACTCACGCCTGAGCCACGGACGCGACTCACCGGTGCAGAGGCGGATTGAATAATGGTAGGTTCACTCCCAGACGATGCGGTGTTAGTGCTCATTGATATGCAGGTCGGATTCGAGGATCCTAGCTGGGGCGATCGGAATAACCCAGACGCCGAAGCTGTCGCTGAATCAGTGCTCGCTACATGGCGAACACAGAGCCGCCCAATAGCACACATTCGACACAACTCAACAGAGCCGGGGTCACCACTCCGTGGAGATGCACCTGGGTTCGCATTCAAGCCGGAAACAGCCCCGACCGACGGTGAGCCAACGTTCGAAAAGCGTGTCAACAGCGGATTCATCGGGACGGAGTTCGAGTCATGGCTCACCGAGCAGGGATATGATACACTTGTTATCTGTGGGTTAACAACTGATCACTGTATTTCAACGACAACTCGGATGGCAGAGAATCTTGGCTACGCTGTGTATCTGCTTTCGGATGCAACTGCAACCTTCGATCGTGAAGGGCCTGACGGCACATACTATGATGCGGAGACGATGCATCGGACCGCGCTTGCGCATCTCAACGGTGAATTTGCAACGGTCGTCACCGCAGCCGAGCTCAAAGCCGCGATCGAACCGTAGCTACTCCGATAAGAGAGGCTCTTCACGCGATTTGAGATGTGTGAGTGCTGTTGTTGCGTGTGCGCCAAGCAGCTGAAATAGGTAGGTTTGCTCTTTATTAACTGTCGTTTCAAGTGAGTCTGTGGGTTGTGGGGTTGTTTGAAGCACGATCGTCCCCAGCCGTTCCTGCGTCTGTAGTGGAACAATATATAAGGACAGATCTGTAGGAACGCCCTCTATGTTTGAGAGCAGCTGTACGTCTGCGGTGGCTGTTTCGGTAGCCACAATTTTCGGAAGCCGGTCAGTCATCTCTGCGGAGAATGTTGTGTCAACGACCGCCTCTCCAGCGGATGTGCTGACGAGAAATGCGGTGCTCTCCGCATCAAGGAGGATGTCGCCCACTTCGATCGAGAGCGCGCTAATCTCGTCAACAGTTGTTGACTCATTGAGCGTTCTGCCGTACTGATTTAGCCCCTCAAGCCTCTGTGCAAATGATTCGATATTGGAGCGCGTCCGTTTATGAGCCGCATCATACTGTCCAATCAATAACCCAGCGAGGATGCCCGATGAAAGCGCATCAGCGAGCGCATACAGAAGTGCGGACTGTTCGATCGGCGTACCCACATATAATAATGAAACAACGGCAACGAATCCAATACCACTTCCGACAGCCCACCCAGCGATTCTGAGCATATAGTCGTCGTACACAGGTGTGGTACGCAGCCAATAGCCGGCGTAGCTAATGGCGATCGCACACCACAAAAATGGCAGTGTTCGAAACGCAAGTACAAGCGGATCACCGCTCCACCCAACCGCCTGTCTCAGCTGTACCACCGCTAATCCTGCTCCAAAAACAAGCAGAAATGCGGTAACAAATTGCCGATGGTTCATTTAGCTATGTATCGGATTTGTATGTGGCTACATAATGGCTCTCATATGATGTCAAATTAGCTATGAATCATCCCGTTTCGACGGTGGACCAGAATCGAATTTAGCCCGGAGACAAAGTATACGTATGAACCAGTACACAAGCCGTCGGCATATGATGATGGCTGTCGGTGCTGGAGTGCTTGGATCGGTTGCTGGCTGTCTTGGATCTGATGATACAGAGGACTCAGGGCAAACAGCAACTGCGTCACAAGGTGATGACGACCAATCTGGGGCACAAACTGAGTCACCGGAGGCGATTGGGAGTGAGGGGCTTGTGTATGCATTTGCATCGAACCGCATTGCGATGATCGATCCCGAAACTGGAGAAGTAGTTGACGATATAACGGATTCTATCGATGAGAATGAGTGGAGTGCTGTTGTCATCACTCACGATCACAGTCAGGTTTTTGCGATCGAGCAGTCGCTTTCACAAGCCGTTGTAATTAACACCGAAACGCGAGTGATTGACGCGACGATCGACATTGGGCCAAGCCCCGTCCATATGTATCACCCCAAACCGAACGAAGTGTGGGCACACAGCGACGCCGAAGGCGCATTTTATGTAATCGATCGAGACACGCTTGCAGTCGAGACGATCGTCGAGGCTGGTCTTGATGGGGAAGGCCATGGAAAACTGCTGCATCATGAGGACTTTGGTGAGAAAGCGTATGCTGGGAATGTCAACGATCCGGCTGCACACATCATCGACCTCGAAGCATACGAGCGGACAGATTCAATTTCATTTGGTAAAGATGGCGGCACACATTACAAAGCGTACACACCGGAATCGGGCCATGCTTACTTCGAGCGATCCGGAGACATACAGACGACTGCGGTTATTGACACGGAGACCGATGAGTTCGTTGACGAACTCCCATACGCTGGTGCGATGTCTCTCTCACCGGATGAGTCAGTACTTGGGCTCCTTGACGAAGGAACGCTCAGAATCTTGGATGCAACGAGCGAAGAAAGCACAGAGCTTGATTCGGTATCGATCGACGGAATCCCTGCAGTGGCTCGGTTCTTCACATTGGATGAGGGACTCTATGCTGCTGTCGCAACGACCGACAGTGCAGCGATTGTCGTTATTTCGGTCGCTGACGGAGAGATCGTTGATCAGATCCCTGCCGGTGAGGTTAGCGGCCAACGGCGAGCAGGTGTGAGTGGAGACTCATACTTTATCACACCGGCAGATGCGGATGGAACAGTGGCAATCGTCTATATGGCCGATCGTGACCATGTTGAAACGGTAGCCGTTGGTGACGGTGTCGATACGGTACTGTATATCGGAGACTCAGGCACTGGATATCTGGGTCGATAGCCACAAGCCGATGAGCGACCAATCACTATCTATGCGCCGGTCCCCGGATGGAACAGATGATGAGCGATCGATGTTGGGGCGAGCAACACTCGTCGGGATCGCATTGCTCGTTGTTGTTTCGCTCTTTACGATGCCCGCTGCCGGACACGCATATCTGAGCGAAAGTAATCCACAGAACGGTGCCGCACTCGATACCGCACCGGAGACAGTCGAACTCTCATATGCTGGTGACGGTATCGAACTCGCAGACGTCACTGTTCATGGTCCCGATGGGTCTGAAATAAGCGGTGACACAACGATCGATTCGGATGACCGACAGCTCGTCAGTGTACCGATCGAAGACGTTGGTGATGGGATGTACACTGTCCAGTGGGAAGTGCTGGCAGATGATGGGCACACAACGAGCGGGACATTCTTTTTTACGGTTGGTGAGGAGCAGCTCGACCGTGACGCAGTCCGTGATACTTACAGCGAGGATGACGATGATGATGGGACGTTGTTTGAATCAGGAGCCAAAGGGATACTGCTGCTTGCACTGATCGGTCTTGTCGGCATCCCGATCACGGCATGGGTTGCGGTGTATCCGGTTTCGGGACGAATTACGAGTACAACCATTGAACAGATAGATTTGCGAATCATCCAACTTGTTGCTGGCTCTGCTGTATTGTTGGCTCTCGGTGTGGTTGGCCTTGGACTTACACGGAGTACCGCACTCGGTGCGACAGGTGGCCCCGCAGTTCAACAGTTCATTGGGACAACACTTGGAACGATTTGGCTTGGCCAGTTGGCACTCACTGGCGCTATCGTTGGCATTCTCATTGCGGCGTACCGAAATATAATCGAACGCCGTGCATGGCTTGCAGCCGTATTTTTCGGTGGTATTGCCATGCAGTTGACAGTGAGCTGGAGCAGCCACTCTGCAACTGCAGTCGATCGGCTCCAAGGAACCGTAATCGATTTCGTCCACATTTTTGGTGCCGGTCTGTGGGTGGGTGGATTAGTTGTGCTTGCAGTCGTCGTCCAACCGCTCGTTCGTGGTCGCGAACCGATCGCCGCACGTGAGAGTGTAGCTGCGATAATCAGACGCTACTCGATCGTCGCACTTACCGGTGTCACGCTTGCAGGCATAACTGGGCTCTTTTTAGCAGCGTGGCATGCGCCAACGGCTGAGGCCCTTCTTGGAACGCTCTACGGCACAGTCCTCACGACAAAAACAGGGCTCGTACTGTTTGCACTTGGAATTGGCGGCGTTGTTCGGTTCGTGCTGCTTCGATCGCTCGACCCAACTGCCCAAGGTGTGTTTGGCCGAACACAACCAACTCCAACAGTGCCCGTCCGGGAAGATGGGGGTGAATCAACAACTCTCCGACGTGTTATTTGGGGTGTGCGGATCGAACTGGTCGTGCTTATTGGAGTAATTTTGCTTTCGGGAATGCTCACATCGATTCCAACCGCGGCCGTTGCAGCGGGTGATGAAGGCATCCCCCAGGCATCGATCGAAACCGAACATGATGGCGGTGTTGTCGAACTATCTGCACTCCCAGCCGATGACGCGAACGATCGGCTGTTTGTCCACGAATACGAGCCAGTCATCTACGAAGCCACGTTCAGAGACCAGAGCGGGGAGCAGATCTCATCCGATCGGACCGTTCGGCTGCTCGCAACCCATGAGGAGTCGGATACCGCAATAGAGATCGATCTTGAGGAGACACAGGATGGAACGTACGCAACAGTCCAGGCGCTTCCTGCGCATGGTGATTGGGATCTTCGAGTCTCTGGACAGCCTGAAGACACGTTCGTTGCGGAGTGGTTTGAGCTCTATGTGATTATCGATCACCCTGAACATACCCACGATCACTCACATGGGGATCTAACCGGTGAGCAGACGCCGTTTGCAGGGTGGCTTGGACTGCTCGGACTTGTTGTCGGTGTCATTGGGATGGTTGCTGTGAGCATCGAAACGATTCGGTTTGGCCGACGCCAACATTGACATCATCCTCAATTCTACGTCACACGGAACCGCGTCAATTTATTCCGCTGCCGGGTTGAGTTCACTACATGCAGACACACATCGTTCCGGTTGGGTTTGATTACGATCGACTCATTGCGCCACTGATTCGTGACCAGTTCGATGTGGATTTTGTCATTTTGCTTGAAGGTGCAGTCGGAAGCGAGGCAAATGTTGAGTACTCACGGAACATCGCCAGAAAGCTCGAAAAAGACTTTCAGAACCTCTTAGGCGCAAAAACTGATCGGATCCGTCTCACGGATGTGTACGATTATGATGCGGCATTTGAGTGGGCATTTGATCTCATCAATGAACAGTTAGACGATGGCGCAGAGGTATGGGTGAACGTCTGTTCAATGCCTCGTCCGGTCTCATTTGCGTTTGCCACGGCTGCTCATTCGGTGATGGTTGAACGACAAGCCGATCGAGATCGGATTCACACCTACTACACTGCCCCGGAAAAATATCTAGAAACGGAGCTTGCAGAGGAGCTTCGAGCCTGCCGAGACCTCTTGGACTCGATCGAGACTGATGGGTCAGATGCACACACGCAACCGATCGAAACACATCTTGAAAGCGCAACTGATCTCCTCAACGAGTTTGATGAGCGGGGGACGACGATCGGGGCCAAAAAGATTGGTGAAGGTCATATTATTGAACTCCCTGTTGCGTCGTTTTCAAACGTCAAACCGTTCGAAGAGTTGATTTTATTTACGCTCGGTGAACACGGAACGTTTGAGTCGGTGAGTGATCTCGCATCTGCGCTTGCCCGTGATCTCAACGAAGAGTATACGGATAGCTTCCGATCGAAAGTTATCTACAATGTCGATCGGCTTGGCCCAGGTGGGAAAGGATACATCGAACAGGAAGAACACGGCAAATCGTATCGAACAAAACTCTCACGAATTGGCGAGCTGTGGGTGCGGGCCCACGGTGACAGAAACGAGCTGTAGTCGTGCTATCTCACGTTGACGATCGTTCCAACGCCTTTGCTGGAGCCCTCTCGGAACACAAACCGTTGTCCTTCCTCAACAAGATATGGACGGAATTTGAACCGAACATGGGTTGTTCCGGTATCCCCGGGAAGGAGCTTTCCACCCGCAGGTGAGAACACTGCGGCCTCGCTAACGGTTTCTAAATGGACAACTGGCTCATACCCATCTTGGATCCGAGTTGGGTGATTAAGCACCATCACTTCCGCATCGAACTCTCGGACCGGCTCTGGGTTGCTTTCGCGTGGGATGAGCACCATTCCACGCTCAACTTCTGGCTCTTTAACACCTTTCAGCGCAATGCCAACAATACGGCCGGCTTTTGCGGTATCGACGCGGTGATAGTGCATTTCGATCGATCGCACCTCCACCTCACGGAATGAGCCATCCGGCATCGGACCCAATAACAACTCATCACCTGCATCGACGCTCCCTGAATTGACCGTTCCAGATGCGACGGCACCAACACCAGTGACGCTGTAGCTGCGATCGATATACATCCGGAAGGTGCTTCGAGATTCGGTCGATCGTTTTGGAAGCAGCTCAAAGAACGTATCAAGCTTGCTCAATCCAGTGCCATCAACCGCACTTGTTTTCAGAATTGGGACGACTGTCTCCGAAATTTCTTCGGTTGCTTGTGCGACGCTGTAGCGCTCAACTCGAAGCGGCGTCCGCCTCACGTCCCGCAAGAGCCGCTCGACCTCACGCTCGACCTCCGAAACCCGCTCCTCGGAGACAACATCTGTCTTTGTGATTGCAACGATCGTGGGGAGTTCCGTTGCAAGCAAGATACCAAGGTGTTCACGGGTTGTTTTTGTTGGCCCATCATCGGCTGCGACAACGAGCAGCCCATAGTCGAGTTTCTGTCCAACAAGGCCCCGAATTGTGGTTCGAAGCCATGGCTCGTGTCCAACAGTATCGACAAAGGAGACCAGCCGATCGGCGTCACGAACGACTGCTGCTCGATCGCTTTTTCGATCCGGATTCTCCGTCCGAATTGGTGCTCCTTCGTCATCGAATCCGTACACAGCATATGAAAGGTCTGCAGAGAGACCACGTTCAACTTCGTGCGGTTGCACATCGAGGAAGCTCCGAGTAAACCCATTACCATTGTCTGCCTGTCCGGTTACAAGCGACCCGACAAGCGTACTCTTGCCGTGATCGACATGCCCTGCAGTGCCAACAACGATATGACCGTTGTCGGATTCAATCATTGAACCCTCCTGAATCGTCGCCATCCCAACCAAGCCACCGTTATCACCGGCACTCCAGGTTTGAACATCCGAAATGTGTGCATCGGCTTCCTCAGCAAGCAACGAAAGGACATCCATTGTTTCAGAGAAGCGATCGGCGCTGATCCCCGCAATGCCGCCGTTATCCGTTACACCAACGACGTAGGTTGCAGTTCCATCGCCCGATAACACCCGGTGTCTGAGTTGCGCAGCCAAGCTTTCCATGCGACCATCAGCCAAATGAACGTCTCGGGTGAGCCGCTCTTTGAACTCAATATGGCCACCATCTTCTTCACCGCGCTCAAGAGCAGCGTCAAGCGCTGCTCGATCGGCGCTCATGAACGGCAGTTAGCGATCAGGTAGTAAAACCCTTTTCGTGCTGTGTGTTCTCATGTCATTGTCGTAGATTGCCTCTCTATAGAGAATTATGTACTTTTGGGAGCGTTCTCATTTTGACTACGGCAACAATCTTAACACACCAGACTGAGTTGTCTGTAATATCATAGATGGCTACCCCACCGGGCGACCAGTCCAAGACTAGTGACCGTTTGCCGGCAGTTGACCGTTCGACACAGCGGCCGTCACCGTCCGATCGGACGAGTGGATCAGTTCGCTCCGGTATGAACTCATTTTCGAGCACGAATGAGACCGGTGTCCGTGTCGAAGGGAAAACCGTCCTCGCCACGCTTGCTGGGGTTCCCCGTGTTTCGATCGCTGATGTTGTCTATCCACATCAGCTCGATACAGCACATCCCCCAAAGGAGACGCGGGTCATCGCCCTATTTGATCTCAAAAACGTCAGCAATCGCCCGATTCGGTGGAGCGCATCACAGACGTCATTTATTGGAAGCGATGCGTACACCTACAGCTCCTCTACGCTCTCATTAGATCCTGGGAAGCTTGGGCCAGGCTGTCACACGCGATCGGTATCGATCGAACCCGGCCGAAAAGCACGAATCGCCACACTTGTCGAAAAGCTCCCGCCCGATGTCGAGATTGTTGAGGCAGTTCACACAGTTGGTGCTCGAAGAAATGGGACGCTCGATCGACTGCACTTCCGTCTATAGTTGCGCTACTTTTTCAACACATCATACGCTTGGCTGACACGTTTGAACTGCTCTTCGTCGCCTGTATCTGTATCAGGATGTACCTCTTTAACTTTCTCTCTGTATGCTTGTTTGATCTCTTGTCCTGTTGCCGTTGGTGACAGATCAAGAGTCCTGTAGGCTTCTTTTTGTGAGGGTTGTTTTGTCGTCCGCGGTGCTTCTCGGCCTCGTGCGCGCTGTCGGTTCTGTCGGACCTGTTCGCGTGTGAATCGCCGATCGCCTGTGAACGGCCCTGCACCCGCTCGCGAACCTGTGTTGGTCCGATCGTACACGCGATAGGTATCTGCGTTCTCTCTTGCGTGCTGCATAAGTCGGCCACTTGCTTGATACCAAAAGAGGTAGGCTGTTCCTGCAAATGGAATTGCTACCAAAAGAAGCAATGGGCTCACAACAAATCCAAGGATCAATGTCAAGACAGCAAGGCCACTCAGAACCGCAGAGAGTCCCATGAGGAGCTGATTTTGATCCACTATCTTACTGTATGAACGCGATGATTGTAAGACTCTCGGCAGTGCCTGCTACTCGATCGGAATGCCATCATCTTTAACATTTGGTGCACCAACGACCAGCAAACGACTGTCTTCGATCGCGGTCAACTGCCGTGCTGCAGTCGGTGGGAGAACAAGTACATCGTCTGGCTCAAGTTCGAGGACCTCGCCATCAACAGTGCACTCAAACCGCCCTGAAAGAACCAGATACAGCTCCTCTTGTTCCCTTTGCGTGTGTTTCCGGTTTGTCTCCCCAGCGGTGTATTCCCAGACATTCGGCCGCATTTTCTCTGGACGAAGTTCATAGCCGATCGCTCGAAGCGCAGGCGATCCTGCATCAAGCTCACGACGCTCAACAGCATCAATATTGACTGGTGTAACCATATTCCACCCTCTCGGTGGATGTGAAAGAAACTACTGCTTGGTTGTGTTACTTTGGCACGAGACGAACAAGTGGGACATCGCTATCATCGATAAGGACATATAGATGTCCTGTATCCGGGGCTTCTGCCACGTCTCTGATTCGCCACTCTGCCCCATCCAACAGTGGGTTGGTCTCCGCAACCGAATCTTCATCAACAACAAACCGCCCGAGGTACTGCCCTGCAAGATTTCCAACAAATAGATCACCGTTCCATGCAGGGAACGCATCACCCGTGTAGAACGTCATTCCAGCAGGTGGGAAGCCACCGCTGTTGCACTCCCAATAGTAGCGCGGATCGACCACATCATCTCGCTCATGTGGTTCGTCCCCAACCGGATCTCCGCCGCCATACGTACAGCCATAGTGTGCGATCGGCCAGCCGTGGTTCTCGCCCGCATCAACAACACGGATCGAGTCTCCATCTTGCTCTCCGTGTTCGCTCTGCCAAATCTCGTCTGTCTCTGGATGGATTGTCATTCCCTGTGCATTTCGGTGTCCATAGCTGAAGATCGAATCAACGACCTCCGAATCGTCAACGAATGGATTATCGGACGGGACCTCACCACTTGGGGTGAGACGAAGCGTTGTTCCAAGCTCGTTTGTGGTGTCCTGTGAGACGTGATCGGGACCAAAGTCTTTGAAACCCCGATCGCCAACAGTCACATACAGCATTTCATCCGGTCCAAACATGACACGGGAGCCGTAGTGCTGTCCTGAATCAACGAACGGCTCTGCAGCGCGTAGCTGTTCAAATTCGGCAAACGCAGGCTCCGTGTCCGAAAGTAGCCCTCGACCCACATGTGTTGTTGTCTCACCGTTGCCGTTTGCAGCTGCATAGGTCAGATACACCCATGGCTCATCCGAAAACGCTGGATGGAGTGCAATATCAAGTAGTCCACCCTGTCCGCGAGTGCTCACATCGGGAAGCCCTTCGATGAATTCAGTTGTCCCTTCTTCACACTCAATCCGAAGCAGTTGGCCGTCGACCTCAGTCACGAACAGCTCGGAACTATCGGGAACAAACGCCAGCCCCCATGGGCTGTCGAGCCCGTCAACAACCTCTTCAATCTCATACTCATCGGAGTCAACGCCATCAGCACCCGCACTACTGAACGGGTTCGGTAGACTGCTTGTACAGCCAGCAAGCGATACTGTCCCGATCGCTCCACTCGCACTGAGCAGTTGTCGCCGAGTAATCCGGCGGGGTTGTCTATTGGAGGTCATGTGAAACCAATACCTGTTTGGTTACTAATACGTGCGTCTGCTGTATCAGCATTCCGCCGATACAGTATGCCACAGTCACATACTTTGACAAAGCGCTCATCACTCCGCCGAGCAAACCTCAATATACAATGAGTACAGCAGGTCTCTGTCAACTCTGTGATAATTCGCCAGGCACCGTTGCGTGTGAACTCTGTGGTGCATACGTTTGCGACGATCACTACGATCGCCAAGCCAACGTCTGCAATCGCTGTTTAGAAGATCCTCCTTAGCGGAACTGGTTGAGCCGGTCACGGAGCCGCCTTGCCGATCGGCCTGCAGCGCGATCGAACCCTTTGCCCTCACCAGCAAAAATAATGCCCCGCGAGGAGTTGACGAGTCCAACACCGTCCGCACGGAGGCCATGGGCAACTGCGGCCTCTGCGTCACCCCCCTGCGCACCAACGCCAGGGACCAAGAATGGGAGGTCAGGGACCTCCGCTCGAAGCTCCTCTAACTCCTCAGGCGCGGTTGCTCCGACAACCAACCCGACATTTTTGTGTGTGTTCCACAGATCTGCGAGAGCAGCAACACGTTTGTAAACTGGCTCACCGCTTTCGAGCGTCAGGTCTTGAAGATCGCTTCCACCGGGGTTTGAGGTCCGACACAGAATGAAGACACCCTTTGCATCGCGGTCGAGAAACGGCTGCAGTGAGTCACGACCCATGTATGGGTTGACCGTGATTGCATCAACCTCAGCAAGCGCCTTCGCATACTGTCTCGTTGTGTTACCAATGTCTGCCCGTTTTGCATCAAGCAGTACTGGCACGTCTTTTCCGTGTGCATACGCGATCGTCTCCCGAAGCGATCGCCAGCCGTCAGCGGACTCATAAAACGCAGCATTTGGTTTGTAACAGGCCGCATACTCGTGTGTGGCGTCAATAATTCGGCGGTTAAACGCCCACTGTGGGAGGTCCTTCTCCTGTAAGTGCGCTGGAATCCGTCGTGTATCCGTATCTAAGCCCACTGAGACCACACTGTCAATTTCAGCAATCCGATCCGCAAGCCGATCGAAGAACGCAATAGCCATTATATGTTGATTCTACGGGTGCGATAAGTTACTTCCGTGTCTGTGGCGTTCGTCGCTGCTTGAACAATCTCCCGTTTATATTCGGCTACCGATCGTCGTAGACGAACTCGCCATCCACGATCGTCGCTGTAACCGAAATCTCGTCAATTCGATCGGCTGCGTCCCATGGTGACTCCTCGAGAATCGTGAGATCAGCGAGCTTTCCTTGTTCGATCGTCCCCATTCGATCCTCGTCAAACCCAGCGTAGGCTGCACCGCTCGTGTATGCTCGAAGCGCAGTTGTCACATCAAGCGACTCCATTCCTGCTGGCGCATTCACGACCCAGTGAATGCCAAGCAGTGGGTCAAGTGGCATACAGTCGGAGCCAAACGCAAGTGGGGCCCCAGCATCGAGCAGTGACTGAAACCGGTTTGTTTCCGTTCGCCGCTCGGCCAACCGATCGGTGTACAATCCGTCTTCACCGGTCCATTTGAGGAAGTTCGGCTGCACTGATGCGACAATCCCTCCGTCACCGAATCGATCGATCGCCGCATCACTTGCGAGTTCCACGTGTTCAATCCGGTGTCTCGACGCCGCAGGATCGGCACAATTATCGTACGCGTCAAGAACTGCGTCGATCGCTTCATCACCGATCGCATGCGCAGTCATCTGGAAGCCCGCGTCGTCTGCTCGATCGACATACTCTTGCAGTTCATCAGGGTTGACAACCCACTGACCCACTCCATCACCGTCTGCATACGGCTCAGAGAGCTTTGCGGTTCGGCCGCCAAAGCTCCCATCAGTGTAGGACTTGACTGCGCCAACCTGCACCATCTCGCTGCCGTGGTTCGTTCTGAGTCCAGCATCGATGAGCGAATCAAGATGATCGGTCCAGTAGTTTATCCGAACCCGGATTGAGAGTTCGGTTGCCATATCCAACTCCCGGTAGACATGTGGCGCATACGAGTTGCGAACCATATCGTGAATCATCGTTACGCCGCGTTCATTGGCTGCGGTTTGGGCGGCTTTGACGAGTTCACGGGTTTCTTCGACATCAGGTTCGATCGTCTCATAAATCGGATCGATCGCCTCCTCAACAATCACACCGGTTGGTGTTCCGTTCTCGGTCTGAATGTCCGCCTTTGGCATCGCATCTTCGAACGCCGAAAGCACACGGGAGTTCACCGATGCGACGTGCATATCCTCACGGAACGCGGCGATTAGGCGATCTTCGCCGATCGAATCCAGGTCCTCTTTGGTTGGATAGCGTTTTTCGGGCCATGTACTTTCATCGTAGCCGTACCCAAGCACCCATCCATCAGGGTCATCAACTGCGTCCGCGCGTTCGGAAAGCAGTTCGATCGCCTCATCTAACGAGTCGGCTGCGGAGAGATCAGCATGCACAAGATACCGACCCATGGTTGTTAGGTGAGTGTGTGCGTCGATGAACCCCGGAATGACGACACGACCATCCAGATCAACAACAGCCGTCTCCGTGCCTTCGAGAAACGACACATCGTAGCTGCTTGCAAGACGAACAATACGTCCATCACGGATTGCGATCGCGTCGTACGTCTCGTCCTGCTCGGTAAGTGTATGGACCTCAGCATTCGTGAGGATGAGGTCAGCAGCGGCAGTCATGCATAGATGGCCGATTGGAGCCCGCATAATCGTTCGGAAATCGGCTGTCCATGTGTCCATTCTGTACCCAAAACAAACATACCACCGGCCAACATTTCGCAAGTATGAGTGTTACGCGAACCGTTGAACTCGAAGGCCATATTATCGATTCTGGGATGATGCAGCAGGCCTTCGGGATTGTGATGGACCTTGATGGTGATTTTGAAGTTGAGCAGTTCGATGTTGGAAAAGACAAGGAGAGTACAAGCTACTGTCGGCTCCAAGTAATGGCGGCTGATCAGTCGACGTTGCAATCCATTCTTCATGAACTCCACCAGATCGGTGCCACACTCATGGACCCAGTGGATGTTACAGTAGCGCCTGCCCCCGCCGATCAGGTTGTTCCAAACCGTTTTTATTCGACAACGAACCACCCGACAAAAATTCGATACGATGGTCAGTGGATCGACGTCGAAAACATTGAGATGGATTGTGCGATCGTCATCGAGCCGGCGGGCAGTGTCGATGGCGGTCCACGTGCATACACCAAAGTTCTCAACGCAATCAAGGAAGGTGATCTTGTTGCGACTGATGAGACCGGAATTCGTGTTCAGCCGCCTGAGCGTCCACGGGATGCTGGTGGGCCATTTGGGTTCATGCAAGGGGGGATCTCTTCGGAACGCCCATCCGAGTCGTTGATCCGACAGGTTGCAAACGCGATCGAGGAGACAAAAGCACAAGACGGGAACGTCCTTGTGGTTGCTGGCCCAGCAGTTATTCACTCCGGTGCTGGCGACGCGCTGGCAGATCTGGTTCGAGAGGGCTATGTCGATTCGATCTCCGCTGGGAACGGCTTTGCAACCCACGACATCGAGCGGAATCTCTACGGAACATCGCTTGGGATGGATGTTGAAACGCTCGAACATCCTCGAAAAGGACATAAACACCATATCTACACGATTAGTGAGATTATCCGTGCCGGTGGCATACAGCCCGCTGTTGAAGATGGGTTGATCTCAGGCGGCGTGATGTACGAATGTGTCACACACGATCGTGATTACGTGATTGCGGGCTCAATTCGAGACGATGGGCCGCTTCCGGATACGATCACAGACGCTGTCGAAGCACAGAATGCGATCAGAGAACAGGCGCACGAGGCGGATATGGTGCTGATGCTTGCGACGCTTTTGCACTCGGTTGCTGTCGGGAACTGCCTCCCGTCAACAACAAAAGTTGTCTGTGTTGATATCAACCCTGCAACCGTGACACAGCTTATCGATCGTGGCTCTGCACAGGCGATTGGGATGGTCACAGATATTGGGACATTTGTCCCGACACTTGCTGACTTTGTCTTGGACGACGAATAGCCACACTACGATTCCCGTGGAATCACAGCTATTGGCCGATCGGCAGTGAGCAGAATCCGCTGTGCAACGCTCCCAAATAGCAGTTTTCCGGTTGGTCTTCGTTTTCGGACGCCGATCACAATCTCATCGACATCGTGCTCTGTAGCAAACGCAAGGATGTCTTTTGGGGGCTCGTTCCCTCGGACAAACTGGTGGGTCTCAACTGTTGTGCGTCCACCAAGCCGTGACCAGACTGTATTAAGTGCATCCTCTCCATCACGAATCATCTCCGCAGTTGTCTCGTCCCCACCGACTTGCGAATTAAGCGCATGAACCGTATCATCGGCTCTCATTCGATCAGCAAGATAGTCACAGAGCGTCGCGCTCGTATGTACGGAGTTGGTCGCAACAAGAAATGTAGTCATACCTAACACTCACTCAGCGCAAAATTAAATCTGGCCACTGGTCCCATACCGCAAGCACGGTACCATTGTCTGTTTACAAATTAATATATGCGTGACGTCGACGTACGAGGTGCTCTTTTATACCAATTGCATAGCAGTCGAGTAGCGTAGCTATTTACGTCCTGCTGGAAACAGACTGCGTACGACATGACACAATTCCTCTTTCTTTCTCTCGATGCAGCATTGATCGGTGATGTTGCAAAACAGGTTACAGATGAAGGGCACGCGGTGAAACAGTATATCGAAGCGGAGACCGATCGCGAGATCGGTGATGGATTCGTTGAGAAAACGGATGACTGGGAGGCCGATATTGAATGGGCCGATGTAATAGTCTTTGACGATATCTGGGTTGGAAGCAACGTTGGAACTGGCGCACTTGCACAGGAGCTTCGAGCAGACGGCCACGCCGTTGTTGGCGGGACACCGAACACTGACCGGCTTGAAGAAGACCGTGGCTACGCGATGGATATTCTCGAATCAAATGGCGTTTCGGTGCTTGAACACCAGGTATTCACCGACTTTGACGATGCGATCGAGTACGTCCAGGCAAACCCTGCGCCGTATGTGATCAAACCGCTTGGTGAGGTTCAAAACGTCAAACGGCTCGTCTATGTTGGCCGTGAGAACGACGGCGGCGACGTAGTGGATGTCCTTCGTGCATACAAGAAGGCATGGGGACACCGAATGAAAGGCTTCCAACTCCAGCGGCGGGCAACTGGCGTCGAGATTGCAGTGTGTGGCTTTTTTAACGGGACGACGTTCGTTGAGCCGATCAACTTCAATTTTGAGCACAAGAAACTCTTCCCCGGAAACATCGGCCCATCAACCGGTGAGATGGGAACTGCAATGTTGTGGGGTGGTCGCAACCGACTCTTTCAGGAAACACTCGGAAAATTGGAAGCATGGCTCGCTGCGGAAGGCTATGTTGGGAGTATTGATCTCAACTGTATCGTTAACAAAGATGGTATCTATCCGCTTGAGTTCACGCCACGATTTGGCTATCCGACGATCGTTCTGCAAACCGCAGCCATGAATACGCCGACCGGGGAGTTCTTTGATCGCCTCGCACACGGTGAGGAGTTTACCATAGACGTGCACACCGGCTACCAGATCGCGGTTCGCATCTGTCTTCCACCGTTCCCATTCAATGACGATGCAACGTTTGCGGAGAACTCACAAAATGCAGCGATCGTCTTCGAAAACGGCTCACCACCAGCGGGCATCCATATCGAAGATACAAAACGCGTTGATGGACAGTGGCGCGTTGCTGGTGAGTCAGGGATTGCACTCATTGCGACAGGCATGGGCGAAACAATGCAGGCTGCACAAGCCGAGGTGTACGATCGGATCGATGAAATTCTCATTCCAAATCTGTACTATCGGGACGACATCGGCGAACGATGGGTTACCGGTGAGGGTGACAAACTGCAAGCATGGGGCTACTTTGGTGCCTGATTAGTCATCCACAGCAGGCCGATACGATCGGCTCACTTCCTTCCACCGATCGCTGTTGAACCGCCAGAGGTTAATTACCATTGGAACCGCTGTTTCTGCGAGGAATGCAATATAGAGCGCGGCAACTCCCAATTGGGTAACCGTTCCTGTTGCGGCGATCGGGAGCGCAATAAGATAGAGTCCAACAAGCGTTGCAACAAACGGAACTGTTGTATCACCTGCACCTCTGAGCGCACCGGTTGCCGAGCCATCAACACCGAGCGCGATGACGCTCACGGCTGCGATCTGAACGAAAATCGTCGTCTGTGTAACGTGGGCAGGGTCATCGACAAAGATTCGAGAAATTGGCTCTGCAAGCAGGAACACAACTGCTGCAACGACCAGATACACCACAAACGAGAGTTGGATAATCTCTCTGCCGTATGCCGCTGCGTCAACTTCATCACCGGCACCGAGCTGTTGCCCGACGAGTGTCGATGATGCGATCGAAAACCCCCAACTGAAACTGTTGACAAGGTCTCTTACCCGCCGTCCAACTTCGACTGCAGCGACAACGACTGGCCCAAAGACGGCGGCGATCGCAAGGAGTGGAAACAGGACAACGCCCTCCGCGGCACGGCGAGCCATAAGTGGTGTCGAAATCTTCAGCAGCTGTGCAGTGAGCTGTCGATCAAACTGTGGTCCCGACAGCGTTACCGGAACTGGGCTTGCACCGCGGCCAAAGTACGATCGGCCGGTCATCCCCCAAAAGAGAACCATAAAAATAGCTGCGATTGACACCGTGGTCCCGATTGCGGCTCCTGCAACACCCATCCCGTAGCCGAAAATCAACACTGCACTAAGAACAATATTGAGCACTGCACCCCCAGCACGGATCACCATCGGCGTAAACGTATCCCCAACACCAGCATACGTTCGACTGGCAATCATATTTAAAAACTCAAAAAACAGTGCTGGAGCAACTAACGCCAGATAGAGTGCCCCAAACGCGATCGCATCGCTATCACCACCAATGAGCCCAATCAGCTGTGTCGGAAAGAACCAAAATGCAAGTACAAGCGGGACGGCTAACATGACGGCAACCCACAAACTCTGCTTGACGACAACCGAGGCTCGCTCGGATTCGCCACCGCCGTAGTTCTGTGAGACAAGCGCAACCGTACCGCCAGCGAGACCAATCGAAATAAACTTCCCAACCATCCAGTAGGCGTTTGCGAATGCCAACCCCGCAACTGCAGTTGGCCCTAACACCCAGCCAACCATGGCGATATCTGCGGTCTGTTTTGACATGATCGCAAAGCCAGTGATAACTCGCGGCCATGCAAGCTCAACAGTCGACGTAAGCCGATCGCGGCTAATCACACCGAGACGATCAAGGACGGTTGCAAGCGACGCATAGAACCCAGCAAGCAACGAAATCAGTGCGCTGGGTACCCACATCATACACTATTTTCGACCGCGATCGGTATCTGTCTGTTGCTCTACGGGAGGAACCCAAACGCCCTTCAGTTACCACCACAAAATACCACTAATGAATCTCAATGGATGGCAAACGTACTTGGTGACACAAGAGTCGATTTCGGCCGGTCGATCAACGCAAGCGATCGTCGAAGCCGCGATCGCTGGCGGTATCGACGTTGTCCAACTCCGTGAGAAGGACACAAGCGCGCAGCAGCGATACGAACTCGGTCGCGAGCTCCGATCGATCACTGCGGCACATGATATCCCACTCATTGTCAACGATCGTGTCGATATTGCACTCGCAATTGATGCAGATGGTGTCCATGTTGGACAGTCCGATCTTCCAGTTTCCGTTGTGCGCGAACAACTTGGGACAGATGCACTTATCGGCTGTTCCGCTGCAACTGTTGATGAAGCAACAGCCGCAGTTGACGCTGGCGCGGACTATCTTGGCGTTGGTGCGGTGTACGGAACGACCTCAAAGAAGGTAGCAGGTACTAAAAATGGAATTGGAACCGATCGGGTTGCCAAGATTGTTGACGCGGTTGACGTTCCCGTAATCGGCATTGGAGGGATCACGGCGGACAATGCTGCAGCAGTCATCGAAGCGGGGGCAACTGGTGTTGCGGTCATCAGTGAGATTACTGCCGCAGATGATCCAACAACCGCGACACAAACGCTTGCAGCGTCGATTACGGAGGTGGATCACCATGTCTAAGGTACCGATCGGTCGCAGTGAGGCGGTCTCAGAGTCCCTCACAACCACACTTTCGGATGTCTCCGAGTCACAGCCACTTGTGCAGTCGCTGGTAAACCGTGTCACGACAAACGATGTTGCAAATCTCATTCTTCATTGGGGTGCGCTCCCAGTGATGGCGGATGCACCGGGTGAGGCAGGCGAGATGACACACGGTGCTGGTGCGCTGTTGTTCCACACAAGCCCAATGGAGGATAGTCGTATTGAGGCAATGTACGAAACCGCTGCCGTAGCGGAGGAAATCGGTGTGCCGATTGTTCTGGATCCGATCGGTGCAGGTGCCACACCAACCCGTGAGAACGTCCTCTCTGAACTCCTTTCGGAAATCAGCTTTACCGCAATCAAGGGAAACTACGGTGAGATCACTGCGCTTGCTGGTGAAGCTGCAGAGGTCAAAGGCGTTGAGTCGATCGGTGAATACGAACGAATCGCTGACACCGCGCAATCGCTTGCTGCAGAAACTGGTGCGGTAGTCGTTGCCTCTGGAGTCGATGATATTGTCGCAGACGCTGCCTCGGCGTACCAGATCTCTGCAGGCCATGAAATGCTTGGCGAGGTTGTTGGCACCGGTTGTATGCTTGGCGCATCCGTTGCGTCATTCTGCGGTGGGGTCTCGGATCCGCTTGAGGCTAGTGTGTACGCCGCACTCGCATTTGGCCTTGCTGGCGAGGATGCTGCGGCACTGCCGTACAATGGCCCCGCAAGTTACAAACAGAATCTCTTGGATTCTGCATGGCAGATTGCCGAACAGCATGACACTGATCGATCGATCGACGATCGAATCTCACGGATAGCGTAACAGAACGCGCACGTCTTTCTCAACGTCCCGACCGGAATTGATACCTATCTCGGCTGTTGGATATGTAGTATGATACGTCAATTTCGTGTGTTGCATATCGAATATCCGCTGGATGTTGTACGCATCGAGTGCATCCACACCAACAGTAACTGAGGTGTAGCGCATGCGACTCATCCAGACACTGGTTCCAGATGGTAAACACGAACTTGTTGTCGCCGCATTAGAGGACGAGCAGGTCGATTTTGCGATGGCTGATGAGACCTCTCGATCGAGCTACAGCGACATCATTTATATCCCTGCAGATGCTGACGAAGTCGAACAGATTGTTGATCTGCTTCGGGATGTCGGCATTGAGCGAGAGGGGTACATGGTTGTTAGCGATGTTGAGACAATCGTTTCGGACCGATTTGCGGGGCAAATCGCAAGCGACAATAAAGAGGGTGATGGTGAACGAATCTCCAGAGACGAACTTCGGACAAAAGCTCGAAATCTCTCTCGGAGTACGCGAAACTACATTGCCCTGACTGTTATCAGTGCAATCGTCGCAACAGCTGGACTGCTCCAAGATAGTGCAGCGGTAGTTGTTGGATCGATGGTGATTGCACCGCTGATCGGCCCTGCAATGGCATCCTGTGTTGGAACAGTTATTAATGACGATGACCTCTTTTGGGAAGGAATCCGATCGCAGGCGATCGGTCTTGGGGTTGCCGTTTTGAGTGCAACCATTTTTGCGATCGCCTATCGGTTTATGCTTGCTCCAGACTTGGAACTGCTTCTTATTCAACAGATCGCGGAACGCGCCCATCCTGGACTGCTTGCACTCGCAGTTGCGCTTGGTGCCGGTGCTGCAGGATCGCTTTCGCTCACCTCCGGCGCTGATGAGGCGCTTGTTGGTGTGATGATTGCTGTTGCCCTCATGCCACCAGCAGCATCCGTGGGGTTAGGGCTCGCGTACGTTGAGCCTGCACTTGCATTTGGTGCCGGTGTGTTGGTGCTTGTGAATCTGTTATCAATTAACGCAGCAGGAATCTTGACGATCTGGGCGAAAGAGTACAAGCCGAATCACTGGTATGACGCCAAACGAGCGCGCCGTATAACAATCGAGCGGCTTGTGACGTTTACGATCGCGATTCTGCTTCTCACCTCATTTTTAGCGGTAAGTTCACTTGATGCGCGCGATAGTATGGCGCTTGAATCACAGGTTGAGTCGATCGTTGACGAACAGGTTGACGGAGATGTATTAGCCGTCTCATTCACGTATGAAGCTGATCTCATCTCACAGACGCCACGTGGTGTCACAATTCACGTGCGAAGCGATAGTGAAACTACTGCACTTGCAGAGACGATCACTGCAGCAATTGAATCCGAAACCGGACGGTCGTTAGACGTAACCGTGGTTAATGAGGATGCTGCAATTACCACGGCAAATCGGTAGGCTAGCCAAAGAGCCGCTCTCGAAGCGATCGCTGATATTTTTGTTCTGCAATCACAACCGAGCAGTCGACATCCTCGACGACGTCAAAGATGAGCGATCGGCGAACTAATCGTGAGAGCAGTCCACGCTCTGTTGCACCGATCAGCAACATCGTATGCTCGGCGGCTGCATCTGCGATCGCCGCCTCGACATCACCGCTTGTATCGACCTTCAGTGTTGCATCTTCAAGTTCGTGTTCTGCTGCCCAGTCAGATAAAAACCGTTCGCCGCCATTGCGTTGTCCTTCTCCCTCAACAACGTGCAACAGTGTGACACCACTGCCGAACGTGTGTGCAAATCCGTTGGCGAGCTCAGCACAGAGTGCGGAGTTCCGATCGTCAGTTGTCGGGACAACAATGTCGCTTGGATCAAAGCCTTGGCTTTTGAGGACAAGCAGGTCACATGGGAGTTCCTGACTTAGTTCGTCGAAGACATTCTCCGATCGACCAGCGGAGATTGACGATGATGGATGCCACCCCATAATGAGGAAATCAACATCAAACACCTGTGCAGCATCAAATACCTCCTCCACTGTCCGGTGTGAGTAAATCAAGTGTGTTTCAACAGGAACAGCAAACTCGTTTGCATCCGCTTCTGCGGCCTCCAACAGCTCTTCGGACTGTCTTCCAAACCGTTCGAGGTGTTTTGGCCCCTGATCAAGCGGTACCTGATCCGGGACATTGACAACATGAACTGCGTGGACGACACCATCCCTGGCAGCAGCGACGTTGCAGGCAAGCGAGATCAGATCTTTCTCAGTCCGTGGATTTGACAGCGAGACAAGGACGCTAAATTTGGCTCGGTTTGGACGTGCCGCCTCTGTGGCTGCAACTGCGGACTCGGGCATACTCTTCGACTGCCGAAGAATATGCTGACTCAGTGCGCCTTCATCATCGGTTCGCTCCTGCCCATACACAATATACCACCCAACCGAACCAACGACCATTGCACCGGTTACAATCAATACCGGTGTTGGCATGAACGCAAGCAGCCCAAACGACCCGATCGCTGCAAGCACTGGCGTCACCGGATACAGTGGCACAGTGAACGATGGGGTATACGATTCATCAGTAACTCGGAGCACAAGCAGCCCGATATTCAACATCCCATACACGACGAGATGAAATGCGCTTGCGGTGAGTGCAAGCAACACAAGATCATCGAGCAGGATGAGTGCGATAATCAGAAACCCAGTTACCTGCAGCGATCGGTACGGCGTTGCAAACCGGGGGTGAAGTTTGTTCAACCAATCACCAACCAGTCGCTGACGGCCCATTGCAAACGTAATCCGGGCCGCTGCAAGCACCGAGAAGTTTGCACTCGATGCCGTCGCCAACAACCCAGCGGTCGCCATCACTGCAACACCGATCGGCCCGAACGCAAGATCTGCAATCTCCAATACTGCAGGGACATCTCCCGAGAGGGCAGTGAAATCCAAAAGCGTTGCCGCAACTGCAGTGAGCAACACGTAAATAACGGTCACAACGGCAACGCTTCCAAGTACTGCGATTGGGATCGATTTTTCGGGCGTCTGTAGCTCTTCGCCCATTGTCGCAATCTTCCCATACCCAAGATACGAAACAAAAACAAGTGCGGTTGCAGAGAGCAGTGACGAGAGCTGTTCAACCTCCGCGAAGGCAAAGTCGATTCGGCCAGCGCGAACCACGCCGTCAAGAATGAAGAAAATCAAGATTCCAACAAGCGTTGCAACGACTGCAGCCTGAATTCGACCGGTTCCTTTCACTCCCAAGTAATTTAACCCAACAAACAATCCCCCTGCGAGTATTGCTCCCACTTGCGTTGGTGAGAGTGTAAGAACAAATAGATCAATCGCTGGTACTGGTAAAAACACGCCAAGATACTGACCGAAGCCAAGCGTATAGAATGCGGATGCGATCGCAAGCCCGATCCAATCACCAAAGCCTGCGATCGAGCCAAACAGTGGGCCTAGCGAACGATTTGTCCAGTGGTAGCTACCGCCTGCTTTCGGCATTGCAGTTCCTAACTCGCTCACAGTCAAGGCATTTGTAAATGCGAGAATACCCGCGAGTAAGAACGCAAACGGAACAAGTGGGCCGATCGTCCCTGCAACGATTGCAGGAAGGACAAAAATCCCTGCACCGATCATTGTTCCAACACCAACCGTCAACGCAGCAACCGTACCAAGGTCGGTTGCAAGTTCATTTTTAGGCATGAATCTTCGCTCCCACTGTGGGATTACCTACTGATTATCTGCGGACCATTATCGTTGTTCGGATTCCATCTGTGTGCATTTGGTAGGCACATGATAACAAACCTGATACAGTCTCACATTTTTTGATATGTCACAACAGACAGTAGGTGTCGACCACGATCACGAGCACGATTCTGCGCAGTACTGTCAGTGGTGTGGACAGCCATTTATACCGGGCGAAACTGCCGTTCAGATAGAGCATCCCGAAGCATCAGGTGAGCGTATGGAGTGGACGCTCCATGATGAATGTACAACCCTGTGGACAGACGTAGTGAATTCGCTTCTGAATGTCTCTGACACGGACACACGAGTTACGGTTGCTGAACAGTCCGTCACAACACAAATACTGCCTAGTGATACAAAGATGTATTAATCGGTCTCAATATCGTTTGGCATGGACCTTTCGGACACACGAGTGCTTCTCACTGGTGGTGCTGGGTTGGTTGGTTCTACCCTCGCTGACTCACTCCTCGATACCGCATCTTTTGTTCGCATCGCTGATGACCTCTCGAAAGGCAACCGAGAGCGGCTGCCAGCGGATGTCGAGTTCGTTCACGCAGACATGCGGGACCCAACTGATGTTGCGAGTGCGATCACACCAGACATTGATCTGGTGTTCCACCTTGCAGCATACACAGATACAAACTACGAAGACGATCGCACGCTCTTCGAAGAAAACACGGAAATGACGTACAATATTCTCGAACGGATGGATGCTGTCGATGTGTCTGCCCTTGCATTTACATCCTCTTCTGCGGTCTACGGGGAGGCCCCGCGGCCAACACCGGAGCACTTTGGCCCGCTTGAGCCGATCAGCGCCTACGGTGCCGCAAAACTTGCAGATGAAGCGCTGATCTCGACATACGCACATACGTATGGTGTCCAATCATGGGTCTTCAGATTTGCAAATATTGTGGGGCCGTACCAGCGGGGGAACGTTATTCCGGACTTCATTCAAAAACTTGTTGCCAATCCCGACACGCTCGAAATTCTGGGCGATGGCCGCCAAGAGAAATCCTATATGTATGTTGAAGACTGTGTCGACGCGATCGAACATGTAATCGCATCAACCGATGAGCAGTACAATCTATTCAACCTCGGCACACATACGACGACATCGGTGACATCGATCGCAGATATTGTTGCAGACGTGCTGGATGTCGATCCAACATATGCGTACACAGGCGGCGATCGCGGCTGGGCTGGCGACGTCCCACGGATGAGACTTGGCATTGAAAAGCTCTCGGGGCTTGGGTGGGAGCCAACATATGAGAGTGACGCTGCAGTTCGGCAGGCTGCGATCGATCTGGCGGCAGAGCTAACAGCATAGTCTACGCAGGAGGTGTATGCATCGATCGAATTCATTGCGGACCGTTGGAATCCTTGGTGGGATGAGCAGTCAGTCGACGATCGAATACTACAGAGCCATAGATGCAGGGATTAACGAGGAGTATGGCGGACATGCTGCGGCTGAAATTCTCATCCGAAGTGTGGACTTTGGTACGGTTGAGGAATGCATCCGGACTGATGAGTGGGACCGTGCTGCTCGGTACCTCGCTGGCGCGGCACACGAACTTGAACGTGGTGGGGCAGATTTCGTGTTGATGGCAACAAATACCATGCATCGCGTTGCTCCGCAGATAACCGACGCGCTCACGATTCCGTTCGTTCATATCGTGGACCCAACCGCAGAAGCGATCGCTGACGCGGATATTTCGCGCGTTGGTGTGCTGGGAACACAAGCAACGATGGAGTCACAGTTCTATCCCGATCGGTTCGCAGAACACGGGATAGAGACGGTATTTCCAGATCGCAGCGACCGTGAGCGGCTTGACAGGATCATTTTTGATGAACTCACAAAAGGAGTTCTCACTGACGAATCCAAGAACGACTGTATTGCCGTTATTGATCGCCTCAAATCGGCTGGTGCAGCGGGAATCGTACTCGGCTGCACTGAGTTTGAACTGCTCCTATCACCGGACGATATCGATATCCCACTCTTTGACACAACGGCACTGCACGTCGATCGAGCAGTCTCTCTGGCGCTCGATGCTGGTGATCCGGAGCCTGCGGGCGTCTCAATGGATGGTCGGGTACTGCAATCGATCGAAACCGTGGGCGATGGTAACGTGGATGCAGAGACCACGTTTTATTTTTCTCAGTCCGGCACCCAAATCTCGGCTCACTACAGCGGTGGGTCGGTTCAACAAGGGTTCCTCGTGGGGACGTCCACTGGGAATGAGCTTTCATTCCGGTATACACAGCTGTTGACCGATGGATCAACGGCAACCGGTGCGTCGACTGATCGGATTGAACTGCTCTCGGATGGCCGTGTTAGACTTCACGAGACGTGGAGTTGGGACGCAAAAGACGGGAGTGGGACAAGTATTCTCGAAGAGAAACCGCTCTGAGTCTGTCGTAAATCGATGTATTGTATGTAAAAGAAGTGGGTTTGGGCAGATTTGAACTGCCGGCCTCCTCCATGTCAAGGAGGTGTCATAACCAGACTAGACCACAAACCCGATCTGGCGCGTCGTTCCAACGCATTTTCTCGTACCCCCGGCAGGTAATTGAAGCTTTCGAATCGCGGCCCCGTATGTGGGTTTCTATCAACACACCTACTACTGTGTCTCTTCCGTGAACGTCGCTTCGATCGATCGACACCAATGCAAGAGCCATTCGTCATCGCCAAAACGTGCGGTACACTGTATCCCGATCGGCAACCCATCAGCGGTCTTCTCGATCGGGAGTGTCACTGCTGGCACCCCCGCGTGTGTCCACGGGAGGTTCATGATCGGGTCACCGGTTGTCTCGATTCCGCGTGGCGCGGGTCCGGGTGCAGGTGGGGATACCAACACATCAACGCCTGTGTCATCCATTCGCGAGTGAATCTGTTCTCGAACGTCGCTTCGGCTTGCCCGATCGATAGCTAGCGCATCAGTACCAACCGATCGGCCCTCTTCAATCAGCTCCGCGGTTTCAGGTGCATACCGATCGCCATACTCCCGATACCATGGTTCATGAACGAGTGCCATCTCCGCGGCAACCAGCTCTTTGTGTCGGTTGTTGATCGTTTCGATTTCTTCGAACATCGGAACCTCTCGGATTGTATATCCGTCAGCCTTCAGTCGGTCAATTTGGCGATCGAATGCGGCAATGGCAATATCGTCTGCCTGTTCAACGTACGGGCCGGTCGGAACTCCAACCTTCGGCTGGATCTCTGAAGGAGTGTTTTCAGGTCGCCAGTCAGTACAGAGCACACTTCCTGCGATCTGTGCTCCTACCACATCTTGTGTAAAGTACCCAACGTGATCTACAGATGGTGCTGCAGGAATGACGCCAGCTGTCGAAATCCGATCGAAACTCGGCTTGACACCAACGACCCCACAGAATGCAGCAGGCCGATTGACCGAGCCGATCGTCTGTGTTCCAAGCGCCAGTGGAACCATCCCCGCAGCAACTGCAGCCGCAGAACCACTGCTTGAGCCACCTGGTGTGTGTTCGAGCTGATGGGGATTCCGTGTTGGTCCAGGCTCGAAGTATGCAAACTCCGCAGTCACCGTCTTTCCGAGCACATACGCACCTGCATTTTCTGCCGCCGTAACCGATGCCGCCTGTGGTCCCGCAAGCACGGCAGGTGGTACATCTGAGCCCGCTCGTGTCTCCATGCCGTTTACATGAAAGATGTCTTTGACACCGACCGGAATGCCGAACAACGATGGTCGATCGGCTCTGGTTGTATATGTCTCCGTGAGTTGTGTACACGAGCGACTCGTCCGTTTCTCACGATCATCCGCTGGCACAAACGCGGCAATCTCCCCATCTTGGGCATCGATCCGATCCAACAACTTGGTCCGATACGCCTCCGCACTCATCGCTCCCGATCGCAACCGTTGTGCGGCTGTCGAAAGGGCTGCATCCTGAATCATACGCGGTACTCGTTCCGGGGGTGATTTGATCGTTTGCCCTGTGACAATCGCTAGTGTCCCCCCCGACATGCTTTTATTGATGAACAAACTTGTACATCATAAGACTAACTCATACATTGGTGTTCTACAATGCAGGATTATATTCAACAGGTAACAGACGGCAATGATCTCACCGTTGATGAAGCACGGGATGCAGCACGCCTCATCTTCGAGGAGGCAACGGAATCACAGATCGGTGCACTGCTTGCGGCCCTCCGGGCGAAAGGCGAGACCGAAGAGGAGATCGCAGGTTTTGCACAAGGGATGCGAAATGCTGCGCGAACAATCAGCCCCGACCGAGAGCCGCTCGTCGATACGTGTGGTACAGGAGGAGATGACTACGATACAATCAACGTCTCAACAACGAGCGCGATCGTCGCCGCCGGTGCAGGAGTTGCGGTCGCAAAACACGGGAACTACTCCGTTTCGTCATCCTCGGGGAGCGCGGATGTCCTCAAAACCGCAGGCGTCACTGTTGATGCAGAGCCGCCCGCGGTTGAAGACGCGATCGAGAGAGATGGAATTGGATTCATGCTCGCACCCGTTTTTCACCCTGCAATGAAAGCGGTCATTGGCCCGCGAAAAGAGCTCGGTATGCGGACGATCTTTAATATTCTTGGTCCGCTCACGAACCCTGCTGGTGCCGATGCACAAGTACTCGGCGTCTACGATGCAGACCTTGTTCCAGTGATTGCGAACGCACTTGTTCATATGCCGGTTGAGCACGCACTGGTTGTCCACGGCGACGGCATGGACGAGATTGCAATTCACGGCGAAACAACCGTGGCAGAGGTAACGGGAACAACCGTAGAAACCTACACCGTGGACCCTGAGTCGATCGGACTTGAAACAGCGCCCGTCTCTGCCGTCGCCGGTGGCTCACCCGAAGCGAATGCCGCAGACCTTACTGGAATTTTAACCGGTGATGTAACAGGCCCAAAACGACATATTATTCTCGCAAATGCGGGCGCAGCGATCTATGTTGCAGGACTTGCAGATTCGATCGAAGACGGTGTTGATCAGGCCGCAGCCGCGATCGATAGCGGTGCTGCAGCGGCAAAGCTTGATGCGCTCTGTGGTGCGACAACAACGGAGGCATAGATGGCTCGCGTCAAAATCTGTGGCCTAACGGACAGTGCCGATCTCAGAGCTGCTGTTGAAGCTGGGACGGATGCGGTTGGATTCATTAGCGAAGTGCCCGTTGACACGCCACGAGAAGTCGATCGGAGTCAAGCAGCCGCGCTCATTGCAGAAACGCCGCCGTTTGTGACTGCGACGCTTGTGACCATGGCTGAGACACCTGAAGAGGCGGTGTCAATTGTCCGGACAACCCGTCCAGACGCACTGCAGCTCCACGGATCGTTTGACTCCGAAGAGCTTGGGTTCATCCGCGCTGAAACCGGAATCAAACTGATACAAACAATTGATCATACAGAGACCGATCGTGCCGCTGAGTTGGATCAGGTTGTCGATGCACTTCTGATTGATTCAACAGACGAGTCGGGCGCGGGCGGAACTGGTGAAACGCATGATTGGGCAGCAACCGGCGAACTGGTTGAGTCGCTCACCTCACCAGTTATTCTTGCTGGTGGGCTCACACCGGATAATGTTGCGGAAGCAGTCTCTATCGCCGCGCCATTTGGTGTTGATGTTGCCTCCGGTGTTGAAGCCGAAGGTGGTATCAAAGACCACACCGCGGTTGCGACGTTCATCCAGAATGCCGGTCGTGAACTGGAGGTGAGACAGCTATGAGTGAGCCCAAAACACACGCTCGAGACCGCCTCGATCGTTCACAAGCCGAATTTGTCGACCTGATTGGAGATCGGTCCGAACCGGTTGTTGCTCGGGTGAGTGCAACCCTCGATATCGACATCTCTCCGCTTGCTACCTATACTGCACTCTCGGAGAAGAGCCCGTACAGCTTCCTGTTAGAGAGTGCTGAAAAAGTTGC
Source organism: Natronocalculus amylovorans (assembly GCF_023638035.1). Classification (GTDB taxonomy): domain Archaea; phylum Halobacteriota; class Halobacteria; order Halobacteriales; family Haloferacaceae; genus Natronocalculus; species Natronocalculus amylovorans. Next base: position 405,073 of record NZ_JAKRVX010000002.1, on the reverse strand, counting down.
CTCCAGCAATCCAGACGGCGCATTTGGGAGTTCACAATCCGCGGACAAACATGCTCGATACTCGTTTGTTGGCTATGACCCCGAAGCCGTTGTCTCGGTTGAGCCGGGTAACACAACAATCGAACCACTCGGTCCTGCTGGTGCGTATCTCTCCGAACAGGTACCGTCTGATTCGGATGGAGATATCCTCGATCGACTTCGACAGGCACTTCCAGCAATTGATCGACGTGGCTTTCCAGAGACGGACCGCCAACAGCTCTCCGGCGGTCTTGTTGGATTTCTCACCCACGAAGCAGTGTACGACTTGTTCTTAGAAGAAGTTGGATGTGAACGACCTGACGTGGCGCTCCCGGATGCTCAGTTTGTTCTTACAACAAAGACACTCGTATTTGACGATGCAAAGGGAACGGTTGAGCTTGTCTTTACGCCGATTGTTACTCCTGATACTGATCCTGCTGCGCTGTACAACGATATCCAATCGGAGGTACAGACGCTCTGTGTGGAACTTGGCGCTGCAGTAGACCCCACGCCTGGAGGGTTTATTCGAACTGGCGAAATAGCAGGGAGCCAAACTGCCTACGAGAATGCGGTTCGAGAGGCGAAACAACACGTCCTCGATGGCGACATCTACCAAGGTGTGATCTCCCGGACACGTGAACTGACCGGAGATATCGATGCGATCGGGTTGTACGAGTCGCTCCGGTCGATTAACCCGTCTCCGTACATGTACCTCCTCTCGCACAATGACCTCTCAATCGTGGGTGCAAGCCCGGAGACGCTTGTCTCAGTACAGGGCGATCGGATTGTGTCAAATCCAATTGCAGGGACGTGCCCACGTGGGAGTAATCCGGTCGAGGATCGGCGGCTTGCTGGTGAGATGCTCGCTGACGGCAAAGAGCGTGCAGAGCATACCATGTTGGTCGACCTGGCGCGTAACGATGTTCGACGCGTCTCTGTCGCTGGGTCGATCGAAGTTGAGGAGTTCATGAACGTCCTCAAATACAGCCACGTCCAACATATCGAATCAACCGTCACCGGAACACTCGCGCCGGAGTATGATGCGTTTGACGCAACACGGGTTACGTTCCCTGCCGGAACGCTTACTGGCGCACCGAAAGTGCGAGCAATGGAAATCATCGACAAACTGGAGTCAACACCACGCGGCGTCTACGGCGGTGGCGTTGGCTACTTCTCTTGGAGCGGTGATGCTGACTTTGCGATCGTTATACGAACCGCCACGATCGAACACGGAGCCGATGGTGCGGACGATCGGATAACCATCCAAGCGGGTGCTGGCTTAGTTGCAGACAGTGACCCAACGAGCGAATATGAGGAGACTGAGCAGAAAATGGGTGGTGTCCTCGCCGCAATTGAGGCGATCGAACAGACGGAGGTCGAACAATGAACGTCCTCTTCATCGACAACTACGACTCATTCACGTACAACCTTGTCGAGTACGTCTCAGAACAAACGCTCCCAGATGGTGAAGAAATTGAGATCAAGGTCATCAAAAACACGGCTGCTATTTCGGAGGTGGATGCCTTCGATCCCGATGCAATCATTATCAGTCCCGGTCCGGGACATCCAAAGAATGCTCGTGATGTTGGCGTTACGATGGATGTGCTTACCAATCACAGCAAAACGGTTCCAACGCTTGGTGTTTGCCTCGGGCTTGAAGCCGCAGTGTATGCCTATGGGGGGTCGATCGGGCATGCACCGGAGCCGATTCACGGGAAAGCGTTCCCGATGGACCACGATGGCCGTAGCGTGTTCTCCGGTCTTGCTGATGGGTTCCAAGCAGGACGCTATCATTCATTGATTGCGACCACAGTACCGGATTGTTTTGAGATTTCAGCAACGACGGATCATAACGGCGAAGCTCTGGTGATGGGTGTCCGGCATCGAGAGTATCCGATCGAATGTGTGCAGTTTCATCCTGAAAGCGTTCTCACCGGACCGGGACATGAGCTGATTTATAATTTCCTGTCGACTGCACAGAAACACCGACTCCCTGTGTAATTCTGTTCTATATTAGTCCGAACACCATTGCAATTACTGCAGCACTAACGACTACGACGCCAATGGTTACAACTCGCCATGCAATGTGGAGGACAATTCGACTAACATACAGTGCAACTAAGAGAAGACACAACGCAAGAAGCAGTTGCCCTAATTCTGTCCCCAAAACTCCACCTTGCGCAACGGTTACTGCCCGTAGCATACCGAAACGAAACTGTTGAGCCAGCATAAACTTGTGGTCATCCAACGTGAACAACTAGTAAGTATCACTCACAAAAGTAGCAACATATTGGCCAAAATCACCACCCGTCTATTCAATCGATTGGCATGGGGCCGAGAATCACTTTCACTCCGCTCTGAACAGTATTATACTTACGCAACACGAGTACTCTACTACGCTGTAATCGGCACCAATCGGTGTCGATTGCACCTGCCCGCATAGTAACCAAATAGATGTATCTATGTCAACTCAGATTTCAGTAATACAAGCAAAGCTGAACACTTATGAGGCTGGCATTGAAACGAAACTCTCGTTCAAAATGAGTACACCACTGATCACCGATTTCGGCATTTTCGCCGCACAAACCACCCAACTCGGCGAGGAGGTGGACGCGTGAGCAACGCGGACCTTTCCGCCGATGAACTGACGCTTCCGATCAAACGCACCACTGGAGATACGCTTAAATCGCGTCTCACTGGCAATGCGTACAACAACATTCTCCCAGCCCGATACCTCCGGAAAAACGCTGACGGAGAACTTGTCGAGACACAGGAAGCACTCTTCGAGCGCGTTGCAAAGAACGTTGCTCTCGCAGAAGCGGTCTTCGAAGCAGAAAAACAAGGCGTTGAAATCACTGTCACCCCTGACCAGCTAAAACCAGGACATCCGCGACGTGACGAACTTGCCGAAGACGTATTCGGGAAGGGCGTCAGTGCTGGTGACGATGTCGAGACAGCACTCTCGGTCTACAACGTTAACAAGTTCGCCTACGAGACAATCGTTCCAGCGCTTCCAGACGAAATTGCAACACATGTCGAATCTGTTGCTGAAGAGTTCGAAGAGCAGATGACGAGGCTCTCGTTCATGCCGAACTCACCAACACTCATGAATGCTGGTGATGAACTCCAGCAGCTTTCGGCATGTTTCGTTGACTCCCCAGCGGACGATATCGAAGACATTCACCAGACGATGAAAGAAGCTGCAGAGGTCTTCCAAAGCGGTGGCGGAATGGGGTACGCATTCTGGAAACTCCGCCCATATGGTGATGCAGTCGGCTCAACCGGTGGAATCGCTTCCGGTCCGATCACATTCATGCGGACGTATGACCAGATGTGTGAGACGATCGCACAAGGAGGTGCACGACGTGGCGCACAAATGGGCGTCATGCGCGTGTCACACCCAGATGTGATTCAGTTCCTTCATGCGAAAAATAAAGATGTTTCACTGGCTCACAGCCTCCGACTGAACGATCCTGACGACTATACACACACCTCATTTGCGGATGCACTTGAGGAGGCACGAGAGCTCATCGACGAGGATGGACGAGTTCCGAAACACCTCCGGAACGCAGTTGAGGGCCACCTTTCAAACTTCAATATCTCCGTTGGTGTCACTGATGACTTCATGGAGGCGCTCTACAACGACGAAGAGTTCGTCTTCACAAATCCACGAACCGAAGAGCAACACATCTCGACACCAGAGACAAAAGAGATCTACGATATGTTCGACCTTGGCGAGTACGTCGAGGTTGGCGAAGTGCTTTCGATCCCAGCAAACGAGCTTTGGGACCATATCATTCAAGGCGCACACGAGAACGGTGAGCCTGGCGTAATCTACCTCGAAAGAGTCAACAAACAGCATTCGTTCGATGTTCAAAAATACCCCGAGCACGAAATATTAGCGACAAACCCGTGCGGTGAACAGCCGTTAGAAGAGTATGAGGCTTGTAACCTCGGTCACATCAACCTCTCAACAATCGCCGACTTTGATGCACCGGACTGGCGTGTCTGGTACAACGAACATCGTGACGAATACGACTCCTTCGAAGATGCAGTTGACGCATTCCTAGCTGATGCGATCGACTTCGAGGAGTTTGACCACCGAATCGCATACGGAACGCGGTTCCTCGAAAACGTTGTCACGATGAGTGATTTCCCGGTCTCTGAGATCGAACAGAAGGTCCGAGATATGCGAAAGATCGGACTTGGTATTATGGGACTCGCACAGCTGTATCTCCAACTCGGTATCCGCTACGGCTCCGATGAGGGGAACGAAGTTGCCCGTCAGCTCATGACCCACATCAATCACGAGTCAAAATGGACCTCCCACGAACTGGCCGCCGATCGTGGTACGTTCAACGACTGGGATGAGTCAAAGTACGCAAGCCCAACCGAATACGCCGAGTGGTTTGAACACCACACCGGACTCAACGCAGACGAGTGGGAAGATGGCTTCCCGATCCGAAACCACAACACAACGACGATCGCCCCAACTGGCACGACCTCGATGATCGGAAACACCACCGGTGGGTGTGAGCCGATCTTTAACGTCGCATACTACAAGAACGTCTCCGACGATGTGCAGGGAGACGAGATGCTTGTTGAGTTCGATGACTACTTCCTCCGTGTTCTGGAGGCAAACGACATCGATGTTGATGAGGTCAAACGTGAAGCCCAAGAACAGATGGCTACAAACGAGTTTGATGGCGTTGAAGGACTTGAGACCGTCCCTGACGCGATCGGAGAGCTCTTTGTAGTCACAAGCGACCTGAGCGGAATTGACCACGCAAGCGTGCAGTGTGCATGTCAGGCTGGCGTTGATTCGGCAATTTCGAAAACCTGTAACTTCCCGAACTCCGCAACGATGGAAGATATGGACGAAGTGTACCGATACATCTACGACCACGGTGGCAAAGGTGTCACGGTCTACAGAGACGGAACTCGATCGAAACAGGTGCTTACGACGCGTGCAAAGAACACCGAGTTCGCCGACGATGCTGAAGCGGCCGAACAGATTGTCACCCAGATTGAGGAGGTCTTTGGTGGTCTCAAAGACTTCCTTGACAACGAAGAGGTTCAGGCTGAACTCTCAGTTGAGTTTGACGAACTCTTCGGGAGCACCGAAAGCGGTCTTGGGAAGAAGCAGCCGCGGCCAGACGTGCTGTATGGCGTTACCCAGCGAATCGACACTGGCTACGGGAAACTCTACGTGAACATCAACGAGGATGCCAACGGACAGCCGTTTGAGCTATTTGCAAACATCGGTAACTCAGGTGGATTCACTGCGTCTTTCACTGAAGCACTTGCAAAAACGATTTCAACAGCGCTTCGATCTGGCGTTGATCCAGCGGAGATTGCAAGCGAACTTAAAGGCATTCGCAGTCCAAAAGTTGCGTGGGATAAAGGCGAACAGGTCAACTCTATCCCGGATGCGATCGGCACCGCAATGCAGCGCTATCTCAACGGCGATATTGAAAAACCGTACCCAAAACAGCAGAATCTCACAGAGCTTGAGAAAGAGACAGCAGACGTAGATGCTGAACCACCGGAAACAGACGGTGGCGCATCTGTGTCTGCGCCACAAACGGACGCAACTGATGACTTGCTCGCAGCAGGTGAGAGTCCAGAGTGTCCATCTTGTGGTAGCATGACGCTGTATTTCTCTGAAGGCTGTAAGACGTGTGAGTCCTGCGGCTGGTCAGAGTGCTAATACAGCATGAATAGTATTTAGATTATTTTTATTTTCACGATCGACACCGCCCCTGGACTGTTATAAAAATCAGTACCGTTATCTGGTTGGGATCTTCTCAACCGGCTCTGCACCACGATGCTGTCGATCAGCGCTTCCGATCCCGCTCACTTCACGGAACACGGCTTCTGGGTCTTTGTTCCACGTCCATCGCCAGCGAGTTTTTGCAAGCAGATACAGCTTTCGTGTTGTACTCAATTCAGGCGTCTCCGAGAGCACATCATACTCCAACTCCCGAATGAGTCGGTGATGATCTGCATACAGCACTGCGGCCAAAAGCACCGCAAGCTGGCAATCCTCCGGTAAGTATTTGATCCCGGCAACACCGTCCTCATAGAGCCGCTCGGCTCTGCGCAGTTCCGCTTGCATTGCTGCAGCAAACTCCGGTGTCATCTCAAAATTAAGGAGTTGTTCTTCGGTGACGCCGTGCTCTTCGAGTGTGGTTTGTGGGAGGTAGATTCGATCGCGATCGACAATATCCTCTCGTACATCACGAAGGAAGTTTGAAAGTTGGAATGCTTCACCAAGTGCGGTTGCATGGGCTAGTGCAGTATCTGGGTCGTCTGGATCCATCACTGCAGTCATCATTCGACCAACAGCCGCTGCAGAGCCGTCCATGTATGTTTCTAGCTCCTCGTAGGTCTCGTATCGGGACGTCGTAGTGTCCGAAAGCATTGCATCGATGAAGGTTTCAACGTCCGAATCTGCGATGTCGTAGCGCTCTCGCATCTCTGAGAACGCAGTCAGAATGGGGTCATCAGTCTCTGCTTTGCCAAGTGCGGCAGCCTGCAATTTAAGCAGCTCTTCTCGTTGCTGTTCAGGGGTTGCATCACCTGCATCGTCGACTACTTCATCAGCAACGCGGAAAAACGCATACAGGACGTATGTGGCTTCTCTAACGCGCTCTGGAAGGAGCCGTGTTGCTACGTGGAAAGTCTTTCCTGTCTGCTGTTGTATCGCCTTGCTTTGGGCGACTTGATCGTCGTCTACCATATGTTGGAAAGTAGGGAGGTCCTTTGCGGTTGCGAGAGACGGTTCCGGCGGCAGGACATATACCATTTAATACGTACGCAACCAACATAACAGTTCGTACCGATATACTGACAACGACGAATCGCTACACTGCGACCCATTTTCAATAGAATGTATCTGAACAGTCGTAGACGACACCGTGCTCCGGACAAATATATTTGCAGTGTCTATGCATCATTGACGCTCCACACAGGGGGCACGGCCTGCCTGCCACGGTTTCGCTTTCCGTAGTTATATTACATGATCGCTTTGCCATTCGATACTACATAGTTCAGATACAACGTACATATAGTATGCCCTGTCTACTCATCTGTGACCCCCCGCGCAGCGGCAACCTTTGTTGCATCTGGAATGTATAACCCAGTGCTTGGTTCCAACAGTCCTGCGTCGAACCGCTTTGCGCGAATCAGTCCGAGCCCAAACACAATCGCGACGACAAGCGGGATCCAGTTTCCGAACCAGATGTTGATGAATCCCCACAGAATGACAAAGCTCACCATATCATCCAACATGAACTCACAGCTTCGGAGCCGAGATTCGAGCTCGTCACGATCGAACGCCCAATCCATTACGGCCACCGCAACAGTCGCACTTACCACCCACCCAGCGTAGTTCGAAAGTGGGACATTATAAAATGCCCCTCCATCTGCAAACGCCCAAAACCCGAGCGAGACTGCCGCAGGATCGAGCACAACGTCCATTGCGACCACTGCTGGTATGACAACCGCTAGCCGAACCACCCACCGGTCAGCAAGGTCTCCGAGCAGTAGGACACAGAGAAGATATGAGTTCATCACAATCGGCAGGAAAAACAGCGGTAGCGCTGCTGGAATCCCTTCAATCATTGGCCCAAGTGTGACACCGTAGCTAAAACCGCCGTACGGCCATCCAGTTGTCACACCAATGTACTCGATCGCATACGTGTAGCTCATAAGCAGTACAATCCCAGCAACTGCTTTCCGATCGATCGTTGGAAGCACACCAACAATAAGTGGAGCAGCCATCACAGCAGTGCCGAACAGTATAAATGGCGGATTAAATTGGAGCGGTTCTGGAACCCAGCCGTTGGCCGACCCAAGGAGCATAAACGCCCCAACAAGCGGGAAGAAGACAGAGATAGTAAACCGATTTCCATCCACAAAGGCATCTAACCATGGCTCTGCTTCGCTTCTACTCCGTGGTGCCCATGAGAAGAGCCCATCCCGTGTTGAAGACTCCGCACTCATCCGATCACCTCCCACACAGGGACAATCTGCCATAGCGCACCCATTGTAATGAGTGCGCCAACAACGGTGTTCAACGCAGGGAACCACCAGTATGCACGTGTTACATCAATATCGCTCAGTGCAACACCAGCCACAAATAGCGGATACACAATCATCAACGCACCCAGAAGCGGCGTTACCATTGCAAAGAGTGCTGCAGTTAGCAGCCAACAGCCACCAACATATGTATATGTTCGCGTCTCTCCAAGCCACGTTGCGGTCGTCTCAATGCCTGCCCGTCGATCGGGGCCAATGTCCGGAATCGCAGAAAACGTATGCATTCCCATTGTCCAGAGCCATGCTGCAGCGATCGCAACCAACGGTGGGTTTGATCCAGCAACGACGGCATACGCAGCGACACCAGGCAAGATGTATAAGCCGTTTGAAATCGAATCTGCAAACGGCGTTGTTTTGAACCGAAGCGGTGGTGCACTGTAGCCGACTGCGAGCATAAAAAAACCAATGAGCCATGGCCATGCAACTGGCGGGGTGATGAAAAATAGCCCAACGCCAAGTACACCGCTCACAATAACGGCTGTGAGAACGCTCCAATCGCCTTGCCACCGCGCTTCTTTGTCGCCTTTTTTTGGGTTCTCAGCATCGATCTCCGCGTCGTATAGATCATTGACGCCATACAACAATATGTTCGCAGGGAACAAAAAATACGCAAATAAAAGCAGACTCACAGGAAGAAATAGCTCATTTGTCGTAGACGCAGCTGCGGCAACAGCGACCACAATTGGCCCTGCAAGATAGAGCCAAAATCGTGGTCGAGAGAGGGTAATGAGGTACCAGAGCCGATCGCTCACGGAGTCGTCTGTGTTGTTTTCAGGTCCTGCAGTTCGCGTCATACCCATGATCACTTTACAATCTCTTCAGCCGTGATTTGCCCACTGATCAGACACATCGGGACACCGATTCCGGGCGTTGTGTATGACCCTGTAAAGTAGAGGCCATCAACCTTCTTCGATCGGTGCGGTGGCCGAAAGAGCGCGGTCTGGCGAAGCGTGTGCGCCATCCCGAGCGCAGTCCCTTGCATACTGTTGTATCGGTCAGTGAAGTCATCAACAGAGAATACTTTTTCAAACACAATTCGATCATGAAGCGACACACCGGTATTCTCTGCAATATCGTCAAGTACGAGCTCTCTATACTGTTCTCTAATTTCCGGCGTGTCCTCGAGATCCGGTGCGATCGGAACTAATGCAAACAGGTTGCTGTGTCCTTCTGGTGCGACTGTGTCATCCGTTTTCGATGGGACACAGAGGTAGTATGCAGGGTCATCTGGCCATGCTGGATTCTCGAAGATTTCTTCGAAGTGTGGCTCCCAATTTGTTGGGATCACAAGCGTGTGATGTGCAAGCGGCTCAACGTCGCCCTCGACGCCTAAATAGATCAAGAATGCAGACGGTGCATAGGTTCGAGAATCCCAGTACTCTTGGCTGTACTGACGCTTCTCCGGTGGAAGCATCTCTTGTTCTGTGTGTGCGTAGTCCGCATCAGAGACAACAAGATCACAGAGATACTCCTCACCATGTTCAGTTCGAACGGCAAATCCACCACGTTTGCCTGCGATTTCGGTTACTGGCTGATCCGTAACATACTCAACACCGAGTTCGGAGCCCAACTCCACAATTCCATCAACAACAGCGCCAATGCCACCATCTGGGTAGTAGACGCCCATATTGAAATCAACGTGACTCATCAGGTTGTACAGCGCAGGCGTATTTGTGGGCGAGCCACCGAGGAAGACAAGCGTGTACTGCATAATCTGCTGGAGTTTTGGGTGCTCAAAATAATCCTCAACATGCCCCTGCATCGAGCCAATGAGTGAGAGCCCCCATGAATACCGAAGCACGTCAAGATCCATGTAGTCTCGGAGGCGTGGTCGATCGGTATAGACAAAATGTTCCATCCCGATCTCGTAGTTCCGTTGTGATTTTTCCAGATAGCGCTCCAGCTCTTCAGCAGCGCCTGATTCATAGGATTCAAACAGCTGTTTGTTCTGTTCGAGATCCGGAACCAGATCGACCTGATCACCATCTTTGAAAAAGATTCGATAGTGGGGATCAAGCCGCGAGAGCGTGTAATAGTCCGACACATCCCGATCGAAGTGCCCAAAGAATCGCTCAAAGACATCGGGCATCAGATACCAGGAGGGGCCCATATCGAAGCGGAATCCATCAGATACAAGTCTGCTTGCACGCCCACCGAGCTGTTCGTTCTTTTCAACAACGGTGACGTTCGCTCCTGCATCCGCAAGGTAACACGCAGTTGAGAGTCCACCGAACCCTCCACCAATAACAACAACATCCTCACCGGCAACTGCTGACAGATCAACCTGATCGACATCAATCTGCGCTCGTGAAGCAGCGAAATCCATGTCAGTACATACGAATGGATACCGTATAAAACGACCCACTGCGCAGTCAACACATCACATAGTAAACCAGATAAGTTGCGTCACGCGGGCAGGTTTAGGTTGCTGTGTCTCGTATGTTATTTATGGACGATCGGACGGTTGTTGTTACAGGTGGTACACGAGGTATTGGACGCGCAGTAGTCACCGCATTTGCGGATGCAGGTGCGACTGTCGTATTCTGTGGACGCGATCGCGCTGCAGTCGAAGATATTGCTGAAATTACCGGCGCGATCGGTGTTAGAGCGGACGTTCGTGATGAGTTTGATGTTGAACGCTTGATGGAGACTGCCGCACGAGAAGGTGATGGTGAAATTGAGCTTGTCGTCGCAAATGCAGCAGTCAACCACGGTACTCCCGGAAAGATGCCGATCGCTGAGGAGCCCTACAGCCGATTTGACGATACCATGCGAACCAACGTCCGCGGCATCTTTACAACAATTGTAGAGGCGCTTCCACACCTCGCTTCGGATGGTCGAGTGCTTGTCCCGTCTGGCTCGATCGCACGCGAAGCAAAGCCAAATATGGGAACGTACGCGATCTCAAAAGCAGGCTCAGAGGCAGTGGTTCGTGCCTTTGCGACGGATATTGAGCAACCGGTCTGTATCGTTGATCCTGGGTTGGTTGCGACTGAGCTCACTGGTGTGGACACAGCACGCGACCCTGAAGACGTTGCCCCCATGTTTGTGTGGGCTGCCACTGAGGCGACCGAAGATGAGATCAATGGAGAAATTGTTGATCTCCGAACGTGGAAAAAAGCAACCAGATAACTCCGACGCAACACCGAGGCTTTCACCACTGTTGAGCACGTACGTACTATATGGTCGATGTAAGTCTTCGTGATTTTCTCACCTCTGATCGCCTGCTACTTGCGCTCGTACTGTTTGCCGGTATTGCTGGGTCCGGTGTTGCGCGGCGATTGTTTGGTGAAGCAGGATTCGACACGGTGGGACAGGTTGTGTTTATTATGGGCTATGGTGGAATGGTCGTTGTTCTCTGGTACGGATGGCTTCGCCATATCGACATTCGCGGCCCTGAGGACCGCGATTCGCCTGACACTGTTGAAAATTCCAAACTGTACGAGCGGGAGTCTGAACAAGCTGAGCAGTCACGGTAATATATAGTTTACTCACTCTCAAACCGCCAACGGAGAACGGAACTTTAATGCGCGTTTCACCGTCATCTACTCACAAGAATGCTGCCCCTACAGTTCATCGACGGGATCCTACTTGAGTTCACCTTGGGTGAAGTGTTGTTGATTACGTTTGTACTCAGCGTCCTTGCGACACTACCGTTAAAATCACAGAAAATTGTCGGGCTTGTTGTGACGACATTTGGTGCAATCTTTTTGTTGTCCCCTGAGATGTCTGCTACAATGCTTCTTCTTGGCGTTGCGTTGGCAATTGCCGGCCCGATCGTTTTCGCAACTGCCCGGAGCTAACTCCACAGCTACATAACTGAGACCACGTTTCACAGCTGCCGATTCGATAGGTGTGGTTCGGTTTTCGGATCGGCTTCGCTACCTTTTTGCGTTATCTACCGTTACCGCTCTGCATGGTTACCGTTCGAGCGCCGGCGACAAGCGCCAACCTTGGGAGTGGATTCGATGTGTTTGGTGTGGCGCTCGATCGCCCCGCAGACATCGTGCGTGTCTCAAAGGCCGAACAAACAACGATTACGGTTACGGGTGTCGGTAGTCAGTTTATTCCTGAAGACCCTGCACGGAATACCGTTGGTGCAGTCGCAGAAGAGCTTGATGCGCCCGCACATATTGAAATAAATAAAGGGGTTCGGCCTGCGTCTGGGCTTGGCTCCTCGGCCGCAAGTGCCGCTGGTGCTGCAGTTGCGCTCAATGAACTGTACGATCGAGGACTGAGCCGCAGCGAGCTTGTGCCGATCGCTGCAGAAGGAGAAGCGGTTGTCTCCGGCGCACCACATGCAGATAACGTTGCCCCATCAATTCTTGGTGGGTTTACCATCGCAACTGCTGATGGCGTGCGATCGATCGAGACTGACATCCCACTTGTTGCGTGTCTTCCAGAGATTGCAGTGTCGACCCGTGATGCTCGGCGGGTTGTCCCTGATACGGCATCAATTCCTGACCTTGTTACCACTGTTGGCAACGCGGCAACGTTGACGACCGGCATGTGCCGTTCTGATCCGGTCCTTGTTGGAAAAGGGATGGATGACCCGCTTATCACTCCTGCCCGTGCAGAACTCATTACTGGCTACGACACGGTACGCTCATACGCACTCGAAACTGGTGCAACTGGCGTCACTGTGAGCGGTGCTGGTCCATCGGTTATTGCAGCGTGTCATGGTGGCGATCGAAGAGCGATCGGCTCAGCAATGCTTGATGGATTCAGCGAAAATGGTGTGGACGCGAGAGTGTATCAGGTTAGCGTTGGAAACGGGGCAACGATACTATAGCTAACACAAACGGATGGATTTTTAAACGCCGCGTCCTTGGAGTCGCTCTTCTTCTGGAATTGAGTCGTTAGACTGGCCTTTCATTCCTTTGCCAACGCCTGTTGCGATCTCCGCGAGTGCATCTGGGTCATCCCAGTTATTAACTGCCTCAACGATCGCCGATCCCATCTTCTCTGGATCTTCTGCGCCGAAGATTCCGGACCCAACGAAGATACCATCACAGCCGTGATGCATCATTAATGCAGCGTCTGCCGGTGTTGCGATCCCGCCCGCTGCGAAGTTGACAACCGGGAGTCGGCCCATTTCTGCAGCTTCGTGAACCAGGTCACGCGGTGCACCGTGTTCTCGTGCCCACTTTTCTCGTTCTTGATAGTTCAGCCCCTCAATCGTTCTGATCTGGTTCATCATCGTCCGTTGATGATAGACTGCCTGGTTTACATCACCCGTCCCAGCTTCTCCTTTTGTTCGGATCATTGCTGCACCTTCGTTGATCCGCCGAAGCGCTTCTGGAAGGTTCCGTGCACCACAGACGAACGGCGATGTGAACGATGTCTTCTCGATATGGTACTCGTCGTCTGCTGGCGTGAGGACTTCAGATTCATCGATCATATCGACGCCAAGCGACTCCAAAATCTGTGCTTCTGTGTGGTGACCAATTCGAGCCTTCCCCATCACTGGAATCGAAACTTCGTCAATAATTTCGACGACGTTGGTTGGGTCTGGCATCCGAGCAACACCACCACGTTTTCGAATATCTGCCGGCACTGCCTCAAGTGCCATCACCGCAACTGCACCTGTATCCTCTGCAACACGTGCTTGCTCTTTGGTGACTACATCCATAATAACACCACCTTTCTGCATTTTTGCAAAGCCGCGTTTAATCAGTTCTGTGCCCCGTTTTAGCTCCGAAAGATCGGTCTCCGTGGCCATACTTACAGTACGGTCTGTGAGCACTTAACGGGCCGTATTGTGTACGTTTCGGTAACGTTATTATCGCCTCTGAGTCGGTACTCAAGCGGCGAAATATACATAAAAATAAGGGGTACTTGTTACTCTCTGCCGAACATCTGACGCATCATCGGATGCATCTCCATGAGTTGCTCTTCTGCAATCTCCTCATACAGTTTGTACGTAATCGAGACTGTCAGTAGAAGCCCCTCTCCGGTGACGTTTCCGATCGTCCCCAGCATGTTCGCCAGGACTGCAAGCAGTCCAACAAGTGCACCGCCAATAACGGTAACCTGTGGAATGTAGCGTTCCATAACTTTCTCAACAACTTGTGGGTTGCGTCGGAAGCCAGGAATCTGCATCCCCGAGTTTTGGATCTGTCGGGCGGTTGCCTCTGGGCCCATTCCTGTGGTTTCGACCCAGAAGATCGCGAAGATTGCACCACCAACGACCATGAACGTTAGGTCAATCGCGACACGAGTGAAGATCATCCACGGTTCTGCATTGGTGAACCCAAGGAACCACATCCAATCCTGTCTGCTTTGGATCGGTGCGAAGTAGTAGAAGAACCCAGATACTGGCTGACCATCAGCGTAGACTCCGAGCCATGTTGGCATTGTTGTCTGGCTGTTGATGATCTGCCCGAAGAACTGGATGTTCGCCTGCAGCGCACGAACCAAGATCATTGGCAGGACGGATGCGTAGATGAGCTTCACCGGGAAGCGGCCACGGGCACCTTTCACACGTGCGTGGCTCAGTGGGATCTCAACCCGGACAGACTCTGCGTACACAACAACCGCGAAAATTAACGCCGTTGTAACCAACGCAAGGAGTTCACCAGGTGAGAACAAGAGTGATTGGAACCACTCTGATGTGAATGTTGGGCCAAGTTCAACACTGCCGGTGATGATCCCAAACCAGCTAGCGAAGAACCCGGGTGTTCCGAGTCCAGACCAACTGAAGAATCCACCGACAAGTTGCTGGCTCACTGCAGCGATAATGAACAGCCCCACACCGGAGCCGACTCCCCACTTGCTCACGATTTCGTCCATGAACAGGATGAGGACACCGCCAATGAATACCTGCGCGAAAATGACCATCTGAATACCGAACAGGCCAATTCCAAGCGCATTACCGATGGCTGGATTTGCTGGGAGGAAGCCACCTGCAAACACCATCGGTGCAGCAGTCATCGCTGTAACAACAATGACAAGCAGCTTCTGTAGTCCCTGATACAGCACTTGGTCACGCGGGTCGCTTGTATCCAACCCAAGGAGGTTCGCTCCACCTAACAGCTGCAGGACAATACTCGCGGTGACGATCGGTCCAATACCGACCTGCAGGATCGATCCCTGTTCACCAGCGAGAATCGAACGGAACTGTCCGAATATATCGCTGCCTGTGCTTTCAAGCCCGAACAGCGTGATGTTCGTGAGGAAAAAGTACACAAACAGAACGCCCGCGGTCCACGCAAGCTTACGCTTGAACGGAATGTGACCCGTTGGACGGGTCACTACGGGCATCCGTGTGAGTACTGGTTCAGCGGCCTCCTTCCAACTCATATTACGCCTCGTCCGAACTCTCTTCGGATAGGTCTTCTGATTCAGCTTCTTCCGCGCGGGCTGATAACACAGCGTCGCCGCCTGCTTCTTCAAGCAGTCCAACAGCGCCAGCTGTGAAGGCATCAGCAGTGACGATCAGTTCATTTCGAACCTGACCGCCACCGAGGACTTTCACGACATCCACGTCGTGTCCATCGTCAACAACATCGCGGGCGTCGATGACGTATGCATCGCCATCTTCCTCAGCAAGCCCATCTGCAGCATAGAGTGCTGCATCTTCGTCGAGTTTCTGCACACGAACTTCAAGGACCGTATCCTGGACGGACTGTGGCCGTTTGAATCCGTGCTTACCGAGCGGCTCATAGTTGTGGAACTCATGTTTCGAACGGCCTGCACGTCCACGTCCGCCGCGGTGTCCGGCACCACGCCGATTTTTGTGTGTTCCGCCACCATGTGTCCGAGATCCACGCTGTCGTCGTTTCTTCGACATTATCGCATCGCCTCCAAGAGTTCGTCAATTCCGTCGGTCGAATGGCGTCCAAGTTGGCCGCCTTCTTTGACCGGATGTTTGATTCCGTCGTGGCCACCACGTGGTGGGTGTAGACGAAGCACTGGCGCAAGGTTCTGCTCTCGAAGCGTCGTCTCTTCTGCGACGAGTGCGGCTGCAAGCGAACTAATATCGCTGTACTCTGTGTTTTCTGCGACCCACTCATCGTCGATGCTACCTTCACCTTCAAACGGCGAACCACGGCGCTCAAGAATGAGCGCAACGACCTCTTCGGACGGCTCACCAAACGCAACATAGTCGTTCACTTTTGTGACCATCCCGTTGTAGGTCTCAGTGTCCGGAACAAGTGTCGCGTGGTTGACGTGGTGTAGGTTGAGCATCGAAAGCGTATCGCGAACGCCTTGGCTCATGTTCACTCGTCCGCGGAGCTGAACAACTGCTTTCATTCACGTGCCTCCTGTTGAATCTCTTGTACACGCTGTGGTGTTCGAGACTGTGCTGCGTTCTCAAGCGCATTGAACGTCGCCTTTGCAAGGTTAACCGTCGTACGGGTATTGCCGTCCGACTTTGTCCATGCGTCTTCAATTCCAGCAAGCTCAAGGATTGCTCGAACGGTCTCTGCTGCTGCGAGTCCAAGTCCCTGCGGTGCAGGCATGATCTCGACAGTGACAGATCCAGCTTTTCCTTCTGCTTTCCGAGTCAGGGAGTTGACTCCACCAGCCTGGTCCTCCCAGGACCCTGATCCTCGATCGACCTTGATAATGTTCAGTTTGGCAACGTCGATCGCTTTCTGGATCGCACCGCCAACCTGATCATCACGGGCCTGTGCGTAGCCGAGGTAGCCGTCGCGGTTTCCGACTGCGACAACACAGCGGAATTTCACACGTCGGCCCGAGTCGGTCATACGCTGGACCATGTTAATATCAAGCACTTCATCTTCCAGTCCTGGAAGGAGCTGGTCGACGATCTGTGGCTCCTTAAGTGGGAGGCCGGACGCAAGTGCTTGCTCCATCGAGCTGATGTCGCCGTTCTGCACTTTTCGGCCTAGCCGCGTCCGCGGCTCCCAGCCGTTGTTATTACGTTGGCTCATTCGTCCTCCTGCAGTGTAGCGAGCACTTCATCGAAGTGCTCAGGTAGTTCAGTTGCATCGAAATCGCCGCTGTACAGTGGCTCATCGAGTTGCTCGGCATACTCGGCGATATGCTCGCCGCGTGTGCGCGACCAGTCTGCAAGCACACTGTCGCTATGTGGGATTTCGAGACCCGCATCGATCGCACCTTCCTGCACTGCAAACACCTTGTTACCAGGTGTTGCTGTGTTCAGGCCGATGTCGAGAACAGCCTCTTCGTGGCCAGCCTCGATCGCTTGCAGACCGAGCAAGTATCCAGTCAGATATGCGCTCGGAAGATTCCCTGTTGGGGCTTCCCAGCCGTAGTCTGCAAGGTCCTCACTCGATGCAGCGACGTGCGTTACATCTCCGTTGGGTCCGGGGGTAACCAGCTGCGCCCTGACATGAGCATTGCTCACCCGGGCGACCAGGCGAGGTTTGCCGGATTTCAGCAGGCGCAACCTCTGATGGTAATCAGTCCGGACCTCTCGGCGCCGTCGCATCGGCACCTTGTATCGTGGTCCTGTTGCCATTAGTTAGACACCTCAATTCCGTAGTTGTTCCTCGCGTACGCCTCAAGCCGATCGACGCTGTCAAACTGACCACCGCTGGCTTTGTTGTACAGCTCTCGGTATTGGGTACGATCGAGTGCGCCCTCATCACGGAGTTCCTTCAAACGGGCACGCTGTGCGCGGATCCGGGTGATCCACGCGTCTTTCTTGTTTCGTCGAGCACCGGACCGACCTTTGCGTGATCCTGGACCTTTCTGGTGGCCGTATGAACGCTTTGCAGCGCGTTCTCGTGCACGACCACGGGAGTTAGTCTTTGCATCCTTTGCTTGGATCGTTCCCTGCTCGATGAGATCGCGGATATCCTCTCGGGTAATCGCTTCAACGATCTCTGCCTGTGCTTCTGGATCGAACCAGACACGGCTCTTACCGACATCAAGGATGTCGGCTGCGAGTCGTTTCTGTGCTTTCAGATCACTCATCTGCGTCCACCTCTACTTCAATGTAGGTTGGGTTGAGCACGCGAATCTCCTCGTCCTCACAGACCTCTTCGATCCGCTCGCGTTTCCGTGCACCAACTGATGATGCAATACGAACAGCTTGTGAGTCACCATCAACATCTTCGAGATCATCTGCGTTGTGAACGCGGACTTCCTCGAATCCGCTTGGGTGGAGTCCTCGTGCTGCCTTTGGCGTGCGGTATCCGGCTTGGACTTTCGCTCCTTTGCCTTTGTATCCGCGACGCTGTTTTGAGAGACCACCACGTGGGCGACGCCATGATTCTGGCGTTCGCTTTTTCATGTGGTAGTCCTGTCGTCGGAAGGCTGGTTTCCCTTCACGACGTTTCTGTTTCAGTGCAGCTTCAGCCTCGTCGTCAAGCTCTGGGGTCTTGTCAACGTGGCCTCGTGGTTGAAGCTCCGTTTCAACGTCTTCGTCGACGTCTTCGGTCTCTTCTTCTGGCTCGTCGTCTTCGATCTCTGCCTCTGCCTCTTCAGAGACTTCGAGACCACCGACGTCGGCTTTGATACGCGCTGCGAGCGCGTTACCGACACCGTCAACCTCGGAGAGTTCCGACTGACTTGCGGCCTGTACGTCTTCGATCGTCTCGTAGCCGGCCTCACGAAGCGCCTCTGCTTTGGACGGACCGACACCGCTGATGTCTTCGAGTTCTTGCGGTTCGTCTGCCATTTAGGCACCTCCTGCCTGTGGCTTCTCAGTGATGTAGACACCGTCTTGGAACACACGGGTGTCTTTACCTTTCACTTTGGTTAGTTGTTCAATATCGGCGGCAGTTTGTCCAACAGCCTCTTTATCAGGGCCGCTCAAGACAACTACTTCGCCGTCAACCTGTACTTGTGTGTCGCCGTGAATCGTTGTTCGGCGTGGGGCACGCTCACCGAGGAAGTTCTCGATGACGACGTCGCCTCCTTGAACGTTCACTTGCATCGGGAAGTGAGCGTAGAAGACTTCCATCTTGTACTCCCAGCCGTTTGCAACACCGTGGATCATGTTTCGAACATGGCTCTCGAAGGTTCCGACGGTCGCGTTCGTTTTTGCGTCCGTGTTCTCCGTCTCGATAACCACGTTACCATCCTCAACAGATACTGACACGTCAGGGTACCAGAGGCGTCGCGTGACGCTTCCGTTATCTCCCTCGACGGTCAGTTCGAGGTGATCAACGTTGGCAGACACATCGTCCGGAATTTCGATTTCTACTCGATTCATGATTTTAGTAGACGTATGCGATGATCTGGCCACCGATTCCCTCTTCTCGGGCTTCGTAGTGGCTCATGACGCCGTGGCTTGTTGTGACGATGAGTGCACCGTAATCACGGGCAGGGAGATATCGTTTCTCCCATTTCTCGAACTCATCTGCACCGGCTGAGTAGCGCGGCTTCACCAGACCACATTCGTTGATAGCGCCTTTCAGTTCAACCTCGAACTCACCGGACTTGCCGTCGTCGACGAACTCGAAGCCGTCGATATACCCGCGGTCGTAAAAGACCTCGAGGACCGATCCGATGATATTTGAGGCGGGCTGTACCGTGTAACTGAGATGGCCGACACTCTCTGCGTTGTCGATTCCGCTGAGTGCGTCGGACAGTGGGTCGTTACCTGCCATAATTAGCTGTACTTCTTGAATCCCATGTCTCGAGCAACTTCGCGGAAGCATTGGCGGCACAGGTTGATGTCGTACTTGCCGACAAGCCCCTGTTTTCGGCCGCACCGACGGCAGGCGTTTTCTTGGCCTGTCCGTCCGCTGTCGCCCGTGTTTTCTGTTTCACTTTCGCTCATTCTGTGACCTCCACATCGAATGTCTCTTCGAGGAATACTGCTGCATCCTCTGGTGTCATTCGGTGGCGTTCTGGAACCTCACCAGTGGCTTTACTACGTTTTGCAACGCGGTAGCCTGGCCGGACAAGGTTGACTGTAACGTCAAGCCCGTAGATTCCGATCTGTGGATCGTACTCTTGGCTTGGGAACTCGGTGTGCTCTGCAACTCCAAAGCTGAAGTTTCCGTTATCGTCAAACTGTGACTCGGAAATCTCCGTCAGTGAGAGCGCCGTTTCGAGGAACTCGTGTGCGGCCTCATCTCGGAGCGTTACTTTTGCGCCGATCGGATCTCCTTGGCGGATATTGAACTCTTGGACCGTTCGTTTTGCGAGCGTTCGGACACTCTGTTGACCGGCGATCTCTTCGAGGATCTCTTCAGCGTTTGCGAGTGTTCGACCACCTTCTCCAACGGCCATATGGACGACGACCTTCTCGATCTGTGGTGCTCGCATTTCGTTCACAGATTCGCTCATTCGTCGTCACCTCCGGTGAAGTTCTCGTCAATTACAACAACGTATGGCTCGATCGTTTCAAAGCCACCATCATCTTGACTAACTGAAACGGTGTTGTTACCGCTGCCGAGCGTGACCTGGATCTCATCGATCGTGCCAATCTCACCAGCGTGTTGTCCGTCAACAGCTGTAACGAGTGCGCCCTCTTCATAAACGAAGTGGGCAACAATCTCTTTTGATTCGTTGTCAATGACGAGCGAGTCTTTTGTGGAGTACTCGCTTCCATCTTCGACACGAACGTTCGTGCCATCATGAAGGGTTAGCTGGAAGTCGCCACCGTCAACTTGTGTTTTGTTGACGACTTTTCCGAGGCGGCTATCTGCTGCGTCTGCAGAGATTGCTTCCAGTGCAAGGCGTCCTCCCTCATCTGGGAAGACACGGTAGTACTCTTCACGTTCGGTGAATGCAAGAATGTCGAACATACCGATCGGTCGGCGTTCGTCAGTGACTGCATCTCCGTTGACGAGTATTGTTCCTTGGTTGAGCGCGTAGCGCCCTTCCTTTTTCGTGTCGACGTAGCCAAGGACGTCCCGCAGAATAATGATCAGCGGAACGCCTGCTTCACCATGCGGGCCTGCGCCAGCTTTGACGGTGAAAGTGTTGGTCTTTCGTTCGACCGGCCAAGACTTTGGTACTGAGAGTCGTTTCTGGTGGTTGGTCATTCGTCACCCTCCGTGTCATCTCCGGCGAGACGTGCCGCTCGAACCTCATCATCAAGGTCGAGTTCGGTCACGCGTACGTTGCTTGCATCGAGCGGACGAGGAACCTCCTCACCGTCAGCGCGCTCAACTGTCACGCCGTCGACGTGGATGACTTCCTTTTTTAGATCGACGAGAAGGACCTCACCTTCTTCGCCGGCGTGGTCGCCACGCAGGACCTCGACAGTGTCGCCCGCATTCACACGGACGTTTCGCTGATTGTACTCCTCACGGAGGTCATCAGCGAGTGTCGCACGGACCTGCTTTTGTCGCTCGTGTAGCGACGCGTTCGCCGCAGACTTTCGTTGTTTGCGTGGTTGTCGCGTCATACTATACGATCATTGTAGCCGTACTTGCAATACTCCCGAAGCGCTCTGCGACTTCACGTGCGATTGGACCTTTAATCTCGGTCCCTCGAGGCTCGCCGTTTTCATCAATGATGACCGCGGCGTTGTCCTCGAATTTCACACGCGTTCCGTCTGGACGACGGATCGACTTGCGCTGGCGGACAATAACTGCCTCCAGCACCTGTCGGCGCATTTCCGGCGTACCTTTGGTGACCGAAACGGTCACTTTGTCGGCGATGCCTGCTTTGGGGTGTCGATTCTTCGTTCCGGAGTACCCTGCAACGCTGATCACGCGAAGTTCGCGTGCACCAGTGTTGTCAGTACATTTGATGAGTGACCCTTTCTCGAGTCCCTGTGTGACATCAGCTTTTAATGCTTCCATCACTCGTCACCTCCGACTTGGACGACGACGTGGGATTTCGTCTTCGAGAGCGGGCGGGTCTCCGCAATTGTTACTTCGTCACCGACTTCGAGCGGTTCGAGTACGCCTGGGACGTGCGCTGGAATACGGGACCGGCGTTTCATATACCGGTCGTATTTAGGCACGAACACGTCGTACTCACGCTCGACGATGACGGTCTTTTCCATTGCCGTCGAGACAACAGTCCCTTCGAGGGTCTGTCCCCTGACGGGAAGTTGTCCATAGAACGGACACTTCTCATAATCGTACTCCTCCGGATTCTCTGGTTCCGGAGGCGTTGGTACGTCTAATCCTATCGCCATTTTGAATCACCTATAAATTCGGTGCGTTCGGCGGGTCGTGAGAGTAGGGTTGTTGCATCCACCGTAACGTAGACTCCGCCCTCGCACTCGTCTCGCCCAACGAGACTCGCCGCAGAGGCGTTTTGTGATGCATCTGCGGACGGAGCAGACTGACGGGGGTGTTTCTGTTCTGCTTCCCCCGCAGTTTCCGATCCGAGTTTGGACGAAGACCCCGGGACCTTACGGTCACCGGCGGCTTCATCTGTGTTTGTGTGTCTGTATTGACCGCCGCTTGACTCGACTGGAAGACAAAACTCAAAGGTTGAGTCCTGTTTTTGGACCTGTTTGGTCTCACCCTGTGTCTCAACAACGACTGTCTGCATTGTCTCGGAGACAATGCGGCCGGAAATCCCAACGAGGTCAGGATTCGGCGCATCGGCTACACACATGTGCAAGCCGATGAGTTCGTGTCGTGTGAGCGTTTCAGGGGTGAGTGCCATAGGTCGTTATTCCTCGTCGAAGTCGCCTTCTTCTGTCTGAATCGTTTTGATTCGTGCGATCGTCCGTTTGAGCTCGGCCATGCGGCCTGGGCTTTCAGGCATACCACCGGCAGCCTGTACGGACTTCATGTTGAGCAGTTCGGTCTCAAGCTCTTCGAGCTCGACTTCCCGCTCTGCTGCAGTCATGTCGCGAAGTTCGTCTGGATGAAGAATTGCCATAAATTATTCCTCCGTTTCTTCGTCTTCTGCATCTGCATCTTCCATCTCCGAAACAAGGTCTGCTGCTTCGTCTGCAACATCTTCGTCGAGTTCATCGAGTTCTGCCTCGATTTCATCGTCTTCCGGGATGACTTCTTCTTCGTCAAGCTCGTCGCCAACTGGTGCTGCTTCTGTTGTCTCTTCGACAACCTCTTCGACGATTTCCTCATCGATGATATCTGCTGGATCATCATCCGGAATCTCGACGTCGTCCTCTTCGGAGACATCTGGAATTTCCGCATCGTCGTCGATAAGGTCGTCAACATCATCCGACCCAAGGTCCTGCTCAACTGCCTCAACTTCGACATCCTCGTTGATGCGGAAGTCATCCGGTAGCTGTGCTCCTGGTGGAATGATCTTGACTGTTACACCGATCGTACCGAGCTTCATAACGGCAACGCCCTGCCCTTCGTCAACAACTTCCTGTGCTGGCTCACCGTTGTGTTTGATGTATCCTCGATTGAATTTCTCAACGCGTGATCGTGCGCCAGTGACTTTCCCGGAGAGCACAATCTCCGCACCGAGTGCGCCCGAATCCATGATTCGGTCGATTGTTGTGTGTCCGGCTTTTCGGAAGTACCATCCGCGCTCGAGTGCATTTGCGAGTCGATCTGCAACAATCCGTGCGTTGAGATCCGGCTCGTCGACTTCCTGAACATCGATCTGTGGATCATCCATGCCGAATCGATCAGTCAGCTCGCGAGTGATCTTTCGGATGTTCTTCCCACCCTTTCCGATAACCATTCCTGGCTTCTCGGCCTTGAGGACGATCTGGGTCCCCATTGGGGTTTTTGCGATATCCATGCCGCCGTAGCCCGCTCGACCAAGTTCTTTTGCAAAGAACTCGTCGATCTGTGCGCGCTGTAGGCCGTTTTCAATGAACTGGTGTTCGTCAGCCATTAGTTATCGTCCTCCTCGGTTGCATCTGGTTCCTCGATGATTATTTCAACATCACAAACCGTTGTGTTCCACGGCGATGCGCGACCGAATGCACGTGGCTTTCGGCCAGGTCGCTCGCCAACTTTGTGCGCTGCGATGTGTGTAATGACCATCGACGGGCCGTCAAACCCTTGCTCAGTTGCGTTGTTACGCACGTTGGTGAGTAGTTTGAGGAAGTCTTTCGACGCTTTGTTTGGGTATCGACCGGCATCCCAGCCATCGATATCCGATCGGTGACCGACACCGGAGTTGTGCTGTTTGAACGGAACCGATCGCTCGCCTGCGATCACCGCTTCCAAGTACTCCTCCGCGTCGGTAACCGTCATTCCCTTGATGGTTCGGGAGATGGCCTTGCTGTGCTTCAGGCTGATGGGCCGGTCCCGAAGCATCGCTTTCGCGGTGGTGTCGGGGTCGGCCTCGACGCTGTAGTTGATTCCCATGGTTTATTTGAGTGGCACGAACTTCGAGGACCGGGTCGCGCCGATACCGGCCTGTCCGTGCTCGACCGAGTTCCGGGTAAGCTGGAACTCGCCAAGGTAGTGGCCGATCATCTCAGGCTGCACCTTGACGCGCTCGAAGCTCTGTCCGGTGTACACCGCAAACGTGAGTCCGACAAACGCTGGAAGGACTGGCATGTCCCGCAGGTGTGTCCGGACCGGGTTGTTTGCGGTCTCTTCGTCGGTCTTGCCTTCGACCTTGTTGAGAAGCTTTTCGTGCTCCTCTGAAAGGCCGCGGACAATGGTTCGCCGCTGTCGTGCGGGCAACAGTTCTGCGACATCGTCAAGCTCCATCTCCTGCAGCTCGTCAAGCGTGTGACCGCGGTAGGTGAACTCACCTTCACGGCCAGTACGGTAGTCAGTACTCATGATTACTTTCTGCCTCCTTTTCCGCCTCGTCCCGTTCGTTTCGAGGCGATGTCACCGACCTTCCGTCCTGGTGGTGCATCACGTGAGACGGATTTCGGCTTTCCTGGGTGCTGGCGACCACCGCCACCGAATGGGTGGTCGACGGCGTTCATTGCAACACCACGGACACGTGGATACTTCGTCCCTCGTGCCTTCATTTTGTGGTATTTCTTTCCAGCTTTGACGAACGGCTTTTCGGTTCGGCCACCACCAGCAACCACACCGATCGTAGCGCGGCACTGTGGGTTGAGCCGTTTGACCTCTCCGCTTGGGAGTTTCACAACAGCGACTGTTTTGTCGTGTGTGAGAAGCTGTGCTGAGACTCCGGATGCACGAGCGAACTTTCCGCCGTCACCCGGCTGGCTCTCAACGTTACACACTGGAACTCCCTCTGGGATTTCTCCGAGCGGGAGGGTGTTTCCTGGCTTGATCTCTGCGGAGACACCGACTTGAATCTCTTCGCCGACCGTGACGCCCTCT
Organism: Natronocalculus amylovorans; assembly: GCF_023638035.1. GTDB lineage: Archaea > Halobacteriota > Halobacteria > Halobacteriales > Haloferacaceae > Natronocalculus > Natronocalculus amylovorans. The sequence goes on along the minus strand of NZ_JAKRVX010000002.1, from coordinate 379,850 downwards.
GGAGCGAGGACAAGGCGGCGATCGCCATCTTCAAACTCGATGTCTGCAAGCGGCGCTGCTCGAGCCGGGTCGTGTTCAATATCGACAACCGTTCCCGAGATCGTGTCTCTATTTTCGGCACGTTTGTGTGACAGTTCAGCCTTGTATCGGTGCGACGGGGCACGGAAGGTTGAGCCACCGCGTCCACGTCGTTGGCCTTGAATTCGTCGTCCCATTTAGAACACCCCAATTCGCGAGGCGATCTCTGTCGCATCGTCATCCTCGCTGAGTGTGACGGTTGCTTTCTTTTTGCCTTTCGGCGTCACCTGTGTGTTGACTTTGACGATCGAAACATCGTATCGATCCTCAACTTCTTCGGTGATGTCGCCTTTCGAGGCGTCAATATGAACGAGGAACTGGAGTTTGTTGTCAAAGTCCATCTCGTTCATCGCCTTCTCGGTAACGATCGGATGTTGAATAATGGAACTCATCGGTCAGCCACCTCCGCAAGTGCAGACTCCGTAAAGAGCGTCAGTCGACCGGCGTGGGTACCCGGTGCCAGATCCTCGACATTGACGTTTGCTGCAGTTGCAACATCGACGCCTGCGAGGTTCCGTGCGGCACGGGATGGCTCTTCGCTTGTGACAAAGAGGATCGATTTCGCTCGTTTGTACTTCCGACCACGTGTCTTTCCACGTCCAGCTCGGACTTTCTTGTTGTCTGCGCGCTCGATGTCTGCAGAGACACCGAGTGCGTCGAGAAGTTCAGCAACCTCTTTCGTTTTGACGAGGTCTTCAAACTCATCGGAGACAACAAGTGGCAGTTCAACATCGTCGTCGAACTGATGTCCACGTTCTGCGACAAGCTCTGGATCAGCGGTTGCTGCGAGTGCCGATCGCGTTGCGAACTTGCGCTCTTTTTTATTGATCGATTTGCCCTGGTCTTTCTCAGCCTTCGGTGGGTGTGCTCGGCGTCCGCCAACCGCTTGCGGAACACGTCGAGCTTGACCGTTCTCACGCGGAACGTGAGCAAGACCACGCCCGCTACCGAGCGATTCGGCAGGGGTTCGCATTCCTGCGAGTGGGTCTGATCCGTAGGCCTGCTTCTTGTTTGCCTGTGCGGCAACGACGGCCTTCTGGATGAGGTCCGGTCGGTATGGTGTATCAAACACTGCCGGAAGCTCAATCGTACCGGCGTCGTCACCGTTCAGGTCATGTACTGTCGCGTCCATGTTTTATCCCTGATTAGATGCGGTGGAGACGTAGCGCACCTCTGGATCGAGGCGCGGTTGGTCGTTCGGCCGGATGGCCGGGCGGAACCGCAGAAGCCGCTTGTTCGGGCCAGGCAGCGAACCTTTGACGAGCGCGTAATGACCGTTGACTTCACCGTAGTTGACGAATCCGCCATCGACGGATGCGTCGTTACCTTCGTCGAAGTCAATGAGTCGCTTGTTGAGCTCTGTTCGCTGGTGGTAGCCGGTCTGTCCTTGCTGTGGAACGGTTGAACGCACACGCGATGGGTTCCACGGGCCGAGGTTTCCGATCCGTCGACGCCATCCTTGACGTGCGTGTTTTCCTTTCCGTTTCTGAACGCCCCATCGTTTGACGGGACCTTGCGTTCCTTTTCCTTTGGTAATACCGGACGCATCAATGTACTCTCCGGCACGGAATACGTCACCAAACGCATGTTCGCCGCCCTCTTCGAGCAGCGAAAGCGCAAAGTCAGCTCGCTCCTGGATGGAGCCGCCACCGACGCGCGTTTCCATAACGTCTGGCTTCTTTTTTGGAACGTTTTTGAGTTCGCCTGGGACAGTGTGTGTGATAACGCGGATGTCATCAACTGCGCCGTCTTCGACGAGACTCAAAAGGGCCTCCGAGTCCTCCTCGAAGGTGTTTTCTGCCGGTAGGTCGAGGACGCGATCGAGGTCCTCGTGGAATTCCGAGGCCCAAACCTCGGTAACCGGCTGCGATCCATACGGCGTGTCTTCGTAGGCTCGGACGGCAACTGCACGCATTGGCGGTGTCTCGACAACGGTGACTGGAATAGACTCTTCCATTCCTTCCCGTGGAGAGTTCGCCTCGTCGTTAACCATGACAACGTGAGTCATGCCCGCTTTATAGCCGGCAAAGCCCTGCAGTGCAGGGGACCCATCGTCATCTGGCCACGAACGAACGCGAGGCACTTCGCTAGTGCTACGCGTCCGCGGGCCGAAGCCCATCGAGCCTTTTCGTGGTCTGCTTGGTTGTGGCATATGTTCACTCCGTGAGCGTTAGGCAACTGAGGGATGCGAACATCGCTTCTTCAGTTCGCACCACATCGCTTGCCTGTCGCGGGATCGTATTGAGCCAGAGGTCGAACCCCGGATCGGGTTCGACTGGACCGCCTTCGGCGGCCGTAATGGCCTCGGGGGTAACCCCAAGGATTTCTGGAAGCCCTCGACCGGGTGATCCAAAGACAACGGTAAGTCCTGCCCGCGTCTGCGGGGCGAGTTCTCCAAGCCGCGAAATGGAGAGTGGTTCTCCATATCGAGACGTGGCAATCCGTAATCCGGATTCGGTGGTGAGTGCTTCCGCCAGGTCCATGGCCTTCACATCGAAGCCCGGGGGGGCCTCGTTGACAAGGCGAGCACGGACCGGTTCTCGCGAAGAGATCCTGACGGTGACGCGTTCTCCCTTACTTGGATCCTCCATCGTTGGTGGTACAAGCAGGGAGATCGGGTGTTGCAGTCCGCAATTGACCCGGACGCGGCCTTCAGGTCCGACCTCGGTCACGATTCCCGTTTGTTCGACCGGCCCGTCTGGGTCGGTCGATGTCCGTGATGATGCGCGGAGCGGTGGGATGATCCCAGCGTATTGGAGTTCGCTTCGTTGCTCCCACAACTCCTGTCGGAGGTATGGGGGTGTTGCCGCGTACGACAACACCGTGATAACGAACTCCTTGCCCCATCGGGTTTCGCCATCCCGGTCAGGGAAGACGCAAAGCCGATTGGCACCGAATACCGCCGCCGCACGGGCGACGTATCCGAGCTTGCGAGTTGCCTCGCGTTTATCTTCGGCTTCCCGGATGATCGACGACGGAACCAGTAGTGTCAGTTCCATTGTCGATTTCGCCTCATCACTAGACTGTGACTTTGCTACCGTATCAGGCCCTAAAAGGGTAGCGGAATAAATCAGGCGTGTGGAGCTTTGACACCCTTGAAAACAGCCGATTAGCTGTGTTTACCTGTCACATGGTCGCCGAGGTTTCGCCCGCGGTCATCCGTCAGTAGACATTTGTAGCTCTCGAAATAGTACCGTGTATGGGCGAACAGCAGGCAACGGCTGCAGAGCTAGCGGCTTTGCACCATGCAACACAGAAACTGATGGCTGCACAAACGCAGCAGGAAATCTGTGAGATCGCAGTTACTGCTGCTGAAAACATCCTCGAACTTCCGCTCTGTGGTGTTTGGATCGCTAGTCCGGATCAGGAGGCGCTCCAACTCATTGCACACAGCGACCAGGCAGCGACTATTTTTAATACGACGATTACAGCAACTGCCGGGAACGCGCGTGCATGGTCAGCATTTGAATCGCAGTCGATCAAAAAGTACCGTCTTGAACCTTGTTCACATGCAGACAGTTCACGTTATAATCCACAGTCCGGGACTATCTTCCCACTTGGAGGGTACGGCATCTTACATCTCGCAACTACTGATGAGTCATTTAATGCGCAAGCCGTCGTGCAGATTGGACAACTGCTCTCATCTAATACGACCGCGGCACTGGAACGGGCAACCCGTGAGCACACACTTCGGCTCCAGCACGACCAGCTAGAGGAATTTATCGGGTTTGTGTCGCATGATTTACGGAATCCACTCAATGTTGCAAGCGGCCATGTAGATCTCGCAAAACAAGCCTGTACTGACGCAGAAGAGACGTTTGACACGATCGAATCAGCACTTGATCGGATGAACACACTCATCGAGGACTTGTTAGCACTAGCAACACACGGGAATGTGATTCATGATCGGACCGCTGTCGATCTCGAAACGCTTGCGCTGACTGCGTGGGAGAATGTTCACACAGGAGAGGCAACGCTTACCATTGAAGGATCGACGACACTCTCTGCGGATCGAAATCGACTCCAGCAAGTGTTTGAGAATCTGTTTCGGAATGCGATCGAAAACAGCCAGCAAGCCGTCTCGATTCGTGTTGGACCAATTGAACCAATCACAACCACAACACGGTCAACGGTAGCTGGTGGACCAACTGGATTCTATATTGCAGATGATGGACCTGGAATTCAACCAGAGACCCGAGATGCAATTCTTGCATCGGGATACTCAACCAATGAGAGCACTGGAATCGGGCTCACGATCGTCCAACGGATCATCGATGCGCATGGATGGGAATTTGATGTCAGTACCAGCGCTGAGGGTGGAGCACAGTTCGATATAACGGATGGGACACGGCTCGTGACAACTGCCATTGTCGAGTGAACATACCTCTACGCTTGGTGTGTGTTTTCACGTCAATCAGCGATTGATTCGCAACTCTTATACGTAAACCGCCAGTTAGATAGAAATGCGAGAACGCGTAACTGCGCTGGTAGTGTAGTGGTATCACGTGACCTTGCCATGGTCACAACCTGGGTTCAAATCCCAGCCAGCGCATTTTTGTCTCAACCAATATTGTGAGCGGCTGTACTCGATGGATTTGAATCAGAGATATCTCACGCAGCGACACGATACGTCCGATCGAGGGTCACACTCCAGCCAGCGCGGTTTTCGATATGCAGCGTCGTGAGCACTCGCTCGCCCTTATTTTATTCTGGCGGAGGCGTGATTCCGATCGTATCTGCGGTTTCAATGCGGACCACGCCGTCTACCTCACAGAAGGTATCGACCTGCAATTCTGGGAGTGTCACAAGATGTGCGTCAAACCCAAGCTCACGCTCAACCGTCCCATCACAGTCATCAGCGTGCGACTCGAGCGACGCTGGTGAAAGCGAGTCCAGTTCAACAACGAGCGAAACGGAATCGTCCGGCGTCGGGTCAGTTCGCAATCGTCGAACTGGATGTGAAAGATATGGCTCGGCCATACCTCCGCTACAGTCTGCGAGTCGAAAAAGTTGCTGTCAGTGCTGCATCGACCATTGTAGTTACAATGTGTGCGATCGAACACCAGTGTATGACCGTTATTGCACTGTTGAGTGTTGCACCCGTCACCGAAGGCAGTATGTCAGGCGAAGTCGCAAAGGCAGTTGCCGCGCTCGAAGCGTACGATGTATCGTACGAAACAAACCCGATGGGAACCGTCATTGAAGCGGACACCATTGAGGAGCTTCTCGCCGCGGTTGCTGGTGCTCACAACGCAGTTGAGGGCGATCGCGTCAGCACGTTTCTTAAAATAGACGACAAACGAACGGTGCAACAGCACGCACAAGCGAAGGTGGATGCTGTTGAGAAACATCTTGGTCGCTCCGCAAAACGCGATCGATAACGAGTACCACCACCTATTACTACTCGATAGTAGTGCGTATAGTATGGCAGTTATCGTAACCGGTGGGAGTAGAGGAATCGGACGTGCAATTAGCGAAGAGGTGGGCGAGACGACGCCCGTTGTTGTAAACTACCGATCGGATGCGTCGGCTGCAGCCGAAACCGTTGCTGCGATCGAAGCTGACGGCGGAGACGCTGTTTCGGTGCAAGCAGATGTATCGAATCCAGATGACGCAACAAAACTGATCTCAATTGCACGTGAGGAGTATGGCGAGATTACAGCAGTGGTCAACAACGCAGGGATAACCCGACCCGCACAGGTCGAAGAAATCGAGCCAGCACAGTGGCAGTCAGTGATTGGAACCAACCTTTCGGGAGCGTTCTATGTAACACAGGCTGCAGCATCTGCGCTACGGGAGACAAGCGGTGATGTGGTGATGATCTCTAGTATCGGGGGTACTGGTGGAACCGTTGATGCGTCGTATGCTGCAAGCAAGGCTGGACTCCACGGGTTGACACGCGCGCTTGCGAGAGAGTTTGGAGACGATGGCGTTCAAGTCAATGCGATCGCACCCGGCCCAGTAGAGACGGACATGAATGATGTGATTGTGAAGTATCTAGAATCTGTGAATTTCAAAGGGCATGAGGGAATTGGTACACACCTCCCCGAGTACGCATGTAACCCGGATGCAATCGCACACTCTGTGCGATACCTGCTCGAGAACCCATACGTACAAGGGGAAATCCTGTGTGTAAATGGTGGGATGCAGTTCCGATAGTCCCCGCCATCCGCTGGACAACAATCCCTTTAGCAGATGCCGCGCAAGGTGGCCATATGGAAAGCATCAATCGATCGGCGATCGAGCTACTTGATGAGGCGTTGGAGTTTGCTGGGGAGCTAAACATCGATGCCTACGAATTGGATTCAGGGGCTACGGTTGTCGATTTTGGCGTTGAAGAGGATGGTGGATTTGAGGCCGGACTCTTTCTTACTGAGATCCAGACTGCAGGCTTAGCATCTGTGCATACAAGTATGGGCTCAATAAACGGCACACCACGTCCGTATGTCGAACTGTCTACTGACAACCCCGGAATTGCACTCTTATGTTCACAAAAAGCCGGCTGGGAGCTTGATTTCGATGTATACAATGGTCTTGGATCCGGTCCTGCGCGTGCGCTCGCCCGAATGGAATCGGACTTTGACAAAATGAACTACTATGATCAGTTTGATCTCACTGTGCTTTCGATCGAATCTGCAGAACTCCCAGACGATCGGATCGCAAAGCATGTCGCAGAACTAGCTGAGATCGAACCAAGCGGTGTCTTCTTGCCTACTTACGCAACTGGATCAATGGTTGGAAGCATCACAATGGCTGCCCGTGCTGCGGAGCTCGCGGTTATGAGGCTCTCTGATCTTGACTACTCTCCACAAAATATCCGCTCCGCATCGTGTCGTGCACCGATCGCACCGGTCAGCTACGATGAATCCATTGCGATGGGCCGAACAAATGATGCGCTGGCGTATGGTGGTGAAGTATATTTGCAAGTGACCGAGGATGACTCGGTGTTTAATTCGGTATCCTCAACCGCAACAGCGGAGTATGGAACACCGTTTGTCGAGATCTTTGCAGATGCAGACTGGGACTTCTATGAGATTCCACCGTCTGTTTTTGCCCCTGCGACAGTGACGATCGACGTGGTTAACGGTCCAACCCATGTCGTTGGAGAGACAAATGAGGAACTGCTTGCAGCGTCTTTCGATCTCCAGTAATGCGAATTAAACTCACTCGGCTCCCTCCTGCTCCGGAAACGGTTGATACAGTATGGGACGTTCATCGTGCAGTTCCGCTTGTTCCTGCGACCGAAGTCGAGTGCAAACGACGGATCCAACGGCGCTGTACCATCACAGACCCACAGACAGCACATGATTGGATTACACTGCTTCGAGCCTTGTCCCTTGTAACCAACACTACACAGGGATACGTTCGCATCGCCGATCGCCCTCCACTCGACGAAATCAGAATACGATTCGTTTCGGCTGTGCTTGGCGCGCAGGAAGTGCTTGCTCTCGCTTTTGATGATGAGAAAGCCCAAACGGGGGAGTCACTGTTGGAAGTCACAAAATCGCTTGCACCACCATGGGAACAGCTACGAGATCCACAATGGGAATCTGCGTGGGAGCAGGGCCATGCTCGACTAGTAGAGTGGCTTGCTCTGCTTGGTCTGTTGAAACAAACCACCACTGGATACCAACAGCAGAACCCGCTCAGCCGATATCAGAGATAGAGACTGTATCTTCAACCACAACAACCCCTAAGTGGCAATCGACCATCACCAATCGATGAGTCACTGTTGATGGTCAATTCCACAGCGCAGTACATCTCTCAGATTTCGATCGAAACGCAACAGTTGTACGATCTCATCATTGTATTAATCCCGACTGTGTTAGCGATTAGCTTGGGTGTCGGATGGCTTTCGCAGCTCTCACTCCTGTTGGCGGTTGCTGTAGGAAGTCTCTGCTCACTTGGGATTATTTGTGGTGCAATCGGAGTCGCTGCCATCAATCAGCGTCGACAATCACGCTAATAAATAGACACTTGCGGCCGTTATCGACCTGTTGGTGTTACACTGTCGCCAACAGCACTCATGACTTGCATTGCAGCACTTGCTGCAAGGCCTTGTGCAACCTCTGCAGTGTCGCTCTCGTTGAGTCCCGACTTGAGGTCCTCTACTTCCGGCGTGAACCCTGCACTTACTGGGTGCCCAGCTGGTGGATCGACTGCAACTGTCGCCAGTGGCGTCGTCCCATCAAATGAGAGCTCTGACCCAACGTGGTAGCCTTCCGGAAGATACGATTGTGTCTGTGAGACAATCGCGGCAACCTCACGGCGAAGTATCTCTTTTTCTTCACCTGAAAGCTCTACACCATGTGTTGGCTGGCCTGCCTGGACCGTGCCCGGGGCCCCTGCATAGGGGTTGTTTCCATTCATGTACGTTGTCATTTGTGTAGGGTGTACAGTTGTATAAAAGCGTCGGGAAATGTGTGACTATGTGTCACTATTTGAACATCGGCTCGCTGTCACCATAGGCAGCAAGACAAACGACAACAGTGTACTCGTCTGTCTCAGGTTCTACTAACCGAATCTCAAACGACTGGTCGGTAAATGTCCATTCTCGAAGCTCTCCGCCCGCCTGTAAACCGTCTTCGAGCAACTGCTGTACAACTGTTTCGTCATGCCCATTTGCTTCGTAGAACAAGCCTGGGCCATCACCTGTTACCCAGCCAAGCCCCGCAACGATCGGTTCGTCAGTGCCTGGTCGTGATGCCATCTCCGACTGCACCACAAACAATCGGTTTCCTGCTGCCCCGAGATCCGGTGCTCGATCGGCCTGAACAACGGTTGCTGTTTTGGGAATAACAGAAGAGACCGCTACCAGATTGTAATTATGGAGATTAATATCCGCTAACGCAGCATCATACGCTGCCAGTTCTGTTGGCCCGGTTCCCACGCCGCTTGCGACATGGATTGTTGTATTCATTAGCTGACTCACGTGGTCACGCGCGTAATGCGTTACGAAAACAAAAGCAAGTAGTCGCTAGTACTGATAGTTGATGACGCCATCTGGGTCATCATCCGAACGTTCAATCTTTTCTTTTGCACTCTCGAAGTCTTGAAGATTTACTTCTGTTCTGTCGTCACGAATCGCAAACATTCCTGCTTCTGTTGTGAGGCTCTCGATATCTGCACCGCTGTACTCACCAAGTCCGTCGGCGATCGAATCAAGATCAACATCGGCCGCAATGTTCATTCCTTGTGTGTGTATTTCAAGAATACGACGTCGCCCCTCAGCGCCAGGCTTCGGTACTTCAATGAGTCGATCAAATCGACCTGGTCGCAAAATCGCTTCATCAAGCATGTCAAACCGATTTGTCGCGGCAATGATTCGAATATCACCTCGATCGTCGAAGCCATCCATCTCCGAAAGCAACTGCATCATCGTCCGTTGGACTTCTGCATCACCGGACGTTTTCGAGTCAGTCCGTCGTGAAGCAACCGCATCAATCTCGTCAATAAAGACGACTGCAGGCTCACGTTCGGACGCCAGTTTGAACAGGTCACGAACCAGTCGAGCACCTTCACCGATGAACTTCTGGACAAGCTCGGATCCGGCCATTTTAATAAATGTTGCATCCGTCTCGTTTGCAACTGCTTTTGCAAGCATTGTTTTCCCGGTCCCTGGTGGACCATACAAAAGCACACCTGACGGTGGCTCAACACCGACGGCATCGAAGATTTCTGGATTCGTTAACGGATCTTCAACGGCTTCTTTGACCTCTTGGATCTGTTGATCAATCCCACCAATGTCCTCATATCGTACATCTGGTGATTCGGAAATCTCCATCGCTTGTGCTCTGGAGTCTGTCTCATCATCGAGAATAAGCTGTATCGCAAATGACTCATTGATTGCGACCCGATCGCCTGCTTCAAGCTGCTCAGCAGCCTGTGGAGAAACTGTTGTCAGGACCTCTTGGTTGTTGCCGTGTTGTTTGATAACGACCCCGTCGTCAGACACCTCCTCAACGGAGGCGATGTAGAGAGCGGAGGTTTTGAGTGCATCGTTTCGACGTTTTAACTGTCGAACTTCTTCACGGAGGTCTTGACGGCGTTCTGTTGCATCCGAAAGCCGGTGCTGGAGCTCTTCGTTGACTGAAACGATACGTTTGAAGTGTTTTTGTATCGCATCAAGTCGCTCGGTATCGGACATATCGGGATCCAAATCAAGCCGTGGTTGGTCCGGCAGCGATGGGCTACGTGACATTCGCTACCTGCTCTTTGGGTTGCGTGTAAATGTGCTTTTGGGTCGATGAACGTCACGCGTTTCATTTGTGTTTACTGAGTTACTGGAGCTCAGCCATGCGATCGAGGTACTCCCCATACACTGCAAGTGCTGATTCGATCGGTTCCGGTGATGTCATATCAATGCCTGCAATTTCGAGTGCTTCGATCGGATAGACGCTCCCACCAGCTGCGAGCATTGCTCGGTAATCTGCGGCTGCATCGTCGCCTTCTTCGCGGATCTTCTCAACGATTGCCACTGCAGCAGAGATGCCAGTTGCGTACTGGTACACATAGAAATTGTAGTAGAAGTGTGGGATGCGTTCCCACTCACGAGCAATCCGATCGTCTACTGCTGCTGGTTCGTAGAACTCCGCTTTGAGATCGCCATATACTTGATCAAACACGTCTGGCGTGAGTGGTTTGTCATCCTCCGCAAGTGCGTGAATTTGGTGTTCAAAGTCTGCAAACATTGTTTGGCGGAACAGCGTCGATCGGAACCGCTCAAGGTACTCATCGAGGACGTGCATGCGGAGCTCGTCATCGTCGAGATTTTCAAGCAGATAGTGTGTCAAAAGCGTCTCATTGACTGTCGATGCAACTTCTGCAACAAAGATCTCATACCCTGCATCGTGCCACGCCTGTTTCTCTTGCGCTAATTCGGAGTGCATTGAATGTCCAAGCTCGTGTGCAAGTGTGAACATTGAGGCAATGTCATCCTGATAGTTCATCATGATGAACGGCTGTGTGTCGTAGGTTCCTGAGGAGAATGCGCCGGCACGTTTGCCACGGTTCTCGTACACATCGACCCACCGATCTTCTAAACCTTCTGCCATTCGTTCTTGGTACTCCTCACCAAGCGGCGCAACTGCCTCAATAACCCACTCTTTCGCCTGTTCGTAGCTCACTTCTGGACCTTCCTCCCCAGTTATCGACATATACAGATCCCACATTTGAAGCGTCTCAACACCGAGCGCGTCCTGTTTGAGCGCTGCGTGTCGATGGAGATACGAGAGGTTCTCTCGAACGGTATCCACAAGCGTATCATACACTTCAACAGGGACGTTCGGTCCATCAAGTGCGGCTTCTCGGGCACTGTCGTAGTTTCGTGCCCGCGCCATCTTCACATCTTTTCGGACTTGGTTTTTTAGTGATGTGCCAACCGTATTCCGTACCGCTTCCCATTCATCATAGAACTCTTCGTGGACACGTTTCCGGAACGATCGATCCTCGTGCTTCTGTAGCTTCGTAAAGTTCCCTTGACTGATTTCGACTGCATCTCCATCAGGGTCTTCGACGGTTGGGAACTCCATATCTGCGTTTGCAAGCATCGAGTAGATCTCACTTGGTGCGCTTGTGACCTCGCCGAGCTCAGCAAGGAGCTCTTCAACTTCCGCTGATCGGGTGTGTTCTTTCCCACGGAGGACGTCATCGAAGTACTGCCGATAGGTTTCCAATGCAGGCTCTGCGTCGATGAAGTGGTCAATCTCTTCGGCAGAGAGCGTTTGTAGCTCCGGTTCTAGGTATGAGATCGCACTTGATGCCTGCGAAGAGAGCGATTGTGCTTTCGCGGAGAGTGCTTGATACTCCTGGTTACGTGTATCTTCACTGCTGCGAAGGCTTGCATAGACACTGACTTGTGCAACATCACGCATGATCTCTTCTCGGAGGTCGAGTAGCTCAAGCAGAGTCTCTGGATCTGTTGTCGCTTGTCCTTCGTAGGCTCGAAGCTCGGAAATCCGCTCAGATACCGCTTCAAAAGCGTGCTCCCAATCCTCATCAGATGCATAGATGCTCCCAAGAGCCCATTTATATTCCTCTTCAATATCGCTCCGTTCAGGAACCGAACTCATATCGATTCGAAGGTCATCTCCAGTGGTAAGTCTTGCCAATCTCAACATGATGCGTGGCGTGTATTCTGCTCATCCCGCCGCGAGCCATACTGTTTTGTGGTCGGTCTGTTATGTGCCAACTATGTCTTTTACTGGGACTGACCGATCGGATGCGCTCAGTGCCGCGATCGGTCGAACGTGGACGGACGATGTTCCGTGGGAATTTATTACTGATTTAACGGCGATCGGCAATCGAATGGGCGGGAGCCCGGGAGAACATGAAGCCGCAGCCGTCATCGCGGACGCATTCACGACCGCAGGGCTACACAATGTGACTCAAAATCCGTTCCAGATGCACGAATGGCGGCGTGGCTCAAGCACACTTCAACTTGCAGGGCCAACCGATCGAACGTTTGACACGATCGCACTTCCGTACTCTCCAGCAGACACTGTCACCGCTGAATTCGTTGATGCAGGCTATGGAACGCCAGCAGAGATCGACGACCTCGATGTGACGGACAAGATTGTTGTCGCAAGCACAACAACGCCCGAAGGTGGTCGGTTCATTCACCGGATGGAGAAGTTTAGCTACGCGATCGAATCTGGTGCTGTTGGGTTTGTTTTTGTTAACCATATCCCCGGGCAACTGCCACCAACGGGATCGCTTACATTTGGACATGAAGCTGATGCAGTCGCAGTCGGCGTGAGTCTCGAAACAGGTGACTGGCTTTCGGAATATGCGGTCAATACACCGGGAGAACACGCAGAAATGGGCCTTACTGTGCAAGCGGAAACGACAGCTGGTGAGAGCCGAAATGTTGTTGGTACAGTCGGGGCTGACACCGATGAGGAGCTCTTACTCCTTGCACACTACGACGGGCATGATATTGCCGAAGGCGCATTAGACAATGGCTGTGGGATTGCAACCGTCCTCACTGCGGCACGAATTCTTGCTGCGATCGAAGATGAGCTAACGAAACGAGTTCGAGTCGTCGCAGTTGGGTGTGAAGAGATCGGACTACTTGGCTCCGAACAGCTTGCAGAACACGTTTCACACGACTCCATTCATGGTGTCTTGAATGTGGATGGCGCTGGCCGGTTCCGCGATTTGGTGGCAATGACACACACCTCCACCGAAACAGAAGAGGTTGCACAGGCTGTTTCCACGCAAACGAGACATCCAATTACGATTGTTAGTGAACCACATCCGTTCAGTGACCAGTGGCCATTCGTCCGTGATGGAATTCCAGCACTGCAGCTTCACAGCGAAAGCAACGACCGAGGCCGCGGGTGGGGCCACACAACCGCAGACACCCGAGACAAGGTAGACGATCGAGATATTCGAGAACACGGCATTCTGACTGCACTACTGGCGATCGAACTCACCGATACGGAACTTCCCCGGCTCGACAGAGATGTAGTCGCAGACGCCTTCCGTGAGGCGGAGTTTGAGACTGGAATGAAAGCAGCTAATCTGTGGCCCGATGCGTGGGAGTAGTTCTAGCTACACTGCGATCGAGGCAAGCTCCTCAAGTGAATTAATTTCATACGTCGGCTCGGCGACCAACTCATACGCTGTTCTGTGTGGTCGTCGAATGAACGCAACATCCATCCCGGCACGATTGGCTGCGAGAATATCAACATTGCTGTCGCCGACATAGAGTCCCGAGGAGACGCCGATCGAGTCGAGCGCATCTGTTAGGTAATCGGGGTTTGGTTTTCGTCGCTGAAATCCATCGAGTGTTGGCTCGCGTCCGGTTGCATACGGAAACAGCTCCCGTAGTTCGAAGAGCTCAACAATCGATAGTACCGTCTCATGCTGATTGTTGCTGACAATCCCCATCGGTGCGTGGAGCGATTCAAGCGTTGAAACATCTTCATATAGCGTCTTCGTTCCATCTTCGAGCGCTCGCCGTTGGGCGGCTGCAACTGATTTTTCACGCTGCTCCCAGAGTACACTGGGAGCAATGTTGTATCGTCGTGCTACCTGCTGAATCTGTGTGACATCCGCGTCAACCATTTTTGTAACAAGATCATCATCCGGCGTGATATCAAACCTCGAAAAGGCACCCTTGACACCTTGCTGTAGCACGGCTTGTGGTGTTGGATAGGTTAGTACACCATCATTGTCAAAGACGATCGAATCATAACACATACAACAGTGTACTGGATGAAACAATCAAAACATTACTATGAGTGCGATACAGCACTCCGTGGCTATACTGTGACTAGTATTCACATCCGTGTTCAATCTGTGTTGCGATCGTTTCTGCGGTCCGATGTCGTATCTGTGCGTCGGTCGACGCCTCGCTAAATGCGCGAACACTGCTCGTGCACGCATCCGGATCCGACGCAAACCTGATCTGTGGATATGTCACATCGGTAAGGATAAGCGGCTCCGGTGGTGCTGGGGCGACGCCATATCTCCCATCGACTGACTCCTCACTCAGGAGCCGATCAACCCGATCGATCGGCATCGAACCATCTGCTACCGAATGCACGACTGTGACGAGTCTGCGAACCAGTTCACGGGGGAATCCACCTGCTGCAAACCAGAGCTGTAAAAATGATCCCTCACGTTGCATTCGCCCTGAAAGGCCGCGCCACGTTCCGGTTGCATCCGGTGTCAGGTTATGGAAATCGTGACTTCCACAGAGTCGTTCGAGGGCGTTCTTTGCACGTTCGTCAACAACTGCGTCGTGACCGGTTCGTCGATCGCCTTCATGTGGGGCATACAGCGAATACTGATATGTCCGCCGTACTGCATGATGTGTTGCATGGAAGTCGTTTGGGGCTTCAGCGCTTGCCCATGCACGGATCGTTTTCGGGAGTTCGCTGTTGAGTGCCCGTGGTGTGAGCCACGTCGGCGCGTCAAACGCAACCGTCTGTGACAGCGCAGAGACGCCGCGATCAGTTCGCCCGGCCGCCGCATATCCCGCTGGCTTGTCATCGACGGCTTCCATAACACCCAGCGATCGGAGCGCATCAAACAGCGTCTCCTCAATAGTTGGAACATCTGGTTGCCGCTGGTAGCCATAGAACGGCCGCCCATCGTATGCAAGGCGAAATGCACGCATACAAGAATGAACGGCTGCGACCAGCAAAGTGTGTACCGCTGTCAGCTTTTCAGGCGAAATCGGTGTAGGTCGGCCGATCGAAGCTTCCGGGGAACGCATCCAGTGCAACTGCGGTTTGGTCGCCTGAACCCATATCTTTCACAGTCACGTTTCCATCTTCAAGATCACGCTCGCCGACAATCACGACCGTTTCCGCACCGATCGAATCCGCGTATCCCATCTGTGCACCAAAACTCCGGTCCGAGAGATCAGTTTCAACGATGTTTCCACGGGCACGTAGAGTCTGTGCAATCTCTGCAGCAACCGATTGGGTATCACCAACAGTTAGCACATAGTAGTCTGTTGTATCCACATCCTCTGGCCATACACCTGCGCGCTGCAAAAGGAGCGAAAGCGGTGCGTGCCCCGGTGCGACACCAACCGCCGGGGTTGGTTGTCCACCGAACGATTCAATGAGGTCATCATACCGCCCTCCACCGAACACCGATCGACCGATTTCGCCAGTTGAATCGAAACACTCGAACACAACCCCTGTGTAGTAGTCAAGACCACGTGCGGTTTCCAGCGAGATTGTGCAATACTCTCTTGCGCCAAAGTCCTCGGCGGTATCAAGGACAGCCTGGAGATTTGTCACCGCTGCGTCGACTCGATCGGTTCCCGCAAATGCCGTGAGGTCCGATAGTTCATCAGTCTCTAACAGCTCGTCAAACTCGGCCGCTTGCGCACCGCTTAGACCGGCCTCCACAAGCAAATCATGGTACTCTTCGGTTTCGATCTTTGCGCTTTTATCAACAGCACGGATTGCGGCTTTTGTGTCCACATCGGCGTCAAACGCTTCAAGCAATCCACCGAGAATATCTCGGTGTGAGATACGGAACGTGAAGTCCTCTGCAGTCAGTCCAAGCCCAGTGAGTGCATCCGCAGCAAATGCGAGAATTTCTGCATCTGCGGTCGGTTCGCTGGAGCCAAAAATATCAACATTTGTCTGGTAGAATTCGCGGAACCGGCCCTGTTGGACCTGTTCGTAGCGCCAAAACGGGCGTGTGGAGTACCATTTTATCGGCTTTGAGAGTGCCTGCTGCTTTGCGACAACCATCCGTGCAACCGTCGGTGTGAGTTCCGGTGTGAGCGCAACGTCTCTTCCGCCTTTATCAGTGAAGGCGTACAGCTCATCGACAATCCCTTCACCGGATTTATCCACATACATCTGGGTCCGCTCAAGTGCAGGGGTGCCGACTTCACGGAAGCCATAACGGGCTGCAGCATCCTCAACGGTATCAATAACCTCCCGTCGAGGTATCATCTCAGTAGGATAGAAATCTCGGAATCCTTTGAGTCGATCGTACATAGTTCACGTTGAGAGACGGAGGCCTTGAAAGCTATCGGTTGCCGATGCGGACGCCGCTACCGATGATACTCCAAATAATCCACCGGGAACTGCCCGACAATGCGTGCATCGGAGACCTGCTCTCGAAGCAATCGCCTGTTTTCTTCCCGAAGTGCGGTTGGTTCTGCATCCGCCTCAAGAAGTCGAGAGATGGTTTCTCCAAACTGCTCGCTGGCAAGGAAATCAGGAACAGTAACATATGCTGCTCCTTGATTATGCAGTTCGATCGCCTCCGGGATCCGATCGGCACGAAGAATCAGGTCTGCATCTGTCTCTTTTGAGAGCAGATACGAGGAGAGCCCACGCTGAGATGAGGTTGAAATAATTGCTTTTGCAGCCGAAGGATTCAGTCGTTCCCAGGTCTGCTCGCTCATCGCATCTCCAAACACACACGTGTCATGGAAGTCACGAGCAAGTTCATATCGGTCCGGATCGCTCTCGACGATCACAACTGTTGTCTCGTTATCACGACAGACTGCGGTAACACCGCTGCCGAGTTTTCCATACCCAATGACAATCACGTGATCCTCAAGCGGCTTTGCTGTCTCTATCCCATGTTCGATGTTCGGTGTGTTCACACGGTCGAACACGCCGGTTCGAGCGAATGCCCGATAGATACGATCATCGTACTGGTACGTAATTGTCGAGGTAATCATCGTTACTGCTGATGCGAGAATGATCACTTCAAATAGCTGCTGTGTGATCTGTCCCGCAAGCAGTCCACTAATTGCTAAAATCAGTGAGAACTCACTCACCTGATCCAAACTGAAACTTGTTAAACAAGCGGTCCGAGCATCGTATCCTTCTCGAATCAGTACCACAATTGTTACTACCGGTTTGAGAATAACGATCGACACGCCAAGGGCTATCGCAAGCGCAACTACATCCACGTTTGGTATCGCAACAAGACTTCCAAGCGTCACAAAGAAAATTGCCGTAAAGAACGTCTCAATTGATTCAAGTGCCGACTGGAGAGACAGGTTCGCATCGAAATCACGAGTGATTGCCAGCCCGGCCGCGAATGCACCGACTGCAATTGAGACTCCCACAAATTCCGAGAGCGCAAGGAACGAGATCAACAGCGCGATCGACGTGAGCATGATCAGCTCATCTGAGTCTCCAGAGAGGGAAACGAGGAAATCAAACAGGTACACGCGAATTGCGAGCGCTACTCCCAGAATCATCACACCATAGCCAAGCGGGAGTGCAACGCCGTCAAGCACAGTTCCCGTTGTCGCAGCCTCTGGGATGAAGACTGCTGAACTCAACACGAGGATGATCCCAATCGCAAACAGGTCCTGAACGAAATGAATCGACTCAGTGAGTCTGCCATGAATCAGATTCTCTCTGATATCGGTTTTCGCAAGTTTACGTCCGACAAGCGAAGAGCTTAGTGAGGCGGCTGTCGCAAAAAACGCGGCAGAAACAGGCTCTAAGCCTAATAAGAACCCGACTGCAAAGGTTGCGCCACCAACAATGAACAGCTGTGCCGCAGCAACGTACTCGCTATCGCGGGCGACTGAAAAGAACCGCTCTGGCTCAACATTTACACCAAAGACGAATACCAAAAACGCAATCCCAAGCTGTGCAAGCTCGAGCGTCAGCCCAGGTGGAATGAACTCTCCAATTGCTAGCCCGACGACAATATACAATGGTACTGCAGGGAGTCCAATGCGGCTTACTAGAAGCAGCAGTATCGCAGAACCAATAAAGACGAATGCAAGTGGGGCAATGAGTTCACTCATCTGTGTTCACCTCCTCAGTTGCTTTGCCACCATCTGTAAGATAGCTACCTGATTCATTCGCAGCTTGGAGCCGTTTTACATCTTCGCGCACGGTCTCAAAGAATCCCTCTCGATCGGTGAAGTACTCTTCAAGATATGCTCTAATCTTTAGCCCGGTCAGTACAGTTGGGATCGTAACGTAGTGGGCTCCTTCTTCATACCGATCGAGCGCCTGATCAACAGTGCCCGCTTCAACAATGACGATTGCATCATCATTCGCTTCTCGAATTGCAATCTGGTTGATCTCCGATTGAACAGATGACGACAGCACCACTGCTGCACGCTTCAACCCTGCCTCTTTTCGAAGTTCGCTGTGTTTGAAATCACCGTAGATAACGTCATACTCGCTATCTGCAAACTCGTCTGCAGTCTGTGGGTTTCGATCGACAATCACGACATCGCCAACCCGGTCTTTGAGCGCTGGCAATACTGGCTTTGTCACTTCATCTAAGCCGATGACCACTGCGTGATTGTCGTACATCTTAAGCTCAACATCTTTTTTATCTGGACTGTCAAACCGATCCCAGATTGGCTTCGTTCGATCGTAGATCTGGTGGTTATACTTGATCAAGTACGTCGAGAGACTCATTGTAAGGATTGCCATGAGGCTAAGATAGCCGAGAATTGGTTCGCCAACAAAGCCTTGGCTGACTGCAAGCGCACCAACAACAAGTGAGAACTCGCTCACCTGAACCATGTTGATGCTGCCAAGGAACGACGTCTCCGGAGTGAAGTCCTCATAGTTGATGAGGAAGAACATGATTGCGAAGTTCCCAATCATAAGCACTGCTGATGCGATCACTGCTTCCTGCCAGTACAACAGGAGCTCATCTGCAGCGATCCGGAGCCCAATACTGGAAAAGAACACCATCATAAAGAGGTCCGTAATCGGGCGAACGCGCTCTGTGAGTTCGCTTGTGTACTGTACCTGTGCGAGACTTAACCCCGCAAGAAACGCACCAACCTCGATTGAGAGGTTTAGCTCCTCGGAGGCGAAAATAAAGAGGAATGCCCACGCAATTCCGAGAATAAAGAACGTCTCTCGATCACCAGCTGCCTGTCGGAACAGCCATGGCAGCAGATAGCGAGCCGCAATATATGAAAAGACCCCGATCGCACCCATCAGTGCAAAAATGGTCCCAATTTCAACGACGATTGCACTAGGATCACCGAACTACTCTGCCCCAAGAACGGCAAGCAGCACAACCAGATAGATATCTTGGAGAATAAGCACACCGACGTCTATCTTCCCTGGCAACGATGTCAGTTCGTCTTTATCACCAAGCAACTTGACAATGATCGGGGTTGCACCAAAGACCGTTGCAAGTGCAATTATCGTTGTTTGGACCAGTGTAAACCCAAGCACATATGCAATCGCAAACGCCAATGCGGTCTGTAGAATTGTCTGCCAGATCGCGATATTTATAATCGGCCGCAAGATTTCACGGATATCGTCGATCCGCATTTTCAACCCTAATAAAAAGAGCAGGAACCCAAGGCCAAGCTCGGCCATAAGCTCAATAAGTCCTTCTTCTGTAACGACATCAAGAAAGACTGGGCCAAGGACTAAGCCCGTGAAAATATATGCGACGATCGCCGGTTGGCCGGTCAGCCGTGCAATGTAGCTCAGCGTTACCGCGGTCACAATAATCAGCGCAAAATCAGCAGCAATTGTGACGGCATCAACCATTTATTGTGTTTGTCGTATGCCCATCTGGTTATTTAGGGTACCGGTATCGGTATTGACGTTTCAAATCGCAATCAGGGTTACTCCAACGACTGCGAGTACTGCTGCAACCAATCGAAGTCTGAAGTACCGTTCGCCAAGCAAAACACCACCAAGGACAACAGCAACGATCGCCTGTGTATTGATTACGGGTGATGCAATACTCGCAGGCAGCAGTGCAAATGCGAGTGTTGTCACATGTTCTCCAAGCGCGACGAGCGCCCCTGCACCGGCCAATTTTGGTAGATCACCACGCAGATCTGCTGGCGGATTACGAATCGCGCTTGGCAGTAGCACAAGTGCTGCAGTGAATAACAACAGCGGAACCCAAAGCGAACCCTGAATCGCAAGCTCTTGGAGGCCAACTCGCTTTCCAAGGTCGGAGACCGCATAACACATTGCACTCAACAGCGCCAACTGTGCGGGCCGTGACTTAGCAGCCTTAATAAACGGTTGAAAAAAGCCGCCCGGTTCATAGTTTGCGACATACACTGCAAGCGTTGCGACCACAACACCAGTGACCTGCAGCGGGGTGAGAAACTGCCCAAGAATGACGACCTCAAGCGGGAGGACAAACACTGGCACAATCTTGTTAATCGGCGTGACATAGGATACATCGCCATCGGCGATCGCTCGCAAAAAGAGCACAAACGCTGCCGCAGTCATCACGCCCGTGAGCAGGATAATACCAACCTGCTCAGTACCAAACCCAGCAAAGACACCATCCGAAAAATCAGTCCGAGTCGCAGTAATCGGCAGATACCATAAAATGGCAAACGTGTTGACCAAGACAGTCAGTGCCGCGGCAGGGTACCCCTCAAACGATCGCTTGAGGATGAAAATATAGACGCCCCATACAACAGCGGCAGTAAGAGCAAACCCAAGCCCGGAATCCATTACCTACACCGATGACGAGCGGGTTCAAGAGGGGTTCGATCCGAACGTATCTGTGTATGTCAATAGTACTCAGTCGAGACGACCATGGACGTATGTTTGTTCATGTGCTGGGAACACATCCACAACCGCGGGTGGACCATACTCTTCACGCAGTAGCGCCCTAATTTCACCTTCATAATCGGCTTTGTTGATCTCTTCGCTCGGCCCCGCTTCGACATCAAATGTTGCAGCGACTAACCGATCGACTGCATGCCGACCAAATCCTGACAGGGGTGCAATGTAGTCTACACCGTGTCTATCTTCAAGACTCTGCGCTTGTGCTCGAGAAACTGTTGGAACCCGATCGTCTCTTCGTGTCCCATCTGCGATTGCAGAAACCTCAAGCCCTGCAACAGTCTCTAACGCATGATTATGGATCTGTTGGATTCCATTCCGTGGGAATCCATCGTTATGCATCTGGGCCGCCGCTGCGTCTGCAACGGTTTGATCAAGCTGGACCGTTTCGAAGGGAAATCCAAGCGCAGTTGCGGCTGATTCGGCATGTTTCCAATCCGCAGTAATCTCAAATGTTGCAGTCACAAGCGTCACATCATAGAACTGGTCCAAAAGCAACGCAGCAAGGGACGAATCTTTCCCGCCGCTGTACAGCAGTGCAAGCTCCATCTATGTTATATTTATGTTATGTTATCGTCGGCGAATGTTGAATTTCTTGGACTCTGGCTGTAGCTCTTTGAGCAACGATCGCATCTTGTCTTCATCGATACGATCTTGCAGTCGGCCGCTTTGCGCTAGGGCAACAATTTGTTGCTCGACCTGCTGGGCAAACTGTGGTTTCGACATCTGCACCGCATTGAGCCGCTGGCGTGCACCATCGGTCAGATACTGCCTGAGCATTGCCTCTTTTTGTGCGTCTGCACGTTGCTGGGCCGCCTCTTGGGCTTCGTCAGCACCTTCGCTTTGTGCACGATCCTGTAGCTCTTGCATCTTTTTTTCTCGAAGCTCTTCGAGTCGTTCGTCGTCAGGGCTGCCGCTCATACAATTGTATTTTCGTGCTGGCAGGAAAACGATTTCGGACCGTTACAAATTACGCGTAGCGTTCGAGCTCTGGGCGATCGAGTGATTCGAAGACATCTGCTGCGACTTCATCAAGGAATGCACGACCCTCGTCGGTGATTCGTCGGCCTTCCCCTTGTGCGGTTTCAACGTAGCCAGCCTCTTCAAGCTGTGCAAGCGCAGTGCGAATAATCTTTTTTGAGCCACCTTTGTGACTGGATGGTGAGACGCGGTATCGGGTTGAACCTTTTTGTGGGCCACCGTATTCTGTGGCAAGACGCTCAATACCGATCGGACCATTTAGTGCGACTTTTCGAAGGAGAGACGCTGCACGAACCTCCCAGAAATCATCCTGCTGTGGTGGCAGTTCGCGGTCAGATCCGGATTTTGTGAATTCTGTCCACTCAGGTGTTTCGAGCTGATCTGCGAGTCGGCTTGCAAGCTCAGTGATGAGCTCGTCGGCCGGGACGTCGTAGAGAGTTACCATAAAGACTGCTTCAGTCTTCGGTCGTTTAAACCCATCGTAATCCACCAACGGGGCGTGTGCGTGCCGTTCACGTAGGGATCGCTATTTCTGATCGGACTGCTTTTGAACTACGTATACAAACAGTTCGATGGATACTGTATGGATGAACGAACTGCACTCTCACTGCTTACCGATGAGCTTTCTCACGCAGGCGATGATGCAGCTGTTGTAGGCTCAACAGTGATCACAACAGATATGCTTCACCAGTCGACGGATTTTCCATCCGGAACCACACGCTATACTGCTGGATGGCGTGCCGTTGGCGCATCGCTCTCTGATGTGGCTGCAATGGGTGCAGATGCAACTGCAGCAGTCGCCGTTTATGCGGATACCGAATTTAAAAACGAGGAACTCCTTTCATTTGTTCGCGGTGCGTCGGATGTGTGTGAGTCCGTTGGTGG
This sequence comes from Natronocalculus amylovorans, assembly GCF_023638035.1. Classification (GTDB taxonomy): domain Archaea; phylum Halobacteriota; class Halobacteria; order Halobacteriales; family Haloferacaceae; genus Natronocalculus; species Natronocalculus amylovorans. The sequence continues at coordinate 356,871 of NZ_JAKRVX010000002.1, read as the reverse complement.
CTCGTACGTTGGTGGAGACCTTGACCAACATTCGGAGTTCACTGTCGCAACAACGGCGATCGGCGAGCTAACCGAGCACGGGGCCGTGTTGCGTTCAGGGGCGACTGTTGGTGATCGCGTCTGCGTAACTGGAACGCTTGGTCGGACCGCCGCAGCGCTTCAGTATTTCGAAGACGGAGAGAGTGAACTAGCGAATGATCTCTTTCAATTTCCCCCTCGGGTCGCCGCCGGAACTGCACTCGCCTGCCATGCAACTGCAATGATGGACTCAAGTGATGGGCTTGCCCGATCGCTCCACCAACTGAGCGAAGCAAGCAACTGCGGCTTCCGGATTGATCGAGATGCGGTGCCGATCGATGCGCATGTGTATGAGACCACAACAGATGCAGAGATCGCTTGGGAAGCCGCAACCACCGTGGGCGAAGATTTTGAACTTGTTTGTACCGTTCCTGAATCGTCGATTGGACAGATAAAAGAGAAAACTGATGCCCCATTCACAGCCATCGGAACCGTTACTGAGCAAACGGAGGGTCTCACTGTCAATGGTGAACCACTGGCTGACGAAGGGTATACCCACAGCTAGCTGCTAGTTACGTTACCTGAATGGGGACGAGCATGAAACAGAGCAGCCCCATTGCGAACGTGAGGAGCCCAACAATAATTCGCGGCCAGCCGATTGCGGACTCATCGAGCGGGTTTGCGGGGCCATTGAATGCAATAAACAGCGCGAACACACCCCAAAATGCCCACAGGCCAACCGATTCGTTAAGGCCGAGATTACGAATATAGTACAGGTACGCTGCAATTCCGAACAACGCTCCAGGCACAAACGCGGCAACGGTTTCCTGTCGTTCTCCGATCATCGCACGAACCATGTGACCACCATCGAGCTGCCCGACTGGAAGCAGATTAAGGAGCGTAAAGAACATCCCAACCCAGCCACCAATAATCACTGGATGCGGGTTTAGTGTTGGATCTGCATATGTTGCTTGTGCACCGATCGCCCATGCGATGAGATCCAATAACGGTGGATTGTTGAAGGTAATTGCCTGCCCGGACTCTGCTTGCTCAACAACGTGTGCAGGTATCTCAACTGGACCGAGTGAGAGACCGATCGCCGTCACGACAATTGTCGCGACAAGCCCTGCAATGGGTCCAGCAACACCGATATCAAACAGTGCTTTTCTGCTTGGCATCTGCCCGCGCATTTTAATAATCGCTCCGAGCGTCCCAAATGGGAAAATAAACGGAATCACATACGGTAAGGAGACATTGACACCGTGATACCGTCCCATGACATAATGGCCAAGCTCATGGACCATCAGCACACCAAGTACGGCGGCCGTAAACGGCCATGCTTGCAGTACTGATAGCGGATTTGACGCGATTTCACTTGCCGGGACGTAGTACCAGCCGTACGCGCCGACGAGAAGCGTGGATATAATGGTTGTAATAAAGAGCAAGACGTTGGTCCACGGGAATCCATTTTGTGTAGGCCCCGTCTCAATCGGCTCTGCAACGAGCACGGGTCCGCTGTCAGTTCGTGCAAGACTAATTTCATAGCCTGCCTCTTGGAACGGCTCCCAAAGCTCTGCAAACAGTCGTTTGTGTGGCACAAGCGACTCACCGTAGTAGATAATCCGATCGCCGTCGACACGAACTCCAGTCAAGTGGTACCACGACTCAAGCTCTGGTGGTCGTGGAACAGACTGACGAGCGGTTGTCGGTTCGGTGTCGTCGGCTGCCATCACCGCGGCTACGGGATGGGGGAGTATAAACTGTGGTGAGTTATCCGCCATACACGGTTGCACCACGAGCGGGGAAAAGCAGTGAAATTACGCAGTTTCGATACGCCAGGTTGTCGCACCTGTATAGGACCATTTCTCGACGGTAAGCTCCGTTGCAGAGTCTCGAAGCTTGACCATCAGCGCACCAATCTCTTTTGGTGAGAGGTCAACGTCGTCGGCGATAAATTTACCCTTAAAATACATTTCGCCATCTTGTGCTTTTTCAAGCAGGTATGCTTTCAGGCGTTCTTCTTTCGGGTTCGAGCTCGCGTTCGTGGAGGGGTTTGCTGTTGCGCTCATTGTGATACCTCAATCACGCCTTACCGTGAGAGGGTAATATAAAGGACAGACTGTTGAACAGAGTTCGATCGGATTTACTTCGATAAGTAAATAAAACCGATTGAAAAGCACCGCTGAAGACGTTTTATTAGCCAATTTCAAATTTTATAATGATCTCTCAGACTTTGTTTCGAGATATAATAATTAATATATAATGGCAATTTATATATCAACAATACGAATTGTGTCTGACAAAACAAGCAAATATTGCCTTATTCGTCTGGGGTGAGTGGTGGTGCGCGTGTATTTGGGGAGACTAGCTTGATCGATCGTGAACCCAAAACTCCTCGTCAGTCGTCACTTCTTTTTTAAATATTGGCACTTCATCCTTCAGCCGGTTGATGCCATCCTCAACAGTTCGGAAGGCTTCCGTCCGGTGACCGGCAAGGACAACAACAAATACGATATCTTCCCCGTCCTCAATCCGCCCAACACGGTGGTGCATTGTAACCGAAAAGACACCTTCTCGTGCTGCAAGTTCGGATTCGATCTTCTCCATCCGGGCTTCCGCAACGCCATCGTATTTTTCGAATGTCAATGACTCGGTTGGGCTGTCATCGTCGCTGTCCTTGGCTCGAACACGCCCAGTGAAGGTTGCAATTGCACCCGATCGCTCAGCACCGGGTGTTGCTTTGACCTGTTCGATGAGTGTTGCGAGTGTAATATACGGTTCATACTCTTTGATCGACTCTGCTACTGCGGAGCTATCAACCGAATCGGCATCAGGAACAGTCTCAATAACGGTTCCACTTTCTATAGCGGTCTTATCTCCGATTACAATCGTCGGCACGCGTGCACGTGTGGTACCCGATAATAATGCATACTCATGTGTTGTCGAGAGCTGATCGAGTAGACGGTCAAGCGTTGTTTTCTCTCCCTGTCCACTCCATGTCCCATCTGCGTGAACCAGATACCGTGTATCTTCGACGGCTGTGTTTTCACTGTCAGAGCTCCACTCGATCACGGCAACACGTCCATCAAGTCGGTCCGCAACTGCATCGATAACGTCGATCGATCCGGGACCAATAACACTCAGTGTGTGCATATCACACATCCCGAGACGAAACGGCTTGAGCGTGTCGACGTTCACCACGGCATGGAGGGACGCGAAACCAGCAGTTGGCAACTCTTAAGGCCAAATCAAAGCTACGATGCTGCAATGAGAGTCGTGATTTCGCTGGGCGGAAGTGTGCTTGCGCCCGAACTCGATCCCGATCGGGTTGATGCACATGCTGCCGTCATCGAATCGTTAGCCAACGAGGGCTGTGAACTTGGAATCGTCGTCGGTGGCGGTGGTGTTGCCCGTGACTATATTGGTGCTGCTCGCGAGCTGGGTGCAAATGAAGTACAGCTCGATCAGATCGGTATCGATGTGACCCGAATTAATGCACGGCTGTTGATCTCTGCGCTTGGCTCCGGTGTGCGGCCAACACCTGCACTGGACTATGATCAAGCTGGAGAGTCGCTTCGGCGCGGCGATGTCACCGTTATGGGGGGCGTCATGCCCGGACAAACAACCGACGCTGTTGCTGCAGCTTTTGCAGAGTATATTGATGCAGATCTCCTTGTGTACGCAACGGGTGCCAATGGCGTCTACGATAGCGATCCAGCAACGAATCCTGATGCAGAACAGTTTGAGACGATGTCGCCGGAGGATCTCGTTAATGTCATTGTCCCAATGAGCCGTGGTGCTGGTGCATCTGCGCCGGTTGACCTCCTTGCTGCGAAACTCATTGAACGATCTGGTATGCGTTCGATCGTTCTTGATGGAAATGATCCAGACCGTGTGAAATCTGCGGTGCTTAACGGTGAGCACACTGGGACAGACATCGTACCTGCGGGAAGCGATGAGCCAACCTACTGGGCACAGAGCGAATAATGAGTGACACAAACACATCCCCGCACACGTTGTCCGCGCCTGAAGAAGATGAAGATAATCAGGAAATCGTCCATCATGCCTTCTGGGCCGATGAGGTTGCAGATGCGATCGAAGCCCGCAATCCGGATGAGCCGATCGTGATCAAAGGCGGTGTTTCACCGTCAGGAGTAGCTCATTTGGGTAATTTCAATGAGATCATGCGTGGGTACTTTGTTGCAGAAGTGCTCAGAGAACGCGGGCACGAGGTACGCCAAGTGTTTACATCGGATGATAAAGACCCGCTCCGAAAGCTTCCACGCAAACTTGCAAACAGCGAGGGTGAAATTGTTGGCCTTGGTGAGGTTGATGCTGGTGCACTTGGCCGAAACCTTGGAAAGCCATACACGGCGATCCCAGATCCATTTGGGGAGAGCGACTCATACGCAGCACACTTTGCAAGCCTGCTGAAAGCAGATGCAGATCGACTTGGCGTCCCAGTTGAGATGCTTTCGAACACTGAACTGTACGCAGATGGCGTGTTCGATCCGGTTACACACACGGTGCTCTCCGATATCGAGAACGCCCGTAACGTGCTGTCACAGTATCAGTCAAAGGTTGATGAGGAGTATATTCCGTTCAATCCGGTCTGTGAATCCTGTGGGAAGATCACCGAAACGATCACCGAGATTGATCTTGATGCAGAGACGGTTTCGTACGTCTGTACAGATATGACCGTTGGCGACAATACGATCGATGGCTGTGGATATGAAGGGACCGCGACGTTCCGTGAAGGAAAACTCCCATGGCGATTCGAATGGCCGGGGCAGTGGCAGGTTCTCGGTGTTGATTTCGAGCCGTTTGGAAAGGACCACGCGGAAGGGTCATGGCCGTCCGGTGCGGATATCGCTCGCAACGTGCTTGGTATCGAACCACCAGTGCCAATGGTGTATGAGTGGTTCACACTCAATGGTGAGGCGCTCTCCTCGTCCGCTGGAAACATCGTCACTGTTCCAGAGATTCTCGAACTGCTTGAGCCCGAAGTGCTCCGATACTTCTTTGCATTAAATCCAAAGAAAGCACGCGATCTTGACCTCTCACGGCTTGATCAGCTTGTTGATAACTTCGACCGCTTCGAGCAAGCATACTTTGGTGAGGTCGATGACGACGATCTTACCCGGTTTGCAGAACGAGCCTACCCGTTTGTTGTTGCGTCGATCGACCCCGATCGAATCCGGCTTCCATACACGTTCGCTGCAGTGCTTGGAATGGTTGATGATCCGACATTCCGCGAACAGCTTGCTCGTGATGAAGGACATATCCCTGCGGATGCAAGTGACGAAGCGATCGACCGTGCACTGGCTCGCGTTGAAAAGGCACGACAATGGGCCGAGCGAATGGATAACGCCTACAACTACCGGCTTCAGACGGAGCTTCCGGACGTCTCCTTTGAGTCAGATGTTACTGCAGCACTAGACGATCTTGCAGCCTTCGTTTCTGAGGGCCATACAGGTGAGGAGATTCAAGGCGCGATCTACGACACCGCACGAGCAAACGATATCGAAGTGAGCGCACTGTTCGAAGCAGGCTATCGTCTCTTTTTCGATGAGACACAGGGTCCACGGCTTGGCGAGTTCCTCGGAGAACTCGAACAAGCCTTCGTCGTTGACCGGCTCCGTCGAGTAGCATAACCAAACCGAAACCATGTCACCAGAAAAGAACCGATCGCTCGATGAGTTTGCTGCTCCAGAAGAATCTCCTGTGAATGCAACCTCAAATACAGATGCTGTTGACAACTCTCCATCGGCTACGACTGATATGGACACCGAACAGAACGTGAACACATCGCCTACGGAAACGACGGCTGCGATTGCAACCTACAGATGGTCTCCAGATGGTGTTGCCTGCGATCAGTGTGGTGCCGTTGTACAACGACAGTGGCGCGATGATGGCTCCTTTGTCTGCGCCAGCTGTAAGGACTGGTAGCTATCGACCGACTGTGGTATTCTGAAACAGTGCTGTTGGAAATGAGAGCTGAACTTCCGCAGTAGCGGTCGAGTGTTGCACAACGTCAATATCGCCACCCAACTCAATAAGCGCCCATTTGAGAAACCACAGTTGTATTCCATCACTATGGATCAGTGGTGCTTCTTCACCCTGTTGAATCACTGCTAACTCGTGCTCTGGAAGCTGTACCTGCTCCATTGTCACAACAATATCGATCGTGCTTGATTCTTCAATGTGTATCGATATCGTTGGCTTTGCGATTCTGTGAGCAATTGCAAGCTGGATAAGAAGCTGGCAAACCTGCTGTAGCAGCTCTTTATCTGTTTGAATCGACAGCGTTTCTTCGATACATATTGTGTGCGATACATCTCGCTCTGACCCGGAGAAAACGGATTGTAACACTGAGTGGAGCACGACCGTATCGATATTACGGTCTTGTTGCAGGAGTTTTTCAAATAGACGAGCGCTCTCTGCGAGTTCGAGGAGTTCTGTGGACCCTTCGTGAGCTGTTTGAATTGCATCCACCGATCGGTCCGCTTCGGTATTTTCTTCTGCAATCTCTAGGTGACCACGAATAATGCCGATTTTATTCCGAATGTTGTGTCGAAGGATTCGATCAAATACCGCGAGTCGTTGCTCTCGCTGGCGCTGGGCTGTTATTTCACGGAGCACAATAACAGCGTCACCAGGTGAATCACGCGCGCTGAGTGGAGCAAACGTTAGCTCACACAACGCATGAAGCTTTGTTCTCGTTTCAAAAACCGCTTCTATTTTTGTTGTTCCTGCTGAGCTCGTAATATATAACTCATCTTTTTGTGGGGATTCAATATACTGCGATAGGTCCGAGCCAATGATTTCTGATTTTGTGCGGTCAAGAAAGGCCTCGAACTGCTCATTACATGCACAGACGGTAAGACGATCGTCGATAACAATGATCGGATCTCCTGCAGCTTGGACTGTCTGTTCGTACTGCCCTAACTGTTCGCGCCTGGCGACTTCCTCCGTAATGTCTTGTTGAAGCCCGAAAAAATGGGTCACCGATCCATCCGGTCCGAAAATAGGGTCAATTTGAATCCGATTCCAAAATGGTGTCCCATCAGCACGATAATTATATATTTCGGTGACAATCGGCTCACCAGCAGCCACCGCATCCCGAATTGATGCAACGCTTTTTTGATCCGTTTTTTCACCTTGGAGGAATCGGCAGTTTCTCCCAATTACATTTTCGGTGTCGTATCCCGTCATTCGGGAAAACCCCGTATTCGCGTAGCAATCGGGTTGTCGGGCTGTTTTGGATCTGTGAGAACCATCCCGACGTTCGCTTCATTCATCGCTTTGTCTTTGACCTGCAACTCTGTCTGCTGTTGAACGGGGTTGGACATATCCCGCGATATGAAAACGTATCCACCATCGTCCAAGTTGGTGATTGAGAGCGCTTCTGGGAACGTTTTCCCACCATCACGCAGTGCGGTTACCGTTCCGTTCCACGATCCTGTTTCATCAACGGCGCTTAAAATATTCGTATGAAACCGCTGAATCTCATCCGTTGGATATCGTGATTGCCAATGCGTACCGATTACTGTCCCTTGTGTTTGATCGTACGACGATGCATATGCCTGATTAACATACGTGTATATTCCTTCGCCGTCCAGAATGGCAATCCCCTCATCGGCAGCACCAATTGCTGCCATTGCGTCTTGACTCTGCAGCTTCTGAGAAACGGTTGTAACTTCATCAACCAATGAATCAATGTTGTGTTCACCGCTCTGCAACAGCTGTTTTGTTGTGTAATAACACTGCGGGTGCTGGCTTGCCCACCCTGCAAGCTGATCATCCCCGTTGTATGAAACAATGATCGATGGAATCTCTGCATCCGCTGTGATTCGCTCAAGCTGCGTTATCAGTGCCGTTCGATCGAGCGTATCATCGACAATGACACAAGACACGTCTGCGTCACGCTCTATGGTCGAGAGGTCATCAACACGGATAAGCTCACACTGCGCGTCCAGATCTGTATAAATGCAGTCTACTAATTTTTCATCCTCAATACAAAACAATACTACCATTGAATTCGCCTACCAGTCGTCATATTACGTATCCGAACGCGTTTCATCTTATTCGAGGAGGACCTAAGATGTACACGTTCTTGCTTAATTCTATTATTTACGCTAGTAGTATAAAATTATCTCAATCGGTGAAACACGCAGACGCTACCTGAACCGAGATACATTTCTGCCGAGTTGTTGTGCAATTGACCGTTCCGAGAGCGTTGTCATCACCGGGCGGCCATGTGGACATCGATATGGTGACTCACACTCTGCAAGCCGATCGAGGAGCAGTTGTGCATCATCCACTGAGAGTGAGTCGCCTGCTTTGAGCGATGGATGACAGGCAAGCGAAGCGAGGAACTGCTCTCTGGGCGGTCGTTCTATACCCTGTTGAAGCGCGGTCAGTACATCTTGTAGTGAGCCTGGATTCGCTGGCCGTCCGAACGGAGCCGGTACTGCTGTCACACGAACTACTGTGCCGCCGAACAACTCGTACTCATACCCACATGCGGTGAGTTCATCCGCAAACTCCTCCATTGCTGCTTGTGCTGTCGCTGACAGCGATACCGTTTGTGGCGGATCGATCGGCTCCGATCTGATCGGTTCCGTGGCAAACGCTGCTTGTAGGCGTTCGTAGTTCACCCGCTCGTGTGCTGCGTGCTGGTCGATAACGAGTAACTCATCAGCCGCTTCACAGAGAATATACAGCTCACGAAACGTGCCGATTACAGTGAGCCGATCGAAGCGCGAATCAGGTGTTGTGTCGGCTAGCTCTGTCGTGAGGTCGGTTGGTGTTTGCGCTGCGATTCGTTCATCACCTGACGTGAGTGCAGTTTCGATCGCTTTTGACACTGCGGCCGCAATCTCATCCTCACCAACCAACCCCACTCGCTGTTTGGCTGGATGGATATTCGGATCGACAAGGGAGTGTGGAACGGTTACTGAGATCGCTGCGATCGGATACTCTTTGGACCCTAGCCGCGATCCATACCCCGAGACGACTGCATCCCTAATGGCACTCTGTCTGACTGGGCGGCCGTTGATTGCAACTGTCGTGTGGGTGTTCGATCGGCGGACAATCGTTGGGGCGAGCAAAAACCCGCTGATGCGGACTGTCTGCGTTTCAGTTGTGCGTGGGGCATGAGTCCCTCCGTGGTCAATAGAGACTGCTTGCCGATGGTCGATCGATCGTGTATGCTGTGCCGCTTTTCGGCCGTAGACACCTAGTACAGATGCGGTTATTCCGGTTCCGGTTGTTGAAAGAGTCTCAGTACCATTATGACGCAACACAAACCGAATCTGCGGATACAGCAGCGCATACGCGCTCACAACCTCCGTAATCCGTCGAAACTCGGTTTCCGGTTTTGCGAGCGATGCGTTTCGTGCGGGTCGGTTCGCAAATAGATTTGAGGCTGTGACCGTGGTCCCTTGTGCATGGCCCACATCGTGTCGAACCGGCTCATCATCCGGACCCGTTGTTATTTTTGTCCCTCGGGGTTCCCCAGTATTTGTTTCCACCGTCACTGTCGCACAGTCAGCAATTGCTGCCAACGCTTCACCCCGAAATCCTAACGTTTGGACGGATTCAATGAGCGTGGTACTCTCTGGTTGAATCTTACTTGTTGTATGCCGCTCAAGAGCGCGTACAACGTCTTTGCGAGCAATTCCGTGTCCTGTATCACTGACTGTAATTCGATCGGTTCCGTCGCCTTCGACCTCGATCGTAATCCGGCTTGCAGCTGCATCGATCGCATTGTCAAGGAGTTCTTCAACAACTCGCGATGGGCGCGTAATCACCTCCCCTGCAGCAATCTGATTGACAGTCGCATCTGAGAGCCGACGGATCGATCGGTCGGACATCGTTCATTGGTGTGGAACCACTGAGCTAATTTATACCTTCCTCCGAGAGGCATCCCCCTCCTCAATCATACTTCGCCGGAGGCCACGGACTTTTCATCAGTGATTGCATTTTACTCGATACTGAATGCCACTCTCGATCGTTGAACTCTCTACTCTCGTGGTGTTTATTGGTGCGTCAACCGCGCTTATTGTCTCTCCAGGCCCTGACACAGTGTACGTCCTCACACAAGGAATTGGAAGCGGCCGAGACACTGGTATTGCGGCCGCCTGTGGAACAACCACTGGAATCCTCGTTCACACTGCTGCGGCAGTTGTTGGGCTCTCCGTCCTGCTTCGAACCTCTGCGGTTGCATTCTCACTTGTTAAATACGCAGGTGCGTTCTATCTGTGCTATCTCGGTATCAAAACGATCCGCAATCGTGCAGCGTTCGCAATCTCCGACGGGGATGCTGGCCAGCATCCAATGATGGCCTATCGAGATGGTGCAACGATAAACATTCTCAATCCGCAGGTTGCGTTGTTTTTTCTTGCATTTTTGCCGCAGTTCGTTGATGGTGGCGGGCAGACAAGCGTCCAGCTGTTTGTGTTGGGTGGAATCTATGCGGTGATTACGCTGCTGTATTTAACCGGGGTGGCAATTGCTGCAAATGGTGCTCGCCAAATACTGTCGGAATCACCTCGCCTTACCGCAGGAATTAGATGGCTCACGGGATCCGTTCTGGTCGGCTTTGGACTTCAGCTGCTGATTGGCGAGCAACTGACTGGATAGCTTACTCACTCGAGCTTCGATCGGAACTCGTTCAGCAGTGTCAACGCCTCAAGTGGGGTCGTGCTGGCAATGTCGATCGATCGAAGCGCGATCGCCACATCAACCATCGCCGCCTCATCGATCGGCGCATCAACAGCAGGGTCTGCAATCCCATCAAAGAACTCCTCCTCCGGATATGATGAGCGAGAATCAACCGAATCTTCAGACTGCTCGCTCTGTTCGCTCTGTGTATGCTGTTGTGACGATGACTCCGTCTGTTGAGCAGTGTGACTTTCTGCCCGATCATCAGTTACCAGCTCATATGCGTGTTCAACAACCGCTTCAGGGACGCCTGCCATCCGGGCAACTTCGATGCCGTACGATGCAGACGACCCTCCACGGGCAACGCGGTGGAGGAACGTGACAGCATCACCCTCTCGTGTAGCTGCAAAGTGGAGATTGTACACACGTTCATACTGCTCTGCAAGCGTGGTTAGCTCATGATAGTGTGTGGCAAACAGGGTCATTGCCTCTAACTCATCGTGTATGTACGCTGTCGTGGCTTCTGCGATCGCTCTACCATCCGCTGTACTTGTCCCACGACCAACCTCATCCAACAGGACAAGCGAGTTTGTGGTTGCATCATGGAGAATTTCGGTAAGCTCGCTCATCTCCCGCATAAATGTTGATTGCCCAGCGGTGATATCGTCGCTTGCCCCAACGCGTGTGAATATCCGATCGACGATCGGCAAACGTGCAGCCTCTGCGGGCACAAAGCTTCCGATTTGGGCACAGAGAACGGTGAGTGCAACTTGGCGCATGTAGGTTGACTTACCACTCATATTCGGCCCAGTAATGATTGCGACGTGCCCTGCCTTGAGGTCCGTGTCGTTCGGAACAAATGACGATTCAGTCGTCTCGACAACTGGATGTCTGCCGCCTTCTATCTCGATTCCCTTCTTGTCATCAGCAGTCTGGAACGTTGGACGCACGTACTCGTGTTCGACCGCAACCGTTGCGAGCGAACAGAGTGCATCTAACTCCGCAATTGCTTCCGCAAGGGCTTGAATACGGTCCGTCTCTGCAGCAAGGTCTGCTCTGACCGATCGGAACAGCGTATATTCGAGGCTGTCTGCTCGTTCTTTTGCGCCCAGAATCTCATCTTCTCGTTCTTTGAGCTCCGGTGTATAGAATCGCTCTGAATTTTTAAGTGTCTGTCGTCGCGTGTAGTTCTCTGGGACCCGATCGAGATTCGGATTTGTGACCTCAATATAGTACCCGTGAACTTGGTTATGCCCAACCGACAACGAACCGATCCCCGTTCGTTCACGCTCTGTCTCTTCTAGCTCTGCAACCCATTTACGGCCCGCGGTCTCAGTCTCACGAAGTGAATCAAGCTCTTCGTTAAATTCGGTCTGGATCACCCCACCCTCTGTAATCTCCATGGGCGGATCCGGTTGGATTGCATCAGCAATTAACGACCGAATGTCTGTGAGTGGGTCCAGACGCGCTTCCAGCGAGTCGATCGCAGCACAGTCTGCTGGTAATTCAGATATTGCTGATTGCAGCTCGGGAACGATCGCAATTGTCGTATGTAGCGACCGGAGATCACGAGCGTTTGCCCGTTGTCTCGAAATTCGGCCGGCAAGCCGTTCGAGATCGTATGCGGTTGCAAGCCCTTCGCGGAGCTGTTCTCGAATAAGCGGTGCAGCTGTCAGTGCGTCAACTGCATCCAGCCGGTCGGTAATTGGCGCTTTATCAACGAGTGGACGTCTGAGCCAGCGGTTGAGACATCTGCGGCCAAGCGCACACGTCGTCTGATCAAGCGTCTCAAACAGCGTTCGACCTGATCCATCACCATACGTGTCAAATAGCTCTAAACTCCGAAGGGCAGCAGCGTCTAACTGCAGCCGATCGTGGTGTTCATATCGACGAATCCGTGATACATATGAGAGCGCCCCGGTATCTCCCTGTGTGTATTCTGCGTAAATCAACACTGCCGCACATGCACGCTGTTCAAGTGGATCTGGGAGTCGGCGATCGGGTGCCGAGAGATACGGCTGCAGCCGTTCGGTTGCAGCGGCTTCGTCAATCCCTGCGGACTCTGCATGATCAATCTCCCACGACGCCTCTGTAAAGATGGGTAGATCGGTTGGAATTGCAGGGTCAACAAGCACTTCTACAGGCGCAATTCGGTCAAGTTCCGTCTCCAACATTGAAAGGGAAGAGACAGGTGTGACAAAACACTCACCCGTCGACACATCAAGTGCAGAGACTGCATATCGCTGCACTGAGGAGTCTTCATCGCTCGCCGTTACTGCAACAAGGTAGTTTGTCGAGCCTGCATCAAGGAGTTCGTCATCAACGATTGTTCCAGGTGTTAATACCTGTGTGACTGCTCGATCGACAAGGCCGCTCGCCTCTGCGGCATCTTCAACTTGGTCTGCCAGTGCAACGCAGTATCCCGCATCAAGCAGCCGTTCTAAATATGATGTTGCGTTATCAATTGGGATGCCTGCCATCGGATACGTCCCGGTTGAATCCTCGCGCTTCGTCAATGTAACTTCACAAACGCGCGCGACAGCTTCCGCCGCCTCGCAGAATGCCTCATAAAAATCTCCAACCTGAAACAGCACTACAGCGTCTGTGTGTGCCTCACAAAGCTGCAGATACTGTCGTAGCATTGGCGTGAGTTCTGCCCGTTTTTCCAGCATTGTTGTTGGGGGTCCCGTCGGTGCCGCCATGCACAATAGGGTGAAAGCAAGCACAATAAGCAATACGACTGCGCTCATTCATCTCACGATTATTGAGAGGTCAAAAATGACGATTATCGGTTGAAACGGGCATTTTTGTCCATAATCCCCGGCACAGTTACTATCACCGAGACCATATGACAATGTGTGAATCGTTCACAGCAAACACGATCGGGCGTTGAGCATTGGTTGGCACAAAAACACTGTTTGTGGAGTGCAGGATACGAATGACAAATCCACAGCCGAATACCGCTGTCGATCATAGTGAGACACCCTCTATTGCAGAGGCTGCAGCCACCACTGAAGCCGTAATTGACAACGTTGAAACGGTCATTATCGGCAACCGAGCCGAGATTGAGCATATCGTTGTTGCACTGTTTGCTGATGGACACATTCTGTTAGAAGACGTCCCTGGCGTTGGGAAAACGATGCTCGCACGTGCACTTGCGGCGTCGATCGACTGCTCATTCAAACGTGTGCAGTTTACCCCTGACCTACTTCCCTCCGATATCACTGGTGTGAACGTATTCAACCAGAAAACACGGGAGTTCGACTTTCAGCGAGGGCCGATATTCGCAAACGTTGTGCTTGGCGATGAGATCAACCGAGCGCCACCAAAAACGCAGTCAGCACTGCTTGAAGCAATGGAAGAGCGACAAGTTACAACTGACGGCACAACACGACCGCTCCCTGAGCCATTTACCGTGATCGCAACGCAGAACGACGTTGAGCTGGGCCGAACATACGAGCTTCCGCTGGCTGAGATCGACCGTTTTATGAAAAAGCTCAGGCTTGGGTATCCAACGCCAAAAGAAGAAACACAATTGCTTGAGCGTGTTTCTGGTGCACATCCAATCGAAACTGTCCAATCTGTGGCCTCCGCTGAAGAGCTATTGCGAGCACGAGAGACTGTTAAAACGATTCGTGTCTCCGAGCCGATTCGAGTGTATATTTCAAACCTTGTCGAATACACGCGACAGAATGCAACGCTTGGAGTCAGCCCACGTGGAAGTATCTCGCTCATGCGTGGGGCACAGGCCCGTGCAATGCTTGATGAGCGATCGTATGTCATTCCTGATGATATCCAAACTGAAGCTCCTGCTGTGCTTTCGCATCGGATCCGAACCGAGAGCGGAACAGAGACAAACACATCACTAATCCGGCGTGCCTTGGAGGCGGTACCCGTCGAATGAGACTCACACGGCGCGGCCAAGTTGTTGCTGCACTCTGTGTTGGATCCGTTTTTTTTGGGGCGCTATTCGGTGCTCGAACATTGAATGCAATTGTAGTCTCTGGTGCTATTGTATTACTCGCGGGCTATCTACAGCTCAGGTCGGCCCCAACGCCACAGCTGACACGATCGCTTCCACCTGATGGACACGTTGGCGAGAGCCATTCTGTAACGGTGACGTTTCAGGACTCACAGACTGGCGACGATCTGTCCAGACCGCTCATTGGTACGCTCGAAGATCGTGTCAGTGACGGGCTTGCAACCGTTTCAAGTCCAAATGTGACCTCAATTGGTACGCAACCATACACATATACTGTTGAGTATCAGTCCCGAGGTGAGCAGTCATTTGGACCGCTGACGCTCAATATTCAGGATGTATTCGGTGTGGTCCACACACAACGAGTCTGTCGTGAGTTGGACTCCTGCTTGGTATATCCGAAACAGTATCCGATCGATTCGTGGTTCACCAAACAGCTCTCTGGAGAGGGTGCCGCCGCAGTGAGCCAACAGCGAGATGAGTTCGATCGCCTCCGACAGTACGATCGAGGTGATAGTCTTCGAGACATTCATTGGGCAACCACTGCTAAACGCGATACGCTCGTTGTCAAAGCGTTTGCATCAGATACCCAACAGCACGAGTTATCACTGAGTGCCGGTGCGGTTGCTGGCACTTCGGATGCACTTGCAGAGGCAGTTGCCTCGATCAGCCCTCACCTCGTACAGTTCGGTGTACCAGTGGTTGTTTCACTCCCGGACACAACAGTGACCATAACAGCAGAGCGCCAGTCACTACGGCCACTCCTTGCTGCACTTGCAACGGTTGGTCCCGGGTCGGTGCCACACCCAGATGCAGATATCGTTATTGACGCTACCGCTGATCGCACACAGATCCGGGTTGGTGATCAATCAACCACGTTTACAGCTCTTCGCCAGCCAAGCGATTCAACAGATGCAACCACACACGCCGATGCTAACCCCGCGGTAGGGCAACAAACGAGCCGGAGAAGGAGGCCTGTTGGCCACACTGGAATTGGTGATCATGCATGAGTTTATCCACGGGCTCTCGAACTGATAGACACCACCAGACAACTCAAAAAGCAACTGGAGTTCGGCGGCTCCCAGTGGTTGCGATTCTCGTCGTCATGAGTACCTTCTTGTACATATTCTACACCGTGACGACAGTAGTTGGTGGCACACAGCAGCTTGTGTTTGTTGTCGGGGGTGCGTTCATTGCTGCAACGATACTCGGTCGGTACGTCCCACTCCGTGTCGGCATTGCGCTTTCGATCGGACTGCTCATTGCTGGTCTCTCTGTGTATCTCCTTGCAATCCCAGAGTCACAGCGAGCCCTATTTAGTCTGGAACAGGGTGCACAAGATATTCTCACACTCGTTACTGGATATTCGATTCTTCGACTAACAGAAGCCCAAATATGGGTGCTCTCAATCGCCCCAGTTCCGACGTTTTTGACATGGTATCTTGTTATTCGAGGCCATGATGTGCTTGCAGTGGCTGCTGGCGGCGGGACACTGCTCTTTTTTATTTTGACGGGTGATGCAAGTATCCTTGTCACAACCATCGGCGTCGTGGCAGCAGTTACTGCCGTTGCATTAGACACCGTCTCTGTCCCCGGTGGACTCCGATCGCATTGGGACACAATTGCAATTGTTGTTATCGCGGCACTCATTCTCTCCTCGACGATTAGTGTCGTCCCCGGCGGTGCGACACAGCCACTGTTCAGTGGTGGCACTGCTGTTGATTCGGAATCAAATCTCGTTACAGAACGGGATGATCTCTCAATCGAAGGAAGCATTGAACTCTCACCAGAAGTCCGTTTTGTCGTCGAAAGCCCAGAGCAAGCATACTGGCGAACAGCAAGCTATGATCGGTACACGGGTGAGGGTTGGGTCCGAACTGCGGATTCAAGGTCGTTTGATGGCCCTGAGTCGATCGAACAACAGCCAGGTGAGACACGCGAAATCACTCAGACCGTTACAGCAGAGGGTGATCTCCGTGTCCTACCTGCAGCATGGCAGCCAACCGCAGTTCAAGACCAGGATCTATCCGCAGTGCAGGTAACGAATGATGGCGACCTCGCAACGACTGAGCCGCTCACAGAGGGTGACTCCTACACAGTGGTGAGCCAGCATCCCGATGCTGATTCGGATGTGCTACGATCGGCTGGTGTTGGCTACCCTGATGATATTCAACAGACATACCTACAGCTCCCTGAATCAACGCCTGATCGGGTTGGTGCGTTTACTGCCGAGCTAACGGGCGAGGACGAGACACCATATGACGTCGCTCGAACCATTGAAACGTATCTGCGGACGGAACGGGAGTACTCGTTGTCCGTGACCCGACCGGATGGCGATATTGCTGATGCATTTTTATTCGAGATGGAAGCAGGCTACTGTACATACTATGCGACCACAATGGTGACGATGTTACGGACGCAGGGTATCCCCGCCCGGTTTGTCACTGGCTACACACCAGGACAGCAGGTCGATGATGACCAGTGGGTCGTTCGCGGACAGAACGCCCATGCATGGGTTGAGGTTTACTTCCCTGAACAGGGATGGGTCGCATTTGAGCCAACTCCTCGATCGGCATATGATGATGCTCGGGAAAGCCAACTTGATACCGCGCGTGCAGCCGGTGAGGAGAACGTTGACACCGCTGGTAGCGACACAAGCGAGTTCGAAACAACGCCAAGCCCTGACTTTGACGATCGAGACGAGCCGGAACTCCCTGATACGGGCTCAGAAAACGACACCGATACTGAGAACGATACGGACGACTCGGATGCAAACGCTACGGGCGATCGCTCCGAAAATGAGACCAGAGACTCGCTTGGTGGTGATATCGACCAAACAAGCTTAGAACAGCTTGGAGGAACAACGGACGATTTCGAGAGCGAAGCCACAGCCGAATCAGAAGCGGATCCAACAGTTCCGACTGAGACGTATGGGTTGGCTGTGATCGGACTGCTCGGCGCAGCGATTGGCGTCCACCGATTTGGGTACACAACACGGAGCTATCGTGCCCTGTGGGTGCGGTTCCAGTGGCGGAGTCGTGACCCCCACACCGATATTGAACGAGCATACGATCGGGTTGAAACAGCGCTTGCTTCTCGGTACCGGCCGCGTCGTCGAGGGGAGACGCCGAGAGCATATCTTCAGATTGTCGGCCGTGGCGACGATCGGATCCAACAGGTTCGAAGTCTCTACGAGAAATCCCGATACGGTGAGCAAGTCACCCGTGACGATGCGATCACTGCAGTCTCACTTGCCAATGATGTAATCACAGAGACAGTTTCGATTCGAACACTCCTTAGAAACTGAACGAAATGGCCTCTTTTGTTGGATACAGCGGGTCGCCGCATGGTACTTCCCGACACTGTTTAATATGATCGTACTGTAGTTCGAACTGTAATGTCGGAAGTATGCTCGACGTGTGGGCTGCCTCAGGAACTCTGCGTCTGCGAAGACGTCGCAAAAGAGTCCCAACAGATCAGCATCCGCATCGACGAGCGTAGATATGGAAAAGAGGTAACGGTCATTGAAGGATTTGATCCGCGAGACGTAGATATGGACTCGCTGTCATCGGATCTGAAATCAAAATTTGCCTGTGGTGGCACGATTGAGGACGATTCGATCGAGCTCCAAGGGAATCATCGCGGCCGCGTGGAGGACTTCCTCCGCGACAAAGGCTTTAATGTCGCATGATCGTCACCTGACCGTCGCCCGCGTTGTGACATCTGTTGTATCGATAACGAAGTAAGTGCTCAAATTTTCTGAGTGTCACATCACCGAGTAGTTTTATCTCTTGCTACTGTGGTTGATGTATGCGCCGGGTACATGGGGCCAGTATCATTGTATTTGTCTGTCTTACTCTAGCTCTTGCTTTGGCTGTGGGTGTGGCTGGAGGAATCTCTCCAACCGAGAATACAGCATCTCCAGAGCAGCATGCGTCGATCGCTGGCGGAGCTGTAGATAGCGATAGTGAAACACAGACTGAATCGGAACTCTCCGAACAGCAACCACACGTTGCTGCTGTCGGGGGTGCGAACAATATCCAGCAGACACTTCAGATCGATCGAACCTCTGACCGGGTTGGTGAAATAACAATCACGCTTGAGTACACAATCCCAGACCAAGTCACACGGCTTTCTGTTCGGCTTCCAACACAAGCAACGGATGTTGAAACGTCTGGATTCTCGGATGCGGGTGACAGACGGTTTGCGTGGGATGGGAACCGCAACACCCCAACAATCACCTATCGGGTTCCATCCGATCGGACAACAGAATCACGAGGGCCGATCGGAGATGACGGTCGCTTCCTCTTTACGGAGACTGACGAATGGGCACTCATTGGCGTGAATCAACCCGGTCTCGAGTGGGGCTGGAGAGGCCCTGCTCGTGTCTCTGTTGACAGGGAACGGACGATTGCCGGAGAGGGTGCCACTGGTGGTGTAATTGCATTCCTCGGACCGCACACCGAATATCAACGAACAGCACACGGACAGACGTTCAGGCTTATTGTCCCAGATGCGGCGACACTCGAAGAAACACCAGAAGATATTCTTGATGCATTGGAGTTTGCGTCCGACGCATTACGCGTGGGCGATCGGGATTCGGAGGTGTTTGTCGTTGCAGCTCCGGAAGATGGCACTCCATGGGGTGTTCGTGGATTACAAACTGGTGCCGCGGATATGTGGGTAAACGCTGAAGAACCACTTTCGGACCCAAGTAACGTGTGGCTTCACGAGTATGTTCACACCCGGCAGGGATTCGCCGTTACCGATGAGACCGAATGGTTCCTTGAGGGTGGAGCAACATACTACGCTGCACGGCTTACACTTGAACGCGAAGATACTGATTTCCGATCGTTCCAACGTGAACTTGCACGCGGGGAGCGATCACCCCAAGCAGATTCGACCCTCTCTGATCCGACAACATGGTCCGGTGCCGCAGAGTACCGAAAAGGTGCCCTTGTTGCTGGTGAACTCGATCGACAGATTCGAGTCGAAAGCGATGGACAAACCGCGCTCGATACGGTGTTTGCAGCACTCAACGCACAGGACGGCCCAGTAACAAACGATGCGTTCCGCGCAGCGATTGAACGCGAGGGTGGCTCCAGTGCAGTCGATGCGTACGACCGATACGTCTTCACCAGTGCGGTACCGACTATGTGGAATCGGGATGCCCACGAGGCTGCTTTCGGGACCGCCCCTGCACAGATTGAGTCAAGCGTTTCGGATACTGTCGATATTTCGGGACCATACCGACAGGTGACGCTCGATCGCAGAGGGACTGACCCAATTTCGGTGACAACGGGTGAAACGATCAACATCAGTGTTGGAATTGAAAACTACGGTGGCACTGCTGGATCATACGAAATCCCAGTCTATGTTGATGGGACCGCCGAATCAACACTCAATGGGACTATTGAACCCGATGAGCGGGTCTCTGAAATAGTGACTCGAGCATTTGACGATCCGGGCCGGTATGATATCCGCATTGATGATACGCAAGTGACGGTCGTCGTTCAGGAGCCTGCACAACTTTCGGTCTCGGACATCTCGGCAGATTCACAGACAATAGAAACCGGTGAGAGCGTAACAATTACTGCGACCATTCAAAATACCGAAGCGGTTCCTGGTCGGGGTGAGTTCCCAATTAGAATCAATGGCGAGGCGCGCGACACTAAAATAGTTCATCTCGATGCTGGTGCGGAGACAACGGTCGAACTGACAGAAACCTTCACAGAATCAGGGACGTACACCGTCCAGATAGGCTCGGGTGAACTCACACTTACCGTTTTAGATCCGGAGACTGAGACAGAGAGCCTCATACCTGGGTTTGGGTTTACTCCCGTTGTGGTTGCGCTTGCGGTTCTGTTTACGATGATTTTGTTCCGATCGCGATCGATGCGGTACTAAAACGGTGACTCTGGTCCATCTTCAACCGCCTGCTCAACTGTGGGCTCAAGCTCTCCCGGCCACGCTGATAATCC
The DNA here is from genome assembly GCF_023638035.1 of Natronocalculus amylovorans. GTDB lineage: Archaea > Halobacteriota > Halobacteria > Halobacteriales > Haloferacaceae > Natronocalculus > Natronocalculus amylovorans. The sequence goes on along the minus strand of NZ_JAKRVX010000002.1, from coordinate 336,225 downwards.
ACCACGCATACTTTCAACGCGGGCATTTGTGGTCCCTTCATATGATTTGATCAACCGCGCTGCTTGTATGCTCGCTTTCCCGTGTGGGCACACGGTTACGATTCGATCGGCATCGCGCAGCTGTTCGATCTGTTGTGGAAGGGTGGCGAAGGGGATGTTATCGCTTCCCGGAATATGTTCACGGGTAAATGCGGCCTTCGATCGGATGTCAACAATCCGCGGCGGCTGTGGCGTCTCAAGAAGCGCTTGCACATCTTCGGGGTCAATTTCGCCGTCCATACCATCCCATATCACCCCGTAGTAAAAAGCCCGCTGCCGCGGCCTTACAGAAGGCCATCTGCATCTGCGAGCAATAGCCCTTCGATGGTTGCATCGTTTGTTGGCTGTTCCCGTGCGACCTCAATTGCGTCCGTAACGTCTACCGTTTTCGGTGTGAGAAATTCGTTTGTATCAAGAGCACGATCACCTGGCGTGAGACCCTCCGCAAATACGTAGCCACGTTTGTGTCTGAGAACCCCGGTAGAACACCAACATGTTTGCAGGAGCGAGACGCTCTCTGGTCTGAACCCGGTCTCCTCTTCAAGTTCGCGTGCGCCTGCAGTAGTGAACGATTCTCCGGGTTCGACAATCCCTGCAGGGAGCTCATACTGTGTTTCACGGATTGTTGGTCGATACTGCTCAACAAAGAGCAGTTGTCCATCAGTCACAGCAACAATAACGACTGCAGGAGCGAGTGCTGCCCAGTAGTACCGCTTCTCTGTCCCATCCGGCTGTTCAACAAGATCGTAGCCACCAGTGAACCACCCGGTTTCATACTCTGTAACCGATTCGAGAACGGTCCATTCAGGCTCTCCGATCGTCTGCAGTGGGTGTCTCTCTGACTCTTCTGTCATGTTATTGCTCCTGTGTTTGCTCGACACTGTATCGTTGACCATTGTACTCAACTATCACGCGATCGCCGCCATCCCGTGCTGCCTCGCTATTCTGCTGGGTCAAAGAGCTATACTCATCGAATGGCGTGTGTGTGAACCAGTCTTTGAAATCACCGAAGGCTTTCTGATAGCCATCTGATTGGCCATCGTCCGACTCAAGCGCACTGACAAGGTATGGATAGCGGCGGTCAGTGATCTCTGAGGCATCAACCGCCGGTCCGTCATCGTCGGTCTCAGCTACTTCAAGATAGTAGCTTGGGCCGGAGCCAAGATATCCTGGAAGCGACCCCAGCGCAAGCAAGCCGACAATAACAATGCCAATGACAACCAGTGCATTGCGGGTGACCCGACGCATATCGTATATATGGGATATCATCGGATACCGGTTTCGGAAGGATGCGGTTGGGAAGACCTTTGAGCGGGGCACACAGAAGATGTAGTATGACTGGGGGTAGATACGATGTGGTCATCGTTGGCGCTGGGACTGCTGGCTGTTATGCGGCCGCGACCATCGCTAACAAAGGCTATGACGTCGTCGTGCTTGAGCGAAAACCCGAATCGGAAGCCGGACATATTGCCTGTGGGGATGCGCTGAAAGGTGCAAACACGTTCCCTGAAGCGATCCCGAAAAAAGAGATTGAATCCTCGTTTACCAATACGGACGTTGACCGTGGATTGTTTATCATTCCTGACACGGATATTGAAGTCAATATTCCTGTTCCCGGTGAGCTTGCGGTGATCGATCGGCTTGAATATGGGAGACTGCTGTTGGGTGCCGCTGCGGACGCCGGTACGACGTTCCATTATGATACGGTCGTCCAAGACGTGAGCCAAACTACAGACGGTACCGTTTGTGGTGTCTCTGCAACTCACGATGGCGAACGGTACGAGTACGAAAGCGATCTTGTCCTTGACGGGGCTGGTGCGCTCTCGTTACTGCAGGACAAAACTGACTTTTCAGGATCGAGGTTTGATACAAACGTCCGCTACTCACAGTTCTCGTCGGCTTACCGAGAGGTGCTTACGGTCGAAGAACCCGTCGAGTGGGACGATGCACTGGTTTTGAAGCCAACCAAACGATCGGCCGGATATCTGTGGTATTTCCCACGCACGAGCACTGAAATCAATGTTGGGCTTGGCTTCCAGATGGATGAAGAGCCAATGCAGCTCGTTGAAGCACTTCGTGAGGATATCAGCCAACAGCCGGAGTTTGAGAACGCAGTTGTCAAAGATAAACTGGGCGCTGCGCTCCCCACCCGGCGACCATACGACTCTGCGGTCGCAGATGGCTACATGGCGATCGGCGATGCGGCTGCATATGTCAACCCAATCAGTGGTGGCGGCATTGCGGGCGCAGCCTACAGTGGACAGTACGCAGGCGAACAGGCGATTCGAGCGATCGAGGCAGCGGACTACTCCGAGGAGTTCCTCTGGAACTACAACGTCCGCGTGATGGATCATTTCGGCGGTCGGTTTGCTGCGCTTGACGTCTACAATATTTTTGCCACTGCACACGATCTCAATGCACTACTTGAATTGCTCTCTGTCGTTCCCCCGGAGGCGCTTTCGGAATCGCTCTACTCCGGCTCAACAAACCTGAGCCTCAAACTGAAGCTCTCGATCTTATACGAAAGCCGGGACCACTTTGGACTATTAAAGAAACTGTATGAGACAAAACAGGTTGCAGATGAGCTGCTCGCACACTACGATCGTTACCCAACTGATCCCGACGGATTCCGAACGTGGCAACGAGAACGCGATCGGATTATGGATCGCGTATATGATACGACCGGCGCTGAAAAGAAGTACTAGCCAACTCGCTATTCGACGGCTCGTATAAGCTCGAATAGATCGTCTTCATACTGTGTCGGATCTAATCCGAGATCGATCTCGACAGTTACGGAGATCGCGGACGAAAGCTCTTCGTCGATCGTCTCCTCGAAGTTTTCACTTGGATATGCGCCGCCAGCGATGAGCACTGAGTCATCATGATGCCACACGGCAAGATGCCCCGAAACAGAGAGCGAATCGCTCTCAATAGTAACCTCGTTATCCTCGCGGATAGCAAAGCTAAACGAGTCAAACGGAAACAAACCATGATAATGCTGAAGCGAAGCCTCTTCACCGGTATCAACCGTGACTGTCTCTTCACCGGCTTCCTCGATATCTACAATTCCTGCTGACTCGAGTTCTGACTCAAACTGCTGTTTCGCATTTGTCTCCACTTCATCAAGAATACGATCCCGGCCAACACCCGCTGGAAGATTTGTCAGATCTGGCTCAATTGTTACTCTGCTCGCAAAAAAGATGGCAATCTGTCCATCGATCTGCGCAAGCGTCTTTTCACGAAGTGCGGCTGCAAGCTCAGCTTCGTGATACACCTCAGTCGTCGCGGTTGCGACGATTTCCTGTCCCGCAACTGAGTGGTTGACCACCTCGTCTTGTTCCTGTTCGATGAGCTCCCACCCTCCCTCGAGCAGTTCATCCAAAATCTGTGGTGGTCGTGGTGTTGCACTCGCGATACACCCCGACGTACTAAGAAGCCCTAATCCCCCTGCAGCCGAAACAAACGTCCGTCTGTCCATGATCGTTGTCTGAAGCTGAGTGGTAAGTATTTGTTGGCATCTGTTTACTAAGTAGCACGTTTGTGATACCAACTGCTTGTCGATCGGTTTATGAAAATTGCGCCCTGGGTTAGGGTATGGAGTTTGGCTTTGAGGTTTCGCTCTGTTCGTACCTTGAAGCGACAACGGATTGGATTCTTGCACGACAACTTGGAGCTGCTGTCGCTGAGCCAGGAAACCGAATTATCGACATCTGCTGTGTAATTCCGAACCAATCAATAGATACCCGTACACAAATCACCGCTCGTTCAATTCCTACTGCTGCGATCGACAGCGCAGTTGGTCCCGGTGATGCGGTCTACTGGCGAGACGCGTTTGATTGTCACCCAGAGCGTGCTCGTTCTGTGACTGATCACGCGATCGAGATCGGGTTTTTTGAAGTTGAACGAAACGGAGGCCGCCGATATATCCGGCAAGTAGCACGATACCCACAATGGTATGATCGACTAATCGGGATTGAGAATAAACCCGATCTTAGCCGCCCCGGAAATCTTGAACAGCAACTCCGGCTTGACGTGTCACTGGGCATTTTTGACGAGGTTGTTCTTGCAACGGAGAGCTATGTCACACGTGCACATCTCAATCGGATTCCTGATGAGGTTGGTGTCTGGCGGTTTGATCCGCAGAATGGCGATCGGACCGTTATCCGAGAACCACAGCAGCTTCCAACCACAGAGACGGGTGTTGAACTCCTTGAAAATCACTCACTTAAAACGGATATTGCACTCATTACTGCAGAACAAAAACAGCGCAAGCGAACCCAGCTTGCAGAGCGATCATATGGAAAGGGCTGGCGGACGTACGACTTTCCGGCGTGTGTGCACGGAGCGGCAGAGGATGGTGCCCTTCCGTATTGTACACACTACGGCTGTCTCGTGGATGCATCTACTGACTGCGGCGTTGGCTGTCCCGAATTCGCTAGTGCAGATCCACCCGCCGTTGACACTGCAGCGATCCGAGATGATCGAAGTCCGTGGGTTCACCAGCCTGACGGTATTGTACGAACCCAAAGTGGGCTCGATCGGTTTTTTTAATAGACTACTGGAGGCGCTCGATGCCTGTGCCGTCGAGACGATACTGCTCGCCATCAATCGCAAGCGGCTCTTGGAAGGCTTCTTCGACTGGATAGAAATGGGCGGTGTGAACAAGTCGAGTCTTGGACGCAGTAAGCTCTTCGGCGAGCGAGAGCGCCCCTTCTCGAGTCATATGTTTTGTGCCAAATGTCCGGGGTATCCCATTATTGTCAGGGTCTTTCCCGCCGATCGGATGATACTCACAGAGCGATGCTGGAACGATTGCATCGACAAGAAATAGGTCTGGATCTCGGAGTACATCTCGAGATGCTTTCGGAATGTCGTAGCTCGAATCACCGGATAATGACAGTTTCGCTCCCGTCTGTGGGTCCTCAACGGTGAGTCCAAAACAGATCAGCGGTGGGTGATCAACCGGGACCAGCGTAATCTTGAGGCCACAGGCTTCGAACGGCTCAAACGGTGTTTGTGCACTGACGCTGACGCGATCGAGATAGTCATATTTGCGGCGGATTGTCTCTGCAACGGACTCCTCTGTTATCGGATCCGTTGTATCTGCTGCATGGACCGGAAGCTCATCGAACACACGGTATGCGTTTCCCAACCCATCAAGATGGTCAAAATGAATATGCGTAATAACTGCCTCGTCGGGAAGTGGAACATCTGTCGTGAGAAACTGCTGTCGAAAGTCGGGACTGAGATCAATCAGTAGTGATTTATCTGTCCGTGGATTTCGGACATGAACCGAAAATCGGCTTCGCTGAATTCCACGATCACGCGCCTGTTCGCACGTCTCACAATCACACCCTACAGTGGGTGTTCCCGTCGTATCACCGGTTCCAAGCAGTGTAACATCCATTGCGATCAGTGTGCGTGATCGTGTGGCGTATCTTCGGCTGCGTCACCCTCGTGGCTACTATCGTGGTCATGGTCATGGTCATGATCGTGGCTATGACCGTTCCCCGTTGTTCCTGTTGCGGTTGCACCATCGCCGTCAATCATATCCATATTCTTCAGATTATCCCGCTCTTCGAAGTCAGAGACCGCCGCCAGTAGATCGGCTTGGGTAAGTTCCATCCGTTCTTCTGTGAGTGCTTCAAGCACTGCCTCTCTGAGGACGAGACGAAGATCGCTGCCAGTGAGTCCACTGGTTAGCTCTGCAATCTCCATGGGATCGAACTCGTCGATCCGCATCTGTTTGGTGATTACCTGGAGAATATCTGCTCGCATTCCCTGATCCGGTTTCGGGAAGTTAACGATCTCATCGAACCGCCGCCACGCTGCAGCATCCAACTGATCAGGATGGTTTGTCGCCGCAATCAACAGTACGTCATCTCGGATCAACGAAATATCGTCGATCGATTTCAACAGCGTATTGACTGCACGCTTCAGTGCTGCGTGCTCGTCACTCCGTCGCGTCTTTGCAACCGAGTCAAATTCGTCAATAAAGAGAATACATGGAGAGAGTCGCTTTGCCACCTCGAAGGACTTCTCGACATTCTTTGCAGTCTCTCCAAGATACTGGCTCGTAATCATCGAGAGCTTCACCTCAACGAACGGCAGTCCCAAGTCATGTGCAATTGCGCGTGAGATCGTTGTCTTTCCTGTTCCGGGTGGGCCAACAAAGAGCAGTTTTCCGATCTCTCGAAGGCCGATCGCCGCGAGATAATCGCGATGTTCGATTGCTTTGACGATCTTCCGGATTTCGTCTTCTTGATCCTGTGTGAGCACAAGATCCTTGAGCGTCATCTCGATCTCCTCTGGCGCACGAACGTTCACAAGGTCGAGCATCTCTGCATCCTCTTCCTCGTCAAAGTACTCTTCGAGAAGCGCATCAATCCAGACGCGATCGGCATGAATCGGGCGCGTATTCTCCAAGGCATCTTCGTAACTCACGTCGGAGTCGTACTCCTCGTGATCTTCAACATAGGCCGCAATCGTTGGATTGCTTCGGAGCCGTTCGTCTTCTGCATGGTTGAGATACCACTCGAGAGCCATCTCCGGCTGTGTAAGCGAGATCTCACCGGTAAAATCAGTCTGCTGTGTAAAAAGCAGCTCAGAGACTGCTTTCCATGGCTGTTCAACCCCTGTTGCGGTTCGGGCGATCGTGTCAGTAACTTTGAGTGGTCGTTGAACGCCACCTGGGTCACCTTCTTCATCACTCTCTGTCCAGAACACTTGTCGGAAACGTGGGGGCAGATCATTCTCATCGAGCGATCGCTGCTCGGTATACAAATGTGCGGTAAGCACGAATTCGACCACGTCCAAGGCCGGGTCACTCATCCTACAACGGTTCTCGTCGGATCTGCTTAAGAGCGTCGAAGGCGTAGCGGTGTCGCTGTGTATAAACAATAAACTGTTGAGAGATTTACTTTTGTTCCACCCCGATTTATAATCATGAAGAACAACCGCTCGGTATGAGCGACGACACAACTCCAGTAATTGCTGCAGCATACCGAACACCCCAAGGGAAAGGTGGTGGTGCATTCGCAGACGTCCGCAGCGAAGATCTCTCAATTACACTCATTGATCATATTCTTGCAGAAACTGGGCTAACTGGTGAGCACGTTGATGACCTTATGTGGGGTAACGCCCAGCAACGAACTGAGCAAGATAACAACATGGCACGTGTGATTGCGCTGCTTTCAGACCTTGGTGAAAGCGTCCCTGCAACAACGATCAATCGCTGGTGTGCCTCTTCGATGCAATCAATTATTTCTGCAAGCGATTCGATCGCAGCAGGTAATCGCGAGGTAATTATTGCTGGCGGTGTAGAAAATATGTCTCGCGTGCCGATGGATGGAGACTCTTATCAACATCTCCATCCTGAACTTTCAAATCAGTATAACATCTTCCAACTGCAGATGGGCATGACCGCAGAGAAGGTTGCCTCAGAGTACGAGGTTTCTCGGGAGAAACAGGACCAGTATGCCTATGAGAGCCAAATGCAAGCCGCAGAAGCAACCGAGTCAGGCCGGTTTGACGATGAGATCGTACCTGTTGAGACAGATGACGGCGTCGTCGATCGCGACGAAGGGATCCGCCCGGATACTACACTTGAGGTGCTCTCTGGACTTTCACCCGCATTCACCGGCGATGGAACCGTTACCGCTGGTAACTCCTCGCAGATATCTGACGGCGCGGCTGCAACGCTCGTCACAAGTAAAACATTTGCCGAAGACCACGGCCTCGACATCCTTGCAGAGGTTGGAACCAACGCTGTTGCAGGCGTCGACCCGACCGTGATGGGCATTGGTCCGGTTCCAGCAACACGATCGCTGCTTGAACGCGCTGGTCGATCGATCGAGGACTACGACCTCGTTGAACTCAATGAGGCGTTCGCAAGCCAGTGTGTCTACGCTCGTGATGAGCTTGGAATTGGCCCAGAACAGTACAATGTCAACGGTGGTGCAATCGCGATCGGCCACCCACTCGGCGCATCAGGTGCACGGCTTCCAGTGACGCTTATTCACGAAATGCAAAAACAAAATGCAACCCGTGGATTAGCAACGCTCTGTGTTGGATTTGGACAAGGCGCTGCAATCGAGTTTAGTCGGTAAGGGTCGATTATCATCAGCAGCCAATATTGAACTGATAGAAAGCTATTTTACATATAATTCACCAGATCAGTATGTAGTTATGAATACCTGGTCAATACTGTATATTTATATTCATTTGACCAGGTTATTGTCTAATATATCACCGGATATCAATAGTAACTCTCCCCGGAGACAGTCATGAAGCAGCGGTCCACAACCAAGTCATCTGAGCCAATGCAGTGGAATCGTTTTGAGCAGTTGATGACGCATCTACAGGATGCGGTTGTGGAGTTTGAAATCGTTTCGCAGGTCCCAATTATTCGATCGGTAAACCCTGCATTCGAAGAGACGTTCGCCTGTGATGCAGACGCGGTCATTGGGACTCCACTTAATGACCATATCGTTCCAGATGATTTGAGCCATGAAGCAACTGCATTTGATACTCGAACTGCGGATGGAAAGGCCAACTATGCGATTGTGTACCGTCGGGCCAAACACGAAGTTCGGCGCTTTTTGTATCGGAGCGTTCCGTATGCTAATGGCAATCGTGGTATTGCGATCTATTCGGATATTACCGATGAGATCCGACGCGATCGGCAGTTAGCGGTGCTGCACCGAATTATCAGACACAATCTTCGGAATGATCTCAACGTGATCTTAGGCTATGCGGAAACGATCGCCCGTCGCACTGACGACCGGGAGATTCTCAACCAAGCGCAAACGATCACTGAGACTGCAAGAGACCTCACAGAACTGAGCGACAAAGCACGTGATTTCGAGCGGGTTCTGGACACCGATCATCACCCGAGCGTTGTCGAAATACAGCCGATCGTCACCGATGTTGCAGAGATGTGTCTCGATCGATTCCCCGATGCAACACTGGATATTGATGTCCCAGCAGATGTCACAGTCCGCGGAGGAAGTAATCTTGAGGTAGCGTTGGATGCGTTAGTTGATAATGCGCTCAGATACAGTCCAGCTGGTGACCAATGGGCTGGCATTGTTCTTTCCGAACAACAAGAAATGGTTGAAATTAGTGTGTTAGACAACGGCCCTGGAATTCCTGCACATGAACAGTCTGTTATCACCGGATCACAACCAATTACTCCACTTACGCACGGGAGTGGGCTTGGTCTGTGGCTTGTTGCCGCAACAATTGATGTGTACGGTGGTGAGATCGAGTTTGATGAACTCTCTGACGGCGGCAGCTGCGTAACGATCGTTCTCTCGAAAGCCTAACGATTTACACGTATGGTCTGTGTTCGTGCGGATGTGAGCGATCGAAACACAGACTCGCTGAATAAAAAAGAGTGTGATGGTCGGTTTGCAGTTCCACTCCGCGGAGTCGGTGTCGACACCGAAACCCGGTGTCACCATTATCAGACAGCCAAAGACGTTATTGCGATTAAATTTGCGTGTTGTGAGACCTACTATCCGTGTTTTCAGTGTCATGAAGCGATTGCAGATCACGAACCCACACAATGGCCGCGCGATCGATGTGCCGAGCCAGCGGTCCTGTGTGGCTCCTGTCGGACGGAACTTACCGTGACCGAGTACTTCGACGCAGCGCATCAGTGTCCACACTGTGATTCGGCGTTCAATCCGGGCTGTTACTCGCATCGCTCACGATACTTTGAGCGTCATGAGTAATCCAACCATACGTGTTTTTTAGCTTGGTTGTGACTGTACTCTCATGACAAACCGTTCTGCCGAGCAGGCATGGGAAACAACAGCAAGTGCGATCGACTATCAATGTCCCGGATTTGACGTGCGTGCAGACGATGTCGCCCTCCCAGATGGGACTGAGACTGACTATCATTATGTCGATGAGTCACCTGCGGTGGTTATTCTACCGTTCATTTCTGATACAGAGATTGTTACAATCCGTGAGTGGCGACAAGCCGTTGGGCGAACAAATAGAGGACTCCCCGCTGGATCTATCGAAGCGGATGAAGATATCTTTGCGGCGGCCAGACGGGAACTTCGCGAAGAGACTGGGTATGAAGCCGGCTCATTGGAACATCTCTTGACTGTTGAGCCAACGAATGGGATTGCAAATTCGGTTCATCACCACTTTGTTGCTTACGGTTGTACACCGGCAAGCGATCAATCACTGGATTTCAATGAAACGATCGACGTTGAAGTCGAGTCATACATTGATTTCCTTTCGGACGTTGTCGATGGTCAGATTCGAGATGGGCGGGCAGCAACGGCGGTTATGCATTATGAACTCACTAAAAAATAACATCACATCGTGCCCTGTGAGCTGATTGCCTGCTGTTTTTATTTATTGCATCCATAGGTGTGGTATGGCTGCCTCCCTCGAACAATCGAATAGTCCCTCTTCCAAATATAAACCTGCAAGCGTTCTTGAGGCGACGGTAATCGGTATCTTTGGATTTGTCTTTGGTACTGTCCTCTCAATCGCCGTTCTCTTGCTGCTCGGAGTTGCTGGGGTTGGGTTAACAATCACGAGCGTCATTATTGTCTCTCTGGTGTTTACGCAGGGTATCGGTTTTGGTGCCGTTGCACTCCTGTACGTTCAATACCGTGACGCCGTGGTTACGTCTCTCCAGTCGAAGGTTGGCCACCGGTGGTGGCTGGCTCAGTCTTCATTATCGATTCCGGTTTCCGTTCCATCTGTCCGTGATCTATTGCTCATCGGCGGTGGCTATATTGGCACATTTATTGCGTTGATTGTTGCGTCACTTGCGCTTGCTGCAACGGGTGTCGAACGTGGTCAACAACAAATAACTGAAATTGGCATTGCAAACCCTGAACTTATTTTGCTTCTTATTCCGCTCTCTATTCTGCTCGTTGGCCCTGGAGAAGAGCTTCTGTATCGAGGGGTTGTTCAAGGACGAATGCGAGAATCGTTCGGTGCAGTTGGTGCGATTCTCCTTGCCAGCGCGATATTCGCGGGTATTCACTACTTTGGCGTTGACGGTGATGCAGTTGCTCGGTTGGCAACCGTTGCGGTCCTGTTTGTTCCGAGCATTGTATTTGGTGTTCTGTATGAACTTTCGGAGAACATTGTGGTCCCATCTTTGGTCCACGGTCTATTTAATGCAACACAGTTTGCAGGGCTATACGCAATAACACAACTTGACGAGATCCCTGATGCTGCGATGTTGCTCTTTTATTTTGCCTGACGAACGCAACGCTTACCGACCCCCTCGGACTACGTGGGGTATGCGCGACCATTTTGAGATTCGGGATGCTGATGCAGCCGGGCGTATTGGCTCGCTCTCTGTCCCCAGAGCAGGCGTCACCGTTGAAACACCTGCACTGCTTCCGGTGATTAATCCGAACGTCATTACGATCGAACCACGCCGGCTTGAATCGGAGTTCGGCGCTGAAATCCTTATCACAAACTCCTACATCATCCGAAATACCGAGGATGTCAAAGAGCAAGCGCTTGATGTAGGGCTTCATGAACTGCTGGGATTCAACGGTGCGATTATGACCGATTCAGGGTCGTTCCAGCTTGCAGAGTACGGTGATATTAACGTTACAACCGAGGAGATTATTGAGTTCCAGCGATCGATCGGCTCCGATATCGGAACCCCAGTCGACATCCCAACACCACCGGATGTTGCTCGCGGACAGGCAGAAGATGAGCTTGCAGTGACGAAACAGGCACTCAGGGATGCTGAGGCGATGGATGTTGGTGAGATGCTTATTAACGCCCCCGTGCAGGGATCAACATATCCGGATCTTCGAGAAGAGGCAGGTGGGTTCGCTGCAGCGACCGATCTTGATGTGTTCCCCGTCGGTGCTGTCGTCCCACTAATGAACAGCTACCGATACGCAGAGATGGTAGATGCTGTTGCAGCTGCAAAGCGAGGGCTTGCTGTTGACTGTCCAGTTCACTTATTCGGTGCAGGACATCCGATGATGCTTGCACTTGCGGTCGCACTTGGCTGTGATCTGTTTGATTCCGCTGCATACGCCCTCTACGCCCGTGATGGCCGCTACCTTACTGTTGATGGAACCGAGCACATTGATACGTTGGAGTATCTTCCGTGTTCCTGCCCGATCTGTTCCGAACACAGTGTCTCTGAGCTACAATCAGTGGGTGACACGAAGCAAGAACAGCTGCTTGCGGAACACAACCTCCACGTCACATTTGAGGAAATCGATCGCATCAAATCCGCAATCAGACAGGGGAATCTGCTTGAGTTGGTCGAACGGCGCGCTCGATCGCACCCTGCAATGTGGGATGGATACAAAGCGTTACTTGACCATACAGAACAGCTTGAACGTGAAGATCCGGTTTCAAAAGGGACGTTCTTCTATACATCATCGGACGCTGCACGTCGGCCGGAGGTTACCCGACATCATGAACGACTCGATCGACTCTCAGTTCCTGCCCGTGTGTTGCTCACAGAGGGCGGAACACCTTCGGAAACCGAGTATGATGCTGTGTGGGCAGTCAAACCACCGTTTGGCCCGTACCCAAAGGAGCTATCCGATTCGTATCCACTGACGGCGGAAGTACCGGAACGACCGGACCGATCGGCGCAGGTTGCAGCAGCAGCGGGTATCAAACGGCTCGTAGAACTGAATCCAGAAACGGCGTTCACGCTTGCACACAACGGATGGACACCCGACGCACTCGATGCCGTTCCGGAGACAGTCACGCGTGAGTCGCTACAGGCTGTCCAAGCCGATCGGTAATAACCCGTTACCGTTGTTGTGCAGCCACATCTGCCATCCGATCGCTGAAATCCCACGTATAGAGCCGATGTGGCGTGATGGTAATCGCAACCTCCTCACGCTCTGGGTTAAGTAGCCGATCTGCAAGTGCGGAGTCGGTGTCCCCAAGATAGCGTTCAATCAACGATCTGAGCTGTGTTTTATTCTCATCCGGTTCGATCGTTGCCCGGCCGTTTCCACGAACACCCATGTACGGTGGCTCATTCGTTGAAATCTCGAACGCAACTCGGTTGTCCGCTTGGAGATATCGTACAACATCTGCGTGTTTGCTTGTTGCACAGTGAAGCGTTCCATTGCGGAGCGCATACCATAATGAGAGCATCCAGAGCTGTCCATCTGGTGTGTGACATGAGAGTCGGATCGGGACGGTTGTCTCTGTCAAAAATGTCTTCGTTTCGACTTCGTCCCACGCACCAGATGGTGACTCCATGGTTAGCATAGGAGCGGCAGTGTAAAAACTACAAGGGACGTGCATCCGATAAACGCAAGAGACTACACGCTCGACCGCAGAGTGTGGGTTATGACGCAGTATTTCGAAGTGCTCGACCGTGACGGCCCTGCCCGTCTCGGCGAGTTTCGACTCACAACGCCGCAGATAACGCCGGCGCTTGTTGATGATATTCTTGTCGATGCCGGGAGTTTATGGGCCCAGGAACGATCGATGCCCGATGGAAGCGACGATCACATAACCGTTCTCCCGCACCGATCGCTTCCGGCAGGCACACGTGATGAGATCAAGGACGCATTTGCAGTCGAAACGCCGTCTGTTGATTTCCCGAGTGCAGCAGTCGTCACCGCTGATACCGCCGCCGATCGTGATGCTGATGCGTACATCCTCTCGGATGTTCGATCGTTTGACGGACACGCAGCTGCCCTCCGTGAGGCCATACTTACGACAAAATCCGCGGTCCCTGCGGACACGGCACTTATTGTCTCCGGAATCGCAACACCGGGGAACGTTGCAACGCTTGCATACGCTGGTGTCGATGGCTTTGATACCACCCGAGCAAAAACAAAGGGCGCACAGGGAAAGTATCTGACAACGGATGGTGAAGTATTTTTGGAGGATCTACGGGAACTTCCATGTGCCTGTCACGCGTGTCAGAAACCACGATCGGAGTTCACCCGAACGGACTGTATCGAACACAACGTCTCTGCACTCCAAGCTGAGTTGACTCGCGTTCGAGAGCGAATCCGTGCTGGGCGGCTTCGTGATTATATCGAAGCCCAATCACGGCATGAACAGTGGCTCACTGCAGCGTTCAGAGAGTTTGACCAAGAGTACAGCTATCTCGAAGAGCGGACCCCAGTGCTTCGAAATACCGAACTAACCGCAACCACAGAAGATACCATTCGCCGTGTTGAGATCCAACGCTTTGCCGATCGGGTCACGAGCCGCTACCGGAACCGATTTGAGAACCCGCTTGTGCTTGTTCCGTGCTCAGCAAAGAAGCCATACAGCGAATCACAGAGTCACAAGCAGTTCTTGCGTGCAATCAACTTCCGCGGGCATGTTGCCTCAATGACATCGCCGATCGGTGTGGTCCCGACGGAGCTTGAACTCACGTATCCAGCACAACATTACGATACTGCGGTCACTGGGCGCTGGTCTGAGGATGAAAAACAGTTCGTTGCAGCAGTTCTTGAACGATATCTTGAGCGCAACGAGTACCCAAAAATCATTGCTCACGTTCCAGAGCACGGCTACCGTGATATCTGTCAGCGTGTAGAGGAGGCACTTGATCTTACGTTCACATACACAGTGGCCGACCACCCAACCACTGATGAATCGCTTGCGAACCTCTCTGATGCGCTTCACGGCTTTGGAAAGTTCTCCAAACGAGAGCGTGAGCATAATACTGTAAAAGCGATCGCGGACTACCAGCTCGGAGACGGCGCAGGTGATGACCTGTTTGCTGCGGCCAATATCCGGACAACCGGGCGACACCCAAAGCTCCAGGTGAGGAACGCGGAAAATACCCAACTTGCAACGATGGTGCCCCAGTATGGACTCCTTGCATTCACGCTTGCAGGCGCAAAACGATGGGACGAAAGCGATGTTGAGACAAAACGGGTAGAGATTGATGGCTTCGTTCCACACGGTTCGGTACTTGCTCCTGGTATCGTTAGTGCGGATGAGACGATCCGTCCCGGTGATGAAGTGATTATCGACGGTCCGAAGGCATTCGGTATTGGCCGTGCGGAGATGTTTGGCAGCGAAATGGAGCGCTCAACCCGTGGCATTGGCGTTGAAGTCCGTCACGTTGAAGAACGGTAGACAATATTTAGTGAGTCACTGACGAAATGGGTGGTATGGACGCTGCCCTCCAACGGCGACTTGATGGCATCATTGCACTCACAACGCTTATTGTTGCGATCGCAGTCACGCTGACACTCATTACATTTGGGACGGGTGTATTCCTGCTCATTGCGGTCGCGTGGCTTGTGATCGGCAGTGTTGTTTCGTTCTTGATCCAGCCGAACAGTTGGTACAGCCTCGGTCAAAAAACGAAACGACTCGGAGAGTAGCCCACAGCGTGTAGCCGTGTACACTTTTGACACTCGCCTGCGTCTGTTGAGTATGCATAGACTGGAAATGGGAGGCGTAGACAATCTCTGATGACGCTCCAACAATCGCACGACTGTGTTCGGTGTGGAGAGACGATCGATCCCGGAGATGTCTTTTCTGCTGTTGATGTGCTTGATGGAGATGGGGATCTCAATATCCTGTTATGTGAGGTGTGTGGTCCTGGCCTCCGATCGTACATCGATGGTGCAATTTCAATCCCAATGCCAACAGAGAGACACCCGCTCGTTACTGCACTTGGAGCTGATCGTGGCGTCACCTGTGTGGTCGGTGCTGGTGGAAAAAAGACAACGATCTACACGCTCGCAAACGCGCTCGACACCGCAATCATCACCGCAACGGTCCGCATCCCACTCTTTGATACGCATGTGAATAACGTATATGTAAATGATGAGGCACTCGATGCGTTTCCACTCACAGAGACCGCGTTCCCTATCGGAATCGTTGCGGAGAAAGAAGCAGACCGCTATCGGGGATTCCATCCGGACGTCATTAATTCGATCGCAGCGCTTCATCATGGACCAGTACTGGTAAAAGCCGATGGTGCTCGAACACGTGAGTTCAAAGCCCCAGACGATAGTGAGCCCCAGATACCATCCAGTACACGGACCGTCGTCCCGATCGCAAGCGTTCACGCAGTTGGTGAACCGCTCACGGAAGCGGTTGTGCACCGACCTGATCGGGTGGCTGAGCTCACCTCACTTAGGATCGGTGATGAGATCAGACCACAGGATATTGCGACAGTCATTTCACATCCTGATGGTGGACTCAAAAATGTGCCACACGACGCGCATGTGATACCGCTTCTCAACAAGGTCGATACCCCCGATGACGAAGCGATCGCAAACGAAATTGCCGACAAGATTTTCACACAGGTTGCAGACAATCCGTTCGGGCCGGATATTCGGCGTGTTGTACTCAGTCAGCTTTCGAAAGAGCGTGTTGTGGCTGTTCGGCTCGCTTAGCTGTCGAGAAACTGTCTTTCTGCGTCACGGAACTCCTCGATCGTGTTGCAGTTCCTGAAGCTTTCTGTGGTTCCATGTGTACGAATCGCTGCATCTGAAACAACCTGATATGACAGCTCAAACAGCGCTGGGAGAATCTTTCGGTCGCCCTCCGAGAGTGCGCGTTCACATGCCCTCTCCATCCGATCAATCTGATACACTGCGTGCGTTGTCTGAAACCACTCATCCGCAAGCTTTGGCACCACTGCCTCCGTGTCTTCTGTTTCTGCAATCGAAAAGAGATATGATACTAATCCTGGATCAACGAACGGCATATCGCAGGCCACAACGAACGCATACGTCGCATCCGAATGCGTTGTCAGTTGATCCAATCCAGCGTATATTCCAGCCATCGGGCCGGCATCCGGGTTGGTGTCCTCTGCAATCGAAACGGTGAGTGGATACTCGCTCATGGCGGCTTCGATCGCATCACGTTGATCGGCACGACAATTGACAACAATCTCGTCGACTACGGTTAGGAGCCGATCGGCAACGCGGCGAATCATCGGTGTACCAGCAAGGTCCGCAACTGCTTTGTCAGCCTCGCCAAACCGTGTCGATCGGCCACCAGCAAGGATCACGCCAGCGCGCATACCAACAGACTCGCGCTGGTTGGTTTTCAGTGTTGCGCGCCAACATACATCGCCGAATGGTACGGTTTCTTTTTATCCGCTCGTCAATGATTATGTAGTTATGGAAACCACACCGATCTCGCTTGGTGTTCCGCGACAGATTCTCGAATCACTGCCGGACGATGAGGGTGCTGCAGCGCTCGATATGCAGCGTGCGGTTGAAGGAATGGAGAGCCGACTCAACCGGGCGATCGAAAACGCAAACGATGATGCCGAAGCCGTACGCATTGCAGTTGATGCGATCGAGTACATGGAGAATCAGATTGAGACGTATGATGAGTTTGTGCCGGAGCTTCGTGCATGGGGTCAGTCACCAATCTATGCAATCGCATGGCGCAACCTGCATGCAGACCTTGTGATGCAACTTCATGAAATCGAGTGGCTGAGCGAGTCGATTGATACGGAGCGAAACTACCGCCTTGTCGAAGACGGCATTCGGTTTGGGAAACGAGACTAGTTATTGTTCGCTCGCCGCGGTACGCAGCTTTTTACTGATTGACATACTCTCTTAGGTATGGATCTGACGCTTCGTTTTTTTGCTACCTTTCGAGAGATTGCTGGGCAGAAAGTTGTTGAAAAAACGTACGATGACGATTTGACGATCGGTGGCCTTCTTACCGCATTAGAAGCGGAGTATCCGGAGATGCAAGAGGAACTCTTGATTGACGGTGATATCAAGCCACAAATTAATGTCCTCAAAAACGGCAGAGAGGTGTTGCATATGCAAGGAATTGACACACAACTCGAAGATGGTGACACAATTTCGCTCTTTCCCCCAGTGGCAGGTGGATAATGGTTGGAGACACAACCAGTGGCGATCGGATCGAAAAATCGTTCCGTGGCATCTCGCAGCGCCTTGCAGTGCACTACCTTCGCAACCTTGGCGGGCATCCAGTTGTGGATGGGGAGCCACAGGATCCGGATTCAGACGTTGAGAGCGAAGGTGTAGATACGGTCGTCGGTGAGGGGTGGACAGCCGAACTCTCAAATCGGAAAGTAAACCCTGCAGGCTCAATCATGCTCACTGAGGTCTCCGTTATTTTCACTGGTGAGCCACAGATACTCTCAGAGCTTGTGGAAAAGTTCTCTCGAAAGGCGATGCGCGCAGGTGGATAATAGTGTCACGGGACGTCGGGCCGTTCCCGATCGACGGACAGCCACTCATGTTGGCAGGCGCAAAAGCTAGTCTCTCACTCAGTATGCTACCGGAGCTCCTTGCAGATGCACAGCAGTATCTCAGCACACAACGAGACACATACCGCCGGCAGTATGAGTGCATTCACGCCGATGACGAGCGCGAAATATTCGTGGTCCCATCTGATCACTGGGAAGCCATCGGGGATAAACTCAATGTTAACAGACGAGCGAGCGATGCAATGCGACGAGCGCATGTTGAGCAGTTCAAACGATCTGGAACTGCAACCGATCGCCGCGATGAGTTCGAGACAACACTTGAAATACGAACGGTCGTTGTCATTGGAATCGCAACGACTGATGAAGATGAATAACGCGGCGATCGATGCAGCGACCGGTACGGTTTCATAGCCGCGAAAAAGATGGTGGATAATGTCGATTCGTGAGCGACTGCATCCGGATCTACTTGCAGGCATCAAAGCAGCAGGGCCGCTCGTTCTTGGTATTCTTCCTTTTGCGCTTGTTGCTGGAATTACGGCTGTCGGTGCTGGGATGACGATCGGTGAGGCAGTTGGGATGTCAATTATTGTCTTTGCAGGTGCCTCACAGCTCGCAGCGATTGATCTCATCGGTTCGAACGCCCCACTCGCAGTTGTTGTTGGAACTGCAGTTGTGATCAACGTTCGAATGCTGATGTACTCGGCTTCGATCGCCCCGTATTTTCAGGCATTTTCGGTTCGTGTTCGCTCCGTGCTTGCGTATGTCCTTACCGACCAAGCGTATGCGATGTCGATCGCAGAATATACACAAAACGAGTCACGAAGCCGGCTGTGGTACTACTTCGGCATTGGATTCACGCTGTGGGTAGTCTGGCAACTGGGAACGATCGCTGGTGCAGTCGCTGGCGCAGGTGTTCCTGATTCGCTGGCGTTGGATTTCGCCCTCCCGCTCGTGTTTCTTGCACTGTTGGTCCCGGCCATGAAAGATCGTGGAACGACAACCGCAGGCGTTGTCGGTGGTGCGGTTGCGCTCATTGTTGTTGCTGTTGGTGTTCCGCTGAACCTTGACCTGCCGATCGCTGCCGTCACCGGAATCCTTGCAGGTGTTGTGGTTGATGCAACCGCAGGAGGGGTCCGATGACCGCGTGGTCGAGCACCCAGATTTGGCTTGCAATTATCCTCATTGGTGTTGCAACCTATTCGATTCGACTTTCGTTCATCTACTTTTTTGGTCGGATCGATGAGGTCCCAGAACGTGTTCAACACGTCCTTCGATACGTTCCCGCAGCAGTGCTGGCTGCGCTCGTCGTTCCTGCAGTTGTGACGATCGAACCAACGGTTTCGGAAACCGTTCTCGACGACCGCGTCATTGCGGCGACCATTGCGGCGATCGTTGCGTGGAAAACCGAGGATGTGTTCTGGACGATTGGAATCGGAATGGGTGCCTTGTGGGCAATTCGATTTGGCCCCGGGCTTGTTGGAATCTGAGCTACGGACGGCCGAACCCAACCGACAGACTGACACTAAGCAACTCCACAATGGCCTCTCGTTTTAGTAAAGCGAATCCGATCGCAACGAGGCCAAAGCCGACAAAGGTGAGCCAACTAATTGACTCATTGAGTACGAATACACCGACAATCGTCGCAACAACGGGGACCAAATAGCCAACAAGGGCTGCCTCAAACGCGCCTTGCTCCTCTAAGATTGTAAAGTAGATCAAGAACGCGACTGCGGTTGAAAAGACGCCAAGATAGACAATCATCGACAGTGGCACGGTACCGAGTGCGGCTGTTGTTGGGTACTCTCCAGCAACACCGCTCATCACGTGCAACGTAAGCGCACCAACAAGCATCGACCAGCCTGTCAGTGGCACGCGATCGATTGTTGGCCCAGCACGCTGGACGAGGACACCACCAAGTGAGACGCTAAGCACCTGCCCAACAATCAGCAGTCGGCCGAACGTACCACCACCAAGAAGATTTGATGGGTCGGGCTGAATCACGAGCCCTAACCCAACAAAGCCAACTGCAACACCAACTGCACCGATCGCAGACACTCGTTCACCAAGGAGCAAAAACGCCCACAGTGCGGTAATAATCGGAACCAATGCCGTCATGATTGAGGCCACTCCACTTGGGACCGTCTGTTGCCCGATAAATAACAGTCCGTTACCCGCAACAAGAAAGAGCCCCCCACCGACGATGGCTTGGATGTTGTGTCGGCCATGTGGAATCCACCCGTCAGTTCGGGCCACAGCATACACCAGCAATAACACGGCTGCAACGTCATACCGAAACGCTGCAAACAACAACGGTGGCAGGTACTCAAGTCCAACGGCGATCGCTGGAAACGAGAGCCCCCAAAGCACCGCTAAGGAGAGAAACATTGAGACGTTCCGAGTTACAGACACGGTTGTTCGTTTTGTGGGTGCTCACAAATCCTTGCCGATCAGCCGCTCGGCTTGCCGCATAGTCGCGCAAAAAATAGCGTTGGTGTGCGAGCACGATCAGTCGTCTGCTGGAGCAGCGGAATCTCCCGCGGAGACACCGGTACCAGGCCCAATATCGATGCCAAGTTCGTCGAGTTTCTCGTCCGGTACCACGCCGTCAACCCAGCCACGGTGCGCGTAGTACTCTTCTTTCATTTCATCGAGTTCACAGAACTCGCCTTCGGATGCGCCTTGGCCTGCAATACCGTTTTCACCCTCAAGGAATCGCTCTGGCAGCGAGTCATCGGAGCCATCAAAGCCTGCAAGGTTGTTGTAGTAGCGCTCAAGATTGTAGATCCGCTCACCAGTAGTCCACAGCTCTTCTTCGGTGACCTCGAGACCCGTCATCCCGTTGTACTGCAGGACGTACTCTTCGACACCCTCTGCGAATGCGTTGAATTTGCAGATATCGAAGGAGTCACTGATCGAGTGCATATCTTGGAACACAGCGGTAAGTTCGCCTTTTCCTTCCCATGCATATGGATCAACTTTCTCTGGGATACCGAGAATCTCTGCCGCAGGTGTGTAGCCACGAAGGTGACATGCACCACGGTTCGAGGTTGCATACGCGATACCCATCCCTTTCATACAGCGTGGATCATATGCTGGGATCGTCTGACCTTTGACCGCAAGCGAATTACCATGTGCATCTCGCTTTTCAGCCACACGCCGTGGACCTTCTGCAAGGAGGTCTGCAAGGTCACCTTCACGTTTGGAGACCATCTCGATCATATCGACCATCGTCTCTGAGTCTCCCCAGTCGAGACCGCCAACATCATCGAGTTTGCCTTCTTCGGTCATCTCCATCGCCATCGCCATCATGTTTCCGACCTCGATCGTGTCGATACCCATGTCGTTACAGCGATCGATCATGAGTGCAATGTCGTCACGCTCGGTGTGCCCGGAGTTCGGTCCAAGTGCGAATGCTGACTCATACTCGTAGGACTCCATCCGAACGTTCATCTCCTCACCCTTGTGCATCGTCGTTACTTCAACTTCCTTTTTGCACGCAACCGGACAGGAGTGACAGGTCGGTTCGTCAACAAGGATATTTTCACGAACGTTCTCTCCGGAGACGCGCTCTGCATCGATGTCGATGCCTTCTGTCTCGTTATAAGATTTTGTCGAGGTGTACTTCCCGTTCTTGGTTGGAAGCCCATCCATCTCTTCGGTCACGTTCATGAGCACGTTTGTCCCGTACATCGAGAGTCCACCCTCGTTTGGTGCAGTGACATCGGACTCACGAATAACCGTCATCGCTTGCTGATAGCCCTTTTTAAACGTCTCTGGGTCAGCTGGCTTCGGCATCTTTGTACCGGATTTAATGACGATCGCTTTGAGATTCTTCGATCCCATCACACAGCCGGTTCCGCCACGGCCTGAAGCACGATCGTCTTCGTTAACGATACAGGCGTATTTGACGCCGTTTTCGCCGCCAGGGCCGATCGCCATGAGGCTGAGGTTTTTTCCGTAGGAACCATCAACCTCCTCTTCGAGCGTATCACGTGTTTCGTGGACACCTTTGCCCCACAGATGGGACGCATCTCGAAGCTCAACATCGCCATCTTCGACGACCGCATACACTGGCTTGTCTGCTTTGCCGTCGAAAATGAGACCATCAAATCCGGACCATTTCAATCGTGCACCGGACCAGCCACCGTGGTGTGAGTCAGTTACAGTCCCCGTGAGTGGGGATTTTGTCACAACTGCGATTCGGCCACTCATGGTAACTTGTGTTCCGGTGAGCGGGCCGTTCATGAAGCACAGCCGATTCTCATCGCTCATCGGATCGATGTCCGGATCGCGCTCGAACATGTATTTCACGCCAAGCCCACGACCGCCGATGTATTTTTTCGCGTCTTCGTCATCAATACCGCGATAGTTCACTGCTCCCGAGGAGAGGTCCACTTCTCCGATTCTGTCTTGAAATCCACCTAGTTCAGTCATTGTAATTTACAATAGTTATGTTCGTCCCGTATCCTGTTAGGTGTTCTCATCGTGCGGTAATTACATCTGGTTACGTCGGTTGTAACACTACCTACGTAGCCATGCACGGCGTTTTGCCCAGAAAACCAATCGATTACACTCAGCAAAAGTCGGCCGTGTTGTGACCATACAACGTTACGTATCGTGTTGTCAATAAAGCGTGAATATTAGGTCAATTTGGTGCTTTTGATTGAACAATGACATCCGAACGGGCGATCGTATCTGGGTTTATGTTCTTGCTCTTTATCGCCTCTGTAATTCCACTCCCATCAGTATCTAGCAATGCTGGAACGACCGGCATGTTCGGACCTACTGCGGTGTTCCATCTCTTTGGATATGCAATACTGGCCGGATTGCTCGTGTGGTCTGGATTTTCATGGCCGATCGCGATCGGCGGCCCTATTCTTGTTGCAACTGGTTATGGTGCGTTCATTGAGGTCGTCCAAGCACCGATTCCGTGGCGATCGTTCTCAGTGTTTGATATCGTTTTGAATGCGATTGGGGCAACGATTGGTGCTGTGGTCGCGTCGAGACGGACGTAGCTGCCAGTCGTGTCGGTGAGGTTTTACGCCTCGGTTGGATACCACAGGTAATGAGTAAACCGAGCCCTGAAGTGTACGAAACCGGGCGCGGCATGGACGCACACAATTCGGTGATGCGCGACATCCGTTCGGAGAAACAGAAACACTACGATCCACACCAACCCACCCGTGTCTGGATTGACGAGGATAACACCCCAAACGGCGTCTACCAAAGCCTGACGATTATTCTCAATACTGGTGGCTGCCGATGGGCCCGTGCCGGCGGCTGCACAATGTGTGGGTATGTTGCAGAATCAGTCGAAGGCGGTACTGTCGCACATGACGCGCTTATGGACCAGATTGACGTCTGTCTCGAGCACGAAGCCGAAAACACCGATGAAGAGTGTGGACTCATCAAGATCTACACCTCCGGCTCATTCCTTGATGAGCGTGAGGTCCCCGCAGAAACCCGCGCTGCGATCGCAGAGACGTTCTCAGATAGGGAGCGAATGGTTGTTGAATCACTCCCTGATTTCGTCTCCGAAGCGAAACTGGCGGATTTCACCCAGCATGATATCGACACTGATGTTGCAGTTGGATTAGAAACCGCGACCGATCGTGTCAGACACGACTGTGTCAACAAGTATTTTGACTTCTCCGATTTCGAGGCCGCTTGTGCTGAAGCGGATGCTGCGGGGGCTGGTGTCAAAGCGTATCTGCTCATGAAGCCACCGTTCCTGTCGGAGCCGGAAGCACTCGAAGATATGATCTCCTCGATTAAACGCTGTGCTGACGTCTCAGGTTGCCATACCGTGTCGATGAACCCGTGTAATGTGCAGCGCTACACGATGGTTGATGAGCTGTTCTTCCGTGGCGGCTACCGACCACCGTGGCTCTGGTCAGTTGCACACGCCCTCAAAGAAACTGCTGATTCGGATGCGATCGTCGTCTCCGACCCGGTCGGACATGGCAGCGATCGCGGCGCGCATAACTGTGGGGAGTGTGACGATTTGGTACAAAAAGCGATCAAGGATTTCAACCTCCGCCAAGACGAGACGGTGTTCGAGCAAGTCTCCTGTGAGTGTGAAACAACGTGGGAGCTCGTGATCGAAGCGGAGACGAGCTACAATATGCCGCTCGTCCGATAGCCACAAAGCCTGTCAATTCACCGTCGCTGGGGTTTATACTGCTTGCCTTCCCAGTACCTACAACGTCACAATGGCTGATGTATACGGTGAGACTGAATACGAACTTACACAAGTGCCGTCAGGCGACGCTGGGCTTGATCGCCTGCTTGATGGTGGGTTCCCCGCGAACCGGGCGATCCTCCTTTCGGGGGGACCGGGTACCGGAAAGAGTACCTTCGCCATGCAGTTCCTCCAAGCAGGACTCGATGATGGCGATCGGGCACTCTATGTAACAACTGAACAGACACGCGAAGAGTTGTGCGACTCGTTTGCCCCATTTTCGTTTGAGTTAGACGATCCAAACCTTTCGATCGCATCGGTTCATGCACGACCTGGGCAACGAATTGATGGTGTAGATGGGCTTATGTTGAGCGAACTCCAGCGAGATGAGGACCGACCACATGATTTCTACGCCCCGTTTACGACGGAATATTTAGAAGAGCATCTAACAGAGTATCTGCCGGTCGATCGAATTGTCGTTGACAGCCTTTCAGGCATTGCCCCGATGGCTGACAATCCCGATCTTCTCCGGCGGGATATTTTGGAGCTGATCCGACTCTTTGCCGATCGGTTTGATGCAACAACGCTTCTCATCGCAGAAGAGCCGGATAGTGGAGCTGTAACCGGCTCTGCTGCACCTGAACTGCTCCGATTTGCGGCACACGGTGTTATTAGTCTCTCTCATGAACCAATCCGTGGTGATTACCACCGATATCTCCGTGTTGAGAAGCTTCGCGGTGTCGATCACGATACCCGGATGCATGAGTTTGAAATCACGCGAAATGGACCAACCGTCGTCTCGCGGTGGTCCCCAACACAGCCGGTTGGCCGCGTCTGGAAAACCGGCGTTCCTGGATTAGATGAACTGGGTGGCGGTGGGCTCTCAAAGGGGCAATCCGTTGTGCTGTCACACGATGGCCGTGCACGAGTCAGTGATATCGTCGCAGAGGTTGCTGTCGAGTCGTTGCTTGCTGGCGCTGCAGTGCCAATCTTTGTTCCGGGAACCCTTGGTCGTGAGTGGGTTGAGACAAAAATTGCAAGTCGGATCTCGTCACTCGGACAGCTTCTTGATGAAAACCGGCTGTTCATTATCGACTGGTATGCGGACTGGGATTACGATCATCCAAACATCTACCGTGTTCACAAGCGTGGGCTCACCGGTATGTTGACCCACAACCGATTCTACGTCATGCAACGTATCTTCCGTATCTATCGATCGATCGACGAGCGACGCGGATCACGCGACGCGGTTCCGATCGTCTACTCTGAAACTGCACTGCAAGAGCTCTCTGCGAAAGACCTTCGCTTTCAGCATGGGTGGATCCAAGCGAATCTGCTTACCGATGACGATACAATCATTTTCGTGCAGAATCCACGAACGATGGATGAACGACTTGCAGAGTTCTACGTGTTCGATGCCCAGCAGGTATTTGAGACATGGGTAGAGGACCAAAGCGATCTCCAATACATCCGATTAGACAAGGGTGCGCACGGAAAAACAGGGGTGACCCGACTCGTAAAACGGGATGATGGCGAACCAGGCATTCAGGTTCAATCAACCGTCTCACAAGCCGAGTAGCGAGGATTATTCGGCGAATCCGTGAAGAATACCTTCGCCATCTGTGCCACCAATGTCAGGCAGTGTTGCGCGTTCTGGATGCGGCATCAACACAGCAACCGTCTCTGATGTTCCAAGAATTCCCGCGACGTTTCCGGTTGAACCATTGGGGTTTGCGTCATCGGTACTATTTCCGTCTTTGTCACAGTAGCGAAATAGCACTTGATTGTTCGCTTCGAGCTGATCGTACCGCTTTTCGGTAATCTCAAACCTGCCTTCTCCGTGTGCGATCGGGATCTCGATAACATCGCCAACATCGTAGGCGTTGGTCCACGGTGTATCTGCGCGTTCAACGCGAAGATAGACGTGTTCACACTGGAATCGAGCACTCTTGTTTGTCGTAAACGCACCGTCGGTGAGTTTTGACTCACAGCCAATCTGAGCACCGTTACAAACACCGAGCACGGGCGTCCCATTCTCTGCCTTCGATCGGACTTCATCCATAATCGGAGACTGCGCAGCCATTGCACCCGCTCGAAGGTAGTCCCCGTAAGAGAACCCACCCGGAAGCATGATACCCGTCGTCTCTTCAGGAAGTCCATCCTCGTGCCAGACTCGCTCGGCATCAACTCCGAGATAGGTGAGTGCACGTACTGCGTCTCGATCGCAGTTTGAGCCACCAAACTGGACGACAGCAACCGTCATGGTTAGGCCTCTGTTTCCGCGACCGAAATCTCGTAGTCGTGGATGGTTGGGTTTGCTAACAAACGCTCCGTCATCTCTGTTGCCTCTGCTTCGGCAGCCGACGCATCGTCCGCATCGAGATCGATTTCGAATTTGTCTGCAGAGCGCAGTGCGGAGAGTTCGAATCCAAGCCGTTCAAGCGATCGCTTCGTTGTTTCCGCTTCCGGATCAAGAACACCATGTTTCAATCGAACAGTCACCGTTGCGGTGTAGGCGGTCATCGAAAGATACTGCGCGACCATGGTCAAAAGCTCTTTTGGAACGCTTCGTTCATGCACTAACGTGTATAGAGTAAGCGTACGTTAGCTAGTGACACGATACCGCTACTCGATGGGCGTTCCGGACAGACACCCTTTTTGCGATCGATTCCTTTCGGTATCTCGATGACAGCAACCGAACAGCACACCGTGGAGGGCTCCCGATGACGACCGAACTAACTGAGATTACGGTCATTGGGGGGGACAAAACAGGGCTCATCGCCCGTGTCACGACACTGCTGTTCGAGCGTGGAATTAATATCGAAGACCTCGACCAGGCAGTTCGTGATGGTATTTTCCGGATGACCATGCGTGTTGACACTGCCGAGATGCGCTGTGAGCGATCGGAGCTTCGATCTGCACTCTCATCGCTTGGCCGAGAACTCGATGTTGATATTCAGGTCCGCTTCCCCAGCGATCGAGAGACCCAACGCATCGCCGTCTTCGTCACCAAAGAGACTCACTGTCTTGAATCGCTGATCGAAGCACGGCTTGATGGCGATGTCGACGCTGAAATTTCAGTCGTCATCGGGAACCGTGGCGACCTCCGAGACATAGCGGACAATCACGGGATCCCGTTCTATGATGTCGGTGACGGAAGCGGCTCACCTGATGAGGATCGGATCTTGGACATCCTTGCAGAGCACGAGGTCGACCTGATCGTCTTAGCACGATACATGCGCATTCTCGGTCCAAAAATCGTCTTCCGATACGAAGATCGAATTATCAACATCCACCCAAGCCTGCTTCCTGCGTTCCCAGGTGCGGCAGCATACAGACAGGCGAAAGAAGAGGGTGTTCGAATCGCCGGTGTCACAGCACACTACGTAACTACTGATCTCGATCAGGGTCCGATCATCACCCAACGGGCGTTTGATGTGCCTGACGACGCAACGATCGACGAAATCAAGGCGCGTGGACAGCCGCTTGAGGCCGAAGCACTCCTTGAGGCGGTTTCACTGCATCTTGACGATGCGATCGCACCACACCGTGGCCGAACCAGCCTCAGAGACAATGCAGATCCTGCGGCGTACCAGCTTGGACTCTCTGCTGCCGCAGATGCGGCAAATCCAATCGCGCCGACAGACGACCCAGTTGAACCGATCGAAAGGCCACCAACACCAGCAGACGACTAATTTCGTATCTACGATATTTAATAGTTACAGGCTCTCAACCGCGGCAACTGCATCCCCGATCGACGGTGCATCAAACCACGCTTTTCCAGTGTATGCATTCGCTCCCGACGAATACATATCAGAGGCTGCAGTGAGAATTTCATCCGGGAGAGACATCGGTGAAATATCACACAGCGGCCGCCAATCAGCCGTATCAGCAAGTGCAACCTCTTTTTTAGCGGTTGCAACCGCACTTACCCAGTCAGGCTGTTCGCGCTTGTAGAACTGCCGGATCACTTCTTTTGAGACCTGTTGGCCGTCGTAAGAGAATCGATTTTCGTCAAACGTCCCGACCACATCTGCAACTTTGATCGTTCCATCATAGTAGAGACATTCTATTTTCCCATCCTCATGTGTGAATCCTGCCCGTACAGCCTGTTCGGTAATGATATGATTTACCGCACGCGCCAACTCCTCAAGCCGATCGAGTTCAGCCACACCTGCGATCTGTTCTGCCTCCGTTCGGTCGAGATACCGATCCTGCTCTTCGTACTTGGTCGAGAACTCGACAACCGGCTCTGGAAGGTCAACCGGCTCAGCAGGCCAACTCCCCATCTCTAGTCCATACGCGGCCGGCGAGCCCCGTTTTCGGAGACTTGACCCCACAGGGACGGTGTTACGGAAGACGATCTCAAGCGGAATCAGGTAGTTCTCACCCGCAGCCTCGTGATAGGCGTCGTAGTCGTATGCTGTCTCACCCTCGCTGCCGGTGTATGGAAGTGTTGGAACCTGTGTCAGTTCGATCACCATCTCGTTCGGCGCAGCCGTACACTCCGCAAGATCGACCGGCTCAGTTCCGTCCGTCGTAGGGTCAACGACACCGAGATAGTGCGTTGGGATATGGTTTGCTTCAAGAACTTCAAAGTTGTACGCACCCATCGTACAGAGACTCTCGCCCTTGCGTTCGATCGGATCCGGCATCTGTCCCCAATCGAAGACCGAGTACGCATCTGTAAACACAAAACTCCCCCGTCCCAGTTCGGTCGGTGTGGCATTCCGATCGACTCGGAACTCCTTGACGCTCGTCATACATCACATCGCGTCGGCGTCCCCTAAGTAACTTTCACTTTTGTGTGTATCAGTGGTAATTTTCCGAATTATATATGCACATGTGTGAGTATATTGTCCCGAATGAGTAGGTTTCCTACCCGACCGGCTGCCAGGAATCGGTGGAGCCGCTAACTAGTCGTTGACGGGTGGCAGGACTTTCCCCGGATTCAAAATCCCATTCGGATCGAAGGCGTCTTTGATCGATCGCATGACGTCAATACTCACGGATCCGTGCTCTTGTTCCATGAACTTCTGTTTTCCAATTCCGATCCCATGTTCGCCGGTTGCAGTGCCATCCAACTTGATTGCGGCCTCGACAATCTCTTCATACGCCGCATCGGATCGGGCGACCATCTCCGGATCATCCGGGTTTAACAGCGCAAAGTAGTGGAGATTACCGTCGCCTGCATGTCCGAAACACGGAATCAGAAGGTCGTGTTCCTGTGCAATCTCTTTGACCCGATCGACAAGCGGTCCGTACGCACTAATCGGAACCGTCACATCTCCCGGTTCGCTCTCTCTAAGATGTGGTTTCCACTCCGCTGCTGCGTAGGTGATATTCTCTCTTGCCTCCCAGATCGCATCCATCTCCCGTTCGCTCTCCGGAAGGTCGAACTCACGGAGATTGTGCGAGGCAAAAATAGACTGACAGAACTCAATCTCCTCCTCAATATGATGGTTTGCATGAAACTCAACAAACACCATCGGTACCTCCGGGAGGTCAGTTTCGCTATGTGCGTTCACAAGCATGGTTGCATCCGAATCCATCAGTTCGATCGTCGCAACATCGACACCAGAAGTGATTGCATCTGCGATCGCAGCGGTCGCGTCTGAAAGCGTCTCAAAGACGGCACGGCCGCGGCGGATCTGAGCCGGGCGCCCTGCGAGACGGAACGTCGCTGCGGTGATAACACACAGTGTCCCTTCGCTTCCAACAACCAGCTCTTTAAGATTGTATCCGCTCGACGTTTTTCTCGCTTTTGAGCCGAATGTTGTGACCCGCCCATCTGCGAGAACGACCTCTACATCAAGCAGCCAGTCTGCAACCTCTCCATATTTGACTGTCTGCATCCCGCTTGCATCCGTTGCAATCATCCCACCGACCGTCGAAATCGACCCTGAGGCAGGTAGCGGTGGAAGATAGAGGCCGTGCTTTGCAACGGCGTCATTGAGGTCGCTTCCGATCACACCTGCGCCAACAGTAATCTGTTGATCGGCTGGGCGAATCGATCGAATCTCGTTCAATCCTGTGAGATCAAGACTGATTCCCTTCTGCAGCGGGAGCGCTCCGCCTTCCAATCCAGTGCCTGCCGCATACGGTGTCACCGGAATGCTGCGATCGTTTGCCGCTGCAAGCACACGCGAGACATCCTCCGTCGAATGCGCGAACACAACAACGTCCGGCTCAATCCCAACGTCACGGGTCTGCCAATCGCTTGCATGTTCGGTTCGATCGGAACTCCCACGTGATATGCGGCCGTCGAGTGAGAGCGAATCAAGAAACGAGAGATCCGTTGACATACGATGACAGTGGCCCCTGAGGGCATAAAGGTAGGTTCCGGTACCACCTATTTTTTACCTGTTCGCTGGAGAGAGTAGAATGATGAGTCGCCGGTCTGCCGCTGAGCTTGATCCTGATGCGTTCGACTTCGAGTGTGTCCCAACAACCGATCAGTCATTTGAGAATGCGTTAGCAAACGCACGGAATGGCGATCGACTCACCATCGATGACGGGATTGAGCTCATGGCAACCGGTACTGAAACAGATGGAATCGATCACCATCGGAAAGAGTTAGTGCTTGAAGCAGCCGATCAGCGCCGGGCAGAAGTGGTCGGTGATGATGTCACGTTCGTTGTCAATCTAAACAACAATGTGACCACTGCGTGTAATGTTGGCTGTCTATTCTGCAATTTCAAAAACACGGCCCACCAGTTCGAGGCAAGCTACGAGGGTGAGCACGGCGGGTTCACAAAAACACCCGAAGAGTCACGTGCGATTGTCACTGACGCACTTGATCTTGGTATCTCAGAGGTCTGCTCTGTCTCCGGATTGCATCCTGCGTTCGCCCTCAATCAAGAACATCACGAGATTCTCTCCGGGTACGAGAATCCTGCAAGCGAAGTAAACTACAAACCACCGGAGACGTACACGACGGATCCGGGGACCTACATCGAGCAGATCGAAGCGATGTCGGTTGAAGACATTCACGTCCACTCGATGACGCCTGAGGAGGCGTATCACGCAATTCGAGGCACAGAGTGGACCTACAAAGAGGCGTACGAACAGTTGCGTGCGGCTGGGCTTGATTCCGCACCTGGAACTGCCGCAGAGATTCTTGTCGATGAGGTACGGGATGTCATCTGCCCCGGGAAAATTACCAGTCAGGATTGGGTGGACGCAATTGAGGGTGCGATCGCCGCGGGACTTGATGTTACCTCTACAATCATGTACGGTCACGTTGAGAACGTCGCACATCGAGTCACCCATCTCAACGTTATTCGAGATCTTCAAGACCGTACTGGTGGCATCACGGAGTTTGTTCCGCTTTCGTTTATCCATGAGAACACGCCACTGTACAAACATGGAGTTGTTGATGGCGGCGCATCTGATGCAGAGGATGAGCTGATGATTGCTGTTTCGCGGCTCTTTTTGGATAACATCGAGAACATTCAGTCTTCGTGGGTCAAATACGGGAATGCAAAAGGGCTGAAACTGCTCAACTGTGGTGCAAACGACTTTATGGGAACGATCCTCTCCGAAGAGATCACAAAACGAGCGGGTGGAAA
This sequence comes from Natronocalculus amylovorans, assembly GCF_023638035.1. Classification (GTDB taxonomy): domain Archaea; phylum Halobacteriota; class Halobacteria; order Halobacteriales; family Haloferacaceae; genus Natronocalculus; species Natronocalculus amylovorans. Next base: position 304,271 of record NZ_JAKRVX010000002.1, on the reverse strand, counting down.
ATACGGTGAGTATCGAACCGTCAATGAGTATGGGGAGATGATTTCGGCGATCGGTCGACCCGCTGTCGAACGATCAACTGATTACCGTCGAACACGGAGGGTTGACCCAGACGCAGACAAGATCGGACCACAACTTGGTCCGCGTGCTGATGGAACGCCAATGTTCTCATCGGGACACAGAGAGCACTCGCACCCCGCCGTTGCTGACGATTAGGGCTTCTGGGTCTCCAGTTGCACGTTGAGATCATCCCGATCGACGCTCGTCAATATATATCAGCTATGATGAGCCCCACCCACATCGGTGTCGGTATTACCCTCGCGACAATAATGTTTCCGATCGCACCCGAGTTTGCAGTCATCGCCGCGATCGGAGGGATTGCTGGTGGTATTTTCCCCGACCTTGACCTGTTTGTTGGTGTTCATCGTAAAACGCTCCACTTTCCGGTCTACTACTGGATTCCAACTGTTCTGTCGATCGGCGCAGCAGTCTACAGCCTTTCGTCGCTTACGGTGTTTTTGAGCTTCTTTTTTGTATCAGCTGCGATCCATTCCGGTATGGATTGGTTTGGTGCTGGTCCTGAACCTCGGCCGTGGAACAAAGAGTCACAAGAAGCCGTGTATGCGCATACACATCGACGATGGCTTGCCCCAAAATACTGGATCCGGTACGATGGCGCTCCCGAAGACCTCTTTCTCTCGATCGTACTTATCGTGCCAGGAATTATTCTCTTTACTGAGCCGATCCCGGTATTAGCGACGGTTGCACTTGTTGTTGGGATTCTCTACGTTGCGATCAGAAAAGAGATTCCAGATCGGTTCGGCGATCGGATATAGCGGCCTGTCTCTGCCTGTGCGGTTCACTCACTGCCGATTCAAGTAGCTGACGCGTCCACTGAAGATCTGTTCGATCGCTATGGAAAGCGGATGAACCGCATAATTCGACGTCTCGACCCCCGATACGGTATTCGGCGACACATTATTTCTCAAAACTTCATCTACTCTATACAGTGGGATATGCTAAGTCTTGAGAACCGGCCCCTCAGAGCAGGGAAACGAAAACGGAAACGAAGCAGTCGATTTATCAAATATATTTTGTTTTTATTCTTGACATGGTCATATATGTATATATAATGGACACAACTCCGTTACGTACTCTATACACATAAGATATACAACATGAATCCAATTCTCGCTATTTATGTAAGGTGTACAACTGCCAGCACTAAAAAAATAGCAAATCTGTGCCATTAGTGGGTTAGATTCGGTGTAAGTGGTATTTCGGCGTTTATATTAATTTGATATATAGAGTGGAATAAGTTGTATACAAATGAAAACTTATGAATTTATTCAAATTTTAGGAGGCTTTTCTGTCTAACTCATGAGTAAATAACATAATCACAAGTAAGTTAGAATACTTGTCAAATAATAGTGGATTTGAGGCTATCCTTACCGAGGGACGTGTCCTGTTCCTCCGGTACTGTGCAACATATACGTTACCATACCATACTGTTTCCCGTTTCAGCTTACTCCTTATTGTAATCACGGATGAAAGCGGTGTAGTGGCATAACAAAGCGTATACACGTATGATTACCATTTGTAATGTTACCAGACGATAACGATCCTGACCGATCGACGCAACCGTTGTACAACACCCGAAGGCAGGTTCTGGCCGGATCTGCAGGGGCACTCGGCGTACTTGCTCTCGGTGGGGCATTCGCAGCACCAGCTGCTGCAGACGACGATGAGTATGACGAGGCACCGGAGATGATCGAAAACGAGTTTGAGGACGATATCGAGATTCTCAATTTTGCTCGGACGTTGGAGGCACTCGAATTCCGATTCTACGAACAGGGATTGGACAACATCAGCGAAGATGAACTAACGGACTCCGACGTACTCAGTGACTTTGGCGATCCGATCACGGACAACGTGTACGACTACCTGGGGACGATTCGGGATCACGAAGAGATCCACTTCGAGGTGCTTGGCGCAGTAGTCGAGGAACTCGACGGCGATCCCGTTGACGAACCCGAGTTCGACTTTGGAAGTACCGTTGAGGAGCCTGACGAGTTCATTGCCACCGCAATCGCGCTCGAAGACACCGGTGTCTCTGCGTACGCTGGCGCGGCACCCTTCATCGAGAACGAGGATCTCGTCCCACCAGCGCTCAGCATTCACAGTGTCGAAGCACGACACGCCTCATTCCTTCGGGTGCTTGATCAAGAGGCCCCATTCCCAGCGGCATTTGATCCGGCACTATCAAAATCGGATGTCTTAGACATCGCCTCGCAGTTCATCGTCGACGAGGATTAACTAAGCGCGAGAAATGGGTGCCGAACCGTGCTGTGTGCTCTGTGGGATTCTATAGCCTACTCACGAATGCAGACTCCAACACAGCTGTTGCCGTATAAAATGAGTTATTTTCCGATCGTAACGGTTCGATTTCGATCGATCGTGCGCTTACGCTTCTTGTGCGATCGACTCGATTACTTCGACTTCGCCAGTAAGCGTCCGGTGGACGTACGGGATGTCGATGCCTTCCTCGTCGAAGCGCTCTTTAACTGCCTGAATGTACTCAGAGCGAACTCGCACGAAGTCACCACGGTCTGGGTCTTCGATCCAGAAACGTGACTGAAGCCCAACATCGGAGTCACCAAGTTCAACCAATCGAACGGATGGTGCAGGATCCTCCAGAATGTCCGGGTGGTTCTCTGCTTCTTCGGTGATGTATTCTGTTGCTGCGTTGATATCGTCGTCGTACCCAATTCCGAAGACGAACTTCTGTCGGAGCGTATTGTACGCAACTGGGTTTTTAACAGCATTGTTTGCGAGGTCACCATTCGGAACCGTGATCTGTTCATTGTCGAACGTTCTGACACGTGAGACACGTAGATCAATGTCTTCGACACGGCCGCTCTGGCCGTCCCACTCGATCCAGTCGCCGACCTCGAACGGTTTGTCTTTCAGAATAAAGACACCAGCAACGAAATTCCCAATTAGGTCCTGTGCAGCGAATCCAATCGCCAGTGCAAGCGCACCACCAAGCGTCGCAAATGCACCTAAGAAGGCACCGAACCCACCCAGTGTAAATGCGACTGCAATTGCCGCGAACCACACAATCCCCCCTGTGACACTTTCGCCGAGACTTTGTACTGCTTTGTCAAAATCTCTGTTCTCTAACCCTTTGAGGACAAGCGGGACGAACAACAGCCGCCCAACAAGTAAGACTGCAAAGAGCCCAACAAAGAATGCAACTGTCCGTTGCAGAATGTCTCCGACATTTATCGACTCGACACCGAGTTGAAGTACGACTGGATCCATAGTACTGTCCATTTTATATGACTATACTGGCAAAAAGGTGCCGACGGCTACTGATTTTGCGGCTATTTAATAGGTTGGTACAGGCCCATCACGCTGGGCAACCTTTCGAAAACGCTCCCCATGGACTGTTGAAGCGGATATTGCACGCCTAATCGTTGCGGAAAGCCACGCTTCGGCTCCGCCCGCAGGTGCAGATACAGTCGAGAACTCGTCACGACGGAACTGTGCCGGGAGAAACCGGTTGTAGACCGGCAGCCGCTCGTGTAGAGGGACGCCTGCGGTATCTGCAAGTGAGGTTAGTTCCGTTAATGCGGGCCATTTGTACTCCGGATTAATGTAGTCATCTGTAATTGGTGAGACTCCACCAAGATCATCAACCCCACAGTCAAGCAACGATGCTGTTGGCGAGAGATTTGGCGGCACTTGCACCGACACATCCGCAGGAAGTGCTGCACGGGCCATTGCAACCACTCGCCGCATGGTCTCAACTGATGGCTGTTCAAAACTCGATCGATCGTTCGGGACCACGTTCTGGATGATTACCTCCTGAATGTGACCATAGGCCTCATGTAACGCTGCAATCGCTGCAAGGCTCAGTGCCCGATCGCGCCATGTCTCGCCAATTCCAACTAGTATCCCGGTTGTAAACGGAACGGCCTGTCTCCCTGCTGCCTGAATCGTATGAAGGCGCTGTTGTGGTGTTTTGCGTCTATTGCCGGCATGTGCATCAACATCCGCAGTTGTTTCCAACATCACGCCCATGGATGCGTTTACCTCTTTGAGCTGTGTGAACTCCGCCTCTGTGAGGTCACCGGGGTTCGAATGCGGGAGTAACCCTTCATCAAGCGCAATCAAACACGCGTCATATAGATAGTCGATGATCGAATCGTACCCCCAGTCAGTAAGTTGGTCGTGAATCTCTGTGTATCGCTCGTCCGGCTTGTCACCAAACGTAAACAGCGCCTCGGTGCAGCCTGCATCCGCACCAACTCGGACCGTTTCACGTATCTCTTCGGGAGTCATCAGTGACGCTTGTCCGGGGACATCATAGAACGTACAGTAGGTACAGGTGTACTTACAGGCCGTTGTGAGCGGTAAAAATACGTTCCGAGCAAATGTGAGCGAGGATGCGGCTGCAACATCACGAGGGCGAACTGCAAGGAGGCGATCGAGTTCACGGTCTGGAATAGACAATCCAAGCTGTGATTCGATCTCCGATCGGTCCATATCACGGTCTCTCCGCCGAACAGCCAAAAACCTATCACTCTCTGTTGTTGTTTTCGTCTCTTTTGACACTGACTCTCCCACTTTTCTGTTCGATATTCAGCGAGAAACCGTTCGTACGAAGCCACGTTGCCGCTGCACCATCGCTGTGCAATACCACTTCTCTGAGGTCAGTTGGCTCATCCACATCTGTTGCTAACCGTCGTGAATCACACTCAGAGACCGCGAGCGAGTTCGACGCAGCATGCTGGCAGTGGTCTCTGTACGAGTAGCCGTGGTAATCAACCGAAAACGATCTATCTCGGATCACCAACGCATTGGTCCCTCCACCAAGCCCCGGCGCAATCGTGATCGGCGTCTCATACGAAAAGAGTCGTTCAATTACGGCTGGCGTACATAGTGGCAGATCGCTCATCAAAATCGCAACCGGCAGTTTCGTAGTCGAGAGAAACTTGTTGACCGCAGCTGTTAGTGATCGATCGTCGACAGTTACCTTCTCACTCCGGTCGGTTGGTGTTGTCACAAGCAGGTGTGGTGTATGATTGGTTTCCTTGATCGCAGATAGGACATCAGAGAGCATCGCATCCGCGAACTGTTGTCTCTCATCTCGATTGAGTACCGGAGAGAGCCGTGTCTTCGGCTCTCTGTTATCAAACGGGATGAGTATCTCCATCGATACGTTGTCCGTGGCTAACGCTATTGAGACCTCCGATTTCTCACAAAAATGATCCCCGATATTGTTTCGAATCGGAGCTAGAATAGCGATTCCAGCTCGTCTTCGTCGTCGTTAACAAGTTCGTGTAGATTCGTCTCGCTTTGCGATCGGATATCTTCGAGGTTATCTTGTGCCTCGATTGCAACCTGTTGTAGCTCTTTGATTCGCGGAACGTTCGTCACTCCGGAAAGCAAGATTACACTTGCAACGATCCCACGACCTTTGAGCGGGTAATCCCCACCCCGAACCTCCATACTACCTGTCTGTTCTTCGAGCCATTTGCGGCCGCGCTCTATCCCTTTTCGGTTCAGGTATTGTGATGGACCTGCCATTACGAGCAGGGCACGTTCAGCGCCTTCAATCTCACATGGAAGTGTTAGCCGCCCAAGTGCTGCCTTGCGAACCAAACTTGTAATCCGGTTTGTTGTATGTGCTGTGTCGAGGTCATCTTCTTCGCCCCCGCCACGGAGCCGTGAAAGAAGGCCACCAGAGGACTGCTCTTCAACCTCTTCTTCGGCATACCCGACCGTCGACACGCCGCCGCCGGCGAGTGTGTTGATGATCTCAGAAGAGTCAACGACACTTTCTGCGATCTCTTGGCCGGCTTGAACCTCACCAGCACCGAAGAGGATACCGAAGCGCTTGACAATCTCTTCGTTGATTTCGTCATAGCCACCCTGTACCGATTCGCCCGTTTTGCGCCACGAGTCGTTATCGAACACAAGGAGGTTGTCTACCTCCCGAACGAACGTCTGGAACGATCGTGCCGCATTCAGTGTGTAGATCCCACCTTCGTCGCTGCCCGGAAGGACACCAAGCCCGTAGACTGGTTCTGTGTAGATTCGTTTGAGATGCTTTGCAAGCACTGGTGCGCCACCGGATCCGGTTCCGCCACCGAGTCCAGCACACACAAGGAAGGCATCGACTTCGTGTACAGGAATTCCATCGATCGCGCCTTGAACTTCGTCAATGTCCTCTTCAGCGATCTCAGCACCGAGTTCGTTGTCGGCACCAACACCGTGTCCTTTCACGCGCGACTGCCCGATGAGCACGCGCTGATCTTTTGGGATGTTTGTGAGTCCCATCAGGTCGGCTTTTGCAGAATTAACTGCAACCGCCGCACGGACGATCTGTGACCCTGTTTGGGCATCGTACTCGACGAATTTGTCAACGATCTTCCCCCCTGCTTGACCGAAGCCGATCATTGCAAGCTTCATTTTTCGTGTCCCCTCGTCATTGAAGAGAAAACAGTAGCAAAACGGATATAAACCTTGTGATGAGGCGGGTTTCGCCGGTGTCAGCAGTAATCACCGCTTACGCAAGCCATGAGTACAGTATTAATGACTGCTTAAACACGATCTGAGCCGTATTAACCGGCAATCACGCCCGCTAAATTTAGTATATAAACTCCGGTGTTGTGTAAAATAGTTGTCTTCTATTCGAGGCCGAGATATGACGCAAATGAAGTCAGTGCTGACGCTGACATGTCGAATGACGAAACTTCATTTGTCGTTGTTGTATTATCGAACTGTAACGATCGGTACTGATCTTTCCCCATTGGGAACCCTGGAACGGCTCCTAAGACGGTGAGACCAATTCCGGCCATGGCCATCGGCAGCGGGACAATTGAAACGCTCTTGCCTTCGGACTCATACACCATATCCGTAATCTGTCGAAGGGTGAGTACTTCCGGCCCTCCAACCTCGTATGTTTGTCCTACGTGCTCATTTTCATCGACTGCGTCTGCAAGCATTGGGACGAGGTCACCAACCCAGATCGGCTGGAAGCGTGTTTTGCCACCCCCCGGGAGCGGGTAGAGTGGCACCCCTGGTGCAAACATTCCTTTGAGTTTCTTTGTAAAGTAGACAAACTCGCCGCCTTCGCCAAAGACGACCGACGGACGGAAAATAACCCAGTCAAGCGAAGAGTTAGTTACGTGCTCTTCTGCCTGTCCTTTTGCGCGAATATATGCGGTCTCTCCGTTTGGATCAGCACCCAACGCGCTCATCTGGACAAATTTTGATACACCGCCCTCCTCGGCGGCCTTGACAAGGTTTTCGGTGCCATGTCTGTGCACCTCATCGTGCATCTTGTTGCCATCTTTGGGCTCGAACAACGGCGAGAGTGCAACGAGATTTACGACAACATCGTGCCCCGCAACAGCCTCGACGATCGAGTCGTAGGCCGATACATCACCAACTGCAGTGTTGACACCAGACGGAAGTTCTGTCTCATCCGGCGATCGAGCCAACACAGTTACATCATGATCCCGATCGAGCAGTTCACGTGACAGATGCGTCCCAATAAACCCGCTCCCACCGGCTACCAGTACCTTCATACCCGTATTGTCGGACGGAATAGACCTAAAAGTACCGTCTAACTGACCAACACCGGCGCAAAAATGATCGGAGGGTTCATTGATTCCCGTCGGGTCTACCTGTATATGCTCATCACGCTCGAAGGTCTCGATGGGAGCGGAAAAACAACTGTTTGGGAGGCATTACAGGATACGTACCCGGATGCAGTGTTTACTCGCGAACCGACTGATTCGTGGTACGGTGATGCGGTCTACCGCTCGATCAACAATGATGACGCGGATTCGCTTGCGGAACTATTCCTCTATACCGCAGATCACGCAGACCATCTCTCTCGTGTCGTTCGGCCTGCCTTGGCGGACGATCGAATGGTTATCTCCGATCGGTTCTCCGACTCCCGATTTGCATATCAAGCAGCGACACTCGAAGACAGCGAACTCGTGAGGCCGCTTGAGTATATCCAGGGTATTCATAGAGCATTTTCCCGCGAGCCTGATCTGACGCTCTATCTTGATGTTGATCCAGAGCTTGCCGCCGCACGGAGTGGCTCGACAAATAAGTTCGAACAGGTTGCATATCTCTCGAAGGTCCAAGAAAACTATGAACGGCTACTCAAAGCAAACCCTGATCGATTCGTTCGTGTCGACACGACAGAACCTCCAGAGGTCGTTCTCGATCGTGTCGAAGCAACGATTGCACGGTTTGTAAACGCATAATCGTTCCAGCGACATTCAGGCCTTTTCTGGAAGTTCAATTTCATCCGGTGGAGGGATGTAGAGCACATCGATGGTAAATCCAACTGCAAGTGGGAGGCCAATGAGGACACCAGCAGCGACTGACGGAGCCCCAAGATCGACCCCAATTTGGAAGACACCAGTAAATAACAGTGTAGAAATAAGCAGTACAACCGGAATAAAGAACACCGTAAAAAAGATCCATCCCCACGTCGTCTCTAACCGGATTCGGAAAAATCGGGTCATAACCGCGGCAATGACTGTATGGAGTGCGAGCACACCAATGAACAGGATCGCACTAATCACAGAGAGCATACACTATCTACGTGCTGTAGGGTTTTCTTGGTATCGACTGATGTGTGTCACAGGATGTGGAATATTTTATCACGGTTCCTTTCGATGACGTGGCATGCACAGTGTGATTCGTGACGGTAATCGCGATGACCTCCCCTACAGCGAGGAGGAGGCAATTGCGCTCTACCGGGACATGGTTCGAACGCGGCGGTTTGATGAACGGGCACTTGCACTCCAGCGACGCGGCTGGATGAGCGGGTATCCACCGTACCGTGGACAAGAAGCATCACAAGTTGGTGCCGCACATGCGCTCTCTGATGATGACTGGCTCTTTCCAACGTATCGATCGAACGCGCTGCAGATCGCCCGTGGCGTCCCAATGAGCGATATTTTCGCATTTAGACGTGGCCACCCGGAGTACTATTCCGATCACGATATCCCGGTTTTCCCACAAGCGGTGCCAATCGCAACGCAGATTCCACACGCAGCAGGTGCAGGGATGGCACGGAACTATGCGGGGAGTGATGAAGCCATGCTCGTCTGCTTTGGAGATGGGGCAACGAGCGAGGGTGATTTCCACGAGGGACTCAATTTTGCTGGTGTCTTTGACGCACCAGTTGTGTTCTTTTGTGAGAACAACGGGTGGGCAATCTCACTCCCGCGATCGGAGCAGACTGCAAGCAAATCGATCGCAGCAAAAGCCGATGCGTATGGTATCACTGGCGTCCAGGTTGATGGTAATGACCCGCTTGCGGTCAAACAGACCGTCGAAGATTCACTTGCAGCGGCAAAAGATGGGTCACCGGTGCTCGTCGAGAGTCTCACGTACCGGCAGGGAGCACACACAACCGCAGACGACCCGAGTCGATATCGTGATGACGAGCCGGACCTTCCGCAGTGGCGACTGCAAGACCCACTCGATCGATATGAATCATTCTTGGTAGATGAAACTATTCTCACAGAGAAACTCATCGAAGAGATCCGAGCCGAGACAGATCAGGAACTCTCGGAAGAAATTGAGATTGTAGAAGCAATTGAACGGCCATCACCTGACGAGCTGTTTGAGCATCTATACGCCACCCCAACAAGTGAACTTGAACAGAGCCGCCGTGAGCTCAAGAAACATCTTGGGCGGCACGATCCGTATGACCTCGATTTGGCGTAATCAGTCTTCGAGTGAGATGTACGTTTTTGTGTCCGCAACCCCGTCAAAAGATTGAATCTCGCTTGCAGCCGTTTGTAGCACCTCGTAGACGCCTTCAGACTCGACTTCGACGATGATGTCGTAGGCACCCGCGACGATATGCGCTTCCGTCACCGGTGAGAGCTCACGCACGAGCCCAAGAAGGTCGGCAGACGATGCCGCATGTGTCTTGACCATAATGAATGCGTGTACCATGACTTTGATTACCACACCAGCTGGCAAAAGCGTTTGTCTCAGAATCCGAAATGGGTATTGGGGATACAGTTATTCCCTTGTGTGTGTATAGCATAGCACATGAAGTTCATAGTCATCGGTGCCGGCCGTGTCGGCCAGCGGACCGCTCGTGTACTCCGGGAAGAAGGCCATGAGGTGACAATTATTGAGCGAGATAGCAGCAAATCAGATGCTGCTCGATCGGATGGATTCACGGTTGTCGAAGGTGATGGCTCTCGAGAGGCTGTACTTGAGGTTGCAGGCGTCGAAGATGCAGATGCAGTCGGTGCGCTTACTGGTGATCTGAACGCAAACTTTGCAGCCTGTCTCATCGCAAAGCATCACGGCTGTCGCACTGTGATGCGTATTGATGAGGACTATCGAGAAGAGATCTACCAGCAGTATGCCGATGAAGTTGATGAGGTAATCTATCCTGAGCGCTTGGGTGCGATCGGTGCAAAAAATGCACTCTTAGGAGGCAGTGTTCGTGCAATCGCAGATATTGCACAGAATATTCAGGTCCTTTTGATCACGATCACAGACGAGTCACCCATGCGTGGCTACACGCTGAGTGAGGTTGCACTACCTGCTGCCTCTCGTATCATCGCCTTCGGTAAATCGGATGGGCCGCTTGGCATCCCGCTTCAGGATGATTCGTTAGAAGCTGGCGATCGAGTTGCAGTGCTTGCGACCTTCTCCGTGTTGGAAGATGTACGACAGCTCCTTGTTGGGGAAGACTCTGCGGCGCCACTGGTTGGAGGGAAGTAACATGACGGTGACTGCCTACATTCTCGTTAAAGCAAATACAGGTGACGCCGATCGGGTCAAAGCAGAGATTCAGACGATCGATGGCGTTGTTGATGCACATATTGTTGCTGGTGATGTTGATTTTATTGTGAAAGTGACTGTCGACTCTCCGGCACGTGTAAAAGATATTGCTGCGGCGGGTATCCAAGGAATTAGCGGAATTGAAGACACCCAGACATATATTGCGATGGGCTAGCAACTGTTAGTCACTCTGCACCGGCAGCATTTCTGGCACGTGAGATGAGCTGTGTTACTGGATCTGTGTACTCATATCCTGGGATGATCCCTTGGACATATGTTCCTTCCACATAATCAATAACCGCCCCCGCGTCGTCTACGCCTCTTCGCTCGTTTATATCTGTAAAGCTTGCAGAAACGGTTGCGTCGACCCCGTCCTCTTCGACGATCGGCTCTAGGTTATGCTCTTTCTTTGTCACGCCATAGATATCCACTACCCGTAGCTCAAATGTTTCATACCATCCCTCTTCGACGATCGGTGCAACCTCATCTTCGGTGACTTGGTTAAGCATCGGAACAGAGACGGTGATCTCAAACTGGATCCGTCCGTTCTCTGCTGGGATCGGTGTCACGACACCGTCGAACGGCGTTGTTACCGACTCATATGCGCCGTCTGGGCGTTTTTCAAACGAGGAATGATCTCTGAACGCGCTGTGAACTCGATCTGGAAGCTCAGTCATTATTCCTCAAAAGGTGTTCGATCGGCAAAAGGCCATTGTCAAGCAACCGGTGTCGTGTATCCCGGCGGCCTCAACCGCTTTTGATGCATTTTTGCTGGTGGAGTCATGAGGTAATCTATGGCAGATTCATTTCTCTCTACGGATGCGTTGATCGACACGCTCTCTGCGCACTCATTTGATCGACCACCGGCGCTTGTGTCAAACGCACACATTACAGGTGTAAGTGTTGCGCGAGCACTGAGTGCCCATGATATTCCGGTCATTGCGCTCGATCGAAACGGCGACGGTGTTGCACCACCATCCAACGCGATTGATTTTGCTGGTGAAGTGACATTCCCACTGACCGACCTCGACGGGTTTCGTACTGATGTCGAAGCGATCGTTGACGCAGCAGGCGGCGAAGCGGTTGCATTTGGCTGTATGGACGAGTGGGTTCACGCCTATGCTGAATCCGAGCCCGAGGGTGTTCACCTCCCATTTGCAGCGTATGAGATCGTCGATCGCGTACTGGATAAATCGTCGCTGTATCGAATTGCTGATGAGTTGGGTGTCCCATACCCGGAAACGTACTGGTTGGATGAAACGGATGTTGATGAGGCTGTTGATGCGTTATCCTTCCCGCTTGTTGTAAAGCCGGCACTCAAGCGCGAATTTGAGGAAGCATTCGGGACAAACGTTGTCGAAGTTACCGATCGCAAAGAGCTGGACTCACTGCTCGCAGAAGCTTCGGGCGCAGATATTGAGGTCCTGCTCCAAGAACGCGTTCCAATTGTACAAGGAAAGGATCGATCGCTCGCATCATACGTTCCACCAGCGACCGAGAATCCAGCAGTTGGGGATGTTGCTGACGCACTTGCGGTTGTTGGAAATGCACGAGTTCGGTATCCACAAGCGTTCGGGACGTCCTGCGTTGTCGATCGGGTCTCGCATCCGGAGATCGAAGCGCGTGCACTTGCGGTCTTAGCGGAAACAGGGTACTACGGCATTAGCGAAGCGGAGTTTGTCTACGATGGTGAGAGAGAAGAGTACGTACTGCTTGATATCAACACCCGACCGTGGAAGTGGATTTCAATGCCGGTTGCAGCTGGTGCAAACCTCCCGCTTGCGGCGTATGCTGATGCGGTTAGTGACGACTCGCTCGCGCCGAGTGAGACACCAATCGAAGAGACACGCTGGGTATACCTCCGGGATTACCTCTCGTTGCTTGCCACAAATGACGCATTCTGGGATGTACTCTCGGATGCACAGTGGCAATCGCTCGTTTCGGGCTCGTTTGAGGATACGGCCGGAGTGACAACCGGCGTGTACAGACCGTCTGACCCTGCACCTGCAGTGAAACTGATCAACACGGAGTTCACCGATCGGGAGTACTACTGCTCCTGTTAGTGATGTCCGCTGAGCAGCCATCGCCCGCGCCAACGGCCCCATCCGATCGGATTATGAGCCTTGATGTTCTTCGTGGGGTTGCACTGCTTGGTATTTTGCTTGTTAATATCTGGGTATTTGCAATGCCCGAAGCCGTCCTGTTGAACCCAACCGTGTACGGCGATTTTACCGGGTGGGACTATTTCTCGTGGCTGGTTACACACATCTTTGTCGAACAGAAAATGATCTCGCTGTTTACGATGCTGTTTGGGGCAGGTGTGTTATTATTTACCACTGGAAAGGAACGTGCTGTTCGGCTGTTCCAGCGAAGAAATGTGTGGCTGCTCATCATTGGGCTTGCACATGCGTACCTGCTGTGGTACGGTGACATTCTGGTTGCATATGCGCTCTGTGGGCTGTTGGTCGTCTATCTTCGACACTGGCCACCGCTGCGGCTGTTCCTCCTTGGAATTGGATTCATCGGGATCATCTCCGTTTCGGAGGTGCTTGTTGCGCTCACTGCTGGTGCAGATATTATCCGTGAGCAATGGGAGCCGGCCACCGCTGTACTTCAATCTGAGGTGCAGACGTATCGATCGGGATGGGTCGAACAGACGGAACACCGTGTACCAACAGCGTTCACCCGACAAACAAGCGGCTTTATCAACTACTCTGCATGGCGCGTTGGTGGGTTGATGTGTATTGGGATGGCGCTGTATAAGAGCGGATTTCTCACAAACGACCGATCGACAAAGACCTACCTTGCGCTTGCAATCGGTGGAAGTGCGATTGGGATCCTCACAACGTCGATCGGCGTCTGGTACATCGCTGCGATGCAGTGGCAAGCTGAATATGCACTGCTGTGGCGACAGTTCAACTACTGGGGGAGCCTTGCGCTCGCAGGAGGCTATATTGGAATCGTGATGCTCTGGTGTCGGCTGTGGGCAACAGGTGTTGTATCCCAATCGTTGGCTGCGGTTGGACGGCTTGCGTTGACAAACTATCTACTGCAAAGTGTGCTTGCAACGTTCGTCTTCTACGGACACGGACTTGGTCTATTTGGGCAGCTGTCGCGGATTGAGATGGTTGGGGTTGTTCTCGCTATCTGGGCGATACAGATCCCGGTTTCCGTTCTTTGGCTGCGATACTTCCGGTACGGACCGGTTGAGTGGATTTGGCGATCGCTGACGTATGGGCAGCGGCCCTAAACCTGGACGGAGATTTCGGCCAATATGGAGTAGATGCCAACACTGTTAGGTAGCTCATACATATGATCATCAATGAGTGACTATCTACATCTCAACCTGTTCACGATGAACTCGGTTGAACACGTCTCGATCGGCTCGTGGCGCTACCCAGGCGATCAATCACATCGCTATCGCGATCGATCGTACTGGACGGAAGTCGCACGAACCGCAGAACGCGGCGGGTTTGATGCCGTCTTTTTTGCTGATGTCCGTGGGATATATGACGTGTATGGTGGAGACCATTCGACAGCGATCGAAAAAGCGATCCAGACACCGTCCAACGATCCTGCATACCTCGTTCCTGCAATGGCTGAGGTAACCGACAATCTTGGATTCGCAATCACCAAATCAACTACGTACACACACCCATACCAGCTTGCCAGAGAGCTATCTACGCTTGACCATCTCACCGATGGCCGGATTGCGTTCAATATTGTCACCTCGTATCTCGAATCCGCAGCCGCAAATCTCGGCCTGGACGGCCGCATGGATAAACAAACCCGGTATGATCGAGCAGACGAGTTCATGGACGTTTGTTACGCGCTCTGGGAGCACTCATGGGATGATGATGCGGTCCGTCGGGATCCAGACGCAGGCATTTACACGGATCCAAGCAAAGTACAATCGATCGACTTTGCGGGTGAGTTCTTTTCAGTACCTGGGCCACATGGATGTGAGCCATCACCGCAACGAACGCCTGTTTTGTATCAGGCTGGCTCCTCCGACCGCGGCCGTGACTTTGCCGCCAAGAATGCAGAGGCGGTCTTCGTAAGCCAACCAACGGAGCGCGGTGTTCGTGACTACATGGACGATATGCGTGACCGGGTGGCAAAATTCGGTCGCGACCCGGGTTCGATTGCGTTCTTCCCTGGAATTGTTCCGATCGTCGGTGAGACCGAAGAAATCGCACAGGCGAAGTATGAATCATACAAAGCCCAAATTGATGTTGACGGCACGCTCGCGCTACTTTCGGGATTTATTGACATGGATCTGTCTGCGCTAGACCCTGACCAGAAGATCGAACACATCGAAACGGATGCAATCCAAGGCACGATGAACGCATTCACGAAATCCGATCCGGACAAAGAGTGGACCGTTCGTGAGGTTGCACAGTTCTCTGGACTTGGCTCAACTTCTCCGATCATTGTTGGCACGCCAGACACGATTGCGGATGAATTCGAACACTGGTTCACAGAAGTCGGAATTGACGGATTCAATATTAAGGAGGTTGTTCGGCCGGACAGTCTGACTGATTTCGTTGATCTGGTTGTCCCTGAACTTCGATCGCGGGGACTTGTTCGAGAGGCCTACAAAGGGTCTACGCTTCGAGAATCCATATTTGGTGCTGGAAACGCTCGATTGCGGTCTGATCACCCTGCTAACCAACCCCTCTAACCCATTTATTTATTATTATTGTCATAATCTACCCGGCATATTTAAGTTACTACACTCGGTTGTATCATATGACGCTTCGCTTGGAGGGCCGAAGCGTCAGCGGGGACCAATGGGCTGTTTGCCTACGCGACCCACCATTTCTCTCGCGTGGGCAAACGGCCTTTTTTCCTACACAACGATCTGCTTAGTTTGAGTGATACTCCTGAGCGTGTAAAAATAATTATCATTTTATTGTCTATTGTTTATTTTTACTACCGGACCGAACCTCGTATTGGCTAGCCAACATATTTACGCTGTATTCATGACTGGACTGCAAATACTACTTCTTGACACACCAATCGACTACACTGTCCGCGAGAGCGCCCGTGCCAAACACGCCCAGATTCGTGTTGATCTTCGCGGAGTTGTGGTTATACTTCCGCTGGACAGCACAAGAGATCCAGAGGCAGTTCTGCGGGCAAACGCAGCATGGGTGCTGGAAAAAGACGCTCATTTCAGTCAACTTTCCACACGCCTTCCCGATCGAATATTCAAGTGTGGTGCAACGTTACCGTATCGGGGAATACCACATACGATTATCATCGAGACACGATCGTACTCGGTCGTTGATCCCGCAAGACGTGAACTCAGGCTTGCAGCCCACCATGTCAACCACACAAGCGTCAAGCGAGCAGTTGAGACGCTGTACCGACGAACTGCTCGAAATACGTTTGAAACCCATGCAACTGAGATTGCTGCGGAGATGGGTGTTCAATATCGTCGACTCGAAGTTCGGAATCAACGTACAAAGTGGGGTAGCTGCTCATCGACCGGGACGATCTCACTTAATTGGCGACTGATCATGGCACCACCAGCGGTGCTTCGCTACGTGGTCGTCCACGAACTATCACACCGTCTAGAAGCAAATCACAGCGATCGGTTCTGGTTTATTGTTGAACGGCATGACACTGACTATGTTGAGCATAACCAATGGCTCAGCGAAAACAGCCACAAACTCATCTTCACTCGTGAGGATTGCTGAGAAACGAGCCGTCGAATAAGCCTCAACGTGTTTGTCCGTCTGTATGCGAGGGATGGGATTCGAACCCATGGACCCCTACGGGAGCGGGTCTTAAGCCCGCCGCTTTTGACCTAGCTCAGCCACCCTCGCTCAAATTATATAAATCAAGCACCCTTCAAACCAATTTCGTTTTCGAGGGAGGTTTTCTCCCGAAATAAAACAGTTTATAAATGTTCTGTAAATGGGTGTTTTTGTAAGTATAAGTTTCATAAGTTATCTCATAAACGCACATATATTTTGTATTTGGCTTAACATCTGGTCAGGTTATCTGGGTATGTATGCGTATAGATAATATTTCACATGACAAATAAAACCGTGCTATCGGAAAGCATAAATACCCCAAACTTTGTCCTGTTTATATGGCGTTTCGTAAAAAAAATAGACGTGAATTTATTCGGGCAGCAGGGGCAACCGGGCTTGCGATCGGTGTTGCAGGTTGTTCGAGCAATGGTGACGGAAACGGAAACGGTGTTTCTGGTGCAGAAGAACTCGGTGAACAGATTAGAGAACTCAACTTTGTGGTTCCGACCTCCGGTGTGAATCAGTTCCGTAACGAACTGGCTAACATGGTCGCCGCCAACTGGCGGGAGATCGGTATCGACGTTGATTTTGAAGAACTTGATTTCAGCGCACACGTCGATAAGGCAGTTGTTCAGCAGGATTTCGATGCATCGCTGCTTGGATGGGGTGGCACACCAGAACGGATTGATCCACACACATTCATTTATGATATGCACCACTCGGACAATATGGGCGAGGGTGGACGAAATACACCGGGCTATTCAAACCCGGAGTATGATGAACTTGCAGAATTGCAAGTAACGCAGCCAGATGAAGAAGAGCGCCAGCAGACAGTCTACGAGGCACAAGAAATCATCGCACGCGACCAGCCACGTGCATACATCGCAAATGAGGGTGGTATTCATCCATATGCAAGTGGGCGTATTACTGGTATTGAGCCAACGCTCGGCGAGGGTCTCAACTCCTTTTGGAACATGATCTCCGTTGAGCCACTTGAGGGTGATACTGTCACTATGGGATACCCATCGGAGATTATTTCGCTGAACCCGATGCAGGACTTGGCAACACCTGACCGCCAATTTGTTCGCCTTATCTACGACCAGCTCTTCCGTATTGGGACAGATGGTCTTCCGACGCCATGGGCTGCAGCAGATGAGCCAGAAATCGAAGACGGCGGCCGAACCTACACCGTCGAAATCCGTGACGGTATGACGTTCCACGATGGCGAAGACCTCACGATTGACGATGTTGAGTTCACATACAACCTCTACGCGGACTCACCAACCTACGGCTCGCTTGTCGATGTTATCGGCGAGATCGAAACCTCCGGCAACGAGATCACGTTCCATCTCGAGGAAGAGTACGCGCCGTTCGTTGCAAATGTCCTCGGACAGGTCTACCTCTTCCCAGAGCACATCTGGGGCGACGTTGAGCCTGAAGAGCTTTCGGACTTTGAAGATGAAAACTGGGTTGGCAGCGGTCCATTCATGTTCGAAGACTGGGAACGACAGTCAGAACTGCAACTCCGCGCGTTCGATGACCACTTCAACCCACCAAATACGGAGCGATTTATCCGTATTCCGGGTTCGGATGTCGCTCAACAGTTTGGTGCACTTGAATCCGGCAGTATTGATTTCATTGGTGCAATTCCACAGCCAACCGCACTCGCACGCATTGACGAAGACGATGACCTCGATGGTGCAGACTTCGAAGATATTGGCTACGTGAAGATTGCATACAACATGCGCCGTGAACCGTTTGATAACGTCAACTTCCGTCGTGCACTCTCCTACTGTGTTCCAAAAACAGAGTACGTTGATTTCGTCCGCGATGGGATGGGAACTGTAACCCACTCGACAATCTCGGAACACAACGAGTTCTGGCATAACCCAGACGTCGAAGAGTTCGATGAGGATCTGGATGCAGCACGTGCGGAGCTCGAAGAAGGTGGCTTTGGCTGGGACGACGACGGTGCGCTTCATTTCGGCGCTGATCAGTAAGCATAGCGAACCAACTTTCATGCATTTATTACAAGGAAACAACATGAACGAGACAGTGGCTGCTCAAGGAGGTGACCAATGGGATTAAGAGAGTATGTTATCCGGCGCCTTCTCCAACTTGTGGTCACGTTTTGGGCGTTCTTTACGCTGCTTTTTGTCCTGTTCCGACTGGTCCCTGGTGACCCAACAAGTATGTTCATTCTTGATGGGATGACGCCAGAGCAGCGCGAACAGCGAATTGCAGAGCTTGGATTGGATCAACCACTTCACGTACAGTATGTTGAGTATATTTCACAACTCCTTACGGGCGACTTCGGACAGTCATTTATCTACCGTGAGCCAGTGATCGACATCATCATCGTTCGGTTTATGAACACGATCGTACTGATGGGTACTGCGCTGTTCTTTGCGTACCTTATTGGTCTCACCTTTGGTGCCCTCATGGGCTGGTGGCGTGGCTCGAAGTTCGAACGTGGTGGCATTGTTGTCACACTCGCCGCACGATCGTCCCCAGAGTTTTGGGTCGGGATTGTACTGCTTTCGGTGTTTGTGTTCTGGCTTGGGTGGTTCCCATCCGGCGGAATGCGAACAACTGGCGGCGAACTTGGCGGTGGCTTCCTTGCTAGATATGGCTCAACAGATTTCCTCCGACATCTGTTCTTACCGGCACTGACTGGTGCGATCGTCTTTATGGCGACCCCAACACTGCTGATGCGGAATACGATGTTGGATGTCCTTAATGCAGACTTCATTGAAATCAAAAAAGCAGAGGGACTTCCAGAACGGACGGTGCTGTACCGACACGCCGCGCGTAACTCTGTCCTGCCGATCGTTACGGTCATGGCAATCGCAACTGGCGCTGCAATGGGTGGCTCTGTTGTGATTGAAACCGTGTTCAATTGGCCAGGAATGGGCAGAGAGATGGTTAGAGCAGTAAACAGCAATGACTACCCAGTCGCGATGGCGGCGTTCTTCCTCATGGGATCTGTTGTGATCATCATGAACTTCCTTGCAGACTTGGCGTATGTCTATCTTGACCCACGGGTGGAATACGAATGAGCACTGAAACAAACTCTCCAGTAACCCGTCTCTTTGATGGCGTCGCAAACAGCGCCCGCTTTATCCGAGACAAATTTGAAGCATTTGAGGGTGATCGACTTGGACAGATCGGACTCGTAATCCTTGCAACGTTCATCTTCATTGGAATCTTTGCACGGCCAATCACGATCGACTTCCTTAATATCACTATTCCAGGGCTTGCACCGCATGACCCAACCGCCACGCGAGTTGGTGGGCGGCTTGAACCGCCATCATTGGAGCACCCGCTCGGAACGACTGTACTTGGACGTGATGTGTTCTCACAGCTCATTGCTGGAACGCGTGTCACACTTCTCGTTGGGAGTCTGGCTGCGTTCATGGCAGTATTCATTGGGACGAATATCGGCCTTGTGAGTGCGTACTTCGGCGGCTGGGTGGACGATGTACTCATGCGAATTACAGACATTGTCTACGCAGTTCCGTTCCTTCCGTTTGCGATCGTGTTGGTCGCAATTCTCGGCAGCAGTATTGTTAATATCATTGTTGCGATCGTCCTCGTCTTGTGGCGATCGACCGCACGTGTGATCCGGTCACAAGTACTGAGTCACAAACAACGCCCGTACGTTGAAAGTGCTGAGGCGATCGGTGCAAGCCACGTTCGGATCATGTACCTTCACATCTTGCCGAACGTGCTCCCGCTTGCATTCTTGTACGCTGCGTTCGCGGTTGGATGGGCAGTGATTGCAGAAGCAAGCCTCTCGTTCCTTGGCTTCGGTGACCCGACAATGCTCTCGTGGGGAGAGATGATTTTCAACGTCTACACTGCAGACGCAATCCGCGTTGCATGGTGGTGGGTATTCCCACCTGGCATCGCAATTATGCTATTTGTGATGTCGGTGTTCTTCATCGGCCGGACGCTCGAAAAAGTGGTTAACCCAGAACTGAGGCATCAAGAATGAGTTTGCTCGAAATTACAGATTTGAAAACGTACTACCGCGCCAGTGATGGGTGGGTACGTGCAACTGATGGCGTATCGCTCTCCGTTGACCGAGGCGAGACCGTCGGCTTGGTTGGAGAGAGTGGGAGTGGTAAAACGACGCTCGCAAAATCGATTATCCGACTCTTCCCAAAAAATGCGGAGATTGTTGATGGTTCGATCAACTATGATGGAACTGAAATCACCGAACTAACTGACAGACAACTGCGAAAGCAGATCCGCTGGTCCGAGATCTCGATGATCCCACAGAACGCAATGAATGGATTTGACCCAGTGTACACCGTTGGGAGTCAAATCGTTGAAGTAATCCGGTACCACGAGGACGACACCTCGAAAAAAGAGGCACGAAAGCGGGCAAGAGAGCTCTTTAATGAGCTTGGTATTGACCCCGATCGGATCGACGACTACCCACACCAGTTCTCCGGCGGGATGGCTCAACGTGCAATGATTGCACTCGCACTCTGTTTGAGTCCGAATATCATTCTTGCTGATGAGCCGACAACAGCACTTGATGTTGTGATCCAAGATCGGATTCTGGAGACGATCAAAGAGAAGCAGCGTGAGATCGACAGCGCGATGATCATGATCACGCACGATATGTCGGTTGTTTCAGAAACCTGTGATCGAATCGCCGTTGTCTACGGTGGGCGTGTGGTTGAAATTGCAGATGCAGAGACGATTATGATGAGCCCACGACATCCGTACACGCTTGGACTCCGAAATGCGTTCCCAGACATCAGCGATGAAGACAAAGACCTCATTTCGATTCCAGGAACGCCACCTGACTTAGTTGATCCAGACGAAGGCTGCCGATTTGCCCCTCGATGTCCATTTGCAACAGAGGAGTGCTGGGAAGTTACTCCAGAGGCAGAGGACTACGGTGATGGCCATATGGTCGAATGCCATAGGGCAGATGAGATTGAGTATCTGCAAGAAGAGGCAGCAAAGAAGGAGACATGGATGGAACAAGAGATTGGCCGGCCAGATGAGACGCCTCCGGAGGTGACAAGCGATGACTAGTGCAGACGCAACACAATCACAGCGAGAGCTTGATGATGCGTACAACTACAAATTAGAAGTCAAGGGGCTTGAGAAACACTTCCCAATCAACACTGGTCTCGTCTCTCGTATCATCCGTGGAGAAAGTGACAAGGCAGTCCATGCTGTTGACGGTGTTTCGCTCGGAATTCGAAAGGGTGAAGCGTTTGGACTAGCCGGTGAATCTGGGTGTGGAAAAACCACGCTTGGAAAGACTGCGATCCGACTACACGATCCAACTGGTGGAAACATTTACTTTGACGGGAAAGATATCACGGATGTTACTGGTGAGGAGCTAAACGCCTTCCGTCGTGAGGCCCAGATCATCCACCAAGACCCGTATCAATCAATTAACCCACGGTTTACTGTATATAAATGGGTCCGTGAGCCGCTAGATGTTCACGGTATCGGAACGGAAGAAGAGCGGGATGCCCGTGTGTATGAGACGATCGAACAGGCTGGACTCCGTCCAGCAGAAGCATACGCACACGAATACCCCGGCGAACTCTCAGGTGGTGAGCGCCAGCGTGTCGGTATTGCCCGTGCACTCGCGCTCAAACCATCCTTCCTGCTTGCAGACGAACCGGCAAGTATGCTCGATGTGTCGATCCGTGCAAGCATTCTTGATCTCTTCAAGCGGTTGCAGTCCGAGCTTGGACTGACCGCAGTGTACATCAGTCACGACCTCTCGTTGCTGAAGCATATGTGTGATCGAATCGGAATTATGTACCTTGGTGAGATGGTCGAGGTCGGACCTGCGGATGAGATTATCAATAATCCGCAACATCCGTACACACAGGCACTTGTTTCGTCGGTCCCACGGATTAATCCGACAGAGACACGTGAGCGAATCGAACTTGTTGGGGAAGTGCCGGATCCGATCGATGTTCCGAGTGGCTGTCGGTTCCACCCTCGCTGTCCAAAGCTTGTCCAACCCGAGGGCTTCTCGTTTAATCAGAACACATGGCGATCGATCTCGAATTTCAGACGTGATCTGTTAGAAGATGATATCTCGCTTGTTTCCGAGACTGATGAGACGCCGGCGACGATCAGAGATACGTACAATATCCCTGCGGAGCTCTCCGATCGAGATGCGGAGAAACTCCTCTCAGATGCGCTTATTGCGGTGCTTGACGGCGACACCGACGAGGCAAAATCGAATCTTGAAACCGCATTTGCGTCCCCATGTGAGCGTCCACCGATCGAGATGCACCAAGTGACTGAGACACAAGAAGCAAAATGTGTGCTGTATAACGAGGCCAAAGCAGGCCAACCATAGTACATCGCCGCTGCTGAATAGACATTTTTTATTTGAAGTTCTGTTAAATCCCTCAACTCTGACAAGCGCTGTGCGCTGAATAGCGCGCGCGAATATACAAGTAGAGCTAAGTTCCAAATGTAGTATTATAAAAAAACTATTTACTAATAACGAACCAACAACATTTTCAATTCATTGATGAAATTCTAAATCATGGTTCCCCTTGGATTTGGAACTCCTCTCGGTTTTGAACTGTTGATTTTAATCAGCTTGATCGTGCTGATCGTACCTTTTGTACTTGCCTATTGGGTGTATAATGACGCTCAGACGCGTGGTAACGACAACGCTGCCCTGTGGGCTCTTGTCGTTGGCGCGCTTACTTTTCTAACGTTTTTTGGCGGGATACTCGCACTCGTCGTCTACATCTGGGATCGTGACTAGATACTATTTTGCCCATATCTCAGCTCCCCCCACCAACCAGTCGCAGCGAGTGTAGAACTCAATCTGAAGGTGTCACAGTGCAGCTTTTGTGCTATATTTAGACTCTTTTTACTGCTACCAATCGACACTGAGCGTCCCGTCTCCATGTGGATCGGGTGCGATCTCCTTGTCAGTTCGTCGATCGACGATGTGGATGATTCCGTCACCCTTCTTTGCGGGACATAGCTCTGCGGCCCTCACGTTTTCCTCAAGCTCTGATTCGCTAATAAAGTACGATCGTGGCTTTGCCAGCCCCGTTTCGATATCTAGCTCCCAGTTTTTTGTTGCCTCTGCGCATCGACCTGCGCCGAAACATTTGTTTGCTTCAAAAATAATCTTATATGGTTTTTCGTCGATCGGTGGGGCGTCCGCCGAACCAATCTCGCTTGGCTTTGTTGGACGATCGTCGCTCATTGTTTCCTATAGGTAACGCCGGCTTTTTCATGTATCGGTCTTGGTCTCATGACGACAGTTATGTCTCAGCCTCGATCGGCTTTTGCATTTTTATATGGTCAATTCCATCTTCCACAAAGACGTCGCTCACGGTTTCATATCCAAGCCGTTCATAGAACGCCGCCGCATGTGTCTGTCCATGCAGTACGATCTGGCTGTGTCCTGCATCGATTGCCACTGCTTCGGCTGCCTTCATAAGCTCTGTTCCCCATCCATCACTGCGAGCAGTTTTGAGCACTGCAACACGTTCCACTTTTCCAGCCGGTGAGCCCTCGTGTTCGATCGGCCGAAGCCGTGCAGTACCAACTGCAGTGCCATCTGCATACGCAATAAAGTGTGTTACGGATGGATCGTTGTCGTGCGCATCATACTCATCCTCCCGTGGGACTCCCTGTTCGTCAATAAATACCGCCTCCCGGATCGAAAATGCTGCCCCGCGCTCACGGTTTGTACCAACGACAAAGACGCCATGAACAGGACCCTGCTCCATGTGTTCGTCCATACCGGTTACTGGTGGGTTGTTTGTGAACTCTGAGCAACAAGCGAGTCGTACTGTGCGCCAGTTTGTTTTAGCGTTTCCGTTGAGTAGAGCCGCTCATGCTCGAACGGAAGATACTCCGACGCTAACTCGTCAATCTTTGCATCAACTGCTTCTGCCTCTCGGCCGTGGATCATGGTGAACATATTGTATTCCCACCCCAGCGCTGGCCGTCGCGGGCGGTGATAACAGAGCGTCACATATGGAAGGCTTCCAACGATTTCCCCACACTCGTCGAGCTTTTCGTCAGGAACGTTCCAGACAACCATACAGTTGTTGTGAAAGCCAGTCACAACGTGGTTAACAACACAGCCAATTCGCTTGATACAGCCATCTTCCAGGAGCCGTTCGATCGCCGTAATCACAGCAGAGACGTCCGCTCCGATCGAATCTGCGACATCCTGATATGGTGTTTTAGAAAGCGGGAATCCATCTTGAATTTCTATGAGTAGGTCCGCTTCCAACGCAGTGAGATCTCCCGTTGCCTCCTCTGAAATTCGTGTCGCATCTACGGTTGTCGATTCAACACTCTCTCTGGCAAACCGGTCGTCATTGACAACCGGAAACTCCAGATCAATATAGTAGTCGGTCAGCATTGGGAGGTTCAATACTGTACAGCCGGTTTCTGTTTCAATCTCAGAGAGGATCTCATCTCGTCGATCTCGTGAGCCTGCGGTCACCACAAACCACATATTCCACTCGTGTTCGCGTCGATAGTTGTGGTTTATCTGCCGATAGTTGTTTATAAACTCCGCAATCTCATCAAACCGGTCTTCAGGTGCCTTGACCGCAGCAAGCGTTGAACTTCCAATAACGGGTGGATTCAACACTGCACCGAACCGTCGGAAGACACCCATCTCACGAAGAACGGTCACTCGGTTCAACGCCTCATCTTCAGAGATTCCGAGCTCTTTGCCGAGGCGTCGAAATGGATGTGGTTCGATTGGAAACCCGCTTTGATACTCATCAATCAGCTTTGCATCGATGTCATCGATCGACTCGCGCCACTCCCCAGAAAGCGCACTCATTATTGAGTGTACGGCTTCAAGATATCTACTGTTTTCGGGTTCGATACTGTATGTGAAAAGCTACCATCCAGTGAGACTGTCGTCGAATCCGTCGGCTCCGTAGGGTTTTGCTGCTCTCCGTGGACAGGTGTGTATGCGTGATGCACTCCGATCGATACATATGCGAGCAACGAGCTCGTTCACGCTTGTGGTGCTCGCAGCGCTTGTGGTTGGACTTGCAATCGCACCGTTCGCGACTGGTGGACTCTCTGGCAGCTCATCGGGAACCGTTGCGGTGATTCCAATCGAGGGAACGATCGACGGTGAGCGAACCGCTACTGTGACGCAGTCACTCGAAACAGCCCGCAATGACGACTCGATTGTCGCTGTCGTGCTTGTCGCAAATAGTGGTGGCGGCGGTGCCGCAGCGAGCGAGGAGCTCTACATGCAGGTTCAACGAACCGCAGACGAGATGCCGGTCGTTGCATCAGTTGATGCCGTTGCCGCCTCTGGGGCATACTATGCAATAGCACCGAGCGAAGAAATATATGTCAAACCAGCCTCCCAAGTTGGGAGTGTTGGTGTACTTGCAACGCTTCCACCACCGTTGGAACCAAACGAGGACATTTCGACAACCGGTCCAGCAAAGCTTTCCGGTGGAGAACAGCGCGCACTTGAACACGAACTTGAGACGCTTCGCGGTTCATTTGTGAATGCGACATTTGAGAGCAGAGGCGATCGCCTTGACATCTCTGAGGCTGAACTCTCATACGCTCGCACGTACGCAGGACATGATGCGATCGACCGTGGCTTGGCCGACACGATTGGCGATCGGCAGTCTGCAGTCGAACACGCAGCAACTAGCGCCGGAGTCGATCAGTACGATACGACGGTTATCCGTGGGAATGGGGCGGTTACCTTTGTCTCACAAGCCGCCTATGTGAGTGCAGATACGCCGCAGAAAGAGTCCATCTCGTTTACAACATTCATCGGTAACGAATCAAGCGGTCCGGTTGTACTCCTCATGCAACCAGAGCTTGTTACAACGAGTTCGATCGTCCACAACGAGACTGAGACAACTGAGACACCAATCGTGCCGGACGGTGATGATGATGCGTAACGAGCCCTCCATTCTTGGCTATGCGCTCATCTTTTGTTTCGTCGTGGCGGCTGTGTTAGGAGCAAGTATGCTCTTTGCAGGCGTGTTTGCACCCACACAGTCTCCCGCAGAGCCGTACGACGCAACCGCATTTGATGAGTCGGTTCGATCAGTCCCACTCGACGCAAGCGGTGACATCGATCCCGACGTCGACGCTGAAAACTCCGGGACCGTTCTCATTGACACTGCACATGGTAACCAGTTTGATCGTGAAGATATTCTTCCGCTTATTGAAGCACTCGAACAGCAGAACTACACAGTACGGTTTCATTCCGGTGGTGAGCTTGAAACGGCACTCGCAGCGGCAGACGCATATGTCGTTATTGGCCCACAACAGACCCACAGCGTAGACGAAGTTGCCACAGTCGAGTCGTTTGCTGATAGCGGCGGTCGCGTGATGTTGTTTGGTGAGCCCGATCGCGTACTGCTTGTTTCGGATGGATTCGGCGTTTCCTCGATACGAGAACGAACAACACTCTCCGGTCTAGGGGGTGCATTTGGGATGACGTTTGACCCACAGTTCGTCTATGATATGGAGAGAAACGATGGCGGATATAAACAGGTCATTGCAACACCGACCGACACAACCGATATTAGTAGTGAAGACGGTATTGTACTTTCGATCCCTGGCGAAGTCCGATCGGAGAGCGGAACGGTACTCCTTGAATCAAGCGAGACTGCAAGCCGTGCAGGAGCAGCCGAAAATCGGGTGCACAGTCTTGCGGTCGTTGATGGAAACGTACTCGCTGTTGGCGATAGCAGCTTCCTCGGTGTTACCCGGTACAATATCGGTGACACAAATGAGTTCATTGCGCTGCTTGTCGAGTTTGCCGTGAGCGGTGATCGAGAAACAACAGAGGCTGATGAGACAGGCGATACGGGAGATTCGGACGCTGGCGACGGTACAGAGGGTGAAGATGGGGCGGATAGTGAAGAGCCGGTTCCACCGGAAGAGCCTGATGATCCTGAAGATCCGGACGACCCAGAAGATCCCGATGACCCGGACGACCCAGAAGATCCCGATGATCCAGATGACCCGGACGCACCACCTGAAGAAGAGTAGCACACCTTTTTTGAACCTCTGAGAATGAACGCGGGGTTTTTGCGACACTAACCCGTAGCCGAGCGTATGTCAGACAACTCTGCGACGTTCGGCGAGTGGCCGCTAAAACGATTGATGACTGAAGTCTGTGGATCGGGACCAAAATCTGCAGAAGATCTCACTCGGGAACAGGCACAAGAAGCAATCCGCCGGATTTTCGCTGGCGAACCAGACGAGACAACACTCGGTGCATTCTGGCTTGCAAATCGTTGGAAACACAATAATCCCGAAGAGCTCGCGGCATACACTGACGTAATGTGTGAACACGTTGAGTATGCTGAGCCAAGCGTTGATCCTGTTGACTGTGGTGCAAACTATGATGGCAAGCTCCGATCGGCACTCCTCGGCGTTGGTGCCGGTGTTGTCGCTGCTGCTGCTGGTACCCCAGTTGTCACGCACTCTGGCGATCGCGTCCCAACACAGAAGGGATGTGCATACAAACACGTTCTTGACGAGCTTGGTGTTGCAACAGAGCTGACACCGCGTGACTCCGCTGCAATGGTTGATGAAACTGGCTTTGGGTTCTACTACCAGCCAGCATTCAATCCTGTCGTTGACGACCTCAACGAACGGCGAGATAAGATGGGCGTCCGGACGTTCTTCAACACCATTGAGACGATCGCCAACCCGGCAAACGCAAACGTTCACCTTGGCTCGTTCTACCACCTTGCGTTCGCGAAAAAGATGGTTGACACGTTCGATGCAAGCGAACATCACGACCTCGATCGCGTGATCATGTTCCAAGGAATGGAAGGCTACGACGATATCCGTCCGGGATACACCAAAGTTGCCGAGTGGACCAACGGGGAGTTCACCGACTACGAGATCGAAACCGCAAACTACGGTATGGACTTCGAAACCGAAGACTTGGGTGTCGATAAAGACGACGTGGAAGGACACTCTGCAAAGATCACGACGGAAGTGCTCGCTGGCGATCGAGATGACCAGTTTGCAGATGCAATCGCACTGAACGCTGCGTTCCGTATCTACGCACGCGAGGATGCTGCTGATCTCGAGCAAGGGCTCGAAATGGCCCGTGCTGCGATCGATGATGGCAGCGCTGAAGCCGTACTTGAAGAACTCCAGGCATTCTGACCGCGTAGCGACTCTTATTTTTAGGACTGCCTAAAAAACGACACATATAAGTGTTTTAGGACTCCCTAAACTAATAGGGCGTGGATGTCACGGATCTACCATGCTATCTTAAACCTCGAATAGCTTGTTTTTGAGCCTTCTAACGGGGTTCTAGAAAGATCAAACCGATAGTTATTTATTTTTAGGTTGGCCTAAAACAAAATAGATGATGAGAAACAGCGGACCACATCGACCGACACGTCGACGATCATTTCTTGCGACAACCGGGCTTGCTGTTGCTGGCATTGCTAGCCTCTCGGGCTGTCTTGGAGGTGACGGGAACGGTGCTGATGAAAATGGTAACGGTTCTGTAAGCGGAAGCACCGACTCCGCTCCAAGCACCGTTGCTGAGGCCGAGCCGCTTGGTGAGCCTGTCGATTCTACGGCAGTATCGTGGGATGATCTTGGTGATCTTGAGGGTGAGATTGTCGTCTACTGTGGCCGCACCCGCGACCAGATCGACCCTGTGTTTCGGGCGCTCGACGATCGCTACGACAGCCTCACCGTCACGGTCGACTACGACGACAACGACGTCCATGTCAACCAACTCCTCCAAGAAGGTGACGCCACACCAGCAGACCTGATGTACTCACAGGATCCGGGTGCACTTGGTGAGCTCGAACGTGGTGAGGTTGCCCAACAGCTTCCAGAAGATATTATTAACGCAGTCCAAGAGAGCTGGCGTGAGCCAAACGGCTACTGGACCGGTGTTACGGGGCGTGTCAGAGCAGTTCAGTACAACACTGAGCGGTGGGATGGAACTGTAGACGATCTCCCAACTGATATCATGGAATATGCATACGACGAACGATTCCAAAATATTATTTCTACCCGTCCAAACTCCGGAACGTTCCGGGCATTTATTCAGGCTATGGTCGAACTTGAAGGGGAGTCTGAAACTCGCGATTGGGTGAGTGCAATGGTTAATGATCAAAACGCACAGCTGTTCTCCGGCGGTACAAGCCAAGCGGAAGCGGTTAACAACGGTGCAGATGACGACCCAATTGTTGGTCTCGGAAATCAATACTACGCAGCACGGATTCTCAACGAGAATCCTGATGCGCCGATTAGCGCATCTTTCACCGAGAATGATGCTGGCTGTCTATTCAACGTTGCAGGGGTTGCTGCTACAAACGCGACCGATAATCCACAGCTCGTTGCAGAGTTCATCCGTCACTTAATCGCTGCAGAGGGCCAAGAGTTCATGATGGACGCAAACGGAGAATACCCCGTCGTGGACGGAATTGAGTACGTTGGAGACCTCCCCGCACTTGAAGATATTAACCCACCGGAGTTCGATTTAAGCAGCTTTGATATGGATATCGCTGCCGCAAACGATCTCCTCCGCGAAGAAGGAATGACAGTCTAAAATCGGATACCCAACACGTCGAACCTACGTCTGCCCATACCAAGCGATCGCAGCACTTCTTCGCATTCTTGGACGACGCATCCAAGAGGTTCAAAAGCCCTGAACACATACCAAAGACACATCTGCCGCTGTCTGCGCATCCATACAGGCAAAGAGTATGAAAGCAGTTACAACCTATCTCACTAATTCGTCGACCTTAACCCGAATCCGATTGCATCTGACTGGTCTCAGCCAGCCGATGTATTTGGTTGCACTGGCGAGTGCACTCGTTGCATTTCTTGTCGTCACCCCGATGATCTGGGTCGTTCGGGAAGCAACATCTGTTGAACTCTCACACGCACTCAGCCTTGTTGCGTCAGCCGAAACCGCGTGGATTACGATTAATAGCCTCACCCTGATGGTCTTTGTCACGCTACTTTCTATCCTTCTTGGTGTCCCCCTTGCGATGCTTACAACGCGGACTGATCTTCCGCATCCTCGACTGTGGACGATCGTTGCAGCGTTACCGCTTGTGATTCCAAGCTACATCGGAGCAATCGCGTTTGTAGCGGTCTTCGGTCCTGGTGGCGAACTGGATACACTCTTTGGGATTACCCTCCCACGCATTGTCGGCCTTCCCGGTGCAATTCTCATTATTACACTGTACACCTATCCGTACGTTTTCTTGACAACTCGTGCTGCACTCTTGTCGATCGACAGTTCGTTGATCGACGCGGCTCGAACACTCAACGCAGGTCGGATTGAAGCGTTTAGGCGGGTAACGCTGCCACAGATTCGTCCAGGGATCGCAGCCGGTGCACTGTTGGCTGCACTCTATGCAGTCTCTGATTTTGGAACGCCAGCATTCATGCAGGTTCGGGTATTCACGAGCACAATCTACTGGGAGTTTAGCGGATTTGCAGTCGAGTATGCTGCACTGCTTGCACTGCAGTTGGTCGCGATCGTTGCGGTCATTCTTGTTATTGAGGCCGGAATCGGCCGCGATGAGGATGCAAGCGGCGGCACAGATACCGTCAATACAGTCCGGCTTGGCCGGTGGAAGTGGCCTGCGATGGGGTTCATTTCGACACTTGGCTTTGTCACCCTTGCACTCCCAGTTGCGATCTTTGCAAGTTGGCTCGTCCGCAGTCAGGGTGACACTGTTCCGTCACTTGAATTCCAGCCGATGTTTGCACTCAACTCTGTTCGATTAGCGGTATTGGCCGCAATCGTTGCCTGTCTGTTTGCACTTCCGGTCGCATACTACTCTGGACGGACGAACTCGCTTATTTCGCGGATTCTCGAACGAACCACGTACATCGGATTTGCGGTTCCAGGCATTGTCATCGGTCTTGCGCTGGTCTTTTTGGGAACGCGAACGCTTCCGTCACTCTATCGACAAGGTGTCTGGTTGCTCGTCTTTGCGTACGTGATCCGATTCCTCCCGCAAGCAGTTGGGACCGTTCGATCGTCAGTCCTACAGGTTGATGACAGTGTGATCGAAGCATCCCGAACGCTCAACGCCGGACCGATCGAAACATTCCGCCGAGTGACAATGCCAATGATCGTTCCGGGTATGGTTGCTGGTGCAGTATTGGTCTTTCTCACAACAATGAAGGAACTCCCAATGACGCTTATGCTCCAGCCGGTTGGGATGGATACGCTTGTCAGTATCATTTGGGATGCCCAAGCAACGCTTCATTACCGGTATGCTGCAATCCCTGCGCTGCTGTTGATTCTTATTTCGGGGCTTACAATGATTGTAATGCTTCGTCAAGAAGGGTATACTGTGAGCTAATCG
The DNA here is from genome assembly GCF_023638035.1 of Natronocalculus amylovorans. Taxonomy (GTDB): domain Archaea; phylum Halobacteriota; class Halobacteria; order Halobacteriales; family Haloferacaceae; genus Natronocalculus; species Natronocalculus amylovorans. The sequence goes on along the minus strand of NZ_JAKRVX010000002.1, from coordinate 272,304 downwards.
TTGTTTACGCAATCCGTTCGGCAACACCAATTAGTGTCGATCCACCCGTCACTGTTGCCTCTCTTGCGATCGAATACAAAATCCCATCTCGATCGGCGGTCACTGTCTGTAGCGCTTCATATGTTGTTGGATCATATACTGTGCCAAAGCTGTCGCCCTCGGAAACGTCCTGCCCAAGTGTGATATCTGTTCGTGGGACAAACAACCCTGCATCGGTCGCACGGACTCGACCAAGATGATTTCGGGCTCGAGTACCATCCCACTCAGGAACTGGCTGTTCACGCAGATCGTATGCTGCTAGTACGTTGAACATCCCGGTTACACCGGCATCGATCGCCGGCTCAACAAGCTGTTTGCTATGTGCAAGCTCCGGCGTGATTGACGGAATGCCCTCCCGTGTTGCGGCAACTCTGAACTTCCCGCCAAAGTTTCGCTCGGACCACTCGGTTGAGGCGCTATCACCAGCGGCCTCCGCAAGCAGGAGATCGGTCCCGAACGCTTCGGCTAACCGTTTAGATTCGTCATTGCCATCCATATATACCGTATGCGTAAGCATTGTTGGACTCCCAGTGTGCAGGTCAACGATCGCATCCGCGCTGCTTGCATAGCTCCAGAGGGTGGCTGCCATTCGTTCATGGAGTGAGCCATCTGCATCACCCGGCCAGCACCGATTCATATTATCGTTGACTGAATCCAGAATCTCAGGCGTCGTATACGAGACTCGATCGAACGTGAGCGGATCTGCAACTGGGACCGCAATGAGCGTCCCGTGTAGCTTGGTTTCGTTTGCAATGAGTTGCTCGTGAAGTCGACGAAGCACTTCAGTCCCGTTTACTTCGCGGCCATGCTGTGCGGCTTGGACATACAACGTTGGGCCATCGCTGTCTGGATCGCCATATGTGTGAACTGTTGTTTCGATCTTGACTCCTGATGGGAGGCGGGCAAGCGTGACCCGTTCTGCGGTATGCATATCTGAACCTCACCGGCAACCTGTATAGTTCGTTTGACTCCAATGAGGCGTAAACTGATACTGATTGCACGAAAACAGTACATCACCACCCATGGTTGCTCACGATTCACCAGATACGTTTGCACTCACACAAGCCGCACCGAGTGAACTCTCATACGGTCGTGAACTCCTCGACACCTGTGGTCTCCCAACAGCAGATGTCACTGCAGAGATGTTGTACATCGCAACCGTTGATGGAGTTCGCATTGGTGTTGGTGGGCTTGAACAGTCTGGATCAGTCGGGCTGCTTCGATCGATTGCGATCGACCCTGCGTATCAAGGCAATGGCTATGGAGTCGCTCTCTGTAGTGAAATCGAACAGGTTGCGATGGATGCAGGAATCACCCAGCTGTTTTTATTGACGACAACGGCAGCCCACTTTTTTCAACAGTCCGGATATACTCAGATTGACCGAGAAATGGCTCCACCGGTAATTCAGCAGACAACGCAGTTCAGCGAACTGTGTCCACAACAAGCAACGTGTTTGCGGAAACAACTATCTGCAGCTTCCGAGTGAGCACGTTATCGCTGCGGTTGTTTCGATCGGATATGCGGCCAAGATGGAAGATGTGAGCCACCAATCTCAATTACATGCAGCCGATGGAGTATCAAATAGACCGCTAACGCACCAAAGAATGTTGCAGGAGTAAACAGCAGGTGCCAGAGTATGACGACCACACTGTGTGTACTTACAGCCAGGATCGCATCCCCTACTTGTTCAAATACAAATAATACTGGCGGGTGAACGACATAGATTCCAACTGCGTATGCTCCCCACGATGGGAGCGGGGTGGATTCACCCAGTGACGGACGAGAGAGCAGGAATATGAACAGTGCAAGCGTCGAGACCGCGGTGAACAGTGTATACGTTGGTGAGTAGACGCCCGCACTGAACGTTTGACCCGGAAGCCAGTATCCCAATATAAACCGTTCAACTACATGCAGCAGTCCAAAGACGATCGTCACCGCCAGATACAGTGTGCTTCGATCTCGCGTAGGCTGCCACTCGCTTGTATACACATAGTAGCCCATTGTTGTGTAGAAGAATCCAAAGAAGAGCCCATCTCGGAACTGAAACGAGAGGTCAATAACCATCGTATAGCTTGCTGCAAGCAACCCAACAAGGTGGAGTCCGACCGACACAGGAAGCAGATACCGCTCTGTTTCCGTGACAACAAACACCGAAATCGCGGCAAGCGAAACAAAGAGCGCTGGGAGGAACCACAAAATCTCGGATACCGAGGTACCATAGTAGAGTAGTTCGATCGGTGAAACCGTACGCATAAGGTGCGCAGCTACCGCACGCGGAACCGACTCTCCTGCAGCATATGCTGACGTGACTGTTCCAGATACGAACACTGGAAGTGCAAGGACAATTCCTAAGAGGTACAACGAACCGATCGAACTGAACCGCCGCCGAAGATACGGCCAAACCGGACCATCGGCTGTCTTCATCGCAAAAAAGTATCCTGCCGTAATAAAGAAGAATGGGACCGCAAATCGGCCAACGGTTTCAAGCAGAAAGTTGAGCACGTTTCCATACCCTCCAACTCCTGCGAATGGGTTTGTGTGAATAACGACCACAAACAGCATTGCAATAATACGCATCGAGTCGATACTATAGACTCGGGTAGCCATTATCGAAATACAGTAGCAAAAATATATTACTGTTCTCAAATTGTATTCGGATCTGTACTTCTTATTTGATCATGATTCATCAGAAACATCCACTATACTACAAAACCCAGTATAATACGATATATTTGAATACGCTCTAACGTCGTATATTCACCACAACACGATCACCAACCGTTTCAAAAAGAGAATCCGTCTGCAATTACGTGTGCTTGCGATCGGATTCGATCGGCATCAACACGGATATGCTCACTATCCTCATACAACACCTCGCCGTCAACCATCGTAAACACAACATCATCGCCGTGCGCTGAAAACACAAGATGTGAGAGGACGTCATGTAGCGGGGTTGCGCGAGTGATGTCCGTTCGGAGACCGATAATGTCTGCTTTCCATCCCTCCCGGAGTGCACCAACCTGATCGAAGCCCGCTGCTTGGGCTCCATTTGTCGTTGCCATCTGTAAGATCGCTCCTGCTGGTGTCGTTGTTGGATCGAGCGTTTCGACCTTCTGTAACAGGCTTGCTTGCCGCATCTCGGTAAATGGATCGAGCGTATTGTTACACGGCGGGCCGTCGTTTCCGAGTGCAACGTTGATTCCTCGATCGAGATAATCGACGATCGGTGCAATGCCTGAGGCCAACTTCATATTCGAGGACGGACAGTACGTGACCGTCGTGTTCGTCTCTGCGAGGATCTCTCGCTCGCGATCGGTCGTGTGCACACAATGTGCTAATGTTACATCCGGGCCAGTGAGCCCAACCTCATCTAACCATTCGATATTCCGCATTCCGGTGTCAGCCTCAACAGCCGCGATTTCGTCCTTGTTTTCGCTTGCGTGCGTATGAATCGTCACGTTCTCATATGTATCTGCCAACGCTCGCGACCCACGGAGACACGCCTCCGTACAGCTAACCGCAAACCGAGGGGTGAGCGCATAGCCAATTCGACCATTTGCGGCCCCATTGTACTGTTTGATCAGCCGCTCGGAATCAGCCAACGCCTCCTCAGTTGGCTCCATGAGGCCCTCGGGTGAGTCCTTATCCATCATCACCTTTCCAAGTCGTCCACGAATGCCTGCGTCGATCGCTGCTTCAAACGCTGCGTCGGCGTGGTTTACGGAGAGGTGATCGATTGCCGTCGTTGTCCCTGATTCAACCAGTTCGAGATAGCCGAGCTCTGCGGCAACACGCATCTCATCCGCGTCCAGTGAGGCTTCCATCGGAAGGACGTACTCAAAAAGCCACTCGAGAAGTGCGTCATCATCTGCGATCCCTCGACCAAGCGACTGGACAGAGTGAATGTGACCGCCAACCAACCCCGGTGCAATCAGATCGAACGATCGTTCTTCATGGTCTGGATAGCGATCTGAAACCGTCTCATACGGGCCAACCGCTTCGATGTGGTCATCACTAACAACGACTGCACCGTGTTCATACACCGTTTCGGGGTCTGCGAGGACCGTACCTGCGAGAAGCATCCATCACCGTCAGATGCGGTCGGGGGCTAAGAGTGTACGGGTTCGATCGGCGCCGGTGACAGTTACAACCCAAGTGCCGCCACGATATCGTACCCGATCTCAAACCGTGAGATGAGTTTGTATCCAACATACACACCCACAATTCCCATGACCCCCGAAAATTCCGGTGGCGCTGGGATGGGAACATTGAAAAATGCAAACAGGCCCCCAGCGATTGCACCCGTGATAAGTGCGAGTATAGTCAGCGTAATATCCATACTATCGATATTTCAGAAGGACTGAAAACCACCACGATCGGCGTCGATCCCAGCAGGGTTTTCAGGGATGGACCCAATATCTGTGTATGAGCAATCCAACCGCAGTTATTCACACGAATCACGGCGACATTACCGTCGAACTCTTTGAAGAACGTGCCCCACGAACGGTTGATAATTTTGTCGGCCTCGCAACCGGTGCAAAAGACTGGGAAGACCCAGAAACCGGCGAAACGGTAAGCGGCGAACCGCTGTATGAGGATATTATTTTCCACCGCATCATTGATGACTTCATGATTCAAGGTGGTGACCCAACCGGAACCGGTCGTGGTGGGCCAGGCTACCAGTTCGATGACGAGTTCCACGACGACCTTCGCCATGACTCTGCAGGGGTTCTCTCGATGGCGAACGCAGGCCCGAACACCAACGGCTCACAGTTCTTTATCACGCTTGCTGCAACACCGCATCTTGATGGCCGCCACTCGGTGTTCGGGAAGGTAACTGATGGAATGGACGTTGTCGAAGCGATCGGCTCTGTCCCGACTGGACGAAACGACAAACCACGCGAGGACGTTGTTATCGAGTCGATCGACGTTAGCTGGGAATAAGTCAACACTCCATCAAATTCTCTTATTTTCACATTCGATAGCCGAAAGACCACTGAATGTAGTCCAATATAAGGGTTTTTACGAACGTTTATCAATTGCTATGTGGTATGGTGACATGTACCGATGTTTGAACGTTTTTCGAGCGGCTACTACCTGGGGGAAATGTACGTTGAGCCATATGACGGTGACTGTGCTGTCATCCAACGCAATGATCATGAATACGTCAACAAACAGCTCTATACATCCGGTGACGGCGTAGAGCGGATCGACGCACCACTCGTAATGAAACTGGAGGGCACGCATTTCCCGGTTCACGGTGACGACTCCGTCCCGACTGGAACGCTTGTCATCCCTGATTCGCTATCGATCGACACCCTCCCAACACGGCGTGAGGTGCTCCTTGCAGAGGGCGACCGTGCAATGGAACTACTCCGGTATTCGGGATGGCAATCGGCTCCGGGGACCTAATCCAATCGTTGATACCATACGTTTCAAGATGCTTCGGGTGTCCCATTTGGTATGCTTGATGAGCTGTTGGGTCGCGCGGAGCTCAAACGACAGATCGAGGAACTACAAGAGGAGAAACACCACCTCGAACGGCGTGTCGAGGCTGAAGAAGAGCGCCGATCGGATGCCGCAAGCGCACGCCAAGCGGCCGAAGAGCGGGTAAACCGACTAGAAGACCGGCTCACCTCCCTGCAAGACACCGTCGATCGACTGCAAGCACAATCGACGGAGACGAGCCAAACTGTCCGAAGCGAAACTGACCTTTCTGGGGAGGCACTTGAAAGATTTTGTGATCAGCTTCGATCGGTCCAAAGCGGGCCAGAAGGCGCACTTACTGTAACCGTCACCGATGAACGAGCGCTTCCTGAGTCTGTGACGGAGGCATTTGATGGGGTCACAGAACTCGTCCGTCGAGCAGCGCCTGGTATTGCGTATGCCGATGATTTTGGACTGATTCGGGCAGTTGTTCGGCCACCAATCCACCCTGAACAGATCGATCGGTGGGATTCGGAGTTTGTCGTTGATCGACGGTGGTTCGAACCAACTGGTTCGTTTGCATTTGGTGTCGTCAGATCGGATCTGTTTGCGCTTGGTGAGTATGATGAACGCACTCGCCAGACGTTTACTGGCTTTGAGAGCGATGTCAAATCCGACCATTCAAAAGGTGGGTACTCACAGGGTCGATTCGAGCGGATTCGTGATGAGCAGATTGCAGACCACCTCGATCGAGTTGAAGAAACGCTCCGTGATCGGAATGCTGAGAAGCTTATCCTTGTTGGTGAACAGACCGTTCTTGACGATCTGGATGTCGGTGCGGATGTTGTTCAGACAACTGACGCTCGCGGAAAGCCGAAAGATGCCCTTGAACAGGCATTCCACGACTTTTGGACTGCCCGAGTGTACGTGTTATAGGCAGCTATGTCCTAGTGTTGCTGTCAAGAGTTGCTGCTTGCCGATTCGTATCGTTTGCTAGATCGAATTTAGTTCTCATACATGATAATTAAAGGACATAAATGATCACGTTATAATATCGTCAATTCGCAAACAAACTACATGGCAACCGTTGACCGGGCGAACGGAGCAGAAACCTACAAAGAACTACTCGAATTTCAAAAGCCTGATAACCAGAAAACAAAAGAAGAACTCCTGCGCGAGCGCGATGAGTGGAAGCATGCATTTAATCAACTGATCGAAACATTTCCGGAACCAATCTTTGCCGTAGACAACGAACGGAAACTCCGGTACTTCAACAGCGAAGCCGAAAACGCCTATGGGCGCTCGAAAGACGAAGCGATCGGGACGGAAGGGTACAAATTCTTTGGAACAGAGGGTGAATCCGAGATTCTTGCCGAAACTGTTGCCCGAACCGAGCAAACAGTTTGGGAAAAGGAGTTCCGGAAGGTTCCAACACCGGAGGGACACCTGTGGAACCGATCGATGGCAGTCCCGATCGAAACGCTTGACGGGGCCGTTATTGGTGCCGTAGAACTAACTCCAATTGTTACCGACATCGTTGAAGCTCGAAACAAGATGGCAAAAGCACAGGAACAGGTTACAGAGAATGTCATGGAGAATGTTGATACGCTTCGAGCGAACGCTGAGTCGGTGGCAGACTCCTCTTCGGCAGGGGCAACGATTGCGGTTGAACAACATGATAAAGCAACAGCGGTAAAAAACGAAGTTTCGGATCTGAGTGCAAGTATTGAGGAAGTTGCAGCAACGGCACATCAAGTGACCGAAAGTAGCGACCACGCCCAAGAACTTGCGGTTGACGGACAAACAGAAGCTGCAGAGGCGATCGATCGGATGACGTCCGTGACAAATGCGTCGTCACAGATGGCTGAAGATGTTGATGAACTCCGCGCACAACTTGATGAGATCGATGATATTGTTGAGGTCATCCATGATATTGCAGACCAGACGAATATGCTTGCACTGAACGCATCGATCGAGGCTGCACGAGCCGATGAGGCTGGTGCAGGGTTCGCTGTTGTTGCAGATGAGGTGAAATCTCTCGCAGAAGAGTCTCAAAAAAATGCGACAGAGATTGAGAAATCTGTCCAACAGATCATCGCTACAGCAACCGAAACGATCGAGAGCATCGATGAGACAAATAACCAACTCGTCGATGCAACAGGGCGAACCGAGCAGGTAATGGAGAATCTTTCGGCTATCACTGATGCGGTCAAGCAAACTGCACAGGGAACGAAAGAAGTCTCACACGTGACCGATGACCAAGCAGCGAATGCCGAAGAAATTGCAACGCTAATTGATGAGCTAGCAGTACATGCAAACTCGCTCGCGGATGAAGTAAAAACCATCAAGCAGGCAAACCAAGGGCAGGTTGAGTTGGTTACTGACATCGAACAGAGCGTTGCCGAGTTGGCTGCCCTGATCGCAGATTTGGATCTCTAACCGACTTTGCAGTACGATCTGTTTCAGTCGAGTTGTTCAGTTGTTTGTTCGCGCCCACTCCCAACCAAGAGCACCGAAATTCGCTCATTGAGCTCCGTGAGCCGATCGGTAAGTCGCCAACGCCCAAACCGAGAGCGATCCGTGAGCACCGATCGATCGAGCACAAACAGATCAATCGCTTCTGATTCAAGATACTGTGGAACTACGTCCTCTGGCTCCCCCCGAAGCACTGCTGCATCAATGCGAACATCATGTAGTGATCGGAGCGCATTTGCTTCCTCAATAAGTTGTGATTCTGCGTCGTCGATCGCTGTGATTGTTCCGGGTCCAAAGTATCGATTCCCATCTGCAGGATCAATAACCGCAATAAGAGACAGTGTTGCACCTGTACTTGCAGCGATCGCTGCTGCTTGTTTCGTTACCGGGCCAACCGTATGATCATCATCAACCAGTACGAGAATCCGGTCCGGAGTGCCATCAGTCGCAGTCATGTTAACGGGCCACGGTTACTGGTACTGATGCGCGCCGAACGACGGTCTCTGCCACGCTTCCTAACAACAACCGTTTTGCACCATCTCTGCCGCGGCTTCCCATCACGATTGCGTCAATCTCGGCTTCCGGATCGTCAGCATAGTCGACGATTGCTCTTGCGGCACTTCCGTTTTCAATAGCTGTTTCAACGGTTCGGTCTGGTTCAATCTGTTCGCGTACCGTCTCAAATAATTTGTTGGCGTCTTCGCGTTGAGCCGCTACAGTCTCTTCAGTGTGCATGATTATTGCATCTGGGTGTGGAGCGCCATCACTTGGTGACAGTACGTGTAATAACACAAACTCTGCGTCCGGATAGAGGGTTTCGGCGTAAGAGAGTGCGGACGTTGACTGCTCAGAGCCATCGATCGGAACGAGAATACGCTGTGACATAGCTCATACTTCCATGTCCTCAGTGTAAAAACAGGGGGGAGCCCAGGGGAGATGTATACCGGCGTTCCATGCAACCTCCCACCGATTTATAGGGTCGCAAGTCATTCCACCGAGTATGACTACGACCGCTGGTTCGACTCGTCGTATTGCGATTCTCGCACATGAAAAATTCCCAGACCGTGCAAAAACTGCACTTGGCGTCATCCGCTACGGCGGTGACGAGATTGTGGCGGTTCTTGACCGTGACAACGCGGGCTCATCTGTGACGGATCATGTTTCTGACGTGCGGGATGCTCCGATCGTTGATTCCTTTGCAGCGATCGACAACGATGTTGATGCACTGCTTATCGGAATTGCACCGATCGGCGGCGGATTCGATGAAAGCTGGCGAGACGACGTTGAAACTGCAATCAGAGCCGGCTGTGACATTATTGCTGGACTTCACTACTTCCTCAATGAAGACGAGGAACTCGTTTCGCTTGCTGAAGAACACGGGGTTGAGCTTGTTGACGTCCGAAAGCCAAAAGATGACCTCACCGTCAGCCAAGGGATTGCGGATCAGGTTGACGCACACGTTGCGCTCACCGTCGGTACCGACTGCTCTGTCGGGAAGATGACCGTTGCACTGGAAGTGGTTGAGGCCGCAAAAGAAGCCGGTATTGATGCTGCACTTATTCCAACCGGACAGACGGGAATTATGATTGAGGGGTGGGGAAACCCGATCGATCGTGTGGTCTCTGATTTCACCGCTGGCGCTGTTGAAGAGATGATCCTTGACGTTGGTGATGAGTACGATCTCCTTGTCGTCGAAGGGCAGGGGACAATCATTCATCCGGCATACTCTGCTGTCACCTGTGGTATTCTGCATGGATCGATGGCTGAGTCGCTCATCCTCTGTCACGTCGCCGGCCGAGAAGCAATCCATGGATATGAGGATGTTTCGATCCCATCAATCGACACCTACGTTGAGCTCTATGAATCGCTCGCAGCACCGGTGTTTGACACCGAAATTGTCGCAGGTGCACTCAACACGCGAAAGCTAGATGATGATGGAGCACAGCAAGCGGTTGACACGTACGCAGACGAGCTTGGACTTCCTGCAACCGACCCAGTTCGATTTGACGCGGCAACCATTGTGGAGGGACTCGACCTATGAGTCTCTCTACGTCGTTTGAGCGAATCTCGCTCCCGCTTGAAAATCCGTTTACGATCGCTCGCGGCACCCAAACCCATGCAGAGAACGTTGTCGTCAACATCACTGACGAGGGGGGAATGACCGGAGTTGGGGCAGCCGCCCCCGCTGGACACTACGGTGAAACAGTTGAGACGGTTGAAGCCGTTCTCCCTCGGCTGCTTTCGGTTGTCGAGCGGATTGACGACCCACACGCACTCGAAGCCATTGAGCGTGAACTCAAACATGCAGTGAACGACAACCCCGCGGCACGCTGTGCGATTTCGATCGCCCTGCACGACCTTGCTGCGAAGCGACTTGGGGTCCCACTCTACAAACTGTGGGGACTGGATGCAAGCCAAACCCCAAAAACCTCCTTTACGATCGGGCTTGATGAAACTGATGTTGTCCGAGAGAAGACCGCAGACGCTGTGAAGGCGGGCTACGACGTATTAAAGATCAAACTTGGAACCGATAGAGACGAAGAGCTCATCTCCGCAGTTCGCGATGAAGCTCCTGATGCAACGATCCGAGTTGATGCAAACGAGGCATGGACCCCCCGTGAAACGGTGCAGATGAGCCATGTCCTCGCAGAGTATGGTGTTGAGTTTATTGAACAGCCAGTTCCAGCAGAGAATCCATCTGGTCTCAAATTTGCATATGAACGATCGGTGTTGCCGATCGCTGCTGATGAATCCTGCATCACGCTTGAAGATATTCCACAGATTGCAGACAAAGCCGATATTGCAAATCTAAAACTCATGAAGTGCGGGGGGTTATACGAGGCACAGCGAATGATTCACACCGCTCACGCACATGGGATGGAAGTCATGCTCGGCTGTATGGTTGAATCAAACGCTGCGATCGCTGCTGGCTGTCATCTTGCACCGCTTTTGGACTACGCCGACCTCGACGGGGCGTTGTTGCTTGCAGATGATCCATATGACGGGGTGCCACTACCAAATGGTGAGATTGATCTAACAGGCATCGATCGGCCAGGAATCGGCGCAGTGCAGCCGTAGCTGAGACTAGCTGTTTCACGTTTCGTTTGTGCGAGTTCTAAGAATAAACGGCCCCATTGCAAGCGTTCGCTTTGCGACGGTCGTGATCCGGAACATATGCGAAAGCAAGAGGACGAATGGGAGAATTACGATCGCAACGGCAATTGCAATAACGAGAACCAACGCGTCAACACCTAATAGCGTCCCAGTCACACGTTCCGGATTGAGAAACAACCCAATCCAGATCCCTGTGACAAGTGATGGGAGTGCAACGTACATGATTGATCGCGAGAGGTTGATTAACTCCCACTGAAAATACAACGTTTTAAAATGTTCTCTTGCCGGTGCAAACAGCGTTAACACCGAAAGCAGATCTTCAAACAGTTCCGCCTCTGTATCGTCAAGCGCGGGTTCATGTGTTGCGTGGAGCTCTCGGCCACGATGAAGATACGAAGAGTACGCAAAATTCAGCGCTGCAGAGATCATATCGAACGTCCCAAATTCCGTTCCTGAAAGCGATGTTGCGATCGAGTCCGTATCCGAAACTAACGTGTGAAGGTATGATTCGAGTTCGTCTGTTTCGCCTGTGCTGTTGGCAAGTGACTCTGCAAGCGCTGTTGCTTTTGTGTTGATCTCTATAACAATCACCTGCATGAACGAGCTTGGCTCTGCGGGGCTCACTGCTTGTGGGAGATATGACTCAACAGTTTGTTGGAACGAAATCGAGGCATCCATCCGCTCTTTTTGATCACCCACGGCACCGAGCTCCTGTGAGAGTACGAGTTGTCCAATACTGACAATCAGCGTCACCGCCGTGATTGTTGTCGTGACAAATCCGACAAACAACTCACCAATGAGCGGATCTTCTGTGACTACCTCACGAAACATCTCCGGAACGGCAACACCTGCAGCAACGACACCAAGAGCAACACTCCCCGTCAGAACGGTTGTCAACTGCCAGCGATCGGCTTCCATAAGCACCCACAGCCGAATCCGACTGCTCGTGCCCCGCTCCTGCATTGTGGATCCGCTTGTGGCATCCATGCCACAGCTACACTGTCAGAAGATAAACAGCTACGGAGCCATCAGATAGAACAACTCTCGTCGGTGTTGATAGATGGACTGTTATTTGTCTTCTTGGAGCTCTTCGAGCTCTGCTTCGATCTCCGCATCATCGACCGCAACATCAAGATCCTCAAGCTCCTCGTCAAGTTCATCGCTGTCTGAACCACCATCTGCATCAACAGCCGTACTCTCGGTTTCGGCCGCTGGCTCCGTCTCTTCAACAGGCGCTGATTTCCCCATCTCCGCTTTCAACGTATCAAGCTCTGCATCTACTTCGCCGCCCTGACGGAGCTCATCAAGCTCTCGATCGAGATCGTCTTTATCGGACATTGCATTCTCTAACGCGCCGGTTTCTTGGAGCTCATCCATGGCTGCCGACCGCGCCTCCATCTCGTCGGTTCGCTCTTCAGCGCGCTCAATCGCACGACTGACGTCTTCCATCTCGTCGCCAACACCAGTCATTGCTTCCGACACACGAGTTGATGCTTCTGCAGCCTCGTATCGGGCTTTCATCGTCTCTTTCTTTGTGCGGAACTCTTCGATTTGGTTCTGCAGCTCGTTTTTCTTTTCAACCAGATTATCTTGGGTAGTTTGGAGATTTGCAATCTGTCCTTCGAGCTCTTCGATCTGCTGCATCTTCGATTTCTTCTTTTCGAGTGCCCTGCGTGCGAGATCATCGCGGTCCTGCTGGACCGCTTCACGCGCCTGCTCGTTGTGTTTTTCAACGTTCTCTTCGAGCCGGCGTTTTTGGATTTCGAGCCGTTTTTTTTGTGTTGTTAGATCTGCAATTCCCTGTTTGACATCCTGTAGTTCATCTCGCATCTGTTCATACGAGTAATCAAGCGTCTCTGTCGGGTCCTCTGCCCGATTAAGAATCGCGTTGATTTTTGACCGAATAACGTAGGAGGTGCGCGAAAGGATTCCCATACATCATAATGGAACACGCTGGGCTTAAAACCTGATACACTCTCTCCGTAGATATGGGAAAACGTATCACGCTCCCTGGCGTTCGGGACACGCCTGCATCACTTGATCGGGCTGTAAACACCGCACACACTGTTGTCATTGCGTGTCCACCACATCCACAACACCGTGGTCATCGTGGTGATACTCGTCTTGTTACGATCAGCGACCAGCTAACCGATCGGGGGGTTGACTGTCTCCGGTTCGACTACGGCCCATGGGACGACGGGTACGGTGAGTGTACTGACGCTGACAACGCAGTTTCGTGGGCAACCGATCGCTACGATCGGGTTGCGCTTGCTGGGTTCAGTTTCGGTGGGGCTGTTGGGCTCATTACCGCTGCGGGTCGAGGTGATGTTACGGCGGTGAGTGCGCTTGCTCCAACGGCCCAACTCAACCCCGATGCAGATGCCGTGGCTGCACTCTCACATCTTGTATGTCCCGCACAGATTGTGTATGCAACGAGAGATACAACGGCAGATTGGGAGCCACTCGTCGATCGGGCTCGGGAACTACAGACAACAGATATGGATATTTCACTAACCGAATTTGCAGCGGATCACTTTTTCATTGGCCGAGAGACACAAGTTGCAGAACCGATCGCATCGTTTCTTGCAGCTAAACTCAAACACTAGTCGTCCGCTTGGACCTTGCTAAACGGCCCCGGCGGCAACCGAAGTTCCTCGAGATCAGGAAGCGCTTTGATATTGAAAACGACTTTCATATCCGTCTCTGTTGGCTGTCCAAGACAGGAGAGCCGAATACCGCGATCGATCATCTCATCCGGGAGGATATGATCGACTGGCTGGAGGATGTCTCCTTCAATCACTGCGACAGCACAGTTTGCACAGGCACCGCCACGACAGGCATACGGCCAGGTAAATCCGTAGCGCTCGGCAGCCTCCAAAAGCGATTCACCCGGTTGGACAATCAACTCTCCAAAATCCTCTCGATCAAGCGCTGCATCCTCAGCCTCCGAAAATAACTCTTCATCCGTTAGTTCCCAGCCATGATCGTCGAATGTCTCAAAATTAAGATACTGAACGGTGAACGTTTTTGGGACATCCGGTTCAGGGGTTTCTACAGTTTCTTGTTCGTGTTGAATATCCTGTGTTCTGTGTGCCGTTCCTGCCTTGATATCTTCATACGCAGCTTTGACAAGTTGGAACTCCTCCATTGTCCCGCCATGGTCGGGGTGTGCCTCTTTTACTCGATGTTTGTACGCTGCTTTGATCTCCCCGTCAGTTGCATCTGCAGCGACTCCTAACACATCGTAGGGAGAATCCATGTCCCACATTAGGCTGATTCGAGCAAAAGGATTGGGTTTGTGTTAGTTATATCCACGCCACCTCCGACCACATTCTTTACATTTAAAAAATCGGGTTGGTGGCTCATCCGCAGAGGCCGTCTGTTTAATCGTATACCATGCTTCGCCATGACCACAGTTGTCGCAAATGACGTCCTTTGCTGTCGGCTTTCCTTCGAACGCAGCGCCTTCTTCGGTTTCAATGAGTTCATCGTCGCTTTGTTTCTCTGTTGAAATGAACTGTGCTGCACGCTCCTCGTCCCGATCGTTTTCAGCACCACAGTCATCGTTCGTACAAACCATTGTGCCACCGTTCGAAACCATTATTGAACCACAAGCATCGCAAAACTGCATACAGCCCACTACGTTGTCCTATTTGTTAGATTCGTTGCTCTGTGAGTCGATTTTGGCTTACTTATCTTTGCGTGTGGCCACGATCGGACAGTTTAGGACTCGAAACTCCGTTTGTCCAATGACTTCGATGATCTCTGATCCGTCGTATTCACAGACCGCCTCTGGTGGCGCTGAGAAATGTTCGCATTGTTGACAATATCTGGTCTTTGTGACGATGACGGAGTCATCAACAGGTGCAGTTTCATCGGTTATGGATGCTACGTCCTTAGCTGTCTGGACCGGTGTTGTTCCTGTTTGCAAATCATCGAACGGGTCTACACTTTGTTCGCCACTATCGGCGTCTGTGTCCGAAAAAATCTCCTCCCATAGGGCCGCTTCATCAACGCTTGTAACGTCCACCGTGTCAAATAACTCATCGCTACCTTGGTCACGTCCTTTTTGTCGCGAATCGATCCGAGATGCTAGCTCACCGAGTGGGCCCTCCCGATCGTTGTTATTCGACACTGCTTCGCCTGGTTTTGGGTCTCCCTCTTTATTTTGCGACCGGTCCCGATCGGACGGTGTGTTGTCAGTCATTAGTTGCCTCCGTGTTTCGTCGCTGGCTCACTCACTGTCTTTTCGTCTCCATGTGCAGACTCTTGTATTGGCTCGTTCTCAGTAGACGGCTCGTCCTCTAGCACCGATGTTGGCGTGTCATCTCTTGCTAAACGATCAATTTCGCCGGTTGCTGCACTGCGGTCATCAACTATTGCAGCAATTTCGCCTTCCAGCGCTGGCTGTGTTTCCGTTTGTAATGTTGCACGCCCGACGAACCGCCAGCCAGGCTCGATCCCACTGAACCGAGATTCGCAGTGCGGGCACCTTGGAAGCGATAACAGTGCAATAACTACCGGCTCACCACACTCCTGGCAATTTCCTGTTTCAATACGTTTTTGATTTGCTTCTTGTTTGAAATCGTCTGTGAGCTGTTTGATTGCATACTGTCGCTCGATCATCTCAGTCCGACTCCGAAGTGAAATCACTGCCCGTGCAAGAATGCTCGTTTTGTCCGCGAGGTCAACTGTTGTTTGATCAAGCGCTTCCAAAACCGTCCGATAGTTCGCAAATCCGCTTGTCACGGTTTCGTCGAGACTCTGCATCTCTTGTTCAAGCGTCTCTTGTTCTATTCCAAGCGTTGAGACTGTCTCTTCGACTGCATCAACCGCTTCGCTGAGTTCCTGTATCTCCGTTTTGAGTTCAGGATGCTCATGCGATTTTTTTGCCTTCGCTTTTGCCTCTTTGAGGACGTCAACGATGCGTCTTTGCAGGTCTTCAATATCTGAGCTGAGCTGCGTCTCCAGTGACTCAATCTCTGATCGGAGCTCATCGGAGGGTGCAGTGGACGCAGTTTCAATTGAGTCAACCCGGTCCGAAAGTGCCGAAACTTCAGCAGCCAGCGACTCCGTCGGATCTCCTTCTTCAAGGAGCCGATACGCCATCACTGCCCGCGAAAGTATCTCTGTTGGTGACCGCTCACTGTCAGCGGCTCGTTGCTCGATCCACTGATGAAGCTCCCCCGGAAGCGCGCCCGTTCGCTCCTTTTCACCTGCCATCTACTGATAGATAAAGGAGGCGACACTTAAGCTTTGACCGCTTTTTAGTATCACCGAATCTTTCGGATGTCGCTGATGTCGAACCCGCCGTCGTGAACTTCTGTCTCAAACTGCACGATATCTTCTGATTCAAGACGCGATAATACCCCTCGAAACTCTCGAACCACCATTACACGAGCTCGCTTTGATCCACCACTTTCCCACGAAAATACAAATGTTCCACCAGCAGCATCCATCAGCTGTCCAAGCTGTGTCTCTGTCAGCGTATCCGTATTTACAAGGACGAGAATCAGCCCGCCCCAACTGTATGCAGCCCGTTTAAGCCCTCGCATGAGCATTGCGATGTCGCTCCACTCGATATCGTCATTGATGGCACCAATCAGGTCTGTCACCGAATCAAGCAGCATTAGGTTTCCACTGGCGTGTTCAGAGAGGTAATCTCCAAGCGAACCAAAGACGGAGTCCCGACGTTCGTCTTTACCAAGATCGGTAATTGATGTTGCTTGGCCGACATACCACTCACGCGGGATCGCACTCGCTTGGAAATATTCTGCGGAAAAGTCTCGATACACAATATTCTGCCCGACTGCATCAATAATCTCTTCAGCTAGTGTATATTCTAACTCACGCTCGATCGCATCTCGATGTGACGTGATTGAGAGATAGTGAATTTCTTCTGGGAAGACTGTATTCTCTCCCACCTCATCATAATACAATTTAAAAAGCTCCTCATCTGCCTGGGCTAATGCGTTCATTACGGCGCTTGTGTGAAGAAATTCGCGTGCACCAGCACCGGACTCCCCGGCGAGGAGAACAACATTCCCAACTGGTGCTCCTCCACCAAGCGTCGAATCCAGCCGCGAAATGCCGAACGGCATATACTGCATAGTGTATCAATTTAGATGCGTTTGCTTAGCCGTTGCCCTCCTACAGAGTCACAACGTCTCGATCGTTGCACCGCTATTCCGTCCGGAGACAACTAGCACATCACCAGCAACGCCAGCGTCCGCGAGCGCACGTTGACCTGCTTTTTTTGCCGCAGCTACCTGTCCCTGATCGGTCACACCGTACACCGCAGGGCCCCACGACGATTGGCCCGCTCCGTAAATCGATGGCTTGCTGCTGAGAGACTCAACGATCGATCCAACCGGTGGCCGATAGACACCGCCCTGTTCATCTGCATACCATGCACCGTTGAGCCGGCCAAGCTCTGCGATCGCATTGCCAAACTCTTCAACCCGTCCACCGGCAACTGCCGGCAGTATCTGACGCACGATAAGACCGGAAATTCGGTCTGCAAGCTGTGGATCTGCACGCTCTATCACCGCTCGCATACTTTCATCCTCTTCGCCTCCATTTCGACCGCCCGGTACATCGGGAAATACAAGTACAAATCGCCAAGAGTCTGGTATCTGATGCTGAGCAATTACTGGCGGAACTGTCCACTCTCCGTCTGCTGGCCGATCGGTTGTAAACCGGGTTGTCGGATGTCCACCATCAAGAACGAATCCTCCATTTTCAAACGCTGCAACACCAACACCCGATCGACCACCGCGACCAAGTGTAGGTGCATACGATCGCACATCGACTGTCTGCTCGTATGTCTGTAGTGTTGCAACAAGCACTGTGAGTGCAAGCTGTGTACCGCTTCCTAGACCGGTGTGTCGTGGGAGTTGTGCATCAAGTGTTAGTTCCACACCCGGAAGCGAGAAGTCCTCACAGACCTGCGTCGCGTACTGGTGGATGATCTCATTATCACACCGAACCATCTCTGCTTGCGAGGCGGTGACTATTGTTTTTGGCCCATCAATTGCGATTCCAATTGCGCCGTAGAGACGCGAGTGCGAGAGGCTCAAATTTCCGAATCCAAAATGGAGCCGACCGGGCGCGGAGACGCGAATCATGGGTACTATTTTGTTACTGACTGTATGCTATTTTCGACGGCGGCAACCAGCCAGGATGTGCTATCACTTCCGATAACTGGGATCGAACAATTATATGTTCTGGATGGTAGTTCCCCGTATGTCAGAGGCACCAGACGTTGCGATCGATGCAGCTATTCGACAGTCGGTTAACGGAGATTCGTTGTTGGACTCTCTTGGTGTAGATGAAGGGATTATTGCGGATCGGAAGGCGTACACGGAGTTTACAAGTGCGGATGCCGAGCGTCTCGCTGCATTGGAACCGACATTTGACCGTGTTGCTGATGATCTTGTTGACGAATTTTACGATCGGATTACAGAAACAGCCGCCGCAAACCGGATTCTTGACCGGTCAACACAATCAATTGACGCACTCAAATCAGGTCAAAAACGATATCTTCGGGAACTAGCTGTGGGTGAGTATGAAAAGCCATATTTTGCAAAGCGGGCACGCGTTGGAAAGCTTCATGACCTACTCGGTGTTGGCCCTGATCTATATTTAGGCCAATACTCAGTCTACTACGAGGGGTTGCTCACTGCAATCGGTGAGGATGCAATCGAAACACACAGTAGTAGCGACGATACCGACAGCGATGCGGTCTCGGCTGCAGTTGAAGAGGTTGTTGAGCACACGTGCTCACTTCTCAAACTTCTTTCACTGGATCAGGGAATTGCGATGGATACATACATCAACTCGTATGCAGAGCAGATCGAGGCTGAGACTGAGGCTCAAAAAGCGCTTGCCAAAGAGGTTGCGGAGACAATCCAACAACCAGTCCGTGAACTGTCAGACTCCACAGAGACGCTTGCCTCACAGTCAACATCGCTAAGTGAACAAGCGAGTGAGCAAGCAGCCGATATGAACACGGTTTCGAGCGAAATAGCAAACCTCTCTGCAACTGTCGAAGAGATCGCTGCAACAACAAACGAGGTTGCCGAAACAAGTACAAAAGCTGCAACGCTTGCAGATGATGGACAGACTGCGGCCTCTGACGCAGTCACAGTTATGAACCAAATTGGGAAGACAACTGGCTCGGTTGCAGATGAGGTTGTGCAACTGCAGCAGCGAATTTCAGAGATCGATGAGGTCGTTGAAATAATCAACGACATTGCCGAGCAGACAAACCTGCTCGCGCTTAATGCGTCGATTGAGGCCGCGCGGGCAGGCGAGGCGGGCGCTGGATTTGCAGTGGTTGCTGATGAAGTCAAATCGCTTGCTGGGGAATCAAAAGAACAAGCCGCACAGATTGAAACAATGGTCGATGATATCCGGGAAGATAGCGTCGAGACTGTCGAAAGCTTGGATGAGACGACGGAACAGGTTGCAAACGGAGTTGAACAAGTCGAACAGGCACTCGATCGGCTGGATGAGATAACCGCTGCAGTGAGCGATGCGTCTCAAGGGGTTCAAGAAGTCGCTAATGCAACTGATGATCAGGCTGCAACCACCGAGTCTGTCGCAAGCGTGGTTGAAGAGAGTGCAGACACGGCCACCGAAATTGCGGCTGATGCAGCGGACTTAGCGGGCGCCAACCGTGCTCAGGCAGCCCAGGTCGAGGAGATCGAACGAGCTAGCACACAGCTCATTGCAGAGCAACAGAACGAAGAAACAGTCGTCAATAGCGTTATTTCACTCGGTGCTACCCCATCGGAGTCACTGAAAAACGAAATGTCGAACGGGACACAGTAGTAATTAGTTCTGATTCCACGGCGCATCGTCGAAATCAACGATTCGGCGCTCTTCAGCTAGCTCACTAATTGTTTCACGATCATCGGTATCCAATTCGATCGATTGCGCCTCGAAGTTTTCCCGGATATGTTCCTCGCCAGTTGCTTTTGGAATCGGTGCGACCTGTTCTTGAGCCAACAACCATGCAAGCGATACCTGTGCTGGGGTGGCGTTATGTTTGGTTGCAATCTCACCGAGTGCTGGTATCTCTGTAACTTGGTTGCGGGCGATCGGACAGTACGCAACCAGCCAGTGATCATCTTCGCGAGCGTATTCGCACAGCGCTTCTTGTTGGAGTAACGGATGCATTTCGACCTGATGCGCAAATAGGGGATATTCGAGTCGATCAATCGCTGCATCCAACTGATCCGGACGGAAGTTAGAGAGGCCAACGTGCTCAACAAGTCCACGATCGACGAGTTCGTTCAGCGCAGGTATTGTCTCATCCGGCTCATACGTGTTGATCGGCCAGTGGACATACATGAGATCGATCGTCTCGAGGCCGAGCTTTTCGGCACTCTCTTCCGTTGTCTCAATTACATCGTCATAGCCGAGGTTTTCCGTCGCGAGTTTGCTCGCAACAAACAGGTCGTCTCGATCGACATTGGACGCCGCAATACCCTCACCAACCGCACGCTCGTTGTTGTACCCTTGCGCAGAGTCGATGTGACGGTATCCAACGTCGATCGCTGTTGTGACGCTTTCAACACATTGGTCGTGGTCGTCGTTCAGATAGGTTCCGAGTCCGAATCGGTGAAATGTCATAGCGAATACTTTTGCCTCCGGACTGGTTAACTCTGTGATTGCAGCGACTGCAGCCGGCTGTTGTATCAGATGTCGACCATTACCGTTTATTTGTCGTCCGATCGAACAAATTGGTATGGACTCCCTCCTTATTTATGGTGCGTATGGCTACACTGGCGAACTCATTGCTCGCGAAGCGGTCGATCGCGGCCATGAGCCGATCCTTGCAGGCCGTGATGCAACCAGTGTTCACCAGCTCGGTGCTGAACTTGATCTCCGTAGTCGATCGTTCGATCTCTCCGACCAAGACACAATCAGAGAGTATCTGGATGGTGTTGACACTATTCTCAACTGTGCAGGGCCGTTCGAAGAAACGGCAGACCCACTGATTGAGGCGGCGATCGAAACACAAACACACTATCTCGATATTACGGGTGAGATTCCGGTATTCGAGCGTGCGGCCAGACAGCATGAAGCCGCAGAAACAGCGGGCGTAACGATCATGCCAGGTGTTGGCTTTGATGTGGTCCCAACGGACTGTCTCTCGGCGCATCTTCACGACCGGCTTCCATCTGCGACACATCTCTCACTTGCCATCTCTGCAACTGGTGGCATCTCACCAGGAACGACAAAAACCGCACTTCGTGGCTTAGGTGACGGAGGGGCGATTAGAGAGGACGGACAGCTTCGGGCCGTTCCTGGTGGCGATCGGACACGGACAGTCGATTTTGGCTGGGGATCACAGACCGTTACTGCGTTCCCGTGGGGTGACATCTCAACCGCATATCACACTACAAAAATCCCCAATATCCACGTCTATATGGCGCTTCCAAAGCCAGCACGGCTCGCGATGCGTGCCGGAAATACGCTTGGACCACTGCTTTCGGCTGGCCCCGTACAATCACTGCTTGAAGCAGTTGTTGATCGGACTGTCTCTGGGCCAACTGCCGAAGAACGTGCTGCGGCAGCTGTTACTATTTGGGGTGAAGCGTGGAGCGAAGAGACGAACGAAACGGCTCATTCGCTGCTTTCGACACCGGACCCATATGATGTGACGGTTGCTGCGGCACTTGCGATCGCAGCGCGCACAGTTGCTGGAGAAGCCCCAACAGGCTATCAAACACCGGCAGGGGCGTTTGGTGCTGACTTTGTGCTGGAAATTGATGGCGTCTCACGGCGCGACCTCTGAGCAGCCGAATATGTTACTCAACTGACTGCGGAACTTACACATACAACAGACGGCTTCGAAACCGTTTTGACGAATCCTTGCGCACACTCAGTATGCCGACGGAACCCAATACGGGATACGACCCATCACTAGGTCGGAAATTCGTTTTTGTAACAGGAGGTGTCATGTCCGGGTTAGGCAAGGGTATTACCGCCGCCAGCACTGGCCGACTTCTTGCAAACGCGGGATTCGACGTAACCGCGGTCAAGGTTGATCCGTATCTCAACGTTGACGCTGGAACAATGAACCCATACGAACACGGAGAGGTGTATGTCCTGAAAGATGGTGGCGAAGTCGATCTTGACCTTGGAAACTACGAGCGCTTCCTTGGCATTGATATGACGTCTGATCACAACGTCACAACCGGAAAAACGTACCAGAGCGTGATTGAAGCAGAGCGCGCTGGTGATTATCTCGGGAAGACGGTACAGATTATCCCACACGTCACAGACGATATCAAACGCCGTATTCGTGAAGCTGCGGAGGGCACTGACGTTTGTATCGTTGAGATCGGTGGTACGGTCGGCGACATTGAGTCGATGCCGTTCCTCGAAGCACTACGACAGTTCGCAAGCGAAGAGGAGCCAGAGGACATTCTATTTACTCACGTCACATTGGTTCCGTACTCGAAAAACGGCGAACAAAAAACGAAGCCAACCCAACACTCGGTCAAAGAGCTTCGATCGATCGGTCTGCAACCGGATATCCTTGTTGGCCGATCGGAAGACAAACTCGATCCGGAGACAAAGACCAAAATTGCACGTTTCTGTGATGTGCCGACGAATGCAGTCTTCTCAAATCCGGATGTTCCCGACATCTACCATGTCCCGTTGATGGTCGAAGAAGAAGGGTTGGATGAGTACGTGATGGAGCGGTTAGGAATTGTGGATGAGGCACTCCCGAAGGGTGATCGGTCACAGCGCTGGCGCGAGCTTGTCACCCGCGATCGACACGGGTCGGTTGATATTGCACTTGTTGGAAAGTATGCCCTTGAAGATGCGTACATGTCGATCCATGAAGCGCTCAAACATGCAGGCATTGAGCGTGAAGTCGATGTGAACGTCTTGTGGGTTGACTCCGATGAGATGCGAGATCAGCATACCGAACGGCTCCAAGAAGCAGACGGTATTGTTGTTCCTGGCGGATTTGGTTCACGAGGTACAGAAGGAAAAATTGAGGCGATCAAATATGCCCGAAAGAACGACATTCCGTTCCTCGGTCTCTGCCTTGGGTTCCAGATGGCAGTTATCGAACACGCACGGAATGTCCTCGGATGGGATGATGCACACTCCGCAGAGCTTGAGCCGGAAACGCCGTATCCTGTTATTGATCTCCTTCCGGAGCAGCACGAACTTGACGATATGGGAGGGACAATGCGGCTTGGTGCTCATAAAACAGATATCAAACCGGAGACGCTCGCAGCGTCAGTCTATGAGAGTAACTCCTGTATCGAGCGACACCGCCATCGATACGAGGTAAATCCGGAATATATCGAGCAACTGCAGGCAGATGGCCTTACATTCTCCGGTACTGCTGGCCGTCGAATGGAGATTCTCGAACGCGAGAACCATCCGTTCTTCTTCGGCACACAGTTCCATCCGGAGTTCCGATCGCGTCCAGATCGGGCCAGCCCACCGTTTGTCGGGCTTATTGATGCAGTGCTTGCACAACCTGGCGTAGAAGCCGGCAGCGATGCCGAACCAGCAGACGACTCCGAACCAGTTCAGATCTAACTATGGTAAACGTAGACGAATTCATTGACGAAGCGACCGCAGAGATCAAAAATCAGATTGGTGACAATGAGGCAATCATCGCACTCTCCGGCGGTGTTGATTCATCCGTTGCTGCAACACTTGCATACGAAGCAGTCGGTGAACAGCTCACACCAGTGTATGTCGACACCGGATTGATGCGAAAAGGCGAGACAGAACAAATCAAAGAAACATTTGCTTTCATGGAAAGCCTCCGCGTGGTTGACGCAAGCGATCGGTTCTTTGATGCGCTCTCCGGTGTCATCGACCCTGAAGAGAAGCGTGCCGTCATCGGTGAAGGGTTTATTCGCGAATTTGAGCGTGAGGCAAAAGAGACCGGTGCAAACTACCTCGTTCAGGGAACGATCTATCCTGACCGAATCGAGAGCGAAGGCGGAATCAAATCCCACCACAATGTTGGTGGACTCCCGGATATTGTTGATTTTGATGGCATTGTTGAGCCAGTTCGCGATCTATACAAAGATGAAGTCCGAGAGGTTGCTCGCGCGCTTGGTCTCGAAGAGATCATCTCCGAGCGCATGCCATTCCCAGGGCCAGGCCTTGCAGTTCGTGTGCTTGGCGAAGTCACACCTGAGAAGGTTGAGGTGGCACGGGAGGCATGTCACGTTGTTGAGGACGAACTCGAAGAACACGACCCATGGCAGGCATTTGCTGCGGTGATTGGGAAAGGAACCGGTGTCAAAGGTGACAACCGAGTTCACGGCTGGATTGTCTCGGTTCGATCGGTTGAGTCACGAGATGGGATGACTGCACGGGCACAGGAGTTACCGTGGGATGTGCTCCAGCGCATTCAGAGCCGAATTACCGGAACCAATCAGAACGTTGCCCGAGTCGTGTATGACGTGACACATAAACCGCCGGCAACCATTGAGTACGAATAATGTCAGATACTCCAACCGCGATCGTTGCTGGACCGGATCTATACGATCTCGGTGATGCCCTCAAGGCCGAAGGTGTGGCCGTCTCTCGTATCACAGATATCGTCTCGACGGAGACGCTTGAAAACGCAGGTATTGCAGAGGCCGCACTCTTGGTGTTTACCGACACTGCGGAAGCAACCGGTATTCCGGTTGCAAAAGAGAACTACCCAGACGTTCGAGTTGTCGTCTATGCGGATGAGTCGCTTCCGGAATTCGTAAAAGGACAAGCCGATCTTGCGGTAGATCCCGCACTCCTTGATGCGTCAATTGTTGCTGAAGAGCTTGTTGGCTCACTCTAGCGCGTCGCACGCCGTTGTTCAGTAACAGGAACAATTATCTACTCTTGTGGCGGTGTGTTGTCATGGATTCTACAGCATGGAGTGTTCCGCGAGGCAACAAACAACAGTGGATCGAAACCCGTGGTGGTCGATCGGTTACAGTCACAGAACACCCCGTCCGTGGGGAGACGGTTGAATTTCTCAATGAACCGGACGACCCCGAAACTGGAACCTTGACACTCAAGTTCCATCTTGAACCGGGGCACACGGTTGCGGAACACTGCCATCCTGAACAGGTAGAGACATTCACGATCAACACCGGTGAACTTCGAGTGACGATCGACGGCAAAGAGCATACTGCTGGCGCAGGCGATCACGAGAAGATTCCAAAAGGCGTTCCACACAAATATACCGTAATTAGTGATGAACCAGTCACCCTCTCGGTGACGATGACGCCGGCACTCAAATTTAAGGACTTTGTCGTGGCTGAACATGCACTGGCGCGTGAATCATATCCAAAAGACGGGCTTAATATTCCATACTTTTCAGTTGTCACCGATGCATACGGCCCTGCAATTGCCGCACCGAAAGAGAACGCAGTGACTCGTGTGATGGGTGCGATATTGCCGACGATCGCACGAATCAAAGGGCTCAAGATTCCAGATGAGCCGCTCCCTGTACGAGGGGATGACTCACAGGAGCAGACCGCAGACGCAGCGACGGGTGACGCGCGATAGCGATCGGGCGACGCTCGTGCTATTTTATTCCACGTAGTGCCCGTCAGTGCGGTAGCCACCATTTAATCCGGGTTAATTATCGTTAAAACGTGGTTTAGAGGAGTGAATTCGGGTGTAGCATCTTGCCGATTAATAGGGGGTGCTCGCATTGGCTGAGCCACGATGAAACTGAATCGACAATCACTGATTGCTGTTGGGTTGGCAGTTGTGCTTCTTCTGGCTGCCCCTGCACTTGCAGGAACGGCACTTGCAGAGACAGAGACAGAAGCGGACACTGACACTGACATTGGGAACGAATCGACCACTGGTGGGTTGTCGATCGACGCAGCCTACGATAATGGAACAGTGACGCTCACCGTGAGCGAGAACGAGAGCGTTGTCTCCGGCGCAAACGTGAGTGTGAACAACGCTTCAGTCGGTGAGACAGACGAGGATGGTATGATTGAGTTTGCTGTTGCTGCGGATGAGTCCTTCAATGTAACAGTGACGACAGACGACCAAACTGCATCGACAACATACACCATCAACGGTGAGGAAGTTGTTGACGATACAGACGCTGATTCCGATGCTGGAAACGTAAACGAATCTGATGCAGATGCAGGGAATGAAACAGACACTCCAAATCAATCAGAGCGGGCAGGGCCACCATCAGAGATGCCATCACAGGTCCCAGATCATGTGAGCGAAATCCACTCGCTAATTAATCAGTTCCTTGGTGGATCGATCGACCAGCTTGGGCCGGCAGTCAGTGATGCAGCTGGAAATAACGGCAACGGACCCGCTGAAAATGCGTCCGCGAACGGCCAGTCTCACGCAGATGAGTCAGACGAGAACGCAACCAACGAGTCTACAACAAATAACAGTTCAGATACAACAGATACCGACACAGATCGTGATGACAATGAAGAGCGCAACACTGACACCGATCGAACCGAACGAAACGGCAATACAAGCGATCGGCCAGGGAATGCCCCAGCACACTCGAACGCTGGCGGCCGGTAACCACGTGTATATGACGCGATAACAGTATCTGAAATCGATCGACAATACCACCACTGGTCTGGGTGAAGGTATCCAAGGTGCTGTGACAGATTGTATGCACAGCAGGGGTGCGGTACCGATCGGGCAGAGCGGGTATTATAATCGATCAGTCGCATATGTTGAGTATGGTACTCGATCGATTCGACGATACTGTATCCGAACTTAACCCCGCTGACGGGGAGATTCAAACGGGAGAAGTCGTTGTGCGAGACGATGTGCTTGTCAAGTTGTTTGCGCTTGGACCGGGTGCGGAACTCGATCCACACGAACACGGAGACAGCACAAACGTCTTTCATATTCTCTCTGGAACCGTGACGGTTCTCCAAGGAAAGGGGGATGACGCAGTTTCAGAGATGGTCGATGCACCTGGTATTGTACTCCACGATCGGGGTGTAATCCACGGTGCACGAAACGATTCAGACGACGTTGTCTATTTCACAGCAAGTCTGTGTCCACTCCCGTAAACGTGAATTCAACCGGGTGAGAGGCACCCACATTCGCGTTTGCTGTTCCGTTATCCGGTATTTTTCATTCCTGCTGCGATTCCGTTCACTGTGAGTCGGAGCGTTCGTTCTTCGGCTTCTGTTCTGTGTGTCTGATCGAGCAGGTGTGTCTGTAAGATATTGAGCGGATCAACGTACGGATTTCGACGATCGAGGCTCTCTTGGAGCCACTGTCGCTTCAATAGCTCATCTCTGCCGGTGATCGTCTGCAGGTGTTCGACGGTTCGCTCATACTCGTCGGTGAGTTCTGGGAAGAACTTCTCTCGGAGCTCCTCATCTGCGAGATTTGCATACTCTTGTGCGATTTCCAACTCAGTTCGGGCAACCGCTTGCGTTGCGTTATCGAGTGTTGTCCGGAAGAAGTCCCAGCTGCCATACATTTCTTGCAGCGTCTCGATGTCACCACCGTCTGTGATATATGCGTCAATTCCAGCGGCGATCGAGTACCATCCCGGAATGATACAGCGAGATTGTGTCCATGAGAACACCCATGGAATCGCACGGAGGTCCTCAACCGTTCGTTCACCTGACCGGGATGCTGGTCGGGAGCCAAGATTGAGATCCTCGATGACTGTAATTGGAGTCGCCTGTTCGAAGTAGCGGACGAACCCTTTGCTATTCAGTAGGTCTCGGTATGCTTGTCTGGCTGCAGTCGCCATTGTATTCATTGCATCGGACCATTCCGTTGGCACCTCTTCGATCGGTTCTTCGAGTGCCTGCTGGCGGGCCCGAACCTGTGCATCAAGCATCTGTTCGAGATTCCGTTCTGCAATCCGTGGGCTGCCATACTTTTCGGCGATCGACTCACCCTGTTCGGTGAATTTGATCTGCCCGGTTACAGTCTCGTTTGGGAGGGCGATCATCGCTTCATTCATTGGGCCACCACCACGGGAGATCGAGCCACCACGGCCGTGGAACAGCCGCATTGTCACATCGTGCTCGTCCGTAATCGATGCGAGCCGTTTTTGATTTTTATAGAGGTCCCAGTTCGCCGCAAGGAAGCCATTCTCCTTGTTTGAGTCTGAGTACCCCAACATGATCTCTTGGGTGTATCCACGGGCGTCGAGTGCCTTCGCGTACGCCTCATTTTCGAAGAGGGTCCCCATGATTCGCTCTGCTCCATTGAGTGCATACTCCGTCTCAAGCAGTGGGACAACGTCGAGGCCACAGTGATCAGGGAGCGAAACAACACCAACCTGATCAGCCAAGAATAGCACCTCAAGCACGTGGCTCGGCTCATCAGTCATTGAAATACAGTAGGTGTCAATCGCTTCGACACCATACTCTTTTTGCCACTCACCAAGCGCAACAAATCTGTTCAAGATCCGTTCGGCTGTGTCGCCAATGTCGCCTGGATCTTCAGGATCAATGAGCGGCTCATCCTGCAAAATCGCCTCTGTGAGCAACTCAGTTCGCTCTTTTTCATCCATCGCTTGGTAATCAATTCCTTCGGTTTCGAGCGCATCAGCGATCGCTTTTGTGTGGTTCTTTCGATGGTCTCGAAGGTCCAAGCTTGCGAGCGAGAACCCGAACGTGTTCACTTGGCGTCGGAGCGGCTCGACAAACGCTTCTGCCACATCTTCGCCACCGTACGTTTTGAGGCTCTCATTAATCACTGTCAGATCCTCGATTAGTCCCGAAACATCCTGATAGCCATTCGGTCGAACATCGCCAACTCGATCGAGACGTTCTCGCATCAGCCGAAGCTTCTGTCGGTATGGTTCATCCGGATATCGCTCCGTTGCCTCTTCGACAATCCGCGGGAAGTGTTCTTCATCTGCACGGAATGACGACTTGAATGCCTCTGTTGTTGGATAGCGATCGCCATCCTGACTCAAGACTGCTGATAGCCGCTTCAGCGTGTCACGGTAGCGGGTGATAACAATTTCACGTTGACGACTCAGTGTGTCGTCCGTAACATCAACGGTTACATATGGATTGCCATCACGGTCGGAACCGGCCCACGATCGAAATTCGAACAGTTTTGGAAGTTCGATGTCCTCGTACTCCGCCGAAACAGTTGATTCAAACTCGCTGTACACCTCCCCAACGACGTCAAACAATGTGTTCTCCAGATACCACTGCACATTTCGTGCCTCATCTTGCGGCTCCGGGGGCCGATTTCTAACCTGCCGTGTCCCCCACAGGCTGTTTACTTCTGCGTCGATCTGTTTCCAGACACGCTCTGCTTCTCGATCGGTGAGGTTGCGTTCATCAAGCGTTTCTAAGTGGCCTGCGATCGATCGGAGTTTTGCTTTGACGGTTGCACGTCGAGCTTCCGTTGGGTGCGCAGTGAATGTTGGCTCAATAAGAATATCATTAAGAATAGATTGAACCAGCTCGTCGTCAGCGCCAGCCTCAGAAAGCGTCTTTACTGTCTGATCAAGGCTGTCTGTGAGCGTTTGCTGCTGGGAGTCTTCCCGGACTGCTCGCACGCGCTCGCGCTCCTCTGCGAGATTGATGAGTTCAAAATAGGTCGCAAAGGCACGCGCGACAACGCTTTCTTCTTCGGGTGGCAGTCGCTCAAAGACCGAGTGAAGTCGTTTTCTGGAATCTGTTTCCCCGTTTCTGTAGGCGATCGATGCCTGTCGCAGCGTCTCTACCGTCTCAAACGAGTCAGATGAGGTCTGCTCGGACAGCACGTCTCCGACTAATGCACCAAGTTCACGAACGTCTTGGCGGACGCTTCGATTGTGGAGTGACATACTGTGTGATATGCTCACCCACTCCTAAAAGCACCCTACATGCTCCGGAAAATTGCCTCACAACTGAGTAAAACAGTAATGAATAATTGTCTGTTTCTGTATTAACCACGTACTTCGTCATGCTTTTTACCGGCCGGTACAAGGTTCTCATATGAGCGCAGACGACAAATATCCAGAAGAGTCCGGGCGACGGCGTTTCGTCAAAGGCGTTGTTGGTGGTGCAACGCTTGCTGGACTCGGTGTTGCTGGAACCGTGAGTGTGCAGTCGCTCACCTCCGCATCAGGGATCGGTGGCGGTCCTGTCGAGGCAATGACGATCGATCGGACCGGTGGTCCTGCACCGTACGGGATGCCACAAGTCCCCATTGAGATCGATGACGAAGGGTATATCCGCGGTGTCTGGCCTGAGGTTGACACTGAAGAGGTCCAAGGTGTTGAGGTTGAGATTGCCCGAGAAGAGCTTGGTGGACTCCAGTACTCACAAGAGTGGTTCCAGTACTGTGGACACCAGTCGTACGAAGGACTTGACCCAAATTTTGACTCGGACAACTACTTCAAATCTGATTCCGCACCGGGATACGACTGGCAAGCAGATGTCAAAGACGAGGGCGATCGGTTCCATATTGATGATTTCGACGATTACGAAGAGTGGGGCAACGACGTTGGAAATTCCGGTGTTGGAAAACCAGCAACTGCAACATGGAGGTCTGAAGATACCGACAACGTCATCCCAGTAGTGATTATTCGATCGAGCCGGATGGAAGAGGCGGCCCAAGAAAGCGAGTGGCTTGATGCGAGTACCGACGAAGGTGTGTTTGCTTTCGTCAACAAGTGTACGCACTTCTGCTGTGTGCCAGGATACAAACGAACTGGTGAATCCGCACGGTACAATGCAGAAGACCGAGTCTACTGTCAGTGCCACCAGTCGGTGTACGATCCGTTCAACATCGTCAGTACACTCTACATTGCCCTGCCACGACCACAGGACTAACGCACCACAGCACGATCGCCCCCACTATTTTTCTTGATCCCGCTCTGAAAGAAAGTATGAGCGATGACTCTGCATTCACGTCTGAGCGCGAAACCGCGATCGAACTTCTTGAAGATGACTCGATCTCTGCGTTCTATCTTGGTGTTATTCGGGACAGCGAGGAAATTGACACGACATTTGCCCAAACGGCAGATTCACCGGAAGACGAAGGGTTACAGGCACTATCGCTGTTAGCAACACACGTCCGTATCGTCGCAAATCAGGCCGGTGTCGATCCATCAACGGTTGCTGGAGATGCTGCAACGCTTGCCGGTCGACTCGAAGACCTCTCTCCAGAGGGAATGCGATCAACTGAAGAAAGCGAACCAGATGAGTCGTAGGGCCGACCCTTATGGCTCGTAACCGCTGAACGAGTCTGTGAGTGTTTCGATCGTTTCAAGCAACTCAGTAAGGTGGCCGACACTTGCTTTTTGGAGACGATCGGGATTCACAAAGATTCGAACCGGCTGCGTCCCGAGCGAAACAAATGAAAGCCCTAGCCGATCTGCAGTTTCTTTGAGGCCAAGACTAACATCTGCACGACCAGCATGGACTCGCCTTGCTGGACTTTCAAACGCTTTGAGTCCGAATTCGAATCCGGAGATTGCAGAAACGACCTCGTGGCGATCAACCCCGGCTGCGTCCGCATACTCTCCAATGGCGCTCGAAAAGCTTGTTCGAAGCCCGGAGTTCGTTTCTCGGTTCACAAACTGGAGTTCCTCTTCAACTAGCGATTCGATCCCAGTAACAGCGTCAGGATTCCCTGCCGGAACAACGAATCCCCACTCACGGCTCCACCCACCAATATCGATCGCATCGACCTCCGCTTGTTGTGGTCCCGCGACAACGGCAATGTCTGGGACGCCGTTGCGAAGGCGTCTGATACCTTCTCTGCTTCCAAGCGGGAGATATCGTGGGTTTGTAAGCGCATCAAGCAGTTGATTGAGCAGTGGGTCATCCTCACCGACACCGAGCAGTGGCGGCGCTCGCACGTTTGGTGAAAACAGTTCTACAGTTACCTGCTCGCCGCGATCGAGATAGCTCGTGTCTGCGTCAACCGTTACAATCCCATCAGCTTCAACAAGGCTTGTCGTTGCGCCCGATCCTTTATCAACCGGATACACGAGCGTATCACGGTCGCTATTTTCTACCAGTCCAACCGGCATGAGACGTGTCCGTCCCTCGCTGTAGCGTTCCACCGTTGCCATCTGTCCGCTTGTCGTCGCCGTGACTGGCTCTGGAATGCCTGCTGCGTCACGAATGGCAGGTGCAACAAACGTCGTAAAAATCGTTAACGCCGAAACTGGGTAGCCTGGAAGCCCAACGTACGCTGACTCGCCGCCATCAGATTGTCCCATCCGCCCAACAAGCATCGGCTTTCCTGGTTTGACCGAAACACCGTGAAGCAACAGCTCACCTCGGTCCTCGATGACACGGTAGATCACATCAACCGCGCTCGCGGATGTTGAACCGGAGGAGAGGACAAGGTCACACTCATCCGCTGCGGTTCTAAGTAGCCGCTCCATCTCATCATAGTCATCGCCTGCGTGGGGGTAGAGGACCGGGTTTCCGCCGGCTTCTCGGACCCCCGCAGCGATCGTATCGCTGTTTACATCATATATCTGCCCACGACTACTGTCAAGTTCTTGGCCTGGACGAACCAACTCATCGCCAGTCGACACAATTCCAACTCGTGGCTTTGCTCGAACGGGAATTGATTTGTATCCAAGTGCTGCGAGCAGGCCAATCTCACGTGGGGTAAGCACGGTTCCGGGGCCGATCGCACGAGCACCGGCTGCAATGTCTGCACCTGCAGCCATCACACTGTCACCTGGCGCGACACTCGTTCGAATCTCAATCTCCGTTGTCTCACCAGCTGTTTGCTCGTCTGTTCGTTCGACAATCACCACTGCATCTGCACCCGGCGGCATCACCGCACCGGTGGAGATCTCTGCACACGTGCCCGGTACTACCTCTACAGACGGGGTTGTCCCTGCATGCACTGCATCAATCTGCTCGAGCACAACCGGATCCGCTTCGTCAGCACCGAACGTATCCCGTGCATTAACTGCGTATCCATCCATTGAAGCACGATCGAATCCCGGTACATCCAGGGTTGCATCAATGCGTTCTGCCAAGATTCGACCATCTGCGTTCGAGAGTGTAATCTCTTCAGTGCCAGGGTCTAACTCAAGCGTCTCGATCGTTTCATGTGCCACTTCGGGTGAAACAAGGTCTTTGAATTCCCGTCGGTCACTCATGGTAGCGCCTCCCAGTTTTCAACTGCAACCGTTTCTCCTGCTCCGTATCCCTCTCTGTCTTCCGGAACCACAACCCAGCCGTCTGCAAGTGCAACACTTGAGAGGACGCCTGAGCCGCTTGCGCGGGTTGGTGTTGCTGCCAGTCCGTCGTCTGTTTGTTCGGTCCTGACGCGAGCAAATGTCCGTGTACCAGGTTCACTGGGAATCTTTCGTGAGAGCGTCGCGGCTGCGGTTGGAGTGGGTTCTATCGGAAGATTACCGACATGTTTGAGCACTGGTCGAAGGAACTGCATTGCATTGATAATACAGGCGACTGGATACCCCGGCAGCATGATCACCGGTGTCTCCTCAACGATACCAAGTGCAACCGGATGTCCCGGTTTGAGTGCAACACCGTGGACAAGTACCTCACCAAGTTTGGAGACAACCTCAGGGATAAGATCTCGTTCCCCAACTGAAGAGCCGCCTGTCGTGACAATCACATCTTTGGTGAGGTCACGTTGAACCGCAGCACGAAGCGCATTCTCATCATCTGTGACAATGTCTCTGTATGTTGCGTCACCGCCCCACCGCTGGACAAGCTGTGAGACTGTCAATCCGTTTGTTTCGATGACCTCTCCGGGCTGCGGGTTTGCCTCAACTAACTCCTCACCGGTCGGAATAACACCGACTGTGGGTCGATCGTACACATCGACTTCAAATACGCCAACGGATTTCAGCAGTCCAACATCAGATGGCCGGAGCCGGTGTCCAGGGTCATATAATGGCTGGCCTTCAGTCACATCTTCACCGATTTCTCCGACATTTTCGCGCTCTGCAACGCCATCAAAGACCTCTATCTCCGCACCAACTGTCTCAACGTGTTCGATCATCACAACCGCATCTGCACCAGTTGGCAGTTCACTTCCAGTGTGAACGCGGACCGCCTCATTTGGGCCGACAGCGTCGGCGGATTCTCTGAGAATGTTTGGCGATCGGGTGGATGCGCCAAATGTATCCTGTGCACGAACAGCGTATCCATCCATTGCAGCGCGATCGTAGCTTGGAACCGGACTTGGAGCCGTAATGGT
This sequence comes from Natronocalculus amylovorans, assembly GCF_023638035.1. Classification (GTDB taxonomy): domain Archaea; phylum Halobacteriota; class Halobacteria; order Halobacteriales; family Haloferacaceae; genus Natronocalculus; species Natronocalculus amylovorans. The sequence continues at coordinate 238,085 of NZ_JAKRVX010000002.1, read as the reverse complement.
CGCTGCGATGGAACGTCCATCTGCCGATCGAAGGGAGATTGGTTCTGTCCGGGTATGTGGTGAAACTGCAGCGAGGAGTTTCTCGCGCGCGGCCTGCACCCGAGTCCGTGATTTAAACCCCGACTCACGTCTGTCGGTTTCAGTCATATGTTGTACGTTCACATCCGTACGTATAAGATTCTGGTTGGTGCGAATAACTTACAGAACCGTTTTGTGTGAACAAATAGCATGACCGCGGGCTTTTTCGACCCGGCGACCCTATGCAGTGATATGTCTGTACTGCGCGATGCACTCCGCGACCTGCCGGATGCGGTATTCGCGGACCTGTTGGAGTCTGACGATGAGTACCGTATTGTGATTGACGTTCCCGGCGTCACTGCTGATACGGCAGATCTTATTGCAGAAAGCGGCCGGCTTCGGGTCGATGCCCGGCGTGAAAAATCGGTTCCACCGGAGTTTCACTACGTTCGTGAGGACCGACCACTGTTTTTAGATGCAGAACTCCCACTGCCACGCGACGCAGATGGGGAGAACGCATCTGCGACAATGGACCGCGGTGTACTCGAAATTTCAGTTCCAAAACGGGTCGATGAAGACGGGCAACCAATTCCGATCGACGACGCCTAACGGTGGGTGGTGACGCTGGTCAATCTCCGCGCCTACTGGCGCTTTTTCGTCGTCTTCTACGGGTTCTTCCCGCTCATATTTGCCTATCTCCGCGACCGTCGAAAATATCTCATCGTTGGTGGGAAACGGCGTGTTACCCCAGAGATGCAGACTCACAGAGCAGAGATCCTGCTCGACACGCTCTTGACGCTTGGACCGACGTTCATCAAGTTAGGGCAGCTGCTCTCGACACGTCCCGATATCCTTCCCAGACAGTATATTGAGGTGCTTTCAAGCCTCCAAGATGACGTGCCACCCGCCCCGTGGGAGGAATCAAAACAGGTGCTTGAGGAGGATTTGGGCCCGATTAGTGAGACGTTTGACTCATTCGAGCAGGACCCAATTAGCGGTGCAAGCCTCGGACAGGTATACCTTGCAGAGTTTGAGGGTGAGCGAGTCGCAGTGAAAATCCGACGCCCAGGAATTGAAGATCTTGTTGAAGCCGATCTGAAAGTGCTTCGCTGGTCCATTCCACTTCTCGTTCGGTTTATCGGTGAAGGACAGGCATTTTCGCTGGATAGCCTTGCAGATGAGTTTGCAAAGACCATCCGAGAAGAGATGGACTACGCCCGTGAACGACGCATCCTCAATCAGATCCAATCCAATTTTGAAGACAATAGCCGGATGCGAATCCCAACGCCAAGGGAGGATGCCTCAAGTGCTCGTGTGCTCACGATGGAGTACCTACCGGGAACTAAAATCAACGATATTGAGACACTGGATGCAAAGGGAATCGATCGGACCGAGCTTGCAACAGAGCTCCAGCGAATCTATCTCCAGATGATGATTCAAGACGGCGTCTTCCATGCGGACCCACATCCGGGGAACCTTGCGATTGATGAAGACGGTCGGATCATCTTTTACGACTTCGGAATGAGTGGGACGGTTACCCCGTTTATTCAGGATAAAATTGTCGAGTTTTACATTGCGGTTGCAAATCAAGACATCGGTGGAATCTTAGATACGCTCGTTGAGATGGGAACACTGAGTCCCGAGGCAGATCGCGAAGTGATGGCAAACGTGCTTGAGCTTGCGATCGCAGATGCCCGCGGTGAGGATATCGAACAGTACCGTGTAAATCAGATTATTGAGCAGGTTGAGTCAACGATCTATGAGTTCCCACTTCGACTCCCGCGTAACCTTGCACTTGTGCTTCGCGTTGCGACGGTTGTTGAGGGCGTCTGTGTGACGCTTGACCCTGATTTCGACTTTATTTCAGTTGCCACAGACTATCTCACGGAGCAAGGCTACCGTGAAGATACCGCAAAACGATTCGCAAAAGAGGCCGGAGAGCAGGTCCAACGGACAACACAGGCACTGTTTACTGTGCCACCAAAGCTTGATCGTGTCTTAGATACCGTTGAGCGAGATAACCTAACTGTTAATGTCCAAATCGACGACGCAAACCACGTCCTGGATAAACTGGCAAAACGGATTGCATACTCAATCTTGGTCGCTGTCGGGCTATTGTCTGCATCAATTATTTATGCATTTACCGGTGAGTGGCGCATTTCCGTTGCAATCTTAGGGTTAACGGTGCCAATGGTGTTTTTCCTCTGGCAATCGTTCCGCGAGCCACGAGGCCTTCGTGCACGTCCACAGTTCACGCGACAGAGTATGCGAGAGCGGCGTGAAAATGAGCCATAGATTCGGCTGCTCCAGTACTACTGCTACTCTTCAGTATCTTCTTGTGCCCATCGGGGGTCATCTTCTCGGACGGTTCCCCCAACAACAAGCGCTGCGCCGATGATGACGAGGTTTTTAATGATGTACTGTCCCTCAACGGTGAGTCCGTATGGGAACGTCGTGAAGACGACATCGGGAAGCAGGAGTATCGGCAAGAACGTCCCCGGCATCTGGAAGAACAACAATAGGATGCCAACCCGGATTAATGGCCGATAGAGCAGACAGAGCCCAATAAGGACCTCCCAGACGCCAAGTACCGGTACAAAAAGCTCAGGTGGAACAACATACACGGTTGCAGCCACAAGCTCTGCGGCTGGACTCCCCCCGATCACTTTGAGACCACCAAACCAGATGAAGACGATACCAAGCGCGACGCGGAGGGTCGGAATTCCCCACCGAGTCATCTCCTCTGTAATCCGCCGATCGATCGCATCAAATCGTTCGCGGGCTTCCGTGAATCCACCACTGGTTGAAGCCGTTGTATCTGACTCCCGTTCGGTGGTCTCTGATGTAGACATAACTGTTCACTCTATTATACGCGCTCAAGAGTGAAAGTACCCCGGAGAATGCAGCTAAATGGTAATCGCCGAAAGAGTCATATCAGTCGTTTCAGGCGCTCATACTGCATATTTTGCCATTATAGTTGGTCATTGTTCACCATAGAGAATAAATTAACACGACAGTTGTGACTGCACGTTTTTAGCGTAGCTAGACGCGACACTCAGAGCGTATCAATCCCTTTATACCGTCGCCAACGGAATTCGGAAGTATGCCAAGAGAGCAGAAACAAGTTCGCGAACTGTCAGAAGGAAGCTATGTAATGATGGATGACTCTCCATGTAAAATCAACCATTACAGCACGGCAAAACCGGGGAAACACGGCAGCGCAAAAGCACGTGTTGAGGGGAAAGGCGTCTTCGATAGTAAAAAGCGAAGCCTGAGCCAGCCCGTCGATGCAAAGGTCTGGGTCCCAATTATTGAGCGAAAACAGGGACAGGTTGTTTCCGTTACCGGCGACGATGCACAGGTCATGGACCTTGCGACGTACGAAACGTTTACCATGCGCGTTCCAGACGACCAGGACTTCGCAAACGGTGACGAAATCGAGTTCCTCGAGTACGAAGGACAGCGAAAGGTTGTGTAGATGTTCCCCGGTGCGACCGCCGATCGCGACGCTGCCTCTTACGTAATCGTCGGCGCACCGTTGGACATCTCGACCTCATTCCAACCCGGAACGCGATTCGGACCCGATCGGGTCCGTCGCTTCTCGGAGACGTACGACGATTACGACCATACGACGGATTCATTTTTTTCCGAACTAGCTGTTCACGACGCTGGTGATATCCATGCATGGTCTGCTGCCCGCGAATATCTTGATCATCTTGCGAGCGAGCTCAGGGCCGCTGTCTGGGATGGGTCAATTCCAGTGACGATCGGTGGCGAACACACCGTCACTGCTGCCGGTGTCGAGGCCGTCGAGCCGGACGTGTTCGTCTGTCTCGATGCACATCTTGACCTTCGAAGCAACTACGATGGAAACGAGTGGAGCCATGCCTGTGTTACTCGACACGTGTTAGATACCGCCGAGGAAGCGATTATTCTTGGTGCTCGAACCGGTTCACCGGAGGAGTGGGATCGGGCAGCACAAGATGATGTGACAGTCGTTCCGCCGGAAGACGTTGCGTCGTGGCTTTCTGATCCACCTGCATTCGACGATCGATCAGTCTACCTTTCGGTTGATATTGATGGCGCAGATCCAGGATTTGCACCAGGGACTGGAACGATGGAGCCCTTCGGGATGACACCACGGGAGATGCGAGACCTCGTCCGCACCGTTGCACCATTCTGCGATGGGTTTGACGTTGTTGAAGTGAACGATCGAGATGATGGGCAAACTGCAGCGTTGGCCGGCAAACTTCTCCGGGAGTTCATCTATCAACACGCCGATCGAGCCGATCTGTAAGCTCCGAAGCGAGCAATTCGTAATCAGATGGTGGAGCCCCAATCTGAGTTACAAACAAGAAGGGTGGTACCGTAGAGAAGTTACGGTGTTGGTGCTGCCTTCTGTAACGCCGTCTCTGCAATATTGCCACCGTAATCTGCACTGCGAGAAACCGAATCAACAATTAATCCAAGAATCTGTGCACGAGCAGGATCTAAGTCACGGAGCAGTTCGTCAATCGCTCGGGCGTGAGCATCGATCTCTTGGACGGCTTCTCTGGCTTCGTTTGCGAGTTTCGTTGCTTCGCTACTGTCTTCGGTAAACAGCGCATCCATCCCTTTGTCGATGACGTCGACAGCGTCTATATGAAGCTCATCAAGCGCATCGATGACGTTTTTTGGAACCTCGCGCTCGATATTCTTTGTCAGGTGGGCAATCTTTGTTGCGTGGTCACCGACCCGTTCGAGCTGGCGTGCACTTGAGTGATAGTCGAAACAGATCTCTCGTGGCAGTCCCAACTCTTCGGCTGCTTTCGGCGTCCGGAGCGTCGATCGAAAAATACGAGAGACAACCATCCACAGTCGATCAACATCCTCGTCACGTTGAATGACATCATCTGCAAGGTCTTTATCAAGCGTCGAAAGTGCAGTGAGTGCATCATCGAGCATTGAAAGCGAAATGAGACGCATTCGGGTGACTGCATTGTGTATCGAAAGCTCTGATGAGTCCAAGAGGTCGCGGATAACGATTCGATCGGTTGTCTCCTCAAGCACCTCAAGCCCAACCAAACTTTGTGTTGATTCGCGGATCGTCCGCCGTTGATCAGTCGTAATACGTGCCCCTTCAAGCGCGATGATATCGAATCCGCTTACATACATTGTCATCACGGCACGTGTGAGCTCATCTCCGTGGAGATCACTGATATCGAGTGTCCCTTCTGTTCGCTCGTTTTCAGTCTTCGGTGTTAAAAATAGCGCGTCACTCTCCGGATAGAACTCAACAACGCTCCCGGCACTCACACCATTCTCTGTTGCCCAACTTTTTGGTATTGAGACTGTATATGTCGAGCCGCCAGTCACTTGGACTTTCCGCGTCTCCATAGTCGACAGTGGACGCAGCTAATAAATAAATCTATCCAAGTATGTAGATGCAGTCAAATTACTATAGTTATTTTTACAGGCGTTATAGGTCTTGTACTGCTGATATAGGGTATTTTTAATCAATATACACACATAACGTAACGTTATCATACATAGTGCTATATAGATATTATAGCAGGGTATTTATCCAACGTAGGATTATTAGTATATTGATGGATATAGAGCAATCCCGAGATGACAATAGCTCTAGTCGTTCACGGCGACAGTTCCTCTTGGCTGCAGGGGGATCGCTTACGGCGGGATTAGCTGGGTGTCTTGTTCGAGGCGATGAAACAGATCTTGAGGGCGAAATACGGGTTGATGGAAGCAATACTGTTCTCCCACATGCTGCTGCACTTGCAGAGGAGTTCCAGTGGCGGAACAATCGCGTCCGGATTCCTGTTCGAGGGTCCGGGACTGGTGCTGGATTTCAACGATTTGCGTCCGGAGAGACCCACATTCAGAACGCGAGCCGCGAAATAACAGACGATGAGCAAGCCCTTTGTGAGCAGAACGGTGTCGAGTTCATTGAACTTGAGGCTGTATTAGATGGGATTGCAATCTGGGTTCATCCCGATAATGATTGGTGTGACTGTCTCACTGTCGAACAGCTACAGGCAATTTGGGAGCCCAACTCTGAGGTCGAAACGTGGCACGATGTTGACGACGAGTGGCCGGACGAGGAGATTCGGCTGTATGGTCGTGATTCTGCTTCAGGTACATTTGACTACTTTACAGAAGCAATAAATGGTTCATACGGTGCCATTCGATCGGACTACTCGGGAACACCAGACACAAACGTCATCGTTCGTGGTGTTCGCGGAAACGAGTATGCGATGGGGTTCGGTGGGGCAGGCTACTACTACGAAAACGAAGACGAACTCAAGCTTGTTGGTATTGATGATGGTGACGGCTGTATTGAACCAACCCGTGAGACGATTGAGTCTGGTGAATACACGCCCCTGAGCCGCCCAATGTTTGCATACGTAAACACGAATGAACTCGAACGAACGGAGTTCCGCGAGTACCTTCGCTTCTTTTTTGCCGAAGTTGACGACCGAGCCGATCGGTCAGTCGTTGAGGACGGCGAGGAGCTCACATGGACACAGTGGGCAGCACGCAGGGTTGGCTTCTACGCAATCCCGGATCTAACTGTTGATGAGAGTAGAGAATCACTTGAGGACACAATTTCGAGAATTCAATGAGCAGTATTGACCTAACCAGTGAAACGAACTCGACGTCTCATCGGACCAGTGTGGCCGTTCGATGGGTATTCTTTGGCTGCGCATTTATTACCGTACTAACAACACTGGGGATCATCGCAGTGCTTGTCAACGGCGCAGTCAACTTCTTTTTTGGCGCATCTGTTATTGATCGACTCACTGGCGACGCCTGGTTCCAACAGGTGACGTTCACTGAATTCTTTACTGGAACAGAGTGGTCACCGATAATTGGTGATCGAAGCTATGGTGTATTACCACTGCTTTGGGGGACAATGATGATCGTCGTTGGCTCTGCGATCGTTGCACTTCCAGTGGGCACCGCAACTGCAATCTATCTCTCCGAATATGCGGATCCACGGGTTCGTCGAACCATCAAGCCAACCCTTGAGGTGCTTGCAGGAATCCCGACGATTGTGTATGGATTCTTTGCGATCTCGTTTATTACACCAATCTTACAACGGTTCTTCCCTGAAACGGGGACATTCAATGCAGCTGCAGGCGCGATCGTCGTCGGGATTATGATTATTCCGATGGTCTCATCGCTTTCGGAGGATGCAATGAGTGCCGTCCCGGACCATCTTCGGAACGCAGCGTATGGGCTTGGTGCGACAAAGTACGAGGTCTCAACACAGGTTGTTGTCCCAGCAGCAGTGTCGGGTATTACAGCCGCGTTTATTCTCGCGATTTCGCGGGCGATCGGCGAGACAATGGCGGTCACATTGGCCGCAGGGATGCAGCCAAACATCACAATGAACCCATTTGCGGAGATTCAGACGATGACCGCGTACATGGTTCAGATCGGAACTGGTGATGTCTCGGTTGGCTCGATCGGCTATCAGAGCCTCTTCGCAGTTGGGATTACGCTATTTGCAATGACACTCGCAATGAACCTACTGAGTTTGTGGGTTAGAGAACGATATCAGGAGGAGTACAGATGAGCAGCGATACAGCCGGTGGCTCCCCGTTTGAGAACGTTGGGGATGATGTCGATCGGAAACGGACAATCGGAAAGATCTTTGTTGCAATCTGTTTTGCATCAACCCTTGTTGGTATTGTTGCGCTTGTCGCACTGATTGCAGATGTACTGTATGAATCGTGGGGCTGGCTCTCACTTGACTTCCTCACATATCCACCATCCCGATTTGCAGAGAACTACCTCCCAACCGGGCGTGGTGCGGGAATCTATCCAGCACTTATTGGTTCGATCCTGCTCATTGCATTGACTGCAGTCTTTACTATGTTCCTCGGTGTCGGTGCGGCGATCTATTTAGAAGAGTATGCACCTGAGACAAAGCTGACCGCATTTATTGAGGCAAACATCGCAAACCTCGCTGGTGTTCCATCGATCGTGTATGGACTGCTGGGGCTTGCAATGTTTGTTCGAGCATTTCAGTTAGGAACAAGCCTCATTGCTGCAGCACTGACGCTGACACTACTGATTTTACCGATCGTTATCGTCTCCAGTCAAGAAGCGTTGCGAGCAGTTCCTGATTCACAACGGCAGGCTGCATACGGGCTTGGTGCGAACAAATGGGAAGTCACACGAGATGTTGTCCTTCCACGGGCAATGCCCGGTATTATGACTGGTACAATCTTGTCACTATCACGTGCGATCGGTGAAACGGCTCCAATCATCATGGTCGGTGCCGCAACCTCGATGTTCGTCCCACCAGTCAAAACTACTGCTGGAGTACCGTATCCTGATCTCTTCGGGCCGTTTGCAGCAATGCCCATGCAGATTTTCGATTGGGCACGACTCCCCCAAGCCGAGTTCCAGCATATCGCCGCGGCAGGGATTGTCGTGTTGCTCTCTGTGCTCCTGTTTATGAATGCAACGGCGATCTACATCCGAAATCGGTACGAGACGCGGTAGTTTCGCTTTTTTGTCCGTCGACAGTACATTACAAACATCGCAAAAAATTTGGTATTTGTTCTAGATTATATATTATATAGATGTGATTTTTGTTTCTGAACACTCTCCTTGGGATATATATTTATAGATACAGCTCAGCAAATGTCGGTTATTTCTGCTCTGTAGTGATACCTCAACAATGTCTTTGTTGACACTGTAATTACCTGCTGCAATATCTCCATAGAAACGGTGAGCGATCTGCCTCTTCAATGTACTGCCAACATACCGTCTCTACGTCGCTTCTGTTTGTACGCCATGAGCTTTGTTTCTCTTGGTCTGTAGAGTGCTCAATAGACTCTATATCTCTATTGTTTGCTACCAAGCGCTACAGGAGCCTGTATATACCTATTAGCAGTGTTCTTATGCGATATCGCGTTTTGTGTAACTGATGAGAAACCGCTCATCGGATACAACCGATCGCACAGTAAACAGACGTCAATTCCTTGCTGGTGCGGGCACAGTTGGTGCTATTGCCATTGCAGGATGTACCGGTGGTGGTGACGGTGATGGCCTTGCTGGAACAATCGATGCATCAGGGTCCAACACAGTGGCACCGATTACTTCTTGGACTGGTGAGAATTTCCAAAACGAGTTCCAAGATGTTCTCGTTGATGTCGATCCACAAGGAACTGGTGCTGGATTCCAAGAGTTCTGTCGTGCAAACTCCGCGGTTCAGAGTGCAAGCCGTGAAATCACTGACGAAGAGATTGCGCTATGTGAGGAGGAGGGTGTTGATTACGACTTCCTTGAAGTCGGTCTTGACGGGCTCTCAGTCGTTAAAAACTCGGAGAATGACTGGGTAGACAATATTACGCTTGAAGAGCTGCAAATGATTTGGGAGTTCGAATCAGATATCGAACTCTGGAGCGACGTTCGTGATGAGTGGCCGGACGAGGAGATGCAACTGCACGCCCGTGACAGTGCTTCTGGTACGTTCGACTACTTCACTGAGTATATTAATGGTGAGATGGGGAATATCCGAGACGATTACTCCGCAACCAGCCAAACAAACGAAATTATGGGCGCAGTAGCCGACAATCAGTATGCGTTCGGTTGGGGCGGTCTTGGTTATCTCCGCGAAATTGAGGATGACCAGCCAATTGAGGCAGTACCTGTCGAGAGCGATGTTGACGGTGATTTCTACCTCCCAGAAGAAGATAATATCGAGGAGGGTCTCTACTCACCGCTTGCCCGACCATTGTTTGCATACTTCAACCTTGCAAGCCTTGAAGAAGAACCGGATCTGATCGGTTCTTTCGCACAGTTCTATATCAACAATGCACAGGAGTTTGCTCGTGATGAGGGGTTCTATGCGGCACCGGACGAGGTTACACAAGAGAACCAGGATAAACTCGACAGTTGGCTCGAGCAGGTCGGCTTCGATCGTGATGATCTGAGCGTTCAGCCTGAATAATCACGAGTTGTTACAATGAGTACTGAAACCGACCAAGGACCAGGGATTACAAGCGGCACCGGAGCTAAGGCTGACCAGAAGGCCAATCGTAGAGCTCGGCGTGTCCTGTTTGGATGTGCCGCAATCACGGTCCTCACAACACTTTCGATCTTTTTTGTACTGATTGATAACGCCGCAAGCTACTTTTTTGGCGCCAGAATAACCGAAGTGCTTGTTGGTGGCAGTTTTGAACAAACAATAACATTTACTGAATTCTTCACCGGCACACGATGGGCCCCTGATCACTCAACGCCTGCACACGGAATCTTACCGATCGCATTTGGAACGATCGCAATCACAGTTGGTGCCGCATTTGTTTCAATCCCGATTGGAACAGCAACAGCACTCTATCTCTCCGAATATTCCTCAAAATCCGTGCGAAGCAAATTGAAACCAACGCTTGAGGTCCTTGCAGGAATCCCGACGATTGTCTACGGGTACTTTGCAATCTCATTCATAAATCCGGTCATGTTGGGTCCAATTGCGGAGTCGCTGTTTGGGATTAGTATCGGACGGTACAGTATGCTCTCGGGAATGATTGTTGTTGGGATTATGACGATCCCGATGGTCTCATCAATCAGTGAAGATGCGATGCAGGCTGTTCCCGATGATCTACGAAACGGTGCCTACGCACTCGGCGCAACAAAATTTGATGTGTCATTGAACGTTGTAATACCAGCTGCGGTGTCTGGTATTTTTGCATCGTATATTCTCGCAGTTTCGCGTGCGATCGGTGAGACAATGGCAGTAACACTTGCGGCAGGATTTAACGCAAACATCACAGCAAACCCGTTCAGCGAAATTATGACAATGACTGCGTATATGGTTTCGATGGCTCGTGGTACATCAGCTGTTGGAACTGTTGAGTATCAGAGCCTCTTCGCTGTCGGACTGGTGCTGTTTTTGATGACACTGGTGATGAATCTGATGAACGATTGGTTTAAACGCCGTTTCCAGGAGGAGTACCGATGAGCACCGATACTGACGAAGGGTTGTTCGGCGATATCGACCTTGGATGGGAGCATACAAAAAATAAGCTCTTCCTTGGGCTCATCTTCGCTGCATCGATGTTTGGTGTGGTCATGCTTGCACTCTTGTTGCTCGACGTTGCTCACACATTCTACGTTGGACTCACCGAGTTCAATATTAGTCTTGTCCAGTTCTTTACCGTTGATGGCTCTCGCCGGCCAGAGCTTGCAGGATTCCGTGGTGCAATTATCGCATCCGTGATGTTGATGCTTTTCACTGCAATACTTGCGTTCTTTATTGGTCTTGGAACGGCAGTGTATCTTGAAGAATACGCACCAGATACCCGCATCACGCGACTTCTCGAAGCAAACCTTGCAAACCTTGCAGGCGTTCCGTCAATCGTCTACGGTCTCTTGGCACTTGCGGCACTTGTCAACGGAATTGGGACTGGTCCGATCCTGATTGCAGGATCGGTTGCGCTTGCCTTGCTGGTGATGCCAATTATTATTGTCTCCTCACAGGAAGCGCTTCGAGCAGTTCCAGATAGTGTCCGAAACGGATCGTACGCAACTGGCGCAACGAAGTGGCAGACAATCAAAGAGGTTGTACTTCCGGCCGCAATGCCGGGGATACTTACTGGAACGATTCTCGCACTTGCCCGTGCGATCGGCGAAACGGCACCGTTGCTTATGGTTGGTGCACTGTTCACCAATCGAATGCCGTTTGGCCCATTGGATCGATTCAGCGGCATGCCGACTCAGATCTATGGGTGGGCAGCAGAGCCAAGCCAGCACTTTATCCATCTTGCAGGGGTTGGGATTGTCGTGCTCTTGTCGATACTGCTGACGATGAATGGGGTTGCGATCTATCTGCGAAATAAATACGAAACGGAGGTCTAAACACATGTCTACACAACAGGAAGACTCACTGATTACCACTGACGTATCGATCACAGACACCGGCCGTACTGATCAGCCAGACACCACCGTTGTTGAGGCTCAAAATCTCGATGTGTTCTACGGATCAGATCAGGCGATCGACAACGTCTCGATGGAGATTCCAGAACATAAAGTAACCGCGATGATCGGCCCATCGGGTTGTGGAAAATCAACATTCTTGCGCTGTATCAACCGAATGAACGACCAGATTGATGTCTGCCGTGTCGAGGGTGACATCACGTTCCATGGCAAAAATGTCTACGATAATGATGTTGACCCGGTTGCCCTCCGTCGAAAGATCGGAATGGTGTTTCAGAAGCCAAACCCATTCCCGAAGTCGATCTACGATAATGTAGCGTATGGGCTCCGTGTTCAAGGCCGCGAGAAAGAGGTTGATCTCGACGCAGAAGTCGAACGTGCGCTTCGTGGTGCAGCACTCTGGGATGAAGTAAACGACAAACTCGACAGCTCAGGGCTTGATCTCTCCGGTGGACAACAACAACGGCTCTGCATTGCTCGTGCAATCGCTCCCGATCCAGAAGTCATCCTGATGGACGAGCCAACATCCGCGCTTGACCCGATCGCAGCCGCAAAGATCGAAGATCTTATCGATGATCTTGCAGACGAGTACACCGTTATTATTGTCACACACAACATGCAGCAGGCTGCCCGAATCTCGGATAAAACTGCAGTCTTTCTCACAGGCGGAGAACTCGTTGAATTTGGTGAAACACAAAGAATCTTTGAAGATCCAGAACACAAGCAGGTTGAAGATTATATTACGGGTAAATTTGGATAGTCTGTTGTACAACTTGAACGGGCTAACTCCGCAACAGGTATCTGCTTGAACCATATATATGCTGTTACGAAATGACTTCTGCCGATGATTCTGGAACGGCCGACCCTGTCGGGAGCACTGAGTCGGTTGTTGATACATCGTCTGGGTTGTCCGATCGAGCCACAACACGTAGCGATACCATTGTTGAAGCAAAGGGCGTTGATGTGTTCTATGGTGAGGATCAGGCATTGCAGGATATCTCAATGGAGATACCTGAAAAACAAGTTACTGCGATGATTGGCCCATCAGGCTGTGGAAAATCGACGTTCCTCCGCTGCATTAATCGGATGAATGATCAGATTGATGTTTGCCGTGTTGACGGGGAAATCGAGTTTCGTGGGAAAAACATTTATGATGACGATGTTGATCCGGTTGTCCTTCGCCGTCGGATCGGGATGGTGTTTCAACAACCAAATCCATTCCCAAAATCGATCTATGATAACGTTGCCTATGGATTAAAGATCCAAGGAAAAACGGAGGATATGGATCAGAAGGTCGAGAATGCGCTCAAGGGCGCTGCACTCTGGGATGAGGTCAAAGACAAACTTCATACGTCAGGTCTTGACCTCTCCGGTGGCCAACAGCAGCGACTCTGTATCGCTCGTGCGATCGCCGTTGACCCACAGGTAATCCTCATGGACGAGCCCGCATCTGCGCTTGACCCGATTGCGACTGCCCAGATCGAGGACCTGATCGAGGAACTCTCTCGAGACTTTACGGTGGTTATCGTCACGCACAATATGCAGCAAGCGGCACGAATTTCGGATAAAACAGCCGTGTTCCTTACTGGTGGAGAGCTAGTTGAGTTCGACGATACAAACAGGATCTTCGAAAATCCACAGAGTCAACGTGTCGAAGATTATATCACCGGTAAATTCGGATAGTTTTGTATATATCTCCTAAGTGTCTATATAGATCACAGACACACTCTGAGGACAACCCTTTTGCGTCATCCGAATTGAGGTAGGATATGCCACGAAACGAATATCAAACCAAGCTTGAAGATCTTCGCGGTGACGTTCTCTATATGAGTGAGGTCGTTGCGGAACGGCTTCGAATGGGTCTGGATGCACTAGCACAGAAAGATGCCCAGCTTGCTGAGGAGGTCATAACTGGTGACGGAGAAATCAACGAGATGTACCTCGAACTTGAAAAGGACTGTATCAACTTGATTGCACTCCAACAACCAGTTGCCGGTGATCTTCGATTTATTGCAGCATCGTTCAAGATAATTACTGATTTAGAACGGATTGCGGATCTTGCGACAAATCTCGGGCAGTATGCAAAAAACGCTCAGCGTGATGTGTTTCCAGATGTTGACATCCAGCGACTCGGAGACGTAACGCTTGAGATGCTCGATCGGGCCATGACTGCATACTCCGGCGATCGACCACAGATGTGTTATGAGGTCGCTGAAAAAGATGACGAACTTGACGAACTCTGTGAAATCGCAAGCGAAATTGTGGTCCGTGATCTGATCGAAGGGGAGCGCTCAAATAACGATGAGGACATCCCGATCCTTATGAAAGATGTCTCGCGACTACTTCTTACTATCCGTGACCTCGAACGTGTTGGCGATCATGCGGTCAATATCGCAGCACGGACGCTGTACATGATCGAGAACAACGACGAACTGATCTACTAAGTCGGTACCGCTCGGAAACGTTCTTTCTCTTTGGCTCCCTCATACCCGATATGGACGTTGCACTGCTGACGATCGGGGATGAGTTGCTGTCTGGTGACACCGAAAATACCAATGCAAGTTGGCTTGCACGACAGCTCACAGCGCGTGGTGCAACGGTTCAACGTATTTTGGTTGTCCCCGATGAACAACAACTCATTGCGGATACAATCCGTGAGTGGAGTTCGACCTTTGATGCCGTGATCACAACTGGTGGGCTTGGTGGAACCCACGACGACATCACAATGGAGGCCGTTGCTGGTGCGTTTGGACAATCAGTCGACGTCAATGATGCTGCGCGTGAGGATGTGCTCGAAACGATGGCTCAATATCGAGCCGACCATCCAGAGCTCGTAGAGACATACGACCTTCGGGTTGATCCGGATGCACAGGCGTCGATTCCGGCCGGTGCAGAACCGCTTCTCAATGAAGTCGGGCTCTCACCAGGATGTATCCTCGAAACAGTGTTTGTCCTTCCGGGAATTCCAGATGAAATGCGCGCGATGTTTGATCAGATTGCAGACCAGTTTGGTGGTGATCGGATCACAGAAACGCTCTATACACCAGTTCCTGAAGGAGCAATGGGTGAGACGTTTGCTGAACTCCACGAACGGTTTGAGATTGTTGCTGGAAGCTACCCTGCGCGACGCCCTGCCCCGAATCGAATTAAATTGGTTGGGACCGACAAGCAAACTGTTGTTGATGCAACAGCGTGGCTCGCCGATCGGATTGAAACGGTCGCTGAGCCGCCACAGACGGACGATGTAGAGGTCAAATAAACGGTAGCTATCTACTCATCTGGCCCGCACGCGGGATCATTCCCTCTGAATAAATTAGCATCTGAGTTCTCAAGGTTGCATGCACCATCTTCGTTATCGCTGAGATCATTGTCCGTAATTCGATTATCTTCGCAGAAGTCAAGCTCGATGCCGTATGCACCATTGTCTGTGAACTCGTTGCCACTAATCGTGGATGTGATAACAGAGTCACAGAAGAGCCCAGATTGTTCACTCCCTGTTACCTTGTTGTCAATAACATAACAACGCGATGAATCTGCAAGAGAGACCCCATTTCTATCAGGGACATCTGTGATTTCATTATTTATTAACACCGTTCCAATAGAATCAAACTCAACAACCAATTTTGACTCGCGAAGCGTACAGTTTCTGACAACGTTGTCGGTAGCATCGTCAATCCCAATTCCTTCTGTGCAGTTAGTTACAGTACACCCATCAACCACACCATCATCTGCCGCTTCGAAATATGTAACTCCGAACAAAAAGTTCTCTATGTTACAGTTTCGAACACGGACATTAGTTGAATCTAAGACAAAGATACCTGCACCGCTACCGCCACCTCGTAGTGTATTGTCCCGCCCATCGACTGTCACATTATCCGATTTCACAAATATACAGGCCTCACCTCGTTGCAGGTCTGTTTCGATGTCCTCGGTAATCACGTACGCACCGGGCTCTGTGATCACTGTTGGTGAGTCAATCTCTGTTGGATCTGTGTCTTCAGACTCAACCCCATCAGTAAATTTATCAAGTTCTTCGCGACGCTCATCAGCACGCTTCTCATCATCTTTCTTTTTGTCTTTCTCGTCACATGCACTTGCTGTTCCGGATGCAATCGCAAGTCCTCCAATTGCAGCTGTTGCCGAGAGGTACTTTCGCCGTGTCGACCGGTAGGAGTGATCCATTTCTTCCATTACAGCAACTGAGTCGTATTCTGTATATTTTGTAACGCAATTTAAAAACATGAACCGCTCATATAATTTCAAAATTTGATGAAGTTACTCGTTATTCACCGGCAATAAATATACATGTGTGACTATCAGTGGATATTGAGGGTTTACTTGCCTGCTTTTGGTACACAACCTACAATCTCCGTACCGAAATCATACTCCGATTTCATATAAAGAGCCAACACCGGTCGAAGTGTAATTCCGATGCGACGCTACTGGAACCCGATACGTCCGTCGCGCTGTTCGCGGAATCGATCGCTGCCGCCACCTTTGAACTGCTGTTCGATATCCTCGTAGTAGGACATAATATCCTCGTTGATCGTTGGACGCACCGACTCCATTGCCTTTCGGAAGTGTCGCATCTCGACTTCCTCGGCATCGTCGGTCTCTCTCAGCGCCTCAATTGCGGCTTCACGAGCGATCGACTCAAGATCGGAGCCGACGTAGCCATCGGTTATCTCCGCGATCTCTCGAAGGCTCACATCCGCTGCAAGCGGTGTGTTTCCGGTGTGGATTCGGAGAATCTGCTCTCTGCCTTCCTCGTCGGGTTGGCCGATCATGACAAGTCGATCGAACCGACCCGATCGGATCAGTGCTGGGTCGATCATGTCTGGACGGTTTGTCGCACCGATGACCATCACATTGCCCATCTCTTCGAGCCCATCAAGCTCAGTCAGAAGCTGGTTCACAACGCGCTCTGACACATTGTTGCCCATCTCTTGGCCACGAGCGGGTGCAAGGCTGTCCAGCTCATCAAAGAAGATGATTGTTGGACTCACTTGCCGTGCCTTTCGGAACGTCTGTCGGATTGCCTTCTCGGATTCTCCGACCCATTTCGAAAGCAGTTGTGGACCACGAACGGAAATGAAGTTCGCATTTGTCTCGCTTGCAACCGCTTTTGCCATGAGCGTCTTTCCGGTCCCTGGCGGGCCGTAGAGGAGCACACCTTTCGGTGCGTCAATACCCATCCGATCGAATTTTTCGGGATTTGTCAGCGGCCACTCGACGCTTTCTTTGACTTTTTGTTTCGGATCCGTGAGACCGCCAACGTCGTCCCATGTGATTTTTGGGAGTTCGACAAGCACCTCTCGCATTGCGGATGGCTCGACTTCTGAAAGCGCACCGGTGAAGTCCTGCCGCTTGACAATCATCCGATCAATGAGGCTTGGTGGGATATCCTCCTCATCAAGGTCGATCTCTGGGAGATATCGGCGAAGTGCCTTCATGGCCGCTTCTTTGGTCAAACTCTCGATGTCTGCACCAACGAAGCCATGTGTCTCATCTGCGAGGTGATCGAGCGACACATCATCCGAAAGCGGCATACCTCGGGTGTGGATCTGGAGCACTTCCTTTCGTCCAACTTCGTCGGGAACACCGATCTCAATCTCACGATCGAATCGACCCGGACGACGCAGTGCTGGATCAACCGAATCCACTCGGTTTGTTGCTGCAATGACGATCACTTGACCACGGGCCTCGAGGCCGTCCATCATTGTGAGCAGTTGGGCGACAACACGCCGCTCAACTTCACCAGTCACATCTTCGCGTTTTGGGGCGATCGAATCCAATTCATCGATAAAGATGATCGCTGGTGACTCGTCTTTCGCATCTTCGAAGATCTCTCGGAGCTGTTGCTCTGATTCACCGTAGTATTTTGAGATGATCTCCGGGCCAGCAATAGAGAAGAAACTTGCAGAGGTCTCGTTGGCGACTGCTTTTGCGAGCAGTGTTTTTCCGGTTCCAGGCGGTCCGTGAAGCAACACACCTTGCGGCGGCTCAATGCCGAGCTTTTTGAAGATCTGCGGATGCTTCATCGGCAGCTCAACCATCTCACGAACGCGTTGGATCTCGTTTTCGAGGCCACCGATATCTTCGTAGGTTATGCCACCACCTGTTTTTTCGAATCCACTGATTGGTTCCTCACGGAGTTCGACATCCGTATCCTCAGTGATCAGACAAACCCCTTCGGGCTCAGTTTCCACTGCAATCAACGGAATTGCCTGTCCTGGCGATCGCATAAACGGATGATTTGTCGAACTCATCACCGGGACGATGTCGCGTTGGACGACAGGCCGTTTGAGGATCTGTCGTTTCACCATACCGGCTGCATCAGAGCCGAACTGGACGCTTGCCTCCTCCGGTGGAGCAAGCACAAGCCGCTCGGCTTTTTCCGCCTCTGCCTTCCGAATTGTCACTCGTTCGCCAATTCCAACGTCTGCATTCTGTCGAGTGAATCCGTCAATTCGGACGGTATCTGTATTCCAATCCTGTCTATCTGCACGCCAAACCTTGGCAGCAGTGAGTTCTGCACCTTCAATCTCAATAATATCCCCTGGAGAGAGCTTTAGATGCAGCAGTGTGTCGGGGTCTAAACGGGCGATTCCACGCCCCGAATCGTTCGGGTACGCCTTCGCCACTTCAAGTTGCACTTCGTTCATTGTTGGCTCGTAGCGGGTACAGAAAACTCCGTCTGGTTTGGAGATAAGTCCTTTGTTCGCCTAAATTGATATGTTTGCGTCTGTATGAGAGCCTGCATTGTCACCATGTGACATGGTACGGTGACGATGGTACTAATGGTTGACGGAAATACGAGTACTTGAGACAAAAACAACGCAGGGCATGCGTTGTGCTGACTGGGCAGTGTGTAACCGCAACTGAGACATGGGCGGCGTTATTTATTGCAGTAGGAGGGCCGCCAGTGGGGATCAACTATCTCAATTACGGCTGCGTTAGTAACAAGAGAGACAAACATAATAAAGTCATCTTGCGTCGTCACGACATGGTCTGTCTTTTTGACACGGGCTGTCACTATACCTCATTATTTATCGGCGTGGTGATTTTCTCGCTGTCGTTTTTATACTCCGCAAAGACATCTTCCGCCCACTCTCGGACAACCGGTGTGTTTGATTCTATTAATGCCCGCAGAGAGTTATTGTGATCGTACGCTCCGATAGCAACCATATTTTCTGTTATCAACAATCCAAATGAGAGCGGTAAGTCACAGACATACACTTCAACCCTCCCTGTGTCGAGTACTTCTTGGAACTGTTCAGTATCTGCGTTTCGGATTGCATCGAATACCGAATGGGGGAGCACAGTCTCAGCAGTAATCTCCTCATCGGTAATCCGCTCGTAGTAGGAATCATTGTAAAATGGTGAATTAATCGGTGCAATCGTCTTAATTTCGTCAGCTAGATCGATTAGCGAAAGTGTCCGCTCCAGTGGCTGGTACGGCGAGTGTGGCTGTTGGACGGTCACTGTTGCATCTTCAAATTCGATCGGATCAAGCGAACACACTGCGTCTGGGAACCACTCAAAAAACGTCTGCAGCTCAAGGAGTGTCTCTGTTTGTTGTAAAAACGTATCCAGCCGTGTCGCAAATGCACTTCCAGTGCTGGTGACGGCGTACTCGTGCCCACATCTGTTTACCCACCCCTCTTCAATAAGTCCATCAACTGCTCGTCGAACGGTTCGCCCCGACGCGGATATCTCTAGCTCGAGCGTCTCTAGGTCTTTCGCTCCATCGTTGAGCGATAGTAACACCTGCACTCTGGACGTTGATCGTGTTATATACTCGACTGTGCTTACCGCGTTCTCCATACGAACCCGACTGTCGTTCGCGCGAGCACGAACATAAGTGTATCACTCTGTGATTCGGATTCGAGATGTAGACTATTTTACGATCCGCCGGCTACTGTCGATTATGAACACACTGGTATTTGATGGCCGGAGCGGTGCAAGCGGTGATATGCTTCTTGCAGCGCTCATTGCAGTGGGGGCTGACCGATCGGCTCTCTCACCGATCGAAGACGCACTTAATCTCTCGTTCTCGGTGGACACCACCGTAAAAAATGGAATTGATTCAACGACGGTCTCTGTGCTTCTCGACGGAGAATCCCACGACACGGACAGTCCAACTAGCCACACCAACAGCCACGAACCGCATGATGAGCACGACCATAGTCATGATCACAGCCATAGCCATGATCATTCTCATGTTGGCCACGCGCACGAGCAGGCACATCCCAGCGACGAAACGGACCCTGGGCATACTCATACACATACGCATGGCGATAATACGCCTGCAGAGGGCCACGGTCCACATCGAAGCTATACAGAAGTCATCAGTATCGTTGAGTCGATGGACCTCCCGAAACCAGTCATCAACAATGCAAAAGGTGCATTCAGGCGGTTAGGCGAGGCAGAAGCAAAAATTCACGGCGAGTCGCTCGATTCAATACACTTCCATGAAGTTGGCGCAGACGATGCGATCGCAGACATCACTGGAACGATGGCCCTCCTCTTTGAACTGAATCCAGACCGCGTCGTCACAACACCGATCGCTGTTGGTGGCGGTGACATTGAAATGAGCCATGGAATCTATCCGATTCCAGCACCGGCTGTCGCGGAGATTGCGACCGATGCAGCGTGGTCGATCCAAGGGGGGCCGATCGAGGCTGAACTGTGTACACCAACTGCAGCCGCAATCCTTGCGGAGATCGCAGATGGTGTCGACTATTTCCCAACACTCAACACGACACACAGTGGCTACGGCGCGGGGAAAAAAACGTTTCCGCACCACCCAAACGTCCTCCGGGCAACGGTCGGGACAAGTGGTGATCGACTCCCACGAGAACGGATCTCTGTCTTGGAAACCAATCTTGATGACGCGACTCCGGAGACCCTTGGGGGGCTACAACAGACGCTCAAAAAGGTAGGAGCACGGGATGTTTCGATCGTCCCGGTGACAATGAAAAAATCTCGTCCAGGGCACCTGGTGAAAGTTATTGTTCGACCTGAAGATGCAGAACGGGTTGCATATACTCTTGCCACAGAAACGGGGACGCTCGGCATTCGAGAGCATGGTGCAGGCCATCGGTGGACGGCACACCGATCATTTGAGACCGTTTCGCTCGAACACGACGGCGAAACGTACGAAGTCGCAGTGAAAGTCGCGACAACGGGGTCCGGAGCACAGTACGATGTGAGCACAGAGTACGACGATGCAGCAGCGATGGCCGAAGCGACTGACATTCCGATTCGAGAAATTATGCGACGGGCCGAGTCAGTTGTCCACGATCGCTCTTGAAGCAGTGAGTAGCGTTTCACGACCCTCTTTGATTTTCGTGTTCGGATAGCGCCTCCTCGATCGTCAACGCTCCGACTGCAACGTCATGTGCAAGCGATGCAGAGATTGTCCGATCGCCACCGGACCGAACTCTGGACTCATTTTGGATTCGCTGGAGTTCGCCTGCGGTCGGCTCGATGACTCTGGTTGTAATCTGTTCCCCCTCAATCTGTGCAATATTTGTCGCTGCAAGAATGTCACCTGCTCCCCGCGCTCCAGCCCCAAGGTATGGTGTGGTTCCTGTTTCGTCGACAAGTTCGATCGTCACATCAGTTAACTCGTTGATAATTCGTGCTCCGTGTAGCCGTGCACCATCACCAATACGAACGAGTGGATTCTCCGTATCCGCAACTTCACGAGCAATTACCGATACCGCTTCGGTCACCGGAACCTGAAACGCTGCAACGACGGTGTCTCCTGACATGACAACGATCCCTGGCCGTGGCCCTGGATCAACGCCGACGATGAGCCGATCGTCTCCGGTACGAAGGATCGTGAGTACGTCCTCGATCGCAGGCCGAATGTCATCCGGATCAGCGTACACCTGCTCAATATCGGTTTGGCCGTTGATATCGATCGGGTCAGTCTCTGCAGTGAGCACTACCGTGGTCCCCTTTGGAAGCGTCTCACCTGGTGTTACGGTCGTGAAACTGACACCTCTATCTCGGAGCGCATTCACCGCTTCGTGATAGAGCCGAAAATCATTCGTTGCGACGACAATCACTACCCGCTTGTAGTCACTCAACCGAAAAAACGCTGCGGTCCCGGCGTACTCAAGCGTAATCGGGGTGCTTTTGCAAGCGCCATAATAACTATTCTCCATGAATGCACCAGTCTCGACCGGGTGTGCAGCCCTTGATGAGCTACTGGGTGGGGGATTTGAACGTGGGACCGTCTCACAGATTTATGGACAGCCTGCAGCGGGGAAAACAAATCTTGCACTCTCTGCTGCAGTCTCTGTCGCGGCTGCGGGCAATCGCGCACTCTACATTGATACAGAAGGGCTATCTGCTGATCGATTTCAACAGTTGATTGAGGGACAAACTGATGAACCAGTTGAGGAGGTTGCGTCTCGGCTTATTATTTCGGAAGCACTCTCGTTTGATGAGCAAGCAGAAGCCGTTCGTGATGCCGAAGAGTTTGTTGAGTCGATCGAACTCATTATACTCGATAGTGCAACCGGATTCTATCGGCTTCAACGAACGGATGATAAAACTGGTGGTGAAGCACTCAGATCGGTCGCCCGACAGATCACTCACTTGCTCTCGTTAGCCAGAAAACATGATATCGCCGTTGTGATTACGAATCAGGTGTTCTCTGACCCTGACAGTGACAGTGACCGAGCACGTGCACTTGGTGGCCATACGCTTGAACACTGGACCGGCGTTGTTCTTCGACTCGATCGCTTTCGTGGGGGCAACAGACGTGCAACACTAGAAAAACACAGAGCAAAGGCAGCTGGTGACTCAGTGACGTTCCAAATCACCGACACTGGGTTGACTGCAACTGATATCGGATAGTCGTGTTACAATTCGCCAAGCTTACGGAGTAGTTGCCCGCGGTACTTTTCATCCGCATTGATGCCTTTCATCTCTAGAACGTTTCGCTCAAGTTTATCAAGTGCAACGTGGAATGCGTGGTCTGCACCGTACCCCTCACCGGAGCCTGCAACCTGGCCATGGCTTGTTCGAAGACGGATCTGACACTGAATCAACGGTGTTCCACGGAGTTTCTCTTTATGTTCGTGGAATCGGACATGTGCGTGGTGTACATCCATCTGCTTGTACTTGTCCACAACCTGGGTGATCGAATCTGTGATCTCTCCTCGGCTGATTGTATCAATCAGATCCACATTCGTGATCTGGACGTCCATCTGTGACTCTTCAGTGAAGGTCAATGCCCTCATGATGTCCGTTTTTGTCATAACACCGAGAACCGTCTCAGCGTCATCCGGCGTCACAATGAGGCCTGCAATATCGTTTTCCAGCATTCGCTTGACTGCATCTTTCACTGACTCACTTGGTGTGGTCGTCAAGACTGGGCTTGTTGTGAGATTGTAGACTGGCAGATCAAGCATTCGATCGATGTCACCGCTCCGATCGCCTTTCTCTTGTCGATTTTGATCACGAACGACAAAATCAACAATATCGTGTGTTGTTAATACACCAGTTAATTTTCCATTACCATCCGTCACTGGGAGCCTCGAAACACCGTGTTCACGGAGGCGGTTGATTGCTTGCCCGATTCGAGATTGATCAGTAATCGTGAGTGGGTCTCCAGAGTAGACCTGTTCGACATCCAAAACATCCAGATTGTCAAGCACAGCGTTGAGAATTGCATCAGTAGTAATGATACCGACAAGTTTCTCACCAGCGTAGACAGGGGCAATTCGGACATCTCCTTCTGTGAGGAGCCGCGCAACCTCTCGGATGTTTTCACGCTCGTCAATCCGTGGTGCAGACTTCATCAAGACACTTGCCTTGGTGTCGTGTTCAATGCGTGATTTGACAAGTTCGGACTCACCGATCACACCTGCATATTCACCGTCTTCCATAACGATGATACCTTTCGGATTCTTCGACTCAAACAGAGAGCGGACTTTGCCGAGACGCTCGTCAGCGTCTACTTCGACGAACTCCTGCACAACAATATCGGTTATATCCATAGTCCAATGATAACATACTACATCCTACATCTTGAACCTTGTCTCTATTTTCGGTCGGGCCGCCCGATAACTTTTTGACGATAATTCACCAACTACTACGGCTGAATTTCAAACAGAACGCTAACGTGCTTACCTCAGGCATTTCTCCGCTCACGCTCTAGTCGCTGACACCCATAGACAAGCGAATCCGGAAGCACGACTGCGTTTTGCTGCAGCAAGTTCATCACTATCTCTACCTGAGTAAAATTCGGTCCTCTCCACGCACGGTCTTTTTCCTCATCCCATTCAACAAATCCGTGTCGGGCAAGTAGTGGGAGATGTTGATGGTAGAGTTCAATAGTAAGCGTCTCTGCATCCGGGCCAATTGTTGGTGACATCGCTGCGAGTGGAAGCGATACACTGGCATCGCGGTCTGCATCGCTTAGTGATGCTACAAGCTGTCGACGAGGCTCTTCTGACAGTGCGGTGAAAACAGTATCCCACTGCTCAACAAGGTTTTTTGGAGTCTGTAACCGCCTCGGTTGCATGGTGTCAACCGCTTAGGATAATCTATTAAAAAAACTATGTGTCATTTTATTACCGTTGGTTGGCTGTCTTTTGACAGTAACCACTTTGAGAAAACGTATACAATACGATACACAATGGCTTCGCTTCGACGACCAATCTCTGAAAAATCTGCGGAATACTATCTCTCAAATGCACCAAGTTTGGTCGTCCTGCTGCTGCTTAATGCAATGGCGTTTCTCGTTGGTATCCTCTACTATGTTGAAACAATGCCCTCGGTTCCGACGTTTCTGTGGCCGCTGTATGCAGATTCTCCAACCGCGATTGCACTTGCCACACTGTCGCTTGCGACACTCCTTCCAAACCTCAACAATCGACTCCGCGATGCGCCTATCAACCTCCCGTTAGCGTACCTGCACACGTTTGCATTTGTCTGGTTGGTAAAGTATGGGCTCTGGACGTTCGTCGCGCTCAATCGCCGCGTTGATTTGTATATTGGGTTTGATATTGCCTCGCTGTACGCGTATTGGTTTATTCTATTCACGCATCTGCTCTTTGTTGTCCTCGCGTTTGTGATTCCACACTATGGGAAGACAACACGTGGTGCACTCATCACATCGCTTGGGCTGTTACTCGTGAACGACATTTTCGACTATGGATTTGGCTATCATCCACCGATTCGGTATGAACCGGGTCTATTCCTTGCGACAGCAACTGTTTCGCTCTCGATCGGCTCGGTGCTGCTTGCCAGTTGGATGTTCGATCGGCTTGAGCAGCCATCAAAAATATAACAGTTTCGTGGTAGACAAGGTTTTCAAGTCCAAAGACTTACCTCCGGTTAATGGACTCTGCGGTACTGTTAGATCTCCTTGGCAATGAGAACCGCCGGCGGATTCTCCGGCTGTTGTCACACAAACCGTGTTACGTAACCGAGATCAGCGAGTACCTCGGTGTCAGTCCCAAAGCCGTTATTGACCACCTCAGAAAGCTTGAAGAGGCAGGCCTAATCGAGAGCCACACTGATGATCAGCGTCGAAAATACTTCCATATCTCTCGAAGCCTGCGACTTGAGGTCAATGTGTCGCCCTATGGCTTTGGTGCCAAAAGTGCGTATCCTGCCAGCTCATCGCTGGATATGTCCGGGCGATGTCCACATCTTTCGATTGACACAACGCCAAACGGAAACTCAGATTCGCTCTCGGAGTTAGCCAACGAGTTCAGCGAGCTCCAATCGCTTGAGAACGAACTGTCATTAGCACAGCGATGGGTACATGGGCGAATAACCGACCTTCTCGATCGACTCAACGACCAACTCGGCACAAACTCCGATAGTCGGTTCTATGCAGAGGTTCTTGCAGCGATCGACGGCACTGACGGTCGAACGGATGCAATAACACAACAAGTGAATGCACCCGCACACGTTGTGGAGGGTGCGTTGACTCGACTCAAAGAATTAGGTGTTATTACTGACAGAGCAAACAGATGGGAGATTCGATGATACGACGTTATTTTGTCAGCGTATAGTGACGCGATCGTGATTCGTTGCTCAGCAACTCTGTCAGAATCCGATTGACGCGAGCTGGTGCTGGCACATGATCAAGCGTGATATCCTCCGTGCTTGTTCCAGCAGTGTAGATTCGTACGTTGCCGTAGTTGAGCGATCGCTCAATAACTGACTGGTTGTATGCCGTGTTCTGCACCCGATCGAGCCGGACCTGTGTCACATCTCGTGAAATCAATCCGTGTTTGACGTATATCTCCTCATCAGTGATCACATACAACAGCCGAAGCCAATTCAAATAGACACCAAGTGCGATCGACACGCCAACAGCGGAGATCAAAAGCGGCGCAAATCCGAATACATCGGGTGCAATTGATTCAACAGCAACGGGTCTGAACCACCACGTAATAAATATTCCCGCCGCTGCAAGGAGTATTCCACCGGCAATGACGGGTGCAATTGTGTATCGAGATGGACGGCCGCTCCACTTGACCTGCTCACCGTCTGTGAGATGGAGCCAGTCGGCATCTTCGACGTTCTCCCATGGATTTGGGAGGCTCAGAGACATACCGAAAGAGAGGGACGTTCAGTACGTAGTTAGTTTTCAGATACAGTGAACAGTCAGTTTTTCGAGGGAATTTCATCGGTCAATCCTGATCGAAGGTCGCGCCCGAAGTAGTGTCCAACAACTGCCGTGAGCCCACCGATAGCAGCTCCAAGCGCAGAAAACCCGATACCGTACTGCTGCAGGAAGTCTAATCCAACGGGTAAGACGCCAACGGAGAGCAGTCCGATCGCAAACGAGAGTGCAACCACACCTGCACCAGCCACACCAGTCTCAACGTATCGAGTGGTGTTTGTAACGGTTCCAAGCAAAAACGCAGCCAAAAAGACACCGCCGATTCGACCCAGTGCTCCAACAATCGGAATCATCCCGCCAAGAACGGCACCGGTTCCGATCAGTAACACAGACGCAAGCAGAAATTTCACCGAGAACCACGATCCGTCCATTCCAACGCGTGAGGACGTGCTTTGCTCCGTTGCGGTGTCTGCCTGCAAATCAGAGCCGATATCCGAAAGCGAATGAGGTGCAGTGCGCTCTTGGCTCTCGTCGGTAGTAGAGCGAGTATCTGAGCGTTGCATATCCTTCGTTGGAGACCAATGCTCTTGGCTGTTGTGCCACCCGGATCGAAAGGTTGGTTTCAAGTCTGCTGGCCGGAAACGGTAGCGTATGCAACCAGGCGATCGTATTCGCGTTACCCATGCGGATGTCACAAATGAAGGCGTACTGATGCCATCATCTGACAGCGACCATCTTGTGCTCAAAATCGACGGCGGATACAATATTGGTATCAGCCGTGAGGATGCAGATATTGACATTCTTGAGTCGGATGTATACGCGGTCGGTGAATCCGGCGATGGTAGC
Source organism: Natronocalculus amylovorans (assembly GCF_023638035.1). Classification (GTDB taxonomy): domain Archaea; phylum Halobacteriota; class Halobacteria; order Halobacteriales; family Haloferacaceae; genus Natronocalculus; species Natronocalculus amylovorans. Next base: position 210,667 of record NZ_JAKRVX010000002.1, on the reverse strand, counting down.
GATGATAGTGAAGTCTCTGAGATCACATTTGACGACGACCTCCCCACAATTTCGCTCATTTCAACCGGTGGAACAATTGCATCCACCGTTGACTACCGAACCGGTGCCGTAACCGCACAGTTTGATGCCGAAGATGTTCTTCGTGCGGTTCCAGAGCTAGCAGGCCGAGCCAACTATCGCGGCCGCGTCGTCGCAAATATCCTTTCGGAGAACATGGACCCCTCGATCTGGCAAGCGCTTGCAACAGCGGCGTACGAGGAGATCGAAGCCGGCGCAGATGGTGTTGTCGTCATGCACGGTACTGATACAATGCAGTACTCTGCGGCTGCGCTCTCATTCATGCTGGAGACGCCCGTTCCGATCGTCTTTACAGGCAGTCAGCGATCGGCCGATCGGCCATCCTCGGACAATGTAATGAATGCAATCTGTGCCGTCGAGGCCGCGAAATCGGACTGTGCGGAGGTGCTTGTCTGTATGCACGGCAGCGAGAATGACGACTACTGCGCATTACATCGTGGGACACGCGTCAGAAAGAACCACACCTCACGGCGAGATGCGTTTGAAACGATCGGGAACAAACCGCTCGGGACCGTGACTTACGAGACCGCCGCAAAAGCAGGTTCTCAGGGTGACGTTGCAACCGAGGGTATCGAGTTTGCTCGATCATATACGAAACGCGACGATGCAACGCTCACACTGAACAATGAGCTTGAGTCTGCTGTCGAGCTGGTTAAGTTCACGCCAGGGATGGACCCTGCTGCATGGGACTATCTTGATGGAAAAGCAGGCGTTGTAATAGAGGGAACGGGTCTGGGCCATGTTCATACGGATCTCATTCCACGCATTGAAGCGCTCATTACCGACGGCACAACCGTCGTCATGACAAGTCAGTGTTTGGAGGGTCGTGTCTGCGATCGTGTCTATGACACTGGCCGCGACTTGCTCGATGCAGGTGTTGTTGAAGCGGGTGACACGCTCCCGGGAACTGCCAAAGTCAAACTCATGTGGGCGCTCGCAAATCTCGATGGCGATAGTGTACGCGACCAATCTGCGATCGCAGCTGCAATGGGTGAGAGTCTCGCCGGTGAGATCACCGAGGAGTCACAACCGTGGCGATGACCGCATCAGAACCGACAATTACCGTTCGACAGGCCAAAGCGTCCGATGAGGATGCTGTTGTTGGCTTTACCACAGATACGTGGAGCGATCGGGAGGGTAATGATTATATTCCACGTGTGTTCTCCGAATGGATCGAAACCGACGGCGAGACACAGCGCACATTTGTCCTCGACGTGAACGATGGCGAAGACATTGCAGGAATCTGTCAAGCAGTGCTGCTTTCGGAGTACGAAGGCTGGGCACAGGGGCTTCGTGTCAACCCAACATACCGCGGAAGAGGCGTCTCAAAACAGCTCTCGAATGCGATGTTCAACTGGTGCCGAAGCCAGGGTGCAACTGTTGTCCGTGCAATGGTGTTTTCGTGGAACGTTGCAGGGTTAGGACAGTCCCGATCGGTCGGGTTTGAGCCGACGACAGAGTTCAGGTTCACACATCCCGAACCGAATGCCGACTCGGAACCCAAACTGACTGTTAAGCCGGACGCGACTGCTGCATGGTCGTTCTGGCAGGAGTCTGCAACCCGTGATGCGCTTCGAGGGATCGCCTTGGACGAGGTGGAGTCTTGGTCGTTGTCTGCACTCACGCGCGCGCAGCTTGTAGCAGCGGCTGATGAGGATCGGCTCTTGACAGTGTTTGATGGAAAGACAGTCGGGTTCACTTACCGAACCCGAACATTTGAGCAACAGACCAACAGCGACAGCGACAGCAACAGCAACAGTGGCAGTGACAGCGACACCGAAACATGGACCGAGTACGCCGTTGCAGCGTGGGAGAGCGAGTCTGCTGCTGAAGCAGTGTACCGTGCAATCGAAGCAGATGCAGCCTCGATCGGTGCCGATCGGACTCGGGTGTTGATACCTGAAAGCGCCCGATGGGTTGGCGATACTGCTGCGGCACGTGTCCCGATCGCAGATGAGCCTGATTTTGTGGTGTCTGCGAATCTCACCGACCCAACGATTGGCACACGATAACGCCTGTTGTCGCGGATCGCTACCCTCTTTTGAATTGGGTGAGAGAGTCAGATAACGAATGGAATTGGGTACTGTACTGGTGAGCGACCTGGCTGAGCTACTTGTCGTATCGACACCACTGCTTATTGATACGCTCCGGACATGGGCATACTTTATCGCGGTGTATGGAATCACGATCGCTGCATCGGTGTGGGTGTATCGAGATGCCCGCGAACGCGGGAAATCGCTTGGTTATGCCGCACTCTGGGGTATTTTCGGTGTTATTATTCCAGCAATCACACATATTGTGTATCTCTACACTCGAATGAAACAGGAAGGGTCGCTTACCGGCACTGCGGACAACAGCTGAGGATGTATTAGTTCGGATCGGTATCGACGTCAGTTGGAAGCACAACAACCGGGATATTTGCTTCTGCAACAAGTGTACTTCGGATACCTCCTGAGAGGAGATCGATCCACTTGTTCCCGCCACGGGATGTAAAAACGATCGCGCTTGCATCATATTCGTCTCCAGCCTCAATAATCGCCTCTGCAACATCAGTTCCATACAGCTGTTTTGTTTCTACGGTGAGCCCATCTTCGGTCGCCAACGAGCCAACGTGTTCGAATATCTCTTCACCCAACTCCCGCATACGCCCTAGTGGCGCTTTGTCAATTCCACCACCGGACTTTTGAATCACGTTGACAAAGAGTGGCACCGAATCAGCGGGCAACCGTGGCCGTAACCGTTCATACGTGAGTTTTGCATCTTCCGGGTTTGCTACTGGGACGATCGGTCGCGAAAGGAGTGTATCTGCCATTGTACTCGACTTTGTGTGCCACCCTCAAAGATGATTCCCTCTCTACATCAAATTGCAACAACCCACGCAGTGAAGGTGTCGTCATATCCGTACACTCGTTGGAATGCCGCATCCATGAACGAGGCAAGGCGGTTTGCATCCGATCGCGCTGAGATTCGAGCATGTGTTCCCTCCGCTTCGTCTGGGCTGTCAAGCGACTCAATTCGAAACTCAGGAAACTCGGACACCAGCGATTTGAGTCGATCGAGCTCTGCATCGGTACAGTCCATAGCGAACGTTTTTTCAGTGAACTGAATCCATGGAATGAGCTCCTCATCTGCGTCTGACGGTAATTCGCCCGGCTCAACCGTTAGAAATGGACTGTTCCGCTTTCGGTGTGCCGTGATTGCATCTGCAAACAGCTTCCGCCGTTCGGTTGGGGTCGCGGCATCAAAACGGGTCATGGTGTTGTATTCGGCGTGGTTTGCTCAAATTCATTGGGGTTTGGGTTTGTTCTCAAAAGAGCAGTCGAACTGCGACAAGAGAAATCGCGGACACACAGAGCAGATAGACGAGCACAAGTAGAATCGGTGTTGCACCGGCCGCTCGCATTGTCCGCGCCTGAATCGATGTTCCAAGTCCAACGAATGCGAGAATAAACAGCCAATCAGTGACGGTTCCAAGCGAATCGATCGAAGCGGGTGATAGCACACCCACATTTGCAATCACAGCTACGAGTATGAACCCGACCAGGAACTTCGGGAAATCGCTCCACAACCGCGCAACTGATGGATCGTTCGCGCTGACTGTTGTATCAGCATACTTTCGTGCGTATATTGCTGAGTAGCCGATCGCAACGACGCCAAGCAGTGAGTTCCGAGCGAGTTTTGTGATTGTTGCCCACTGTCCTGCTTCGGGTGAGTGTGCAAAGCCTGCTGCAGCGACTGGGCCGGTGCTGAACATACTCAGCCCCGCCCAGATACCGAACTCAATACTTGAGAGCCCGAGTGCGCTTCCAGCGATCGGAAACGCAACGAGTGTGAGTGCATCAAAAAGCAGCACCGTCGCGGCTGCGAGCGCAAGGTAGCTGTCTTTTGCGCCGATTACCCGCCCAATCGCAGCGACTGCTGAGACACCACAGATGCTTGAGCCAGCGGCTAACAGTGACGGAAGATGTCCGGAGAGCCGAAAAACAACGCGACCCAGTAGCTCAACGAGCATGACTCCAAATGCAACCGTGGCACAGACAAGTAGTGCAAGCCGAGGCCCCGCAGCAAGCAGCTCTGAAACTGCAATACTGGCACCTAACAGAACAATCCCTGTTTCAAGAAAGAGTCGGCGAAGATCAACCCCCGGCGCTGCCCACTGCGGAACACCGATCGTATTCCCAACAACCACGCCAACCGCGACAGCAACAACAAGGGGGTTGAGCAGCGGACTCACTGACGCAGTTGCATATGCGACAGCAGCACCGGCAACAAGTGTCAGAAACCCCGGAAAATATCTCCGCAGATACTCGACAGCGCCCATTCAGATCAGCTGTATAACAAACTGGAGGCCAACGATCACCAGCCCCAAAATCACCGCTTGCCATCCACGATCAAGATCCATTATCTGCTGAAATCTGCTCCAAAGGAGGTGTCGAAGCGGTGATTCAGTTGGTGGTGAAGACACGTGTCGATCGGCCATTCTCTGTGTACGCTTTTGAGAGACGTATGTTTACACCTGTCGCTTCTTGCTGTAACATCTGCCGATATCTCTGTGGCATTCTGTCACATGTGACTGTTGAAACTCTCCGGCGAATCCCATCCGTTTCTTCAAACATTTAAGCATCGCCATGGTGGGTACAGATATGGAACCGCGGATTTTACTGCTCGGCGCACCGGGAGCTGGAAAAGGAACACAGAGCAAACGACTTGCGGATGCATACGATATTGAGCACGTCACAACCGGTGATGCGCTCCGTGCAAACAAGGATATGGAGACTGAGTATGGCACGCCGCGAGAGTATATGGACGCTGGTGAACTGGTCCCGGATGGACTCGTTAACGAAATCGTTAATGAAGCTCTCTCGTCTGCGGATGGATACGTGCTTGATGGGTATCCGCGGAATCTCTCACAGGCAGAGTATCTCACCGAGATTACGGAACTTGACGCAGTTATCTATCTGAACGTGGGTGAGGATGAGCTCGTTCGCCGACTGACCGGTCGCCGGATGGATCCTGAGACGGGAGATATCTACCACACCGAATTCAATATGCCAGACGACGATGAGATTCGAGAGCGTCTCGTCCAGCGTGACGATGACACCGAAGATGTGGTCCGAGAGCGTCTCCGTGTCTACGAAGATAACACCGCACCCGTCATTGAACACTACCGTGAGGAAGGATCGTTGGTCGAAGTCGACGGTGAGGCTGATCCAGATACTGTCTTCGATCGAATCGCAGCAATTGTCGAATAATACGTTTCACAGTTCGTTTTTATCGCTGTCTGGTGAGCGCAGAGTAAAAGGTTCTTAACGGCTGGTTGCCAACCACGTGGTAATGAGTAGAATCGAGTCGAAAGTCCGAACGCTCGCTCGCGAGAGCAAAGAGATGCGTTCGGCCATTGAAACCGTCCTTGAACGAGCAGAGGGCGGAGATGTGAAATGGGTGGATGTCCGCGACGACATCACAAGCGGTCAGTGGGGCCGACTCATCGAAAAGGAGATTCTCGTTGATGGTGACGAGGGATTCCGAATCGAAGATATAACGGGTGTCCAAGCAGGGCTTGAAGCTGAATCGGATTATGAGTATGAAGAGATTGAGACAACCTCATGGACAAAATGGGACAAAGGCGCTGGTCTCTTTACACTGCTTTTGTTCATCGGCTACGCGTTTAGCTCCGTCCGTGACGTAATCGGCACCTCTGTTGACCTTGTGATTGGACCGATCGACGCAGTGTTACCGTTCTATGCGGTGATTATGGTCCTTGCACTTGCAACCGGTCTGTACTCCTCACTGCTCCGTGTTGGGCTAATGGATATGGAGAAGATGGGCGAGTACCAAGCACGGATGAAAGATATGTCGAGTCGACGCAAGGAAGCCAGAAAGTCCGGCGACGATGAGGAGATGGACCGACTCCAAGAGCAACAGATGGAGATGATGGGCGACCAGATCGGCATGATGAAAGAACAGTTCCGGCCGATGGTCTGGATTATGTTCCTTACAATCCCTGCGTTCCTGTGGCTCTACTGGAGAGTATGGGACGGCCAAGGTGCAGAGCTTGGAACGCTTGTCGTCCCATTTGCTGGCGAGGTCACGTGGACGACCGGGATTATTGGCCCGATCCAGATGTGGATTGTGTGGTACTTCCTCTGCTCAATGGCGTTCACACAGATTATCCAGAAAGGGCTTAATATTAGCATGAGTCCAACGGCCTCATAATCGGTCTCACCCTTCGCTACTATCAACCACACCACCGCTGAAGGATAACCTCTTTTAGGGACACCCGCGGAGAGTACATATGTTACTGACTGTCTCCGGACCGCCGGGCAGTGGGAAAAGCACCACTGCAGCGGCGCTTGCGGACTCATTTAATCTCGAGCACATCTCTGGTGGCGATATTTTTCGAGAGATGGCTGCAGAGAACGACATGACGCCAGTTGAGTTTAACGAGCACGCAGAAAGCGACGAGTCGATCGATCCTGAACTCGATCGACGGCTTCGCCAGATTGCGATCGAACGTGACGACGTACTTTTAGAATCGCGGCTTGCAGGCTGGCTTGCAGGTGACTACGCTGATATTAAAATCTGGCTTGATGCACCATTGCAGATTCGCGCTGAGCGAATCGCAGATCGGGAGGGAAAACCAGTAGACGTTGCAGCAGCGGAGACGAACCGCCGTGAGCAAAGCGAGGGAAAACGATATCAAGCGTACTACAATATCAACATTGGTGATCTGACGATCTACGATATCGCATACAACACTGCGCGCTGGAGCCCAGAAGGGGTCTTAGGGATGCTTACAACGGCAATCGACTCGTACGATCCGGACAGCGACGAAGGAAAAGCAACGGTTTCGGGCGTCTCATACGATTTCTAATATGTCATTTCGCCCTGCCCCCGCTGATCGGTCGATCGAAGAACTCCTCTCGTTTGGCGTTGTCAATCTGGATAAGCCGCCGGGACCATCCGCACACCAAGTTACTGGATGGGCACGAGATGCAATCGCCGACGGCTGCACGGAACTCGGGGTCGAACCGATTGAAGCTGCTGCACATGCAGGGACCCTCGATCCAAAAGTAACTGGCTGCTTGCCGATACTGCTTGCTGACGCAACGCGAATGGCACAGGTGTTTCTTGAGGGCTCAAAAGAGTACGTTGCTGTGCTTGAACTACATGGGCCCGCACCAGCAACAATTGAGCAGACGATTGCGGAGTTTGAAGCGCCACTGTACCAGAAGCCACCACGCAAAAGCGCCGTCTCGCGGCGGCTCCGGGTCCGTGAAATATATGACTTAGCTGTCCTCGATATCCGCGACAGACAGGTGCTGCTCCGTGTCCGTTGTGAAAGTGGAACATACATTCGAAAGCTCTGTCATGACCTTGGGCTTGCATTAGGGACTGGCGGGCATATGGGCCACCTTCGACGAACTGCAACCGACCCGTTCGATGATACAGATCTTGTCTCAATGTATGAGCTGGTTGATGCGCTTGCATTCGCAGCAGACGGGGATGAGGAGCCGCTTCGATCGATCGTCTCCCCAGCTGAGCGCGCACTGTCGGGGCTTCCATCGGTAACGATCGCACCATCTGCCGCAGAGCAGGTTGCTCACGGTGCGCCGGTGTATGCACCCGGTGTAATCAGTGTAGAGGGTGATCCAAGCCAGCGACAGCTTGTTGCGTGCTACCTACCAAACGGAACTGCGATCTGTTTAGGACGATTTGTTGGCGACCCGGATGCAGCATCTGGCACCGTCGTCAATCTTGAGCGTGTGCTTGTTTAGTACTCTTTTGTTAGAGCGATCGAAACACTCGAATTGTGTCGCGGGAAGTCGGTTTCCGAATAAGTTGTGCAGCGCCAAGTTCGCTAAAGACGTGTTTCCAATTGCGATGGTAGAGCGGGAACGAGTCATCAACATAGCTCACTGGCGTCTCTTTGCGACCTCGATTTGGGCTGTTCCCCTCGTTTTCAGCAGTAATCAATAGATCATCAGTGATACGAAGACACTCCTCGAAGACCCATTCATCATCAGGATGTATATGTTGGAGCGTTTCAACCGAAAAGACGATATCAAACCTGCCAGTCTCGAACTCTCCAATTAGCTCTTCGATCGCGCCAGTGTGAAACGTGCCGGTAGATGCAAGTTCGGGATACGTCTCTTCCATAACAGTAAATGAGGACTCATTAATGTCGATTCCAGTGAGATTGGAAAACCCATGTGCGCGTATGTGTGCAAGATGGCGTCCAGAGCCGCAGCCGATTTCAAGAATCTCCGCAGCTTCAGATCCATAGTGAGACACTACGTCGACAAGAGTCTCACTGACAATATTTGGGCCCTCCTCCGCATAATACGCTGGTGAATACTTCCCCGATCTGGTCGCCCAGTCGTTGCGAACCTCATCCGGCTCCATACAGATCATCATGTGGGTGGCTCGTTTATATTGTCCGACTTTTGGTACTCGTGGCACAATTCCTGTCCTAGAAATAGGATAATGTTGCCCGTTAATCGCTGGGCAAACTGTCGATGCGACACACAAAACATCGAATGACAAGGTTTCATATTTTAATCGATTTGTTTTGTTTTGAGCGGTTGCAATTCTTACCGGTATATCGGCTAATCACCGATATTTACGGGATAGAGGCCTTGAAACGCCAGTTATTTCAAAGTGTAACACGATCCTTTGTGTATGGTAGATCACACAACTCGCCGCCGATTCTTACAGTCCGGTGCTGTCGTTACTGGCATTGCACTGGCAGGATGCGCTGGTGAGGATGGCAATGGAGATGGAAACGGAAATGGCGCGGATCCAACAGACGAACCAACGGATGAGCCAACAGATGAGCCCGAAGAAACGGAGGACGCCCCAGCAAGCTACGACGCATCGTATGAGGTCTGGGCGCTAGACCAGGGAACAGATATCATCTACACGTACGAGCCAACTGAAGACCGAGAGTTTGAGATCACGGATGAGATTGTTCTTGACGATCTTGATGACATCATTGAGGCCTCCGACTACGTCCCTCACATGATTGACTTCACAGCAGATTATGAGTATGCTGCTGTGGCCTGTACCGGCGGTGCACAGACGCTCGTCTTCCGAACCGCAGACCACGAGCTTGTCGCTGCACTCGATACTGGCGCTGGGTCACATTTTGCTGGCTTCACGCCGGATGATCAGTATATTCATGTGGACGTCATCGGCGAAGGTTCGATCAAGCGTATCGATGCTAATCTCGAAGACGAAGCGTTTGAAATCACAGAGACGATCGAACTAATCGAAGCAGACGCAGTGCAGGACCACGAGGACGAGTTCGAGAGTGCAAATCCAATCTGTCACGACTACACAGGCGAGTATTCATACCACACCCTTGGCCCATCAGTTGACGGTGCAGGCCTTGTTGTGTTTGATTGGGAAGGCTTCGAGATTGAGAAGGTCTACTCAAAAGAACAGCTCCGAACCAACTGTGGAACAATGGCGCATCCAAACGGCGACAAGTTCTATCTCACTGCTGGTGCACCATCGAACCACGAGCCAACAGGCGGTGTTGGTGAGTACTATATCCTCGATACTGAAGATCACCGCCCATACGATCCGGATGGAAATGTTGTTGATTCGGACGACTTTGAAACGGAATCCGTTTCCCGCGACTCCGATGGCTATGATGCACACGGCTTCTGGTTCACCCCGGATAATGACGAGCTGTGGGTGCTCAATCGTGAGACTGATAACGGCCTTGTTCTTGATCCAGAGACCGATGAAGTCATTGACACGATCGACGACTACGGTCCAGCACCCGACATTATTTGGGGTTCACCTGATGGTGAGTACATGTTCGTCACACTCCGTGGCCCACAGCCACAGTCCGGCGATCCGCACGCCGCAGAAGGGGAGATCCCAGGCTTCTCCGTCATGAATGTTGAGACACGCGAACAAGAACAAGTCATCGCACCTGATGCCGAAAACGAAGATTCTGACTTCCATGGCATCGGCGTCCGACCGTTATAACGTACTCCGGAGAATTACTGCACGGATTTTAATTTCTACACTTTTTATCTTCTTTGCTGATAACTGTGTTCCATGTCAGAGGATGGTGAGCAACAGAAGAACTTCCAGGCTCCAGATAACCCTGATGTTTCGGATCTGTTAACCAAGCTAGATACGCTCAAAGAAACGGTCGATAGCCCAACTGAAAAACGGAAAGTTGAACAAACGATCGCCCTCGTCGAGCGAATGCCTGGGAGTAAAGCATTCACCAAGCGGATTAGTAAATATACAACTCGCGATGTTGCACAGTCGTTTGTTGGCTCAGTCGTATTTGCACTGCCATTACTCGTTGAAGACGGTGTGTTCGAAATCGCAGCATGGTTTGTGAATTTCACACTGTTCAGCGTCCCGATCTTTTTATTTTTAAATATACTCTTTATTTTGATGATGGCGGCAGGACTGCTGTACTACGCTGACTTTCGAGATGTCCAGATTACGAAACCAATCTTTGGCTTTATCCCTCGGAGATATCTTGGTGTGTTATTGGTATCATTTTGTACCGCAACGGCGATGTTGCTTATGTGGGGCCGACTTGCTGCAGATGACCCCTCTCAGGCCGAACAGTTCGCCCGTATCACAGTTATTTGGGCTGCTGCCGCGCTCGGTGCAGCACTTGGTGATATTATTCCCGGAGAATCAGGTGGGACGGATATTAACGATATTTTATAATAACACGGCGAAATGAGGTGCTCTTAGATACGGGTACCTACTATCAACTATTGATTTGGCTTCGTTCCGATCGTTTTCTGCTGGCTTTGTTCCTCAACCACGGTCTCGATCGAATCTTCCACATCTCGTGCAAGCTGCTTCACGGCCTCTTTAACATCCTCCGCAGTCTGTTCTTGTCTGTTTGTCGTTTCAGCGATGTCATCAGCGGCCTGTGAAATCTGTTCTGCCCGACCTGCAGCCGTTTCAATCATATTTGCAACTTCTTCTGTGCCTGCCGCTTGCTCGTCTGTCGCCTCGGCGACCTCTTTGATTCCGCTTGAGACCTCCACAATCGACTCTGCAATTCGATCCATGTTTTCCATCGACTGTTCAACCTCGTGTGTTCCTGCCGCAACCTCTTCAGTGACATCATCGATGCTCTCTGCAGTCTCTTCGCCAAGCGTTGTAATCTCTTGGACGATCGATTCGATCTCACCTGCTTGCGTCCGTGACTGTTCGGCGAGTGATTTTACTTCCTGAGCAACGACTGCAAATCCGTCTCCTGCATCGCCACTTCTGGCTGCCTCGATTGAGGCGTTGAGTGCCAAAATGTTTGTCTCGCTTGCGATATTGTCTATCACCTCAACGATATCTTCAATCTCTTCAATAGCCACCAACAGCGTCTGTGCATTCTCTTCAACTCGATCGGCCGCAGTATCTATTTTTTTCATCCGAGACAGCACTTGGTCTGCGGACGACCGTGACTCCGATGCAGTCTCTTCTACTGCTTCGCTGTGATTATCAACCTCAACGGCCGTGCTTGCAATCTCTTCGATCGTGGCACTGAGATCCGACACCACATCCGAAATCTCGTTTGTATTCGTTACCTGTTCATCAGTGAGTATCGCAATCGCTTCGCTGTTATCTGCAACCGTTTCACTCGATTGCTCAAGCGATCGAGCAGCGTCTAATACGGTCTCTGATATTTGCCATTGCAACGCTTCAAGTTCGTTCTGTTGCTCAATAATCGAGGTAACCTCGCTGGCAACTTCGAATCCACCGACTATCGAACCATCAGGACCATATAATGGAACTGCAACATCGCGAGTATGCCATTTTGCTCCAGCATCACTGACGCCGCTTTTGATCTCCGCCTCTCGGATTGCGGTCTCAGTTTTGATGGCACGTTCAATAGTTGAGCCGCCCTCGTCTTCCACACCGACCACTTCGTTAACATTCCGTCCAACTGCGGCCCCTTCTTCAACGCCTGTAATTCGTGTACACGCCTCATTCCAGTGTGTTATTGCACCAGTTTTTGTCACCGCAAACGTAGGTTCTGGAAACAAAGTAACAAGATTTTCAAACAGTCCTTTCCAGAAATCTCGCTCGTAGACTAGTTGTGATTCACGATCGGGAAACTCCGATTTCGGCGGCGCTAACTGGTCACTCATATTACCTTCTGAGTAGTCGGTGCACTTCTACTTACGCCGCTGATTATCGATTTTGATTGCAGCCGTGCAGAAAACAACCAAATCGTTATGTGTAATCCGGTGTTGTAGTTTCGATATGGAGCAGTACATAATCAACGAAGACCATAAGCTATCACCGGCAGTTGTTATTGCAACCGGGCTGCTCATCAGTGGCTTTGTCATCGGATTTATTTACCAACTTATCCTACTCGTTTTATAATGCCTGCAGCGTTACTTCGCGAACTCATCGCTCGAAATGATGCCCACCACGAACAGCTCTCTGCGCACTGTTTTGACGAGCTGCGATCAGCGCAGCATCCGGAAGTTGTCTCGGTGTGTTGTTCGGACTCACGAGTCTCTCAAGAAGGGATGTGGAATGTCACAGACCCAGGGTGGGTCTTTACACCGAGTAATATTGGAAACCAAGCCTGGGAGCGGTATGAGGGTGAGCTTGTTGTTTCAGGTGGGGTCGCATATCCGGTCCATCATACCGGCACGCGAACGATCGCCATTGTCGGCCATACCGGTTGTGGTGCTGTAACCGCGGCCTATCACGCAGTGACAGCCGGCGAACTTCCTGCTGATCCGGGTATTCGTGGAAACATTGAGACACTCATGCCCGCAGTTGAGCGTGGAATCGAACAGGGACTTACGACCAACTGCGATGATGAAAGCGCAATCAATCGGCTTGTTGAGTGGAACGTCCACGAGCAGGTGCAGTTCCTCCGTGAGGTAGACTCATTGCCACCCGATGTTGATGTGTACGGATTTGTGTATGACTTCCATCGGGCCTACGGTGATGCAGATGGACGCGTCTATTTAGTAAACGCAAATGGGGCACGTGGGACAGACGCGCTTGAAGAACTGGTTGACGACGATCAACACAGTCACGTTGGGACGCTGTTGCCGTAGCTACCGTTGTTACGTCGATCGACGGCTATACAGCAAGAGAAGTAACATTGCTGTTGCGATCGCAGTTGCGATCGGAACCGGTATTTCACTATCTGTTTGATCGGTCTCTTCAGTACGTTCGCCTTCATTTCCAGCTTCATCACGCTGTTGTGTGTCTGGATCGTGTTCTTCAGCTCCGTCACTATCGGTGGACGTGGTTGATTCATCAGCCGGTGTTCCCTCACCGCCACCGTCAATAATGAGCTGTCCGTTTTGTGAAACGATCGGTTGGGGCCACTGGTCTGTCAGTTGAGCCTCACTAGTACCTGCTTCCAACGAAACCGTGCTCGGTGGGGCATCGTCAGCGATCTCAATAGTTAGTGTTGCAATTGTGTCTGCGCCTGTTGTTCCATCCTCATGTGGGCGAATCTCTTGTGTCAACTCCGCAATACCCGCGGAATCATCGATTTCTGTCTCCGTTCTAATCTCTGCATCACCGTCTTGATACTGCGGTGCACTCTCCAGCCATGGTCCTCGATCGATATCTGTTACTGTCACATACTGAGAGGCATACGCTACCTGCATATCAATTTTATAAACACCAGCACCGGGATGACCATCGCTCTGTAGCGTCACATCAACCTCAATTGTCTGGCCGGGTTCGACGGTAGATTCTCGTGGCTCAAACTGGATCACGGCATACTGATCGCCAGCGGTTGCGGGTGCAGCAAAGAAAGCGACTCCAGCACTCCCAAACACAATGATCAGTGCAAGGAGACCAATATAGAATGCTCGTCGTCTTTGCGTATTCATTCTGAAACACCATCGATTGTCACCGTCACTGGATCCATCTCAATGAATGCGGTCTCATATCCTTGATGTCTGGAGACTCCAGGTGGTGATGGGAACGAAACGGTCACCTCATCACCATCGTGGAGTTCCTCAACTTCGATCGCATAATGATAGCCGAGTTCGTGGTCGATTGTGTCCTGCAGTTCTTCGGAAATAACGGTCTCTCCGTCACGCTCGACCGTAACATCAATCGTCATCATGGGGAGCATTCCCCGATTATATGGCGTTCGTGGTGAGACGGCGAGGTAGTACTCGTCTCCATCAACAAACCGCGAGCCACGGTCCAGTACCGTTGTTGCAAACACTGCATCTCCACTCTGTGCCGTCTCTTGGATTACCCCCGGTAAGTCTTCCACCGGCGGGAGCTCTGTCACGTTCCGATCGCGCTCAAACGTCCCGAATCGATCGTCGTGTGTTTCATGACCGTGTTCGTGGTCGTCAGCTCCGTGCTCATGGCCATGATCATCATGACTCTGTTCATCATCATGGTCGTGTTCATGATTTTCATGACCCATGTGCATATGCATTGTTGGTGCAAGCGCCCCTGGCTCTCCCCAGTGCTCTTCATCAAGGTACTCAATACCGCCAACAACCTCTTCACGGAACTCCTGATCGAACGTAAAGGTGAACGTACCTTCACCTGCCTCTTGGAACCGATCAGCGAACTCGCCTGTTGTTCGTGCGCCGATCGAACCCACTCGAACGGAGATCTCATACGTTCCGTCATCGCCAAGCGGGACATTATCACCGATGTGAAATCCCATCTCTTGGGAAATCATCGGCCATGGTGAGTGCGGTGACCCAGATTCACCCGCTGGACCAACGGTCAGTTCGAGCCCCGTCTCTGCAGGGAGTATCATCCCTGTTTCTGGATCTCGAACTGCCACCATGAGGTGAACATCGTCTTCTGGGCTTGGCTCGGCAGGAACGGCCTCTGTCCCCGTCACATTCCAGAAGAGGTGCGGATACGTGATCATTGGGATGATCTCAAACTCTCCGGCAGAGACCGGGTCGAGATGCCGCATCGACTCAACATGTGTTGGGACGTACACTGCATCAGGTGGATCCTCTACCTGTGGGAGTGGAGGTGCACCCGACTCACCGACGTTACCATCATCAGTGTCGGCTGTGTCCTCGGTTTCGTCAGGGTCCCCTGCTGGTTCCGCTTCAGTTTCATCCCCAGTGCAGCCTGCAAGCATAATCGATCCACTTGCAACGGCTAGTTGGAGTGCTCTTCGTCGTGTTAGTTGGTCAGACTGTTGTGTGTTCATGTTTCATTCGCCTCTGGGTTTGCGGTTGGAAATGAGCGATGCGGTCGCGGTGGAATAAGAAAGTTCCCTCGATTACGCACAAAAATGTACTGCATGATTCCGTTGTTCACTCGCGGTCCAATTCCGGATTCGTCTGCGATGTCTGTTCCAGTCATTGCCGCTCTCGTTTTACCAAAGTCCGAGATCGATCGCTGCAGTGAGACAAAGTGCAACCCTGCATGATCGTCATCCGTTGTATCAAAATCACGTCGTAAAATTACTGGACGGCCATCTTCACGTGCCCGAGCGGTCTTCTGTGCATGACCGACGACGCCATCATCTCGGGCTTGTTTGAGAAGGTCACTGATATCTTCAGTCGTGAGTCCTGAATCAGTGGTGAGCTTTTCTCCAACATCTCCAACTCGCTCTTCTGCTGCGTGGCGAGGAGAAAACATCTTTGCGACCCGCTGGAAATGATTCTCCTGGTTCCACCACGCATTAAGTTGGAGCTGCAGCTTCGAAATATGCTGTGTCGTCCCACCAGCAAATGGGCCCGCTTCTATTGTCACTCGGTCTTCTGTCGCTTGGGTCCGCTCAAATCCCGATCGGAAGCCCATAAATAACGGTGCGTCCTCCGGCACCGGATTCCCGCTTGGAATTCCTTCTACATCTTGATTTTCTGCAGGAAGCCCAGCCCCAACAAATCCGGTTCGTCGATCGCTCTCGGCTTCGTCAAAGAGGTCAGAAATCGCGGTTATCTCACGCCCGTTTACCGTCTCTTGTGAGCCAAATAGCGCCTCTTCAGCTGCTAAGAGTGCATCTGGCCGATCGCTTGCAAAATGAACCACCAACTCATAGGTATCGAACGTTGGTGACTCCAGATCGGTGAGTGCGGTCGGTTCTGGAAATTCGACTGACTCTGGGAGCGCTGGCTGCTCGTCAAACTGAGTAAAGTACCTCGGTGAGTAGCCGACCGTAAATAATAATCCGTCACTGCTCCATGCAAATGCTGATTCGAGATCGGTAAGTGCCGTCTCAAACTGCTCCCTTGCACTATCTAACGCAACGGAATCCGCAATCGATAGATATCGCAACACATGGTGTGCCGGTGGTTCGTAGTTGCCATGCGCATCTTGGGAGAGATACCCATTCCACGCATGCTGTCGATCGGGAAGCGAGTCTCGATCACCAGTTGGGACGCGTTGCGTATCGGTCTCACCGTCCGGTTGTGGCTCCGTGGTGGTGAGTTCACCGACACACGCAGTAAGCCCAACAGATCCACCGACAGCCACTGCCGTTTTGAGATATGTACGACGTGAGACTGATTCACGATCCGGGAGCGTCATTCGTTCTGTATTGTATAAATCGCCATTCACGGGTATGAACTCGTTGGTGCTGTGCAGAATCTGCCGTTGCCTACGACAGATTCGATTAATAAACCACGTCTAGGTATGTCACTCGCTATTGCTGAGTTGACTCCCTCGATATGAACCACAGATCATGACGTAGTCACTACTGTGAGCCCGGCTCGAAATCAAGCGCGACTGAGTTGATGCAGAACCGCTTCCCGGTTGGTTCCGGTCCATCATTGAATACGTGACCCAAGTGACTATCACATTCTGCACAGCGAATCTCCGTTCGTCTCATCCCGTGACTTGTATCCAACGTCTCTGTAACCGCATCTGACTCTGCCGCATAGAAACTCGGCCACCCACAGCCGGAGTGATACTTTGTTTCGGATTCAAATAACACATTGTCACAGCCCTTGCATGTGTATACTCCCTCATCATCTCGATCGACGTACTCGCCGCTAAATCGTGGTTCTGTTCCGCTTTCTCGCAAGATATGGTACTCTTCATCGCTTAGCTTTTCACGCCACTCTGCATCGGTGTTCGGAATTTCGCTTTCCTGCTCGCGATCGGTTTCACTCATACGTTCTATTCGTCCTGCCCGTGGAAAGACGTTTCTGCGATTATTCTGCAAACAGCTCTCTTTCTGCCTCAATGGATTCGATCGCTGCAACATCCTCCGGATCAAGCTCTAAGCTTTTGGCTTCGATGTTTGCTCGCAGGTGGGTCTTACTGGTGGCTTTTGGAATGACCACCACGTTCTCTTTTTCAGTCAGCCATGCGATGCTCACTGCGGCAGGAGTACTCTCGTGTTTCTCTGCAATCTCGACCAGTGTTGGGAGTTCAAACACTGCGCCTCCAGCAAGCGGAGAGTACCCAACAACGGTGTAGTTGTGCTCACGTGCATGGTCGATGAGTGCTGGCTGATAGAACAGTGGGTGCAGCTCGGTTTGGTGTGCACTGATCGGGCTTGACAACACGTTGTGTGCCGTCTCTATCTCTTCGATCGTGAAATTACTGAGACCGACATTCGAAACAAGTCCTTCGTCAACAAGCTGTTCAAATGCAGGCAATGTCGTTTCTGGATCATATGTGTCGATCGGGCGGTGAACATACAACAGATCGATCGTCTCCACGCCGAGTTTAGCTGCGCTCTCTGTTGTCGTGTTGAACACCTGCTCAGGTGGGAGGCTATCAGCCCATACTTTTGTTGCAATCGTAAGCTCATTGCGAGCGGTGGGGCTCTGTTCGACTGCAGCCCCAACAACCTCTTCATTGTCGTATATCTGTGCGGTATCAAGATGTCTATAACCAAGCTCAATCGCGGTTTTGATGGCAGTCACACCCGTCGGTCCGTCAAGACCCATTGTTCCAAGCCCAACCGGCGGCAGTTGACGCATATCAAACAGCAAACGGCCAAGAACAAAGAAGTTAGGCCATTGAAACTCCTCGGCGGCAGATATCAACGACGTCGTGAAGATCATTCACAATATAGGTTGGCTCTGGCGTCGGATTGTGGTGGTGGCGATGTGGACGACGGATAAATGCAGAGTCGATTCCAGCGTTCGCTGCTGCACGCATGTCTGAATCGTTATCACCGACAAACAGTGCCGTATCCGCTTCAAGCTCGTTCACTGCACGCTCAAGATAGAATGGGGCCGGCTTCTTTCGCTCAAGACTCACAATTTCAGGCTCCCGACCATATGCAAGCGAGAACGACTGATAAAACGAGAACCGATCGACCAGATAATCAACTGTTGCCTGCTGGTTGGAGCTAATAATCCCAAGCGGCATACCAAGCCTCGAAAGCGCGTTGACGTCGTTGTATGGGGTTTTTCGGCCGGCATCGATCTCGTCGTACTGTCTCTGTGCTGTGATTTCATCTCGTGTTTCCCACAGAGTATCCGGGTCAACATCATATCGATCCGAGAGTGTCTGCACCGTCTCTGGTGAGACACCAATGACGATCGATTCAACATCATCGGGATCTGGATTCTCAATACCAAGCGTCATAAATGTCGTCCACGCAGCCTCCTGGAGAGCTTCGTATGCGGTCCGGGAGACGAGGACGCCGTCATTGTCAAAAAGGACCGCGTCATACATATCTCACAGTTGTGGGCGTATGACTGAAAAACGTTTGCTCAGTAGATGCATCGGCACGAGCGTTTTACCCTCTGCCGACCCTATTTGGTAGTGAAACCATGTCAGAAGAGACCGACAATGTTCAGCTGTGTATTATTGGAGCAGGCGTTGCGGGTGTCGGCATTGCAGATGCACTCTCCGAATCTGCAATTGATGTTACGTTTATCGAAAAAAGTCGAGGGGTTGGCGGCCGTGCCGCAACGCGCCGAAAAAACGGTTGTCGGTACGAACATGGCGCAAACTATATTAAAAACGATCCAGCGGGGAACACAAAACAGCTCATTGAATCCCTTGGTGAGGGTGGGTTGGTCGACATTGATGAGCCTATTTGGACGTTCGACGCAGACGGTGATATTCAAGAAAGCGATCGGCAGGAAGATCACAAATGGACATGGAAGCAAGGGATTACACAGTTTTCAAAACGGATCCTTGCTCGTACCCACGCAACTGTCGAACAACCAGTTCGTGCACAGTCGCTCAATCAAGCCAATGGCCGATGGACAGTTACAGATACAGATGATGCGGAATATGGTCCGTTCGATGCAGTCGTCTTTACACCACCTGCGCCGCAGACGGCGACACTGCTTGCAGAGACAACCGTTGGTGGCGAAGAAGACGATCGCCTCGTAGCTGCACACTCCGCAGTCG
This sequence comes from Natronocalculus amylovorans, assembly GCF_023638035.1. GTDB lineage: Archaea > Halobacteriota > Halobacteria > Halobacteriales > Haloferacaceae > Natronocalculus > Natronocalculus amylovorans. The sequence goes on along the minus strand of NZ_JAKRVX010000002.1, from coordinate 191,299 downwards.
AAGGCGTCTCTTATCGATCGGTTCGAACATTCATCCTCCACTATCCGTTTGCGATTGACAGAGACTACTACGCGATTGTTAATCGGGACAAAGCGCATTCGATCGGGTGGCTTGCCCGAGAGTCGTGTAAAGATGACCATGTCCCCGAAGGCGAGGAGCTACTCGTCGTACAGATGGGAAATGATTGGTCAGAAGCACACTACGATGAGCCGCGCGAAGAGCTTGCACCAGTGGTAGCGGAGATGGTTGCAAAGCTGCTGGATGATGACGCACTCACAGAGCCGGATTGGGTCGATGAGCAAGGATGGCGGTATGCACAGCCAGAAGATTCGGTCACAATGGATGCGATCGAGCCGCTTACAGAGATTGGCCTCTATGCTGCGGGTGATTGGGTCGTTGGCCATGGACGCGCGCACAAGGCATACTGGAATGGGGTTGAGCTTGGTGAACAGCTCTCGGCCACGCTCTGAACATTTCGCCTGCACCCATCAGTTCAGCCCATCCCTACCGATCCAACCGGTATACCACTGAGTTGATTTGAGAGAATAATGCAACAGAGTACTGTTTATTGTTCCATCTATACGCTAGAGGAATTATGTGGTGTCTGTTCACACACAGATACGAGGAACGTACTTATATTGCCCCATTTCTTACCATACATTGTGTCTTCGACGACTGTTCGAATTGACCCACATGTTCATTCAGATGGTTCATACGATGGACATGAACCGGTGGAGTTAATTCTCGAACACGCTGCCGATATTGGCCTTGATGCCGTTGTAATCACCGATCACGATGTCATTGATGAGTCGATTCGCGCGGCGAAGTTGGCTGACGACTACGGATTAATTGGTATCCCTGGCGTCGAGGTCTCGACGCAAAGAGGACATCTGCTGGCGATCGGCGTTGATGAGATGCCACCCCATCGTGCACCATTTGATGAAACAGTCGCATGGATCCGCGACCATGGTGGTGTTGCGATCGTCCCACACCCATTTCAACGCACTCGCCACGGTGTTAGAAAAAAGTACATTGATGACTGCGATGCCGTTGAGGTATTTAATGCGTGGCTCTTTACGGGCTACAAAAACCGTCGCGCACGCCGCTTTGCACAGCAACATGGGTATCCGCAGATTGCTGCGAGCGATGCTCACAAACTGGAGTACGTTGGTCGTGCATTTTCCGAGATTGAAATCGAGGACGTTCCAAAAGACGAACTAACAGCCGAAGATGTGCTTGCCGCAATTCGCGATGGGTCAACGTCAGTTAACGGCCGACGTGCCCCAATTCCGATGGCTGGGAAACACTACGCGATCGCCGCTGCACGAAAAAGCGGCTATTATACCAAAGTTGGTGCACTCAAAGCTGGCTCAACAGCAAAGTTTGCAGCACTAAAAAGCGGATACCTGGCAAAATCGGGAATTGTACGAAGTATTCGCGGTCTTAACAGCCTCTTTTCATCGTCCAAATAAACAGACGATTTGAGTGCGCCGACAGTGTAGACAGGATACTGTCCAAACGCGTGGTCAGTCGTGCATCGCTGTGTCGTTAGTCTGCTGTGACTGGGGTGCCTTTGTTAACAAGCCCAAGCACATCATCAAAGAAGCCAAGCGAGTCGTGCGGTCCCGGATTTGCTTCGGGGTGGTACTGGCGGGTGATGATCCGGAGGTCATCGCTCGCTAGGCCTTCTGCAGTGTCATCGTTGACGTTCACCTGTGTAACATCCAAGTCACCTGGGTCTGAGACGGTATATCCGTGGTTTTGCGTTGTCATGATGACCTGTCCTGTTTGGACATCTTTCACCGGCTGGTTGACACCGCGGTGTCCAAATGCCATCTTTTCGGTCTCTCCATTAAATGCTCGTGCAACAATCTGTTGTCCGAGACAGATGCCTGCGATCGGCAACTCGCCAGTGAATGTCTCAACAAGCGACTGTGCGTTTGGGAAGTTTACAGGGTCACCAGGACCGTTCGAAATGAACAGTACATCTGGATCGACAGTTTGAACATCTGCTTCGCTTGCATCGTATGGGAGGACGTGTACATCTGCGCCACGCTCATTGAGCGACGAGATGATAGAGCCTTTTGCACCACAGTCGATCAGTGCAACGCTGTACTCACCACCACCCTCGTACAGTGTGTGCTCGACGGTGGTCACGCGTTTGCCAATGTCGATGTGGTCGCTCATCGATTTACACTCCGCAAGTTCGGCCTTCGCCGCTTCCGGGGTCGCGTCCTCTCCAGCTGCGATTCCACACTTCATTGCGCCGCGCTCGCGGATCGATGTAACCAGTTCACGTGTATCTAGATGGTCGATTGCTGGGACACCAGCTTCACTCAACCATGCGGCAACGTCATCTGTGAATTCACGTGCAACGGCTGCTCGTGGGTGGACTCGGTCGGACTCAAATCGCTCTTCTCGAACTCCGTAGTTACCAATGAGTGGGTACGAGAAGGTAAGGACCTGTTCTTCGTACGATGGGTCTGTGAGGCTCTCTTCATATCCGGTGTAGGCCGTTGTAAACACCAGTTCTCCACGGGTCCGCCCTGGTGCGCGACAGCGAGCTTCGATTACGCTACCGTCTTCCAGCGCGATGTAGGCGTCCGACATTACGAGTTACGTATGGTTCGTCGATAATAAGTGCGTCGTTCGAAGCTCAATTACGAAATTCGTAATCGGTAAGTGGTGGGAGGTTTCATAGGTCAGTATGGACGACCTCGATCGGCAGATTCTCAATATCCTCCGTCGGGATGCCCGGACGCCGTACACAGAGATTGCCTCACGGGTTGGGACCTCCGAAGGAACTGTGCGCAACCGTGTCGATCGGTTGACGAACGAGGGAGTGATCGAGCGATTCACCGTCACCACACAGACAGGGAACGTAAAAGCGATGATTGAGATCTCTGTTGAGATGAACGTCAATACGAGCGAGGTTGGCGATCGCATGGCCGAGTGGGAGGAGGTCGATTTTGTCTGGCAGGTCTCCGGAGAGGAGGACATCGTCCTCGTGGTTGACTGCGTTGACACACGCGCGGTGAACGAACTTATTACACAAGCTCGCGAAATGGATGAAGTAAAACGAACAAAGACACGGCTCATCCTAGATGAACGGCTCGGCTAAATGCCTCATTTTTCCCGCCGTCGATCGAACCCTTATTTACCCCACTGACCGTTTGCATTGCTATGAGCGAAGACGAAACCGCTACCGAAAGCGGTGAACTCCATAAAAATGCCCGCCAAGATGTGATCGCTGTCGATCCTGACGATAACGAGCAGGGCCTTGTCAACCGATTGGATGCACATACGGGGGATGGAATCCGACATCGTGCGTTCACCTGCCTTGTTTTCGACCATGAGGATCGAATTCTGCTCGCACAGCGAGCCCCAAACAAACGCCTCTGGGACACTCACTGGGATGGAACCGTTGCATCACACCCAGTTGAGGGGCAGACGCAGAAAGAGGCAACTGAGCAGCGGCTCGAAGAAGAGCTTGGCATTACGCCTGATCAGTACAACGACCTCCGTGTGACTGATAAATTCGAATACAAACGCTACTACCCGAACGAAGGCGTTGAGTGGGAAGTCTGTGCAGTGTTGAAAGTTACGCTTGACGACATCTCACTTGATCCGGTTGAAGAAGAGATTGGTGGCATGCTATGGGTCGATTACGAACATCTCAATACTAACCCACGACTGTACCGTCAGCTTCGTCTCTGCCCATGGTTCGAGATTGCAATGCGCCGAGATTTTGAGTAGTTCGAGCCGCTTACTCTCCACCAGTTAATGGCCCACCGTTGAGAAATGTACACAGCTCGTTGCTGACTCGGACTGGTTCTTCATGTAGTACCCAATGGGTTGCTGTGTCAAGCATAACGAGCTGTCCATCCTCACAGAGATCGACACTCTCCCATGCCATCGACTTTTTGAGGAATGTATCCTCTGCACCCCAAATCACAAGTGTCGGGACAGCAACGATCGGGTCATTCACTGATGGACGATAGCGGACGATCGCACGGTACCAGTTGATCATCGCTTCAAATGCACCCGGCTGTGACCACGCGTTCCGGTAGTATTCGAGATCGGTTTGCGTAAACGTCCCCGGCTGGCTGCTTTTTTTGAGTGCGCGTGTTGGACCGCGCCAGTTGTTGAGTCGAGATAGCGTCTCGGGAATTTTTGGGAGTTGGAATCCAAGGAAGTACCAGCTTTTCATTCGTTGCTCCCAGCTGTTTTGGAGTGTTCGCTGCATTACTGTTGGGTGTGGGACATTGACAATACAGAGATTCGAGAGACGATCTGGATGATGTAGTGCAGCCCACCATGCAACTGCTGCGCCCCAATCGTGGCCGGCGATCGACGCCATCTCTCGATCGTATGCGTCAATCAATCCAATCACATCTTGGGTAAGTTCATCGATGTGGTATGACGCGATTCCTGGTGGTTTATCACTCAGGTTATATCCACGTTGATCAGGGACGATCACTCGATAGCCATCGTTCGCGAGTGCTCGAATCTGGTTGTGCCACCCATACCAAAACTCCGGGAATCCGTGGAGCAAAATCACAAGTGGCCCATCTTCAGGCCCGGCTTGCACGGTGTGAAGTTCGATTCCATTTGTCTCAACAAACACGGACTCACCAGGGACATCCGTCGGAATCGACTGTGGCTGTGAGGGAAGTGACATAGTATCTGATAGCCGTCGAACATGCAAATAGCTGCCTCTCGAATAGCACGACTCCTACGTGGCAGCGGTCATCGACCAGACTGCGATCACACCAAGAAGTACAGCGGGAATCAGTGGAAGTACAAGAAATGTTGCAAAGAACGTCCAACCGAGCTGTGTGGGTGCTGCGGGAAATAGATAGATCACACCGGGAATGACAAGAAAACAGATCACAACCGCTGCAACGAGTACCCATCCTTGGGCACCGAATCCGCTGGGTTCGGGTTCGGTGAACGGGTCTTCATCGGATTGTTCGTTGTCTATCGACCCTGGCCGATGTGTGTATGTCTCACCGTCTGTCTCGTCAGTACTCACTATCCGGTATTACCACTACTTTACCAAAGCCCTCACGGTTTTCAAGAAGCGCATGGGCGTCTGCGGCTTCGCTCATTGGAAGCGTCTCTCTGATTCGTGGCGTGAACGTCCCATCCCACACCAACTCAAGCACCTCATCTGCTTGTCCGGGTGTCGCCATCGTCGATCCGATCACTGAGAGCTGATTCCAAAAGATTCGATTCAGCCCTGCCCCTGGATGTGGCCCAGTTGTTGCTCCACAGGTGACAATCCGGCCGCCCTTTGCCAGCGATTTCAAGGAATCAGGGTATGTTGCCTCACCGATATGGTCAACGACCATATCCACACCGCGCCGTCCAGTGCGGTCGCTGATCTCGCTCGCAAAGTCAGTGCGCTCGTAGTTGATTACGTGATCCGCCCCACATGCCTTCGCATACTCAAGTTTCTCGTCAGTTGAAGCCGTTGCATATACCTCTGCGCCCGCATGAGCAGCAATCTGTACTGCTGCGTGGCCCACACCACCGGATGCACCAAGCACAAGCACTGATTCACCTGCGTTGAGGCTGCCCCGATCGATCAGCATTCGCCACGCAGTCTGAAAGACAAGCGATGCAGAACCTGCGATCTCCCAGTCAACATGGTCCGGCACCGAAACCAGGTTTGCTTCCGGCACTGTCGCATACTCTGCATGAACGCCACGCTGATGCTCACCGATAATCCCATACCGGATACAGAGTGTGGGGTCTCCGTCTCGACAGAACTCACACCGTCCACATGAGACGCCAGCACTGACTGCAACCCGATCGCCGACATCGAACCGATCGACATCGGGACCAACATCGGTCACAATGCCTGCTGCGTCACTCCCTGGAATGTGTGGCATCTCCAACTCAACACCGGGAAGTCCACGTCGGGTCCAGATATCCAAGTGGTTCAGTGCGCCTGCTTTGATATCGACAACCACCTCATTTCGGCCCGGATCCGGATCCGAAAACTCCCCATACTCGATCACATCTCGATCGCCATGCTCCGAAAATTGGACGGCTTTCATACATTATCAATCATTATGCAAGCGTCAAAACTGTATGGCAAGCGGTCACCCAATCCGTGGCTTTTCTACACTGGTTGTATATATCTCTTATATGACCGACTCGCCAGATACACATGCACACAAAGAGGGAACGGATCCCGAGCATACCCACGACCATGGTCATGACCATGACCACCATCACCACGATGTCGAACATGTCTCGGCCGCGCTTGTCACGATCTCTTCCTCGCGAAGTTTTGAGGAGGACGCTGCAGGAGATACGATCTCTGAACTGTTAACGGATGGAGAACATACGATTGTGACGCGCGAGCTTATCAACGATGATTTCGATGGAATTCAATCAGCAATACACAATCTTGACGCTCGTGAGGACGTTGATGTAATCATTACAACTGGCGGCACTGGTGTCACTCCCGACGATGTAACAGTTGAAGCCGTATCACACTTCTTTGAAAAAAAACTTCCCGGCTTCGGCGAACGCTTCCGGGCAAAATCGGTTGAGGAAATTGGGACGCGAGTCATCGGCACACGTGCAACCGCAGGCGTCACACAAACTGGAACAATCATTTTTGTGCTCCCCGGCAGCACAAACGCCGTTCGGTTGGGTGTTGAATCGCTTATCCTTCCGGAAGTCAGCCATCTGGTCGGACTTGCAAGTCGGGAGTAGCCCTCAATTGACTGCAACGGTTGTCAGTTCGCGGTCTTTTAAACGTTCGGCGGACAATCGCATGGTATGAGCAAGCAACAGCCACGAGACGATACCGATCGTTTCGCGGGCAAAAAGGATGCAGACCTCCAAAGTAAAGATGTGACAGAAGGTGCAGAACGTGCACCACATCGCGCAATGTTCCGTGCGATGGGATTCGATGATGATGATCTCTCCTCGCCGCTTGTTGGCGTGCCAAACCCCGCAGCAGACATCACGCCATGTAACGTTCATCTGGATGATGTTGCACAGGCTGCAATTGATGGCGTTGATGCAGCGGGCGGGATGCCGATCGAATTCGGAACGATCACCATCTCGGATGCAATTTCGATGGGAACGGAGGGAATGAAGGCCTCACTCATCTCGCGAGAGCTCATTGCGGACTCCGTTGAGTTGGTTTCGTTCGGCGAGCGTATGGATGGGCTTGTGACCGTCGCGGGCTGTGACAAGAATCTCCCGGGGATGATGATGGCTGCAATCCGGACAGACCTTCCGTCAGTGTTCCTGTACGGTGGTTCAATCATGCCGGGCCAACACGGTGGCCGTGACGTGACGATCGTCCAGGTGTTCGAAGGTGTTGGTGCGTACGCACAGGGGGAGATGTCCGGCGACGAACTTGATGAACTTGAGCGGCACGCATGCCCTGGTGCAGGCTCCTGTGGTGGAATGTTCACCGCAAATACGATGGCCTCAATTTCGGAAGCGCTTGGACTTGCACCGCTTGGGAGTGCCTCTGCACCAGCGGAAGATCGCGCTCGGTACGAGATTGCAGCACAGGCTGGCAAGCTAGTCCTTGACTGCATTGAGAACGATCGCCGTCCGTCCACAATTCTCTCGCGAAAATCATTCGAAAACGCAATCGCGGTCCAGACCGCGATCGGTGGCTCAACAAACGGCGTGTTGCATCTGCTTGCACTTGCTGCAGAGGCAGGCGTTGAGCTCGATATTGAGGACTTTGATGAAATCTCAAAACGAACGCCAAAGATTGCCGATATGCAACCCGGTGGTGCACGTGTCATGAATGATCTTCACGAGCTGGGTGGTGTTCCTGTTGTGATTCGCCGACTCCTTGAAGCGGGCTTAATTCACGGTGATGCAATGACCGTCACAGGTCGGACGATCGAAGAAGAACTCGAGACGCTCGGTCTGCCGGACGACGACGAGATTGAAGCCGACTTCCTCTACACTGTTGAGGAGCCAAAACAGAAAGAGGGTGCAATCAAGATTCTTAAAGGCAACCTCGCTCCGGACGGAGCTGTACTCAAAGTCACTGGCGATGACGCATTCCATCACGAAGGGCCTGCCCGTATCTTCGAAAATGAGGAGGATGCAATGGCATACGTTCAGCGCGGAGATGTCGAATCAGGTGACGTGATCGTTATTCGGAATGAGGGGCCAAAAGGCGGCCCCGGAATGCGTGAGATGCTTGGTGTCACTGCTGCGGTGGTTGGTGCAGGCCACGAAGACGATGTTGCGCTGCTCACTGACGGTCGGTTCTCCGGTGGTACCCGTGGACCAATGATCGGCCACGTTGCTCCAGAGGCAGCCGCTGGTGGTCCGATCGGCTTGCTTGAAGATGGTGATATAGTAACGGTTGACATTCCGAACCGCGAGCTTTCAGTTGGGTTAGATGACGCGGCGTTGCAAGCACGTAAAGAAGCATGGGAACCACCAGAACCGCCGTACACTGGTGGTGTACTTGCAAAGTATGCCCGTGACTTTGGATCCGCTGCAGCAGGTGCTATCACGAATCCAGGATTGAAAAACGAGTAAACGGAACTGAAGACCACTGAGTGGTAGCTACGTTTTTGTATCCGTGGCTGCTGTGCACTGACAATGAGTATTGTTGTCGAGTTTACGGTCCCCGCGAACGCATGCGCTCTTGGTCGTTCTCTTGGTGAGGACCCGTCGCTATCGTTAGAACTCGATCGGATTATTCCTACAGAAACGACTGTGATGCCGTTCTTTTGGCTGTGGGGCTCGGATTGTCAGTCATTTGCAAACGCTGCAGCAGGAGAGCCGTCGATCGAAGAGCTGTCTATTATTGATGAAGTAGATGATGGAGCGCTCTTTCGAGCGGTGTGGAACGAGGATGCGATCGGAACGCTCCGGACAATCGCCGAGACGGAAGGTGTTCTTCTCGATGCTCGGGCGAATAATGCTCAGTGGACATTTGAAGTTCGGTTCACTGATGCGGATCAAACAAGCCAATTTAGAAGCCTCTGTCAAGAGCGTGGTGTCCCCCTAACGGTCACGCGTGTCACAACATCACCAGGCCGAACACCAGCAAACGAGTATGGACTCACACCAGAGCAATCCGAAGCGCTGACAGCCGCGTACCGGCTTGGATACTTTAGTGAACCCCGAAAAGCGACGCTAGAGGAGCTTGCAGACGAATTAGGTATCTCTTCACGAGCGGTTGCTGGTCGGCTTCGGCGTGGACAAGCAACGCTCCTTGAGAGAACTGGACTCACTGGTATTACTGCAGACACATAAGGCGTGTAAAAGCGTGTGTGAGAAGTATACTGTACGTTGGGGCCCAATCCAATCATACAGACTGCCCGGTGAGGCCAAGTGATACGATCCCCACTTGTGCCCTGGTAACCGCGTACCACTTGGCTCAACTATACGTACACCGTATGTATGCTTTTGATTACTGGTTCATACGTGAACGTATTTATATAGCCTTCTTTGGCTTCGGCTGACAATGGTTGTCCCAAGCAGTTTTACGGCTTGGGATAGTTACTTATATTGTGAGCGAAGAAATCGGGCGTCGGAATCTCCGGATGCCCAATGGCGATGAGCTGTTTGCGGTGGTAACTGAGCATAACGGAGGAAACCACGTACGCGTACGGTGTGAGGATGGACAGAACCGAATGGGACGAATCCCTGGCCGAATGAAATACCGAACATGGATTAACGAGGGCGACATCGTCCTTGTTGAGCCGTGGTCTTGGCAGGATGAAAAAGCGAATATTGAATGGCGCTACACTGATCAAGATGCAGATCAGCTCCGCCGCGAAGGACACATCGACTAATAATCGACTTGTTACGGTCAAAAATAACTAACACAGCTTCAGTGAACACTGTTTGAGTGACTACCTAACAAGGTACACAGAGAGATTCATTATGTCTCAGATGCAACCATGTAGTAGATGCTTCTTTTTGTATTAACTGGGGTTATTACAGTTGTTGTCCTCTTTTTACTTTGTCTGCTCTCAGTCATTTGTCTTGATCGCAAAGCAGTAGCGCAGCTCACGAACGAGCCGGCGCTCATTGTCTCTCGGCTCCGATCGATCGCACCGTATGCAGGCCTGCTTGGAATCGTACTGGTCGCTAACAAAGGCTTGCAAAACGTAATCTATGACCTCTCAATGGAGATTGGATTTGAGGCAACGGAGACAATCTATGCCGTTGAGGGATCATTTGTCGCATTCGTCCAGGCGGGTTTCCCGGAGGGTATGAACTACTACTTTTCATTCATGTACGTATTCGGATATGTCGTGCTGCTTGTCTTCCCCGCAATCGCTTACTTTGTCAGTGACTCACTGGAACATCTCAAAATCCTCCTCACAGCCTATGGGCTCAACTACGCAGGTGGGATCGTTTGTTATACACTCGTCGTTGCATACGGGCCACGGAATCATATCCCTGAGCAGGTAAGCCAACCGCTTTTAGATCTGTACCCTGATGTTACCACGGTCACCTCGCAGGTCAATCGGAATACAAACGTGTTCCCGTCGCTTCACACCTCACTTTCTGTGACGGTGTTTGCGATCGCACTGATGACCCGCGAAACGTTTCCCCGGTGGTTCACCATTGCAACAATCATGTCTACAAGTATCGTGCTCTCTACGATGGCACTTGGAATTCACTGGCTGGTTGATGTTGTTGCAGGAATTGGGTTGGCAGCGGTAAGCGTTGCTCTCGGAACGATCATCGTCGAGCGATCATGATTTGTCTGCTGCGCTCAAAGGATGTGCGATCGAACTGCAGCCACCGTCTGTGGCCACTCCTCTTCGGCTTGCATCCGATTATTCCACTCCTCGATCGTTTCGATCGAAAAATCCGCAGCGGTGTAGCGCGCTCCATCAACAGTCACGGTTTCATGGATCCCATCGCAGTTTGCACATTTGAGTGATGAGAGAATGAAGTAGCGCTCGACGCGCTCTCGGACCTCTGTAGAGACTGTTGGTGCCGCACGATCACCTTGGCAGTGATAACAGCACGTTGATCCGCTGCCAAGTGGCTTTCCACAATTAAGACACGTTGTCATCAGTGGCAGTCGCTCCGTGATTGGATATAAATACACGTACCCGTGAGCAGCTGCTCACGAGTGTAGTGTCTGAAAAACAAATCCGCTATGTCACGTTTGTGACTGTGCGAGAGATGTAGTTATTATACGCGAGTAACGTTTTTCGCGCGAGGGCCTTTTGGGGCCTGTTCGATATCAAATTCAATCTCAGTTCCTTCCGTAAGGTCCTCGCCGCCAACATCTTCCATGTGGAAGAAGACATCGTCGTCAGCATCGTCCGTCGAAATGAAACCGTAGCCGCCTGTGTCGTTGAAGAAATCAACTTTACCGTTTGCCATTACAACTAAAGACAACTCAGTCACACGGATAAGGGTTGGCATTCGTACTTTTGAACTCAATTCTTCCAGACAAATGTCCTGTATATTTTTATTTATACGCATATCGTCCACTACCAACCAGTTTTACCGGACTGTTTTCAGCGATTGCAGCATCCGGGCCCAATCTTTGCCAGAATATACAATTATCTGTTATTGGTCCTATAACCGAGGCTGGTTTTTACGCTCGGGCAGGTCACCAACCTCGTCAGGGCTAGACCCGCTTCACGATCGAATACACTCAGATATTCTACCTAGGCTGAAAGAACGCTATGTAGAACAATGCAGATTGTTATCTTATAACGCGGCGATGTATGGTGTGCGATGGTAGAGAAAACATCACTTGAGGGAGCAGTCTCGATCGTCACCGGTGGCGGTGGAGATATTGGTCATGGCATTGCATCGGAGCTTGCGGCGGCAGGCAGCGATATCGTCATTGCCGACGTCGACGTCTTAGACACAGCGTACAATCAGCAGTCATCAACTGAGATCGGTGGTGCGGCACATGCACAAGAGGTTGTTGAAGCCGTTGAAGCGCACGATCGCCGCGCCCATGTCATCGAGTGTGACGTGACCAAAGCTGATCAGGTGCAAGCAATGGTTGATGAGGTAGTTTCGGAGTTTGGCAAGATAGACGTGCTCGTCAACAATGCAGGAATTATAACGGTCACGCCGACTGTGGAGATGGACGAACAAGAATGGGATTCAGTGATGGACGTCAACGTGAAGGGCCCGTTTTTGGTCTCACGTGCTGCAATTCCACACCTACAGGAGGCAGAGGGGACGATCATAAATACGGCGTCGATCGCCGGTCATATCGGTGCTGGCGGACTTGCACACTACTGTGCGTCGAAGCATGCTGTGCTCGGCTTCACTAAATCCTTAGCACTCGAGCTTGCTCCTGAGGTGACGGTGAATGCGATCTGTCCCGGAATCGTGAACACACCGATGTGGGAAGACGTACTCACTCCGGAGCTTGGTGAGTCGTTCGACGAGACGATCGCTCGTGCGATTCCAATGGGACGTGATCAGAAACCCGAAGATATGGGCCGACTTGCAGTCTTCTTTGCGGAAAATCGGAATGTTACTGGCGAATCCGTTGTTGTTGATGGCGGTATTTTGCAGAATGTAATATAGAGGCCGTTATTTCAGCAGTATCGGATCACTATTTTCAATGACGTAAAAATATGGGCACCGGTGTGATCTGCATTTTTCGCAGCTGCTGATACTCATGCAACAGACATCGGCATGAATTCGGACTTGATTGTGACCTCATTGCCGATGATATCCATCAGCGGGGATGTGGATTCGACACGCTCACGAAGTGCAGTGAGCTCCGACTCACTAGCATCTGCATCGATGTATGTTCGGCATGTGAGTTCATCGTACCCCGGACGGACTGAATCGCTGAGCCCGAGGAAGCCACGAAGATCGACATCCCCGTCCATCTCAAATCGCAGGTCGTTCAGCTCAATACCCATTGCTGCGGCGTTTGCGGCGTAGCCTACCGTTAGGCACGAACCAAGCGCCGCTAAGAGCAGTTCAACAGCATTCGGTGCGGTGCGCTCTCCAAGTATCTGTTCTGGCTCGTCTCCTTCAATCTGGAATGTTTGTGTGTGTACAGTCTCTCCAGCTTGATCGAACTGGTCGATCTCAGTGACACATTTCAGTGCTCCGTTCCACTCCGTCTCTCCATAAAATCGGAAGCGGCCAACGTTTGGGTCTGTCTGGATTGCGTCGATCGCTTGCTCTAGTTGATCGACATCGACTCCATTTGTTACGGACATTGTTTCTCACCACGCTCTCTGGGATTCTATCTCCACAAGCACCGCTATGGATGAACCCCGTAAATGACTCTGAGTTGTGTTAACATATTGCTATCTGATGAAAACCAGTCACCATGTGAGAGAAGTGCACCGACTGAGATATTGCACTGGGTGAAATGGCTCTCTTGGTGTGTCCCATATATGAGGTTGCAGCGGCGGACTTCTCAGACTGCGTGATCAATCAAAAGTGGGACTGCATCCCGTTTGTGCTGTCCGTATGTTGATTTGGCCCACCTACGAACAGTCGGGCTGGATGTATCCACCAAGATACGAATCGCTCCGCTCTGTGGTTCATATCCACAGATCGCAACCCGCTCATCAAAAACTGCAATTCCATATGGTGGTTGTTCTCTTACGGTGTAGATCGCTAAATTCCCGCTTTCGATCGCAGTTTGGCAATGATTTGCATATGCTTGTTGAATATGTTGTGTCACGTCTAGTGGGTCTATTATTTCAACAGCGGTACCGTCCAAGATCTGTGCTTGAAACTCATCTCGACACGGAGCCAAGAGTGCAAGATCAACACCGAGGAACCGAAGTGTTTGTGTCTCCTTAAGTAGGGAAACAAATCGGGATATTGGTCGATATGGTTCGACGATCTCTGCGACCGTAACCACTGCATCAACAAACTCCTCTATCTCCAACTCGGTTTCTTCGATCGGTAGCTGCTTACAGATAGTTCGTAGCTTCTGTTCAATTTGAATATCTCCAATGACGTCGTCTATACACGTAGCTACGAACGCCCCAAGCGGCGTTGTGTCATACGCTCGCCGTTTGCGTTTGATCCACTGACGATTCTCGAATGCTCGAAGCGTTCGTCCGATCGTTGAGTTTGACACATCTGTGGTTCCAATCAGCTCTGTACGAGTCTGCGGTGACTCCGAAAGCGCACACAACACCGCAACTCGGTGAGGTGCGCGAGTGAGAAACGCAATATCTTCAATGGCATCTGTACGTGTTATACCGAGTGTTTGAGCCTGTTGTTGTAGATTGAGTCTGACGTTCGTAACTGAATTGTTCATACACTATATACGCTATGTGAACAAATAGCATTCCGATCCTCCGTTTTTCTGAATTATTTTCGGCTTCATAGGCTCAAAACGATGGCTCTGGGACCGTTCCTGTCCCATCCGTCCCACACTGGTGTTGGTAGATCAGCCGGGAGGATCGGTCGCGTGCGGTATGGTCATCGATCGTCTCTCGGGCGATCGTTTCGCCAATCTGATAGAGTTCGGTCGTGGTCAGCTCTGCTTGCTCATCAGTATCCCACGTTTCACAAAGCGTTTCAGCAAGTCGCTCCGGGGCAGCGGGTGGGTCCGCTCCTGCAACGTTCGACATGTAAAACCGCTCCCGATACGTGTCATACTGTTTTTGTAGCTGTTCATGTGGGCGATCGTAGCTGAGCTCACGATCGTTGTAGAGGTCGTGTGTTGAGCCGTCAGCTGAGACCGCTGCAAACACGTAGTAGTAGTCTGTTGTCCGTGGATTTGGCGCAAAAATACTCCACTCCGTTTGTTCGCCAATAAACATCGATCCTGCGGTTTCGATTTCGCTACCAGGACCATCATATCCAACATCGGCACCCGCCAGTGCGACTGCGAGCACCGCAGCGACAATCATAATCGCGGCCACATACTTGCGTACGGCCAAATATATTTCCTGCGTGCCGCTTGTCTCACCCCACGGTCGAAGTCGAAAGGTTGGAAGTGCCTCACACAGCGTTCTACCAAATCGGTTGAGTGAATGTAGAACGGTTTGTGAGAGTTGGTGTTTGCGTTTCTTTCTTACCCGATCGAGATCATCCCAAAACGATGCATCATAAAAGAGTACCAATCCAGCGATCGCTACAAATGCAAACGCACCAATTCGGACGGTCACGGCAAATGAGAGATGGCCAGCAACGAATGCTGAGACAAGCAGCGTTCGAGCACGGCCGCGAATGAGCAGCAAGAGCCATGCGCTCAACAGAAGATAGTACCAGAGCAGTCCGCCCGCTTCAAGCAGCCATGGAACCGATCGAAGCGGCTCTGCGAGCAGAAACGTCATATCATCTAATCCAAACACCAGCACTGCGGCATCACCGCTCGTCCACAGTGTGGATGTCGACTTATGAATTCCATTCACAACGTACATCGTCACCATCTGTCCGAGAATCAAAACCGGCGCGATACCAGTGATTGTCTCTTTTGGCGATCGGGGCCGGTGAACGGCATCAACTGACCACCGCTCACCAAGTGGGAGGAACAGTGCCCACAGTAACAGCCATGCAAAGAGCACATCCGCATAGCTGAGCACCAGCGAATTCCGTAAATCGAGCGAGACAACAAACACGAACGCCACAACCGTCACTAGACGTGTCCGGTAACCAACTATGAGAAGCATGCCAACGATTGCATGCACCACGAATAGCAGTGCAGTGAGTGTTGGATCCGTCGTGAGAAAGTACACTGAGAGTTCGATCGGTGCCGCCTCACGGGCCACCGACTGTGGTACGACACCGCTTTCGGTATAAAAGTGTGTGAAGTTCCGGGCTCGAAGACAAATATCAACAACGATGAGCACTCCTGCAATGATCCGAAACGCAGCCAGCGATCGTGTGTCGATCGATAGACATCCCCGAAGGTATGTTATGAGCCCAAGCAAACGCGGTCGATATGGTGGACTCATTTGCTAACACCTACTGGTCTGATGGTATATTTTTTCTCATCCACCGCTCACAGCTGATTTATACTGGCTAGCTTAGCAGTGATCGCAACTCAATCTATCCGGCGTGAAAGGGGTACCATACCGAGAACACTTGTTATGCTGAGTCCCCATTAGACAGCATGAGTTCACAGAGTGACGATCTGTATGATCGTGCTGTCGCTATGCTTGCCAATCGACACTATGAACATGCAGGTGATGCACTTGCTCGAGGTGGATGGCTGCTACTCGCCAACCCACGCTTTGACAATAGTCCATTTGATGATGATGAGAAAGGGTGGGTTGGAAAGGGAATCGAACGGCTTGTGACGAGCGCGATCTGCTATCGTGTTGCCGGCCGTTCCGATCGCGCAGCCCACAGGGGGACTGAAGCAAGTGCTGTTGCGGCGGACTTTCAGACTGTGTGTACGCGCCCGGTTCAACAAGCATGCTTGCAAGAGATGCGTGCAGACGCGATCGTTGCTGCTGGTCTAGATGGTGCAGCCAAACTGTATCGAGACGCAGCGAGCGCATATCAAACAGCGGGCGCGTCGATCGATGACCCGCAGTATTGGAGTACAACGCCGTTGTTTGGGGCGGCTGCAGCACCACTCCAACAGGTCGCGCGTAGCACAGCAAACGGAGAAGTTGCGGTTTCGTGGCAAGCCCTTCACGGACCTGACCCAGGGGACCCCGGACAGTTTCTGGCACATCGAGCAACATTCAAACGGCAGCGGTTTGCGACGCTTCTTGAGACCGTTGTTGCGGAGGGATATCTTGCGGCCCCACGTGGGACGACAGCGTACAATAGTGAGACGTATCGTTGTCCGTCCTGTCAATCAAAAGATGTGAACTGGGTTGGTGACAGTACCCTCTGTATGCGATGTTCCACACCGCTTGACCGAATATAATAGTTGTCGAAGCGGAGGCGGGCGGAACAGGTTTTTCGCCGCGTGGTCCCGACAGTATGTAATGAGCAGCCTTCCTGAGGAACTAGCCGGTGTATCGACCGTTGATTGCACTGATATGCACGTGCTAATCACCGGCTCAACGAGCGGGATCGGCCGATCGGCAGCGTTGGCACTCGGACGACTTGGTGCAGATGTGATTGTTCATGGTCGAGATTCGAACGCGGGCGTGGAGGTTGTGGACAAACTGTCCGAAGAAGGCTCGGATGCGATGTTCGTTGAAGCGGATTTTGCGAGCGTTGCTGCGGTCACGGAGCTTGCGACAACCGTTCGTGAGGAAACTGACGGGCTCGATCTGTTGATTAACAATGCTGGTGGATTATTCAGAAGCAACGCAGTCACTGATGCTGGTATCGAGTACACGTTTCACGTCAACCACCTGTCGCCATACTTGTTGACAGCCGAACTCCTCAATCATCTCACTGATGATGCTCGAATTGTGACGACTGCCTCCGGTGCACATCGAGGGGCATCGTTGCAGCTCGATCGAATTCAGGGCGATCACCGGCTATCAGGGATGCGTGCATATAGTCACTCAAAACTCGCAAATATTCTGTTTTCCTCGGAGCTCGCGCGGCGACTTGCTGTCGGGAATCATAATATCACCGCAAATAGTATTCATCCGGGGGCGATTCCGGGCACCGGATTCTCTCGATTCCTCCCCAAACCGCTTCCAGCGCTCGTTGAGCGTCTTGATACCGTTCCAGGCGTAACCGCTGTTGCCGATGGAGCTGCAGAGCTCCTATTTGTTGGTGTGTCCCCCCGTACTGCAGAGATCTCCGGTCGCTATTTTGCAGGCCAAAGACCACGTTCACCATCTGACGCTGCGATGGATCATGATGCTGCAAAGCGGCTCTGGAGTAAAAGCGCTGCACTCCTTGAGATCCCCGAACCATTAGCACCGCCCACAAGTACCAATGACTGAACATAATCGGGCGAACGGTAGGGGTATCCAACCGACAGTTCATACATGATATATGACTCACGATCGAATCCACGCAAAAGAGCCAACTCATCATCGTGATCGGTGGTCGGTTGGGACGATCAGCGCGATTACGGAACGAGACGGACACTGTGTCGTCACTGTTACTGATGAGCGTGAGGAGCAAGTCGAATTAGTCGTTACACTTGCGGTTCGTGACCTGTTTATCAGCCGGCTTGAGATCGGCAAAACTGAATCGCCGATCGGAGAGCACGTCTGGTACCGGAAACACGGTGGCAACGCTCATTTGTGAGCGATCGTCTCCCAGATCAACCAACTACCGTTCTGTGCGGCTATTCGAGTTGGTGGTAATCTAGCTCATATCCCTCGTTGATCGCGTCTTGAACAGGTTTGCTTGGTGTTCCGACCGGTTCTGTATGGCTAATCATCCCACCAACATCGGCTCGCTCAAAGTAGATGTTGCGCTGCCACTCGGTATCCACGTCCGGATAGTCCGTCCGGTAGTGCGCACCTCGTGATTCGGTTCGCTCACGCGCCCCACGCAACACCGCCTCCGCTGCCGTTAACATGAAGCCGATGTCGATCGCAAATTCGAACGAATCGCTTGTGACTGGACCGACAGCGAGATCGTCTGTCTTCCGTCGGAGGGCACGTAGCTTTGCAAGCCCGGCTTTTATAGACTCCTCGTCGCGGAGGATCCCAGCATGTTCCCACATCAGGTTCTGCAGGTCGATGCACACGTCTGCAACTGCATGGCTGCCGTCGCGATCGGCCAGCATCGCGAGGCCGCGGAACTGTGGCTCTGCGGTCTCTTTGATGAGCCGTGTTGGGATGTGACCAGGACCGCCACCCCGCTCTGCAATGTGTTTTCCTGCGACCACACCGAAGGCAACCGTCTCTGCAAGCGAGTTTCCACCAAGCCGATTTGCACCGTG
Source organism: Natronocalculus amylovorans (assembly GCF_023638035.1). GTDB lineage: Archaea > Halobacteriota > Halobacteria > Halobacteriales > Haloferacaceae > Natronocalculus > Natronocalculus amylovorans. The sequence goes on along the minus strand of NZ_JAKRVX010000002.1, from coordinate 172,545 downwards.
GACGCCGGCCATGGTCTCGCCGATGGCAAACAGCCCCTCAACGCGCGTCTCACCGTACTCATTGACGCTGACGCCACCCATACCGTAGTGTGCTGTTGGCGCAACCTCGATCGGTTCTGCTGCCATATCAACGCCAAGCTCATCGAAGCGAGCATACATTCGTGGCAGCCGTTCACGAATGAACGATTCGGATTTGTGTGAGATGTCGAGATAGACACCACCATTGTCGGTCCCTCTCCCTTCTGCGACCTCTTGTGCGATCGCCCGGGCAACAACATCACGGGCATCAAGTTCCATCTGAGTTGGCGAATACCGCTCCATGAACCGTTCGCCGTCCGCGTTATATAGCCGTCCACCTTCACCTCGGACCGCCTCGGTAACGAGACGACCACTCCACGGCTCCCACTCGGAGTCACCTTCGTCAACAGCCATCCCAGTTGGATGAAACTGAACGAACTCCATATCCATCAGTTCAGCACCAGCATCATATGCCAGTGCAGGACCGTCACCATTGTTTTCGTCATCTCTGGATGTATGGCGATTGTATATTGCTGCGTACCCACCGGCAGCGAGGACAACCACCCCGGCATTGAAGAGTATGAAGTCGCCTGAATCCATATCGAATCCGACTGCTCCGTACACACGGTCTCCGTCTGAGAGCAGTTTTGTAATCATCACGTCCTCCTGATACGGGATTGAAAGCTCCTGTGCACGATCGACTAGCGCGTTCAACAATGACTCTCCCGTATGGTCACCCGCGAACGCGGTTCGCCGAAATGACTGTGCGCCAAAGAATCGTTGGTCGATCTTCCCATCGTCCGTTCGAGAAAACTCCATACCCCACTCATCGAGCTCGCGAAGCCGATCGGGCATCTGTGCTGTGACTGTCTCGACCAGTTGTGGATCGTTGAGGAAATGGCCTTCATTGAGCGTGTCTGCAGCGTGAATTGCCCACGAATCCTCTGGATCTTGGGTCCCGAGTGCGCCATTAATTCCACCACGGGCCCATGTCGTGTGTGCATCGCCGTGGCTACGTTTTCCAAGCACGAGTACGTCCTCAACACCACACTCGGCGAGTTCGATCGCTGTACGAGCGCCTGCGGCACCAGCCCCGATAAGTAGCACTGAAACATCAACAGTTTCATACTCGGGAACATCGGCTCCAGCATCGCTGACCTCGTCTGGATCACTCATAGTTGTAATAAGGAGACGTGTACGTATGGGGCTTTCGCGCATGCGCGCGAGTGAAACCAAGCCGGTTCCATGCGACTAATAATCACCAAGCACACCAAGGCGTCGGGCACGTCGTGTCGCAAGATGAAAAACTGCGTATCCAACAGCGAGATATCCAACTGCAACAATAACGAGGAGTCCAAGATCTGTGATACTGAACTCCCACAGTCGAACACCGTCAACCATCGCTCGCTGGAGCATCGCGCTCCCGTGTGCGAGTGGAAGTATTCGCATCCACGGCAGTGCAAACACTGGTGCGGAGACTAATACCACAAACCCAAACTGGAGCAGATTCAACCAGTTTCCGATCTGTTTGTACAGCACGGTGACGCCTCCGGCTGCAAAGCCAAGACCGAGAACGGACGTAATTGCGAGCCCAGCAACGACAACCACGGTGATCGGATCGAGGTTGAGCCTTGTCCCGGTAAGTACGAGCATGACTGCAAGAACGATCGCACTCGTCAGAAACGTCCGAATCACCTTTGCAACACCTTTCAGCAATGCGACCGGTGCAAAGCCAAACGGTGTGGTAATGTGACGCTCAAGCGTTCCCCACTGCACCTCGCTGCTGATGTCGTTTGACACTGCAGAGTACGCACCAACAGACAGCGTCCATAGAAAGTAGCCTACAATGATTCCCTCGATCGAATCCGTCAACGCCTGTCCCGCCAGCAGCTGTCCCCCATAGAACAAGATACCAAAAAAGAACAGTGCGATAACGATTCCACCGATCGCATTTGCAGGATATCGAATGAAAATTAGATACTCACGATACAGTACTGCCTTGGCAAGATGATAGTAGGTTGCGGGACGGGGATCAGTAGCAGCTGAGTGTGGCACTGCGGTACCGTCTTGACTCACTCTGCTCGCCCCGAAGTCGCTGTCTGTTCGGACTCCATACCTGTCAGATTGACAAATACCTCTTCAAGTTGTGGTTGGACCGTTCTGATATCGTCGATCGTCACAGCTTCGTTCCGGAGCACATCCAGTACATCGTACAGTCTCTCACCAGCGTGAGTGATTTCAATCGTTGTCCGCCCAGCTGCTGTTTCCCCAACAACGGTGACGGAAAACCGATCGATGAGCGTTTCAACAAGGCGGTCATCGATATCTGCGCTTGTGATCTGAACTGTGTCACGAGTCGCATCTGACAACAACTCGTTCACGCTGTCGTCAGCAACGATCCGTCCGTTGGCCATCATCACCACGCGGTCACAGACTCGTTCAATAACGTCCATGTTGTGGCTGCTCAGGACGATCGTCCGGCCATCCTCATGTGCGAGCCGACGCAGTTCCTGTTGGAGCGTCCGCGAACTCTCAACATCGAGCCCGAGTGTTGGCTCGTCAAGAAAGACGAGACTGGCCCCGCCTGCGAGTACACTCGCAAGCGAGACTTTCTGTTTCATCCCCCGAGAGAGATCACGAACGGGTGTATCCGCCTTGTCCGTGAGTTCAAGACGATCGAGTAGTCGGTCGTGTTGCTGTGTTACAGAATTGGGATCGATACCGTGGATAGTCGCAAAGTATCGCAGGTTCTCCCGTACGGTGAGCCGCCAATAGTCGTTTCGGGCCCCTTCAAGCATCGCATCGACATCGCGGTAGGCCGATCGGCGCGTTCCATCAACTCTGTTTCCGAACACCGAAACCGATCCAGAGTCAGGAATAATAATGCCGAGTGCGCACTTGATGAGTGTCGTCTTTCCAGCGCCGTTCGGGCCGAGTAACCCAACGATCGATCCTGGTTCGATGGTCAGATTGACATCGTCCACTGCGACGATCGCATCATCTCCGGTTCCGAACCGCTTGGAGAGGTTCGTGAGTTTGAGGGCGGGAACGGCGGTCTCAATGGCTTCGTTGTGATTGCTATCCGTTGCGATCGAGCCATGCTGAGCGATCGCAGTGTCCTGTTGCATCAGTATACATATGGGCTCCCTGCTGATATATTCGCGTCTGTGCGTTGTCATTGATACTCACGACCAGAGATTGAGCCAGAAGAGATGTGAGTCGTGGTCCTGTCAAACCCCGATCGGTCTACAGATCCTTACTCGCGATCGGCGGTCGAAGCAGGAAGCCAACGCCACCAGCGGCCAACGCGAGGACGCCGCCCACCACGAACGTGGCCTCCCAGCCGATGAGTACGACTAACCAGCCAACGACACCGCCGCCGAAGACACCGCCCCACATTTTGCCTGAGTACACCAGCGAGTAGTTCGCCGAGGAGTGTTTGCTTCCGTAGTAGTCGCCGACCAAACTCGGGAACAGCGAGAACTGCGAACTCCAAAAGAAAACCGCGATCGCGACCGCAACGATGTATCCAATACCGCTTTCGAGACTCCCGAAGGCAACGACAGCAAGAGTCCCAACCCCACATAACAGGAACGAGATAGCCGTAATTAACTCGCGGTCATACCGATCAGACAGCCCACCGACAACGAGTCGACCGGCTGCAGAGCCGACTGGAAGAACCGTCGCAGCGATTGTTGCCGTCGCAGCGGTCAGTCCAACCGCTTCGGCGTACAGAATCGTCCGAGCGGTGATCATCAGACCGGCTGCGCTCACTGCAAAGAACATAAAGTACATCACCCAAAACTGCCAGGTTCGAACCATCTCGCGCCAGGTGTAGTGCCGACGGCCTCCGTCAGCAACAGCCGTGGAGCTCTCTGTTTCTGTCTCACTTGAGTCAGACTCAGCGACCCAGTTATGAGGTGGGTCTTTGAGCACCACTGTCCCGACCATGATACCGACACCGATGAGCACCCCCATGCTCCAGAGACCAGTTGTAATCGCATCGCCGGCGATCATATACCGAATAAAAGGAACGAATGCTGCGCTGCCGGCGGCAAACGCCATCGTCCCAATACCGGTCGTCAACCCACGTTTGTCAGGGAACCATTTGACGGCGGTATTGACCGCGACGGTATACACCATTCCGACACCAGCCGCACCCAACCCATAGAAGAGATACACCTGCCAGAGCTCCGTTGCGAAGGCTAACCCGACGTAGCCACCGCCCGCAAGCACCCCTGCGATGACCGTAACGACGCGCGGCCCGTGGCGATCGCGCCACCACCCGGCGGGAAACTGTACGAGCGCCATAATAACGACGTACGCGGTAAAGACGAACCCCAACGCCGACAGCGAGGCATCGAGTTCAACCGCGAGCGGGCCTTCAAGAGACGACCAGACGTACTGGTAAGGGCTCACCAGCGCCATCATCACTGCGGCGGCAACGATCTGCCACCATCGTGAGTAGCCCAAGATGCCGCGTGCAACGTCGTCGATGTCGTTCGGATAGACGCTACTCATTGTCACTGAGAGACTGATTGTCGACTGCCTGATTCATATACTGGGTGATTGCGGTGGTCTCTGTTGTATATTCCGTTTCTTCGTTCGTAGCTGTGTGCGGCATTGTTGGTATGGGGTCTCCGCCTTCGATCGTGCCGTTGCAGTGGACGTGAATTACCGTCGCATGGCCGATTTATTGTTGAATTGTTGGACAATCGCCACTAGTTAATCCGACTCTTGAAAGGCCGAAATTTAATTACGAGTGCTATTCGGGTCGTTCGTTTATGAAGGCTAAGCGACGAGTTAGCCCTCAAGCTCGGCGTCATCAGACGTACCTGCGGCTGCCGCCACCGAGGTGGGCCTTGATGATCCTTGCCTACGTGGCCGTTATTGGCGTCTCGATAGGCCTCATTATTTGTGGAGTGTGCCGATATCTGGGCTCAAGTCACCGCAGGTGATCCCGAGTTGGAGACACCAACCCGACCAGAACGTATCAGTCTGGGCCAGACACAACTTATGTTCTTGCTCGTGGTATTGCAACAATATGTTGGCCCCCCGAACACACAACGGCCAAGAGTCAGGAGAACGATTATAGATGTGTACGCGACTGGTTTATATCGGACCCGAGAACTTCGTACTTACTGGGCGGTCAATGGATTGGCACAGTGAGATTGGAACTAACATCTGGGTATTCCCACGCGGGATGGAGCGAACTGGCGAAGTCGGTCCGGCTTCGATCGAGTGGACCGCCGAGTACGGTAGCGTTGTTGCCTCCGCGTATGACATCGCGACGACCGACGGAATGAACGAAAAGGGGCTTGTTGCGAACGTCCTATGGCTCACCGAATCCGATTATCCCGAGTGGGACGGCGACAGGCCTGGGTTGTCAATCTCGCTGTGGGCACAGTACGTGCTCGACAATTTCGGGACGGTCACCGACGCAGTCGAACACCATCGGAACGAGGACCTCGTCGTTGTTTCCGACGAAATACCCGACGAGGATCGGTTCGCCACCTTGCACCTGTCCGTCTCGGACGCCACCGGTGACAGCGCCATCTTCGAATACATAGACGGCGAGTTGAGGATCCACCACGATCGCGAGTATCAGGTGATGACGAACTCCCCGCCGTTCGACCAGCAACTCCCACTCGAGGCGTACTGGTCGGAGATCGGCGGTACAGTCATGTTACCGGGAACGAATCGCCCGGCCGATAGATTTGTCCGCGCAAGTTTTTATGTGGGTTCGATTCCTCAAACCGAGGATCGCCGAACCGCAACAGCGAGTGTCTTCGGCGCGATCCGCAACGTCTCCGTACCCTACGGAATCAGTACGCCGGACGAACCCCATATCTCTTCGACACGTTGGCGCACCGTTGCCGATCACCGGGACCGACGCTACTACTTCGAGTCGGCGCTCTCACCGAATGTCTTCTGGCTAGACCTCGACAACATCGACTTTGCCGCCGATTCCAGCGTTCGATCACTGGCGCTCGGTGAGCATCAGGCGAACGTCTTTGCGGGGAATGTTGACGACGATCTCGTCGAGACCGAGCCATTCGAGTTTCTTGGTGTCCCCGTTTCACCAGGAGGATCATAGTTTCTCGAGTTGACATCCTCCCCGCGCTAAAGCGCGAGGCTTTCGCCTCGAATTTCCCGTAATCTCCAGCGAGTGCGTCCGATCAGTGGGAGTTGCGGAAGGCCACTCCTAGATAAAAATAAACGAGCAGTCAACTGGGGCACGTGCACGGAGCGATACGGTCGGGAACCAATCATTGTACTCTCGGCTGAACGATGGTACACCGATCGGTGATACATCGTCTTCTCCGACCGTATGAATCGGTGGCCTCGGCACTCATAGGGATCGTCACAAAGCGGTGCCACCCGCTCTCGGATCGGTACGTATCGTCATCGGCCATCTGCAACTACACGCAACGAACAAAAGATGGTTGTGGTTGTGTACTTCCGATCGATCGCCCAGCAACAACATACGATAAAAATACCATCCACGCACACAGAGATTCATATCAAATACGGCCGCTTATGCCCAAAATACGTACGTAGAACAGCCAGACCTATCGAATTTGGTGAATCACGACTATGGCGATCAAACCGAAATAGGTCACTTGTGAACACCCATGACTGATCGACACGAGACCAAAATCACGGCCGAACAGCTGTCACACGAAGTGATTGATACCGAAGTGGTTGCGACGACACTCATTGAGCAAACATTAGTCGCTCGTCAAATCGTCGGTGCCGATGTTGCAGCGATCGGCAACCAGCCACCAGTTGACCGCCAAGCGGAGGAACAGAGCTATGAGGCGCACGAACACCGCGGGATGGGTGCTGCATCTCATATCGAGGATGAACAGAGACATCGCGAAATGGGCGCAGAAACCCACAGCGAGAGAGGGCAAGAGGATCAAGGGATGGATGCGGGAGCACACACCGAATCAGATTCAGGTGTTGATCCGGCGAAACCACTATTCGAAGAGCCGTCGGGAAATTATCCGGTGACAGAGCCACCTGATTCAGGCAGCGGTAGTGGTCCGGCGGACCGACCAGAGACGACCGCTGATGGGATTGCGCTCGATCGACCAACGATCGATATTGCAGCTCAAATTACGCTTGACGTTGACGAAACGGTGCAGCTCCAAACTGAATTAACGGAACAAACAGTGGTTGAGACGACAATCTCACCAAGAGCAGCAGACGGTCCTGAATCAGGCTATGATGAGATCGAGGATACAGAGCTGGATGCGATCGGACGCATGGTTGTCGAAGCAATGCTAGAGATCGAAACACCGGATGAAAAGGCCGTAACAGATGCGCTTAGGACCGTTGAACGGGTCTCGCCGGGGCAGCTCCGAACCACGCTTGTTGAAACACGAGTCGTCGAAACTGAACAGATCGAACACCGACAGATTCTGGCCGAGGTGTTGGAAAACGAACTCCAAAGCAGTACAACAATTGGAACACGAACAAAAGCACGCAAAGACCCTGTTGCAGGCGAGAGGGAAACAGCCGAAGGCGCTGATCAGACGCATGAGCTAACAATCAATGATTCGACTGTGGGAAAAACAGTCATGTCCGCTGGCTCTGCGATCGGTACCGTCACCGCAGTCGAAGCAGAAGCACTTGTAGTTGACCCGCAGCCGACGATCGCAACACGGATCAAATCAATGTTAGACTGGGGCGAAACGGATGACGAGTATCGGGTTGGGCGTGCAGATATCCTCAAAGTGACTGACGATACAGTCGAGATTCAAGAGCCGAACGGAGAATAATTTGATCAGTCTGCGGCTGTTTCGGGTGCAATCAAACCGATCGCCTGATTATGTGTATCCATTAGATTCACAAGTTGGCGATCGCAGGTTGTCGAAAATAACTGCTGGACGCGATCGCTTGCAGGTGTTGGGTCGCTCGGACTGTACTCTGGTGTCGGTTCAACGGTCGACTGTGTCTGTGAATGGGTGCTCATCGTAGCGGTGAGAGGATCTCAAAAAGCGGTGCTGCGGATTGGAAGAGTTAGGCTACGATGGATACTACAAACATGATAGTTCATCCAACAGTCCAATATATAATAAAAGTTAATGATAAATCAAAGATTGCCGAGTGTGAGCAACTAGCTGTCGTTCCGACAGACTGTATTTCCAAGCGCACTGTGTATTGAAGCCGAACGGACACGAACACGGTGATATGACTTTTGAGCTCTCGGACTTTCCGTACACCTACACGATCGGGATGACCGATCGCGAGCGCGATGAAAAGCTCTCAGCGGAGTCTGTTGGTGTTCTTGGGTTGGCAGCAGAGAATACTGCCTACTGCGTCCCTGTCGGATATCATTACGGCGACGACCGACTGATTATTCGACTCCTCTTTGGCCCACAAAGCAAGAAGCGAGGGTATTTAGATAAAACAGAGACTGCAATGTTTGTTGTATACGGACACGAGGGCCCCAGAGATTCTTGGAGTATCATTGTCCGGGGATCACTCACACGCATCCCCGATAGTACGTTTTCGATCGCAGAATGTCGATCGATGTTCGGACCAGTTCGGCTCTTTGGTGAAAACGTTGATGAGGCAACTGTTGAACTGTACGAGCTTCAGCCGACGTCAATTGTCGGTCGTCGGACGTAACACCCCACTACGGTTTGTTTTCGATCCGTTCCCGTGCTGCTGCGACTAACAGTGGTAAGAAAATCGTCGCATCACCGGTTATTGTTGCGTTTCGAGCATCTTTTTCGAGTTTCCCCCACGATCGCGCCTCATCGAGCGTTGCGCCGGAGAGCCCACCTGTTGAGACAGGATCCATCGTAATCTGTACCGCATAATCGTACGCATCGGGACTGACGAGCATCGTCTGGAGAGTGAAATTCTTTGGGACGCCACCGCCCACAAGCAAACACCCAGCCCGATCGGCATAGTACGCCATGTCGGTCAATGCGGTCATATCACCGAGTGCGTCTAGTGTTAGTCCAGACGTCTGTGAGTACATCCATGCCTGCAATCCAAGTACGGAATCCTGCACTGCTGGACAGTAAATCGGAACATCACACTCATACGCTGCAGCAGCAATCCCAGCATCCTCTTTGATCCCTTCGTGTTCGTTTATTTCGCTATTTGCACGTCCAAGCTCAGCACACAACTCCGCAATGCTCACACTCTCCTGTTCTGCAAGCGGTGGAAACACCGCTTCACGAAGATGGCTCTCAAACAGTGCAAAATGCTCCTGTGGCAAGTATACGTTGTAGATCCGATCGACCTCCTCATCACGAAGGGATTCATCAAACTCTCTGTCGTTCATTTCCGGATTGTGATGACGACCGTGGTGGTGTTTCCCACCGATCGCTTCGATCGAATCATGTGTGAGGTTTGCGCCTGTGGTGATCAATGCATCAACGTATCCATCACGGATGAGGTCTGACACAATTCGACGCATGCCGGTTGGAACCATCGCACCCGCAAGCGACAGGAAAATCGTACACTCGTCATCTGCAAGCATGTCCGCATAAATATCCGCAGCTTCATGGACTGCTGCAGCCCCAATCCCTGCATGCCCATACTGTTCAATTAGCTCTGCAACGGTCATGCCAGCGTGAACGCGGCTGTGTCCGATCGGGTTGTGATCAAACTCTATCCGCTCCGGTGGTTCGTACTCGAACTCCTCGTCATCGTGGTCACTCATACTCGGTTTCCGTCGGCGATCGGTTTTAACGATCCGAAATAGTTCGACTATCCTCCACTCACAGGTGGGAACAGCGCAAGCTCATCATCCGGTTCGATCGAGGTCTCCAACCCAGATAGCGAGTGAATGTTTGTTCCGTTGATGAGGAGATTGATATGGTCATGCAGCTCTCCATCTGCAACAAGCACCTCATCACTCAGTGATGGATGCCGTTCGAGTAGCGCATCCAATGCGTCACCAACGGTTGCATCCGAATCGATCGCGAGTGAAATGGTCCGCTCTCCTGCAATCTCTGCGAGGTTAGCGAAGAGTTTCCATTGCATGTGTGTTGACAGTCCGCGCGTTCTCAAGAGCGTTGTGCCCGTGACTGCTGCGACGACTTCAGTCGTGGGCTTTCTCTTCGAATCTCTGTAATGGATCCGCAACGGGAGTACGCTTAGTCAGCAGGTTCGGCTTGCACTTCCGGCTGTTCAGCCGCTGGCTTTGGTGTCGTTGCAGCCTCTTCGAGCCGTCGAAGGACGGCCGGGCGGCCGATCGCATACACCGTTTCATTTCCGGAAAAGACTCGATCACGAGCAGGTAACGCTTCAAGCGTCCCATCTGCGGATCGGACGGCAATGATAATTGCGTCTGTCATGGATAGGGTTTCATCCGTGAGTAGACTTTCTGGGGACACCTCAACCGAAGCGATTGTTTCATCAACGCTTCGCAGAAGGGTGGCAAACTCCCGATCAGGACGTGGTGTTTCCGGGAGCGTCACCAATCGGTAGCTTTGGGATGGATCCACTGTTTCGATATCATTTTCATCGATCGCAATCGTCGAGATATCGCCAGAGACGCTTCGAAGCTCGCCAGATACCACAAGTTCTGGGCCCTCAGCAGCCGTCCACAGCTGTACCAGGTCCCCTGCTGCCGCGTTGTTTGGTGGGTCTGCAGTGACCGCAATTGCAACTGTGCCTGGCGCAAGTGTTGGTCCCACACCGGCCATTCGTGAACCAACCGCTAAGTAGTCAATCTGTCCGTCATCAGTGAGATCAACATCAACATAGCCAACCGCGTAATCTTCTTTAATTCGATCAACAATCCGTTCTCGAAGCTCTTCAACAGTTAATCGCCGTGGGAAATGGAATCGCTTGCCGGCCATCTCGGTTTTTGTCTCTTTCGAGACTGGGTCGTAGCTATCCATGTCTTCAATCTCCGTTGGAAGGGTAACCATTGTTGTCCGACCAACCGATCGAACAACTTTGCCCATTTCTCCTTCAATGTCTCGAAGCCCTCGAATTGCAAACACATCCACTGCGATTCGGTCCCCCAGCCGCTGTCCAACTGGTGCACCTGCTGTCGCCACACCGAGTGCTACCACATTGAAAAGTACCACTTCGATTCTAAATAGGTCAACAGCACCTTCTCCAACCACTACACCAAGAGATGCGGTGTTAATGTAGAGTGCAACAACTGCAACGCCGATCAGAATTGCAATCCCCTCTGGCACCTCCTCACGGAAATACCACCGATAGATAACCGCAATTACTCCAGCACCGAATACTGAGAGGATACTATAAATAACGAGCGTGATCATTGCAACAAGCGGATCGGAGAATGTAACACCGGACTGTCCAAGGATCAATTCGGTCTCAATCATGCTGCTGCCTCCGTGAATGATCGGAGATCATCTTGGGTGCCAATCACATAGAGATCATCACCGGCACTGAGTGGCTGTGATCCGCTTGGCGTTACCTGCCAGCGTTCGTGTTTCGCAGCGATGATGACAACACGGTATGTTTCTCTAACTCGGTTTTCTCCGATTGTCGTGCCATCTAACGGGCCACCAGCAACCACGGTCACTTTTTTCAATCTCGCACCAGCCTGCCGTAGGATCGTCGCGAGTTCAAACTCCCGCCTTGTTCCTCGAGAAAGCACAATAACCGTCCCACGTTCGGACTGCAACAGTGTTTTTGCTGCTGACCGAGGGACCGCAACCGTTATTCGGCCTTCTCCTCCTGTTGTGAGCGGTTGAGTAGCTCCACTGGCACTGTCTGTCCCCCCATCCGTCTGTACATCTGTGGTTGCGGTGGCCTCCGCTTCTTTTTCTTTATCCTTCTTTTTTTCACCGGATTTCGCTGCGATTAACTCACCAGCAATTGACCCATTTTTTGTGAGTATTTGAACGTGCTCACCACGAGCCAATCCACCTGGAATAACTGCACTGATTGAGACTGCACGTTTGCCTTTTGGGACCCGTTTTGAGGTGCTTCCAGCCGGTGGAGCTGCTGAAACCGTTGCCTTCGCATCTGTTGTAATATTTGCAGACACATCTGCGAGGTCTAATTCTGATCGGAGTCGGTCAGCAAACCGTGTTTCAAGCTCTTCGATCGGGATATCTGCAGGAAACGTCCACTCCCCTTCTTTGATCGCAGTCCGATCTGCGGTGGTAAGTGGTGGGTAGCCTTCCAAGTCACCAATTTCACCAATAACGGTTACACGTACTTGGTTTCGTCCACCAACAAGCTCGACCACATCTGTATTGAGTGTTCGATCGCGAAACTTTCGAAGCGAAATCTTTCGCGGGACGTTTGCACCAAGTTTGTCACCTTGCGAGTGTGCGTACAGCGAGAGCATCAACACAACAATAATTGCCGTAACGACTGCAACGGCATTCTCTGAGGTCTGGATATTCTCGTCAGCAAGTGCCATCAGCCCACCATTGACTCCTGCAATTGCTAATGCTAGAACAACAACACCAAGCCCAGGAATCGTTACACCCGTAAAATACTTGAATACAAATCCGAGCAGTCCAGCGATCACTGCCGGAATGATTCCGGTCAGCACACCAAGATAGATGCCCAAGAGAATCTCAAACGGAAGCGCCATACTATCCTGCTTTGTGCCTCCTCTACTATACAGTTACCGCAACCGACACAACCCACTGCATCAACAGGGTATAATCCCGCGGTATATATAGGAGCGATAGACAATAGCAGATAGATGGCGTGGAGTAAAGAGTGGGTAACTGTTCGTGCGTCAGTTTTATTGACATTTGCAGTTGCACTGCTCTCAATCATTGTTGGGCTCATACACATCTCAACCGGTGGTATTGATGGCGCGCTCGCAGACTACGTTCCAGATGTTGTTCGACGGACCGTTGGATTCACAGGGACAATTACCGGATTCACAATGCTTGGCAGTGCGTACGCACTCAAAAACCGATATCGTGTTGGGTGGTACGCAACTGCAGTGTTGCTCCCGATCACAGCACTTCAGGGTGCGCTGCAGGTGTCACCATTCTCTGTTCCACTGATCGTTCTCTCTGTTGTTTCTGCACCGGCGCTGATATACAACCGAGACCGTTTTGATCGTACCTTTTCGCCGTCAGCGACCCAGTTGGCCGCAGGGGTTGCGCTTGGAACGGCGATCGGATACGGAACAATCGGCTCCTATGCGCTTCGCGATGAATTTGAAGGTGTGGTCTCGATTACGGATGCATTTTATTATACTGTCGTCACCGCAAGTACGGTTGGCTACGGTGACATCTATCCAATAACGGAACTTGGACGACTCTTTGGCCTCTCTGTACTGTTGTTGAACGTTGCTGCCTTCGCTGTCGCACTTGGTGTGTTGCTCACGCCCGCGATCGAAGCACAGCTCTCGAAAGCCCTTGGACGTATGACCGAAAGCCAATTTAACCTCCTTGACGAACATATCCTCCTCTTGGGTGATGGGGATCTGACGGAACCGATTATTCAAAATATTGACGAAGAGACTGATGTCGCGATTATCACAACCGATGAGGCTCGTGCACGACGACTCAGCGAACGAGGCTATCCTGTGCTAACAGCGGATCCAAGCGACGAAGAGCCGCTGCAGAAAGCAGGCATTGAAAATGCCCGTGCGGCAATCGCTGCGACAAATAACGATGCCCACGATGCATTAGCAATTCTTACTGCAAGACAGCTCAATCCAGAGATCCACATCCTTGCCGCAGCAACCCAGCGTGAAAATGTTGCGAAACTCCGTCGCGCAGGTGCCGACCGAGTCATCAGCCCAGCCCTTATTGGTGGTCGATTGCTGGCGAACTCTGCGGTTGGAAAACGGGATGCTGAAGACGCGTCGGATCAGTTACTGGGCGAAAAATAGATCGAACGATTACAGTGACGCAGCCGCTGAAAGCGTAATTGCGATCGCCCGCTCGACATTGTTCTTTGCTTTCTCAGGTAGCTCATCATCGCTGTCCGCGCCTTTTTGTGTCCCTTCAACAAGATTTCCATCAACGGTACAGATTGCTCCTGCACGCATTCCTTTTCTCCGAGCGAGGGCAAACACAGCAGCGGCTTCCATCTCGATCGCAAGCAGATTGGCTGCTTCCCAGTCTTGGACAAACTCCTCGGATTCATTGTAGAATGCATCGTCCGAAACGATCGGTCCAACGTGAACATCCTCATCGTTCTCTTCCGCTGCATCAACAAGTGCAGTTAGCACGTCATAATCTGGAACAGCAGGGTAGACTTCCGACTCATACCGTTTTGAGGTTCCCTCTTCTTTTGCCGCGCCAGTGGCGACAACCATGTCACCGATCTCCATTCCGTTCTGAAGCGCCCCGGTGGTTCCACAACGGATTACGGTTTCAACACCAACTGCGTGTAGCTCTTCAACTGCGATTGCTGCAGATGGGCAGCCAATACCGGTCGAACAAATCGTCAGATCCGTTCCCTCATACGTTGCATTAACAATCTTGTACTCGCGATTCTCCGAGATTGTTACTGGGTTTTCACACTGCGCTGCAATTCGATCGACGCGTCCTGGATCGCCCGGAATGATTGCAATCTCGTGTACGTCACCCTCCTCGATGAGTAGATGCGGCTGTTTTGCCATATACAATTCCACAGCCGAGAGCATGAAAAACCGTCCGATCGACATCCCACAACGGTCGTGCGCTAACTTGCGACGACAACTGCAAGCAGCGGGACAACAACGACGATTGTTGTGCCAAAGACGAGTGACGATCGGAGCCACTGTCCACGTACCGCGGTAGATTGCTCTTCGTAAATTCGCCCCCCTGCCCGTGGGAGGACAAGATGCGCGAAGAATACATAAATAAAGATGACAACAAGCGTACTCGCGAGGAGGTGCGCCAATATGTCTATACCAGCAACAGTTACTGATGCGACTGACGGAACGCCAATACCGATGACCGTCGCAACAACCGCATAGAGAATACCTGCAAGGAGTCCTGCAGCGTGATGTGCGATCACAGCATCCCGAAACGGAACGGTATCTGCAGATCGGCCGGTGAGAATTCCAGCTGCAACGTACGCTGGCGTGAACCCATCCGCCCGATGGCTCATTGGCCAGTTCATTACGGCGGCGGCAATAAGCCCGGAGATCGCTCCGAGACCGATCGTCTCAGCTCCGATCAATCCAATCATACACGAGTCACTTCCTATAGTGGCTTACAATTCGGGTTACATAAACATTCGTCGGACATGACCAGTCAGTACAGTGGACTATATCCCGGCAGTTGCAGCAAATAAGAGGAGGTTGTGAACTGCAGGCCCAAGCCCGACTGCAGCAATAAACCCAAGCAGCAGCCGCCCTTCCGTTGGTTCTTCATCAACATACTCTGCCATGAGCGCAACGACACCGCAGACGATGATGACTTTTACAATAATGAACAGCCACCCTGCACCGATGAACTCCGCAGTTGGGAGCGAGTCAGCAAACAGAATAATCTCTCTGGAGAGTGGAGTTCGCTCACCGAATCCAAGGATATCGATTCCAACCGTCGTAGAGACCGCATCAAGTACATGCCCAAACACCGCAAGGAGCCCAACTACCCCGGTGACTGCTGCATCTGATGGGCGGATTCGTTTAAATAGGGCCCAAACACCTGCTGTGACGGGGATAGATGCGATCGCGGCAACTGTCGGCCAAAATAGCTCGAGTGAGGCTTGCTGTGCACCAATATAAACGATCGCACCAACAAGCGGAAGCAATACGACCGCACCAACACCGCCCAAAATGAACGGCAGCTGTTCTTCGGTACTTCTTTTATTGCTGATAATCCACACCGCCCCCGCGATCGCAGCGGTGCTCAGATACACTGCTGGAGTCCCACCCAATGGCTCCAACACTGCTGGAAGCCCACCGATCACGAACAGTACGTGGCCTGCTGCACCTACTGAGATCCATGGTACGAGTGCGAGAATCTGTGCTTCTTCGACCGTCGGTTTGGCCTGAAATAATCCATACCCAACGGCTGCAAGTGCGGCAAGCAATCCGATCAAGTATGGCAGCGGTGGGAGTGCAAACCCATCCGGCAACAGGGACGGAAACTGCAAAACAAGCATCTCCAGAACAGAGAAGTCCATAGCTCAACTGGTGCGTGGGCGGAGTGAAAACGTTACGGAACCTCGATCTGTGATCGTTTCTAACCATCAACGACTATAGGTATGGTGATGCAAGGTCGGGTATGGACCAACAAACGCTTGCACCGATGATTGACCATACCGTGCTCGGGCCAGAGACGACGATCGACGATGTGAAGCACGTGCTCGATGCGGCGATCGAGTACGGAATGAACGTCTGTATCCCACCATGCTACGTCGCAGAGGCAGCCGAGTACGCACCGGAGACGACGATCGCAACCGTCGTCGGATTCCCCCACGGACAAAATGCGCCGACAACAAAACAACAAGAAGCGGTCGTTGCATGGAAAGCCGGGGCTGATGAGGTTGATATGGTGATTAATATTGGACGGCTCAAATCAGGTGCAGGTGACGCGGTTGAATCCGAAATCGCGGAAGTCGTTGCAGCAGTCCCGATCCCGGTGAAAGTCATTATTGAAACGCCATTGCTCACTGACGAAGAGAAGCACCGTGCGTGTAGTGCAGTTCAATCAGCGGACGCAGCGATGGTAAAGACAGCAACTGGATTTGCGGATTCATCGGGCTACGAAGGAACCACGGGTGGCGCAACGGTTGCAGATGTTGAGCTCATGTCGGCGTATCTCCCGGTCAAAGCAAGCGGTGGCATTGGAAGCTACGAGGACGCAATCGCAATGATTGAGGCTGGTGCGGAACGAATTGGTGCTTCAAGCGGCGTCTCAATTGTCACCGGTGCACCGGAGTAACGTGAATCACCGGCGAATCAACTAGACGAGATCGACCGTCGAATCATCTATGCAGTCATGGATGATGCAAGGCATGCGTCGCCTCCCGACCTTGCAAACGAGCTGGATGTTACTGCTGCAACAATCCGGAATCGGATTACAAACCTCGAAGCTGAGCAAATTATCACTGGGTACCACGCAGCAATAGATTTTGAGGCTGCAGACGGTAGCCTTACAAACATCTATCTCTGTAATGCGCCAATTGCAGAACGAGAGTCGTTTGGATCCAAAGTAAAGGCTGTGCCAGGAGTCATCAATGTCCGTGAACTAATGACTGGCCGGCGAAATCTCCACGTCTTGGCGATCGGTGAAGATATTCACGATCTCCGACGGATTGCACGAGCTATCTCAAGTTTGGGAATCGAAATTGAGGATGAAGAGCTCGTCCAATCGGAAACCTCGCTCCCGTATGCACCATACGGACCAGATAAACGCGAGCGGCATATTGATGTGGTGAACGAAGTTGAATCCTCCGTGCTATTTGCAGAGCGCCCACAGAAACAGTCGCTTCTCGATCGACTGTTTGGCTGAGCGGTTACGCACACCGCACCTACTTCGTGCTAGTGTGTCCCTCATCGGCGGACAGGATGTGATCGTGTCTGCGGTATGTGAAAGTTGAGCATAGCGACGATCGGACCGTCGTCCTTTTGCTCACGCATCCGTAAACAGCAATAACTGAATGGCCACGTATCATATCGAGACGTACGGCTGTACGTCAAATCAGGGTGAAAGTCGCCAGATCGAGCAGGCGCTCCGCGAGGGCGGACACTACCCTGCACCAAGTCTCGACGAGGCCGACGTCGCTATTTTAAATACCTGTACAGTGGTCGAAAAAACCGAGCGGAACATGCTTTCTCGTGCCAAAGAGCTCGAGGGAGAGACAACTGACCTCATTGTAACCGGCTGTATGGCGCTCGCACAGGGTGACGAGTTCACAAATGCAGGTGTTGATGCGCAAGTTCTTCATTGGGACGAGGTGCCAGAGGCAGTCCTCAACGGCGAATGCCCAACGGTCACGCCGGATACGGAACCCATCTTGGACGGTGTCATAGGAATTTTGCCGATCGCTCGCGGCTGTATGTCGAACTGTTCGTACTGTATCACCAAGTTTGCAACTGGCCGGGTTGATTCGCCATCGGTCGAGGAGAATGTCCGAAAGGCACGCGCACTCGTCCACGCCGGTGCCAAAGAGATCCGAATCACCGGGCAGGATACCGGTGTCTACGGATGGGATAACGGCGACAGAAAGCTCCCGGAACTGCTCGATCGGATCTGCTCGGAGATTGATGGCGAGTTCAGAGTTCGGCTTGGAATGGCTAACCCGGGAGGTATCCATGGGATTCACGAGGAGTTGGTGGACGTGTTCGATCGACATGAAAAACTCTACAATTTCATCCACCTTCCGGTCCAATCCGGGAGCGATGACGTACTTGCGGAGATGCGCAGACAACATCGCGTTGAAAAATTCAAAGAGATTGTTGACACGTTTAACGCCGAGCTTGATTACTGGACGCTATCGACGGATTTCATTGTCGGATTCCCAACAGAGACAGACGCGGATCATGAACAGTCGATGGAGCTGCTTGCGGAGGTTCGTCCCGAAAAAATCAATGTGACACGGTTTTCGAAGCGTCCGGGGACCGATGCAGCCAACATGAAAGGGCTCGGAGGTACACTCAAAAAGGAGCGATCAAAAGCGATGTCCTCGCTGAAGATGGAGGTTGTCGCAGCTGCCTACGAGTCGATGATTGGAACCACCCAAGATGTGCTTGTTGTGCAAGATGGGGTAGGAGATTCTGTTAAATGCCGAGATGGCGCGTATCGACAGATTATCGTCCAGAACGCCTCGGAGTATGGCCTCTCACCCGGTGATTTCTGTACGCTAGAGGTGACGAGCCATCAAACGGTCTATGCGTTTGGAACGCCCGTTTCTCTCAACTAATCCCGGTGTGAAGGAGTGCAGTTTTAGCGTCGTGACACCAAAGAACCTGTAGATGGGTCGTCGTGAACTGCTCGTTGATATCCTCCTGCCGGTTACCGTTGCAATCCTTCTTATCGGTGTACTTGTTGGTGTAACCGGAACATGGCCACCGATGGTTGCGGTTGAAAGCGGGAGTATGGAGCCAAATGCAAACACTGGCGATCTGATTATTGTCTCCTCACTCGATCGGTTTGATGGTGATGCGGAGACACATGGCATTGTCACTGAGGAAGAAGCCAAAAATAATGGACATGAGCGGATCGGCTCACATGGCGACGTAATTGTGTTTACACCGCCGGAATGGACCGCGTCACCAATTTTTCATCGAGCCGCATTCTATGTAACTGCAGGTGAAGACTGGACCGATCGGGCGGATCCAACACTGATTCCAACAACCGACTGTGATGAGCTTCGAAACTGTCCCGCTCCAAATGATGGCTACATTACGCATGGCGATAACAATAGTCGGTATGACCAGGTGAGTGGAACGGCTCCGCCTGTCAAACCGGAGTGGATCGAAGCAAAAGGCCAGGCTCGAATTCCAAAAATTGGATGGCTCAGGCTAGTCCTTGCGGGGTAGTGTTATTCCGCAGCCGAGGGTTCAGAAGCCGTATCTGAACGGTTCGTTGTTGTGCTTTCTTGTCGGGTTTCTTCCAAGGTGACTGCATGCGTCGCAGCATTTTGGAGTGCATCCGATCGACCATGGGCACCCGGTGCAATCGCGAACGTCTTGATTCCGTGTGCGTTGGCAATCTCAAGTAGCGGCTTGAAATCGGTGTCTCGAGATGCGATCGCAAGCATCGAGGTGTTCCCACTGAGTGCGATCTCAGTTGCATCAACCGCAAGTTTCACGTCAACATCACCGCTCGTAACAATGACCTCATAGCCTCGTGCTTCTGCGGCTTGTATCAAGCCGGGGGTCGCATGCTCATCAACATAGAGACGCGTCGTCACCAAGTGTCCGCGCGCTTTTGCTGCCTCCCGGACATCGTCGAGATCAACATCAAACTCATCACGGAGAATATTTGGCCCATCAACAAACAACGCAACGCCCGTTCGATTGGGCTGACCATCGTGGTCTACATCCATAGAGTGGCTTCTGCGATCAAACCGTATTAGGTTGCTGGTTTATTATCCAAGCAGCCAAAATTCCCCGTTAGGTACCTCCTAACGGTCTGTATGAACTACATACTTTTGTGGTATTCACTGTTACTGATAAGTGGCACATGACAGCGACGTCCGATACAACTGCACGACAATGCTTGGTTGATCAACCGATGAACCAACATGGATACATTTCGCTCTCCCTGCCCACAACGGGTGAAACGTTCCATATTGTCGAGTACAAAGACAACAAAACACAAACACAACTGGAGACTGCCCACTCCGGTTGTGCAGTGTTTGTTGTTCTAGACCGGATTGGCTGTCGCGCAGAAACATGGCGTGCTCGATCGGTTGAGCTCCTATCTGAGTACGCCATGGAATCCTGCGAAGATAGTGAAAGCCGTTCTATCACACCCACGTGATTTAGCTTCCACTCTCACCACCCTGCCCAACTCAGTGGTAGTACGGCTCTACCATGTGCCACTTTTCAGACCCATGCACGCGTGTGCGCTGCTGATTCTGAGGGGGATCATATGGGTTCTGTCAACACACAACAGTCACAATGATATTCGAGCATGTGTAATTGAGACACCTCATTTCCGATGAAATATGCAGTGGTATGTATATTGTTTGTGAGTGACTGGCTTCGGGATGAGAAAACATTACTTACTACAACGAGAGGTGAGTGTATGGCTCGACGGAAACCACCGCTGTACACCGTTCATGACGAACGTGGTGCAAAATTCACCGACTTTGGTGGCTGGGAGATGCCAGTCACTTTTGATTCGATCCGAACAGAGCACGACGCAGTGCGCGAATCTGTCGGGATTTTTGATGTCTCGCACATGAGCGAGATTGATGTCTCCGGCCCAGATGCAACTGAACTCATGCAGCGACTGACGACAAATGATGTTGCGGCACTTTCACCAGGAACTTCTCAGTACGCATGTATCACCGATGATTCCGGAATCATCCTCGATGATACGGTGGTCTATCGACTCGATGATACTGAAGATGGACCAGTGTACCGGTTTATCCCAAATGCGGGCCACGATGGACAGATGACCGATCGCTGGGCCTCTCATAGAGATGAGTGGTCACTAACTGCGACCGTCGACAACGTTACAACGGAGTGGGCGATGTATGCAGTGCAAGGGCCTGACTCGGAACCGCTCGTTTCTGACGCCGCGGGTGAATCCGTGGCGGATCTTTCACGGTTTTCTGCAGGCGAGTATACGATCGCAGAAACAACCTGTCTCGTTGCACGAACAGGATACACTGGTGAGGACGGATTTGAAGTGCTTTGTCCAACTGCCGATGCAGAGGCAGTCTGGAATGCACTCGATTGTCAACCATGTGGATTAGGTGCCCGTGATACGCTTCGAACTGAAATGGGATATCTTCTCTCAGGACAGGATTTCCATGTCGATACTGAGCCACGGAACCCGTATGAAGCAGGTGTTGGATTCACCGTGAAACTTGACACGCCATTTGTTGGACGCGACGCGCTTGCTGAAATCAACAAAACCGGCACAACCCAACGATTTACTGGTGTTATGCTGACCGAGCGGGGTGTTCCTCGATCGGGGTACACTGTCACGACAACCGACGGTGATGAGATCGGACAGCTCACCAGCGGAACAATGAGTCCAACACTCAGTGAACCGATCGGACTTGGCTATCTCAACCGGGAGGTTGCGGATGGGGATACAGTACATGTCCTTGTTCGTGGAGAACCCAAAGAGGCCACTGTTCAGACACCACCATTTATCACTACATAATCACCGATATTACCATACAACAATCAATCATGAGCTTTGACGTACCTGAAGACCGGAACTACTTGGAATCGCACGAATGGACAACGCTTGAAGAAGACACCGTCACTGTCGGTATCACCGACTTTGCGCAGGATGAACTGGGTGACGTTGTCTTTGTTGAACTCCCATCAGAAGGGGATACAGTCACTGCTGGGGATACGTTTGGGGTTATTGAGAGCATCAAAGCAGTCTCAGACCTCTATGCCCCTGTGAGTGGAGAGGTAACCGCAGTTAACGAGGCGCTGTTTGACCAGCCGGAGCTTGTCAACGATGACCCGTTCGGCGATGGATGGATGCTTAAAATCAACGTCTCAGACGATGATACCTCTGATTCGCTGCTCACTGCTGCAGAGTACGCAGACCAGATTGCGTAACCAACTCCCTCAGGTTAATTCGGATTGCACGCGATGACCACCAGACACAAACGATGACAAACGGACATACAGACGGAAGCCCATTTGCACCACACACAGACGAAGAGACCGCCGAAATGCTGGACATTCTTGGTGTCGAACAGGAGGCGGATCTGTTCGATATTCCTGGAGATGTCGCATTTGATGGCAAACTCGGGATCGATTCCCGAACCGAACAAGAGATACGAACCGAACTCTCACGGCTATTTGGCCGGAACGACGAGCTGGTTGAGTTCATGGGTCGTGGCCACTACGCACACTACGTTCCCTCAATTGTCAACCACCTCTCCCTTCGAGCGGAGTTTCTGACAAGCTATACGCAGTACCAACCGGAGATCACCCAAGGGTTTCTCCAAGTGCTGTTCGAGTATCAATCGATGCTTGTCGAACTCACTGGCTTACCAATCGCAAACTGCTCGATGTACGATGCAGCAACAAGCTTGGCGGAAGCATCGCTGTTAGCAAATCGCGTTCGATCGACAAGCGGTGATACCGTACTTGTGCCAGAACAGCTTCGAAGCGGAAAGCGATCGGTACTGGAGAACTACGTCGCTGGCGTCGATATGCAGATTGAAACCTACGCAATGGATGATGGAAACGCATCCATCGAGGACATTCAGTCCGTTGTCGGCGATGAGACGGTTGCAATCTATGCAGAGAACCCAACGCTTCGTGGGACGATTGAAGAGTCGCTCTCCGAGATTGGGGCGATTGCACACGAAAATGATGCGCTCTTTATTCTCGGATCCGATCTTGTTGCACTGTCATTGCTTCAAGAGCCGAAATCAGTCGGTGCAGACGTTGTCGTTGGCGAAGCAGGCGTGTTGGGACTTGGAAGCAGCTACGGGATGGGACTTGGTATTTTTGCGACAAAAGAGGAGTTCCTTCGGCAAGTTCCCGGCAGGTTAGTCGGTGTGAGTGAAGATGCTGATGACAGGCGCGCATACACACTCACCTTGCAGACACGTGAACAACACATCCGAAAGGAACGAGCAACGTCGAACATCTGTACCAACCAGGCATGGGTGGCGCTTCGGACCGCGATTCACACCGCATGGCTCGGCCCAGATGGATTGGTTTCACTTGCAGAAGACAGCGTCACGAATGCAGCGTCGCTTGCGTCGGATATCGATGAGATTAGCGGCTACCGTGCACCAGTCCACGATCGACACCACTTCCGTGAGTTTGTTGTCCGCACCGACCAGCCAGCAACCGCGATCGCAAGCGATCTCGAAGCTGAAGGCTTTGCAGTCCATGTCGTTGGTGAGCATGAACTACAGGTCTGTATTACTGATGTGAATGTACACGCAGCCGACGAGTTAGTGGCTGCATTTTTGGAGGTGAGACAATGATCTACGAGCAGGCACGCTACACGGAAGGCGAGGACAAACACGAACCGCTCCTCTCAGAGAAGGATGACACAACGATCAACGTCGGGGGTGATGATTCCCCACTTCCAGACTCACTCACTCGTGATGAGCTATCTTTGCCTGCGCTTTCGGAGCCGGAAATTGCCCGCCACTATACCCGTCTCTCGCAGATGAACTGGAGCATCGAAAGCGGGCCATACCCGCTTGGCTCCTGTACGATGAAGTATAACCCGAAGTTTACCGAAGATATTGCGGCAGATCCGAGCGCGGCGATTCATCCGGACCGACGCGCGGAAACTGCACAAGGAAATTTGGGGATGCTCTATGGACTACAGGAGTTCCTTGGAACGATCGGTGGAATGGATGCGGTGACGCTCCAGCCACCTGCTGGTGCTGCCGGTGAGTTTACGGGAATTCTTGTTGCAAAAGCATATCATGAGGCACATGGCAACGACAAAAGCGAAGTGATTATTCCGGCTTCTGCACACGGAACAAACTTTGCGACCGCCGCGATGGCGGGATACGAGGTTGTTGAGCTCCCGTCTGCAGAAGACGGTCGGGTTGACGTGGATGCATTGGAGGCGGCAGTTTCCGAAGACACTGCAGCGCTCATGCTCACGAATCCAAATACAGTCGGCCTATTTGAGCGTGATATCGTCGAAATTGCAGAGATGGTACACGACGTTGGTGGATTGCTCTACTACGATGGCGCAAATCTCAATGCACTCCTCGGCCGGGGTCGGCCGGGCGATATGGGATTCGATATTATGCACTACAACGTGCATAAAACGTTTGCAACACCACACGGTGGCGGCGGTCCTGGCGCGGGCCCAGTCGGGGTTGTCGAGAAACTCGCACCGTACCTTCCATCGCCACAGGTAGAACAAACCGACAATGGATTCGAGCTGTTTGAGCCAGAGCAGTCAATCGGTAAGGTTCATGGGTTTTCGGGTAACTGGCTTGTGTTGATCAAAGCGTACGCCTACATTGCCCGACTTGGTGACGAAGGGTTGCTTGATGCGAGTGCGAAAGCAGTACTTAATGCGAACTACCTCGCTTCACAGATCGACCTAGAAGTACCATACGGCCCATTCCATCATGAATTTGCAGCCACCGCAGGCGATCGGGATGCAGCAGATCTTGCAAAGCGAATGCTTGATTTCGGTGTTCATCCACCGACAACAAAATGGCCGGAAATGGTTCCAGAAGCGATGTTAACCGAGCCAACTGAAATTGAGAATCAGGCATCGCTTGATGATCTTGCAGAGGCATTTAATATCGCGTTTGGTGATAGCGAAGATGCAATACAGCAGGCACCGTCACGGACCACCGCAAAGCGAATAGATCAGGCAAGTGCAGCACGTAACCCTCGGCTCTCATGGCACCGATTGAAGTGAGATTGGATATACTCTGACATATACGTCATTTGTTGAATTTAGTTTCCTATTTCTCACGGAGCCCAGATCAAAGACAAATCTTATATGATCGTGTCAATAATCACCGATTGTCGGGTTGCAAACGTGAACCACGACAACCAAACAACGTGGAAAGAGGCACCTACTAATTGAGACAGGAAATTGTCTGCTGCTTTTCATTTTGATTTTAGTTCCCAAAGGCAAATACTACTATACTGTAGGGAATCAAAGACACATTATAGTTCAATGTCAGTAACTCTTGACGCGAAAGATATCCGTATTCTCCGTGCGATCGCGATCGAAGAAACAACAAGCACAGATCGTATCCACGAAGTGACCGACATTCCAAAATCAACGGTTCACTATCGATTGACGAATATGCGTGAGGCCGGTGTATTCAAAAACGATCTGTATGAAATCGATTACCAAACAGCCGGTCTTGAAATTGTACTGATTTCGGAGGTCTGGGCTGAGTACGGAAAGGGGTATCATACAGTTGTCGGAGACAAACTTGCAGAGGTTGAGGGAGTCAACAATGTGTATTTCACAATGGGTGAAACAGATTTTATTGTTATCGCCAGATTACCGGGTAGGGATCACGTTGAATCCTTAATTACGAATTTCGAGTCAATTCCAGAGATTCAACGAACAAGCTCAAAGTTTGTCATCACAACTATCAAAGATACTGAAAGTGCAACGGTGTTACGAGATTACAGTGAGGAGACGTTGTTTGCAGCTCACGGAATTGATCCAGCAAATAGCGAGTAGGGTACGGTACGATCGGCTATTCAGTCCAGTGCAGTTGTGATCGCATCACAAATAATGTCCGCACCAACCTCTGCTTGTGTTTCGGTGATAACTAACGGTGGAATTAATCGAAGTACATTCCCATTTCGGCCAGCACTCCAAACGAGCACTCCATTTTTATAGCTGGTTTTCTGGATCGTTTTGATAATCTCCTTGTCAGGTGCTCCAGCCGCATCAACAAACTCGACACCGATAAACAGCCCTTCCCCTCGGACTTCGATAATCCGATCGGTCTCTGCTGCAATTTCACGGAATCGATCGCGGAGATACCTGCCAACTGAATCTGCGTGTGCCAACAGGTTATGATTCTCGATGTACTCGATCGCTTTGATTCCACCCACCATTGCTGGGACGTTGCCACGGAATGTTCCAATGTGCCCGCCCGGACCCCAAGTGTCGAACTTTTCGTGATACAACATCGCGCCAATTGGCAGCCCGGTTCCACCAAGTGCTTTTGCCATGGTGACTGCATCCGGTGTTACGCCAAAGTGGTCGGAGCCGAACCACTCACCGGTTCGACCGAGTCCAGTTTGGATCTCATCTGCGATTAACAGTGCATCATTGTCGTCTGCAATATCACGAAGTCCTTTCATGAATCCTTTCGGTGGAACGACAACACCGCCTTCACCCTGAATCGGCTCAACCCAAATACCGGCTGGTGATTCATGACCGCTGTATGGGTCTTCGAATTTCCGTTGGACGGCATCGAGTGCGGTTGCACAGCCAGTATTTTGACAACAGTCCTCTGCTGGACAGAACCCTCCAATGTCGCCTTGTAGCTGCGGATCACGTGCTGGATACGGATATGGAACGTGTACGACATCCGGAAGCATCGGTGCGTAGCCTTCTTTGTATTTTTTGCCTGCGGTAAGGCTGAGTGCACCTGCTGTCGCACCGTGGTATGCACCCTCAAATGCAAGCATCCCATGACGACCGGTGTTATGTTTTGCAAGCTTTATTGACCCTTCAATCGCATCACTGCCGCTTGGCCCACCAAACACAACATTGCTTGCCCCTTTGAGGTCACCTGGCGCAATCTCTCTGAGCTTCTCAATCAGCTCGATTCGAGGTTCTGTTGGAAAGTCAATCGTGTGAACCACCTTGTCCATCTGTTCATGAACTGCATCCATGACGTAGGGGTTCGCGTGACCAACATTCAGTACGCCAATTCCGCCGAAAAAGTCCAAAAAGACGTTTCCGTCTACGTCCTTGATCGTTGCACCCTTTGCCTCGTCAATCCCGATCGGAATCCGTTTTGGATATGCAACTGCACTGCTGTCGACTGCCTCCTGTCGTGCGAGTAGCGATTCGGAGTTTGGTCCGGGCACTTTCGTTACGCTTGGCGTCTCAGCAAAATGTAGTTCGTCAATCGATGGTCCATGTCCCATGAATCGGTAGAACGTAGCACGAGTCAATAGTAATTTCGATTGGTTTCACTATCAGAATAAATGTTGAACACAAAATAATATTTAGTGGGGATATTGTATTTAATTTGTATTATATTGCTACTGGTCGAAACAGCGGTATCTATGTGACTGAGCAGCTAGCTTCCACTGAGAGGAGGATTTAGTACTGTTGCTCACGCACGATATGTATGCGCCGCCGTCAGTTTGGAAAGCGATGTGTTGCCATTAGCCTTACCGGAGTTTCTATTGGAACGATGGGTGTTGCAGAACAACCGCCAAAATCCTCGAGCCGGTCGGTAGCGGAGCTACAGGCACTTGCAAGAGAAGATATCGACCAACTCAGCGATGCGGAGATTGATACGATTGTGCGTTCTCATGATGGGCCATGTCAATGTCCAGTCTGTCTATCGTCATTCAGAGCCCCACCCTAGGTTTGGTCTGTGATGAACGCTTCATTTGCATACATCTCTGCCAGTTCGTAGACTCCCTCAAGCGTTGTAACACCAAACTCTTCAAGCGCTAACGCTGCGGGAAGCGGGATTTCTTCAAATCTGTCGATCGCCTCTGGAACCTCCTCAAGCGGAATGCTTTGTTCGGGCTTGACTGTCGTTTCACGTGCCGTTTCAACATCGACAAGCCAGCCACGGTACACCAAGTGATAGACACCGACCGATCGGAGCGTTGCAATTTCCATCATCCGCCCGAAGTCCACACCCTGTAGCGTGCTCTGTCGCATCGCTAGCTCGATCATATCAATAAGTCCGTCATACAGTGCGCGATCACCGATCATTCCTGACTCAGTGACAAGCTCATCGAATATCAATTCAAGATCACGCCAGTCGAGGTACACCAAGACTGAAAAATCAAGAATTGCATTTCGGATTCGCCGCCGAATTCGCTGTCGTTTCTTACGCTCAGCAGCGTTTGTCTTCGGAGATGACTCACCGAGAAGATACGCGCGGTCCGAATGAGTCAACATTCCTTGTGGTCGTCGATCGCTCATATTAGATTACCGTGACAGTATTTGTATACGCTATCTAAAAAATTTGACTACTACTATTCGATTACGGCCCAAATAGCCAATTAAAGGCCCAAAAGAAACGTATAGAATAGTCAAATTTCATATGATAAAAGATAATTTTAAATACAGATGTGTTAATCGGTGGATATGATCTCACAGCTGCTAACCGTGACACTACTCATCCATATTATTGCGGGTGCCGCTGCACTGCTCTCCGGGTTTGTTGCAATCGCCACCACAAAAGGTGCGAAGAGACATCTTCAGTCGGGGTGGATCTATGTCCGATCGATGGCGATTGTTGTGGTGACCGCTATTCCGATCGCACTTTTTGATTCGAACTGGTTTTTGTTTACGATCGCCATTTTTTCTGGTTATCTCGTCTTTACTGGCGATCGAGTCCTCTCCAGAAAGCGACCTGAACCCGGTGTTGCTGCCCCAATAGATTGGGCCGGACATGGACTCATGGCAGTTACTGGGGGTGGAATGATTGCATTTGGTGGGTGGGGATACCTTTCTGGCACGCTATCGCTTGGGCCTGCACTGATCGTCTTTGGACTCATTGGACTGGTACTCGCAGTCCGTGAGATACACGAAATACGAAACCCACCTGTGGATCGAATGCAATGGTTCTACAAACACATCGGGTTCATGGGTGGTGGCTACATTGCAACGGTGACTGCATCAATCACGGTTAACCTTACCGTGGTTCCACCGTTGCTTCGGTGGGTTGGACCAACAGTTATTGGCATCCCACTCATCATGTACGCGGTCCGAAAATACGAAACACAGTTTACACCATCTCGGGCAGAGTCTGCTGCCGACTAGGCGCTGGCGTTAGCCAACAATATCGTTCTCGAAGTATGCGGTGATTTCTTCGTCTGTATACCCTGTCTCGGTGAGTATTTCAGTTGTGTGCTCGCCAAGCAGTGGTGGATGTTTCCTGATCGAAGCCGGTGTTTTCGAAAACTGCATCGGCACGCCAACCATCTGTAACGAGTCAATACAGGGGTGTGAAACGGTTTGTATCATTCGGCGTGCCTGCAGTTGCTCATGTGCAAACACATCTGCCATCGTATTCACATTGCTTGCTGGAACGCCATGCTGGGTCAGTTTCTCAATGACGGTCTCCGTGTTTTGGGTTGCAAATACGTCAGCAATGATTGCATCCAACGCCTCTCGGTTCCGTACCCGTTTTTCGTTTGTCTCAAACCGATCGTCATCGATGAGATCTTCTCGATCGATCGCTACACAGAACTTCGGCCACAGGTTTGCAGACGGTACTGCAACAATAACATGTCCATCAGCAGTCTCAACACCCTGGTATGGGGCGATCGTTGGATGCTTGCTTCCCATCCGAGTTGGCGACTCCCCTGTGGCAGCATAATTTGAAGCCATATACGTCATCCATGCGACAAGCACATCTAACAGCGCAATATCAAGCTTCTGTCCACGTCCGTTACCGAGTTCACGTTCAAGCAGTGCTGCCACTATTGATTGTGTTGCATAATGACCTGCACCAATATCTGCGATTGCAACCCCAACCCGAACTGGTGGGCGCTCATCCTCCCCAGTAATACTCATCAGTCCGGACTCCGCTTGCATAATGAGATCGTAGGCAGGATGGTCCTTCTTTGGTCCCCACTCACCATATCCTGAAATCGAACAGTAGACAAGCGATGGGTTCAGCTCACGTACCGTCTTATATCCGAGATTCCACTGCTCTGGCTTTCCGGTACGAAAATTTTCAACAAAGACATCTGCATCCGAAACAAGCTCTCGAACAAGCTCGCGCCCTTTTTGATCCGCGAGGTTGACCGCGATCGATCGTTTATTTCGGTTGATACTGACGTAGTATGCGCTCTCACCGCTGTCTTCAAACGTCGGTGGGTGCCAGCCACGAGTTTGATCACCGGTCTCCGGACGCTCTATTTTGATTACATCTGCACCGAGATCACCGAGCTGCATCGTGCAAAACGGCCCCGAAAGGACGCGGCTTGCATCAATAACCGTGATGCCACTAAGTGGCCCGTCACTCTGTTCGGGGTGCTGGGCTTCACCGGTCATCTGTGCCTTTCGTATGCATGGGTTATTCGAATGCCGCGATTCCAGTGAGATCTTGCCCAAGTACTAACGTGTGAATGTCATGCGTCCCCTCATAGGTGTAGACCGTCTCTAAGTTTGCCATATGCCGCATTGGAGAGTAATCTGCGGTGATTCCGTTGCCGCCGAGCATTTCTCGTGCAATCCGTGACTGATCTCGAGCCATTCGGACGTTATTCCGTTTTGCCATCGAGACATGCTGTGGCGTCATCTCGCCGCGCTCTTTTAATTCCGACAGCCGATATGCTAACAGCTGTGCGGTTGTGATCTGTGTCGCCATCTCTGCAAGTTTCTCTTGTTGCAGTTGGAAGCGAGCAATCGGCCCACCGAACTGCTCTCGATCGGTCGCGTACTCACGGGCAGTCTCAAAACAGTCACGCGCTGCGCCAACTGCACCCCACGCAATACCAAATCGTGCCTGTGTGAGACATGAAAGTGGACCTTTCATCCCACTCACACCTGGGAGCATATTTTCTTTCGGGATGTGGACGTTCTGAAGCCCAATTTCACCTGTGATTGAGGCTCGCAGCGAGAGTTTCTCATCAATCTTATTTGTGGAGACTCCATCTCGATCGGTTTCTACGAGGAATCCACGGACCGGGGTGTTCTCTGCAGACCGATCGCGCGCCCACACAACCGCGACGTCTGCAATCGGTGAGTTCGTGATCCATGTTTTCGAGCCGTTGAGCACGTACTCATTACCCGCTTTTGTCGCATACGTCTCCATTGCAGACGGATTTGAGCCGTGCTCCGGTTCTGTGAGGCCAAAGCAGCCAATCGTTTCGCCGGTTCCCATCTCCGGGAGCCACTGTTCTTTCTGTTCGTCGGAGCCATACGCATAAATTGGGTACATCACAAGCGCTCCCTGCACGCTTGCCATCGATCGCAGTCCGGAATCGCCCGCTTCTAACTCCTGCATCAACAGCCCGTATGCAGTTTCACTTAGTCCCGGCAGTCCGTAGCCGTCCAAGTTTGGTGCGTAAAATCCTAGCTCACCAAGTTTCGGGATAAGCTCTGTTGGAAATGTCCCGTCGATATAGTGCTCGCCAACGATCGGTTTGAACTCTTTTTCAACGAACTCCCGTGCAGTATCACGGACCATTCGTTCCTCCGAATCAAGGTCTGCTTCGAGACCAACATAATCGAGCATGATAGTCGAGAGTTTTTGCTTGCCGATATTAAGGTTTGTGGGCGATAGAGGGGCTGAAACGGATGATATCTATAGTATTGGGACGACATAGGTTCCGTGAAGCGGAACACAGTGTACGTGGTGATGACCGGGGCCATATATTGACGATCGAAATCGCGCTTTTATCATTCTACACGTTAATTTGTTCCGCAAGACGGAACAGTGAAAACGCTGCTGCTCGAGGAGTGTGTATGAATGGCGATCGAGACCGAGAGCTAATCCAATCAGATGAAACGCTGTTTGCGATTATTGACGCGCTCAAACAATCCGATGGAGTGGGTGTCTCACAGGTTGCGTCGGCTGTTGGCGTTTCAAAAAGCACTGCCCACAGACACCTCTCGACGCTTTTGAAACACCAGTACGTTGTTCGAACAGCCTCAGGGTATCGACTTGGACTTCGATTTCTTGATTTGGGTGGGCACGTTCGCGAACAATATCCCTCGTTCGCGGATGTCGAGCCGAAAGTTACAGAACTCGCAGAGACCACTGGGGAACTTGCACAGTTTATTGCCCCGGAACATGGAAAGGGTATCTTTGTTTTTCGTCGGACTGGGGAGAAAGCGGTTCGAACCGAAGCCCGCGTGGGTAAACGTGTATTTCTTCATCATACGGCGGCTGGAAAAGCAACACTTGCGGCGATGTCTGATGAAACTGTTTCAGAAATTATTGATCGGTGGGGGCTCCCCGCGAAAACGGATGCTACGACAACGGATCGAGATGCGCTCTTTTCAGAGCTTAATCTGATTCGAGACCGTGGCTTTGCGATCGATGCCGATGAGCATCTGACTGGACTGTGGTCGGTCGGCTGTCCTGTGATGGCAACGGACGATCGCGTGCTTGGTGGGATCAGCGTCGCTGGGCCTCGCCATCGGATGAAAGATGCCGGTATTGAGTCTGCACTGCCCGAGTTGCTCCAAGCGATCGCCTCTGAGATCGAGCTCAATATTACGTACCGATAATGCACTATTTGATATTGCGTTATGTAGTTTATGTGTTGGTGTTCCATCCTGCCTAACTGGTGCTTTCCTCGAGTCTCGTAGGTAATCGATTAAATTTGGTTGTAAATGGAGTGACCTTCGAGACGATGCAGACAGAGACTTGAGTCTGGGGGTTTGCACACAAAAGAGCCTCTGGAGCACGTTCGAGACGACGGTCCAAATAAACAATTCGAGTCTGTCATGCTACATTTCGATTGAGATGGGCAGTCCAACACGGAGTCTTCTCTTTGGTCATCCCCTCTCGTAACTCAGCGTGCGCTATCACTACGACCCGGCAGGTGATGTGAACTGGATAGATTGAGGGCCGAGATCGGCAGTCGACAAACTATTGTGAAAAATAGGCGTGTACGTGGGTTATGCCGTTGAGCTGTCGATGCCGTTGATTTTGATAAATCCGTAGTCACATTCGGTACAACGCCATTTGGTTTTCTCGCCAAGGTGAAGCATGGTGCTTGCTGCACGGTAGAATGTCTGATCGCCCTCACACTTTGGACACGCGTGTTCGATCTCAAGGCTCATACTCCGCACTCTGTGGTCAGCCATGTTTAAGATGTTGATTTTCACTGTTGAATTTCACAAATATAAACTACATGCTGCAATATTAATTTCTAGTCATCCCACGATCGGTGCTTACATACAATATCCACGCATGAATGCGTGCATGGACTTTCCATTTGTAACTGAAGTTCCCCTTCGATTTCGCGATTTAGACACGATGGGTCATGTAAATAATGCAGTCTACGTTACGTTGCTCGAACAAGCCAGAACTGATTTTGTGCGTGACGTGCTTAATCTTGGGTTGGATGAGGTCGATTCAGTTGTTGCATCGCTGTCGATCGACTATCTCTCACCGATTCAACTCAGTGACACGGTTACAGTCGGTATTGCAATTGGTGACTTGGGTCGATCGAGTATCCCAATGCGGTATGAGATTCACGCAGGCGATCGGCTTGCAGCAACTGCAGAAACAACGTTGGTCACATTCGATAGCAGTACACAATCTTCCGCCCCGATACCACCGTCTTGGAGGGAGGCAATTGAGCCATATCAAGTGACCGAATAGACAGGCGAAGCTACTTGCCGTCGTATCACGAAGGATGTGTATGTCGATTACACTGTATGCACTCGACGGCTGTCCCTTCTGTGTCAAAGTCCACGATGCGCTCGAAGCAAACGAGATTGAGTATGAAACAGTCTGGACCGAGGCGATGCACTCCGATCGAAACGAAGTCAAACGAGTGAGTGGACAGCGTGGCGTCCCGGTCCTTGTTGATGAAGATCGTGGTGTCACAATGGCAGAAAGCGAAAAGATTCTCGAATACATCGACCAAACACTCGCACAATGAAGATATATACCGGACGAGGGGACGAGGGGCTTACTGATCTCAGAGATATGTCCCGCGTCTCAAAGACAAGTCCTCGAATCGAAGCATACGGTACTGTTGACGAGGCCAATGCATTGATCGGTAGGATACGACCAAGTGGCTACGACGATGTTGACGCATGGTTAGAAACAATACAGAACCACCTTCATATTATTCAGGCTGATTTTGCAAACCCGGATCCTGACCCCGATGACCCACAGCTTGAGCCAAAACACGTTTCGGTACTTGAGGACATGATCGATACCGCGGATGAAGAGTTGGAACCGCTTCGGTCGTTCATCCTCCCTGGTGGGAGTACAGCTGGTGCATCGCTTCATCATGCTCGAGCAGTCGTCCGCCGCGCTGAGCGTCGATCAGTTGAACTTGCGACAACGGACCCAATTAACGAGGAAGCGGTGGTCTATCTTAATCGGTTGTCTGATGCATTATTTACGCTTGGACGCCTCGTGAACCAACGCGATGGTGTTCCAGAGGAAGCGCCATCTTACTGACTTCGATCATCTCTTTTCACTATTTGTTCACCATATGATATCACGTAGTCTACTCACCATTATGTTGTACAATACCCAACACAAAGGTTATATTTGTTGTCTGCGTAAGGACGGATATGAACAAGCACTTCAAAGATGCGCGTTACTACGTTGGTCGAGCAGCAGGACATCTCAAAGCAGGACTCCGTGAAGAGCTCTCACCGATCGAACATCGTGTTCGTGGCATTGTTGGTCGCGAGAAAGAACCTGAAAAAAGCCGGCTTGAGCAGATTCAAGCAGATCTCAAAGAGATTGAAGCTCGTGCAGAGGGCGAAGCGCGCGATGCGATCGCTACCGCACGCGATCGGATTCAAACCTACCGGAACAACGAAGCGACGGACGATGAACAGTCCACAGAACGTCCCGTTGCGTGAATCACTTCGGGGTATTCTCTTTGCACTCTGTAAAACTCACTAAACAAGACAATTCTTAAGTTCGTTCTCGGGGTATTGGATAGTACGATCGGGTTGCTGGTCTAGCCTGGTTATGACGTCGCCTTCACACGGCGAAGCTCCCAAGTTCGAATCTTGGGCAACCCATACGAATTACGCACGGTTTCTAACTGTTGATATGTTGTACGCTTACCGCTTCTATCGACAGAGCGTCGATTTTATGGGGGTCTGTTGGAACCTTCGATTTGAATGAACCCAACATCCTCACTGTTGCGGGTCGCCTCCGTCTGCGTTTGTACACATTCGAAGCAGGTCTTGATATCCAAATAGATCCCAAATTTAGTCTGTCGGAATCCGATGTTAGACAGAAATCCGGCGAATAATCAGCTGATCAGAACTACCTATAATCGGTCTCAGTAGAACTCCACTCTTCTGATTGTTTTATTTACGCCACACGTTTTGATTACCATGTCGCCGCAGTGTAGCGAAACTATGGAGTCTCATTTTTACGGATGAATACTATCGACAGGAACACATAGCTTACAGAATGTAATGCCGCCCTGGTATCTCACTCACCCCAAGTTTGTCCGGAGACCTGACAACCCACCATTGAGAGTTACCGACGCCCGCAGTAGAACCCACATCACAGATGGGTTGTCATTCATAAATATAATAATTAATTATTACTATCCAGCTGTGGCAAAATGTAGCATGAGCACTGATGAACGCAATCAGTCGACCGACGCCCACCATCATGAACATCACACAGTAAAGGGCCCGGGGTATCCAACGCCCGCAGCGATGCGCACCGAGTCCGAACGCGAGAAGACTGCCTTTGTTATGGGCGTTCGTGTCGGGATGGACGTCGATAAACCAGACTTCGTTGGCGTCGTCGATGTCGACCCGGATTCGGAGACGTACAGCGAACTGATCAATACCGTCGAGATGCCAAACAAGGGCGACGAACTCCACCACTTCGGCTGGAATACCTGTTCTTCTTCCTGTCACGCCGAGGGGCTGGTCCGGGATCATCTGATCGTCCCCGGCCAGCGCTCCTCGCGCATTCATATCATCGACACCTCCGACCCACGCGATCCGACAATCGAGAAGGTGATCGAACCGGAGGAGGTATTTGAGCAGGATCTCTCGGCACCACACACTGTCCACTGCGTTCCCGGCGGGAAGATCGTCATCAGTATGCTTGGAAACGCTAACGGTGAACTTCCTGGAGGATTTCTCCAACTCGATCAAGACGACTTCTCCATCGATGGCCACTGGGAGGTCGATCGTGGCGATATGGAGATGAACTACGATTACTGGTATCAGCCCCGGCATGGCGTGATGCTGTCGACGGAGTGGGCGGCGCCGGAAACGTACTACCCAGGCTTTGATTTGGACGATGTTGAGGCAGGCAAGTATGGCAACAGCATCCACGTCTGGGACTGGGAGACCAAAGAACACCAGCAGACACTAACCTTCGGCGAGGAGGGGCTTATCCCGCTCGAGATTCGGATGCCACACAACCCCGAGGAGACTGAGGGGTACGTTGGCGCTGCACTCTCGTCGAACATCCTCCGGTTCTGGGAGGCTGAAGACGGACGCTGGGAGTGGGAGAAAGTCATCGATGTTGCGGATCGCGAACATCCTGACTGGGACATGCCTGTGCCGGGACTGGTGACAGACATCCTCCTGTCGCTCGACGACCAGTACATGTTCTTTTCAAACTGGCTCCATGGCGACGTGCGGATGTACGACATTAGCGACACTGGGAACCCACGGTTAGTCGATCAGTGCTGGGTTGGGGGCAACTTTGCGGAGCGCCAGAGTATCGGCGGCCACGATGTCCGTGGCGCACCCCAGATGCTCCAGCTCTCCCGTGATGGTCGACGGCTCTACTGGACTACATCCTTGTTCTCCTCGTGGGACAACCAGTTTTACCCCGAAATCGGCGAAAAAGGATCGGTAATGATGAAAGCGGACGTATATCCTGAAGAGGGTCGGATGGAACTCGACGAGGAATTTGTGGTCGATTTCGGAGACGCCCCTGGCGGCCCCGCCCGCGCCCATGAAATTCGTTGGCCTGGTGGGGACTGCACCAGCGACGTTTGGCAATAAACAGCGATGTCTCACGAAGTTACTCTAGAATGGCGCGACGGGCGAGAAGCGACCGTCAACGTTCGAAAGGCTGAGACAGTCACCGACGCGACCGAACGTGCAGGTCTTGGCATTCCCTATGGCTGCCTGTACGGTGCCTGCGCCACATGCACCGGACGCTTGCTGGAGGGTGGACTTGTCCACGTGAAACGAGCGCGAGGATTAAAACCGCAACACCGACAAGACGGCTACGTCCTACTCTGTGTGGCCGAACCGAGGTCTGACTGCCGGATTGAGGTAGGCGCAGAGGTCCAAGCTGATCTTGTACCGAATCCGTGGAAATGAGTGCGGTGGGTTTGCCTTTCTTCAGAGGCCAGGATGTAATTGTGCCATTCACAGACCTCCAACCCGGATGCCACGGGGTCGGACAGAAATTAAACATCCAGCTTGATCACGTCTCACGAGCTATTTTACGCTGAGTTAGTTTACTCTTCAAGAATCGTCAATAACCGAGAAGTTCCTCAGCTGGCATGTTATTTTTGAGTGGTAGAAGCGGTCGATACGTTGTTTGCGTGTCTGAAGCCATTTCTCAGGGGATTTCTGAGAGTACCCTACCGGGCGTGACTGTCGACTCAGGCTCTTAACCTCCACAACTCGCTGTATCTTAGCGTTTCTCTGAGCAGATCTCTGATTAGCACGAACACGGATATGGCTTTGCCCCTCAAATCGGCTTATTCAGACCGTACCTTACTACTCAAAACGTAACAGACTCACCATCTTCTGGAACAGTGATATCATCTACTGATTTCCGCAGTTGTTCGCGAGTGAGTAGACAGTGGTTAATCGCTTCCATATGGACGACCACAAGTGTCCCAGTAGCAATATCACGAACCGCAGCAATATCGTCTATACCCATCGTGATCGGCTCTCCGTAGTTAAATCGGGCTTCTCCACCGTTGAGAGCAATCATGTCTGGAGTAAATTGAGATATTGTTCGTTCGACTGCATCGTACCAGACTGTATCTCCCGCGAGATAGATCGTCCGATCGGCTTCAAAAACAAAGCCAGAAACAGGTCCCATCTGTTTGGCCAGATCTCCGTGCCCGTGTTGCCCTGGTGTTCGATAGATTGTCACTCCTCGGAACGATATGTTGTCGCTGACTGGCCGTACGTCAGTGAAGCCATCGTGCACAAATTCAGTTTCATCTTCGGGTTGACAAAATAGCGGGACTTTGCTGTCAAGTTCTTCCTTTGCTCTCTCGTCGAAGTGATCCACGTGACGGTGAGTAACCACCACCGCATCATACGACAGTTCCATGTCTGGCAGTGGGACAAGCGGATTTCTCCGATCGTTCGGTGTATCCTCTATTGGCGGTAGTTGCTCAGGTGGCGCAAATAATGGATCAACGAGGAATGTGGTCTCGCCGACCGTCAAAAAAACAGTTGCATTCCGTAGAAGATGCACACCGCTGGTAGAACCTGGTTTCATATACTACGTTTTGTGAGGAGTAAAATGGCTGTTACTGTTCAAAAAGCGCGACAGTGTACCCGAATCAATGTTTGAAATCGTTGTTAAAACTATGACCAATGGCCACATTTTTCCCCAGATAATTGTCACCAAATAATGTCGTTCAAACAACTATTATATACTAGGGGAAACCCCAACTCTGATAACTGAATGGGCTAACACATAGCTGCGCACCGTGTGTGCGCCAGAGAGGGAGCACGTCTAGACAACAACACTCCCTCTCAAAGCGGCTCCCAACGGGAGCAACTAGCCTATAAACTACCGGCCTACATTAATGCCGGGGATGAACTACCCTGTCTCATCTGTTGTGCCTCTCTTTGATCCCGTGGGGGCTCTTTTCACTATACTATAGAGTATACCGAAGTGAACGCTCAAACACATTCTAGCGCAGGGTTTCAGAGTGGGCGGCTACAAAAGAAAAAATATTGCCCTTCGTTGGAGTCTATGGTACACAACGAAGACATCTCGAGGATACGTCTTCGCGCAAAAATCGGCGCTACTGCTTTTCTTCAACAACGTATCCATCAGCACCGATCGAAACGGATGCGTTTGGATTCGTTGATAGCTCGCCCAGATACTGTGCTGAGACGACACCAATTGATTCAAGCGGATAGACAACGCGCTCGATCGAGCCACTGATCAAATCGAAGCGGCTTGAGAACGGTTCGATCGTATTTTTCAGACTGAATGTACGCATACCTAATACTTAGGCTGTAAGACAAAAACCGTTGCGAGAACCGCGACAACACCCCACAGAGACAGTTTGTAGCATGAGTTAACAGACAATGTGTCACAAATAACATGTGTTATTGTACCATGATGTTCGTCGGCTTGATCCATCCTGTCACGCAACAGACCACATCCTCAAGAACCTCCCAACCTAACAGGTATGTAATGCCAACCACAACTGGCTATCTCAACCACGAACTTCCGTATGTACAGTTTGGTAATGGACCAAAACCACTGGTTGTACTTCCCGGGGCGAGTGACGCATTTACCGGTCCGATCGACGGGCTGAAATCTTGGTTTTTAAACTGGCATTTCCGTCGGTTCACCGACAGCTTCACCGTCTACTATATTCGCCGCCCGTCTGAGATGGCAGAGGGGTACACAATCGAAGAG
This sequence comes from Natronocalculus amylovorans, assembly GCF_023638035.1. Classification (GTDB taxonomy): domain Archaea; phylum Halobacteriota; class Halobacteria; order Halobacteriales; family Haloferacaceae; genus Natronocalculus; species Natronocalculus amylovorans. Next base: position 132,999 of record NZ_JAKRVX010000002.1, on the reverse strand, counting down.
ATGGCTGACGCGTATGCAGATGCAATCGCAGACCGGTTCGCTGAGCCGGTTGCCGTCTATGGCCTCTCTATGGGTGGCTGTATTGCACAGCTCCTTGCTGCAGAACACCCCGAAATTGTTGATCGGCTTGTGCTTGGTGTCTCTGGCTGCCGAATTACAGAGCAAGGCACCGCGATTGCGAAGCGATGGGCCGAATTTGCGGAGGCACACAACTGGGAGGCGATCTACGAAGAAAGCATTGATGTGACATACAGTGGTTGGCGACAATCGCTCTATGGGGCTTTAGCGTCACTTCCAGCGGATGTAACAGTGTCAGTTCCACCAATCCCATCCGATGTCGTAGTCACGATGAACGCCCTTGCAGACATTGACGTGTGCGATCGGCTCACGGATATTGATGCACCAACTCTTGTAATTGGTGGCGACGAAGATGTGTTCTTTGACGAACAGACGCTGCGTGAAACTGCAGATTCAATTCCAAATGCTCGACTGTATCTATTCCGCCGGCACGGACACGGCGTATTTGATGAAGAAAAACGACCATTCGATCGCACAGTACGCGCGTTTCTCACAGAAACACTCTGATCAATAAAACTGATTGAGCTATATTATCTGTCCTGATGCAAGCAGCCCTGCATCAATCAAGAGTAGTACTGAGAGCACTGCCGCAATAACAAAGATCGGCCGTGACTGTTCGATCGCGGAATCAACACCATCATCTTCCGCACCGGATTCTAGGCGTGCACCACCAATCTCGACGACAGCGGTCAGAATGAACCATAGTACCAACATTGTGAGTACGAGATGGCCTCGGCCGGTCCCAAAGAGCGAATCTGCAGTATAGCGGGTTCCTGCCATGTGTCCACCGGTTGCAACGAACACCACGGCCCCAATTCGAGTGAGCCATCGAAGTTTTGTTACCATCGATACCAACGCAACACGCCCGATCGTCCCTGCTGTGGTTGCGGGTAACACTGCGCCCACAAAAAAGAGGATGCTTCCCGTCCACACACCAGCGAAGATGGTGTGCAACGACCACATGACGATGTCAACTGTAGACATTACTGCGCTATTTGTCCTGATAGGTGATAGTTCCATACGTCATCGCCACAAGGGAGATACCAAACTGTTTCAGCGACTACCGTCCAGTTAGTGCTTCACTCGCTGGTGCAAACGAGATTGGTGTTCCAAGGTCTGCGTCAACCGCTTTTGTATACAGCATATGTGCTGCAGCAACAGTTTCGATGCCTGTCCCCCCGCTGTCAAAAATGGTGATCTCATCTTTAGATTGTCGGCCAGGAGCAGTTCCTGCAACGAGGTCACCTAAATCGCCGTGAATGTGTTCTTCTGTGATGAGACCGTGCTCCAGTGCAGCAATAAATGAGCCGGCGTCTTTTGTCGCTCGATCGGCGATATCGGGGACATACGTCGCGTTTGCGATCGTCTCTGGATCTAGTTCGTTCTTGGCTGGATTATATTGTCCCATCGCTGTGATGTGCGTCCCTGGTTCAATGTCTCCGGCTGAAATAACTGGTGACGACGCATTTGTTGCGGTTACGATAATATCTGCACCCGTCACTGCGTCTGCACTGGATTCGACTGGCTCGATCGACAGTCCAAGCTCATCTCCAAGCTCCTCGGCAAACGCGATTCGGTTCTCCCGTGTTGGTGAAAACACGCGGACAGAGTCAAGTTCACGGACTGTTTCGATCGCTTTGAGCTGCCCACGTGCTTGGGCACCACTGCCAATAATTGCGAGCACGGATGCATCTTCGCGTGCAAGGAAATCAACCCCAACCGCGCCTGCGGCACCGGTTTTGTACGGGTTCATGCTTGCCCCATCAAGGAGTGCAAGCGGTTCACCAGACTCTGCATCAAAAAGTGGTGTCATAAACCATGCATCATGCTCGCCGAACCCAGCACTGTACATGTATCCGCCCATTGCCCCTGTTTCCGGTAAGATTGCCGCGTACGTGGTGAACATCCCCGGTGGATCGCGATTGATCAGTTTTGTCCGTGGTTCGGCGGCACCGCCTTCACCATACTGTCTGTATCCCTCACGAACTGCATCTACGTACTCACTCGGCGTTGCAAGTCCTGCGAGCTCATTACTTTGGAGAAAAAGTGTCTCAGTCATGTCTCTACGGATACAACGATCGATTTCGTAAAAAATCTGCAGGTATTGAACGGAGAGCCGATTATTCAGCGTTTAGACCCTGGGTCGGAGCCGCACTCTGTGGCATGGTTGTTGCGGTGTCCGTCATTGGTTGTGGGTTCGAGACTGGAACATTGACGAACACTGCGTGGCCAATAATGGCAATTGCCACGGCAGCTCCTACGGGCACGGCAAGCGTCAAAGGCAAGCCGATCACGCTGAGCATTGCGGTAATTCCAATCAGCGACACCGGGATAAGCCCGAGCACGTAGTCATAGTATCCAGTCATAATACATTCTATACTATGGGGACATGCTATATAATTCTTTCCCGTGCATCATGGGTACGGTTTGTATATGCACTGAGATGGTTCTGTATAAGTTATGAGTGGCTAATACATTTTCAGGCCCTCTATCGCGTGAATACAGCCATTTCAAAATAGATATTATCCAGTAATCCAAATTACCAACCATGATATTCATATACGTGTCTATTGAGTAGTAAATAGGGTAGAGTTCAATGATACCGCATATCACGATCCTCGAGTGGTGTGACGAAACTGCTGCGTAATATAAATCACATGTCGCTGCGAGCATGCGTGGCTCCTCATATAGACTCGCCTGTTTCGGTGTCCTCTGCTTCTTCTGCAGGACAAGCGCTAATCGCTAGTATTCCGGCCGGTCATGGTCCACCCATTCCTCGCGCAATAGGCCATATACGATCGTATCTCGGTATGCACTATCGACAAATCGTTCCTTTCGTACTCTTCCTTCGATACTGAATCCGAGTGACTCTAAGAGCCGTTTCGACGCATCATTGAAATCGTACGCAACGGCCCCAACCGCTGGCACACTCTGTGCTCGAAACACGTGCGAGATGGTGAGTGCAACTGCGGCCGTCCCCAACCCCTCGTTCTGTCGGTGTGGGCTGATCCAATACGTTAGTTCTGGCCGACGCCAACTAGCATCCGCGACAGTAACGACACCGATCGGTGTCGGCTCTACATCAGCAGTTGCCTCGTCTTCTGTTGGCTGTTCGGTGATGATAAATCGGTCTGTCTCATCGTCATCGATCCACTCACGAAGTTGCGGACGAGTTTTTATTGGAGCCCCAAGCGGATACCGTACTGCAGGATTTGTGTACGCCTGCTGTAAGAATTCGATATCTTCTGACTCAAGCGTTCGGAGCGCAACACGGTCGGTTGCCTCAACGATCGGACCTGGCATACGCTCTGGTTCAGAGCCTGTAACAAAAATATCCCGAAACAGCAGATGATTAGCCGGTGATTTTAAAGAATCCCCATCGCCAGACACCGATGAGCGCACCGATCAAGACCAACGTGATCGCCACAAAGACCGGTGCTAACCCACCGGGGAACAATGATGTCCACCGAAGCGCAAAGCCAACCAAGGCTGCAAGCACCCACGCCCGAATCCCAAGTGGGATCGCTGCTTTTGCGGACTCGGCCGCACCAGCGGAGTACGCACCAATGAGCGGGAACGCAACAAGCCAACCAATAACAAATGGTGCATACACCATCGCCATGTACCCCGGATCGCCGAATGTATTGTGATCGACCATTCCATACGTGAGGACCGCAATAATCGCAAGCAGGTCCCCGATCGCAAGCGGAAGCGCATTGGCTTCAATGCGCCCCTCAAGTGCCGTCGGAATCGCAAGCATAGTTGCACATTTGCTCGATGGGTAAAGACCCTCGTGGTTCTGCGCTTCCTTAGTTATGTGTTGACAACACACCCACGAGTGTGTAGCCAAGCCGGTCAGACCGCGTTGAGACGGTCAGACCGCGATCGGAAACGAGTTGTGAGAGGGTATCTGGCTTGTAGAATTGCGAGTTCATCTGAAAGAGGCGCTCTCCAGTTTTAATAAGCCATCCAAGTGCTCGCGATGGGTCAAACTCACGAATGACGAGGACACCGCCCGGGCGGAGTATCCGAGTGCACTCGTCAAGGACCATCGACTGCTCCGGCATGTGATGGAATGCGTCGACAATAATCACCGCATCAACACTCGCGTTAGGTAAGGGAAGCCTTCGGGCATCGCTGAGCGCACATGCAAAGCCGCGGTCGCGTGCACGCGACAACATCCCAATAGAGATATCGACAACCAGCGGTTCACTGACCTCGCTTTTGACCGCGAGCGTCGCTCGACCACTTCCACCACCAAGATCAACGAGTCGATCGATCGGTCGCTCAGCTTTCTGTAGCCCGGTCGAAATTGCAGTTCGATCGGCGTCAGGCATTACGAGATCATACAGCCGAGCGAAGCGAGTGAAAAACTGAATATCGCCGGGGCCATGCATACAATAATAACAACAGCCAGAGCGAAAAAGACAGGGTGTTGAATGGTGTGAGTTTGCTATGGAGTGTGTCACGCTTGGATGGCCGTCGGATTCCGTCTCAATTCGGCTTGATTACCGGCTCTTTAGCTATGCCGGAAAATTTATTCCAACGAATACTGGAAAGGCAGTGATTCGAAGCCCGGATGCCAAACAGTCGATTCCAGACGATATTCCTGCGGTACCCCCAAGTGTAGACCCGTCTGTGTTCGACCACTCGGTCATCGCTGCGGTTGCATTCAATGCTGACCGAACCGATCCATCCCGACTGTGGATTCGGTATGTGACTGTTCGATCCGATCGGCGGGGCCAAGCGCTTGGCCCACGGCTCATCATGCATGTTCTCTCCGAAGCCGCAACTCATGGTTATCAAATAGCTGTGATCGCCGTGAATAATCCATTCGCGTATCATGCACTCCACAAAGCAGGGTTCGCATTCACGGGCGATGAGACCGGGCTTGCTGAGGTAGTACTTGAACGCCCGATCGACAAGCCAGCAAAACAGACAACACGGCTCTACCAACGCGGACTCGATCGCTATCGTGCCCGAGGCAACCTCTCACAACAAGAACGCGCATTTCTCAAATCCAAGCGAAATCAAGGGCTGCCAGCACTGGTGGAGCAGTGAACAAAAACGGGAACTTAACCACGAGTCAACACTGAAAGCAGATATGGGAAATTCGGACCTCCGATCGCTGGCTTCGATTTCGGAGATACCATTTAGTGAACTTGAGGGAAGCGTTGTCGCGGTTGATGCGCATAACTGGCTGTATCGATACCTCACAACAACGGTAAAGTGGACAAATGACGAAATCTACACGACCGAAAGCGGGGACGAGGTTGCAAATCTGATCGGGGTTGTACAAGGGCTTCCAAAGTTCTTCGAGCACGACATGGTTCCGATTTTCGTCTTTGACGGTGGCGTCACCGAACTCAAGGATGACGAGGTAGAGCGCCGCCGTGAACAACGCCGTGATGCTGAAAAACAGCTCGAAGAAGCCAAAGAGCGCGGCGATTCGGTCGCTGCAGCGAGGCTTGAGGCACGAACGCAACGACTGACAGACGTTATCCAGACTACCACGCGCGAACTGTTTGATATTCTGGACGTCCCATACGTTGAGGCGCCTGCGGAGGGGGAAGCACAGGCAGCGTATATGAATCGGATCGGCGATGTGGATTATGTTGGGAGCGAAGACTACGACACGTTGCTCTTTGGGGCACCTCGGACCCTCCGGCAAATCACAAGCAAAGGGAACCCTGAGCTAATGGACCTCGATAAAACACTAACAAAACACGACATCACGTACGAGCAGTTGGTCGACGTCGGTATCCTCTGTGGAACGGATTTCAACGACGGGGTACGAGGAATCGGTCCAAAAACAGCGATCAAACTCATCACAGCACATGGCGACCTGTTTTCAGTGCTTGAGGCACGCGGTAAGCATGTTCCACACGCCGATCGAATCCGCGAGCTCTTTTTTAATCCACCGGTGACAGATAACTACGAGATCGAAACAGCGATTACTCCAGACGTTGCTGCAGCAAGAACATACGTGACCGAACAGTGGGAAATAGATGCTTCGGAGGTTGCACGTGGATTTGAACGAATTGAGTCCTCGATCGTTCAAACCGGATTAGATAACTGGGGCTAATACGGGCACAGATCTCAATCAGTTCAAAATATGAGTGACGCTCACTGAACAGCCACTATTCACTTTTCGGACGATCCGAAGTTGGTCTGCTGTTGAACGATCAATTTCAAAAATCATAAACTGCACAACCAGGCGACCCGATGGAAGAGTTGCCCGAACCATCGGGCCTGTCGTCGAAATGACAACATACGGCGGTGCAGACACTGGCTGTGCAGGGAGTGGTTCCCCAATATGCGTACACAGGTCAGTCAGCACAGAGACAAGTGCTGTGCGAACACCAGCACGATCAAAGACAGTCGTTAGCTGCGATGAAACTGAATTCCGATCGGTGGTGTATCGATCGCCATCTACCGACTCAGGCCACATGGATGCGGTTGCATCAGCACAGTGGCCGATTCTTTCGATCGTTTCTGCGTGTTCAGTTTCACACCGACGCTTGACCCGGGCTTCGATCGAAGACATTACTTCTGGTTGCACTGGCCACTCCTAAATGCGTCCCGTTTTTGCCGATCGATACCTGAAGATATGTATGGACGTTTCAGAAATTGAATCACTGATTGAGGATGGCATTGAAGATGCAGAGGCGACAGTTTCGCGCCCGCGAAGCTATGACAAAAACTACGAAGACTCGCACTTTGCGGCCGTCGTTGTTTCACCAGCATTTGACGGAAAATCCCTTGTTCAACAACACCAACTCGTCTATGATTCGCTCGGTGAGAAAATGACAAACGAAGTTCATGCGCTTGAAATTAAGACGTACACGCCTGAGGAGTACGCTGAACTCGAAGAGTAAGATCGATGACCGAGCAGTCGCCGTATCGATCACTGCCATATGTAGAAGACCAGATCGATCGAATTCTTTGGTTTTATACACCTGAGCAGTCGATCAACTCGTTCACCGCAGAGCGTGATGAACGAACGGGTCAGGTGACGCATCCAACTCGCTCACATCTTGTCGCGGCAAGCCGGTTTGTTATCAACTGTGCGAGGGCGACAGAGATCCGTGACCGAACGACGTGGGAGCCGCTAACCGCGGATGCACTCCAGATGCTTCATACGACCCATTACGATGCTGATGCAAACGGATACGATTGGATCGTCACGGAGGATGAACGCGATCGACGCCGATCGCCATACGGACACGCGTTTGTGGTTTCTGCGATCGCACACGCACACACCGTTGGCGTCTCCGGAGCGGCGGACCAGCTTACAAACGCGATTGATATCTTTGAGACCGGATTTTTTGAGCCAGCACAGCGGCTCTTTCGGAGGGAACGCGATGCTGAATGGTCGCCGATTGAAGCCTATCGTGGACAGAACGCGAACATGCACGCGTGTGAAACGTATCTTGCGGCATACGATGCGACAGACGACCCATCATATCTCTCTCGTGCGGTGGCGATCGCAAAGCAGCTAACGGTTGAGTTAGCTGCCGAAACAGATGGTCGAATCTGGGAACACTACACCGAAGAGTGGGAACACGACTTTTCGTACAACCGGTCGAATCCTCGGGATCAGTTCCGGCCGTGGGGATACCAGCCCGGTCATCATCTTGAGTGGGCAAAACTCCTCGCACAGATTGATTCGTATTGCAGTGAGACCGATGCGGTGGCTGCACCGTGGGCGATCGATCGCGCAACAGCGCTTTTCGCGTGGGCGACAACCTACGGGTGGGATGACTCCGATGGCGGCTTCTATTATACGATCGATCAAGACAACGAGCCAATTGTCACCGATACCTACGGTTGGACAGTGGCAGAAGCGATCGGTGCGGCCGCGTGGTTGCATCGACAGACAGGCGCGCCGCACTACGCGGTGTGGTACGATCGATTCTGGACGTATGCAGACGCGTATCTACGAGCTCCACACGGAAATTGGTATGAGCGTGTAAGTCGATCGAATGCGTGGGTAGAACCAACAGATGGGCCGGCGGTCGAACCTGGCTACCATCCGATCGGTGCGTGTGCAGATGGTCTCCACATGGTTGTCGAGTAGCCCCCACGTGAACACGCCGCTCGCAAACCTTATCAATCAGGATGGTGTGCATTTAGATGCAATGTCTAAAGGTACAGTCGGTTTCTTCAATGACACCGGCGGCTATGGTTTCATCGAGACCGACGACTCGGACGACGACGTTTTCTTCCACATGGAAGATGTTGGCGGACCCGACCTCGAGGAAGGACAGGAAGTTGAATTCGAAATTGAGCAGGCCGACAAAGGCCCGCGCGCAACTAACGTCACCCGGCTGTAATTCCCGAGAGGGTTCGACCGCGGTACGGTTTTTATTCCCAGCCATTGTGGCTGGGTACTATTTATTGCATAACTGAGCGGTCGCCATCACTGAAAACCCTACTCAGATTTGAGTAGCAACTGCCGGCAACGATCACAGGATCGATGGGTTTTACGCCCATCTCGTCCCTCAACTGCAACTATGAGCGAGGAGAACTATCGCGTTGAGTCGGACAGCCTCGGAGAGATGCAGGTGCCTTCGGATGCGTACTGGGGAGCGCAGACACAGCGCGCCGTCGAGAACTTCCCAATTTCGGGAATAACCTTCAGTCGGCGCTTCATCCGCGCACTGGGTATTGTCAAGAAAGGTGCAGCACAAGCGAACAACGAACTCGGATTGCTAGCGGACGACATTGCGGATGCAATCGTCCAAGCCGCAGATGAGGTTATTGCGGGCGAGCTTGACGATCAGTTCCCAGTTGATGTCTTCCAGACTGGCTCTGGGACATCTTCGAACATGAATGCGAACGAGGTAATCGCAAACCGTGCTGCAGAAATTACCGGTGCCAAAATTGGCGATCGTGTTGTTCACCCGAATGATCACGTCAATTACGGACAGTCCTCAAACGATGTCATTCCAACCGCAATGCACGTTGCGTCACTGGAGGCAGTGGAAAAAGACCTGATTCCATCCCTCGAGTCGCTGCATTCGGAACTCGAAGCCAAAGAAGCGGAATTTGACGGTGTGGTCAAAACCGGGCGAACACACCTGCAGGATGCAACCCCAGTTCGGCTTGGCCAAGAGTTCGGCGGCTACCGGGCACAGGTTGAGAAAGGGATCAAACGTGCAACCGATGTCCAGTACCATCTCCGCGAACTCGCACTCGGGGGAACCGCAACTGGAACCGGACTCAATACACACCCTGAGTTCCCCGGGCTTGCTGCAGAGTACATCTCCGAAGAGGCTGGAACGCAGTTCCGAGAAGCAGATAATCACTTTGAGGCACAGTCCGCCCACGACGCGATGGCAGAGGCTCACGGTGCGCTTCGGACGATCGCCGGCTCGCTGAACAAGATGGCAAACGACCTTCGTCTCCTTGCATCCGGTCCGCGAAACGGACTTGGAGAGATCGAACAGCCGGAGAACCAACCAGGCTCGTCGATCATGCCCGGGAAAATCAACCCTGTTGTTGCGGAGTCGGTGAACCAAGTTCACAAACAGGTCATTGGAAATGACGCAGCCGTCACTGCGGGTGCCGCACGTGGGGAACTCGATCTGAACCTCTACAAGCCAGTACTTGCGCACAACTTCTTGCAATCGGCCGAGATTCTCTCAAACGCAGCAGCTGTCTTCGGGGAGCGATTCGTCGCTAAACTCGAAGCAAACGAAGAGTACTGTGCAGAACAGGTCGAACAGAGCATGGCGCTTGCAACTGCGCTCAACCCTGCGATCGGCTATGACAACGCAGCAAAGGTCGCAAAACAGGCGCTCGCAGAAAACAAGACGGTTCGAGACGTTGCGATTGATGAGGGGTATCTGACTGCCGAAGAAGCAGATGAAGTCCTCGATCCCGAAGCGATGACGTATCGTGGCATCCTCGGATCGGATAACTAACCGACGTACTGCAGTTTTATTTTCATTATTTCGGCTCTGTTGAAATCCTCATCTCCAGACATAAAGTATGGTGAAACAGCTGATAACTGAAGAATGCATATTGAACGAGCGAAGTTTCTTTTTCTGCTTTACCGCACTTATGACAGATGGTTGTAGAACGTACCATTAACATCGTGATCGGATTTGTAATTGTGGTTGTCGGATCGTACGTCGGTACAAAAATGGCACTCAACACTTTTTGATCGAAATTTCAACGCCTCCAAAGCTGGTCAATCTGCTCCGACACATTCCACACCGGACGACAAGGATCGCTAAGTACATTCCCTACACTTGCCACATCCGGTCAAAATGTCTCACTTCCTAAGGATTTCAACCGAGCCATTATTTGATAAACTGTTCAGATTGTCTGAAAATCAGAAAACGGTATTTTGAAGCCATATGGCGGAGAATCTCAGATTATGGCTCTACTTCGAACCCGTGGGAGAGACCTGCTTCGTTGTCGAACATGTGGTGCAACATTCCCTGAGGGGCAGGCAACCCGCGACGGATGGCACTACGAGTGCCCTGAGGCGGATTGTACTGCGAACGGAATTGGAGACGGACTTCGGCGCATTAAATAACATCACGTTCTGGCAAGCATTCGTATCTGTATCCTTTTTACGCCTCGCAATCTCACATTCGCACAATGAGTACGTCCGAGTATGATTATGAGTCACTCGGCTTGATTGCAGGACTTGAAATCCACCAACAGTTGGATACTGCAACAAAGCTATTCTGTGACTCACCGACGACGATCCGGGAACCAGACGAGGCCGATCGAACGCTCACCCGCTATCTGCATCCCACAAAGAGTGAACTTGGCGAACTGGATGATGCCGCACTTGAGGAGAGTCGTGTCGACCGCGAGTTCGAGTATCTCGCGTACGATACAACCTGTCTGGTCGAAGAGGATGACGAACCACCAACCGAGATCGACAGTGAGGCGCTCTCGGTTGCGATGCAGATCGCCTCGCTGCTCGATATGAGCGTTGTCGATCAGGTACATGTCATGCGAAAGCTTGTCATTGATGGGTCGAATACATCGGGATTCCAGCGGACAGTGCTGCTCGGTCAGGAGGGACAGATCGAGACAAGCGATGGGCCGGTCTCAATTGTTGATCTCATGCTCGAAGAAGAAAGCGCCCAGCGAGTTGAAGAGCGAGATGAGGGGGTGCTCTACAGTCTCGATCGGCTTGGAATCCCACTCGTGGAGATCGGAACGGGACCGGATATCACAAGCCCACAGCAAGCGAAAGAAGCCGCCCAAGAGATCGGCATGTTGCTCCGATCGACAGGCGCAGTCAAGCGCGGACTAGGCACAATTCGACAGGATGTGAACGTCTCGATCGCAGACGGTGCACGCGTCGAGATTAAAGGTGTTCAGGATCTCGCAACGATCGACGAACTGGTCGAGTTTGAAGTACAACGCCAAGCAGAGTTGGTTGAGATCGCAACGGAACTGACCGAAAGCGGTGCGTCAGTAGGCGAAACGGTTGATGTCACCGACATCTTCGAAGATACCGATTCGGGTGTTATTGGTGGTGCACTCTCATCGGGTGGCAGTGTAATGGCAGTACCACTGTTTGAATTTGATGGCGATGTTGGCCGCGAAATTCAGCCAGACCGAAGGCTTGGAACTGAGTTTTCGGATCATGCAAAACGCCACGGTGCAGGCGGTATCTTCCATACGGACGAGCTCCCTGCCTATGGTGTCACCGCCGAAGAGGTTACTGCACTTCGAGACAAGGTTGGAGCCGGTAACGATGACGCAGTTGCAATCGTCGCTGCTGAGACAGAGACCGCCGAACTCTCGATTGAAGCGGTCAAAGCACGCGCAGAGACCGCGCTTGAAGGCGTTCCAGAAGAGACGCGGGGTGCGAACGACGACGGGACGACCCGATATCTTCGCCCACTACCGGGTGCCGCACGGATGTATCCGGAGACAGATGTCCCACCTGTTGAGCCGGACCCAAGCGAGGTTCCAACACCAGAACTACTCACCGAGAAGGTCGATCGGTACCAAGACGAGTTGGGTCTCGATGCAGGGCTTGCAGAGCAGGTTGCGTTTGGCCGGCGAATGCCGCTTTTTGAGGATGCGATCGCTGCAGGCATTGATGCAACCCTCGCTGCAACGGTACTTGAGAGCACGCTAACAGAACTCCGCCGTGATGGCGTGTCCGTTGAGACCCTCACGGAAGACCATCTACTCTCCGTTCTGTTCCTTGTTGATGATGGTGAACTGGCTCGTGAAGGGCTCAACGATGTCCTTGCAGAACTTGCGTCCAACCCTGACCTTACCGCGGAAGAGGCGATCGAAGAAGCAGGGCTCGCCGGTGTTGGTGATGATGAGGTACGAGAGATCATTGCAGGCGTTGTCGAGCGCAACGCCGAACAGGTTGCAGATGAGGGAATGGCCGCATTCTCCGGGCTGATGGGAGAGTGTATGGCAGAGTTGCGTGGGAAAGCAGACGGTGAAACTGTGAGTTCGGTTCTTCGTGAAGAGATTGGCAAACGAAGCTAACTGACCTAACCGAGTCTACTGGTTTCCAACGCGGCTTTCATCTAACTCATCAAGTAGCGTTTCAAGACTGTAGCTCTGAAGTGCTCTGTGTGTGTCTTTCAGTGGCGAAATAACGAACGTCGAGTTTGTTCGTTCCACCTCCTCTATCTCTTCGAACTGGCGGATGAGCCGTTCAACCATCTTTCTCCCCGTTAGCCGAGCAACTGCAATGAAATCCGTCTCACCCATGGTGAAAAACACCTGCGTAACGCCTTCGATCGCCTCAATCTGCTCGCCTAATTCTTCATATGAACCGCTGTAATCAACTAAGATTTCTACAATAACGGTGACGCCAATGCCAAATTTCTCTAAATCAATATCGTAGAGGTCATTCTTGAGCACTCCTTCCTCTTTGAGGTTCGAAAGACGATAGTGGATCGTTGAAATTGGTATTCCGGTTTCTTCGTGTAGTTTTTCAGGGCTCCCCGTTTCAAGATCAGAGATAGCCTTCAGCAGTGTGATATCCCGTTCGTCCATGCGTTCTATACGCTATTGTGTCTGTTATCCGTATTAATCCTCCACTTTTGGTGTTGTCTCTAAGAGATCTGCAATAACCTACTTCTGACTCTAAACAATCATACATAACAGGCTATTTTGACCACCCTCGTGAAATTAGCTGTAGTAAACTATAACACAACCTAATTCTTCTGTAGAAATATACAATGATATCTCGATCGTTGATAGCTGATCGGACTGGGGTACTGTTCATTCTGTTATCACTGTTTTGGGGGACCTCGTTTGTTGCGATTGAAGCGGGACTCGCATACTTTCCACCGCTCGTCTTTGCAGGGATTCGATATGCGATCGCCGGTGCAATTCTCCTTATATATGCAGTGTACATCTCGACTCGGTGGCTTCCTCAAACGCCAAAAGAGTGGCTCTCTGTCTCGGTCTCTGGTGTTTTGATTGTGGGTGCATATCACGGGCTACTCTACCTCGGTGAGCTCTACGTCTCCGGTGCAATCGCTGCAGTCATCGTGAGTCTCACGCCCGTTTTGACTGTGCTTCTTGCAAGCGTTATGCTGCCAGCTGAACGGCTGACACCGATTCAACTCGGTGGTGTACTCCTCGGGCTGATTGGTGTCGTTGTTATCATTAATCCAGATCCAGGGATGGTGTTTGACGCAAGCACGATCGGCATTGTTTTGATATTTTTTGGGGCACTTTCATGGGCAATCGGCTCTGTCCTTATCAAGCCGCTTGATACGACACTTCCACTGCTGGCGCTGATCTCGTGGGCGATGCTCATTGGAGCCACCTCCTTGTTCGTTGGTGCAGCTATTCGTGGTGAGACAGTTACGGCGATCGAGTGGTCCCAAACTGCAATTATTTCGCTTACGTACCTCACAGTTATTTCGGGTGTGATTGCGTTCTTTATTTACTTTGAACTGCACGATCGGGTTGGTGCAACACAGATCAATCTCGTGAGCTATCTAGAGCCGGTGGTTGCGATCGGAATGAGTTGGCTCCTGCTTGGTTCGGTCATTGACTCAACGGTGGTTGTCGGCTTTACTGCTGTTTTTGCTGGGTTTGCACTCGTAAAATACGAGTTCATTTCAGAGATCACCACACAGTTGGCCAGAAACAGCATCGATAGCCTCTGAGACGATTTTTCTACGTGGGGTGTGAGTAGTACATAATGGTTCGATATTTTGAAGACATTGCTGTTGACGAAACTGGTGTATATGGCTCATACGAGGTTACGCTCGAAGAGTTGGTCTCGTTTGCCGAGCAGTATGACCCACAGTGGTTTCATACCGATCCCGATCGGGCCGCCGAAGAGTCGATGTACGGCAGTGTCATTGCGAGCGGATGGCATACGGCATCGATAACAATGCGACTGCTCGTTGAAGGGTTCCTTAATGAGATTGCAACACTCGGTGCAAAAGGTGTCGATGAGCTTCGATGGTACAAACCAGTTCGACCAGGTGATACGCTTCGGGTCCGAAACACAATTCTTGAAACGTACAAAGAGACCGAACATCGTGGCCTCATTCACGCCAAAACCGAGACGCTCAATCAGGATGATAACGTAGTATTTTCAATGATCGGGCTTGTGATGGTTAGCCGACAAACAACTGACTGAAAAACGCCACACGCCACCGTGGTGAGGCCTCACACGCCTGCAACACATTGAAAGCGCTTTTATGGGGTCACGCCGAATTCAGTTTTACAGCCTATTCGGGGTTGATGATGCTTTGTGCCATTAGGGACCAACCACTGGCGCAAACGTGCGAGCCCACGAGTAGGAGAAGGTGAACAACCATGGCAGTTTACGTAGATTACGAAATTCCAGCCGACCTCGCAGAGCGAGCCCTTGAGGCCCTCGAGGTCGCACGAGACACAGGTAGTGTAAAGAAAGGAACAAACGAGACGACGAAATCAGTCGAGCGCGGCAACGCACAGCTCGTCTTCGTCGCAGAGGACGTCTCCCCGGAGGAGATCGTCATGCATCTTCCAGAGCTCGCCGAAGAGAAAGGCATTCCAGTTGTCTTCGTCGAGACACAGGACGATGTTGGCCACGCAGCCGGTCTTGAAGTCGGCAGCGCGGCAGCGGCAATCGTCGACGCTGGTGAGGCATCCTCGGATGTCGAAGACATCAGTGAGAAGGTCGAGGAACTCCGGTAATCCACCATGAGCGCAGAGGACAACAACGGCGATTCGACGGCTGCAGAGGTCATCGAGATCGTCGGCAAGACCGGGATGCACGGCGAGGCCATGCAGGTCAAATGCCGTATCCGTGAAGGCTCGAATCAGGGTCGGATTATCACCCGAAACGTGCTTGGGCCTGTCCGAGAAGGAGATGTGCTCCAACTCCGAGAGACCCAACGTGATGCAGACTCCATTGGAGGAAGATAATGGTCGAAACACGCACCTGCGATTATTCAGGCGAGGAGATCGAGCCCGGAACGGGCACGATGTACGTCAAAACGGACGGAACGATCCTCCACTTCAAGGACTCAAAAGCAGAAAAGAACTATCTGCTCGGCCGTGAGGCACGAGACCTTGAGTGGACCGAAGCAGGACGCAGACAGCGCGGTAAAGGTGGAGATCGATGAGCCACCACGACGAGCGTACGTTCGTGATGGTCAAACCGGATGGTGTCCAGCGCGGACTCATCGGTGACATCGTCTCACGCTTCGAACAGCGCGGTCTCAAACTTGTCGGTGCAAAACTCATGCAGATCGACGAGGAGCTTGCCCACGACCATTACGGCGAGCACAAAGACAAGCCGTTCTTTGACGGTCTTGTTGAGTTCATCACCTCCGGACCAGTCTTTGCAATGGTCTGGGAAGGCGCTGACGCAACCCGTCAGGTCCGCGGTATGATGGGCGAAACCGATCCAGCCGACTCCGCACCAGGAACAATCCGCGGTGACTTCGGTTTGGATCTCGGTCACAACGTCATCCACGGCTCGGATCACGAGGACGAGGGTGCAAACGAACGCGAGATCGACCTCTTCTTTGATGAGGATGAACTCGTTGATTACGATCTCTCGAACGCAGTCTGGGTTTACGAAGACGCTGGCGACCACTAAGGTTAGCCACACCAGTTTCGTTTCACCCGGTTTATTCTCTCTTGTTTTATTGCGATCGCTTGTGACCTGCAGGTATGTCTAACGACCCCGATCGAACACGCCGAGGGCTTCTTGCAGCGATCGTTGGTGGTGTCACCGCTGGTGGGGTGCTCTCTCCGATTCGGAGCTATCTTGATGGATTTGCCCCGCTCTCCGGTGGCGTGTGGGATGAAACACAATCGGATCGGCGCACCCTACAGGGGCCACACGGTGCAGCGACCGTTCGAACGGATGGGTACGGCGTGCCGCATATCTCCGCCGATAGCGAGGCGGCAGCATACTATGCAACTGGGTACGTGCAGGCGGCCGATCGGTTGTTTCAACTCGATCTTCAGCGCAGACAGATGCGCGGACAGCTCTCAGAAGTGGTTGGTCCGGATACCGTTTCGTCTGATGAGTTCTACCTCAAGATGTGTTTTGACGATGCAGCGTCAGCAACATGGAACGCACTCGAAGGAACGCGCGTTGGGGAGCTCATACAAGCATACGTGGATGGTGTCAACGCACGAATTTCGGAAGGGAAGCTTCCGCCGGAGTTTGGACTACTCGGATTCGAGCCTCGACCGTGGACGCCGGCAGATACGCTGTTGATGGAGAAGCAGATCTCGTGGACGCTCACAGGCTCATTTCGAACCCTTCGGAAAGCTCTCGTTGCAGAGACGCTTGGCACTGCCGCTGCCGATGAGCTCTATCCCGATCGGCTCGATCACGATGCACCAATTCTACGAAATGGAACGGATAGGCCGGCGGGAGCGCAGTCGATCGGCGCATCGAAGACCAACACACACCAACTGGACGCCGCGCTTGTCAACCGGCTTTCAGAATTTGAGTCACCACCTGGAATCGGTTCAAACAGCTGGATCGTCTCCGGAGAACATACCGAAAGTGGCGAACCAATTTTGGCGAACGATCCACATCTGTTGTTGCAAGCACCGCCGATCTGGTATGAGCAACACATTGAAACAGGCGATATCAATGTTCGGGGAGTGACGTTTCCCGGCGTTCCGTTCGTCATTATCGGCGCGACAGAAACCGCATCGTGGGGATTCACAAACGCTGGTGCGGACGTCATCGACTTTTATACATACGAGTCAGATGGTGACGAGTACCGATACCGAGACGGGTGGCGATCGTATGAAACAGAAGAGCGGCGGCTTCGAGTTGCCGGAGCTACCGATCGGACAGTAACCAGACGGCGGACCGTTCACGGGCCGATTATCGAGGAGCATGGAAGCGAGGTTGCGGTTGCATGGACCGGATTTGGTGCAACTCGGACGACCGAAGCAATCCACGAGTACACACACAGCGACGAGATGGACTCATTCTTGCAGGCAACATCAAAATTTGATCTCCCAACACAGTGTTTAGTGTATGCGGATACGGATGGAAACACGTTTCACTACGTTACTGGACGCGTGCCAATCCGACAAACGGATGGCGAACCTGTAGCTGGGAATCAAATTTTTGACGGGTCTATAGGAGAGGGGGAGTGGGATGGATACCGACCATTTGATCGGCCAAACTGGGATGGCTCCGGGTTCATTCCGTTCGAGGAGATGCCTCATGTGATCAATCCGGAAGCGATCGGGACCGCAAACCAACGAATCATTGACGACTCCGAGTATCCGTACTACTTTGCAGAGTCATACAGTGCGCCATATCGTGGCATCCGGCTGTATGAGATGCTCGACGAACGCATCGATAGTGACCAACCGGTAACACCCGCATTTATGCGTGAGATGCACCGCGATACGGTTGATCTTCGTGTCCAACAGTTCGTTCCCATGCTATCTACGACGGTTTCTGAAGAATCACCACTCAGAGAGCATATTACACTGCTTGAGAACTGGGATGGACGCATGGACAGAACTGAAGAAGCTGCATTACTCTTTGATTATTTCATCCGATCGTATCGCGAGTTGCTCTTTTCGGAGCAGTTAGCAGAGATTGGACTCCCCGAATCATATCCCACTGATTGGGTTATTGCAGGATTAGATCCCGAGAGCGAGTGGTTCGATGACCGATCGAGAGCGGAACTGTTGGAGGCTGCGCTTCAAACTGCAGTCGATCGGCTTACATCCGAATCAGCAGCAGTGTATGGCGATGTAAATACCACTGGGGAGATGACGCATCCGTTTGGCCTCTCGTTTTTGAACTATCCCTCATACCCAACGGATGGCTCACCAGCGACGCTGATGAACTATCGCCGAACCGATGTTGCTGGGAGCAGTTGGCGGATGATCTGGTCTCCTGACGGAACTGCAGAAGCGATTGCCCCGGGCGGAAACTCCGGTCGGTACTTTTCTGCACACTACCACGATCAGCTTAAACAGTGGGCAGATGGCGAATACAAGCCGTTGTCGCTGACACAGGATGGAGATGTGCGGTTCCAGTTCGGGGGTGAACAATGACACAGTTCGATCGGATTGTTGCAGCAACGCTTCTGACAATTGCAGGGGTTGGAATGGCGAGTGCCCATTGGCTTGGTATTATATTCGGTGCGGCGCTCCTTGCGCAGCTTGGTCGGTCGGTTCGCGAAGGTGTGCTGTTAGGAGTTGGGTTTGGTATCCTCATTGCGGTCGCATTTGTCGGACAGGTCGTCATAAACGGTCATTTCGATCGACTCCTTGCGATGGATATCCTTGCACTGCTTCCGATCGTAATTGCAGTTGGTGGTGGCCTTATTGGTGGTCTGACTAGAGGAGTTCGTTGATCCGTCAGATTGAGGTCATGTTTTATTACCTTGCCACGCGAACGCAAATGGCATGGCTGGAATAACCTACGAAGACTTCCTCGATCTATCGTACACGCCAACTGAGACAGACCTCGTCTGTCAGTTCTCCATTGTCCCCGCCGAAGAGATGGATATGGAAGCTGCTGCAAGCCGAGTTGCTTCCGAGAGCTCCAACGGAACGTGGGCTGCGCTCACCGTGGGTGATGATTTCACCGATCTCAGCGCAACCGCGTTTGCGATTGATGGCAACGAAATTAGCGTCGCGTATCCTGCGGACCTGTTTGAGAAGGATAACATGCCCCAGATTCTCTCCTGCATCGCAGGCAATATTATGGGGATGAAAGCAGTTGAGCGGATTCGGCTCAAGGATTGTGAGTGGCCAGAAGCGATCGTCTCCTCGTTTGATGGGCCAACATTTGGGTCGGCTGTTCGAAACGAGATATTTGATGCTGGGGAGCGGCCAATCACTGCCACAGTCCCCAAACCAAAAGTCGGGCTTTCGACAGATCGGCACGTCGAAGTTGGGTATGAGGCGTGGACTGGTGGGATTGATCTGCTCAAAGATGACGAAAACCTCACCGATCAGGCGTTTAATCCGTTTCACGATCGGCTCACAGAGAGCTTTGCTGCACGCGATCGGGCTGAAGACGAAACCGGCGAGAAGAAGTCGTACCTGATCAACGTTACTGCAGATACGAACACGATGCTCGAGCGGATTGATATGGTCAATGAAGTCGGCGGCGAGTACGTGATGGTTGACGTGATCACTACTGGTTGGGGTGCGGTGCAACCGGTTCAAAAACGATGTGCGGAGCTTGGGCTTGCAATTCATGCCCACCGTGCAATGCACGCGGCGTTCGATCGGCTTCCGGATCACGGCATCTCAATGCGCGTTCTTGCACAGGTGAGCCGACTCTGTGGTGTTGATCAGCTACATACGGGAACTGCAGACCTCGGAAAGCTCGCTAACGAAGATACCGTTGGCATCAACGAGTGGCTCTATGGAGAACTCTATGGAATGAACGATGTTCTTCCAATGGCATCAGGTGGTCTCCATCCGGGATTAGTTCCTGAAGTAATCAACCGATGTGGAACAAACATTGGTATCCAAGCCGGTGGTGGGATCCACGGGCACCCTGATGGGACTCACGCAGGGGCGAAAGCGTTTCGTCAGGCAGTTGACGCGTCAGTTGCAGGTGTGTCGCTTGAAGAGTATGCGACAGATCATCCAGAGTTAGCGGTCGCTGTTGAAAAGTGGGGAACTGAAACGCCGCGATAAGACTGGTCACTCACCGATCGGCTCTTTGATCTTGTGCTGAAGAAGCGACTCTATACGTGTATACGAAAGCTCCGCACGTGCTGTCGGCTTTTTTGCGGTGACCGCACCACACGCATTTGCGACCGCAAGCGGCAATTCATATGCATCCACAGCGGTTGGTAGCTTCGGCTTTGGAGATGAGTGAGACAAAAGGGTTGAGAGAAATCCGGCTGCAAACGCATCCCCGGAGCCAGTTGTATCAACCACGTCAATGTCGAATCCTGAATGTGTTTGCTCTCCGGTTGGCGTGTGTATGAGTGCCCCATCCTCGCCACGTTTGATAACCACAATATGGTCATCAGATACCGCATCAATCGAGCTAACATCTAACTCTGCGGCCTCATGTTGATTCAAAAAGAGTATGTCACAGGCGGCGATCGTCGCCGAAAAGTCTCGATCGCCAACACGACGACCCGGGTCGAAACTCACAGTGACATGATACTTGTGGGCAGCTTCCGCAAGCGCTGCTGCCACAGCGGGCTCTTGGCTCGTAAGATGCAGGTGGTCGATCGAATCGAACACATCCTCTCCAAGCGATCGGGCGCTAAACGCCTCGTTTGCACCGTCGTTTGCAAGTACCATCACATCACCCGCTGCATCAACAATGAGGTACTTCACCGAGGTCTGTTTGTCCGCATGAACCTGCACATGTGTTGTGTCAACACCGGCTCGATCGAGTTCTTGTAATGCCATTGAGCCGGCATCATCTCCCCCAACGCTTCCATACACGGCTGCGGAATGCCCTAAATTGACTAATGCAACCGCAACGTTTGCCGCGCTGCCGCCACCAGACTGGACGAGCTGCTCAATGAGCACCTCTCCATCCGGATCTGGAAGTGCAGTAACGTGCATTGTTACATCCCAGTTGATATGCCCAGCCGAGAGAATCCGTGGTACAGTCATGGCTCAACCCATGGCTCATCGACGCCGTCACCAAACAGTTCGCGCATTAAGATCACAATACTCTCTGGTGGAAACTGTCCCCGCTCGGTTACAATTGCATCGACATACCGCGGTGGAGTCACATCAAATGCCGGATTCTCGATTTGGGGATCGCCGATCGCCGCGCGTTCACCTTCTGTAATCACCTCTGTTTCTGCACGCTGTTCGATCTCTACGGTGTGACCGGTCATTGTTTCCGGATGGAGTTTCAGTGTCTGTGCAGCGACCATAATCGGAGTCCCGCGATCGCGGGCATTGACTGCAAGTCCGCTTGTTCCAATCTTATTGATGACGCTCCCATCTGCTGCGATGCTATCTGCACCAACAAGGACGTGATCAACCGTATTCAGATAGCGTCGAGCAGCGCTATCAACGATCAATGTTACATCTACGCCCATCTCAGTCAGTTCCCGTGCAGTGATATGTCCTTGATTTCGTGGCCGAGTCTCTTTGACGATCGCAGTGATCTCTTTTCCCTGTAAAACCGCCGTTTCGACACAGGCGATCGCATCCGTCGAATGACAATGTGTCATTACCGTGTCCCCATTTTTGAGCCGATTTGCACCGACACGACCGAGATCTTCCTGTGCGTGCTCGAGATGCATAATAAACTCATCAACACTTGCGGCAACGGCCGATCGCTGCTCAGGTATCGTCTCACCATCGATTCGTCGAAGGACATACCGGAGTGCGTTTGGGAGACTAACAGCAGTTGGCCGCGTCTCGTGTAATGTCCGTCCAGCCGCACGCAGTGTCGCTCGAAACGAGTGCGGCGTCTCATAGTCAGGCTCGACGGCCTGTGTCTTCAGGGCTGTCGCTGCAGCTTTTGCGATCGGGGCTGCGCCGCGGGTCTCCATAGTCTCAATCTCATGAGCGGTTTGTGTGACCGCGGTGTGGAGGGAGACGGATGTCATACCGTTCTTCTACTCAGTCAAAGTACAAGCACCTTGGGGTCAGATAGGTCAAAAAAGAAACCTGACACCTATTTTGGGATTAGTCTGCGAGCGGAACTGGCGTCTCGAGGTCGATCTCGCCAGCATCAAGCTCTTTTTCAACTTCTCGTGCTGCTTTCACCATATTCTCCATCTTGCCGTATGCTATCTCTCGTGGGAGGAGTTTCAATCCACAGTCGGGTGAGATCGTTAGTTTCTCCGGTGGCACAACTTTCAGCCCTTGGAGGATGTTCTTTTTGATCTCTTCGACTGGCTCAACTTCCGCGGTGTGTGCGTCTACAACACCGAGTGCAAGATCCGGTCCAAACTCAGGTTCGGTGAATACATCAATCTGTTCGTAGTTGCCGTTACAGAGCTCAACATCGAACTCATCAATTGGGAAGTCGTTGATTTCTGGGTAGATACGTGAGTAATCCCCGTAACAAACGTGTAGTCCAATTCGAATATCCTCATCAATGCCTGCAACAATCCGATCGAGGCACTCACCAACAATCGCATGATCATCCGGCGTCGTTGCAAGTGCCGGCTCGTCGATCTGGATGTACTTTGCGCCTGCCTCAACCAACTTTTCGATCTCGATATTGACAAGATCCGCAAGCTCGTATGCAAGCTCTTCTTCAGTTTCGTATGCTTCGTTGAATGACCAGTTTGCAAGCGTGTATGGGCCTGTGATCGGGACCTTCACTGGTTTCGAGGCAACGTCACGAGTGAACTCAAACTCATCGACAAGCCATGGCTCATCGTATTCAACTGTATCGGAGACTGATGGTTTGTCGAAGTAGTTGTGTCCCCACACTTTTACTGGGCCGTTGAACTCATACCCATCAATTCTGTGTGCAAAGAACTCAACCATCTCGTTTCGACGCATTTCTCCGTCAACAACGGTGTCAAGTCCAGCACGCTCGTGTTCTGCTGTGATCACACGGCAAGCATCGTCATGGGCTTCGTGGAGATGCTCATGGGTAAACTTTGACTCTGCATCTTCTGCAAGATCGTCTGCACGGTTGAGCCATTTTGGCTTTGGGTAGCTTCCGACAACCGTGGTCAGAAGGAAGTGTTCGTTTTCGTGATTCTCAGGGCGAAACTGCTCTCTGTTTTCGGCTGGTCGGCTCATGCGGTTACCTCCTCTAGTTCGATTTCTGCGGCCGCAGCAACGGCAGCGAGCTTTTCAAGATGTTTGTTCACTGGGAGATAGAACGGCTCAGTGTTCGTCGAGAGATAGAGCCGATCGAACTCTTGGGCAGGAAGCTTGTTCTGGACCCATGAGACTCGCTCTGCGAGCGTTTCTGGGGACTCAACGAGGGTATTCAATCCATTCGAAATACCAAGTCCAGCAGCAGTCTTGGTCCCGTATTCGTTGATGTTGTACAGCGTCTGCTCGCGATCGCCAGCGACAATATCAAATCCAATGGCTTCAATGTCTGCATCCATCAGGTGCGCGTACACCTTCTCCGAAAGCGCACCGAAGTACGTCTGAACAACAACGTCAGCATCGGTTGCGGCGGCAACGGTATCGATCGCCTCGCTTGCTCGGGCATCAAGCCCATCGCCAGGAGCGTTCTCAACAAGCGACGGCTCAAGCAGATAGAGCGTTTCATGCGCTGGGAAGGCCTCCACTTCGGCAGCGAGGAACTCCGAAACAGCGTCGAGGAACGATTCCTCATCACCGTAGTACTCGTCGGTTGCAAGGTCAAACAAGGAGTACGGACCAGGGAGGGTTGCCTGTAGCGATGCATCAGAATCGGCCTCTGCAAGCGCTGCTGCTGCAGCATCGAGTTCGGATGCGACGTCACCGGAGAACGTCAGTTCGCCCGTGACTTGTGGGTCGCGATAGAAGTTGTTGTTATCGTAGTATCGAACGATCCCGCCGGTTTCAACGTTCTCATGGACTGTTAGCGGGTGTGCAAGCATGTCATCCCATCGGAGCTGTCCTTCCGAAATCCGATCGAGACCTGCCTCAACCTGCTCAGTAATTACTTGGGTTCGATACTCATCATAGACGGCAACAATCTCGTCGGACTCGTTCCCAGATATCAGATCGCCTTTCTGATGTCCTTTGAGGTCCGAGAGACGCTGCTTCGCCGGATCCGGGAGCGGAAACAGTCCCGGTGTAGTGGCGACTCGTTCTGTCATCAGTACGGGGTTAGTGATGATGGTGCTTAATATTTGCTAATGTAGAATATTACCCTCAAGAATATCTTGTGAGTTTTAAAACGAATAGCGTTTCAAATGGGAATGACTGTTCGTGGATCGATTCAACAGTGAGTCCGTTTTCTGCGGCGATCGATTCCACCGCTTCGTAGCCTGTGAGGCTACTAATCAAGAGATATCCGGAACCGGATGCTGAAAGCACCCGTGACAGACCAGTGAGAAATGGAACGACAAGACGACGACCATCCGGTCCACCGGAGAGTGCATGTTCCATCCAGTCATCCCACTCCTCGTCAGGGTCTGTCGGGAGATATGGCGGATTAAACAACACCGCATCGAACGCATTGTCCACAAAGGGGCCGAACATATCTGCACGAATCGATTGTACTCCACGATCGGCCGCAGCACGACAGGCGTGTGGATTAATATCGCTTGCAGTTACCGATGCACCGGTTTCTGCTGCTATTTGTGCTGCAACCCACCCCGATCCGGTTCCAATCTCATGGACACGATCGGACTGGCGCACCGCTTTGCAGACCGCTTTCGCAAGTAGTGCTGAATCTTCCGCTGGCTGATACACTTGTGTCTCTTGGCCTCTGCGCTCTGCGAGTCGTTCTTTTGAGTTCTCTGTCATTGTTCGCCACCGTGTGGTGATGTTTCGATTGGCCCCTGTCTCTTCTCATCTGGCTCTGTCTCACGGTCTGCTTCGGCATTTGATGTCTGTTCGGTGAGTCTGAACCCGCCTGCTTCGTTGCGAGCCATCAACTCCCGCTGTGGGAACGGAATCTTGATTCCGTTCGTTTCGAATGCCGATCGAATCGCGCTAATGACTGCTGTTTGGGTCTTCACTCGTCGTCGGGACGTTGGGTTAGTGATCCAGAATCGAACGCCCAACACGATCGCAGAGTCGTCAAACCGTTTGTGGATCACCTGTGGCTCGGGTCGATCGAGAACCCGATCGACAGTTTCGGCTGCGTCTTTTGCAACCTGTGCTGCACGGTCTGGATCCACATCATAATCAATACCAACTTCGACCTCAGTTCGGAGTCGCCCCCTTCTGGTTCGGTTAACAATTGGTGTTCCACTGACGACATCGTTCGGAATCATCACGTACTCGCCGTCGAAAGATTGGATTCGCGTATTAACAATCGTGATGTCAGTCACCGTTCCCTCATTCTCTCCAATTACAACCCAGTCACCAACCTCAAATGGACGAGAGAACATGAGCACAAACCCAGCAAGTACTGCACCTAACGTCTGTCGTGCGGCCATTCCGACGACAATCCCTAAGAACCCAGCACCAACGAATAGTCCACCTAAATTGTCAGTAAAAAGGCCCAAAACAATCAACCCTGAGACGGTATAGATGCCAACCTGCACCGATCGGTGCAGCATCTCTCGCTCATGCTGGCCGATTGCGTCCTGCTCTTTTGCCACCTCTTTGATGATTTGTCCAAGGAAATCGGTCAGTGCGTAGGCACCACCGAGAACGATGATTGAGAGGATGATGTTTGCAACCTGCGCACCAAGGTCAAGGCCCTCAGACGCCTGTTGCAGCGCTGGACTCAACCCCCACGTTGCAATAAGAACGAATACACCGCTTGCCGTCACTCCAGCAATCAGCGTCGACACGAGGAGGTTTGTCATTGAACTTAAATCGCCCTCCTTGCTTCGGCGAAGCCGTTTGACCCCTCGCTTGATTAGAAAGACACCCACAACAACAGCAATCGTAATCAGTATTCGATCGATGGTGATTGTGACGTCTCCAACTGATTGGAGTGCAACAAGCATTGTCTCTTACTCCTCGGGTTGTGCGTCAAACCCGTGTTCAATTGCAACGTTTGCAAGCGCTGCAAAGCCGGCAGGATCGAGCGATCCTGCCCGGAGCCGAAGCACATCCTCATCTGCCGCCGCAACAACTGCATCCGGATCAGAAAGCCCGGAGATGTGTGGTGTATTTCGGATCCCGTTTCGAATCGTCTTCCGTCGTTGGGTGAAGATTGCTTTGACAAAATCAAAAAAGAACTGCTCATCTGTCACATCATACTCTGGCGTCCGGGGCGTTGCCCGAACGATCGCACTCTGTACTGCTGGCTGGGGGTCGAATGCGGTCCGAGGGACATGCTCGGTGATTTCTACCTCCGCGTAGTGTTGTGTACTCACAGAAAGCCGCCCATAGTCGCTGGTTCCAGATACTGCAACCATCCGCTCTGCGAACTCCTGTTGGAACATGAGCACAAGCGGAATCGAAAGCGGGAGCAGACGGAACGTGATTGCGCTTGAGACGCTATATGGAAGATTTGCAACACACGCAGTCAGATCGTCTGGATAGTCAACTTCGAGTGCATCTCCTTCGATAACAGAGAGTCGGCCAGCGTCGATCGCCTCTGAAAACTCACGCCGAAGATGCGCTGCGAATATCTCATCCTGTTCGATGACCGTTACGCGATCGGCAACTGCAAGCAATCGATCTGTAAGCACGCCTGGTCCGCCACCAATTTCAAGAATATGAGATACGTCAGTATCGTCTGGGAGATAGCCGGGAATGCGATCGACAACCCGATCATCGATCAAAAAGTGCTGATCAAAATCCGGGTTTCCGTACGCGCCTGCACGGCGAATCAATTGATCTGGGTCGCGCGTGCCGTGCGTCTGTTCAACTGGCGCGTCTGGCTCGTTCATTGCCCGCGATTATCGGGGAACGCGGGTAAACGTCTCGTTTTTGTATGTGTTATGCTAGCAGCTACCGTTTTTCTTGTGGGCGGACAAACGCTCGATATTTGAGGTCGTCATCACGAAGCTCTTCGAGGATTCGCTCCGCAAGAATCTCTTTCGGTCGGTGGAGCCCGGAGACACGCTCTGAAAGCTGTTCAAAACTCTCGAATGGCCCGCGTTTCCGCTGATCAAGGATGTTGTTTCTGAGCTTTTTTCCAATCCCTGGGAGGAGATTTAGCTGATGAAGCCGAAGCGTGATTGGCTGTGCGTTGTTGTAGAAATCAACAAACCGCTGCTCATCGGTTTCGATGATATCTGTAATTGCATACTCAAGCTCCGACCGAGCACCACCGGAGATGTTATCGTACGTGATGGTTTTATATCGGGATACAACATCAGGATCGGGCTCAGGAGAGACTTGCACGTAATCACCGATCGAGACATCTGCATCGCTGGTCAATGAAAGCTCATACAGGGTGAACGAATCCACACCGAGGGCATACGCAAGTGAGGACTTCTGGTACTGTGGACGGTCGTCATCTGCACGACCGTGTGGGAAATAATCCAGAACGAGGGCGTCGCTCGTCACTGTCGAGTCATCGTCGCCAGCGTCCGTGGGGGGAGACATACCCACTCATACGTGTAGGGGATACTTAAAAACAAGCCTGACACGACAACAGTTACGCCGAACTGATGGCCGCTCCGTCAGGCGTATTTGGCGACAATATCCAAAATCTCATCCAGTTCGTCACCATCAAGCGCGTATCGCTCTTTAGCAAATACCGAACGGAGCTCTGTTCGATCGTTTGGGAGGAGGTCCGCAATTTTGTGTGCGGTTGCGTCATTCACTTTCTCAAGTTCTGACAGCTCAGACACAAGCTCACGGGACTCTTCTGGCTCGAGGTTCGCAAATCGGTTGACGTGTTCGATCGCACGGGCAAGCTCGTAGCGAAGCTCACGCTCCTCGTCAGCCGCTCGTTCCATCTCGACTTCCGAAAGGAGCTCTTTCGCTTCCGAGATAGTCAAGTACTCTTCGCTGATCTTCTCTTTGAAGATCGTCATATTACTGTTGTGCGCGAAGGTGTGCTGGGCGTGCGATGACTGTCTTCTGTTTGCCACCGTCGTTGATTGAGACGAGGAACGCACGGCCTTGTTTGCCAACAACCTCACCAGTGTGGCCGTTAAATCGTGGGTGGAAACGGCCTTCTGGGACGCTTGGGTCGAGTTTGAGGTGAACTTTCTGTCCCTCGTCGTACTCCTGAATTGCACGCTGTGGTGGGGACATCCCTCGTTCTCGTGGATGGTTACTGAGCTTTCCTCGGGTTCCTTTCATTGGGCCATTTGAACTCGGCATAGTCGTGAAGATGAATACTTGCGGTCAGACTATAAATGGTACGTTCCAGAGCCGCCACGGTACTTTGTCACACGGACTGTTGTGTGGCTGCCTCATTATCGGTTGGGAATGCTGTTACGCCAGGGAGTCTAAGTGTTACCGTCGTCCCTGTTTGGGTCGAATCAAACGAGATATCGCCACCAAGCATGGTTACGCCCCATTTTATCGCCCACAGGCCGAGCCGACTCCCGTGTTCTAACGCGGTTTCTGTCTCATTTTCGATTGCTTGTATCTCATGTGCTGGGATTCCCGGGCCTGTATCTGCAATTGAGAGCGTAACAGTCCCATCTGTCCGATCGAGCCCCGCAACGGTGACTATCACGGTTGGATTTGTGCCAGGATCATGGACCAGCCCGTTTTCGACGAGGTTCTCAAATACAAGTGAGAGAAGCTGTTCGTTCGCTTCAATACAAAGCTCGTTTGGAACGCGTATATCAACAGTCCATGTTGGCTCCGACCGAGTTACATTCGCTGCGGTTTCTGCAAGCAGGTTTTCTATGTATATTTCGGTGGGGGCGCTTGTACTACCGAGTGCATCAGCAGCAGCCTGTGCCTTTTCACCAAGCTCGATGAGCTCTTTTGCTTTTCGATCGATTGTTTCGGAATAGCGGGTCTTGCTTTGTCCATCAGTAAGCAGGTCTGCCATCCCCACAATGACATTGAGATCATTTCTGAGATTGTGTCGAAGGATACGATTTAATACTTCTAACCGCTGTTTTCGTTGTCGTTCTTCAGTTACATCTTGTAACACAAGTGTATAGCCGACGATCGATTCGCCAGAAGCATACAGCGGTTTTGAGGTAACCGCAAACTCGTGTCTACGGCCAGCAATTCGAACGGCAACTGTCTGTTCTGGCTGTGTCTGGTCGATCGTCTCGCCGGTATAATACTCCCCAATGTGGTGTGAGAGTATGTGGCCTTTTTCTGTTTGCAGGAGATCTTCCGCGGCTTCATTGAGCGTCACGACACGACCATCTTGATCAACGATCACAACGGGGTTCCCTAAATCATCGATCGCTGCCCGCTCCCCGGCACGTCGTGTTGCGGGATGAAAATCAAACATGTCCGATTGGACGAACGCATATGTATCAAATATCACGTGGGGCAAAAACAGTGCAGGCGTGAGGTTGAGCGCTGGTGTGGGTCCAAAATCAAATGTCCAGAGTAGATAGCCGATCGAGGGTGGGACTGCGCTTAATCCCACTGCGATCGCCTCTCTCCGATACAACGGCCCGTAGCTGATAATCGTGTCCAACAGAAACAGCGTTCCAATGGTAATGAGCGATGCAGCATAAAAGAAAATACCATACAAGAGTGGCCCACGCTCAAACAGTACGCCACTCAGTCCAGTTGCGGAGACAACAGTAAACTCAGAGAGTAACAAATTGTGCACCGGGTCCGTGGCTGTAAGGACTGTCATCCCAACTGCAATCACCACTACCGGCCAAGACCATCGAAGTGATAAATACTGTACTCGGCCAGTATATCCGAGGGCAAACGCCAAATAGAGTGTTGCAATCCAGACCGCAGAGACCCATGCAATCACTTCCACAATATATCGAATCGTAGGATCGAAGGTGAGATAGCCAATAGCGTAGCTGGTTAACAGAATAAATTGGACAATAAACACACCAATAAACCAGTTGGCACCGGGTCGATCGCGGACGGTCCAGATCCACCGGAACAACAATACTGTCCCCACGACTGCTCCCGCAATCGTCCCCAAATGAATCCAGCCGACAAACGAGACCATACTGCAACTATCTCATAATGAGATCAGTAATGTTTCGGTCTCGTACACAACACCGGAAGGAAAACAGTCATCTTGGCTCCACAACGTTGCTGTAGTATGCAGAACGATTCTCGGATCGAAACACGCGCGATTCACGCCGGCCAAGATCCTGAGGCCGAAAGCGGAGCGCTCATGACACCGATCTATGCAAACTCAACGTACAAACAGGATCAGCCAGGCGAACACCGTGGATATGAGTACTCACGAACGGGCAATCCAACACGAACCGACCTCGAAACAAATCTTGCATCGCTCGAAGGCGGAGCGTACGGTCGCTGTTTTTCTTCAGGGATGGGTGCAATTAACACCGTACTCAATCTGCTCTCTGCAGGTGATCATGTCGTTGCTGGAAACGATGTCTACGGTGGAACGCACCGAATCTTGACCCAGGTGTACGAACAGTACGATCTCGAATGTGATTTTGTCGATACCACAGATCATGCGGCAGTCGAAGCAGCAATGCAGCCAAACACCGAGCTTGTCTGGGTTGAGACGCCAACAAACCCACTTATGAACGTCAACGACGTTAGTGCGCTAGCGTCGATCGCACACGAACACGATGCGCTGTGTGCCGTTGACAATACCTTTGCCACACCATACCTTCAACGACCGCTTGAACACGGTGCAGACATCGTGAGCCACTCGCTGACAAAGTACCTTGGTGGTCACTCCGATGTAATCGGTGGCGCGCTTATTGTGGATGATGAAGAGCTTGACGCAGAGATCGGGTTCTATCAAAACAGCGTTGGCGCAACACCAGGGCCATTCGACTGTTTCCTCGTCCTTCGCGGCACAAAGACGCTCCCAGTTCGTATGGATCGTCACTGTGAGAACACTGCTGAGCTTGCGGCATGGCTTGCTGCTCACGATTCAGTGTCGAAAGTGTACTATCCCGGACTCGAGTCACATCCACAGCATGAACTTGCAGCCGAACAGATGGATGGCTTTGGTGGGATGTTGTCCTTTGAGTTCGATGGCACACTTGAACAGGCAAGTACGGTCGTCTCTGAGACGGACGTGTTTACGCTTGCAGAAAGTCTGGGCGGTGTTGAGAGCCTCATCGAACAGCCTGCAGCAATGACACACGCTGCAATTCCAAAGGATGAGCGCCTTGCAGCCGGGCTCACTGATGGACTCATCCGTGTCAGCGTTGGACTTGAACACATTGATGATATGAAAGCTGATCTGCAAGCAGCATTTGACGCGGCGACCGAATAATACGACAACGGAACCACTTTTGAACAACTACCTGCTATCGTCGAATAAGCTCTGATAGCTTCTGTCGAATACTATCGTCGTTTCCAAGCTTGAGGTAGTACGCATTCCCGCCGTCCTCGTAGTAGTTGTCAATTCGACGGCGGATTTTGAATCCCAGATGTTCGTAGAACCCGAGCGCATTCTCGTTCGTCGACCGGGCATGGCAGGTGACCGATCGGTACTCATCGGCGATCGCTGCAATAAGTTGTTCACCATAGCCACGCCCACGCGTACTTGGAGACACTGCCAAAAAGAGAATATACCCGTCGCGTCGAACTGATGCAAACGCGACCAACGTCGTGTTTTCAAAAATAAGATGTGCTGTTGAACGTCGATATGCGTCCGTAAAAAACCCGCGCTGTTGTCGAAGAACCCCCTCTGTTTGACGGATGTCCTCTTTGAGAGCCCACGCCTCTGCAACGTATTTGGCCTCCCCGGGTGGATCAATCCGTGTTTCGACGTTGATACTCACTATTACGCAACTATGTCGCCATGAGGTAATAACTCCACCGTCGCGTCGGCTGAAATATCGCTTAAGACGTCTCAGGTAGACTCTATTTTTGTGAGCTATACGCTTCGATCGCATACCGCAGATGTTGCTGTTGAAGCAACGGCTGACTCGATTGGTGAGCTCTTTGCAGCGATTGCAGACGGACTCACCGAAGCGATGTGTGAGTGGTATCCAGAAAATGGTGAACGATTTACGATCACATGTACCGCAGAACGTCTTGAAGGGCTCCTCTATGATTATTTGGACCAACTGATCTACGAACGGGATGTGCGAGAGGTGCTCCCTGTTGAACATCACGCAGTCGTTACTGAGCACCCAGAAGCGGGAACAGACGAGCAATGGACAATTACCGCAACCGCCAGAGGAGTCCCGTTTGCGGACGTGGTCGCACGCGACATAAAAGCAGTAACATATTCTGAGATGACAGTTGAAGAGCGAGCAGCTGGCTGGTATGGGTACGTTGTGTTTGATGTATAATCAGGAGTATACCGACATAATACTCATTCAGTAGGCGACCGGACTTCATGAGTATGACTGACACAGTTGAATATAACGGCATTACACTCCACAAGCAATCAGAGTACGTGTGGGAGATCACACAGACTGGAGAGATGCGATCGCCAGCCCGTGTGTTTGCGAGTGAGAAACTCCTCTCAGAGATTGGTGATGACGATACACTCCAACAACTCGTGAACGCAACACACCTCCCCGGGATTACGAAATATGCGATCTGTATGCCTGATGGACATCAAGGATACGGGTTCCCTGTTGGTGGTGTTGGTGCAATGGATACAACAGATGGCTGTATCTCACCTGGTGCCGTTGGGTTTGATATTAACTGTGGCGTCCGAATGATGCGAACAAATCTCTCGTATTCCGACGTGGAGGGTCGTGAAAAAGCGCTCGTCAATCGGCTTTTTGAGACAATCCCCTCTGGGCTTGGGGGTGGAGGTGTTATTAGCGGCGATCGAAAAACCGTTGAAGCGATCCTCACGGATGGTATGAAGTGGGCGCTTGCAAACGGATATGCAACGCCGGACGATCTCTCTCACTGTGAGGATGGGGGATGGCGACCTGATGCTGCACCAGAACACGTTTCCGAGAAGGCAAAAAACCGAGGCGAAAAACAGATTGGCAGTCTCGGCTCAGGAAACCACTTTTTAGAGGTTCAACGGGTGACAGATATCTACCGGGATGATGTCGCAGCCGCTTTTGGGCTCCAGCCCGAGCAAATCGTTGTTTTAATTCACTGTGGAAGCCGGGGGCTTGGTCATCAGATCTGTTCGGATTACGTTCGGAAGATTGAGAAAGGCCATCCCGAACTGCTTGCCGCGTTGCCCGATAAAGAGCTCGCTGCAGCACCCGCTGGAAGCGAACTCGCAACGGCATACTACGGTGCGATGTGTGCGGCGATCAACTTTGCGTGGGTGAACAGACAAGTAATCATGCACCAGACACGGCAGGTATTTGCCGAGATATTCGATCAGTCACCGCAAGCCCTTGAGATGGAATTACTGTACGACGTCGCACACAATATCGCAAAAAAGGAGGTTCATACCGTCAATGGTCGCGATCGAGAGCTCTATGTCCACAGAAAAGGGGCAACGCGTGCATTTCCTGCCGGTCGAAAAGAGGTACCAGAGGCATACCGTACAGTTGGTCAACCCATCATTATCCCCGGAAGCATGGGTACGGGAAGCTACATCCTCCGTGGTGGAGAGAATTCGCTTGCACTGAGTTTTGGCTCAACTGCACATGGCGCAGGCCGTGTCATGAGCCGAACACAAGCGAAAAAACAGTTCTGGGGCGAAACAGTGAGAGACGAACTCGAAGAGACACAGCACGTCTACGTCAAGGCACAAAGCGGTGCAACCGTTGCAGAAGAGGCTCCGGGTGTCTACAAAGACGTTGATGAGGTTGTCCGTGTCTCTGATGCACTCGGTATCGGAGATACGGTTGCACGAACGTTTCCGGTCTGTAATATCAAAGGGTAAACGTTCGCTTTGATTACCAGAATCCACCGCCACTGAACCCGTCTGGCCCACGAGGTGATGGTGGGGTAGTGTCATTTCCAATCTGCACGTGCTCAGATGGCTTTCGTGGATCGATCTCGACCCCATTCTCAAACCGGACAAAGCTCAGATAGAACCGTTCGCCACAGCCGTCTCCATCGACTGCCGTCCCATCTTCGCCGCAATGAAACACAACACCGTCTCCGTCTTCAATCGACTCCGAAGGTGTTGCATACTCCCAGCCCGCAAACGGATATGGTGTCACCGCCTTATCTGCGAGGTAGCCATCCCGTTCGAGTTCGACGATCGTCTCACAGTGTGGACAGTAGTACCGAACCGGAAATCCCATACACTGAGTTGGGTGTCTGGCTGTTTAGAGATGTTGCCCATTACAGCTGTGCAAGCGCCCATCCGGCTCGTTTTCGGACAACCGATCGAGGGTCGTTCTGTTGCACCGCTTGTAATGCGTCTCGTGACTCTATTGCTTGACAGTAGCCAAGTGCCCAACACGCATGCACTCGGCATGGTGTCCACTCATCGTCAAGTAGCGTGGTAAATCGCGGCACGTATGGGGTAATTCGAGTTGGTTTGATCTCTGCAACCCGTGCAAGCGTCCCTGTGGCATTCGACCGAACACCTGAATCAGTGTCTGTCAACAATGGGGCAACCTCTGCGGTGTACGGTGCAACATCGGTTGGATACTCCTGTGCAATATCTCCCAAGATACCGACTGCATTGCCACGTAACTCTGCCTCCTCAACGTCGAGTAAGTCCAACACGAGCGGGACGATCGGTGTTGCCGCTGCAGGATACACCGATGTTACTCGACCAAGGGCGGTGGTGCCGCTAATTCGGTAACGCGTATCTTCCGTTGTCAGACTGTCACAAAGCGTGGGGACGATCGGTCGAACTGCATCTGGATAGCTTCGTGCAATCCGGCCAATTGTCGCAAGCGCTTGTCGCCCGACTCTGGTTGGGGTATCAGAAATAACCGATTCAAGTTTGGGGAGTGCCGAAAGCGCCGCATGAGGGTTTGTATCTGCGATAAACATGAGATATCGAGTCCCAGCAGCATCCAATAGTTCGCTCCCGGATCCAAGCTGTTCTTGGACCTCATCTGCAAGGTGT
This sequence comes from Natronocalculus amylovorans, assembly GCF_023638035.1. GTDB lineage: Archaea > Halobacteriota > Halobacteria > Halobacteriales > Haloferacaceae > Natronocalculus > Natronocalculus amylovorans. The sequence goes on along the minus strand of NZ_JAKRVX010000002.1, from coordinate 97,910 downwards.
GCAACCGCGTCTGGGTAGCACTCAGCGATGTGAGCAATCGATTTGACTGCAAAGATCCGCGTTGGCTGTTCATCTGTAAAGAGCGATCGGACCTCAGAGAGAACACTGAGACCGATCATCGGCTCTTCGCTGACAATTGACTCAAGCGCCCGGACGGCTCCGTATCGAACCGCTGAATCTGTAGATGATAAGAGCGCGTGGAGTTCATTTCTGTCAACAACTCGCGGGGCGGCGCGTGCGAGCGATCGGACTCGGGCAACGCGATCGTGCTCTGTCCCTGTCGTTGGAACGGGTGGCGCACGATCTTGATCGAGCACACAGATGGATTCAGTAGTTGCAACTGTGAAGTGGATCTGTGTTGGATCCGTGGTCACGGTCGTGGCGCCGAACGTTGGTGGTGCTGTGAGTCCGACCTGTTCTGGGTGTAATCGCGTTGGTCCAACAACCGGCGGGAGTATCTTCCCGTCGTGTTGTTCTATTTGATAATAAACGCCAGAGTGGAACTGATCAAAAAACCGAGCCAACACATCAGCATCCGCTGGTTCGATTCTAATTCGCTGCGGCGCACTTCTGGGACCCGGTGCAAACCATTGAATTGGCTCTCCGTGATCGGTGTAGTGTCTCTCAACAAATTCCGTGAATGTCTCCGTACCAACTGCGTCACGAGCGACCACATTTCGGCCCTGATCAGTGAACTCCCAACCGCTGACGCCAGCAATAGTAATAGCCCTTGGGAGCGATGCTGAGGGATCATCCGGGGTAGCCTGTCGCTGGCAGGATTCACAGAGCAGGTTTGGATGCGGGCGCACCGCTTTTCGAGCGGACAGCGTTGCTGTACAGATGCTGCAGTGAGAAGAGCCAACCGTAGCTGTCCCGCCCATCGTATCTGTCGATATACAGGGCCTACCATCGCATAAGCATTTGTACCAAACATCCCGGAACGTCTTTGCTTTGGGCACCACGATATGAGGTATGATCGACGAGACGGTTGCACAAATTAGTGAGATGCAAACGCACAGTTCCTCTGCTGTTGCAGTAAATGCCGCTCGTGCACTCTCTGAGCTGCTTGAGCGAGAATATATGTCCGTCGAAGAGTTTGAGCGTGATCTGGAACAGAATGCAGGGATCCTCCGACGGGCAAACACCTCTCATGCATCACTCCACAATGTCATGCGTGAGATTGAGCGGTCGGTCGTCGACAGAGCAAACAGCGTTGATGCGGCAAAAACACTCACAAAAGAGACAATCGAGCAAGTAGTTGGAGATATTGAAACAGGAAAACGAGAAGCCGCGTCACGTGCTGCAGAGCTATTTGGCCCCGATGAGACGTTTCTCACACACGATTTTTCCTCAACGGTGCTTGAAGCGGTCGAAACCGCTGCACAGGGCGGTTCGCACATTACTGCGTACGTCACTGAAGCACGCCCACGGTTCATTGGTCGACGAACTGCACGAATGCTTGCCGCGATGGATCGGGTTGAAACGCACCTGTGTGTCGATAGTGCAGCGGGCCACTATCTCTCCAAATGTGATCGCGTGCTTGTTGGGATGGACTGTATCGTTAATGAGACACTTCACAATCGCGTTGGGACGTTCCAGATTACGACCGCGGCAAACGAACTTGGTGTACCTGTTGTCGTTGTTGGTTCTGGTGTGAAGATCATCGACGATGGGTTTGTGTTTGAGAACCAGTATCGGTCAGGGTCAGAAGTAATGTTAGAACCGATCGAAGAGATCATTCTTGAGAACCCTGCGTATGATGCAACGCCGCTTGAGCTCGTCGACTACGTCGTTACTGATAACGGTATCAGAGAGTACTGAGTCATTACTCGCCACCCATCCGTCGTTGACGATAGAGGTCTGCAATCACGAACGACCCAAGTGCAAAGATGAGAAACACCATTACCTCTGGGCCCGGTTCAAGCAACCCAAACGAGACAAAAATACTGATTAAAATGAGAGCCAACACTGCAACACCAGCCATCCGGAGCATATTCACGGGCATAGTTCATCGATACTCCCGGAGAAAAAAACGCTTTCGACGCCTACGGTAGCGAAATCCACTCACCAGCCGAATCTGATTGTTCGATCGCATCTAACACGACCTGTACATCGTATGCGGTTGCAAATGACGGCTCGAATGGGCCGCCGCCTGCGACCGCAGAGAGGAACTCGTAGTTCTCGTGAACAAACGTGTGTTCCCAGCCGAGAACATGGCCTGGTGGCCACCATGCATCGACATATGGATCGTCTTCATCCGTCACAAGAACAGTCTCGTACCCGCGATTAGTACCTGTTAGTACCGAAAGTTCATTGAGTCGCTCAAGTGAGAACTTGAGGCTCCCCTCTGAGCCGTGAATCTCAATCGTATGGTCATTTTTGTGTCCAGTTGCAAAGCGCGAGGCTTCAAGCGAGCCGACTGCCCCGTTCTCGAATTCTATCTGCGCAGTGTAGGCGTCGTCGACGGTCACTGGCCGATGTTCCTTGATGGTTCCGTCGGTACCATACACCGGTCGCTCATCGACGAATGTCTGGAGCTGTCCAGAGAGCCGATCGATCTCTCCGGTGTGCTCACAAACGAGGAATCTGATTAGATCGACCGTGTGTGCACCGAGGTCGCCAAGTGCGCCGGAGCCAGCACGTTCGTTGTCCATTCGCCATGCCCACGGTGCCTCCGGATCAACCAGCCAGTCTTGAAGATATCGGCCGCGAACATGGTGAATGTCACCGAGTTCACCAGCATCAATCAGCTGCTTTGCATACCTGATCGCTGGAACGAATCGATAGTTGAACGCGCAGCCAGCTGGGACCTCTGCGTTGGCAGCGGCATCCCGCATCCGTGCAGCATCCGCAAGTGTCGGTGCAAGCGGTTTTTCACAGAAGACAGGCACGCCTGCGTCAAGTGCTGCGATCGAGGGCTCCGCATGAACGTGGTTTGGTCCCAGATTGTAGAAGACGTCCACGTCATCTATCACCGTTTCCCAATCAGTTGCGGTCTGTTCAAACCCAAACTGATCGGCTGCGTCCGCAAGTGCATCCTCATCTCGGCCGATCAAGGTATGACGGCGAACATTCGGTGCGTCAGGGAAGAACATCGGCAAGCGCGCAAGCGCGTTCGCGTGTGCTTTTCCCATAAACCGATACCCCAAAACGCCAATGTCAAGTGTTTCAGTGTCACTCATTCCTTTTCTCCGTTATTCAGCCCAATATGCATCGCCCGGTTCGGTCGTAAACACGGCGCGTTCTAACACAGCAACTGCTTTTTCAAGCCCCTCGCGTGAGGAAGTAAGCGAGTCCTCGTGCTCGATCGAGAGGGCCCCTTCATACCCAACCATCCGAAGCGTCGATACCACATCTTTCCAGTGCGCTTCGTCGTGTCCATAGCCGATCGATCGGAAGAGCCACGATCGATTCGGTTCGTCAGTGTAGTCCGTTGTATCGAGTACGCCCTTCTCACGGCTGTTTGCGTCGTACACTTTCGTATCCTTCGCGTGGACGTGATGAATCGCATCCTCCGCTCCAAGGAACCGAATGGCATCGATCACATCGATGCCTTGCCAATATAGATGTGATGGATCGAAGTTTGCACCGATTCGATTGTTTGTTTCCGTGCGGAGTTTCATCATCCCATGTGGCTCATACACGAGCATATTCGGATGCATTTCGATCGCAACGTCGACATCGTGCTCATCAGCGTACGCTGCAAGGTCGCTCCAATACTCGATGGCGATCTCCCACTGGTACTCATGCGCATCTTTGTGCTCGGTTGGCCACGGGGCTGTGATCCAGTTTGGAACCGAATCATCGGGTCCCCCAGCCGGGAGTCCAGAAAAGCATGTAACCGTGTTTACATCAAGCTGTGCCGCGAGGTCGATCGCTTCGCGGAGTTCCGTATCTGCAGTAGTAGCACGCTCTTCGTCCGGGTGCAGTGGATTGTTGTGTGTTGCAAGCGCACTAATCGTCAGCCCATGTGACTTGCATAATTCGTGTAGCGTTGCCTGTAGTTCCTCATTGTCAAGGTACGCGGCTCGGTCGAGATGCTCTTCACCCGGCCAACCACCAACACCAAGCTCAACAGCACCAACACCGATCGAAGACAGGTAGTCGAATGCATCCTCGATCGATTGATTCCCCAACGGGACGGTGAGTACACCAATCTGCATACGTTGATATATTACTACGGTGTGAATAAAAGTTCAGGAAAGACCCTGATTATGTCTTACTCAAGTTGGACCGCACGGCCAGTTTCAGACGATCGATAGATGCCGTCCATGACCCGTTGCACACTCAGTGCCTGTTCGACCGTATTCCGTGCTGGTGTTTCACCTGTCGAGACGTGTTCTAGGAAGTACGTCTGCTCAGCTTTGTGTGTGTCATTGCTCCGCGTTTCGATCGAAGAATCGCTGAGGTGGTCGCCCCCATGTTTGGCTGCCTCATAGATGGTAAGCTCATGGCTGGCTCGATCGTAGTGTGCACCAGCCTCAGTTCCTCGCAGCACGAATTCGTTGTTTGATGGTCGGTTTGTTGCCCACGCAACTTCCAGTGAGATTGTCTTGTCATCTGCAGTTCGAATGAATGCGCTTGCGGAGTCATCAACATCAAACCCTTCTGCACCGGCATCTTCGCCCCACATTTCGACAAACGTGTAGTCTTCGCGGTTTCCAAACTCCGATCGGGTAACACCTGATACCTCAACAACGTCAGGGAAATCAAGGAAGTACAGCGCGAGGTCGATCGCGTGAACACCAATATCGATCACTGAACCGCCACCAGCGACCGCTTTTGAGGTAAACCAGGATCCACGCCCCGGAACACCCCGGCGACGGATGTAGTTCGCCTCAATGTGGGTAAGTTCGCCAAATCGGCCATCCTGTTGGTACTGCTTAATTACCTCAACTGGGTTTCCGAATCGGTTGTTGAAGCCAACCATACAAAACCCCTCTGCCTCATGGGCGACGTCTGCGATCCGCTCTGCACTCTCGAGCGTATGTGCAAGCGGCTTTTCGAGCATCACATCAAGCCCTGCTTCAAGTGCCGAAACCGCATACTCTTCGTGGAATCTGTTTGGTGTCGTAATGAGTACCGCATCACACACTGTGTACAGCTCTTCAGCATCCGCATACGCTGGTACATCAAACCGCTCGGTAAATCGTTCTCGTGCCCCATCACTAATATCGACGCCACCTGCGAGCGTTACAGCCTGTTCTTTGAGTCGCTCTGCGTGGTGGTGCCCGATCCCACCGAGACCAACAATCCCAACCCGTACCGATGAATCGATCGACATTAGTTGAGGATTCACTACTACTGTTGTTAAATCTCACGTTCTATTATGTTCAGGAAAAACAACCGGTTATAACGAGATAAGGAGATGACGTTAGTCGTCAGTTCCGACTTCTGCGTCTGCACCCGCTGTGCTTGTCGCGCCTGTATCGGTGATTTCGTGGGTGAGCGCTTTGCCACCTGCAGTGTCGAATAAGTGAATTTTGCTTCGATCGAGGACAACCTCAATCTCTTGATCTTCTTCAATCTCGGTGTCTGGATCAACACTGATCAACAGCTGTCCAGGAAGCTGTGCATCAGTCATTGATGAGGTTGCATCCTCGTCGAATGTGAGATATGCGAAGATTTCGTTCCCCATCGGCTCAAGGACATCTGTGGTTGCGGTAAGCGGAACCGTTGGATCGGCTGCCTCTCGGCTATTGTTGGCAAGATAGACATCTTCCGGCCGAACGCCGAGCGTCACATCTTTGCCTCGACCCAAGTTGTAGTCAGATGGATTGAAAGAGACCTTTACATCATCGGATGTAAATCCGGAGCCTGCAACCTCACCCTCGACAAAGTTCATCGATGGAGAGCCAATGAATCCTGCGACAAACAGGTTTGCTGGTTCGTTGTAACAGACCAGGGGTGGATCTATCTGCTGGAGCTGTCCAGCATTGATGACTGCAATCCGATCGCTCATCGTCATCGCTTCTGCTTGGTCGTGTGTAACGTAGATGATAGTCGTATCCAGCTCTTTGTGGAGCCGCTGTAGCTCAGTGCGCATGTGGACGCGGAGCTTTGCATCAAGATTTGCAAGCGGCTCATCCATCAAGAACACATCCGGATTTCGGACGATCGCACGTGCAATCGCAACACGCTGTCGCTGTCCACCGGACATCTCATCCGGCATCCGCTCCATCATCCCATTAAGTTGGACAACTTCTGCTGCCTTTTCGACGCGGCGATCGATCTCTGATTTATCATATTTTCGGAGTCGGAGACCGAAGCTGATGTTGTCGTAGACATCCATGTGTGGGAACAGTGCGATGTTCTGAAACACCATGGAAATTCCACGATCCTTCGGTGGGAGATCGGTGACATCTCGCTCACCAATCATAACCGTTCCTGAGGTTGGCTTTGTCAGCCCTGCGATCGTTTCCATAGTGGTCGATTTTCCACACCCCGACGGTCCAACAAAGGTGACAAACTCACCATGTTTGATGTCGAGATTCATGTCATCGACTGCCGTTACGTCTTCGTACTGTTTTACGATATTTTCGAGTTTAACGTCTGCCATGATTATTCCTTAAGTGCTCCTGCGGTAAGACCGCTTACAATCTTTTCCTGTGCGACAACCACAAGGATCGCTACGGGAAGTACCCCGACAATACTTGCAGCTGCCATGAGGTTGTACAGCTCTTGATACTGCCCCTGGTAGCCGAGAATACCCTCGACGATCGGTGCCCAGTTCTCTGCACCGGGGTCGGTCATCAACGAGGAGAAGAAGTACTCGTTGTACACCGCAATAAAGGTCAACACACCCGCAGTTGCCACACCGGGCGCAGATAGCGGGATAATCACACGGAAGAGCGCGCCAAGCCGCGTTGTCCCTTCAATTCGTGCTGCATCTTCCAAACCGTCTGGAATCTGTGCATAGAATGTTGTCAGAATAAAGATTGATAACGGTAAGAACAACGCACTGAACGGGATAATCATTGCATACGGCGTGTTGTAGAGGCTCCCATCGCTCATCACCGGCTGTAACACCGCAAAGTTACGGTTGAAAAGCTGGTTGAGCGGGAGGAAGAACGCTGCAGGTGGGAAGAACGAAACAACAAGCACGAGCAGCATTAGTGGGCTCTTTCCCTTGAATCGCAGCCGACCGAACACATAGCCAGCAAGACTCGAGACAACCAACACAATAACCGTCGTGACTGTTGCAATCACGAAGCTATTGAACATATATCGGTGGAACGGGAGCCGCTCAAAAATCTCAACGAAAGCCCCCGGATTTGTTCCCATCGTCAGATCACCGGCAAGCAACAGCGTCGGGTCAAACGTTGCTGGTGCGAGGACAATATTCTGTAAACTTCCATCAGGTGTCAGTGCCACCATAAGCAGCCAGTAGAACGGGAAGAGCGTTGTGACGAGGAAGAAGATCATGGCGGTGTAGAACATCGCCTTGTACGCTCGTTTTGGATTTTTGATTGATCGTGCTGCCCACGCTTCAAACGGACCACGATCTAACTCCGGTTCGTCCTCTTTGTTGGTCCCAATCTGTTGGGTATCTGTTTCTGTTGCCATTAGAAGTACCCTCCATCGGAGTCAGCAAAGAACAGCAGATAGATCGAAATAAACGCGCCAATCACGACTGCAGTGAAGAACGCGGCTGCTGCTGCAATACCGAACTGTCTCGTTGCGAAAACTGCATCAACAACAACACACGTCAGCGATGGTACTGTCGAACAGCCTGCGGTTGCGTCGATGATGCCGTACACACGCATTGCGTCCATTGTCCGGAACAACATCGCGACAATAAGCGCTGGCAGCACCAGCGGTAGTGTGATCATTTTGAATCGCTGCCATGGTGATGCTCCAGACACTTTTGCGACGTCGTAGAGGCTTCGATCGACACTCTGCAATCCAGCAAGGATTAAAAGCGCCATGAACGCCGATGTTTTCCAAACATCAGCGACCAAGACGATAATAAACGAATCTCGACTGTTTGCTAACGGAGTCGATCCAAAGATCCCTAACGCTTGCATCAGCTCAGAACCGAATCCAACGGTTGGCTGGAACAAGAGATAGAAGATCATTGCTTGAATGACAACCGGAATTGCCCATGGGATAATAATTGCAACACGAACCCATCGGCGGCCTTTGAACTCTTTATCGAGTACAAGCGCCTGACCGAATCCGATCAATGTCTCAAGCAGGACACTGACGATCGCGAACGTAATCGTCACAAAAAGCGCCTGTCTGAAAAACGGCGAGCCGAGTTCAATGAACGGGAACGCTGCAGTAAACCCAACATCTAATACTTGTCTTGAAATCAATGCACTTCCAGTGAGTAGGTCAATATAGTTCTCAAGCCCGATTGTTGGCTCAGTCCCACGCGCACCTTCGACAATAAACGAGAGCCGAAGTGTATCTAGCAGTGGGTAGAACGCAACGAGCGTGATGAAAAAGAACGCAGGTACCAAAAGCAGGTACGCGTATGCCGCCTCACTGAGGTTCTCCATCCAGTTGACTACACTTGATAATGGGCCACCGCTCCCAGTGTCCATATCCATTGCAGCCGTGTCTTGGTCAGTTGCCATGCCTTAGTGTACCAAAATAGTATGATTTTTCGTGGACTTTACTCTTCGGTCTGCTCAAGGAAGTTTGCGAGGTTACTCATTCCTTCCTCAGGTGAACTCGTCTGTGTGTATACGTCGTGAACTTCCTGATAGACAAACTGTGCCTGCTGTGGCCACACGTCCGTCACTGGGCGAGCAACCGTCGTCTCACCAGCGTACTCAAGTGTATCAACGTACCGGCCAATCGTTCCGAGTTCGTCACGGTCTGCATCTTCCATCACGGAGACAATTGGTGGAATATTTCCATTCAGTTCGAAGACCCGTTGCATTACGCTCTCATCTGCGAACGCTTCAAGCACTGCAAGCGTGTCCTCAATATTGTCTCCGTTTGGATTGACTGCAAGGTTCCAGCCACCGAGTGCTGCGCGGCTGCCACCGAGTCCATCATACTCCGATTCACTCTCTTCGATACCGTATGGGAGCGGCATCGTTCCGAGGTCTTCACCGAATGCATCATCTTCACCATTAATGACAACTGAGTATGGCCAGTTACGGTGGAACACAGCGTTACCATCCGTGAATGGTGCACGGGCCTCCTCCTCTCGCCACTGTAGAATTGCTTCCGGGGCGATCTGCTCGTAGCCTGCTGCGGCGTGTTCGTCATCTTGACCGTGAATCATTGCGCGCATTGCACGGAGCGTCTCAAGCACCGGTTCCTCTTCGACGGTGACCGGTCGATCGCCGACTGGGCCGAATAGATTCTCGACGCCACCAAAGAATGCGCCACCGAAGCTCGACATCGTCTCGTTGAATGTACAACAGGCGAGCCCCTCGTATGGTGCTGCCTGTGTCGTGAATGCGTAGTCGACATCGTCTTCGTTTTGACTCTGAACATCGGCTGCAATCTCGGAGAACTCCTGCCACGAGACTGGTGTGGTATCCCAGCCAGACGTATCGTAGCCGGCATCCTCAACGAGATCACGTCTGTACTGCATGACCGGGAAGTCCGGGAAGAACGGTAGACCATAAAGATCGCCCGTCTCTGGATCTTCGGAGGTGTCAATCGTTGATGGGAGGTACTCGCTTCGAACCTTATCGAGAATGTCGCTCGAAAGGTTCTCTTCAAGATTGAGCAACTGATCGCGCACGATGAACGGAATCGTCCATCCACTGTCCATCATGAAGATGTCAGGACTCGATCGACCTGCCTCAAGCGCGGAGGTGTACTGGTCGCGGCGACTGTCCGTTTCGAAGTCACCGGCCTGCATTGCGATTTCGATGTCGTTATCCAAGCCGGCGTCCCAAAGCGCCTCTTGAATATCGTCTTCGATCTCTGTGAGATCAGCATCTGCAGAGATGACGATCGCATCTGATGGTGCGTCCTCAACTCCGTCTACCTCACCGTTACCATTCCCATTGCCGTTGCCGTTACCGTCGCCACCAAGACAGCCAGCAAGACCAACCGTAATTCCTGATGCACCGGCTGCTTGGACAAAGCGGCGCCGTGAGACACCAGTTCGGCTCGATTTTTTGTGTGAGTCAGTATTGACCATTACAATTAGGTGTGTTTGTATACATCAATATATAACTTTGGATGACTTACTACAGCTGTTGTAGTAAATTCTACTACTACACTAGTAGGGAATAGCAGAATCGTCTACGTAATGAATATGGGTCTACAATTCTGTCCGGAAAAACGTTATTTTTGTCCCGATTTGTGTCTCGTTGCAAGTCCAACAAGATGTGGCGCTTCGACGCAGATAATGGACTCCACAGCAAGCGTAACTGCACTTTTACTGCCCGGAAGGACAAATACGGGGGTATCGCGGGCAATCCCCGCCGCTGCCCGCGTTGATACCGTTCGAACACCAATTTCTTCGAATGAAAGATATCGGAATGCTTCGCCAAATCCAGGTAGCTCCCGATCGAGGCGCGTACGCACTGCATCCGGTGTCACATCATCGATCGTCGGCCCTGTCCCACCAGTAGTGATAACAAGGTCAACAATTGGGTCATCCAATAACGGATCAAGCGCCTGTTGGATCGATTCGGTACGATCTGGAACAAGCGCTCGATTAACAACACGGTGATTTTCAGCTTGCAGAATCGCTATAATCCGATCGCCACTCGGATCTGCGCTCTCCGCAGCGTTCGCGTGTCGAGATGATGACACCGTAATAATACCAACCTGTAACGGCCGGACAATCGCATGCCCGTGCTCATCCGTTGTCCGCCGAACGGGTGCAGTGGTTTCAGTTAGCGTCTTTTCAGGAGGTGTTACAGTCAGATTGAGTCGTGGTTTTCGTGTCATCGCTGTTTAGTATGGATTTGACTGGTCTGCTTCGTCTTGTGTCGTAAAGGACGCTTTTTTGGCCGTTGCAAACTGCAAACCGTCTATTGTTGTCAGCTGTTCCCACTCGGTGTCGGTTACAAGACAGGCATCGAGTCGATCCTGTATTGGTTTTCGATCAAGAGCGATTCCAAGCAGCGCAAATCGTTGCTCTCTATCACCATGTTCATCATGCCACTCGATCTCCGGCTGTGCACGACGATACTGTGCTTGACGTTTTTCCGGGAGGCTTGCGATCCAGCGGCCGGTCTCCGACACTGTTGCCTGATTTCCAACCACATCAAGCATATATGCCGTTTCGGAATCGTGAGCCAACCACACAAGCCCCTTCCCACGGACGATTGTCTGTGGGAGCGTGTTGAGGAACGACGCAAATCGATCTGGATAAAATGGCCGTCGCACACAGTACGATAGCTCGGAAATTCCATATACTTCCGGAGGGTGTGCATGATTGTGGTCGTGTTCGTGGTCATGGCTGTGCTCATGTGATTCCGTGTTGGAGGTCTGTGCGGACGCAGACTCGCTGTCTGTCGTTGAGCGCTCCTCATCCCGAGCGAGCGCCTGCTTCCATCCTGCTTGTATCGGTGCCGTTCCTGCATCAAATCCACCGGCTTCAAGAACTGTTGCTGGCTCGATCATCCCATACGTCGTCCACTGTTTTTTTGCAGTTGGTGCGAGCAGGCGACAGAGCTTTTCAACACGCTCTGCGGTCGTCTCATCAACCAGATCACGCTTGTTCAAAATGAGTTGGTTTCCGCACTCAATCTGTTCGATCGTCAGATTTGACAGCGGTCGAGGCTTTCCCGATTGCTGCTCTTGTTGTTGTGGTTTTTGCTCCGTTTCCGAGAATGTATCACTCAGACGAGGTGCATCGACAACAGTCACGACGTTTGTAAGCTCAAACAGCGTAGCAATGGTCGTATTTCCCAGAAAGAGGCCAGCGATCGGCTCCGGCTCGGAGATTCCGGATGCCTCAATAATGAGGTGGTCAAACTCACACGTGTGCGCAAGCGCGTACAGTTCATCACGGAGCACTCCTTGCAACCCACAGCAAATACAGCCGTCCGAAAGCTCAGTAACTGTTGATTCACCGCTTACAAGTTCCGTCTGGACTGACACACGTTCTGCATCAATATTCAGCGACGCAACATCGTTGATAACGACTGCAAGCTTTTGGTCGGTTTCGGTGAGTAGGTAGTTTAGTAGCGTCGTTTTTCCTGCGCCGAGGCTTCCGGTAAGGATTGTTGCAGGTCGCTGTGGTGGCTGGTCGTCGGATGGATCGTGTTCAGACACGGCTACGTATCTGCAAGTGCGAGTTCGCGTTGTTCTGGCGGTGCAAACGGATCCGGATACGCGTCCCACTCCTCTTGGAACTCCTCGTCACTGACGAGTGCTGTATCTAACTGTTCAATGAGATCCGTTTTATTGAAGTCTCGGCCAATAAAGACGAGTTGAATTCCGCGGTCACCCCACGTCTCATCCCACTCTTTTTTGATCTGTGGTCGTGCGGCAAAGTATCGTTCTTGTTGCTCCGGTGGCAGCGTTGCGATCCATTGTCCAGTCGGTCCAGCCCGTACCGATTTTCCTGCTTTGTCCAGTCCCATTGCGACATCCTCTCTTCCAGCTGACCAAAAGAATCCTTTTGCGCGGATAATCCCATCGGGAAGTGTCGCAAGAATATTATCGATTCGTGCAGGATGGAACGGCCGATCGCGTCGATACGTGAATGAAACAACACCATGTTCCGCCATTGCATCTTCGTGGTGGTGGCCTTCCTGTAGTTCATGCATCCATCCTGCTGATTGGCTCGCCTCATCAAAATCAAACCGGCCGGTTTCGAGAATCTCACTTGGGTCCAGTGCTCCATGTTCCGTACGGACAATTGATGCACGCGGTTGGAGGGTTTGGAGGACTGCCTCGATCTCATCAAGTGCTGCATCAGGAACAAGATCACACTTGTTCAGTACCAACACATCACAGAATTCGATCTGGTCCATAAGAACTGCTTCCGGCACTCGATCATCGTGATCTGCGACAACATCCTCATCAGTGAGCGCAGCGCCGGATTCGAAGCCATCCCACATACTGTACGCATCAATGACGCTGACCATCGTATCCAGCTTGTACACGCCTGTCGGGTCAAACGAGGCATCTTCGAAGCCAAGTGCAAACGTCTGTGCCACCGGAATTGGCTCGGAGATCCCTGATGATTCAACTAACAGATACGAAAAATCACGATTTGCTGCAAGCTCGCCGAGTCGCTCAAGCATGTCTCCGCGAAGCCGACAACAGATACATCCGTTTGAGAGTTCAATAATCTCTTCGTCCGACTGCGTTAGCTCGGACTGTTGTTCAACAAGCTCCGCGTCAATGTTGACATCGCCCATGTCATTGACCACAACTGCTGCGTTGAGTTCCGTTTCCGTCCGAAGAATGTGGTTTAGTACCGTTGTTTTCCCAGCGCCGAGGCTTCCGCTTAGCACCGTGACTGGAATTAGATCTGATGCAGTCTCCATACACTATGTTATGAAATCAAGACGTTAAAATAATAGTTATTACGAATTGTGTTATTTTGAATAATAAAATCTTACTCGCTACAGATCAATCGTGGTGCATGGCAGTTGTAAGCGTCTCAATGCCTGATAACTTACTTGAGGCAGTAGACACGTATGCAGAACAGCAGGGATACAGTGGTCGGAGCGAAATCATACGAGCCGGAGTCCGTTCAGTACTCTCGGATTCTCCCTCTGCCCGCAATTCGGAGGTCAGGCTCGTTACGATTGTTGCATTGTTCGAGTACGGGGATGCAAAGGTCGAACGACAGATCGCTTCGACCTGCCATCGCTATCCTGAACTGGTCATTGCAGACACACACGGACACATTGATGGTTGCTGTTTCGAACTGATTGCAGTGTACGGATCCGGTGACGATCGGGCCCACTTTATTCAACAGCTTCGCTCAATCTCAGGTATGCTTGCTGTTGAACGCGCTGCAACCGGGGTTACTGGATCGATCGCACTCTCAACAGCGCTTGGAGTTGACACTAACAGTGGATAGCGTCTTACCGAAGCAACAGCACTTTGACCTGTCCGACTGCGTCAAAATCTTTGAGCCGGTAGACAAGCGATCGGATACGTGTTGCGTCTCCTCTGCAAAATATGGTCTCTAAACACCACTCACCCTCATGCGAGTGGCTGGTGGTCAAAATTACATCTTGAAAATCGTGTTGGGTGTCATGCAGCGCTTCAATCACGGCACTATGTTCATAGTCAAACGCAAGCACTGCAGCAACATCCCCGGTGACCATCTCAAGATCCTGGTGCGATTCAATATACTCCTGCATCGCTTCACGAGCAGCACGCGATCGAGAGTCATAGCCCTCTTTTTGCCATGTTTCATCAAACGAACTCAAAAGCTCATCTGGAATGTTGAAACTAGTTCGCATACTTATTAATGAGTAGATCAGAAATCATAATCCTTGTCATGTGGGTAAGCGTGTTACACAACTTTACTATCGGTGCTAACAGCGTTTATGAGCCAGTATGCCCCAATTACTGATGCAATGTGCCACTGTTTCGAATCCATCGACGAACTGTCCGCTGAAGAACGAGACGAAATCGTTGCGTCCCACACCGAAGACGAACTCCGCGCAGAGTGCACCCCAGAAGAGCTCAAAACGCTCGGCGTTGCCGCATAACGTCGCTCACCTCTTTTCGATAACGCTCAAGCCGATTGAGCGATAGCTACGTGTATGTCGATTCTTGATACGATTCGCCGACCTGAATACACGGGTGAGAACCGTTGTAATCAGTGCACGATTGCCAATAGTGTGATACTTGCGTCGATCATTGTTGTTGTTTCTCGCCGATCGAAACGGCTTGCACTACTTAGTGCGTCTATCGGTGCGGCGTTGATCTGGTTCCGTGGGTATTTTGTTCCATACACACCCGCCTTTGCGCCGAAAATTGCAGCGACGCTTCCATTCTCGTTCGATCACGAAGAACAGACAGAGCCATCGGACTCCATTGGCGGTGACACCACTCCGGATGCCGTGCTCGACGCACTGTTTGAGGCTGGCGTGCTCACTGATGATGGGCAGCTGTATTTGTCAGAGACGTTTGAACGGACGTGGTACGATCGAATGCAGTCGCTCCGAACGAAATCTGATGAATCGGTTGCCGCCGCCGCTGCTGCTGCCGCACCATTTGAGGCAGAGAGCGGTGTCTACGGAAATCGGCTACTCGTTGCAGGGCCACACGATTTATGGCTCTCTCGATCGGTGGCAATCGCTGAAACCGCAGCAATCAATGCGCTTGTCGAATCCGGTGTCGATCGTCGAACCGCTGCAGGTGCTGTTCGGCCACTCCGGATGTTTCTCGAAACGTGTCCCGCGTGTGGTGGCCCTGTTTCCGAGACGATGTATCGAAACTGTTGTGGCGGAACACGCGGTGTCTATGACCGGCCGGAGCGAACAGTATTGGCATGCGAAGCGTGTGACGCGCTGCTGTTTGAGTTTGACGACAAAAATACGGAGTGAGACTATGCTATGTGTCGCTTGGTGTCGGCGGTTCGTTGCGACCAATCCGAATCTCTTGGCCCTCAATATCCTCAAGCGCAGCAACTAATCCACCAACTTCGACTCGCCCATTCGCGGTTTCAACCGTGAGCGATGCAACTTCTTCAGTATCTTGGAAGGCAACATCAACGACTTTCCCTTGAATAACGGTTGGCTTCCCAGTCTCAATGTCTCGTCCTTCAACCGTTGCGTAAAACTCACCACCTAGCTCTCGGATATCCTTGACCGCGCGACGGATCGATGCATACCGCCGTGGGAACGGCCGTTCTTTTCCGTCCGCAATAAGCGTCTCTGCTGTTGTCCAAAGCACGGTTCCAAAGAAGCCAGAGACGAGGAATCCAAGTGCCGATCGGTTGAAGATCACACCGTATCGATCCTGATCGTCGCGGAGAGCATCTTGGGTTGCATAGATTGAGTACTCACCATCTGCAACTGCAAGTACGGGTGTCGTAATTCCGCGGCGAGCACGGGCGATCGTTGCCACAGATAAATAATCAAACTCTGCAGGATCTGGGGCACGGCTCGCTGGTGTCACAAGAAGCTCAATACTCACTCCCTGCTCAATTTTTGTCTCCATCTGTGGAGCAAACCGTCGGAGGAGATCAGGAGTCAACGACAATGCAAGTTCGTACTCCGCGTTGTCGATGATCTCTTCGATATAGCGCAGGATTGTCGACCGGGATTTGACCAGTGAAACTGCCTCTGTATCACGAGCAGGGGCAGTGTATCGGGCACCGAGTTCGTCAACCATCTCAACAAATGAGGACTGGATATCTCCAAATGAGTCCTCTGGATCAACAGCAACAATTTT
Organism: Natronocalculus amylovorans; assembly: GCF_023638035.1. GTDB lineage: Archaea > Halobacteriota > Halobacteria > Halobacteriales > Haloferacaceae > Natronocalculus > Natronocalculus amylovorans. The sequence continues at coordinate 81,611 of NZ_JAKRVX010000002.1, read as the reverse complement.
CATTGGTCGGGATTCACGAAGTTCGACTAATCCGCGATCGGAGAGGCTACGGACGGTATCGTACACACGGGGCTGTGGAATGTCTGTAGAGTCTGCGATTTCACTCGCAGTGAGTTCACCGTGCTCGAGGACTGCGAGATATGCATCAATCTCATACTCACCAAGATTAAATCGCTCACCGACTCGTTCAAGCGTTTGCCGAAGTTCGTCTGCCATATTGATACAATTCACCTACAACATAATAAATTTACTAAATCTCGAGTTGCACACCATTCCGAAACGTAGTTGTAATGTGTACGATGCAAACTACATGTACATTCGATCTTCAGGGAGATCTACTTCTGGCTGCTCCATTCGGTGTGCAAGTTCGTTATAATACTGTGATACCTCGGCTGCAAAAGCTTCTAACGGAGAGGCATCAATATCAAGCTCATATATTTCACTAATTGTCTCTACTAATCGGATCGCAGCCTCAACATCCGGTGTTTGTGCGTGAACAGGCGTAACAAGTAGCCCAACGCCGAGTGAAGACTCCATTCCCTGCTCGATTAGTGCCGCATTGATTCCATCAAGAAACCCATTCCCCATCGGCGGAACCTCCATATCAGTAAGTCGTCTCTGTTGGTAATCCTCAGTTGCAATGTAGTAGGTTTGGTGTCCATCAGGGCCATGTGGAATCGGAACGCCTGCAGGGATTGTAATCTCTGCAACCTGATTCTTTTCTGTCCACTCAAGAATCTCACTGCTGAGCTGTCCACCAAACGATGCGGGGACAAACAGTTCACTTACCAGAATTGTGATGTCGAAATTCGGTTTTGAGTACAACCGAATCGGGTGTCTTGGCTGTCCCTGTTCAAATGGGGTGATAGAAGGCAGCTCTTCAACTCGAATGTAGCCTTCCTCACGCAGTGAAAGATAGTCAACAAGATAGTTTGCAGCAGTTAACCCCGCAAGACCATGCGCAGAGAACCCAGTAATTAGAATCTCGCTTGGCTTCGATCGATGTTCAATCGAAAACGTCGGTCCGTTTCGGCGTTGAAATCCAAACATACCTAACGAATGTCCGATGAGGACTTAGTGATTCGGCTCCGTCGAGGACAACGCTTTTTCCCAGTCGCTGTGAGAAACGAATATGTTCGGTGTCGCCACTGTGTTGCAAAACGGGGAGTCCGCCGAAGAGACAACGCGCTCACTCCTTGAACAACTGCTTCCACAGTGGCTGCAGTTCCCCGGCCACCGGCTGATTTTTGCACTGATAATTGTTGCAATCGGGGTCTACTTTTCAAAAGTATTTGTTCGCCTTCTTGGTCGGTCTGTTGCACAACGGTTTGCAAGACAGAGTGTTGCCCAAAGCGTTCTTGGTGGCGTGCGTGGGCTCACAATCCTCTTTTCAGTGTTTATTGCGGGATCCATTTTGGGCCTCGGGCTAGATAATATCCTATTTAATTTGGCAGTGTTTTCCGCGGTTGTTGGTGTCATTCTCGCACCGATCGTCGGGAATATCATAAACGGCGTATTTGTGCTTGCAGATCAGCCCTTTGAAATCGGTGACATGATTGAGTTGGAAGATGGAACACAAGGGTTTGTTGACGATATTACTATTCGTTACACGAAAATATTCACGCTTGATAACACATTCATGGTAATCCCAAATGGGAATATCCGCGAGCGGGATGTTGCAAACTACTCCGCCGAAGATGAGCGGACGCGTATCTCTCTAGATGTACTCATCACGTACGAATCTGATGTACCGACCGCCCGGAGCATGATGGAACGAGCCGCAAGAGACATTGAGCCAGTTATTAAAGGCGGACCTGATATCCGTGTCGGCACTGCCCGCTATCCAGCAGGCCCCGCCTGTTTGATTCAACAGTATGGCGATGACGGGATTTTGCTCAGACTCCGGTATTGGGTCAGGGCACCATACAAGATCGGCTCGATACAATCGAACGTTCGTACCCGGATCGCAGAGCTATTTGAAGATGCGGATGTGGAGATGGCGTATCCACACCGCCATATCGTGTTTGATGAGACAAGTGGGTCTGCCAACGTCTCAATTACTGGCCAGCAATCCGGATCGGCCGAAGATCCTGAGCACGCAGTGGCCGATACCAGTGCAGACACACAGTGATTATGGGTATGGATGGTATGGCCGATCGAGCCGTGGTTCGAACCCCATCGATTCTGGGACTGCCGTCGCTCTGTCGCCGAAGAATGGGTCCCCCGTAAACAGCGGTTGGGCAGCTGGGAGCAACACTCTAACCGCCTCGAATCCCAGCTGTGCGATGTCGCGAGTGGTTATCCGAACTGCGTACGCTGAGAGGTCCACGTCTTCGAGTTGAGAACAGACCGCTGCTAACTCATCGGTTCCGTCTAGTTCGGGTGTGTCAAGATCGGCCGCACGAATTGCGGGCGCATCTACGTCCACAAACCGCCGCACAATTTGTGGGAATGAACCATATTTGCCGATCGCAGCCTCCTGTCGTTTGGACTGTTCTTCACCCATTGCACGCAGTTCCATCCAGTTTTGAAGCGCCTCTGAAAGCGCTGAGACGGCCGCAGAAACAGGGTCGAGGTCTGCACCAGAACCCATTGCAAAGCCCGGCCACTCGCCCGTGTCACGATGGACCGCAACTGAAACAACGGGAACATCAATATCTTGCGTATTGAGCAGTGCCGTCACCGTGAGTGATTCAGCCCGTGCTCGTTTTTCGAGTGTTATGAATCGCTCATCTTCGATCAACAGTTTGAGTGGCTCAAACGTGGAGTACCAGCCAATCATTGTCGCATCGCGTTCGATGACTTCATACAGCCCCGACAAAATGGCTTCCGTGCCAGAGTTCCCAAGTCCAAGTCCAGTCGTGATTGCCGGCTTCAATCGCCGTTCCGGTGGCGGATACCAGACACATTCTGCAGGGATCGAAACCGTCTCTTCAGTCAAAAGATCACGCCCCTCAAGCCACTTGATTGGTGTATCGGTGTCCGGCAGTTCGTACGAATCAGGTCGAACAAATCGAGAGGGTGACACTGCAGTACGAAGGTTCGACTCTGGTGCATATTGAGAGTCCGCTGTTCGGTACACACCTGCACAGTATCGCTCAAGCCCTTCTCCAAGCGCCTTCATGTACGCACGATCCCAGTCAACATCGACACCTGCTGCGAACTCTGCCGCCTGTGCATCGCTAAACGCAGTTGTATCTGCAGTCATCGAAATGTAGTATGGAACCGGAAATGACTCTCGCTCGCCAACTTGTGAGAGTATCCCGACCTTTTCATCAACTGCCTTTTCTGCACGTTCGATCGACTCTGTCACAGGCACTGTTGCTGTTGTGAGCGTTGGGACGGTCTTCGCATTGTTTGCCGATGTGCACGTGCAGTTTGGAACTGGGAGAAACGTCCGTGTCTGCCCATCGATCTCAGTAACTGTCCCTCCGGTTCGATCGCCAGTTAACAGCTCAATAAGCTGTTTTCCAGCAACTGCGCCAGCGTACCGCACGGCGCTTCGACTTCCCCGTGGGTCGTCTGTGGAACGCTCTGATGATTGCACCCGTGTTGAGAGACACTGATAACAGCCAGCGTTACGATCGAATGTAACAACCGCTGCATCGAGTGTACCCCGTACAACCCCCCCAAAGCCACCAATCTCGACGGCAACCCACCGGTTGAGAGCCGTTGTTGCGTGCTCAAACACGGCTGCCCCTGTCGGTGCAATAACGATCCCAACCGGCGTATCCGTCTCTCCAGCTGCTAGCTCTGCTGTGGTAAGTGACTGTACAGTCACATCAATGTCCCCAAGTGCCGCAGTAACTGCCTCTGTAGCCGGACCGCTCCCAACAACACCGATATTCATTACTTCCCTTTTGTATAGTGGGCGGAAAAATACGACGACTGTCTACTGTGACCGGTGGTGTTGGCAGCACCGATTGTCTCTTCTCGTATCTTCTCCACCCCTATCGTGCGATCGCCTCACGTGTTGCAGCAACGATCGCAGCCGGCTCTTTCGTAGTGAGCGTTGGCGAGAGCGTCAGTCGAAGTCGTGGCCGGCCGACGTCGATCGGAACTTTTTCTGTCTCGATAACCGCAGCATCCTCTAGCCGGGTTTTTGTCCGAGAGAACGTTGCTTTACTTGCGACGCCAACATCCTCTCCCCATTTTGAGATATCGTACAGGAGAACGTCATTTTTTGCGGCAGTGAGAAGCGAAATTACAACTTCGTCGACTGGCTCGTTTTCACCCATGCGGTCGATCGACCCAAGCATTGCATCAAAATCAGTTTGTGCAGCCGCAGAGATCTCCATTTGGAGCGTTTTCCGAACCTCACTTAGCGGTGGTGTGCGAAGCGAAAAGACAGGGGCATCCGAGATTTGTGCTTCGTAACTGGCTTGAACCGATCGAATAAAGTCCACATCTGTTGCAGCCAGTGCAGAGACTGAATCGGTGCCAGAAACGATCGCAAGGACTGCATCATCCCACAGAAGCAGCGAGTTGTCTGCAACTGTATCGAGGACATGTAACGAGAGCTGTTCTGCGGCAACCAAATCTGCCATACGGCTTGAAAAAATAAAATCGCTTGTAACTTGTTTGAGTACTGTTTCACGGGCAAGCACAGAGACATCGAGATCCGTCTCCGCTTCCGCTGCAACAGAGACCAGCGCTTCAAGAGTCTCTTTCGACGGATCAACGACCAGTAGTTCACCGTCTGCCGCTGAAACCGTTTTTTTGAGAATATCATCCACAGCCGGTTCGAGTAAATTTGATTGCATTCTGACTTAGGATAACGTAGAACACGTGCTTTAATTTTTCTCCTAAGTTTCTCAATAAATACACGAATCTATGGCAGGTAGGGTCACTGCACATAGTGGTCGCAAAACACTAAGGAACACACTTATTGTTTGGAGTTCCCCCAGATTATATATGAAGTACGAGCAGGTCCGTACTATTGATCCTGCGGTTGCAGATGCTTTGGAGGCAGAAGTGGACCGACAGCGTGAGACGCTCTCGATGATTGCAAGTGAGAACCATGTCAGCGAGGCAGTTCTCGAGGCTCAAGGGAGTGCACTAACAAACAAATATGCGGAAGGGTACCCTGGGAAGCGATACTATGCGGGCTGTGAGTACGCTGACGAGATTGAAGAACTCGCTATTGCCCGCGCCAAGGAACTGTGGGGCGCTGAACATGTTAACGTGCAACCACACTCCGGAACGCAAGCGAATATGGGCGTGTATCTTGCGATGCTGGATCCGGGTGACAAGATTCTCTCGCTTGAACTTGAGCATGGAGGTCATCTTAGCCATGGTCATCCGGCAAACTTCACTGGACAAACGTACGAGGTAGAACAGTATCAGGTAGATCCAGACACAGGATACATTGACTACGACTCCGTGGCCGAGAAAGCAGACGAGTTTACTCCGGATATCATCGTCTCCGGTTACTCTGCATACCCGCGAGAGGTCGATTTCCAGCGCATTCAGGATGTGGCTGATGCGGTCGGTGCATACCACCTCGCAGACATCGCACACATCACTGGTCTTGTCGCAGCGGGTGTTCACGCATCCCCTGTTGGTATTGCAGACTTTGTTACCGGTTCAACACACAAAACCGTCCGAGCAGGGCGTGGTGGTATTATCATGACCACAGAAGAACACGCAAGTGCGATCGACACTGCAGTGTTCCCTGGTGCCCAAGGCGGGCCGCTCATGCACAACATTGCTGGGAAAGCTGTTGGATTCAAAGAAGCACTCCAGCCGGAGTTCACAGCGTACGCCGAGCAGGTCGTTACAAACGCAAAAGTGCTCGCAGAGACGTTTGAAGACCATGGTCTCGAAGTTGTTTCAGGTGGAACAGATACCCATCTTGTGCTTGTTGATCTCCGCGAGTCGCATCCGGACCTCTCTGGTGGAACCGCAGAAGACTCCCTTGCCGCTGCAAACATTATTCTCAATGCAAACACGGTCCCCGGTGAAACCCGATCGCCGTTTGATCCATCAGGAATCCGTGCAGGGACGCCAGGACTAACAACACGTGGATTTGATGAGAACGATATCGCGGAAGTAGGAGAACTGATCTATGAGGTGGTTGACAACCACGACTCGGATGATGTGATCTACGACGTTGGAGAACGCGTCAAAGAGCTATGTGACGCAAATCCACTTTACGAATAGCGAACACAACGCGAAAAAGACCACAACGGTTATCACTTTTTTCTCGAATATACAGCTATGATTACGGGTTGGCTAGTATCTCATTTGTCTATTTATACCTCCCAGTTGGGAGGTTCGATCGATGCATAGCGGCACTGCACCGCTCTTTTCAGCATACAAAAAGCGACTACTGGCAGGTGCTGTTGTCCTCACCATTGGTTTTACACTGCTTGGAATATCGCTGTACGACATCTATGTTGATGCCATAATCCAGAACGATCCGCTTCATATCACACTCGCTGAGAACAGTCTTCCAATTCTTTTTGACCTTATTTTGCTTGCTGTTGGCTTTTCGATTGTGAGCCAGCGATGGGAACTCAAAAAAAGCATGCTGGTAGCAAAATGGACACTCGCCGGCGTTGGACTGCTAGCATCCATTACACTCTGGGTATACTTTTTCCAAACACTGCAATCAGAGGTCAAAATCGACGTGATCCTCGCACATACCACTACGATCGGTGCGGTGTTTGGAGTCGTTATCGGACTCTACAGCTATCAACAGTATGCCAGACAGACTGCGCTTGAAGCAGAGCGTGATCGTGTTGGGGCACTTTTTGAGAACAGTACAGACTGTATTGTTGAACTTGAGCAGACGGGAGATGAGTTAGTGATTATTGGGACGAATGATAGGTTCACTCGGACGTTCGGCTATGATGACACCGATACGGTTGGTAAAACACTCTCCACAATCTTTTCAGAACGCGATCGGCAGGCGTTTGAAACGCGGTATGTTACCGCAGACAACACAGACAACACCGCAATCATCAAGCGTCAAGATGCACAGGGAAATATTCGGTCATTTAGAGTGACAGCGATACCGCTTACCGAAACTGGCGATCGACTCTATTTCGTGTACACAGATCTCACGCTGCAGTACACGTATCAAGAGCGGCTTAGTAAGCTACACGGGATCACACGCTCGATCATCAGCGCAGAAACAACCGCTGATGTCGCAACAAAATGCGTGACTGCTGCCGAGTCAGTGCTTGAGTTGAAGATCACGACCGTTATGAAGCAGACCGATGGCGAGCTCGTCCCTGTCGCATGGACACCGAAAGCCGAGTCAGTATTTGATACCCTCCCAACGCTTACACAAGACAGCATTGCGTGGGATGTGTATGAGACCAAAACTGCATTCTCCACAGAAGACGTCCGAACAGACGATCGGCGGTGGAACAAAGACACAAAAATAAAGAGCGAAATGATTGCTCCCCTGGGTTCCTACGGCGTGTTGATGGTTGGATCGACGGAGAAGGGTGCGTTTTCAAGCCTTGATTTCACGCTATTTCGTGTGCTAAGTTCGAATATTGAAGCCTCGCTTTCTCGTGCAGACAGAGAAGAACAACTTCGTGCACAAGAAGCTGCACTCGAAGAACGGAACAATCGGCTTGAAACGTTTGCATCGGTTGTCTCACATGATCTCCGAAATCCGCTCAGCATCGCACAAGGATATCTTGAACTCGCACGCTCGGGTGAGCCATCCGCATTTGACCGAACACAAGATGCATTAGCTCGAATGGAAACACTCATTGGAGATTTACTGACACTTGCACGACATGGTGAGGTTGTTGCTGTCAAACAGTGCCGCGTAACCGAGGTTGCAACCAGCGCGTGGAGCACAGTCGAAACTGGTGCTGCAACCCTTTCGATCGAGTCAGAGGCAACGATCGCAGCGGACGAAAGCCTCCTCAGACAGCTCTTTGAGAATCTCTTTCGTAATGCAATCGAGCATGGAGAGTGTAAAGAAACCCCGTTAGAAGTGGTTGTTGGGTCCCTACCAGACGAGTCGGGCTTCTATGTTGCAGACTCCGGCCCTGGTATACCATCTGCCGATCGAGAGACTGTCTTTGAATACGGCTACACATCAACCTCAAACGGGACTGGATTTGGCCTCGCAATTGTGAATCAGATTGTACAAGATCATGGCTGGATGATCGAGATTACTGATGCGGACACTGGTGGGGCACGGTTTGAAATACGAACCGACTAGACCGCTGCTGGATCGCGGCTTTGCTCGTATGAGTTTATTCACATATGCGCATATATCTCAGCTTTTTCCACTAACAATACACACATCCAAGGATTAAAGTTTCAGATTGACCCAGCAGTATATATGACGACGATTATCGACGGCCGTGAGGTTGCTGCAACAGTTCGAAGCGAACTTGTCGCAAGTGTGGATACGCTGAAAGAACAGGGCGTAACACCGGGGCTTGCAACAGTGCTTATGAGTGATGATGGTGCAAGCGAGACGTATGTCTCGATGAAACAGCGAGATTGCGAAGAGGTTGGCATGAACGGCATTCATGTTGAAATCGATCCTGATGCACCAGCAAAAGAGCTCTTTGAGACAATTGCAGATCTCAACGCTGATTCGGATGTCCACGGTATCCTTGTTCAGCTTCCGGTTCCAGATCACGTTGACAAACGGGCTGTTGTCGAGGCGATCGACCCAAAGAAAGACGTCGATGGATTCCATCCAAAAAACGTCGGAAAGCTAGTTGCTGGAAACGCACAGTTCAAGCCATGTACACCACACGGCGTGCAAAAGCTACTTGAGGCGTATGATATTGAGACCGAAGGTGCTGATGCAGTTGTGATTGGCCGATCGGACATCGTCGGCAAGCCAATGGCAAACCTCCTTATTCAGAAAGGCCCGCTCGGCAACGCAACAACGACCGTGTGTCACTCTCGAACAACAGATCTGAAAGCAAAAACGGAAACCGCAGACATCGTCATCGCAGCAGTTGGTGTCCCGGAACTTGTTGATGGCTCGATGCTTAAACCAGGTGCAACGGTAATCGATGTTGGTGTCAACCGGGTCGATGCAGATACCGAGAAAGGGTACAAGCTTGTCGGTGATGTGGAATACGAGAGTGCAGAAGCTGTTGCTGGTGCAATTACTCCAGTTCCAGGTGGTGTTGGCCCGATGACCCGTGCAATGTTGCTCTACAACACGGTTGTTGCGGCAAGCGAACAGACTGAGATTGACGTTCCGCTTCCCTGAGCAGTCTGACACAAACTGTTTTCTTCGCTCAGTTGTTCTGTCAGGTGTGTTCGATGATCGATCGACTGTGCCATCCGGTCCGCCACAATATACAACCGCCGTCTCATTGGTTTCACGCGAATTGCTCCTGTTCTGTATTGTGACAACAATCCCTGTTTTAGTACTTGTCGCAATCGTCCTTGTCGCAGAAAATGAGCCGCTCTGGACATTCTGGCTTCCTGCAGTTGGGATACTTGTTCCGCTTGCTGTGTTGACACGGTTGCGACTCGTTGTTTCTGTATATGACTCCTGTCTCACCTATCGCGTGTCCCCGTGGCATCGCCGTGCCCGTGTGATCCCATTTGATTCACTGACGCACGTCGACCGACGGTATGCCCGTCCGCGTAGTCTGATTTCGCTTCGCCGAATCAATCTTGGGCGGAGTTGGATTGATTGGGACTCGGAGGAAGTTCGATATGTCCTTGCTCGCGGGATCGGCATTCGGCTCGAGCGATCGGACGGCAAAGAGATCGAGCTGTGGGTTCCAAACGGCACGGTACTTGCGGCTGAGATTGATGCAGCAAGAGCCCACCGATCGCGTTAGTGTCTGAACATGTAGAGCGCCTCATCCTGTTGGAGAATACAAAATCGAGCACCGTCATTTTCGGGGAACGTAGTGATTTGCTGGCTACTCATAAAGAGTCGGATGAACGGCTCACCGCAGGCAGGACAAGCAAGCTCCGATCGATTCGCAAAGAGTTTCGTTGTGCCAGCATCACGAAGCTGCTTGAGTTCATGCCGGTGGTCATGTAGATCAAAGCTGACAGTCATAACTGCAAGTTATTGTAACACGTCCTTGACTGTGTGGGTACTGTACCAGCCATATTATAGTTTTGAGAGCCGATCGAGTCGATTGCGTGCCGAAGCAAGCGCATCCGAATCGGCATCGAGGAGATACGCAGCGATCTCATGGGCAATCATAACGAGCGTCTCAGCAGTTTCCAACGGGATATCCCCCTCAAGCGCATCTGCGCGTTTGAGATGTGTTTGGAGCCGAGTCACTGCATCTTTGGCGTCTGCATCCGGTGTTGATTCGAGATATATATCAAGATCGCGTCGATATGCGGAGACCGCATCTGTGTAGCCTGCACCGCGAGCTGGGTGAAGCCGTTGTGGGACATCTGTATGAGTAATTCGGCTGCCTTCTGAGACTGCAGTAAACAGCTCTAACACGTACAGTTCATCAAGCTCTGTTGTCCGATGGCTTCGTGTACAGATATCTGTGGCATGAATCAGTTCATGTGTTCCGAGATACTGTTCATCTAATTCACGCAGCGTCCCACCACGGATGAAGCCTCGTTTCCGTGTGTATGATCGGAGTGTTCGCAGTAGCTCCGGTGCAACATCATTGATTGAGGTGCTGTCTGCCGCGAGCTGTTGTTTGATCGAATCAACTTCGAGCGTGACTGGTGTATCTGTGTGCTGTTTTCGTTCCTCATCAACCCCCACGCTGCGGATGCTTCCACATGCGGGACAAGCGACGCTCCCAGTGTCGTAATACGACCATTTCGTGTCACATGAATTACACTGTCGTGTCCCTCGTATCTTCATACGGTCTATACCGTTGCGATATCCAAAATCTCTCCGTCTCGTAAACAGCAGTCGTATGGCCGCTAGTTCCGTCGACTTGGACGGTTACGATCGGTATTATTTGTGTCTGCATGCAGATGTTCGCTAATGATGGCTCTTGTGAGCTGCCCAAGGAAATATCTGGCCTGCAACCGACAGCACTTCTATGAGAGATGAAACCGAGATACGTGAACAGTATGAGTTCCTCCAATCACAACTAGAAAGCGAAGAGATGAATCACGAGCGTGTCCGAATGATGTTTACGCATTATAAACGTGCGCTCGGCTGGGTACTGGAGGAAGAGCATATTTAACTAATCGGTGGTATTGATTGTTAGCTGACTTTTTGTGTCTCGATATGTTTAAGTAAATACCTCTAGTATGTTGAGTTGACGCTTCGCTTTGGAGGGCCGAAGCGTCAGCGGGGACCAATTCAGGGCGGCAAGCATCACGCGTTTTTGCGTGGCTTGCTTTCCTTTTTCGTGAAGACAAATTGTGGAGCGCAAGCTCTATACAGTAGTTGGAACCTCTGTCGTATCTGTTGAACAGCTCCTCCTTTTTTAAATTGGTTGTATCGTTACTCGATCGAAAGAGATGAGTCCTCACCAGTCTCGTCACCTTCCTTCCACTCTAGTTCGAATTCAATCGAAAGCTCTGGGTTACTACCGCCTTTTGATGTTTCGCGCTCGGCTTTTACCTCAAACGTTGGGTTCGCAGGAACTTCAAGCGTGATTGAGTCGCTGCCAGCACTCAATGTCACTGGGTCACCTGCTTCCAATTTTGTTGCAATATCTTGAAAGTAGGCCGCGATTTCTGCTCGGCTGTGTTTTGATTCGCTCTTAAACAGAACTTCTTCTGGCATACAGTATACTACTGTAGCAGTGGTTATAATCTCACCGACGATCTGGAAACTAGTTAATTCAGCAGATTATCATATCAAACCGATACTCAACATTGTATAGTTTCTTTTAATCAAACACTTATTTGGTACTCACTGAGTATACACGCTCTACTTGTGTAATACTTGATTTTCGGTTCAGTCGGTATATTTAATAGAACCTGATTATAATATGTGAAGTGACATAACCGATGCACGACTTGACAGGGTTTCAGCGAGATTTATTGTACGTGATTGCCGGCCTCGAAGAACCGCACGGGCTTGCAATTAAAGAAGAACTAGAAGAGTACTACGAAAAAGAGATTCACCACGGGAGATTATATCCAAATCTTGACACACTGGTCAGTAAAGGGCTTGTTGAAAAAGGTGAGCAGGACCGACGGACAAACAAGTACATCATGACTCGCCGTGGCCGCAGAGAGATTGAGGCTCGATCGGACTGGGAGTCACGCTACCTCGGTGCGGTTGAAAACTAGTCTAGATTGCCTGGGTCCAACAGGCCATTTATTATCCGTGTTGAGAAACGTCTTCACATATGCTTTTTTTATCCCTTCAAACTGAGACACTATTTGGGTTTACGCTTGATGGGCCGATCATCCGAATTGCGCTTGCTGCAGCGCTTGGGCTCTTTCTTGGTTTAGAACGGGAGTGGTCAGCAAAGCCAGCGGGAGTCCGAACGTTCTCACTGACCGCACTGCTTGGAGCCGTGTTTACTATTGTTGCACAAGAATTCCAGTTTGGTGAGTCGCTCCTCATTATTGGTGGGCTCTTGGTTGTTTCACTGGGTGTTCTCATTGGCGTGCAAGGTATTGTCCGAGGGACAGACCAGTCGCTCTCGCTCACAACATCTGTGTCGTTGTTGCTCGCGTATGGTGTTGGGGTTTTAGTTGCAATCGGCTACGTTCTTGCGGGCGTTACCGTCGCGGTTGTCTCTTCGACACTACTGGTGCTTAAGCGAGAGCTACACGGCTTTGCAGGAACCTTGTCACGGACAGAACTTCGATCGACGATTGAGTTTGCAATCCTTGCGTTTGTTGTGTACCCACTTCTCCCAGTCGGTGAAGTGGAGTTTCTTGGCGTGCCGTTCGAGCCACGAATTGCGTGGCTGATGGTTGTTACTGTCGCAGGCATTGGCATTGCAAACTATACGCTGATCCGAACGTACGGTGGAAAAGGAATTGCAGTTACCGGGTTTCTTGGGGGATTAGCATCCTCTGCAGCAGTTGTCGGAGCAATGCTGGATCATATAACACAAAACGAGGCTGCAGTATCGTATGGTGTCGCAGCCGTCCTGCTCGCGAATGCTGCAATGGCAACCCGAAATCTCGTGATTGCAATCGCATTCACGCTGTCAGCAGGTGGTGTTCTTTTGGGGGCTGCAATCCCACTTGGGGTGTTGATTATCGGGAGCTTCGTGATTGCAGTATTTATTGCTGATTGGCAAACGGAGGTTGAGATGGAGCTCGAAAGTCCATTCTCACTCAAAAATGCGCTTGCATTTGGCTCAGTCTTTCTATTTATTCTCGCTGGAAGTACAGTTGCTCAGGCGGAGTTTGGTGCCGCCGGACTCTTTATAAGTGCGCTTCTCTCAGGACTCATCTCTTCGGCAGGGGTGACGACCTCCGCGGTACTGTTGTATCGAAGCGAGACGATCGGGTCAGATGAAGCAATCATTACAATTTTGCTTGCAACCGCAGCGAGCATTCTTGTGAAGGTTGGTCTTGCAGTGTATGGGCCTGCTCGATTCCGAAATGAAGTTGCGTTGTGGAGCGCTGTGCTCTTGCTCGCTGCTGGCATCGCGACTGCGATCGCAGTATTCGCCTAAACCAAAAGCAAATGGTGTGTTTTATCACGCCGTTCTTACTACCTGTTATATGAACCGTGATACCACGGAACCCGTCATCAAAAACCTCCCTGGAGAGAAGGCCACACAGTGGGTCGAGACCCATCACGATGTTGCGGCACCAAGCACCTATGTCTATGATTTTGTGTGGGATCTCTCCGGAGAGGCGGAAGGTCCCTTTTGTACCGATGTAGACGGGAACATTCTAATGGATTTCACGAGCCACGTTGCTGCTGCGCCACTCGGCTATAATAATCCGAAGATAATGGATAAACTCAGGGAGTTCGATCTTGTTGACCCGCTGAAGATCGCAGGGCAGGATTTCTACGTTTCAAGTGGTCATCCCCCAGATGAGGATCCGCTCCCTGGACCAACAGGACTCATGCAACGGCTGGTCGATATCACTGACCACTACGACATGGATACGGTGTTTCTTTCCAACTCCGGTGCAGAGGCCGTCGAGAACGCGATCAAAATCAGCTATGATGCAAGCGAGGGTGGAAAATACGCGTTCACATTCGAGGGTGCATTCCACGGGCGGACACTTGGTGCATTATCACTGAACCGATCGAAGTCAGTGTACCGCCGTCACTTCCCGGAGATCTCTTCAGTGCATGATGTCCCATTCTGTGCAGATCGTAGGTGTTCGTCTGACACCTGTTCTTGTGGCTTCTTTGTTGATGGTGCGACACAACTGCGAGAAAAGCTCCATCCGAAACGCGGCCACATCAATCCAGAAGAGGTTTCCTACATGATCATGGAGCCGATTCAAGGTGAGGGAGGCTACCGATTCCCGAGCGAGACGTTCATGGATGAGATTGCCTCGATCGTCTCCGAGTACGACATTACGCTCATCGCAGATGAGATTCAGACTGGGATGGGTCGAACGGGTGAAATGTGGGGGTCCGATCACTATGCAATTGAGCCGGACGTAATCACCGCTGCGAAAGCGCTGCGAGTTGGCGCAACAATCTCTCGATCCGATGTCTTCCCAGAGGAGACGAGCCGAATCTCTTCAACATGGGGCGCTGGTGACATTATTGCCTCGCTACAGGGTGCGCTAACCATCGATGCGATCGAAGAGTATGACCTCCTGCAAAATGCAACCGTTCGTGGACAACAGTTCAAAGAGCTTCTACGAGATGCCGAACTGGATGGGGTGACTGATATTCGTGGAAAAGGGCTTATGCTTGCTGTTTCCTTCGAAAGCAAAGCGCTTCGAGACGATGTTCAGGAGGCTGCACTCAAACGTGGGTTCCTCACACTTTCGTGTGGGTACGATGTGCTTCGACTGCTTCCACCACTTGATGTCACAGCGCGAGAGATCGAGTTGGGAGCCTCGCTGCTCACGGCTGCAATCACCGACGTGAACTGATCACTTCACGAATTGGTGACGCGCTCGAAAAGAGGACAATGTATTTAATTTTGGATGAACCCCTACTGGTATGAAGAACGACTTTCGGATGTCTCGTCGATCGGTGTGTTTGTCTGCCTGTGCAGTTGGACTCACTGGGTCCGTCGCAGGCTGTCTGTCTGGACCAGCAGAAACAGAAGGTGCCGAACAGGAGGCAGACGCAGCGATCGAACTGACAGACTTAGTGCTTGTTAATGATGACGAGGTAGCACAGACGATCCATCTTCTAGTCTATCGAAATGAACAGCGCGTTCACTGGGGAACCCACGAAATCAGTGCACAGACAGATAATCGGCCTTCAATCGAACCAATTGAAGATGCAAGTCAGGGGCCCGCAAACTATTCCGTTGCCGTTCGACTTGATGAAAATACAGAGTGGGACGAATGGATGCTGAAACCTGACGATGGACAGTGTGTTGAAGCAATGATTCGGATCGGCAGAGATGGAGACCTGGGTGCATGGACAATGACCGGCGAGTGTGAGGAGTGACAATCAGTACCGCTAAACGGCACCCAGCGATACTACCGTGTAATGACTGAGGAGTCGATCGAATCGACACTTCCGGCTGATCTTACTGCTGTCCAAGACGCACTTATTGACTGGTATGAGTCCGATCATCGGTCGTACCCGTGGCGAGAAACGACGGACCCGTACGCAATTTTGGTCTCAGAGGTGATGAGCCAACAGACACAGCTCGATCGTGTTGTGAGCGCGTGGGAAGATTTCCTGGATGAGTGGCCAACTGTGGAGTCGCTTGCAGCAGCCCAACGAGGTGATGTCGTCTCGTTTTGGACCGCACACAGTCTTGGATACAATAACCGAGCAAAATACCTACACGAAGCCGCAAAACAGGTCCGAGACGACTACGACGGCGAGTTTCCGGAAACACCAACAGAGCTGCAAGATCTCATGGGTGTTGGACCGTACACAGCCAACGCAGTAGCATCATTCGCGTTCAATACCGGCGATGCGGTTGTCGATACAAACGTTAAGCGGGTTTTGTATCGAGCGTTTTCGGTGCCAGATGACGATTCGGTATTTAAAACCGCCGCAAATACGCTGCTGGCAGACGGCCGCTCGCGCGTGTGGAACAATGCCATTATGGAACTTGGCGGCGTCGCGTGTGGAAAAACACCACGGTGTGAGGAGGCTGGGTGCCCTTGGCGGCAGTGGTGTGACGCATACGAAAGTGGTGACTTTACCGCTCCCGATGTCCCAACACAGCCGATTTTCGCTGGAAGCCGGAGACAGTTTCGTGGACGTGTGATTCGGACGCTTGCGGAGTACGAACAGCTCACGCTTGATGAGCTTGGTCCACGGATTCGGGTTGATTATGGCGGTAAGTTCGGACGAGAATGGCTCTACGAACTAGTTAGCGACTTAGAATCCGATGGGTTAGTTGATATCACAAACGAAAATAGGAGTACAGAGCTTGAATCGGTTCACGTATGTCTCAAGCGTAACTGATTTTTGAGTAAGATACTTGATTTTAGTGTAAATAGATTTATATGTCGCACATGACAGTACACTGTTATGCAGTCACCCGAAGAACGGACCGTGCAGATCGTATCTGATCCTGTCAAGCGGACTGTGTTAGCTGTGCTTTCGGAGACTGAAAACGGGCTGACAGTCCATGAGCTTGCATCGCAACTGTTACGCAGTGATGCCATACCAGGGCGTTCAGAAGCACCGAATTCACCGTTTCAGTCGATGGTCGTGTCACTGCACCATCGGCATCTGCCACAGCTCGAAGACTGGGATCTGGTTGATTACGATCGATCGCAATTGACTGCGACAATCTCCGACGCAGAAGAGGAAACATGGAATGGTATTGAAGCCCTCTATTCAGCGATGACGCTCCTATCCCCCGCAGCCGAACAGACCACAATTTTGCACTCGCGTCAAGAGGTGTATGAGCATGCTCGAGCGTTGGCTGACAGGGCGATGGATGAGCTGTTTTTGTTCTACTTTTCGGATGAGTTGCTTGATGAAGCCTGTCTCCCGTATGCAAAGCGTGCGATCGATCGTGGTGTCACGTTCCATGCAGGCGTTAAAGACGAAAGTGCCCGGACGTTTTTCACCGAACAGCTCCCAGAAGCAACGGTCTGGGAGCCACAAATGGACTGGGTCGATGGTCCGATAGATGAACGTCCACAGATCAGCCGACTCGTGCTTGCCGACCGGTCACATATGGTTCTTGGTATGTGGGATGACCCAACCGCACCTGATCCATCGGAGATTGCGATCGTTGCCAGCGGCCAAAAGAATCCACTCGTTGCACTAGTTCGAGAGCTGTTGGGTCCACGAGTAACGCATCTGGATTTGCAACGACCAATCGAGTAGTCGGTCTTTTATTTCATGCGACAGATACCCACTGTATGACGGGAACGCACGTTGTTGCAGTCTGTGGAAGTCTCAGAGAACAAAGCTACACGAGAGTTGCCCTACTGCACGCGCTCGGTGGTGCTGACACAGCAGGTGCAACAACCGAACTCCTTGATCTTCGGGAGCTCACAATCCCACCACTCGATCCGGATCGAGAGAGACAACGCGACGCTTCCGTACTTAAACAGCAGCTCCGAGATGCGGACGCAATTCTTCTGGGAAGCCCAATGTATCATGGCTCATACTCTGGGGTGTTGAAAAATGCGCTCGATCACTGTGGGTTCGACGAGTTTGAGGGGAAAACCGTTGGCCTGCTCGCCGTTTCTGGTGGCTCATTTCCCTTGCCGACGCTGGAGCATCTTCGATCGATCTGTCGAGCATTCAATGCATGGGTTCTTCCACACCAAGCAGCCGTTCCTCGGGCACATGCAGCGATCACGGATGGGGAGTTTGTTGACAATTCAACTGCCGATCGTGTCGCACTGCTCGGTCAACGAGCGGTGGAGTACGCCCACATTGAGCCGGATCCAATAACCTTCGAGAGCGAACAGAACGTTGGTGCAACAAAATAGCGCGAAGAGTTAAGTTAGTAGCTACAATATCATGTTATGAGATAACATGGGACTATACAATCGGATCTTGGTCCCCACTGATGGCTCCGTCAAGGGGGAGCGCGCAATTGCACATGCAGTTACACTTGCGAAGATACACGGAGCAGCGGTGCATGCGCTGTACGTTGTTAACACTGCGAGCTACGCAGGGTTGCCGATGGAGTCTTCGTGGGAAGGTGTTGATGAGATGCTCCGGGCGGATGCGAAGGACGCAGTAGCGGTGGTAAAAGAGCTCGGAGAGTCCGCCGGTGTTCCCGTTGAAACTGCTGTCGTTGATGGAGCACCAAGCAAACAGATCGTCAAATACGCGGAGCGCGAAGGCTGTGATCTGATTGTGATGGGGACACATGGTCGTGGCGGTATCGATCGGCTCTTGTTGGGGAGTGTTGCAGAAAAGGTCGTTCGAGGATCAAACATTCCGGTCCTCACGGTGCGAGTGAGCGAGTCAGACGACCGTGTAGAAGCTGAAGCCGCTGATCTGTACTCAGCGTGACGCAGGCCGAAGATGCTCACAGTCGCCCGAGTGAACTGTTTCCCTCCCTGTATCTGTTTCAACAACGAGCGCACCTGGTGAGACAACGTCGACTGCAGTCCCCTCAATAACACCGGTTGACGTTTCCACACGTACCTCCATACCGATCGTTGCACTTCGTTCACACCACGCATCGAGGACCGTATCTAGATCAGTGCTATGCTCATGGAACGACGTAAGAACGGTTCGAGCAACGTCGCCGCGATTGATTGGCTTCGAGATTTCGGATTGAAGACTTGTTGCCGCTGCTGGAAGTGACGTTGCATCGATCGCTGCATTGATTCCAATGCCAACAATAAGCCATGAGACCCGATCGGCCTCTCCTTCCATCTCGGTTAAGATCCCACAGAGTTTGTGACCGCCACGTTCGGTTTTGCCTGCAGTCTCTGGAACAAGCACATCATTTGGCCACTTGATCGCCGCATCAACGCCGAGCGCCCTGGCTGCATCAACAACAGCAACCGCTGCTGCCAGCGTGTACAGCGGTGCGTGTGCAGGTGGCCGGTCAGGCCGCAACACAATCGTCATCCAGACACCGCCGACTGGAGAGTGAAACTCTCGGCCGAGCCGTCCGCGCCCGCCAGTTTGCTCTCCAGCAACGACAACAACGTCTGATTCGCCTTCGCCAGCAAGCTCACGCCCCCGTTTGTTTGTACTTGCTAGTGTGTCGTGGTACTCAACAGTATACGGTGCTGAGAGCCCGTACTCGATCGCCCCCGAAGATCCGTACTCGGGGACCTCAGTAATCACATACCCGTCCGATGTACTCTCGATTGCGAATCCATCACTCCGAAGTGCCTCGATCTGTTTCCAGACCGCTGCTCGTGAAATATCTGCTCTCTCAGCCAGTGTTGGCCCCGATACTGGCGCTGACGAGAGGGCAGACAGAATCATTCGACGGGTTTCGTTCATATATCTACTCGAAAGGGTACTCACAAAACCACCGCGGTTCGACGAGCGTCGGATACTAATTAGCGGAACGCCAACAGCCGCTATGGTTACGTTTCTCGCTGGGGGTACCGGAACCCCAAAACTTCTGGCCGGCGCAGCAGACGTGTTTCCTCCCGACACAGTAACTGTTGTTGGAAACACTGGTGACGATGTTGAGCTTGGTGGGCTCCTCATCTGTCCAGATCTTGACACCGTGCTGTTCGATCGCGGTGGCGTGCTCGATCGGGAGACGTGGTGGGGGATCGCAGAGGATACCCACGAAACAAATACCGAACTCTTTGCGCTTGCGGACGCAGCCG
This sequence comes from Natronocalculus amylovorans, assembly GCF_023638035.1. Taxonomy (GTDB): domain Archaea; phylum Halobacteriota; class Halobacteria; order Halobacteriales; family Haloferacaceae; genus Natronocalculus; species Natronocalculus amylovorans. The sequence goes on along the minus strand of NZ_JAKRVX010000002.1, from coordinate 61,862 downwards.
GGCTTGACGGTGGGCCTCGTTACCTTGATCCTCAACAGCAAACAACCGGTCGCGAGATTTCTCGCTGGCGACGATTCTCCGGCGTCGCGGAGTTTATGGCGATCGGCGATCGCGATCGAGCGGTCCACATCACTCGAACCAGTCTCCTCGATGAGGGAAAGACACTGACTGAGGCGACTGGGATACTTGCAGATGCGTTCGATCTCTCGGTAACGCTGCTCCCAATGAGCGATGAGCCGGTTGCAACGATGATTCACACACCAGGTAGAATACTTCACTTCCAAGAGTACTGGGTTGCTCGCCGCGGAGAGCCAACCGTTGATGATGTCGAGTATCGGGGTGCCGATGAGGCCGCGCCGACGCCTTCGGTTATGGATGCGCTCGATGCGCCCGTTGTGATTGGCCCATCAAATCCGGTTACCAGCATCGGTCCAATTCTATCGCTTCCAGGTGTCGAAACGGCTCTCTCACACGTTCCTGTTGTGGTTGTATCTCCGTTCATTGAAGATGAAGTGTTTTCGGGGCCAGCAGCATCGCTTATGCGTGGCATCGGTGTTGAGCCAAGTACGACTGGTGTTGCAGAGCTGTACCCATTCGCGGATGCATTCGTGCTTGACGCTGCAGACAACACCAAACTCGATCGACATGTTGTCAAAACAAATACCACGATCGACACTGAAGCGGACAGTAAACGTGTGGCGAACGCGGTGGCTGATGCACTTTCGGAGGTACAGTGATGTTTGACCCTCAGCTTGTCGCTGCGAGTCTCAGCGGAGAGTCAGATGCTTCGTGGGCGCAGACAACCACAGACTACTGTGGGTTCACAGTTCTTGGTGGCCTCTCAATCGACGAACAGGCCCAACGAGCATCCAAACAGCTACTCAATAGGGATCGTACCGAGTTTGTACCAGCAGATCCGATCGACTTCATTGACGCACAGCTGTCCTTGCTTTCCGAGACTCCTGTTTTGACCGGTATGAACGTCCGAAGCACAACAGTTGAGCCAGTTTCGGCTGCTGCACGAGTATGTGCAGCACATGATGCGGTTCTTGAGGTTAATGCACACTGCAGGCAGCCAGAGCTGTGTGCAGTTGGCTGTGGTGAGTCGCTCTTAGCGGATACCGATCGGCTGGTGAGCTATGTTGAAGCAGCCGTTGCTGTTGGTGCAACAGTAAGCGTGAAGATACGTGCGGAGGTCCCGTCAGTATCGTTATCTGAGACCGCAACTGCGATTGAGGAGGCTGGTGGCTCAATGATACACGTTGATGCAATGGACTCACCGGAGTCGATCGAAACAGTGGCTGCCGACACCGACCTGTTCATCATCGCTAATAACGGTGTCCGCACACCCGCGGATGTGACAGACTATTTGGACCGAGGCGCTGACGCTGTAAGCGTTGCACGGCCGACTCGAATCCCGGCCCGACTTGCACCGCTTCGAGACGCAGTCGATACATGGAGTGAGGGCGTACCTGTATGACCAAACAGATACACACACCTGTTGAACGATCACCCGCCGAAAATGCACAGCTAGCACTGCTGTTAGAGGTTGCAGGCACCCCCAAACCGGGAAATGTCGATCGACACCGCGATCTGTCCGACCTTCGATTTGAGCAGTTTCTCGCAGGTGCGGTTGGCTCACTGGCGGGGTTTCGTTTGGCTGCGTCCGGTGGCACTATTGGTGAGGCACTCCGCACGGGAGTGCAGGGAATGAGCAACCAATCTGGTGGTAACACACAGTTCGGGTGTTTGTTACTCCTTGTTCCGCTTATTACCGCGGCAACGAGGGATTCTCTCACACCAGATGGTGTCAAGACGATCGTCTCCGAGACAACGGTTTCAGACTCGATCGACTTCTACCGATCGTTCGAATACGTTGATGTCGCTGTTGATGATCCACCAACAGATGCGGATGCGCTAGATGTTCGTCGTGGAGCAGCCGCTGCAGAGACGCTCAGATCTCGAGCGCTAACCCTCTATGATATTATGGAACTCTCTGCAAACCCAGATGGCAATCGCACCGCGGACGGCAACGCCGAAGAGTGGACTACTGGTTTTTCACGGTCATTCCGTGCTGCTGAGCAGATTGCGACGGATTCGGGGCCGATCCTCGATCGGGCAGCGCGTGCGTTTCTCTCACTGCTCGCAGAGAAACCTGATACGCTAGTTGCAATAAAACACGGACGGGATGTCGCTTCGAACGTCTGCGATCGGGCGGGGGCAGTTGGGCAGGATCTAGGCGCTGCGGAGGCACTTGCAGCGGAGTTTGTCGAGGAAGGGATCAACCCCGGGACGACGGCGGACATAACTGCTGCTGCGCTGTTTATCGCGCTTGAGCGAGGTGTGGAGGTATGAAAACGAACGATCCGTCCGACTGTGGAGAACGCCCAGACGGGTGGCCCGTACCGCTTCGAGGTGTCACCGAGTCAATCGTCGCAACATACGGGCCAAACGATCGGTGGAATATGGCTGCACTTGGTTTACACGCACCAATAGCACCGGACGAGCCAGTAACCGCGACAACATGGGGGAATACCCGAACGAAACGGAATTTTCACCGGCAGAACAGTGGAGTGATTCAATTTACTGATGACCCACGTGAGTTTGTTGCTGCTGCTGCAACAATCTATGAACAGCCAGAGCCAGTGTTGGATGCGTCCCATGCGTGGGTTGCTGTTGAAGCAACCCCGATCGATCAGGGAACTGATGGTGGAACGGAGTGGATCAAATGGGAGCTACAACCTGATGTAGAGGGTGCAACGGTTCGATCGACTGTCGTTCCAACAATCAATCGTGGCTTTGGTGCAGTGATTGATGCAACTGTCGCAGCCTCCCGGCTGGATGTGCCCGCGTTTGAGACCGCCGTGTTGCTTGATCGCTTGGAGTACTTTGCAGAAACCGTGGAAAAATGTGGTGGGCCGACGGAAAAAGAGGCGTTTGATCATCTCACGGAGGTCTCGGAGTGGCGATCGTACGATCGTAAATAATCCACAGACAACTACCGTAGAGCGTGTGTATCCGACGCACACACGCGAGATGCGGAACGAATCGTTTTAGTGCGGGACAAATAAATTACCCCGTATGGCAATCAAACCGAAATATATCAAGCAGCTCGCCACCACCCTGCTTGAGCGCTACCCACAGGCGTTCAACACGGACTTTGAGACGAACAAAGAGAACGTCACACATCTCACAACGATCGAATCAAAAGGTGTCCGGAACCGCGTTGCCGGGTACATCACCCGAAAGAAAGCAGCAACAGTCTGAACAGTCGATTATTCTTACGACAGACAAACACAGTGAGCAACGCGGCTAATACACGTACTCGTCAGCCGTCAGCTGCACATAGTCCTTCTTGCGGAACGATCGCTTCCGTTTTTTATACTTGTATAGCACCTTCATCCCACTGAGTCCCGCCGTGACTTTTTTATTGAGTGATCCGAGACCGCCATCACCAAGCATATCGTTCGTCATTTTGAACGTTTTGTCCCAGTCGGCTGGGCCATACCCCCGAACCAGATCGGCGAATGTGACGTTTCTGAGCACCTCATCACCGATTGCATCTCGCCACTTATCGTTGTATGTCGAGAGATCGCCATCAGCGGCAAGTTCGCCAGCGATTGCACCGGTTCGAACCGCAACGTGATCGCCGCCTTCGTGGAATGCAGACGTTGCGCCCATCGCACCACCAGTCACTGCAATACCTGCATCAACTGGTGACTCGATCGGTTGCGTCGAAGAGATCGGATATGTTTCCGTCCCGTTTCGTTTGCCACGGTCCTCGACAAGTGGGAAATCCGTGTCAATATCGTACTCGTCGCCGTACTGCCACTCCAAGAGCCGACGGATGTATGTCTTCCCCTGTGGAATTCGTTCATCTTCCGGATGGAGCAGTGCGTACTCTCCACGGTCTTCGATTGCATCAATATCGAGACCGATCGGCATTGTCAGCCCGACACGACAGACGTGGTTATCGTTCGGGAAGACCCACGGATAGGCGGTGTGTCCCGGCATGACACCCCACCAGAATTTGATTGCGTGTTGGACCTCCTCAAACACCTCTTTCGGGAACCGCCGATACTCCTGATACGCAATATGGTTGGCTTTCGGCGAGGCAAGCCGTTCTGATGCCTTCTGTCCGTCAGGGAGAAACGTATCAAGCACACGGTTGGTGACGGTGCGCTGTGGACCGTCCGCAAGGATCAGATAGTCCGCGCCGATAAGATCTCCTGCTCCGATCGTCAGGGTATGTCGTGGATCATCACCAGTGGCGTCAAGGTCAGTCTCGACACCTTTGACCGACGCTTTGATACGATACTCTGCCCCGGCGTCTTCTGCTCTCTCGCGCATCCAATCATCAAACCCTGCACGGAAGAATGTGTAGCCAAAGTGTTCATACGATGCGTCGATTCCTGTTGATCGGAGGGTAACGGATTCGTTCGGGCCAACAAACTCTGCGCGATCAAGCGTTTGCAGCACGATTCCATCATCGAACTCATCAGGATGGATATCCATGATATCTACCCAGTAGTCGAGGATGCCAGCAGCATCGGTTGAGTCAGGGCCAAGTCGTTCTCTGTCCGCCCGCGGTACTCCCTTTTCGAAGACGACCGCGTCGGCACCGTTTGAGGCCGCAGCATGCGCTGCTGCGGTCCCGGCTGGGCCACCGCCAACGATCGCGACGTCTACGCGTTCCATACCCTGAACGGGCCGTGTTTCCCTATTAAACGCTCCGAAGCATCCCGGAGGTTACCTGATTGAAACTAAAATGGCTGCATTGATAGTCTTCGTGTCTGATACTATTGTATGGGCACGCCAGAAATTGTTGTAATGCGCCAGAAGATTCACGGACTTTCCGCAGAGACGTATGCGGCGGCGCTTCAAGAAGAGCTCCCCGAACGGGAGATTGCAATCGCAGAGACACCAACTGAAGAACAAGCGCTACTCAAAGATGCACGCATTGTAACCGGATTTACAATAAGCGAATCACAGCTTGAGCAGGCGGAGAATCTCGAACTGTTCGCGTGTATCTACGCGGGGACGGGACACCTTCCGATGGAGCTACTGAATGAGCACGATGTTGCAGTGACAAATGCATCTGGTGTGCACGGGCCGAATATCGCCGAGTATGTCATTGGGTCACTCATTATGCAAGCACGAGATTTCCCACGGGCAATGCGCCAGCAGAATGAGCACGTCTGGCGATCGTTCGAAACACGTGAGCTGCAGGATAGCACTGTTGTGATTGCCGGGCTTGGTGCGATCGGAACAGCGATCTGTGAGCGGTTGGAACCGTTTGGTGTTAAAACGGTTGGCGTTCGGTACAGCCCAGAGAAGGGCGGGCCAACTGATGAGGTGTATGGGTTTGACGAGATACATACCGCAGTTCGTGATGCGGAGTATCTTGTCCTTGCCTGTCCGCTTACGGATGCGACAGAAGGGCTCATCGACGCGGACGTGTTCTTGACGATGCCATCAAACACAGTGCTTGTCAATATCGCCCGTGGCCCGGTTGTTGATGCAGATGCACTCGTCTCTGCGCTTCGATCGAATCGAATCGCAGGCGCGGTGTTAGATGTCACCGACCCAGAGCCGCTTCCACCAGGGCATCCGCTTTGGGACTTCAACAACGTCCAGATCACACCACACAATGCAGGTCACACGCCATACTATTACGATCGGCTGAGTGAGATTCTCAAAACGAACGTGGAAGCGCTCGAAGACGGAACTGAGCTACAGAACCGAGTCAACTGACCGACCTGACTGTTCCAGAATACCTATTTTCGTTCATCAAGATAGCTGAAACAGTGAGTGTTGTTTCGCTGTTGGCGTTGGCGATCGCCTCAACCGCGGTCATCTGGAAAGGAAGCGAGCTGCTTGAGCGATCTGCTCGTCGGCTCAGTAGGCACTATGGGATACCTGCGGCAGTCCACGGGGCGGTAGTCGTCGCAATTGGATCGAGCTTTCCGGAACTGAGTTCGATCATTATCAGTACACTCATTCATAATGAGTTTTCACTTGGGGTGGGTGCGATTGTGGGGAGCGCGATTTTTAATCTGCTCGTGATTCCGGCAGCCTCAGCAGCGGTCAGCGAAAAGTTCAGTACGACCAGAGATATCGTTCATAAGGATGCGCAGTTCTACATCATTAGCATCCTTGTGCTATTTTTAACGTTTGCACTCGGTGCGACCTATATTGAAGGCGGAACAGACACAGAAGCAATACTAACCCGTCCGCTCGTTCTCATTCCACTGCTTACCTATGGTGTCTACGTCTTTTTACAGTTTCAAGATACGCGGGATTATGTGTCACCAGTGACACCGGATATTGAACTCAAAAAAGAGTGGGCAACACTGATTGTTGGGCTTGCAGTCATTGCGATCGGTGTTGAAGGAATTGTCCGTGCGGCACTTGGCTTTGGGTCGTTGTTTGGTGCATCCCCATTTCTTTGGGGGCTGACTGTTATCGCAGCCGGAACGAGTCTCCCTGATGCGTTCGTGAGCGTCCGTGCAGCTAAACAAGATGAGGATGTGACAAGCCTGACAAATGTCCTTGGCAGCAATACGTTCAATCTGCTTGTCGCAATTCCTGTCGGCGTTCTCATCGTGGGGACAACAACGGTGAATTTTGCGCTTGCGATCCCGATGTTAGGCTTTTTGGCATTTGCAACGATCGTCTTTGTTGTCTTCACTCGCACTGATCTTGAGATTACCAACGCAGAGGCGGCGACATTTATTGGCCTCTATCTGTTGTTTTTGTTGTGGATGTTCCTCGAAACTGCTGGGATAGTTAATACCGTTCAAGGAATTTAGCGCTGCCAGTGCAGCGGTGTATTTGGCTTCTCACCGATCGTATTCGTTAATGTTCCAACACCGTCATACGTAATCTCGATCGTATCACCGGGCACAACAAGCCCCGGATTTGCCGGACTCCCAAATGCAATCGCGTCCCCCGGCTGAAACACGAACCGCTCGGAGAGATAAGAGACGATCTCGAACGGATCAAACAGCATGAGTTCAGTGTTTGCTTCTTGGCGACGCTCACTGTTAATATCAGTGTGCATGTCGATCGAAGTTGGATCCAACTCAGTTTCGATCCACGGCCCAAGCGGCCCTGAGCCGGTGAACGCTTTTCGAGCAGTCCGACCCTGCTGATCTAGCGCATCAAGATCGTTCATAATCGTGTAGCCACGGATCACATCTTTTGCGTCCGCTGGCGAGACTCGATGGCACTGCTCATCAATCACCGCGACAAGTTCGCCAGCGTATGTGAGTTCGTCGGTGAACGACGGATACGCAATCGTTGTATTCGGCCCGGTAAGCGATGCGGACGGCTTGATAAAGAAATCAGGCTCCTCCGGGCGATCGTACGACATCTGCTCCAGCGTTTCCGCGTAGTTCCGCCCGACACAGTAGATTGCGGTCGGATCGCATGGCGAAAGCAGTGTTGCCTCTGCTCCAAGCTCATACGTCCCATCCTCGGTGTGGACCTGCGTCTCGCTTAGTTCGCCTGTCTGTATCCCATCCGCTGTTTCGACCCGTGCAATGCGCATACCACCTATTATATAGAACGTTCAAAAATGATACTGGTCTCTGCTCAGTTCAATCGACTACATGATTTAACACGATTAATAACAAGGTTTACTGCATGGCTGTCGAGCACGCTCCGACTGAGCACATACACGTTGATACCACACCGTCACCAGCGTGGGACGATGCTGCTGCAGCACTCAACACGGAGCTTTCCGGCGAGGTTCGATTTGATGAGTATGCACGCGTGTTATATGCCACTGATGGGAGCATCTATGGTGCCCAACCCGCAGGTGTTGTCTTTCCACACGATACCGCGGATGTGCAATGCGCACTAAAAATCGCCGATCGGTTCGGTCTCCCTGTCCTTGCCCGTGGTGCAGGAACATCGCTTGCAGGACAAGCCGTCGGTCCCGGCTGTTTGGTGCTTGATCTCTCACGGCATCTCAACGACATTATCTCGATCGACCCGAAAAACAGACGGGTAACAGTCCAACCGGGAGTGGTTCAAGATGATCTAGACGCGGCACTCGCGCCGCATGGACTCAAATTTGCGCCGGATCCGGCATCTTCAGCGCGAGCAACCGTTGGTGGCGGTATCGGGAATAACTCAACAGGCGCACATTCGGTTCGGTATGGGATCACTGACGCCTACACCGAGTCGTTGACAGTCGTTCTTGCAGATGGCTCTGTCATCGAAACAAGGGAGGTGATCTTGGATAGCGACGAGTGGGAGTCGATCGTCTCACAATCCACGTTGGAAGCCCAGCTATATCAGACGGTCAGAGAGCTTGTTGAGTCAAATCAAGCGGAGATTGATGCCCGCTATCCAACGCTGAAGCGATCGGTCTCCGGCTACAACCTCCACAAAGTGGTATATGAAACCGAGTCAGGCGATCGCGCAATCAACCTCTCAAAACTCTTTGTTGGCGCGGAAGGAACGCTTGGCGTCGTTGTTGAAGCGGAGCTCTCACTTGTCACAAAACCTGAACACACTGCGCTTGCGCTGTACTGTTTTGATGATCTAATTGCCGCCATGGCTGCGGTTCCAGTCGCGCTGGAGCATCCGGTAAGCGGTGTTGAGTTGATGGATGAGGAGGTGTTTGCGCTTGCAGAAGACTCCACTGCGTATCGTGAGTATGCCGCACAGATTCCAGATGGGACTGCCGCGTCCTTGCTAATCGAGTTTGACAATGAGGTCATTGGTTCCGGCGATCGATCGGCATTTTCGGATGCGATCGATGCACTCAGTGCGGAGCTGCTTGTTTCCGGCGATGCATTCGATGTGGTTGAGGCATACGACGACGCCGAACAGACCGATCTGTGGAATCTGCGAAAGGCTGCAATCCCACTTCTGATGAGTCTCGAAGGTGATGCCAAGCCGTATCCGTTCATTGAGGATGCATCAGTTCCTCCTGAAGAGCTCGCAACGTACGTAGCTGAATTCCGCGATATTCTCGAAGACCACGGTACATCTGCAGCGTATTTCGCGCATGCTGGAAGCGGGACGCTTCATATCCGTCCGATCCTCTCGTTGAAAGAGACTGATGGGATCGAAACGATGCATTCGATTACTGATGCCGTAACCGATCTTGTGTTAGAACACCATGGCGCGTTCTCAGGTGAGCATGGCGATGGGCTTGCCCGTACGGAGTTCAACCCCAAAATGTACGGTGACACGCTATGGACTGCGTTCCAAGATCTCAAAACAGCATTTGATCCGGAGTGGCGAATGAACCCAGGAAAAGTTGTCTACACCGACTCGGACCCGACAGATATGCGGGAGCATCTTCGATACGGCTCCGAGTATAAGACTGTGGGCTGGGAGACAACGCTTGATTTCTCCGAGGAGGGTGGCTTCTCACACCTTGTCGAACTCTGCAACGGCTGTGGAACCTGTAGACAGACCGGCTCCGGAACGATGTGTCCGACCTACCGAGCGACCAAGGATGAACAGCAAACAACGCGCGGTCGGGCAAATATGATTCGAGCCGCAATCAGTGGGGAGCTTCCGTCGGATGCGCTTCATTCAGCGGAATTTCACGATACCATTTTGGATATGTGCATCGGCTGTAAGGGCTGTAAACGAGACTGTCCAACTGGTGTGGATCTGGCTAAACTTAAAGCCGAAATCAAACACAAAACACACGAAGAACGAAGTCCATCGATCCGCGATCGACTCTTTGCAGATATCGAACGCTTCTCGAACCTTGCAAGTACGCTTGCACCGCTCTCTAATATCGGTCCGAAGCTCCCCGGCGCTCGCTGGGTCATGGAACAGACACTGGGCATTGCACGCGAGCGTGAGCTGCCATCGTTTACCCAAACCACGCTTGTGGATTGGTTTGAGACTCGAGGTGGATCCACGGTCTCAACGTCGGATGCAACCGATCGTGTACTGCTGTTTCCGGATACCTACACAAACTACAGCTATCCGGAGCCAGGAAAAGCAGCGGTCCGGGTGCTTGAAGCCGCAGGCGTCTACGTCGAGATTCCAACGCATCTCGAAGTAAGCGGTCGTGCTGCGTACTCACTGGGCTTTTTGGACCGCGCACAAGCTGCTGCGCAGACGAATGTTGAGCTGCTCCGCCCGTTTGTTGAAGATGGCAGGTCGATCGTCTTTGTCGAACCATCGGACGCAGTTATGTTCCAAGATGAGTACCAGTCACTCGTTTCAGGTGAAGACACCCAATTGGTCGGGGCAAACGCCTACGGTGTTTTGGAGTACCTTGATATCTACAGACGAGATGAAAACGTCTCCGTGACTCCACCAGCGGAATCTATCGCCTATCATGGTCACTGCAACCAGAAAGCGCTCTCAAAAGATCACCACGCACCTGCGGTGCTCGATCGGCTCGGATTTGACGTATCAGTGCTCGATTCGGGCTGCTGTGGGATGGCGGGCTCGTTCGGCTACGAAACAGAGCACTATGAACTCTCACAGTCCATCGGGTCAATACTGTTTGCGCAGGTCGAAGAAAACGGTGCAACAACAGTGACTGCCCCGGGCGGATCGTGTCGATCACAGCTTGGCGATCGAGGACAGGAAGCGATGCCACCGCACCCGATCGAACTTATCGATCGTCACATCTCGCTGTAGGATGGGCCCAGTTATATAATCTGAGAATCGGTGCATATCATATTAATATGCGATGCAGTCTACCCGATGATATACACTGCCGTGGTTTCGCTATCTATGAATTCGGGTCAACAGCTGATGGAGAACGATGAACGTGGGATGCTATCGACGACAGCAGTTGTAATCTTGTTTATCATTTGTATTTCGATCGCCTTTGTCGTCGCTATTCACATCTTTTTTTAACAGCGTTAGATCCAGCCTTCTTCAACAAGCAGCTCACCGTTGAGCACGCTTGCACCGGCTGCGCCGCGAACTGTGTTATGTGCTAAACAGTTGTATTTGAGGCCTTGTGGCGTCTCCGTAATGCCCCCTGCGGAGATCTGCATTCCGTTCTCTCGATCGCGATCGAGTCGTGGCTGTGGGCGATCCGGTTGATCCTCACCAAAGACATGAATAAGCTGTTCAGGTGCGCTTGGAAGATCAATTCCGGGATAGTTCTCCATTGCGTTGCGAGCATCTTCCGGTGTGACGTCGTCTGCAAGATCAACAAAGACGCTTTCGAGATGGCCATCAAGCGTTGGGATTCGGTTACAGGAGGCGTTTACTTCTGCACCGTGCATCGACAGCTCTGCACCATCGAAGGATCCAAGCAGCTTGCGCGATTCCGTCTCCATCTTTGGCTCCTCGCCACCGATATGTGGAATTGCGTTATCAATGATCTCCATTGACGTTACGCCTGAGTAGCCTGCACCAGAGACTGCCTGAAGCGTTGTGACGTGCACGCGATCGAGCCCAAACTCATCAAGCGCTGCAAGCGTCGGCACCATCGTGATCGTTGAGCAGTTTGGGTTTTTAATGAGTGCGCCATCCCAGCCACGGTTATCGCGCTGGACTTCAATGAGGCCGAGGTGATCACCGTTAATTTCTGGGATCGTCAACGGAACATCTTCGGCCATTCGATCGTTCGAAGAGTTCGATGAAATAACAAATCCTTCTTCGAGGAACTGCGGTTCAACCTCTGCGGCAACACCTGATGGAAGCGAGGAAAACAGCAGATCAATATCATCCGGAACGTCAGCAGGGTCTGTTCGTCCGACCACAATCTCTGCGACATCCTCCGGGATTGGCGTGCTCACGCGCCATTTTGCCGCTTCTTTGTAGGTTTTACCTGCACTTGCTTTGCTTGCAGTGAGCGCTCCGATTTCAAACGTTGGGTGCCCGTCGAGGAGCTGGATGAACCGCTGTCCGACTGCGCCCGTTGCACCGAGAATACCGACTCGTACTGTCATTGTATGTGGATGGGTGGCATGGGATAAGTGGGTTCGGATTCGCGCCTTTTTCACCAAAAAATCGGGAAGGTTGACAGAATCATCGGCATCTACCGCTCAAAATATTACATTTTATATCGAAGGCCGATTCGCGCTGATAAACTAACGGCAAGTGGTACGTTTTTCTGAATTGACTGTATTGCTTTGCTGAAAAAGTGTTACCACGAAACACAGTGACATAGTCAGCATGTCTGAGTTTGGCGCACTATCGTTGGTACCACCGCTGTTGGCAATTATACTGGCGATCGTCACCCGAAAAGCGATCCTTGCACTCTTTTTAGGTGTCTGGTCAGGAGGTGTGATCTTCACTGGGAGTGTGGGACTGGTACAGACGTTTGACTGGATCGTTGCGGCGATCGCTGACGAGTTCCACGTTCAAATTCTCATGTTCACCCTCTTTTTGGGCGCTGGCGTGGCGTTTTTGTGGCGATTGGGTGGCTCCTATGCGATCCGCGATTGGGCGATCGATCGGCTTGATTCCCAACGGAAGGTTGGGCTTGCGGCATGGGTTCTCGGTATTGCAATGTTCTTTGATGATTACGCAAATACGGCGATCGTTGGCTCTTCAATTAAAGATGTCTCAGATCACATGCGCGTCTCTCGCGAAAAGCTCTCATATATTGTCGATTCTACGGCTGCCCCGGTTGCAACCCTTGGAATCTCCTCGTGGGTTGCCTTTCAGCTCTCGTTGATCGGTGATGGGTATGCGGAAGCAGGCTTCGAACCTGGCGAGCATCCAGCAGCGTTTGAGGTATTTATTCAGTCGATCCCGTTCAATGCGTATTCGCTGCTTGCGATCTTTATGGTCGCTCTAATTGTCATCTCGCGGCGTGATTTTGGTGAGATGCTGACCGCAGAACACCGATCCTGGCAGTCCGGTAATGTGAACCGTGAGGGTGCACGGCCAATGCAGGATGTTGAAGCAGAGCTTGGAGAGCCGAATATTGAGAATCCGATGCTCCGATCGTTCTTTGTCCCGATTGGTGTCTTGCTCGTCGTAACACTCTCAACCGCAGTCTGGACTGGCTATGCTGCCGGTGCTGCTGACCTGCAGGGGGCGATCGTTGATGCAGATTACGCTGCTGCGTTGGTGTATGGCTCATTTGCAATGATTGTCAGTGCAATCGTGATTGGGCTTGTGTATGGGTTGCTTTCGATCGGAGATGCAGTCGAGACCGTTGTTGATGGCTTTGGCCTCATGCTGACTGCAGTGACGATTTTGGTACTTGCGTGGTCGATCGGTGAGGTTGTCTCCGCACTAGAGACTGGTGCGTATGTTGCAGCCATTGCAGATGAGACGCTGCCACCGGCGCTGTTACCCGCTGTTGTGTTGCTCCTTGCGGCGTTTATTGCGTTTTCAACTGGCACTTCGTGGGGAACAATGGGGATTTTGACACCGATCGCAATTCCAGTGGCATGGTCACTTACTGGAGACCATACAATGGTTGCAGCAGTTGTTGGAACGATCTTCTCTGGCGCAATCTTCGGCGATCACACATCTCCGATTTCAGACACGACAGTGCTATCGTCAACCTTTACCGGTGCAGATCTGATCGATCACGTCCGCACACAGATGTATTACGCGGTGACCGTCGCGGTTGTGGCGATCGGACTGCTTATTGTATGGGGCACAACGGGGATTTCGATGTTCATCCTGTTGCCGATCGGTGTGGTGCTGCTCGTTGGGCTTGTGTATGGACTCTCGACAGTAGATGCACGGCGAAAAGGAGTGACACCAGTCGCAGTTGCTGCCGACCGCACCGAGCAGAATGAAGACAGTCGGTGACGGAAATGATATACACCGTCACCGTCAACGTACGTTTGCGTGCCCTAGTCCCCGGCGTAGTAGTCCCAGATGGGAGCGATGACCGCACGGAGAACCCAGGCGCGCAACAGACGGCCGTTGCACCGTAACGCAACTACCTGGCACGAGGGTTTCCCGGCTGACGCGGCATGCCGCCTCGGGATGATGCTGGACGTTAGTGTCCTGGGTAACATTTTAGACTGAAGTCACCAGAGTAAAAAAGTACGTTTAGCAACCGGAGTGTCTCAGTTGCTTACAACAGGACTGCCTGCGCCAGTCCGAGGAAGACGAAAAAGCCAAGCACATCAGTGGCGGTGGTTATAAAGATCGTCGCAGACGTGGCGGGATCGTATCCTATTCGATCGAGTATCAGTGGGGTGAGTGCACCGAAGAAGCCCGCAATAACAAGGTTTGCGACCATTGAGATGCCGATAACTGCCCCGAGTAAGAGACCAAACTCGCCGAAGGAAAAAGCGATTGCGATCACAGCAACGAGCAACCCAGTGATCATACCATTGACGGCACCAGCAACAACTTCATTGAAGATGACACGCTTGCCAGTGTTGAGCGATACTTCACCGAGTGAAACCCCACGAACAGTGACCGCCATCGCTTGTGTGCCTGCATTACCACCCATTCCCGCAACAACTGGCATGTATGCTGCCAAGATTGCGACCGCCGCGATCGTTGACTCGAACAAACCAACTACCGCTGCGGCCATGAACGCGGTTCCGAGGTTGAGGATCAACCATTTATATCGTCGGCGCACCTTCGCTCCCGGACCGTCAAGAACGCTTTCTTCTTCAGCGACGCCCGTGAACTCATACAGCGTCTCACCCCGTGCCTGTTCGACCATCCGTAACAGGTCTTCGGCATGAATTACACCGAGAATATCTTCGTCTTCATCGAGTACAGCAACGGCACGCTCAGGGTTTTGTTTGAACACTTCAATGACTTCCTCGTCATCACGATCGTAGCGGATGTGCGGTGTCTCTCGGACATAGTCGGTGAGCGTCTCAGTTTCGTCGTCGGCCACGGACAGCACTGCACCGGGAAGTTCGCCTTGTAATTTTCCATCGGCAGTCACAAAGATCGTCGGAACCTCGCCCGTTCTGTCTTCGAATCGACGAACGCGTTCAATCACTTCGGAGAATTCCTGTTTTTCATCGACAGTGACGTAGTCGAGGCTCATCAACCCGGCCGCACTTTCGGGGCTAAAAGAGAGCAAAAAATCGACTTTTTCACGGCGTGTATTATCAAGGGTGGCCAGCAGCGCTTCACGTGTCTCTTCATCAGTAAACCAAAGAACTGCAGTCACCTCGTCCGGATCGAGCCGGTCGATAAACGTCTCCAACTCAGACTGGCTCATGTCAACGACAAGATGTTCTTGTACCTCTTCAGGGAGTGCAAAGAATACGTTCCGCCACTCGCTTGGTGGTAACTCTGTGAACGGATTCGATGGCTCCGAAGACATCGCAATTGTCTCCTGTATGTCCGGTGCGTGCGGAGTCATGTGCATGGCAAACAACGGAAGCAATAAAATATGACTGATAACGGTATAATATGAGTATCGGCAGACAACATTCTGTAGTCAACTAATCTATATTTACTACTTACAGACAGATTAATACCAACTACTCACAACATTTTGGAGCAATTTTGGAATAAACTCGGAGGTACTTGGGTTGAAGTTGGGAAATATGTCATATATGTGTCAACCGTATCGATAGGTGACCGTTATGGTTGATATAAAACGACGTGCAGTACTTACTGCTAGTGGTGTGGTTCTCGTTGGAACGCTTGCTGGATGTAGCGGTGCAGACAATGGGAATGGATCTGGAAACGGTGATACCGAGCCAGAGCCGACAGAAACTGAGACGCCCGAAGAGACGCCCGAGCCCGAAGAGGAGGCAACGGTTCGCGTCGCGCATCTCTCACCGGATGCGCCGGACGTCGATGTCTACGTTGATGGCGACGCCATCCTCGAGGATGTTCCGTTCCGTGCAGTGAGTGAGTATCTCGATCTTCCTGTCGGAAGCTATGAGGTGACAATCACCGCTGCAGGCGACCCTGATACGGTTGCATTCGAGGATACACTAGACGTACCGGAAGGCGACTTTACGGTTGCCGCGATCGGTGAGCTTTCTGAGGAGAATCATCCGTTCTCCCCACTGGTTCTTGAGGACGATCTCTCCGATCCAGGCGATGAAGCACGAGTACGTGTCGTTCACGCATCTCCAGATGCACCAGCAGTCGACGTGACCGTCGAAGAGACGGGTGACGTACTTGTCGAAGATGCAGCCTTCGGTGATGCAGCCACAGTAACGGTCCCAGAAGGCGAATACACGCTTGAGGTGAGACCTGCAACCGAAGACAACGACGGTGACGTTGTTGCAACGTTCGATGTTGCAGTTGCAGAGGGAAGTGTGTACACCGCCTTTGCAGTTGGCTACCTTGACCCTGACAGTGCCCCCGCTGACGAGGCCTTCGATCTCGAAATCACGCTTGACGCTGGTTCAGGTGGTGAGCCAGCGGAAGATGCAGACGCATCACTCCGAGCAGCACATATGTCCCCTGACGCACCAAATGTGGATGTGTACGTCGATGGAGATGCCGTCTTAGAGGATGTTCCATTCCGAGCAGTGAGCGACTACCTCTCACTCGAAAGTGGCGAGTATGAGGTGAAGATCACCGCTGCCGGAGATACGGATACGGTTGTCTTTGATTCGGATGTCCCGCTTGAAAGTGGAATGGCATACACTGCTGCAGCGATCGGTGAGCTGTCCGAGGAGAACCAACCGTTCGAGGTTGCGTTACTTGAGGACGATCTCTCCGATCCTGGTGAAATGGCACGGGTCCGTGTGGTCCATGCATCACCGGATGCACCAGCAGTTGACGTGACCGTCGAAGAGACAGGCGACGTGCTTGTCGAAGATGCGGCCTTCGGTGACGTGGCAACTGTCGAAGTACCAGAAGGAGCGTACACACTTGAGATCCGACCTGCAACCGAGGACAACGATGGTGACGTTGTTGCAACATTCGATGTTGAACTGAGTGCTGGGTGGGTGTACACAGCATTCGCAGCAGGCTATCTCGAGCCTGAAGATGCTCCTGCTGATGAGGCGTTTGATCTTGAGATTGCTGTCGATCTGGAGCCGGACAACGAATAGCAATCAGTCTCAAAGTAGTCTGTCATGTGTGCTGTCGTGTTCGAACGGTAATTGTTCCGTTCACACAAGCGTTTAGGTTGTTCCCCCTCGTTTGTTGAAATGAATGGAGGGTGTACTGTGGTACCTGCTTGCAAGCTCACGAGGGGCAAAAACCCGAGTCCGACTGCTTCGTGCGCTGGAACACCGACCACAGAATGCAAATCAGCTCTCGAACGCGCTTGAGATGGATTATAGCACAATTCGACACCATCTCAAGATCCTCGTCGAGAATAATATTCTCCAGTCGGCTGGGAACGGTTATGGTGAAGTGTATCTGTTCACTGAACAAGCAAAACAGAACTGGGACACAGTTGAGCGGATACTCAACACAGTGGAAGGTGAGGAGTAATGGGTGGGGAAAGACGCAATACAGCGGTTGATGGTGGTAGGTACGTATGAGTCTCTTACTGGATATTGCGCGTGTTGCAGCGATCGTCAATATCGTACTGTTGCTCTCGTTAGTGTACGTTTGGCTGCCAAACTACCGCCGGCATGGCGCACCGCATACGCTTGGCCTGTTGGTGTTTTCGGTGTTTTTGCTCTTGCAAAACAGCCTGTGGATCTATCTGTATGGATTTCACGGAGAGTTCATCGGCTGGTTCCTCCGATCAGACCTCGATATCCAGGTTGGCGTAACACTGCTATGTGCGCTTGAAACGCTCGCCCTACTCTTTTTGGTTCGAATAACGTGGCGGTAACCGGTAACCGGTCGAACTAGCCCCGACGTGTAATCGACCACCCAACAACGGCCATGACCAACACTGTACTCGCCAATCCGAGAATCACCCAGATGCGTGGGCGCTCATAAGGCGATGATTCGTCTGCGCCCGCAACGGCTTCGGTTTGCGTGTCATTTTCTTCGCCGGTTGCCACATCTGTTGGGGTTTCATCCGTTTGTGTCTCTGTGTGAGTCGGAGTTGCCTCCTCAGTTGGCGTTTGAGTGTCTGTCTCGACTGTCTCTGCTAGTTGGAGCACAACAACAACCTGCCCGTGTGAAGCATCCGGCTCGTAGGTCCATCCCCCACCAGCGTCCTCGTATGAGACCGCATCGTCGATCGGATGAACATCCGTGTTCCATGCACTGTGTGCGTGTTGAATGTAGCCTACGACTTCGATCTGATCTGAGTATGGTCCATCAATTTCAACCTCGCCGTAGCTAACTGTTCCATCTTCTGGGAGACCATGGAACTCAATACAGTGACTATCGAGATAGCCATCACCTTGTGGGAGATCATCAGCTGTACCGAACTGATCTGCATCAAGAGGCCGTGAGTACTGCTCTGTCAGGGGATACTGAACAGTCATTGGATCCGCAGCACTGTGCCATGACAGGGAGTCGCCTGTTGGAACTGTCACCGTTGTACCGGGGACTGACTCGCCAACGATCGGCTCACCTGCCTGATTGTAGAGCGCGACACAGATCTTTCCGGACCCATCTCCAAGATACGGGCTTCGGTATTCATCACGCGGGTTGACGTAGCTAACCCAACTACCATCGCTGGCTGCGGCTTCAAAATACGGTTCACCACGTTCTGGAACCTCCTCATAGTATCCGTCTTCCGAAACGGACTCATTCTCTGTCATCTGTTGCGTTACTGGTGTAGCGGAGTCTGCTGCACCACCGACTGTTGTAACACCCAGCAGGCAGACCAGCAGCACAACAACGAGTACACCAACGTAACTCGGGTTTCGCAATCGTGTCTTGGTTATGGGTTGTTCTTCAGTCATGTCGTTTTATGTAGAGGTGCAATCCGATGCCGCAAACAAGCCCAAGCAACCCAAAAGTAGGTAGTAGGCCAGTGGTCCGATCGATCTCGGTTGAAAGTGGTTCACTGTCTTGTGACTCCTCAGTGGCGGATTGCTTAGCGATGTCGTCTGTGGGTTTATCTTCTTGATTTGAGTGCGACATATATTGGATATGGGCACAGATCCCCTGTGTCCCGGAAGTTCAGTTAGCGAACGCACACTCACGCGTACGTTCACCGACGATTCGAACTGAATCGATCCTCAACAGGTAGGTAGATAGGTATAAATTAACTACTATAACTGTAGGAACTGACTGTGAACAATATGTATCTGAGTAGTAACTAGCTACAACGTACCAGCCTATCCAAAACGGTCGTTTCAACGGGGTGCGTCCCTAAGCCACAGCGGAACGTTCATCACGTTCTCACGCCGAACTGTGGCATGGACCGGAGCCGCTTCGTCACACTTGCGCTCGCTTCATTCGGGCTCATTTTTCTGAGTTTCATCATTCGGGGGACAACCCGGATTTTCCTCCCATATTCTATCTCGCTCGCGCTTGCTGCGCCGATCGTACTCCTCGCGTTTGGACTGATGTGTTATCTGTTTATCTGGGGCCTTCTCGACATCACCGGAATCAGATCAATTGACTAAGTAATGTGATGGAAACGGTTTTTCGACGCCCTCTCCAAGCGAGTGTATGAACGTTACGACGATTGCTGATCTGTCTCCATCCGAACGGAGCGCGTTTTTTGAGCGTGATGCAGGTATTGATGCCGTTCGGGGAGATGTTCGCGATATTATCGATCGCGTTCGAACGGAGGGTGATGTTGCGGTTCGACAGTTTTCTCGGGAGTTTGATGGCGTCGAGGTTGGCAATATTGATGTGACTGACCAGGCCGAACGCGCATATACTGAAATTGATACGGAAACTCGAGCAGCGATCGAACACGCCGCCGCAAACATCCGCGAGTTTCACGAACGACAACGGCCAGCAGACTGGCGAGAATCGTTTGACGGTCGGGAGTTAGGCCGACGCTATCGACCGCTTGAACGTGTGGGTGTGTATGCCCCGGGTGGGACCGCAGCATACCCATCCAGCGCGCTGATGGGTGTTATTCCAGCGAAGGTTGCAGGGGTTGAACACGTTGCTGTCGCCACCCCGCCAGCTGAGCCAATAAATCCGGTCACGCTTGCAGCGATTCACGTTGCGGGTGCTGATGCAGTGTATCAGGTTGGTGGCGCACAGGCGATCGGTGCGCTTGCATACGGAACCGAAACCGTGACTGCAGCGCAGAAAGTTGTTGGGCCAGGGAACAAATGGGTGACTGCCGCGAAGGCAGCGGTTCGAGGCGATGTCGAGATTGACTTCCTTGCAGGCCCATCTGAGGGACTGGTACTTGCTGATGAGACTGCTGATGCGACGACCGTTGCTTCAGATCTGGTTGCCCAAGCCGAACACGACCCAAACTCCTCGGTTGTTGCAGTGACAGATGATGCGTCGCTTGCAGCCGAGATTGCCACTGAGGCCGATCGCCAAGCAGGCGAGCGTGACCGATCAGAGACGATTCGAGCAGCGCTGACAAACGATGCAAGCGGTGTGTTGCTTGCCCGATCGATGTCAGAAGCGGTGCTGTTTGCTGAAGAGTATGCCGCGGAGCACCTCTCGATTCAGGCAGCGGATGATGAAGCCCTACTCGACCGGATCGACTCTGCGGGCAGTGTCTTTTTAGGGCCGTTTACGCCGATCGCCGCCGGCGACTATGCATCCGGCACAAACCACGTACTGCCAACGAACGGTGGTGCGAAACGGTTCGGTGGGCTGTCAGTTGATACGTTTATGCGATCGACAACGGTCCAACGGCTGTCCGAAGATGCGCTCGCAGAGCTGACAGAGACAATCACAACGCTCGCAGAGGCAGAGGGGCTTGACGCACACGCCGAAAGTGTCCGCGTACGCTTTTCGGACGAATCGTAACCACCGTTGGTTTCGCTGTGTGTGGCTCGGCGTCACAGTTAACATCCTTGAGCCGATATCTGTCTGTATGAGTACTGAATCGATCGACGGAACGTCGAGTACCGCCGTCGAAGTGACACCAGCAGCAGCCGACAAGGCACTTGCGCTGTTGGAGAGCGAAAATATGGACACCGATGTGAGTGGCCTCCGGCTGTTTGTTCAACAAGGCGGCTGTGCGGGACTCTCGTACGGAATGCGATTTGACACCGAGCCCGAGGAGAACGATACGGTGACTGAACACCATGGGCTCCGTGTATTTGTCGATCCTGCAAGTCTGAACTATATTGGCGGCAGCCGGCTTGAATACGAAGATGGGCTACAGGCTGCAGGGTTCACTGTTGAGAATCCAAATATCACCGCAGAATGTGGCTGTGGTGAAAGTTTCAGAACGTAAGAGCAGAACAGGACCCGCTTTTTCACCTACAAAATTAAATCGCCGCTGAGCGATACAACTAGTATGGCACTTGAATCTGCAACAACTGAACGCGGCGAGTCTGTCTTTATTGATCGATCGGACGCAGAGCGTGGCAGCGAAGCACCATTTTATGCGGTCTACTCCAGCAAAGACAGCAGTAACCGTTGGGGCTATGTCTGTTCAAACTGCGAAAGTTTTGATAATGCGATGGATACCATGGGTAAGATAGAGTGCAATAACTGTGGGAATATCCGGAAGCCCGAAGAGTGGGACGCAGCACACGAATAATTTCACTATTGGTGATATTCCTCCAGAGAAACTGATTTGTGCGAACCTTTATCACCCAACGGTCGCAATCTGAGTCTAGATGGCAACTGTTACCATGCCACCAAGCGAGGAGGCGAGAACCGTATTCAAACGCCTCGGATACGCCATAGACGAGGAGGAAATGCAATTTATTGCAGAACGCAAATGGCGGCGCGTGCTTGTCACACCAATGTGTGAAAGCGACGTGGAATCACCCGAACGACTTCTTGAAGGTGAGGATACAACAGACTATCCACGGCTTCGGTGTTTCGTTACATGGAAACAGTCAGCAGAAACACTTCTCACATATCTTCGGTCAGCAAAGCCACCGTATGATTGGGCAATAATCGGCGTCGACAGAGACGGCGACTTTGAAGTTGTCTACCCACATAGTTGGGCCTGATCGCAGCGACACCACGGACCTGTCACTGTTGTACCACCTACGTTTTTACCACTGTGCCGCGAGATAGCATGTGCAATGGTATATAAGAAAGTTACACTGATTGGTAAAAGCACAGAAAGCTTCGATGACGCAGCGGACGATGCGATCGATCGAGCAACTGAGACGCTCGATAACGTCCACTGGATTGAAGTCAAAGAGCTCGGTGTTGAACTCGCAACCGTTGAAAATAGAGAGTATCAGGCGGAAGTCGAGGTTGCATTTAAACTCGAAGATTAGGTGCTGCGCGCCGAGCAGAAGCCGACGGTTTGAAGCAGCCACCAGCACCACTCTGTCATATGGTTCGGCTTCTCCACTATTCTGATATCGAGAATGTTTACGACGATCCGACACGAGTTGGCCGGTTTGCAGGACTTATTTCCTCGCTGAGCGACGCGAATTCGCTCGTTGTTGGAACTGGTGATAACACCGCACCTGGTGTTACATCACTCGTCAGCGATGGGCGGCAGGCACTTGATCTGTATCGACAGATCGGTACCGATGTTGCAACGTTTGGGAACCACGATTTTGATTATGGGCTTGCTGCAACGATCGATCTGGTTGCAGATGCACCACAGACGTGGGTGAATGCAAATATCCGTGATTCGGACGGGGATCGATTCGGTGCAGATGTCGGTGTGGTTCCAACCACAACTCGGACGGTGAATGGCTCTACTGTCGGGTTTTTTGGTGTTACCGATCCTGCAACACCCTCAATAAACCCAACTGCTGCTGATCTTGTCTTCGATGATCCAATAGATGCCGCAGCACGCGCAGTGGCAGAGCTCCGCTCAAAAGATGTTGATTACATTGTTGCCCTGTCGCATCTGGGCGCTGGAGATGATGCGCTTGCAGAAGCGATCGATATTGATGTAATTCTTGGTGGGCATGTCCATCGCGAACGAATTGATCAAATCAATGGGACCGTTCTTACACGGCCAGGTGTGAATGGCCACGCAGTGCTTGAGGTTACACTGAGCGGTGACGATGTCACGGTTAAGCGCCACGACGTTGCTGGCGCTCCTGTTATCGAGTCAGTGAAACGTTCGCTCCAGCATCGCCTTGAGTCAGCTGGTGTCGATACGGTTGTTGGTCATGTTGAGACGCCGATCGTTCGCGATCCAGAGACGGTTCATGGTGGTGAATGTCGAATCGGGAACTTCGTCGCGGATGCATATCGGTGGGCCGCAGATGCAGACGTTGGACTGCAAAATAGCGGTGGAATTCGATCGGGGCCGCCACTCAACGGTGATGTCACGGTTGCAGATTTTATCAGCGTTATTCCGTTCGAGGAGCCGATTGTCACCGCAGCAGTAACTGGTGAAGAGCTGTGGGAACTGTTTGAACAGCTTGCGGTATCAACCGTTGATTTCGGTGAGGATGAGTGGTGGCACGGCCACATCAGTAATGCAACCGTAACGTGGGATGCCGCAGGGGAAACGCTTCTCGATGCAGCAGTTAATGGCGAACCAGTTGCTGAAGATCGGACATACACTGTCGCCACCGCAGAGTATCTGCTCCACTCCGATCATGAGTTCCCAGCGATCGATACACACCATCACGTTTCTGACCATGGTGTACAACATGAGGTACTCGCAGAATATGCGAGGCAGTTCGGGATTACCCCAACAGTAAGCGATCGGATCCGCTTCACCGAGCCATAGTGCCTATAGTCCATCTATGTGTTGATTGGTAACATAAGCCTTCCATCAGCAGTGTTGCTTTTACCTTCACGCAGCGAGAGTTGTATGTAATGACGCTTGTCGTGGTTCCAGTTCGATATCCCTTAACCAAACATTCAGAGGCAACTGTTGGAGAGGCGATTCGCGTTGCCGAGGACCGGGATGCAGAGCTGACCATTCTCCATGTTGATCTTTATCAGAATAGTACGCATGCAACTCGGACCGAACTCAAACGCGCAGTTGAGCGGCGGTTTGGGCGAATTCCTACTGCACGATACGTCGTTAGAAAAGGGTTTCTTGTCGAAGAGACGATTCTCGAAGAGGTGGCAGCGGAAGGTGCAGATGTCGTTGTGATTGGTTCAAAACAGGCCGGTCGCTGGCGGCGAATGGTGCGAAAGTTCCTCTCAGACCCAGATATTGACTCGTTCCTTCGTGAAAAATTGGACTGTACCGTCATTACCGTGAGTGCAGCCGGAAAAGTTTCCTCTTAGTTTACACACCGAGGGTTGCACGGAGGAAATCACGGGTCCCCGGTCCAAGCCCGACTGCAAGTACCGCAATCAATAACACCCACGAGTATCGCGGACTTTCCTCAAACATTTCGGGTTCAAACAGCCAGACAACGAACAGTGCTGCACCAACCTTCACAAAGAGGAACGGCCATGCGGTTCCGATTGCTGCAGAGACTGATGCCGGTTGTACAGCACTCATTAGATCAATGATCGCCCCGTTGACGACGTGTTTTGGCGAGTAGTTTGGAATGCCAAGCTGACTCGACCAGTCCAAACTCAGAACGTTTGCAACACCGTCAACTGTGTGGCCCCAGACAACGATCGCACCGGCAAATCCAGTTCCAGCATTGATGTGTGGTGCATAGTTTTGTGTCACATACCATGTGATTGCCGTAATTACTGTCGCTCCGCCGAGCGTGATGATTGGAACAGCCCAGACAACATTGATCACCTCTGTTGTCGCCGCAACATACCCGTAGTAGACGAGTGTTGCACCGAACGCAAGTGAACCGATCGCTGCAAGTGGATACTCATATCGGCTTACAAGCTCTTGTCGCTCCGCACCGACAGAAATCAGTAGTGCGATAAGCGTGATTAAAAAGACAGTGAAGTAGATAAACGGACTAATTAGAAACGCGCTCCATGGGAACGGAATCAGTGCTTCGGCACCGCCACCAAGTGCAATGCCGACATCTTCAACGGTTCGAAGCGATCCACCAAAGAGCATGAACGGAAACAGTGCAAAAAAGAGGCCAGGTTCGTCACCAATATCGAGGCGACGGATAAGGAACACAATACCAACCAGCATTAACACCAAAATAAGCGCGTAGCTCAGTGTCGAAATTGTAGTGTATCCAGGCTCCGCAACCACGCCGGTTGCAGTTGCACAGTCGTTTAGACTGAATAGCAGTGACGTTTCCCCACCAGATCGGACCGCACAGGACGCACCTGCACCATCTGCAACAACGGGGCCCCAGAAATATTTCCACACAAATCCATCATACACAGTCTGTGGGAACAGTGCAGATCCTCCAATGAGCGCTGCAAGGAGGGCAAGCACTGTTCCACCCCAGAGTGCTTCTGGATCTTCAGACAGTCGATCGGAGACAGCAGCCATATTCACATACGAGAGGACGAGGGAATTTAGTATTGCGGTCGTGTGCGCTGAAAGAGCACACCGAACTAAATCGGCGGCCCGGCTGATTCGTAATCCGTTCCAAGAATAATCATCGTCTGCGATCGTGAGAAGCCATCCATTGCAGCAACGTTATCAAACATCAGATCTCGAAGTGCGTCTGTATCTTTTGCATACACACGAAGCATGACATCCCACTCACCAGTTGTCAGATGGATTGCTTGGACACCGTCGATCTCACGGAGTCGAGACAGGGCATCTTCCTCTCTTCCTTGTTCAACACGGAGTCCGACAAGCGCCGAGACGCCGTACCCAACTTTTTTCGCGTCGACATCTGCGTGATACCCGTTGATCACGCCTGCGTCTTCGAGTCGGCCAACACGATCGTGGACGGTCGCGCTTGACATTTCAATCCGGCGTGCAATCTCGCTAAACGGTGTTCGCGCGTTTTCTTGGAGAATACGGAGGATCGCTCGATCCGTGTCATCTAGTTCCATATCGGACATTTGCGTATACCATTATTTGAGCCTCCAAACTGAAAACCTTGCTCAGTCATCCAGTTGTTCAATCGCACGGGTCGCTTGCAATACTTCGCCGTGGATAGCCCCACTTGATGCAACAAGGCCAGTGGAATCGTGTCTCCACCGATCGCCATGAATGTCAGTCACCATGCCACCTGCGGAACGAATAAGGTGGACTCCAGCAACGGTATCCCACGGATTTGGCTGGATGTTCGTATTCACACCATCAAGCGATCCGGATGCGACAAGCGATAATGCCGCTTGCGCACAGCCATATCGCCGCAAATCGCCGAATTGGTGGACGATCGCACTCGTTGCCCGAGCATACTCATCTCTGTTGTCGAAATCCCACCAGATAGTTGGACAGACTGCACATCGCTGTGGATCCTCTTCTGTTGAAACTGCAATTGGCTCGCCGTTTCTGTAGGCTTGTGTCTCATCTGCGGTGTAGGTGTCACCAAGCGCGGGGAACACGTTCGCAGCTGCGACCGGCTCGCCATCGATAACGGCCGCTACAGCAGTCCCCCACAGTCTAATATTTCGGACATAGTTGTTTGTTCCATCAATCGGGTCAATAACCCACGCGGGACCGTTATCTGGGACTGATTTGAGTTCATCATCTTCCTCACCGACGATCGCATCGTCTGGAAATGATTCTTTGATTACCTTGATGACTTCTCGTTGGGCCAGTCGATCGGCTTCGGTGACGACATCCGTCTTCCCGTCTTTTGTCTCAATATCGATTCCGGTGCGAAATCGGTCCATCGCAACTGCTGCACCAGCGTTGGCTGCCGCAGCCGCAACAGTCGATCGACGCGGCGATGTTGTCATGTGCATACTCTCTCAGTCGCGGTGGTATAGACTCCGGTTTCGATCGTTTTTGTAGCTTTTTTGTTCTCCTCGCGTCTACCGACTGCCGTGAGTGACGACCTTCCTGAAGACGTGTCTGATACGCTGGTCCAACTGCTTTCGGAAGCCGAATCAAGCGCACGAACGGGAAACCGATCGGACGTACTACCACTTCTCAACACTGTCGAGACGGTTGTGACTAACAAACTCCCACCCGGACAGACTCGAGAACAACTCTTACATGGGTGTGATACTGTCCGGCCACTACTCGGTCACGAACCGCTTGTTGCCGCTGAATATCTCCGATCGATGTGTCGAACGATCGATCGTTCGCGAGAGTAATTTACTCAATTCCGAATCAGAGTAAATTTATAAGGAACGCTATGGAATGTACGAGTATGCACCCGGAGGAAGCGGTGAAACAAGTACGATACGTGATTGATGCAAGCCTTGATGAAGAAGGCAACCGGACAGCTCCAATGTATGGACAAACGTTCGAACGCGTCGCCACGGAAGGCACCGGTCAAGACGTAACTGTGCTTGCAGACCGGATTGGTCGCGCCTGCCGCGATGGCAACCGACCGCTCCCGGCTGAAGCAAATATGCTTGCTGATGAGGTCCTCTCACAGCGGACCCTCACTGACGGCGGTAAAGACCAGTAGTCAATCGTCAATCACTCTTCTCTTATCGCTGCATTTGGAGTCGGGACTGTATTTTCAGCATAGATATTCTCAAGTAATACCACTAACATATATTTGGGTGTACTGACCTCTCTTCAGATAGGATGAGTTTCAGTACACAGCTTCTCACCGCTGGCGAGGACATTTGGACCGCACAAAAATCACATCCGTTTGTTGTCGAGTTAGCCGCAGGAACGCTCGATGAAGATGCATTTCTCCACTGGGTCAAACAGGATTACCGCTATTTGTTGGATTACGCCCGGGTGTTTGCGATCGCGAGTTCAAAAGCAGATACAGAAGCGGATATGACACATCTGATGGACGTTGCACACACGATACTGGATTACGAGATGGATCTTCATCGGGAGTTTGCGTCGGAATGGGGGCTGACACCAGCGGATTTGGAATCGGTCACAAAAGTCCCAACGTGTGTCGCATACACGAACTTCCTCGTTCGAACCGCATACGAGGGGTCAATCGCAGAAATTAGTGCGGCAATCTACCCATGTGGACAAGGATATCTCGATATTGCCGATCACATGGCCGAACAGGCGGACACAACGCACAAATACACCGCGTTTATTGAAAAGTATACGAGCGATGAGTTTCGAGATGCTGTTGCGTGGATGCGCGAGTTTGTCGATCGGTGTGCAGAACAGTATCCGGGTGAACACGACGCAATGACTGAGGCGTTCCTCACCAGCGCTCGATTGGAGCACCAGTTTTGGGAGATGTGTTATACAGAAGAGACGTGGGCAGTGTGAGTATCAGTGAACTGTGACAGGTAGGTTTTCATCGATCACCGACAACAGTCCTGTATGTCGGTCACGCCTGCGCCGCTTCGGCTCCGAACACCTGCATTCCTCGTTGATCAGCTAGTTGTCTTGGTCGCTGTGTGTCTTCCAGTAGTTCTCTCTGGTGTTTCATTTTCTGCACTCTTGACGCCGGGAGACACACGTACGATCGTTTTCCTGCTGCTCATGGCGGCTGCATTTTTGTATCATTTTTTGTTTGAGTGGCAGACTGGGGAGACGATCGGTAAGCGGCTATTCGGCCTCACTGTGGTTTCTGATGACGGCACTGCGCTTGGGTTTCGCGGCTCATTTCTTCGGAATGCGCTTCGCCTCATTGATGGGCTCGGCTACTGGAGCGTTGCGGTCGCAGTGATTCTGTATCGTGGTGATGGCAAACGAATTGGTGACGTTGTCGGACGGACGATCGTTGTTCGTCGGTGAACTTACCTATCCATATGAACGCTGCACAAAGTATGAAGTCCAGTGACTGTGATTGACATACATTGTATGGCTACCGATCGATTGCGTAGTATTGTCCCAATGTTCGGTGGGGCGACGAACTACGTTGAGACACTTGATGCAGTGCTGGAGTGCGTTGAAACACACAATCCAACGACTGACGAACTTGTTGGCTGGCATCGAGGCACATTTCGGAATGTTTCAAGCCGTGAGTCAATCCTTCGTCGGGTAACATACATCCAGAACGTGGGGTTTATCAAAAAAGACGAGTCAAGATGGGTGCTTGGAGATGCTGGCAGAAAGTATGTTGCAACAAAAGATACGGCGACGTTATTCTGTATAATGTGCGATCGGACCATTGGACTTCGAAGCCTGATGTACGAGTTAGCAGCTACCCCGCTTACGATTGCGGAAATAAGCGAGCAACAGTTGAAGACACACCCAGAACTCGGATGGAGCCATGGTGAGACCGATATGGCACTCCAACGAGCAAACTGGCTTCGAAGTATGGGGTTGGTCACAAAAAACGAACAGTTGTATGAGCTAACGGAGCAGGGTCATCAGTTTGTTACCAATGCTGTCGAAGAGTGGGGAGGCGGTGACTGGAACCCACTCATCGCTGATAAGATTTCTGCAGGAACGTATACAACATCTGTGCATGCCCGATCGCTTGATCCTGAATTTCGTGCTACTGCCCTCACCCAATATAATCAAACATGTCCCGTATCAGGTGTCGATCATCCCGGGCTCTTAGACATTGCACATGTGCTATCATGGAGTGAATTTGAAGCGCATCGAGCAGACCTCTCCAACGTAGTTCCACTGAGCAAAACACATCATGCGGCCTTCGACCTTGGATTATTCACGATCGATTGTGAGTACTGTCTACGGGTCGATCCGGAACTTAGCACAGAAAGCGATATTCTTCACACAACGCTGATTGACCAGGAAGGATGTTACATCGAAGCCATGGAAGGTCGGGCTAATCCAGAATATCTCAAAAAACACAATACGTCGATTGCATGGGTGTAAGCAGTCACCGATCTCTTGGCTGATCTTGAATACGGACCTTCCTATTAGCTCAAACAGAACTCGATAAGCAAATGAGTTTTCTTACAATACGGACGCTGAAAACATTTCACAACACGTTGGTTTCTACTCACTCAGAGAGACACAGGCGAACTGCATCAGCCATTGCATTAACGCGAGCGGCATGTTCGTATGACTCCTCTCGAATACCGTTTGTCACGTACGCAAACCCAACGTTGAGCTCTGGATCTCCCCACCCGAAGATACTACCTAATCCGGCATGTCCGAACTGGCGCTCGCGGCTCACTGTTCCGAACATATCATTTGCGAGGCCGCCGGTCCAAAAGCCAAGCCCATATCGAGCCGGACGAGAGAGTGTCCCATCCGAATCCGTTTCAGCGTGCGTTTGCGTCGCATAGTCAACGGTCTCTGTCGAAAGGAGCTCCGTTCCGTCGATCGAACCGCCGTTTGCGATGCACGCATAGAAACGAGCCATATCGCGGGCCGTTCCGATACCGTTCGCGGCAGGGATAACCGCCCGGTGAATCCGTTCTTCATTGAATGCTGCGGCCGAGTCTGCCGCGGGAATGCCTAACCCCTCACCAACATCTCGACATCGATCGGACATCTCGAACCCGGACAGTACTGCGACTGAGTCCGGCTCATCAGGATCGAGTCCGATCGACGTATCGTCCATTCCAAGCGGCTCGAATACCCGCTCTTTGACGGCCTCGCGTACCGGTTGTTCAAGAACCCGATGGATCAGTTCGCCTGTGAGCCAGCCATAGTTGAATGCGTGATACGCAGGTTGCTCACCCGGTGAATAGACCGGTTCAATGTCTTCCATTGCCGCGACAGCCGCATCCCAATCGTCCCACTTGTCTCCCTGCTCGTCGAACGGGCCATATGGGATCCCTGCAGTGTGCGAAAGCACTTGTTCAACAGTGATTGTTGCCTTCTCTGTACCCTGCTCTGCGAACGATGGCCAGTACTCAACAAGGCGATCGCCGTATGCAATCTGTCCTTCTTCGACGAGCTGGTGGATAACGACACCAACGTACGGCTTTGTGCACGAGAAAATCAGATGCTTCGTCTCACTCGTTGTTTCGTCGCCCTCTGGAGCAGCAGTGCCACCTGCAAAATCAACGGCCAACGATCCGTCAACATACACCGCACACTGTGCCCCATGGTGGAGGCCAACATCGAGATGTCGATCGAATACACCGCGGAGTCTTTCTACGTCATCCGTTGTAAGTGAAGACATACCATAGACACGGTGGACAGACTACAAAAAAGCCGTTGTCGCCATGGAGAATATTCATCGCAGGACAGTAGTTTGGTGTGAGATCCGTGCGTGATGAACGGTTTTGTGTTGTTTCGATCGAGTCACGTCAAGCCCACAGCGTGAGAGACTACTGATCCATCCGCAGAATCGGTTTGATGACTTCGCCTGATTCGGAATCCGCAACTGCCTGCTGAATATCATCGAAATCGTAGTATGTGACAAATTCATCAAATGGGAACTTCCCTTGTTGGTATAGTTCAACAAGATCCGGGATGAACTCCTTTGGATGGGAATCTCCCTCAATAATTCCCTGAACGGTCCGTCCGAATAGAATCGTGTTTACATCGAGCGATACTTCGGTCCCCAGCGGTGGTGCACCAATTACGCCGCATGTGCCTCCTTGTCGAAGCACATCGACTGCTTGTCGGAGTACCGATGGCTGGCCGGTCGTCTCTAATGAGTAGTCTGCGCCGCCACCGAGTTCGTCTTGAATCGCACTGTTTGTGTCATCCACTGCTTCAGGGTTTATCGTCATCGTTGCACCAAGCTCTTCGGCTTTTTTTAGGCGACTGTCGACGAGGTCGATCTGAATGATGTCCGTACACCCTTTGATGTTCGCACCCAGCAAGGCACTCAATCCAACCGAACCGGCTCCAAAAATAACCATTGATGAGCCTGCCTGTGGATCGAGCGAATTTATGACGCCACCAGCACCGGTTTGAATCCCACACCCAAGCGGTCCAAGCAGTTCCAACGGTGCATCATCAGGAACAACGACAACGTTTCGTTCTTTTGCGATCGCTGTCGTTGCAAATGATGACTGCCCGAAGAATAGCCCCGAGATCTCGTTTCCGTTCTGCGAAATTGGTGAGGAGCCGTCCTCGACACGTCGTCCAGTGAAGTTATGCTCAAAAAATTCGTTGCAGTATGCAACGTCTCCGTTTCGACAATTGCTACAGGTCGTATCGTAATCAAACGAGAGCACAACATGATCGCCGGGAGAAACCCCGGTGACATCCTCACCAACTGCTTCGACAACGCCGGACCCTTCATGTCCCAAAACTGCTGGTAGTGGTGTCGGATAATACTGATCTCTCACAGAAAGATCAGTATGGCAAACACCCACGGCAGTCATATCGATCAGTACCTCATCTGCACGTGGCTCCTCAAGTTCCACTGATTCGATCTCAAAGGAACCGCCTTTCTCATGAACAACCGCGGCCTTGATTTCCATAGGGTATGTTATTTAGTGCCACTATTCAATGTTGTTTCAGATACACAATATGTAGGCGTTTAATAGAGTATCTTGACAACGTGCTGAGAAGTATTTTGATGTGTGGAGTCTGTTTCAATTGGGGCCTGTATTCGACAACTTCAACAGGCGCAGTTGGATATCTACTTCGTTCTCCCACTCTGCTTGCTATTGGCCCCATCCATGATCGTTGATTTTCACCACCACCGGCTGAAAGCATCGGGACATTCGAGGCTAGTAGCCTCTCAGCCAACGCTGATGCGGTTCAGGTTTCTGAATCCAATTTGAGCAACTCCCGGTACCGAGTTCGTATCGTGACTTCACTTACGTTTGCAGCAGCAGCAATCTCTGATTGTGTGATTGGATCGTCTGTCATTTTTGCTCCAGCATAAATCGAGCTAGCCGCGATACTGACAGGGCTTTTACCTACGTGTACACCAGAGCGGACTGCTTTATCAATGAGTGCTCGGGCCTGTTGTTCTGTCTGCATTGTGCAACTGGTTTCTGACGCAATGCGGGTCATGTACTCACGAGGGTCCGTGAGAGGGACGCTTAGTGATAGCTCACGCTTCATATACCGGTATGCACGTTCGATTCGCTGTTGGTCTACTCGACTAACAACTGCGACTTCTTCAAGCGTTCGTGGAACGCCATCAATTCGTGCCGCAGCGTATACGCTTGCGGTCGCAATTCCCTCGATCGATCGCCCTGGAAGCAAATTGTCATCAGCAGCACGCCGGTATATTTGTGCAGCAATCTGCCGTGTTGGTTTTGGTAACCCCAATGCAGAAGACATGCGCTCGATTTCACCGAGTGCATGCTTCAATCCCCGTTCTTCGGGCGATCGCGCATTTGCACGTTGATCCCAGCGTCGTAAACGATTGAATTTGCGTTGTTTTTGATAGCTAAGTCCGTTTCCTCTCGCGTCTTTATTTTGCCAGCTAATTTGCGTTGAAAGGCCCTTGTCATGTCGTAAGTTCGTTAGCGGACTCCCTACTCGCGAACGACTATCGCCATCATCATTTGATCGCCACTCGGGACCATGATCAATGGTATACTCTCCAACAACGAGGCCACAAAGCTGACAAATAGACTCTCCACGGACTTCATCACGACGTATCTCGCCGTCACACTCTGGGCATGTTTGTAGTACGCCCGTTTTTTCCGATTTTGTTTGGGATTGTTCCCTGATTCTCTCTGTGGACGGCATCATTGAGTTACCCCTCCTGCGTTTGACGAGGGACGTTTTGTTTCAGTAGTGAGTGCGTCAAACGGAACGGTTGTGTGTATCACCATGTGCGTCGATTTTACTATGTCGCTATGTGAACGTAAGTTTATCTAGTCATAATTTTAGTTTATTTTATACAAAGTAAACAAAATTATTTACGAATTAATTTTCACCAGGTCAAAGCTTATCTGTTATAGAATGAAGAACATAGTAATGAGTTCCGAAGAACACCTAAAACAGACAGACACCGAAGCCCGCTTCGAATTTAAAAAGGAGCAGAAATCGGCGTTCCAGGCCGAAAAAGGCCTCAATGAGGAAACGATTCGCGTCATCTCCGAAGACAAAGATGAGCCCGAATGGATGCTACAGCGCCGTCTCCGCGCCCTTAAGCACTTCCAGAAAATGCCGATGCCGACTGGCTGGCCGGAAGCCCCGGATCTCAGCGAAGTCGACGTTGATGCCATCGTCCCATACATCCGTCCGGACGTCGATGTCCGCGGTGGGGTTGACGACTGGCGTGATCTCCCAGACGAGATCAAAGACACGTTCGACAAACTGGGCATTCCAGAGGCAGAAAAGAACGCACTCTCGGGTGTCGGTGCACAGTACGAATCCGAGATCGTGTATCAGAACATGCAAGAGCAGTGGCAAGAGAAAGGCGTTGTCTTCTGTGACATGGACAAAGCAGTCCAAGAGCACGAAGAGATCGTCAAAGAGTACTTCATGACGAAGTGCGTGCCGCCGAGCGACAACAAGTTCGCTGCACTCCACGGGGCAATCTGGTCCGGTGGATCGTTCGTCTACGTCCCAGAGGATGTCACGGTTAATATGCCAATTCAGGCATACTTCCGCATGAACTCCGAAGGAATGGGACAGTTTGAGCACACGCTCATCATCGCAGAGAAAGGCTCGGAGGTCCACTATATTGAGGGCTGTTCCGCACCGAAGTACTCCGCATTCAACCTCCACTCCGGTGGCGTCGAAGTCTTCGTCAAAGAAGACGCGCACGTGCAGTACTCCACCGTCCAGAACTGGTCGAAAAACACCTACAACCTCAACACCAAACGTGCAATCGTTGAGAAGAACGGCCGGATGGAGTGGATCTCCGGCTCGATGGGGTCGAAAGCAACGATGCTCTACCCAGCATCGATCCTCAAAGGCCGTGGTGCATCCGACAACCACATTACGATCGCGTTCGCGGGAAAAGGCCAGAACATCGACACTGGTGCAAAAGTCTACCACAACGCACCCGAGACAAAATCGACGATCGAGTCAAAATCGATCTCGAAAGACGGTGGCCGAACGAACTACCGTGGATTGGTCCACATTGCAGACGGAGCGTACAACTCCTCAACAGCAGTCGAGTGTGACGCACTGATGTTCGATAACGAATCGACATCGGATACGATGCCATACATGGAGATCAACGAATCACGTGTTGACGTTGCACACGAGGCAACCGTCGGCAAGATCGGCGACGAGGATATCTTCTACCTGCAAAGCCGTGGCCTCGATGATGACGATGCAAAACAGATGATTGTGTCAGGATTCATCGAACCAATCACAGAAGAGCTACCGATCGAATACGCAGTCGAACTTAACCGCTTGGTTGAACTCGAAATGGAGGGTAGTCTCGGATAATTACAACACTCTGTTGAGTTGTTGTGACATATTTACCAAATCAGTATGACAATAGTAGAATTGCAGTGCTTCAATTGTATGGAGGCATACACATACATTGGGTCAGACCTACACAATGGCCACTGCCCGGCATGTAAAAAACACTGTGTCCCACCAGCAGGCAAACTGCTTGTCCAAGGACAGACAACTTGGCAGAGTCCAAATGGACTTGGACGGCTTTGGGTCTACACCTATGATGAGCGTGGCAGACCGTTCGAATTTGAAGTAAGTGTATTGAACACAGTTGGAAAACTGACAGGTATAAAAATGGATGGCATTCAGGTTGATCCGAATCGATTCGTGTCTCTGTTGGGTCTCCCAGAGGTCATAGTCGAAGAAATCACCGCTGCGGGCGTGACAGAAATACAAGAGCCAGACAAATCCTATTCTAATCGATCGAAAGACCGATCAGCTTGAATCAATCACCAATGCCAAAAGTATCTTACTGAGAATCCAGTGTATGAAGCAGCTCATTTTCACACACGAACTCGAAAAGTGTGATCAGCTCTTTTTTACATAATCCCGCAGCTGACCGAGCGGGACGTAATGGGTTCTATTGTTATCACGGTGCTGAAGTGTCTGGTATCGTTGAGAACAGGAGTGGATTCGTCTGTTCGAACTGTGATGAGCTCCACGACATTTCGAATCGGTGGCGGACAGAAGTTTGCGCGCACCGTGTTGAGTTGTCTCCCACTTGGTTCTGCCATCAGTGACTGCCGAAACTGGCGGTCCGATCGTGGTGAGTGGAATAACCATCAGTGAACTAACTCGTGGTCTCGCGATTGGTATCCTAAATCACATTGGATAGTGTCAACGGTATTCGCATACAACTCACGTGGACATTGCCGTGAGTGAGCGGAGCGAAGGTAACGAGAGACGTTGTCTCTCGAAGCACTTGACCCCGAGGTAGTTGACCCGACACTCACAAATACGATTTATCGATGCCTGCACCGATGGTGTAGTTTGGATCGACCATATTGCCTAAGCGGACGTGTCCGACCTGTGTGAGGAGCATATATGCCTCCATTTTGTCAAATCCATAGTCGTCAACCATCCAGTGGACCAAGTCTGTATACGCTGCCCGGGCGGCATCTTCCATCGGACGAACGCTCCCAATGCTCATAATGTACTCATCGGATTCCAGCCGCGGCCATTCAAGTTCCCAATCTTTGATTAGATCGACTGTAATAGTTGTAACAGTCGGGTGCTCGATCGCGACACCACAGAGCTCACCATCTCCTTGTGCAGCGTGGCAGTCTCCAAGATAGACGTATCCACCTTCCACCTCAACTGGGAGATAGATTGTATTGCCCGGACGCACATTAGGCAGGTCCATGTTGCCACCGTGCTTGAATGGTGTCAGCGCGTTCACTGAATCAATCTTTGGCGACGTACTCACCGTTCCGATGAACGGGTCATACGGAATTGTAATATCTTCGTTCCAGACAGTGCCCTCCGTCGTGACTTCCAATTTCTTCACGATCTCTGGGAGCGGATCGTGGAGCATTGCCGTTCGATCTGTCGCAGTAAGCCCACCAAAGTAGGGGACTGTACAGGTTGTTCCCCTCGGCTGGGGCCCGCGGGGTTGGATGTCGTTGATCTGTATCGCCAGTGCATCGCCTTCCTCTGCACCATCAACGTAGATTGGACCATTCTGTGGATTTAGGTAGTCACCGAGAACCTCACTTGGCAAATCATCCTCTGTCTCGATAGCTCCCTCAAATGCATCGTGCGTTTCGACCTCGACAGTGTCACCGGGCTCGATTTCAAGAACAGGATCTGGATACGGACCGACTGTATAATGGTACTCTCCCTGCTTGTCAGTTGTTAACTTGTGTGTTGTCATACAGGCCGTCTTTACCACGTGGTGCGATCTTATTAAAGATTCCCGCGATTTATTTATATTCGTGCGGTTTGAAGCGTTATTCGCTGATTATATGGATTTGTCTACCGGATCAATTCGATGAGTAAACAGAACAAATATTGCCGCTCTACATCTTTAGTGGGCACACTGTTTCGGCCCATATCTACGCCTGGCCGGATCGAGGTTGCCTGTTTACGATCAATTCCTCATATCGATCGAATCGAATTGTCCAATGACATGGTTGGATAGACTCCTCATTCACTGGTGAAGATCGCGTGACGGCGGTGAGAAATGAGTGCTCCGACGGGGATTTGAACCCCGGTCATTGCCGTATGGAAACTCTGCAGTCGAAGAGCGAAGGCAGACATTGAATAAGACTCGTGAGAAAACAAAAATGGCTGCATCAAATCCGGATTACAATCCATACGATAATAAAAAAGGTATGCCAGAACCTCATGAGAGTCCTCAAACAGACACAGATCAACTGATTACGTCGATTGACGGTAACATTGTGCGTATCAAGACCGAGATTCTGGATATATAAAAATGGAAACATATCGGAAATAGATCAACTAATTCTGTTGAAATCCTTAATAGGTGACAGGTTTCAGTCGTCGTGCTACATACAGAGCGCGAGTGTGGCATATCTCGAGCTATGGTGTTCTCTGTAGTGGTCAGTCAAATCCACAAAATTAACTCCCCCCACTGTCACGATTACGCGTGCATCCGTCGTGGAAACGAGCAGAGTGGTCGTTCGTCGGGGTACTCCTGGCAAACCTCGCATCGCTGGCCGTGATTTGGTGGTCCGACTGGCAAGTCCATGCACTCCTGAT
This sequence comes from Natronocalculus amylovorans, assembly GCF_023638035.1. Lineage (GTDB taxonomy): Archaea > Halobacteriota > Halobacteria > Halobacteriales > Haloferacaceae > Natronocalculus > Natronocalculus amylovorans. The sequence continues at coordinate 24,190 of NZ_JAKRVX010000002.1, read as the reverse complement.
AGCCTACTGGCTTGAGGCTGGTGTTGTCGGGGGTATCTACGTTCAAAAGATTTCCCGAGCAGAGGGAACCGATGACCCCGAGTCCATTCGGGCGTTTTGGAATATTGCCGGCGAGCCCCCTCGTTCGTACATCGGCAAGCCGAAAGGAGACATTCTGGGCGCGCTCCTTGAGCAGTACGTACTCATTTGGCTCCTGCTGGGTTTGTATGTGGCTGGTCCGCTCGTTGGTGCTCTAGAGATCGAGCCTGCGAGTCCACTTACCGTGGTTCTCATCGCCGTTAGCCTCGTTGTCTCCCACATCTATTCATACTGGGCCGAGTATCTCGGCAACCGAGAGTACGAACGCCGCGGCCCTGTCTCGTTGCTGGTCGAACCGGCGGCCCGGTTCGTGGCGCTGTTTGGTGTGGTCTTTATTGGGGGACTCGCCGCCAACCTCACCCAAGAACCGCTTGGCGTGGTCGTCGTTCTGATCTTTTTCAAGACCTGTGCCGATCTGTTCCAGCACCGCCGCGAGCGAAAACGGGTGCTGCGGACTCATGAACACTAGCTGTTCAGTCTCCGCCACATACGCAGTCAACCATCTAGGCCTCACAAATCCCAGCAGGGATGAGTAAACGACGAGATTGCTGAATACATCCTCTGTATCTTGCACCCCGTTCCTATCAACTACAGAGGATTTTAACAGAGCCAATAAATCCAATTAACCTATCCGATCAAGTGCGTTCCGTCGGTCCTCTACAGGTGTTTGGTCATATTTCATGGTTGTCTCTGGACTTGTATGCCGTAGTTGGGTTTGGGCTGCTGCCAAATCTTCCTCACGTGTCATGTACGTGCCTGTGGAGTGTCGTATTGTATACCAACTCATTGTCCGATTATCGGTGTCGATCTCAGCAAGATCGCATAGCCGGTGCAACACATACCTCAACGCTGACGATTTGTACGGGTTACTCTCTCTTGTGAGCCATAGTGCGTCTGTGTCATCGTACTTGTCGATGGTTGATCGTTGGTCGATCCAATATCCAAGCATCTCTGCAGTCTTGTTTTGTAAACCAACAATCCAATGCTCTTCATTTTTTGAGCTCTCTTCGCGCGGGATGCGTAGTACACTATTATCAACATCAACCCATGCGACCGTTGCTCTTGCAACTTCGATCGGTCTCAAACCAGCGTCAAGGCTTGTCCAGACTAGGCTGGGGATTTTCCAATCATTTGCTCGCTCCCAGTCCTGTTTTGTTATTGTTGATTTTGGCTTTTCAAACCGTTGTGCCAAGTACGTTCTCCACTGATCTCGTTCTGCACCATAGGTGCGATCAAAATCCGGCACGGAACCATATTCCAGCGATGCTTCTCTCACTTTCACTCGCTCCTCTCTAGTCAAATAATCTCGTGGGGTTGTCGACTGGTTACGACGAGAGAATGTGATTTTTGGAGTCCACTTGTCATTTCCGCGTCTATGATGTCTCCATTTGTATAGCATCATAATTGCCTTCCGACAAGCGGACTTGTGAGCATTCGATAATTCTTCTTTTGCCAAGTACATGAGATACTCATCTGCGTGCTCATGTGTGATATGGGATGTATACTTTCCTTCAGTTGTCCAGACCCACCGATAGAATTTATCCATCCGATACGCTCGCGTCGATACAGTTGTACGAGCATATCCTTCAGCACGGTCTGGATTTTTCCCGAACGTGAGTAACCATTCAAGACACTGTTCGCGCTCGGTACGATAGTCGATTAATTGCCGTTTGTTAAGTGCATTTTCTGCTGGTTTAGTGACTACCTTGATGCCTTCCAAGGGGGTGGTTGCCGCTTCCGATTTAGTCATTGCCTGCTCCTGAGTAGGGCCCCACTTTGTTGCCCACCTCTATTTTGTAATCGCAAGACAACGGCTGAATAACCCTCCTGAGCTTTCTTGCCTCATTATTTTTTGTAATCGCAAGACTGCGGCGACTTCGGTACTCCGATCGAATCGAATTGTCCAATGACATGGTTGGATAGACTCCTCATTCACTGGTGAAGATCGCGTGACGGCGGTGAGAAATGAGTGCTCCGACGGGGATTTGAACCCCGGTCATTGCCGTGAGAGGGCAATATGATTGGCCGGACTACACCATCGGAGCATATCCGACGTTCGTTTGAGTTGAACGTACTCACAAGTAGATGTAGCCTAAGTAAAACAGTTGCGTTTTGCGTTACTTGTGTGTCTCAACCCCGTGTGAAAACTACGCATACACGGGCTGTGCTACTCCGTTTCAAGTACTTCAATTAGTGTCCCATCTGGATCGCGAAGAAACAGAATACTCGTTCCCGTTTCTGTCGTCTGTGGCTCACTAAGCGGCTCAACGTCAGCGGGGAGTTCAGTGTAAAATCGATCGAGGTCGGTCACCGAGAATCCGATATGAACTGCACCAGCGTCGTTTAGTTGTGAATCCAACCGATCGGCACCGGAGGGTGTATACGAGACTAATTCGAGCCGTATACCATCGGCATCAAGGTGTGCAAAATCAGCGCGAGCATCCGGCACAGCGACTGCAGTTTCGAACGCCTCACCACTCACTGAAAACCGCGCGCTAACGGCAAACCCAAACAGCGACTGATAGAATGCGATCGATCGTTCCAGATCTGTGACAGTGACACCAACGTGATGAGCACCAACAACAGGGGATTCCATACAGAATAGTTAGTTGTTGTGTCAAAAATACCTCCGATTGAACGGATTTTGGGCCGACTCAGTACGTACGATTGCCATCACCAAAAAGAATATAAACCTAATGCGTATTCACCCCATCATGTCCCCGTACACAGCAGGCGATCGAGTGAGAATTGAAATCCCGGATCCACAGGATCCGGATTTCAGTCGGCTCCATGGTGAGTCAGGTATTTTGTACGAGATTGAAGGCGGCGAGTTCGAAGAAACAGCGCGAAAATACCGAGTCATGCTTGATACTGGTGCGGTTGTTGATGTGTTCGAGCAGGATCTTCGCCCGTGGTCAATCTCTGATGAGACAACTTGGTACGTCGATCGGTTCCTCCTCCGAAACTAGTCAACCAGGTTTGACACGTCGTTAGACGACCTGTACACCAGCTGTGTACACCTGTTCTGGATCCCACCATGCGCTTGCGCTCTCATTTGGATTTTCCGCAAGCACAACAAGATCCGCAACGTACCCCGATTCGACCATTCCGACGTCATCCAACCCAAGTAGCTCTGCCCCATTAACAGTCGCTGCGGTGAGCGCCTCGTTTGGCGTCATGCCACGGTCGGTCATCTGTTTGATCTCCTGTGGGATTTCATCAAAGAAATTGAACGGTGTCCCAGCATCAGTTCCCATTGCAACTCGAACGTCTGCGTCAAGCGCGTGTTCGAATGCTTCCTCGAAGCGATCGGCTGCATCTTCTGCTTTTGTGACCGCATCTTCTGGAATGCCTGCCTCAACACCGTTTTCGACAATGCCGTGGAGTGCGCTTGCAGTTGGGACCCAAAACGTCCCTGCATCAGCCATCATTTCGGCGGCTTCCTCGTCCATGAACGTCCCGTGTTCGACGCTTGTGATTCCTGCTTTGACGGCGTTTTTAATGCCAACTTCGCTGTGTGCGTGTGTGGCTGTTGGCGTCCCAGTCGGAACCGCAGCCTCGACAAGCGCAGTCATCTCTTCAACGGTTAGCTCAGGAGCGCCGGTAACAGCACCCTCCGTAAGCACACCGCCGGTAGCCATACATTTCAGGACGTCCGCACCAGCCTTCAGCTGTTCTCTCGCTGCTTTTGTCACCTCATCATATCCGTCTGCTTCGCGCCCGAACCAATGCCCATGGCCGCCAGTCATAATGATATTCTGACCGCACGCATGGACTCGTGGCCCCTCAAGTACACCGTTGGAAACTGCATCACGAGCATCAAGTGCAATCTCATAGCCGGCACCCAAATCGCGAACTGTCGTGACACCTTGTGAGATTGCTTTTTGAAGGTTTGCTGCGGCACGATAGCTCAATGTTGCAATACTATCATTGTGAACGGTCGAAACATCTGCTCTGCCGTCCATCGTGAGATGAACATGTGCATCAATTAGCCCTGGCGCAATGAATTTGCCACTTACATCGGTTTCTGTGTCACCGGAAAGGGAGTCTCCGACCGCCACGATCTGTCCGTTTTCAATTCCAACGTCCGCTTCCATTGTGCCATCCGCATCAGCGACCGAACCACCAGAAAGTACATGCATACTGTTCTCATTCGGAGCCGCAAGCAAATAGTTGCGGTTGCCGGTGGTCTGTGATTATGTCACGATTGAGACACAAACACTAACATGGTATTGGCTGTATTCGATCGTATGGGATCACTCACTGATAAAACGATATTACTCACCGGTGCAAGTGCAGGTATTGGCGAAGCAACCGCACATGCGTGTGCAGATGACGGTGCAAATATCGCACTGCTTGCACGACGGCGAGAGCGATTGGAGTCGATCGCAGACGAACTTGAAACCGCACATGGAATTGAAACGCTTGTTTGCCCAACTGATGTTCGGGATGATGCTGCGATCGATGCTGCTATCGAAGAGACAGTCTCCACATTTGGTCAGATAGACGTTGTTATCGCGAATGCGGGCTTAGGACGAGGTTCTGCGGTTGCGGAGATGACAACCGAGGAGTATCGTGCAATGATGGACACGAATGTAGACGGCTGTTTCTTTCTGACCCGATCGGTGATTCCACACCTCACAGAGACTGCTGGGAACCTAATCTTCGTTGGAAGCTTCGCAGGAAAGTACCCACGACCGTTCAATCCGGTGTATGCAGCAACAAAATGGTGGGTTCGCGGGTTTGCGATGAGTGTTGCCGGACAGGTCGGGGATGACAACGTTGGGGTCTCGATCGTTAACCCGTCTGAAGTTCGAACAGAGTTTGGTTCAGAAGATGGCACTGCATTCGAGGATCGGTTCGCAGAGGGAGAGGTAACTGAGCCGGAGGAGATTGCGGATGCAATCGTCTTTGCAGCAAGTCAAGAACACTCAACCGTGAACGAACTCGACCTGTATCGGAGAGATAAATTTAGCGGGTTTTGAGATCGTCTGTTGGGACGGAATCACCAATAACAACGTGATCTCCAACACTGAGCTGCGATCCAATAGCTTCGTCTGTGACTGCGGTATTCACCATCAGCCGAAAGTCATGATCAAACCAGTCACCGCCGCTCCACGGCGGCATCGTCTCTCGTCGTTTTGTCGCAAACTGTGTGTTGAAATTTGGATACTCCGCTCCGGTATCGGGATCGCGACTCGGAACAACACAGCGCTGGCATGGATTACGCCCATAGAGCGTGGTGTCACCGATCGTAAACGAAACGTAGTGGTCTCGGTCAGTAAAGAGGCGGTCTTCCCAGAACGGTTCAACACCGCCAATCTCGATGTTTGCACGCAGCCGACGACGCATTGAGTCGGCCGAAATTCCGTCAAACCATCCGGCAACCGTTTCGATCGTCGCTGTGGAGATAATCGTGGGTCCTGAAGCAACGGTATCGTCTGGGAACCCTCCGGAATCGTTGTGTTCGAGTGTTACTGGGTACCCGAGATACGACTCAAGAAATCGGCACAGTGACTGCCGACCCTCAGCCGTTGTAACCGAAACAGTCTGTTCGGGCTGTGTCGGCGTCTCGATCGTAACGGATTCAATACGCTCCTGCGGCCCAGTGTACGTCGTTCGAACGCGGTGGGTCTGTTTTTCGCGCTTTCCGTTTACGTAGTTGTCATCGAGATCAACAACTGCGTACGCGCGGTCACCAGCAAGCCCACCGCTTCCAACGATTGGGACTCGATCAACCGATCGAGAATCAAACGATTTGATCGGATATGTGTAGATGCCTGTAACGTGTGGTGTCGTCTCACTCATTATCAAACGATTACTTCCGAAATAAAAAACACTCGTGCTCTATCTGCGATCGGTTGTGTGAGTTATGTACCGGTTGAGAGACCCTTACTCTTCCTCGCCTTCCGCTTCCTCGTCTTCTGCTTCGTCGTCCTCATCCGGATCAGTCTCGATACCGAGCGAATCAAACGCCGCCTCGATCTCTTCGGCTGTGAGATCAACATACCCATCATCATCGGTCACGGTTGCGACACTGATCTCCCCTGGGAGGAGTTCATCGTTTGCAGCTCTGAGTGCTTTGACTGCAAGTTCGACACCTTCTTCGACGGTAAGTTCGTCGTGCCACTCCTCTTCGAGGAGCGCTTGGATATCAGCACTGCCCCCACCGATCACGGTTGCTTTCCACTCGTTTGGTGTCCCCGATGGGTCAGCCCCGAAGAGTCGAGGTGTGCCGCCGTTGTCAATTCCTGCAACAAGGAGTGCTGCACCGTATGGGCGAGTCCCGCCGCGCTGGGTATTCTCCTGAATGTGGTCGGTGACGTATTTGGTAAGCGTCTCAACGCCGACTGGCTCTCCGTAGCGGAGCCGGTTCATCTGTGACATCCGCCGAGCGAAATCAATCAACTGGCGGGCGTCAGCAACATGGCCTGCGCTTGCAGTCCCGACATGCGTATCGAGTTTGTGGAGTTTCTCAATACTCTCTGGAACCATAAGCGACGATGCTGCTCTGCTCTGCGCAGCCAACACGACACCGTCCTCTGTTCGAATCCCAACTGACGGTGCACCACGCGAGACAGCCTCACGTGCATATTCGACCTGGTAGATCCGTCCGTCAGGGGAGAAAAGTGATGTCCCTCGATCGTATGCCTGTTGATCGTTTCCTCTCATTGGGTCCCTCCGAACAACTGACCGACTGCGAACTGATTCATCAGTACGGTATATGAACCCCTGTGGGAAAAACCCTTGTTAAGCGGGTTAATTATCTGTTTCGACGATCGATGCATCCGGCGCATTCTGTTTGACGCTTTTGATGCCTTGTTCTGCCTTCTGTTTTGAGGCATACCCCTCACCGCTGTCAGCAATGATATTTCCATTCTGATGGACCAACCGCCAGCGGAACTTGTCTTCTGCGTCGGTATACAGTTCAAATTGTGCCTTACTCATATCCATATTGTTAGCAAAGAGGATGATAACTGTTTGGGCGACCGCTCCTGCTAGAGTCGCGACAGCATCTCATCCCAGCGATCGGCGACAACTGCGCCATCACATGCAGTCGGGTCGCTGTATGGCTGTTTGAACAAGCCGCCTGCCATTCCCTCCTCAATCGCATTTTGGACGTTCAGGTGATAATCATCGACAAGTAAGTCGCCGTCAAGCAACCCTTTGTTTCGCGGCACATCCTGAATAATCTCGTCGTATGGTATGCCATGTTCTGAGAGCCACTGTTCGGTTACGTCATGTGTTGTCGCTGGCCGATGCGTTGCTATCTTGACTGTATGGCCCTGTGCTTGGAACCAGCCAGCCGCATCTTTTGCCCCATCGATCGGGTCCATTCCTAACAAGAACCACTCTGGCTTCGTCGTGAGTGCCTCATCAATGAGTTCGCCAATATGGCGATCAATCGCATCAATCTGATATGACCATTCCGTAATATCTGCTCGCGTCAACGAAACACCATACTCCGCCTCTGTGTACTCAAGTAATCGTGGCGTATTGTCACACAGTGTGCCATCAACGTCCAACAACACGGTTGCGTGCTCTGTGTGGGAAAGTCCCGTACTCATTACATACCATATGTCCCGCAAACGTGTGAACGTATCCCTTCCCTTCCTTTTTTGTCTCTACTTACGTCTCGGTATTTTTTCGAACGTACTCAACAAATGAGAAGCCGTCTCGATCGTCACGATCGGCTTCGACCCACACAGTATGGTCCCATGTCGGGAATGTCGTGTCACCGTCATAGGCTGTTTCGAGTTCGGTCAATACGAGTCGATCGGCGTGCGGTAAGAACTGCTCGTAGACCGTAGCCCCACCGATGACGAAGATCCGATCGTCATCATGCTCTCTCGCCACATCGATCGCCGTAGAGATACCGTCAACAACAATCACACCGTCATGCACTGTTGGATCGCTTCGGCTCAACACAATGTTTGTCCGACCTGGGAGTGGCCCATTGATCGCAGACGTGATGCTCTCGTAGGTTTTTCGCCCCATAATCACCGGATGGCCCATTGTGGTCTGTTTGAAATGTGTGAGATCTTCGGGGAGATGCCATGGCATCTCGTTGTCTGCACCGATGACACCGTTTTCTGCAACGGCAGCAATGAGTGCAATCTCTGGCTGTGTCTCTGTGTTGCTCATTTATTCTGCAACACCGAAATCAAGTCCCGCGGCGGAATCATACGATCGAAGCTGAATACTATCGAATGTCAGATCCGAGAGCGGGACATCCTCAATCTCAATCGTTGGTCGATCGCGCGGTGCTCTTGAACACTGCAAGAGGAGGTTTGGGACGTGATCGTATGGCTTGCCCCGTGGATCTGTCTCCCCAGCTGGAACCTCCTCGCGTAGCCAATCCCGAACCTCGACATACTCTTCGGGTGCGTCTACAGCGGTAACACGGGATCGAAGCTCCTCAAGATTGTCTCCATACCATTGGCCTCGCGCTCCGGTGCCACAGTAAATGTGTGCATCGACGATCGTATGCCCAAACGTTCCAACCTCAAATCCGGTCTCTTGTGCAATCACATGTGTCAGCAACGAGTATGCCGCAATATTGAACGGAATCCCGAGTGCGGTGTCTCCCGATCGCTGCGTGAGATGGCAGTTGAGCCGATCGCCTTGGACATTACATACAAATGTATAGTGACACGGTGGGAGCGTTGACACCGTTGCATTCGCTGGATGCCATGCGTTCACAACAAGTCGGCGAGAGTGTGGATTCTCCTTGAGCGTATCAATAACGTACTGTAGCTGGTCAAATGTCCCGTCCGAATTGCACCATCGGTGTGACTCATCGGGCCACGTTTCACCCTCGAACCGATGGTCATCCTTCGGAAGCGGATACCGCCGCCAGAACCGGCCGTATGCGGTATCTAGTCGTCCATCGTCATCCGCCCACGCATCCCAGATGCTCGTCTCTTTTTGCAGCGATCGGATGTGCTCGTCACCGGAGAGATACCAGAGAAACTCGTGGATGAGTGAGTTCCAGCGGAATCCCGAGAGATCTTTTGTCGTTAGTAGTGGGAATCCCTGCTGGAGATCGATCCGGTAGTGTTGACTAAATGATGACAACGTGTCAACCCCGGTCCGATTCGGCTTGTACGTCGCATCAGTGAGGACGTTGTCGATGAGATCCAGATATTGGCGCATGGAATTGTCTACCTGTGTATTCGAGAGGGAAATCTAAATGTTGGTGTTTTTCGAATCCAAGCGTACATGACGGCGTGGCACCTGTGAATTCACAATGGCCCCAATACACAATCTCGCCGCAGGTGTCCAGGCATTCACAGCAAATGCGTTCTTGGTACAGGGCGATCGGACCGTCCTCGTTGATACAGGCGCGAACTTTGATATCGTCTCACGAATTGAAGATCGAACGGACTCACTTGATGCGATCGTCCTCACGCACACTCATCCGGACCATATTGGGAATGTCAAGGCGGTCAAAACTGCATTCGACGTTGAGACGTGGGGCTCTGATACTGGCCAGTCAGCAACCGACAATCCAATCGCAGACGAAGAAAGGCTTACAATCGGATCACATAGCTACCGTGCATTCCACACACCAGGGCACAAAAACGACCATCTCTGTTTGTATGCTGCCGAGCCCGGGATTCTCTTCGCTGGTGACCTTGTGTTTCAAAACGGATCGTTCGGTCGAACCGATCTCGAAGAGGGCGATCGAGCGCGGTTGATCGAGAGCATTGATCGACTCTGTACTGTGGTCTCTCCGGACCTTTCGGAGATGCATGTCGGACATGGACAAAGTGTACTGACAGATCCATACGCACACATCGAACTCGCTGGACAGATGGCGAGACGATAGCGATCGTTACGACTGGGCAGCTGTGAGAAGCCCACTGTATGCATCTTCGTACGCGGTTGCGATCGCTTCTGGGTCCGCCCGCATGCTGCTTGTGAGTGCTGGCAATTCGTGCACCGACAGCGGTTCAATAAACTCAAGGACTCGATCGACCCGCTCTTCTAACTGTCCTTCCTGTGCACTGCCGCTCGCAACCGATCGAGCCGTCTCGTATCGGTCGCCAGCGTAGATTCGCGCTCTGGTTGGTTCAACAACGGCAACTGCATCAAAATCGATCGACTGAACTGGGGTTGCGATATCGCCGTACGATTCAACAACAACGGGGTCTGTTTCGTTGATTTGGGACTCAACGCGATCGAACGCCGGAACATACAGTTCGGCCATTAGCTCGTTAAATTCCGGAATCGATCGTACACGCGGTGCATTGGATAGTGGCAGTGATTCGTATACTGCGTCGGGGACCAACCCTGCATCTTCCGCATCACCATTCATAATAAACCGATCGCCATCGGCTGTCCGAACCCGATCGACGAGGAACGTCCGACCGTTCTCACCGAGTAACCCTCGTCTGTCCGGCGTTGGCCGCCACAGCCGATGGACCGGATTCTGCAACTCTTCGGGCTCGGGTGTCGCGCTGACCGCAGTCAGTGTGTGAACGTCTTTTCCATAGAGTCGCCCCTCACCGATCGATCGCTGTACGTCGTCGTGATCGAACCAGTAGTCGTTTCCTGCCCGTGGTTTGAACCCCACTGCATCCTCGATCGAGTCAATAAGTCCCGCTGAGAACGTGGTCTTTCCGGCATCAACACGAGCACTCCCTGCAACAAGCAGCTTCATTTCACTCGTCGGTCTCGGTTTTCAGGCCGTAGTATCCGGGCTCCTCCTCAGTTGGTGGCTCTGCAATGAGCAACTCGTCTGCGTTTCGCATAATCCACGGAATTGCCCAATCTAGGAGGATATCCTCGACACCTTCGTCGATCGACGCATCCGGATCGAGTCCCTGCAAGAGCCGTGCAATCTCATAGACGGTGTACATCTGTTCATTTTCGAGTAACTCTTCAGGTGTGTAGAAATCACATGGATAGAGCGACTCAAAGTCCGATTTTGGTCGTGGCATATCCATCGATTGGCGATCGATCGCGTAAATAGTGACGATTAGATCGGTGAAACTGCGAGTTTACTTATGAATGTCGATAGATTCATATCTGATCGAGTATGCGTGTCAATCACAATGACGATGTCGGAGTTGAAGTTGAAGGTTGTTTCACTGTGTGAATCATTTGCCGGAGACGCACTTCGAGATGTATGGACGTTTGATGCAGAAACGGAGGAGTCACTGTTTGTTCGGCCAGATGTACACGAACAGATTGAGGCAGTTTCTGTTGAACGGTTTATTGATGCAGAACGATATGACTACATCACCCACGATACCTATGAGGCTCTCTACTATACGGAGTATGAGTTTACTGTCCGTGGGATGTCGGAATTTGAGCAGTACCGAGTGTTTGTTGGCCCACGCGACGATCGGATCGGATTGCTAATCAGTTTTGATCCGAACGATGATGGCTACAACTACCGCAAACTGACACAACTCCTGACTGAAACAGTAACGTCCGGTACGATCGATCAACTGCATCCTACCGTAGACTCCTGATCGCCGCTGTTGGTTTCTATTAGTGCTGCAAAAAATACAGATCGGAGAGACTCGTGTCTACTCGAAGAGTTCGACGGCCTGTTCGTAGCGTGCTGCTGGTTCGTTCCAGTCGACGACGTTGAAGAATGCTTCAACGAAGTCGCCACGTGCTGGGCCGTAGTCGTGGTAGTAGGAGTGCTCCCAGACGTCGAGTGCGAGAATTGGGTGACCGCCCCAGATTGCACCTTGGTCGTGTTTGTCAACGACGACGTTTCGAAGCTGGTTCGAGAACGTATCGTACACCAAGAGCGCCCAGCCGGATGCACCACTGGCTGCGGCTTCGAACTCGCCTTTCCAGGCGTCATACGAGCCGAAATCCTCCGCAATTCGGTCTGCGAGTGCACCCTCTGGCTCGTCGCCGCCCTCTGGGGACATGTTCTGCCAGAACAGATCGTGTAGAATGTGTCCTGAAGAGTTGTGCGTTACCGATCGGATCGCACCGGCGGATGAACCAAAGTCGCCTGCGTCACGGTTTGCTTCGAGGGTCTCTTCGGCACTGTTCCAGCCGTTCACGTAGCTCTGATGGTGCGTGTCGTGGTGCCACGTAAGCACCTGCTCGGAGAGGTGTGGTTCAAGTGCGTCGTAGTCATATGGTAGTGGATCAAGTTCGTAGTCGCTCATATTGCATCTTTATATCTGATCGACAGACACATCAAGATTTTCTGTAATAGATTTCAGTAGCACTGATCGATCGGTATTCACTGCTTGCCGAATGGTTATTTTTCTCAAAGACAAACCTGTGTTATGGATCTCTCTATCGTCGATCTTTCTCCGGTTCCCGCTGGTCAAACCGCAACGGACGCGTTCAAGAATACGGTTACCGCTGCACAACAAGCAGAGGAACTTGGCTACTCCAGATTTTGGGTTGCAGAACACCATGGGATGGGGAATATCCTTGCGGGAACAACCCCAGAGGTGCTGCTTGGGCATCTTGCAGCAAAGACTGACTCAATCAGACTCGGATCCGGAGCCATTCTGCTAAACAACTATAGTGCGTTCAAAGTTGCCGAAGTGCTTGGGACGCTTGATGGACTTGCACCCGGTCGTATTGATGCCGGACTCGGCAGAGCAAACGGTTCGGAGGCAGTGGATCAAGCGCTTGAGACACAGCGATATGTCTCAAATCCTGACGAAGAACACAGCGAGAAAATCAAAGCCGTACTCAACCATCTCCATCACGAGTTCCCAGACGGCCATCCGTATAGTGGCCTTTCCGTCCCTCGATCGGACGACAACGCACCGGTTCCGTGGGTACTCGGATCAAGCTCGGCAAGCGCTAAAATTGCAGCCGCTCTCGGCCTTCGGTTCTGCTTTGCAGCCTTCATCCGGCCACAGTTTGCAACACACGCATTTGAGACCTACCGCCGAGAGTTTGAGCCATCGACGCTCCCCGGTGGACTTTCTAAACCGTATTCGATGGTTGCGCTCAACGCAATCTGTGCTGAGACTGACGAGGCGGCTGCGGAACTTCGATCGGTTGCGGAAGCAACATACAAACGGATGCAACGCGGTGTGATTGGGACGACGCCAACCGTCGAGACTGCAATTGATGAACTTGGCGGGATTCCCAAACCAACGCCTGCAACGCTAGCCGCTGATGAGTGGCCTCGATCGATCTCAGGCAGCCCTGACACAGTTCAGAAACTGATTACCCAACTTGCCGATCGAGTAGGGGCGGATGAGGTTATGATCCAACACGCGGTTGGTGATCATGCTGATGGGCTCCGATCGCACGAATTGATTGCAGACGTGGTTGGATTATAATTATTTTCCACACATTTTTTCACGCAGCAATCGTGATAAATATAAGCAACAAACAATGATGCGAAACTAATGAACATCCCGCTATTCAATTACTCCATCACTCGTGTGACACACAATGGTTGATACACTGTTTGCACTCCTTCCGTTACTCATTGTTGTATCGCTTCTCGTTGGGTTGCTGTGGCCTGCCTCGCGTGTGATGCCGCTCGCGTGGGCAACTGCCGCCGCCGTCGCGTTTGTTGTCTGGGAGATGCCGCTCAACTACATCGCTGCAGCGAGCATCACGGGTGTTATGGCCGCGATCGAAATTCTGTGGATCGTCTTTGGAGCGCTTGTCCTGTTATATACGCTGATGGCCTCCGGTGCGGTCGATCGAATCAACAGCGGATTCGCACAGATCAGTGACGATCGACGTGTGCAAGTGATTCTGCTTGGCTTCTTCCTCGCAACCTTTATTGAAGGTGTTGCTGGGTTTGGAACGCCTGCTGCAGTTGTTGCCCCATTGCTTCTTGCCCTTGGTTTTCCTGCATTAGCTGCGGTTGTCGCTGCCTTGATCGGCCATGCTGTTGCAACTGTATTCGGGGCTGTTGGGACGCCCGTTATTGTTGGGTTTGAAACACCACTCAATGCTGTCGAGGCACAAATTGCACAAGGTACTGGGCAGACGGTCTCCCAATTTTCTGCGGAGGCTGCGGTGTATGCTGCGCTTTTCAACGGCCTGCTTGGGATATTGATGCCGTTGGTTGCTGTGTCAATGATTGTCTACTTCTTTGGCGAAGACCGATCGCTCAAACCTGCACTTGACGTTGCACCGCTTGCGCTTCTCTCCGGTGTCTTGTTTGCCGTTCCGTACGTGCTCTCTGCATATCTTATCGGCCCGGAACTGCCATCGATCTTTGCTGCGATGATCGGTGGTGCGGTTGTCGTCGGCCTCCTCAAAGCAGGCTACTTTGTGCCTGACTCTGAGTGGGAGTTCCCGCCTCGTGAGTCATGGCCGTCGCATTGGGTTGGGACGATCGAACCAGGCACCGACGATGCTACTACTGGCACTGAGACCCAACCGCAGTCAATGAGTTTGCTTCGAGCATGGTCACCATATCTTATCCTGGTCGTGCTGCTCATCGGAACCCGTGTCATTGGTCCAATCGCCGCATTCTTGGAAGACGGGCCGCTGATGGCGATCGAGTGGAACGTGTTTGGTACTGGCCTTGTTGGTGAAATCGCGTGGGCATATGTGCCTGGAACGTGGCTTCTTCTCAGTGCAGTCATTGCAATTCCGCTGTTTGGAATGCGGCGCCCTGAGATTTCAAGCGCCTGGAAAGAGGCTGCTGGAAAGATTGTCTCACCGGCAGTTGCGCTCGTCTTTGTCATCGCAATGGTTGAGATTATGCTCGAAACAACAGCTCACGGGACGGCACCAGTTGACGGGAGCATGATTGTTGTCCTTGCTGATGCAACAGCTTCACTGACCGGTGCTGCATATCCGTTCTTCGCACCGATCGTTGGGATGGTCGGGGCGTTTGTTGCTGGGTCAATCACCGTCAGCAACATTACCTTCACAGCATTCCAATTTGAAGTCGGAACAACCCTTGGACTCTCTACAACGCTCCTCATCGCGGCCCAGTCGATCGGTGCTGCAATCGGGAATCTGATTGCGATTCATAATGTTATTGCAGCACTTGCAACCGTCGGCATGGCCGGTGCAACTGGCCGTGTAATTCGGCTCAATCTTATTCCAGTCGCGTACTATCTGATCGGTGGCGGGATCTTGACGACGATCGCCGTCTACGTTGTGTTCCCAACACTGTTTTGAGCTTCAGCTCCTCGCTTTCCCGACGCTGACTTGATTTGGTATGAACAGTATTATCACTGGTGCATGCACGCAAAATAGAGGGCTTCTTCAGATCGCGTGGTTACTACCCATGTATGTACTCCGTCGGAATTGTTGGTTGTGGGGTTATTGGATCGCGTCTTGCAGAGGCGTTCAACGAACACGAACAGACTACTATTCGGGCCGTTTGTGATCGGATTGAAAACAAAGCTGTCTCGATGGCAAACACGTACGACTGTGAGCCGGTCACTTCGGTTGACGAACTTGTTTCGATCGACACACTCGATATCGTCTACGTCGGTGTCCCACCGAAACACCATGCGAGCGTTGTCCGTGCTGCACTTGCTGCGGACAAACACGTTATTTGTGAAAAGCCGATCGCAGAGAACGCAAAAATTGGGAATGAACTGGTTGCGCTTGCCAAAGGAAGCGATCGAACAACTGCAATTAATTTTCCGTTCCGATACACGCCTGGATTCATTGCGATGCGCGATCGAATTGCTGCCGGAGAGATCGGCACCCCAAAACGTGTGTCCCTTCGCTTTCGCTTTCCAACGTGGCCCCGCGAGTGGCAAGATGTTGCATGGCTAACCGATCGAGAACAGGGTGGTCCACTGCGTGAAGTCGGGAGCCACTTTGTGTTCGCAACGCAGGAACTGTTCGGTGAGATTTCCGATATTACTGCGGCTGTCGAATACACTGCCCCAGAAAAATATGAAGCATCAATTGTCGGCACATTCGGTGCTGGAGACCGTGATGAGTCTGGGACTGCACACGTCTATGGAACGATCGACTTGCTCTGTAACTGCGCCGGTAGCGAAGAAAATAGTATTACCGTTGAAGGAACTGATGGATCGATATCACTGCAGGCATGGCGCCGCTTGGTTGCAAATCCTGGCGAGGAAAATGAACAGGTTATCACTGAAGAGCCAGGTGCAACAACAGCCGACCTTATTGATGAGTTTGTAACAACACTTGCGGGCAATGCTGGGAATCTCGTCTCATTCGGAGACGCAACTCGTGTGCAAGCAGTTCTCGACACCATTTTTTACGGTGTGGAAGCCGATGAAGTAGCGAAATAGCTTCGTATATAATTACAAAAATAGCCGACAAATACGCATGCAATCTACCAACCGATTCGATCGTTAATTTATAACTGCAACATCTCTGATTTCAAACCGTGCACTGTCAGTCGCAGTCTCTGTAACCTGCAGCTCCCACCCATGTGCGTCAACGATTCGTTTGACAATCCCGAGGCCTAGTCCGGTCCCATTTTGGCGCGTTGAGTAGCCAGTTTCAAATATCAACTCTCGATCTTCTGACGGAATACCTGGACCGTCGTCCTCGATATAGAACCCATCCTCGAGATCTCCAACAGAGATTACCGCATCATCTTGACCGTGGTCGATCGCATTTCTGAATATATTCTCCAGTAACTGTATCAGTTGCAGTCGGTCGGCGTTGATTAGCTGTGTTGTTTTTATTTCAAGTGTTGCATCTTTGGTGATCGTGTTTGCCCAACAAACGTTACAAATATCCGTAAGATCAACCATTTCGAGACTCACTTGTTGTGTCTCTATCCGTGTACTAGTTAACAAACTATCAATTAGTGCCTCCATCCGATCGAGCGCATCATCGATAGCAGAAAAATATTCATTTGGGTACTCTTCTTGGGCCAATTTTAGATACCCTCGTGCCACCCCAAGGGGGTTTCGGAGATCATGCGAGACAATTCCTGCAAACGCTTCGAGTCGCTCATTCGCACGTTCAAGCTCGTCTTGTTGCCGTTTTTGTTTTGAGATATCTCGTGTATTGATAACGTAGTACCCGTTTGGTGTTGGATTCGAGGAGGCGACGGACTCAACCCAAACATACGTTCCATCCGCCTTGAGATGCCGATACTCGATCGCTTCGACAACAAACTCCGTACTCAAGGCCACGTTTTCGAACGCATTGTACACTCTGTCGCGGTCGTCTGGATGGAAACAATCCATGCATAACTCACCAACCAATGCTTCTTGGCTAAAACCTAACAGGCGCTCAATTGATGGACTTTGATACCGGATCGTGCCGTCTATATCAAGCAACGAAAGAAGATTTGTTGAATGGAGTGGTATCTCTTGAAGTGGAATCGTCCCCGCAGAATGAGACTGTGATTGTGGGTTATTGCCCCTCTCGTTACCCATGCGTAGTACAGTCTCTAGTGGGTTAATATTTTTTCGTGCGGCCAACCAGCTTGAGAGTAACCTATTTTATATAAATAATAGACCGGGTTGCAGGGGATCACGCTTCGTGCAGCCGCTGTGTGACTTCTGACGCTTGGTCAGTTAGCCGATCAGTTAGCTGTACGCGGCAACACGCCCGTTGCTGGTCTGTTGTGGATGGTGGTACTGTCACTGTAATTTCGACTTCTATGCTTTTGTTCTGTACTGTGCGCTCGACTACCACCTCTGTCGCATCTGCACAATCTATCCATGAGAGCACCCAGTCTGCAATCCATGATTCGTGCGCTTCGTTTGACTCTTCGACTGTATATGTAGTCACATACTCATGTGTAGCCGTGGACATTGCCAACGACCTCCTGTTAGTTCTGTAATGGAAACGGTGATAACTGCAGCCAACACCCACTGTGGTAGCTGCAAGCGGGGCATAGACCGGTATTTGTTATCGGTGTGTCACCCGAGGAAGTACCGTGCACGCGGGTACTTCTCGATGAGTGGTTCGCCGCCGATTTCGACCTGTTCGATGTATTTGTCCGCGCCGAGGATTCGGCCTGCGGCGAACGCGCCGATCGCGAGGAAGACGATCGCGTAGATGAGGGTGGAGTCGAAGGCTGCGAGGATGTCTCCTTCCCAGCCGCCGAGGTAGAACATCGACATTTGGAGTGCACCACCGAGGGCGGCGAGTCGGACGAAGCCGCCGAAGATGAGGGCAACGCCGATGAGGACTTGGGTGACCGGGACGATGATGTTGATGAGTTCCATGAGGGCGGGGCTTGCGGCCATGGCACCGAAGAGGCCGCTGACCGGGCTGGCTGGATCGACGTTTGCGAGATAGCCACTTGCGTTGAATGCTTCTCCGCTGACGAAGGCGAACTTATCGAGGCCAGCGAAGAGAATCATCCCACCCATGACAAGGCGAAGGGTGACGACGAACCAGGCTGACAGCGAGTGGGGTTCGCCTTCGAGGGTAATTCCAGCGAGGCTGCTTTCGAACTTGTTGGTAGCTTTCGTGGACATTGGGAGTTCCTCCTACAGATAGACAAACGGGTGAGAAACCCGTATAAATCGGGGCCAATTCCCGGTTTGTGCATATATCATGGTTTGTTCCCCCTGCATTTGGGGCTTTTATATGTGGGTGTGCGTATTTGCGAACTTATTTCTCCTGTTCCCCTAGATACGTTGATATATCTGTCTTAAAATGTCAACAACACCCTCCTCACCGACCCCATCGACTGATTCAACAGAGCCAAATACATCCAGTGAGCACCCCCGGCCAACGGCACCGTCCGATCGCATTCTCAGCCTTGATGTACTCCGAGGGTTTGCGCTGCTTGGTATTCTTGTGATCAATATCTGGGCATTTGGATTACCACTTATTGGGTGGATAAACCCAACGCTGTACGGTGATTTTTCGGGCATCAACTACGCAGCATGGTTTGTGAGCCATGTCTTCTTTGAGCAGAAGTTTGTCACACTGTTCAGTATGCTCTTTGGGGCTGGAATTGTTCTCTTTATGGAATCTAAAGAGCGCAAAGACCAGCCAGCACGACGACTACATTTCAAACGAAGTTTCTGGCTCCTTGCGATCGGCTTACTGCATGCGTACCTCCTGTGGTACGGTGATATCCTTGTTGCGTACGCGATGTGTGGGTTTATTCTCGTCTTCGTCCGCCGATGGTCTGCAAAACGGCTTCTCATCATTGGTCTAATTATGTTCTTGCTTCCTGTGTTGTTCTACGTGGCTGCCGGTGTTGGATATGTTGTCTCCGATCCCGGAATGCAAGCCGAAATTGAAGCCTCGATTCTTGCAGGCTTTGGCGCAGATCAGGGCGCTGTAGATGAAGAGATTGCAGCGTATCAAGGGAGTTGGCTCGAACAGATCGAATACCGAGCACCAACACTGTTTGCGATGCAGACTGTTGGCTTCCTTTTTGAATCTTTCTGGACGCTTGGCGGGTTGATGGTCATCGGGATGGCACTGTACAAATGGGGGTTGCTAACAAACGATCGAAGCCCGCAGTTCTACCTAAAACTGCTCGTAACTGCCGGTTTGATCGGTTTCACGCTAATACTCGTTGGCGTCTGGTACCGCGAGGCTGTGGCGTGGGATACCGCACAAGTGCTGCTAATTGGGCGAAGTTTCAATTATATTGGATCGCTCTTCGTGTCACTTGCATATCTCTCCGGGATTATGCTGCTCTGCCGAAGCGCTGCCGATGGCCTCATTGCAACGGCCCTCTCGGCAGTTGGGAGAACTGCCTTTTCGAACTATCTACTACAGACTCTCATTGCAACAACCATTTTTTATGGACACGGGTTGGGACTATTTGCGACACTAACCCGAGCCGAACTGCTTGCCATCGTTGTCCTACTCTGGTCAATTCAAATACCCCTGTCGATCGCATGGCTCAACCGGTTCCAATACGGCCCTGTGGAGTGGGTCTGGCGAACGCTCACATATGGTACACGGCAACGATTACAGCGTTGAATTAACCCCGTTGAGAACGTAGCATCCTACAATAATGATGTCCGACCGTCATCCATACGACATCCCAAAGCGCAGACAAGCGGCGCTTGATGCACTTTGTGAGCATCTGATCGCTACTGGTGAGCAACCGATCGATCCAGCAACAAACCGATGGCTTGCGGAAGCAGAGGCCGTTGCTCGTGATGCCGCGAGTGATGGTATCTCCCCTGACGCACAGACTAAGCGAATTCAACAAGTGCAGATGCTATTGGAATCTGCCGATGAGATCTCTGAGCCGACTGCAGCCGCGCACGTGGCGGCCGCAGTTGATTGTTGTGTGCAACTCCTTTCAGAAAACGACTCAGAGTGAATTGATAAGAGCGTATTCTATCTTGCATGCGAATAAATCTAAATCTACATTCGTAGTGTAAAAGTAGAATTTCATATCTGGATGTTTCAGTCTATTCCACAACCTAATATGATCTTAATATATTTCCACACTTGCTATCTGTATGTCCAAAAGCTATTTACACTATTTCCCTGTATGATATGTTGACGTATGACAGAACCGATGTACAAATTCGTCGAACCGGTTGGAGGATTCGATGAGGATGATATTGCATCCGTAACCGCCCGATTCGGAGATTGGCACCTGTACGATCTTCGCTTGACGTCGGCAAGCAATCACCTCACTACCTCGGTTGAACTGACTGAAGCAACGCTTGAACTGGTTACAGAGCCAGTCACACAAACGGAGGGATCATAAGATCCGGAACATATCAACGCTGCGCGAACCTCGAGCCAAGTCAGTATTGTCTCAGCTTTCGGTTATGGTTCCACAAACCTAACCATCACAGACAGACACAGAGGCGATCCACCTTCACTAGTCCGTCTGTCTGTTCTTCATGTTCGGTGTGAATTTCACACCATATCGTACAACACCTTCTTGTTCGTATATCCGGCGGATTGTCGATCGAACAGTGTCTCCGATCTCAATCGCGACCTCATCAGTATCGATATCTGTGAGCTGTGCAGGCACTCGAACTGATTGATCACCAACAGGTAGCTCAACGATCACAGCAGCGTACCTCCCACTCCGTTGCTGATATGTGGTAAACTCCGGTGGTGCACCGCCATGTCCAATGACAGAGGCTGCGACGATCGTTCCCTCACGTTCGGCAGGTACGTGTTCAAACGAAACCCGCTCATGGCAGGTCTGACAGGCCCCATCCGGTGGAAATGAGATCGAATCACACAGCGGACAGCGACCTGCAACGAGCCGATACCGTGAATCAAGCGACCGCTGCCATGTTGGAAGACTTACATTTGCACCTCCACCCGTGATCTGTTCAGTGCCGAGGTACCCTCGCTGTCGGAGATATGTCGCGTATGTGAGAGACTCTGTCTCATCAAAATCGAGGAGTCCACTCACATTTAGCGATCCCGTACAATTGAATGCAGCAGCGGTTCCACCACCATAGAATACGGCGAGGGTGTCTTCTCCCGTAGTTGCTTCGCTGAGTGCCTTGAGCAGTCCGATCGCAACAGTAGCTGTGCCTGCATCACCGATGGTCTTGACGACCAGTCCGTGGGAGAGCTTTTTTGTATCAATCGATAGCGATCGTGCAATCCGATATGGGAGTGTTCCGTTCGGTTGGTGTAATACGGCATAATCGATGCTGCGATCGGTAGCCGTGTTCTCCATTGCAGCAGTTACCGCAGTGATGATTGTCTCTCTCTCATAGTTGGTTATCCCGAGCGACTGCACCGAGTCAGCAGTCCGAAATCGAATCCCTGGTGCATCAAGGCTGTACCAGCCAACCGAAGACACTGCAGTCCTTGCATCCTCACCAATGAGCATTGCTGCGGCACCTGCTCCAAGGGGATGGTCCGTTGTTGCTGGTATCCCAACTGGATAATCGCTGCAGACGACGATCGACAACCCATCCCTGTCGATTGCAGTTGCAAGTGCCTCTGCGCCACTGGCAGTGTGTTGGGTCAGGGTTGCTGTTCGCACATTGGCTGGCAGCCCAGTTGCAGTACGGAGTTTGGCTACCAGGTCACCTTCAGCAAGCGGTGGTGTGGTCGTTGCAACTGCAACGTGATCAACGTCATTTCGATCGGCTGTCGAGTTTGAAAAGAGACGTTCAACGGCTTCGATTGCCATCGTCAACGTGTCTTCATCAGCCGCTGGCACGGCTTTCTCATCAATGCCTTTGGCTGTCGACTGCCCCCACGTCTCAGAAATGTTTGCCGTTTTAAGCCGCCAACGTGGGACGTATATCGCGGCTTCAAGAATACCTCTCATCGTCTCCCCTCCACTCGCTCAAGAATTGCCACAGTTGCACCGCCTCCGCTTCCACCGACATTGTGTGCCAATCCGTACGTTGGATCTGAAACCTGAACCGCTGCGGTTCCTCTGAGCTGCGATACCAATTCGACAATCTGGCCAGTCCCAGTTGCGCCGATCGGATGTCCTTTTGATTTGAGGCCACCGCTCGTGTTCGTTGGAAGCGATCCATCTGGGTTCGTCTCACCAGCCCGAATGAATGCCCCTGCGTCGCCACGCTCACAAAACCCTAAATCCTCATATGCGAGCAGTTCAGCAATCGCAAAACAGTCGTGCAGCTCTGCAACGTCGATCGAATCCGGATCCACCCCTGCCTCAGCATACGCATCTGTGGCCGCTCGAACAGTTGCGGGGATACGTGTGAGAGTTTCTCGTTGGAATAGCCCCACCCGACCGCTTGAGGCACCGGTTCCTGCAACACGAATCATCGGTACAGACAGCTCACGAGCAACCTCCGATGTAGCGACGAGTACCGCGCTTGCGCCATCGCTTGTTGGACAGCAATGATAGAGATTTAACGGGTCAGCAACCAGTGGTGCATTCACTGCGTCATCAAGTGTACAGTCAAATTGGAGGTGCGCCTTCTCATTCTTTGCACCGTTGGCATGATTCTTGACCGCAACCCGGCTCAGGTCTTCTACTGTCGTGCCATGTTTTTTCATATGTGCGCTTGCCATCTGTGCATAGACACCAGCAAACGTTGTTCCACTCATCCGTTCGTACTCCATCTCACCGCTGACGCCGAGCCACCATTTTGTCTGATCTGCGCTCGTATCTGTCATCACTTCATACCCCCCAGCAAGTGCCACATCTGCCATCCCCGATCGAACAGCAGCCACTGCTTGTCTGAACGCATAGCCGCTCGCTGCACAGGCATTTTCAATCCGTGTTGTCGGTATTCCATGTAGACCAACATATTCCGTTACTGCTGGTGCGCTGAGTCCAATCTGGCGACCACCAACGCCGAGCGTCCCTAGGTATGCCTCATCTATCTGCCCGGGAGAAAATCCGTCACCGACACTTCTAAGAAGCGAATCAAACGCAGTATCAAACAGTGAGAGATACGTTTCGTCGGGAAAAGAGCCATATGGTGACTGACCTGCCCCGATCACGTAGACGTCTTTCATGATTATCTATGAAAAGCCCGATGTGAAAAAGATACAGATGCTCCGTTTTTGATCTCTGCTCTGTTGAAAGTTGGTAAGACGCCCGTGCAAGATTGCGACCGCGATCCTTGTTTTAGATTCCTTCAGATTTTATCGGTTCCCATTCTGAGCTGATTGTTGATACCCCTTACGTAGTTCAGTGATAACAATCAGTGCTATCGAAATCCCTACCAAACCCCAGATGACGGTCAACTCTGTTCCAGTGACTTCACTTGAAAACCCCGCAGCAAGTATGACTAACACGAGTGTGACAACACCTAACCGTGAACTTGTCGAGACAGATTGATCGGTTTTTATCAAATACAGTTGTGGGAGAATGCTCCCAAACAAGACTAAGAGGAGAAACATGACGACAAAACCCCACTGCCCCGGCAACCCGATAACGGTCTCAATAATGCCGAGAAGCACAAAACCACATAAGCCCGCCAGAAGGGTGGCAGCGATGATTTTATTCTCAGATGAAATCATATTCATTGGTCTCATCCTGAACACAAAAATTGTCGTGTCGTTGGTGCTACTATTTTTAATCTGCGTCTTTAGTCAAATTTGACAACTTCCGAAGATATCTGGCCAACCTGTGCAAAATACAGCCATTATGTTCAGTACGCCCAGAAAAACATATCACTCTTAGTGACATCCTCCCCGTGGTAAACGACGTCACAAGACGCTGAGCGTCTTGTTGGCCAATCAGAACACATGTGTTCTGATGACGGGGCTTCCCACACGGTGGGAATACCAGTTAATCGTCGTCACCAGAACCGTAGGTTCTGGTTGGCCCACGAGACATAGT
>NZ_JAKRVX010000019.1 GCF_023638035.1 Natronocalculus amylovorans | reverse complement strand
CGCTGTGATCGAACACCATAAACCGTGTGCCTGTCGTACCTTGGTCGATTGCGCCAACGTATGTGTCTTCTGTCATATTGTATCACTCTTCTGTTAACGCGGGTCTACTCCAGCCAACTGACTTCTTTATTGGTAGTCCCGCTTCAGGAGTAAATTCTATAGACAAACATGATAAATGTTTCTGCATATAACATAATTAACCGGTTGTTATCCATGCTTACAAGCCAAATAGTATAGATATAAATAATATATTTTAATACTATAATTCTTGTGAGTAATTATTTACGGACACTATCTAATGATTGGTAAACAATTACAATATTAACGCAGGTTCTTTGCTAATGGTTGTTGCGTGGATTCCGTATCTAGTGATTTCATGTAAAAATCACAGAATTAATCAGGATACGTTAGACAGTGTCAACCAAGACACTCATCGGAATTAAATCGGACGCCCCGAGGTCACTCGGAAACACTCTGCATCTTGAACCACTTGACCCGAGTTGACATCCTCCCCGCGCTGAAGCGTGAGGCTTTCGCCTCGGATTCTGCATAAACGAGGTATTTCACGGATTATCTCTCACAATTCCTTGGCTACTGTTCATACTGCGTTGATCAAAAAAATCGGCCAATGCAGACGCAAGCGTTGGAGACACCGAAACAAGATGGTCTTCTGCGGCCATCAATCGGTTTGAAATCCGATCGCCGCTATCGGTCCCAGAGAGCGATCCGACCAGCGCGGTTCGATGAGGCTGAGGCTGTTTGTTCGCAGCAGCTTGTGACACAGCGGCGTTTGGCTCGGGCTGCAACGATGCAAGTGCAATTCCAAGGTGACTTCCTGCCTGTTGTAACTGTGTGTACTTGTCGGTACTGGGGTCAATCCCTGCAAGAACACCTGCAAGTGCCAGCGCAAGCGAACCAGTCTCTGCTGCAACAACTGTTTCATGTAGCGTCTCAGCGCTGTGTCGTATGCCAATCTGTTGGGCAGCCGAAACAAGCGTCGAAACACCGGTCATGAGTGTTGTAGGGTGATCTTCATGCCGTGTGAACTGTTCAAAACAGATCGAAAGGAACTGATCACCTGCGAGAAGGAGTGCTGAAGCATCAGCAGGGTGCTGACTGGTGGGTTGTGACAGGAGTGAGACTCTAGTGAGACCGAATGCTCTGAAGAACTCGACACTCACTGCAGGGTCAATCACTGGTTGTTCGACACCCAGTGCACCTGCGGTCAGTGAGCACAACTCACCAAACAACGGTGCCGGTGGCGTTGCCCACGTTGCAACTCGTCGTGTCTCCGGTTGCAACTGTTGGATACGCGCTTGCAGTTTCGTGCTGATTGGCTCTTCAGAAACCATCCCTTGTGTGTACACCAGCCTACCTTACTGAATACAACGTCAATATTTAAAAGTGCGTAGATTTAGCGACCGAATTAGGTACCAAATACAGTACAGCTACCTGAATCAAGGAGAGAGTCCCAGCCTTTAGGCTGGGCGTGAATCCGACACT
>NZ_JAKRVX010000018.1 GCF_023638035.1 Natronocalculus amylovorans | reverse complement strand
ACGCGGACATCAAAGAAGTCACGATAAAGAAAGAGACGACCGGCGAATGGTTCGTCTCCTTTGGACTCGAAACTGATGACACTGATTTGCCTGAGAAACCCGACGTGGACTCGTTAAATACGAGCAACAGCATCGGAATCGACCTCGGCATCCTGAACTACATCCACACGTCGAATGGAAAAACTGTGGACTGGCTCGATCTTGAAGACGACTACGAACGACTCAGCCGAGAACAACGCAAACTCTCACGGAAAGAACACGGCTCGAACAACTACGAGAAACAACGAGTCGAAGTCGCCAAGGTCAAGCGCAGCATTCGACGCAAAGTGCTGGACTACCAGCACAAGATAACGACGTGGCTCGTCAAAGAGTACGACGCCGTGTTCGTAGAAGACCTGCACGTTCAGAGTATGCTTCAGGGTGAGGGCAACGCTCACAACAAACAGAATGCGGCGTGGCGTCAGTTCATCACGCTCCTCGAATACAAAGGCGACTTGTACGGTACACACGTTGTCCAAGTAGAGGCCCGAGGAACGACCAAAGAGTGTGCGTCGTGTGGTGTGGAGACGGTGAAACCTATCTGGGTCCGGGAACATTCCTGTCCGTCGTGTGGGTTCGAGTGTGACCGAGACGCGAACGCTTCGTTGAACGTCTTGCAGAGAGGCTTTTCTGAAGTAGGGCTGGGATGGCCCGAATCAACGCCCGTGGAGACTGCGCTCCCTACGGACACTCATTCGGTGTCTGCAAAGCGCGTCGTTGAAACGGGAAGCCTCGGGGCTTGACCCCGAGGCACTTCACGGCGACACTGAACGGAGCACCCAAGCTCTCGGAGTGCGGTTTCAATCGTGTCAGTCACAGATGGGCGATCGACCGTCTACGATGGTGCGTACAGGTTAGATATAATCGAGCTTAGAGCAGATTCACTGCAAGCGATTCCTGGCCCACCTGGAGTGCCCATTCTCACACTTGATAGGTGACCCATCGATTTTAAGTCACTTGGTGAGTAGTTGGTACTAACGACACAAGTACTTGGCAAGAAGGATGTGTGCGGCCTCAGTTGGCCTGCAAGTGTTCTGATGTATCAGACAATGATAAGCCCTTCTACCGATCATACGTGTCAAACGTGAAACCATGAAACTCAAAAACTTATTCACAAACGATCGTGCAGTCTCTCCAGTTATCGGGGTTATCCTGATGGTTGCAATAACAGTCATTCTCGCGGCAGTGATCGGAACTTTTGTCATCGGTCTTGGTGACGATTTGGGTGGTTCTGCACCGAGCGCATCATTCAGTAACAGTGTTGATGATAGCACAGTCTCATTTACTCACAATGGTGGTGATCGAATTCCTAACGGTACCGCATTCTTAGTTGCTAATGGAAATGTTACATTCGATGAGGAGACGGGAACAAATACTGAACGTGACAATGATAAACGAGCATCAGTTACAACTTCGATGACCGCAGGAACCACGGCAGCAATGGCCACAGATGCAGGTGAGGATGGCGGTTCAGTCTCATTGGTCTACGAGGAAGGCGACCGTTCAGCAACACTCTCATCCATCGATATCGATGGTGATGGCGAAGAAGAGAACGGCGAGAACGGAGAATAGACCTACCTCCAATTAATTTTTGTTTTTGTTCTATACTGAAACTTGAGTACGGGTGTATCAAACTGTTGTATGATTTCTGGACGTATATTTGATCTTACTTGTTCTAAGTCGTTTTTTTACTCGATTAGGTGAGCCAAGACTGTATAAATTATATCTGACGTTGGTGGATCGTCATCCGGCCCACTTGCAATAATCTCTAAAGCCCGATCGAGCAGCAGTTGCCGTTCATCACTGAGCCGAATAGTTGTCCGTTTACTCGCCATTTTAAATACCAATGTATGATCAGCCATCGAAACCCATTGGTTTCGACTCACTGAGCATTCGATTCTTTATATCGCCCATTCTGCCATGGTCACCAAGCACTCCCGATCGCGTCACGGTGTAGAACCGCTACTCGGAGTAAGCCAATGATTCAACTATCACACTGTTAAATTCGTACCGCAGCTGCGGCCTTTGCGATCGGGATTGTGCGCATGGGTGTAGTCATTCTCGAGGGTGCGTTATGAGTGCTGACGCGATCGGCGGGGGTGGACCCGATCATTTTCGTAAACGCCTTGACCATCGCAGAATGCAGACAGGTGGTTACGTGGGACCCACAATGAATACAAGATTTAGGGCCTGAAACACCAGAAATCAGGTTTCTCACGCAAAACACCCCTATGGATTCCCTTCCAGTAATCAAGAGATTGGACCGACCCGACACTCAATACAAACTGAATATGCTTTGATAAGGGAGTACTACCGAAGGTAAAAAATGGACGTAGAAGCTCTAAAACGTCAGAATTGGGGAGTGAGAACTCCATCGTAAAACGCTCAATTAAAAGTGGACTTGCCGGGATTTGAACCCGGGGCCTCTCCCATGCCAAGGGAGTGATCTACCCCTGATCTACAAGCCCGCGTCTGCATCTACCCGTTTTCCGGTGCGGATATTAAGGCCTTCGACTCGATCGCCCTCACACGGCAGCTCTGCACAAGCGGATCGATAAAGACTCACACAGCGACTGGCGATGGAAAACCATTAAGCCTCGAAGCCAGACAGTATCAGTGGGAACAGCACAGTCGTAACTCTGACTCGCCCATGTTGGGCTTGGGATTGCGATAGTGCGCCGGTACCCCGTGAGCTGATCGATCGTAG
>NZ_JAKRVX010000017.1 GCF_023638035.1 Natronocalculus amylovorans | reverse complement strand
TGAAAGTGGTATGAATGGAGGCGGCGGTGAACGACTCCCAGAGGGTCTCCCACTCCAGTACTGCGCTCAACGCGGGTAAGCTTAACTTCCGTGTTCGGGATGGGTACGGGTGTTGCCTTACCGCTCTGGCCGCCTTAATTCCAAGTCGCAGAATCGAACTGCGGTTATAAACACCAGTCTTGGTAGATTGGTTCTACTGACCATATGTAGTATGTGTGTGTAATCCAGTTAGCGCCTGGATCCTTCACAGGATCACCAACGCGTTGTCCAAAAGATTATGAATGTGGCTTGGTCTGTTAGTGCTCGTGGGCTTAACACCTCGTTGCCTCGGTGCGCACACCCCGAGTCTATCGAACTCGTCTTCTACGAGTGACCTCGGTGGTACTTCGTTTCTATGCAGGTTTCGAGCTTAGATGCGTTCAGCTCTTACCCTTCGGCGCGTGGCTACCCGGCATCTGCCCTCTCGGACAACCGGTACACCAGTGGCGCCCATTCGTAGTTCCTCTCGTACTATACGAACGTTCACATCAAGTACCTTACACCCCCAATAGATAGCAGCCGACCTGTCTCACGACGGTCTAAACCCAGCTCACGACCTCCTTTAATAGGCGAACAACCTCACCCTTGCCCGCTTCTGCACGGGCAGGATGGAGGGAACCGACATCGAGGTAGCAAGCCACCCGGTCGATATGTGCTCTTGCGGGTGACGACTCTGTTATCCCTAAGGTAGCTTTTCTGTCATCTACGGGCCTCATCAATAGGCCTCGTAGGTTCGCTAGACCACGTTTTCACGTCAGCGACACTCGTTAGGAATGTCACTGTCAGGCTCTCTTATGCTCTTGCGCTCTTCTCCGAGTTCCCGACTCGGATGAGAGAACCTTGGGGCGCGCTCGATATCTTTTCGAGCGCGTACCGCCCCAGTCAAACTGCCCAGCTACCGGTGTCCTCTGCTAAGAGTGAGAGTCGCAGTCACTAACGGGTAGTATTTCAATGTTGCCTCGGTGGCCCGCTGGCGCGGGTACCTGTGTAATGGCTCCTACCTATGCTGCACATTAGCGACCACGTCTCAGCGACAGCCTGCAGTAAAGCTCTATAGGGTCTTCGCTTCCCCTTGGGGGTCTCCAGACTCCGCACTGGAACGTACAGTTCACCGGGTCCAACGTTGGGACAGTGGCGCTCTCGTTTATCCATTCATGCAAGCCGCTACTGAAGCGGCAAGGTACTACGCTACCTTAAGAGGGTCATAGTTACCCCCGCCGTTGACGGGTCCTTCGTCCTCTTGTACGAGGTGTTCAGATACCCGCACTGGGCAGGATTCAGTGACCGTACGAGTCCTTGCGGATTTGCGGTCACCTGTGTTGTTACTAGACAGTCGGAGCGCCCTAGTTTCTGCGACCTGCTCTCTGCAGAGCAGGCATCCCTTATTGCGAACGTACGGGACTAACTTGCCGAATTCCCTAACGTCGGTTATCCCGACAGGCCTTGGCTTTCTCTGCCTGAGCACCTGTGTCGGATCTTGGTACGATCACTCTCATCGCTTTTTCACGGGCTCTAGGTAACATCGACTTTCGCTGTTTCAAGCTTCGTCCGCTTCGTGCTGTTACAGCTTCCACGGATTTCCTTGATTCGACCACGCGAAAGCGTGGCTCGATGGTTCCCAAAGCGTCAGCTTTGAGTTGAGAGTGGTACAGGAATATTAACCTGTTTCCCATTTGTCTGCTTCGAATTACGGGCAGACTTAGGATCGACTAACCCTCGGCTGATTGGCAGTGCCGAGGAACCCTTGCTCGTAAGGCCGTCGGGGTTCTCACCCGACTCTCGCTGCTACTGTGACCAGAATTTTCGTTACTGCGTGGTCCACACGAGTTCTCACCCGTGCTTCCACCCACACACTACGCCGACCTACGCGATCTGTTTGCCGCTAGGTATCGGAAGTGGATTTGAGCCCCGATCATTTTGGGCGCCTCAAACCTCGGCCGGTAAGCTGTTACGCTTTTCTTAGAGGGTTGCTGCTTCTAAGCTCACCTCCCGGCTGTTTAGGGCTTGAGACTACCTTCGATAGCACTTAATCCACATTTTGGGTCCTTAACCTAGCTCTGGGTTGTCTCCCTCACGGTGCACAAGCTTACCCCGCACACCGGACTCCCAACGTCTACAACGTCCATAAGTTCGGAGTTTGACAGGGAAGCGAACTCCTCTCGGAGTCCGGATTCCCAATCGGTCGCTCTACCTCATGGACTATCTCGGTTGAGGTCATGCTTCGACATGTTTCGGTCGGAACCAGCTGTTGCCGAGTTCGATGGGCCTTTCACCCCTATGCACAAATCACGGGAGGGTATTGTAGGACACCACCCCTAACGGGCCTCCACGCACCTTTCGGCACGCTTCACCCTGTTTGCGCATAGATCACTCGGTTTCGGGTCGTACCCCGATGACTCCCCGCGCTATGAACACGGCGGCCCTCGCAATGCTGCGGCCTTGTCGCTTTCGCTTCGCCTTCCCTGGTTCGCAGGTTAGACTCGTCATCGAAGTACACTCTCTGGTTCGTTTTTCAAAACGCACGACACAACATCGGCTCCACTTACACCTTACTGTACGTTCGCACGTAGGTCATTCTGTAAGTGGCCTTGTATGCTCTGTCGTTCTATCGCCGACTGATTTCAAGCTCTATTGCACGGTCCGTCTTGGAGTGCTTTTCAGCGTTCGCTCACGCTACTTGTTCACTATCGGTCTTGAGGAGTGTTTAGTCTTATCTGGGGATGCCAGATGCATTCACGAGGGATATCCGACCCCCGCTACTCTGGAGCTGACGCACGAGGTACTACGAAAACTTACGGGGTTGTCACCCTGTTTCACGCTCTATTCCAAGAGACTTCAGTTTCCAGTTCGCTCGATGAAAGTCAGTCCGGACACCACATTGCCCCGAGGGGCTTCGGTTTGGACTGTGTCGCGTTTACTCGCCGTTACTAACGATATCGCTGTTGCGTTCTTTTCCTATCGGTACTAAGATGTTTCAGTTCCCGACGTTCCCTATTGCGCGTGGCAATTGTTAGAGGGATTCCCATTTGGAGATCCTGAGTTCTTCGCCTCCATGCGGCTTCCTCAGGCTTTTCGCAGCTTGGCACGTCCGTCTTCAGCTCTCAAGCCGAGCTATTCACCAGCCGGCACAGTAGCCAGTTGATAATAATATAATTTGGGCGCGTTACTGTTCCGGTGAAGGATCCAGTTGACGCCTGGATTACACGTACATATGGTCGTCATTAATTATCCTCGAGTGCGGTGAGGACAATCGTCGAACCCTTCCCAACCTCGTTTTCACGGGATGGTGCATCTGTTCGTTACCGAATCATCCTTACGCCGTCCCCCACTTAAGGGGCACGATTGTACGGTGATTCTGATATGGACTCAGTGGGATTCGAACCCACGGCGTCCTCCTTGCAAAGGAGGCACTCTACCGCTGAGTTATGAGCCCACCCTCTCGACTGAGAGGGGGTGACCTTGGTGTGGTGTGAGCCACGATGGTTCTAAAGTGCCCGAGTTTGGTGGTGTTGTCTCCGGCCAACGGATATGAATGAAAAGGTGAGTCTACCCGGGTGGGTAGATCTCGGTCGTTAGGAGGTGATCCAGCCGCAGATTCCCCTACGGCTACCTTGTTACGACTTAAGCCCCCTTGCGAAGCCCAGATTCGACTGCCGTATGACAGCCTCATCCGGACCTCACTCGGGTGCTTTGACGGGCGGTGTGTGCAAGGAGCAGGGACGTATTCACCGCGCGCTTGTGACACGCGATTACTACCGAATCCAGCTTCATGTGGGCGAGTTTCAGCCCACAATCCGAACTACGACCAGGTTTCTGAGATTGCCGTCGCCTTTCGGCGTTGGAACCCATTGTCCTGACCATTGTAGCCCGCGTGTAGCCCAGCTCATTCGGGGCATACTGACCTACCGTTGCCCGTTCCTTCCTCCGCTTTAGCAGCGGCGGTCCTCCTAATGTACCCAACCACCCGGGGGTGTTGCTGGCAATTAGAAGCGCGGGTCTCGCTCGTTGCCTGACTTAACAGGACGCCTCACGGTACGAGCTGACGGCGGCCATGCACCTCCTCTCTATAGCTCGTAGTGGATGTCGTTAACATGACTGTCATTACTATAGTCGGAGCTGGTGAGATGTCCGGCGTTGAGTCCAATTAAACCGCAGGCTCCTCCGGTTGTAGTGCTCCCCCGCCAATTCCTTTAAGTTTCATCCTTGCGGACGTACTTCCCAGGCGGTCTGTTTAGCGGCTTCCCTACGGCACAACACCCACTCGTAGTGGGAGTCACACCTAACAGACATCGTTTACGGCTAGGACTACCCGGGTATCTAATCCGGTTCGAGACCCTAGCTTTCGTCCCTCACTGTCGAATCCGTCCTCGTGAAGTGCTTTCGCCATCGGTGGTCCGTCTGGGATTACAGGATTTCACTCCTACCCCAGACGTACCCTTCACGCCTTCCGGTTCCAAGCCATACAGTTTCTGCCGGACGCCTACCTGTTGGGCAGGTAGATTTCCCGACGGACTTGTACGGCCAGCTACGGACGCTTTAGGCCCAATAAAATCGGTCATCACTCGAGCTGCCGGTATTACCGCGGCGGCTGGCACCGGTCTTGCCCAGCTCTTATTCGTGTACCGCCTTACGGTACACAAAAGCGAGGGCTAATATGCCCTCGCACTTGGGATCCCCCTATCGCACTGGCGTGCAGTGTAAAGGTTTCGCGCCTGCTGCGCCCCGTAGGGCCCGGAATCTTGTCTCAGATTCCGTCTCCGGGCTCTTGCTCTCACAACCCGTACCGATTATTGGCACGGTGGGCCGTTACCCCACCGTCTACCTAATCGGCCGCAGCCACATCCTGTAGCGCCTGAGCGTTTTCTCAACAGCGTATTCCAACTGCTGTTGCGTATCCGTTATTAGCCTCAGTTTCCCGAGGTTATGACGGTCTACAGGGTAGTTTGACCACGTGTTACTGAGCTTTCCGCTACGAGTATAAACTCGTACAACTAGCATGGCTAAATCGAATCCCAATAGCAATGACCTCCGGCAGGATCAACCGGAATGTTGCCTCCTAGTGGAGGCGGTTGGCGGGTGTTCTCGTGATGAGAACACTTGTATCCAATTATAAAGTTTGCATTGCATGGTCCGTTGGTCGGTGGCACCGCGAAACTCGGGTGTCACCGAACCATCGTGGCTCACATCAGATTGCCTCTGATACGGCGTACCGCAGGGGGGCAATCCTCATTTCTTC
>NZ_JAKRVX010000016.1 GCF_023638035.1 Natronocalculus amylovorans | reverse complement strand
ATGAAATGGAGTGTCGGATTCACGCCCAGCCTAAAGGCTGGGACTCTCTCCTTGAATTAGGTAGGATGTGGAAATAAAGATTAGCCAGCGACGATCGATGTGAGAAATTCTTGAATACTGCTGGCTGTTGTCTCCCAATCAGGATGTTCACCGTAGCGGTTGCGAGCTCGAAAAGAATATGATCGTAACATCGATCGATCGAGTGCGAACGCTTCCAGTGCGGAGCTGAGTGCATTCGGATCGTTTGGTGGAATTACAATTCCGCCGTCCCCAATAACGCTCGAGGCTGCTCCAGCAGTCGTTCCAATTGGAACCACACCGAAGCTCATCGCTTCAAGATAAACCATCCCAAACGACTCATATCGAGAGGGGAGCGCTAATACATCGGCATCGGCAAAATGCTTCGCAAGCAAGTCGTCACTAATTGCACCGGTAACCGTAACAGGAATTGCGAGTCGATCGGTAGCATGTTGAATCTGTCGGGCGAACTCCGGTTCAGCTGTTGTTTGCCCGACAACCGTCACGGCAAGGTCGACTGTATCAGGGATCAGCCTAAGGGATTCAATGAGCGTATCGTGCCCCTTTCGATGGCAGACGCTGCCAACAACAAGAACACGGAGCGTGTCAGTCACGTCGCGTGTCCGTTGTGAATGGCCGGTATTTGGATCAAATCGATCACCTGCCGGTGGTGCGACAAGCTCTTTGGATGGAGAAATCATATTGTTGACAGTCTGCTTTGTGAGATCACTATTGTGAATAATACCATCAACGCTGTTGAGATACAGACGTTCGGCCTGTGCATGGAGTGTCGTAAGAAGCGACTCAGACATGGAATCACCCACCTGATACACTGTGCTTGGAAGGAGATGCAAGAGTGCAACCGTTGGTGCCGCCAGTTTTGCATTTAGTTGGAGTACTGAGGGATAAACAAGGCTATCTTCGAGAAGAATGTCCACTGAGTCTGCAATTGCAGCGAGTTTCTGTCGGAACCGTGGGCGCACATTATCCGTGAGGTGTGCACCGTACGAGCGATGTGGTATGGTATAGATAGAAACCCTGTCACCGTGCGCCTCGAGCCACTGACAGAGTCGCTTATTATAAAGATGGCCCCCCGAAGGGGTGTGGATATCTCCAGCAGTGAGCAATCCGACGTGCATTGTCCCTACTTGGGTTCCGACTGTTATTCATGTTATGCACCTCTCTTCGATACCTACTGTTTGTAACCTGGTAGAAGACATTTAGTGACTGCAACGCCTTAGCGTACATAATGAGCAGTCAATTCCCAAACACATTGGCTGGCTCGAGTTTTCGACGTCGAGTGACCAAACGACTAATTACCCCCTTCAGAGAGTAATCCGTGTATACCGCAAAACAATCAGATTCCACACTCACGCTTCCACTTCAAACGCACATTCGTGGGATACTCATCTCTTCGTTACAGACGCACGTAACGACGCCAGTACGCGCACGGTTCCCAGTTGGGGTTGGACGAAACGTATATCGACAGCTTACTGCGATCGCGCCAGCAGAATTTGTTACCCAAGACCCGTTTGAACTGATCGCAGTACATCCCACAGACATAACCAAATCGGTGCTTGAATCTGCACCACGATACGCACAGTGGGGGCGAATTGTTGACGGTGAATGGGATACCGAAACGGAGCCATTCTGGGAACGGCCAGTTCCAAACGCCATCGTTGATCGATTCAAAAACGGGTCTGCATGGGAGGATACGACATTATATGAGGCGTTTAGTACACAATTACGACGGTTTGGAAACGCATGGGGGCATACATCTATAGACGATTTTCACGTTCGCTGTGCGACGATCGATCGCTTATACGAACAACTGGATACTAACGGATACCAAACGCAGGCCGCCCTCAGAGAACGTGGTGATGATCCACATGCGGTACCAGTATTAGATGAGATAAACGTCGATATCGATCGGAATGGAGAGCTGCTGTGGCGGGGGTACGGACAACACCGGTTGGCAATTGCGGCTGTGCTAAATATCGAGTATGTGCCTGTACTCGTGCACCGTCGGCACAAACAGTGGTACACAAAAAAGGACGTCGCTGATGCAACAAAACGCAGGGAGCCATACGTGGATGTATTCACGTCTAGGAGGGAGCCGTATGAGTAATGTACAACAGCTAAACATACACAGGCAATGGTCTCGAGCGGTAGCGGGGACCTGTATTACTGTTGGTGCTGGCGTCGCTGCCCTAACAGTGGCTTGGTCTGCAAGTCCGTCACTACAGTTCTTCGCGGGCGTCATTGCTGTATTGCTGTTTGAGCTACTGATGTTGTATCGAATTATAATAACACACAGTAGCGAACGAACTGCCAGCAACACCGAACAGTTTACCGTTGCCTCGTGGCTCACAATTTTGAGAGGAGCAATGCTGCCACTGCTTGGCGGCTTCATTCTCATCGAACCCACAGGCACATTTATCTGGGCACCTGCGGTGTTATTTGCGGTGGCAGCAGGGTTGGATCTTGTCGATGGTGCAGTTGCCCGTGCAACAGAGACGGTCACAGATCTCGGTGGAAAGCTAGACGGTGGGACTGATGGAATTGTGGTTCTTGTGGGGTCGATCGCGGCGGTGTCACAGCATGCTGCACCGTTGCTGTTCCTTCTTGTTGGGTGCGCACTGTATATATTTAATACCGGGAAATGGTATCGGCGATACCACGATCGGCCGGTGTATGAACTTCCACAGAGTCAACTTCGGCGTGTACTCGGCGCGACAATAATGGCACTCATTTTTATTTCACTGCTCCCGATTGTACCGACAGAATACACACGAATTGCCGCACTCGTATTTATGATCCCATTCTTACTCAATTTCACTCGCGACTGGCTTACTGTGAGTGGACGAATTTCAGCATGAACTGAGCGCTGAAATAGATTGTATCAGTTCTGTTGACGAAGTAGCACGACTAACACGACGAGAAGTATAACTTGTGCAACTTTGTCAATCGCTTCCGGAAGCCCGATCGTGGCGATCGCTAACGGGTCTGTAAGGAACTCTTGTCGCGTGAAAATAATCCACATTGCAATTTGGCCAAGAACGAACGGAATTCCAACAAGATACGTTTCACAAAGGTACGACCCACGCAACACGTTCACAATCCCGACCCCGAACCCGATTACTGCAACCATGAACGCAAACCCCATCCAGTGTGGAATAAATCCAAGACCAAGAACAAGATGCACAACTGCGCTTACTGCTGCTGCACTAATGCCGATCCATTGGAGTGACGTTATAGAGGAGACGTCGATCGAAGAGCCCATAAAAAGTGTACGTGAGTAAACTATTTGATAGCTTTGGTGATGATAAATTGTAATAAATACGTCTTTGAAGATGTGACTGGCTCAGACACCGATCGTACAATGTCAAACTCGGCTGGCGGTTACTGGCAGCACTCACCGCAGGTAAAAACGAGTGGGTATAAATGTGTCGCAAACGCTCAAACTGCTGCCATTGCTGTGTCTGATCCGAACCCCCCACGGACCGAGCACGATCGACGAGTTACCAAACATACCGATGCAGTGGCTGAACGTATTCGTATTTGTAATGTCGCGGCCACAGAAGGGGAGTCATAGATGGATAAGTACTCGGAGTTGAATTTGCAACGACATCCACCAATAGAGTCAGATGATTACGTTGGTTTGCAGATCCAGTATTCCGATCGTTCGGAGATGTCGTAGCCGTACGAATAAAGCAGTGCACGACAGGTTTCGGCCGTATCTGATCTGAGTCCGTCCTCATGTAGTTCGATAAATACGATCGGGCGGTGTTGTGTGAGTGTCTCAGCCCCGCCACGGAGCACGGATGCTTCGGTTCCTTCGACGTCAATTTTAATTACGTCCGGCTGAGGGTTGGTTTTAACAAACGTATCAAGCGTGACGATATCAACGTGTTCTGTGGCTGCGATCTGTGCTTCCCATCGCGTTGCACCCTCGCTCTGGAAACTCGATAGCTCAGTATATGTGGATGTGTAAAAAGGTTCGACTGCAGTTCGATCACCAACACCACACTGTCGCGTCTCAACCTGATTCAGTACGGCATTGAGCGAGAGGTTCTTATTCAGTTGCTCGTAGACAATCGGTGATGGCTCAAAAGCAATGATTGTCCGCTCTGGGGCCTCAACAGCAAGTGATAACGAGTAGACGCCAACGTTTGCCCCGATGTCATAGACAACTGCATCTTTAGAACAGTATGCGTGTATTTCAGCCAACATCTGATCGGTTCCGTGGCGATTATAAAGTTCATAACTCCGGACAGTGCCACCACAGAGCTGTTTCTTTGGTGCAAACAGCAGATGGTCGTAGTTGAAATGGATAAGTCGATAATAACTCCCGAGAAAGAGTCGACGAATCTGATAGTAGATCGGTCTCGGAATTAACTGTAACACCGTACCACTACTGTTTCACAGAGACAATATCAACATTTGGGTGAAAACAAGTCAGATTGTATGTGAAGAAAGATCTCTAAATGCGGCTTCAGCGCCAACGGTATCAAGTGTAGTATCAATCTCAGTACGCTTCTGTGCGATCTGTTCAACCAGCTGTTTGTACTCTGGGGTGTCATCATTTCCAGCAATCTCTAACGCCGCCTTTTTCGACGCTAAACTGAAAAATTCTTGGCTCTGTTTATCATAGGTGGACCGTTGTAGCAGCGTTCTGACTAACCCAATGAGTTCATCACGGCCAACTGGTTTGACCTTGTAATCATTAAACGGCATATCCACAATATCCGTATCCGGCTCGACGGCAGTGAGCATGGCAACTTTCATCTCATACCCTTGTTCTCTGAACCTACGTAACAGCTCATCGCCGGACATCTGTGGCATTCGGCGATCAAGTAGTGCGACGTCAACAGTTTGATCAACTTTGTCTAATGCTTTCTGTCCATCATTAGCAGACCGGACGTCAAACTCCGCAGATAGATACGTTTCATATAGCATCGCTAAATCCGGCTCATCGTCGACGACAAGAACTGTTGTATTGTTACTATCAGACATGTACTAAATTGGTATCGACCCTCATGGTATTGCGCGTCTGTCTGCAGGGTGGTGCAAGACAGAGTATAATGGTACGGCCACTACTACCGCTTCACAATTCGTAAATAAAATTCTCACGGCCAAATTATCAACAGTAGTATTTACGTATCGGATTCGATAACAAACACGCGTAGGTCGTTTACGTTTGTTCCAGTTGGCCCCGTCCGAACAATAGCATCTTGGTGTGAAAGGACCCGATACGCATCGTTTTTTGACAGTGCGACCTCTGCCTGCTCGACAGCATCGATCGTGTCACGACTTACAAGGGCTCCAGCAGCGTCTGCATTACCGTCGATCCCATCCGTATCAACACTACAGACGGTAATGGTAGGATCTGTGATCGACATCGCTGCACGCAATGCAAACTCCTGATTTGGCCCACCTGTGCCATCATGTTTGACGGTAACGGTCGTCTCTCCGCCCGATAACAACACTGCAGGTGGATCGATCGGATTCCCGGTGTTGACAACTTCCTCTGCAATTGCAAGATGGAACAACGCAGCCTCACGGGCCTCACCTTGAATACGTGCTGAGAGGATTATCGGTGTATAACCACGGTTCCGCGCCGTGTCTGCTGCAGCATTGAGCGCAGTATGGTTGTCCGCAAGGATATGTGTATAGACACGATCAAACACGGGGTCTGTCTTATCGGGGGTTTCAGCTACCTCTCCACGAACGCCTGCTTCGAGCCGATAGGTAACGGTATCAGGGATGTCGATATCATACTGCTCGAGAACGGTCAGTGCATCAACAAATGTCGTCGGATCCGGGGCAAATGGCCCACTGGCAATTACACTTTGATCGTTCCCAACAACATCGCTGAACACAAGAGAAACAACAGTCGCTGGGGATACGATCGTAGCTAGCTGTCCACCTTTAATTTTTGAAAGATGTTTTCGAACCGTATTAAGTTCCGTAATTGTTGCTCCGCTTCGGATGAGTTGGTCTGTGACGGATTGAAGCTCATCCAGCGAGATTTCGTCTACAGGTGCTGGCAGAAGCGCGCTCCCACCACCGGTGATTACAGCAAGAATCAGATCGTCCTCATTGGCTCGGTCCGCTAATTCGAGTAGTTGCGTCGCTCCAGCAACAGCAGTTTCAGTCGGTATCGGATGGCCGCCTGCAATGCAACTAATAGAGTCAAGTTCAACGACATCATCGGTGACGATTACGCCATCATTAATACGTGAACCTAGCAGTGACTCAAGTTCATACCCAACTCGTCCAGCGGCATTTCCACCACCAAGGACAAACACTCGATCGTACACAGAGAGGTCGTACTGTTCACCTGCAACAGTGAGGATATCACCGTCGATACTGACCAACTCCGAACAAACCTGTTTGGGCTGTGCAGCAAGAATGCCGGATAATGTACAGGCAAGTGCAGTCTCCTCAGCGGCAGTCTCATATAATTCACGGTACTCGGAAAGATCGAGTGTTGCCATACCAACTCACACTCGTCAACACCTCAAATAACCTGTTCTCTATGTGTCGAGAGGAGTGCGCGATCACTAGCGGAGATTGAGTCTTTGTGTTTATTTACAGAAGTGCAAGGAGAATGCCCCGAGGTTGTTCGGAAACCTTTGGTTTCCGTGATCA
>NZ_JAKRVX010000015.1 GCF_023638035.1 Natronocalculus amylovorans | reverse complement strand
GTTCGGAGTATGCTCGTGGGTGGCGTACCCCGTTATCGCGGGCGTATTGCTTCACAGCTTCATGAAGTGACCCACCTCGCTCCATATCGAAATCAGCCCTCATCTATTAGAATGTAAGTTTCTGTGT
Source organism: Natronocalculus amylovorans (assembly GCF_023638035.1). Classification (GTDB taxonomy): domain Archaea; phylum Halobacteriota; class Halobacteria; order Halobacteriales; family Haloferacaceae; genus Natronocalculus; species Natronocalculus amylovorans. The sequence goes on along the minus strand of NZ_JAKRVX010000015.1, from coordinate 9,328 downwards.
AAGATGAACATAACGGTTGGCATTCAGACAGGCCGTTTGAAGGTGGTTAGTTCAGTAGTTGTCGAATACCCTCCCGCCGTGAACGGCGGGATTCCCTCCTTGTAGGAAGATGGGACGAACAAACCCAACCTTCCGAAATCGTATTCAATCGATCGAACAGGAGTGGCAACCATTTCGACGCGGTCTTCGACAGCACGAGCAAGCATATTTCGATCTGTGCTTTTCTCACGCGTACGCTGACGCGGCAGGCTATCAAAATGATCCGGATCGATTGGGAGTCTCAATCCGAACGTCAAAAGACCGAACTGAGTACGCACAACAGTCACTGACTACGGCTGCATTAGAGCGAGCTTCTGTTATTGATCTCCCGAGGTCGGCTGGCCAGTCGATCGAATTTGTTGTCGCAGATACTAACGCACAGCCAATCGACCAGGTTCGATTGTCGGTTGAAAAGCCTGACACGTACGATCCTGAGTATTATGCCACTGAGTTACGCCGGGCGGCAGTCTCGGTCGTATCTCCGTGCGGGTGGAACAGACAAGGCCTGCTAAATCACTGCTATTCCTTGAGGGTGGCTCGTCTGTCAGACTACTGTTAACACATTTAGTATGATCGATCCGTCGTTTTTGTTTAAAAATCGATCGTCCCTAAGTGCTGTTGAACAACCTCAGTCGTTGGGATGGTCACACTGACTGTTGCAACCGCATCCGATTGTGTTACAGACAGCGTCTGTTCGATATCGTCAGAAAGCGATAGCGACGTAACCACATCTTCGACAGAAACAGCTGCAAGTTCGCTTGGTTGTGCAACAATCACGTATTTGAATGTGGTTTCCGTTGGTGTTGGTGAAATTGACAACCCGATCGCTTCTGTGATTTCCACGATCGTTTCAAGCGACCCCGGTAGCGCCTCCGCTTCTTCGAGCGCAGCCGATCGAATCACGGGCCCAACTGACGCGGTCATAGTGAGATCACCAGCGAGGTGTGGCTGGAGTCGCCGCACTGCAGGTCCAGTAAGATGCGATCGATACTGTTGAGTCTGTGCAACAGTCCCTCCCGTATTCTCGGTGAGTTGTGCACGAGCCTCTTCGGTAGACTGGTTGTGTGCTGCCGTTATTGCGTTCGGTTCGATCGTCGCAGCGCTTTGGGCGGACGGAATTTCATAGACGGTCTCGTGCTGCGTCTCTTTAGTCTGGACTGCATCAGCTCCTGCAACATCATCTGAGACCGCAGCATCGAACGATCCTGATACGGTGAGCAGCCCTTCAGTTGTGAAGTCCGATCGGACAGCGCCAACACTCTGTATGTCTGTACAATCAGCAAGCGAGAGCGATGGAACTGCATCTTGGAGCTGGTGAATATACGGTGCAATCTGTTCGGGCTGGTCTATCAACTGGATAACTCGTTGGTTTGCTTGGATAGAGACTGCAGAATCGATTGGTGCAGCGTGCTGTTTTGACGAGTCGATTGCTGTCGCGGGCACTGTTGCGACGACCGATCCGGTAAGAACGGTCGCTAAACCGTGAAGAAATGTTCGCTTGGAGGGCATTCGTTTGAAAATCAATACGCCTGCTGATAATTCTTCTGGAATGAAAGACCTGATCTCAGCGTCCGCGGTTACCCAGTTGCTGGTTCCTCAGGTGGTGTATCATCAGCTGGTTCTTCAATCTCAACATCGTCAGGGTCAGCCGGTGGCTGTACCGGCTCTTGTGGTGGGGCGAACGGATCGTCTGCTTCCGGGGCACCGGGCTCTTTGTCACCAGAAACCGCAAAGCTCAGCAGGTTGCTGATGAATACATCGTTGTCTGCCTGATTGAACCGATCCGTTGTGATGAAGTCTGCACTGCCGACCGCAACGATTGCACCAGTCTGGATTGCGACGGTGTATGTATCTTCAACCCGGGTTTCAGAAGAGATTGTGTCATCGGTTGTTTGCAAGATTGGTGTTGCAGTATTGGAAGCAACCAGCGGTGATGGGCCATCAAGAATTACTTCTTCGACGCCATCGCTGAGATCGGATTCAGCGCCTTCTACATAGATCGACTGGAAGTTGTTCGCGTTACGTTCCATATTATAGAGGTAGCCAGCACCGTAGCCAAACCCAAACTGGGAGGAGAATGAATCGAACTCTGTACTGCCGGCTGCTGCCGGCGCACCGATCAACTCACCAAGGAGATCTGTTCCGCCTGCAGCTGACGGGCCACCAAGCAACAAGACTCGCCCATCTGCAGCTGCGAACTCTTCAAGTGCTTCAGTTTCCTGTGGCATGAATGACTGCTGTGGGTCAATAACAACATATGCGTCTGCATCTTGTAATGACTCAGCAAACGGATCGAACATGTCGAGATACTGCACCTCATGACCGGCTTCGATTAATGCAGTCACCAGCGGATCGATCTCATCGCGAGTAAATGCATTACCGTGTGCTTGGTCGATGAGGATGGTTTTGGATTCTCCAGCCTCATCGATATCGATCGCGCCACTTCGTTCAATCGCATCCGGATACGTGTCTGTATAGCGATCGTCATCAACGGTATGGGTGCCGCTATTGGCTCCCGTATCACCAAGGACGAAGCCACCAAGACTGGCGACAAGCAGTATGGCTGCAACAATTCCAATAAATACACCAGCGTAGATGCCGATCGATCGCGGGTCACGATTACGCATCAGCCTCACCTCCGTCGGCGGTTGCTGTTTCATTTACTGATGAAGTGTTGTCTGCTGTTGGCACATCAATGGTTCCGTAGAGTGCGAGGAAGGTTGGTGTCTCAACCGTCACCGTACTATCGTCTGTCTCCGACTCCAGTACAATCCCACCAAGACCTGCGGGGCTGTGCGATCGATTCTCGATCTCGTAGCTCCTGTAGCCGGCTTGGTCTGCTGCGGCACTGATTGCAACCTCCGAATCACCGATCGAGTCTGCAAGGCCGTTGTTGACGCTTTCAGCTCCAGCGTACACCTTTGCATTTGCAAGTTCGCTTTCAGAGATGGTTAGCTCGTCACTGCGATGCGTGGTCACAGAGGTAATAAACGACTGTTGCATCGACTCGATCTGTTGTCGCAACTCTGCTTCGGTGTAGCCGCTATTTTTATCCGGACCAGTGATAATCTCGTTCTGTGTTTGGCCTGCATCGATGAACGTTGCACGGACACCAATGCTGCCAACCATCGATCCAGGCTTGACAAAGATCTCATCTGCTGGTGCAACCATATAGTAACCACCAGACGCTGCCATCGACTGGACATTTGCCATCACCGGCATCTCTTCTGCAGTCCGCTCGACAGCGAAGAAGAGTCCTTCACTGGCGGGAACGGTTCCACCTGGGCTGTTGAGTTGGAGGACAACCGCACCAATCTCTGGATCGGCTCGGGCCTCTCGAAGATCTGCTTTGATTTCATCTGCCGTTGCTTCTGTGAGTGTCGTATCAACCGAGACAACCATGACGGAACCATCAGGGCCGGCCGTGGAGCCCCATGCGATCGGTGCAGCAAAGGCACCAACAGCAAGGGCGAACACGACCACAATAAGGAGGGTCCCCGACACGGGGCTCAAGTTGGAGAGCATGTCAGTTTTCATGAACTAGACGAGTACAAGTCTAAATTACAACTATGAATACTGTTTGGTTTACAGATTGAATTGGCATTCAGTATTTAATTTCGATCTCGTTTCTTCCCGATTCGGTAGCCAATAACGGTTCCAAATGCGCCGATAATATAGCTCATGAGATCCATCTTGATTCGTTCATCGCCATCGTCTCGTCTTGACAACATGTAGCCTGCGAATACCGATGTGAAAAATGAGATTGCAATCTGGGTTCGGTAACCGATTCGTTGTACCATACCGTGCTGTCACCCACAATTGTTATATTATTGTCGTTAGTCTACAGACAATTGTCTGAGGCGATCAATTCGAGCTTCCGTTGTCGGGTGAGTTCGCAGTAACCAATGTTGCTCCGCTTGATCTGTCAGTGGAAGGATGTCAAGTGGTCCTGCAGATCGTTTGATATTCCGAAGGTCTTCTGTAGGGCGAGTTCTTGCACCCGCTAATTTTTCCAACGCACTTGCAAGCGCACCAGGCGAACCAGTAAGCTTTGCAGCAGCTTGGTCTGCGGTAAATTCACGTGCACGAGAGAGTAGAGAAACACCAAGTTGACACACAAACAACAAAATAGTCGTAATAAGAGTAATCATTACCCAGGATCCTAATTTAGCAATAAAGATAAACACGCCAAAACCGTTTTTTAATCTGAATTTTGGACGATCATTTGAGCTAAGATCTTCTGCAATAAGTAGAGGTATAAGTAAATAGTTCATCAAGCGGCCATCTCCATTAGCGAGGTGGCTCACTTCGTGTGCTAATACCGCTTCAATTTCAGTTTCTGTTAATTGTCGAATGACGCCGCGCGTGATGATAATCGTTCCTGTAGAGAGCCCACCTAATGTATACGATTCTGGACGGCTTCGGTTGACGATTCGTACTTCAGGTGCTGGAATGTCTGCTTGTTGAGCGATTCGAGTCGCCGTTCTCGAAATTTTTGTGTGGCGCTCGCTCGCTAATTGGCCCGTTGCACCAAGTTTCTCGTTGAATTCTTGGATCTCTCGCTTGACTGGCTGATAATATACGAGTGGAAATAAGATCGCTCCAGCAACGATAATAAAGAAACTAATCTCCAATAAAGTGAACTGTGATATCCCTATAATCGGATTTTCCGACGACAAAAAAATAGTTTCTATAATAAATAGCATTGTTCCGAGGGTCAAGATTGCAGTTAGGCCAGTTATGATAATCGCCGCAGTAACGATTGAGGCGGTTGCTAGCGAAATTACTCCAAGGGAAACGACTATTCGTAATAATAAAAATAAACTAATTTGTCGACCAGGCGACATTGTCATCAAGTATTTTTTCGGAGAGTATATATTTTAGTTTTGATGAAATCTGCAGTGTCATTCAAGTGTGTTCGTTGAGTACATCGATAAAAAGCAGCAACTTGTTCAGGATAGTTAACATATTTTATTATGCAACTTGTAAATTAAACCACACTGATATCCGAGCAAAATACGAGGCACCTTGAATTGACATTCCCCGCTCGATATCAGTGTATCAATATAGTCAATGGGGCTCGTGAACTAAGGATGAACACCTCTTGGACAACTAAATCGATCGACTTGCATTGCTTGAACGGATCTTCCCCTACTCAGTTTACGGATGGGCACCTCGATCGCCTGAATCGAACGACGAAGGAACTGCTCGAGATTCTCGAATAGGCCCGTCGTTGTCGAAAACAAATCAAAAATCACGAATTCTATGACATTTGTTGTGTAAATATCTCTATAATTTTACAGATATGTATATATACTTTTATTACCGTTTATGAATTCATCATGAATTCGAAGGCCAATACCGCATTCGTACTCCTGTGCTGTGTACTGTTACTCAGCCATCCGGTAGGATTTGTGGCGCCAGCCAGCGCTGCGTCTACTGCGCCCGAACACCATGTCGACTTCTGTGCCATTGATTTCGAACCTGTCGAAAATGACCTTGAGACTGCCGCAGAGGAGGTGCTGGACATCCTTCCACGGTGGTATCAAGACGTTGCCCGTGGGAACAGCATCATCCTACACGTATACGATGACCGATATCCGGACGATCCCTACCCGAAGATGTCGTTCGTGACGTACGTAGGTGAGGATTTCCAAGTTAGAACCGCATTCGGCGATTACTACGGTGGATTTGGCGGTCTTGAATTAATGTTGACCGTCGACACGGACTGCCAGACGCTAAATCGGATCATTTCATCGGACGATAGAGGCGACGCGATCGTCGACGAGATCTGGGAAGGTCATATCACATACTACGGGCACGGACCGGGTGCGGATGCCGCGGTTGTCTATGCTGACTCATTGCTGACCGGCGCGTACGTGATGGAAACTCGCCAGTCCGGCAACTTGGGAGATTTCATCAACGGAGCCTTGGCCCCAGTCACGAAAACCTACGAGGAGCTACATCGTAACTATGAACGGTTCTTCACACCGTTCGAAGAAAGCCCAGTGCGCCCCGGAGGCAATTAGACACGAGGTGAAAGTATGACAACTAAAACAAGCACGAATGTGACGGCGTCGATAGGCGATCTGGGATTCAGATGGTACCACGCGGGGTTTGCCCTCGCTGCGGGGGTCGGGCTAGGTATCCTGCCGCCGGCGGGAGCGCAGACGATCGCCGAGTGGCTCGGTAGCGCGCTCGGCTGGCTGCTCGTCGGGTTCTTGCTCGTCGGAATCATCACGGCGATCGTTCGTTGGCGAGACGAGTGGCGACCCGAGGCGATTCTCCCGGAAGCCCCGGATTCCCGGTTGAAATACGCCGTCTTTGGGGCGATCGGCCTGCAGCTGTTCGTCCTGGGGACCTTGTGGGCGGCCGGTGCAAGGGCCGAAACGATGGTCTACGCGAGCATTCCAATGAATATCCTGATCGCAGGGACCGTACTCGGCGATGCAATCACCCTCGAACGCCGTGGTATCGAGTGGAAACTGACCATGTTCGCCTATCCCCTTGCCGCACTGTTGTTCGGGTTCGTCGGTGGACTCGTCTACTGGAACCACCGAGGCCGAACGCGCGCCGAATAATTCCTAATCGGGCACCAATTCTGTATTTTTTCGTATTTTATTTTCGGTCCTGTTGAAATTAGATTCTTCAGGTCTAAAGAGAACAGCGAGAGTTCCACGGGTCACCCGACCCGTGGTACTTCACTGCTTCTCAAACAGCCGGTTAATGAGATGGCATCATTTTTTAAATGTACCATCGATGAGAGTCATATGGAGCGGGTTATTGCATTGGCCGATCGGATCGTAAAAACCTCGGGATCGCTTGCCAGTGGTCGTATGTTGGGCGTTTCGACGGCCACATTCATCGTGTTTCTCACAATTATTCTTCCAGAAGAAGCCAGCAGAAACGTAGCATATTTTGGTGAGAACCCCACCCCGGACGGCTCGTTCATTTATTCTGCCTCGGATCTCTATAATATGGCGAGCGCATACGGAGAAGATGGGAGGCGATATTACATCCGCTCCCGGTTTACGTTTGATATCGTCTGGCCGCTTGCCTATGGCTGGTTTCTCTGGGCAGGTATCAGTTATTTTGGGCAGGCGACAGAGAACTTGCGATTTAGATACACGTTGCTGCTCCCAGTACTTGCAGTATTGCTGGATTTCATGGAGAACAGCTCGGCGTCGATTGTAATGTTTCTTTATCCAGATCGAGCACCCGTGCTCTCACATCTGGTACCAATTTTCACCTTCGCGAAATGGACCGTGATTGGACTGAGTTTTGTAGCTTTCGGGGTTTTAATGCTCGTGTGGCTCTGGAAGCGATTCCCGCTTCCCCGAGAGTGAACCACCTCGGGGCATTCTCCTTGCATTCTGTAAATCTCAAATCGTAGGCCCGCTCAAGTTGCTGAAAACTATGTTTAAAAAGCAAGAGAATATTGCCGTTTGTGTTGGGTGAAGACGTCACATTGATTTTGAGGGCAGAAGCCCACGACTTTATTGTGGGTAACTAACTACAATATCTCTAACATAACATAAGCTACTAAGAAAAGTAAAAAAACGGAGCCAAATATAAGTCCCGCAATTGCCGGTGTTCGTAAATTATTAATCTCTTTTTCTACATCTTTGTCGAAAATGTACGCTATCTCCTCGGAGTTGGTATCAAATTCCAGACTATGTTCTATTTTCTTGTCACCGAATTTTCCGATGACAGATATCCAGTCACCTGGTTTTATAGTACCTTCTTTAAATCGTAGCCTATCATCAAAATTGAATTTCATCGGATCAAACGGGATCGGATCCCCTGTGACCGTAGCCGGGATTGAGGATGAATCAGATACGGTATATCTCGAATTATGTGTGAGTGAAATTTCAGAGCCATCTGTACGTATGTAAGCCGTTCCGGTATGATCTTCAAGAATAAAATCGACGGTTTCATTTCGTTCATCTAAATCTTTCCATCTATATTCGTTCTCTGGATCTGCATGGTCTCTCGTACTTTTCGAAATAATATATTCATATGCAACACATTTCTCGTTCTCTATCGGTGAATCTAATGTGTCCTCATAATCAAGCACTTTTCCGCTTATTTGCACCCTGTCATTTCGATCTATCGTTTCGGATATAGACACTTCATCTGAATTTTTAATCACCCTTACTCTTCGAAATTGTTTGATAGAATGCGCTATCAGTAGGATCCCGCCCACTAGGATTGCTACGAAAGTTATAGCTTGTCCCACATTCATATTTATTAACATATAATTACTACTTCATAAATAACTCGGCATGATTGACATCCTCCCACGACTAAAGTTATGGGTTTTCTCCTTGATTTTGTGTAAAGAACCGGCAGCGAGAGGACGAGACATACGAAAACCTCCGTTTGAACGTGGCCTCATGTCCAGAGTGGTCGACCAGCCCTCCATGCTCGTGGTCATGACCCTCACTGTGGGCGTCGTGGTCCCCGTGGCGATCCCCGAATGGTCGGTCACCTGTCAGGCTAGTCTCGATCGAGGCGGTTGAGACGTTCTTCGTATTCCTCATCCGAGAGTTTCCCTTGGGCATATGAAAGGCGCAATTGCTCAAGTGCGGGGTCGGTTTCTTGATCAGTGGACCGATGGACCACCCTGTAGAGGAGATAGCCGATCCCAAGTAACACGGCGAGCGGGACGAGCCACATCAGGAACCACATCCACGTTGCTCCTGTACCGTCCCACATCCCGCTATTCCACATGTGTCCCCCGCCCCAAACTCCCACCATAGGCATCATAAACACCATCATAAGGAACGGGATGAGGAGGATAACAGCGATCACAATCAGGAGTGTCCTGAGGAGAGTGTCATCTGAGTCCATAAGGTCTAATTTTGCCGCAATCCATATAAAAAGGTATTTTGAATCTCGGTTCGTGGGATTTCGTCAGCATCAAATCTTTCGGATCAACGCATGATAAAGAGGAGCGATCGCCTTCAGAAAATTAGTCCTGCCTAGCCAATTTAGCTGAATTGCAGGAGTTGACATCCTCCGCACGACTAAAGTCATGGGCATTCTCCTCGACTTCGTGTAAGTCCGCTTCTTTAAGAAGCAACACAGGCTGAAGGTGAATACATGACTCCTGTGAGCTCCTCTGGAATCGGTGAGACAAACGGATACTGTCCTGGCTGTAGACTCGTGAGTTGGACCATCTTCCTGCAAGGAGGGAATCCCGGCCTTCAGGCCGGGAGGGAATCCGACAACGGCTGAACTAACCACGTTCTGACAGCCAGCCCGAATGCCGACCGTTAGCTTTAAC
>NZ_JAKRVX010000014.1 GCF_023638035.1 Natronocalculus amylovorans | reverse complement strand
CACATCAGATTGCCTCTGATACGGCGTACCGCAGGGGGGCAATCCTCATTTCTTCTGATTACATCGTATTTGATTCAAGGGTATAAACCCATTGAATTAAACCGACTCTCAACGAGTTGTGGTCGATCGTACGACGACACAATCCCGCTCTGCTACATTACATCCGAGTAGCCGGTTGTATATAAGGTAACTGTCTCGGAGGCGCTTTGGTAGAGTGTATGTATACCACGATACGCTACGTCATAGCGCGATTATTGGTGCTTACCGATTTTTTTCGTGTGTACGCGAAGAGACCGACGACTACACAAAGCGTGACAGAGTACGATCGACTATGGACGAAATCGATGTCGAGGCTGTCGATCGTGTGGACAGCGATACCGATACCGATACTGGCGGTGCAAACGGGCACGACAACGATGTCAACACGACGGGCCAATCGATCGACGATGGGCCGGCAGATATCGAAGTGACACCAACGGTTACTGATTTGCCACAAGGTGTTGATGCACCGGAGTATGTACTCTATGGCGGGAAGGGAGGTGTCGGAAAGACTACAATGGCGGCGGCGACGGCATTGTCGAGCGCTGCGGGTGGTATTTCGACACTCGTTGTCTCCACAGATCCGGCGCATTCGCTCTCAGACACATTGGGTGTTCAGATTCCACCACGACCAACACAGATTCGGGAGGACATGCCGCTGTATGCTGCAGAGATCGACCCTGATGCAGCGGTGGAAGACGGGATGTTTGGAGCTGGTGGTGACCCACTTGGTGGCATGGGGGATCTCGGAGAGCAGATGGGCCCGATGGGGGAGATGTTTGGTGGTGAAGACGGAGACGATCCACTTGGTGGGATGGGTGAGATGCTTGGCGGGTCGTCGAACATGCCAGGAGCAGATGAAGCCGCAGCGATGAGACAGCTACTTGAGTATTTAGATGATCCACGATTCGATCGAGTTGTTATTGATACAGCGCCAACCGGGCATACACTTCGGCTGTTGCAACTCCCTGAACTGATGGATTCGATGGTCGGTCGGATGCTCAAACTCCGCCAACAGTTCAAGGGAATGATGGGCAGTATTAAAGGGATGTTTGGCGGAGCTGACGGGGCGGACCCAATGGCAGAGATGGACGAACTGCGCGATCGAATTGAACGGCTGAGGGCTGTGCTTCGAGACCCAGCGCAGACGGACTTCCGCGTCGTGATGATCCCAGAAGAAATGAGTATTGTCGAATCCGAGCGGTTAGTGTCTCGGCTTGCAGAGTTTGAGATCCCGGTCCAGACACTCGTCATTAATCGTGTTATGGAGAATCTTACAGACGTAACTGATGCAGAGATTGATCCATCATGGGTTGTAACGCCAAATTTGGAGGCGTGTGAGTTCTGTCAGCGTCGCTGGACAGTTCAACAGAATTCGCTTCGCCGAGCAACAGAGCTGTTCCGTGGACGTGAGGTGAAGCGTGTTCCACTCCTTGCGGATGAGGTTCGTGGAGAAGATGCATTGCGGATTGTTGCCGCTTGTTTGGATTAACCCAACTGCACGAATTGGTGATCGTTATCCAAGACGGCTGACGAATGAAAAGAACTTGTCGCGAGCAACATCCGGAATAAACCGAGCGAGTGTACCTGCTTGCGCTACCGGGCCAACGGGCACGCGTGCGGGTGGTTTCGTTGCGCTTGCTGCGTTGACAATATCTGCAGCGACACGTTCTGGGGTTACTGATCCGGGACCATCGCCCGCAATCATCTGTGTATCCTCAAACACGGAGTAGAACGATTCATATGCCCCTGATCGCTCCGAATTCTCCACCTCCTTTTCGGCACGAACTTTAAATTCGGTCTTCACAGGCCCAGGTTCAACCAACACGACGTCGATGCCGTGTGGTTCCACTTCACTTCTGAGTGCGTCAGACATCGCCTCAAGGGCAAATTTTGAGCCACAGTACGGACCCCCACCAGGGAATGAAACTCGACCTGCGACCGACGAGAGATTAATAATTGTCCCATCCTCTTCACGGCGCATGTGTGGGAGGACTGCTCTTGTGAGTCGGTGTGGACCGTACACATTCACGTCAAACTGTTTTTCAACCTGTTCGATCGGTGTCTCTTCAATTGGGCCAAACTGTCCATAGCCCGCATTGTTTACGATACAGTCGATTGTTCCGTGTTCATCGAGAATTCGGTCGACAACGCGATCGATGTCGGCTTGTTTTGTCACGTCGAGTGTTGCAAGCGTACAGCCAGCATCCCCAAGCGACTCAATATCGGCTGGGTTTCTAGCGGTCGCATACACGGTCCACTCTTCTTCAACAAATGCCAACGCTGCTGCGCGGCCGATCCCTGATGAACAGCCAGTAATTAGGACCGTCTTCGGTTGCACAGTTACCAATTATGCTCAGGGGTGTTAATTACCCACGTTCTACCGCAGTGTTTGTTTCACTTCTGCAGCGTATCGATCGGCTTCCTGCGTTGGTCTCGGAAGTTTGTATGCAGTACAGAGTGCTGCAACTAATTCAGTTGCGGTTTCAGCACTGACTCGGTGCCCCGGGCTGACATAGAGCGGATTGACGCTTGTTGTTGCGCTTGGACGATACTGTTTTGACTGGTATGCGTAGCCGATCGTTGTCCCAATCTGTGCGTCTACCTGTTCATCTGCACGGATTGGCGTCCGCCAGCCAACAGGCCGGCGATCGGTCGGCGCTTGTGGTGTTCCACAGAGCAGTGATTTTGCAACCCCAACGGATGGAAGATCATAGATCACACCAATGTGTGTTGCAAGGCCTGCTTGTCGGTAGTGTATCCGCCCGCTCCCATCAAACAGTGCGAGATCAGGTGTGCACGTCAGCGTGTCGAGTGCGTCACAGATTGGGCCACCCTCTCTGAAGGCAAGCAATCCCGGAATGTATGGGAGCTCGATCGGTGACACAGCGTATGTTCGCTCAATAATCTCTCCGTCTCGAAATGCGACAACGGCGCTGATGACTTGCTCGTCACAAAACGCTTGATCGACACCGATTATGATCGGATCGGTGAGGGCCGTTGGTGATGGTGTCTCCGGTGTGTCATCGAATGTTGCGATCGATGCAAGCGATCGTTGGAGCTCCTCCATCTCCGATCGGCTCAGTGATGCGTTCGGGATAAACTGTGAATTAACAGGAGAAATTGGCATTCTCAGTTGCGCTGGTTAGCGACGTGGTCCCGGACCACGACCCATCTGAATACCGGGCATCCCGCCGCCGCGTACGGGTGGTCGGCCTTCGATTTGTTTTCCGTACGCGAGTCCGATAACAAACCCAATCAGGTGTGCAAGGTGTGCAATGTTCCCGACACCGAGGGCGTTTGCTGCGGTTGGCTCAATAACGAAGATGAGCGAAATTGCAGCAATTCCGTAGGTTAGGACCTTGATCTTCATTGGAATAATGAAGAACAGTAACACCTCCAAATTTGGTCGAAGCACGGTTACCACACCTAAAATTGCGAACACTGCACCGCTTGCACCAAGAACGTTGACGCTGTTCCCGACGAGAAGCGCTGCAAGAACGTATCCAAGTCCCGCAGCAACACCACTTGCAAGGAAGAATAGCAGGAATTTCTTCGAGCCAACATACCGTTCAACAATCGGGCCAAAGAAAAACAGGGCAATGCTGTTTCCTGCGATATGAAGAAGTCCATCGGGGCTATGTGAGAAGACGGAGGTCACCCATGTCCAGACGTACTCCGGGTTTGATGTCGAGAGTGCAAACACAGCATAGAATGTTGACAACCCAAAGAATCCGAGTACGATGAACTCCGCGACAAACACGATCCAAAAGATTGCAAGGAGCGTGTAGGTCACGTTTCCACGGAAGAACCCAAGCACACCGCCAGTACCTGTTACATCACGTTCAATACGCTGTTTAACGCCTGCAACGGGGCTACTGGTGCCTGACTTTCCGCCACGGTTATCTACAGTGTCGTCAAATCCGCTATCGAATACACCACCGGGGTCATTCCAGTCCTGTAATCCTGGACAGTCATGATTTTCCGGCAGCCGGTGTTGGGCGCAGAACGTCTGCCCGCACCGCCGGCACTGGTACGGGAGATTTTCATACTCCCCACACACGTCACACTTGGCCATTACTCCCTTCTAGTAGCGGTGGGGTCAAAGGAGTTTGGCTCTCGGTGCAAGGGGATTGCAGTACGATATTATACATTTGCTTTGAGGTAGTTCCCAATCCAGCCCCCAAGCATTCCGAGCGCAACAGTATAGAAAATGGCGACAGTGAGGATAACCAGTATAAAAATGGTCATCATCATAAATCCACCGACGCCAACGCCAACGCTGCCGCCAGCGATCGGCATACCCGTAAAGAAAAGCAATCCGAGAGAACCAAACAGTACGATCGGTATGAGCATCACCACGCCCGCGTATGCACCGACACGAAGCGCATCATTGGTGGTGCCACCCTCAAGATAGCCGGCAACAGCACCACCAAGGATGGTTGAAAATGGGATCATCGAAAGCACAACACCGACAATACCACCGATGAGCGCATTCATCAACGTGTTGCTGTCTGATGGTTCTGGGTCAGTTCGTGTCTCAGCGGTCTGTTTTGTGGAGGACATAGACGACGTGCTGTCAATTGCATAGCCAAATTATATAAACATAGATGAACCAGTGGCGGCTGACCTACTCGGAGCAGAGCTGCCCATCTTCGTCACCATCATCTTTGACAGATTCTACCTGCTCGAGATTCGTTGGAACTACTGTGCGATGTTGCATACCTAGGGTTTGACGACGGGCTGCCATAACAAAAGTAGCTACCAGACCCATCCTCAAAAAATTACCCATGCGCATAATTCATCTGCAGACTGTTCCCTATACCTCTGATGCATACGAAAACAAAGTTCGTCGTTTTAGAACTTCTCAGTGTAGATCTCTTGGGAGCGCTCGATCGCAGCGATCGCCGCCTGTTTGTCTTCCCAACCGAGTGTCTCTACTTCTTTGCCGCCTTCGAGGTTTTTGTACGTCTCAAAGAATTCGTCAATTTCTGCTTGGGTCTGCTCGGTGATATCCTCGAGATCTTCGATATGATCGAAGCGCGGATCCTCTGTCGGAACGGCAATGACTTTATCATCTTGCTCACCATCGTCATCCATTTTCATGAGCGCAACTGGTCGAGCCTCAATTACGCAGCCTGGGAACGTTTGATCCTCAACGAGCACAAGTACGTCAAGTGGGTCGTCGTCATCGTACCAAGTTTGTGGAATGAATCCATAGTCACTTGGGTAGTGGACGTTGGAGTGAAGCACACGATCGAGGACCGTTGCGGGGATGTCTTTATCATACTCGTACTTGTTACGTTCACCTTTTAGACACTCAATAACTGCGTAGATCGTCTCCGGTGCGTCAGGGCCTGTTTCGAGATCTTCGAAAAGGTTCGTCATACATCTACGTATTCCTGAACGGATGGGAAAGCCTTTTCGAGACACTCTGGCCGGTTTTGTGATTTCACCGCGGTTAGTTCTTTCACTCTTGATGGAAGCAAGGCAGGGCAAGTTTGTGAATAACGAGATATTGTTATAATCACTAAAATACCGTATAGCTACGCAGATCATTACATAAACGTCAGTCGACTTACGAAATGTTAAATATCCAGATGACGTCTGTCTATTCATGTCAGAGGCACAAACAATCACTGACAACACGGGCATCATCAGGGATTTGACTGCATTCCAGCAGAACATCCTCACAATTCTTGCTGAGGAACCAATGTACGGCTTAGCAATCAAACGAGAACTTGAGTCTTACTACGGTGGCGAAGTCAATCACGGTCGGCTTTATCCAAACCTTGACGATCTCGTTGAGTTTGGGCTGGTTGAAAAGTCAGAGCTTGACAAACGAACAAACCAGTACGAACTTACCGAGGATGGCTACGAAGCACTGCTCGAACAATTTGAATGGTCACTCGCACGAATCGTCACCAACGAGAGCCGTGCTGACGATATTCGAGCGCTTCTCGAATAATCTCGTTTCGTCACTCGAACCTATTTTATCACCGATTAGAGCGGGTAACTCTTGTCTACAGCAGTGAATGCGAGTTCAATTGACCCTTCGATGAGTGATCGTTGGCTAGGAGATGGCCATGCATTCCGTGGATAATACTCCGTGTAGAACTCCTCTATCTGTTCGGCTGTTGCGGTATCCAGCGTCTGCAGATAGTGGTTACCCATAAAGTCTGCAAACGATCGAACATTCTGAACATGATCCTCGCTGTGATCGGCGGCGACACGATCAATAATTGTTTGATTATGCGCTTCGACAGCAGCCCAACTCTCTCCGGGTTGTGGTGTGAGCGGAACCTCAACAGCCCGATCGGTGTCTTCGATTTGGTCAAGTTGCACCGTTCCATCTGTAATCCATTGTTCGGGATAGAGCACAAGCGTTTCATCTTCGTCACGAACACGTGCCGTGTACGCATGCGCTGAGATGAGCCGTTCGCGTTCCGATCGATACACTGCTGCTTCGCCCTCATCAACCGCGTTACGAGCAAGCCGTGTCAACCGCTCTGCTTCCTCAACGACATCACTCGGTGGGTTGTTTTGTATCTCGTTATCCATCATCGAGTGCCTCATTCGCTAACTTATCCGCATGTTCGTTTATTTCTCGCGGTACGTGCTCGATCGACCAGTCGTCAAACTGTGTTAACAGTTCCCGTACGCGGACGCGACGCTCTCGCAATGCTGGGTTGTTTGTCTGCCACTCTCCACGGACTTGTTTAATAATCAACTGTGAATCACCACGAATTTCAAGCGCATCAAGCCCATACGTTGTAGCTGCGTCCACTCCTGCAATGAGCGCTTCGTACTCGGCTTGATTGTTTGTTGCAGTTCCGATCGTTCGACTGCCCTCTGCGAGAATACCATCACCAGTGATGATCACCCACCCAATTGAGGCAGGACCCGGATTTCCACGGCTTGCACCATCGAAGTAGAGATATCCTTTCCCACCCCCTTCCTGCAGCACCATGGTAAGCGTTTTCGGTGATCGACCTTGGACAACCACCTTCCCCTCATATGCCACTGCGACAGCGTGATCACACTGCGCTCGCCATTGTTCGTGCGGCGTATTCCCCTCGGAAATCGTAATCCCTGCAGCACGGAGTCGATCGGCAGCAACATCAGAATCGATCTCGATCGTCGGCATACAAATGCTCCGAGTGAACGGTATGTTAGTCTGTTTGTTCGACGATTTGTATAATGATGCGGTGGAATTGGCTAAAGTCTTAAATAGTTGTGGTCAGATAGTATTTAAATGCGATGAAAAGGTCCAACCGCCAGCGGGAGCACCGATCGACACGAGTGCGTGATGAGACCACGGAACAAACTGACTCAAAAGCGGATGAGTTAGATCCAGAAAATATTGATCCGGAGGAACTTGTTCGTACTGCAGATGGTGAGCTAATTCATGAGGAGACAGGACTGATTATTGAGGAGGATCAGATCGATCGTGGCCCGGAGTGGCGTGCGTTCAATCACTCAGAGCGTCAAAGCAAGTCACGGGTCGGTGCACCAACGACGAAAACGATGCACGACAAGGGGCTGACGACGACGATTGACTGGAAAGACAAAGATGCCTATGGTCGATCACTGTCATCGGAAAAACGCAGTCAGATGCATCGGCTTCGTAAATGGCAAGAACGTATTCGAACCAAAGATGCTGGTGAGCGGAATCTTCAGTTTGCGCTGTCGGAGATCGATCGAATGGCCTCTGCGCTTGGCGTCCCGCGATCCGTTCGAGAGGTTGCATCGGTGATCTATCGACGTGCATTAACTGAAGACCTCATTCGTGGCCGTTCGATCGAAGGCGTCTCAACAGCGGCATTATACGCAGCGTGCAGAAAAGAGGGAATCCCACGATCGCTCGAAGAGATTGCAGAGGTTTCGCGGGTCGAACGTAAAGAGATTGGTCGGACCTATCGATACATCTCCCAAGAGCTTAGTTTAGAGATGCGGCCAGTTGACCCAAAAAAATACGTTCCACGGTTTTGCTCGGAGCTAGAGTTACCGGAAGAAGTTCAATCAAAAGCCAAAGAGATCATTGATGTGACTGCCGAAGAAGGCCTTTTGTCCGGTAAATCACCAACTGGATTTGCCGCGGCTGCGATTTACGCGGCCTCACTGCTCTGTAACGAAAAGAAAACGCAACGAGAGGTTGCGGACGTTGCCCAAGTTACAGAAGTGACGATTCGGAACCGATATCAAGAACAGATCGAAGCGATGGGAATTCACTAAGCGGTTGGATTACTCGTCAGCCGCCATCTGACCGAAGACTGCATCTGCATCAGCGGGAACGTCAAAGTCGTGGTAGCGTTCGCCTTTCTCTTTTGAGAGGATATTCAATCCTGCGGCAGCTCCATCACCCGCAGCGATGACTGCTTGCCACTCCTCTTTTCGAACCATTGCGCCAGTTGCATATGCATTTTCGACACTTGTCTCCATTGTAACGCCAACATCGACAAGATCGTCTGCAAACGCACAGCCAAGCCCCTCTGCAAGGTCTCGTTTTGCACCTGTTGCGAGGATAACGTAGGTTGCGGTTAGCTCACCATCATCTGTGTCGATCGAAAACCCGCCGTCCGTTTCGCTCACACCAGCTACTTTGATCCCCTGTCGGCGATCGACGCCAAAAGAGTCTACCTGTCTACGTGCCGTTTCGATGAATGCGGTTCCATCGACCGAGCCAACACCAAGGTAATTGAAGAGGTGTGCTTTGTGCATCCACGTTTTATCGGTGTCAAAGAGGACGGTATCGAGACCGTTCTTTTGGGTGAAGAGCGCGGCACTCAGTCCAGCGGGACCGCCACCGACGACGGCAACTTTTGTATCGGACATGACGATCACATATTCCGCTTCCAGCCGTAAATAAGAGCCAGTAGCACCGATGCCACTTGCACTGGTGCTACCAAAATTAAATTCATAGAACATGTAGTACCTGTTGTGACTGATTCAGAGCTACCAACAATCCTTCTCACTGGTGGGACAAGTGGCATTGGGAGAGTCGCCGCCCGGCAACTTGCCTCAAGTGGATCCACAGTTGCTGTTGTGGGACGAAATGCGAGCCGTGGTGAGACACTCGTCTCTGAATCGCGATCGCTCGCAGGGACGATCGACTTTCTGCAGTACGACCTTGCCACACAAGACGCCGTTCGAGCACTCGCAAAGCATGTTCGAGAGTCGTATCCCACGCTTGACGTCCTCATCCACAATGCAGGCGTTTCAGTCCCCGACCGGACCGAGACCACAGACGGAATCGAAAAGACACTCGCAGTTAATCATCTTGCGCCGTATCTGCTCACGTGTGAGCTCCTTGAAACACTCCGAATGGGAGCGCGTGGACGAGTTGTGGTAACCGCGTCTGGACTTCACACGCGTGCAACATTCGACTTTGATAACTTGCAGTTTGAAGCGCAATACGACTCGCTTGATGCGTACGCGCGATCGAAACTTTGCAATGTGGCGTTCACGCTTGAGCTGGCCGATCGGCTCCGTGAAATCAACGAACCGATCACGGTAAACTGTCTGCACCCCGGATTCGTACCAGAAACAGGGCTCTTCCGGGATGCTGCACTCCGAAAGCGGATTATGATACGGCTGGCTGCAGTCTTACCGTGGGTTGGAACCTCCGTTGAGGCAGGTGGGTCATTGCTTTCAGGGTTGGCAACGGATCCAACATATCGTACAGAGACTGGATTGTATGTTGGGCCCGAAGGCCCGACGGAGCCGAGCGAAACAGCACGCGATCGGAAGAATCGAATCAAACTATGGGAAGAAAGCGCGTCGTTAGTTGGCGTGGATTCATCATGGCCAGCCTGAGGAGACGCCAACGTTCTTACCATCTCATTACGTACCGCTACTGAATGCGGTTGGACGACTATATCGAACTCGAAGCAAACGACCGTGCAGAGCGACGGCGGCTTGCACAGGAGAAATCTTACGAGATTATGGACCACCTCTCCTCGTTTCAAGATCGGTTCGAAGGAACCGTCCAAAACGGCGACCTCTTCGGGAGTGTCTCACCCTCGATTTTTGTTGGGCGATCGAACTATCCAAACGTCTCGACTGGGATTCTGTCCCCGGTTGGTCACGAAGAGACCGCAGCACAGTTTGAGACAAACGCGGGATGGTACACGGAAGGTGTCTCAATCAGTGACGTGTTCGAACGGCGAACAAGTCTGCTTAATTCAACACAAACAACCCCGGTTGATACTAGTGTCCATGACGCATGGGATGGCTTTCTTGGTGTCCAGCGAGAGGTTGCGATCGCCGACCGACCAGTCCAACTCGAAATTGGGCTTGATGGATCGCCGAACATCGATTTTGACATAACGACGGAAGATGTGGCGACGCCGACTGGCCCACGTGCTCGTGCCCGAGATGCACGTGTCACTGAGAATCCACATGTCCCACGAGCGATTCAAAAAACGCTCGAAGATGACGACTGGGCTGCACAGGGGGCAATGACATACCTGTATACCCGCGGCTTTGATGTGTACGATATCAATACGATCCTCTCTGCGGGTGCCCTTGGGCAGGGGGCAAATCGACGGCTCGTACCGACACGATGGTCAATTACGGCCGTTGATGATACGATCGGCCAGTTCCTCCGTGGCCGAACATGGGATGACCAAGGTGTTGATACAGTCCAGGTGTGGCGTAATGAATATCTTGGAAATGCCTTTTGGATCATCCTTGCACCCGGCCAGTGGGAGTTTGAGCTGGTTGAGTTGAAGGCACCCGGGAGTATTTGGAACCCAGATCCGGAGGCTGGCATGTGGCTTGCATCCGATTATGAGGGAAAAGAGGGACGAACGGGGTATGTCGAAGAGACCGCAGGCGCATACTATGCGGCCCGCCTTGCGGTGTTGGAACAGCTTGCGTCGATCGGAAGACAGGCAAAAGTACTCGTTATTCGGCACGTCTCCGATGAGTACTGGGGACCGGTTGGTGTGTGGCAGATACGCGAAGCGATCCGACATGCGTTCGATGGCGAACATGGTGAAACAGAGACGTTCCGTGACGCTGTTGAAGGGGTTCTCAACCATGTTCCTGTTTCAATGACGGACCTTCGCCGACAGTCGACAATGGTGTCTGGGTTACAGACTAATCTGTTTGACTTTGGGACCACAAATCAGTAGCTCACGTTCTGACGAGGAAGTACAACACAATCCCAATTAGCCCAGGCAGTGCAACGCCGATCGGACCGGAGAAGAACCCCGAAAGCAGGAGGAAAAATACAGCCATGCTCCAGACGGTTGGTTTTGGTGCGCTCATGCCGCGATCGGTCGCATCACGATAGATGTATCCTGCAATGACAAGAAAGACAAACACGAGTGCAAGCGATCGAAGCGGGACACCGAGCGTCCCGGCTTGGAGGAGAGACATATTATCACCCCCACCAGAATCAAAATAGCTATTGTGATTTTGATTTTCGGTGGAGTGGGTAGTCGCTAGTGGTTGGTGAGTAGTGGTTGGTGGTCAGATCGCTGCAAGTCGATCGAACACCGCGTCAACCATCTCCCCCGTTTCGTCAATGATTGCGTCGAGTTCATCATCCGCAGTACCCATTCCAAGCAGCTTGGCGAGTTTCATAATGCTGACGTGGTAGACAACCTGCTCACCGGGAGCTTGCTGCCAGATGACCATGTTACACGGAAAGAGCGACCCAATACGTTTGTCAGTCGCATCGAGTGCTCGATCGGCCATCTTCGGATTACATGCACCAAGGACATAGTAGGGATCACGTTCAGCATCGATTTTCTCGTTAAGCATCTCCGATGGTGAGAATTCGACAGGGAATCCAAACCCTTCTTCTGCGCAGGCATTGCGGACGGCCTCGATCGCTTCGTCGTGTTCCATTTCGAGTGTCATCTGCTTTTCACCGTACGCCTCAGGAGACAGCTCGGTTGGATCGAATGGGAGCGTCATGGCTTACTGTTAGCGCCACGGTCGGAAAAACACGAAGGTATCGATGCTATTCGTCGGTGAGGACGGGACCGCTTCCAATGACCTCTTTCACTTCGGTAATGAAGGTCTGTCGTCGATCGAAGTAGGTTGTCTCGAGTTCAGTGAGAATCTCGTGCAGTTCAGTCGGTCCGTCTGGGGTTCGAATGATGCTGTCCCCTTCCTGTGCTTCGATCGCACCTTTGGTTGCCGGCCAGGTGAGCCGCGAGGCGACACGAGCAAGTGGTGCACCTGAGACGGCCTGTCCCGTTCCGAGTTCGACGGCTGGTCCTTCCTCAGCCTCGTCGTCTGACATACACGGCTGTTCGAAAGGCGATAGGGTAATCTTTTCGAAGCAATCCGAACTGATTGTGACCTGTTGTCACACGATCGTCTGACGTACTGTTTTGTATTGGGCCTTCATATGCCGTACCATGACTAGTCTTTCGGAGGCGTATCATGGAGACGCCGGTACCAAAGCCGGACAGCGCCGACTCATGCTCGGGATGGGTTTGTTCTCCACCGGCATCCTCCTTGTTCTCTCGGGTATTGTCGTTGCTGGTACTGAAACCCTCCTTTCCCGAGGGTATACGCTTGGCCAAGCGAGACTCTATGGGGCGGTGTTAGGTGGGTTGGGCGTTCCAGCAGTGTTTCTCGGGATTTTCACGGTGCTTCCCGCAAGCCGAAACACCCGTGCTGCAGCGCTCGTTGGTGCATCGCTCGCAATCTTTGGGGTGGCGCTCTTTGCACACGCCTATCCATGCCAATGGATCGGAAACTCCTGTGCAGTAGAGGCACGAGATCTCACACTCCCAACTGCAGGTATCTACTCGATTGGAATTATCACCACATTCTGGTGTCTCTTCATCGGTGTCGTTAATTTCAAAACCCGGAATGACCCTGGTGGGACCGTCACAATGAATGTCACTCGGAAAGGGCAGACAAAAGTGGTCGAGGTCGAGAAACCAACTGGCGGCTTCGGAAGTATCGGACTCTTCGGTGTCGAACCCGACGGTGAAGTTGAAACCCAAACTAATCGCACAAACTCACAGAGCCATGCTGCCGCTGGCGACGGTGGAGAGTCTACAGAGACAATACGCTCCCCGCTTGATACCCCCTCAGAGCAGCCTGCCTCCCCCCGTGTTGATACCGTTGGTCCTTCGACAGCGCCACAGCCACAGCAGACACAGATGTCAACAGATGTCAACGATGACGATGCAGTTGTTGAGTACCGCTCAGATGCCCGTCCCGATTCGGATGCGCCGATCGATCGCTACTGTGGGAGTTGCGATCAGTTCCAATACGTCCGCACAGAAGATGGAATCCAACCATACTGTGGCTATCACGCCGCGTTGATGGAGAATATGGATGCCTGTGAGGATTGGACCCCTCGCTAGTTAGAATTCGGACGCTCGACGTTCCAATTTTTCAAGTCTTTGTTTAACGTTATCCCAGTGGCTCCCCTTCCAAAACACCTGTTCACAGTCTCGACACTCCCAAAGTGGGAGGTCCGCTGGTGCGTGTTCCGGGCGTTCGATTCTCTCGTGTGACATCCTCCCCGTCGTAAACGACGGGGCTTCCCACACGGTGGGAATGCCA
>NZ_JAKRVX010000013.1 GCF_023638035.1 Natronocalculus amylovorans | reverse complement strand
AGACTGCGCTCCCTACGGACACTCATTCGGTGTCTGCAAAGCGCGTCGTTGAAACAGGAAGCCTCGGGGCTTGACCCCGAGGCACTTCACCTCGCAGTTGTAGGTTTCTGCAGTGCATCGATTACTGGTCTGGCAGGTAGGCTCATCGCTCCCACCCTTGACGGTAGATATGATTGTAGTCTTTGCCATTGTGCTTGTGGCGTTGGCGTTATTTGTCACTGAACCGCTTCCGATCGATGTCATTGCAATCGGCGTGTTGTTTACGTTGGTCGTACTTGAGCCGTTTACCGGCGTTGACTCGACGACTGGAATTTCAGGATTTGCAAGCACCGCGACGGTAACGGTGCTTGCAATGTTTATCCTGAGCGAGGGGATCAGACAGACAGGGTTGATAAATCTACTTGGAAAGAAGATTGCAACATCGTTTGGTGATAGCCAATTTAAACAGTTATTGGCGGTGCTTGGACTCTCTGGTGGGACCGCAGGATTCATCAACAACACACCAGTGGTCGCCGTGATGATCCCAATGATCACGGAAATCTCCGATCGGACGGGAATCTCACCATCAAAGCTGCTGATGCCAGCCTCTTTTGCGGCAATGCTCGGTGGGATGTTGACCGTGATCGGGACCTCAACGAATATTTTAGCATCCGATATCGTTGCCCGAATCGGGCAAGAGGAGGGCATTGAATCGCTCTCAGCGTTCTCAATGTTTGAGTTTACACAGCTTGGTTTACTCGTATTGGTAACTGGCGTACTCTATCTGATTATTGCGGGCCCATATCTCGTTCCTGAGCGAATCAAAATGGATGATGCGCTTACTGCGGAGTTCGAGATGACCCAGTACCTGACAGAGGTCGTCGTGAAGAGCGATTCACCGTTTGTTGGGAAGACGGTTGATGAGTGCTTCTCAACGCTGGATATGGATGCCGACATTGTTCAACTGATTAGAAATAAACGAGCATTCAGTGAACCGCTTGCACCGAAAGAGGTTCGTGCAGACGATATTCTTGTACTCCGAACTGACCGAGATAGTCTACTACGACTCATGGAAGAAGAGGGGCTCACCTTTGCACCGGATGCGGAGGTAACCGATACGCTACTTGATGCAGACGAGCCACGAATCGATGAGAGTACAGATCAGCGGCTCGTAGAGATAGTCATAACACCGGATTCACCAATTATTGGCGGAACGTTGGAGACGATCCGATTTCGACAGCGGTACGATGCGACAGTGCTTGCAATTCGCCGTGGTGGCAAAATCATTCATGCAAGAATGGATGAGCGTCGACTACGGGGTGGTGACACGCTGTTAGTACAAGCAGCTGAAGACACCGTACAGCGGTTTATTGATGACCGCCATTTTATTGTCGCACAGGATTTAACTCCGCCAACGTATCAGTACCACAAAATTCCGCTTGCAGTCGGGATTATTGCAGCAGTCGTTGGACTTGCTGCGGTTGAGGTACTTCCGATCGTCATCTCAGCAATTGGTGGAATAATAGCGATGGTCGCAACTGGCTGTGTGAGACCAAACGAGATGTACGATGCAGTCGACTGGAGCGTGATATTTTTGCTTGCAGGATTAATCCCACTGGGGATTGCGCTCGAACAAAGTGGTGCAGCAGAGTGGATGGCGACAGCAATTGTACTGTTTTCAGTGAATATTGACCCAGTTATTGTGCTAGCGCTGTTCTATCTTGTGACGGCAGTCGTCACAAACGTATTAAGCAACAATGCAAGTGTCGTCGTAATGATCCCCGTTGCTGTTGAAGCCGCACTACAGTTGGGTGCAAACCCATTTGCGTTTGCACTGGCAGTAACGTTTGCAGCATCAACACCGTTTTTGACACCGATCGGCTATCAGACAAACCTCATGGTGTACGGTCCTGGGGGCTACACGTTTGGTGACTATGCAAAAGTGGGTGCACCACTGCAGCTTATTTTGACAGTGGTTACGACGCTCGGAATTGTCGCAATTTGGGGTGTCTAAGACTGTTTAGGACTGTTTTGGTCCCTCTGCAAGCCAATTCTGTGGT
The DNA here is from genome assembly GCF_023638035.1 of Natronocalculus amylovorans. Lineage (GTDB taxonomy): Archaea > Halobacteriota > Halobacteria > Halobacteriales > Haloferacaceae > Natronocalculus > Natronocalculus amylovorans. Next base: position 37,653 of record NZ_JAKRVX010000013.1, on the reverse strand, counting down.
GTGATTCCTGAACGAAGAACGATCGCAAACACATCATCTCGTGATTCATCCGGCGCATCTCCACTGAGTAATGCGCTTGATCCTGTTTCTGAAGTGAGCCATGTTCTGCCCTGTGCAATCGCTTGTCGATTGAGCCACTCTGGGGGACCACCGACAATGAGAAGTGTTCGATCGGCATGTCCATCGGTCGTTTCAAGCGTTTGTTTTCCACGTGCAGCCTTTCGGATAACGGTTTCAATAGCGCGTACTGCTTCGGAAGTATCGACCTCCGGTGGGGTTTTGGATTTAAAAATCCCGAGACCAAACCGGGATTTTGCCTGTTGAGTTTTGACTGTTTGCGTTGCATAGCCGATCGTCGCAATAGATGAATCGCTACCCAGCGCACGGTTAATATCGCTTGCATCGACTACCTGTTGGGCCGTAGCGGTAGTGTCATCAACATCACCAGCACCAAATACGGCAGCAATGTGTTCGACGAGGACATTGTTTATTCGGTCACGCTCAGAGGAGAACTGTTGCCCACCTGAAAGCCAGTTATCGTTATCAAAGCAGATGATTGCAGTGGCAAGACCGGTGAGTTCAGCAAGCGTCTCTTGTGTGTTTGCAGCAGCCTGTGGTCGATATGCTGCAGGATCGATTTCGGTGTCGGCCTCCGTTGATGCAGGAAGGATACCCAACACATAGACAGGCTCCTCCGTGAGTCGGTTGAGATTCCGAATCAACTCAGGGGCCACACCACCACCGGTTGCACCTCCAAGCCCGATAACCAGTAGAAACCCTTCCGCACGGGATAGTGTTCCTCGATCGATTACGCGGCTCAATTCGGAGACGTATTCCTCGCCAAGCGCTTGCCCACGGCTAAGATCACCAGACAGTCCGTTCCCGCCTGCTTCATCACTAAAACGATATCGTTGCTCAGGGTCGATTGCAGATAGTTGCTCAAGCGTGTTTACATCTGTATCGAACGCTACAGCACCATTCAAGAAAGAACGGCCACCATATTCGCCTGCGAGTGTATTGACCACTCGGCAGCCAGCACCACCAATCCCAGTTGCGTGAATCCGCATACACAATCCGTTGTCTGAAGCTGGTAAAGTAGTTTTACATCACGGGTGACATCCTCCCCGCCGTAAACGACGGAATTCTCTCCTCGCAGAAAGATAGATGGCTCCGGTACCTCATCAATTGCATCGCAAAAAGAGCGCGGAGAGAATAATCCGTATGTAGATAGAATACGTAGATACTGATAATGGAGCTTGTATCTGTCGCAGCACTCTCGTCAAATCGTGTGATCGGAAACGATGGCGAACTACCATGGCCATCAATTCCGGCGGACAAAGAACAGTATCGTGCTCGCATATCGGAGAGCCCAATCATTCTCGGGCGTGTGACATTCGAATCAATGCTAGACGATCTTCCAGGAACCGAACAAATCGTGCTGAGTAGGACCGAAAAGACGTTTTCCGTCCCAACAGCACATCATGCAGGAACGGTTGCGGAAGCAATTGAATACGGTGAGCATCTTGGTTCCGAGACTATCTATGTGATCGGGGGAGGGAAAATATACGAGCTTTTCCAACCGTATGTTGATCAAATGGTGCTAAGCAGAGTCCACGGTGAATATGAGGGTGATAGCTACTACCCTGAGTGGGATGCATCCGACTGGGAGATACTAACAAAAACGGAGTACGATCGGTTTACACTCGAAGAGTGGCAACGAAAATAAGAGCGCTTATTTCCAGACGATAAGGGGTATCGTAACTGCTACAAAAATCGGCTTTCTTAAGTAGTGAGCAGCAGTAATTAGCAGTAATGACAAAGGTGTACTCCATTGGAGCGTTCGCAGACGAACTTGGAGTCCACCCGGAAACCGTCAAAAAGTGGTGCCGAGAAGACCAAATATCGTATTCACGAACTCCAGGCGGGCATCGACGGATTCCACATACCGAACTCCAACGACTCACTGGCGAGCCATCACGGAGAACCGATAAAGTCGCCATCTATGCGCGTGTTTCAGGACACACTCAGAAACAAGATGGCGACCTTGACCGCCAACTCAACTCCCTTACTGAATACGCACACAACCACGGATGGAGTATCGAAAATAAATACTCCGACGTGGGAAGTGGCCTCAACGAGAATCGTCGTGGACTGAACAAACTCTTGGACGATGCAGAGACCGCCGACTATGGGCGCGTCCTCGTCACATACCAAGACCGACTCACCAGATTTGGATTCACCTATCTCGAACGCCTCCTCGACCAGTACGGAATCGAAATTACGGTTATCAATGAGGAAACTGACAAAACTGCACATGAAGAACTCGTTGACGACCTTTTGCAACTCGTTGCCAGCTTCGCAGGCAAACTGTATGGGATGCGTTCCTCGAAACGCAAGCGCATCGTTGAAACCGTAGAATCCGAGGTGGAAACCGATGAGTAGCCATCTCTCGCTTCCAATTCGCCTCCCGTTTGAGGAGCGAGAGCGTCACGATCGGTTAGACATGCTCACAATTACGGTTGCAAACACGCTTATCGAGCGATACTGGACGACTGAACATCTCACAGGGATTGACGATTTCTCGTATCAGGCGTGGAAATACTTTGACGAGAGCGAAGCGTTCGATGATTTTGACCTGTACCTTCCGAGTCGGTACAAGCGGTGTGTGATGCAGAAAGTCGGGGAGACGCTTCGGAGCCACGCCGACAAACGAGGAGCCTTCGAAACTATCCAATCTGTACTCCCCAACCACAAGATTCGACGAATCCATACTCGGATAATTAAAGAACAACTCTGTGACTCAGAAGAATATCTCAAGTCAGGGTACGTTGACCTGCTTATCGGACAACTCAACTCGTACTACGACCGACACGGTCGCTTCCCTGAATCGTATTTCGATATGCAGGACTGCCCAACGTACTCGAAGGGCGTGTTGCCGTATTCCGCAGACGATGGCCCCACATCAGGACAGGCGGTGAAATACGAGTACGAAGAAGACACACAGATACTTACAGTCAAACTCAAAACACCTGATACGCTCGAACCTGAAACAAGAGGTGATTGGACGTGGACAGAACACACCCTCGAAGGCTACGAAGCATTCCATGAATTGCTTGAACACGGAAGCCTCTCCGCCCCCTCGTTCCACCCTACACAAACAAAAACCGGGGACGACTATCACGAACTCTCGTTCCCCATCGAAGTCGAACACGCCGAGAAATCTGACGACGTGGAAACCGTCTTGTCAATTGACGGTGGGCTCCGAAAAGACGCTACTGCTGTTGTGGTGAACGAAGATGGAGAACAACTCTCTGTCCCGTATTTCATTCAGAATACGGAGCGCAAACGGATGCGGAATCTCGCTCGTGAACGTAATCAGCTCAACTCAAAACTCGCGTCTCTGCGTCGAAACGGGCGTGACCACACAGACTCGTTCACACAGGTTCACGCGGAGTACAGGCGCGTGAACAACAAGATTCGCCACAAGCGAGAGCAACTCGTACACGACGTAGCTAACCAAGTCCTCGCACTCGCGCTGGTGTACGACGTGGATGCAATCGTCCACGAAGACTTGCGGAGTCTGTCACCTCCTCGTGGTGAAGGTCAGTTGTCGTGGGAACTCTCCTCATGGGCGCGTCGAGACATTATCTCGAAAATCGAGTACCGGGCAGACATCGCTGGACTGCACGTTGAGCGAGTGCATCCGGGTAACACGTCGCGGTCGTGCCCTCGGTGTGGCGCGACGGGGCACACTACGAAGTCACCTGACCACTCGTTTGAAGTGTGGTGGGGCAGTCACTTCCGCTGTGACAACGCACGGTGTGGGTATCAAGCCGACCGGGACTACGTTGGTGCTGTCAACGTGGCCCGCGTGTTCTTCAGCGAAACGGCAACACTGGAACGCGATTTCACGTCTTCCTATACGGGAGATGTTGAAATCGTGCCAGCAAGCCGTTCCGCTGGCCCGCGTCTCACGTTTGGTGAAGCGCCAATCGTGTTTACTGAACAGTCGAGTGAGGTGGCTGCTGGTGGTGGGTCGTGCTTGATAGCGCCCGCCGTCACCCCGACAGAGACGAAAAACGATAGCAGTAAACCTGTTTCAGTGTCAAGCCCAGCGACACACGGCACGTCTCGCTTTGTTAAGCAGACTGCTGTTTACTGCGGAAAATAGGAACGGTCCGCACTGGAGTCAATTGGAATCAAACCTAACCAGTTAGTAGGAACATCGGTGTTTGATGTTTATAGCTCCCGCCCAGAGATTTGTGAGTTGGTGACTCGATCGCTTGATGGTGAGTCCATTGAGACAACACTCAAAATAAATAATGAAATATTTGAGGTCTGGTATGAGCCAATCAGGGAGCCATCAGGAAATATTAGAGGCGTAACAGGGCTGGCATATGAAGTAACGGAGTCGAGACGACGCGAAAAAGAGCTAGAACGACAGACAAAGCGTTTAGAAGAGTTCGCAGGCGTTGTCTCACACGACCTCCGAAGTCCACTCACAGTTGCAATGGGTAACTTACATCTCGCACAACACAGCAGTGAACATAAACCGGAGTTATTAGAAGAAGTTGATCAGGCTCATCTCCGTATGCGGGCATTGATTGACGACCTACTGGTGTACGCGCGAAATGGGAAGGCGGTGCTCTCGTTTGAGCCGGTAGCGCTGGATGAGGTGGCAAATATGTGTTGGCGTACCGTTTCGACAGATGATGCGACCCTGTGTGTCGAGACAGACATTCATATCAATGCAGATTATTCGAGGATGGAACAGCTCCTCGAAAATATGTTTCGCAATGCGATCGAACACGGTGGCAACAGTATTACGGTGACAGTCGGCGAGCACGATGATGGCTTCTATATTGCGGATTCTGGACCGGGGATTGTGGAAAAAAACCGAGAAAAAGTGTTTGAAAACGGATATAGTACACGACGATCGGGGACTGGATTCGGTCTTGCAATTGTCAAACAGATCGTCGATGCATTTGGATGGGAAGTCTCAATTACGGAAAGCGAGACTGGTGGGGCGCAGTTTAATTTCAGTAAAGTAAAACACAGTAATCTAAGCGAAGAGCAGCGCTGACAACGTTCTACACTACTTCATTGGTCACGTGCATCTTTATCAGATTGATCTGGTTCATCTGTTTGATCTCCATCAGAATCAGGACGCTGTTCGGATCTTAGTGCATCGATCTCGTCGTCAATTTCGGCATCAGTGCTGAGCGAATCAATCTGTTCATCAAGCGTGTTTTTATCGTCAAATGCACCGCTTTCAGTCAGCTCTTCAATTGCTTCTTCACGGGCGATTGCGGTCTCGGTTGCATCTTCGACACGGTTGAGTGCATCTGTTATTTCATGGCCCTGCGTATCGGTAGTTAGCTGGTCTACTGTTTGTACCGATTGTTCAGCGGTGAGCTGTGCTTTCAGGATCTCTTTCTCGCTCTCGAAGGTCTGAATTCTATTTTTGAGAGCAGTTCGTTTTCCAACCAACTCTTCTTGCACAGACTCAAGCTCTATAATCTGATCTGACAGCGTATTCACTTCTTCTGTTATCGCCTTTTTACGTTTGAGAAGTGTTCTTGCAGTCTCTTCATCGTCGTTGGCTACTGCCGCTCGTGCATCCTCGTTGTACTTTTGAATATCCGTTTCAAGCTCCGATCGTTTCCGCTCAAGTCGCTTTTTTTGCGTTACAAATGTTGTCAGCCGCTCATCAACCCGCGAGAGTTCGTCACGCATCTGCTCATGCGCAAAATCAAGTGCCTCGCCGGGGTCTTCATACTCATCAAGCAGTGCCGCTGTTTTGGAACCAAGGAGGTTTGAAATGCGAGAGAACAATCCCATATAACTCTCTTGGGCGCCTTCAACCAAAAACCGTGGTGACAGATAAAATAATAGTGTGTGACGATTTATTTCGGAGGCAGACTATCGACGGCTCTCGTGGTACTGTCTTGGTGGTTTTGCAGTTGATTGAGCACGTTCGTCTCGTTTGCGATACAGTTCAAGTAATTCTTCTAAAACCACTGCGTGTGGGTGGTTTGGCTCATAGTGGTGATCAATAAAATCTTCAGCGTCAGCAAGATTTCCACGAAGTGCATACTTGCGAAGGATAACTGCGGATTCAAAAAATGGCACCTCACCAGGGGAGTGCTCGACAGCTGCCCCTTGCTGAGGGGTAATTTCAGATTTTATTTCGTCATAATCGATTGAGACTGGTTCATACGACTCAACGAGTTGCTCAAGAACATAATCCGATGCAAACCGATAAAACTCGGATTTGCTCTCAAAATAGCCCTCTTCAACGAGAGAGTCTACCTCCGAAACAACAGATTCGGAGAATCGAATCGTGCTTTTAACCATATTGGTAGCCAATTTATTCGCATCTGTATTATTGTTTGCTACTTACTTACACATGTCAAGAGAATATACAGTTCGGTACGGTCGTCTGGGGATCCTATCTTTAAACAGCGAGAGAATCCCGGCGTTTACGCCGGAGAGGATGTCACTCTTGTCCAGACACAATTTCAGCGAAACCAACGGTTGGTGTCACAGTATCAACTCGGACAGTGAGTTGATCGCCAGGCTCTCCATCTGGAATCACAAGTACATAGCCACGGTCAACTTTCGCAATGCCATCTCCCTGTTCACCGATTGATTCGATCTCTACGCGGTGGATTTCTCCTTCCGAGACTGGTGGTTCATCTGGAGCAGGTTGGTGCTCCTGTGGACTCTCTGTTGTAGTCTCGGGTGTTGAGATATCCGAAATAAGTGCGACACGAACAGTCTCCCCCTCATCAACAGTACCAAGCGAGACCTCTCGCTCGGGAATTTCCAAAATAACACGGTCACCATCGCGCTTAGTCGTCGCAGTATACAAACAAAGAAGATCGTCTGAAACGTCCATCAGCTACTATTTAGATGGCATCCTCAATGAGTCTATCGGCATTTTGATGCAAATAGCGGTCTATAATCGATCCAAACGGGAGAGGCCATGCCAGATTGCGTCTACAATTCTGTCCTCTCCAGTCCCGTCTGCAGCCGCCCAGCCGCGCTGAATTGAATCTTCAAGCAGCGAAAGCGAGTGATTTTCAAAATTATGCAGTCCACGAAACGCCACAAGTGCATCCTGTTCTTTTTGACTAAATGTTGATTTAGGCGTTCCATCGTATAACGAAAGGGCAGATAAAATCTCTAACACCGCCTCTGCGGGCGCTCCTGAAAGGGATTTGAGATCGGATGGGGTCTCACGCTCAAGGAGCGTCACGTCGTATATTTTGAACACGCGCTCCAGCTCATCGATCGGTGACTCATGGTCATCGACTCGGACGTCGACCCACCGGTCGTTCAGACCATCGTAGCCACCGTTCGGTTTGGCGATGTAGAGTGCTGCGCTCTGTTCGCCGCGTTTATCACCACCAGCCTCATTTCCGGCGTGTAGTGACGCAAGGAGCTTTTCTGGAAGCCCTCCGCTGGTTGTTTTGTACGCGTCAGCCATTGCGTGAAGCGTCTCCTCATTTTCCAAAATGTTTCCTTGGACGGTGTACGTATCACCTTGGAGATCACCAGCAACATCAAAACATTCGGTTCCGGTGTATCCTGCGACAGAGCCGTCCTGTCCAACAATGCCCACCTGTCGTGATGGCGCTTCGTCATCAACCGCTGTGAGTTTCTCAATAACTGTTTCTGCGGAGTGCCCATCCCGAAGTAGTGAGAGGCCATCAGACCCATACGCAACGTTTGCAAAGCTTTGCGTTGCGATCGCACCCGCGTCTGCACTCACAAATGGGACAACAGACCCAACGCTGATGAATTTTGACTGTACAGCAACGCCAATCGCATCTGTGTCAGGGTCACGTGCAACGATCGAGAATGTAGATGGTCGTGGTGGCATACGCAGTAATGAAAGAGACACACAAAAGCCGTGTCGTTACGCGTTCGTATCCGGTTCCGCAACGACATTTACAAGTTCGCCGCTGGATTCGATCGCGGCCATATTTTGTGCCACAATCTCTGCAAGCCGATCCCAATGCTTCGGCGTGTGACCACCAGTGTGGGCGGTGATGAGGCAGTTTTCGAGCCCCCACAGTGGATGGTCTGCCGGAAGCGGCTCGGGATCTGTAACATCGAGCGCAGCACCACGAATTGAACTTGATTGGAGTGCACTAACCAATGCATCCGTATCAATGACGCCACCACGGGCGACGTTGATGATGACGGAGTCAGGATCAAGCGTGGCAAGCGCCTCGGCTCCGATAAGATGACGTGTCGTCTCAGTTAGTGGACAGGCCATCACGACATACTGACTTCGTGCAAGTGCATCGTGGAGTTGGTCGCTCTCAAACCCGATTACAGAATCAGTTGGGCCGCCTTTTGACGGCGTGTATCGAACACCGATCGTCTCAACCCCAAAGCCAGAGAGACGTTTCACGACCTCAGTACCGATCGAGCCGAGGCCGACAATAGTGACCGTACTCCCAAGGAGTTCCCCGGATTGGAAATGCCGCCACTGTGCCTGTTGCTTGCGCCGCCATCCCTCGTGGAGCCGTCGTGAGAACACAAGCATGTTGCCTACAACCTGCTCGGCAATGCCCGGAGCGTGGATACCACCTGCATTAGTGACAGTGACGCCATGGTCGAGAAGTGCGTCAGTTGGAAGGTGATCGGTGCCGGAGAATGTGCAGGCAAACAATGACAGCCGATCGGCGTCAGCGAGTAGCTCTTCGTCGATCGAGATACCGGTTACAACCCGTGCGTTCGGAATCGCTTCTCGCTCTTGGGATGGGGTTTGTGCATGAAAGACAGTATATTCCGGAAGGCGCTTGTGAAGTGTCTCAGCATACGACTCCATCGAAAGCCCTTCGGTCCCCTCTCGCAGTACAACAATATCAGGTGACTCCGGTACAGTCATTGCTACCAGAGCAGGTCTGCTATGTGTTGAATATTCCTACTTGCTACTGTTTTGCCCACTCAAGGGCTTCCTCAACGTTGTTTGCAGTCATGACATCCACGCCCGGAACATCGCGGACCTGGCTCGACAGTGCCATACTCTTGATGCCATCGGAGACAATTGCCCATTTGGTGATCCCGTACTCCGAACCAACTTCAGCGGCTTCTCGAGCCTTTTCAAAGACATCTTTGTTCAGTGATGAGGACATGTTGAGCAGGGAAAGATGTGCAGTAGCCCCATCCTGTTTCGCAAGCTCTTCAAAACGTGCGTTGACTTTTGCGTACTCGTCCCCGTCGGATGGCATTCCTTCGGAAAAGTTTGCAACTAATACATTCTCGTCAAGATACAGTTCCCAATCTTTTGCAGACATTACCATCTACTACACAGAACAGACGGATTAATTACCTGTGTTATATTGTAGATGTGGTGTTATGATCAAGTTCTGTAGATACCGCACTGGATTCTGACTCGATACACGACCGACAGTAGATGTTCTCTCCCTCCTGGTACGTCTTGATTGCTTGTCCAGCGATGTAGAACCGATCGCTGTAGGTCCGTTTCACGCCGTTTGTGACCCCCATCCCACACTCAGTACATCGGCTAGTTGGATCGTCAACGGCGTTTTCACTTACCGTTTTCGATCGGCCAAATGTCGTCAGCGATGGCTTCTGTGATCCAGAATCAGATGCAGACAACAACTCCTTCCCGAGAACGCCTCCAAGTAACAGCAACATGAGAAGTACGAGAAAGCTCCCGGTGGCAGAACTTGATGCAACAGCAAAGAGCCCCATCAATACAAACGGAAGCAGAATGAATCCAACGACAATACCAAGAACGGTCGAAAGGTCAGTATCCGACTGTGAGTGTGAACGTGTGCTACTGAGCAGTTGTTTTGTGCCATCTTCGCTGAGTTCGATTCGAGTCGTATCATAGCTGTATCGGTACCACCCATACAACAGATTTCCAACACCACCAGTAAAGATAAGAAGGACGACATGCAATGGGATTGATCCGATATCTCGATCGACAAGCACTGCACGATCTTCCAGTCGTGATTCTACCTCCCATCCCTCTGAAACATACGTTTGGATCCAATTTTCGAACGTGTCACGTTGCGGGCCAGAGTACGAAGGTGTCTCAACCTGAGGTTCATCAACGAGTTGCGTCCCACATGAAGAACAGAACACTGCAGTTGACTGGACACTAGATCCACACTGATGGCAGTAGTTTGGGCGCGTGGAGGGCACCATATGTGTATATTATCGGCCGATCGTTTTTAATCGTTGTCACGTGTCAGCGAAGACCCCTTTCCAAATGAGAGGTCTTCAGGTGGCTCGATCGGATCATCAAGGAGCGCTTTGAGCTCTTTTTTGCCACGATCGGTGTCGTAGCCTTCTTTTTTTAGGTGGGCGATCGGTGCGACATTTGGATTCAGCTCCCAGTGACACCACACATCGGTCATTCCATCAGGGGTCGGAAAGAGCCGGACATGCAGCTGCCAGCGTCCAAAGAGCCCCCGCGGCCGATACACGCAGCTGCCGACTTCGTACGTCTGAAATCCAGCCCGATCGTATGCGTGAAGATATGCCCGAACAACCTGTCTAAATGGAAGCTCATCCGTAAGCCGCCGCCGCGCTTCCGTCGGAGAGACATTCCACACGCCAACATACTCCCGCTGTGGTGGTGGGAGTACGGTTAGTGACGTTGGCAACACGCTGTTTGGGAACAAGAGAAACAGTTGTGCACTGGCTAATCGAAGCCGCCACATTGGGAGCAGTCGCTCACATAGCAGCCACAAACTACCGACCAGCACGCTGACTCTCGCTACTCGCCACAGATTCATACAGTATACCAAGAGTATGTCTTGAAGCCGATATCAGCATACCGGTTACCACACACTCAATAGCGATGTCCGTGCGTGCTCATCGAAATTCGGTGAGCAGTTGCCGGTCGAGCTGCGAGATTCCAAGCACCCACAGCGAACCACCATACAGCAGACAGCCAACGAGTGCCCCAAAGACAAGCCCAATGAGCGACGGAAGCATGAGCTGTACTACGAGCATCCCGATCGCTGCGAGCACCCCTGCACCGATCGGTTTTAGAAACGATCGATGGTATGGAAACAGCTGCTCAAAATACCAAACCTCAGCTACCTTGACAATGTTCCGAAGTGCAAGCACGCCGGCTGTGGCGGCTGCAGCACCAAGAATACCGAATGCTTGGATAAAGAACAAATTGAGAACAATATTGAGAATTCCAAAGACCCACTCGTTAGCCATGACCACATACTGATGCTCGGTCATCATGAGAACGTATCCGCTCGGGCCAGTTGCTGCATTCAGCAGCTGTCCAATCACAAAGAGCACCAACACAGTTGTACCAGCAGTGAACTCTTCACCGAACAAGAGCAGGATATCGTATCGGAAGACGATCGCAAATAGGCCGAAAAAGAGGCTGACGGTGAATATCCACCGCGTAATTGCACTAAACAGCCGCTGCAGTTCAGCAAGATTCCCTGACGTATACAGCCGGCTCACAACCGGTGGAAACAGCTGGTTGAACGCAAGCAGTGGAATATACAACAACCCAGAGACAACGACAGCAACATTATACACACCGACGGTGCTTGCAGAAAGAAAAAATCCGACCATAAGAATGTCGACGCGGCCTTGCAAGAGGTTGCCTGCATCTTTCGCAGTGAGAGGTACTGAGTAGTTGTAGTATGATTTGACGGTCTCCGGGCTTGCTGCTGGGGAGTTGAGCCGCGGCCGAATCGACACCCGGGTCAAAAAGAAGTAGGTCATTATAAAAAACGCAAGCAGGCTTCCAACCGCAAGCGCTACAACAACGCCATACACCGATGCACCGTACAACAGTGCAAGCCCAACAAAACAGACCCGAAAGAGCGGTTTAAGAATTCGCTTCGTGAGAATCTCGTATTCAATTATTTCTAACGCCCGAAACGTTGCATAGCCAACATTTGCAAGCGTGTCGATGAAGAGAATCGCGGCAAACAGTCGAAGAATAGGAATGAATCGATCGTCTGCGATCGTGAATGCAGAAATGGCAGGTGCAAAGAGGAACAAGCCACCGGAAACCGTCGCCGCACCAACGAGTGATGTGCCATATGCCAGTGCCAGAACAAACTCCTGTTTCGCTGGTTGATGCTCGTACTGCGGTAGATACTTTAATAATGATTTATTGGCCCCAACATTCGTCACCAGCAGCGCCATGAACGCGATCGTCTTTCCGTAGGCGTACATTCCGTAGAGGTTAGCGCCAAGGAGACGCGAAACGAGCAAATGAAGCGCAAACTCACCGGCATCAGAAATGATTTTTCCGATCGTGTACAGGGATGCACCCCTGGCGATCGACCGAACAGAATCGCTTGTAGAATCAGTCTCACTCGGCATCGAACCACCAACCAGTACCGAGAGTAGTGACCACTATCTACAGGTACGTCGGAATGAAATAAATGTGTGCTGACTATAATTGATCGAACGGCCTTAGGAGGTTGGTGGAGCCGTTTCAATATATGATACCGCATCAACGTCGCCGTCGGATGTGATCAGGTCAAGCATGAATTCGGTGACGTCAATACACTCTGCAAGGAATGTCTCACGCCGTTCGTCCCACAGTGTTTGTGTTGTAGGGTCCGAGACGAGTGTTACTGCTTTTTCGATCGCAGTGTCTTCATCCGGTGTTGAAAATACCAGTCCAGACTCCGAGAGTCGAGTGAAGTTACCAAGTTCATTCTTACCAAAGGTATGGAGTCTGACGGTTGGTGTGCCGAGAAGCCCTGCCTCAGCAGCCATTGTATCCGAATCTGTTACAAAAATTGAGGCACCAGCCAGCAGCGTATGGATCGCTGCTGGAGGCGTTGGGACGACGTGTGTTCCAGAGACTGCGTCAACCAAGTCTGTGTCACTCTCATTCGAGACATACACCGTCATTCGATTAGAGAGGCTCGATACCAGTTCTGTTTTCGCTGCGGGAGAGAACCCGTTGTATCCCACATCGTGGTGAGCACCCATCGAAACAAACCGAACGACTGCGTATGGCTCGGTTGGGTCAACACCATAGGTAGTGAGGACCGAATCGTCGGGTGTAAACCAGTTTGGATGGAGATACGCAAGCTCATGGAATCCATTGTATCGAATCTGTTTGTCACCGTGGTCAGGAGTGAACGAAACAGGCGTACAGAGTACGTCGATAAATGGATACATGATCTTAAGCAGTTGATTTGCGGGTTCTGAGTCGTGGAAGACGATACTTTTAGCACCCACTGCAACGGCACCGTGTATTGCAGGGGGGTTCAACCGGCTGACGACAATATCCGGCTGGAATTTCCGTGCAAACACGATACCTCTGGCCTCTCGAAGGAGCCACTCGCTGGCCAATGCGGGTTTCGATGTTCCTTTTTTTGAGAGGACAGTGTGGTCAATTCCATACCAGTCCAGTAGATCGGTCGTCATCTCTTTTTTCCGAGCGGTCACAGCCACAGTATGACCGTCGCGCACAAGAGACGATATTGCAAACCGAAAGAGGTGAACATGAGCAGGATGTGTGACATCGAATTGAATACGCATTGATGGCCCCACTGAAAGCAACTCTATGGGGATAATTTGTTAGTTTCGTTCAAGACGTGTTGTGACTCGAATTATATATTCAGCACCAACTGATAATCGACACTCTGAGCGACAACATTATTTCAAAAATATGGCGTAATATTGAGTGGTTTTGATTGGACCAACATAGTATAAAAAGAGACATAGCCATTGTTAATTGGATATGATTACTCGATCATAATTTGGTAGTAAATTGCCATTGTTTCTGATCGGTTGATCGTTTTACTATGTATGGGACAGGTTACAGCCGGAGAAAACAGCGAGACTAGAGGAGGGTTCAGACGTACCACAAAGAGTCGGTTAGCGGAAAGTAACGGTTGAAAATAGCATATCGACACTGTTGCAACTGTTTTATATAACAGGTCAGTTTTCAAATAGATACGAAACGCAGAAGATGTAACCATCCCTTAGTGCAGTGTCGATTCAAGCGCACGTTTCTTTCTACGTGACAGTGTTCAATCAAACTAACAAACACCGTATTCGGACAAGAGATAATCGCAGAAAGAAACCATGGCACAACTAACAAGCTCAGACGAAGGGAAGAAAGTGATCAACCAGAACGGCGAGACGATTGGAATGGTCTCGAAAGTCAGCGGCGGAACCGCACATGTTGACCCGGACCCAGGCGTGACAGACAAGGTGAAGTCCATGCTCGGATGGGACGACGCTGAAGAGGGAGACTATGCGCTCTCAAATCATCAGATCGATCGGGTCACTGACGACGAGATTCACGTCCGGCAATAGTACAGTCAACGAGAGAACGAGCAAACCTGTTGCTGATTTTTTGACGAGAACGTTATGCTATCGAGTGTATCGCAACGTCAATAACAAGCGTACGACCAGCGAGTTCATGGTTGAAGTCGATCTCGACGGAGTCATCATAGATCGCAATCACGTCACCATGGAGTCCATTTTCAGCGTGCACGTGGAGGCCCACTTCCGGCTCTTCGCCGACCATCCCTGCAAACACCTCTTTGTCGTACTCTCGAATCCGATCGGGATCAACAGCCCCATATGCCTCTTCCGGTGGGATTGTGATGGTCGTTGACTCGCCCTCTGTGAGGCCGATCAGTCGCTCATCCAACCCTTCGATAACTGCATTCTCACCAACGGTGAATGACAGCGGGACGTACTCATCTTCGCCTCTTCCTTGTGCCGCTGCAAGGCCGCTCGTGGATGCAACATCCCATTTTGATGTTCCAAAGAGCGTACCATCTTCGAAACGACCAACGTAGTCGATCGTTACAAAATCACCCGGCTCAATGCTCATACCTGAATGACTGTTATTCAACTGGTAATGTACTTCGATTCACACTGAGGAGTCGCTTGACCGGTAAAATATAAAGTGAGACCAATCAACCTATTCGCACTCAGGGTCGTTCCCTTCGAAACGGTTGTCTTCTGAGCTGCCATCTACAGAACACGGTCCATCCTCGTTATCCTCAAGAATATTGTCAATAAATGTGTTCCCCTCCCCACCTTCCAACTCGATTCCAACGGTACCATTTTCGGTGATTTCGTTACGAATGAAAATATTATTTGTTGACGGACTGATGAGCACACCTGCTTCATCATGCATTGATATTGTATTATCAACGAAAATGTGTCCTCCTTCATCAAATAGGGTAACACCACTGGAACTTGATCCAGTGATTGTATTCCTAACAGCAGTAGTTCTGCTTGATTGGTTTATTTGAATTGGGCTATTTAAGAATGTAGATTTTACGATCGTGTTATCTTGTGCATCATTTGACTGGAATACACCGGTTCCACAGTCCTCAGCCAAGATATTAACAATCACACATTCGGCGGTTTCAAAGAGATCGATTGCTCTACTAAGACCAGCAAATTCAAGATTAGTGATGGTTACATCCGCTGTCGGGAGGTCACCATCAATGAAAATACCAGTCCCTGTATCATCACCGGTGATCGAATTACCAGATCCAATAAGTGTAACATCACCGGAGAGTATCAGAATACCAACCTCATCTTCCTCGACTGAAAGATCCGACTCGAGCGTGTAAATACCAGGTTCATCTATGACTCGCAATGGTTCTAATCCAGTCGATGAGTCTGGGACATCATCACAAGGCTTCGGTACACCCTCAGATTTCTCTTTTTTATGCCCAGCAACTGCAGTCCCGCTCAAAAGCGCTGATGCCCCAAGCGCGGCCCCAGCAATGTGGAGATATGTTCGACGACTTGCATCTGTTCGGTCATGGTTTGGTTGCGAAACCATACCAATAGGTGCCGGTGTACCACTGTTTGTAAATTGTCACCTGAGAGAAGGTATTTTGCTATTATAATTACATACGTTCCGATACTGATTAAAAATGGTAATCAAACAGAAGCTGTCTGATTGCCGAATAGTATTGTACCAGATGAAATGACCAATACACCGAATCAAAAGTAAATTATATTGGGTCAATAAGCTCCAACGGATGCGTTGGGCTGCGCCGGAGCAGTGAATCAAGTTGCTCACCACAAGATGTTCCGCTCGCAACAACCGTCCGGCTCTGTGCATCATCGGTTGTGAACTGGTCTTTGAGCCGATCGCCAACGTCCATACTGAGCTCATAATACTCGCTTTTATAACCGAAGCTACCGGCCATCCCACAGCACTCGACATCGCTTTCCAGTACATCATACCCAAGTTGTTCGAGCACTGCAGTCGTGTAGACTGCAAGGCCAAGCGTTCGCTGTTGGCAGTGTGAGTGGTAAGCCACCTTAATCTCCCGACTACGTAGCGAATCCGGATCGCCACCGTTCTCAAGACAGCCGTAGACGTACTCTAAGACATCGTAACTGTTCTCGCTGAGTCGATCGTATGACGCGGCTGGAAGCAGTTTTTCGTACTCGCGTTTGAACATCGCAAGATCGGATGGTTCGATAACGACAACATCTCGGCCAGCATCCAACGGTTCTGCAAGCGCCGCAAAGACACTACTTGCCCGATCGCTTGCGGTCGAAACCATCCCTTGTGAGAGTGGGGCACGACCGCTCTCTGGAACCGCAGGAATCGTTACGTGTACGTTGAGGGCCTCAAGGACTCGGACGGCGGATTTTCCACGGCTAACTGCAACGTAGTTCGTATACACATCCGGATAGAGCACAACCTCTCGATCGGCGCTCGAAGGGGCTATTTGACAGCCACCGCGGCTGTCGAACCAGTCTCGAAGTGTGTTTCGTTTGAATTTCGGAAGGTCACGCCGTGAGTCAATCCCAGCGACTCGCTCAAGTACCGTTCGAACCGGCCCTTGTGATGCGATCCAGTTTGAAAGCGGTGCCGTTGCACTGCCAGCTTTTGCAAGCGTTTCGTAGTTTCCAAACAGTCGTTTTTGCAGATCGATCGATCCGGATTCCTCATCAGGAACCAGTGTGTCGTACATCCAGTCAAATCGACTGTCGTCCTGCCCATGATTGAGTCGGTCGCGAACAACAGTGTTGATCCATGGAATATCAATATTAACTGGACATTGGTTGACACAGCGGCTACAACCGGTGCAGAGATCATTAAATTCAGCCGCACTGTCATAGCCGTGGACGCCAGCTTCCCAGCCGGTTGCAATCCCGCCGGAGTACGTCTCACCACCAAACGCGTGTCCTCCGACGCTTTGGAAGTTTGCACAGGAGTTTGCACACGCAGAACAGCGGATACAGTAGAGCGTTTCACGCAACTCATCGTCCTCGCGCATTGCCAACCGACCGTTGTCGATCAAGACAAGGTGGAACGATCGGTCATCCTCCCGATCGGCGAATGCAGTATTCGAATCCGCAAACTCAACGACTGGAGAATCAACGGGCGGCGTAAGTAGCGAAATATATGAGGTAATGTCTTGTCCGGTTCCCGATCGGCCGATCAGTTCAATAAATGGTGAGAGGTCCTCGACAGTTGGGACGATCTTTTCAACACCAGCAACAGCAATGTGAGTGTCTGGGACAACCGCGGATTTTCGGGCGTTACCTTCGCTTGTAACCAGCATGATCGAGCCCGAGTCTGCGGTGATGAAATTTGCACCAGTCATCCCAATATCGGCATCTTCGATGAGCGCGCCAAGTTCTTTGCGTGCAAACATCGTGAGCTCTTCAGCCGTTTCGAGCGGCTCATCGGGATCAAACGTAGTATTGAACAGTTCTGCGATCTCCGATCGGGATTTATGTAACGCAGGGGCGACGATGTGCGATGGTGCTTCATCTGCAAGCTGTAACACCCACTCACCGAGGTCAGTCTCAACAACGTCAACCCCATCTTCTTCAAGAGCCTCGTTGACATCTATCTCCTCGCTCGTCATGGATTTCGATTTGACAAGCCGTGCTGCCTGGTTTTCCGATGCGATCGATCGAATGTACTGGTTTGCGTCGGCCGCATCATCTGCAATGTAGACGGTCCCACCGTTTGCCTCAACAGTTTCAGTCAATGCATCGATGAGTTCAGGGAGCCGTTCGATGGCGTCCTCCTTGATCGACCGAGCTTGCGTTTTCAGCTCTTCATAGTCCGAGAGTTTGCTCACCGATTCATATCGACCGCTGTTGAACCCGAGCGTGTTCTCTTCGACAGCAGGACCTTCTGTCTCCAACAGGTGTCTAATCTTAGCCGCTTTCTCTTCGCGCGCGTTACTCATTGTTACCCCCGTCTGTTTCGTCAGTAAGTACAATGACATGGACATCTTTTGGTCCATGCGCACCCTTCACGAGCGCGCCCATGTCCGCGGTTGCGCTCGGGCCAGTCGCAATGATCGAGCTTCCACCCGCTCGGAGTTTTGGGCCAAGATGGCCAACTGCGTCGGACATCGATCGAACAATATCTTCCGCAGAGAGTACAGGAATGTGTAGATCGACAAAAAGACTAATCTGTTCTGCGCCATCAGTTGTTGAATCAAGTACGACGCTCCCGTAGTCAGCAATCCCCAGTGATGCTGGCGTAACGCTTGTCTGTGCAGCGTTTAGTTTTGCGGGAGTAACCTCAGTATCAATCCACTCTGGCTGCGAGATACTGTCGAACGGCAGTGGAACACCGATCGTCTCTCCCTGCACAATAGATGCAAGCGTCTCAGCAAACGCTGCTGGAGCGGTATAGGTAACGTCAACATCCAGCGCAGCAAGCGATTGCTGGAAATCCGTTACGTTATTATCTTGATTTATGCTCATGAATCGGTATTATCGTGACGACGTATGGGTGTTCTGTTAGTTCACATATTTTATTTCGTGGAGTATCTGTTGGGAAAAATTTGGTCGTCAAGTAGCACCAAAATTGAGGTCTCGTCAGAGACTACCAGCGCACGAGTAACGAGTTACCAAAAAACCGAAAATAACCCACGCAGCCGGTCGTTTCTACAAACCATCAATCCATAACTTTTGACTGTATTGGCCAGTGCCTTTGTATTTACATCCAGTATACACGTGTATATTGGACGTCGAAATATAGTTGAGTGGTCAAAAGAGAACCGATAGCTAGTTAGTCAAGACGCGATAATCGCAAGCAGTAGTCTTGATACACAAATGAACTGGTGACAGAGGAGTGGAGGAAGGTTACCAAACACCCAATATATGAACAAAACAGGGGGCTGATACTGAAAATAATAAATATGAACAACCGCAATTAGTGCATTTTCAGCCGTTTCAAGTCTTTAGAGTACATATTAGCTGTTTGAATGTAAGTGAGTGAACGATAATTATATATACGACAAGTACAATGCCAAATCCATGCCAGACATACTGACTGATGGCATCGAGCTGAACCGAAGAGCGACTCACACGAACAGGGGTGAGCTGCATGGTTAGTACTGTGGAGCTATTCCTTGCGACCACACCGTTAGTGCTTGCAGGGGTTCTCCTTGTGGGGTTCTTGTGGCCTGCCACACGTGCGATGCCGATCGCATGGGTAACTGCTGTATTAGTCGGATATTTTGTTTGGCAGATGCCACTTGACTGGATTATCGCAGCGTCAATTGTCGGCGGAATGACTGCGATACAGATTCTATGGATTGTCTTTGGAGCGTTATTATTGCTGTATACACTCTCTCAAGCAGGAGCGTTTGATCGGATCAATCAAGGATTCGCACGGATCAGTGATGATCGGCGTGTGCAAGTAATTCTCCTCGGTTTCTTCCTTTCGGCATTCATCGAGGGGGCTGCAGGATTCGGGACACCAGCCGCAGTGGTTGCACCACTGCTTCTCGCACTTGGGTTCCCGGCGCTCGCTGCAGTGATCGCCGCATTGATCGGTCACATTATCGCGGTTACGTATGGCGCAGTTGGAACACCGATCATCATTGGGATTGAAGATCCGCTCGCAGCAAGCGAGTCAATAAGTACAGCAATCACCGGCGGAGGGTTTACTGTACAAGAATACTCTGTCGAAGTTGCAGTGTGGGCCGCAACGTACCACGCACTTGTTGGATTTATGATGCCACTATTTGCAGTTGGGATGATCGTCTACTTCTTTGGCGATCCAAATGATCGGAGCCTCAAGCCAGCGTGGGAGGTTGCACCACTTGCGCTGTTTGCCGGCATTGCATTCGTCGTTCCGTACTGGCTCTCAGCGCAGATTAGCGCGGAGTTCCCAGCACTCATCGGTTCGATGGTTGGTGGAGCGATCGTTGTTGGAGCGCTGAAAGCAGGCTACTTTGTCCCAGCGGAAGAATGGGACTTCCCACCGCGTGAGGAGTGGCCAACACACTGGGTCGGAACGATCGAGCCGGGTGAAGTAGAGACGGATGTCGCACCACACAAAACAGGTAACGAGGCAGCTGCAGACGGTGGTACAGTGAACCCGAAGGCAGCAGATATCTCACTATTCAGAGCATGGACACCATACATCCTGCTTGTTGTGATGTTAGTAATTACTCGAGTTGTAGATCCACTTCCGGGATTCCTGCAGGGCGAGCCACTGACGATCGGAGGAACGACAATCACTGCCCACCAATTCATATTCACAACGACATGGGAAGGTATCCTCGGGACCTCACTCTCCGGTGGTATTGAGTGGGCCTACGTACCCGGATTCTGGTTGGTTCTCTGTTCGTTGATCGCAATTCCACTGTACAAGATGAATGGTGCCGAAGTCAAGGCTGCATGGTATGAAGCAGGTGAGAAACTCGTTGCACCATTCATTGCGCTGGTGTTCGTGATTGCGATGGTTCAAATCATGCTCCAGTCTGGTGCACACGCAGAGGGCGTTGAGAGTATGATTTTCGTCCTCGCACAAGCAACGGCAAACACCGTTGGGCCGCTCTATCCATTTGTTGCAGCACTGATTGGTGCACTCGGGGCAGCAATGGCTGGATCGAACACCGTCTCAAACATTACGTTCGGTGGGTTCCAGTTTGAAGCTGCATCACAGCTTGGCATCCCAACTCAGCTTATGGTTGGTGCACAAGCAGTTGGTGGGGCAATCGGTAACCTTGTTGCAGTCCACAACGTTGTTGCAGCGCTCGCAACTGTTGGGTTGGTTGGACAAGAGGGTCGTGTCATTCGGCTCAACCTCATTCCACTGGCCTACTATGCAGTCATGGTTGGTGTTGTCGCAACAGTGTTTACTTACGTGTTGTTCCCAACGCTGTTCTAAACACGAACCATTCGTTAATGATTTAGCCTAACGTTGGCGTGAATCGATCGCCGCCGAGGAACTTCCAGATCTGCCCGCGTTCTTCAGGCGGATCAACACCAGGGAGTTCTTTGAGGGCGGGTTGAATCGCATTCCACCACCCTTCAGGCGTTTCAAACGCTGCTGGGTGCTCTGGATACACCGTTTCTAAGAAATCGGACTTTTTTGCACTCGGATGCTCAACGAGATACTCGTATGCCGCATATAACGCATTCTGTCGTTTTGTAAGCGTTTCACCGCTTCCAGGCAGGGAAACGGCTGCGATTGCGTCCAGAACAGGGTCCGGTGCTTGTGTCGATGTTGATGTCGGTTGGTGTGCCGGAATTGGTTGCCACCACACACGACCACGTGCACCGACTTTCCGAGTTTCTAACTGTCCTGTTTCAACGAGGGCACTCAGTTTGTTATGTGCAGTCCGCCGCGAGCAGTCCAGCACCTCCATGACATCACTTGCAGTTACGGGTCTTGCAAGATCGTCTCGGTTCTCAAATGCGTCCAAAGCAGCTTCAGCTGGGATCTGTGCTGTATATTGACCATTGGTGTTCCGCTCACGATCGCTACTCATACCAAGCCATTACAGACAACTGTATATCAATGCTTGTTAAAATATCATATCTGCTGATGAAATAAACAACGGTTGGGCTGGAGATACTACGGGAGATGTATACATCTCCGACAGCTATTTATTTCTAATTTACACAGAGTATAATGATAATGGACTGTAGTCTCAGTTGTTATTTTTTTCACATATATAACACAGGTAGGGTTCGTCACAAAGGTGGGTAATGACGAGTATTGTAACCGTATTTTTCGCTGCGTTACCGCTATTTATTGTTGGATTATTGTTAATCGGGTTGTTGTGGCCAGCGACCCGGACAATGCCTGTTGCATGGCTATCTGCAGTTGTGATTGGTGCAGTTGTATGGGGGATGCCTGCATCATGGATTGTTGCTGCAAGCATTAGCGGGGTTCTCACTGCAATTCAGATTTTATTCATCGTGTTTGGAGCGCTGGTATTGTTGTACACAATGCTTCGGGCGGGAGCATTCAGTACACTCAATCGAAGTTTTACGACAGTAAGCGAGGATCGGAGAGTCCAAATTGTCCTAGTTGCATTCTTTTTATCTGCATTCATTGAGGGTGCAGCCGGGTTTGGAACCCCTGCTGCGGTGGTGGCACCGCTTCTTTTAGGGCTTGGGTTTCCTGCACTTGCAGCAGTTGTAGCCGCACTCATTGGTCATGCGATCGCAGTGACGTATGGTGCAGTTGGGACGCCAATTATTGTCGGGATTCGAGAACCATTGGAAAATGTTGGATATATCAACCAGGTGCTTGCTGGTAATGACCAGACCGCAGCAGAGTTCGCAATCAATGTCGCAGCGTGGGCTGCAACATATCATCTTTTGATCGGATTTATGATGCCATTATTTGCAGTTGGGATTGTCGTCTACTTCTTTACACCACAAGGGTCTCGAACCATGGAGCCGATCATTGAGGTAGTACCGCTTTGTTTGTTTGCAGGTTTCGCATTCGTCATTCCATATTGGATAACAGCACAAGTGAGCGCTGAACTTCCTGCCTTGGTTGGGTCAATGCTTGGTGCCGCAGTTGTTATTGCTGCGCTCCGAGCGGGATATTTCAAGCCATCAACAGAGTGGGACTTCCCACCGCAAGAAGAGTGGCCCCAACATTGGCTCGGATCGATTCACCCAACTGATGTAGAGTCCGTGTTATCCGAGGATCGGGAGATGTCGCTGCTCAAGGCGTGGTTCCCGTATATTTTCCTTATTTCGAGTTTGCTACTCACTAGAAGCATTGACCCAATGTCATCGCTACTACAGGGTGACACGATTATTCTACTTGGAACGCCTATATCGCTGCAGGTAGCATCTACATCTACGGTAGTCGGCGAAATTACAGTTGGGGTTCTGCTGTTTGAGTGGACACAAATCGCAGGAACAACAATTGGGAACAGTATCAATCTGTTATACGTACCTGGCATTTGGCTTCTCGCTAGTGCAATGATTGCAGTACCACTATACAAACTGCCAACAGATGCGGTTTCGGTGGTTTGGAAAGAAGCAGCAATTAAATTAATTACGCCACTTATTGCGCTCTCATTTGTTCTTGCGATGGTTCAAGTGATGTTGCAATCCGGTTCTCATGCCCCAGGATTAGACAGTATGATTGTTGTTCTGGCGGTTGTGATCGCAGATGTACTTGGACCAGCGTATCCGTTAGTTGCACCGCTTATTGGGGCACTAGGTGCAGCGCTTGTCGGGTCAAATACGGTGAGCAACATCACGTTTGGACCACTGCAGTTCTTTGCAGCCGATAGCCTTGGAATATCACGTGAACTCACGGTCGGTGCCCAAGCGGTTGGAGGCGCGATTGGGAATCTTGTTGCAATTCATAATGTAGTGGCCGCGTTGGCAACTGTTGGACTTGTCGGTGAAGAAGGACGGGTGATCAGGCTCACGCTGATCCCATTGTTGTATTACCTGGTTTGTGCGGGGATGGTAACGTTGCTTTTCACATATCTACTCTTCCCAACAACGTTCTAAAAATAAAATCGTGTCAGGTGTGCGTAACGGGGTGCATTATGGGTATTGTTTATTAGTATCATAAACAAAGACACATCAGAACCAAATGAATTATATTGCAGTTCGGGGCCGAATGTTCGCGCTGTTGGACCCAGAGCGTGGCGGTCGAAAAGGGAGAGCGGTTGATTTCTTCATTATGGGGCTTATTTTCCTCTCAATACTGTCGATTATTTTAGAAACAGTTGCACCAATACGACAGCAGTACGGTCTGTGGTTCGACCGACTCGAAGTATTTACTGTCGCAGTATTCACGATTGAGTACATTTTGCGTATCTGGACGATTACGGCAAAAGAAGGATACAGTTCAGTCCGTGGACGGCTACGGTATATGACAAGCTATCACATGGTGATAGATCTGCTTGCGGTCCTCCCATTCTTTATTGGTGGATTTGTTGACCTTCGGTTCCTCCGTGTTGTTCGGATCTTTCGAATCATACGTGTTTTCAAGCTCGCTCGCTACTCAAAATCATTGCAAACGATGGGGTATGTGCTCCGTAAGAAAAAACCGGATTTGATTATAAGCACGATCGCCACTGGAATTTTATTAGTTCTGGCATCTAGTGCAATCTATTTTATTGAAGGTCCGGTACAACCTGAGGAGTTCAGTAGTATTCCTGCATCGTTTTGGTGGGGGGTAGTCACAATGACGACCGTAGGATATGGTGACGTAACTCCAGTTACGACTGCTGGCAGAATAATCGGATCGCTTGTAGCATTTTTAGGAATTGGCCTGTTTGCCCTTCCTGCATCGATTCTTGCAAGTGGCTTTATTGAGGAGGCGACACAAGAAGAAAAACCACGGCCGTATGTTTATTGCCCACATTGTGGAGAGGAACTACCGAATAAAAGCCGATAACTAATTCTGTTTATACTCCAAGAAGTGCTTCAATCGACATAAAGAGCGAATCCGGATCGACGATCGCACCACTGAAGATTGCGACAAAGATCACGACTAGGACTTTCCCGTATCTGGTAATCAGTACGCGAGTAGACAGTGGTAACCGCGAGCGTACAACTGGAAGTGTAACAACACCTAAAAGAATTCCAAGGATCCCTGCGATAGTGTTATTTTGTAGGTTCGTGACGGCGATATAAAGCACGATCCCGCCCGCAATGTACGCAAGCGCTGATCCCCGTTTGGACCACACTCGACCGACAATTCCTGTTTTTTTATTGTCATTATTCTCTTCAGGATCCGGTTCTGCATCTGTTTGAGTTGCTTGTGTTGCTGTCTCTGTCATAATGAACGTATTTGAGGACCCGTGTTCATCCGGGTATTTCAATCGGTATGTTATTCTCTAATTCAGTAAGTGTAAGCGTACTGTTTTAATTCGCGAAAAAGCGACGAAACCTGAAGCACACCTGTATTATTATAAGTTTGCGTTTCCTGAACCGCCGTCAATGACAATCGATTGGCCATTGATGAAACCGGAGTTTGGCGACGAAAGGAAGGCAACTGTATTACCGAGTTCCATTGGGTCACCAATTCGTCCAAGTGGGTTGGATGAACCCCACTGTTCGAGGCCTTGCTCGTAGTTTTCAAAGTCACCACGTTCAACACCCTGTTCGATGAGTTCTTTGATCCGAGATGTTTCGTGTGATCCGGGGAGAACTGCATTAACCCGGACATCAGGTGCAAACTCTTTTGAAAGCGTTTTTTCGAGTCCGATAACACTCATACGAACAGCATTCGAAAGCACAAGCGAATCGATCGCCTCCTTGACACTCCGGGATGTAATGTTGACGATCGTCCCACCACCATCTGCGGCGAGCGGCTCCGCAGCCTCGCGCACAAGTCTAACAACGCTCATCACGAGGAGATCATACGCCTGATACCAGTCCTCATCATCGGTGTCAAGGAATGTGCCGCTTGGTGGGCCACCAGCGGATGTAACCAGATGGTCTATCGTTCCAAATTCGTCAACGGTTGTCTCAACGAGAGTTACAATATCGTCTTCATCAGTAAGGTCACCAACAACTGGAACGACACGAGCACCGTCAGCCGCTTCCGCACGAAGTTCTTCGGCTGCGGCTTCAAGTGTTTCCGCATCCCGACCGTTGATAACAACGTTGACACCCTCGCGAACAAGTGCAGTGGCAGATGCATTACCGAGCCCTCGACTAGATGCAGTCACGAGCGCTGCATTACCTGCAATTTCTAAGTCCATAATCAACAGTAACAAATTACGGGGATTAAACCATTCGTGAAGCAGAACAAAATGGCCGCTACTTGAGGAATATGGCGAGAATTTGATAGGCAATAATGGTGCAAATTCGAGGGGTTCATTAGTCATAAACTATCAGAATAAACTATGTCGACACCGCTTTCTGATTCACATAGAGATCCCGCAGCAGTGGATGCAGGATACGACTATGTGAGCGATGAGATCAATCGACCTGCGCTCGTTTCTGATCTTCGTAAGCTAATTGATGGGGAAGTCCGATTTGATAGCTACTCACGGCAGCTCTATGCAACTGATGCATCTGCCTATGAGGCCGTCCCTATCGGCGTTGTGATGCCAAAGTCAACGAAAGACGTTTCAGAAGTTGTTTCATATTGTTCAAAACACGAAATTCCGGTACTACCGCGAGGTGGCGGAACCAGTCTTGCAGGTCAAACGGTAAACGAAGCGGTTGTCCTTGATTTTACACGACATCTTGACTCAGTTGTCTCGATCGATCCAGAAAACGCACGAGCGACTGCACAGGCAGGTGTCAGACTTGGCGAACTCAACCAATCACTGGGCGAGCATGGGCTGAAATTCGCACCGGACCCTGCATGGGGCGATCGAAGCGCACTCGGTGGGGCGATCGGCAACAACTCGACAGGAGCACACTCACTAAAATACGGAAAAACAGATTACTACATCGAAGAAGTTGAGGCAGTCTTAGCCGATGGGACGGTGACAACGTTCGGTGAGGTCGACGTAGAGACACTCAGAGAAGAGGCAGACCCGACTGCCGACACACTCATTCCACGGATCTATGCGGAGATTGTCACCATTCTCGATGAGCAAGCAGCTGAGATCGAGTCCCAGTATCCTGACCTGAAACGGAACGTCTCTGGATATAATTTAGATATGCTGCTGGATGAGGCGAATGGAAAGCGCCGGCTGCCGGACAACTCAGGACTTGATCCGGAGAGCGAACCAGGAACCGTCAATCTTGCACGGCTGCTTGCAGGGAGTGAAGGGACGCTTGCGATCGTTACAGAAGCAACCGTCTCGCTTGAGCCAGTACCAAATACAACCGCAGTCGCGTTGTTAACCTACCCGGACGTAATTACGGCACTCTCGGATGTTGCACCAATTCTAGAACACGACCCAGCAGCAGTTGAGATCATGGATGATGTGCTGTTAGATCTTGCATCACAAACTGCAGAGTTCAGTGATGTGGTCGGACTCCTGCCTGAGGAGACCGATTCGGTGCTTCTTGTAGAGTTCTATGCGGACGATACTGCGCATGGAAAACAGCAGGTTGCGGATCTATTTGCCGATCGTGTCCCGCATGTCTCAGCAGTTGTCGAACCAACAGATGGTGCAGCAGAGACGACAGGCACGGGGACGTTTGCAACGACTGCGATGGAAGCATACGACGAGGAGACAAAAGCGAAGTTCTGGAAGATGCGAAAATCGGGGCTTCCAATCTTGCTCTCTCGGACGTCTGACTCAAAACACATTGCATACATCGAAGATACAGCGATCCCCGCAGAGAACCTCCCAGCATATGTTTCGGACTTCCAAGACGTGCTCGACAAACACGACACGTTTGCGAGCTACTATGCACACGCTGGCCCAGGTGTACTGCACATTCGCCCGCTTGTCAACACAAAAACAGTTGAGGGGTTAGAGACATACGAGGCGATCGCTGACGAGGTCACAGATCTCGTTGTAAAGTACGGTGGCTCAATCTCTGGTGAGCACGGAGATGGACGAGCACGCACACAGTGGAATCGGAAGCTGTATGGAGATGAGCTCTGGAATGCGTTCCGTGAGCTGAAAACAGCATACGATCCACAGTGGATTCTGAACCCAGGAAACATCTGTGGCGATCACGACCTCACTGAAAACCTTCGATTCTCGCCTGAGTACGAGTTCGACTCCGGATTTGAACCAGCGCTGAACTGGGATAACGAGAACGGTTATCAAGGGATGGTTGAGCTTTGTCACGGCTGTGGTGGCTGTCGAGGTGCTCAAGAGACGGTCGGTGGTGTGATGTGCCCAACCTACAGAGCGAGCCAAGAGGAGATCCAAGCAACTCGTGGGCGGGCAAATATGCTTCGCCAAGCAATGAGTGGCGAGCTCCCGGAAGCCGAACTCCTCTCAGATGAGTTTGCAAACGAGGTACTTGATCTCTGTATCGGGTGTAAGGGCTGTACAAAAGACTGTCCGAGCGGTGTTGATATGGCGAAAATGAAAGCGGAGATCACACACGCTCGTCATGAAGAGCATGGTGCATCACTCCGAGACAAGATCTTTGCAAACATTGACTCGCTCTCCTCGCTTGGTAGCACGTTTGCACCGCTTGCAAATGCGGCAACAAAGATTCCAGGATCGAGAGCGGTAATGGAAAAAACGATCGGCATTGCAAAGGATCGATCGCTGCCAACGTTCCATCGAACAACGTTTGTTGACTGGTTTGAAGCACGGGGCGGATCAACAGTCAATCGTGCAGAGGCCGATCGAAGCGTGGTGTTGTTCCCGGATACGTACACAAACTACAATCACCCGGATGCAGGAAAGGCAGCGGTAAAAGTTCTTGAAGCAGCGAACATTCACGTTCGACTACCTGCCGAAGAGATTACAGGAAGCGGACGACCACCGCACTCAAAAGGCTTCATTGACATTGCAAGCGAAATCGCACAGCGGAATGTAGATGCACTCGCACCACTCGTAGCGGATGGATATGATATCGTGCTCGTTGAGCCATCGGATGCAGTAATGTTCCAGTCGGATTATCTTGACCTCCTCAGCGGAGAGGATGTCCAAACGATCGCGGGCAACACCTACGGTGTGTTCGAATACATTGATACGTTTAGACTGGACGAGTCGATCGCGTTTGATACAGATACCGCTGGACAGACAGCACTCACCTATCACGGACACTGCCACCAGAAATCGACAAAGAAAGACCATCATGCAGTTGGCGTCCTGCGACGAGCAGGCTATGCAGTTGATCCGCTTGATTCAACCTGCTGTGGAATGGCTGGGTCATTCGGATACGAAGCCGAGCACAGAGAGATGAGCCGTGCGATCGGGAACATCCTGTACGAACAGGTGGATAAAAGCGAGGGTGACATGGTTGTCGCACCGGGTGCCTCGTGCCGGACACAGCTGGGTGATAGACCGGATGATGACACTGAGCCGCCGCATCCGATCGAAACACTCGCAAGCGTCGTATCATAAAACCCAGCAACGGTATCAGCTAACGGTACAATTTTGCGGGAGTACGACAACGCTCGGTATGGATCACGTCGCGTTTGATGACGCAGAGAGGTATGAGCCGGATGCTGGATGGATGCGTGCTGCGCTTGCAGGCAGTGATAAATTCACGTTTGAGTGGTTCGAGAAGCCACCAGAGCATAGCTCACCGATGCACGACCACGAAAATGAGCAGGTGTGTGTCTGTTTAGAAGGGGAGTTAACGATTCACACCGAAGAGCGTACGGTTACACTCAAACAGTATGACTCTGTCTGGTTAGAAAGTTGGGAGTCACATCGCGTTGAAAACACAGGTGATGAGCGTGCTGTCGGATTAGATGTGTTTGCACCGGGTCGATCGTTTGATTTCTGGACCGATCGCGAGGAATAATGACCGCACATCTTCGGTTCGCGACAGATGTGACTGGGAGGCGATTGGTTGGAGATGCAGACGGGTTTATTCCGCTGTCAGCAGCCGCACCTGACTGTGATGATATCGTAACCGCAGCGCAGCAGGCAGCGTCAATCGATATTGATGCGGCTCCGGCGGCGAAGATGCCTGCCGACGAGCTACAGTTCGGGATTCCGTTTACACCGGGGAAGCTCTGGGGAATTGGGCTCAACTATGCAGATCATGCAGCAGATCTGGATGAAACACGGCCCGCAGAGCCGGCCAGTTTTATGAAACCCCAAACCGCGCTTGCACCGCCCGGTGGTCCGATCCGGCTTCCAGAACAGAGCGATCGGGTGACGGCAGAGGCGGAACTAGCGATTGTTATTGGCCGCACTTGCACAGACGTTTCGGTGACTGAGTTTGCTGATGTTGTCGCCGGCTTTGTCCCTGTGATCGACATGACTGCAGAGGACATCCTCCAGCGAAATCCGCGGTTTCTGACACGATCAAAAAGCTTCGACAGCTTCCTTGTCGTGGGTCCATGGATGACTGCACCAGCAACAACAGATACCTTGGAAGAAATGAATGTTGAGACCGTGATCAATGATGAAGTCGTTGCAAAAAATGGGCTGGATGCAATGCATTTCTCACCACCGGAACTGCTGTCGTTCCACTCAAGCGTGATGACGCTTGAGCCGGGTGATATTATTTCAACAGGGACTCCGGGAGCCGGAGTAATCCGATCGGGTGATGTTGTTGAAGCTCGGGTTCATGGCGTTGGAACGCTCTCGGCAGGCGTAAAATAAGCGCGGAAAATCAATCAGAACAATTTTTGTTCACTGTGCGAACAGTTTTGTATGCCCTCCCATCGCACAACGCTCGTTGTGAGAATGCTCACAACAACGATTGCAATGGTTCTTGTTGCAGCCATATTTTTAGCTGGTATCTGGGGATCGTTGTATCTGATTCTTGTTAGTGTTGGTTTTGATGGAGTCGGTGTTGCGACGATCGTGACCAGTGGCCTCATTATCGTTGTTGGCTACCTTGAGTACCAACAGCTTGAGACGATCGAACGCATTGCTGATGCAGATATTGTTACTGAATCCGACGCAGGAGAGCTGTATCAGCTCACAACAAAAGTAGCGACACAGTTGAACA
This sequence comes from Natronocalculus amylovorans, assembly GCF_023638035.1. Taxonomy (GTDB): domain Archaea; phylum Halobacteriota; class Halobacteria; order Halobacteriales; family Haloferacaceae; genus Natronocalculus; species Natronocalculus amylovorans. The sequence goes on along the minus strand of NZ_JAKRVX010000013.1, from coordinate 6,900 downwards.
TTCCTGCACCAACGATCGCAATCTCCAATCGAGACACACCGGAGGCGCTTGCAGTCGGGTTTCGACCACAGAACATTCACCTTGTGCTTTCAACCGGATTAATCGACGCACTGTCTCCAGAAGAGTTGGAAGCGGTTATTGCACATGAGTTAGCTCATGTGAAAAATCAAGATGCGATGGTAATGACCGTGCTCTCACTTCCAGTGATGATTGCGGCGGGGCTTCGACATCGACTCCAGTCGATCGAAGACCCAGGGTGGTTTGTGGTTGTCATTGTTCCATTGCTCTTTGTCTCAAGCGGCGTTTGGTTCGTTGGAAAGACGATTACAGCACGGCTTTCTCGCGCCAGAGAGCAAGCAGCCGATCGAACAGCCGCAGCCGTGAGTGGCTCACCAGCAGCACTTGCGAGTGCACTCCGAACGCTTGACACAGAGATCCACAATACACCGGATCGAGACCTCAGAGAAGTATCCGGCATCTCCTCACTATCTATTCTACCACTCGAGCCATGTGAGCCACAAAAAATTATGCTTGGCCCTGAAGGGGACGTTGAGCCAGCATATTGGCAGCTTCGAAAACGGTTGTTCTATCTTGAACGACGGTTCTTTGGAACGCATCCGCCGACTGAATCGCGAGTGGAGACGCTGACCCGGATGGAACGACAACAGCAGTAAGGATGTGGGCGAAAAATCTAAGAAAACTGTGAAAGGCGATCGAGATCAACCGTATCCACGCTGATAAGAAACCCCTCAAGCACGCTGTCACCATTTGAAAGCGTCACCTTACCACCACACTCCCAGATCCATTTTGTCACACCGGATTTCATACGGATTCGATATGTGAGGTTGTAGGACTGGTGTTCTGCAAGTGACTGTTCCGTCTCGGTTTGGACATATGTACGATCATCAGGATGAATGATTTCTTCAGCCAACAGAACCTCGTCTGCTAGCTCCTCGCTTGTATATCCGGTTAGCTCCACACACGATCCTTTGACAAACGCAAGTGGCCATCCAGGTTCATTTTGATGCCGGTAGACAATTCCGGGAAGCCGATCGACCAATCCCTCTAATTGACGTTTATTTTCGAGATTATCTGTTATGTCATAAACATGTGAGTAGATTGCAATACGGTCACCTTCAGCATTTGTGAGTGCGTGATTATGCCACTCACACATGATCTCACTCCCTCCTTTTGTGAGATTCAGATTGATACTCTGTCTCTGTTGGTGATCGGACTGTAGCGATGCAAAGACGCCAGTGACATGATTGCGCTCAAGTGGTGGCAGAACCTTCTCCCAATCTGCACCCTGTAGTTCGTCAGTTGTATAGGCAAAAATATTTCGCGCTGCTTTGTTGATTCGGACAAGTTTGTACGCTGTGTCCCATTCGATAACACCTATTGGGGACTCCTCAAAAAATAACGAAAGCTGTTTTTCTCGTTCTTCTAAGCGCTGTTGGGACCGATAAGATTGAACTGCGTTCTGGACCCGATTTGCAAGAACAGTGTACTGTTCAACGTTTGTTCCCTTCTGAAGGTAGTCTGTGACGCCAGCGGAAATTGCATCGCTTGCAACCTCTTCTGAGCCCTTTCCGGTAAACAGTTTGACATCCTCCCCGCCCTGAAGGGCGAGGATTCCCGAGCGTTGGGATATTAAGGTTTGCAGTCTACCACCTGTTCCCTCGGTGAGAATCCGTGGGACAAGTCGTAAAGGTAGACTCCGGGCTGTGCCAACCAGCCGGTACTCCTATCTCCACCCAAATTGGATGCAGACTCGGAGTTACTTTGATTCAAGTTGAGACGGATGTTCTCCGCCCCATTCACGTCAGCGTTGAACGCTGCATCGCACTCCTCGCAAACGTACAAGCCGCGTTCAACACGCTGACTATCATCTTCTCTACCGCAGACGCAACACGTCTTGCTCGTGTCGCGCTCAGACACTTCTACGACTTCGATTCCCTTGACTTTCGCCTTGTAAGTGAGAATCTTCGTGAAGCGGTCGAATGCCCACCCGTGCAAGTCGAGGTTTCCATGCCGCCCCCAGTTTTTCGAGTCGCCGTTCTCATCCTCACGGACACCCGCGAGTTTCCCGACATTGATGCGACCGACATTACGCTCTACACACTGTTCAACAATGTGTTTTGCGAGGCTGTGGAAGAAGTGGGTGCGGCGCTCCGACCACTTGTGATGCAGACGAGTCACCTCAGAACCACTCGAATCATCACACTTGGCGATTTCCTTCGGGAAGTAGTACCCATCCTGCTTCAAGCGGTTGCCGGGGTACAGGTCGGCGTCATCGGTGCTGTACGCAACCGCTGCGAAGTTGCAGATACCGAGGTCAACACCAACCGTCTCGTTTCCGGGTGCGTCAGGCGTCTCCACTTCGTGTTTGCAGACGAGGTGAAGTTCCCATTGGCCCTTTGATTTGCTGTAAACGGCTCTGACTTGTTGCAGGTTCTCAACCGTGACTTCAGGACGTGTCTCGTACTCAACGAGAATGTAGTCCCAGTCCCTCGGGTGGTCTTTGTGGTTCGCACCTTTCGAGAGCCGGACACGGTTGTGTTTCGTGTCGTGTCGGATGCCTTTCTGCTTCCATGTCACCGTCGAACGCGGGTGTTCTTCGTGGACGCGACGGCCTTGGTCGTCGTAGTAGTTTTTTTTGCGGTAGCCGGGCGGATTCGCTCGACTGTCTGACTTGCGTTTGCCGTACCACGAGTTGAAGGCTTCAGCGAGTTCTTCCAGAACGCGCTGACTGGACTGAGAATGCAGTCCTTTGTAGTTGTCGTGGCCTTTCAACTCACGCTTCAAGTCTGAGTCGTCGGGAATCTCCCCTGTGTCTTCCCACACTTGACGGGAGTGATAATTCGCAACGTTCCACAGTTTCGATGCACTCCATCCATGCAGGTCGAGCATCCTTTCCACTTGCGAGTGGTTGCGGATTTTCGCTCGGTAGGTACGGTGGATGTGCATTCGTGAAACGTCTCCATAACTGGTTATGCTGCTTTCTATTGTAAATGTTTGGTTTAATTCGTGGAATATCCAGTCGTGCCATCGACCGTGGGTAGTGGAAGTGTTGTCGGCTGTATCCTCGCCCTGAAGGACGGGGTTTTAGCCTTGAATCTTCCATAACAGGCAGGTCAGGGTAGAACAGTGTGACAGCAAATCGGCTGTTTGCGCGTTCTAAAAAATAGTAGTAAGCTCACCAATGACCGGATTATCATCAACGTGGAGGACCGAAATCCGGGAAGACATACTGTATAGGTATCTAAACTGGTTTCAAGGGCGAGTTCCCCGCGTCACCGGACACGCGGGGGTGAAGCCCGACACTCCGCTTAATGTTCCGTCTGTTCGATGTACCGTTGAACCACTTCTTCGGATACCGCACCCGTTGTCCCGACGTAGTATCCTACCTTCCAGAATCCACCGCCCCAGAACCTTGACTGAAAATGAGTGGTCGTTGGGACAGGCCGAACTTCTGTACCGAGATGGCGTGTACTACCTACACGTCACGGTCAAAACAGAACTCGAAGTGCCTAAACCGGAAGACGCTGACACACTCGTCGGCGTCGATATTAACGAGCGCAACATCGCTCTCACCGCTCTTAACCGTGAGACGATGGACACGCTCGGAACACTCGTGCTTGACTACGGTACGGTGAAAGCCGAACGCCAACGCTACCACACCATCACCAAACGCTGTCAGGAACATGGGAAACACTCCATCCACCACCAACTCGGGGAGAAAGAAGAACGCTATACTGAGTGGGTTCTTCACCGGCTGTCTCGGGTTGTGGTGGAGTTCGCCCAACAGTTCTCGAATCCAGGTATCGTGTTCGAGGACTTGAGCGGGATTCGGGACGCCATCAAGTACGGCACGTATATGAATCGGCGTCTGCACAAGCTGCCATTCCACAAGTTTGAGCAACAGGTTCGCTACAAAGCAACGTGGAACCAGATTTCGTGTGAAACGGTCGAATCACCGTACAACTCGAAATCCTGCTCGTGCTGTGGACACCGTGGATACCGCCAAGGTCGGCGGTTCCGGTGTACGAACGATTCGTGTGAGGTTCAGCAAGACCATGCTGACCGGAACGCGAGTGTGAACGTGGCGTGGCGAGCGTGGGCAAAACACGCTGGCGTAGATGTTGAATCGGTTACTTACCGGACTCACAAAACCCAACCACAAGTTCGGTTGGTGCGTCTGTCCGGGTCGGGGCGTTCAGTAAACCGCCCATCCTCATCCCGCGAAATCGCTTCGCGTGGAGTACTTGCGACGTAGGGTGAGAGAACTACAAAAGCCACGGGCCACCGCGCCCGTGGTCGTTTACCTGGACATATAGCAATTCCGTTCACTTATATCAGAAATGTATTTATCGATTATTATAGTTTAAGAGAGAACAAACGAAAACAGTAGCCAACATGCAGGTCACAGTACTTGGCGCTGGAACAATGGGCCACGGTATCGCACAAGTGGCAGCGATGGCAGGAAATCAGGTGATAATTCGTGATCTCGAAGCACCCATTCTTACATCCGGTGTCGAATCGATCGAATCGAATCTCAAAGGCGGTGTCGATCGAAACAAATTGACAGCGGAAGAGATGGCCGCAACGCTCGATCGGATTCAAACAACAACCGATCTGGCAACTGCAGTATCCACCGCCGACCTTGTGATTGAAGCCGTCCCAGAGCAGATGGCCGTCAAACAGGAGACATTTACTGCCGTCGAAGAATCAGCTCCAAAATCCGCAATACTCGCGTCAAACACGTCGTCGCTTTCGGTGACGGAAATCGCAAGTGTGCTTGCAAATCCAGAACGTGCAATCGGCCTCCATTTTTTCAATCCAGTACATATCATGGGGCTTGTCGAGGTTGTTGTTGCTGAACAAACCAGTACAGAGACTGAATCACAGGCGATCGGATTTGTAGAGTCGATCGAGAAGGAGCCGATCGTAGTCCGTGATTCCGCAGGCTTTGCATCCTCTCGGCTTGGCGTCACACTGGGTGCAGAAGCAATCAGAATACTTGAAACAGGTGTTGCAGGCCCGAAAGATATTGACAACGCGATGACGATTGGGTATGGGCATCCAATGGGTCCACTGGAGCTAACAGATGTTGTCGGGCTTGACGTACGACTAGATATTTTGGAGTACCTACAGACAGAGTTTGGCGATCGGTTCAGGCCACCACAACTGCTCAAGCAGAAAGTCCGTGCCGGAAAGTATGGCAAAAAAAGCGGTGAAGGATTCTATGTCTGGGAAGATGGTGAGATAGTTGGAGTCAGTGGAGGGCGATTTGATGAGTGAAACACAGACACAAACCGAAGTTGCCGCAGCAGACTGTGAAACCGTTTCCGTAACAGTAGGCGATCGAGTTGCGGGTGTGGCAACACTCACACTTTCGCGGCCGGATGCACGGAATGCGCTCAACGCACAGCTTCGATCGGAGCTGAAAAAGGTGCTCACCACAGTCGAAACCGATGACGATGTTCGTGTTGTCGTGCTTACCGGTGACAATGATGGGCGAGCATTCGTTGCAGGGGCAGATATTACAGAGCTTCGCGAACGCAATGCGATCGAACAGAGAGAAGCGAGCAAACGCCCGCGTGTGTATGAACGTGTTGCTGAGCTCTCAAAACCGGTTATCGGATGGGTAAACGGCCATGCACTCGGTGGTGGCTGTGAGCTTGCGATGGCATGTGATATTCGATATGCGGCCGCCGAAGCAAAACTGGGTCAGCCAGAAATAAACCTGGGATTGATTCCGGGTGGTGGCGGAACACAGCGACTTCCGAAGCTTGTCGGAACTGGCACTGCAATGCGACTTATCCTAAGCGGCGAGCTCATTGAGGCAGCCGAAGCAAAAGAGATCGGGCTCGTCGACGCCGTGCACCCACGTGATGAATTGGCTGACGAGGTGTACACACTGGCAGAGTCGATCGCAGCAAAAAGTGCGATCGCAGTCGAGTTTGCAAAAACAGCAGTTACTGCAAGCGAGAGTATGTCACTCCAAGATGGAATTGCGTACGAAGCGGAGCTATTCGCACAGCTGTTCGCAACTGAAGATAAAAATGAGGGCATAGACGCGTTCTTTGACGATCGAGATCCCGAGTGGAACGATAGATAGGCGAAGTCGGTTCTGTTGGAACCCATCTTCCTACAAGGAGGGAATCCTGCCGTTCACGGCGGGAGGGAATCCGGCAACTACTGAACTAACCACCTTCAAACGGCCTGCCTGAATGCCAACCGTCATCTTTATGTTACGCAGAAACTTACATTCTAATGGATGAGAGCTGATTTCGATATGGAGCGAGGTGGGTCACTTCATGAAGCCGTGAAGCAATACGCCCGCGATAACGGGGTACGCCACCCACGAGCATACTCCGAACTCCTCCGCAAAGGACTCGAATCCGAAGGCTACGATGTCAACGACTCAGACAGCGAATAAGACGCTGGAAGCCACGCTCGCACCGCCAACACGGTGCAAAGAGCAACGCCTTCAGCAAACGCTGTCTGAATACCGAGACGCACTCGAAGACGCCTTCGAGCAAAACTGTACGACGATGAGCGCCACGAACGACGTGGTAACGCCGTACAACCTGCCGTACCAAGCGAAAGACGCCCTCAAATCCTACGTCCCGAAACTCCACAACACGTACAACGCCAACGAGTTGGACGACGAACACCCGCTCCGCTTCGTGAACCGAGCCGGAAAGTTCGATCGAGACTCCTCACGCGAGTACGAAATCTGCTGGAACGTTCCGCAACCCGGTCGGGGAACCAACTTTTGGATACCTCTTCGGCTAAATCCCGAGCAAGAGGAACTGTGGGACGAGCTGCTTGATGGCGAATCGAGTACGAAAGTGGGGGAACTTCGCTTGCAGAAACACCGGACGACGTGGACGC
>NZ_JAKRVX010000012.1 GCF_023638035.1 Natronocalculus amylovorans | reverse complement strand
TGAACGTTCGAACGATCGCGTTGTGTTTTTCGCATATTATCCGAATGCCCTGTTACGCTTAAGGGCGTCGAATTCATTTCCAGATCGAGCGTTTTACACGATCTGAGACGCAGGTTGCGTCCTGCGGATCTTCGCATTAGTTCCGATGAGAGGGATATATTTAACACCGTTGATTTCGGACAATTGTCGAAAAAACATGTGGAATTAGAATGGTATGAGAAAACAACGTACAAAATATTCCATGATAAGTGGACACACATCAAACTAAAATCAACAGTAGATCTGCAAAGCGCTACCTACTCTTGGTGCTTTTTCGCATGTGCGAATAAAGTCTAGCAGAAAAACCAACAAGATCAGAAAGCGTCAAAATCAATTTATAAGGCAGTGGTTTATAAGGATGGGGTGTGCAGTATATAACGAACGATGACAACGCCGGCAGATTCCATCGAAATTCAAAATGTGGTTGCATCGACCGGAATCGGTCAAGAACTTGATCTTGAGGCTCTTGCAGAAGACCTTCCAGGAGCAGATTTTAATCCCGATAACTTCCCTGGGCTGGTCTACCGAACCCAAGAACCAAAAGCTGCAGCGCTCATTTTCCGATCTGGAAAGATTGTGTGCACTGGAGCAAAGAGTATTGGGGATGTTCACGATGCACTTGGAATTATTTTTGAGAAACTTCGTGGGCTGAGTATTCCTGTTGAGGATAATCCCGACATTACGGTACAAAATATTGTTTCAAGCGCCGATCTCGGCCATAATCTTAATCTCAATGCACTCGCGATCGGCCTTGGTCTGGAAGATGTGGAATATGAACCCGAGCAGTTCCCTGGGTTAGTGTACAGAATGGATGCACCAAAAGTAGTTATTCTGTTGTTCGGGTCCGGAAAGATTGTCATTACTGGCGGAAAACAAACTGAGGACGCGACGACTGCAGTTGAAAAAATCGTAGAAGAGATCGACGGACTCGGACTGCTTGGATAAGTATCTGAACGCATTTCTTACACTGGGGGCCCTCCAACACAGTCTCAATAGGTTTTGTTTAATTTTCAGTGAGTACTTCCTTAACTACGCCAGGGTCTTCAAGCAATTGGTGTTTTGTGTAGCTCCCCTCTGCACTTCCACCACTGTGTTTGGACTGCTCAATGATATCAAGAAATGCGTGTTCTTTAAGTAAGTCTCGGACACGCCGGAGAGAAAGGCTATCTGATCCCTCTTGACGACAGATACTCTCATAAATTTCGTAGACGCGGCTCGTACGAAAGCCATCTTTATGACTGTTTGAGAGCGAGAGCAACGCTAAGGCTTGGAGGACATATCGCGAATGAGGAGTTGACCCTCGGATAAGCTCGCGGAACCGATCAGTCTCGGCTCGTTCACGAGCCTGGGTAACGAACACTTCTTTAACAGTTGGAGAACCGTTCGACTGTGCAATCTCACCTGCGTATCGAAGAATGTCGATCGCTTTTCGTGCATCACCATGTTCACGAGCAGCAAGCGCAGCTGCTCGTGGGATCGTTGAGGAGTCTAAGACTCCATCACGGAATGCATCGCTACGTGCATCCATAATATCCCGAAGTTGATTCGCATCATATGGGGGAAAAACGAACTCACGCTCACAAAGGCTGGATTTAACGCGCTCATCCATTCGATCTTTGTACTGGATTTTGTTGCTGATTCCAATAACACCCAATTTACAGTCAGTTATTTTGCCAGCCTCGCCCGCGCGTGAGAGTTGCATAAGAATATCATCATCATCCAGTTTGTCAATTTCGTCAAGGATTATCAAAACGACATTGAAACGTTGATCGAGGATACGCCAGAGCCGTTTATAATACGTTGATGTACTTAGACCCTTGTCCGGGACTTTTATGCCTGTTATTTCAGAGTCGTTAACACTGTCTGCAATCGTTTGGACTGCCTGTGTCTCAGTAGTATCCTGGGCACAGTCTACGTAAGCAAATGTTGCAGTTACCCCTTCTTCACCAGCAGTATCAACAAGTCGTTGAGAAACATACTTCGCACAAAGAGACTTACCAGTTCCAGTTTTTCCATAAATAAGGACGTTGCTCGGGCTTTGGCCAAATATCGCAGGGTTAACAGCTGTTGCGAGATCTGAAATTTCGTTATCGCGGCCAACAATGCGTCCCTCGCCGGGGAGATGGCTAATCTCGAGAAGTTCTTTGTTTGCGAAGATTGGATCTTCACGAGTAAAAAGATCGTCAGTGGCTTCTGGCATATAGAATCACACCGTGTTTCCGGTGAAATGTATTTCTGTTTGAGAATTTTGACACACACACCACGTTTCCGGTGAAACACGATCGAAAGTGGGTTGGAGTTGAAACGGATGGGGTATTGAGCAAACCTCTGAACAGAGAGGAAGATAGCTAAGCGTATTATTTAGTTGTGTCAAGAATAATCCTAACCGTATACACGTGACAGTTCGCGTGCTAATCAAGAAGCAATATCCACAAAATTTCTGCTGGACTATTTGCTATACTTATGTATTATTTTTTGCTATCTGTTTAGTGGCCGTTTCACACAACTAATAAATAAATACTTCTATCTCATTGTATTAAATCAAAATAGCGATGATAAAATATGGTCCAAAAATACAGCACCGGTACTACCGTCTTCATGTATTTCACCGGAAACATGGTGTGTCAGTGCAGCCGTTACATGGTTACATGATGTGTCAGTGCAGACGTTAGAGTTTATTAATAACTCAATGTGAATCTAGTGAGGTAATCAGATGAAGGAATTAAGCCAGTCAGCAAAGCGAGGATGAATCACCACGATATTATCTGGTATCACTCTAACTCGCCCACAATTTCTATCTTCCATACCGCATTTAGTGGGCTTTCACCGGAAATATGGTGTGTCTCTCAAACACACTCGACTAAGTTACTGTAATTCATCGGAAATGAGGTGTCTCTGATAGCTGAACGTCAAAATCTCCACTATTATTCCAATCTTACACCACATTTTATTGTACAATACTATCGGCTATTTTCACCGGAAATATGGTGTGTTAAGTGCCAATGATCCACGAATTAAAACTAACTCATGCGTAACTCAATGTAGTCCTAAAACCTCAACACAAATTCGGAAATTCGTAGATTCACAGATTCACAGATTCGTACGTGTGCAGGCCTACAGATCCATAACTAACAGATTCTGTACCTGAACGCCTTTGAATAACGTAACTAAACTAGCAAAACGTGCTGAAAGCTTATATTGATACACACGTATATGCAGGTAGTGGCATCCCGACAGGGCGGTCCAAGTGTCGACGAGATGCTCGGGATCGACTCCCTTCCCGAGCCCGAAGCGTACGCGGCAACGGTTCAGCGATCGACCGTTGAACCACAGTCGCCAGCACGGCGTCGCACACCACAGGACCCACCAATCCGAGATCCTGCACTGTACGCCCAAACAGACCATTTTCACGATCGGCTCAGACAACAGGGGAGATACATAACTCTTGAGCGCGTAGCTGAGGCGATCGAATATGGTCAACTCCGGTGGAACACTCAAGATGGATGGCGGTTCGCACTGACTGAAGCCGGTGTCGAATACATCGTCGTCGTCACTGATACGGAGACCCGCTCTCCCGTTGTTGTGACTGGGTGGACACAACTCGCGTGTGAAGAGACTGCTAGAGCATCTGATCGGTGGACCGAGAACGATCTTGAAACGATCCAGCTCCGGACAGATCTCAGTACAAACCGTGAGACGCAGATTCCAGAGCAGATCAGACCACGAATTGTCACGCATCCGTTCCGTGTCGGCGGCCATCGGATTATCACCGGTCCAGGAGAAGCAGATGTACGCTGCGTTGATTGTGCCAGCAAGTTTCGATCGAAAGAGGAACTGTGTAGCTCGTACTGTCCTCGATAGCGGTGTCTGCTCACTATTTGTCTGCTGATTATTTTTGATGTCGTTGTCGTTGCCGTTGAATATTTGCGGTTGTTTTGTGGCTACCGGTCTGCTTGCTGCACGTGTATACGTGTATGTGTGACCCGCAAGGGGTAACAGCATTTACCTGTATATTTAGACTAATGACTGCTGAGGATCGATCAGAGACTGTCGATCGAGAGGCTCAATCGAGCCAATCAGACTACCCAGACCAATCTGTCCCAATCGAAGCAATCTACGAAACAATGGAAGATCTGGGGCGTCCGATTATTACTGCAAGCGAACTTGGTCGACAGCTCAACTGTTCACAACACGAGGCTGAAACGATCCTTGATGTGTACACCACTGACAAGAAACTCAATACGTTCGATGTTTCAGCGGATCCTGTGGTATGGTATCCATCCGATCTCAATGCAGTTGCAAAGCGCGAACGAATTGTGCTTTTCCCAACCAGACGAGAGATCGTTGTTGATCAGCCAACACAGTATACACGCGCACAGCTGTCACAGTTCGCACATCTCGTTGATTCAACTGGAACTGATCCCGGCACCCGCGGATATCTGTACCGAATTCGCCCGGAAGACGTCTGGGCAGCCCCATTCGATGATACCGAGTCGCTTCTTCGATCGGTTCGATCAGTGCTTCCCAGACAGTCACCACATCTTGAAGAGTGGATTACCGACCAGTGGGAGCGGGCACATCAATTCACACTCAAAACCCATCCAGATGGGTATGTCGTTCTTGAGGCTGCAACCGAGAACCTCATGGGTAACGTTGCTCGACAGAAACTCTCCGACGAACAGCTCCATGCACCCATCTCAGATACGGAAAGTTGGGTTCGTGATGAAGCTATTGGCACTCTCAAACGAACACTGTATGAGGCAGGATACCCGGTTGTAGATAATCGAAAACTGGAGACCGGAGCGCCGATCGAAATCGAACTTACCGCGACGCTTCGTGACTATCAACAGGCATGGATGGACATGTTTCTCACACAAAAAGCAGGTATCTACGTTGGCCCTCCGGGGAGTGGTAAAACGATCGCAGCACTTGGAACCCTCACCGCAATTGCTGGTGAGACGCTCATTTTGGTCCCAAGCCGAGAGTTAGCCACCCAGTGGCGAGATGAAATTTGTACACATACCACAGTTGACCCACGGAATGTCGGCGAATACCATGGTGGGGAGAAAGACATCTCACCGATAACAATTGCGACCTACCAGACTGCGGGAATGGATCGGCATCGTCACCTGTTTGACTCCCGAAAGTGGGGGTTAATTATCTACGACGAATGCCAACACATTCCAAGTAATATTTTCAGACGGAGTGCTGATCTGCAGGCTGTCCATCGACTTGGGCTGTCTGCATCCCCGGTTAGAGAAGATGAAAAAGAGGCTGAAATTTTCACGCTCATCGGGCCGCCGATCGGCACCGACTGGGCCGCACTCATGGAAGCTGGGTTTGTAGCTGAGCCGGAAATCGAGATTCGGTATGTTCCGTGGCGTGATGAAATCAAACGAAATGAATATTCGAGTGCTGATGGCCGCCAGCGATATCAACTTGCATCGATGAACCCTGCAAAGATTGACGAAGTACGGTATCTGCTTGCCCGAAATAACAGCTCGAAGGCCCTCATTTTTGTGGAGTATCTTGATCAAGGAAAGGCAATCGCAGACGCGCTGTCGATTCCGTTCCTCAGCGGCGAAACACCACATTATGAACGACAACGGCTACTGTCGGAATTCAAAACCGGTGAGACGAAAACGCTGGTTGTCTCTCGAATTGCAGACGAAGGACTTGATCTCCCGAATGCCGAGTTAGCGATCGTCGCATCAGGACTTGGCGGTTCGCGGAGGCAGGGAACACAACGGGCTGGGCGAACAATGCGCCCGGCCGGAAGTTCGATCGTTTACGTATTAGCAACCCGCGGAACCCGTGAGGAAGATTTCGCACAGCGACAACTCCGACATCTCGCTGGCAAAGGGATTAAGATTCGAGAAGCAAACATCAGCGAATAGTGTAATTGAAGAGTCAGTATTCTATCACTCGATAGTATGAGCCAGTCTTTGATCACTCGATAATATTGGCAATTGCATCCATCACCTGATCAACCTTCGAAACGTCTGCGTTGTACCCCATATGACCAATTCGAAGAATGTCGTCCTCAAGTTCACCCAACCCCGTTGCAAGTACAATCTCTTCCGATTCGGCAACCTCCTTTTGAATCGAAGTTGCGTTTCCGGGGAGATAAAACGCCGTCACAGTTGGCGACGACCGCTCTGTGTCAGGGTATAGTGGGAGTCTCAGCTCGGAGCCACGCTCTCGACACCGATCGGCTGCCTCGGTGTGTCGATCATATACATTCTCAACCCCTTCAGTCACGATTCGATCGACAGCAACAGCGAGTGCAGAGACAAGTACATCGAGATGTGTGTACGGGAATCCCTCCGACACGTCCTTCCATGGCAAAAAGTTCGTGTACAAGGATGTTGGGTTACGCTTCTCCATCTGTTCCCACGCGTGATCACTGATGGCTGCCGTTGTCAACCCCGGAGGCGCACTGAAACACTTCTGTGAGCCACCAAGACAGATGTCAATACGATCGGTTGGTACCGGGGTACCACCGACAGATGAGACTGCATCAACAATACTCAGTATCGTGTGCTCTTTGAGCAACTCCAATACCGGAGTGAGATCATTAAGCGTTCCAGTAGGAGTTTCACAGTGTACCATGGTTGCGGCGGTAAACGGTGCACCATCAGCTGCTGCTGCAGCCACTGCGTTTTCGATCGCATCTAGATCATATCCCGAATCGTACGGTGCAGAAATCAGGGTCGGCTCTCCACCATATGCGGTGACAAAATCAGCGAATCCATCTCCATAACGTCCATTGGAGATACACAGCACTCGATCGCCCGGCTCGACGATCGATGCAACTGCAGCCTCTAATCCCAGAATTCCCTCTCCCCCAAGAACAACGATGTCATGATCCGTATTATAGACAGTCTGCAAATCTGCAGTGAGCTGTGCATACGTCTCTCCGAATGTGGGGTCAAGATCTGGATTTGGCTGTGGCTGCGCCATTATATCACGAACTTCGGGGGGAACTGCAGTTGGCCCTGGTGTAAACAGCATACTCTCCTCTTCGATACCGGTGAATTAGGGAGTACCGATTCGATTACTACCAATCACGCCTCAAAATCCGGCTCATCCCACTTTGCATCCGGATCAACCGGTGATATCGCATGGTTAATTTCTGTTTCCGTGTAGTCGATTGAATCAAGGACCATACTGAGCCGCTGCCAGTTTGCGCTCAGCTCGGATTCACCTTCGGGGCCAACACGGGCGCCGTGAAGCTTGAAAAACCGCGTGTCTCGACCTAGCTTCGAGCCTTCACCTGTATGTCCGTCAAAAATAAGATCGTATGTACCACCAACTTCCAGGTCGCCCGCAGGGAATGTAACGTGAGGTGACTCTCCACGCTCGAAGGCAGCAGCCCGCTCTTCTGCAACGGTCGAAAAGTACGCATCTGCATTCGCCGCCTCACGGGTAGATTGTGCGCGTGCTGCAGCCAGTGCCGCATGGATTGCACAGAGGCGGCCTTTCCAGGAATCAGGTTCCCATCGCTCCGTTGCAAGCGTTTCGTAGCGCTCGATCGTCAACGCAACCGTATCGCCAGCCTGTAGATCTTCCACAATGTAGAGAGTAAGTCTATCCCACAGGTTCCACGCATAGCCCGATCGGGCAAGCTCCCATGCAGCCCAGGCAGCAACCTCTTCATCCGATCGACGGACTGCCTTCTGTAGCAGACTTGAAACCGCGTAACGGCTGTAGCCTCCATCAGTCTCGTTCGATGCTTTCTGCTCGCCAAAATCATTTGTCCCAACCGCATCAGGAGGTGTTTCAGCTTCGACTGAGCCATCGTGTCCAAATGTCGCTTGTCTGGATTGCCGATCATCGCCCATATATTCTCTCTTATCAGTGAGTCCAAAAATGTCTGTGCGTTCTTGATCGCCATACTGAATGAGAATTCTTAAGTCTCCACGAGCGGCTACATTGTAATGACCGCTCTTAGCTCAGCCTGGTAGAGCAGCCGACTGTAGATCGGCTTGTCCCCCGTTCAATTCGGGGAGAGCGGACTTTTGCGTGATCAGAAATACACGGAGAGATTGACTTGTCTCCCGCTCCTGTGAGCGGTGCGAGCAGGGGCAACAAGACGAACAAAGTGAGTCTTGCGCGCTTCAATTCGAGGGGAGCAGGGACGAGTCGATCGCTATGATTTTGGCTCCCTTCGGCCCCACACTCGTTTTTCTTCAACAAGTTCGATCGTCATATCTTCCATCACCGCAATCTGACATGAGAGGCGGGGGTAGCCGAATCGATCGGCTAGCCGATCGTGCCAGTGTGTTGGTTCTGTAGTGTCTCGTACACGTACGCCACACGTTGCACAGATCCCACGCCCACCACAGTTTGCATACGCAGTCAGCGATGTATATGGTGAGAGATCTGCCTCGAGCAGCACCGATCGAAGTGATCGGCCTGTTGTGGTCTCGATTAAAATGGGCTCACCAGTATGGTGCACAGTAACCGTTACAACGTCATCTCTTGTCTTACGGCTGTCCTGACCCTCCATTAGTTTCCACCATACTCACTGGTACAACTGCCATGTACCTCAATGCTTCCGACTATCAATCCGTCCAGCTCCCGACACAGTAAAATACTATCTCGATAATCCTATGATATGCTTCAGGGAGTATCTGCAGAATCTACCGTTATTGAGGAAGCCGGTGAGCGGGTCATTGAGATTGGGCGCGATCGGCCAATCCGAATCAGCTCAGGCCATCGGCTACTACACCATGACGGTAAATGTAGCCGACCTCATGGACATAATTATGAGATTACGGTACGCGTCACTGGTAAACTCACCAAAGAGGGATGGGTTGTCGACAAAGGTGATGTCACCGACGTTATTGACGAGTGGGATCATATGTTTCTCGTTCAGCGCGGCGACCCGTTGATTGACGCATTCAAACAGTCGGGTGATGGCGACGCACTCGTTATTTTTGATGCACCACCGACAGCCGAAGTGATGTCTGTTGTGCTAGAGAACCGCCTACTTGAGGGGCTCTCGGAGACGGTAACTGATGTTTCTGTTGTTGTTCGCGAAACGTCCGAACTGTGTGGAGGTGCGATCTAACGAATGCCTGTTACAAGCGAGATTGATGTATCGGAGACAGAACGGCCACCAGAGGCCGCAACAGATGCACTTCCAATTAATGAACTTTTTGAGTCACTTCAGGGAGAGGGGACACTCACTGGGGTTCCAAGCGTATTTATCCGAACGAGTGGCTGTAACCTCCGGTGTTGGTTCTGTGACTCGTACCACACCTCATGGGAACCAACACATGCCTGGCTATCGATCGACGAGATTATTGATCAAGTGACCGACTTTGACGCAACGCATGTGGTCCTCACTGGTGGTGAACCACTCATCCACGAACAATCTATTGAGCTCATCCAACAGCTCTCTGCGCGTGGATATCATATTACGGTCGAAACAAACGGGACGATCGTTCCCCCTGCGGAGACACCGATCGATCTCGCAAGCGTGAGCCCAAAGCTTGCGAGTTCAACACCAACTGCCGACCGCCCACCTGCTGGCGGAGATGCAGCACTTGGTTCATGGGCTGACAAACACGAAGCAGACAGAATCGACAGCAATGCACTTGCAACACTGTTCGATCGGTATAACACACAGCTCAAATTCGTTGTGACTGGCGAATCTGATGTACCGGAGATCACCGAACTGGTATCGACACTACAGCGACAGACTGAGACACCGATCGAAAGCACTGATGTGTTGCTTATGCCGGAAGGACAAACACGAGCAGCACTTTCGGAGACACGGCGAACCGTCGCAGAGCTCGCACTGGAACATGGGTATCGATACACGCCACGAATCCATGTCGATCTGTGGAATGACGCTCCCGAAACGTAATCAGACTTCAACATACAGCAATCACAATTCAAATGACAGACAATATTTCATCTACTTCGGATCAATCATCGGAACCGCAAAAACGAGCAGTTGTGCTTGTCTCTGGTGGCATGGACAGCGCAACCACAGCGTATGAGGCCGCAGACCGCGGCTATGAACTCTACTTTTTACATACGTCGTATGGGCAACGGACAGAAGCAGTTGAGTACGACTGTGCAAACGCACTTGCAGCGGAGATGGATGCTGCAGAGTTCCTTCATATTGAAACGGATCATCTCCAACAGATTGGTGGCTCAGCACTGACTGACACGTCGATGGCTGTTGGTGACGCGAACTTAGAAAGCGAAGAAATCCCTGATACATATGTCCCATTTCGCAATGCAAATCTGCTTTCAATGGCTGTTTCCTATGCGGAAGCCAATAGCTGCGAGGCAGTGTTTGTTGGTGCACACAGCGAGGATTTTGCAGGCTATCCGGACTGCCGACCTGCATTTTTTGACGCATTTGAAGCAATGGTTGACGTCGGAACAAAACCGGAGACAAAAATATCAATCGAGGTTCCATTTGTCGATGCTTCAAAAACAGATATTGCAGCCCGTGGGTCGGAGCTTTCAGTTCCGTTCGAACTTACCTGGAGTTGTTATCGTGACTCCGCGCCAGCTTGTGGTACATGTGATTCATGTGCTTTCCGTCTCCAAGCATTCCAAGCCATTGGTATTCGAGATCCAATCGACTACGCCGAACGGCCATCATATACCGAGTAACGCAGTCGGGTTTGCTTCCGGATTCATAACGACTATGAGACAGCACACACCTCAGTAGAGCGTGAACGACGACCCTGTTGTCCCTCCGATCGCTGCATTGTTTGTTGCGATCGTTGCGGTGAGCACTGGTGCCATTTTAGTCCGTCTTAGCACTGCGCCAAGTGCCGTTGCGGCGTTCTACCGGGTACTATTTACAACGCTTCCGTTGCTTCCGATCGCGGTTCTTCGGTATCGATCGGACTTCGCACAGGTTTCTCTTCGCGACTTTTTGTTTGCGATTATTTCAGGTATTGCGTTAGCACTCCACTTTGCGGCTTGGTTTGAAAGCCTCTCGTGGACAAGCGTTGCTGCAAGTACGACGATCGTGCAAGCACAGCCGATTTTTGTTGCGATCGGTGCATACCTCTTGCTTTCAGAGCTACTCACGCGCAACATGGTAGTTGGTATTCTGATCGCTGTCGGTGGGATGGTCGTCATGTCGCTTGGTGATCTTATTTCTGGAGCGGTGCTCGTTGGTGAGAACCCGCTGCTTGGAAACTCGCTTGCACTATTTGGTGCGGTAATGGCGGCCGTCTACGTTTTAGCTGGTCGATCGCTCAGACAACGAATTGCGCTAATCCCATATGTGACCATTGTTTATATTGTGTGTGCGACAGTGCTTCTTGCAATCTCTGTTGGACAAGGCCACGACTTACTCAACTATCCAGCCCGTGAGTGGGCAATCTTCGCTGGGCTGGCAATTGGCCCTGGGTTGATAGGACATACAGTACTTAATTGGGCGCTTGGCTATCTCGAATCAAGCGTGGTGAGTGTTTCACTGTTAGGTGAACCGATCGGTGCAACGACGATTGCACTCTTCTTGTTCGCAGAGATACCAAGCATTGCTACCATCCTTGGTGCGGTAGTTGTGCTTATTGGGATTACAATCACTGCACAAGAACGATCACAGGCTGTTTCGGATGGCTCATAATATCGAGAAGACAAAACTAATGCACTCTGGCCTGTTCTACCACACATGGATACTCGGGGCCGCAATTTTCATATTCTCTTATACACGAGCGACGACGGCTCCAATATTTTGGGTGACAATATAAACAGTCACTGGAAGGTGATGACCGCAACAACGCGATCAGATGTGCACACACAACTCCAGGCCGGGGTCGACTGTTTTATAATAGACGGTTCAAATGAGAGCGGTTCGAGCCCCCCGCTTGAGACGCTTTTCAGTGTTGAATCCGTAATTTCACAGATTCCAACAATATACTATACACCACCTGTTGTTGGTTCGGTAGTTCATACCGCATACCAGCTTGGTGTTACAGAAGTTGTTTACCACATCAACTCGGTTGAATCGGGACCGTCATGTGACTCCAACCAACTTCCACCCGAGCAATATCGCAGAGAGGGAGTTGTGGGGCTTCTCACTGCGATTGGCTCAATTGAATCCAGCGCTGGTGCCTCTATTGAAGATGTTGTGCTTGATGTATCGCGATCGTTGATGAGTGCGGCCGCGGATGAGGTTGATACAAAAATCAAATGGTCGCTTGAATCCGTTGGGACCGCGATTGGAGTCGATCGCTGCACAGTATATCGGTGGGGCGCAGACATAGAAATGCTCACCCAAACACACCAGTGGAGTACAGACCAACTCACTGTCACCGATACTGATACCGCCCGGTTAGCAATAGAAGACCTTCCACATGGAGAAGCACTTCAGAGTTCATTTAATACGATACGATTGCCTCTACCACCGACAACAAATAAAACGGGTCCACGTATACATGGATCCGACACCCAGCTAATAAAAACGAAGCGTCCAATCAGGACCAATACCCATTCTGATCCACTCACACAGGTTTCAGCTGGCAGTGAACTGCAGGAGGATGATCACACCAGAGAGACAGACACTGTTGAGCGATTTTTGGAAGCCCGAGGTGTTCAGTCGCTCCTTGCCATTCCAATGGTTGTTGACTGGGAACTCGTTGGCGTACTTACGGTTGAGTCAGTCAGCAACAAACACTGGTCAGAGACAACAGTTGAACGGCTACGGACTGTTGGGGAACTTATCGCATATACAGAACAACAGCACCGCCACCAACAGCGTCTTAGTAAACAGAATGAGCGTCTCGAGCGGTTCGCATCCGTAATTAGTCATGACCTGCAAAACCCACTCAACATCGTCAAAGGGTACACCGAACTCGCGTATGAAACTGAAAATACAGCCCAACTCGAACCCGCAATTAGAGCTGCTGATCGGATGCATAATCTCTTAGACGACCTACTTACTCTCGCTCAAGAAGGCAAAGCGATCGGCACTGTTTCACCAACTTCACTTAAAATGGTTGTAGAGAATGCATGGGATAATGTTGACACCGCATCGATGACGTATACGACAAATAACCTGGGAACAATCGTTGCTGATGAGACTCGGTTGACGGAAGTGCTTGAAAATCTCTTTCGGAATGCGGCGGAACATGCAGGGCCTAAGACGAAAATCACTGTCTCAGGGACTCCAGATGGGTTTTTTGTCGCAGATAACGGTCCTGGTATCCCACAATCCGCTCGTGATACTGTCTTTGAACACGGATACACCAGTGACGATGGAACTGGACTAGGGCTATCGATCGTCCAAACGATTGTGCAAGCCCATGGATGGGAAATCACAGTTACTGAAAGCGAAGAAGGCGGCGCGAAATTTATGATTACGACTGAGCACTGAGTGTGCCAGATAACGATCTCCGCCTAGTGGAGTTTTAATTCTACGATCCGACCATCTGGGTCACGGACATATCCAGCCCACCCACGGCCATATGCTCCGAACCGCTTCTTCGGCTCGTCTTGAAGTACGTCGTACCCTGCGTCTGCAATCTGATCCAAAATAGCCACTAACTCTGCTTTTGAATCGACATGCTTCGATCGAAGCAGATAACAGATATGCTCATTTTCGACGTTAATTGACTCATCTGTCGGGACAACATGGATGTGTCGACCACCTGCAACAAGGGATACAAACGGGACGTCACCATTCTCGAACCGATCGCGATCTCGTGTTTCCATTCCAAGTACGTCCACATAGAATGTCAATGCAGCGTCGAGGTCTTGAACACGGATTGCAACATGGTCTAAATCGACCACATCAATCACTGGTGTTTCGTCGTTCATACACATCCTGTTATTCTAAGACTGCTTTGGTCTTTGTGTGGCGATCGCGGAACATTCCCTCAAACCCAACTTTTGAGAATGGGTTTCCAAGCCGCCCAACAGGACCGAATGGGAGTTCATACTCGACAGTATCAACCAGTATCGTCTCATCACCATCCCCATAGAACTCGTGGGTATGAACCCAAAGCGCAAATGGGCCACCAAGCATGTCGTCACGAAACATCGCATATCCATCTTTGCGCTCTCGTTCGGTAATTCGTGAGATCCACGACTGTCGTGGCCCAACGCCGAACGGCTGCATTGACATCTCGATCTGTGAGCCGGTCTCCAATATGTTTGGATCCAGTTCTCCATCCGGTCCATGAACGCTCACAATATCAAGGTGCATCCACTCAGGTGTCAGTGTTCGCAGACCGTCAATTGTCGAATGAAAATCCCACACAGTAGATAGTGGAGCGGCAATCCGCGTTCGCCGTGAATACGTCGGCATACTGGTGTATTGGAACGCAAGACGCAAAAGGCCGTCTGCTCAGCGAGTCTTAGATCGTAAAGCGTTCAACAGAGATGCCCGCATCTCGCAGCTTTTTACTTGTCGCTGCAGCAACCGTGACTGTTGTATCGCCGTGACTGATCGGAACAAACAGCTCAAACGTCCCATCACAGTCGGTTTCGATCGTCGTGTCGTCATTTGCTTTTACG
Organism: Natronocalculus amylovorans; assembly: GCF_023638035.1. Lineage (GTDB taxonomy): Archaea > Halobacteriota > Halobacteria > Halobacteriales > Haloferacaceae > Natronocalculus > Natronocalculus amylovorans. The sequence goes on along the minus strand of NZ_JAKRVX010000012.1, from coordinate 25,885 downwards.
CCAATAACGTCTCCGTCTGTTTCGCCAGTAATTTGGAGCCGGTTGTCGATGATTCGGCTTTCAACCCGAAGTGATGGACCTTCTGGCCGCGCTTTGTTTATGTACCGATCGGAAACAACGCGTGGCATCTCAACCGGCGTGCCCGCAGCGACGCCGTGGGCCAACCGAATGAACTGTGCCATACTCCAAGCGAGCGGCGTTGCAGAGCCAGTCCCTTCACCAAACTCCCAGTTGTAATCGGTACTGTGACCACGGTCCCAAACCTGTTCGGCAAGCATTCGACCGCTATTTGCAAAGCCTGCCATCGTCTCTAAGAGATTCTCCGGTGCAAGGTCACCATCAGCCGTTCCTGCGAGTAGCTCATATTCGCCACGTTCACCCGAGAATATCGGCCACAGGCGACCTTTGCCTTTTGTTTCAACGGACCATGGTGCACCTTCGTCTCCAACAGCACGCTCACCGTACCCGTCGCCGTTGTAGCGATAGAATGCAGGGCCAACTGGTGTATCGACACGAATCGTCTTATCAACCTCAGCTAACGAGTTTTGAATGATCTGATCGTCCCACGACTTAATTCCGAGCCGAGTTAGCTCAAGGAACCCACCATCAATGATCTCTCGCTCGTCAAGCGTTGGGCCAGCATTCGCAAGTGTCCGAAGATGACCTGCCTCCGGGTTGCCATCCCGAGTTACGCGGACATAGTATGGCGTGTTTGTGTGCAGTTCTGTTCCGGTTTCGGTTGCACACCACTCTTCAACCCGATCGGTCCACTCATCTGCCAACCCAAGCCAGATCAGCGCATCTGCAAGTTTCGATTCCTCGATCGCAAGGTCAGCCGCACAGACAAGACCTGCAACCTCTGCAGCAATCGATGATGGAGAGTAGCCGGCTTCTTCTTCCCAACGCTCTTGGGCTGTTGGTGGACCATTCCGAGCAACGTAATCTGCGGATGCTTTGATATTGCTGAAATCGTAGGAGGCATCATCAAATGTTACCCCACGCTCTCGAAGTTGATATGCCATCACCTGTGGGAACGAGATGTTATCCATCTGTTCACCACCCCAACGGGTAGTTCCGTTTACGTAGGTATTCTGAGGAATGAACCCTTCTTTGTCTTGTTGGTAGTTGTAGATGTACTCAAGCGCATCCTGTGCAGTCTTGATATCACCGATCGCCTCAAAGACAGTAAACACCTGATATAGATCACGCGACCAAACGAAGTTGTATCCATACCCTCGTTCTTCTTCGGCGTCAACAACTTCTCCCCACGGGACTGACGGCGATGCAATCCCTGCCCCGAGGAACGTTTTATCTTCAACTGCTCGAAGTGCCATCAGACAGCTCAGGTACTGTGGCTCCAGTACGGCATCACCTGCAACACTGTCTGGAAGTGGTTTATCATCGAGCCACGTCCGCCAGGTGTTGATATAGTCCGCTCGAACGGTTTCAAACGATCTGGCGATCGCACCCTCTGCCTCACCGAGTGCTGCTGCGGTATCTGCGTTCTCTCCAAAGCCAATTGCAAGCGTTTCATCAATATCTCCAACCCCAAACCGACCAACCAAGACCACATTCGCATTATCAGCGCGGTTCTGTGCGGCTGGTTGCACTCCGTCCGAGAATAGCTGGGTGAGATGCTCGCTGCCTGCAACACCAACGGTCGCCCAATCAAATCGGTTTGGCGTTGTCATTGCAACAGCAACGCTGTATGGCTCGCCGTTCTCATCAACTAGCAGCGAACTTGCGTCCGCATCATAAGCACTTGAATCACGCGCGGCAACATGGAACCCACCTGCTTTTCCAAGTGTGAGCCCCCGATCGGCAGTGCCAGTATTTGTCAACGACGTATCTGCGATCGCATACAGCTCATATTCGGAGCCGTTGCCAGCAGTAAACTGTACATCAGCAAGGAGTGCATCATGATTTGGATCAACCGCGTACTCAACAACGAGTTTCCATTCGTGTCCCCGTCCATCACCTTTCTCTTCGATGATATGGCGGAACGAGAGTGCATCAGTTTCGACTGGTTCCACGCGACGAGTAACGGTTTCGTTCTCGTCATCTCGGCGTGTTTCATTGTATGTACGAGCGGTATAGTCTGAATCTTCATCCGCATCGACAATCAGAAAGTCAACCGTTCGGATGTTCATTAGGTCGATCCGTGGGAATCGAAGCTCTGTCAGTGCACCTTCGGTTAGTGTAAACCAGACTTTTGATGGCTCCTCTGCACCATGATCTGCGACTGTCCCAACACCGTATTTTTCGCCAGTTGTCCAGTGTGGTTGATCGCCCGGCCCGGACGGCGTCTCTGCACTTGTTGGGAGTGCATCATACTCCCGCAGCACTGCAGTTGTGTGGAGTCGGAGTGCATGTGACCAGCCAAGCGGTGTTGCGCTGTCATGTCGTCCGTCATCGAACACCTGTTCTGCCAGATATCCCGCATTCGTTGTGAGCGGCCCTTCAGATAGTAGCAACATATAGAGCTCACCTGCCCGATCGAATACCGCATCTGCATCATCACCGCGGGCATCCAAAAATGCACCCAGCAGGGCGTTCGCGGTAGCACCCCATCCGGTCGATACGGACCACACTTTTGATTCGCTCTGTCCACTTTTTCGCCATCCGTCGCCTTCAAACCGAATCAGCCCTTCCACAGGGCCGTTTGGATCGCGATAGAGTTCCTCTGAGAGCGTCTTCACGTGCGAACAAAGCTTCTTAATGGACTTCTCATCAATCTCCGAAATTGTATCGTAGGCTCGGAATGCGTCTACGAGCGCAAATCCAGCCGAGTCAAGCCGATTGTCAAGTGAGCCATAATCTAACCGAAGGCCATATGCCTCTCTCTCAGCGGACCATAGTTGGTCGATCGCCTCAAACACATCCTCCGCTTTCGACTCAGCGTGGGCTTGAAGCGATACCGGAACGGATGCGTCCGCAATGGTTGCGTAGGCGGTGAGGTATGTCGCAGCAGTATGAGTAAACTGTCCGGACATGTTTTCCCAGAGATTCTGACACCGCTGTGGTAACCCATTGTCAGCGATTGTTTCATCAAGCGACTCAACACCGGCTTCGATCGTTCGTACAATTTCGTCTGTTGTTGTCTCGCTAATATCCGCTTCGTGGGCTGTAAGCACGTCCGTAAGGAATGTAATTGCACTTGCGGTTTGATCGGCTTGATACTCATCAGGCTTGTTTCCTTCGAGCCGTCCATGCGCCCATCCCGGAGCAATAGAGCCATCAATTGCCCATGCTCTGTGCGACCAGCTCCCGTCTGCTGACTGTGTCTCACAAAGGAACTGTGCAGTCGCAATGAGTTCGTCTGCAATGTCTAGTCCTAGCAGCTCATTGGAGGTGAGTAGATACCGCCCCGTTTCGGATTCGTCGCGGAACCATGTGTAGCCGTAACCGCCTGAGTGTGCGTAGAATGGGTCAAACTCCGGCCCGGCAATATGTACGCCGGTCGGTGCAGTAAGGAGCGACAATGATCGGAGATCCTGTCGAACAATTGTCGCATTTGGTGCACTTTCAGGGATTCGGATATCTGCTCGATCGCGTGCTGATTGCCGAATCTCATCTGCGGTTTGGTGATCGATCGCACACTGTCTGAGATCTGCAAGTGCCGTTTCTCGATCGACTTCCGTATGATCTGAGAGCTGTGTGACGAGGGTTGTCTGTACGGCGCGCCCCGATCGTTCAAGTGGGGCACTCACCACAACGTCGCCGCTAAGGTGTGTATCTTCATATTTTTCAAGCACCGCGTCTCGCGGGAACTCAAAATGCTCGTCCGACATAATCTCATCAAACCGCTCTGGAATCTGGCCACCGACTGTCGAGATTCCGGTTGATGCAGTTACGTAATCGTGTTCTGTTCGGTGAAAAATTTCGACCGCTTTCGACCCATCAGGCCCACCTTCATTATGAATAAGTCGGCCAACTTGACTCTCTGTGCCTTCTGGTGCAAAGGTCAAAAATGCAGTCAACTCCGCATTCACCGGAATTGAGCCACGGAGTTCGACGTGTGTTGCGTGTGCGCGACCGAGCGTGAGATCATACTGGTGAACGGTAAACTCACCTGCATCGTACTCTGTCTCAACCAAATTGGTCTCACGATAGTAGTGCTGTCGTACGGTTTGGAACTCGTCAAACCAACGGGTCCCGCTGTCAGTTTCAATACCTAACCGGGAGCGATCCAACCCATAAAGCCCAGAAAGGGAAGAAGAATAATCTCGAAGGTGCCCGCTTGGAGTGATATGTACGAGCCGATCACCATGGGCAGAGAATGCACCATCTGTTGTTGCACACTCTTCCGGATAGACCGATCCGCGGCGGGCTTTGTATTCGTTAATTGCTGTCCGAAGTCGCATATCCACATCTATAGATATCGACTGATAAGTATTGCCGCCTTTTCGCAGGAACCACCGCAGCAGAAACTTCCAATTAGGAGCAACATCTGGCTAACCAGCACCCAGTCTAGTGATTAGGTACAATATTACGCAGTTGTCGTGTATATAAACAGGAGTTATTTACTACAGTAGTGAACAATACTTCCCCAATACATAAAACAAAAGTGACCGTATTCTATTCTAGAACTATGCACCATCCAGGTCCACCACGATTTGTCGCTGTTGGCGACACAGTTGAATTAGCACCACGCAATCCTGATCCAGACGTAGCATACGCGTGGTCTATTGTTGATGCGCCGATCGCAAGTACTGTCGAACTCGGAAGCGATGCGATTATTTCTTTTGTTCCTGACGCCGCAGGGCAATACACTCTCGCTCTCGATGCACCAGATGGCACACACAACCTCACCATACGTGTCTTCTCGAGTGACAAGCGGCCAACAAGTCTTGGCGGCGCAACGGGTCGCAGTGGATACAGCGGCTACAGCGGCTTCAGCGGTTCTGCTCGCCCACGCTCTGGTGGGCAAAGTGGCGGAATTAGCGGTTCTGGCTCCGGCGCACTCGGCGAACAACAAAATCTTCCAACAGGTCGCCCACGTATCAGACTTGATGGCACTGTCAACGAAGAGACAGAGACTGTAACGATCCACGCAACACCATCACCACACCCGAACTCGTCGCGATCGGCTGGCGATCTTTCGGTTGAGTTCGTGCTTGACGACCGAGATGGCATCTCAAAAAGTGCGGTTACGATCACCGATCGAACCGTCGAAGTCCCACTCTCTGTCTTCGAACGCACTGAACAGCTCAGAGTCCACGCAGTTGCAATTGGTGACAGCTACAGTGTTGCTGATGCGGTCTCAATTGAGCGTACCGATGAGTATGTGGTCAATACAGAAAGTGACGTAACCGGACACGCTGGAGCGATTCCATCACCGGATTCGATCGACATTGTCCGACTCAACGATCCACCAGAGTGGGCAACAGATGCAACCCTCTACGAAATCTACGTCCGCGGCTTTGCATCCGATGACGAAGATGCAACTAATACCTTCGAGGCGCTTGAAGACAGACTTCCGTACCTCGAAGAGCTTGGTGTTGATACGCTGTGGTTGACACCGGTACTCCAACACGACGGAAAGCCTCATGGGTACAACATCACGGACTTCTTTTCGATTGCGGATGATCTTGGAACGCGTGAGGCATACGAGTCATTTGTTGATGCAGCACACGAGCGCGGCATGGCAGTCCTGTTTGATCTCGTTCTTAACCACTCTGCCCGTGATCACCCATATTTCGAGTCCGCATACCAGAATCCTGAATCACCGTATTACGACTGGTACGAATGGCAGGACAACGGCGAGCCAGGAACCTACTTTGATTGGGAGCTTATTGCTAATTTTGATTACACAAACCTTGAAGTCCGACAGCATCTCCTTGCGGCTGTTGACGAGTGGGCCGAAGTCGCAGATGGGTTCCGCTGTGATATGGCATGGGCAGTTCCTGATTCGTTCTGGAAAGAGATCCGCGATCGGATCAAAGCAAAGGACAGAGAGTTTTTGCTTTTAGATGAGACGATTCCGTATATCGAAGACTTCCACGAAGGAATGTTCGATGTTCACTTTGATACAACGCTCTACTTCACACTCCGACAGATCGGCCGTGGAAACGAGCCTGCAGAGGCCCTCTTAGATGCGATTGATGGCCGAGCGGAAAGTGGGTTCCCGGACCACGCTGCATTTATGCTCTACCTAGAGAACCATGACGAGACACGGTACATCGTTGAATGTGGCGACGATGCCGGCTTGGCTGCGGCTGGTGCCCTCTTTACGCTTCCTGGTATTCCAATGCTTTACGGCGGTCAGGAACTCGGTCAGCGTGGTCGTCGTGATGCGCTTGCATGGAACCATGCACGCGATGAAATTCGATCGCACTATGATGATCTCATCGCACTTCACGACGAATACGACTCGCTTGGATCTACCGGTGATCTCAATCGGATTGACTACACTGTGACAGCCGCTGATAACGCACATCCGAACGATGCAGTTGCGTTTGTCCGGCACACAGGAGATGAGTCGCTGCTTGTCTGTCTCAACTTTGCGGAAGGAGACGTAGAGGTCGGTGTCGACGTCACGGTTGATGCAACAGACCTCGTTTCCGGTGAGAATCGTGCATCCGAAAACGGCCTCCTCGTTGAGGATGCCGCTGTTTTCAAACTGAACTAACGGCACCGACACGTACTGACATAGCGATCATTTCACAGAGTTATTCGATGACACAAAACACTTCACCAACGCTTTGCAGCGATCAAACTGCAGAACTAATTGCATGGCACACGGACGTTACTGAAACAGCTACCAGCGAGTTCGATGCAGCTGAAACACTTTCCACGCGTCTTGGCTCGCACGTCAATGTTGATGGAACCGTGACGATCGGGTTCTGGACGCCGGAGCTAACGGAGGCTGACGTACCTGAAGCGGACGTCTATCTCGAACTGTACACACCAACGGGCTCAGTTGACCTGACAACGGACGAGACGGCTGCGTTCGATCGCCACCAGGTTCCAGTTCGTCAGCACGAGGACTACACATGGGCCGTCGTAGATAATGTGTCTGCTGGTACACGGCAACAGCTTGGGACGCTCTACCAACTGGTCTACAAACGCCCAACACCCGGCGAAGCCCTCGCACGAGAGAGCGACCTCGGAGATGAGGAGTGGGGCGTCATCCCGGACCCGCTCGCGGATTCGGTTCCGTTTGGCGTCTATGCACCGTCCGAAATCTATGACATGCAGCACCTGCAGGCCAACCGTGCCGATCGCGACTACTTTGCATCGATCGGTACAGACGCTGAACGCGTCGCTACCAGTGAAGATGACGGACTTCCACGGGTTGACCCTGCGGTGAGTATGCTTGAAATCCACCCTGGAACCGCAACTGAAGCGGGGAGTCTTGGCGGGCTTGCAAGAAAATATGAGACGATCGGTGAGAAACTCCAGACTGGCGAGGCGCTGACCCCAGCAGAGCGGAATTTTGTCGGCTACGATGCGATTCAGCTAATGCCAACTGAGCCGATTACACAGAATCCCGACCTTCATGACTACTGGACGCCACAGCAGCTTGACCGATCGACCGATGCACAGTCGATCGAGGTCAAAATTGGTAACCCGGAGATGATAAACTGGGGATACGACATTGTTGTCTCCGCCTTCTCTGCGACGAACCCGGCAATCCTAGAGAGCAACCGACCGGACGAGTTAGTTGACTTCATTGCCGCCTGTCACAACCTTCCGGAGCCGATCAAGGTTGTCTTTGATATTGCGCTTGGGCACGCCGATAACGGTTCCATTCCACTCCTTTCGGAGCACTTCTTTGAGGGCCCCGGAATGTATGGCAAACACCTCGACTATACAGAGCCAACCGTTCGAGCAATCCTGCTTGAACTCCAGCGCCGAAAGATGGACCTCGGAGCGGATGGGATCCGGGTTGATGGTGCACAGGACTTCCGTTACTGGGATCCGGAGCGCGAGGAAATGATCCACGATGATGCGTATCTCGCGAAAATGGATGCGATTACTCAGGAAGTCGCTGGAACGGAGTATCGTCCGTGGATGATCTACGAGGATGGCCGGCCATGGCCGCAGGAGGATTGGGAGCTTGCGTCGACGTATCGAACCCTTATCGAACAGCACCCACACGCGTTCCAGTGGTCGCCCGTAACGTTTGCGCACAACACGCCTGCACTGCTTACATTCTGGGCAACAAAATGGTGGCGCGTCAAAGAGGTCGCAGAGTTTGGAAGCCAGTGGATTACCGGCGTCGCAAACCATGACACCATCCGTCGTGGAACACAGACCGAAGTTGGTGACGCATGGAATGCCCCACAAGAGAATCCACACCTTGCAGAGACACTGCCGGAAACCCTCAATGAGGCGTACAACAGCCCTGCGGCAACGATGCTATTCTACTGTTTCATGCCGGGCGTTCCGATGGACTTTGTCGGTGCAAATATGCGATCGCCGTGGGGATTCATCCGCGATACGGATCCGGCATGGAACGTCAAGGTTGTAGCAGAGGAGGCATACCTCGTTGATTGGCAGATTCCAGATGACGTGTACGGCGACGATCGCTTCTTTGGCGGACTCAAATCGCTCGGCTTTACTGAGAAAGACGACCTTCGGATGTTCATCCGAGCGCTGCTTTCGGCAGTTGATCTGACGGACTACGATCTCGATGCGATCGCAACCGTTCTTTCAACCCTTGAGACGCCATTTGGCAAGGAGATTACTGCTGATGATCTGGAGACGTTCGCTTATGCGTGGATGGAAGATATTCATCACTACGCAAATCTCAGCCACTGGGCAGATGAACAGGACGACGAGCGTACTGCGTTCGACCTGGCGGTCAGAGAGTTCCGGCACGAACGTCCATGGCTTCGATCGGATATCGATCACGAAGGGAACGAAGCGTACGGCTACAGACATCCAACAAACGGAACCGTCCTCTACTACGGGCTTCGAGAGTCCCCAGACGGTGATGAACAACTACTCTTTGCAGCAAACATGGAGGGACCACCGATTGAGGTCTCACCGGAAATCTTGGCCGACGAGATTGCTGACCTCCCAACCGATGGCTGGGAGCCAGCACTCGCCGCACCCGCCGTTGCTACCGGCGCAGACCGCGACTCCGTCACACTTGGAAACGTCCAATCGATTGTGTGGAGACGCAGTCTTTAGCTGGTAACAACGAAACAAACGACCAATAATATATGCGTTCTTTATTGATTTGTTATTGATTCCTGTCTGATCCTAAGATATATACCGGATTCTATCGAATAGTGCTGTATGGCAACGAGTGACATAAAAAACATCCCGATCGCAGAGTGGACCGACCACAACCATTGTCCGTTCTGTCAGTCCCGATTAGCTGATCCGGGAGCGGGATTTATGGACCATCTCGATGAAAACCCACGCTGTAAATCTGGATTTAGACAGTGGCGACGAAACGTTGCCGGCGACATCGGTAGTGAGTGGTTAGCCTGAGTCGCTATTTTCGGACGCAACCAACGCCTCAAGTTGCCACACCGCCGGTTTTTTTGCGAGTGGTTCGTTTGCATTTCCACACTGCGGTGACTGCACACATGACGGACAGCCATCTGTACAATCGCACCCCGAAATGAGGGTCGCCGTTCGACTCATCAGCTCTTCGACGATCGAATAGCCAGCTCTTGTTAACCCAACGCCACCGGGATAACCATCATAAATGAAGACTGTGCTCCGCTCAGTGTGTGGGTGATATGGGGTAGAGATGCCACCAATGTCGCCGCGGTCACAAAGCAGTGTAAACGGAAACAGCGAAATTATGCCGTGCTCCGCAGCATGGATCCCACCATTGAACTCCCAGTCTGTATGCTCCGATCGAATCTTGGTTTCCAACGTCGGTGGGAGCGTATAGTACAACGCCTTGGTTCGCAGCGTCGTCTCTGGAAGGTCGAGAACTCTTTCACCAATCACCGTTCCTGTTTTTCGATCTTTCCGTTGGAACCCAGTGATCTGCTCTGTGACGGTGACATCCGCAAACCGAACCGTTGCATCGGAGTCCCCAGAAAGCGGTTTTTCAAGCAGATCACTAGTCACGTCAATAGACTTGTCGGTGAGGACTTTTGTGTAGTAATCCGCCCACGTTGGCTGCAACACCGCAACATCCCGATCGAGATCGAGCGATGAGACCTCGTAGCTTTGGCCTTGTTGATGATAAATCGCGCCCTCGTGTGCATCACGAAGTGCGTCTGCAAACGCGAGCGAGGCGATCGTTTCGTTTGTTCGTCCATCGAGCAGGTTGATCTCTCGATCGTCGATCGTCCGCAAGCTCATCGAATGCTGTGGACTCCCGCCGCCAGCGTAGGTCCAGCGGACACCATCATCGGTCGATCGGCGTTCCAATCGGCCCTCACTTTCTAGTCGCGAAATAATATCCGGGAACGGCCCGCCAAAGTGCACCTCGTCGTCAACTGAGAGCCAGTTTTCGTTGGCTGCAGCCGCGATATGGTCCGGAAGCAACTCCTCATTTTCAGGGTTCGAAATCGCTTGTTCCGGATCGGCTGCAAAGAACTCATCTGGATTCCGCATCAGATACTGATCAAGCTGATCTTCACCACCAATCAGCACAACCAACGCGGGGTCGCTCCCTCTCCCTGCTCGTCCAGCTTGTTGATACGCAGACATCCGCGTTCCTGGATACCCATCCAAAATAACGGCATCAAGTCCTCCAACATCGACACCCAACTCAAGCGCATTTGTGCTCCAGACCCCACGAAGTGCACCGCTATGAAGCTGTGATTCAATGTCTCGTCTCGTTTCGTGTTGTAGTGCGGCCTGATATGCGCTCACTTTTCCGGCAAGCTCGCTCTCACCTCGATCGCGCAGCTCTCGAGCGCTTTCGGTTGCATACTGCTCTGCGGCCTGTCGTGCCCGCGTGAACGTGAGCGTCTGATAGCCTGCAGTGACCAGATCACAAAAGAGCTGTTTTGCCTCGCTGTGGTTCGATCGCCGTCGGCCAGATCCTTGTGCTTGCCACTCGTTCTCGTACTCCGGTGGATTCCAAAGCACCCAGTGACGTGGTCCACGGCCGCTCGTATCCTCGTCGATGAGTGTATACGTTGTTTCGTCTGTTCCGGTGATTCGTGCGGCATGCTCGACTGGATTCCCGATCGTTGCCGAACAACACACAAACTGTGGCTCGCTCCCGTAGCGTTCACACAGTCTGTTGAGTCGTCGCATCACAAGCGCGACCTGTGTCCCAAACACACCGCGATAGTTGTGGACTTCGTCAATCACAACCAGTTCAAGCGATTTGAAAAACCAATCCCACAGCCGATAAGCATGGGGCAACAGTGCATAGTGCAGCATATCCGGGTTTGACAACAGGACGGTTGGCCGTCGATCGCGGACGGCTTTCTTTTCACTTTTTGACTGCCGTCCCGTGTATGACGCTACTGAGACACGACTCCCAAATCCGAGCCCGTGTGCAAGCGAGCTTAGCGAGCTCTCTTGATCGGCGATCAGCGCGTTCTGCGGACCGATGTAGAGTGTCCGACCACCGTGGTCCATTGCATTCTCAAACGCCGGAACAGTGTATGTAAGGCTTTTTCCGCTTGCGGTTTCGGTTGCAAGAACGACATTCTCCCCATCTCGAACCGCTTCAATCGTCTCCGCTTGATGACGGTATGGCTGTGCAATTCCCTGTTTTGAGAGTGCAGATTCCAGCCGCGGCTCAAGTTCGATCGATGAAAACTCCGGTTCGCGTGCTGGTACTGTTCGCATGTCTGCGATCTGTCCAGCGTAGTATGGGCGAGTCCGAAGCCACTGATGAATGTCGTCCACACCGTTGATCGGAGTCGAACGTGACTAATTGTTTCGGCAGGTGTTCAAAAGAGCCGTGACTGCTCTGACTGCCCAGCGATCGCGTGCAAATCCCACCCCTCACTCAAGGCGGTCTCCTTTTTGACACGATAGTTGCCGCCATCAGTTCGGTACAGCTCGTCGGGCTCGAAAAAGTACCACGCTTCCCGATCGAACCGAACAGCGATCAACGCCTCCGCCCCAAATGAGTCCGCAAAATACTGTAGCGATGCAACCTCAGCCGCATCCAGATAGATCGGTCTACCGCTGCTTGCTTTTGCTTCGATCGCATAGAATCGCTCACCATTTCCTGCGATCACGTCCGGAAGGTCACGTTCTGTTGCACTGCCGCTCGCAGGTGCCCGCATCACTGCAAAGCCGTTTGCATCGAGTTTGTTGACAAGTTCACGCTCTCGTCGATCGCCTTTCCTGCTTGCCATTTCGGGTTCTCCTCTCTCAGATATGATCGGCTCACAACCTATATAAGTACGTTTTCATTGTGTGACACGCCACAGCGACACTCAAAAACACTTATCCTGTTCGTCCGGCTTCGATTTGATATGAGCGATATCGCAGTCGTCCTTCCGGATGGATCAAACCTTACGGTCCCCGAGGGATCGACGCTCGAAGATGTAGCGTACGAGATTGGACCCGGTCTCGGACGCGACACAGTTGCCGGCAAGATCGAAGGCGAGCTTGTTGATAAAGCCGCAGCAGTATCCGATGGCGATCGAATTGAGATTGTCACTGACCAGAGCGACGAGTATCTTGACGTCCTCAGACACTCCGCAGCACACGTGTTTGCACAAGCGCTGCTTCGAACCCACCCGGATGCACAGCTAACGATCGGCCCATGGACCGATGAAGGGTTCTACTATGATATCACGGGTGTCGAGCTTGACGAATCCGACTTGTCAGCGATTGAAACCGAAATGGAATCGATCGTCGAGGAAGATTACGAGATTGAGCGTGTGATCCGATCGCGCGAGGAGGCGATCGAAAAGTACGAGTCGGAGCCAAACCCGTACAAACTCGACATCCTTGAGACGGAAGCCGCAGATGAGGAGGAGATCTCATTCTATGTGCAAGCGGAGTTCGAGGATCTCTGTAAGGGGCCACATGTTGCATCGACGGGGAAGATCGGTGCGTTTGAGCTGACGAACATCTCCGCTGCATTCTGGCGCGGCGACGAAGAAAACGACACGCTCACGCGTGTGTACGGAACGGCATTTGAGAGCGAATCCGATCTCGAAACATTCCGCGCACAGCGTGAAGAGGCAAAAGAGCGCGATCACCGTAAACTCGGCAGCGAGCTTGGTATCTTCTCGATTAACGAGACGACGGGACCTGGCCTCCCATTGTATCATCCACATGGCAAGCGGATTCTCAATGAACTGTCGGACTTCGCAGAAGAGCTTAATCTTGAAGCCGGGTATGAGCCGGTTGAGACGCCACATCTGTTCCGAACGGAGCTGTGGAAAAAATCGGGCCACTACGACAACTACGTTGATGACATGTTCCTCCTTGATGTGAACGATGAGGAGTATGGCCTCAAGCCGATGAACTGCCCGGGGCACGCAACCATCTTCAATCAGCAGTCGTGGAGCTACCGTGACCTCCCAGTTCGGTACTACGAAGATGGCAAGGTGTACCGAAAAGAACAGCGTGGAGAGCTTTCCGGGCTCTCGCGTGTCTGGGCGTTTACGATCGATGACGGCCACCTGTTCTGTCGCCCGGACCAGATCGAACAGGAGATCAACCTCATCATTGATAACATTATGACCGTGTTCGAGACGTTCGAACTTGATGCGGAGGTTGCACTCGCCACGCGCCCGGAGAAATCCGTTGGCTCAGATGAGATCTGGGAGCAGGCAGAGTCCCAGCTTGAGGCGGTCCTCGAAAGCGGGAATATTGACTACGATCTCGAACCTGGTGATGGTGCGTTCTATGGACCAAAAATCGACTTTGCGTTCACCGACGCACTTGGCCGGAAGTGGGACGGTCCAACCGTCCAGCTTGATTTCAATATGCCGGACCGATTCGAGCTGACGTACACTGGTGAAGACAACGAGGAACACCAGCCGGTGATGATCCATCGTGCGCTCTACGGCAGCTATGAGCGGTTCTTGATGGTTCTCATAGAGCACTTCAACGCGAAGTTCCCACTCTGGCTTGCACCGGAGCAGATTCGCATCCTCCCGATCTCGGATGACGAACTCGGCTACGCATATCGACTGAAGAACGAACTGACGGAGAAGGAGTTCCGGGTTGATATCGAAGATCGATCGTGGACGCTTGGTCGCAAAATCAGAGAAGCGCAGGACGATCGGGTTCCATATATGCTCATCGTCGGAAGCAATGAGGCAGAAGCCGGAACCATCTCAGTACGAGACCGCAAAGAGCAGGAACAACAAGACGTAGAGGTAGAGACGTTCGTTCAGCATATCCTCTCCGAACGCACTGAGAAACGGCTGGGGCCGGACTTCCTCGACTAGCGTGTTAACATGCTTGAGCGCTGGATAGTCCGTAAAACCGATTGATACCGACTGTTATCCGCATTCAATCCGTCTTTTTTGCATGAGCTTGGAGACGCCGCGAGTTGGGGTATTAGCGTTTCATACGAGTCCTGAACTTCGTGCGATCGAGGGGGCGATCTCCGAACTTGGTGCGGTACCAGTTCGACTTAATGAGGAATCACTCACTCTCACTGCAGGTGATAGTGGCGTTTCGATCGAACCGGATATCGATGTTTGTATTAACCGAATTCTTCTGAGTACACAGTCATATCCACTTGACCCGATCGGTGTTGCACACACTATCAGCCAAGCAGTCCCGATGATAAACGACCCGTTCGCGACCGTACGGGCAACACATAAATTCATGACGCTTTCGACACTCTCTGAGGCGGGCATTTTGGTGCCAGCCTCTGTCTGTAGCCTGAACCACGATCGGCTCTTTACATCAAACAAGACGCTTACAGAGTCTGTTGTGTACAAACGAGCTGTTGGTACACATGGCTCAAACGTGTTACAGGCGAACCGTAACAACCCGCCTGAGCCACAGTTTGGCGACCGACTTTCACTGACCCAATCTCGAATCAAACCGCCCGGTGACCGATGGTGGGATCGAAGAATCTACGTCGTTGCTGATTCAGTTATCGCCGCAATGGACCGATTTGCAGCCAAAACTGACTGGCGAGCGAATATTGCACGTGGTGGATACGCGGTTGATGTCACAGATGACCTTGATGACGTGCTTGTATCGCTTGCAGTTGACGCGACGGCTGCCATCGGGCTAGATTGTGCAGGTATTGATCTTATTACAGACGGCGATCGATGGTACGTTCTCGAAGTTAATCCAACAGCAGGGTTCAAAGGCCTCTTTTCTGCAACTGGTATCTCGCCTGCACCATACATCGTCGCACTTGCACTCGATCGAATTAGCGTCAGCACAGACCCCGAAGTATTAGTCAAAGCGTCAAAATCGATGGATGAACCGACTGTATCGGAAATGTAGAGTCTATCAGCATTATTTTCAATGATCAATGTGTTTTTGCCCCCACCGTGAGATATCGTCACTTATGGCTGACGCACCAGAAGTTGGCGAGCTGACACCGCCGGATCGAACACTGATGGGGCCGGGTCCAAGCGACGTGCACCCGCGCGTGCTGCAGGCGATGAGCACACCGCTTGTTGGACACCTTGACCCATCGTTCATTGAGATTATGAACGAGGTACAGGAGCTACTCCGGTACACATTCCGAACCGATAACCAGTGGACGATCCCGGTTTCGGGGACTGGCTCTGCATCGATGGAAGCTGCGATTGGCAATGTCGTCGAACCCGGAGATACCATGCTCGTACCAACAAATGGCTACTTCGGCGGTCGCATGGAGAGCATGGCACGGCGTGCAGGTGGTGAGGTCGTCCATGTTGAGGCTCCGTGGGGTGAACCGCTTGATCCAGTCGACGTTCAAAAAGCGTTTGATGAGCATCAGCCGGATGTGTTCGGGTTTATTCACGCCGAAACCAGCACAGGTGTTCTACAGCCAAACGTTTCGGAGCTTACGTCGATCGCACACGATCACGACGCATACGTGATTGCAGACTGTGTGACCTCGCTCGGTGGTGTGGAGATGCAGGTTGATGAGTGGGGTGTTGATGTTGCCTACTCTGGGCCACAGAAATGTCTTTCTTGTCCACCAGGCGCAAGCCCACTCACGCTGAACGATCGGACGATGGACAAGGTCCTCTCCCGCGAAGAGGAGCCACGATCGTGGTATCTCGACCTATCGTTGCTTGAAGGCTACTGGGGAGACGATCGATCATATCACCATACTGCACCGATTACGAACGTCTATGCGATTCGAGAGGCACTCAGACTTGTCGCCGAAGAAGGCATTGAAAACCGCTGGGAACGGCATCTGAATGTCGCTGGTGAGCTCAAAAGCGGACTTCAGGAGATGGGGCTTGAGATGAACGCACCGGACGAATACTGGCTACCAAGCCTCAATGCAGTTCGTGTTCCTGATGGCGTTGACGACGGTGCCGTCATCTCATACCTGCTGGATACCTACGATCTTGAGATCGCGAGTGGTTTGGGTGATCTTGCAGGTGATATCTGGCGAATCGGCTGTATGGGCTACTCTGCCCGTCCGAAAAACGTTCAGTACGTGCTTTCATCGATCGAAGAAGCACTTGCAGAACAAGGCTACGAACAGTAACTGCGCCACGTTCGGTATCATTGCTCACACATATTTTTTAAATTCCGTTCTGACTGTCGAGTATGGCCGATACCGACGGCAATTCGGATCTGTTTGGGACTGCCCTGTTCGACCACTACATGGGGACGCGATCGGAGCCGCTGTATCAGTGTGATGGACCGCAGAGACAGACCCATCCGATCGAGGCGTTCTATTTTGAGCCGTTCGCTTCCGAATCCGATCGCGGCTCGTGGCTCTGTCAACAGATTTCCGGACCGCTTTTGGATATCGGTGCCGGTGTTGGCAGGCACGCATTGTATTTTCAATCCCAATACGAGACTACGGCGATCGACCCGAGCTCGAAGCTTGTCGAAACAATGACAGACCGTGGTGTTTCTGACGCACGGATTGGCGGGCTGTTTGGGCTCACCGGTCAGTTCGATACGGAGCAGTTTCAGTCCGCGATCGTGATCGGAACGCAGCTCGGACTTGTCCGATCCATGGCTGGACTAACGGCATTTCTGTCGGACCTTGCTACAATTACCGCAGAGAACGCAACCGCGATTATTGACTCGTATGACCCAACTGACCACCGAACGTCGGAGCTTCTTGGATACCGATCGGATGCCGAACACGGGGTTGCATCCCGTGCGTTCTGGTTCGAATATACCGACAAATCCGATCCAGTACTGCTGTTTCGGCTGTTTAGTCCCGATCGGATTCGTGAGGCGGCTGCGGGGACCCCGTGGATGGTTGCTGCCATTCAGCGATCGGTCGAGAGCGCTTACTATCGAATTGCCCTCGAAAAAGCGAGTAGTGAGTTACCACGCAGAGAGCGCATTTCGACCGTGGTGGGTTGCCAAAATCATGAGGAACAACAGTGCGCCAGTAATTGCGAATGCCCCACCAACATAGAACACCGATGCCATGCTCACTTCAATCATCAGCCAGCCCGCAATGAGTGGGCCAAGGACGCTCCCGGGCCGCCAGACAAGCTCACGAATACCGAATGACGATGCGACACCACCTTCAGAAGTTCCTTCATCGGCAAACAACGCCATGCTTGCAGGTTCGCGGAAGGAGTCAACGATCCCAAGCAGTCCAGAGAGAAGCACGAGCGGAACGAATGCGATCGAAATCTCGCCAATGTATGGTAGTGCGGTCGGTGCCCCGATTGCAGCACCGATCTGTGGTGAAAACGGGACCGCGATCGCAATCACCCCATACATCCCGCCGCCAAAGAAGACAAACAGCGATCGACCGTATCCATCCGAAAGTCGGCCAGTAAACAGCTGCCCAACCATATTCGTGAACTTCTCTGCGGTGACAGTCATCGCAACGGCAAACGCTGCAGTGACACCCAGCCCACCTGCAGCGGCTGCAGTGCCAGCGTAAATCGGGACCCATGTCCGAACCATCGTTACCGAAAACGCGTACTGGACACGGAAACTGGTCATTGTCAGAATCTTCTGGTTGAGCGCCAGATCGGAGAATGGAAACCCCTTGATTCTGGTTTCATCTGGCGGCAGAAAGATCGAGAGCCCGCCGGTTGCGATCACCATAATCAGGACAATAATCATAAAAATCGGAGTAAACCCAAACAAGTCATATAAGAATCCCGCAGAGAGGCTCCCAACGATCGACGCTGCGAAGCTTGCGGCATTTGCTTTCCCAATATGATCCGCCCGTGTACCGTACTGTGCAAGTTGGCCCACAAGTGAGAGCGACATCAACCCCGCACCAGTGACGGCGATCCCTTGCAATGCACGCGCTGCAATGAATGATGCGCTCGAATCAACAAGCGGGAAGAGTGCGTAGGCGACGATCCCGACAAGTAAGCTCCCAACGAGGACCGTTCGCTTATCAAACCGATCGCCAGCCCACGCCAACGGCACAACTGCAGCTGTCTGTGCAAGCGTGAACCCCGTGGTGTACATTCCAATGATGAATCCCGCGCTGATTGTAATCCCCAAAATAGTGGTCGAAGATGGCTCAAGGACGTTGATATAGGTCGGCAGAAGGGTGATCAGCGTGATGAATCCAAAGCCTTCCGCAAACCGTGTGAGGTAGAGAGAATAAAATTGGAGCTGCGTTTCGTTCACATGCTCACTCCGAAGAACGAGTGAAAAGATATTTCGATTCGTATGCCTCGCTCAGAGATCGGCTTGTGAGAATACGGTGTAGCCGATCGAAATTGGCACAATAAGCCACAGACAGAGAATGACAATCCCGATCTCAGGCACGGCATAAAAGGCGTCAAATCCGGCCGCACCGGTTGACGCATTCACTGCCGCAGCTACGTCCGGAAGCAGTGCGACAAGCCCGGAAAAGTAGGCGTTGCTTGGTGGAACTTGCGTCACGACAAAGTACCAATCCGGTGCCGCTGTCGGGAGAGAGAACCCGTTTGCAACGAATAACAGTACGAATGCAACTCCGTCCCAGAGGAACTCAACAATAAAAAAGAACCCAATGCCGAGCGCTGCCGCCTTGGTTGTCGAGCTCACAAGTGCCGAGAGTCCAACAATGATACTCACATAGACGAGTGCAAAAAAAAACGTCCAACCGAGGAAGATCACTGCGGAGAGAATGCTTCCTGCGCCAATAACAATGATTCCGATCGACAATCCAAGCCCTAATGCGATGATGAGCGGCACTGCAAGGACGGCGGTCCGGCCGACGACTTTGCCAACGAGTACATCCAACCGTGAATGTGGAAGCGAAAGGAGGAGTTTTGCGCTTCCAAGCTCACGTTCACCAGCGATCGCACGATAACAGATGACGATTGACGTGATCGAGACAAACAGCCCAACAATTCCGCCGAGGAAGAATACTAACCCACCAATTGTCGTCTCTGTCCCAGCAGAAAGAAACTCAAACTCGCTGTAGCCGTAGGTTAAACCAAGCGAGAGAAGGATGAAGAACGCTGAAAGCGCCCACAATGATCGTGATTGAACCGCATCGCTGAAGTCTTTTTTCGCGACTGCAACCCACGTCATTGTTCGACCTCTGTTGGGGCTGCAGCGGCATCTTCTTCGGTGTGATCTTCTGATCTTGGCTCTCCAGTAACGGCTGCAAAGAGATCGTCTAACGAGGATTCATCAGTGGTAAAATCAACGATCGAGTATCCCTCACGATCCAGCGCAGCTAACACCTCATACTTCGACTCACGCGTGAGCGCGATCGACAGCATTGAGCCGTCTTGAATAGCCGATGTGACACCAGCCACGTCTTCAGCCGCTGACACTGCACCGTTGTCGGCGTTTTCAAGCGTTACATCCAATCTCGAATCCGTCTCCAGCGATGCTCTGAGTCCAGAAATCGTATCTTCTGCAACCAGTTCCCCGTTATTCAAAATCCCAACTCGATCGCAGATTGCTTCAACCTGCTCAAGAATATGGCTCGAAAAGAACACGGTAGCGCCTCGATCGGCTTCTTCGCGGATGATTTTACGCATCTCCCGAGCACCGTTTGGATCAAGCCCGGTTGATGGTTCATCGAGAATTAGTAACTCTGGCTCTCCAGCAAGTGCCATTGCAAGCACCAACCGTTGAGTCATCCCTTTCGAATAGCCACCGGCATTTCTATCAGCTGCATCTGCAATCCCAACTCGATCAAGGAGATCGAGCGGATCCTCTGTGCTTTCTTTTGAGTCGATCGCAAACTGAACGTGTTCGCGTCCACTGAGCCGATCGTAGACGTGATAGCCGTCGGGGAGTACGCCTGTTTTCGATCGGACAGCCACACTTTCGGTTTGCGCATCATGTCCGAGCACAGTAGCCGATCCGTTCGTTGGGCGAACGAAATCGAGGAGGATATCAATTGTTGTCGACTTTCCAGCACCGTTTGGGCCTAAAAACCCAAATATCTCGCCGGACTCGACGGTTAGATCGACGTTCCGTAACGCAGTTATCGAACCGTACTGCTTGGAGACGCCGTCTAATTGTATGGCGACCATGACACTACGTCATTCCTGACAATACATAAATGTGGATCTGTTCAGGGAATTGGTGGCTACTCTACTTTCACTACGCTGGCGGTGAGGTTTTAACCATAGGACAGAAAGAGATGCTCACATAATGACCTCCTTGCAGTCGACGCTCGGTGATGAACCGGGGATCGCCGAAGAGTTGGCCCAGAGCCAGCGGGAGATCTCCATCGCCGAGTTCTTCGAGAAGAACAAGCACATGCTTGGCTTTGATTCGGGTGCACGAGGGCTTGTCACCGCTGTTAAGGAAGCAGTTGACAATGCGCTTGATGCCACCGAGGAAGCAGGCATTCTTCCTGACATCTACGTTGAGATTACCGAAGTTGGTGACTACTACCGACTTATTATCGAGGACAACGGGCCGGGAATTACGAAAGAGCAAGTTCCGAAGGTATTCGGAAAGCTCCTCTACGGCTCTCGATTCCACAAGCGAGAACAAAGTAGAGGACAACAGGGAATCGGAATCTCCGCGGCTGTGCTCTACTCGCAGCTCACGTCCGGGAAGCCTGCAAAGATCACAAGCCGCCCAAAAGGCTCCCAAGATGCGGAGTACGTTGAGCTAATTATCGACACGGACACCAACGAACCGGAGATCAAAGTCGCACGAGAAACATCGTGGGATCGTCCACATGGTACACGAATCGAGTTGGAGATGGAAGCCAATATGCGGGCACGCGGCCAACTTCGAGATTACATCAAACATACCGCTGTGGTGAACCCTCACGCTCGGTTGGAACTTCGAGAACCAGGACTCGAAACCCCAATGAAGTTCGAACGAGCGACAGATCAGCTGCCTGCAGAAACAACAGAGATCAGACCACACCCACACGGTGTCGAGCTTGGAACGCTCATCAAGATGCTTGAGGCGACCGAATCATACTCGATCTCTGGTTTCCTCCAAGAGGAGTTCACTCGGGTTGGTGCAAAAACCTCGGATAAGATTCTAGATGCCTTCCGCGATCGGCACTTTGGCCGAGAACTATCGTGGACAACGCCAGCGACACACACCGCAGATATTGAGGGTGCAGTCACGGAAGCAGTTTCAAATAAGGGTGCAGACGCAACTGAAGCGTTTGCCAGCGAAATTGCATCAGTTCTCTCCAACAGAGAGCGAACGAGCCATTTCGAACTTGTTGAGATTGTCGATCGTGTTGCGGAGACGGTCGAGAAGGACACTGGAAGAACATTCGGTGATACGGTTCGAGAGAATGCAGTTGAAGCCGCATGGGATGAGCTCACCGCCTACAGCGAGGAAGCCACAAACGGCGAAGAGCCGGCGCGCGACCACCTCACACCAAACATCTACACGCTTGTCGACAGCGCAACAAGCACTCGGAAAGATGATGCTGCGATTCAGGGCTTTTCCGATCGGCTTGCTCGGCGCCTCGCCGCTGACGGTGGGAGGCAGTTCCGGTTCACCCACAAATCACTAACGAAGATTATTGCTGATGTTGCTGCAGCAACGAAGGAGTACGATGAGGTAAAATTCGGAGAGACAGCACAAGAGAATATTTTTGAGGCCGTCTGGAAGACGACTCGGACGGTCCCAGACGACGTTCCGAAGGTACGATCGGTTGCAGGCGATCGTGACACAGCGAGCCAACTGGTTGATGCGATGCGAGAGACAGATATTCTCTCTCCGCCAACCGACTGTCTCTCCCCGATTAGTGCCGAGCTTGTCGAGGCAGGGCTCAGAAAGGAATACAATGCTGATTTCTACTCTGCAGCAACTCGTGATGCAGAGGTACATGGTGGCGATCCATTCATCATTGAAGCTGGAATTGCGTATGGTGGTGACCTCAAAGCCGAGGGATCGGTAGATCTGCTCCGATTTGCAAACCGCGTACCGCTTGTTTACCAGCGTGGTGCGTGTGCATCAACGGATGTCGTCAAACGAATCGGCTGGCGAAACTACGGGCTTGACCAGCCAGGAGGGAGCGGCATGCCAAACGGACCGGCCGTCATTATGATTCACGTTGCCTCGACAAATGTGCCGTTTACCAGCGAGTCAAAAGACGCACTGGCGAACATTCCAGCGATCGAAGATGAGATCGAACTCGCAATTCGTGAGGCTGCACGTGAGCTCAAATCCTATCTCAATAAGCGTCGATCGATGGAAAAACGCCGAGAGAAGCAGGATGTGCTTGGCCGAATCCTTCCGGAGATGGCTGATAAGGTTGCGGAGGTCACTGGTCGGGAGCGACCGAACATCGAGGGTGCGATGGCACGTATCATGAACAATGTGAGTGTCGATCGCGAAGTGGATGGAGAAACGGTGACGCTCTCTGTTGAGAACTACTCCGGTCGATCGGAAACACCAGAAATAACGGATATTCTGTCCGCAGAGCCAACCGATCTGAACGGCGATGCAACCGTGGTCGATATGGATGGTGAGTGGTTCCTCCAATGGTCACCAACAGTTGGCTCGGGCGATGAGGTATCGATTACGTACACAGTTGCGGAGGGCACCGATTTCGAAATGAATGTCGATGGCATTGACGGAGAAAAACTGACGGTGAACGCATAATGAGTTCCGAATCACAATCACAAACACAAACACCGGAAGAGAAAGCACGCGAACAGCTGATTGACCTCGCAGCGGAGTTTTATGATCAGTTTGCTGGCGGAGACATTCCGGAGATGAAACTTCCGACCCGAACAAAAAGCAATATCGAGTATAACCCAAACTCCGGTGTGTGGGTGTATGGCGATCGGACGTCAACGCGGAGTGCAAACTCCGTTCGAGGCGCACGAAAGCTGTTAAAAGCGGTGTACACGATCGAGTTTCTTGCAAATCAGCTTGAGGAAGATCGCTCTTCGACCCTGCGTGAACTGTACTATCTCTCCGAATCGTGGGATAACAATGAAGCGCACTTTTCGGATCAAGACGAATCGAACCAGTTGGTTGAGGATCTTGAAATCGTTTCCAAAGTTACGCGTGAGGATTTCCATATGCGACCGGAGGAATCCGGTGCTACACTGATGGGGCCACTGAAAATAAAAGAACAGACCCGTCGTGGCGAACGTGAGATTCACTGTCAAGAGGACGTTGGCGAGGGCGGCTATCAGATTCCAAATAACCCGGATACGATCGAATTCCTCGATCATGATACTGATTTCGTCATGTGTGTCGAGACCGGTGGGATGCGCGATCGGCTCATCGAAAACGGGTTCGATGAACAGTACAACTGTCTCGTCGTTCACCTCAAAGGCCAGCCAGCACGGGCGACCCGCCGGATTACAAAACGGCTGCACGATGAGTTAGATCTCCCAGTGATGGTCTTCTGTGACGGCGACCCGTGGTCCTATCGGATCTATGGCTCCGTTGCATACGGATCGATCAAGTCCGCACACCTCTCGGAGTATCTTGCAACACCGCAGGCGCGATATGTTGGGATTCAACCGGAAGATATTGTGGAGTACGACCTTCCAACAGACCCGCTAGCTGACTCTGATGTGAATGCACTGGAGTCTGAGTTGTCAGATCCGCGATTCCAGACTGACTACTGGGAAGAACAGATCGAACTCCAACTTGAAATCGGCAAAAAGGCAGAGCAGCAAGCGCTTGCTGCACGTGGACTCGACTTCGTGACCGACACGTATCTCCCGGAACGGCTTGACGCAATGGGCGTTATTTAATCCGCTAAAAGAGCCTTTTTTATTGGTTTGTACTTCGTTCGTCGAGTGCAACCGCGATCGATCGTGAGGCAACATCCGCAACAAACGCCGCCGCATCCGCGTTGAGCAGCTCAAATGTGTTGTAATGGATTGGAATAACGAGTTCCGGCTGCATTTGTTCGGCAAGCGCAGCACTTGCAGCCGCGTCTGAGACAACGCTGCCACCGATGTTCGCTAAGAAAACGGAGACGTCAAGCTCTGAGAACCCATCCAACGCATCAGAATCTCCTGGCCAAAAGACTCGGTGTCCATCAAGTCCGATAAGGAATCCACAGCCAAGCCCTACTGGATGTGGGACGTTCCCGTCCGCATCAGCGCACGGGCCATCAGGGTCGTTGTACGCAGGGACAGACCAGATATCAACCACACCATGTTCTGTCTCAACTGCAACGTGGTCATCATCTGTTACACGCACAACGGTAAATGGAAGCGCTGAGACCGGCGTTACGTCGCGATCGATCTCGGACGTATCAACACCCTCGTACACAACGATCGTCGCATCCTCACTGGCAACTTGCTCGATTCCATCAGAATCGTAGTGATGATTATGAGTCACGACAACGACGTCTGCATCGCGGGCGTAGTAGTTATCAAGAACGCCATACCGGCCAGGATCGGTGTAGACAACAGGCCCATCCGCGGTCTCGATTCGAGCCGTTGCATAGCCAAGCCACGTAACTGAAAGTGTGTCGTACCGGACAGTCATTATCTGATAATGTGAATCTGCCCGTTTGTATCTGCGTATTTTATTGCAACTCGATCGGCATTCGCAGTACATCGGTTTCGATTGTATAGAAGCCAACCTGTGGCCACGGCTCCGAAAGGAGGTGCTCTGGAACAAGCGGCATTGGGACTGGTGTGTAGCCACCGTGTCGAATTGCAGAGACACCTGCGAAATCTTCGATTGGACCGTCAGGGCCGTCCCGGTTAGCAAACACATAGAACCGCTTCGTATCTGGATCACGGAGATACCGATACGGAAATGCACTGGCACGAGGGGCCCGTAAGGAATCAACATCTGCTAAAAGGGCAACAACCTCCGTGTCTGCTTCCAGTACCAATCGTGGCCCTCTGTCTACATTTGGATCGTCTGGGAGCGGTCCAGATGGGGTATGTGTTTCTCGCCATACAAGGCTCTGTGCCGGTGCATCAACGAGTGCGTAGCCACCTGCATCAAGTGGGATGCGGTCAGGTCCATTGTAGAATGTACGCTTTCCATCACGTGCTGCGTGAAGCAGTGGTGGGGCGTTGAGAATCTCTGTAAGAAGTCGCTGTGCATCTTCAGTCTCAACGACAAATAACACCGATCTATCGTTTCGTTGGGCATGCACGATCTGCGAACAGACGGTTGTTGGGTCGATTGAAGTGGTATAGAGTGGTTCGATTGCGATCGGTTGGCTACTGTCTGCATTATCGGTTGTCGCAATTGCAGGAGGGCCTCGGTCCGGACCATCCGCTACCTGCCAGCCAAGCGGATCGAGTGCAGCAGTGACTGCATCAATAACTGGAATGGTCCACTCACCCGCCCGGTTGTTATCCATGTACATTCGAGGCGCGCGAGCGTCAAGTGTATTGTGCACAACAAAGACCCGGTGAACCACCTCGGGGTCAAGCCCCGAGGCTTCCCGTTTCTACGACGCACTTTGCAGACACGGAATCCGTGTCCGTAGGGAGCGCAGTCTCCACGGGCGTTGATTCGGGCCATCCCAGCCCTA
>NZ_JAKRVX010000011.1 GCF_023638035.1 Natronocalculus amylovorans | reverse complement strand
CCACGACGATCACCATCACGACGACGACCACGACGATCACCATCACGACGACGACGACCATGAC
Organism: Natronocalculus amylovorans; assembly: GCF_023638035.1. Classification (GTDB taxonomy): domain Archaea; phylum Halobacteriota; class Halobacteria; order Halobacteriales; family Haloferacaceae; genus Natronocalculus; species Natronocalculus amylovorans. The sequence continues at coordinate 61,258 of NZ_JAKRVX010000011.1, read as the reverse complement.
CATGACCACGATCACGAACATGGTGATTATGACCCGCACGTGTGGGTTGATCCAGTACTTGCGCAGACATGTGTTGACAACATTGCAGATGGTCTTGCAGAGGCAGATCCAGACAACGCCGACGACTACTACGACAACGCAGAGGCCTACAAAAACGAGCTCCAAGACCTCCACGAACAGTTTGAGTCAGCACTTGCTCATAAACACATAGACACACTCGTTCTTGCTGGACACGACTCGTTGCAGTATCTCGCAGAACGCTATGATTTCGAGATTCACTCACCGCAGGGAGTCTCACCACAGGATGAGGCGACAACGTCAGACATTATTGACTCGATCGAACTCGTCAATGAGCTTGGAATCTCTCATGTAACGTATGACTATTTCGAGTCTGACAACCTCGCACAACAGATTGTTGCAGAGAGCGATGCAGAAGAGGTTGCAACACTGACACCAGCGGAGGGAAGTACACCAGAATGGAACGATGATGGGTGGGGCTATATCGAGCAGATGGAAGAGATTAACCTTCCGACCCTCGAAGCAGCGCTTGACGCACACTAGTGACCTCAGTTATTGACATTACGGACGTTTCGCTATCCTACGGGGATACCCCCGCAGTGAGTGACGTCTCTCTAACGGTTGAAACAGGTGAGTTCCTCGGGCTTATCGGGCCAAACGGCTCCGGAAAAACAACGCTGCTTCACATTATGTTGGGGCTTTTAGAGCCAGACACCGGGTCTGTGGAGCTGTTTGGAACGCCAATCGATGCGTTCGATGAGGGACATCGAATCGGGTATGTCTCCCAACAATCGACGAACAAGGGCTCCAGTATGCCCGTCACCGTTCGTGAAATTGTCGAGATGGGTCGCTTCTCACATGTTGGTTCGCGACGGCTCGGAGCGGACGACCATGCGATCGTTGACGATGCATTGGAGACGGTCAATATTGATACTCTACAGCATCGTCGTGTGAATGCGCTCTCCGGTGGACAGCGACAGCGGGCATACATTGCTCGCGCACTCGCTTCGGAAGCGGACCTTCTCGCACTCGATGAACCGACAGTTGGTGTTGATGCCGAATCCAGAGACCAATTCTATGGTCTGTTAGACGATCTTAACAACAACGGAATCACAATCGTCCTAATCGAACACGACATTGGAGTTGTTACGGATCGTGCAAGTCGAATTGCCTGCATCAACCGTGAACTGTTCCATCATGGCGATACAGCGTCGTTCGTTGAGAGTAATGCACTTGCAGATGCCTACGGAGCATCCGGGCGGATTGTTCATCATCACCACTAGCACTCTACAATATCTTTAGCAATGCAACGGACAACACCACGACTCCGGGTTTTACGAATAGCAACTGTTGGGATCTGTGCACTTGTTGCAGTTCTATCTCTGTTTCTGCTCAGTGACACACTCCTTGAATACGGGCTTACCAGCGGCACTATTGCGGGCCTATTTGTCTCAGTCGGCCGATCGATCGCAGAACTAACAGGCTTCACACTACTGTCGTTCCGGTTTGGCTGGCGAATGGTCGCAATCGGTGCGCTTATCGGAATTGTTGGCCCACTCATTGGGATGTATATTGTGCATCGAGAGATGGCGCTCATTGGAGAAACGCTTGCACATACCGCATTTGCAGGTGTCGCAATTGGGCTCTTGTTTACATCTGTGACAGGCATTCAGACAAGCTATCTCGTCCCGGCACTGGTTGTGGCAATCATTGGTGCCTTTATTGTGCAGTATCTAGCCGATCGATCGAGTTCCTACGGTGACGTTCCAATTGCAATCATGTTGAGTGGAAGTTTTGCACTCGGGACGCTCGTCATTAGTTTCGGTGGGGGACTAACTGGGATTTCGATCGAAGGCGTTCTCTTTGGTAATGTAAGTGTTGTTCATCCAAGCGGCGGTGCAATGATGCTCGGCCTTAGCGCAATTGTATTGGCTGTCGTTGGAACACAATACAAGCAGTTGCTGTTTATTACGTTTGATGAGCAGGCCGCAAAGGTTGCACAGTTTGATGTCTCACTATATAACTCACTGCTTGTTGTGTTGACCGCACTGGTTGTTGTGGGCGCAATGCAGATTTTGGGTGTGATATTGGTCGCAGCAATGTTGGTTGTTCCAGTCGCTGCGGCCTCGCAGATCGCAACGAGCTTCAGAGAAGCGGTTTACATTTCGATTCTCGTCGGTGAGTTCTCAGTGATTGTTGGGATACTCGCTGCGCATCAAGCAGGGCTTCCTGCAGGTGGATCGATCGTGATGATTGCAGTATTTTTCTATGCTGCAGCAGTTATTCTCTCGGAGCGGGGCCTTTCAACCGTGTCAGCGCATTAACATTCTTTTGACGGTTACAGAACATCGAGGAGAAAGCCCACGACTGAAGTCGTGGGATGAATCCGACACCCCCTAGACTGTCTACTGTTCGATAGCAGGGCAGGATATTCCACGCTGCGTAATCCATCCCTTCAAGTAGGTTTCTCTACATAGGTTATGTATGGCGAAACAGGTCGTTACTCGCACCTACACTGCTTCCATCAAGAATCAGCAACAGGTGTCTGACGACCTCGATTCGCTCGGATTCGCCGCTTCGAAACTCTGGAACGTCGGACGCTGGACGTGTAGTCGTGTCTGGGACGAAATCGACTACATCCCAGAACACGACGAACTCACTGCGTACCTCAAGAGCCACGAGCGCTACGATGACCTGCATTCTCAGTCAAGTCAACGAGTCCTTCAAGAACTCGCTGAAGCGTTCAACGGCTGGTACGGCAAACGACGCAACGGAGACACAAAAGCGAACCCGCCCGGCTACCGCAAACACGGTGACGAACACCCACGAAGCACGATCACGTTCAAAGCCGCGGGTTTTAAACTCGACACCCAGTACAACCGAGTTCGGCTCTCAAAAGGTTCGAATCTTAAAGAATATTGGTCGGACTTCATCCTCTGCGAGTACGAAACTCGCCCCGACGTTGACCTCTCCACCGTGGAGAACGTCCAACAAGTCAGGGGCGTCTGGACAGGTAACGAGTGGAGACTCCACTTGGTCTGTAAAGTCAAAATCGAAGTGTTGGAAGCACCCGGTGAGAAGACCGTAGGTGTTGACCTCGGCATCAACAATTTCGCCGCCCTCGCCTACGAGGACGGCCACGCCGAGTTGTATCCGCTCAACTGCCTAAAACAAGACGACTACTACTTCAGCAAACGTATTGCTCGGTGTGACGACTCGGACTCCGAGCAAGCTACTCGGTTGAGCCAGAAGAAGTCGGCTCGCCGCACCCACTATTTCCACACACTCTCCAAACACATCGTTCGACGGTGTGTGGACGAACGTGTTGGAACGATCGTGGTGGGCGATATATCTGGTATTCGTGAGGACGAGGAGCACGGTGAGGCGAAGAACTGGGGCAAACATGGGAACTTGGACTTGCATTCGTGGGCGTTTAACCGCTTCAGCGACCTGTTGGACTACAAAGCCGAGATGGAAGGTATAACGGTTGAGTACGTGTCGGAACGGGATACGTCGAAGTCGTGTTCGTGTTGTGGTCGTAAGCGTGATTCAAACCGTGTTGAACGCGGGTTGTACGTGTGCAATGAGTGTGGCACGGTAGCGAACGCTGATGTGAACGGTGCTGAGAACATTCGAGAAAAAGTATCTCCGAGTTCACCGAATCTATCGGTGAATAGGAGTAACGGCTGGTTGGCACAGCCATCGACGTTCTTGTTTGACAAAGAAGCTGGTGCGTTCGCACCTCAAGAACAGGTCACGTCGTAAACCACAATATCCCAACGGCGGTCGGGAATCCCACGACGTTAGTCGTGTGGAGGATGTCAATGAAATACAAACTACTAGTAAATATCCATATTTGGACTGATTTGTTGTGATAATTCTATATATTTCATGAATATAGTGGAACGTGACTGTATACCGATTCCCGTGTCACAAGAACCACACCGTTCTTTAAGAAGACTCAGTGAGTAGGCTGAACTGATGGGAACCCTAACCGAGTTGTTCGCACCCGATCGCATCGCGGTCATTGGTGCAACCGCACGTGAGGGGTCGATCGGACGAGCGGTCACCACGAATCTCATTGCAGATTACGAAGGTGAGATCGTCCCGGTCAACCCCAAATATGACGAGGTGCTGGGCCTCTCTTGTGTTGCAGACATTTCCGAGGCGGACGCAGACATGGCTGTTGTCGTCGTCCCGCCACAGATTGCGCTGCACGCTGTTGAGGCAGCCGGCGAAGCCGGCGTTCAGAACGTCGTCGTCATCACTGCGGGCTTCGGCGAAACAGGCGGCGAAGGTGCATCGCGTGAAAAACAACTCCGTGAAATTGCAGACAAATACGATCTCAACGTTGTTGGTCCGAACAGTCTGGGAATTATGTCAACGACTGGTGGCATGAACGCCACATTCGGACCGGATAACGCACTCCCTGGCGGCATGTCGTTCATGAGCCAGTCAGGCGCGTTCATTACTGCAGTCCTTGACTGGGCAAACGACGAGGGCGTTGGATTCAAAGATGTCGTCTCGCTGGGTAACAAAGCAGTACTTGATGAGACTGATTTTGTTGACCATTGGGGCGATGATGAGGAGACGGACGTCGTTATTGGCTATCTCGAAGGTATTTCGGATGGTCGAGCCTTCATCGACGCTGCACGAAAGGCGACACAAGACACACCGATCGTACTCGTAAAATCAGGGCGAACGGACGCTGGCGCGCAGGCTGCATCCTCACACACAGGGACGCTTGCAGGGAGCGAGCAGGCGTATGAGGTCGGTCTTGACCAAGCGGGTGTCCTTCGTGCTGAGTCGGTCCAAGAGCTGTTTGATGCAGCACAGATGCTTGCCAATCAGCCCCTGCCGGAGAACAAAGATGTCGCGATCGTCACCAACGCTGGTGGCCCGGGTGTGATGTCGACAGATGCGGTTGGTGACTCTGATCTCTCAATGGCATCATTCAGTCAGGAGACGCTTGATGAATTCTCTGAGAAGCTCCCGGTTGAAGGAAATATCTACAATCCGGTGGACATTGTCGGTGATGCGGATATCGATCGCTTCACTGACGCACTGGACATTGCGCTCGCAGACGAAAACGTTGGGATGGCGCTTGTGCTGTCGTGTCCAACAGCGGTGCTCAATTACGAAGAGCTTGCGGAGGCGACTGTCGAACTTCGAGAAAAACACCAGAAACCGGTTGCAGCGTGTTTCATGGGCGGCGAGCGAGTGAATGCGTCAGCAAGTATTCTACAGGATGCAGGGATTCCGAACTACTTCGATCCATCGCGTGCGATCGGCGCACTGGATGCGCTTGCAGAGTACAACGACATTCAGTCCCGTGAATATGACGAGCCAACCAGATTTGACGTTGATAAAGAAAAAGCACACAAGATCCTTAGCCGCGTGAAAGAGCGAGGCGACAATCGACTTGGAGTCGAGGCAATGGGATTGCTTGACGCCTACGGCATACCAACACCACAGGGAGAGATCATTGACGATCCAGAAGATGCCCGTGAGGTTGCAGCGTCGATCGACGGCCCAGTTGTTATGAAGATTGTCAGCCCAGATATCCTCCATAAATCGGATATCGGTGGCGTAAAAGTCGGTGTTGAAGACGAAGATGTCGAAGATGCGTTCGAAGATTTAATCACCAGAGCCCGCAACTATCAGCCGGATGCAAATCTGCTGGGTGTTCAAGTTCAAGAGATGGTCGATCTCGACACTGGCGTCGAGACGATCGTTGGAATGAACCGAGATCCACAGTTCGGTCCATTGATGATGTTCGGACTTGGTGGCATCTTCGTGGAAATCCTCGAAGACACGACCTTCCGCGTTGCTCCGGTCGCAGAGAGCGAAGCACGCGAAATGACAGAAGAGATCAAAACAGCCCCAATGCTTCGGGGGGCACGTGGACAAGAGCCAGTTGATGTCGATGGAGTTGTTGAGACAATTCAGCGGCTCTCACAGCTGGTGACGGACTTCCCGGCAATCATGGAGTTCGATATTAATCCACTTGTCGCAACGCCCGTCGGCCCAGACGAAGATTCAGGTGTCAAGGCCGTCGATATTAGACTCACCGTTGATCCAGAAAGCCTATGAAATCCATACTCGTTACCGCAACAAAGGAAAGTACCGGCAAAACGGCGATCGCACTGGCGCTTGCGACACTTGCAAACGAACGCGGCCAGTCGGTCGGCTACATGAAACCAAAAGGAACCCGACTCCAGAGCAATGTCGGGAAGACACTCGACCAAGACCCAATGCTTGCCCGTGAGCTATTGGGGCTTGATGCAGAGATGCACGAACTCGAACCGATCGTCTACTCACCAACATTCATTGATGGTGCGATCCGTGGTCGGGAGAACCCAGACGACCTGCGTGCACGAATCAAAGAGGAATATGACTCACTCGCAGCAGACAAAGACCTGATGGTCGTCGAAGGTGGTGGCTCGCTCACGACTGGAGGTATTGTTGGCCTCACAGATCCAGAGGTTGCAGACGTTCTCGACTCGGAGGTTGTTCTCGTCGCAGACTACACACAGCCCGGAGATATCGACGAAATCCTAGCTGCCGCAGATGATATCGGCGATCGGCTCACTGGAGTACTCTTCAACCGTGTTTCCGACACGGCATTTGATGAGTTGGATACCGACGTAATTCCGTTCCTCGAAAGTCGAGACATCCCAGTGCTTGGTGCAATTCCGTACGAGCAGGAGCTTGCAGGCGTGACCGTTTCCGAGCTTGCAACAGAGCTCGGTGCAAAGACACTCACGAGCGTTGATACTGACGCGTTCGTTGAGCGGTTCCTTGTCGGTGCAATGGGCGGAGATGAGGCACTTCGCTTCTTCCGACGTGCCCGCGATGCCGCAGTCATCACTGGTGGTGACCGTTCAGAGATTCACACCGCAGCGATCGAAGCACCTGGTGTGAAATGTCTGATCCTCACAGGTGGACACCGCCCATCATCAGCTGTGCTTGGTCGTGCAGAAGAGGAAGGAAAACCGGTACTGGCACTCAACACAGATACGTTGACAGCTGTCGATCGGGCCGAAGAGATCGTCCGAAGCGGCCGAACGCGTGATGAGCGAACTGTGGAGATTATGAGCGAGTTGCTCTCTGCGCGTGCAGATATTGGCTTACTACTTGATAATTAAAAGAGAGACCATTGACATCCTCCCGCGCCTAAAGGCGCGGGTATTCTCCTTGAAATTCTATAATACGGTAATACCTTTTTTCGATCGGTTACCTATCCGAACAACAGTCAATGCTGTTGTCTATTCAAAATGGTTTTTGTACGGGCATCGTCTGTTGCAACGCGCGTAAGATCGGATTATCATGAAACAGTGTGTGGTGTTCTTGACAGTGCTTGACAAGTACATATAACATGACCGCAACTGTCGTTGTCGGTATCGATGGTGCAACGCGACGATTGATCGATTCCTGGGTGGCTGATGGAACATTACCAACGTTTGAGCGGCTCTTTGCTGATGGCGTAACTGGAGAGCTACAATCCGTGCTCCCCCCAGTGACATCGCCAAATTGGAAGGCGTATGCAACAGGGAAAAATCCTGGAAAGATTGGCGTCTTTTGGTGGCAGAATGTGGATGTCAAAAACCGTCGAGTGTGGCTCCCCGCGGAACGATATCAGCACAATACGGAATACTGGGAACTGCTGGCAACAGATCACCGTGTTGGAGTCTTAAATGTGCCTACAACGTACCCACCAAAGTCCGTTGGTGAATTCCTTGTTTCTGGGCCACCAGATGGTGAAAACACCGGGTTTACGCATCCAAAATCGTTGGAGCATACGCTTCGATCGAACTACGAGTATCGAGTGACAAAACACGGCTCCCTCAGCGATGGCGACCCGGACGCATTTGAGGACGTATTGGAGCTTATTGACCTTCGCTTCACAGTTGCAAAGGATCTCGCAGCCGAACACTCGCTTGATTTTCTGCAGGTCACAACGTTCTATATCAACTCACTACACCACCATCGGTGGAACGACGAGTACGTAAAACGTGGCTGGAAACTGATTGATGAGCATCTCTCGGAGTTCCTTGCTGATGAGGATCGAAATATTGTCCTCATGAGCGACCACGGCCATGCCAAAATCGAATCCGTATTTTATATCAACGAGTGGCTCGGAGAACAAGGCTACCTATCGTACGAGAGTGACGTTGCAGAAACGCTTCATTCCGCAGGGATCACAACCGATCGGATCAAGCGGCTGTTGACTCCTGCAGATAAGCGGCTCTCAAAGATTGATCTCCAATCGGTTGCTGCATCGGTTGCCCCACAGTGGTTGTTAAATCGACTGCCAGACGATCGCGGTGGACTTGGTGGTAGCAAACACGGAATAGTTGAATGGGATGATACCCTTGCATTGGCAAGCGCACAAGGGCCAGTGTATCTCACCATTCCTTCCTCTGACCCACAGTACGAATCCCTTCGAACTGAACTGATAGATGCATTCACGTCGCTGACAGGTGCTGACGGACAGCCGATCGCAAGAGACGTATATCGTGGAGAAGAGGTATACAGTGGCCGATTTGCTGATGAAGCTCCAGATATAGTCATTGATAAAGCTCCACAGGTGAATATCCGAGAAACGCTTGGAACGGGACGAGTATTCGCAGCGCGCGATCGATCGTGGGCAGGCGTGAATCGCCGTGAAGGGCTCTTTTGTGCCCATGGGCCAGCATTCTCAGACGAGGACATTGGTTCGCTTTCGATTCTTGATCTTGCGCCGACGCTTTTGCACCTACATGGTCACGCAGTTCCAGACGATATGGATGGAGAGGTACGAAAAGACGTGTTTGCTGAGGGAACAGCACCAGCCGACCGTGAGCCAGAAACAGGACCAGGAGACCAGTATATTCGCCCACCAACCTGAATTGAATTAGATACTGGTCGCCTGATCGACGAGTGCAGTAATCGTCTCTGCAGTTTCTGCATCCGTTTCAACGAGTGGAGGCCGGACCGCGTCTGTTGGAATAACCGATCGATGCGAGAGTGCCGCTTTTGTTGCTGGTGCAAACCCAACCGAAAGACACGTCTCAAAAAGCGGTGCGATCGACGTCTGCTGCAGTTCGGCTGCCCGATCGCTCTGTGGAGCCCCAGCTAATTCAGCAAAGACGCTCGGTAACACATTAGAGAGGGCGTGAATCCCACCATCGGCACCAATACGGAGCGATGGTAAGAGGAGATTATCGAATCCTTGGAGTAACAGAAACGGGTCAGCAGTCTGACGAAGCAGTTGTGAAAAGTAGCCAAAGTCGCCGCTTGAATCTTTGAGTCCGATGAATTGCTCCTGTGTTGAGAGCGCGACAACGGTCTCTGGATCGATCGGTGCACCGGTACAGGATGGGATATTGTACAACAGCAGTGGGAGCTCGGAATCCGCTGCAACCTGCTCAAAGTAGGCTTGGTTGCCTTGGGGTGCATTTGCGGTGTGGAAATACGGCGGTGTCACAACCGCAACATCCGCACCAGCATCTGCTGCGGCCGTAATCTGCGCAACGGTATCATGGACGTTTGGGGACGCAACACCGGCGAGTACGGGTACCCCCTCAGCGTGTGACACGGTCGTTTCGATCGTCTGCAGTCGCTCATCAAACGTCAAGCTTGCAAACTCACCGGTTGTTCCACATGGGAAGAGCCCTGAGACACCACGATCGACAACAAACGACACCAACTCGGAGAGTGCAGTCTCATCGAGTGACCCATCAGCAGTAAACGGCGTTACAAGTGGTGGTGTGACACCACGGAGTGCAGTTTGGAGATCCATATACCCATGTTATGAGCAATCATGATAGTGGTTTGCGTCCATGCAGGGTAGACCGTACGATCTAAAGAAATGATTCGAATGTGGTTTGCCGATCGACACCAGCAGTCGCTGCCTCAAACTGCAGCAGGGATCGTTTCTGCTCGACACCGCCTGCAGCAGAAAAGCCACCACTCCCATTCGTTTCCAACAACTCTGTGGCAAGGAACAAACAGTGGAAGCGGGTTCTGGCCACACATCGTCCCAACCGCAACGGGAGCAGTATCACATTGGGAAGCCACTGCCGCATAGGTGCGAGTCTCACCGTATGGGATCTCAACAAGCTCACGCAGTACCGTCCCGAGAAGGCCATCAGGATATGTTATTGTCACATCGAACGATCGACGGTCACCGTTCGCATACGCGTCAATCTGCGTTTCAATTGGTGGTCCCGCAGTCGTGATCCGTGAACGATCGATTACTAACTCATGCCCATGCAGCGAAAAACAGAACTGATCTGCTTCAGCCGGAGGAGACATGGCCTACCGGCTGTATGCGAGGTTCATCAGCCACTGTGAGAATGCATCACTTTGGGCGTCAATATCCTCCTCGCCAATAAATGGAGAGAGCATGTCGCCGGCCATCAGTAGTTCGAAGTTGAGATCACGTGTTGCAGGCTCAAGATAGTACGTCGTGTGACCTTTGTATACCGCACTCTCTCGTTTTATCAGATCGGAGGTGACAAGCGCCTCTGCGATTCGGCTTCCCTTTCTAGAAGAGACGTCCAACTCTTTCCAGAAGTCACTTTGGTGGATTCCTCCGGTCTCGCGGATGAGCTCCAGCCCAGCTCGTTCGTCGTCCGACAGTTCTGCCTCAATCTCGGACACACTCATACTACTATCGAGAGGACGCAACTTGCATAAAGGTGGCTTTCTGTCCGGGCGTTTCAGCTGAGAACTCAGTACAAACGGTCTGTTTCTGAAATAGGCTCAAATGCCGTTTGGCACGGTGGACCACTCGCAAAGAGATATCTATCTCTGATCCGATCGCCATCCGTTTGAAGGCTAATAAGGGACGACGATCGGGTGCCAAATCCATCGCCGTGGATGCAGACTCCGAACTCGTGATCACCAAGCACAGCACCTGCACGTTTGAGCCACGCTTCTGTGGTTTCACCCGTTTTGACTGCGAGCTCATTTCGAACTATCGTCGCAGCTGCTGCTTGGGCCGTTCCACGATCGGGATGGGATGTTGATTCAAATCGTGACCCATCTGCACCAACGTTGACAACAACGTGGACACCCGGATCAAACACCGTTTTTCGAAGTGTTCCATCATACTCGAACAAGATTGCATCAGTCGCATCCGCAAGCATGAGATTAAACCCAGCATAGCGGTGTTTCAAAACGGTATCAGCGACGAAGGACGAAGCTTCCTCAACGGTACTGTAAGAGAGACAATCTGCAACGAGTGCTCCACGCGATCGTACTCCCTCCCTGTCGACCCATCGATTCGTAATCCCAACAAAAAGGCCGAACTCGTTATACCCGATCCACGTGCCACCCGCAGTTTCGTCTCGTGGTGCAATCACTAATGGGGTTTCGCGGTACGTTGTTGGTGCGCTTGCGGGTCGATCGAATCGCTCATCACGGTTTGCAGCGACAGCAATCGGCGTCTCAGGGAGGCATTGCCAAGCGATTGCTAAGGTACACACGATACACAATATGTGTTCAAAGACAAAAGGTCGGGCGGTAATTGCCCGAAAAGAAACGCAATCATACGATGCGACGAGCGCAGACTGGGTGGCTGGACAGAACGCTGACGCGCATCTGGTCGAAAACGGGGGCTGGACCGTCCTCGACGGGCGCTCGTCGACATGTTAACCTTTACTCGTTGTAGAATAAATCTTTTGGTGGTATAGATTCTGTATCAATACATGAAAGCAATCGCTGTCAAATCGGGCGCTGGAAAACCAGAGCTCATTGAAGTCCCTGATCCGGTGCCAGACGACGGGGAAGCGTTGGTTCGGACACTCCGTGTCGGTGTTGACGGGACGGATCATGAGGTCATTGCCGGGGGACACGGCGGAACTCCAGAAGGCGAAGATCATCTTATTTTGGGCCATGAGGCGGTTGGCGTCGTTGCGGATCCAAATGGAACGTCTCTGTCCGAAGGCGACGTTGTGGTTCCAACCGTTCGACGGGCACCGAACGGACCAAATGAATACTTCGAACGCGGTGAGCCGGACATGGCCCCAGATGGCCAGTATCATGAGCGAGGGATTGTCGGAAAACACGGATTTATGTCCGAATACTTCACAAGCCCCGAGGAGTATCTGGTTCCAATTCCGGATGAGCTTGCAGAGATCGGATTCCTTGTTGAGCCTGTTTCAATCACTGAGAAGGCAGTTGAGCACGCACGTGCAAGTCGATCGGCATTTGAGTGGAATCCAAGCTCTGCAGTTATTCTTGGGAACGGAAGTCTTGGACTGTTAACGCTTGCAATGTTTGTCGACTCATTCGATCGTGCCTACTGTTTGGGCCGCCGCGAACGGCCGGATATTACGATCGACATCATTGAATCGCTCGGGGGAACGTACATCAACTCAAATGAGACGCCTGTTGCAGCGATTCCGGATGTGTATGGGGCCCCGGATCTTATTTATGAAGCAACAGGATACGCGAAACACGCATTCGATTCGGTAGAGGCGCTGGCACCAAACGGTGTTGCTGCACTACTCGGCGTCCCCGGAGACTGGGAGTTTGAGGTGAACGGGGGGAAAATACACCGCGAGATTGTCCTACATAATAAAGCAATAATCGGCAGTGTCAACTCACACGTCCATCATTTTGAAGCGGCTGTCGACTCGCTACAAAGGATGGATGACGAATTTATAGATGCGTTGGTGACGGGTGTCTACGAGTTGGACTCGTTTGCGGATGCATTCGTTAATGACGACACGACTATTAAAACGGCAGTACAATTCAGTAGATATGAAGAACGTTGATGACCTAATCGAGAGCGCAAAAGAGCTGGCCGATCGAGGGCTTGCGAAAGGAGAGATTGCAGATGAGCTTAATGTCTCGCGAGAAACCGCAAGCTGGCTCGTTGAACGAAGCGGTGTAAAAAGCACACCGAAAGCCGAAACTACATCACAAACTGGCCCACACGATATTCACGTTGATTGGAGCGCGATCGGCCGCGATAGCGCACGATTGACGCACATTGGCTTTGCAATGGCGGACCTCCTATCGAAAGAAGGGGATGATGTTGATCTCACGATCGGGATTGAAAAAGCAGGTGCACCGATTGCAACCGTTGTTGCACAGGAACTAGAGACGGATATTGGAACCTATGCACCCGCAAAACATCAGTGGGAGGAGGGTGATATCGAAGATCTCGGTGGGGGCTTTTCCAGAAACTTCGCTGCAATCCGTAACCGTGAGTGCTACATCGTAGACGATACGGTTACGAGCGGGACGACGCTACGAGAGACGATCGAAGCAATTCGCGGACAGGGAGGCGACCCTGTTGCCTGTGTGGTGCTTGTCGATAAACAAGGTGTGGATGAGATTGATGGCGTTCCGGTGTACTCGTTGATCAACGTTGTCCAAGTCGAACGCGACGAATAACAGTCACTCTTTTAATCATATTTTCGCTGCGTGACGCAATACATTTCCGAGCGACGCGCATAATAGGATGTATGACATTCCAACCAGGGAGTGATCTCAGCGCAGATGAGATCGAAGACCGCGTTGTAGAAACCATTGAGTCAAATGATGTTGTCCTCTTTATGAAAGGTAACCGACTAATGCCGCAGTGTGGCTACTCAGCCCGTGCCCTTGAGCTCATTGGTCAGTACCAAGAAGAGTTTGAGACTGTTGATGTGCTCCCCGCGCTTGACCATTATCGAGCAGCATTGAACGGACAGAGCGGTTGGGAGACCATTCCACAGACATATGTTAACGGCGAATTCATCGGTGGAAGCGACATACTCGCCGAATTAGATGAACGTGGAGACCTCAAAGCAACACTTACTGACGAATAACTACCCCCTTATTTCAAACAGATCGTTACTGATTGGAAGGGCAGGCCATATATGTCTCCCAAACCAATATAGGGTAGGTATCGCCGCAGTCACGGGAAACTGACTCCCGAAACACCAAACCCAACCACTTACCATGACAGGTCGCGTATTCCGCCTTCACTCGACGCTAGAACTGCCACTCGAAGATGTTGAAACGTATTTTGATACGAATCCAAACCTCCCACCGGAGATTGAGGACGTAGACATCACACGACGAAATAACACGCTCATTATCAAAGCGGTCTCAACTGATGACAATCTCAGTAAGTACACACCGACAGCACAGCTGAAAGCAAGTGTTACTGAAACACGCGTGTACGAAGAAGAACCACCTCGCGCAGGCGGGCCACAGTGGGTTCAAGATGAAGAAGAGGAGATTCCATCCGAGCTTGTTGAGTTTGCCTGCTTCAAAGGTGACCGTGAGACGGTCTTGCAAAACTCAGCGCTGCAGTATCCAATGTTCTTGGTTCTTCGGGACCTCGCAATGGAAACCGAAAAAGGAAATCTGACTGCGATTACGGAAGAAGGCGGCTCCCTAACGGCGACCCGTATTGTCGAGGGCGAAGAACGCCCAGCAACAGTAGAAGTTGTCGAGAGCCCTCGACAGAACAAACAGGAAAACAGCGGTGTCAACTGGCGCGATAACAAGTTCATCTCATAAGTAGTTGGTCAGCTGACAGACGTTCGAATTTTTAGCACATGGCTGTGTACAGTAGACATATGAGTGAGATGACTCCCTCGTTGGAAGCTGCGTTTGAGTACACTGATTACGATCTACTCGATGTCACAGTGAATCGACAGACAGTTCGGCTGTCAGTCAAGCAAGCGGATGCTGATGCGCAAGCGCTGCGCGCGATCGTTGAAGAAGCAGTTGGTGCGGACGGGTTTTTTGGACTGAATGTGACAACAGAGCAAAACGCAACTGATGATGTTGGTTCAGTCGTGACGTTCCAACAGCGCGGATAGTGCCTATTTGAGACGAGTAACAACTCTATACTATTAGTGGCTAAGACAGAATTCGCTCTATGAGAGCAACAGCTGTCCACAGCTGCTGCAACTGTTGCCGTCAGTCAAAACTTGAGACAATCATCAACGGTGACATAAGAGCTTTTACGCTGGTAATTATATATAATTACGAAGATGTCAGAAAACTTCCCATCGTATCTCTCAGTTGACTACACCGACGGTGAAGGTGAAGAGCCAACTGATTACCCCTCCATCGAGCACAAAATAGAGAAAGCGATCGAGGTTACAAAAATCGGCCTCGAACAGTATCAGAATCCCGCAGTCATGTGGACTGGTGGAAAGGACTCGACGCTTGTCCTCTATTTCATCAAAGAAGTTGCAGAACGGTACGACCTCGAAACCCCACCCGCGGTCTTTATTGACCACTACCAACACTTCGAGGAGATCAAATCGTTTGTCCGTCACTGGGCCGATGAGTGGGATCTTGACGTTATCTGGGCCCGCAATGAAGACGTCGGCGCATACGTAGACGAACATGGCCTACAACCAGGCGATGATATCGAGATCGGTGCGCTCTCAGAACACAATCAACACCACGTTCGCAATATTCTCGAATATGAAGAAGAGACGTTCCCGTTCCTGTTGGATACATACGTTGGCAACCATCTGCTGAAAACAGTTGCACTCAACGATGCACTCGAATCGCACAACATTGACGGCGTAATCTCCGGCGTTCGCTGGGACGAACAGGAAGCCCGTGCGACAGAGACCTTCTTCAGCCCACGTCATAATCCAGAGATCTACCCACCACACGATCGGATTCAACCGATACTACACTTTGATGAACGATCGGTGTGGGATGCATTCTGGCACTTTGTCGTTCCGGATACGGTTCAAGGCTACCCGGAGGATGGCTACGTTCCACAAGCATTTGATGATCTCCCAGGTGGTATCACACAGGAAGACATCCCAGTGTCACCAAAGTATTTCGAGGGGTTCCGATCGCTCGGCAGCGAAATCTCGACCAAAAAGAGCGACGAACAGCCAGCATGGCTCCAAGACATTGAGAATACAACCGAGCGCGCAGGTCGCGCACAGGATAAAGAGAACCTGATGCAGCGGCTTCGCGACCTCGGCTATATGTAAGAGACGTAAAACCGTTCGTGCGCATTTTTGAATAGTAACCAACGCTGTTTTAGCGCCTGCACTGCCATCATCTGGTATGACAGCAGAGTGGGTTTGTCTTTTTTCAGGCGGAAAAGATTCTTCGTGGGCACTGTATCAGGCTTTAGAGTCAGGACTCAATGTCACTCGACTTCTTACCGTTCACCCACGAGGAGACTCATACATGTACCATGTGCCAGCAACCCAGCTCGCACAGTTGGCTGCTGAGAGCCTCGACATCGAATTGATTGAGGTCGATCCGGGAGCACTCGATGCAGAGTCAACAGTGGATTCTGGTGTGCAAGGCGATTCGGAATTAGAGCCCCTTGAGGAAGCGCTTACTGAACTATCAACGGAAATCGAACTTGCAGGCGTCACGGCAGGAGCAATCGAAAGCGAGTTTCAAACAAGCCGCATTCAGGGGATGTGCGATCGACTCGAGATAGATCTGTTTGCACCACTGTGGCAGGAGGATCCAGAACACCTAGCTGAACAGATGTTGGATGCTGGATTTGAGATTACGATCGTCCAAGTCGCAGCATACGGGCTGGATGAATCGTGGCTTGGCCGAACGCTTGATTCAGAGGCAATTTCGGAACTCAAAACGCTCAATGAAGCGTATGGAGTCCACATTCTCGGGGAGGGTGGCGAGTTCGAAACGCTTGTGACGAATGGGCCACATATGTCACAACCAATTGAACTTGAGTATGAGACGGAATGGGACGGCGCTGCTGGTCGTGGAAAACTACAAATTACGGATGCGTGGCTTGGTGAGCCGAACTGAGTCGCGCGTTACTGTCCGTCGATCTGCGTATGTGCACCAATAAGTGCGCCCGCGAAGTCTAAGTTATCAATTGATGTCTCCTCATCAATGATTGACCGTTTGATCTCTGCATTCGTGATCGTGACATTCGGGAACACAACAGATTCATCAATAACCGAGTTTTCGACTGTTGCACCAGCCATAATCTGGACGTTTGAGCCAAGTTCTGAGTCGGTAACGGTTGCGCTCTCGTGCACAACATTTCCACCATCAAGCGCCCACGCAACTGCATCTAAGTAGCTCTGGGCAGTTCCAATGTCATACCATGCATCGTCGAATGTGAACGCAGACACGGTCTCTTGTTGTTGGAGCCATTGGATGAACCAGCCGGGTTCGTCGGGGTTTTCGCCGTCGTCCAAGTAGGTTTCCAACAGCGGAAGGCTTTCTTGTGGGAAACAGTAACAAGCGATCGAAACAAGCGTGCTGTTCGGTTCCTCCGGCTTTTCTTGGAAATCAACAACTGTGTCACCGTCGAGTGTGACAAGACCGTACGACTTTGCTTTCTCTTTTGAGCCAACATCATACGCCGCGAGGACGGCGTTTCCTTTTTCATCGAAGAAATCAAGAAACTCTGAGAGGTGGAATCCAATCAGATTGTCACCAGCAACAACGAAAAGATCGTCATCTACGTTTTCGCGTCGAACAAGCTGTTCAAGTGCACCAACGACACCGAACTTCTCACCTTCTGCTTCGCTATCTTCAACAGAGAGTGTTAGCTTCTCAAAATCGTGCTCATCAATATACGTTTCAAACGACTCTGCAAAGCGTTCGTTTGTGCTAATAAATACTTCATCAACCCGATCGTCCTCCTCTAAATTTTCGAACGTTTTGTCGATAACAGTGCGATCTCCAACTGGGAGAAACATTTTCGGGCGGTGCTTGGTGATTGGCCACAGTCGGGTTGCGTACCCTCCAGCAAGAACAATAGCTTTCATGTGTGCGTATTAGGTTACTGGGGTAAGGTCTTTTTCCCTCCTGCACATACTGCATCACATGCCAGAGGCAACGACACGTGAGCGGATTACAATGCGACTTCGAGAATCGCCGGCAACCGCAACAGTTCTTTCCGAGGAGCTATCACTTCCACGATCAACGGTGTACCACGATCTCAAGCACGTCGCACAATCCGTCTCCGGGCAAGATACTGATGAAGAACTTCTTGTTGCCCCACCGGAATGCCGAAACTGCGGCTTCTCACGGTTTGACGAGCCTATTAATCGGCCCTCTCGCTGCCCGGACTGTCGAAGCGAGTCGATTGACGAGGCAGTGTTTACGATTCGATAACCCCATTGACGAGCAACACATATATTCAACGGTAGCTTGTACTAGCTGACAGCTATGTCGGCTCTCTCATCGTTTTATGAACGGATACACCAGCCAGAGTACACTGGTGAGAATCGATGTCTCCCATGTACTGCAGTGAATATTATGATTGCAGGTGCACTCACCGTCGCCGTTGCAATTATCAGTCCGCTTGCTGCAGTTCCGGTTGTGGCTGGGTCGCTTGCAGCAATCTATGTGCGAGGCTATCTCGTTCCCGGCACACCGGAATTAACAAAGCGGTACCTGCCAACAGCGGTGCTTGAGCTCTTTGGGAAAGCACCTGAAGACACCGAAACCTGGGAAACGATCGAACGAATGGAGTACGCAAAAGAGAACGCAATTAATCCAGAAGAGTTTTTGATTGAGGTTGGTGCGGTGGAGCCATGTATGGATGGAATGGATATTTGTCTCACAGAGTCATTTGCTGGAAACCTTGCGGATCGATTTGAAACGTATCGGTCTACTGGTGTTAGCAATGAATCACTTGCGGCATTATTTGATGTGTCTGAAGACGACCTCACCATCGAGGATCGATCGTATCCTGCAGTGACCGTAAACCGACGGGTACAGAAATGGCCGGGTGATGCAGCACTTATTGCAGACGTATCAACCCATGAACTGTTATCCGAAACAACAGCACAGTGGGGGGATGTGCCACTCTCACAGCGGCTGAACATCCTCAAATCATTGCGCTCATTCCATGAATTATGTCCTGCATGTGGTGGAGAAATCTCGATCGGATCGACAACTGCAGAATCATGCTGTCATACATATGAGATAGTTGCAGTCGAATGTGGGGACTGCACTGAGCGGCTTCTGGAACTTGACCCGGAAGTCATTGAATCTGCACCAACAGATAGCGGGATAACCGCATAACTCGGTATTACACAAAGTCAAGGAGAAACCGCACGACTTTAGTCGTCCCCAGAACGCTCTGCGTTCTGGTGGGCTGCACAAGAGCAATGCTCTTGTGGACGTAGGATGAATCCGACGAATCTCCGTAAAAACCGCAATACTTAGCCCGAATGGGGTCGGATGTTTCCATAACTCGCTCGGGAAAATTGGAGTTGGATTGGGGTCTCCACTAACAAAAAGCAACCCTGCCCAAGTGAGGCTCGGACAAGAGTCCGAGCCGGGTCGATGGCACGATCCTACGGTGTTAGCAGAGGGAGTCTGAACGGACTGGCATCACCACGCGCTCACCACCCGACGCACAACCTACAAACCGAGACCAACCACTGAGGTTGGAAAGTTGCCTTCGTTGGCGTCGGAACGCCCGACCCCAAGCGCAAGGAATCCCACGACTGAAGTCGTGTGGAGGATGTCAAGACGGAATTTAAGCATTTATGTGGTACACGTAATTAAAAACCGGAATAGAATAGAGACGAGGCTCTTACCTACTGAATTGTAAGCGACTACTCATCAACAATCTCGATCGTTACCTCATCATACAACCCAGCCGACACAGGATCGTCGACATTAATACCGACACCAATTGTGTACCTACCAGTGGCTGCGGGTTCCCATGTTGAGTCAGTTAGCCGAAATGATTGTGACCACCGACGCGTGAACGTTTTGCGTTCACCGCGATTGAATCCAAACCGATCGGTTTCATCGGGCGGGTCACGGACCGAAACGTGCGACGCTTCTATAATCTCATCAATGTTCCAGGTCCACAGTAGCGGCGATTTCGTTGGAATCGATACTGAAAATGGCATCGAGTTTTTAAAATGAACGCTAAATGGAATCGGTACACCACGTGGGTATGTTTTACGCGGTGTCGTGACTGACACGTACACTGCTTTATTAGCCATTGCTTGTGGAATAAACTTGCTCAAAAAGGATGGCTCACCAGTTCCGTTTCGCTGTGGTCGTTTTTGCCGTTTCACTTCTGTCGGAGAAAAGGGCCCATCATCGCGGCGAAGAGCATCTGACTCATAAATCCGACGCATTAGTACCCTCTCAGCAGTGTAGCCGTTAAAACGTTGGGTTCACTCACCTCAAATAAACAGTACGTCGTTCTATATGATTTATACATCTACTGTCGTTTTAGATACACTAATTGCTTAGTGCAGTTTCATTGTCCTGCCCATTTGTCTCTGTCTGATATCCTGTGTCGCTACCGAGTTCATCATCGTAGAGTAAGCAAGAAATGTGATGTGTCTCACTATTTGCGATTAGTTCAGGTGATTGCTCCTCACACGGTGAAATAAATGCCTCTCTCACACGGTCAATCCCGATAGCAAGCGAATCGCTGTGAAGTGTTTCTAATACATCGACGAAAGTTGCTTCAGCTTGAGAGTCCGAAATTGGGTCTGGGATAGAGAATTCGTTTCTAACGAGCGTCTCAAACTCGCCGAATGGTAGTTCACGTGGGTCAGTGCGATCGGTGTATGTGTCTGCATCGGTATTAACCGCAGTAAGTGCCTCAAGTGAATCCGCACCTGCAGCACGCTGTTTGAAATCCATTATCGACCGCCACGTGGCCTGTTCCATCTCGTAGCTCTCTGGCTGGATGATACGTGGACATCGCGTATGGAATGAACATCCTGACGGCGGATCGATCGGCGATGGCACCGTTCCTGACAAGAATATCTGTTCACCCTCCCATAGCGGGTCTGGCTCCGGAATAGCAGAGAGCAACGCCTCAGCGTATGGGTGGTATGGCGGTGTGAATACCTCTTCAGTGCGTCCAATTTCCGCAATTTTACCAAGGTACATCACTGCAACACGGTCTGAGATATGTTCAACAACACTCAGATCGTGTGCAATAAATATATAAGAGAGTCCAAACTCATCTTGAAGGTCCTCAAGTAGATTGAGGATCTGGGCTTGGACACTCACGTCTAATGCGCTCACCGGCTCGTCGCAAATGATTACCTCTGGATCAACTGCAAGTGCTCTGGCAATACCGATCCGTTGTCGTTGTCCCCCTGAAAATTCGTGTGGATATCGACGTGCATGACTTGGATTTAGCCCGACAATTTCGAGCAGTTCATATATTCGTTCCTCACGTTCCTGTCCACTTGCAAGCCCATGAATATCCAGTGGCTCTCCAATGATATCACCGACTGTCAATCGTGGATTAAGGCTTGAGAATGGGTCTTGGAAGATATACTGGATATCTTTTCGAAGCGATCGGAGTTCCTTTTTTGAGATGGTAGTAATATCATCGCCTCGGTAGTACACAGACCCATCCGTTGGTTCAATAAGCCTGATCAAACTCCGACCAAGCGTCGTTTTTCCACAGCCACTCTCACCGACAACACCGAGTGTTTCACCTTCGCGAAGTTCGAGGCTAACGCCATCAACTGCTTTGACAGTATTCCCTCGGTTGAGTAAACTCTCAACAAACCCACCACTAGTATCGTAGTATTTTTTCAGATTCTCCGCCCGCAAGATCGGGCTATCAGTTTGGTTAGACATTTTGCGACCCTCCTGTTTGTGTCGGGTTCATCTCCGAACCGGTGTTCTCATCAACAACACGCACCTCGTAATCAAGTCCATTTTGTAACTGATCAGTATACTCCAGACAGGCAGCAGCACGAGAACTGTCTACTGTTGCTTCATCTGAGGATTCGATATCTATCAGTGCGGGCTCTGTTGTTGTACAGGCGTCTTCTGCAAATGGACACCGAGGGTGGAAGCTGCATCCTGGTGGAAGCTCAACGAGGTCTGGCATCGTCCCCGGAATTGTCTGCAGTCGATCTCTAGTATCACCAACACGTGGAATCGAGCTCATCAATCCGACGGTGTATGGGTGTTTTGGATCATAATACAGCTCCTCTACAGGAGCTTTCTCCACTGGTTTGCCAGCATACATCACCATTACACGATCGCAGATGTCAGCAACAACTCCTAGATCATGTGTGATCAGTTGAACTGCAGTGTCAAACTCATCTGCAAGCTCCTCAATAAGATCAAGAATTTGTGTTTCAATGGTCACGTCAAGTGCCGTCGTTGGCTCGTCGCAGAGCAGTAGGTCCGGGTCACATGACAGTGCCATCGCAATCACCGCACGCTGTTGCATTCCTCCTGAGAATTCGTGTGGGTAATCACTGTACCTTGTCTCTGCCTCTGGGATTCCAACTTGATCGAGTAGTTGGATTGAACGTTCGCGAGCTTCCTCATTGCTATAGCCCAAGTGATGTCGCATCGCTTCTGAGATCTGCTCACCAACAGTGTACACTGGATTCAAAGCAGTTTGCGCATCTTGGAAGATCATTGAGATCTCGTTTCCACGAAGGCTTCTGACTTCTTTTTCAGTCATATCCAAGATGTTTTGTCCTTTAAATAGGATCTCCCCGCTTTCGATGCGTCCTGGTGAGTCAATAAGCCGCATCAAAGAGAGTGCTGTGACGCTTTTGCCTGCGCCACTTTCACCAACAACACCAAACTTCTCACCACGTTTGATCTGGTAGGAGAGATTGTCAACTGCAGTCACAACACCTTCTTGTGTATAAAATCTCACCGTGAGATCTTTTATTTCAAGTAGTGCCATTAGACGCCACCTGCTTGTTCACCAGCACCAGTTTCCTGTGCATCCAATGCATCGTTTACACCGTCACCAATCATATTCATTGACATAACAAAGATGAAGATTGCCATTCCGGGGTAGATCGTTGCCCACCATGGAATCTGTCCATCTGGACCCTGGATTAGCGTTTCACGGGTTGCGTCAAGCATCGTACCCCACTCTGCAGTTCCTGGTGGCATTCCCAATCCAAGGAAGCCAAGTGCTGCAACACCAATCACGACCGTACCGATACTGAGTGATGCAAGTACAAGCAATGGTGGCATTGCGTTCGGCAGAATGTGTTTAAAGATAACAGATCGATCGCGTGCACCAAGCGCTTTGGCTGCAAGTACGTACTCGTTTTGCTTGATTTTCAACACCTCTCCGCGGACAAGACGCGCGTATCCATTCCATCCAAATAAGGAGAATGCAAGGACAAGCTGCCAGTAGCCCCCACCAAGAATTGCAACAATGATGAGTGCAAGGACAATACCCGGGAAGGCGTAGATTGTATCAACAATGCGCATCATCAGTTCGTCAACCCAGCCACCGTAGTATCCAGAGATACCACCATAGACCAAACCGACACTCGCGGTAAGTCCCACGACAACAAAACCAATCGAAAGGCTGTATCGGCCCCCATAGAGGATACGTGAGAACAAGTCACGCCCAGACCCATCGATTCCCATTGGATGCGCACTTGATGGTGGATCGTACACATTTACTGTCGGATCCTGGAGATAGAGAATTGTTGTCGGGTCGTATGGTGCGATCGCAAACGGTTGGACAACGAATCCAAAGAATTCGATCGGCCGCGAAAAGATCGCAAGCAGCGACATTATCGAAACGACAATTACGCCGATCATGGCGGATCGATTTCTTACGAACCGTTTGAAGCCACGTTTCCATCTACTTTGTGTGCCTGTTCCTGTCTCTTCAGTCCAGTCAGAGAGGGGCTCTCGCTCCGTAACACGCTCTGGGTCGAACCCTGTGATCTGGATACGTCCGCGACCGGCTGAAATATTTTGTGTATCAGTCATATCTAATTCGTGGGTCAAGTACTGCGTACAGTATGTCTGCAATCAAATTCGCAATGATAATCGCGACCCCAGTAAATAGCGTGATAGCCATAATGAGGTTCACCTCACGACGGTCGATTGCATTAATGAATTCTCGTCCAAGTCCAGGCCAATTGAACACGACCTCAACAACAATCGAGCCGGAAACAATACCAGCAGTGAGTGTTGCTGCAAGAGTGACAACTGAAATAAGTGAGTTTCGGAGAACGTGTTTTAATACAACCTTTCTCTCTGGAAGGCCCTTAGCCCGTGCTGCAGTGACGTACTCTTTGTTCATTTCTTCTGCCATTGCAGTTCTCATGACACGCATAATGCTCGCTGCAGCCGCGGTCCCAATTGTGACACCAGGTAGAATAAGGAACCACAACATCTCAGGGTGATACAGCGGTAACCGAGATGGTGCAAGGACGGGCCACAACCCGAGCCATAGCGCCATGACAAGGATCAACATTAATCCAAGCCAGAAATTCGGAATCGAAATCCCGGAGAGCGCAACGAATCGGCTTACTGTGTCACCGAATTTGTCTTTATTCACGGCGGCATAAATTCCGGTTGGAATTGCAATTCCAAGCGCAAATACCCATCCAAATATTCCAAGTGCGATCGTCTCTGGAAGCCGTTCAATAACGATTGTCGATACATCTCGACCGCTGTAGACAACCTCCCCAAAGTCTCCAACAAGCACATTGCTCATCCATGTGAGATACTGCTCGTAAATTGGGCCATCAAGCCCATATCGTGCCCGTATCTGGGCTTCGTCTGCGGGAGTAATATCCGGGTTTAAGCCGATCATCTGATCGATCGGGTCCCCCGGAGTTAGATGGACCATTGCGAAGGTAATTACGGAGACCCCAAACAGGATTGGGATAATTGCCAATAATCGCTTGAGTATAAATCTTCTTAAGCTCATGTTACTGTGTTATCGGAGTACCTAGCACGTAATTCAAATAAAGAGAGAGAGATTATTTTAGTTCATCGGGTAGCCGCGGTCTTCAATAACTTCTTCGATGAGTTCAGCTGCTCGCTCCGGGTCAAACTCGTTGGTTGGGCGGATCTCATCTTCGAGTGCGTCGAAGTCAGCGGTACCTGCGCCACGTGCGAGCTCTGGGATATCCGTCCATGCTTCGCTTGCCCACCCTGCAAAGATGTTACTGACAATCGCTTCACGTGGAACGAGATGATTCACCGCTTGGCGGAGGCGTTTATCATCCCATGGTTCAACATCGAGTGGGTACTGGATGTAATCGTATCCACCTGCTTCAACGCTGTACACAAAGAAATCATCTGATTCGTCGAAGTCATCGAGTGTTGCGGATGTAAGCCCTGTTGTTACATCGATCTCGTCATTCTGGAGTGCAGCCGATCGTGTTGCATTGTCTGGAATGATTTCGAGCTCGAGCCGCTCAATAACAGGTGCGTTTGGGAAGTCGGACGGTCCATCGAACCATTCGAGATTCTCTACACCAATGTCTTCTAACCAGTAGTTATCGTTACGTTCGTACTCAGCGAACTGCTCATCGGAGAAGTCATCAAGCACGTATGGCCCAGTTCCGATCGGGGTGAACTCCTGTCGTGGATCGATTTCGCCACCTTCTGCTTGGGCCTGCTCTTCAGTGAATATAAGGAATCCAGGAAGTTCACGTTCACCTTCTGCGTCAACAACTTGACCAAAGATGTCAACGGTGTACTCATCAACTTCTTCAATATGAAGAACTGAGTCGAACGTCTGCGCAGAGAGGTCGGAGTTTTCGTACCGTCGAAGGGAGTTGACAACGTGTTCTGCGGTGAGCTCTTCGCCATTCGAGAACTCAACACCCTCGTGAAGCTCATATCGGTACTGCATGCCAAAGACATCATCAGCAACAGCATCGGCTGCTTCTTCAGGGGTTAAGACGCGGACTTCGTCGTCTGCGACTGGATCATCTTCTGGATGTTGGACAATTACTTGCTCCTCAGTGTCAATTACACCGTCTTCATCGGCATCAACGGTGATCATGTAATCTTCGTATGCGACTCGCTCGATGTCGTTCGTATCGACTAGCTCATACGATTCTGCAAGCCATGGGTAGACAATACCTTCTGCATCCGTAGCAGTAAGCCCCTCAAAAATAAACCCTTGAGCCATCGTCGACGTGGTATCTGTACTGTATGGTGGGTCAAAGGAGTCGATGTTTGCACCAACGCCAACACGAAGCGTTCCGCCCTCTTGAAGATCGCTCAGATCCGTATCATTTGGTGATGCACCGCTTTCATCGAGCCACGCAACCTGTTCGTCGAACGGTGCATGGAGTGCATAGCTGTATACAGTCTCGTCGAATGGGTACGAGGCAAATCCGTGCACATTCATGTTTGCAACTGCAGTGTTGAGACCGAAGTGCGTAATCGAACTGTAACGTTCATCAGCGAGCATACGCCATACTTCATCATATGCAGCACCACGTGCTTCTGGGTCTTCAGCAATCTCTGTGCTGCCGAATCGCGCAGAGTCGATCATGTCGTCAAGTTCGGCGTTACTGACACCCACGAGGTTACAACATTGGCCGTGGTTGGAGCTGTGGTGAAGCGCATCACAGAAACTTCCAGGATTGAATGTTCCTGAAAGGCCAATACATGGAATATGCCCTTCATCAGCGTATTCGGTGTCTAAAACGCGACCAGAGTATGTGTTCCACTCGTATGTTTCAACAGAGGTCTCAAAGTAGCCCGTTTGCTCCATTGACTCTGCAATAAGCTCAACAAGCTGGACACGGTCGTCGTTATCGGCATTTGTTTCGAGTTGTATTTCAAGTGGGAACTGAATCTGATCGGTACCACCGTTACCATTACCACCGTTACCATTGCCGTTACCGCCGTTACTTGAACAGCCAGCAAGTGCAGCAACACCTGCGGCACCTGCACCCTGGAGGAGTCGTCGTCGATTAAGGACCTTACTTGATCGTTTGGTGTCCTGTGACATACTAAACTCTATCTGGGTTAGCTATATGAATCTATTGCTTTATTTACCGGTAAATACTGCTTTGTACCTCGGAATATTATATAGCGTTCCAGTGTAGCGGTTTGGGGGGCCTTGGAGTGTTTGAATTACAAATATTAGTATAATTTCAAGGAGTATCTCAAGAGAATTTTAATAACCGAAAAAACCTTTTTTGAGTTTTATTTAGTGTATACGCTAGATAATAAGATCGTTGTGAACTACCCACCCTACTCGCTCACGGCTTTCGCTGCATTGCTCCTTGAGGAAGGGGGTTTACCGCCTGAAGTGAGCTAATTATCGCCGTACGGATTGACAATAACAACTTCACCGTCTTCAACAGTCACATTAATTAATGTTTTAACACGGTATTCAGTATCGTCTAATTTGTTTGGGCCTGCTTTTTTGATAACTGCAACAACGTCCACAACCTCAGTACCAATACCCGTCAATGCATCAAGAATCGCTTTCATCGTTCCGCCAGTCGAGAGCACATCATCAAGCACGAGGACACGATCGCCCGCCTCAACATCATTAATATACATCTCCGATTCCGAGTAGCCGGTCTCTTGACTTAACGAAACCTCACCATCTAAGCCATACTCTCGTTTTCGGATAACAACGAGTGGGATATCCGTCATCAACGACACTGCAGTCGAGATGTGGATACCCATCGCCGCAGGCGTCACAATCTTATCAACGTTTTCGAGTTCGGCTTTCCGGATAATCCGAATAACGATCTCTCGAAGCAGTTCCGGCTCGAGCATTGGAACACCATCGCTGATCGGATGGACAAAATACTGGTACTCGCCTTTTTCGATAATTGGCGCATCAAGGAGTGATTGACGCAACAGATCCATGTTGCGGATACAAGAGGTGTCACATAAAAGGTGGCGGTTCGATCGCTGTAGTGGGCCTGATATCACGGCCCAATCTATGCGTTCGGGCCACTCCACGTTGCGAGAGTTGCACTTCGATCACCGCTTGCGTCAGTCCAGACGAGACGGATCGTTGCGTCGCTGAGATTGCCCTCTTCAACAGTAATGCTTTGTCCAGCATTCACCCGTGCAGCGCCGTCATAGCCACCACTCCAGGTGGTATCAGATGGAGAGAGTTCAACACCAGAGGCAACGATCGATAGCTGGCTCCCATCGATCGTGTCACCGCCGCTGTGTGTGATTACGAGGGTGTCATTCCCAGTTGCATTCGTGTAATCGAAATTAAAGTTCGCAGTCGGTGCAGTTCCGATTGAATCGCCAAGCCCAATCACAAACGTCCCAACAACAGCTGCGAGGATGACTGTTATTGCGACCATGAGGATAACCCCGATAACTGGCGAGACAGCGCGTTGACTGGTGATGAATTGTTTGATGTGCATCAGTAGCTCCAGAACAGTCGTCGATCGTAACCGACAGTTTCTGTTCAAAGTAACGCTACGTTAGCAAAGGATATAAATATGGTATGATATTGGTATACATATACCTACCGCATATTGTGGAATTCACAGACGAAATGTGGTGTGGTCCGTAGTTACCCAAACAGCAGGACCACAAGCGCGACGAACATAATCGTCGTCAGGATGAAAACGCTCCGTCCAACGTCCGATCGGAGATAAATCGGTTTACTTTCAGTGCCAAATCCTGCTTTTCGGACTGTTGCTTCCGGGTTGCTTCCGAGACGTTTGAGCGTGCTGAGCGTATTCATGACGAACCGATCGACAGCGGCCCACACCTCAGTAACTCCCCAGACGAACACACGACCAGTGTAAAACACGGCCGGGTTGATAACTGTGTCAACGTCTCGCATGACATGTGCAAGTTTGCCAAGCGGCTTTTTCAGCAGTGCAAACCCAACAAAGCCTGCGATCGCAAGTCCCGCTGCCTCAGTTAGGTGGCCGGTACTGTACGGGTCCGTTGTCCATTCAACACTGCCTGGAAGCAGCGAGAGAAACCCACCGTACGCGATTCCGTAGTACAGACAGACCGCACCAGCACCGAACATTGCGACGATCTGCCCTGTGGTCGCATCTTTTGGCTGGATATCCGATTCTCCGTGGAAGAAGATGTAGTATCCAAGTTTGATGAAGGACATGAACGTCCCAACACCACCGATGATGAGGAGCCACCAGAGGAGGTCCTCACCAAGAAGGAATGGAACGGTATCAACATCGTGGGCCGCATCTAGTACCATCCCTTTCGAAATGAAGCCACTGAATCCAGGAACGGCAGTAATTGAGAGCGCACCGATGAGATACGCAGCAAATGTGATCGGCATCACCTTCCAGAGCCCACCGAGGTTCCGGATATCATTCTCACCAGTACGGTAGATCACAACACCAACAGCCATGAACAACAGACTCTTGTAGAGAATATTGTTGAACGCGTGTGCGATACCGGATGCACTCGCAAAGCTGCTTGGCTCGCTTGTTACAAGGGCTGCAGCCCCAATCCCCGCGAGCATGTATCCAACCTGCGCCTGAATATGGTAGGAAAGGAGACGACGTGGATTGTACTGCAGCAGGGCAAAGAAGACACCGTAGACGGCCATCGATCCACCAAGGTATGCAAGCCAGAGTGCTCCCTCAGGGAACGCACGGTACATGACTAACACCGCAGTTTTCGTCGTAAACACGGAGAGGAAGACGGATGCAGCAATGTGTGGACGCGGGTAGGTATCTGGAATCCAGGTGTGAAGCAGAATAAATCCACAGTTCACACCAATCCCGAGCGCGGCAAGCAGTGCAGCTGCACCTGCTGCAATTCCAGGCTCGGCGGTAAAGAGGAACGAGCCGACCGCAACATAGTGGACAACAACCGCACCAAGTAAGAGTGTGCCACCGATACCGTGAGCGATCGCATACCGATACCCTGCACGGATTGCGTCACCGCCATAGTACCAAACAAGCGCCGTGCTTGTGACGGCCATCAGCTCCCAGAAGAAGATGAGCGAGAGCCAGTCACCAGCATAAATGACACCGAGCGTGCTTGAAACGTACGACAGTGCAAATGCAGTCTGTACTTTCGACGCCTCCGATCCCCACGAGTAGATGACCGCTGCCGTGGCGATAATACCGACACCGATCGCCATCGTCCGTGAGGCGGGATCCACATTGAGGAAGACGGCTTCAAAGCCAAGGAATGCAGCCTCAGCATAGATACCGTCGTCTATGAGAAATGCTTGGATGCCAACGAGTGCTGTTGCGATTGCCGCAACCGCATGACCGGCTTGGCGTGGCAAAAACAGCACCACGAATGCTGCAAGCGCGATCCACGCGAATGGTGGAATTGTTGTGACGGAATCGACAAGCAGCGGGGTTCCAAGCGCGCTCATGGGCGGCTCACCCCCGCACCCTCAACGATGACCTCGATCAGTTCGAGGAACCCAACGCTGTATGGGATGGTACCGATAAGGAGTGCACCAGTCACGGCTGCGAGGATCGGACCAAGCATGAACCACGTTGTCTCTTTTCCGAGCCAGAGATCGCGGCCGTGGATATGCTCCCAGCCACCAGCTGGTGGGCCACCGTGGTGGTGATGTTCGTCATGCGATTCAGTGTCGTCGTGATCGTCATGTGCATGTGTGTCGTCACCAGTGTGTTCTTCATTGTTGTGCGAAGGCGTTGTATGGTCGCTCGGGTTGAGTCGAGCTGCAATATTGCTATCGTCGAACTCACTATCTTCGTATTCAATCTCTTCGGGGTCAACATCGGGTTCGACAACGCCGGTGAGTTCGGCGTCGTTTCCATCTCCATCCGGTTTTCCACCGTCTGTCCGTGGCGATCGATCGTTGCCACCGTCTGCTGCAGGAAGCACCGATCGAGTCTCGCCACCGAGTTTGAAATCAACAAGCGGCTTTGCGTCATGTTTGTCTTCCGCCTCAAAGAATGCGGTGTAGACAACCGGCCAGAAGTAGACGATGTTCAACACACCTGAAAGCAATAGCGCACCAACGAGATAGTACGCAATCGGTGTGAGTTCAGCACCCATCTGGATTCCGCCAATGAGCATGTAGTATTTGCTGACAAACCCTGCAAGCAGCGGTATCCCGGCCATACCGGCAGCAGCGATCGTAAATGCGCCCAACGTAACCGGCATTCGTTTTCCGATCCCGGCCATCTGACTAATGTAGTCTGTGTGTGTTTCAACGTGGATTGCACCCGCACAGAAGAACAGGGTGAGCTTCATGAATGCGTGTGCTGGAATGTGCAACAGTGCACCAACAAGCCCATACCAGCCGAACAAACCGAGCCCAAGCACAATATAGCTGAGCTGGCTGACCGTCGAGTAGGCCAGTCGCTGTTTGAGGTGGTCTTTTCGGATCGCAATCAGGCTTGCTGCAGTGAGCGTAATCGCTGCGATCGTCGAAATAACAAGCCCCATTCCAAGCGTGTAGAGGAACTCCGGTCCGAACACGTCAAGGACAACCCGAGCAACACCGAATGCACCGGATTTCACAACCGCCACCGCATGTAGCAATCCTGAAACCGGTGTTGGAGCAACCATCGCAACTGGGAGCCACTGGTGAAGCGGCATCAGTCCGGCTTTGACACCGAATCCGATCGCAAGGATGATGAACGTAATCTGTGCAACGAGCGGATCCGCGGTTGCAAGCGCAGAGATCCCACCAGCGGTGAAGTCTGTTGTGCCTGCGATCCAGTAGACAAGCGCGGTTCCCGCAAGCACCAACACACCGCCACCGAAGAACGTGTACCCAAGGTACTTTCGCCCGGCAGCACGTGCTTCTGCGGTTTCATCGTGTGCAACGAGCGGGTAGGTGGCAACCGACAACAGTTCATAGAAGATGAAAATCGTTACCAGGTTGCCGGAGAACGCAATTCCGATCGCCGCGGAGACGGATGCCGCAAAGGAAGCAAAGAATCGTGTCTGTCCATGTTCGTTCAGCCCCCGCATATAGCCGATACAGTAGAAGCTGGTAATTACCCAAAGCAGGCTTGCAAGGGTCGCAAACAGCATTCCAAGCGGATCTGCACGAAGAACGAAATCAACACCGGGGAGAATTGTCCCAATGTTCGAGACATAGACTGTCCCGTTCATCACACCCGGGAACATACTGGCGACGATACCGAACTTCGTCACAGCAGCAAGTATTGACCATCCCTCACGGACGTTCGGATATTTGTAGGAGGCGATGATCAGTCCGGTTGCGATAAGCGATACTAAGATAGCTGCAAGTGGTCGGATATCAATAACTTCAGTCATTGGAAGAACCTCTCAAGTACTGGGGCAAGCAGGTCGAAGAACAGTTCCCACGAGAAGCCAAGTGCGACGACCGCAATGGTGATCGACACGACCATGACGACCATCCCAACAGTCACTGCACTGGTATCTGCAACCAGTTCGTGGCCGCCATCGGTTGCAGCGCCATCGTGCTCATGTTCATGCTCGTGGTCAGAACCGTGGCCGTGTGGGTCACCAGGTGGATCGAAGTAGAGCTTCTCGATGATACGGAAGACGTACGCGAGTGTCAACATCGTACTGACGAAGATGACAAACGCAACGCCCCACTCGCCGGCTTCGACTGCACCGAGACCAATGAACCATTTACCAAGGAAGCCGATCGACGGTGGGATTCCGATCAGTGCGATTCCAATTACCGCGATCGAGGCCGCGGTGAACGGCGATCGGTTCGCCAATCCAGCATACTCATCAATTGTTCGAGCGCCGTACACTGCCGCAAGAATCCCTGCGGCCATGAAGAGGCCGGCCTTCATCAGCCCATGACCGAAGAGGTGAATGATTGCACCGAAAACCGCAGTCTCATTTGCGACTGCGATCGCAGCAACGATCATTCCAAACTGTGCGACCGATGAGTACGCAAACATCCGCTTGATTTCGGTCTGCATCAGTGCGAGCAGACTGCCAACAACGATGCTGACGGATGCGGCGGCCATTATCGCCGTGCTGATGAGATCGTTTACAAGGAAGAACTCAACAGTGAAGACGTCGAACGAAATCCGAATCAGTGCGTATGCTGCAGCGGTCGAGACCAGTGCAGAGATGTATGCGGACACCGAGTCCGGCGCATAGGCGTACGCATCCGGCTGCCAGGTGTGTAGTGGGAACAGCGCAACCTTCAGCGCAAAGCCAACGAGAATGAACCCAAAGGCTGCCTGAATCAGGGGATCGGTGTATCCGACTGTTTCGATCGCACCTTGCAGATCGCGCATGTTGAGCGTCCCTGTTGCCACGTAAAGATAGCCAACCCCGATGAGGTACAGCGATGCACCAATCGTTCCGAGGAAGACGTATTTGAGCGCAGCATAGGCGGACTTTCCGCTTCGATCGCTTGCAACAAGCGCATACGTTACGAGCCCTGTAATCTCAAGGAAGACGAACAGATTGAACAGGTCGCCTGTAAGGACAACACCAAGCAGTCCACCAGTCAGTAAGAGGTAGCCGCTGTGGAACGCATTGCCGTATGGGCCTCGCGTGCGTGAGTAAACAAGCACGAGTACGGAAACGAGACCGATGAGGAGTACAATCAGTGTTGAAAGCTCATCACCGACAAGTTCGATCCCGTACGGCTGTGGGTAGTTTCCGAGTGCATGAATCAGCCGGCCGTTCGCAGCAACTTCTGTGATCGTGTACACTGCGAGCGCAAGGACGGTAAGCGATCCACCCATGGCGATCGGCCACCCTGCGTTTTCATATTTTAAGCCGAAGATGAGTGGCAGAACCGAGATCATAATCGGCAGCGCAACAAGCAGTGGAAGCACAACATCACTCATTCTGCATCACCTCCCGAAGCGAATCAGCGCGAAGTGTCCCGTATTCCGTATAGAGTCGGATAATCAGCGCAAGCCCAACCGCTGTGAGGCTCACACCAACAACGATCGCGGTGAGCACAATCACGTGTGGAAGCGGGCTCACAAACGGGCCACCAGAGCCGTCTGGTGGGATAACTGGCGCAGATCCACCCTGGACAAACGCCGTCGTTACAAAGAAGAGGAAGACGCCAGTTTGGAACATATTGAGTCCAATAAGCTTCTTAACGAGATTCTGGTTTGCAATCATCATGTAGAGTCCGATCGATGCAAGAAGGACGAACATGACGTAGGCGTGTCGTGTCGTAAAGACATCAACAAGCGTTGCCTCAGTCATCTGCTCGCACCTCCGCTGTGTGCCCAGAGTCTGCCTCTGGGTCATACCCTGAAGCAAGCAAAAAGAACAGTCCCATCAAAACACCGGCGACAATAAATGCAATGCCGCCGATTTCGATCGTTTCCATTCCCCACTTTGCCCACTCATTTGCAGGAAGCTCAACAATCGCATTGAGGATCAACAACTCCGAGTAATCAAGGAAGGCACCACCGAGGGCGATCGTCGCAAGCGCAAGCCCACCGAAGATCAAGACACCAACCGTTGCTAATCCAACAAGAATCGTGTTCGAAACCCAAATCCGTGTTGCATCGATTCCGAATGCGAATGCGATCATAATGATAACGGATGCAACCAGTGCTCCCCCTTGGAAACTACCTCCTGGTGAGCCAGCACCGTGGAACATCATATACAGACCGTAGGTGAGCACAAACGGCACAACGACCTTCACGGTCGTCATAATGACTTGACTCTCCGTGTATGCTGGACGTTGTCGGGCAACGCCATCGCTATCAAGTCGTTCATCTTCACGAACGGGGCGATCGGACGAGCTGTCGGTGCTCATGCGAACACCTCCCGTCCAAGGACGATGAGGCTTGCAACACCGGCAGCGAAGACAACGACCGCCTCGCCGAACGTATCGAATCCACGGTAGGCAGCTAACACGGCTGTGACCGCATTCTCAACGCCGGTTTCTTGATATGCGTTCTCGATGTAGTAGACCGTTACATCCGGATTTGTCATTGCAGGGGCGTTTGGATCCCCAACTGCAGGGAATGCGAACATTGTTGCCCCAAGGACGAGTGCAAAGAGCCCGCATACACCTGCTGCCGGCCAGTTGATTTTTTCAAATGTCTCATCGTGACGTGGTCGTGTTGTTTTCGCAA
Organism: Natronocalculus amylovorans; assembly: GCF_023638035.1. Taxonomy (GTDB): domain Archaea; phylum Halobacteriota; class Halobacteria; order Halobacteriales; family Haloferacaceae; genus Natronocalculus; species Natronocalculus amylovorans. Next base: position 26,546 of record NZ_JAKRVX010000011.1, on the reverse strand, counting down.
TCGTCAACAGCAATAAAATCGTCGTGATTCCGGCTCCGATTGCAGCCTCAGTAAGCCCAACATCGGGCGCTCGATAGAACGTGTAGACAACTGCGAGACCAAGGCTGTAGGCTGCAAAGATGACGATCGATGCAAGCACATCACGGAACAGTGCCGTCATTATTGCGGTAATCAATACGAAGACGAACAGTGTCAACTCAAGTGGCGTAATCATTGTCATCGTCGCTCCTCCCCTTTCGTCCACGGTTCAACGCCCTCTTCATATGCTGCACGTGCAATCGCGTGTGCTGCAGTTGGGTTCGTCACGAAAATGAAGAACAGCAAGAGGACCGTCTTTGCTGCAGTTGAATCCCAGCCGATCGTGAGCGCAACCGCTGCAAGCGCAAAACCAGCACCGAGTGTGTCAGCCTGCGATGCAGTGTGTGCACGCGAGAAGACATCTGGGAGTCGAATGACACCCGCTGCGGAGACAAGCGTGAAGAACAGTCCAACCACGATGAACAGCAAGATTGCTGCAATGCGGATGGATTCGATCAAATCACACCACCTCGCTCGACGGTGAATTTCGAGATTGCGATCGCCATTAGAAAGTTCAACAGCGCGTACACAAGTGCGATATCAAGGAACCATGGCTCTGCAAGCGCTGCCCCAAGCAGCGCAAGAATGACTACTGTGTTTGTTCCAAGTACGTTCACCGCAAGCACGCGATCCTGCATAGTTGGGCCTTTGATCGCCCGGTATAGCATGGCGATTGCAAGCAGCACGAAGCCAGCAGCAGCGACCAACATGAGGTCACCAAGCGTATAGCCTGCGACGATCGTTGTTTCAACAAGCGTCATTGTTCATCCTCCGTTGTGTCTGTATGCGCATCGTCTGTTGTCTCTATGTGGCCACCATCGGTCGCAACAGGTTCCTGTAGAACTTCGGTGTCACCACGCTCCCGTGGTGATGGGAACCGTGCGGCTGATCGGCCGTAGAATACGAACCGAACCCATTTTTCTAAATCCCCATCGAACAAGCCATCTCTCGCTGCAGGGAGCAGTGAATGAACATATAAGTCCTGATCGTTTGCTCGAACAGTCACGGTTCCAGGTGTGAGCGTAATGCTATTTGCAAGCGTCATCAGCGGAAGCCCACTTCCGACGTACATTTTTACTTTTGTCATTCGCGGATCGATCGGCATCCGTGGATCGAGAATAACTTTTGCAACGATAAGATTCGACTTGATGATCTCAAAGAGCAAGTATGGTACATAAATTAGTCCACGAGCAAGGCGCTTTGGTGAAGATGCAAGCGTTGGCTCTCGGTAGAACGAAATATTAGAGAGCGTGAGTGCAACGACAAGCGCGGTGATCGCACCGGTCACAATATCGAATACACCTGGTCCGATGAAATTCGTGAACCCACCGAGCAGCTGGTAGAACAGGAACGAGGTTCCGAAGAGCGCGATAAATCGCCCCTTGCTTGTACGTCCTGTAAGTCGATTCCGACGCGTTGGTCGCTCAACTGGTGCCTCATCGACACGCAAGGATGTTCGGGTCAGTTCATACTCAAGCGGTTGGACAAGTGTTGTGTGTCCAACCAACGAGTACTCTGGATCAACAATGACGCGATCGAGTTCATGCTCGGAAGCGTATGTTGCAAGAATCTTGGCGTAATCTGCTGGATCAAAAAGATATGCCTCCCCGCCGAGTGTGGTTGTAGAGACCGAAACAGATGACTTGGCCCCAAACTCGGATTGGTCCTCGTTGGCCCAGAGTGTTATTCGTTCAAGTAGTTTCTGTGCGCCCTTCTTTTCAGCATCAGTGCCCGGGTCTTCGTCCCGCCACGTTGCGAGAAAGACAAAGTGTACCGGAACCGGATCTTCATCAGTTCCGTGTCGAGCAGCTTCCTCGATTGCGTAAGCGACAGTTTTACGAAGTGTTACTGACCGCTTAACAGGAACAAGAAGCCCGGGTGGGGCTACGTCGTCACCCACGACTAGCCCACCCCCTGTGTGATGACACATGTAGACATCATACGGTTATCTCACCCGTAACGAATAGCGGATGACCCAAAACTATTCTTATCTCGATCGACTGGACGGCCGATTAGTTGGCACGGATGTTTTCATTTCTCAAATTATGTGTCGATATTTGCCACAAATGTAACGATTGTACTATTTACTAGCAGTATCCGAATCTGATAGATTGATTGCAAGTGTCGAGGCAATCTGCCCTGCAACCGTCTGTTTTGAGCCAGTTTGCTCAACAATATCATCCGAAGAAACGAGTAACACTCTTGTTTCATGTTCACCCATGACCGACGCATCATTTGCGACAACAAACTGTAATGAGACGCGATCGAGCAACGAACGTGCTTGTTCGATCATTGCATCATCATCGCCTGTTGTTTCGGCTTTGAACCCCACAATTGGAAGGGTTGGCTGCTGTTCTCGGATTGTATCGATGAGCTTTGGCGTTGGCGTCAGTTTGAGCGTCATTGGCTCGCCCGATCGAATCTTTGATCTAGCTGTCTCGACGGTGAAATCAGAGATTGCAGCCGCAGAGATGAGCACGTCAGCATCGGTCGAAGCGGTCTGTGTCGCAATGAGCATTTCCTGACCGCTTTCGACTTGCTTGACTGTCGCATATGGCACGTCCGGTCCGTCGTGGACGAGAGTTACATCCGCACCGCGACAGTAACAAGCTCTCGCAACTTCTCTTCCAGTGGTTCCGGATGCGCGATTGGTAAGCAATCGGATTGGGTCGATCGACTCGCTTGTGGCACCACTTGTAACGACGACGTGCGTGTCCGAAAGCGTCTGTGGTGTCGTTGCACGGGCAACATCGGTGACAATGGCCTCTTCGGTGGCAATTTTGGCTTTCCCCTCTTCGATCCGTGGATCGACGAACGAGACCCCCCACGATTCGACTCGGTCGATCGCATCCAACACACCGGGGTGGTCATACATCGGCTCGTGCATTGCAGGTGCAATCACAACCGGAATATCTGCACCAAGCGCGGTTGTTGCGGTTGTTGTAACCGGTGTATCGTCGATCGCAGCAGCGATCTTTCCAACGCTGTTCGCAGTTGCTGGGGCAATCAAAAAAACATCCGCCCAGCCATCCCGGCCGCACAGTTCAACATGCTCAACACGGCCAGTAATTTCGGTGACAACGTCGTGTTCGGTCGCAAACTCGACCGCCCACGGATGAATAATACTCGTTGCACTGTGGCTCATCACCGCACGGACATTTGCGCCCTGTCTGCGAAGTTCATGTGCAAGTTCGACAACTTTGACAGCGGCGATGCTTCCCGTGACTCCAAGTGCGACGTTAACCCCCGAAAGCATTCATCATAGATGCGGTCGGGCAGCTACATAGTCGTTCGGCTCTTCAATTCGTTGCTACTCTTCGACCTCAGGGACAGTGATCGATTCAAACGTTGATGTCCGATCGCCGCTTGGGGATTCCCAGACGAGACGGACAGTTTCTCCAGGTGCAACATCTTCAAGTGTGACGCTTTCTGTGGCTGATACCGGGAGTTCAAATGAATCGGTGGGTCCATCAGATGCGACAACACGGAGTTCACCTGTATTTGAGTCGGTGAATGTCTGTCCACTGGCGTGAGCGACGGTCACATTATATCCCTCTTCAGTACTATTTTCACTGTACGACATATCAAACGATGCACTCGGTGTCGTTTCAGCCGCAGAGTCCCCGAAGCCGAGGACAAACGTGCCAACGACTGCAGCGAGAATAACAGTGATTGCGATCATGAGAATGGTTCCGATTACAGGTGATACAGCTCGATCGTCATCGCGACTTAAGAATCCGAATCCAAACGTTGGTGTGGGTTTGTCTGATTTCATGGTGTCTCACCACACGTATCCGAGACAGCAACAGACACTCAAACGGACTATCTGTACTGCTGATCGGTTTGTGGGCAAGACAATCATTTTTGTTGATAGTTGTTAGCTACACACCGACTACCGATCGGTGAGGCAGTACCTACTCATCGGTAGGAACCCGCCCAAGCGGATCATCAACTAAGCTTGGATGTGTCCGCTGTCTGTCGGAATGTGGCTCTTCGAAATACTCCTGCATCGCAGCCATCGATGCCCGTTCCCGTGCACGCTTTTCTGTCGCGCTGATCTCTTCACAGCCCGGTGGAACGTCTCGTCCCCGATCGGTGAAGTACCCCTCCGGAGCAACCCAGTCGTTGTAGAATGGTGTTTCTGAATCGTGGATAAGCGTGATCGCGGTCTCTGCACCGTCGCCAGCAGCAATTACGGCTTGGTGATATTTTTCCGTGAGCCTCCCAGCGGCGTAGATGCCATCAACTGTCGATCGGCCCAACGCGTCGGTCTCAATGTACTGTTTGCTTCCTGCATCCCTGATATCCACGGGAAGCGAGGAGAGGTACGAGACGTCACTCCATGAGGAGATAATCACTCGATCGGCATTGAGCTTGCTCGTTGCATGCTCAGTCTCTACCATCGCGGTGAACCCTTCCTTGAGAGAGCCAGTGAGTTCAGTGACTGTTCCGGAAACATGATCGGCTCCGTTTCCAGTCGCTTGTGCCTGCAACATATCTGCAAACAGCCGTGGATTAACCCCGGCCGGGAATCCGGGGAGATTTTCGACATGTGCATTTCGTCGAAGAATTGACTCTCCGTCATTAACAACAATCGTATCTAATCCTGCTCGTGCGGTGAACGTCGCAGCCATAAGCCCGGAGACACCACCGCCAATCACGAGAACATCGTGTGTCCCACCATCGATCAAACTGTTGTCCGCTGAATCGGAAGTAGACATATCTGCAGGCAGGATAAGCGGCTACTTTGCTCTCACGATGTGCAAACGAATGACAAAACAGCGAGTCGAATCAGTCGTCTGATTGAGCAACGGCCGTTTCGCCTGCTTCAGCCTTTGCTCTCTCGCGTTCAAGCGCTTCGAGATACTCGTCAGCGTCGATCGCAGCCTCTGAACCCATCCCTGCGGCCGTCACTGCCTGTTGGTAGTAGAAGTCAACGACATCACCAGCACCGAACAGTCCGGGGACACCCGTTTTTGTTTGTCCAGCACCGCGGCCACCTTCAGTAATCAGGTACCCATCTTCATCAGTCTCGACTGGAAGATCGCTCAGATAGTCTGTATTCGGTGTGTGTCCGATCGCATAGAAGACGGCTCCCACGTCGAACTCAAACTCCTCGGTCTCTGGATCATCAATTTTCGCCGTCGGATGACCGTCCGGGTGGCGAACGAGTGTGACGGATTTCATGCCATCTTCGCGTGAGCCATGGAGTGCTGTCGCCTCCGTGTTCAACAGAAGTTCGATCTCGCCAGCCGCAACTTTCTCCATGGTTCGATCGATCCAGACATCCTCTGCACGGAACTCCTCACGTCGGTGAACAAGGTAGACTGTCGAAGCAAATTTTGTGAGGAAGTTTGCTTCTTCCATTGCAGCATCTCCGCCCCCAATGACCATGATTTTCTCGTCGCGGAAGAATGCCCCGTCACACGTCGCACAGGTCGAGAGCCCATAACCCATCATCTCCTCTTGTCCCGGAATATCAAGCGTTCGGGCTGATGCACCGGAAGCAGTAATGAACGCATCAGCTGTATACACATCCCCGTTTTTGAGTTCAACGTGGAACGTTCGATCGGCACCGTCTCCAGAGACGGTCACGGATTCAATGATACCGTTCTTTGTTTCAGCCCCAAACTTCTTGGCCTGCTGTTTCATGTTGTTGATGAGTTCCGGCCCGGAGATCCCATCAGGGAATCCCGGATAGTTCTCAACATCGGTGGTCAGTGTGAGCTGTCCACCGGGTTCGTCACCTTCGAAGACAAGCGGATCGTTGTTCGATCGGGCAGCATAGATTGCTGCAGAAAGGCCTGAAATCCCCGTTCCAGCAATAATCAAACGCCGGTGTTCAACTGGCGCCTGTGAGTCATCGGTCATACACTACTCTTTGACAGCTGGGTGTTTGTACGTTATGTTGTCGTGCGAATTTGCTGCAGAAACGGACACAACAGAGAGCCAATCGCCGGAACTATGCTTTCGACTCACAGAAACAGTGTATGAAAGAGGGTACAGACGGGACAGCCGATCGATCTGTCCGAGAGACATATGATCATATCGCGGAACACTTCGCGACGACACGAGAGTATCCATGGCCGGAAGTTCGATCGTTCGTCGCTGCAGAGGTCGACCGGCTTGGGGAGCTGGATAATGCGATCGATCTTGGCTGTGGGAACGGGCGACATACGCAGCTTCTCGCAGAAAACGGTGCGTCGGTTGTTGGGGCAGATGTGAGCCATGGCCTCTTGAAAGAGGGTCAAAAGCGTGCGTCAGAACGTGAGTTCATCGCAAGATGGGTTTGCGCAGATGCGTCTCGGCTCCCGCTTCGATCGGATCAGTTCACGACTGGCGTCTATGTGGCGACGATTCATCATCTCCGCCCGCGATCTGCCCGCATTGCCAGCCTGGATGAGCTTGCACGCGTCCTCACCACAGATGGACAGGCGCTTGTCAGCACGTGGAGTACCGAGCACGATCGGTTTGACGAGACAGAGGGATTTGACACACTGGTTGACTGGACGCTTCCCGGTGGACGGACGGTTCCTCGATACTACCATATTTATGACCCAGATGAATTTCAATCAGATCTTGATAAAAGTGCGCTAGACACCGTGAAGATGGAAATTTCAAGCGGGAACTGTTACGCAGTTGTCGAGCCGCAATTGTAATAGTCCTACACTATTGTGCAGGTTCGGCGCACATAAACTGGGAAGTTATACGGTTTGACTGGTAACTATTACTTACATGAGTGAGACGGATGCAGACGGTGACGCTGCTCGATCATATGAGGTCGCAGTTATCGGTGGCGGCCCGGCGGGACTGACAACGGGATTGTATACTACACGGCTAGGCCACGATACAGTTGTAATCGACCGGGGAGGTGGCCGAGCAGCGATGATGCTTGATACGCACAACGTCATTGGAGTGACTGAAGATGTCTCGGGGAACGAGTTTCTAGCAACCGCAACCGAACAGGTCAAAGAGTATGGTGGAGATGTTGTCCGAGATCTTGTCACTACCGTTGAAAAAAGAGACGACGATCGGTTTGTACTCACAACAAACGGTGGTGAGTTCACTGCCGATCGGGTCGTGTTTGCGATTGGTTTCTCCGATGAGCGGCCATCGCCACCGCTTCCACGAACCGGGCGGGGGCTACATTACTGTCTGCACTGTGATGCGTACATGTTCATCGACGAATCCGTGTATGTGATGGGAACCGGAGATAGCGCTGCATATGTGGCAATGATTATGCTCAACTTCACTGATGAAGTTGATCTGTTGACTCGCGGTGAAGACCCAGCATGGAGTGACGAAACGCAAACACTGCTTGACGGACATCCGATTGATGTCATCCATGAAGAGATCACTGGAATGAACAAGCGCGATGATGGATGGCTTGAGAGCTTTGAATTTGAAGATGGCTCGGTCCGAGAGTACAAAGGCGGATTCCCAATGTATGGATCCAACTACAACAACGAGTTGCCAGCGTCGCTCGGCTGTGAACTCACCGACGATGGAACAGTCGTTGTAGATGACCACAGAAAAACAACGGTTGAGGGAGTCTACGCAGTTGGTGATCTGGCTCCCGGCCATAATCAAGTCCCAGTTGCAATGGGGGACGGTGCGAAAGCGGGTCTTGCCATTCACAAAGAGCTTCGTGAGTTCCCGCGATCGCTCTCAGAAATTGAAGCGAACGGCGCGGTCGATGCCAAAGATGTTCCAGCGGTGTCGGCAACACTTCGGGATGCTGCGCAAGCCTTTGGCGATGACGACTAGTTGCGATACGCCCATCCGCTGTATTGACCACAACAATCCATAATATGTCACCTCAGGAGAATTTCAACAGAGCTAATTAGAGATATCTCTGGTAGTAGATAAAACAGATCTCACAAAAGAACTCGATGACTCAGTCGACTTCAGTTCATATTCGAGGGTTATGACTGAATCTACAGAGATACAGCGAGAGTGCCTCGGGGCTTGACCCCGAGGGTGAATCGCGTAAGCTTTATTCCTAGTTCCACCATATTAACGAGTACAGTCGCGACGTGGATTAAAGACCTTAATCCGAAGCAACTGCGCGCAGTTGCGAGGAATGCGACACCTCTCAAAACCCGCGCTTTTGGCGTGGTGAGACGGGTGTTGTCGGGTCGTGGTGGAGCGACCGGCCCTCACGGACACAACGGGTGTTCGGGTGTTAATTCCAACCGACCCATTTCTGGGAGGTCGAGGGGAATTAAATTCGCCTGCGTCCATCCGTCCGTTTCTGGACGGCATGGGCAAAACGGTGAAGCCTCGGGGCTTGTCCCCGAGGTACTTCACAAACAATGCTAATAAATCAGGAACAAACGAGAGAATCGCCGGATTTCAGTGGCTAGAGAAGGGCGAGCGACTTGATTTGCCCTCTCAATCAAAAGAGTAAGGTAATTAATGCTCCGCGGAAAACGTTGTAGTACACACTGACACGAGGACACTGTCCACGGCGGTGTTGTATGCTTGCACCGGTGGTCTAGTGGTAGGACCTGAGCCTTCCAAGCTCATGGCCCGGGTTCAAATCCCGGCCGGTGCATTCTCTTGAAACAAGCCTGCGAGCCATCGCTCTTTTCCCCATTTTGACGGAGCAGAGCAAGGTTCAGATTCTGGGATGCTTTTCGACCGTAATTCCAAGTAGTGGGCGTTCGTACTGTGTGTATGGGATCTGAACAAAACGTTGGTGGAACCGATCGACTACTCCGTGCAGCAGGGGCTGTAGTACTCACACTTGTTGCTGTTCGGTCGATCACTGGTGGTCGAAAACTAATTGGCGTCCTTGCAGCGCTTGGGGCGGTTGGATTAGGCTTCAATGCGACAACCTGTTTTTGTGGCGTAAATCAAGCACTTGGAATTGATACGACCGAATCAGCAGACGAATAGTAACCCATCGCTTATAATTCGATCCGTTCAACGAGCGGGTCTTCCGCCTTTGTGTTGATGGCAATAATCCGAACCTCATCTTCGATGAGCGACCGCTCAAGCTTTGCTTTGAGAAGATTATCTACCTGATAGACACCGGCCGCGTTTACCATCTCAATCTCAACGAGGACTGCAGCATCTGTCCCTGGTTTGAGCGTCACCTGATCGATCGCCTGACTTGAGATTGTGTTAATTCCACGGCCACCGCTCTCATACGGAATTCGCGATCGCCCACGCTCCATATCAAGACCATCTGCAACCCGGATCACCCCCGCTTCTCGTGTGAGCGGTTCTTCTTCTGTATGATGGCACAGAATAGCATGGAGTACCTCTGCCTTTACACGGACGGCTGCTTCAGTCTCATAAAACTGTGGGAGAAACCGATCAAGGAATGACCCCGCAAGCGGAATCGAGTAGTAGGAGTGATCGTCTCGATGGACGATGTGGCCAATGTCGTGTAGTGTTGCAGCAAGGGCGATAATAACAGCCTCATCTTCTTCTTCAAGACCCTGATCTTGTGCGCCATTAAATTCGATACCAGCGGCTTTCAAAAGGTCATAGAGCCGGAGTGCTTGATTGCGTACAATCTCAATATGTTTTGGCCCATGGTCGTTGTATCGTTTTCTGACGACTGCATTCACATTCTGTGCATCCAGTAGCGTTCGGACCTCTGGATCGGACGTCAGTTCAGGGAGGATTTCGTTGAGTCGATCGTCCGGAAATGCGTGTTGTGCATCAGGATCGTATCTACGAGAGTATTCAGCAGTGTCAGTCATCCGACTGTGATTCGAGGCGGTGAGTAAAAACAGTTGCCCGCCTACTGCTCGGCGATAAGCGTCGCGACTGCGGATTCAACAGCATCATACTCGGGTTGTTGCCCCGGATTATCTGCAATCCACTCGTATACAACCCTTCCAGTCTCATCGAGCACAAAAACCGCACGCTGGGCAACCGGTTGGAGCCCAATATGATCAAATGAAGTCGTGACTCCATACTGTTCGATAATCGTCCCATTTGTATCACTAATCAATGGAAACCCAAGTTCGAACTGCGTCCGAAATTCCGCAAGTGCATAGGGGAGATCTGTGCTGATTCCGTATATTGTTGCAGAGAGCTCGTTGAATGTTGAGAGTCCATCTCTGAACGTACAGAGCTCTGCCGTGCAGACGCTTGAAAATGCTGCCGGAAAGAACGCGAGTACGATCGGGCCATCGCCAAGCGCATCAGACAGCGTCATCGTTGACAGTCCATCTGTATCTGCGATCGGCGCCGTAAAGGTCGGTGCTTGTTGATTAACCAAACTCACAATCAACTGTTGGACTGAACCGATTTGTACGTATGGTTCCACCCAGTTACTGACGCGTACTGGCGACACGGACCAAATTTCACTACATTCTGTCGCATATTGCTGGCAAATATGCTGTCAATCACGGATCTCTCTGGGTCGTATGGTCGCCGAAGCCCATCAAAGGCAAAAAGACTATAATTACGACTGGGTTATCCACGAGTAGAAATGGCAACTATGATTCCATTGTTCGGCGGCCTGCCGGTTGGTCCCGAACTGCTCATCATCCTGCTCGTACTGGTGCTCCTGTTTGGTGCAAACAAAATTCCAAAGCTTGCGCGATCGACCGGTCAAGCGATGGGTGAGTTCAAAAAAGGCCGTGAAGAGGTTGAAGAAGAGCTCAAAGAGATGTCCGAGAGCAAAAAGAAATCCAGCGACTCCGATACAGAGACCGCAGCGGCGGACTCGACAGTTGAAGACGAGCCAGTTGTTGAAGAAGCAGAAGCAGAAGCAGACGCTGAAACCGAGACCGCTGAAGCGGCTGAAAAGTCTAACTGATCACCGTTGGCCGTCGGTTTTTGCGGATTTATCTTGCTCGTGAGTGCCGACTACTGATGAAATCCAAATGCTGCGGGCGTGTGGCCTAGCGGATAGGGCGAGCGGTTCCTAACCACTCGATCACGGGTTCAAATCCCGTCACGCCCGTTTTCATACGGTCAGAATCGACTCGTCGAAACGGCGCAGGCTCGAATTAGGGAGGGGCGAACGAGGTGGGTTGCTGAAGTTCAAAACCCGTTGGGCCGGGTTATGATCAAACTGCCTGTCTGACTGTCCAAACCTGTTGGTTGCGTGTCCAGTTAAAATCCGCTCAGAACTGCGATTATATAATATAAATACGTCATTCAAATTATTTTTAAATGTTCTCAGAATATTTTTCCGCCTTTGTAACGATATTATTCATATGTCTCTTACGACAATATTGGCGATCGGTATTTTTGCATCTATCTTTGTCGGATTTAATATTGGAGGCTCCTCAACTGCTGTTGCGTGGGGGCCAGCAGTTGGGGCAGGAGTCATCTCGAAGACGGCCGCAGCGGTGGCGATGACATTTTTTGTATTTCTTGGTGGTTGGACTGTTGGACGAAACGTGATTGACACGCTTTCCGGTGAGATTATTACGACCCCAATCTCGCTTGAAGCGGGTGTTGCGGTACTATTTTTCATTGGTATGGGCATTCTTGTCGCAAATCTCTTCGGCGTCCCCGTACCAACGTCAATGACCACAGTTGGTGCAATTGCTGGCCTTGGGCTCGCAACTGGAACACTCAATTTTGAGACAATGGGACGGATCGTCATGTGGTGGGTTGTGACGCCCGTAATCGGATTCTGGGTTGGTGGAATTATTGGTCGCTATTTCTATCCTGAACTTAATCGTCGGTTTGCTATTAGATCGTCTGATGGTCCACTGCTTGTACTCGATCGAACTCGAACGATCCCAACGCCAGTGCGTGGGCCAAACACAACTTCAAAAGAGATGGGAACAACAGTTGTGGTATTGATTATTGGTTGTTATATGGCGTTCAGCGCAGGGGCAAGCAATGTCCCGAACGCCGCTGCCCCGCTTGTTAGCAGTGGTGCAATTGAGCCGAATACGGCGATTATTATTGCCACGCTTGCGATCGGATTGGGTGGATTTACCATCGCTCGACGAACGATGGACTCTGTTGGAACCGAACTAAGCGATATTCCACTGCTTGCAGCGCTCATCGTGATGCTCACTGCCGCCACAATCACAACAGCGCTCTCCTACATTGGAATCCCAATCAGTCTTGTGATGGCAATGGTGATGACAATTGTCGGCCTTGGATGGGGTCGTGCAACACGCCCGATCAAAGCGAGTGACGTAGTGACTGGGGATGTGGATGCAGAAATTGTTCCCGGGGCGATCGGTGCAGAGGCAGGGGCGCCTGTACGAAAGATTGGTGAAGAAGAGCCAAAAGAAGTGGTAGGCTCAGGTGAATTGGTTAATCCAAAAGCAGTTGCAAAATACGTCTCAATGTGGATTATTGGGCCATCTGTCTCGCTTGGACTCTCATACGCCTTCTTTACTGTACTTGAGATCGGTTTCTGATCGGAGCCACACCACACTCATCGAACAACAGTTACCGGAATTGGCGATCGACGAAAGACCTGCTCAGCGACGTTTCCGACAAACAGGCGTTCTGCAAGCGTCCCACCATGTGAGCCAATAATCACAGTGTCGTAGTTTGTGGCGTGGTTGATGATTGCTCTGGCAGGGTGACCGACCAGTACTTTTGTGTCGATTGTTGTGTCGTATTCTGCAGCGATCGCTTCCGCGGTTTCGATTACCGTTTTCGCCCGATCGCGTGCAGCCTGTTCAATGTCATCTTCGAGCGCAAGTGAAACTGCTTGCCCCCACATCGAAGAGGGTTCCCCAACGACGTGTAGGACGGTTATTTTCGCATCTTGATGTACTGAAAGTGCATATCTGAGGGCCTTCTCACTCATATCAGAGTGATCCATGGCGACCAACACACGGGAGCTCATGGTAGTACCTTGATCGGGAAGTGTATAATTAAGATTTTCAAGGAAACAGATGTATGACCGTCAAATCAGCAGCCCGGGGCTTTTATACTTCATATCATAGAATTTGAGACGGACGATCACGGTACTAATGTCGAGATTGGAGCCGATCGCAATCGACCACCCGAGGGCCAATAAGAGACAGGTCTGCTCACTGTGGCTTCTTTTGTACTATTGACATCCTCCCCGCCCTGAAGGGCGAGGTTTACCCTTGAAACGTCCATACTACGCCTCATCGCCGGTTATCTACTCGTATGGCTCAAAGGTAGCCATATTGCCGTAACAACGGGGAGAAAGAAGTGCCTAGAACGCAAGTAGCCACTTAGTAACCAAGAGGCCCCACCCCCCTCTACGATATGAAACTCACAGAATATGATATATTACTTATCGTGAATGATTCTCGGCTCAATCAAAACTCATGTACTACCAGTGTACTGTTCAGATGACCAAAACATATCAAATATGATAACTTACCCGGAACCCTTTAAACGAAAAGGAGCAAGATATTCCTATGGCAACTGACGACACCAGTAACGTTGAGGATGTCGCCGCTGTGGTGTCGTCTACTGAGAAGGATCAGCAAGCAGTTTCCGTCGGAGAGTTTACGTGGGAAGACTATTTTAAAACGATCGGAGAGACTGAGTCTGCCCAGCGGGTGAGCCAAATCCGATCGGGAGGGTCAAAACCGCCGTTTACTCGATCACAGTGGGAGCAACTTGGGAAGACCAAATCTATCCAATCAACGCTTGGGTTTCACCCTGCGGAGATAACCGATGTTGCGACCACCGCAGCGGAGGCTGCCTGTGGTCTTGAACGATATTTCAAACAGTTCTGCGATCCAGATACAACACCAGTACGCCGTGGCGAGTGGCTGTGGGAACATTATAAGCGAGCATACTACTACGAAGCGGACGGCACTCGACCGCGGAGAGATGATGGGATGGTGCTCCCATTCAGTGAGCGAGAAGCGCTTGGAATTGGGCTTGTTACCGGTCAGGAAGCGGTTGATGATGCAGCACCACGGATCGTCGGCTTAGACGACTATTTTGAGGAATTCTGTAACCCACACACGACACCAGTCGTGAAGGATATCTGGATGTGGGAGCATTACAAACGGCTCTACTACTACAATGCGGATGGAAGCCGTCCACGAGATGAGGGTGGCGAGATTATTCGGTTTGAACAAAAGGAAGCGCTTGGATTTGATCCGAACAATCTCGAAGCGATGCTTTCGCTCGGAGCGTCACGAGCCGAAGAGCTCTCTGAAGTAGTGGATGAGCGCACGGTCAATATACAGGATGATATTGATGAGGATACGTTCTTTTCAGATGAAAACGGGATCACAACTGTCGCAAACAGATATGATCTCGAAAAGGCAGTCCCCATGGCGAAGAAACTGCATTTCAAAGAGATCGAACGCTACTGGGTGAACAAACCATATGCGTTCATTATTATTTTTCACTCACAGAAAGAGAACGAGAAAAAATACTACGTTATTGAGCCGTACCAAAACTCGATCGAGCGTGACGTAACCCAGTATCTAACAGAGAAGCTTAGAACGGCGATCAAGTACCGCGAGCAGGGGACAGCAGCAAGCGATGACCAACATCGCCTTGGGGTCATCACTGATGAGGCATACCGCTTGCTGGAGCGATACAGTTTGTATAGCCAAACGCCGAGTGAGCCGATGGGCAATCAACTCGAAACGGGATGGCAAAAGCTCTTGTCGCTGATGAAACAACTTGCTGCTCGGTTCGATCGGGAACCGGCATTTGCGGAGTTTGAACCGAAGCTCGCACTCAATACACGGCCAGACACGCCCATTGGAAAGGCACTACGAAAGATCGGGTACAGAGATGCTGTCGAAGATGATGGACAGCTAGATGGCATCGCTGCTCGCCCGGAGCCTGCTGTGCTTGCGGAGAATTCGGAGACACTAACCGAGTACCAAGTTGAAAAGCTGCTGTACATTCTCAAACGCGACTTTATTGGGTACGAGCGAATTGACCCGATCAAACACGACATCAATGTTGAGGACATCTCCTGTGATGGGTACAACTCACCCGTCTTTGTCTATCACTCGGAATACGAGCAGCTTATTTCGAATATTACCCACGGAGAAAAACGGCTGGACGACTTCGTTGTCAAGCTCGCACAGCGATCGGGGAAGGGGATCTCAAAACGTCGGCCACAGGTGGATGCAACGCTCCCGGATGGCTCCCGTGCACAGCTTACGCTTGGTCGTGAAGTCTCGGATCACGGGACAAACTATACCATCAGGCAGTTCAAGGAAGTCCCGTTCACACCGATCGACCTCATCAATTGGCACACGTTCTCGCTGGAGGAGATGGCGTATCTGTGGCTTTGCATCGAGAACAACAAAAGCCTCATTTTCGCCGGTGGGACTGCATCCGGGAAAACAACAAGTCTGAACGCAGTCTCACTGTTCATTCCATCGAATTCAAAGATCGTCTCGATCGAAGATACCAGAGAGGTCGAACTCCCACAGCGAAACTGGATTGCCTCAGTGACTCGGCCATCCTTTTCTGACGATGACAAAGGCGATGTTGATGAGTTCGACCTGCTTGAGGCAGCGCTCCGACAGCGACCGGATTACATCGTGATGGGTGAGATCCGCGGTGAAGAGGGTCGAACGCTCTTTCAGGTCATGTCCACGGGACACACCACATACACCACATTCCACGCGGACACGGTTGGCGAGGTCTTAAAACGGTTTACGACTGAGCCGATCAACGTTTCGAAAACGATGTTTACCGCGTTAGACCTGGTCTCAATCCAGACCTCGACGCGGGTGCAGGGCAAAAAGGTACGACGGAACAAGTCGATCACCGAAATCAATCACTATGATGCGGAAAATGACGAAATCAACGTACAAGATGTGTTCCAATGGCAGGCGGAAACGGATGAGTTCCTCCGGCTTGGCACATCAAACACCTTAGAGAGCATCAAATTCGATCGCGGGTGGACTCACGAGGAATTAAAAAGCGAGCAGTTCCAGCGTGAAGTGGTACTTGCATATCTGATCGATCGCGGTCTCAACACCTACACACAGGTTGCAGCGACGATTCAGGCATTTATGAATGACCCTGATACAATTTTGGCACTCATGGCAAACGATGAGCTGGAGGCAAGTCTAGAGGACCTCCGGGAGATGGAGTCTGTTCTCATTGATATTGACCCGGATACAGAGGCGTTAGTGCCACGGCCAGACCCTGGGACGCTCCAATCTGAGACGGCAACACGGATACTGAAGAAAGCCGAAGAGTCACTCTTCCCGTCGTACCGTGGAACGGTTACCGAATCCGTTGCAAGCGCACTCAAAGGGCTAGCGGTAGCAGAAGAGATCACTGTTACACCAAAAGAGGTTGATGAGCAAGGAGCCACTGGTGACGAGACGGCTACGGATACAGAGCCCGATCCCGACGCTGATATGGATATGAAGCCCGATTCCGAAGCCGACAGAGACGAAGTAGCATCGGATGATGCAGGCGTTTTTGATGAATATCTTGCTGCTGATGAAGCTGAAGCCAACGCTGAAGATTCGAATGTGGATGAGCGCCAGAGTGAGGATGAGCGCGGCTCAACAGATGCAGACGATCGAACGGAGGGCTAATCGTGTCTGAACAGTTCGACAGGCCTGGATCGAACCCTGATAGTGATATTCTCTCAGACCTGTTCTATCCGCTCTTTCGCGTTGTATTTAATCCAGATGGCGATTTTGTCGCAGACATTGACCGCAAACTCACTGAAGCACGGATGGGTGATCCGGTTGAGCTATACATGTCCCGATCGCTTGCACTTGGGGTTATTGCAGGCGGTATCCTCTGGGTCCTCGGGACTGTACTTGGGTATGGACTCTTCTGGGCAGGGGTTGTCAATCCTGCCTCATTGAGCCTCGGAATCCCGGTTTCGTCACCGGAGATCCGAACCCTGCTTCGCTCGCTTGCAATGCCGGCGTTTATTGGGATTACCGGAATTGTGTTTGGATCGATCGGGTTTGCGGCTGGATTCGGGTCACTGCTTGCGATTCCGTACTCTCGGGCGGACACCCGGAAACGAGAGATCAATATGTTGCTTCCGGATGCAATCGCGTTCATGTATGCGCTCTCTGTTGGTGGCCTCAATCAACTAGAGATTCTCGAAGCAATGGCCGAAGCAGATGATACCTACGGGGAGGTGTCTCGTGAGTTCCAGAGCATTGTCCGAGAGACGGAGTATTTTGGGACGGATTATCGGAACGCAATCCGTCAGCAGGCGCTTGAAACTCCAAGCAGCGATCTGTCGCAGTTTCTCACGGATATGCTCTCGATCGTCAACTCCGGTGGCGATATGGAGTCGTTTCTTGATGATAAGAAAGACGCGCATATGCGAACAGCAAAACAGCAACAAGAGCTGACGCTTGAAACCTTAGAGCTGTTCGGCGAGATGTATATGACGCTCTCGCTGTTCCCGCTTCTGTTGGTCATCATCCTCGTGATCATGGGGATGATGGGCGATGCGGACGTAACGTTGCTGTATGCAACGATCTATGCGCTTATTCCGTTGGTTGGGGTCGGATTTTTGGTGCTTATTTCGACGGTGAAGCAGGATGAGCCTGGAAACGGCTATCTTGGTGCTGAAGGGGCCAGCGAACGACTACAAGACGTCTCGAAAGAAGGGTTGCTTCACCTTGGGTTGGTTGAGCGGTTTGTTGGTGACAAACAGATTTTCGATCGAATTAAATCACGTGAAGGGACGTACAAAACAACGGAGATACTCAAAGCGCCACACATCTTCTTCCGTGACAACCCGCTGTTTACGCTTGCACTGACCGTCCCAGCAACGATGGTGTTATTGTTGATTGCAATTGTTGGTGGGAGAGCGCCGATTGCCTACAGCGAATGGATTGAGCAACCAATCTGGAGCACACTAATCTGGGTCTACCTGCCGATCTACTTCATATTCACACCGCTCGCAATCTTCCATGAATGGAATGTGCGATCGCGCCATGCTGTAACTGGAAAACTCTCTGATACACTCAGAAAGCTTTCCAGTGCGAACGATACCGGACAAACGCTTGTTGAGTCGATCTATACGGTTGCGGATACCTCATCTGGAAAGTTGGCAGATGAGTTCGAGATTATGTACGCAAAAGTAAACTATGGAATGAGTATCCGGGATGCACTTGTTGAGTTTAACAACAAATACCATATCCCACGGCTTGCACGGACAGTGAAACTCATCACCGAAGCACAGGAGGCGTCCAGCCAGATTACAGATGTACTCTCAACAGCAGCACAAGCAAGCGAAAACCAAGATGATATTGAACGAGAGCGGATTTCCCGGACCCGGATGCAGGTAACGATTATTATTATGACATATTTAACATTGCTTGCGGTGATGGCAATTTTGCAAACGCAGTTTATTGAGGCAATGACCGGAATTGCGGGAGAAGGCTCACAAGCGGAATTGGAAGGCGTAGGCGGTGGTCCTGACTTTGGTGGTGGATTTGATCCAGCACTGTTGTCACTGCTGTTTTTCCACGCGGTCACTATCCAAGCGGTACTGGCTGGGTTGATCTGTGGGTACATTCGAAATGCAGACATCGTTGCCGGTGTCAAATTTGTTGTCGTCCTCTCGACGATTGCACTTGGTACGTGGGTGGTGATTGGATGATAGATGAACAGCGTGGGCAGACAACGCTTGATTTTGCGATCGGTGCAAGCGTGTTTTTGCTTGCAGTTGCATTTGTCGTTGCGTTTATTCCGTCAATGTTTGAGCCATTCAGAGGTGGTGATGGGGCACTGTTTATTGTCGCCGATCGAACAGCGGGCTACCTTGTGGAAGATGCACTGGTATATGCTGTATCTGAGCCTGCAGTGTTGGATGCAGGGTGTACGATTGCCTTCTTTAGTCAGTCTTCAGGAGATGATTGTCGGTTTGAGATGGATGGCGAGATTGGAGCGGTTGTTGGTGTGCATGGAAGCCAACCGGTCGATCGATCGGTGAATATCACCGTACATGAACTCTCGACAGGTCCAGCAACACCGATCGAGACCGAAGATGGAGAACCACTAACTGGAGGGGACCCGGATCCACCATCCGATGCAGTCGTCTCCTCACGGGTAGTCACAATTGGAGACACATCACGTATCGCTTCAGAGAGTGCGGAGTTCAGACTGACTGTGAGGGTATGGTAATGAGTAGATGGACACCAGCCGATCGTGATCGTGAACGTAACCGGACTACTGATCGTGGCCAAGCACACACGCTTGAAGCGTTTGTCGCTGCACTCCTTCTTGTGAGTGCAGTATTGTTTGCACTGCAGGCGACTGCAGTGACACCACTGTCTGCAAGTACCTCAAATCAACACATTGAGAACCAGCAACGGGCAGAGGCGAACGATGTATTAGCGATCGCTGCGGAGCGCGGTGATCTAGAAGCGGCAGTTCTCTGCTGGGATGAATCCCAAGGGGGATTCAATGGGTCATCACTGCCAACGGGTGCCTACAGTGATGGAATCGAACAGGGCACTGCTGGGTGTGGGTCATTTGGTGCGATGCTTGAAGAGACATTTGGCGATCGACAGATCGCATACTCGGTCCATATCATCTACCAAAACAGCACCGCACAGACAAAACGGCAGCCTCTCATTAGCATGGGTGACCCAAGCGACAGTGCCGTCGCTGCAAGCCGAACAGTCCCACTGTTTGCGAACGATCGTGTATTGGCAGGTGAGCAAACACGTCTTGATGAGACGAGCCTGTATCAAGAAGACCGGCCTGACCAGATGTCGTACCCCACACAGGTGACAGTAGAGGTGGTTGTATGGCGAATGTAAGAACCCTACGCAAGCAGTCGTCTGACGGTGACGAAAACGTAGACCGTGGCCAGCTCATTCTCGTCACAGGGTTTGCCATTGCAGTCGTCCTCCTTGCGCTCGTGCTATTATTAAATACCGCAATTTATACCGAAAATATTGCAACACGATCGACAGCGGATGATACGCGAGAAGCAGTTGAAATACACGCGACCGTGGAGTCCACAGTTGCATCTTACATTGAGCGGAAAAATGAGGCGATTGCAGAGGATAATAGCGCTCATTCGCGAGCGGATGCGGAATCGGACTTCGTCTCGTTGCGTGACCCTCATGAAGAGCGATCGCTTCGCCAAGGACAGTCGCTCTCTATTGAATATCTCTCTCAGACAAATGGGACAAAAGTCACCAGTGTAGATGAGGGACAGCTAACCGCTAGTACAGATCCGGTTGAGATTGTCAATGCCACTAGCGAAACACGGTCATTTCAACTCAGGCTGACTGATCTTCCAAGTGAGAGCGAACAGACACGGGTTTTGATAGAAGATACTGAGACAGCTTCAATCTCGGAGATCAACCTCTATCAGAATGGAGCGGGAGAGTTTGTTGTTGAATCCGATGATGAAGTGTGTACAACCAGCGCTTCAGAGCCAGTGCTCGACATTTCAGCGGGGGTGTTTAGCGGTGAGGAGTGTACCGTCCAGTGGCCCGCTGTTGGCACACATTCGATTTCGATCGTGAACGGATCGGCAACGACTGGTGAGCTATCTTTTGTAACACACGAGTCCGGAGATACGAACACAACAGACGATCGAATATCGACATTTGACGCAATTTATTCAATTAACACTTCGGTCACATACGTTACTGACCAGCTTGAATACGCGACAGAGATACGGGTTGCCCCAGGTGAGCCAGATGTATAACGGCGGGACAGATCGAGCAGTGTCTGTCAACATTGGATATACAATTAATATTGTAATTATGACCGTGATTTTCATTGGACTGATCTCTGCTGCTGGAAGCGTTATTCAGAGCGAACGACAGAGCGTTTCGGCGACGGAGATGGACGTTGCAGGCAACCAACTTGCAGCAGAAGTGATGAGTGTCGATCGCCTTGCACGAGCTGGTGGCGATGAGACTGTTGTTCAAAAACAAGTCAGGCTCCCTGAGCGGATCAGTGACGAACAGTATCGAATTTCGATTACAGAGAATACGATCGAGCTCTCTCCACGGAACGACCCGTTGTCTGTGGTGGTTCCATATCGAAGCGAGCTACCGCTGGTAAATGCTGACGGGGAGACGGAGTTTGAACTCCCCGGTGGTGAACTCCAACTCCGGCTCACGACTGATGCGACAGTGGAGGTTCGATCAGTATGATTGCTGGTGAGAGACGGTCCCTGAGCACTGATGATCGTGGTGTCACAGAATTAGTGAGCTATGTGCTGATTTTCTCGCTTGTCATTGCAACGATTGGCACTGTCACTGTGCTGGGAATGAGTACCCTCATGGACAGACAGCAGGCAGAGCAACTCAATAATGTGGAGCGATCCTTTGACGTATTAGCGGATAACCTGCGAGATATCCAGCGGCATGGCGATCGGAGTCGGTCCACCGAGATGCGTGTGCTAGACGGTGAACTTCGGATCGGCGACCCAGTATCGATAACGGTTGGAACGTTCACTGAATCGGATGGAGAGTTTGATGCATTCACAGCGAATAACCGGACAATCACGACGCGCACAGTTGTGTATCAGGTTGACGATCGAAAAGTGGTGTACGAAGCAGGGTTAGTTTATCAAGAGAGCACTGATTCGTCATGGGTCGTGCGGGAACCACCGATCGTTAGCACAGATGACGCAGTCACAATACCGTTACTGCAAATGGTTCGGGGAGGTGGTGAACAACGAATCACCGAAAGCAGTAGTGCACGAGTGGTCGCGAGTACCACGTCGCTATCAAGAACGACAACACTCGAATCAGACGAACCGATCGCCATTCGCATTGAGTCATCACACGTAGGGGTCTGGAATGAGACGCTGACATCGCACGGATTTGAGACGGAGCGGAAGTCAGATGAAGTTCTCATTGTGACGATTGAAGAAACAAGCGTGACAACGGTTCGAAAAACAACACGGGTGTGGCTTGAACCATAGCACGATAATAATTATAATTCAATCCGGGCTGTTCAGCACTGCCAGTTGAAAATCGAAACCGATCAAAGTTCGATACGGACCGTGTTTTCGCTCGGATGAAGATACGTAATTGTGTTTGGGTTTACTCCCAAATCAATGACAAAGTCATCACTCTGATCTGCTGGTGCGCGGAGGTTCCATTGAGCGGACTGTCCTGGATTAAATTCATTTGCTGCGACACCACCAATAAACTCGGTATTACCTCCACCCTGTCCAAATGCGACGGTTCCGTCCGTTGCGATGAGATAGGCATGTATTGTTCCCAGCGTTCCGCTTGTATCAGTGAATGCATCACCGCCAACAAAAAAGACGTTTCTCTGTGACTCTGGGCTCTCGTTATCGGTGGTAATATCTTGATTGCCGCCTTGTAACGACCCGTTAACGTAGTAGCGGACGCCATTTTCGCTGTTACCAGTCACCGTGATCGGTGAGTCAATAGTAAGATCGCCATCAACTACAATTGTTACATTTCCATCATCTGTGTTGATTGTCACCTCATCTGAGATCGTAAAGTCATCATCCGCATAGTAGACTCCGGCCTCAAGCCCCTCAGAGAGGTCCGCTTCTGTGAGGTCGATCGTGTCTTCGTTGTTACGTGCACTCTCAATCTGTGAGGATACTATCGGCTCCATTGATGGAAGTGCAGTCTGATCAAATCCATCAACGTTGTCTCTCCAGTCGTTTCCTTGTCCAGAATCACCGTCAATTTCGGCATCGAACGGAAGTAACAACCCAGTTTCACTTTTGAATGAGAGTTCTTGTGGATACTGTAGATCAACCGTTGTTGTCTGATTTTCGTGGTCAATACTCACACTTCCACCCGATCGCGTTTGGAAGAAGTTGTACCATCCCTGATAGTAGTCGCTCTGAACGGTGATCACAACGGTACCGTTATCGATCGGATTCGACGGCGCATTTGGATTCGTGATTCGATCGGCAGACACTTTCTCGACAGAGCCACCAACACGGCCACTCGTTGAGCCCTCACCAGTGACACGGACAATCGGGAATGTCAGTGTTGTCTGTCGGTAGTGATACTCCGGTGGGGAGACCATCGATCCAACACCATTTTCAAGTTTCCAAACGCCACCACCCTGCATTGCAAGCTCCCTCTCTCCATCGCGGTAGACAACTGCACCAAGAGACTCATCGTAGAATCGGGTGCGTTCATCCAGTGTGGCATTTGCGATCGACGTTGCATTTTCATCGTAGTACATCTGGATCGACCCTTGTGACTCGTCAACATGGACGCTCCCATCCCGCATTGAGCCGAGGTCGAACGATCGCGATTCGTGACTGCCAAGTGCAACAAGACTTGCTTGTGAGGAGAGTTTTGACATTGCATTCTCCACACTTGCATACTCCGCATCCGCGGTTGCACTCGAGTACGCAACCGACCCAACAGCAACGGTTGCACCGATCACAGCCATTGTCAATCCAATAAGGAGAACAAATCCAAGCACCTCTGACTGTCCACGTGACGTCGAGTCTTCGGTCGACGACGGGCGGTGCTTGAAGATCATGATAGACAGAACGTCACGATTACTAATAAATAAGCGGTCGTGAATATCGACAGTGATAGACTACCTGACTCAAGGAGAGAGTCCCGCCGTTTACAGTAGTTGCCGAATCAGATTCTCGCCGAAGCAAGCCACGACAGAATTTGCTCCGAAATCGAACCGACTGTGGCTCTTCTCCCAGCAGTAGATACTCGAAGGGAGTGAGGGAGCGCCGCGTCGAAATCGGCGGTTTCTTCGGTTGGATTTTTCCACCAACAAGGATGTTTGCGAGCACCCACAGATTGTACAGCGCAACAGCGAACAGAAAGTAGAATAACCGAACCAAGAACGTCCTCAACGACGTTCTCGGGAGAAAGTCACCGATCTACCGATATGAGGTTTCGATGCCCCAGCGGCGGCGGAACGCCGCCGCCGCGTACGCTTTCGCTGTTGAACTATCTACATCCAAGCTCGTGACAAACCACACGTGTTCGTCATCGTTCGAACGGTGAGGAACCGCGAAAACCGTCACATCAACTGTCGCTGTTGGCGGACGGTTTCGCTGCATCGTATAGTCATCGACGACCGTCTCAGCACCGGCGCTGAGACGGCCTTTCATCCCACTACTCGCACGTGCACGAACGATGTAATCAACCCCCAGCTGTTCCAGCTCTGAGACAACGTGAACTTGATAGAACCCACGATCAAGGTAGACCTGTCGAATCGAAACGTACTCACGTGCGGTTTCTATGAGGGATCGAACGGCTTCGCACTTAGCGCGAAAGCCGTTCGCATCCATCGGGAAAACATCAAGTGTAAAGCGAGTGCGTGGAGCGACTGGCGTGTACCGCTGAAGAATACGGCATATCGGTGGAGGTACGGTCTGAAGCGTGGACGAGTCAGGAGTGTCCGAACTGCGGCTCGACGGAGGACACGACACGTCACCGCGACACGCTGACGTGTCCGTGTGGATTCGAGGGGCACGCCGACCTCACAGCGTTAGAGACGTTCCTTCGACGTCACCAGAACTCGACGAGTTCTGGTTGGCGAACGAGACGTTTCGCGTCTCGTCAACGGCAGACGACGGTAACACGGTCGATGGCACGGCCTGTATGTCTCAAGTGGGACGACCATTCATGGTCAGAGTCACCACGCTCAGTTCCCAACGAGGAGCATACGAACCCGCAAGTTGCCTCCGTGGGTCGGTAAGCGATACCCCCAGCGTGAGGAAACCTCGCCGTTCACGGCGAGGAGGATGTCATTGGTATTTGTCGATCGTATGTTTGGAAAACCGGATCGGTCGGCGAGCGTCACCTGCAGATGTTTTAAATCTAATCTCACCCTCTACGGTCCCCGAAAACGATTTTGCGTCGTGAATTGGTTGGACAAACGTTTCCGTAAAGAGCTGTTGCGGCGGAAGTTCGACCTCAGATTCAAGCAGCTGTTTTGGCCACTCTAGTTCGGGAAGTGTGAGCTCAATCGCATAAATATACACTGAACCATGTGTTGGATTACGTGCTTGAAGGCTCACGTGTAGTTCAGTCGTTGGTTTGCTAAATTCTCCCGGATGTCTCTCTTGTCGTATTCGCGTGACGATCGTCCCTGTCGGGTCTGACGTGACCTGAAACTGGCCAATTCGGGGGAGCACAGTCGTACGAAGTATGTAATAGGATACGACAGCGAAAAGAAACCCAAGAATCGCAAGAAGTGAGACAATAGTGTCGATGAAAAGCAAAATACCGTTACCACCGAGAGACAGCATACTCGTATCTACACGTCTGGTGATAAAAATAACCTGTATGCAATGCTGAAATGTTCAACGTACAAAGCTACGTGTATAATCGAGCTGTCTCAGCCTTGAAATCCGGTTAAGGACCAATTACCGCCTGTATTTCCATCACCATCAACCAACTCTGGAGCACTGACAAGCACAAATGTGCTCTCTTGGTCGCTATTTCGGATCTGTCGATCAGAGGTTGGGTCAATCCACAATGCATCACCTTGTTTCATTTTCACCGGGTCATCATCGACGACGACCGTTGCGCGCCCATCAATGAGGATGTAGATCTCTTCGTGGCCGTTTTCGGTATGATCGTGGCGCTGACCGATCCAGCCGGGTTCACACTTTGCAATTGTCACACCAACCTGTTCGGAGTCGAGTGGCTCGCGGAGAAAATGCATCGCCCCGGAAACGCGATCGACTTCTTCGTAGTTTACCTTCCGGTATGTCATATATGAACTCCTTCGAGGGACCTAATGAACCTTTTGCCGACTCTCTATTGGCGGGAGTCAATTTCGCAGGTACACCGCACAGAATGTCAACTGGACTTCTTCAGCGGCATCAAACAGGCGTGGGAGGACTCACAGATCGTCATCGGTTGCCTTCTGTCCACGCGGAGCACCTATACGCACCCAAGGAGTGATCCGTACCTCTTTTCGAGGATGTCAACCGATCGGTTGTCCACAGTTTTACGGAAGTGCAAGGAGAATGCCCCGAGGTTGTTCGGAAACCTTTGGTTTCCGTGATCACGAGAATCACAGATTCTCGAAAGACTTGACCTCGGGGATGAATCCGACAAACTGTGAAACAAACCATTAAATTGATACAATTCTAACCAGTAGACAGCGATGGAATACAGTCACCGCTACCACGCTTATCCGACACAAGCAGTAGCGGATCGACTAGAATACCATATTGACGTTCATCGCCAAGCGTACAACTACACCCGATACGAGTACGAAAACGTCGACGCCGACAATATCGGGTCAGCGTACAAACACCACTACCGACTCCCCGGTTGGAAAGACCAGTTCCCAGTCTTCTCCAAGGTCAATTCGAAGGCTCTGCAACGAACCGTCACGCGGTTCTATCAGAACCTCTCGAACCTCTCCGAGAAGAAACAGAACGGGCACAAGGTTGGGAAGTTGAAGTGGAAGTCTCCGACCGAGTACCAGAGTATGACTTACTCGCAGTCCGGCTTCGAACTCAAAAACACGAGTGGCCGACGTGCAACGTTAGAACTCTCCAAAGTCGGAGACATACGGATTCACTACCACCGCCCGATTCCTGACCACGCGGACATCAAAGAAGTCACGATAAAGAAAGAGACGACCGGCGAATGGTTCGT
>NZ_JAKRVX010000001.1 GCF_023638035.1 Natronocalculus amylovorans | reverse complement strand
CACATCAGATTGCCTCTGATACGGCGTACCGCAGGGGGGCAATCCTCATTTCTTCGGATCTGAATGTACCCTTCGACAGGACTTAAGCCCATCGAAGCGGTTCGATCCACGAACTTCGAACGAGTTGAACGTTCGAACGATCGCGTTGTGTTTTTCGCATATTATCCGAATGCCCTGTTATACTTAAGGGCGTCGGATTCAAACCAAGCCGATCGAACTTCGATCAGCAATGGTGAACGCGGGGTGCGTCCCGCGCTTCTTCACATTATTTCCGAGGAGAGGGTTGTATTTAACACTCACGAACTAAATCCACTACGTCATGCGTTTTCATGGCTTGAAACTGTGTGTATTGGCCGCACAGTTCAGTTGTATAACAGCTCCAAACAATGCGAGACAACGAAATAGTACACAACAACGCAGAGAGATAAATTTACCAGCAATATAGCCTAATAAAAGTATATAAAAGCAACAGCTTCGAGCTGCCATTCAATCGTCTTGCTGACAATCGAAGCAACTCATGGGTATAGAATATTGCGCGGATGGAGACCGATCGGTCATCCCGTGCGCGTACACATGGTCCCGTCGAGTGAGGGCCGCGCACTCGGATAGCATTGGGGAACAAAGAAAACCCTGTCGACGACGGCCGAATACTAGTCGTTATTCTTCGATGTGTTCGATACCTTGCTTCGAGACGTTTGCTTCCGTGATCTCCTCGGGCATCCAATCAGGGCTGTTATCTGGGGCAGTTTCATGCCACGCCCATCCCTCGTAGATATGTATTTTGTCCGTCCCCTTCTCACGCAGGTGGAGGGGAACACGTTCGGCTGCATCTTCTGAATTTGCTGGCTCTAACCGGCGAGCAGCTTTGAGTGCAGCTTGTCGAGGTGTATTCCCGGAGAATACACTCGATTCCGATCCATCGTCTTCTCTGAGCGCGAAATTGCGCTTACCATCGTCACGTACCATGGTTTCACTCTCCATGCCAACCGAATACATGGTGTATTATAAATATATCGGGGAAATGAAGGCTATTCGGACCACCATTTATAAAGAACCCAGTGCTGCCAGTCGATTTTGTCTCTTTATGCAACGAAGTTTATTATATTAGAAGGGATAGTATGCTTGCGCGCGTATGTATCAGATCCGAAATTCGGTAAACAACACTTATGTATGCGCTATGTCGAAGGTCATAGCAGACACCCGCGATGGTTCGTAAGAAGAAGCTCAGCCCAAGTGGCGCGAAGGATGAAAATGGCGAGTATCACAACGTTCACGTAAACCTACACGAGGACGAACTCGCAGTTGCTGGTATGGATATCGGCGACGAAGTGTTCGTTCGCGTACGTGACGGGAAGATCATCATCCAAAAAGCAGACCCAGAAGACGTCGAACACGACTTCTGAGCGTCCTCACTATTTGTGAAAGTTACAACTCAAGAGCGATTGCTTCGTCGGTTTCATACTCATTCACTGTGAGAGGATACATAATGGAGACTTATGAGCTACTCAAACCGGTTCTGTTTCGGCTCCCACCAGAGACCGCACATCGGTTTGCGCATCAGCTGCTGGAGGTTGCACAAGACAGCCCAATCGAAGAGAGAGTGTCTGATCGCTACACAGTCAGTGACGATCGACTTGAAACAACTGTCTTTGGCTGTCCGTTCCCAAATCCGGTCGGCGTCGCGGCGGGGTTCGACAAAAATGCGGAAATTCCGTCGATGCTTGCAGCGCTTGGATTTGGACACGTCGAAGTTGGTGGCGTAACGGCTGAGAAACAGCCAGGAAATCGCCGGCCACGGATGTTTCGACTGCCGGAGGACGAGGCACTCATCAATCGGATGGGGTTCAACAATCATGGGGCGGACATCATCGGCGATCGGCTCACAGAGAGCACACTTCCAAGCGTTCCAATCGGCATCAACATTGGGAAGTCAAAATCAACAGCGCTTGCGGATGCACCGGATGATTATTGCTATACCTTCGAACGCGTTGCGTCTGCGGGCGACTATTTTGCAGTGAATGTGTCCAGTCCAAATACACCGGGGCTGCGATCGCTACAGAACCGCGATGCACTGGAGTCTATTCTTGGAACGCTTGTCGATGCAGGCGCAGATCCACTCCTCGTCAAGCTCTCGCCGGATCTTCCACGCCCAGCGATCGAAGATGCCCTTACCGTTGTCGGTGACCTGGACCTCGATGGTGTCATTGCAACGAATACGACAACAGCGCGCCCGGAGACACTTCAAAATCCAAACCGTGTCGAACGGGGTGGCCTATCAGGCAAACCGATCGAAGGGGCTGCAACTGATCTGATCCGATTTATTGCCGACCGAACAGACGTTCCAATCGTCGGTGTTGGTGGAATCTCCGATGCTGAAGGAGCATACAAAAAGATCCGAGCAGGGGCAAGCATTACGCAGCTCTACACTGGCCTTGTCTTCGAAGGACCATCGATCGCCCGAAGAATCAATATAGGGTTACTCGAACTCCTTGAACGTGATGGGTTTGACACGATTGAGGATGCAGTTGGTGTAGATCTCGAATAAGATGAAATAAGATGGAATAAAATAGGGAGGTGTACCGTATCGTTAGTTGTTGACGATCACGATCGCATCGCCGGCTTCGATAAACTCACCCTCACCAGCGTACTGGCGCTCTTTTTCGACCTCAAACGCATCAGCGGCGAGTTCGAGCCCTGCAACATGAAGTTCGTCACCAACAAGTTTGTAGTCGTCTTGCCCGAGTGCAGTCTCAATATCAGGAACCTGGCTTCCGTACTGTGGACCGACAACCGAGTAGTCTAAGCTAATCCCGGTAATTGCGGATTCGATCGGTGCCTCGCCCTCATGGATGACGAGTTCGTTGATGTGCATGACGGACGTAATGTCATCTTCGAACGCTTCAACATCGCCGTACACTTCGACGGTCTGTAGCTCGCTGTTGAGCGAGAGCTGATTGGCGCTTTTGTACTTCCGAAGCGCGCCAACGACGTTGATCGCCATTGCACCAGCAGCTCGATCAGCCGAAATGCCGAGCGGCTGTGGCCACGGCTGCAGATGGACGCTCTCATCGTCCGTTGCGTACATATCTGCGTAGAGTTCCTCTGTGACATGAGCAAGGATTGGGGCGAACAGTCGGACAAATCGGTTATGTGCGGTTTGCAGCGTGTATGCCGCAGAGTCGTCTTCTCGTCCCTTAACCATCTCAAGGTAGTCATCACAGAACGTTCCCCAGAAGAAGCTGCGGAGTCGATCGCGGGCTTTTGAGAACTCACGCGTCTCCAATCTGGAGGTGATCGTCTCAATCTCTTCATCAAGCGCAGCAAGTAACCATGCGTCAATAGCGCGGAGTTCATCCGGTCGGGCAACCGGTTCATCCGGTGTCATCGAATCGACGAGTTTTGAAGCGTTCCACAGTTTGCGGATCAGTTTCTCACCGGCACGGAGCCCTTTTTCTTGATATGGGAGGTCATCACCGATCGCGCTGCCAGCGGCCCAGTACCGTGCTGCATCCACCGGATACTTCTCGAGGACTGCATCCGGGTCGACAACATTGCCTTTTGATTTAGACATCTTCTCACGGTTCTCATCGAGAACCATTCCGTTGATCATCACTGAGTCGAATGGTACCTCACCAGTGTGTTCATAACATTTGATGACAGTGTGGAACAGCCAAAATGAGATGATATCGTGGCCCTGTGGCCGAACGCTCATTGGATAGATCTCCGGGCGGTCCATCGTGAACTCGCCGGCTGAATCATCCCAATCCCATCCGCTGTTGATGAGTGGTGTCAGAGAAGAGGTGGCCCATGTGTCAAGCACATCTGATTCAGGAATAAACTCGGTGTGGCCGCACTCTGGACATGCATCAATCGGTGGCTCATCCGAAAGCGGATCGACTGGAAGAGCAGATTTCTCAGCGATGACTTCATAATCACATTCTTCACAGTACCACACCGGGAACGGGATACCGGACGATCGCTGCCGAGAGATGAGCCAGTCCCACTGGAGGCCGTCGATCCAGTGTTTGTATCGGGTGAACATCTTCTCGGGGAACCACTCCATCTCTCGACCGGCTTGGAGGTACTCGTCTTTCTTATCCAGCACGTCAATGTACCACTGTTTCGTGACAAGGAACTCAACGCCTGTCCCACAGCGTTCGTGCACATTGACCGTGTGCGTAATTGCGCGTTTATCGACGAGTGCGTCAACGTCGTCAAGATCGGAGACGATCGACCCACGAGCCGCATCGGAGTGAAGCCCCTCATACTCGCCTGCAACGTCGGTCAGGTGGCCGGATTCGTCGATCGCAATCCGCAGATCAAGGTTGTGTGCTTGATACCACTCAATATCAGTCTGGTCACCGAAGGTACAGCACATGACAATCCCGGACCCCGTTTCCATGTCGACCCGCTCGTCTTCGATAATTGAAACTGTCTGTCCGAAGATCGGAATCTCTGCTGTCTTGCCGACGAGTTCCGCGTTCTCCTCATCATCCGGGTGAACAAAGACGGCGACACATGCAGGGAGCAGTTCTGGACGTGTGGTCGAAATAACGAACGAATCCCGTCCGCTCTCGGTTTCTGTTGTCAACGCAAACTCGATGTCGTGGAAGTGGCTGTCGTGCTCTGCGTCTTCAGTTTCGACCTGTGAGATCGCAGTTTCACACTCTGGACACCAGATTGCCGGTGCTTTCTGACGGTACTCTCTGCCCTGTTCGTACAGATCAATGAATGATAGCTGTGAGATTCGTTGAACCTCAGGTGAGATCGTTCGGTAGGTGTTCTCCCAGTCGATCGAGATTCCCATCGCCTGCATCTTCTCTGTGAACTCATCTTCATACGTACGACAGACCTCACGACAGCGTTTCTGGAACTCTCGTCGTTCGTAGTCTTGGTGTCGGATATCGAGTTCACGCTCTGTGAGCCGTTCTGAGGCAATCCCGTTATCGTCGTATCCGAACGGGAAGAGCACCTCATTACCACTCATTCGATGATAGCGTGCAACAATATCCTGCAGTATCGATCCGTAGACGTGGCCCCAGTGAAGGCTTCCCGATACCGTCGGCGGGGGTGTGTCGATCGAGAAAGCGGTGTCTGGGTCAACCGATTCATCCGGATACGCGTATGTCTGGTCGGTAACCCACGTCGACTGCCATTTTGGCTCGGCAGTATCGGGGTTATAATCTCCACGAGGCATTCTCGGAGAAAATTCGGCAGCGTTGGGTGTTAAACGCCTCGGTCCT
The DNA here is from genome assembly GCF_023638035.1 of Natronocalculus amylovorans. Classification (GTDB taxonomy): domain Archaea; phylum Halobacteriota; class Halobacteria; order Halobacteriales; family Haloferacaceae; genus Natronocalculus; species Natronocalculus amylovorans. The sequence goes on along the minus strand of NZ_JAKRVX010000001.1, from coordinate 800,721 downwards.
TCGCTACAGCGTGTCACACGCTCTCGTGGGTGTGTTCCACAGTGTGTTGAACGTCAGCAAGCGAACAGAAGTTTGAAAATAACGGTGCTGTGTCAACGTCTTCGATCGAAACGTCTGTTTCTGTCCATCCAAAATCAGCGACAATCCGATCGAAGACACGGTCGGTAAGTTCTGGATGGAACTGTACCGTCCACACAGGGGCAGATTCGTGTCGGGTCGCAAACAGCGGGTAGTCGTAATTGCTGTCCGATTGGTCGCTCGTAAGGGATGCGATCGCGTCCATCCCCTGACCGGCTTCCGTTACCATATCACCGTGGACGGCAGGGACAGCCGCAGAGACGTTCTCAAATAGCGGATCGTTCATATAGGTCGGTTCAACGAACCGATGTTTTGGACCCTTGTGTTCGACAGCCCCATCAAGAGCTGCATTGACCAGTTGGTGACCAAAACAGATACCAAGCGTTGGAATCTCTCGGTCAACCGCCTCGCGGACAAGTTCCATTCCCGCATCAATCCATGGCCGATCGGCTCGTTCATACACACCAGCAGTACTCCCGCTAATGACGAGCGCATCAACGCCAGCAAGCGACGGCGCAGCGTCATTGTCGGGGAGGATATACTCGGTAGACGGTGGGAGAAATCGTGGGATTTCAGCGCCGAGATATCGAAATCGCGGACGGATCTCATTTTGCACGACAAGGATCATTGTATTGTGGTCAGTGATACGGTGGGAAAATAATTCCGCGAATGGATTACGACTGCGTGGTTGTCGGGTGAGCAGTATCGGTTGTCGAGATCATCGAGAGTGCAGTGTCGAGATCGTATCGGAGATCTTCAACGGCTTCCGTCCCAACCGAGATTCGAAGCAACGAGTCAGTGATCCCGAGTGCATCGCGCTCCGCTTGGGTAAGCGGTGAGTGTGTCATCGTTGCTGGATGCTCAATAAGCGACTCAACACCACCGAGACTGACCGCAAGCGGGAAGTGTTGGAGCGCGCCAAGGAACTCAACAACACCATCAAGATCGGTCGCCAACTCAAGCGAGAGCGTGCCACCAAAGCCATCCATCTGCTCACACGCAAGGTCGTGTTGTGGGTGGCTCTCTAAGCCAGGGTAGTGGACGGCATCAACTGCAGGATGCTCTTCTAAGAAACGAGCGATCGCCAACGCGTTTTGTTCATGCTGTCGCATTCGCAGTGGAAGCGTCTTCATTCCGCGCAAGGTGAGATACGAATCAAACGGCGAAAGCATTGCGCCAAGGCCGATCTGTTGAAGGAATCCAATCTCTTCTGCGAGCGCATCATCGTCGGTGACGATCGCCCCACCAATCGAATCGGAGTGCCCGTTCAGATATTTTGTCGTACTGTGGATCACAACATCTGCACCGAGCGCAAGCGGTTGTTGGAAGTATGGGCTGAGGAACGTGTTGTCAACGCCGAGTTTTGCATCATGGGCGTGTGCAATCTCAGCAATTGCCGCAATATCACAGAGATGGATAAGTGGGTTCGTTGGCGTCTCCATCCAGACGAGTGCGGTCTCGTCACGCATCGCAGCAGCGACGTTTTCAGGATCAGTTGCATCGACGAAATCAACACCGACGTTGAGCCGCTCGTTAAAGAAGCGTTTAAGCATCGATTTTGTGCCACCGTAGAGATCCTCAAAAGCGACAACGTGGTCACCCGGCGTAAGAATTGCCGACATCGTGGTTGCGATCGCAGCCGTTCCGGAGACGACTGCAAACCCATGTGATGCGCCCTCAAGTGCTGCAATTCGGTGTTCAAGCGCATTTCGCGTTGGGTTTGCGAGCCGAGAGTAGAGATACTCACCATCGTCTGCGTTAACATCTTCAAGACTCATTCCCTTTTCAATACGTGGGATCGAATATGTCGAAGAAAGATGAATCGGCACAACAACGTCTTCTACCCCTGGGGCAGGGGATTGGTCACGCTCACCGTATGTGACCGACATTGTCTCAAACGAATTAGAGTTATTGTCCATGATAGATACCGGCACGTATTGTCACCTAAAGGTTTCGTTCAGGCAAAAATAAATGCAAGAAAGGAATATCCGAGGTAGAGAGATAACTGCTAGTTATTTATTGAGCGCAGCAAGATCGAGTTCAAACGCGGACACAGGCAGTTCGAGGTCGTGTTCGACGAGCACTGCCGGATGGATTTCACCAACGACGCCCACCTGCGCTCCATCGACAACGATCGAAGCAACGCGTCCGGGAATGAATGACGGGTGCTCGATCGCCGGCGTTTCAATTGCAACACCGAAGTCATCACAGAGCGCTTGTAGCCGCGCTTTTGCGTCCTCGTAGGTTGCGTCGTGTCGGGCAAGCACTGCACCGATCGATCGGTGTTCGCTCACGTTTGTGTTCTCGTCGGTATCTACTTTCGCCGCGAGGCCGATCTCTGTGAGATCCTGCGGATAGCTACGGTGTGTGTTGTTTTCCAACACCATCATCAGCGATGGCAGCACCCACGATCGAAGTTGGGTGTAATCCTCGCTATATGGGCCGGTGATAACGACTGGCTCGCCGGCCCCGAGGCTGTCCGTGCCCGGTTCGATACGCATGCGATCGTAGTTCTCTTCCGCAGAGATCATATGGAAGTTGAGCAGGTCCTCAAAGCCAAGCCCGACAAGACTAGCTCGTGCGGCATCCTCAATCCGGGTCCGTTCGTGTCGGCCACCAACGGTTCCAACATCGGGGTATGTTGGTTCGAGTTCGTTGAAACCATACGCACGGCCAACATCATCGATCAGATCGTACGCATGAAGCACATCAACGCGATATGGCGGTACCGAAACAGTGTATGTGACATCCTTGCCAAGCGTGTACGTCGCATCAAGCCCCGATCGCTCAAAGAGATCTACAACATCGTCTGAACTCAGTTCGATGCCGAGCATCCCTTCGATCGCATCGTGTGTGACCGACTTTTCGTTCAGTTCAAAATCCGGCCGGAGCAGCTCTGCACCGCTCTCGGAGTACGGTCCATCCGCATGTGGGTAGTGAACCTCGACGTCTTCGATTGTCCCGCCACGTGCATCGAGCGCATAGCAGATGATATTGCACATGTGGTCGATCGTCCACTGGTCGGTTCCGGTAAGCTCAATAAGGAGGTCACGTGAGTCAGTGGTGACCTCCGTTCGGCGGCCGTTAATTACAGGTGGGAACGAAAAGAGTCCGATCTCGTCATAGATCGCCGGATAGCGCTCATACTCGCTCACAAGATCGGCGTATTTTTTCCCGGTGTCGTGCTGTGCAAGAACGTCGGCAGGCGTGAGTTCTGCATCCGAATCAAGCGCGACGAACCGATCGCCATCGGGTTCGATGCCTTTGTACGTGATCGAGTTTGCAGTGGAACTCTCTGAGAGTACCTCACCTTTCAGCATGGTGAGATCGTGAATCCCGATCGCCCCTTTTGCGCGTTTCCGCCCCATCGTTGCATGGAGTTTTTCTTGCAGTTGGATGATTGAATCCAGCGCATCGTCTGTAAGATTCACGCCGCGAACGATCGCACCGGTTACATACGGCCGTTCGTCCGGAACGCTCTCATCAACCTCGAACACCCAGTCAGCGTCGTTCGTGTTCGGAACGTAGACGCCGCGATCGTCACCATACTGGTAGCGAAGCGATCGTGCAACGCCTTCAACGGAGAGTCGATCGAGCCGATCGGGTGCAAACTCAAGCTGCATCTCTCCATCTTCGGTCTCACCCTCATATTCAAGACCAAGGTTGAACAGGTCGTTTTTCAGTTCTGCATCTGATTTGTCTTCTTTGCCGGTGAGCCGGCGCAGTTCGTCAGGGTTGACATCAACAACAGGCATTAGTAGAGCACCTCCGTTTCCCGCAGCAGTTCAAGATCACACAGCGTCCCGTGGACATCACGGATATCTTCAAAGCCGTACATTAACATGAGCAGTCGCTCAAGCGCAAGCCCCCATGCCATCACATCGCACTCAATGCCAAGCGGCTCAAGCACTTCTGCACGGAACATCCCCGAATTCCCGATTTCAACAAGCTCACCGGTTGTGGGGTGTGTCCCAAACAGTTCGAACGATGGCTCTGTGTACGGGTTGTAGTGCGGCTTAAACTGGATGTCAGTAATACCGAACTGTGCGTAGAACTCCTCGAACGTCCCCATGAGATCACGGACTGAGAGATCCTCAGCCATGACCCATCCTTCGATCTGGAAGAACTCAAGCAGGTGTGTTGGATCAAGCGTATCGTTTCGGTACACCTTCTCGACGGAAAAATATCGTTTCGGTGGCTCAATATCCGCCCCAGCGTAGCCGGAGAGATACCGCATCGAAAGCGAGGTTGTGTGCCCGCGCAGTGCGATCGCTTCCGCAAAGCCTCGGCTCCATGGAGAGTGGTAGCCGTCACCATCTTCGCCAACTCCGTTTCGGTGTGCATCCTCAACACGTTCGACGAGATCCTCGGGGACGGATTGGATCGGTGGCACATCGAGTGCAAATCGATCCCAGTGTGTTCGTGCGGGGTGGTCCTGCGGCATGAACAGACAGTCGTTGATCCAAAAGTCCGCGTCCGCGTGTGGACCCTCCATCTCTTTGAATCCCATGCCAACGAGGACGTCTTTCACCCGATCGGCAGTCTGTCGAAGGATATGTTTACGCCCGCCTTCGATCGACGGTGCATCCGCCGCAACATTGTATTCAGTAAACTCAACATCGTCCCACTCACCGGAGGTAAGCATCTCGGGCGTGAGCCGATCGACTGTCTCTGCAACCTCGATTCCCTCCATCAACGCCGTGACTGCGTCGTCGGTAAGCGTCACTGAGCGAACAGTCTGTTCCGATCGAACGATGAGGTCGCGCCGTTCAAGCTGTGCAAGGATATCCTCGTCGGCAACAGTCTCACCGTCTGCAAGGCCAGCAAGGGCATTGTGTTCCGGGTCAGTATCCGGGTCAGCATCCGGATCCGCTGACACTGCGCCGGAGTCGATCGACCCGTAGCCTTTGCGTGCAAAGTTCGAGAGCGCGATATTGACCTGCGGTCCGGCAAGTCCTGAGGCGCCGATGAGCTGGCCCATCTGGACCGGTTCAGTATCCGCGCCAGCGTCGATCGCGGCACGATACAGCCGGACTTCGGGGAGCCCGTCCTCAAGATACTCAGTGGCTTCAGCTGTAATCTCAGCGCTTGTCTGTACTGTTTCGTCGATCGAGACCAGTCCGTCGTCGCGCAGGTCAAACGCTGCTCGCGTGACGGTTTCTGGTTTAAGACCGGTGTTGTCGGCCAGTCGATCGACGGAAATCGATTCCGTCGCGCTTGCGGCTTCAAGCACCGCAAGCTGTGATTCTGGGAGTCGCATATCTTCTGTTGTTGTGTGCTACTGTGTGGTCGTCAGTTATCGCTTCCGGACTGTCGCTCGCAGCTACGTGACAGACGGAGTCGTTGGCTGTGTCAGTTCGATTCAATCTCGATCTCGATCTCAATCAGTTTCGAGCAGCACGATACGAACACGTATCAGCTGCGGTTCACCGATCGCTCACAGCAGTGAAAAGGGAAATCCGAACCGAGTAGGAGTCGACTCACGAGCGATCGGACGGCAGTCTGGTTCGGATACCATACTGTGATGCTGTGTGGGTATTTTCAAAAAGATTGCGTTGCAGTCAGTTTCGGTCCGCGTCGTCAGTGTGCGCCACCTGGACCACGGCGATCGAGGTCCAGATCAATATCAAGCTCGGAAAGCAGCTCACGTGCCTCTTCGCGCTTCTCTTGGTGGTCTTCGAGGAATGACTGCATCAGCTGTGCAGCCTGTTCCTTGCAGTCGCCACAGAGCCGTTCACCGTTGACACATTCATCGTAGACGTGTTTTGCGAACTCGTCATCGTCGCTCGCAAGAAGATAGGCATAGAGCTCATACACTGGACATTTATCAGCCTCACCACCCCGTTCACGCTGCTCGGCGGCTGTTGCGCGACCGCCGGTCGATGCAGACTTGACTTTATTGTATCCCTCTTCAGGGTCGTCAAGGAGCGAAATATGGCTTGCAGGAATTGAAGACGACATCTTGCCGCCAGTGAGGCCGGACATGAACCGATGATAGATCGATGATGGCTGCATGAATCCAAAGCCACCGTTTTCAACTTCAACCGCTCGTGCAAGCTCTTCGGCGTCCGCGACCGTAAGCTCGAACGCATCAATATGGCCATCGTAGACACGTTTTTCACCCTCGATCGCGCCGATCATCGCCTCAAATGCGTCTTCAGGGCCGTGTCGGTGGAAGAATCGAACCCGTGGACGAAGTGGCTCTTTGCCTGCAGCCTCGAGTTTGCTCACAGCAGATGATTGTGCCGCAGCAAACGCAGGGGCGGCATCGGTGTCTGCGAGCCATGTCGCAGCGTCTTCGCACCGTACTGGCTCGTCGCCACCGTCGGTGAGCGCTTCGTAGGCGTCTGCAAGCAGTGGTCGCTCGGCATCGCTTGCCTCAAAGCTTGCGAATGCCTTGCTTACTTTGAAATAGCGCATTTTCACCGCCAAATCTCGAGCAAACCGAACGTGTGGGTCTTGATCGGGACCAACCGGAATCACGGTTGGCTTTGGCTCATCCGCGAGCTGTGGATACAGAATATCAGCCATCTGGGTGACAACACTCTGCATGTGTGATATGCTTGTCTCCCCATCGAAGCCGTAGATTGCCTCAAATTCCGAAAATTTCGCACGCGAGCCAAGCTCAAATGCAAGATCTTGGACTTCGCGGTTTGTGGACTGCCGATAGAGCGTTCCGTCTTCGGCATCAAAGCCAAGGGCAATGAGGCTGAGCAGGTAGTTCGTTGCATGTTCGTCGATCTCATCCCAGCTAATACCACGTGCAGAGTGTGCTTCGAGATCCGCAATGAGACCGTATGCATCTCCACCCTGTTGTTGATGCCAGATGAGTTCATCAAAGACGAGTTTGTGCCCAATATGCGGATCGCCAGTCGGCATAAATCCGGAGAGTGCAGCGAACGGCTCATCGTTCTGCATCGCCTCCGCGACGCGATCGTACTCGCGGTGCCCGAAAATAACCCCGCGACGCATCAGATAGTGTGGGTGCGGCACGTCAGGGAGGAGCTCATCGAACGATTCGATTCCGAACTCATCGAAGAGCTTTCGGTAGTCGTCGATCGTAGACGATCCCCACGGATCGATGGCGACCGTGTCTGCTCCGCTTGCTGTGCCACCATCGGTCCGTGCCTCTGATTGAGTATGAGGCGTCGTCTCTTCAGTCATGGTGTCAGGCGGCTCACCGAGAGCCACGTTATAGTTTCGTTCGCGCCGGTCAACGCAAAAACCATTCGTTTCCGAACCCCACCGGCAAGTCGGACATCCAGTGAGAGCTCTTTTGGATCGAACGCATGTTCCGGTGACACAACACGAATCAGATGTTCGGAGTGGGGGAGATTCGAGACCGACTCAACGTTGTTGTACGTTCGGAAGTCAGCGCCGAATTTGAAGCCGGTTTTTGGCACAACACCGTTCGATCGTAACGTCTGGTAAACTGTTAGTCGCCGATCAAATCGATCGCCTTCCACCTCGCGGCCACGAGCAACGATTGCGTCATAACTGTCATCGGAATCGGTAATATCGGTAAGTGTGAGCCGATCGATCGAGGCGAGCCCGGCTGCCTCAACGAGCGAGAGCTGAATGGCACCATCAATGATCGCCGCACGACCCGACAGTGGCTGTCCATAAAATCCGGTTTCATACACGTGCTCGGGTGCGTCCCAACAGATGACTCGATCGCCAATCAGTGCGCCCTCGATCGTTGTCTCAGGATCATACAATGATGAGCCATCGAATGATGGCTCGGCCGATTCAAGATATGTGAGTTCGCTCTCCTCGTCAACGACAGCAAGCACTAACCCAGCAAGTTCCGCTGCAGGGATCGGCTTTCGCTCACCAACGACGGTAATCCGATATTTAACAGCAGTGTCTGTTGGGCCCTTCCCTCGTGGGTACACCGTGAAATCGACCGCCTCGTTGGTATCTTCGCCCGGCCAGCCGTCGAGAGCGGGCGATAGATAGAAGCCGCGATCGCGTAGATCAGCGTAGACAAGAAATCGCTGTGCGAAGCCGCTGTCGGTTCGTGCTGACTGCGTAAAGAATGATTTGAACGAGAGCGTTGCTCCGGTATCGGTTACAACAGCCTCTAGATCACCCCGAAACAGCAGATGTGCCGCTTCAACCCGTGAGAGTTCGATCTCGTTACCGCCGATAGGGCGGCCATATCCACGGCCGTCGTAGTACCGTTGTTTTGCGTCGCCGCCAACGGCTATCCGATCGTCGTGAAGCGTTCCGTTCATATCTGTGTGGGCGGCCTCGCGCGACAAAGACACACCGATCACTGTTCGATCGGAGAGAACGCGTCAAGCGGGCGTCCACCATCTGCGTTTTGTGTGTGTCGATCGCAGGTCCCATCCAAACAGCGATCGCCACCAGTGGTGGTGAATACCGGAAGCCCACAGGCACACGTATCAGTCACACGGCCGGCTGGAATCGAGAATGTGGTTTCACACTCGGGATAGCCATCACAGCCGAGGAAGATCCGCCCATCCGGGCTTTTAACACGCAGTGTCTCCCCACAGTCGGGGCAACCCCATTCACCATCGAATCGATTGCGAACGGCGTCTGCAAGCCCTTCGCACCGATAATCAATGCAGAGTTCAAATCGATCGCCGCGTTCGACAGCCATCTGTGGGAGCCTACAATCGTCACAGGTAGTATTCAGAACTGAGGCACCGGCTGGAAGGCCGTATCGATCTCCACACGCCAAGCACTGCACATCACCTCGGATGCGAACAAATGGACCTTCACAGTCGGGGCATGTGCCAACCGGCGTCCCTGCTCCACCGATCGGCACCTCCCACTGCATTGGGTTGGCGTTCGAGACAACCCGGAGCGTTTGTTCGGCTGCGGTTGCGACGATCGAAAATCCACGGTCGTCGCTTTCGATCGTGATCTCATCCGGGCGGGTGAGCCATGCAACCGGCTGATACCCATCCGCATCGTGAACAAGGACGGTCCGATCGGGTTTAACAACGATCAGAACCGTCCCCCGCTGTGTTTGCTTGCGTGTGCCAACGAATTCGGTCGTGCAGTCACCGGCAAACAGTCGGATCGTGTCAGTCGGTGCGCTATCCTCGGTGCTGTGCTCGGCTGCCATGAAGGGGCTGGTGCGCAATCGTATCTAAAAGAGCGGACGGACCAAACTGTGAAACTACTCGATCGTAACGGTCCGCGTTGCCTGAACCGGAAGCAACGGCAGTTCAGGGAATGTGACCTCAAGTACGTACTCCAGCTCGGAGGCGGTAGGCGAGCCAAACACGGCGATCGGTGTGGTCGTCCGATCGGAGAGATATGTGGTCTTTTCGTTCATTTCGACGCCGTTCACGGTGACACGAACGCCGACCCGTGCGCCACCACCATCGTTGCTAACCGTTGCAGTGACCAGTTCATTTTCGCCCGGTGCGATCGAGTCAGGAAGCGATCCCCAATCAACGTCAATCTGTGGGAGTTCTTCGGCCGCACCAATAACGCGGTCGGCAACACCAGCGGTGAGCCCAGCGCGAGTGAGTTCGGTTGCGCCAGCAGCCGTGACTTCCTCCGGGGTCCGGATCCCTGCACCTGCAAGCGTCTCTGCGCGTCGTGAGGCAATCCCGTCGATCGCGGTCAACGAGACCGCATTCTTACTGACACCGTGTTCAACCCGCGCCTCAACCCGACACGCAAGGTTCGCTGCGCGTGGCCCTGCAAACTGATCGAGAAACTCACACAGTGCAGCCAACAGTCTGAGCGCATTCTGTTTGATAATCCACGCGTCGCTGCGAAGGTCGCTTGGCGTTCGGCCAGCCATTGCGGCCTCCAAAATTGCGCGAACCTTCCGGTTGCCATCCTCAAGGGTGGTATCGACATCACGAAGGATATTGTCGATCGCATCCGTCTCAGCCTGTCTCGCGGAAACGCTATCGAACTCCGTTGCGCCGGCGATCGTTTCAAGAATCGAATCAACAGTGAGCCGATCGTGCGTTGTCAGTTGATGGAACTGATGAGCAGTATCGAGATCGAGGTAGTATTTCGAGGTAAGTCGGCCCAATGCCGTCGCGCCAACACCCAGATCATCGTCCGTCGTGACGAACTCCCGATCGACGAGCCGTTCCAGTGAGGATCGAACACGATCGCGAAGCCCGTTGAAATCGTAATCGTCCGGTTTCGACTGTGCGCGTTGGTAGTAGAATGTGGTCTTCAACCACGACATCACATCATCGAGGTCTTGAATCGTGCCCATGGCGATCTCGGCATTGAGATGCCCATCAATATCGCCAGCAAGCCGTGATTCGATCTCTTTGCCCTCCCGAAGCAGTGTTCGGTATTTGTCAGCATCTGCGCGATCGCAGACAACCCAGCCATAGCCGACATCATCATAACCTGGCCGTCCAGCCCGCCCGAGCATCTGCAGGATATCCAGCGGGCTAATATCCACTTCCCCTTCAAGCGGATCATGATATTTTGTATCCCGAATCACAACACAGCGAGCAGGAAGGTTGACGCCCCATGCGAGCGTTGAGGTTGAAAACAGCAATTGGACCGTTCCATCTTTAAACCACGACTCAACGCGATCGCGATCGGCTTTTGAGATTCCCGCGTGATGGAATGCCACCCCGTCAGGAATCGACTTTCGGAGCGTTTCATTATCGAGTTCCTTCGCATCGGTGTGGAGATCATAGTCTCCACGCGCACCCATTGGGATATCTTGCTCTGCGATCACATCACGTGACTTTGTCGCGGCGCGAACGGCGTCCTGTCTGGAAGAGACGAACACAAGCGCCTGTCCACCATCGTTGATATGTGGTTTGGCAAGATCGATCGCTTTGAACAGTCGTCGATACTTATCAGCAAACGCGTTATCACCGTGGTTGTACGTCTTCACTTTTGCATGGAGATCAACCGGTCGATAGCCATCATCGAAGACAAACGTTGACGCAGGTGGTGCATCCAGCCAGGCAGCGACATCCTCGATGTTTGGCATCGTAGCAGAGAGTGCCACCACTCGTGGGTCACAGATGCGTCGAAGCCGAGAGATCGTTACCTCCAGAACGGCACCACGACCATCCGAATCAAGCAGGTGAACCTCATCAATCACACAGCAATCAATATCTCTAATAAATGAATAGCGTGCAGACGTATGCTTCCGGGTCGCAGAGTCCGTTTTTTCTGGTGTCATGACCAGAATATCTGCGCGTGCTGCCCGCCGTGGATTTAGATCGCGCTCCCCAGTAACAACATACACTGAATAGCCGAGCGCTTCAAATCGCTCCCAATCTGACTCTTTTTCGTTTGTCAACGCACGGAGTGGGGCAATGAAGAGCGCGGTTCCACCGTCGCGAAGCGTTTTACAAATCGCAAGCTCAGCAAGGGCAGTCTTTCCCGAGGCTGTGGGTGCACTCGCAACGACGTTTTCGTCGCCGTCAATGAGTGCGGGCAGCGCCTCCCGCTGCATCTGATTGAACTCGGAAAACCCGAAGGCGTCGGCGAATTCGGGGACCGCTTCGGCGACCTTCACAATCGCTCACCGCCGGCGTGACTCATCATATGACGGGGAGAACTACGGAGTCAAAGGCGTTTCCTTCGCGGCTCTTCGAGACAATAGATATGTGTGAAGTAGTATTTCATAAAGATTTAACAGTGAGTACTGGTAGCATATAGATGACATAGACAATCATGCAAGACTGACAGACAGAGTCAGTGAGATGTTGTCATATAGTTGGACCCCTATCGTATCATGAGTACACCACCACGATCGCAGATGACACGACGAAACGTTCTTGGAAGTATGGCCGGGCTTGGGCTGTTTTCGCTTGCCCCAAGCGGTGCTGCTGCCGATCGAATTGCAGACCGAGTCGAATCGGGAAATATTGGTGCCGATTCGTATCATCCTGGACACCCGCGGGTTGTCCACGTTGGTGAGAAACTGTGGAATCCGGTGTGGGTTTCGCCGGAGTTTATCAACGATCGGGATAACCTCGCACCGCGAGTGCCGAATCCGAGCGCTGAGCCAGAAAACTACGATCCTGATGATTTCAACTGGCGTGTCAAGGATCGACCCGAGGGCAGTAGCGCGGAGATCACATATCAAAGTTCGCTTCTCGATGAGCAGCCACGATGGGACGCCGAAAAAGACAACGTTGGAGAGTTTGAAGCTGATGTGGCGGGCAACTACACGATCGAACTGGAGGCACCGGATGGAACGCACGAGTGGACACTCTATGCATTCCCTGAAGCAAGCGGGGCGACTGGTGGCCCGCCTCGACTCGAATTAGATGCCACAGTTGATGATTCGTCGTTCACGATCGAGACAAACGGGGCGCTCGCACCGAACAGTCGCCAATCGTCACAGGATCTCGAAGCACACTTTTTTGCCGACGATCGGGACGCACTCGAGACGGCGGATATTGATGTAAATGGACTCAGTGCAGTTGTTGAGACCGCTGCGCTTTCCGATGAATCCGCTCGCGTACACGCGGTCGTCTACGATGGTGATCAGGCAAGCGTTATTGATACGATCGAACTCCATCCGGACGGCACGTTTGCGCTTCCAAACCGAGCGCCCGAGTGGATGGAAAATGGCGTCATGTATCAGATCTTTACGCGATCGTGGGCAGGGCGTCGCGGGGAGACAACGTTTGAGACACTCATGAACGGTGATGAGATCGCCCGTGGTGTCTCATATCTCGATGAGTTAGGTGTCGATGTGGTCTGGCTAACGCCGATTCATCCCGCAGTCAGCCCCGAGCGAGAGCTGGCCGGCGGTGGGCCACACGGCTACGACATTACGGACTATTTCGATATCGCACCGGATCTTGTCCCCGATGAAATGGACAGCCTCGAAGCATATGAGCAGTTCATCGAGGTCTGTCACGAACACGGTATCAAGGTCTGTTTAGATGTCGTTGTCAACCACTGTGGACGGTGGATGGATGAGTTCCAAGCGACGATCGAACGCCAGACGTCAGCGCCGGAGTTTTGGCCGATCGTCGAAGAATGGGATACCGAGTCAACATACTTTGACTGGTTCGATCGACTCGATGCACCGTTTGAGCACGATGGGGAACCGCTCGAAGTCGCGCCACGAGTGACCGGCTTTTGGGACCTGCAGCTGCATCCAAACTTTAATTTCGAAAACGTGGCCGTTCGTGAGTACATGCTCGCATTTGCGGACTTTTGGTCCGGCGAAATCGGCGTTGACGGCTTCCGCTGTGATATTGCATGGGGCGTCCCACACAGTTTCTGGAAGGAGATGCGTGAGGTTGTGCGGGCAAACAACAGCGAATTCCTGTTGTTAGATGAGGCAATCCCGAACGATCGTGCGTTCTCGGAGAACGAGTTTGATATGCATTTTGATACGGAGGGGTTCACCGTCCCGTGTCACGCAATTGCGCGTGGAGAAGCTGATATTGTCGAGCTATTTGATGCGGTTCGCGATCGGCAGAATCAGGGCTTTCCTGACTACTCGCTATTTTTGAACGCGATCGAAAATCACGATGAACACCGAACGCTTAATGAGGCGTTGGATGGAACGCGTGACGACCCGAAAAAAGCCCAGCGTGCAGTGTGGGCGGCAGGTGTTGCGCTGCCGGGCGTTCCATTCGTTTACTACGGGCAGGAACGGGCGATCTCCGTCTATGGAGACGGTCGCCATATGGGAGACGATGATCCTCGTGACGAAGGGGATGTCAACCCTGGTGGGAAACAGCGCGCGTTCATGAATTGGGAGGAGTACGACGAGGAGCAGGTAGCCTTCTATAAGTCAGTTATTTCGGCATATCATGAGCTGGATGTGTTGAAACCAACCGCCAAACTCTCCGGTGCATGGCACAACAGCTTCGGAGACGTGCTTGTCTTTGGCCGGGATGCGAGCGGACTGGATGACGTGAGTGGGCCAGAGCGCGTTGTCGTGCTTGTCAATCCGGACCCCGGAGCGGCACAGGTGTTCCTTCGACCAGGCGTCGAGGGAACAGACCTCATTACTGGCGAAGACATCAGCCAAGATACACCGTCAAATGCAACCGAGGTTGCAGTAGACACGATCGCAGTGCTTGAGACACCGGATCTGCTTGAGATCGGTGCTGACGTCTCAGTATTCGATGTTGAGACAGGGACCGATTACGGTCCGGGGTCATACGTCTATCCGGAAAACGAAGCCTACACTGCCGGCGCATTGGACATTGAGGAGTTTACGATTCACGAAACGCCACAGGAGTACCAGTTCCGGCTCTTGATCGAGGGTGATGTTGAGAACCCATGGGAGCTACCGGAAGGCTTCTCGGTGCAACATCTGCAGGTGTATCTGCACGATCCTGCGGAGGATTCGGGAACGACCACCCTACGCGATGGCGTCAATGCAACGGGAGAGGCGCCGCATCAGTACCGAGTGGTTGTCGATGGAGCGCATGGATCGCGGTTGGAAGATTACAACGGGAACGAACTGACAGCAGGGACGGTTCGCGTGAATGAGGTGACCGGCGGAATCATCGCCGCACTCCCAAAGGCAAGCCTCGATCGGCCAATCGAATCATACAGCATGGCACCGATCCTGCTTGGATACGATCCAGACGAGACAGGCAATGTTGCTCGCGTGACTGCTGAACCGAGCGACACAACATTCGGTGGCGGTGTCGATGATGACACGAATCCAAACATTATCGATATCGTGACGGATGCGACGGAGGAGCGATCGGATGCACTCAGCTATGAGTCCGAAACACAGGCGGAGATCAGCTATATCCCGCTTGAGACGCCGTTTGAACACGTCGAAACGATCGACGTTGAAACGGGCAAGCCGTACGGGCCGGGAACGTATGCAGTACCAACTGGCAGCGATTACTATGACGGCGCATGGGACATCTCGGAGTTAACAATCAACGAATCGCGTGATGATGTGCAGTTCGAGTTCACGTTTGCGGAGCCGATTCAGAACCCATGGAACTTTGATCCCGGGTTCAGTCATCCATTCTTCCAACTCTATATCCACAACCCGGATACCGATGATGAGGGAACGACCAGTGGGCGATCGGGGACACACATCGAGACTGAAGTCCCATATCACACGCGTGTTGTGGTTCATGGAGAGGGAACGATGGGTGTTGAAGCAGCCGACGGGAGTGGAGTCACCCGTGATGTCTACGCAGAGACAGATGATGAGACAGTAACGATTACCGTTCCACGACGTGCGATCGGCTGGGATCTCGACGAAAGTGGTATTGCAGTTGCGGCAACCGTGATGCCATATGATGGCTTCGGTGAGGGTGGGATCCGTCCGATCGGGGCGGATGCAGACGAACACACGATCGGTGGCGGCCAAAGCGACCTCCGCGATCCAGCCGTAATGGATATGGTAACGCCGGAGGGCGTCGATCGAACAGCCGTCCTCTCGGATTACGACTCTGACACGCGGCCGGCAATCCCGTTCGTCACGTTCGGTGAGCTACAGCGCGAAGATATTGTCGAACACGATACAGAATCAGCGGATGACGGCGACAGCCAAGATGATGAAGACGAACAGCGCGATACGAGCGACGCCGACGAGGCGGATGAAACGACACAAACCGATGATGGAATTCCTGGCTTCGGGATTGGGACCGGCGCAGCAGTGATCGGTGGGGGCGCATTGGCCGCGAAACGACTCGCCGATCGAAACGCAGGGTCGGACGAGCTATCAAAAAACGAATAGCTAAACCTCATGTTTTTGCCTCCCCGGACGAAGGGGTAGGTATGGCAAGCAGGCGACGGAAACCCGACTGGCTGAAGATGCGGCCCCCAGCAGGTCAGCGGTTCACCGACATCAAAGAAACCCTGCGCGATCGAAACCTCCACACCGTCTGTGAGGAGGCAAACTGTCCAAATCTTGGTGAGTGTTGGAGCGGCCGCGACGGACCGGGGACGGCGACATTCATGTTGATGGGCGATCGCTGCTCACGCGGCTGTAACTTCTGTGACGTCCAAACAGGCGGCATGGATGCGCTCGATCCGGATGAGCCGGAAAACGTAGCTGATGCGGTTGCGGAGATTGGGCTGGACTATGTTGTGCTCACGTCCGTCGATCGAGATGACCTCAAAGATGGCGGCTCCGCACACTTCGCACAGACGATTCGAGAGATCAAAGATCGCGACCCTTCAATTTTGGTCGAAGTACTGATTCCTGATTTTCAGGGAAACCGCAGGCAAGTACAACGGATTATTGATGCGCAGCCGGATGTGATCGCACACAACGTCGAAACAGTCGAACGGCTCCAGTGGCCGGTGCGCGATCGACGCGCAAACTACGAGCAGTCGTTTTCGGTTCTCAAACAAGTGAAACAGGAATCGGACATCTACACAAAAACAAGTTTGATGTTGGGACTTGGCGAGTACGATCACGAGATCTATCAAACGCTGTCCGACCTCCGGCAGATCAACGTTGACATCATCACCCTCGGACAGTATCTCCAACCATCGTTGTCGCACTTGGATGTGTTCGAGTACGTTCATCCGGATTCGTTCAATACATGGGAACGGGTAGCTGAAGAGGAGCTTGGGTTCCTCTACTGTGCCTCGGGACCGATGGTTCGATCGTCATACAAAGCCGGTGAACTGTTTATTGATGCACTGTTGCGAGAAGGGAAAACCGTTGCAGAGGCCAAAGCGACTGCAGCGGCCGCAGAGTAACATAGCCGACACGTTGCATAACGTCTATTGTCTTGTCGCCCGAATATGGGGGCATGGTTGAAGCAAAGACCCTCCTGAAATGGGCCGCGATCGGTCTGGCAGTGCTAGTACTGTTCCGGATTGCGCTGTGGGTACTCGGTGTGGTCGTCAGTGCGGTGTTTTGGGCGATTCAGATAGCATTCCTGTTGTTGATGCTTGGAGCCGTTGGATTTGGAGCATACTGGCTCTACAAAACGTTCGTTGCCGACAGTAGCTCAAGTACGAGTAGAAGCCGCGAAAAGATCTACGAACGGTAGAATGCGCCCTGATTGAGACGCTCGTCTCACACCACCACAGAATAGCCGCTGTTTTTACCAGAATCCGAACTCGCCAGTGAGCAGATACTGCACACCGGGCGAGGTGTATGCAGGCTCAGTGTCAGCATCGGAGGACGCACGTGATCGTGCTGTTTCCGATTCGCTGAGCAGTGGGTCTGCGTCAATCGGTCTGGACGATTCCGATCGGCCGTCGGTGTCTGGGTCGAACGGATGTCTCGTCACGCTCATATGAGAGAGAATGTCACACTACCTATTTGAGCGTTTCGGGCAACATTCGCAGGTAGTTTCGGTTCGAAGGCATATTAGCCAGGAATCTACACTCAACAATCGGCCGAATATTTCGCCTATTCATCCATTATTATTCAGGTAAATCCATGACAGACCGAATGCTTTCCGGATATTCGATATATAATTTAACAAATTGTTATTTCCTCTGCTTTGGAATGGACATGTATAGCATGATTTGGCAGATATTCACCGTATAGTAAACCTTTTACGAAAACCCTATAACTTGGGCGCGAAACAGTTACTACCATGTACAGGTGGATTCGATCGTGAGTGTCCTGGAACGCGACCCAGGCGATCTCGTACAAGTTCTCGATGAGGACGGTACCGTTGTTGGTGACGAACCGGATCTCGACGACGCAACAATCCTCGACATCTACCGTGATATGGTGTTGGCTCGGCACTTCGATCAACGTGCAGTGAGCCTCCAGCGACAAGGTCGGATGGGTACATATCCACCGCTGTCCGGACAGGAGGGTGCCCAAATTGCGAGTGCACACGCACTTGACGAACAGGATTGGATGTTCCCAAGCTATCGTGAACACGGTGCTGCAGTCGTTCGCGGACTCCCACTCAAACAGACACTGTTGTACTGGATGGGTCATGAGGAAGGCAATGCCGTTGCAGAGGATGCGAACATCTTCCCTGTTGCGGTGCCGATCGCAACGCAGCTGCTTCACGCAACCGGTGCTGCATGGGGTGCCTCGATCAAAGGCGATACCGACAAAGCCTTCATGTGTTATTTCGGGGATGGTGCAACCAGTGAGGGTGATTTCCACGAAGCACTGAACTTTGCAGGAGTCTTCGATACACCGAACGTCTTCTTCTGTAACAACAACCAGTGGGCAATTTCGGTCCCACGAGAACGGCAAACTGCATCGCGAACGCTCGCGCAAAAAGCTGAGGCATACGGGTTCGAGGGTGTCCAAGTTGATGGAATGGACCCGCTTGCGGTGTATGCCGTCACACGTAAAGCTATTGAGAAGGCAAAATCCGAGGAGCCACCAGCGGCTGGCCGGCGGCCAACACTGATTGAAGCGGTGCAGTACCGATTTGGTGCACACACAACTGCTGATGATCCGACTGTCTACCGTGACGATGAAGAGGTACAACGCTGGAAGGCAAAGGATCCAATCCCACGGTTGGAAAACTACTGCAGAAATCACGGATTGCTTGACGATGAATCAGTTGCTGCAGTCCGATCGGAGGTAGAAACTCGCGTGGCTGATGCGATCGACGCTGCAGAGTCAGAGCCGCGACCACTACCGGGAGAGATGTTCGAATCGGTCTACAACGAGCTTCCGGAGCATCTCGCAGCACAGGCCGCAGAGATTGAATCGCTCCGCGAAATATACGGCGACGAAGTTTTCTTTGAGCACTAATATGAGTACGACGAGTCAAACACAGAATCTAACGTTGGTACAGGCGGTTCGCGATGGTCTCTACACGGAGATGTCTGCGGACGAAGATGTCATTGTCATGGGCGAAGATGTCGGAAAAAATGGCGGTGTCTTCCGCGCAACAGAGGGACTCTGGGAAGAGTTCGGCGACGATCGCGTTATTGACACTCCGCTTGCAGAGTCCGGCATTGTTGGCACGGCCGTCGGAATGGCTGCATACGGGCTCAAACCGGTTCCAGAGATGCAGTTCTCCGGCTTCATGTATCCCGCATTCGATCAGATTGTGAGTCACGTTGCTCGCCTTCGAAACCGGAGCCGTGGGCGATTTACCTGCCCGATGGTGATTCGCGCACCATACGGTGGTGGAATCCGCGCGCCAGAACATCACTCCGAATCAAAAGAAGCGTTCTACGCACACGAGGCAGGACTCAAAGTTGTCATCCCGTCAACGCCACATGATACGAAGGGTCTGCTTATTTCTGCGATCCGTGATCCGGATCCAGTTATCTTCCTCGAACCAAAGCTCATCTATCGTGCATTCCGTGGTGACGTCCCTGAAGCGGAGTACACCGTACCGATCGGCGAAGCAGTCACTCGACGAGAGGGATCGGACGTCTCTGTGTTCACCTACGGCGCAATGAGCCGCCCAACGATGGAGGCAGCAGAGGAACTTGCTGAGGAGGGTGTTGATTGTGAGGTGATTGACCTTCGAACGATCTCGCCGCTCGATCGGGATGCAATTATCTCTTCATTTAAAAAGACAGGCCGCGCGGTGGTTGTAAACGAAGCGCCAAAAACTGGCAGTATCGCTGCAGAGATTACAGCGATCGTTCAAGAGGAGGCGCTCTTGTATCAGGAAGCGCCAGTCAAGCGCGTAAGCGGCTTTGATGTACCATATCCGCTGTATGCGCTCGAAGACTACTACCTGCCAAATGCAGCGCGAATCAAAGAAGGCATTATGGAGACGGTGGAGTTCTAACTGATGGCGACGAAAGAGTTCAAACTCCCTGACGTTGGTGAGGGAGTCGCAGAAGGAGAGTTGGTCAGTTGGCTCGTGTCCGCGGGCGAGACAGTCAGCGAAGACCAGCCTGTAGCAGAGGTTGAGACGGACAAAGCACTTGTTGAAGTGCCATCGCCGTACAATGGCACCGTGAAAGAGCTCCTTGCAGAGGAAGGAGAGAT
The DNA here is from genome assembly GCF_023638035.1 of Natronocalculus amylovorans. GTDB lineage: Archaea > Halobacteriota > Halobacteria > Halobacteriales > Haloferacaceae > Natronocalculus > Natronocalculus amylovorans. The sequence continues at coordinate 780,824 of NZ_JAKRVX010000001.1, read as the reverse complement.
CGTCCCAGTCGGCAATGTGATCATCACGTTCACTGTTGACGGTGAGGACGACGACAGCGCATCGGAAGCAGAATCTGAAGGTGAAACAGCGGCAACCGACGATACGCCTGAGACACCAGGTGGACGTGTGTTCGCACCACCAGCTGTTCGCCGACTTGCCCGTGAGTTGGGTGTTGATATTGAGTCAGTGTCCGGCTCCGGTCCAAGCGGCCGGATTACGGAGGGCGATATCCGATCGAAAGCGGACGGAGCAAGTGCTGATGACGATGCGAAGCCGGCTCCAAAATCGTTTGAGCCAAGCGGCAAGGCTGCAGTCTCAAAAGACGGGCAGTCCGTCTCCGGTGGTGGGTTGAAGTCGGGACCCAAAACGACAGCAGAATCGACGGCAAGCGTTGAAAAGGCAGGCCGTGAGCGGACGCTTGCAGCACCAGCAACCAGAAAGCTTGCAGACGAAGCCGGTGTCGAATTACACGATGTTCCAACCGATGAAACACAAGACGGTGAGGCATTCGTCACGCCGGAGGCGGTCCAAGCGTATGCAGATGCAGTGAATGAGGCACAGGCCGCTGACGCAGCTGCTGCCACTGCAGCAACAGTTGGTGCAGATGGAGTGCGTGAACGGATTCCGTATCGTGGTGTTCGCCGAACGATCGGCAAGCAGATGGAGAAGTCCAAATACACTGCCCCACACGTCACCCATCACGACACGGTAACGGTAGACAATCTTGTTGAGACACGAAGCGAACTCAAGGAGATGGCCGCAGAGCGCGACGTTCGCCTGACATACATGCCGTTTGTGATGAAGGCGATTGTCCGTGCGATGAAAGCGTACCCAATCCTCAACTCGACGCTCGATGAAGAGGCAGAAGAGATCATCGTCAAAGGTGAGTACAACATCGGAATTGCGGTCGCAACGGATGCTGGCTTGATGGTTCCAGTTGTCAAAAACGTCGGGGAGAAATCGTTGCTCGAAGTTGCAGATGACGTGTATGATCTTGCCACCCGCGCCCGCGAACGGAAAATCAGTGTCGAAGAGATGCAGGGCGGAACGTTCACGATTACGAACTTCGGGGCGATCGGTGGCGAGTACGCAACGCCAATTATCAACTATCCTGAGACGGCTATATTAGGCTTGGGTGCGATCGAAAAACGCCCTGTGGTGCAGGATGATGCAGTTGTCCCAGCATACACACTGCCGCTGTCACTGACGATCGATCATCGTGTGATTGATGGTGCAGAGGCAGGGGCGTTCACGAATGAGGTTATGAAATACCTGAACAATCCAAAACTGCTGCTACTGGAGTCACAATAGATGGTCGTTGGAGATATCGCAACTGGAACGGACGTATTGATTATCGGCGCAGGTCCTGGCGGCTACGTGGCCGCAATCCGCGCTGCACAAAAAGGCCTTGACACAACGCTTGTCGAACGAGACAGCTACGGAGGAACCTGTTTGAACGTCGGCTGTATCCCATCAAAGGCGTTCATTACTGCGGCAGACCTCGCAGACGAAGTGAGCAACGCTGAACACATGGGGATCAGCGCTGACCCTGCTGTTGAGATGGCGACAATGACTGAGTGGAAAGATGGCGTTGTTGACCAGCTTACAAGCGGTGTCGAAAAGCTCTGTAAAGCAAATCAGGTGAACCTCCTCAAAGGGACTGCAACGTTTGCAGATGAGAACAAAGTTCGTGTCGCCCATGGGGGGGAGGGGCAGGGCAGCGAGTCGATCGAGTTCAAACACGCAATTATCGCGACTGGCTCACGGCCGATTCAAATTCCAAACTTTGCGTATGCCGACGAGCCAGTTTGGAGTTCGACCGATGCGCTTGCAGCGACCGAGGTGCCGGACAAACTGGTCGTCGTTGGCGCAGGCTACATTGGGATGGAGCTATCAACGACGTTCGCAAAGCTTGGCAGCGATGTGACCGTTATCGAGATGCTGGATGACGTGTTGCCAGGCTATGAAGATGATGTCTCCCGAATTGTGCGGAAACGTGCAGAATCGCTCGGCATCGAGTTCAACTTCGGCGAAGGTGCAAGCGGCTGGGAAGAGACCGACGACGGCATTGTCGTTACGAGCGAAACCGAAGACGGCGAGGAGTCGAGCTACGAGGCGGACAAGGTGCTTGTCGCAGTCGGCCGATCGCCAGTCTCTGACACGCTTGAGCTCGAGAATGCTGGCGTTGAGACGGACGATCGCGGCTTCATCACGACAGACGATCGAACCCGGACAAACGTGGACCATATCCACGCAGTGGGTGACGTCGCTGGTGAGCCGATGTTGGCACATGCAGCCTCAAAAGAAGGAATCGTTGCCGCGGAGGTGATTGCCGGAGAGCCGGCCGCAATGGATGTACAAGCAATTCCCGCAGCCGTCTTTACCGATCCGGAGATCGGAACGGTTGGGCTTACTGAAGCCGAAGCAGCCGACAACGGATTTGAGCCGGTTGTTGGTGAGATGCCGTTCCGTGCATCCGGTCGCGCACTCACAACAGGGCATACGGACGGATTTGTCCGGATCGTTGCTGATGAGCCAACCGGATTTGTACTTGGTGCACAGATCGTCGGACCGGAAGCCTCTGAGCTGATTGCAGAGGTGACGCTTGCGATTGAGTTGGGTGCGACGATCGAAGACATTGCATCGACGGTTCATACCCATCCAACGCTTGCAGAAGCCGTGATGGAAGCCGCAGAGAATGCACAAGGTCAAGCGATCCACACGCTGAACAGATAACGGCGATTCAGATACTGAACCCCTCCGTTTCCGATGCAGTTGTGTCAACTGCGACGACTAATTCTTACAATGGTTGCGTACGTGGTGTGTGCTATGGCCCCGCCAACTGATGATAAACCAACAGAATTTGATGAGAATACGGATCATACCAGTTCGCAGTCAGCCGATCACTCCGAAACGGTCAGTGAGCCACCGCCAACACGAAGTGACGTAACTGATCCGAGTGACGCTCACGAAAGCACACGCACAGACACAGATGTAACAGCTCCAGTTGAAACACAGCAGCCCGAAGATGCGATCGAACCACCCTCTGCTCAACGACCCCCAGTTATCGAAGAGGCCGCTGAAACGGAGATGAATAAAACGGGTTTAGCCGTAGACTCAAGTTGGTGGTACTGGGTTGCGGCGGTACCGCTCTACGTAATTGGTGGTATCGTCGGCTCAATTCTCGTTGGTGTCCTGTTCCTGTTCACGATTACGATCGATATCGTTGGAGCTGGCGGGATTGCAACCGGACTATTCACCGTGATTGTTGTGCTTGTCGCAGCAGCGTTTGGACTGTTCGGCATTGCGTTGTTGTTTCTGTTTCCGATCGGGATTTATCTCGATGCAAAAGAAATCACCGACGCAGATGTCGATTGGGATCCCGATGCAGTGTTGTATGGGTTGATGGCTGCTGGTTCTGCATTTTTGACCGCATTCACACTGAGCCTGGTCGTTGCACTATACTACCTTTACCGGCGGCATCAATATCTTGGCGAGCCATAAGAACAGTACATAGCGAACCGTACACACACGAGGTTTGGGTCGGAAACGATTTTACCGCGCCGTGAGTGAGGTTCAGTATGGATATCTTCGGTTCCAGCGGGGTCCGCGGTGTAGCGGGCAAGGGCCTCTCGCCGGAATTCGTCTTACGCATTGCACGGGCAGCAGCGACTGTGTGGGATGTTGATCGAGTTGCAGTTGCACGTGATACACGAACGACCGGGCAGCTATTTGCAAACATCGCTGCGGGGGGTGCAGCAAGCACTGGGACTGCAGTTGACCGTCTTGGGATTGCACCAACACCGGCAGTCACACGCTACTGTGAGGTCGAATCACTCCCTGGCATTCTTATTACAGCGTCACACAACCCACCGCAGTACAACGGTGTCAAACTGATCGGGACAGATGGAATTGAACTCCCTGTCCGGACGCTCGAACGGATTGAAGAGCACGTCTTGACTGAGCAGTTCACGATCGGAGAGTGGAATGAGATCGAGGAGACAACCCAAATCGAGACGGTAAATGACGACTATGTCGAAGAGTTGTTAGCATCAGTCGATCGGGAGACGATCGCGGATGCTAATCTGACTGTTGCACTCGATCCGGCACACGGTGCAGGGGCGCTCACCAGCCCTGAGTTCTATCGAGCGCTCGGCTGTTCAGTTATTACGGTGAACGCACAGCCGGACGGCCACTTCCCAGGTCGAATGTCAGAGCCAGTTAAAGAGCATTTAGAAGATCTTTGTACGCTTGTGGAAGCAACTGATGCAGATGTTGGGATCGCACACGATGGCGATGCCGATCGAGCAATCTTCATCGATGAGGACGGTAACTATATCGATGGCGACACATCGCTTGCCGCACTTGCCGCAGAAGCGCTTTCAAAAGGAGACACAACCGTTGCTGCAGTAAACGTCTCACAGCGGCTTGTCGATGTCTGTGACGATGTTGGGGCAACCCTTGAGCTGACGCCGATCGGTGCAACAAACATCATTACGAGAATCAAAGAGCTGTGGGCAGAAGGACAGACAGTTCCAATCTCTGGAGAGGGCAATGGTGGAATATTTTTCCCAAACTATCGGCTCGTTCGTGATGGTGCGTACATTGGGGCAAAGTTCCTTGAGCTACTTGCTGATTCAACCGCAAGCGAGGTTGTCGCACCGTATCAGTCATACCACAATGTCCGATACAATATCGAATACCGCTCGGAGTCGCAGCGATCGAAGATGCTTGCAGCCGCAGAGACATATGTTGAATCACAGGATGCAACACCAAATACGATCGACGGCTACCGGCTTGATTACGGTGACGCATGGGTATTAGTCCGTCCAAGCGGAACGGAGCCGAAGATCAGAATCTACGCAGAGGGACGCGAAGCCGACCGTGCTCAATCGCTTGCAGACGGAATACACGACGCGATCATGAGCGCCCAGCACTGAAATTACTACACGTCCCGCTTTGTTTCTTCGAGTGTCAATTCAAGTGACTCGATTGCAGAGACGATCGCTTCGTAGTCATCGACAATCTCACCGGATACAATTCGGGAAAGCGTCTCGTCATCCAGCTCTTCTTTGGCAGCAGCAGCGTCTCGTAGGGTAGTGAAATCCGGATTGTTTGTTAGCCGCCGGAGCGTCCGTAAATATCCCTCTAACGATTCATCACCAAGTTTTCGCGTCACCGATGAAAGCTCTTTGAGCCGAAATTGGAGTTCGTTTGCTTCCGCCGGTGGCCACTCGATTGTGAGTGGCTCAGCAGTGATCCGATCCAAAAATGTTCGATGCACAGCAACGTTTGTCCGGAGCGCTCCCGGATCTGAGACATAGTGATCAAGCTTTGACGAGGAGTAATCAACCAGATCAAGCAGTTTGGGAAGCGGCTTCTCACCCGCATCTTCTGTCTGTATATATTCGATAAGCTCCGGTGGTGGTTGCTCAAAATTCACAAGCGGGAATGATTTTGTTGCCTGAATGAAATTGAACAGTTTGCGTGCGTTTTCGTTCGTTTTAAACTGGGTAAACGCGTCAGTGACTGCGTTATTGTATGCCTCGATCGGCTCTTTCAGCTCATCAATTGGAACATCCAGATTGTAGTCTGTGAGGTCGGTGAGCCGTGCATACTCTTTTTCAGCCGATCGCAGCTCTTTGAGCCGTGTTTTTGCCCCACTGCGGGCCGTTCGGTATGCATCGATCGCCTCGGAGCGTTGCTCAAGCAGTTCAACAAATGTGCGTGCAGGCGCAACCTCGTCTCGGGCATAGTCAAAATCCTTCTGGCTGAGTCGGCGCTTGTCCATTCGATCGCTGGCGTTCGAAAATCCCTCGTATGCAGGAATCTCTTCGGACAGTTCCGAGACAAAATCAAGAAAGCTACTCTGGAACTGGAGATACGATTTAAAATCGCCAGTCCCGGTTGCGGTCTCTTCATACTGATCCAGCAGCCGAATCGCACGCCGGTAGGCGTCAGCAGTCGCAACAACGCGTTCTTCACCGTGCTCGTCGATCTCGGCTTGGACTGCATCAACAGTAGCGGTCGCTTCTGTAAGTGCGTTTCTTGCTTCAACACCGGTTGGGATCGACCCGTTAGCGTGCTCTGTTGACATAGCTAGTCGTATATTTCATCTGGATCAAAAACGGTTTCAACCGATTCAACAGCCTCACCATCGATCGTCCGGTAGAAACAGCTCTCTTTGCCAGTGTGGCATGCGCCACCAGTTTGTTCGACACGGTACAACAACGTATCTTTGTCACAATCGACTCGGATACTGTCGATTTGTTGGGTATGGCCGCTTGTGCCACCTTTTTTCCACAGCTGTTGGCGGCTGCGAGAGTAGTAGTGTGCATAGCCTGTTTCGACCGTTTTCGAAAGCGCCTCCTCATTCACATACGCGAGCATGAGTACCACTCCGGTTTCAACGTCCTGTGCGATCGCTGGTACCAACCCGTTTTCACCGAAATCAACATCCACGCCGATCGTCATTGTCTCGCTAAATGTGTTCACCCCGAATATGCCTTGTGTGTATGTGCAGTCAGTGGGACATGCTCAAAAAAGCCCAACCCATCCGAGATAGCCGAACAGGAGATCACCATAAGTAAACGAAACAACAAGCCCTAAGAACATCGGAACGATGAACGGGAATCCCGGAGAAACCCAAATTTCGTCCCGATCGATGATTGTTTCAAGTCCCTCTCGAAGCATTGCTGGTGTGGTCCCATATGCTGTGCCATCGATCTCTTCGAGGAACCGTGCTGCCCCCCACGGATCGTCCGCGCTATTGTCGACAGCATCCGATTTGGTTTCGACGACACCACCATCAGTTTGCGGGCCAACAGCAGTCCCGCCATCCGTTGGCTCGAACGTCTCGGTAATCGAGGCAGGATCTCGGTGTTGTGCTGGATCCGATCGAATCTCAGCAAGCGTCATCCCGCGCCATCGAAGATACATTCTGAGCGCATCAAGATCAAGCCCATTCCGAGTGAAACCCGATTGCGTCTCAAACAGTCGTCCATGCCGATCGGGGAGCGACTCAACATCGACTGGGCGTGCAAAAATAGTTTGTGAGGAGAGACGACCCTGTGCTGCGTTATAGAGGAAGATCGATAGCGGAATCACAGCCGCAAGAATCACCGTATTTGTGAGGACGGTGAACGAAAAGACACCTGTTGGAGTGTCAACAAGCGGATATGCAGCGGTCCCAATAAAATACGTTGGGAATGTTGGGAGGATAACAGCGATCGTAATGAGCGCCTTCGCATCAGCCCCACCAAAGCCACCAAGTCGCCAGAACAAATAGCCAAGCGGTGCGACAAAAAAGAGGCTTATGCCGGCCTGAATGAGAAACAGCCGCCCCAAGAAGGTATCAAATGGAGCTAACCGGAGCGCATCAAGACTGAGTGCGATCGCACCGACAATCAACAGTGGAAGCCAGATATTGCTCGGAATGCGACGCGTCTTGATGTCTCGGACCGCAGCCCACGCAAACACCGGAAGCACGAGCAGCCGGAGGAGATCCGAGGTCGTTGCAATCGATGTTGAGATTGACGTTACAAGGGCAAGTATGCTCTCAGTCACTGTCATGTGAGCACGAACTACGGGGAATTAGGTGTTGCCGTTGCGTACTGATAGGCTACGCACTGCTGGTGAAGAAATAAATAAAAAGAACTGAGCGCAAATCGTCTCAGGTTCAGATAACGCGGTTCTGAAGGTAGTCGAGATGCTTTGCGTTGTAGACGATCTTGACAACGTCGGCTGTTGGGGAGCCGATGCAGGTGAGTCGGACGTTTTTGTCGTTGACTTCCTCGTCAGAGAGGATCTGCTGCATGTCCATCTCGATGTCGCCTTCTTTGACGATCGCTGCACAGTTTGCACATGCGCCTGCACGGCACGAGAATGGCCAGTCAAAGCCTTGTGCTTCTGCAGCCTCAAGGATGTACTCGCCTTCGTTTACGTCAAGTGAACCATAGTCTTCGTCATCAAGGCCAGCATCTGCTGCGCTGTCGAAGAGGTCATCGTCGTCGAGCGACCAGCCGTTGTCATCAAGTACTTCGTAATTAAGGTATTCTACCGTGGGCATCACCTTTCGGTTGGATACCCACCCCATTAGACTTTGCTGTTCGTGACGGCCCACGAAACAATCAATATCATGCCACTACGTAGAATGAGTGTATGGGTGAGGCAGTCGTTGCAGATTTCGTTGGACGTTTTCACACTGCCGACATGAAACGGACCGAGCCAGTAACTGGTCGTGTCCTTTTAAGTCGTAAGCGATTGGTCCTCGCACACGACGGTGGGAAGACAACAATCCCACTATCGTCTGTGAGCGATATCAACGTTGGAACCGTCCCAGCAAAGCTCTCTGAATTCTTTAGTGATACAATCACACTCGCATATTCGATCGATGACGGTCGAAATGTAGCCGTCATAGAATCCGGTGGCGATAATGTTGGTCGCTTCAAAACGGTTCTTTTCAAAACATTGCTTGGTGGACACAAAGTTAAGGTTAAACATCCAGCCAAGGTTGGTGGCCGAGTGACCGATGCAAGCACAAAAACTGCGAAATTGAAGCTCTCTAAAGGCTCCTTACGAATTGTAACCCGAGATGGTAGTGTAACAATTGACCTCTCAACGGTGACAAACTTCCGCCGGGGGCAGTACGATATTGCTGGAAAAAAACGTCCAACGATCGAAGTGACACATATGCATAATGGAACAGCCAAAACAACGTTCATTAGCCTTCCGAACAATCGAAAACTCAATCTTCTCGGTCGATACCTACAGTTAGAGTACAAAGACGTAATGGAAGAGATTGCAGAAATTGAGATCTCACCGGAGCAGACTGAAGTCCTCGTCTCTCTGTACAGTGCCGGCGGTCAAGCAAAGCTTGGCGAGATTGTAACTGGCGATGTTGCAACCGTTCAGCTAGTCCTTGAAACGCTTCGGAAGAATGCATTGATTAGCGAAAATGGGTCAGCGCTATCGCTCACTGCAAAAGGTCGCGTGGTTGTCACAGAACAGATCGAAGATGTCAACATGTGATACTGGTTGCGGCTGAGAATACGGAACTCACTGCTGGTTCATCGCCTCACTCGCGATATTTCGGCCACGTGAATTAAGTGCGACTTCTCTTCGAACACGAACCTCTTCTAATACGTCAAGTTCGACAAGTTTCTCGAAGATTTCCTCGACTCGATCGACATCCATCCCAATAAACGCGGGAATTTCAAACGGTGAGACGCCCGAGTATAGCGCCATCAACACCTCTTTTTCGCTCTCTGAAAGATCAACATTTGCCCGGCTTCGGCGCTCGCCTTCTCGGAGGAATGCTTTGAGAAACATCAGCACGCGCCGCTCGCCAGTGAGATGGCTCTGGACGTTTGTCTGCCCTTCAGTGTGTTTTACTTCGATGACGGTTCGCTTCTCGTCATTTACTGTTCGCTCTTCGGTCCCAACACCGCTTATGTCATCGAGATCGAATCGAACGAACTTGCCGCTTTCGAGGGCTGCTGCGATCGCATCCTCTTCAACTTTCAGTCGAGCTTTCTCCCATTTTGTATCTTGGACAACACCACCTGCAACAGCAGGATGTTTCGCCTGGATCACCTTCTGATCCAAAACTGCCCGATAGATATCAGTCTCAAATGCTTCGTGGTCTGCCGCAGAGATCAGTAAGACATCTTCACCCAGTTTGAGGCTGACATAGCCAGACACCTGTGCGATTGTCTGATTCGGATCATGTCGTCCAGAGAGTCCTTGGACTTTTGAGAGCGGTATGGTTCGTTTTCCGCTGTTACCAATGAGAATAACACGACGGTTCGATAGCAGGATCCGGCCCTGTGTCCATGAAACGTCATTAACTGCTCGTCCATCTTTGACTGCCTGTGCAAACTTTCCTTTTGTATCTGCAACTTTGTATTCGCCTTCACTCATGTGTTAGTTTGACACCTCCATTGTCTGGGAGCCAACTGTGTGCGATTGTCAGATGTGTAAGCATCGCACTGATCATCGTTGACCACGCCCCCGAAGCTTCGAGATGGACGCAAACGCCCGTTTTCGAACGGCTTGGCTCTCATCTTCTGAGAGCTTTTCGAGTTTTGCCTTTGATCTCTGTCCGCCAACGTGTCCAAGCACAAACACCGCCTTTGCACGAGCGTCATCTGAGGCGTCGCTATCAACGAACTCGAGAAGCGCAGACTCGACGCGTTTACCACCAATCTCTCTGAGACCGGTCGCTGCAAACTGTGCTGTTGGTGTATCCGTATCATCAAGTCGGTCGACGAGTGCATCGATTACACGCTGTGGTGGGTCCTCGTCAATGACACGACCGATAAACCAAACGGCATTGCGACGCTGCCGGCGCTGGTTACTCTCTGTAATAATCTCCAATAGCGGGCCAAGAATTGTCTCAGTATCCGCCTCTTTGAGTTCGGTGACTACTGTTTCTCTGATCTTGTGACTCTGCTGTGTTGGGGCATTCGAAAGCAGCTCAATAATCGAAAATACAGCGGCATTCCTGACCCGTGCATTCTCATCAGAGAGCGCATCCGCAAGCGGTTGTACTGCACGAACCGATCGTGCGTTCCCGAGTGCAACCGCTGAGATCCGCCTGATCTCCGGATTCTCATCATGTAACATATCCAGCAGCGCTTGCAATGCTTTGCCGTTTCCAATATTTCCAAGCGCATTTGCTGCAGCAAGTCGAATCCGCCCGTTTGGATCGTCCAGTTGGCCGATAAGCTGATCGACTGAACCTGGATGACCCAGCTTACCCAACGCATCACAGACACGAATCCGAACTCGTGGATCCTCATCGGTTAATGTTTTCAGCAGTGATGGGATTGCGTTTGGCTCACCAAGTGTGCCCAGTGCATTTGCAGCGGCCATCCGGAGTTCAGGAATATCCGAAGAGAGCGCTGAGGCAAATCGCTTTGCAGTGGCCCAATCTGCACCCTGTTGAATTTTTGCACCAGTTACTTTTACAAGAAGTTGGTCAACTGCACCGGAGCCAATATCGTCCAAGGCATCGATCGCTGCGGCTCGGACATCCTCATCGTCATCACTCACAGCAACGGCAACGATCGATCCAACAACCTCTGTGTCGCTAACAGCAACCAGTTCGCCAAGTAGCTCGGCTGCTCGCTTTCTGACAGCAGCGCTCTCGCTATTTAACAGTCGATCCGTGATCGAATCAACGTCACCCGATCGTGCAAGTTGGTATAATGACATTACGACACCCGTCTGTATATCCGACAGCGTTTGTTTACCGCATCAAAGGAATCACGACACTCCGGTGGAACGGTTTCAGTCATTCCAACAACAAGGTAGCCGCCGTCAACCAATGAGTCAGCCACGGCTTCAAAAACGGGGAGTTTGAACTCAGTATCGATATAAATGAGCAGATTTCTGCAGAACGCAAGATGAAACCCGGATTTTTTCCCGTCTGCAATCAGGTCATGCCGCTCGAATGACACCATTGATTTTACAGAATCAGTGACGGTGAATTTATTGTCGTCTTGGGTAACATACTTTGTCGGGTTGTCTAACAACGAGAGTTCTTCTTCGATATTCGTTGTCCGTGTTGTTTCGTATGTCCCTTCTCGGGCGTGTTCAAGCGCTTCATCACTTATATCTGTTCCCAAGATCTCAATTCTTCGAGCGTTGATTTCTGGGTCATCAAGCGCCAACATTGCAAGCGAGTATGGTTCGCGCCCGTCTGCACACGGTGCGCTCCAAACCTTTATACGCCGGTTCTCTGCAGAAAGTTCTTGAAGAACAGGACGCAACGCATTCCACATCTTTGGGTTGCGGAAGAAGTTTGTGACGTTGATCGTCAGTGAGTCCATGAGTGCCTCCCTCTCATCCGGGTTTGATTGCAGAAATGAGAGGTACTCTGCATGCGTTTCAGTATCGCTTCGACGCATCCGCGCACTAATTCGGCGATTTAAATACGCCTCGTTGTAGTATTCGGGTTCGAAATCAACCGAATCATCGATCTCGTTGAGCACCCGCTGAAAATCTCGGCCGAGTTCGCTCACACCAACACCCCCTGGTGGTGTCCGATCATAGTGTCACCACGTCCAAGACCGCAACAACGTCTCCATCACCTAAGACAGCAGTCCCACTGAGGCCAGGGATGCCGCTTAAAACGCCCTCAAGCGGTTTGACGACAACTTCTTCTTGATCGAGAACGGTGTCACAATGAAGTGCGACCTGCCGTTTATCATCGCGAATACGTAGCAACATTCCACTACCGTTGACTGATGACGGCTCATCAAGTACGTCACTCAACCGAAGTACTGGGTAGATATCATCGTCGTGTTTGATGATTTCATCTCCATGCGTTGTCGTGATATCTTTTGCACGGGTGACTTCTGCGATATTCTTGACGGGGATTCCGTACTCTGTGCCACCGACTTCAACGAACATGACCTTCACGATCGCCACAGTAACAGGAAGACGCAGCCGAACAACGGTTCCCTCGCCAAATTCGCTATCGACATTAACCGTCCCGTCCAACTGCTTGACCGTGTTGTGGACAACATCCATCCCAACCCCACGGCCGGAGACATCTGTCACTTCCTCGGCGGTCGAAAAGCCCGGGTGGAAGATGAGATTATATATTTGGTTGTCATCCATCAGCTCAAGTTCGCTTTCGGTTTTGACGCCTTTTTCAATCGCTTTCGCCTTGAGCACGTCAACATCAAGCCCGGCGCCATCGTCTGCAACCTCAATCGTAACATGATCGCGCTCGCGCGTTGCCGTCAGTGAGACAGATCCAGTTGGTGTCTTACCAGCGTCTTCACGCGCGTCAGGCGGTTCGATCCCGTGATCGACTGCATTTCGTAAGATGTGGATCAACGGGTCACGAATCTCGGTGAGTATCGTCCGATCGAGTTCAATATCTGCACCGGAGACAGTGAAGTTGACATCTTTGCCAGTGTCTCGGGCAACATCACGCACAAGTCGTGGGAAGGTGTCCACCACTTTTGAGAGCGGGATGAGCCGCATATCCATCGCCGTATTCTGTAGATTTGCGGTGATCTTGTCCAGTTCGTCGAGATTATCCGAATCAAGACCTGCCTCTTCCATCTCCCGCCGGAGTTTAATTCGACTTGTCACAAGCTGTTCGACAAGGTTGTACAGTTCGTCGAGCTGATTTACGTCTACGCGAACAGACGCGATATCACTCTTGCTTTTTTTCTGTGGTCCACCTCGATCGGCATCGTTGCCAGCGTCGCTTGTATCGGTATTTGCAGCATCAGTGGTATCTACCTTTGTGCCGCCTTCTACGGACTCTACTGTCTCTGTGTCTGCATCTGCATCTGCATGTGTATCTGTCTCTGTGTCTGTGTCTGCACCTGAACCACCATTGAGTGCGTTAACGGTGAGGCGTTCAACCTGACTCAGTGCGGAGATGCCTGCATCAATCTCATCTGCAGTGTCCGCGACAATGAACACAGTGAACGACTCTTCGAACGCTCCGTCCTCAATCTGCTCGCGATCAGGAACGGTCGCAAACTCCTCGTAAGCATCCTCAATGGCGTTGAGTATAAACATCGAATCCACGCCAGGCATTGCCGTATCTCCGAGAGAGATCGCAGTTTCAAACACTGACTTCCCGTCGCTACATTCAATCGAGGCGATCGATTCGGGAACCTCAACAGTCGATTCGTCTGCAGGTGAACCTGTAGGTTCATCTCCGCCCTGAGACTCGTCTTCTGCGGTGTCTGCCTCGGTGTTACCGTTGTCATCTGCATTTGCATCTGCGTCTCCGTCAGAGCCGTTCGATTCCGATGTGGAGTCACTACCTTCTGTCGTGGCGTCTACACCGGCTGTTTCAGCAGGGTCTGATCCAGCATCCGCTGCGTCATCATCCGTGGCTTGCTCTTCTCCCGGTGCGCCAACCTCACCATCTGCAATCGCTCGAAGTTCAGTCTCAAGCTCTTCGACAGTGATAGTCGTCGAGCCCTCATCTGCAATTTCGCTGACCATCGCATCTAGATAATCAACGCCATCGAAGAGGAGATCCATCAGCTCCGTTGTGACTGCAATATCGCCCGATCTGACCTCATCAAGAAGATCTTCAAGCGCATGTGCAAGCCCGCTGACCTGCTCGTATCCCATTGCTGCTGCATTACCCTTGAGCGTATGTGCGATTCGGAAGATGGAATCCATTGCTTCTTCATCGTCCGGATCTGCCTCAAGCGCAAGCAGCGCGTTATTCAACTCCGTTATTCCTTCCTGGCTTTCGTGAACGAAAGCGTTGCGGTGTGCATCACTCATAGAATTCACCTCGATGCTCCCAAACAGGGGTCATATTAGTTTTCACCCCGAACAATTGCCCCAGCAATATCGTCTAGATCATGAACAGTATCGATACAACCGGTGTTGACCGCCCGTTTCGGCATCCCGTAAATCACGCATGTCTCTTCGCTCTGTGCTATTGTCCACGCTCCTGCTTCGTGCATTGCACAGATTCCATCGGCACCATCGTTCCCCATGCCGGTGAGAATAACACCAATCAGTGGGTCATCGATCGTCTCTGCGACAGAGGCCATCGTAACATCGACTGCGGGTTGCACCGAGTAGCCCTGATCGTCTTCAAGTAGTTTGATTCGAAGCCGACCATTACGGTAGCTTGAGACTTCCATGTGTGAACCGCCGCGAGCAACCAACCCCTCGCCGGCACCGATCCGTGCACCATCTGTAGCTTCTGAAATATTGTACTCGCTTGCAGTGTTCAATCGATCGGCAAACCGGGACGTAAACGCTTCAGGCATGTGTTGCACAATTAGTATCCGACAGTCGCCCGTTGGCAATGCAGAGACCACCTGCTCGACAGCATTTGGCCCACCTGTTGACGATCCAATAACGACGGTGTACGTATCGTCAAACGCTGCGCCATCCGCTACAGGTGTATCCGTAGATTGGACCGAACGTGTGCTTGTTCCGTTTTTTGACACCGACCGATCGAGGTCCGCGCCAGCGACAGTTCGAACGGTCTCGACCAGCTGGTCGCTCATTCGTGAGACCCCCATCGAAACCTCTCCACCAGGCTTTGCGAAGAAATCAACAGCCCCTTTCTCAAGCGCTTCAAATGTCACTTCAGCATCGTCGTCAGTGTATGCACTGAGCATCAACACTGGTGTTGGCTGCTCCTTCATTATTTGTTCAACGGCCTCAATACCGTTCATATTCGGCATCTCAAGGTCCATCGTAACGACGTCAGGCTCTTCACGGCGAATCACCTCCAACGCTTCACGCCCATCAGATGCCTCGCCAACAACTGGGATCCCACCATCGTCAAGAAGATCAGTAATAAGCCCGCGCATGAACCGCGAATCGTCGACAACAACAGTGCGTGGACTACGCACAGCTGTCACCTCCTGCTCCGCGGACAACCCCGTGCTGTAGAACAGTCTGTATCTGCTTCACGGGGAGCCACTCGTTTCGGAGTCGATCGCCCCACATTCTATTGCTTGATACCGAAACAGCGGGAATAAAGCCACCGCCCTGATAATCACCGCTGATAATTCGGCGGACAGAGTTAACTATCAAAACGAAGCAGTGTATGACACATGGCAGAGAGCAAAACACGGGCATCTGAGGGGCCAGATGCGGAGACAGCTGACTCGTCCGGAGAGACGACACAGGTACTTGAGTTTGGACTCGGTTCAGAGACATACTGTCTCGATATCGGCGTTATCGACGAGATTGTAGATGCCGGAGATTTGACCCGAATACCGAACTCGCCAGCACACGTCGAGGGGGTAATGGATCTCCGCGGCCGAACAACGTCGATTATCAACCCAAAGACGGTGTTCGATATTGATGAAGCCGGAGAACAAAATCGGATTATTGTCTTTGATCCCGATTCGATTGGTGATCAAGGAACAATTGGATGGGTTGTTGATGAAGTGTATCAAGTGAGCGATGTAGGCGTAAACGATGTTGATGAAACAACGACTGCGAACGATGATAACGTCCATGGAATCGTGAAAGCTGAAGATCGATTTATTGTATGGGTAGATCCAAACATCGCAGCAAGCACTGAATAAGGTCAAGCAGGTACCGTTGAATCAGTCCTGTTGTGTGTAATTCTCAACGCTGAAAACCGGGAGCGAAAACTTATATCTCAACCAAAAACAGTTGATGCATGCGTATTCCGAGCGGTGTATCTGGGTTCGATTCGCTCACAGATGGTGGATTCCCAGAAGGACGCCTTTATATTCTTAGTGGACCGCCCGGAAGCGGAAAAACCACCTTCTCTGCACAGTTTCTTACCAAAGGCTACGAGAACGGGGAACGCGGCCTGTATGTGAGTATGCACGAAACACGTGCAGGAATTATTCAGGATATGAGCGGCTACGAATTTGGTTTCGACCGTGCGATGCAAGATACGCGTGTGCATTTTCTTGATGCTCTTGGTTCCGAAGGAAAACGATTTTTTGGCTCACCTGGAGAGCGAGTCGATCGGAATAGTTTGGTGAACAGGCTGGTTGGGTTCGTGGAGTCACGGGGTATCGATCGCGTTGTCGTTGATTCGACTATGCTCTTGCGTTATCTGATGGATGATGATGAGAACACTGTGATGCGGTTTTTGAACGCCCTCAAACGGACTGACGCAACAACGCTGCTTATATCAGAGATGACAGACCCATCTGCGTACTCTGATGAGCATTTTCTCGCGCATGGCGTCATTTTCTTCCATAACTATCTGAAAGACGACCAAATGAGACGAGGAATTCAGGTAGTGAAGATGCGTGGAACGCCAGTTGATACAGATATCCACCAATTCTCGTTTACACCGGCTGGAATTGTAATTGAGCCGGAAACACAAGCGGAGAAGTGATGTACGAACAGACATACGACACCGATTGGGTATCGCTTTCTCGTGAGGAATCAATCGAACGAGGCTTTGCATTAGGTGTTGCCACCGCCTGTGGGTGTCCGAATGAGAAAGAATACCAACGACTAGTTGCTTCCGTCGAAACCACGTACGATCAAAGTATCGTTGAACTTGCATTTAGAGAGGGTCTTGCAAAAGGGAAAGATAAATACAACAATGGGATGACATCTAATCAGGTTTGGGAGATGCTAGTCGAACCAACAGTATCTGCACAGGAGACAGGATATCCGGGGGGAGAGTATCTACCCGGAGCGTTGGGGCGTACGACGCTCTTTGATACACAACGCGGTCCACCTGGATTGCTTGAACAGCCATCGTTTCTCACTAAAGATTGATAAGTGCAGACACGAAAGGTACTGTTACCCAAATACGCGATAATTTAAAGAGCGACAATATCTAATGCCTGAAAATAGACACCCACTGCCGTCAGCACTTGACCTTCAAAAAGAGAGTATTGTGATCTCTGGTCCACCGATGAGTGGGAAGTATGAGCTTTGGCACCGACTCCTTGGGACGGAAGCCGATCGATCGCTGGTTATTTCAACAGGCCATCCAGCGGATCGAGTTCGTGACGATTACATCACACTCAGTGGCCACAGTGGTGACAGCATTGGGATTGTTGATTGTGTAAGCCGTGAACAGCAGCGGGACGTCGCTGATGATGAGTTTACGAAGTATGCTTCTTCGCCAAAGAACCTCACAGACATCGGGGTGAAGTTTACAGAGTTGATCGAAACGATGCGGGGCGAAGAAGTTGCTGTTGGCGTTCATTCGCTTTCACAGCTGCTGATGTATTGGGATGTCGATCGAATATACCAATTTACTCGTGTACTGTTAGGCCAAGCGCGAAGCGAGGGCTGGCCTACGATCGCAGTAATCAATTCAACGATGCATGAAGAGCGGGTCTTACACACACTGCTTGATCCGTTTGAAGCGGTTATTGACACAAGAACGACAGACACCGACCGCGAGCTTCGTGTCCGTGATCGAACCGGGCTTCCTGGCGAGTGGGAGCGTTTTTAAAAATAGCTGGCGTCAGATTGCATCAATTGCGGTCTCTGCGCCGGAGCCGATCGCAACCAAGGCACCAATATAGAGAACAGTTCCTGCGATCGAGAAGACTGGAAACTTGTAGGTTGGGGTCCGAGAGAGCGCAACTGGAATAATAAGGTATCCACGCACACCCGGGAGCGTATTTGTGACCAACAGCGCTGGGAGGCCCCACTCCTCAAACCAACCATTCGTTTTCTCAACCCACTCATCTTTGAGTCGGAGCCTCCGAAAAAGCCTGTTTTCGTCGATGTATGGCGATCGGATGAGAATAAACAGGATGCACTGGCCGATCGTTGCACCGATAACAGCAGTCACAAATAGGGACAGGTACCCAACGAGTGATCCTCCAAGAAGGATGACCGCCGTAATAAATAGTGTCCGGGTCGGAATCACCTTTCCAACCAGTGCCCCCTCAAGCGCAAAAATCGCAAAGAGAGCAATGAGTCCGTACGTTTCGACGAACCCGGCCGCAACACTAGCGATCGATCCAAGCATACGTACTACTACGTTGTCATGCTATTTATCCATGTGGTCAAAACGTGGTATGTGGGCACGAGATACACAATAACACGACATTCAGCAATTCGATACAAGCGTTGTTAATTGTTGACAGTCAACATAATTGGGAGCCATGAATTCCGCACATGGAGCGGTTGCACTCCTTGCAAATTCAGAAAACCGAGTTGCGGTGCTCGAGGTGCTTCAGCAGGGGCCTATCGATCGTGCAGCTATCCAAGCAGAAACAGCAGTCTCAAGTGCGACACTGCGTCGAATACTCACTGATTTTGAAGCACGGTATTGGATTGTGCCCCAAGGTGACACATGTGAGTTGACTCCCCTTGGTGCGTGGGCTGTCGAAGAATTTACCAATTTTTTGAATATGATGCAAACATGTTGTGAACTCCAGCAGATATCGAATGGTTGCCCAGAGACGAGCTGCCGTTCGACATTCGATGTTTAAACAGGAAACGGAAGAGATCGCAGCACATCTACAAAAACAGATGGCTGCAGATGACTAACTACTGTTGAGAGCCACTATTTTATATCTCAACATATGGTTTATTGAGTCGGATCGTCCGGCTTTTATTAACGCGGGAACGGAGTTCAGGTATGGTTGAGTTCGATCCAGAACGCTTCGAGGACAAGTACGTCCACTATTTCCCACAGCTACAGCGCGCGTACAAGAACGCATTCAACACGATGAACAACGAGTTTGATTCAACGCTCATTCACGCGATCGATCAGCAGGTCCTCAACGAGTCAGAACCAATGTACGACACGGAATCGGAGTCATTCTATGTCGACCTTCCAGACGACCCGTACGATCGGCTCACGGCGGTTGTCATTGATGAAGCGAAGTTTGATTCAGTGCTTGAACAGTATCAAACGGAGATTCGGTCGGAACTCAGACGTGTTTTCGGACTCCAGTGAACCAAAGGCCTAAGACCGTTCACAGCCAACTTGGGCGCATGAGCACGGAAAGCGCGGATTCGGAAAACGAACTTCGAGAGCGGATTACAAACTTCCTTCGCCGGAACTTCCCACAGATTCAGATGCACGGTGGGAGTGCAGCAATCAGCCACCTCGATCGAGAGACCGGCGAGGTCCACGTCCAGCTCGGCGGTGCCTGTTCCGGCTGCGGTATCTCACCGATGACGATTCAAGCGATCAAAACCCGGATGGTCAAAGAGATTCCAGAGATCAACGAGGTTCACGCTGACACCGGGATGGGAGCCGGTGCAGACGGCGATCTTGGTGGGATGGGTGGCGGAATGAGCCCGTCGTTCCCGGGTGAAACCTCAGACGACGATAGTAACGAAGGCCCACAGGCACCGTTCTAGGGTTTTGCAGTCTTTCTTTTGTTTTTATTCGATCTGAGCAGCAGCATCGTACGCTGTACAGTGGGTATAGGACTATTGGCTGTCTATTTACTGTGATTCGTTTATTTTGATAGTGGCTAATTTACCGATTGTATAAACTGAATATAGCGATATAGAATTGTAGAAATAAGGCCAGAAAAGGCTGGACGATCCTTCTCGTCGTACTGTTGGAAGGAGCAAGTTGGTTGGTCAAACGGGCCAAATTAAAGCCTTTTGCGTGTGAAATAATAACTATTTGATATGAAACGGCGATACGTTCTTGGCGTGGTCGGTGCTGCAGGCGCATCAGTAGCAGGCTGTATCGGTGACGAGGACAGCCCAGACGCAGAGTGTGAGACTGAGGTTATCGGTGGCGATGACGGTACCGTCATCCAGCAGGCGACGGTGGCTCCGCGCGATGGCGGCGGCGTCCTCGAAGTCGTCTTCGGGGACGAGTCGGCGGCAGCAAGTGGTGCAAGCCGGCTCTCGGTGTTTCAGGAGGACGACCTGTTGCATTACATTCCAGTTGGGGACCGACGGACGTACCGGGTGACGGTCGGTACTGTACCCGTCCACGGAGTGTATCGGATCGTCGCATCCGATTCGGAGAGAACGGAACTCGACACGATGGTTATCGAATTTAATTGTTTCACTGACGAGTAGCATCCACCCCGGACTGAGCACTGAGCGTTACTTTTGATACCTCCTGAGTGAACACCAGCAGTGCGGAATATGCGTGGTGTTCAGCACTACGTGACGGACTTCACTCAAACCTGAACGTAGACAAAACAGTCACTAATCAGTAGCGTGCGAGTCAAATAGAGGACGAAAACAACCAATTCAGAACCCAAATTCATACATTTACATAAGAATAGCCGACTGTCCTGCTCGCTGAAAATATGTTTAGGGATACTGACATAGAAAGCTGGGATATGGCCGATCGAATCCTCGTTGCACTTGATGGATCAACCCGCAGTGAAGACGCGTTACGATATGCGTGTGAGACGTTTCCAGATGCATCGATAACCACACTGTTTGTCCGAGATCCATTCGGACACTACAGCGAAGAACAGGCGTTCCCTGATCGCGTTTCCGATTGGATAGCACAGCTTGACGAGCGAGCAGATGAGATCTTTGCGGAGGCAGCGGCGATCGCAGATGCCGGAGGCAAGACGGTCGAAACAAAACGGCGAACCGGGAAACCACCGCGGGAGATTGTTGCCGAAGCGATCGAAGGAGAGTATGATACTGTTGTCGTTGGAAACCATGGCAAGCACGGAGTTGTTGATGTACTGCTTGGTAATGTGGCGAAGACAGTGGTCGATCGGTCGCCAGTGACGGTGATCGTTGTCAAAACCGATCAACAGTAAGGGGTGGTTTTTTGGTTATGTCGTCCGACTCGCGGCTATGAACTACCGCGAAGTCACGACAAGTCGTGAGTTCCTTGCACGGCTTGAAACCGGCGCTGACTGGCGCGAGGAGATTGAATCGCTTGCGCGCGCAGAAGAGATTGAGGCAGGCTGGTTCAACGCGATGGGTGCTGTCCAGGATGCGGAGGTCTGGTTTTACGACCAAGATGACAAGGAGTATCAGTCGGTTACGTTCGACGAACCGCTTGAGGTGGCCGCTTGTGTTGGAAATATCTCGCTCTTAGACGATGAGGTTTTCGCGCACACACACGCAGTCCTTTCGCGACGGAGTGGCCAGGCGCTTGCCGGACATCTCAATGCGGGAACCGTCTTCGCGGGGGAGGTATACATGCGTGAGTTCGACAGATCGCTTGAACGATCGCACGACAGCGTGACCGATTTAGATCTGTGGCTCTGAGATGACCGATAACGAGGGGGTATCGGTATGAGTATGCGGCCGGAAGACGAACGCTATTTCGGACGGATTGAGGATCGGTTGGATGAGGCGCTTGCACTGGCAAGCGAAGCGAAAGCACAAGGAAAGGATCCCGAAACGGAGATCGAGATCCCGGTTGCACGGGATATGGCCGATCGAGTCGAGAACATTCTTGGGATTGATGGGGTTGCAGAGCGGGTCAGAGAGCTCGAAGAGCAGATGTCTCGTGAGGAGGCCGCCCTCGAACTGGTAAACGATTTCGTTGAGGAAACCGTCGGCGACTACGATAGCCGAGAGGGGAAGATCGACGGTGCGGTTCGAACCGCTGTGGCACTGTTAACAGAGGGTGTTGTTGCAGCGCCAATCGAAGGAATCGATCGGGTTGAGCTGCTCAAAAACGATGATGGAACCGAGTTTGTCAACGTCTACTACGCAGGTCCAATCCGATCCGCTGGTGGGACTGCACAGGCACTGTCGGTACTTGTTGCGGACTATGCACGATCGCTGCTCGGCATTGCGGAATACAAAGGCCGGGATGATGAGATCGAACGATACGTCGAAGAGATCGGTCTGTACGACAAAGAGACTGGACTGCAGTACTCACCAAAAGACAAAGAGACCCGTTTTATTGCCCAGAATATGCCGATTATGTTGGACGGTGAGGCAACCGGGGATGAAGAGGTCTCCGGCTACCGTGATTTAGAACGGGTTGATACAAACTCCGCTCGCGGTGGAATGTGTCTCGTGATGGCGGAAGGGATTGCACTGAAAGCCCCGAAGATACAGCGCTATACCCGACAGCTGGATGAGGTTGAGTGGCCATGGCTGCAGGATTTGATCGATGGGACGATCGGAAAAGAAAGCGGATCCGAGGAGACCAACGATGGCTCCGATGTGGATAGCGACGAATCAGAGAGTGAGACGGAGGCAGACGAAGAACCAGAAACGGGCGACTCTGAGGGACCGGTTCGAGCCGAGCCTGCAACAAAGTTCCTTCGTGATCTGATTGCGGGGCGGCCTGTGTTTGGACATCCATCCGAACAGGGTGGCTTTCGGCTGCGGTATGGCCGCGCGCGAAATCATGGCTTTGCGACCGCAGGCGTTCACCCTGCAACGATGCATCTGATTGATGATTTCCTTGCAACAGGGACACAGATCAAAACCGAACGGCCAGGGAAGGCAGCCGGTGTTGTCCCTGTTGATTCGATCGACGGTCCGACAGTCCGACTTGCAAACGGTGACGTTCGGCGGATTGATGATCCACAGGAGGCGCTTGAGATCAGAAACGGTGTTGAGAAGATTATCGATATTGGGGAGTACCTGGTTAATTTCGGTGAGTTCATCGAAAACAACCATGCGCTCGTGCCAGCGTCATATGTGTATGAGTGGTGGACTCAGGATATGGAGGTTGCTGGGGCGAACGTACAAGCGATGCTGGATGATCCCAGAATGGATCTTGACGATCCAACGCCAGATGAGGCGATCGAGTGGGCAACAGAGTATGACTGTCCGCTGCATCCACAGTACACCTATCTGTGGCACGATATTTCTGTAGACGAGTTTCTCGCGCTTGCGGATGCCATTGATTCAGGAGAGATAGTCGATGGGATACTCGCCATCGAGCGAACGGACATGACCCAGCAGGCGCTCGAACATCTTCTTGTTGAGCACACAGCAACGGCGGATGCCCTTCGTATTCCGGAGTGGCGGCTGGTTGTTCGATCGCTTGGGATGACAGAGAGCCTTAGAAAATCGTGGACGAAGGCGGACCTCAGCGATCGGGCGCTGACGTGGGACGGTGGAGCCAACGCAATGGAAGCGGTTCGTGAGGTCGCACCGTTTGAGCTGCGAGAGCGTGCGCCAACCCGGATCGGGAATCGAATGGGGCGGCCCGAAAAGTCAGAAAAACGTGACCTCTCCCCAGCGGTTCACACGCTATTTCCAATTCGTGAAGCCGGAGGGAATCAGCGAAGCGTCGGCCAAGCGTCGCGGCAGATGGATGACAAAGGCCGACGTGGCGTCTTTGATCTCCAAGTTGGCATGCGCGAGTGTCCGAGCTGTGGCGATCACACGTATAAATCACAGTGTCCGGACTGTGGCGATCATACGGAGCCATACTACGAATGTGATGACTGCGGGATCGAGTGTGAGCCGGATGAATCCGGCCGTGTTCTCTGCCCCCGATGTGAGTCGGAGATTTCCTCCGCTGTGTGGCAAGAGGTCAGTGTCCGAGCGGAGTACCGCGGTGCATTAGAGTCGCTTGGCGAGCGCGAGGCCACATTTGATATTCTGAAGGGTGTCAAAGGCCTTACCTCCGCGCACAAGATTCCAGAGCCGATGGAAAAGGGCGTGCTGCGATCGAAACACGGCGTCTCCTCGTTCAAGGATGGAACTGTCCGCTACGATATGACTGATCTGCCGGTGACCGCGGTTCGACCGGAGGAGCTTGATGTGACAGTTGATCATTTCAAAGAGTTAGGCTATGAGACGGATATCAACGGCGATCGGCTCATACATGATGACCAGTTGATCGAACTGAAAGTCCAAGATATTGTTCTTTCGGATGGTGCCGCGGAGCATATGATTCGGATTGCCAACTTCGTCGATGAGCTGTTGACCGACTACTACGATCTACCGGCGTTTTATGAAGTGAACGGACGGGATGATCTGGTCGGCGAACTTGTATTCGGAATGGCTCCACACACCTCTGCTGCAGTTGTTGGGCGTGTTGTTGGCTTCACAGCAGCAGCAGTCGGGTATGCACATCCGTACTTCCACGCCGCGAAACGGCGCAACTGTGACGGTGACGAGGACTGCGTGATGCTGCTCATGGATGGATTGTTGAATTTCAGTAAATGCTATTTGCCTGATAAGCGAGGGGGCTCGATGGATGCGCCGTTGGTGATGTCATCACGGATCGATCCCTCCGAAATCGACGACGAGGCGCATAATATGGATATTGTCCGGCAGTACCCACGCGAGTTCTACGAGGCGACCCTCCGGATGGCAGACCCAGGTGAGGTTGAGGAGTTGATCCAGATCGGAGAGGATACGCTCGGGACGGATGAGCAGTATCGTGGATTCGATCACACGCATGATACAACGAATATCCACATGGGTCCAAGTCTGTCAGCGTACAAGACCCTTGGTTCGATGATGGATAAGATGGATGCACAACTGGAACTGGCTCGAAAGCTTCGGGCAGTAGATGAGACCGACGTTGCAGAGCGAGTGATTGAGTATCACTTTTTGCCCGATCTGATTGGAAACCTTCGAGCGTTCTCCAGACAAAAAACACGCTGTCTTGATTGTGGTGAAAAATACCGGCGGATGCCACTGACCGAGGAGTGTCGCGAGTGTGGCGGGCGGGTCAATCTCACCGTACATCAAGGCTCTGTGAACAAATATATGGATACCGCAATTGAGGTGGCCGATCGCTTCGGCTGCAGAGAGTACACGAAACAGCGACTTGCGATCTTGGAAAAGTCGCTTGAGTCGGTCTTTGAGGATGATACAAACAAACAAAGCGGAATTGCCGACTTTATGTGAATTGTAACTGATAATTCACAAATTAACGAAACTACGTTTAAATTGAATATGTAACTAGATATGGCCACAATCAGTAGATGTATCACCCGTAATTCCGCTCCAGTACATGATATATCACAATTTCTGATGTGTTTGTTTGTTCAAAAATCAAGAAATGATAACTATTGACATCGTTAAGTTATTGGTTTGCGTATCTGCAGGTATGAGCAACGCAACAGAAACGATCGAGCTTGAGCTGAGAGACACCGTCTACGATGCGGATGGGACTGAGCTTGGAGTTGTTCGCGGGTTCGATGATGCAGGGTTCTATGTGGCGGCAAACGCCCATGTCGAAACGATCAGCGCCGATCGCACACCGGGGAGTTCCGTTGGTGAGGCGTACTTGATGTGGCGCTGTTGGGAGTGTGGCGAAATGGGGGAGTTGGATACGCTTCCGGAGTCCTGTCCTGCATGTGGTGCGCGAAAAGAAGAGCTGTACTACTGGACTGAGGACTGAAACGACAGCCAACGCTGATCGACGGAGTTGAGACGATCGAGGGAAACAGAGCCACATGGAGATCGTTGTCATTGGTGCTGGGAGCCTTGGAACGCTGATCGGTGGCTTGCTTGCCCGCAAGCACGCGGTGACATTGGTTGGCCGAGGCCCGCATATGGCCGCGATCCAAAAAAACGGGCTGAATATAACCGGTGCGATCGACGAGCAGACATATCCACAGGCAGTGACCGATGCAACAGGGGCGGACGCAGCGCTTGCAGTTGTGACTGTCAAAACGTATGATACAGCAAGCGCGATCGAAGTCATCAAAAGCGGCTCGTATCAAGCCGTTCTGTCGCTCCAAAATGGGCTTACAGAAGAGCAATTAGCAGCAGCGATCGATGCAGAAGTGCTTGCAGGGACGGTCACGTACGGTGCACAACACACTGAGCCTGGAAGAGTCACGTGTACTGGGATTGGAGAGGTTGTCCTTGGCGCACATGGTGGTGGCAAGAGTAGCCACGCGGACCGTGCGGGGGATGCCTTCGATCAGTGTGGAATCAATACCATTGTTGGGACAGATATGCCAACACGGCGGTGGAAGAAAGTCGCAGTGAATGCAGGAATCAATCCCGTGACCGCGCTCGCGCGCGTCAAAAATGGGGCATTGCAATCAGAGCCGTTGCGGACGATCGCACGGCAAGCGACGAAAGAGTCAGCGCGAACCGCGCGGCAAAGCGGCGTTCCGCTCTCAAACCGAGAGGCGATCGCCGAGCTTGAGCGTGTGGTTACAGCAACGGCTGCAAACCGTTCATCAATGTTGCAGGATGTGGATGCAGGCAAGCGAACGGAGATTGATGCAATATGCGGTGTTGTCCGTGAGAGAGCTGATCGCTACGGGGTTGACGTTCCAATGACGAAGACACTGCTCGGACTTATTCGGGGCTGGGAAAAAGAAAACGAGGTTCGAGAGTCAACAGACGATTAGCACCATTCTGAAAGGACTGGCGCGTCGGTTGTCTGTACCGACACCCACGCCTCATCGCGGGACACATCCGCAATAATAAGCGTCGAACGAGCGTTTGCTGCTTCAACTGAGGCCATAACCTCAGTGTCCGAATCGTCCGAGCCTGGTGTGGGGTTCGGTGTCATGGTTGACAGTCACACCCTCTAGTATATAAACCCGTCGAAGCGAGAGTCAAATAATAAACATATTCATGTATGGTTTACGGTTCGAAAAGCGATCGCTTCGGAGTATACAAGAGGCTGGCCAACGGTAGAACCGTTTATGAACGTAGCAGACGCGATGACGCCAGCCGAGAAGTTGGTGACGGTTTCGTTGCCAGGTACTCGCGATGATGTTTTAACGTACTTGCAAGATCACGGCTTTTCATCGGTTCCAGTTGTAAAAGATGTAGACGGTGTGTCGGTTTTCCGTGGACTTGTCTCCCGGGATGACTTGATTGAGAATCCGGATGAAGACCAGCTTGCGCTTTTGATGCGAGAAGTCCCAACGATCGGAACGGATGCAACGTTGTCGGAGGCCGCTGCGCTGATGGTCCGGGAGGGTGCACGACGTGTTCCAGTTACATCCGGCGCGGAACAGCCAACGCTTGATGGGATCATTACCGTCACGGATGTAATTCGAGCGATCGCACGTGGAAACGCAAACGGTGAGGCCACCGTTGGCTTGCTCGCAACAGCAGAAGTCAATACCACATATATCGAGACACCACTGCCTGTGGCAGAGCGAGAGATCTACTACTCAAACGTCCCGTACGCAGTCGTGTTGGACGATGATGCAGAGATGGCAGGCATCATCACGGAGGCAGATATAGTCAAAGTTGCGCGTGTTGTTGAAGGTGAGGACAACACTGGTGAATCGATCGCAGAACAGGACTCAGAATGGGCATGGGAAGGAATCAAAGCAGTCGGTGGACGCTACCTCCCAACCCGAAACGTCGAAATCCCAGTCGAGCCGGTTTCGGAGTTCATGACCGCAGATACGGTAACCGTGAGCAAACGGAGAACGGCAAAAGAGGCAGCCCAGGAGATGATTTCATCCGATATTGAACAGATTCCACTTGTTTCTGGTGGTGAGTTGGTCGGAATGGTTCGGGATATTGATCTGCTGGAGGCAGTATAGATGGCAAAACAAGCAGACATTATGGAGCTCTCGAAGCGCCGAGGGTTCTTTTTCGGCTCGAACGAAGTCTACGGCGGTGTTGCAGGGTTCTACACCTTTGGTCCACAAGGGGCAGCACTGAAACGGAACGTTGAGTCAGCATGGCGTGATCAGTTTACCGTCAGACTCGGTAATGACGAGATCGAAGCACCAACCATCATGCCTGAAGCGGTGTTTGAGGCGTCAGGGCACTTAGAGGGCTTCGATGATATGCTGGTTGAGTGTGCCGAATGTGGACAGAGCCATCGTGCAGATCACTTGATCGAGGACAACGTCGCGGGGATCGAGGATGCTGAAGCGCTTGGACTCGAAGCAGTAGGCGAACTCATCGCGGAACACGAACTTGAGTGCCCCGCATGTAGTGCGTCGCTCGCAGGCGAGCCGGTTGAGGATTTCAACCTCATGTTTGAGACATCGATCGGCCCGGGAACGGGACAGCCGGGGTATATGCGACCGGAGACGGCGCAAGGAATCTTTGTTGAGTTCCCGCGACTGCGAGAGTATGCGCGCGGCCAACTGCCGTTTGGTGTGACACAGATCGGTCCAGCCTACCGAAACGAAATCAGCCCACGTCGGGGGATTATTCGCGTGCGCGAGTTTACGCAGGCTGAACTTGAGCAGTTCATCGATCCAGAGGAGGATGAGCCACCACTTGCTACCGTTGAGGATGTTTCGGTGACGCTATATCCGGTTCCAGAACAGGAGTCGGAGAATGGCGAATACATTGAGACAACGATCGGCGCGGCAGTCGAGGCAGGAACGATCGCCTCCCCATGGGTTGCATACTTCCTCGGAATTGCGCAAGAGTGGTACGAACGAGTGGGGGTGGATATGGACCGATTCCGGTTCCGTCAACATCTCCCTGGTGAGCGCGCACACTACGCTTCTGACTGTTGGGATGCAGAGGCGGAGATTTCGGGCAACTGGATCGAGATTGCAGGCTTTGCATATCGTGGCGATTACGATCTCTCAAAGCATGGCAAGTACTCCGATGAGCGCTTTACCGTATTCAAACGATATGATGAGCCACAGACCGTAGAAAAGGCCGTTGTTGATCCGGATATGTCCGCGCTTGGCCCAAAGTTCGGGGGGGCCGCAGCACAAATTGCAGACGAGCTCACAGCGCTGGCTGAGCGCGATCCGAGTGCGTTTGATGCAGAGACTGTCTCTGTTGAGGTTGATGGTGAGCGCTACACCGTCGAAAGCGACATAGCTAATTTCTCGGTCGAAGAGCAGACAGAATCCGGAGAACACATCACACCACACGTTGTCGAGCCATCGTTTGGTGTTGGCCGGACCGTCTACACGCTACTGGAGCACGCATACAGCGAGGACGAAGTTGACGGTGAAGAGCGGACATATCTCTCGCTTGCACCGGAAGTTGCGCCAACCGATGTTGCAGTGTTCCCGCTTGTCAAAGAGGATTCGTTGTTGGGTCTCTCCTCGGATATTCTCCGGGAACTGCGATCAAGCGGACTGAGCGTGACATATGATGAGTCGGGGTCGATCGGCCGTCGCTACCGCCGACAGGATGAGATCGGAACCGCATTCTGCGTCACAGTCGATCGAGATGGAATCGAAGGCGACGAACCAAACACAGTGACGGTTCGTGAGCGGGATACCGCAGCACAGGTTCGGGTACCTGCTTCGGAGCTAAATACGGAGCTATCAGCGTTGTTACGTAGCGAAGATAGTCGATCGTTTGATGATCTCATCGAGGCCTACACAGTTGTCGAAACAGGTGTTTCGACGGAGTAAGAGCCAGCGTGTCACTTGAACTTGGAAGACGGGTAGTCCATGCAAGCGGTGTTGGAATTCCGCTGTTGTATTTGTTGAACCTCGCAACGTGGACACAGGTCAGATATGTGTTGCTGTTAGCAACAGCGATCGTTTTTATATTGGAGTTTCTTCGGTTGGGTGTTGGGTTGAATCATCGGATCTATGATGAACTCACACGGGAGTATGAACAGGAGTCGATCGCAGGCTACGCATTATATATGATAAGCATGTCCGCGGTTGGATTGATGTTTACGCCAGTCGTTGCGATTCCCGCAATGTTGATGTTGAGTATTGGCGATCCGATTAGCGGAATGCTTGGTTCAAATGGTCCACACGAGCACAAGGCACCACAAGTATGGATTGCCATGTCGATCGTCTGTTTCACACTGGCTGCGGTGATTGTTGTACCAGCGGTTGGAGGGTTCATCGCAGTGCTTGCAGCCGCTCTCGGTGCAGTGGCGGCGGCGATCGCAGACGGGATTAAACCAATCATTCGTGGGATCCCAGTGGATGATAACCTTACAATTCCACCCGCGGGGGCACTGGGAATTGCGATCGTGCTCTGGCTTGGCGGTGTTGGGCCAGTAGTCGATCCGGTAGTACCATTTTAGTATCCCCGTGGAGTAGGTGGTTCACAGTGCAAGAACGTAGAGACCATAGGGCAGTCTCGGATAACAGTCAACAGCAGGGAACTCAACGGGTTAAAAACCTTGATACAGCGGCGCTTCGAACGGTTATTAATGCTGTTGATGACATCATTTTCGTTCTTGATGCAGAGTATCGACTACAGTACTGGAATGGCTCATTAGAGTCACTGACAGGCTACAGTGCCGATGAGCTAGCCGGAAAGAACGCACTCGAACTTATTCCAGAAGAGGGGGTTGCAGAAACAAAAAATAAGATAGCAGACATTCTTGACGGCGCAACGGTGCACCTCAGGGGTAAATTACAGGCTGCTGATGGAACGCAGATACCGGTCGAATATACTGCAACACGTCTTGATAGACCAGAACAGACCGATTTAATCTGCGGTGTGGTGAAGGATCTCACAGCGTACAAAAAGCGAGAGCAGCGACTGAGAGAACAAACCGAACGCTTCGAGTTGCTGACCGAAAACCTCGATGAAGTGGTCTGGATCAGAGAGGGAGATAAGAAACAGGTTGTTTTTATTAGTGACTCTTATGAGCGAATTTGGCAACGATCGCCGGACGAGCTATATGAAGATGCTGACGCATTCTTGGAGACAATATACCATGAAGACCGCGATCGAGTGACAGAAGAATTAACGCGCGCAGATACAGCTGATTTGGATATTGAGTACCGAATTAGTCGGCCAAATGGAGATATCCGGTGGATACACGATACTGCCAAAAGCGTATATAATGAGGTTGATGAGTCAATTCAGATTGTTGGTATTGCACGAGATATTACCCACCGAAAGCGGCGTGAGGACCAACTAAACGCATTACATGACGTAACGCAGTCGCTTATTGAAGCAGAAAGCCGGTCGGAAGTGGCACAGATCGCCGTCCGTGCATCAGATCTGATTCTTGGATTCGATAAAGTTGGGCTCCATCTGTACGATGCGGAGACCGAACAGTTGGAACCGATCGCACATACACAAGCGCTAGAACGAGTGCTTGGAGGGGAGCCACCAACGTTCGAGCGCGGTGATGGGTTAATTTGGGACGCATTCAATAGCGGGGTGGCAGTGTATCATAACGAAATTCAATCGGACCCTAACCGGTATAATGACGACACACCGTTCAGAAATGAGCTACACGTCCCACTTGCAGAGTATGGTGTGATTGTTTTTGCTTCGACGAGTGCACTACCGTTTACACACAACGAGCGGTCGCTTGCGGAGCTTTTGGGCGCAAATATTCGCTCAACACTCCGAAGCATCGAGCGAGAGGAACTGATTGCTACGCAGCGCGATCGGTTAGACGAGCTGTTGGGGATCATTTCGCATGATATACGCAATCCGCTCAATATCGCAAATGGGCGCGCAAAAATGGCATACGAAACGGGAGATGTTACCCATCTCGAACCAGTCATTGATGCAATAGAGCGTGTTGAGTCGCTTACAAATGATCTCTTGTCATTGGCTGGTGGTGATCGGGATGGCAAGACACATGAACAGTTGTCGCTGGATGAGTGTGTCGCTGACGCATGGGAAATGATCGAACACGAGCAAGCAACGCTCTCTGTTGAAGATGCACTGCCAACCGTCTCTGGGTCGGAGAGTCAACTACGACAGCTCTTTGAGAATCTCTTCAGTAATGCTGTACGTCATGGTGGAGAAATAGTCTCAATCGGTGTTGGAACAATCAACGATGGATTCTATGTCGAAGACAATGGGCCGGGGATTCCAGCAGATGTACGCGAGAGCGTATTTGACATGGAGTACTCAACTGCAGAAGAGGGGACCGGATTTGGTCTGATGATTGTCGAACAGGTTGTCGAAAATCACGGATGGTCAATCTGTATTGAAGAGAGCAAATCAGGTGGCGCACGGTTTGAAATTCGGTTTGGAACACAAAAGACCCCGAAAACGCCGAATGTGGATGACTAACAGACATCACGACATCCTTTTGTACGATTGGATCACATAATTCGATAATGAACGGAACTCGCCGTTTTGATTCGCTCTGTTTCCGAGAGCGGCGGGTCCGACAACCACGACACCGACCACGACCGGTCGGTGCTCGGCGACGGCCGGCCCTTTGGGCCTAAATTATACTTACTTTCCACGTCGCCGTCGAAGATGTTCCCTCAATACCATCCAGTTTTTGGTCGCATAGTATCCAGTATCTTATTTTATTTCAAAAGCTAAAGCGTTGAATTTAATAGGTGCAAGGTATGAGAAGGAGGTAATGACACAGCGCGTGGCACTCGCGTTCAGCGGTGGACTTGACACAACAGTATGCGTTCCGCTCTTAGAAGAAGAGTACGGATACGACGAAGTAATTGGAATCACAGTCGATGTAGGACAGCCAGAAGCGGAGTTCGTTGAAGCCGAAGAGACGGCAGACGCACTCGATCTTGAACACTACGTGATCGACGCAAAAGATGAGTTTGCACAGCTTTGTCTTGACAGCGTTCGCGCAAACGCGGATTACCAAGGGTACCCACTCGGAACTGCGCTTGCGCGCCCAGTAATCGCGAAGGCGATTCTTGAATTAGCGATCGAAAAAGGCTGTACGGGGATCGCACACGGCTGTACTGGAAAAGGAAACGATCAGCTCAGATTCGAGACGGTCTGGCGTGGAAGCGATCTTGAAGTGATCGCACCCGTGCGTGAACTCGGCCTCACACGCAAGTGGGAGATGGAGTATGCAGAAAAGAAAAACCTCCCAGTGCAGGGTGGCAACGAAGGTGTCTGGTCGATCGATACCAATATTTGGAGCCGCTCGATTGAGGGTGGAAACCTCGAAGACCCAAGCTACGTCCCACCGGAGGACATCTACGAGTGGACAACAGCACCAACGGGTGAGACAGAGACAATCGAGCTCGAATTCGAGAACGGCTACCCAGTTGCGCTTGACGGTGAAGAAGTGACACCGGTTGAGCTGATTGAGATTCTTAATGAGAAAGCAGGTGCCTACGGCGTCGGCCGGACGGACATGATGGAGGATCGTATGCTCGGACTCAAAGTTCGCGAGAATTACGAGCACCCGGCAGCGACAACGCTTCTCAACGCACACAAAGGGCTTGAAGGGCTTGTGCTGACCAAAGACGAGCGCGACTTCAAAATGCAGGTTGACAACGAATGGTCCCAGAAAGGCTATGAAGGACTCGTCGATGCACCGGTTGTCAAAGCGCTCGAAGGATTCATTGCGGAGACACAGACAAAGGTCACCGGTACGGTGACGATCAAATTCCAAGGTGGACAAGCACGCGTCGTTGGACGTGACAGCGAGTACGCCGTGTACTCCGAATCGGCAGCGTCGTTCAACACCGAGACGGTTGACGGAATTGAGCAGGAAGATGCAACCGGCGTTGCAAAATACCACGGCTTCCAGAGCCGTCTTGCAAACCAGGTCACTGCGTCAATTGCACAAAAGAACACAGAGACGGAAGATGACGAAGAGCCGAAACTGAAAGCAGACGGCGGCCAGCTCGAATAACAATGTCTGAGAAACGCTCCGAGACAGTGATTCGTCGCGATCGCTTTAGCGGCGGGCCTGCCCGTGGGTTCATGTCGAGTCTGCAAGCAGATGAGCGCATTTTTGCTGCGGATCTCGCGGTCGATCGCGCACATACACTCATGCTTGTAGAGCAAGAGATACTCAGTGAGTCTGAGGCAGGCGCAATTCTTGGGGCGTTAGAGACAGTCGAAGCGGATGGGCACAGTGCACTTCCGGATGGAGAGGATGTCCACGAAGCGATCGAATCAGCCGTGATTGGTCACATCGGTCCGGATGGCGGTAAGATGCATACCGCGCGAAGCCGCAACGATGAGGTTGCAGCGTGTATTCGCTACCAACTTCGTGCAGATATCATTGATGCGATCGAAGCAACGATCGCGCTTCGGGAAGGACTGATCGAAACGGCACGCAAACACGTCGAAACAACGATGCCCGGCTATACGCATCTACAGCCAGCACAACCGATTACGGTTGCGCACTATCTGTTGTCCTACGAGGCAACAGTCGCGCGTGATACAGCACGACTGGTTGATGCGTACGATCGCACAAATCAGTCACCGCTCGGTGGCGCTGCGTTTGCTGGAACACCGTTCGATATCGATCGCGAGCGCACAGCAGAGCTACTTGGCTTTGACGGCGTGATGCGCAACTCGATGGACAGCTCCTCAGCGCGTGATTTCCTTGCGGAGACAACCGCTGCACTAGCAACACATGCGACGACGTTGTCGGGACTTGCAGAGGATCTAATTATTTTTGCGAACAAAGGGTTCGTCGATCTCGCAGATGCGTACTCATCAACATCGTCAATCATGCCGCAAAAAAAGAATCCGGATACACTGGAGCTAACGCGTGCGGTTGCAGGTGATGCAACTGGGGCGCTAACTGGATTGTTGACAACGTTAAAAGGGCTTCCACGTGCGTATAACCGCGACCTACAGCGTGCGCACGGACACACATTTGAGGCGATCGATGTCGTCAGTGAAGCAACGTTGATCGCAGCCGGTGCGGTGACGACTGCAAGCTGGAACGATGAAATACTCGCAGACGCTGCAGGAGATGGGTTCTCAACGGCCACGGGAATCGCGGACCTGCTCGCAATGGCAGGGCTACCGTTCAGAACCGCCCATGAGGTAGTCGCGGATGCTGCAGAAGCGGCTGAATCAACGGATTCGAAAGTTACTGCCGCAAATCTTGACGCGGCCGCGCAAAAGGTACTGGGTGAGTCACTATATGAGTATGTGACAGCGGAATCGATCGAAGATGCGCTTGACCCACACCAAAGCGTTGTGAGTCGTGACTCTCAGGGCGGGCCTGCACCGACGGCAGTTACAGAGACGCTTGAAAAAGCAGTGGATGAGCTGCAGATTGCAGAAAACGCACTTGTCGATCGGACCAGTTCGCTTGCGGCTGCAACTGAGATGCGTATGACAGAGGTGCAACAGTATGTCTGAATGCCAACCGCGACGAGTGCCACGAATGCGACCCCGGCGGGTCGTACGACAACCCCCGCGGTCCCCCTTGGGGACAGATATCTAAACATGAAATTTAACCGAGAATTTCTACGAATTGCTGAAACGCCTGATATCTCCGTTAGCTGAGCCTCTATCTTTTGTTTAATTTCTGACAAGTTCGAAGCCTTTATGTATTCATACCCAGTAGAGGTAGGTACACTATGACAGAAGCAGAATGCGTCGAGTGCGGGGCTGAGCTGTCCCTACACGACGATTTGGAAGCTGGAGAGATTATTGACTGTGGAACCTGTGGCGCAGAGCTCGAAGTTATTGACACCGAGCCGCCAGTCCTCGACCGAGCCCCTGAGCTCGAAGAGGACTGGGGTGAGTAACAGTGCACGTCGGAATACTCTACTCTCGAATCCGCCGCGATGAGAAACTCCTCCTCTCTGAGCTTCGCAATCGCGGTCACGATGTCGAAAAAATCGACGTCCGTAAACAGCAGTTTAGCTTAGACGGGACGACAGCGGATATTTCGAATCTCGATCTTGTGGTCGACCGCTGTCTGGCAACGAGCCGATCGCTGTATGCGACCGAGTTCCTCGAAAGCTACGGCGCAACCGTGATCAACAGCCCAAAGACGGCTGATATTTGTGCTGACAAAGCAAAAAACAGTCTCGCGCTCGCGAATGCAGGCGTCCCAACACCAGTGACGAAAGTCGCATTCACGACTGATGCGGCGCTCGAGGCGATCGAATCGTTCGGCTATCCATGTGTCCTGAAGCCAGTCGTTGGCTCGTGGGGACGCCTAATGGCAAAGATCGACTCGCGTAACGCCGCAGAGGCTATCTTAGAGCACAAAGCAACGCTTGGGCACTACGAGCACAAAGTGTTCTATGTCCAAGAGTTCGTTGCAAAACCAGGTCGCGATATTCGCGTGCTGGCAACGGATGGTGAGCCGATCGCTGCGATGACGCGCTCATCGGATCACTGGCTCACAAATGCGGCAAAAGGTGGGAAGACAGCCGCATTCGAGTTGGATGAGACTGCGCTTGAGCTTGTGAAGAAAGCAAGCGACGCAGTCGGCGGCGGGCTACTTGGCGTCGATCTGATGGAAGTCGGTGGTGCAGGAAGCGGCGAATACACTGTCCACGAAGTGAATCACACAGTTGAGTTCAAAGCACTCAACGAGGCGACACCAGTCGATGTCCCAGCAAAGGTTGTCGATTGGATGGAAGCAAAAGCGGCCGAAACGAGCGACGAAAAGGCGGAGGCGCCAGCGATATGAGCGAGGGTGAAACGCTCAGTGCTGCCGTTATTGGTGGCTCGGGATTTACTGGTGGCGAGCTACTGCGTCTGCTTGCAGGTCACCCGAACTTTGAGATTGCACAAGCAACCAGTCGATCGTACGATCGTAAAACCGTTGGATCGGTGCATCCGAATCTCCGCGGCGTCGATCTGCGATTTTCAGACCCTGCAGATCTTGAATCGGTAGATGTCTTGTTTGCAGCAACGCCACACGGCGTCTCAATGGGACAGATTGACACCTTTTTTGAGCACGCAGATACCGTTGTTGATCTCTCTGCCGATTTCCGTTTGAACACGGTTGAACAGTATGATGAGTGGTATGATGGACACACTGCGAGCGAGTATTTAGATAAAAGCGTCTACGCACTGCCGGAGCTTACTCGTGAAGAGCTCCCTGGTGCAGAACTAATCGCAGGTGGTGGCTGCAATGCAACGGCAACCATTCTTGGCCTGAAACCGCTGTTCGATGCGGAGATTCTCGACGGATCAGAGCAGATTGTTGTTGACGTGAAAGTAGGCTCCTCAGAGGGTGGTGCAGGCGGTGGCGAAGCGTCAAGCCATCCGGAACGATCGGGAATCGTTCGGCCATACGCACCGATCAGCCACCGCCATGAGGCCGAGATCGAACAGTTCCTCGGCGTCTCGGTTTCGTTCACCGTTCACGCGGTGGATATGATTCGTGGAGCATCGGCAACCTGTCATGTCTTCCCGGGCGCACCGGTCTCGAAGGGCGATCTCTGGAGCGCATACCGCGGTAGCTACGAAGATGAGCCGTTCATGCGGCTGGTTGCAGGCGGAGGTGGCGTCTACCGCTACCCAGAGCCGAAAGCAGTTGCAGCAACGAACTACGGTGAGGTCGGATTTGAGCTGGACCCATCGAACAAGCGGATTGTTGTCTTTTCGGCGATCGACAACATGATGAAGGGATCAGCCGGGCAAGCGATCCACGGCGCAAATATCGCGCTCGGGCTTGAAGAGACAGCAGGGCTCGAATTTATGGGTCTACATCCGGTTGGAGCACCGTAGCTGACGAGAGATTTTTATACGAATTGACTGAGCACATATGACACATACCTCTTACACGCGCGAGGAACTCCTCGCTGCACACGACGACCTCATTGATGCCCACGAGTGGCACGATGAGACGGGAGCACAGCCCGCCACCACGGCGAATCAACTTTATACCGACGGTGGCGAAGTGCGGAGCCCGCCGGTTGTTGTGAAGATCGGTGGCGCAAAAGCCGTCGATCCGGAGGGTGCGGTCGGTGATATTGCACATCTCGTCGCGAATGGCCGTGAGGTCGTTGTGGTTCACGGTGGCTCAACCGCGGTCGATGAGACGTTAGAACGGATGGGTATGGAGCCGACATATGTTGAAACCCCAAGCGGAGTGACTGGTCGATTTACCGATGAGGAGACGATGGACGTATTCTCAATGGTCATGGCTGGAAAGCTCAACACAGAGCTCACAACGCTGTTTAGAAACGCAGGCGTTGATGCTGTTGGGCTCTCTGGCGTCGACGGTGGATTGCTTACGGGTCGTAGAAAGTCAGCAGTCCGTGTGTTGGAGGATGGAAAAAAGAAAATCAAGCGCGGTGATCACTCCGGGAAGATTACCGATGTGAACGCAACCCTACTGCAATCGTTGCTTTCGGATGGCTACACGCCAATCGTCTCCGTGCCAATGCTCGGCGAGGAGAAAGACGGACGCGTTACTGCAGTGAATGCTGACGCCGATCGCTCTGCAGCAGCGGTTGCAGGCGCACTTGGCGCAGAGCTCGTGATTCTCACGGATGTGGAAGGCGTGTATGCTGATCCGGACGATCCATCCACACTGATTGAATCTGCAGAAACAGGCGAGGAGCTAGCGGCGATCGAAGCGGCCGCAGAAGGCTTCATGACAAAGAAGGTAATGGCTGCAAAAGAGGCGCTCGAAGGCGGTGCAACGACAGTACATGTGTCCGATGCGAACGTCCGTAATCCGATCGTCTCCGCACTAAACGGAGCAGGAACGGCGATCAGCGCAACTGCAATCACGACGGAGGTGGAGCAATGAGTGGTTTTGTATTTTCGGAGAAACCAATCACGATCGAATCGGGCGAGGGACCGTACCTATACGACGACAACGGCAATGAGTATCTTGATTTCGGTGCAAACTACGCTGTCACGCCGCTTGGTCATAGTCATCCCGCAGTGACCGACGCGATTCAATCGCAAGCGGAAGCACTCACGTATGTGCAGGCGTCGTACCCGAATACGGTTCGAACAGAGTTATACGATCGTCTTGCAGCCGTGTCACCAGGCGATCTTGAGAACGTCTGGCTCTGTAACTCAGGAACGGAGGCAAACGAAGCCGCGATGAAGTTCGCCCGCGCAGCAACAGGAAACTCCAAGATCGTTGCCACAAAACGCGCGTTCCACGGTCGAACAATGGGTGCGCTTGCGATGACGTGGAAAAAGAAGTACAAAGCACCGTATGAGCCACTGGCAGGAGATATTGAGTTCGTCAGCTACGGCGATGCCGAGGAACTTGCATCGGTTGTTGATGAGGAGACTGCAGCAGTGTTTCTCGAACCGGTACAGGGAGAGGGCGGAATCCACCCTGCGACGGTGTCATATCTCGAATCCGCTCGCGAAATTACTGAAGATGTAGGCGCAGCGCTCGTCTTTGATGAGATTCAGACGGGAGTCGGCCGAACCGGAACGCTGTGGGCCTGTGAACAGTCAGGCGTTGTCCCCGATATGCTGACAACCGCAAAAGGGATCGCGAATGGACTCCCACTCGGTGCGACGCTCTGTGCAGACTGGATTGCGGAGAATCACGGAGATCATGGGTCAACGTTCTCCGGCAACCCGGTTGTCTGTGCCGCCGCAAATGCAACGCTTGAGACGATCGTGTCCGAAGATATCCCAACGCACGCAGGCGATATTGGATCATATTTGATGGAATCGATCGAAGCCGCTGCTGAGGAACACGACCTCCCAGTTAGAGATGTGCGTGGAAACGGGCTGATGATCGGTGTTGAGGTGAAACGCGGGGCAAACCGCGTGCTCCGTGACCTTGCACTGAACAGCGGTGTGTTAGCGTTGCCTGCAGGGCGAACGGTTGTTCGGTTCCTGCCGCCGCTTATTATTGAGGAGGAGCATGCAGACGAGGTTGGTACTGCACTGACGGAGGCGCTCTCATGAGTGCAGTGTATGAACCGATCGGCGCAGACGATCACCCTGCGTTGAATACGGACGGGAGACAGTTGCTGTACGACCTGGTTTCGATACCATCCGTCTCAGGCGAGGAAGCGGAAGCCGCAGCACAGCTTGCAGCGTTTTTCGAAGCGAATGGCCGTGAAACGTTCATTGATGACGTTGGAAACGTCCATGCACCGGGTGATGATACTGTACTGCTTACATCCCACATTGATACGGTCCCTGGAGATATTCCAGTCGAAATCAAGGAGGGTACAGACGGTCCGGAGCTGTGGGGTCGTGGCAGCGTTGATGCGACAGGGCCGCTTGCGTCAATGGCCGTCGCAGCGGTGAAAACCGGAGCGTCATTCATTGGTGTCGTTGGCGAGGAGACAAGCTCTCGTGGCGCACGCTACGTTGTCGAGACGAGAAATGAGCCGGATGCGGTGATCAACGGTGAGCCGTCCGGTTGGGATGGAATCACGCTTGGCTACCGTGGCTATGTCGCAGGAACGTATGTAGCGACAAGCGAGTCCGGGCACACGTCCCGTCCAGACCCGAATGCGATCCAACACGCGATCGCATGGTGGAACCGCGTCGAAGAGACATTTGACCCGGATGAGTGGATGCCGGTGTTCGAACAGGTGACGACAAAGCCAGTTGGTTTTGATGGTGGTGTATCCTCGGATGGGCTCTCAATGGAGGCGATCGTGGACGTGCAACTGCGTGTCCCGCCGAATCGAACGATCGACGAAGTGCGTGAGCTAGCGGATGCACAGCTGGAGACTGGAACGGTCAATTGGAAGGAGCCAATTCCGCCAGTGATGACGAATCCACGAACACCGCTTGCGAGAGCGTTCCGCGTTGCGATTCGTGGTGAGGAGGGCGATCCACGTCTCCTCAGAAAGACAGGAACAAGTGATATGAATCTCTTTGCAGCCGAGTGGAACTGTCCAATGGTGACGTACGGGCCAGGTAACTCTGATCTTGATCACGCACCGGATGAACACCTCCCACTTGCAGACTTTGATAAGGCAGTGAATGTATTGATAACCGTGTGTGAACGTATGGGGGTCGGACAATGAGCGACGAATCAGGACTTGGAATAACCAATTTTCTCGATATAGATGATCTTGATGCAGCAGGGGTAGAGCAGGTGCTCGATCGGGCGGAAGCGCTCAAATCAGGGGCGGACCAGACACAGCTCTCACAGAAGACGCTCGGAATGTTGTTTGAAAAGCCGAGCACACGAACACGAATCTCGTTCGAAACGGGGATGACAAAGCTTGGTGGGCATGCGATCTTCCTCGGCCCAGAGGATATCCAGCTTGGTCATGGAGAGCCGTTAAAAGACACTGCACGTGCTGCCTCACGCTATGTAGACGGAATTATGGCGCGGCTGTTTTCGCACGAAGATATCGAGACAATCGCCGAATACAGCGATGTGCCAGTGATTAATGGACTCACTGATGATGCACACCCATGCCAGACGCTTGCAGATCTACTGACGATCCGAGAACACTTCGACGACGACGTGAATGTTGCATGGGTTGGCGATGGTAATAATGTCGGCCAGTCGTTTGCGATCGGCTGTGCGCTTGCGGGGATCGATCTTTCGATCGCAACGCCACCGGCGTACACAATGGACGAGACGGTGATCGAGCGTGCAAAAGAGCTTGGTGGCGATTTTACCGTAACGACAGATCCGAAAGCTGCGATCGAAGATGTCGATGTGGTCTACACGGATGTGTGGGTCAGCATGGGACAGGAAAATCAACGCGAAGAGAAGTTGGCAGCGTTCGATGGCTTCCAACTCAACGAGGAGCTACTCGCTGGAACGGATGCAAAAGTGATGCACTGTCTGCCGGCCCACCGTGGGGAGGAGATTACGGATGCAGTTGTTGAGAGCGATCGCGCGATCGTGTGGGATCAAGCGGAGAATAGACTTCACGCACAGAACGCGTTACTGGTTGAGTTGCTTGGACAGTAACAAAAAATGGGCGAACCGTCGTGTTAGTTACTGACGATTGCGGTGTAGACGCTACCAAGGGTTGCACCGTAGACAACGTGTCCAACGAGACTCATCGGGTTCACATCGGGGACTGGTGGTGCCATCGGCGTTATTGCACCAACCCATGCTGGCATGACGAAGGTTGCGAGGATCGCCCAGAGGACAGCCCCGTAGACGACACCAAGACCGATCGTTTTGAGGAGTGAAGCATCACGAGAAAGGGCAAGGCCTGCGATCGCAGCGAAGCCAACACCGAGAATCGCAGAGTGAGACAGATGGAGGAACCACCCAGCAAGTGGGCCCTCAAGACCGTACATGCCTGGTATTGCCATCTCCATAATCATCGGCATCATCATGGCCATCATAACACCGAAGATGAGCCCACCGGCGAGGCCGCCAGCGACACCTGCTTTCCAATCGCCCAGCT
Organism: Natronocalculus amylovorans; assembly: GCF_023638035.1. Classification (GTDB taxonomy): domain Archaea; phylum Halobacteriota; class Halobacteria; order Halobacteriales; family Haloferacaceae; genus Natronocalculus; species Natronocalculus amylovorans. Next base: position 738,647 of record NZ_JAKRVX010000001.1, on the reverse strand, counting down.
CAGTTGCAGTACTCGTTGTTGTAGTTGCGGTTTCAGTTGACATACAAAGAGAGATCCGCGAGAATAGCAGAAAATATTGCCTCAAAAATGCATCTGATCCACACACCACCAACGGATTTAAATATAGGCAACAAAGCTACCGAAATGCGGGTGGAAGCATCCACCGCACCATATACGCCTTTCCACCCCGTTTTTCGATCAGTTTCACCGTGGTTCCCGAGACTTTTAGCCACATGGCGGCCAAAACCCAGTAGTGGCAACCGCAGACGACAGCCTTCGGTTCTTTCCGTACGAGGAGCCGTACCCGAATCAACGGGAGGCGATCGATCGGATTCAGAACGCACTCGCTAGGGAGCAAGACGTACTCTTAGAGGGTGCTCCGGGAACTGGTAAGACGCTTTCAGCGCTCGTACCAGCGCTATCGTATGCACGGGAGCACGACAAGACGGTCGTGATCACGACAAATGTGCACCAGCAAATGCGACAATTCATTCAGGATGCACGATCGATCACCCGAACCGAACCCATTCGAGCAGTTGTTTTTCGCGGAAAGTCATCGATGTGTCATATCGATGTTGGCTATCAGGAGTGTCAGACGCTTCGGGATACAACACGCGCACACGTTGAAAAACAAGCCGATAAAGCACAGCTAAAAGCGCGGGAACAGGAACTGCTCTCGGAGAGCCAAGGCGGCGATCGAACTGCGGCAGACGCACGGAGTGCTGTTGTTGAGGAGTTGGAATCACTCGATGAAGAGCTTGCGAATATTTCGGAGACAAACATCTGTGAGCATTATCACAACAACCTCACAGAGAATACGGACGAGTTCTTTTCGTGGCTTTTTGATGACGTTCGAACGCCTGATGAGATTTTCGAGCATGCAGGTAATCAAGGGTTCTGTGGCTATGAGTTGCTGAAAGAAGGGATGGAGGGTGTCGATCTTGTGGTTTGTAACTACCACCATCTGCTTGATCCGATGATCAGAGAGCAGTTTTTCCGCTGGCTCGATCGTGATCCGGCAGACGTCATCACGGTCTTCGACGAGGCGCATAACATCGAAGGGGCCGCACGCGACCATGCGACGCGAACGCTTACAGAGAACACGCTTGCGTCGGCACTCAATGAACTCGAAGGGCTAGATGATTCACGTGCTGAGCCTGCACGCAACGTGATCGAAGCGTTTCACGATGCGCTCACTGAGACCTATGATAGCTCGTTTGGGTTTGGTGAAAAAGAGCAGGTCGGGGAGAACTGGCAAGATATTGCGATCGCAAACGAGAACGCAAGGGACGATCTGACACTGGAGTTTCTCGATCGCTACGAAGGCCGAGGCATTGGAATCGAGATTGAGTTAGCACACCAACTTGGGCAGGTGCTTGATGAGGAGTACGAACAAGCATACAAAGACGGTAAGGCGACGACTCGTGCGGAGTGTCAAACGTTGGAAGCAGCCGCATTTATTAGCACCTGGATGGACGAAGGTGGAGAGCTTGGCCAACATCCAGTAGTTGGTGTCCGTCGGGATGCAGGCACAGAAGAGGTGTACGGCCGCGCAGAGCTGTACACATGTATTCCACGAGAGGTGACAAGCGGACTCTTCGAGGAGGTGTATGCAAGTGTCCTAATGAGCGCAACGCTTCGCCCATTTGATGTAACTGAGGACGTGCTTGGACTGGAGTCGCCAGTGACACTGGCATACGGGTTGGAGTATCCCGAAGAAAATCGTCGAACATACGCTGTGAAAACACCGGCGCTCTTTGCAAGCGAGCGATCGAATCCGGAGACGCAAGCGGTGCTGGCTGATATGTTATCCGATGCGATCCGATTCACTCCCGGGAATACGCTGTTGTTTTTCCCATCATATGCAGAGGCAGAGCGATACTACGATCGACTAGGTGGAAACTCGATTGCAGAGACGGAGCTTGGCACGCTCATTCTGGATGAAGCGGGCGTAAAGACAGAGGACCTTCGACAACAGTTGGTCCAAAGCGACAATGCAACGCTTTTTACTTCGCTTTGGGGGACGCTTGCAGAAGGTGTGAGCTTTGATGGTGATGATGCCCGGACGATCGCTGTGGTCGGTGTTCCGTATCCACACCTCTCCGAACGGATGGATGCGGTCCAAGATGCATACGATCGGATTTACGGTGGTAAACCGGGCGGTCGTGACGCTGGCTGGGCGTACGCGGTTGAGATTCCAACCATCCGAAAGACACGACAGGCGCTTGGTCGGGTGATTCGATCACCAGACGATTTCGGTGTTCGAATTGTCGCTGACAAACGCTACACGAAGGCGGATATGGGGAAATACAGCGTTCGTCGATCGTTCCCGATCGAAGAACGAAAAGAGCTCACAGATATTGCACCGGAGAAACTCAAGTTTGCATTGTTGAATTTTTATACTGATCACGATACCTACGACGGGGACCCGCCACAGCCGTAACCGCTATTCGCTCGGCGGCCACACAATGTCGTAGTCAGAGAGGAAATCGCCAAACTCGGACTCGGGAAAGATTGGGACATCGTTTGCGTCGGCATCATCCTGTTTTCGCTGTCCCGGATTATCGCCAATCACAAGATAGTCCGTGTTGCCGGAGACGCTCCCGGTTGCATTCGCGCCGTGTTGTTCGACATATGATTGTGCGTCGCTTCGAGAGACCGACAACGATCCGGTGAAGACAAACGTGAGCCCGGTAAGCGCATCGCCAGCATCGTCGATAGCAACTGTCTGTGGCGCAACACCACACGATCGAAGCTCCTCGATCACAGCCTGATTCTCCGGGTTCTCGAAGAACGTTGTAATCTTTGTTGCAACGACCGGCCCCACATCAGGGACTGCTGACAGTTCGTCTTCCGTTGCGTCTGCGATCGCCGTAAGCGATCCAAACTCACGAGCCAGGTTTGCAGCCGTTGATGAACCGACCTCAGGAATTGAAAGCGCAGTCAAAAAGTCCGAGAGCGACGGTTCACGGGCGGCTTCAATCTCGGACACAAGGTTGTCTGCACTTTTATCACCAAGTCCCTCCAACTCGGCAAGGGCATCCCGCTCAAGCCGGTACAGATCAGGAAGCGTCTCCAACAAGCCAGCATCTCGAAGCTGTGCAATGCGTTCAGCTCCGAATCCTTCTATATCTAATCCGCCGCGGCTCACGTAGTGTTCGATCGCACGAGCAGCCTGTGCATCACACCCTAATCCCCCACTACAGAACGCGAGTGGCCCATCTCGATCTACGTCGCTTCCACAGATCGGACAGGTTGCTGGGAATGCAAACGTGTCATCCGTGTGTTTCTCAACGACCTCATCAATGTATGGAATAACGTCTCCGGCACGCAGGACGCGGACCGTATCACCAATATTGACACCGAGAGAATCGATCTCACCAGGATTGTGTAGCGTCGCCCGTGAGACAGTTACCCCACCAACTTGGACCGGATCAAGCAGTGCAACCGGTGTCATACGGCCAGTTCGGCCAACTTGCACAACAATATCGGTGATCTGTGTGACTTCCGTCCGGGCAGGGAATTTGTAGGCAAACGCCCATCTGATCGAGCGAGCGGTTGCACCGAGTGACTCACAGGCGGCAGTGTTGTTGACTTTGATAACAATCCCATCAATCTCATAGTTGAGGTCCTCCCGAATCTCACCAATCCGGTTGCGGTAGTCGATCGCGCCGTCAATCGTGTCGACACGTTCGGCCTTGTCATCAATTTTGAGCCCCCACTGCTGCAGTTTCGACCGCTCCTCGGAGTGTGTCTCAGGCCGTGGTGTCTCATCCTCGTAGGCCATAATATCGTAAAAGTAGCAATCAAGCGGACGGTCGGCGACAACGGATGGATCGAGCTGACGGATCGTTCCTGCGGTTGCATTTCGTGGGTTAGCGAACGGCTCCTCACCGCGCTCAACGCGGTCTTTATTGTGTTCGCGAAAGCCATCCTTCGGCATGAGGACCTCACCGCGAACGGCAAGAAACGCTGGATGAGTGCCGCGAAGTTTGCGTGGGATCGATCGAATCTGTTTGATTTGGGCGGTTACGTCATCGCCTTTGTATCCATCGCCACGGGTGGCTGCACGGACAAGATCACCATCTTCGTAGACGACTTCGAGGGAGATACCGTCAAACTTTGGCTCACAGACGTAGCCGATCGATGCAGGGTCAAATCCACCGTCCTGGAGCCGTCTGTGTGTCCGCTCGTCGAATGCTCGGACATCGGCTTCATCACCGCTTTGATCGATCGACAGCATTGGTGCGGTGTGTTCGATCGTTTCGAGTTCGTCAAGTGGCTCCCCACCGACCCGCTGTGTTGGGCTGTCAGGTGAGACAAGATCAAACTCGTCTTCGAGCGCTTCAAGCCGAGTAAAAAGAAGATCGTAGGTCCGGTCAGCAATGAGCGGGTCTGCTTTGACGTAGTAGCGATAGTCATGTTCGCGGATTGCCTCACGGAGCAGACGCACCTGTGTCTCAGCAGCGGTTTGATCAAGGGTTTCAACCGGATCAAATTCTGTCGGAGGATCCTGAATGTATGGGTTTGCTGAATCCGAAGCCATTGTCATACACTAGGAAACAGGGCACAAAACTGCAGTGATGGATATCGAAGAGCGCGAGTAGAATTGTAACTGAAACTTTATTCGGCCTTACGCATTCTGGCAAGAAATTGCGTTCTGCCACGCTCAAGACTACCCGCGATGACAAGTAGCAGAATACCTGAGAGGACAAGTGCAACTGGTCCTGAGAGGCCATCAACGATCGTTGAAGAGAGAAACACCAGAATTTGTACAAAGAACAGCACAATTGCGGTATTGACCAATATAATAGAGGCACCAGTGTAGCCGACGACAACGGTTGCAAGCAAGAACAGCAGACAACAGAGGTGCAATAAGAAGAATCCGCTCTGTCCGGAAAACGGTGCAACCGTAGTAACTGCAGCAGCGCCCGCGAGTACGACTCCCGAAACAAGCGGCCATCCAATTGCGTCGAGCCATCGTTTTCGAAGAGAGTCTGTTCTAACAGAGCCAAGTAAAGTGTCAAGTAAAACGGTGCTTATAAGCAGTGTGAGCGGCCCAATGAGTTCGGTTTGCAGAGAGAGTCCAGAAAAGCTACGTGGCCAAATAGCTGGGATCCAAAGCAATGAGATTGTAATTCCTGTTGCGCCAGTTAGTCGATATGCGTCGCGAAGTTGGCTGGAAGCTGGAAACCGAGGGGCACCAGCAGTTGCAATCAGTAGTATCCCGTACACACCAACAGGGAGCAGTAACATCGAAGATGTAGAAAGCAACCCAACTGTCCACCCACCAAGTCCAAGACCAAACACGGTTGTCAGAAGAGACGTGAAAATATGTCCTGCAAGGATAACCGTCGCTGCCCAAATCGCTAGGAGTAGTTCATTTGACGCGCCAAAGAGAAACAGGTCGTTCAGTGCAAACAATGAGACACCCACCGTTGCGCTCGCAGCAATCCATAATGCATGCCCGACACGAGAATCAGCTACAGTGTGCCGCAGCCGCCAGCCCCCAGCAAACAGCCCGATCGGTGTGCTGGCAAGCAATCCCGCTCGGAGTAGTGTGGGAATTGAATCCCAGTTTGAGACGAGATACACAAAAATCCCCGTCGCGACGAGAAATGCACCCATTAAAGAAAGCGCTAACACAGTACGCGAGCGACTGGTACGGCTGTCTTCGGCCGCTGTATCTCGATCTGCGATGGTGTCAGATGGAGATAGCGTTTCGGGTTCAGATTGATATTGTGAGCGAATCCGTTGTGACTGTTCCGCTGAAATAATATCAGTTGCTTCCCACCGATCGAGTTCACGGGTAAGCCATGTCCACTGCCTCGGAGAAACGGTCTGCGTTGACTGATCAGTGGGTTCAGATTCCGGTGGAGAGTCCGAATCTGGAGGGACCATGGGCGTATTCTCACGGCGGAGCCAATTACGTGTTTTGGCAGGCAGTGGTATCAACCACAGTGCCAAAACTGAGCGGTATCAAAACTCCCATGCCACCTGACTGCGAACTGTAGGTACGAACAAGGTGTCTGCTGTGACAAAAAAACAAGAGTACAAAGACAACTATCCTGAGAAGAAACTGTATCTCCCTGGTCCAACCCACGTGCGTGATGACGTTATTGAGGCGATGTGTGAACCGATGTTCGGCCACCGAATGGATCGGATGACCGATCTGTACACGACGATCGTCGAGGATACAAAGGAGTTCCTCGGCACCTCAAATGACGTGATTGTGCTGAGTGCGTCGGGAACGGAGTTCTGGGAGGCATCAACGCTTAATCTCGTCGAAGATACGGCACTCTGTGCAACGAACGGCAGTTTCAGCGAACGTCAGGCAAACGTCGCAGAGCGACTTGGCAAGAACGTCGACCGGCTTGAGTACGACTGGGGACAGGCAGTCAAACCCGAAGATATCCGCGAGGCGCTTGAATCCAGCGACAACGAGTACGACGCCGTGATGGTCGTCATGAACGAAACCTCAACCGGTGTCCGTAATCCGATCGAAGAGATCGGTGACGTCGTTGCAGAGTATCCAAACACGTTCTTTATTGTGGACGCAATTTCAGCCCTTGGTGGCGACTATGTCGATATCGAGAAACACAACATCGACGTGATCTTCACGTCGGTACAGAAGGCGTTCGCAATGCCGCCAGGGCTTGCGGTCTGTGTCGTCAACGATGCAGCCTACGAGCGCGAACTTGAGCGTGACTCAGCATCGTGGTACGGTGGCTTCCAGCGGACGATCGACTACTACGATCGAAAGGGACAGACCCACTCAACGCCAGCAATCCCGCTTATGCTTGCATACCGAAAACAGATGAAGTACATGCTTGAAGAGACCCACAAGGGTCGAGATCAGCGACACAGAGAGATGGCGGAGTACACCCGTGAGTGGGCGCGTGAGCACTTCGACCTCTTCGCAGAGGATGGCTACGAGTCCCAAACCGTGACCTGTGTCGAGAATACACAGGGAATTGATGTTGCCGCAACGATCGAGGCGGTGTCCGAAGAGTACGATATGGTATTCTCGAACGGCTACGGCTCAACGCTCGGTGAGAAGACGTTCCGCATTGGTCACATGGGCGAACATACGGTCGAAAGTATCAAAGAGCTCACAGACGCGATCGAAGACATCGCCGACTTATAGACGTATATTCGATCGCGCACGCAACGTGCACGACCGACACGTCCTTTTTAAATTCGCGTTCAAATACCCTCGTGTATATGTCTGAAAAGAAGTATGCAGTGTTGCTGAACGCCGATACAGATGAGATAGGACAGATGGCAAACGGGTTACAGTATGCGATCGATCTTGACGATACGGGTTTCCATGTTGAGGTGTACTTTGATGGAGCAGCAACAGCATGGCCGGATGAACTGAAAGAAAATCCAGAGAATCCAGTGAAAGAGTATTATGATGAAGTCTACACACGCGATCTTGTTGCTGGTGTCTGCGGCTACTGTGTTGGAGCGTTTGATGCCGCAGACGGTGTTGAGGAGGATAATCTCAACCGGATTGGTGGCACTGAAGAACACGGACCAGACGTTGGGCAACTAGCTTCGGAAGGATACGAACTGATTACAGTCGGTTAATTTATTGGGCAAGTGCCTTTTTCTCTGCTGGTCGCGTAGAAATGGGTAGTGAAACGCCTCATTCTCTCGGATATTCATGCAAATCACGCCGCGTTAGATGCAGTGCTTGCTGCGGAGACAGACTGGGATGAGCTGCTCTTTTTAGGCGATGCAGTGAGCTATGGTCCACAACCTGAGGCGGTATTACAACGGCTTGCAGACTGTGCCGGCGTCTTCATCAGTGGGAATCACGATTCGGAGATTGCTACATTGAAAAAAACGGGAAGGCCATCGGATGCAGAAACGTATGATGAGTGGACACGAAATGCGCTTTCTGCTGAGAGTCACCGGTTTCTACAAACATTTGGGGGTGATCGGCAACAGCAGTTTGGAGAGCGGTCCGTTCGTATTCATCACGGTGATTTCACCGTTGAAAAGCAGTCGTGGAACGGGCGCCTCTGGCCAGATACTCCCACCACAGTGTATCATACGATCGCCACTCAGTATGATGAGCCGATTATCTGTTCGGGGCACTCACACGTTCAGTTTGACAAAACAGTGAACGGAACACGGTTTATTAACCCCGGCAGTGTCGGACAGCACAGATTAGGGGTTGTTGAAGCCTGCTACGCGGTCGAGGAAGATGGAGTTATGCAGTTGCGATCAGTCCCATACGATACGGAGCCAGTACTCTCTGCACTGGCTGAGTTACCGCTACCTTCTGGGCTCTGTGAGCGGTGGCGATCGGTGTATGTCAATGGGGTACTTCCTGGGCGGATGCGGGAGTTCAAGCAGCTCCGAACCGCTGGCTACCAGTAAACCGTACGGTCCGTGTGATAGACACTCACAGCGGCGGCTTTTGCCGTAACTGACGCTCATAAACGTTTGAAGAGATATGCATCTCATACATGACTCGTGGGTTCCACACGCGGAGTTTGCACGCTGGGCAGACCCCAGATGCCGAAACTGGGGCGCGTGCGCCGCCAATTCACCAGACAACATCGTATGTGTTTGACGATGCGGACACTGCTGCATCTCTCTACGCGCTCGAACAGGAGGATCATGTCTACTCTCGAATCTCGAACCCGACTGTCTCAATGTTAGAAGATCGCCTTGCTAATCTCGAAGGCGGTGTTGGCGCAGTCGCAACGGCGGCTGGTATGGGTGCGTTGGATGCTGCGACAACGATTCTTGCGGAGGTAGGCGATACGATCGTTGCAAGCGAAGAGATGTACGGTGGGACTGGTGCGTACTTCTCAAAGCTTGCGAGCCGGCGTGGAATCGAGACACAAACAGTTGGAACCCTAGACTACGATGCATATGCGGATGCGATCGACGAGGATACTGCATTCGTTCACGTCGAAACGCTCGCGAACCCATCGCTTGTTACACCTGATTTTGAGCGATTAGCGGAGATCGCACACGATAATGCAGTACCACTTGTTGTCGACAACACGTTTGGAACCCCCTACCTCTGTCGACCGATCGAACACGGTGCAGACATTGTCTGGGAGTCTACAACGAAGTGGATCCACGGTTCGGGAACCACTGTCGGGGGTGTGTTGGTTGATGGTGGTACGTTCCCGTGGGATCATCCAGCGGCGAACTATCCGGAGCTATCCGGTGAGAATCCGGGCTTTGGATTTGACTTCACGGAGCGCTTTGGAGACCGTGCGTTCACGATGGCAGCACGACACAGAGCAGTCAGAGCGCTCGGAAACCAACAGTCGCCGTTCGACGCCTGGGTGACGTTACAGGGACTTGAGACGCTTCCGCTTCGAATGGAAAGACACTGTCAGAACGCGCGTGCAGTTGCGCAGTTCCTTCGTGACGATCCGCGGATTGATTGGGTTACGTATCCCGGATTCCAGAACCATCCAACCCACGAGAACGCAACACAGTATCTCGATGGATACGGCGGGATGGTTACCTTCGGCGTTGATGGCGGCTTTGCGGCTGCAAAAGGCGTCTGTGAGAACGTATCATTGATTAGTTTTCTTGCAAACATCGGTGATGCAAAGAGCCTCATTATCCATCCGGCATCGACTACACACGCCCAACTCAGTGCCGACGAGCAGCGTGCCGCCGGTGTTGGACCGGACATGCTCAGACTCTCGGTTGGGATTGAGGACGAACAGGATATCATTGCAGATTTGGACCGATCGCTTTCGGTCGCGACCCAATAACAGGAGGAACACACAATGACAACAATTGAAACAGGAACAAAGGCGCTCGGCGAATTTCGGTTTGAGTGTGGAGAGTCGATCGATGAACTGGAGATGGCATACGAGACCTACGGTGAGTTCGACGGTTCGAATGCAATCTTGATCTGTCATGCACTCACCGGCAGTCAAAATGTTGCCAGCTATGAAACACGTGGCACGGCAGGTCAAGCCAGAGCATGGTGGGGCGATATTGTTGGCCCCGGAAAGGCGATCGATACAACGGAGTACTATGTTGTCTGTGCGAACGTTCCTGGGTCGTGTTATGGCTCATCCGGCCCGACAACCAAACGCTCGAACGGTGAACCGTATGGCACGGAGTTCCCACCGGTAACGATCGGCGATTGGACACGGGCGCAACGTCACTTGCTTGATGAGTTGGGTATTGGTCGGCTTCGCGCCGTGATCGGTGGAAGCGTCGGCGGGATGAACGTCTTAGAATGGGCAAAGCGATATCCGGACGACACCGACCTTATTGTCCCGATCGCATCTGCTGGGCGGCTGGACCCGCAGTGTTTAGCACTCAATTCGATCGCCCGACGGGCGATTCGAATGGATCCTAACTGGAATGGTGGGGAGTACTATGGGGACGAACCACCAAAGCAGGGACTTGCACTGGCTCGACAGATCGGCCACGTGATGTATCTCTCAAAATCATCAATGGACGATAAGTTTGGACGGCGATCCGCACGGCAGGATGCGGCCGCTGAGGGGTTATTCCCGACTGATCGAGCCGCCGGGTTCTTCCCATATCGGGATGTTGAGTCCTATCTTGATTACAACGCAAACAATTTCGTCGATCGGTTTGATGCAAACTCGTATCTGTACCTCACACGCGCGATGGACGACTACGATCTTGCAGAGGGGCACGGAACTGACACACGAGCGCTATCTGCATATGAAGGCGAGGCGTTGATTATGTCGTTCACTGGCGATTGGCACTTTACTGTTGACCAGTCAGAATCGCTTGCGAAGGCGCTTCGATCGGGAGGTGTTCCAGTGGCCCATCACGTCGTTGACTCCGATCACGGCCACGATGCATTTCTTGTTGAGCCGGAGAACGTTGGCCCGCCGCTTGCAGACGTGCTCTCGCAGGGACTAGACGGACGAGCAATCACGGATACGGCATCCGGTGATGAGGAGCGATCCAACAGCTCGGAGTTCGCACCAGTTCACAATAGTCTCTTTTCAGGGTGATGTATTAGCGAACGACTGTGACTGGTGCTGGCGATCGACGGAGGACTTCTTCTGCTGTACTGCCAAGCAAGAACCGGGAAAGCCCTTCACGTCCGTGGCTTCCCATGACAATGTGGTCGATATCGTTGTTTTCTGCAAACTGAACAATCTCCTTTGACGGGAGGCCCTTCACGGTTTCAGCTATTGCAGTAAAGCCTGCATCTGTTGCGCGTTCAAAAGCCATTTCGAGTACGCGCTCGGCTTTGTCAGCCTCCGACTTGAACTCGGCATCGGTTGTGTAGCCGGGATATGAAAGCGATCGGCTATATTCGATTTGAGGGTTGATTACATACAAAAGCGTGATCGCTGCATCTGGAAAGTGTGCGCCAACGTGGTCGATCGCAGCACGTGATTTTGGTGACCAATCAACAGGGATGAGAATCGAATACGACATAGTTGCAGTTCTATATCCGTCAATAAATAACAGTGTCACCGAGAAACTGCAACCGCAATAAGGTAGGTTGCGATCGCAACGAGGATGATCATTGCACCTGTCGCAATGTTCCAGTAGTATGAGAGAAGAATACCGCCGATAATAGCAACTTGGCCCAAGAGGACAGAGAGCAACATTCCACGGTTGAAGCTATTGGTAAGCTGCATTGCTGCGGCAACAGGGATGACAAGCATCCCAGCAACAAGAATCGCACCGAGAATCTGCATCGCTGCCACCACGACAAGCGCTGTGAGCACGATCAACAGTGTATCGTAGAACCAGACATTGATTCGGGCAAGTCGGGCCGCTTCCCGATCGAACGTAATAAAAAGCAGCTGCTTGTGCGTGAGCGCAACCGTCGCTGCAACAATTAGCGTCAGCCCGACCATCAGTTGGACGTTCTCAAACGGAACGAATAGAATATCTCCGAAGAGGTAGCTCTCAACAGTTGCGCTGAACACAACACCATAGGATATCACTGCAATACCGACAGCGAATCCACCAGTAAGCATAATTGCGATCGGGATGTCCGCATAGCCATCTGTTGTAACGGCGATGTACTGCATTCCAAGGGCACCGACTGCAGCAGCAATAAGTGCGAATCCGAGCGGATAGTTGAGCGATGGGATCGCAGCACCGACAAACAACCCGATCGCAACGCCACCAAATGCGGTGTGCGCAAGCGCCTCCCCAATGAGTGCCATCTGGCGGTTGACCAGGTATGCGCCAACGATCGGTGCAGTGATTCCAATAAGAATACCCGAGGTAAAGCCGCGCTGCAGGAAGCCACTACAGACTAACCAGGTATCAATTGTTCCGCATGCAGTGTCCCAAAAGAAACTATAGACGGGTGGGAATCCCCAGAAAATAAATCCAATAAGCGCGAGCAAGCCGATCGGGATACTTGCGAGCAACAGCGTGAGTTCTTTTTGTGTGTGTGCTGTTCGCAGCGACATTCTCAGTTGCCCCCTGCCGGTGCATTTGCGCTCAGCACCCGTGCGGAACTAAATGCCCGCTCAAGCGCGTCAGTTTTGAGAAACTTGCTCGTTTCAGCGTGTGCGTATAGCTCACCATCGAGACATGCGATCGATGTTGCATGCTCGGTGAGCAGTCCGATGTCGTGTTCAATCAGAATGATCGTGATACCGTCGGTATTGAGTTCATCGAGCAGCTGATAGAATTTTTCAACCGAGTTTGCATCAACCCCAACAGTTGGCTCATCAAGCGCCAACAGATCGGCTTCGGAGGCGAGCGCCCGAGCAATATACGCGCGCTGTCGTTGCCCACCGGAGAGACGGCTGATTCGACGATTTTTGAGATCAGCGATGCCGACTTTTGTGAGCGATCGATCGATGATGTCTCGATCCCTCTCGCTCAGCCGTCGGAGCCCAGCGTGTGCATAGCGACCCATCGCAACGACTTCACGAACCGTCACAGGCATTGTTGCATCGGATTCTGTGGACTGTTGAGAGACATACCCCAACCGAGCACCGTCTTCGAACGATCGTGCCGGTTCTCCAAACAGTTCTACGGTACCGGAGTCAGGCGTTTGTAACCCGAGCATGATCTTCAACAGTGTTGTCTTTCCTGACCCGTTCGGGCCAATCATTCCGAGAAAGTCGCCCTCACGAACCGAGAGCGAGATGTCTTTCAAAACAGGTTGGTCATCATAAGAGAAATTGACATTGTTGACAGTTAGTATATCACTCATGGCTATTGGGTCGAAATTGTATACGTAGCAGATATCATTAGTGCGAGAGTGTTGGTAGCTGATTACTGTTCTTCCGACTTCAATGCTGTTGAAATCGAGGGGAGGTTTAGCTGACGGAAGTGGTCGATATATCCCCAATCAGGCTTCATTTCGACAGTTGGGTCAATATCTGGACTGCCATCAATTTGTGTTTCAACCGGCGACAGTGGAAGAATATCAGCACCAACCTCGTTGGCGAGTGACTCTGCAAGTGGTGATGGTTCACCAACATCGTAGAGCACATGCTCAATATCAAACTCCTCGATTAGTTCCTCGATCTCTTGAACGTCTTGCGGTGATGCAGCATCATCCGGCGAGGTACCAACGGGTGAGTAGATGTCAATGCCGTACCGTCGGTTCCACCACTGGAAGGAGTCATGTGTGGCAACAACGATCGAGTTGAGTGCTGCCTGATCGACGATTGCTTCAAAATCTTCGTGAAGTGCTTGCAGCTCCTCGTTGAACGACTCCGCGTTGGCCATGTAATCATCAGCGTGTTCGGGATCAATTTCACTGATTCCTTCCGCAATATTGAGCACGCCAGTTTGACATTCAAGTGGGTCCATCCACCAGTGTTCGTCATCATCTTCTGCGGGACTATCGAAAAACTCGATTCCTTGAGAGGCTTCAATGACAACAATATCGCCATCCTCACGGAGTTGTGTTGCGGCATCATCCTGCCAACTCGAAAAGTCGCGAAGATAAACAAAGCCATCGGCCTCATCAAGATCTCGAACCGTACCCGGTTCCGGGTTCCAGTCGTGACCGTGTTCGCCAACTGGAACAAGGTCAATCACATCCATGTGCTCGCCTGCTACTTGGCGGACAAAGTCCCAGACTGCAGGCATTGTTGCAAAAACAGTAAACGAGTCACTGCTGTCGTCGCCGCTCGGGTTGCTATTCGCTTGTGGGTCATCACCAAGACAGCCCGCAAGCCCGAAAGCAACGCCACTGGCGCCAATGAGCGCCTGACGTCGCGTGAAATATGTTGATTCCGAGTGAGAAGTCATTAGCTCTAATTCAAGTGCGTTAAAGTATAAATATTACGCATCAACAAATAAATTTAGACCTATCTAAAATAACTATGGGTAATCCAATTGGTAGATTATTATGCATGGGTTTAGGCGTGCACAGGTAGAATATGTACAACAATGCCTGAAGAGAAGCAGTTTGAAACCCGAAGTTTGCATGCAGGTGTCGAGCCGGACCCAACAACTGGTGCTCGTGCACCACCAATCCATCAGACAACATCGTATGTGTTTGATGACGCAGCAGATGCTGCTGCACAGTTTGCACTTGAAAAGCCGGGGCACATCTACTCGCGACTGATGAACCCAACTGTTGGGATGCTCCAAGAGCGGCTAGCATCCCTTGAGGGCGGGGTTGGTGCAGTCGCAACCGCATCGGGGATGGCATCGTTCGACCTTGCGACGTTCCTCCTTGCAGAAGCCGGCGACAATATTGTCTCTTCGTCCTCACTGTATGGTGGCACATACACGTACCTGACCCACACAGTGGAGCGGCGTGGTGTAACAACACGATTTGTTGATACGCTCGATTATGATGCATATGCAGACGCGATCGACGCCGATACCGCATTCGTTCATTTGGAAACGATCGGTAACCCTGCACTCGTAACGCCGGATATTGAGCGAATCGCCGATATTGCGCACGAACAGGGGGTACCGTTGTTTATTGACAACACCTTTGCAACGCCGTATCTGTGCCGACCGCTCGAACACGGCGCTGACTTGGTGTGGGAATCGACAACGAAATGGATTCACGGCTCAGGCTCAACTGTTGGTGGGGCGCTGATTGACGGTGGATCGTTCCCGTGGAGCGAGCATGCGGAAAAATACGCCGAAATTGCGAAACCAAATCCCGCATACCATGGTGTAAACTTTGCAGAGACGTTTGGCGATGCAGCGTTTACATATGCGGCGATCGCACGCGGATTGCGTGACCTTGGAAATCAACAGTCACCGTTTGATGCATGGGTTGTCCTCCAAAAATCCGAGAGCCTCCCACTTCGGATGCAGAAACACTGTGACAATGCGCTTGCCGTTGCAGAGTTCCTCGAAGATCATCCTGACGTCTCATGGGTGAACTACCCAGGATTAGAGGGCCATGAGACACACGCAGAGGCCTCAAAATATCTTGAAAATGGCTACGGGGGAATGATTACGTTTGGGCTTGCTGGTGGCTATGAGGCTGCAAAAGGCGCTGTTGAAAACGTCGAGTTAGCATCGCTGCTTGCCAACGTTGGCGATGCAAAAACACTCGTTATTCATCCAGCATCAACAACACATCAACAGCTGTCTGATGAGGAGAAGCTTGCTGCGGGTGTGACCGACGATATGGTCCGGCTTTCAGTTGGGATCGAGAATGTTTCCGATATTATTGGAGATTTAGATCAAGCGATCGTCTCAGCAACAAACTAGCAGTTTGTTGGCGCTTCTCAGATTTTGGGAAACGGATATGAATTAAACATTGATCGATTCCTACGACTGCGTGCGGACCTATTGAGGCCCCAAAATAGGTACGTGCGTCTGTCGATACGAAACGGTCATGTCACCGATCCATTGACATACGATTTCTCTCTACCGTGCTCTCTCTTTATTTTTTGAGGCACCCAGAACAGCAATTTAAATCATAAAACCACGCCGTTTTATAACGCGTTAGACAACCTGTTCGCCGTCATCGTCGTACAAACGAATCGCATCAACCGGGCAGACACGTGCGGCGAACTCCGCATCAAACTCCTCGTCTTCCGGTACTTCGAGGACAAACAAATCCTCTTCAGTCTCTTCGCTTCCAGCGAGGTCGGCCTTTCCGTCATCCATATTCTTCTCGAATGTCGCCCATTCGTCGACACATTGGTACATGCCAATGCAGGTATCTCGATCGAATTCGATCCTCATACCCAGCCGTTTGACAGCCGGCTACAAAGCAATGCCGACAGTCAGCGCAAGCCACCACACTCACCGAGTCCGACAATTTAAACCGAGAGACGGGCCAACTGCAAGCAATGAATCCAGCTTCGATTCCTGGCTTGCCATCGGGGATCTCCGAACAGCTCGCAGACGACGGCATTGAAGAGCTGTATCCACCGCAAGCGGAGGCGGTCGATGCTGGCTTGACAACTGGCGAAAGCATTGTTGCATCGGTTCCGACTGCATCCGGAAAAACGCTCATTGCGGAGTTGGCAATGCTCTCTGCGATCGAGCGTGGTGGAAAAGCGCTCTACATCGTTCCGCTTCGAGCGCTTGCAAGCGAGAAGAAATCCGAATTTGAAAAGTGGGAGAAACACGGGTTCTCGGTTGGTGTTTCCACTGGAAGCTACGAATCCAGCGGTGAGTGGCTCGCAACCCGGGATATTATTGTCGCGACGTCCGAGAAGGTTGATTCGCTGCTTCGAAATAACGCCCCATGGATCGCTGATCTCTCCTGCGTTGTCGCCGATGAGGTGCATCTCGTTGACGATCGTCACCGAGGCCCAACCCTCGAAGTAACGCTCGCAAAACTGCGAACAGTAAACCCTGGCCTGCAAACCGTTGCGCTTTCTGCGACAGTCGGAAATGCATCAGAGGTTGCAGACTGGCTTGATGCGACCTTGGTACAGTCTGATTGGCGGCCGATCGAACTCCGCACTGGTGTCCACTACGGGAGTGCGATCAACTTCGACGATGGAAGCCAAACAGCACTCCCAACCGGATCGCACGATCGGCAAACGGAGGCGATCGTTGATGATACGCTCTCGGATGGTGGTTCAACGCTCGTATTTGTCAACTCCCGTCGAAATGCAGAGTCGGCGGCAAAGCGACAAGCAGGAGTAACAAAACGGCATCTCACAGATTCGGAGCGATCTTCGTTATCGGAGCTTGCGGATGCGATTCGAGATGTCTCTGACGCGGAGACAAGTGATACCCTTGCGCGTGTGGTTGAAAAGGGTGCAGCGTTTCACCACGCTGGATTAGCAGCCGAACATCGGTCGATCGTCGAAGATGCATTTCGCGATCGGCTGCTCAAAGTGATCGCAGCAACACCAACGCTTGCCGCAGGTGTCAACACGCCAAGTCGACGTGTGATTATTCGGGATTGGCGGCGGTATGATGGTGAGTATGGCGGGATGAAACCGCTTGCTGTCCTTGAGATTCATCAGATGTGTGGGCGCGCTGGCCGTCCCGGGCTCGATCCCTACGGTGAAGCAGTGTTGTTAGCGAAAAGTGCCGATGAGATGGATGAGCTGTTTGAGCGGTACATTTGGGCGGAGCCGGAGGCAGTTCAGTCAAAATTGGCTGCCGAACCAGCGCTGCGGACGCACGTGCTGGCAACAATCGCATCCGGCTTTGCAACAACGAAAGAAGGCTTATTGGAGTTTCTGGATGGGACATTGTACGCAACCCAAACTGACGCAGGCGGCGAGTTTGGTCGGCTTGAGCAGGTCACTGATTCGGTGCTCGCGTATTTGGACGTCAACGAGTTCATTGAGCGAGACGGCGACAGTCTCAGCGCGACGCCGATCGGTCACACAGTGTCGCGGCTGTATCTTGATCCGATGAGCGCCGCAGAGATCATTGATGGGCTGCGATCGTTTGAAGAGGGAGCCACGACGGCAGTACGCCGATCGAAGCCAACACCGCCAGATGGCGAGCTGGAAACCGCATTTTCGACCGCATCTGATCTGCGTGAAACTGACCAACAGGAGACCGGCAATGCCGACGATCAAGAGACAATCGATCGGCCAACACCGCTTGGGCTCTACCATCTCGTGAGTCGCACACCGGATATGTACCAGCTCTACCTCAAATCCGGTGACAAAAGTACCTACACGGAGCTTTGTTACGAACGAGAGTCGGAGTTTTTGGGACAGGTTCCATCGGAGTTTGAGGATGTTCGGTTTGAAGAGTGGCTGTCGGCGTTGAAAACTGCTCGACTGCTCGAAGATTGGGCGTTAGAAGTCGATGAGGACCGCATTACTGATCGCTACGGTGTTGGACCGGGTGATATCCGTGGAAAAGTCGAGACCGCTCAGTGGTTACTCGGCGCTGCAGAGGAGCTTGCTGGAACACTGGAGCTTGGGTCGAATATTGCAGTCAGAGAGGCAAAGAAGCGAATTGAGTACGGTGTCCGCGATGAGCTACTTGACCTAGCTGGTGTTCGTGGCATTGGCCGAAAGCGAGCACGCCGGTTGTATGAAGCAGGTGTCGAGAGCCGAACCGACCTACGTGACGCGGAGAAAGGCGTCATTCTCGGCGCACTCCGTGGTCGACGGAAGACCGCTGAAACTATTTTAGAAAATGTTGGCAGGGAAAATCCATCAATGGCTGATGTACGAGAGATTGAGCCGTCAGTTCGATCGGCTGTCGCTCCGGATACTTCTGACGTCACTGATGAGGAGTCCGAATCCACGTCACAGACAAATTCGGGTGGGCAAGCAAGTTTGGGTGATTTTGAATGAGCGTACAGATTGTTGAGGGAACAGCGACCATCTCCGATCTTGATTCATTTTTGCGCAGAGTTCAGTCAATCAGCGAGGAGACTGGGACAGTCATCCAAGCGTTTGATCCTGCATATGTGGTCTCTAAACGGCATCTCATGCGATCGGTGGAACTTACTGACCGAGCATTCGACCGCGGCGAGAATGTTGCTCGCGATCAAGCAGTCGAAATACTGCTCTATGCAGCGGGGCGAAGACAGATCACAGATGCACTGGAAATGGGGGTCAGTGAATCTGATGATCCGCAACCGATTGTTATTGTTATCAGTGGAAAATCAGGTTCTACGGAACGATTGAGTGACATCCGACAGGCTGTGACACAGTTACAAGACTATATTACCAACGCATCTACGTTGGATTCGTATGATACAACAGTTGTAGACCGGTTCTATGACATTTCAGAGAGTGAGCTATCCGTTGTAGACGGCGATCGTGAAGCCGTTGTGCTTGAGCGTGTTGCATTACTTGATGTCAACAAATAATACAATTCGGTTGTGGGTTGTGAAGACATCTCGTACCCCTTTGTTTCGTATGGAGTTTTGTGATAGTCAGGAATAAGAGACAGTTCTGTGACACACTCATTATTGTACGTGAGCCCATACAATTAGCACATGCTCGAAGTAACAGTCTCCGGGTCGGTACCTGCTTCGTATGACCGAGTCGCAGACGTTCTTTCACCCCGATCGGTTATTGAGTTTGGTGGGACATATGATGTCGACACTGTTGTCGAAGACACAGATGGATGGCGAGTAACCGCATCTTCACCAGTGATCGACACCGATTTTGTTGTTATTGTTAAAATGCGGCCCGATGGATATGAGTACCGCCAAGCGACGGAGGCAGATGGTCCGTTTGAAACGGTAGAGACGACGATAACGCTACACGAAACGCATGATTCCTTATACGCAGCCGCACATGGCCCAGATGAGCTCGCGGAGATTGAGGCGATCGAGAACGGTGACTCAACGATTGTCGTTATTCACTCGGAGTACACGTTTGGTGGGCTGTTTGCTCCGGTGATCGATCGATTGGCAAAAAAGCGCCGCAAACAGGAGCTTGAACGGGTTATTTACGATATTTCGGCTGCAGCAACCGAGACCGATCGGTCTGAAGAGAGTGAGTCTGAAAGAGTAAACGAATAGTCCCACACGGATTCGAACCGCGGTCGTTGCCCCCAGAAGGCAACAGGATTGGCCTCTACCCCATGGGACTTCATTTTCAGTGACGGTACTCGATAACTAAACGTTGTCGTTTCCACTGCGTCTTGGTGGTGTATAGCGCTCTTTACACTAACAGTTTGTATACCTTGTTTAGCTCAAGAGTACCGTTGGAATAGATAAATTTGTACAAGTTTATGTCTACAATTCGTTTTTTAGATCGGTAGATACTACTATTCATGCATCAAACCATCGCCCATGTACATTGGACGGTTTGTTGTTGTTGGTCCAGGCATCGGTGGCTATCGAGTATCGTCGCGATCGTTTCCCAACCGACAGATTATTGATCGCAATGGGAGGGTAACCGTTGGTCCAACACCGGATGCGCCCGAGACTGACAACCCATACGTGTCCTACAACTGTGTGCGAACAGTCACGTCACCGTCAGAGCAAACAACGGTTGCGGTTGTTGGAAACGGCTCGCATGTAGATCCGATCGCAGAAAAAATCGAACTCGGGTATCCAGCGCGTGATGCACTGGCGCTGAGTCTGCTTGCGCTCGATTTCGAGAAGGACGACTACAATACGCCCCGAATCGCTGGCGTTGTGTATGAAGATTCGGCAGTGATTGCAACAGTTCGACACGATGCACTACACGTTGAAACGGTTACAGAGCCAACACTTGTTGCGACATACGAGCGCAACACACCGTCGAAGTATACCTTGGATGCAACGGACGCAAGCGGCGTTGCAATGGAATTGTATGACGCCACGTTTGAGCACGCAGTCTGTGCAGCGGGTGTAACAGTGACTCAAGAAGGCGTCTCTGTTGCGATTGAAAACGGGCAATAAGGTCGAGCAAGCGCTGAGACTATCGTTTTTGAGTCAGCACTGAGACTATTTTTTAAGTGGGTTGAGACAACAGCTAGTGAGCATGCGGCTTGGTGTCCTCTCAGATATTCACAGCAACTGGCCAGCGCTCAAGGCGGTTCATGATGATCTCCCTTCGATCGATCGGCTTGTCTGTGCAGGAGATATTGTTGGATATAATCCGTGGCCGAGTACGTGCGTCCGGTGGGTACGAGACAACAGTGATGTGACGATCGCAGGCAACCACGATCGAGCAGCCACGGCTGAGACGCCGTTCAATTTTACAGGAAGCGCGAGAGCTGGAATTGAGTACACAACAAAGCAGCTTCAGCCTGACGAGGTCGAATGGCTCCGGTCGCTTCCGACAGAGCAGCGGCTTACAGATGGTGATGTACTGGTGGTTCACGGACATCCGTCTGACCCCGATCGGTACGTCTATCCACACCAATTTACCTCACAGCTATTGGAGCGAGCGGAGGCATCCATACTAATTATGGGCCATACACACAAGCAAGCAATGGAGCGTGTTGACGGAGGAGTAATTCTTAATCCAGGCAGTGTTGGGCAGCCACGCGATCGCGACCCACGGGCAGCATATGCCGTGGTTGATACAGAGACGCTTGCTGTTGAGCTACATCGTGTTCCGTACGATATTGAAACCGTGGCTGCAGAGATACAAGCGGTCGGGTTGCCAGCGTCGCTTGCTGATCGCCTTTCTGCGGGGCAGTAGCTGTACGATCGGTGTATCGGTGGCTAGTCAGCAGTTGATTCAACCGCATTCGAAACAGGCTCAAGTCGTGCCGAAAAGTGTCTGAGCTCGGGCATTCCCGGTGTCTCTGTAACTGTGAGTCCAACAGTGCTGTCTGCAGCCGAAATAACTCGACGTGCAGTTTGAGCAACGTGTTCGAGATGCTCGCGGAAATAGGTTCGGCGAGGGAGTGCGAATCGAACGAAGTCCGGTCGATCGGTGCCCGGGAATGCGAACTGTCCGAGTTCAACGGTTCGGACACCACCCTCTCGGTACAGTTCACAAACTAATCGTTGACCAGGAAACTCCGATCGTGGAATGTGGTGATACAGTTCGTTTGCATTTGCGTACACCGCATGACCACCAAACGGCTCATACACCGGAAGGCCGGCGTTACGAAGAAGCCCCCCAAGCTCTGCAACCTGATCGATCCGATCGAACACGTACTCACTGGTTACTGCTTCTCTGAGGCCAACTGCCATTGCATGCAGATCCCGTCCTGCCAAGCCACCATATGTTGGAAATCCTTCGTACAAGGTTGCTCGCTGTTTTGCACGCTCAAAGAGTGTCCGATCGTTCATTGCAGCAAAGCCGCCGATGTTTGCTAATGCATCTTTTTTCCCGCTCATGGTGATTGCATCAGCATACGAGAGCTGTTCGCGAGCGATTTCAGCAACGGTTGCGTCGGTAAACTCATCTTCGTGTCGTTTGACGAACGCTGCATTCTCAGCAAACCGACAGGCGTCAATCACAAATGTTGCATTAATCTCCGCTGCAAACGCTGCAACGTCGCGGGTATTTTGGATGCTCACCGGCTGCCCAGCCATGGAGTTGTTTGTAATGGTGAGGACGATGACTGGGACCAACTCATGACCGATTTTATCGACTGTGTTTCGGGCACGATCGAGATCCATATCACCATTAAACCGAGTAGAGGCTGAGGTGGTGAGTGGACAATCAACTGGGTCCGCACCTTGTGCCGCAATATGTGCACGTGTGGTGTCAAAATGTGTATTATTGAGAACGGTCTCACCCTCAGAAACAAGTACACCGTAGAGGACGTTCTCCGCACCACGCCCTTGATGTGTCGGAACGACATGTTCGAATCCCATGACATCTTGGACGCTCTTTTGAAGTCGCTGAAAACTTCGGCTGCCAGCGTACGACTCGTCACCCTGTTGCAGTGCTGCCCATTGGCGATCGCTCATGGTACCGGTGCCGCTGTCAGTAAGCAGATCCATGTAGACGTCTTTCGACTGAAGATTGAACACGTTGTAGCCCGCGGTTTCGAGTGCACTCTCTCGATCCGGTTTTGCGAGGAGTGAGATTGGTTCAACTGCTTTTGCCTTGTACGATCGGACCGTTTGACGACCTCGATCGGGAGATGAGTTCATAAAAGAATAATGAGCCAAACTGTGAAAATATTCAGCGACGGTGTATGGAGAATACTGTGCGGACGGACGCTAAAAGTACAAAAATCGTGATCTGGCGGATAAAAAGAATGTACGATGTATAGTTATCATCGCCACCGTCTAAACCTGTACAACGACCGCTGTCAGAACTCGGATTGGACGATTTCGAGGATGTCTTCTCTGTCCTCCCAGTCGACAAACAGCGCAACAGATGTTGCACTCGTGATAACATCGTGGAGGTTGATTCCTGCATCGGCGATCGGTGTAAGAATATCACGGACAACACCAGGTCGGTTCGGCAGTTCCCCACCAGTTACGCGGATGACTGCAACACCATCATCAACAGTGATGCTCGAAAGTGTTTCATCTGCAACAACCTCTTCATGAAGAACTGCCTCCGCTTCCTCTGATTCCTCTGCATCAACGTAGAAGGTAATCGAGTCCATTCCGCTTGCAACACAGTCAACGTTAATGTCTGATCCTCGAAGTGCAGTCGAAAGCTCTGCGAGGATTCCCGGCCGGTTCCGCATCGCACGTCCCGCAACAGTCAGACATGCAAGTGGAGTTTCGCGCATGTCGATAAGATTCTCGAACTGCCCTTCAATTCGAGTCCCACCAGTAAGTAGATCACCGTGTTGATAATGAACAACGCGAACTCCCATATCACCCGATTTATACGAGAGCGCGCTCGGTGCGACAACCTCTGCACCACGGAAAGAAAGATTTCGGAGTTCGTCTACCGTGATCTGACCAACATTTCGTGCACCCTCGACGACACGAGGATCACCAGTCATAACTCCCTCAACGTCGGTCACAATAACGACCTCATCCGCGTTCATGTACTTCCCAAGCATCACAGCAGTGGTGTCTGAGCCGCCACGGCCCAGTGTAGTTATCTCTCCATCGTGATTTTGTGCAAGGAAGCCTGTGATTACCGGCACAACATTGTCAAGTTCGGATGCAAGCTCTTCGGCACGAGCAACGGTTGCCTCAACATCGACCTCACCGAGATCATTGGTAATGATTGGCCATTCTTTGGTTCCTGGCTCTAGGAATCGTGCGTTAACACCACGAGCGGTAAGTGCTGCTTTTAACATCCGAACGCTCGTTCGCTCACCCATTGAAACAATCTCCGCCCGATCCGCGTCGGCCGCTTCAAACTGGATTTCGTCGAGTAAATCGTCCGTTGTCGATCCCATTGCACTCGCAACAACAGCAATCTCGTGGCCTGCGTCGACCGCTTTTGCAATCGAGTCTGCGGCACGGTTAATTCGGTCACCGCTTCCAAGGCTCGTACCTCCAAACTTTGCAACTACTCGCATGAACATTCCTCCACCTGTTTGCTGTATCCGACAGTGAACTCAGTCATGCGCCATCGTAACGCGGGCAACTGCATAACGTTGTTCACTTCTCCAACCGTTGCCGATTCAACAATTCCGCTGAATTATCGTTGGTTGTGAACTTTGTTCATACCCCTTTGTTTCCAGTGGAGATCGATTCAAAACAGAAATTTAACTAGATGGTATGTATGAATAACAGGAATTCAACTGGATGTTACAGTACCGTATATATCGCTTATATATTATTCGTCAGTATCGCTAATTCCCCAGCCATCTGGGACTTCAATAACGTATCTGCCGTCTTCTCGCAGCGATATAATGTACTCATCACGATCGTACAGTTCCATGAGATTAATTTCGTACTGGCCAGGATTGAGAATCTTGATGCTCTCGAACTGTTCGTTGAGTTCATTGCGAAGTTGTTCTAGATCCGGTGACGGCTCGTCCGGTTGCGATTCCGTCGTGTCTGATTGGGTACGCGCGGCTGCAAGTTCCTCGTTTGAAACGACATCCGTCCGAGCACTAACTTGCGCGGAGTCCTCTTCGGCTGGTGTTTCGGCTGCTTCCAGTTCTGTCTGTGTATCCGATCGTTCAACAACTGCATCATTCGTGACCGCATCGATCGGTTTGTCACTCACAGGGTCAGAATCTGTTGATTGTTGACGCGTCTTACTCGGTGGTTGGTTCTGTTTCGGAGAATCTGTGGGTGGTGAATCTGGAGCCTGTGACGGTGTCGAGTCCGTAGCATCAGTGTTCCGCTGTGATGGCCATGGTGTGTATCCAGACTTAGTGTTGTTTTGTGTCGCTTCGCTGGAGCTCTGTAGAGGCTGTTCAGTCGACGGCTGTTGTTGGTCTGGATTTTGCGTTGTCGACGGCTGTTGTTGGTCTGGATTCTGCGTTCGCTGTGTTGCCGGGTTTTCGTTCACAGTCTCTGTCGTCTGTTTTTCGACTCGATCAACGCTTCCAGGGTGGAACTGAAACTTGTTTCCACCGCAGTCTGGACACCCGGAAAGCATCTCTTTTGAACCATCAGGGAACGTCAGACCGCAGTTAGTGCACTGGTGTGGCATCGGTAGTGACTATTTGTGTGAAACGAGCGCGCTAATGAGCGTCTCATCTTTATGAAGTGTTTCAATCTGATTTGCTGGTCCGATCACTGTGAGCTTCTTCGTTGATTGTCGGCCCATGAGGCGATCGAGGAAACTCTGATTTGCGGCCTGTGTACTTGGATATGTCTCGATTTCAATCCCGCTGAATCCGTCTGGGTTGATCTCGGACATTGTGACTTCAATAAGCCGTGACTCTTCATCCGGTGACAGCCCGGCTTCAAGAATAACAATTTTTCCCTCTCGAACGCTGTCGAGAATGAGTCTAATTTTTTCCATACTTGCCAACCCGTCCATTCTGGCACCGCTTATCAGGTCAATCCTGACCCCGTCTTCGTTTGTTGGTGTTGCTTCCGGCATGATCCTATCCAAAGTACTCCGCAATTTTGTCATATACCTCGTCCATGTTGTTTCCTTCAAGTGCAGAGAGCGGAACGGTCTCATGCTGTGGGAACGCATTTGCGACCCGTTGGACGTTTGATCCCTCAAGATCCGTTTTATTGGCAAAAATGAGAACCGGGAGTTCGCGGCTCTCTATAATGCCGATCAACATCGTGTTGACTTGTGTGAACGGATCTGCTGTTGAGTCAAGCACGTATATAACACCATCAACATCTTCACGAAGCCAGTGCATCGCTTCTGCAACACCTTCTGTTGCCTCGCGCGATCGCCGAACTGCGTCCTCTTTCTCCATGTCGTGATCGAGGAACTCTTTGTAGTCAACCTTGGTTGTGACACCAGGTGTGTCGACGACATCAATTGTGACGGTTTGGCTATTCCGTTCGATTGTTACATTCTCTTTCCTTCGTGCGCGCCGTGTCTCGTGTGGAATATGACTCTCAGGACCCACAGTATCGCCAGCCCAGTCGATCGCGATACGATTTGCCAGCGTTGTTTTGCCGGCGTTTGGTGGTCCATAGATTCCAATACGTTTTGGCTCGCTATCGGAGAAGAGCCGATCAGTGACCTTCGAAATGCTGTCTTTGAGATTCGTAAGTAGACCCATCCTAACCTCCCACGCCTCCCATCGTCCCAATCGATCTGGTACTGGAGGGGTGTATGAAACTATCTTCCAATCCGTGCACACTTAAGTACTACGTCAGACAGAGTTCATTTTAACCCAAGCTTACCGGTTGACGACAAGGGCGGTAGATAATGTCATGCAGTAATTGTGCTTGTGAGCGGTTAAAACGTCGGGGACAGATAATATACCTAAATGGTGATTAAATCACAGTCTCCACCCCCCACCCCTTTGTTTCGGGTGGAACCCAACGAAGGGGTAACCCCTTGATTGAGCTGAAACGGTGGTTGTGTTATTATTCATTCACGACCTCTAATAAAATAATATAACTGATAGTGAAATAAAGTCTCTTCGAGTACCGAGGGTACTGTTCGATAGACTTAGATATAAAACCGTTGGTTATCAGATGCTATCGGCCGAAATTGAGTACCCTCTCTCGGACAGTTCCAGTAGAAACAAAGGGGTGGGGGGCTAGTCCACCGTGGGTAGCATTAACAGGACAGTAGTATACCGATTCCACGACAAATCGGTACAAATGATATTCCGTGGAGTATGTACATTGTAATTCATACTTTACTATCGAGAATATCGATCCTAACACCAACTGAGACCAATTACGATTTGACACCAGCTGAAATTAGGTCAAAATACTCACGATATTTTCAATACTAGGATGGCATGCAAACGGTCTACAACTACCCGGAGAAAGATGATCACAATCTGAAAGATAGAAATTTACATTAAACATGTCAGCAATACTGATAGAGTAAGAACCAACTGTATCTCCATCTCAACGTGCTTGTCATCGTTAATAAATAACACTTTTGTAGGTCCTCTTCGTCTGCTTCGAGTGCATCAGTTGGACAACCCACACTCACATCTATCTCCGAATCCACGCCCCACGCACCTCTATCGCGTGTTTTATACTGGTTGTTGGGTTGCTCCACATGAAATGAGGGGGTACTATGGACGAAACCACCGACAACACTACGAAGAATAATTCACCACCAACCGACTCATCGACTGACGAAGACCCAGCTGAGGATCAAAACCGGTCGAACTCCACTCGAAACAAAGGGGTTGTGAGTGACTCTCGTAACAAGAAGACCGATCGCGAAGGCAACAACCAAACTGTCGAAATCGACGCTGCAGAGACAGGACGCGATCGGTCTTCCCCACGGTTCGACTTTGATAATGTGCTCAACGAGGGTGAAAACGAAAATAAAGGACTGTTTGATGATCTGCTCGCTGGAGAGCCAATCTTCGAGAATAAAGAGGTTCTTCGACCATCATATACGCCACACGAGCTACCACATCGTACAGATCAGATCAATCAGATGGCGACGATCCTCGTCTCAGCACTGCGTGGAGAAACTCCATCAAACATTCTCATTTACGGAAAAACTGGAACCGGAAAAACCGCGAGTGCAAAATTTGTAAGTCAGGAACTCGAGTCAACGTCACAGAAGTATGATGTTCCATGCGAAGTCCAGTATATCAATTGTGAAGTTACTGACACACAGTACCGCGTGCTTGCGCAACTGGCGAACAAATTTATTGAAAAAAATAAAAACGCGATCGACAACCGGCTTTCCGAACTCAAGTCGCTTATTGAACAAGTAACCGAGACTGACATAGACGTCGAAACTTCGCTTTCTGAGACCCAGTTTACGACCGTTTCTGGGATTGAGTCACGGATCGAAGAACTCGAATCTGATACCGCAGAGATGGAGCCCGTTCCGATGACAGGATGGCCGACCGATCGGGTCTATACAACGTTTTTTGAAGCAGTCGATTATAGCGAACGGGTTGTTGTGATCATGCTTGATGAGATCGACAAACTCGTTGAAAAATCAGGGGATGATACGCTCTATAATCTATCACGAATGAACTCTGAACTCAAAAACTCGCGAATCTCGATTATGGGGATCTCAAACGACCTCAAGTTCACGGACTTCCTCGATCCGCGTGTCAAATCGTCACTTGGTGAAGAAGAAATCGTGTTTCCACCATACGACGCTACCCAACTTCGCGATATTCTTCAACACCGTGCGGATGTTGCGTTTAAAAACGATGCCCTCACGTCAGACGTAATCCCTCTATGTGCTGCATTTGCCGCACAGGAACACGGTGATGCACGTCGAGCACTTGACCTACTTCGGACCGCGGGCGAGCTCGCTGAGCGTGGACAAGCCGATACGGTTACTGAGGCGCATGTTCGACAAGCACAGGACAAAATCGAACTCGATCGAGTTGTGGAGGTTGTTCGAACACTTCCGACCCAATCAAAGATTGTCCTCTTCTCAATTATTCTGCTTGAAAAGAACGGAGTCCACAATGTCAACACTGGGGAAGTATTCAATATCTACAAACGGATCTGCAATGAGCTAGAGGCAGATGTGCTCACTCAGCGCCGTGTAACTGACCTCATCTCCGAACTGGATATGCTCGGAATCGTCAACGCTGTTGTTGTTTCAAAAGGTCGCTATGGCCGAACAAAAGAGATCAGCCTCTCTGTCCCGATTGATGAGACCGAAGCAGTTTTGCTCTCAGACTCACGGCTCGGAGACATTGAAACCGTCCAACCATTTGTCCAAGCCCGATTCGATAACTGATACTATCATACACATTCGTGTATAGAAACCACAGTCGAAAAGACAATACTGCATATTCTCCAGTTGAAACGAAGGGGTTACTCTACGTTTTTCGACCTAAAACAGTGCTTCCAACTGCGGCGATCCCAAAGAGCGGGATTGTCGGCGTCAGAACGGCTTGTCCAGTGAATGCAAGCCGAATCCATCCGAGATATGGGATTCGGAACCGCGCAACACCAGTTATCCAGTCTTCCTCGACAACTGGGGCAATTCCGCTCACCTGATCATATCGGCCGTTGTTGTCACCCTTTGTGATGTAGCCGTCAGTTGGTGCAGGACACGCGGACATCTCTGAACAGGATCGATCGCCTGATGCATCCGGATCTGCCCGATCGCTCCAATCTTCACCCTCTTCGACATAGAGATGTGGTCGGTGAATAATTGGTGGCCCAATGGTTCCGGGTTCATCAAAGACGACGACAGAACCGGGCTTATTGAAACTCTCATACCCAACGTCTTCGCCGTGCTCAAGCGTCACCACCCCGTATTCATCTGCATCACTTGGGGAGAATCGATCAGGAGCAGTAACAAACACCAAATCATATATTTGGATGTTTGGCTCCATGCTTTCGCTTTCGATCGCAACCATCGGCGGCCACACCCCACTGAGCCCAAACAGTAGTCCACCAATAAGTAAGACAATTAATGCGCTAAGCAGGATCTCACGAATAAACATCAGTGGTCCATCATTTGCGTGATAGAAGCGATAGAAGAATCCGTGATCAGCACGAGGATCGACACTCGTTGATCGCTGATCTTCTTCAGCGTGGTCACCAGAAGAGGACGTTATGGGCTCGGTCTGTGTTGTCACTGCGTCGTCTATCGAGTTTGAGTTTGAGTCTGGGTCTGGGTCTGTAGAAGCGTTAACTCCAGTTTCAGTCTCAGTATCATTTCCAACTTCGGTTCCGGTAGGCGGTGTTTCCATCTCCGACGGTGACTTGTGTTGGTCATCCTCCGCTGGCACGTCACGCTCATCCTCTGGCGCGGGTTCGTCCCCGGAACTCATCGACACATCTTTTGTTCGGTGGGGTTTGAACTTTCTGGGTGGGCTTCTCCTATCGAGGCATCAATAGTTCGCTACGCTTTTTGTCACTCCACGCAGAGCAATGGGTGTGCCATCGGAGACTCCAGCGAGCGTTGTGCAATCACTTGCCCGTCATGGATACAACGCTGAACGGGAAGCAGTAACACTCCTCGCAAGAGCTCCAGACCCTCCAGAAGCCATCGGAGCCGTGCTTGAGAATATAAGCGAAGAGACACTCCGAATTACGGTTACAGATGTCCGTGCTGTCATTGACAGTGCACCTATTGAGGACCCTCCACAAGAGCCGCCAGTAGAAGCTCAAAATACCGAGTCCAACCAGGCAACTGATGCCGATTCTCCAGTTGAAACCGAGGGGGTTACTAGCAAACAGCCTAAGAGAGATGACCCAACGGATTCCAGTGCTGTTGATGATGCTGAAGAGATCGATACAAGCGGCAATCGAAGAGCATCGGATATCTCCTTACGATCGCTGTCGATCGCAAACGATATGACCGGACAAAGTACGGGGACAGGCGAGTACAAACAGTTTGTTCGGACGTTTCGCGATCGGTACGAACGGCTCTCAAAACTGCTCCGTAGCCGTGTCAATCACCGGCCGACGAAGGCAATCTCGAAGATGCCTGGTGGGAGTGAAGCTGAACTCATCGGGTTGGTGAACGATGTTCGATCGACGAAAGGCGGTCATTGGTTGATCGAACTTGAGGACACAACAGGGACATTTCCGTGTCTTGTCACCAAAGACAAAAACATCTCAGAGCTTGTAAACGAACTCCTTATGGACGAGTGTATTGCCGTCCAAGGGCGGCTCTCTGATGATGCGGGAATTATGTTTGTTGACTCGCTTCACTTTCCGGACGTTCCGCGGACGCACCGACCAAGTACCGCCGATCGTCACGTCCAAGCCGCACTCATCTCGGATATCCACGTCGGTAGTCAGGAGTTCATGGCTGAGGCATGGCATCAGTTCACGGACTGGCTCCATAGCGAAGAAGCACAACATGTTGAGTATCTGCTTATCGCAGGAGATATGGTCGAGGGTGTTGGTGTCTATCCAAATCAAGATAAAGAACTTGACATCATTGACATCTATGACCAGTACGAAATGTTTGCGGAGTATCTGAAAGAAGTCCCGGGCGATATGGAGATCGTGATGATCCCCGGCAACCACGATGCAGTCCGGCTTGCGGAACCACAGCCAGGATTCGACGATAGGCTCCGAGACATCATGGATATACACGACGCGCGCATTGTGAGCAACCCAGCGACGGTGACGATCGAAAACGTCTCTGTGCTCATGTATCATGGCGTCTCACTGGATGAAGTGATTGCCGAACTTCCCGAGGAGAAAGCAAGCTACGACGAGTCCCACAAAGCGATGTACCACCTTTTGAAAAAACGCCACGTTGCGCCACAGTACGGTGGCCGAAATCGGCTTGCACCCGAAACACAGGATTATCTTGTTATCGACAACGTTCCGGATATTTTCCATACCGGCCATGTTCACAAAATTGGTTGGGGAAAATATCACAATGTGCTTGCGGTAAACAGCGGCTGTTGGCAAGCACAAACTGATTTCCAAAAGAGCGTCAATATTAACCCTGACTCGGGGTATGCGCCGATCGTCGATCTCGATACGCTGAATATGACCGTACGAAAATTCGTCTAACCCTCTGGCTCGAGCCGATATCGAACCGTCCCCGCATTGTTAAATTGTGGGCCAGCGCCAACTTTTGTGAATCCTGCGTCCGTGGCAACGGTGCTCCGCTCGTCGTTTCCAGCCTCAACGAGTAACTCAACAGTCATCCCTTCAGCGGTTGCGAATCGAACTGGCTCTTCAAGGAGCTCAATACAGGCCTCACGCTGGCCACCAAACTGGGTGACATGCACTGTTGACTCCGCTGCATCAAAACTAACGAAGCCCAAAAGCGACGCTCCTGCACCCCCAGCGTCAACATTCGGATCGGCCGCCCGTGAGTTATCTGCTGCAGCAACCCGGACTGTTCGATCGTGTACAAGATTACGAACCACGTCAACAGGTGCATCACTCATTGCCGCGATCGCCTCCGCATCAGCTTCGACCGCGTCACGAATTTGCATACTATGCGTTCGGCGGCGGTGGCGATAAAACCATGGCCATCTGTCCCTCGTCAACCGATACTGAAGCCTTTAAGCACGTTCCACAATACCACACGGATATGAGCAAAGCGACCAAAATTACGCTCGGTACGATCGCCGTTTCAGCTGTCCTGTCGATTGGAATTATTCTGTCGTTCGCACTCGCGTAGATGTTTACAGAGCGATCGCTCTCAGAACCGCTTTCTGCGGTCCACAAAGCGTACGCTCCGGATGCACTCACCTTCTCGCTTGACACTGATTCGGAGATGCTTCCACCAGCGGTTGCAGAAGAGTTAGGGCTCGTTGTTGAGTCGCTTTCTCCTGCACAGTATCCCGCGTCGTGGCTGCCGTCCGATGCACCACAGCTGTTACAGCGCTACGCGAGCAGCGATTTCACGATCGGCATGCCAGGCGATGGGACCGTCATGTGGACAACACAGACGACACCACCATGTGTGTTTACGAAACATCGTGCAACCGGAACGCCAGATGCATTCCTTGATTTTCTGCTCGCAGAAGCATACGTACAACTACATCTTGCTGTGCCTGAGCACTTTTTACCGTACTTTGGCGAACAATACCGTGAGCTTGCGGCGGTCTCTGGACTCTCTCCAGGAGAGACGTATCAGCTCGCGGCTGCGCTGTTTGACGGCTGGGTCGGACTGCAGACACGGTCGGAGTTTCGATCGTGGGAAACCGAGCATCCAGCGCTATGGGAAAGTTGGGTAGACGCTGGAGAACGTCTTGAGGGCCGACTTGACTCGCTTTCCCGAGAGGTCGCACACGGCAAACTCACATTTGCGGAAGCAACAGAGTATGCTTGTTCAGCGATGAAACACGATCTCAAACTACCAGCACCGTTCTCCGCACTTAACACAACGGCATACATCGACCATGGGCCAAGCTATGCAGTTCGATGGGCGGAAAAAACGTTTGCACAGCTTCGAGATTAATCCGCCATCTCGACGTGGACGCTCCCATCTTCATCGAGATCGACAACACCAGCAAACAGTTCGCGGAATTTCGCAACCGTCGACTCATCGTGAACCTCTTTTGAGAGGTGGAAGATCCCAACTGCGTCGTTTTCTTCGAGGAGTGCCAGAAGCTGTTTTGATGCTTCATACACGCCATCATCGTCAGCGTAATATGCCATCTCCGTGAGCGAGTCCACACTAATTCTCACCTTTCCATCGTGTGATTCAAGAAAGCGTCTGGTCTGCTCAACAATCCCACTGAGATCGTCCGGTGAGGATACGTAGTGGACGTGATCTGAGGAGCGTCGCGAGTAGCCTCGCTCAACAGAGAGCGTATCTAAAATCACAGCTCGTGACTCGTCGACATCGTAGTGCTCAAGTTTCTGTTCGACTTCCCGAGCGGTCGTCCGAGTAGAAATAACGAGGAAGTGATCAGTGTCGGTTTTCAGGAAATCCGTGTCGATCCGATCGGTTTCACCGATACTTGGATGTAATAAGAGAAGCCCTGTGCCACCTGGAATTGTTTTTGGTGCCGACTCAATTGCAAGCGAATACTCCATATGGTTGTCACCCACCGAATAGCCTTAATCCTTCATGCTAAATGACCAATTCAAAAACATAACTATTTAAAATACACTATCCGCTGTTGCAGCGCCGACAACACTGAACACTGCGCCCACGCTCACCGCTTTGAATGTAATTATCGCGGTTTCGGCTGTCGTTGCGCCATTATCGAGCAAGAATGTATCAGGTGCGTCAAATAAGAGTGCAAGCACTAACACAGATCCAAATGCGATACACACCAACGAGAGAAACCGAACTGGGATTCCAACGATATCTTGTTCTTCGCTTGGATCTCGTTTTGTATCTGCCTTGTATAATGCTGCGTATCCAATTGCACAAACAATTCCGATCGTTGCGAACGCTTGCCAGAGGTTCATGCCCGCAGCAAGCAGCCATACTTCTTCGGTAACGACGAACGGCCCTGCAAGCAAAAATCCACCAACAATCTGCTGTGCTGAGTCCGCAATTCTGAAACGCCGACGCTTTCTGAACCCTTGTATCGGTGGGAGCCGTGGTCTCGATTTCACACTCTCATAATCAGTTCCAGTTAGGTAGCTGTTTTCGTCGATGCAAGCCGAACTCGTTTAACCGATCACCGCCCACTACCCAATATGAGCGTCCGTGAGGAGTTTGACGACTGGGCCACCGATGGCCGAGATAAAGGGATGGAGGAGCGTCATTGGCATACCGCAAAGCACGTGCTTGCACGAATGCCGATCGAAGCAGGCGAGACCGTTCTTGACCTTGGTACGGGAAGCGGCTATGCGCTCCGTGCACTCAAAGAGACAAAGTCGATCGGCCGGGGCTACGGGCTTGATGGCTCTCCAGAGATGGCTGCTAACGCAGCAGACTACACTGACGATGACTCGATCGGGTTTCTAATTGGCGACTTTGACTCGCTCCCATTTGCGGATAACAGCGTCGACCATGTGTTTACGATGGAAGCGTTCTACTACGCGGCAGATCCAGCACATACGCTCGAAGAACTGCAGCGTATCATCCGTCCCGGTGGAGCCGTCTACTGTGCAGTGAACTACTATGAGGAGAACGTCGCCTCTCATAGCTGGCAGGACAACATTTCCGTTGCGATGACTCGCTGGAGTCGCGACCAGTATCGCGACGCATTCCGCGAGGCTGGATTCCACGTTGCTGAACAGGATACGATTCCTGATCTCGAGATTGAAATTCCACCGGAATCAGCGTTCCCAACGGACCGTTGGGAGACACGAGACGCGATGATCGATCGCTACCGAACGTGGGGGACGCTTCTCACTGTCGGTGTCGTTCCATAACAGATCCATGACCGATCCAAACGACCTCCCTGCAGAGCGCCAGCCGATCGATGACGTTCCGACAATCACGTGCGCCCGTTGTAATGGTGAGTGGGACCTCTCCTATGAACTCGACGAGCTACAGGTTGGTAATCAGGCTGTTGAACAGTTTGCACTCGATCATAAACGCCATACCGGACACTTTCCGGATGATGTTGTCCCATGGATTGTGACCTGTACTCAGTGTCCAGATGGTGAGGAATATCTCTCCGATCGACCATCAAAACGATGGGCACGGACGCATGCTCGACATACCGGCCATCGGGTGATGGTCCATCATCAGTCGCTCGATGAGAGCCTCACGATCGAGCCATCGGACACCCACAGCTAATTTGGTATGTTAGTTGACAGTGACAATATGTGCATGCTCAGGCGCAAACGTTACTGTCACTTCACCTGCTAGCGGATCGGTTGTTCGCAAACGCAGCTCTTGTTTTTTCCATGTCAGATGGACGCGGGTTGTTTCGCCAAGGAATTCGGATTCGACGACCGATGCGACGAGTTGATTTGTTGCCGTTGTCTCCTGTGTCTGTACCTGCAACTGTTCGGGTCGGATACAGAACGTCACCCGATCGCCTGTTGTAAGTGAGTGATCTGCAGAGACTCCAATGTGTACCACTGTTTGGGCAACCGACACACGAGCAGTCCCTGCGGCCACCTGTTCGACCGTTCCTGTAAACAGATTATTGTCACCGATAAAGTTCGCCACAAACGGTGTCTGTGGTTCGCGATAGATTGTCTGTGGCGTTGCGATCTGTTCAACCCCTCCACCGTTGAGCACTGCAACCCGATCGGAGATTGAGAGCGCCTCCTCTTGATCGTGGGTGACGTACACCGTGGTAATTCCAAGCTCGGACTGAATCTGTTTGATTTGCACGCGAAGCTGTTCACGGAGCTGTGCATCAAGCGCGCTCATCGGCTCATCAAGCAGGAGCAGATCCGGGCCTGGCGCAAGCGCCCGTGCAAGCGCAACACGCTGTTGTTGCCCACCTGAGAGCGCTTCCGGATCGCGATCACCCATTCCAGGTAAGTCGACAAGCTCCAGTAGCTCCGTTACCCGATCGCCAACGGAAACCCCACCTGGCGGATCAGTAAACCGAAGCCCATAGGCAATATTCTTCGCGACAGTCATGTGCGGGAACAGCGCGTAGTTTTGGAACACAACACCAACACCTCGCTCTTCCGGTGGGACACCGGTCATCTCCCGGCCATCAAACCGGATCGCCCCGCTTGTTTGAGACTCAAACCCTGCAATTAACCGAAGCGTTGTTGTCTTTCCACAGCCGGATGGCCCAACGAGCGTAAAAAACTCCCCATCAGATACCTGTAAAGAGATCTCATCCACAGCGGTTGTTTCTCCATACCGTTTTGAAATTGTGTCCAACTCGATCGTTGTCATCGTTCCT
This sequence comes from Natronocalculus amylovorans, assembly GCF_023638035.1. Taxonomy (GTDB): domain Archaea; phylum Halobacteriota; class Halobacteria; order Halobacteriales; family Haloferacaceae; genus Natronocalculus; species Natronocalculus amylovorans. The sequence goes on along the minus strand of NZ_JAKRVX010000001.1, from coordinate 702,191 downwards.
CCGTCATCATAATCCACCACCGCGTTGTTCCGCATCGCCACCAAAGCGCTCAATGATCACGAAACTTAGCGCCGTCACGACAAGCAGAATACAGCCCATGGCGGTTGCTGGGCCAAGCCGTCTTCCAAGATAGCGCTCGATCGCAACGGGCATCGTGTACTCACCGGAGCCAGTTGCCAACACGATCGTCGAATTGAATTCGCCAATACTAATTGCAAATGCAAACGCTGCACCTGCAACGACACCAGTCCACACAAGCGGAAGTTCGATATCAATCACTGTTCGGACACGGGTTGCACCCAAACTCCGAGCTGATTCGATCAGCGTCCGATCGAGCGACGCTAACCCTGGTGTAACGTTCCGGGTGACAAACGGATATGCACTCACCGCATGGGCTGCGACGATCGCAAGCGAACCAGCAACCGCAATTCGCCACCCTGCAATCTCGACACCAAACACTAGCCCTCGAAGCAGCCCAAGGCCGACAATGATCCCAGAGACCGCAAGCGGTGCCATTGCGATCGCGTCCATCACCTTTCGACCCCGATACTGCCGCGTCGTCAGAATAGAGACAACAACACCCATCGGGAGCGCAATTGCAAGCGTCCCAACCGCAAATATGAGCGAGTTCCGAATTGCAGGCAGCGGTCGTACCTGAAAGCTTGCACCCGCTGTCTGTCGCTCAAGCAGGAACTGATAATGCGAGAGCGTGAACGATCCATCGCTCGTTGTAAGGCTGGCAATAATCATGCTTGCGATCGGGCCAACAAACACGAGCAGTGCAACAACGGTATACCCAGCGACTGAAATCCGTGTGAATACGGTCTTTAGCGACCATGCGGTCGGAATGAGCTGTCGGCGTGGCTGGGTGTGGATACCTCGGCGAAGCGTTCGTTGTGCATCCTCATAACGGAGATATGCGTATAGCAACCCAAGTGAAATAACGAGTTCAATTGTCGCAAGGGCTGCGGCTTCAGTGTAGTTGAGATTCGTTAGCTGTCGGTAGATGAATACCTCGATGGTTGCCAGTTGGTAGCCACCAAGGGCCAACACGATCGGAAACGACGCAAACGTAAAAATGAACGTTAGCGTTGCACCCATCACGATCGCCGGTTTCAGCTGTGGAAACACCACATCGTAGAACGCACGCCATGGAGATGCGCCGAGGCTTCGAGCCGTTTCGATCGCTCGTGCATCGACTGACTCCCACGCAGCGGTTGTGATCCGAGCAATAAGCGGTGCATTGTAGAACGCATGTGCAATGACGATCGCGTGCAGCGTAAACAGCAGATTTGTTGGTCCGAGCCCAACCAGGCCGAGTGCCCGATTGAGGGTTCCATTCGCTCCAAACGTCGCCACAAATCCAACCGCGACCATAATTGAGGGCAGCACAAACGGGAGAATTGTAAGCGAGCGTATCGTCTTTCGCCCGCGAAACTCAAATCGCGCGAGAATCCACGCAGCTGGTAACCCAATTGCCACACTCAAAAGCGTTGAGAGTGCGGCCTGATACGCTGTAAATCCGATCACACCCATCCGAGGATCGGCAAATCCAGCTGCAGCGCGTTGAATAAGGGCATCGATCGCTGCAGTGAGCGACCCTGCACCAGTAATCGAGGCTAGCTCACCAACATAGAACTCGTCTGTAAGGATCTCAACAAAAGCGGAGAGTGAGAACGCCCCATCAACGCGAACAGCCTCAACGAACACCGTGGAAACCGGATAAAAAAACAGCAGCACAAGCAGTCCGGTTGTGGCGATCGCACACACTGTTAGCAGGTGCTTTTCGACCCACGATCCTCCAGCACTCATTGTTCGTCTCACCGCTCTGTTGGCGGCAAGTTAGTTTCCTGCGAACTGTCGTTCCCAGGCATCGATCCACTCACTGAGATTTCCGTCGAGTTCGTCGTATGTGAAGGTCACTGGCTCAGGAGGTTCATGCGCGAACTCGTCATATTCGGGATCAAGCTCTGCAGTGTCGGTTGCTGGGAAGACAACATTTCGCTCCGCGATCTCTCCTTGTACATCCGGCCGAAGGACAAACTCCATGAAATCGGTCACAAGATCCGTATTCTCCGAATCAGTAAACTGTGCCATCCCTTCCGGATTCGCATAGGCCTGATCGTTGAGGAATCGAATCTGATGTTCGCTCAGATCTGCGTCCTCCATGTTTGCAAACACTTGGTCTGTTGAGTAGGAGACGACCATCGGTGCCTCTCCCCCCTCGTATGCGGCGTACGAATCGGACCATGAGCCAAGCACACGAACATCATTGTCCTGAAGTTCCTGCCAGTAGTCTAGATACTCGTCTTCGCCAACGGTGTATATTGTGTGCAAAAAGAATGCACGGCCAGTTTGGCTCTCTGGGCTCTGTGCAAGCAGCTCGCCTCTGTGTTCTTCTTCAAGCAGTCCCTCAAACGTCTCCGGTGCCTCGGTTTCGTACTCATTGTAGACGAGCGAGATGTAGCCAGTCTCGAACGGTACGGCCCTGTTCTCCGGATCAAACTGCAACCCTTCGCGAATATCGTCTGCACCTGCGAGCTCTCCTGCTGGAGCAAACAGCGAACCGTTACTCAGGTTCTCATCAACGCGGATAAGATCGTCTGTCGTCAACCCCAGATACAGATCGGTATCAACGGGTGACCCTGCATTTGCCTGTTCAATGTAGTTGTTGACTCCGTTTGACGGTGTCTCCCAGATGAGCTCAACGTCGTACTCCGCTTCAAATGCTTCTTTGAGCCACTCTCCCGGGCTTGTACTTGGCGCGTCAATAAAGGACTCATACGTCCCTACTGTAAGCTCCGTCGGCTCATCTGGGTCGGTTGTTGCACCGTTTCCGTTGCTATCGTCGCTCCCGTTCCCGTTCTCATCCGGTGTTGCGTCTCCATTCCCGTTTGTCTGTTCGGCTGTACAGCCTGCGAGCAGGGCAACAGCACCTGCCGCTCCCGCGGACTGTAAAAATTGTCTGCGACTATGTGGCTCCATTACTGGATAATCACACTCGGTGGTAGTTAAAAAGTGTGATTTTCTCATCTGTTGACCTATCAAAAAAATAGTTAGAGAGCAACGGTTTTACCTTCCCGCTGTGGGTTGTGTGTATGGTTACACGCGGGCAGGTCATTGGCGGGGTTTTGCTCGCAATGGCTGTTCTCTCGACGGTTGTCTTGTGGGATGTGCTTCCGACGGTATTATTTGCGATTACGGTTGCGTATGTGCTGACCCCGCTTCGGCGCCAGTTCAGAAAACGTGGGTACTCAAAACGAGTCTCAAGCGTTGCGACAACGATCGTTGCAGTTATTGGTCTTCTGATTGCCCTTACACCGATCGTCCTATTGCTTGTCGTTCGGTTTAATGACGTTATTGCAGTGCTTGAGACGCTTCCAGACGAACTCACGGTTGAGTTTGCTGGATTTGCATATACACTTGTCCTCGCTGATCTATTCGATATTGCGATCGGCTGGCTCAGCAGTGTTGGAGCGACTGTCGCGGCCGAAATTCCGGTGCTGTTGATCAAACTCGCACTGTTTATTCTGCTTGTGTTTGGGCTGCTCCAAAACGAGCGAAATATCCAGCAAGCAATCCTCGGTATCGTTCCACCTGCATATCGTGATGTTGCGGAGGCGCTGGCAGAGCGTGCCCGCGAAACACTGTTCGCAATCTACGTCTTACAGGCCGCAACTGCAGTTGGAACATTTATTATTGCGCTTCCGATTTTCTTGGCCTTCGGCTATCAGTCGCCGGTCGCCCTTGCAACGATCGCAGGTATCTTGCAGTTCATTCCGATCGTTGGACCAACCGTTTTGATTGGTATTCTCGCTATTGCACATGTTGTCGCTGGCGAATTTCTCTCAGCAATCGCAATCGTCGTTATTGGTGGTGCTTTTATTAGCTGGCTCCCCGACCTTGCAATCCGACCACGGCTTGCGGCTTACACCGCTGATCTTGATGGTAGTCTCTATTTTATTGGGTTCGTTGGTGGGTTGCTCACGGTTGGTGCGATCGGTGTCATCGTCGGTCCGTTGGTTGTTGCACTGCTTGCAGAAGCGGCCAAGATCGCAAAACAGGAGTACAATCCTGCGGTTGAATCAATAGCGGGTGTTAGTGATTCAGAAGATTCGGAGGATGATCTCGGCGATCGGCGGGGTGAGGAAGGCCTCGACGAAGCCAGCGATGACAAAGACGATCGCCAATCCGATGAGGACCCGGTAAACAAGCCGTAGTGCTGTCGCCACAGCATACCGATCCTGTGTGCCACGAAGCGCACCGACCGTTACGCCTGCAAGATGGAAGCCTGCTGCACATGCGATAAAGATTGCAGGCAACTCGATGATCCCATGCGGTGCAACGAGCGCATAGAAGACGATCGGATCGGACACACCGTAAACAATGCCAACGATCGCCCCATTGAATAGCAAACTCATTACTGTTGGAATCCCGACAACGACTCCACCAAATGCAGCAGCCGCGCCGACAAGCCAGTTGTTCACCGAGATTGAGATGAAGGTTCCCACCGGGAATGCACCGAACACTGCACCAACATCTTCTGGCTCGCCGAACGGAATCTCTGCCCCAGCCGTGAGGCTCCAGCCAAACAGTGCGCCACCAGCAAATAGCGCTGCTGCACCAATATGCGCAACCGGATGTGACCGAATAAATCCACCCATCGTTCTGATACCATCACTAAAGATTGTCTTGAGTCGATCGCCGGTTGGTGGTGTTTCGATCGGTGTATGCGCTCGCTCGGCGTACAATGACGTTTTGAACGTGTCCATGAACGGTAAGAAGACGAGCGGGCTCAACAGTGCAGAGAGCTGTGAGACTCCAAGCGCACCAAAGATACCTGACAGCGTTCCGGTGAGAACCAACATCCCGATCGCAACGAGAATGTAGCCACCAAACCCGATCGGGTTGCGCACGATGAAGCTGAAACTGCCTCGGATCCCAGTGAGGACGCCAACGTCGTCTACCACAATTGATTGTCCTGCAAACGCAAAGCCAAGGAGCACAGTAAGGACGACAACAAGTCCGATGAACAACGACAATAAGAAACTCACTGCGCCGATCGCAGGCGAGCCAAGCGCAATCAGTGCAAGCGAGAAGGCGATCGGAATCCCCGTGAGCAATAGGAGGGTAACTTCGATCAGACTGAGCGCAACAAAGGACTTCCAGCGCGCTACAATCCCATCGACCGCAGCGTCAACGCCGTCCTCACCACGCAGTGCCGCGTAGACCGCACTGAGTGTTGCTGCGTTTGTGAACCCGCGTGCAAGGAGGACCACAAGGACGCTGCCGATAACCCCGAGGAAAAACAGTGCAACCACTGTCGGCGTAAACACGTTCAACAACGCCTCCTCAAACCCGGGTGGGAAGGCTTCGGCTGCGGCTTCAGGGCTCTCAGGATCGAACGTCTCCGGATCAAATGCGTCCGGATCGATCGCTTCAATCTCTGTGAGGAGTGCACTCACCGCACCGGTTTGTACGAGAATGAATGCAATTGCACCAAGCGCCAGTAAGATTGGTACTTGTGCTGTTAGAAGGAGGCCTGTTGCCAGAAGATATACGGGAAACACATCGCTTGTGCGATCGAGCAGTACTCGACCGCCCGCGCGAAGGGAGGTTTCGATCGACATGGTAACCAAGTGTTTGTGCGCCACTCATGTAGAGGTATGTGCTTTTATTATTGCTACAGCACTCACATAGAGAGGTCTCTTGTGCAATAGAATTTAGAATGGATATCAGGGCGCAAATCTGAGACATTGGGTTGCTGTCTCAAACGGTAGATGGCTCTCACGAAGAATCGTTTTTCGAACCAGACCGTTTAACGGTATGTTTTGCGGACAGACGAGAATCACAATGACAGCAAACAATAAACCTGTTTTGACGTTAGTTCTCTTTGTCTTCGGTAACCGTCGCTCCTGGCGCGTTTTGCATAACGCTACGGAGTCCCTTCTGGGCGTTATGTTTCCGGGTGTACCCCTCGCCGCTGATGGCAATGATGTTGCCGTTGCGGTGGCGGAGCCGCCAGCGCCATTCACCTCCTTTGTCGCGGAAGATCTCGAACCCGGCGAGCGTCTGCGATTCGTCCGCAGCTTTGACTGGCATAGGTAGTGCACTGCTTTCTATAAACGATTCTTCGGTAGTGTCGACGGGTATTTCATCGTCTTCGACAGGGGGTTCCTCGGTGGTGTCAGCGGGAGCGTCGTCGTCTTTCACACTAGATTTCCCTGTCGGCTCGGCGGGACCTTCATCGAATTCGACTTCCGTATGAGGCCACTCCAATTCGAGCTCTAGACTTAGTTCGTCGTCTTCTATTTCGAGTTCGATCTCTAGCTCAAGTTCTTCAGGTACTTCGACGACGATCGAGTGATCCGCGTCACCAAAACGGATGGATCCTGCGGTGATGCCATCAACCACGCCGCTAAGCACTGCTGCTATTTCCTCACGAGATGCTGTCAGCTCAGACTCGTACTCTTGATCCATAGTATCTGCTTCGGTGTCAGAGGTGGTAAAGCTCATGCCGACGACGAGCCGGTGTTGCCAGCGTTTCTGGGCAGCCCTCGATAACACACTTACTCAGCACGCAGTCCTTGCTGGGGCTGATGGATTCTAACAGAGCCACATTTTTGTTTCTGTAGCTGACATGAAACATATGCTCTCTAATACAACTATTCGACACGCTGAACAGACAGACATCTCTTCGATTCAGTCTGTTTCCCGATCGAGTTGGCACGCGGCATACGACGACATTCTTGGCAGTGAGACAGTCGATCGAATGGTTGATGAATGGTATACGAGAGACGCACTCGAAGCAGCTATCGACCGATCGATCTTCTATGTTGCGGCATATGACTCCGAAATTGTGGGCTTTTCGAATGCGGGACAGATTAGTGAAGATGGGTCGTCGTTTGAACTGTTCCGTATCTACGTACGCGAACAGCATTGGGGAAACCAGATCGGCACTGCACTTCTCGAATCCACTATCAACGCTGTTGTCGATGCTGGAGGAACAACACTTGAGCTATCAGTCCTTGCTGAAAACAGCGTTGGAATTCGATTTTATGAACACCGTGGATTCGATCGACGCTCCGAACAAGCGGTTACGCTCAACGGCGACACCTACGCTGAATATCGGTACGAAAAGCGTGTTACGTAACTGAGATTCCTGCTTCATTTTTGGTACACAGATAGAGGATGAACGAAGAGAGCCAATGCGAACCAGCATAGTCATCGATAACAGTGTTTCAGGCGCAACTGAGAGAAGCGGATTCATTAGGTTTCGATTCTCGTCTCTATCTGATTACTCAACGGTGTGTATAATACACATACTCTCGACTGCCGCGGTTGTCAAGTACGTTCGTCTCTAACAGCCGACAATGAGTGATACCGATTCGAGTCCCCTCTCTCCCGATCGGCCAGGACACGATCGACCGTTTCGGGTTGATGCACCGTTTGAGCCGGCAGGAGATCAGCCAACGGCAATCTCAGAACTTGTTGACGGTTACGTGAACGGTATGGAACGACAGACGCTGCTTGGCGTCACCGGCTCTGGAAAAACCAACACCGTCTCGTGGGTCGTTGAGGAACTCGACACGCCGACGCTTGTGCTCGCACATAACAAAACGCTTGCCGCACAGCTGTATGACGAGTTCAAGAACCTCTTTCCGGATAATGCGGTCGAATACTTCGTCTCCTACTACGACTACTACCAGCCGGAGGCGTATCTCGAACAGACCGACACCTACATTGACAAGGATATGTCGATTAACGAGGAGATCGACCGTCTCCGGCACTCTGCAACCCGATCGCTTCTCACCCGTGATGATGTGATTGTCGTTGCATCCGTCTCTGCAATCTACGGCCTCGGTGACCCAGCCAACTACGTTGAGATGGCGCTTCGGCTCGAAGTGGGCGAACAGATCGGACGAGACGAACTGCTCGCAAAACTCGTAGACCTCAACTACGAACGAAACGACATCGACTTCCAACACGGTTCGTTTCGAGTTCGTGGCGATACCGTTGAGATCTTCCCGATGTACGGTCGGTACGCTGTTCGCGTTGAGTTTTGGGGTGATGAGATCGATCGGATGATGAAAATTGACACGCTGAAAGGCGAACCACAGTCGAACGAACCGGCTGTGCTTATCCACCCAGCAGAGCACTACTCGATTCCTGAGGAAAAGCTCGAACGCGCAATTTCGGAAATTGAGGACCTGATGGAAAAACGGATCAGCTACTTCCAGCGACAGGGCGATCTCGTTGCTGCCCAGCGGATCGAAGAACGAACGACCTTCGACATTGAGATGCTTCGGGAGACGGGCTACTGTTCAGGTATCGAGAACTACTCAGTGCACATGTCCGATCGCCAATCCGGCGAAGCCCCATACACGCTGCTTGATTACTTCCCGGATGGATTTTTAACAGTTATCGACGAATCTCACCAAACCCTGCCACAGATTAAGGGACAGTTTGCAGGCGATAAATCGCGAAAAGACTCGCTGATTGAAAACGGCTTCCGACTCCCGACCGCTTACGATAACCGACCGCTGACGTTTGAGGAGTTTGACGAGAAGACCGATCGGACGCTCTACGTGAGTGCAACGCCCGGTGATTACGAACGCGATCGCTCCGAACGAATTGCAGAGCAGATTGTTCGGCCGACGCACTTGGTCGATCCAAAAGTTGAGATCGAACCTGCAACCGGACAGGTCGATGCGTTGATGGACCGGATTAACACACAGATCGAACGAGAGGAGCGGACACTTGTCACCACACTCACGAAGCGGATGGCTGAGGATCTCACGGAGTATCTCGAAGAAGCCGGCGTCTCAGTGGCGTACATGCATGACGAGACTGATACGCTCGAGCGCCACGAACTCATCCGGGACCTCCGGCTAGGCAATATCGATGTGCTTGTTGGAATCAACCTGCTCCGAGAGGGGTTGGATATTCCGGAGGTATCGTTGGTTGCGATTCTCGATGCTGACCAGGAAGGCTTCCTCCGATCGGAGACCACATTGATCCAGACGATGGGTCGTGCCGCACGGAATGTTGATGGAACTGTTGTGCTGTACGCAGACAAGCGGACAAACTCGATGAATGCGGCGATCGAAGAGACGCAGCGACGCCGGAAGATCCAACAACAGTTCAACAAAGAACACGGCCATGAGCCGATGACGATCGATAAACCGGTTGGCGAAACAAATCTTCCCGGTTCAAAAACCGACACATCCGGAATCAGCGTCAGCGATACACCTGCAAACGATGACGAGGCTGCTCGACAGGTCGAACTGCTCGAAGAGCGAATGCAAGAGGCGGCGAACAATCTGGAGTTCGAACTCGCAGCAGATATCCGCGATCGGATTCAAAACCTACGACGTGAGTTTGATCTTGACCGATCGGATGAAGGTGTCGAACCGGAGGCTGAACGGGGGGCGTTCTGAGTATGGATGACGACCGAGCAAAGTTTGCAGGTGGCCTCTCGCTGAATCTTGTTGGGTGGCTCGGAATCTTCATCTTAATTGTAGCATGGCCGGAGACGTTCCCACCCGGATTTGAGCCGCTATACACTCCAGCACGGGTGCTTTTAGGCCTCTTTGCGGTGATTTTCATTATGACTGGCGGCTACGTTGCGAACCAACAGTGGCAGGCGATTCGCCGATAATTAAACTAAACTTGTTCTATTGAAAGTAGACTGGGAAAGCTTTATCAGATATCGCCCAAAGAGAGTGATACGGTTCGCCCTCGTGCGCTTCGGCTCATTGCCGATTGCTTGGGAGCGATCGCCCTCGATCGTCCTCATCGACTATAGTGGCAACACTGGCTGAGCCACCGCAGCGTGGGAACCACCGCTCATCATGAGTCACGCAACAACCCAACACGACACTGTCCGACAACTGCTCAGACGAGCACGAACGGGCCACGAAGACGTACTCACAGACGACTCCCTCGACTCAATTCAAGCCGAAATTGAACGCGCGCTCTATGACGGCGCATCGGCTACCGAAATCGAGCAGGCAACAATCAGCGCACTCACCGCTCGTCTCGAACGTGATCCTGCGTTTGGTTCGGCAGCAGCAGCAGTGCATCGAGAGCAATCATATCGGCTTGCAGTTGACCCAACGTTTGCCCGAAACTCCGTTGATCCGACTCACACCGAATTTGTTGACACGTATCGTGATCAGTTCACTACAACGATCGATCGATGTCTCGCCGAAGAGCGGCTTGACGAGCGAATGGCCGAATTTGATATCGATCGACTCTCGGATGCGCTTGTGCCTGCACGAGACCTGCGATTCGACTACATGGCACTCGATACGCTCGATCAGCGCTACTATCTCCGCACTCCCGATGGCGAGCGTCTGGAACTCCCACAGATCTTCTGGATGCGCGTTGCAATGGGTCTCGCACTTCGTGAAGCGCCAAGCGAACGGGACGCATATGCGATCGAGTTCTACGAACTGCTTTCGACACTTCGGTTTATTCCATCCACACCAACGCTGTTTCATGCGGGAACAACACATCCGCAGCTCTCCTCATGTTATTTGACGACCGTCCAAGACGATCTGGATGATATTTTTGACTCGTACAAAGCACATGCGAACCTCTCAAAATGGTCCGGCGGAATCGGAACCGACTGGACAAATCTCCGGGCTGCAGGTGCGCTGATTGAGTCAACCGGCGTCGAGTCAACTGGCACGGTCCCGTTCCTCAAAATTTCGAACGATGTTACCGCTGCGATCAACCGATCGGGAAAGCGTCGGGGGGCAGCCTGTGCGTACCTCGAAGCATGGCATTTGGATTTCCCGGCATTCTTGGACCTTCGGCGGAACACGGGCGACGACAGACGACGTACCCACGATATGAACACGGCTGCGTGGATTCCCGATCTGTTTATGAAGCGTGTTGAGGCCGACGAACAGTGGACGCTGTTTTCACCGGATGAGGTCCCGGAGCTACACGGCAGCTACGGCCAAGCGTTTGAAGAACAGTACCTCACATACGAAGCACGTGCTGAGGCGGGTGAGCTCCGACAGTTCGAACGCGTTGATGCGGCTGATCTCTGGCGACAGCTTTTGACTCGATTGTTTGAGACGGGCCATCCATGGATCACATTCAAAGATCCGTGTAACATCCGATCGCCACAGGACCACGCCGGCACAATCCACTCCTCAAATCTCTGTACGGAGATCACACTCAACACCGCAGCCGACGAAACCGCGGTCTGTAACCTTGGCTCGGTAAATCTCACAAATCACGTTACGTCGGATGGAATCCAGCGCGAGAAGCTCTCTGTAACCATCGAGACTGCGATGCGAATGCTCGATAACGTCGTTGATCTGAACTTTTATCCAACCGATCGCGCCGAGCGATCGAATATGAAGCACCGTCCAGTGGGGCTTGGGATGATGGGATTCCATGACGCACTCATGCAGTTGGGTGTCCCCCTTGATAGCGTGGATGCGCTCGAAATCACGGATACAGTGACAGAACAGATTGCCTATCATGCAATCTCAGGCTCCGTCTCGCTTGCAGCTGAACGCGGGTCTTATGAAAGCTTTGCAGGGTCAAAATGGGACCGTGGTCTCCTCCCACAGGATACGATCGATTTCCTCGAAACAGAGCGTGGGGAACCGATCGAGGTCGACTACACCGAACGACTTCCATGGGATGAGCTCCGTGAACGAATCAGTAGACATGGGATTCGAAACTCAAACACAATGGCCATTGCGCCAACAGCAACAATCTCGACGATCGCTGGCACAACACCATCGATCGAGCCGATCTACTCGAATCTGTATGTCAAATCCAACATGTCCGGTGATTTCACCGTCGTCAATGAACGATTGATTGCGGACCTCAAAGCGCGTGATCTCTGGACTGATGGCATGCTCGATCGCCTCAAATACCACGATGGCTCAATCCAGGAAATTGGAGATATTCCAGCGGACGTTCGCGAGCTGTACCGTGGTGCGTTTGAGATTGACCCACGTCATCAGCTCCGACTCACCGCCCAGCGCGGCGTTTGGATCGACCAGAGTCAATCGCACAATGTCTTCTTCCCGTCTACTGATGGCTCGCTTCTCGACTCAGTCTACCGGACTGCATGGAAACTAGGGCTCAAAACAACCTACTATCTCCGAACGCTTGGCGCGTCCAGCATCGAAAAATCGACGATCGATATGAACGAGTACGACGATACGGCCCGTCGATCGAGCCAAGAGAACGATGACGGCGGCACAGACCGCTGTGATCTCCCGACTGTTGCAGATCCAACCTGTGACGCCTGCCAGTAACCATTCACAAACTCACCCAACCAATGTCTATCCTTACCAACGACAGCCAGCACGACCCGAATAAAATCCTGCCGATCGAGTACGACTGGGCCCGCCAGTACTACCGCGATGGCGTTGCAAACAACTGGGTTCCCGAAGAGGTTCCCATGGGCGACGATATTGCCCAATGGAACGGCGATGAACTCACCCCTGAGGAGCGACAGCTCATCGAGTGGAACCTCGGCTTCTTCTCAACTGCGGAGTCGCTCACCGCAAACAATCTCGTCCTTGCAGTCTACGACCATGTGACTGCACCGGAGTGTCGACAATACTTACTCCGGCAAGCGTACGAGGAGGCGATTCATACTGATACGTTCATCTACTGCTGTGATAGCCTCGGCTTCGAGCCGGAGTATCTCTACGGCATGTACGATAGAATCCCTGCGATCGAAGCCAAAGACGCCTTTGTGGTCGATCTTACAAAAACGATCGACGATCCCGACTTCACGATCGAAACCGACGACGATCTTCGAGCATTTCTCCGCGATCTTGTTGGCTTCTACATCATCATGGAAGGGGTGTTTTTCTACGCAGGCTTTGCGATGATGCTCGCGCTCCGACGACAGGGGACAATGCCGGGAATTGGTGAGCAGTTCCGATACATCATGCGCGATGAGTCGCTTCACGTCAACTTCGGTGTTGATCTTATCACCACTATCCGACAAGAGAACCCCGGCGTGTGGACTGATTCATTCGATGCTGAGATCCGATCGCTCATCATCGACGCTGTCGCGTTGGAGCGACAGTACGCAACGGAAGCCTGTCCGGACTCGATCCTTGGACTCAGTCCCGAAGCGTTCTGTGAGTATGTCGAGTACGTGGCCGATCGCCGACTCACACAGTTAGATTGCGGCCCAGCCTTCAATACGCAGAACCCATTCCCGTGGATGTCCGAGGCGATCGATCTCAACAAGGAAGCGAACTTCTTCGAACGAAAAGTGACTGAGTATCAATCCGGTGGTTCGTTGGACTGGTAACTACCAGCGCTGTTGGAATCCTCCGGTAGTGGTCTGATCGGTATGCTGAATACAGGACGCTTAGTCAACAAAATGTCGAGAGTCGTGAGCGTTGCTATGAGGTCACTATTCTGTGCACTCGCTCACCCCATCTCAACGCCAGTACACTCAAATCGTGTGCCGCCACCGGAGCTCTCGGTGATTTGCACGTTCCAGTGGTGTGCGTCAGCTATCTCCTTGATAATTGCTAACCCAAACCCGGTCCCACTCGAGGATGTGGTGTACCCGGATTCGAATACCTGCTCGCGTTCGTTTACGGGAATCCCCGGTCCGTTGTCTTCGACAAAAAACCCATCATCGAGTGCGCCGATCGTCACCGTGACATCTTCACCACCGTGTTCAATTGCGTTTCGTATGAGATTTTCAAACAGTTGCTTCATTCGGTTTCGATCGGCGAGTATTGTCAGGCGATCTTGACTGATCAGTTGGGCACCGGCCGTCTCAACCGCCTCCCAACTCTGTTGGACAATCACGGTGAGCTCAACTGGCGCTGGATTATGAACCGCTTTGCCGTGGCGCGCCAGATCGAGCACCTCTTCAATCAGCGTTTGCATACGGGAAAGCGATCGTTCAATTACATCGAAGTGCTCGCTTTCGAGCTGTTCACGAGCAAGTCCTAGCCGACCTTGCGCAACATTTAATCGATTCCGAAGGTCGTGAGTGATCACATTTGCGAAGTTATCAAGACGTTCATTTTGCCGCGCTAGTTCGCGGGTTTTTCGTTGTAGTTCGAGTTCGCTTTCTTTGCGCTCCGTGATGTCTCGGTACACACCGCGCAGCGCAATGATTTCCCCGCTCTCGTTATAATCTGCGATGCCGGTTGTCCGGACCCAATAGATATCACCATTCTCTCTGACCTCTCGAAGTTCTAAATCATACGTTTCTCCTCCGTTTTTAAGTCGATCGACCGCTGCAGTCAGAATCCGCCGGTCCTCGGGATGATAAAACTGGATGCCTTCCTCGATAGTCAGGTCGTAATCGGCCGGGAGTCCGCGGATACGAAGGACCTCCTCTGAGACGTGAAGCGTTTCTGACGGGAGGTCGATCTTCCATCCACCCACGCTGGCCGGTTCTAATTCCGATTTGTAGAGATCGATATTTCGGTGCCGCCGCCCATCGCTCCGGAGTTTCGTGAGCACGAGCGTTAGCCCGTCGATACTCGGGAAGACGAGTACTTCAACCCATGTCTGTGACTCTCCAGCATACCATTTAAATGACCGCTGCTGTTGGCTCTCAAGCGCCGTTTCAATCTCGGTTTGTGCGATGGTTCCACGCGAATCGGGAAATAACGTCCATAGAGAGGTGCCGATGCACTGGGTATCGATCGTTTGGAGCAATTGACTCGCGGCTGAGTTACAAGCTACAACTTCAAAATCAGTATCCGTCTGAATGAGGCCATCAGACAAGGGTCTTGATGTCTTCGTATAAAACGAGTGAATCCGAGAGTCAGTACCTCCAGTCACGTCTACCCTAGGCCGCACCAGTATTTCATGTTTGGGACAACCGGTACGACCGTATTTGAGCCAGCTAGTCCTGTTCTAAGACAACCTCTTTCTCCATATCGGCTTCCCCACCTTTGATATCTGTCTCCGTGATATCCAGTTCACCCAGCAGCTCGTCAATGTTGTCCAACCCAAGCCACTCTTTTGTCTCCGAATCGAACGGGAGGCTCTCAAGCGGCTGTGTTTCGGATTGCACATCGCTTCCAGTTAGCTGCTGTCCGTAGCGGCCAACAAGCGATGTGAGCTCTTGTGGGAGAATAAACGTGGTCGACTCTCCTTGACCGATCTTTTCAAGGGTCTCCATTCCACGCTCGATGATCGCACGCTCACCCATCGAGTCTGCGGCTTTTGCACGGAGGACAGTCGAGATGGACTCACCCTGTGCTTCCAAAATCTGACTCTGTTTTTCACCTTGTGCACGGATGATGTTCGACTGTTTGTCACCCTCCGCTTTCTCAACTGCACTGCGGCGTTCTCCCTGTGCTTCGAGAATCATTGCACGGCGACGGCGCTCTGCGGCTGTCTGTTGCTCCATCGCACGCTGAACTTCTGGGGATGGACTTACCTCACGCACCTCAACTGCCTCAACACGAATTCCCCACTCATCTGTTGGCTCATCCAACTCTTTTCTGATTTTCGCGTTGATTTCTTCTCGCCGTGAGAGGGTTTCGTCCAGCTCCATATCTCCAATCACAGCACGGAGTGTTGTCTGTGCAAGATTCGAGATCGCAACTTCATAGTTATCGACTTCCAAGAACGCTTTCCGCGCATCCATGATACGGTAGTAGACAACCGCGTCTGCTCGAACTGGCGAGTTGTCACGTGTAATTGCTTCCTGCCGTGGAACATCGATCGTTCGAGTTCGCATATCAAACCGATAGGTTCGAGAAACGAACGGCGGGATGATATTTAATCCGGGCTTGAGAAGCTTTCTGTACTCTCCGAAGACGGTAAGCGCTCGCTGCTCGTATGCGTCAACCATCTCAACAGCACTAGCAACGGTGACTGTTGCAACAATTAGTACGAGGAGGCCAATCGCTGTGATCGGATCTAAGCTACCGCTAAAGAGGAGGAATCCGACTGCAGCAGCACCGAGCACTGCGAGTGTTGTCCACACGCCATCGGGAATACCACTGGGAACCGGGCCTTGCTGGGTTGCTCGACCCGCCTGCTGAAACAGGCTTTCGCTCATGGTTAATATTACTACGCGAAGTACTTACGTCTGTGGTTGGATTCGGCTGTTTGGCTGCGCTATTCGCGCGATTCCTCGTCTTTCTCCGGGATTCGGAGGACGTTCTCACGTCCGATTCTGAAGCTCTCGATTTTCCCGTCATCTCGGAGCGCGCCAACGATCTGGCTCGTTCGAGCTGCACTCCACTCGAACGACTGCACCACCTCTTGTTGTTTCATTCGGCCGCCATTCTCTTCGACCAGCCGGAGCACGCGCTCTTCGTTGCTGAGAAGCTCTTCTGGAACCATGTTTGGTTCCTCCGTATCGGTGTCTTCTGCAACGCTCTGCGGCTCAGATGGGGTCGTTGGCTGCGCACCAGCTTCTGGCGCTTCTGTCGGCGTACTTTTTGAATCTACATCGCGTCGGAGCCACAACGCGCCACCGACAATCACCAATACCACTCCTAAACCGATCGCAACTCGATCAGCAGTGAAAAGCGGCGTTGATGCAGGCACAACCGTCACTCGTGGCTCATTCGGGGCAAAATCGATCGGCCCGTTCCAACTCATCGATCGATCGGTTTGTTCCGATGGCGATGGGGAGATGGATTCAACAGTATATCCCTCCGGATGTCGGATGATAAGCCTATTTTCTTCATCTAAAAAGAGTCCAGAGAGCGCATCACCTGCAACGATCGTGTCATCCGAAACCGCTGCAAATCCAACCCACTCGAACTCATATCGAACAATTCCGTACGGCCCCGGAAGCTCCTGTCTGTCGGTCTCAATGCGTGGGTTTTCGATCGCCATCTCCCGGCTTGTTTGGGATGCTGCATCGTCTTGGACACGCTGCATTCGATCGACAAACGGCTCCAAATATGCGTCCTCGTCGTCCGCAATTTCATCGCGGAGATCGTCAAAGGCCTCCTCGGTCGCGTCATCGTCTAACGCAATTCGGTAGCTAACGGTCCACGTTGCCGTACCGGCTTCATCGACGTTCGCCTCCAAGATGATTCTATCTGCATCCAACTCGCCGGTTTGTAACATCTCGTCTCCAACGAGCGTTGCAGGGGTTGCACTGCCAGTGAGTGCAACCGCTCCACCACACACGAGCAGACAGATGAAGACGATGGCGACCCGCATACCAACCTCTCTGTTGCCCCTTACTAAATTGGTTGCCTCTTTCTATCCAGATATCTCGCTCGATGGTTCGTCGTGCTTTTCATACCGTACCTCCTGAGAGTATTCGTGTTCAGCGTCAACGTTCCCGTCTCCGGGCGCACCAAACAGCTTGCAAACAGGATCCACCCAGATCTCATACAGTTCCAGCGAATGCGGGACCGACATACACTGGTCCTCAAACGATTCGACGATAGCCTCCTTGAGCGTGGGCTCTCGCCGAATCAGCAAGTTGCCGCGTTTCGGCATCTCCTCAGACCACTGGCTGCAAATACCGCACCGTTCACCGTTCGTGCAACACACATCGACACCTTTGACGAACCGCCAGTCGGTTCTGCACCTGTTGTGTATCTCGCCATCGAAAGTGAACCGCTCATGGAATTCCATAGGCGACTCGTCTCGGAGTTTGGTCCGATCGACGGACTCGAAGGTGAGAAATACACACCACATGTCACACTCGCCCGCGGTGGCGCGACAGCCGTGGCCGATCGACTCTCAGAAATGACCGTTGACCCGATTGAGTGGCGCGTTACGTCACTCGATATTTGGGACCCACAGTTTCGTGAAATCGCTGGTAGGATCTCGTTGACCGAATAGCCGGACTACGATCGCTTTGTGAGCCGCATTGCCATCGGCTCCTGTGGATGCATCGTGAGCGAGCCTCGGAGGCCAAACTCCCCCTTACCCAAGTAATCCAATTCGTACTCCTGTGCAACCATTGCGAGGATGAGCTTTGCCTCAAGCATGGAGAACTGTTTCCCGATACAGTGGCGTGGACCACCACCGAATGGGAAAAATGCAAACCGTGGGCGCTCTGACCGCCGTTTTGGTGCCCATCTTTCGGGCTCAAACTGGTCCGGGTTGGTGTACCACCGCGGCGATCGATGCACGACCCACTGTGGCAACATAATTCCTGCTCCCTCTGGAATCCGATAGCCACCAAGCTTCACGTCGATCTTTGGCTCGCGGAAGAGCGTATACACGGGTGGATACAGCCGCATTGCCTCGTTTAGGACCCACTCGGTATATTCGAGCTTTCTGGTATCCGCCGCTGTTGGCGTTTTTCCATCCAACACCTCCGCAAGCTCCGCGTGCAGTTTATCTCTCGCTTCTGGGTGTTCTGAGAGAAGGTACCAGGTGTATGTAAGCGTCAGTGCAGTCGTGTCGTGACCTGCCAGAAGCATGGTCATCATCTCGTCGCGCAAACTCTGTGTGGTCTGTTCGCCATCGTCGATCGCCCGCAGAATAATTGACAACAGATCCATTGGTACCTCCCCGTCTTCCGTCTCGTGATAGCCGGTTTCCCGTCGCTCTGCAACGAGTTCGTCAATAAGTGTTTCAAGCGTCTCGATCGCACCATCGAACTGTCTGTTCTCCGGTGTCGGTGCCCAGTTCGGCACTAAAAATCTCGTTGGATCCGGCTCAAACCGCGCCCCGAGCGGTTCGAGGTTTTCTTGGACTGCTCGTATCCGCTCATCGGCAATCTCGGTTCCAAACATCGCATTGACAATAATTTTCACTGTCACTCGTGCCATCTCTACCTGTGCATCAATTCGGTCGCCATCAGCCCATCCCGACAGCATTGCGTCGGTGTGGTCGGTCATCATCCCACCGAGCTTTGTGATGCGATTCATCCGAAAGGCGGGATTTGCCAGCTGTCGTTGTTTCTCCCAGGTGGCGCCTTCGCTCATCAAGAGCCCATCGCCAAGGAGATTGTAGATCGCGTCGTCTCCAAGGTCGAGCTTCTGATACCGTGCTGCATCCGACACCAACACGCGCTCAATATCGCGTGGATTCGTGAGCATGTACGTGTCGATCGGACCAAGGTCAAATCGCACGACGTCACCGTACGCATCGGCACACGCTTGCATGAATGAAAATGGGTCGTTCGCGTACTGTCTGCTGTTTCCAAACAGTGGTACACCCTTCGGTCCCGGCGGTCGGATACTCATTACTATTCGTAGGGTTTCGGTATGCAAAAGGATTCGGCCGGAAACCGTTTCTATCCGCCGAAATTGCTATATTTCGTCTTCAGGGTCATGTGTTTTCGACATCTTTGTCGCCTCCGTTGCGAACCGCTTTCTATCGGTCTCCAACACTGGTTCCAGCTTTTCAACTGGGGCTTCAATTGCTGCGGTAACCGTCCGCCCATGCTGCTGTAACGTGGCGGCGGCAAACTCTTTTCTCCGCTCGAGTTTTCCGTCCGTTGTTGCATATATCAGTGTTACCAAATCTCGGGTGTCAACCGATCGTTCGACGAGCCAGAGCTGTTGCATACCGATCAGTAGTTTTGCTGACGGTTTGTACGTGTGGGTTCCTATGTTGATTTGTTTGTTGTCGCGTAACAATTGATACCTACTAATTTCCTTGAACAAGCTACTTTGCTCCGTCTGTCGTATTTTCGGTGAACGACAGTGGCAACAGACGAACTCCTGTTGGGTTTCTCACAGAAACACGTCTTAATTACGGTGGCGATAGTGGCCTGTCTGCTCGGTGTTTGTCTCATTGTCCTCCCGACAGCAACTGCCGAAGTTGACAGCTCTCCACATATTAATGCGGTAAGCTATCACGGCGATGGGGTTGCAGTTGAGACCGCCGATCGGACGTTCCTCTGGGCGGAAGAATCCGCAACGCTGACGATCGCCGTGTCCCCCGATCGGGAGTCTGCTGTCTTTGTGTGTGCTTCGACGGAGGCACTCGAGAGTGATCACGTCTCCTTCGGCTGTGAATTCATCCCGCGAGGGACAGAGACAGCATATGTGCCGCTCCACATTGACCACTGGCCGGAGTCCGCACACGGAAACCAATGGATCTCGATTCGGCTCTACAGCGGGCATGGATCAACAGAACAACAGATTGTTGACACCCAAACCGTACCGGTTCATATTTTTCTGCCGGAAGGAGATCTCTCCGGGAATGGATTACTAAATGAGCAAGAGATCAGTGCCGGAACCCATCCCGCATACGCAGATACAGATGGTGATGGCCTCTCTGATGGCTTAGAAGTGTTACTTGGCACCAACCCACGAAACCCGTACACGCCGATCAACATCGGAATTGGACTCTTACTGATTGTCGGCGGGCTAGTCGGACTCGTGTCCGTTTTTACTGGTCGGTCTCCCCTCTCACTCCCATCTGCGATCGGCTCACGATCGCACACGTCCTCGAATACACCACAATCTCATACCTGGTCTGTTGATCGAACTCCCACAGCCGATCCAGCGGACACGGTTCCTCCACCGACCCGGATTACGACGCTGCTGGAAGAGGCAGGCGGCAAAAAGCGACAATCGGAGCTTGTTGTAGACACGAACTGGTCAAAATCAAAAGTTAGCCGTGTGCTCTCTTCGATGGAAGAAGACGACAAAATCACCCGTATTCGACTCGGACGAGAAAAGCTCGTCTGTCTCCGTGGGCATGAGCCGATCGACCTCTCGCCACCGTTCGAAAGAAATCAGTGAGCGCTCGCGTCACGTTCAAATCGCTGGCGACGTAATCTCTTTTGATGGATGTTTCGGCGCTTCGAACACGGGCCAGCGAACTCCCAACCGATCCGGGTGTCTACCAATTTCATTCGGGAGAGACGATTCTCTACGTTGGGAAAGCGGTCAATCTTCGCTCACGAGTTCGATCGTACGCTGATCCACGGAGCGATCGAATCCGACGGATGGTTCGGGCAGCCGATCGGATTGAGTTTGCAGTCACCGACACGGAAACGCAGGCACTGTTGCTTGAAGCGAACCTGATTAAGCGAAACCAACCGCGATACAACGTTCGACTCAAAGATGACAAATCGTATCCGCTTGTCCAACTGACAAATCATCCCTGCCCACGGATTGAGATCACACGCGATCCAAATGATGCGGCCACGATCTTTGGACCATATACTGATAAGACACGTGTTGAGACAGTGGTGAAAGCAATCCGAGAGGTGTATGGGATTCGTGGCTGTTCGGATCATAAGTTCCAGGGGCGCGATCGACCGTGTCTTGATTATGAAATGGGTCTCTGTACCGCCCCGTGCACTGGTGAGATCACCGCCGACAGTTACGCCGAGGATGTCACTGCGGCAATCCGGTTTTTTGAGGGTGAAACTGGTGTGTTGAGCGATCCGCTCAGACGGCAGATGGCATCTGCCGCTCAAAGCCAGCAGTTTGAGCGGGCGGCTCATCTTCGAGACCGCCTTGACGTTGTCGAGCAGTTCCATGGCGGTGGTGAATCCGCAATCTCTTCGCGACACGACGAACGAACCGTTGATGTATTGGGAGTCGCGATCGATGGTGACAGCGCCACCGTTGCCCGGCTTCACAGCGAGCGTGGACAGCTTGTCGATCGGTCACGGCACACGCTTTCTGCACCGGAGGGAGAGGATCGGATTGCAGCGCTGTTGTCTGCGTTTTTACCCCAATTCTACGCGGAGCGATCGCTCCCACATGCAGTCTTGCTCTCGGAGCGCCCGGATGATACGGATGTTGTGTCGTGGCTTGAATCGGAGGGTGTCGCCGTTCGTGTCCCCGGTGCAGGCCGGGAAGCAAAACTCGTTGAACTGGCGCTTAAAAACGCCAGAAAAGGCCCCAATCGCGGAGATCCGATCGGTGTGCTCGGTGATGAACTCCGAATCCCGCGACCAAACAGAATCGAAGGCTTTGATGTGAGCCATGCCCAGGGAACCGCCGCCGTCGGAAGTAACGTCTGTTTTGTTGACGGCAGTGCTGACAAGTCCGGCTATCGCCGAAAAAAACTCACTGATCAAAACGATGACTACGCAAACATGTACGAGCTACTCCACTGGCGAGCAACTCGGGCCATTGCGGACCGAGACGATCGGCCAGATCCTGATCTACTGGTTATTGACGGTGGAGGCGGTCAGCTGGGTGCGGCGATCGACGCACTTGAAACGACAGGCTGGGATGTTCCTGCAATTGCACTTGCAAAGGAGAACGAGTTGGTGATCACACCCGATCGAGTGATTGATTGGCCAAACGATGCACCGCAGCTACACGTACTCCAACGTATCCGGGACGAATCACATCGGTTTGCGGTTCAGTATCACCAAACGCTTCGCGATGATGTTACAACGGTCTTGGATGAGATTCCCGGTGTCGGTCCACAAACTCGATCGCGGCTCCTCCGACGGTTCGGAAGCGTCGATACGATTCGAGAGGCCTCCGTCGATGATCTCCGCGATGTTTCTGGGGTTGGGAAAAAAACAGCGGAAGCGATCGCCGATCGGCTCTAAGCGATTTTGTTATACTGCGTCGAGAGTTTCTCAGCCGCCTCGTCCATGAGTTCGCGTTCGTACTCGTCAAGCTCCCATTCGACGACTTCTTCGACACCATTCGAGCCAAGTTTCACCGGCACACCGAATGCGGTATCCTCGTATCCGAACTCACCATCGAGGACGATCGACGATGGAAGCACCTCACCAGTGTCGTTGAGGATTGCTTCGACAGTGTGGGCAACGCCCGTTGCTGGCCCCCACTGGGTTGCACCTTTTCGTTCGATGACGTCCATTGCGGACTCTTTGAGATCGCCGAGAATCTCCTCTTTTTCCTCAGCAGTGAACGACGGATCGCCACCGTTAACGCGGACCTTTGAGAATGCAGGCACCTGTGCGTCGCCGTGTTCACCAAGGATCGTTGCCTCAACGTTCTTGACTGGCGCATCGAATCGCTGGCTCAAAACGTAGCGGAAGCGAGCCGAATCAAGACGGCCACCGAAGCCGATGACTTTGTGTCGATCGCGATCGCCTGCTTCGTACAGGTGTCGGTTCAACAGATCAACAGGGTTTGATGTTGTAACCGTAATGAAATCGTCGTTGTACTGCGCCAACGAGGAGCCAATGTCTTCCATGATAGGGGCGTTGTCCCCTGCGAGATCAATCCGGGTCTGACCTGGCTGTCGTGGGATCCCCGCTGTGATAACAACAACATCCGACCCTTCGGTATCCTCGTAGCCACCCTGTCGGACAACGGTGTTGGAGTCGTAGGCAATGCCGTGGTTCGTATCCGCTGCTTGGCCAACCGTTTTGTCTTCCATATCCGGGATGTCAACAAAGACAAGTTCATCGACAATATCCCGAAGTGCAAGGTTGTATCCAGCCGCAGCGCCGACCGTTCCAGCCGCACCGATCACGCTAACTTTCGTCATTCCACGTAAACAGGCGGACGGATTCCGAGTAAACGTTTCGGAACCGGCGCAGAACTGCTGTATTGACGAATCACTATTCGCTGATTGTCGAATAATAGATCCCGCTGTATTTTTCCCGCCAACGACCGTGTGCTCGTGTATGAGTGATTTCGATAAGGAAGCCGAGCGTGAGAAACTTCGAAAGAAGTTTGCGAAAGATGAGGAGAAACGCAAACAGACCCAACGGATGAGCGAACTCCTCTTGCAGGGTGCAACGATGACGAACAAACACTGCGATCGATGCGGTGATCCGATCTTCCGCCATAACGATCAGGAGTTCTGTCCAACCTGCAAAGCAGAAGACAGCGATCGCACGAACGCACAACAACCAAACGCGACCAACAACGCCCACGCTGTCGAACAACAGGCCAACAGCGACTCCGTCGCCGTTGAGCCAACAGAGGCCGCTGACGCGTCCCGATCGCAGCCACAAGAACGCAGTACTGAGACGTCTACGGCTGAGACACAGCAACAACAACCACGGCCGTCTCAACAGCCGAAACAATCGAATCCAACGCAGCCACAACCAAGCTCGCAGTCATCACAATCGGGCGCTGCTGAGCTCGATGATGTTCGCACGTCCCTCCGGCGCACAATCCGAAAGTTCACTGTTGCAGCCGAACAGACTGACGACCCACGTCGTGCACGCGAACTCCTCTCTGCTGCTCGCGAAGCCGCAGAAACGCTCAACACCATTCGGTAAATACTATTGGTTTCATTTTGGCCTATTTGAGGCGTATTATGGTTTCTGAGTAGCCTAAAGTAGTTTCGCGCCATTTTGTGATCTGTGGCGTTCGGACATTCAACGGGCCGATCGCGAATTTCGCTCACCCGATCGGAGGTGACCGGTGCAGTCGGCGATTCGCTGACTGTCTTGCCGATCGTTGTCGCGCTTGCGCTTGTGACCGATATCTCGCTCGCACATGTCCTCATTGCATTTGGTATCTTCCAAATTGTCTGGGGTGTAGTGTACGGCTTGCCGATCTCCGTTGAGCCAATGAAAGCGCTTGCGGCGTTGGCGATCGCAGGCGCAATTACCTACGCTGAGCTTGCACTCGCAGGCATTATTTTGGGTGTGGTTTTGCTGACGATCGGTCTCACAGATACGTTATCGATCATCGAGCAGTGGATCGGTGAGCCGGTGATCCGTGGCATCCAGTTTGCCGTTGGACTGTTGCTTTTTGAAACTGGCGTTGGGCTTGGACTCTCCGATCCGCTCATCGGCTTACTTGCTGTTGGACTTGTCGGTGCGGTCATTGTAGTTGGCTATAAAAATCTCTCTGCGATCGTCGTTTTAGCAGTTGGCGTCGCGATCGCGGTGTACACCGTGGGCGTTCCAACACCACAGTGGCCTGGAGTTCCGCAACTCCCACCGATAAGCGAGGCGCTGACTCGTGCGACTGTTGACGGAATCACGGCACAGCTTGCGATGACGATCGGTAACGCAGCGCTTGCAACCTCACTGTTGTTCTCTGATCTGTTTGATCGAGAGGTGTCCCCTGATGATCTCTCAACCAGTATGGGTGTGATGAACCTGACTGCGGTACCGATCGGTGGTATTCCGATGTGTCACGGCTGTGATGGCGTGGCTGGAAAATACGAATTCGGTGCGCGGACCGGCGGTGCAAACCTTATTCTTGGTGTTAGCTATATTGCCCTCGCATTTATCGCAACAATGACTCTTCTGTCTGCATTTCCACTTTCCGTGCTTGGTGTGTTACTGATTGTTGTTGCGATCTCGCTTGGAAAGCATGTCCTTCGATCGCAGATGCGCTGGCTCTCTATCGGCATTGGGCTGCTTGCACTGGTGGTCAATCTTGGCGTTGCGTTCCTTGTCGGAATTGCAGTGCATCTACTGCTCACTCGAGGGGCTAAAACACATACTGCTGCGCCGTGAGTCGATCGTAATACGGTTCATCTGTCTCATGCTGTGGCTCACCGTACAACTGCGCTTCGCTACAGGTCTCCTCTCCGTGCTGTGGCGGTCCGTACAGTAACATTTCAACCTGCTGATCGTTGATGTCTCTGGAGACGAACGTACTACTCATATATGTCTAATCGTTCATGTTCAATAATAATCTTATTTCCTACGAACTGATATGCCGATTTTGGATGTTCTGCGGCCCTGTTCCGATCGGTCGGATAGTCGAGCTCTCACGTGGTGGTTAGGCTGGTTCCGCGTCCTGTGTCGAGGGATACTTTGACTCTGCGATCGCGAACGCAAGCGTGCTGATGACACCCAAGAGTGTTCCAACAGTGAGTGCAACCGCAAGCTCTGAGAGCGCAAACGGAACCATCCCATCCGTATTTGGCAAAAAGAAGCCTGACAGTCCGTAGAGGACGATCGCGATAGCGATTACATAAAACGGTGCATTCAGGTATCGCCAGCGGAACCGATCGGCCAGATACTCATCAGTCACCTGCCCAAGACTGCTTGTCACCCCTGCAGCAGCGAACCACTGGACTGCACCGTGAATAAACGCTGCACTTGCGGTGATGATCGCTAGTTGGCCGGCTGTTTGTTCCTGTGCGGCTTCGATCGTATTGATTCCCTGGACTGCTCCAACAACGATCAGTGCAAATGCAACCACGTAGGTAATGAGCGTGACACGGCCGGCATAGAGCACATTTCGGACCCGATCAGCGGTTGCATCCACGGACTCCTCAAGGCCCAACCCTCGAAACAACGTGTAGAGCCCGAGCAGTGCAGAAATCAAGCCTAACACGACTGCACCAGCAACTTCAAAAATCCCTGCAATCACCACAAGCGGGTAGATAAGCAGTAAAATCCCAAGTGGAACCAGAATTGTTCCACGGGTTTCTGGGTCCGCAAGCACCTGCTTCATCGTGTAGTACATCGACTCAAGATTTTGTGCTTGTCGAACCACAACCCGCCGAACCCCGTCGATCGGCATCCGCGATCGAATCACCGGGAGCACTGACTCATCCTGTGCCCCATCTGTGATGACGATTGCACGTGTCTCTTCGCCAGTTTGGAGGCTTGCCAAGATTGTATCAATCTCTTCGCCAACTTTTCGGTTCGCTTTGATGTCACTTCCTTCCAAGCCAGTAACAACGGCAACTTCCACTTCGCCGTCCTCCTCGGCTTTCAGTGTATCGTGAACGTTCATTCCTTGGAACATCACATTCACGTCGGAATCCTCTGGATCAACGGTTGCAAGCGCAACAGCCGCGTCGCGGACGTTCTCATAGCCGATTACTGGCGTTGAAAAGCCAGTCTTTCGGCCAAGATCGTCATCCAGATCGACACAGAGGATGAGATGCATCTCACTCTTCTATGCGACCCCCCAACATATGTGTTTTCGGGAGCAGGAGAGGGAGGCTACCCAAGGTGCTCGACGCCGCCCAGCAACTCATTGACCGTATCTGTCTCATCAATCAGCCGTGGATGTGCCCCAAGACAGACAACGAAATCATCTCCGGCATCGATCGCTGCAGTCACGTGTAGTGTAAGATCGACAGTGAAATTGAAATCCGTCGGTTGTGCTTCTGCACGATACCGCGTCACCTCAACCGTCTGCCCGAGGACGGTTTGGGTGCGAGTGCTATCGCGCTGCACCGATCGAATCTGTTCGTACCGGCTCTGTAGCTCTGCAACCAACTCATCGGTCTCCATCTCTCCGATCGGATTAAATGTCCGACCCAAGATATCCACCTTTGGAGTGCTTAGAACGGTGAAAATTGCACCTTGGAGGCGTTGGCCCAGAATCTCGATCGCTCGATCGTACTCCGCAAGCTGATTTGTCACTCGAACCTCTCGCTGTTGTCCGGCCGCCTCGTACGTTCGCGTAATATCAAACGTAGTCCGTTGGTACTCCTCATATCCAGTTTCTGATAGCGATGCGTCTGCGACGATCGCTGCTTCTGCGTTGAACTCAGTCCCATCCCCAAATAACAAGTCAGTGCCAATACATCCAGATAATCCAGCGACGCCAACGGCACCGACTGCAGAGAGAAGCTGTCGCCGTGATGGTGCTCCATCCGCCTGTTGTGTGTCTGCCCGTGTTCGATCCATACCCAATGAGGGCCATGCGTGAATAAAAACGATACGCGAGTGATGCTCGCATGGATCGTGAATGAAGAGTTAACAGCCATACGACGCTCGCTAACACACGTTTCGCACGCTTTTTGGCCCCTGAGAAAAAAGTACGGGTAACTGATGATCTCGAAGGGGTGTGAACAGTGCGCGAAAGGCGGGAAGATGGTGCTCTTCGTCTATGGGTACTGTGACCAGCGGGACTGTTTCTACTGTCCGCTTGGTGAAAACCGCAAAAATGTGACTGACGTGTACGCGAACGAACGACTTGTCGAATCCGACGAGGATGTGATCACTGAGGCAAAGCGGATGGATGCGCTTGGCACCTCAATCACCGGCGGTGAACCACAGGAAGCGATGGAGAAAACCTGTCGCTACCTCCGTCTGTTGAAAGATGAGTTCGGTGAGGACCACCATACACACCTCTACACTGGAATTACTGGCGGCCGAGAGAACATGCGGCGGCTCTCGGAAGCCGGCCTTGACGAGATCAGATTCCACCCACCATACGAGCTGTGGGGAGAGATGCACGGCACCGAATGGGAAGAGATTCTCTACATCGCACGTGAAGAGGGATTAACCCCTGCTTTTGAGATCCCGGGCATTCGTGCTGAACAGGAGTTCCTTGACTTCTTGGATGAGGGTGCAGCGGAGTTCTGTAACGTCAACGAGTTTGAAATGTCGGATGGAAACTATCGGCGAATGCAGGAAGCAGGCTACGAACTGCAGGAAGGCCACATGTCCGCAGTGGAGGGATCAAAAGAAGCGATCCTCGAGGAGATGGGCGACCATCCACGCGTCTACTTCTGCACGAGCGTATTCAAGGATGCCGCCCAGCACCGAAACCGTCTCAAACGGATGGCTCGGATCATCCGCCGAGAGTTCGATGAGGTAACCGACGATGGGACGCTCGTTTACGGAAAGACCTGGGCGACAGAGGAGCAGATGGATGCGTTGGGCGTTCCAGCCGAGTTCTACACCGTCAAACCGGATCACATCGAAATTGCATGGTGGCTACTCGAAGAGATGATTGACGAAGGCGATCTCGATCGCGGCGAGATCGTCGAACAGTATCCAACGGTCAACGGGACTGTTGTTGAGCGAACACCGCTTGCGTAATTTATTTTAAAACGCTGTTTCATTTTATGCGGGAGATCCCGCGATCGGCCTCACAAATTCGGAGGTGTAGACACAACTACTGAGACGTGTCTGCTGATGTAGACAACGATCGAAAACCAGCAATAAGAGGAGGGTCGGGGAAGAATTCGTGTGGAGGGGTGTTTATTGCGTCAGCGGGGTACGTGGAGGGCCGCGGTATGTCAGTGAGGAAGGACGATGTGGAGGGGGGAACCGTACGTCAGCGGCGATCGCACACTGTTACTCTTCAAACCGATAGCTCACGTCCACACTTGCGGAGACCGAAACAAGTCCTTGATCGATCTGTGTCGGTGGGCCGCCAGCGTCATCTGTCTCTTCCACTGCAACATCTGGTGTTGCGCGATGGGTACTCACCCGGCCGGGATCGGTCGTTACTGACTCAACACCCGTGAGTGTGAGGTTTTTCGCATTTGCGATGATTTCAGCCTCGTAGCGGGCATCATCGAGTGCAACCTCGATCGCCTCCTCTCGAAGTTCGTTCCGTCGATCTTCAGAGAGGCCAAAGATAATTCGGCCAACATCATCTGCACCACCGGCAACCGCAGTATCGATGATCTCACCAACTGCGTCAGGGTCGTCTGTCTCGATCTGAAACTCGTTGAAGCCTCGATAGCCTGCACTTTGTCGCTGTTCTCTGATATCGAACCGCCCAGTTGTGATCTGCTCGTCATCCAACCCATACGCAAGCAGGGTCTCTTTGAGTTCTTCTGCACGCTCTGCCAGCGCCGACCGTACCGTTTCTGCATCTGACCCGGTCTCTTCGAGTCCAACAGATACCGTTGCGGTGTTCGGTTCGGCTTCAACACGACCCTGCGCACCGACGTTGATGAGTTGGCCTGATGCAGCCGTCTCGGTAACTGTGGCCTGTCGGTTCACTGTCTGTGATTGTGCGTCCGCTTCTGTTTGTGCGTCGGAATCGGATGGATCGACTGCTGATTGCACCTGTGAGAGACACCCTGCCGTACTGAGTGTCGCACCAAGCGCGCCGGCAGCCGCAAGGACTGTTCGTCGTCGCATACAGCACACCTCACCAGAGACTGTATAAAACGCAGCGTAGGCACAAAGACGCGTTTTAGTTATCGTATTCCAGTCTGTATTCGATCGCAGTCACGCTGTTTTGATGACCTTTGGTAGCGGTTGTATCCGATCTCGTTACAAACGTATCCTTTGCAGCAAGTAAGCTCTCCATTCATCGGCCCACGTTACGCTTACAATGGTGACATGCGCATTGTTTATGTTCGGGATCGGTTGTTCGCTTGTCTACCAGCCAAACACCGGAACAAACCGGAAGACGAGATATGCACCGACTGTGGAAATAATCGGGACCACGTTCTGCATGATAATCACTCGTGCAGTGGTAGATGGGTCAAAGAGATCGGATGCACTCGGGATGTCTTCCGGTTTCTCCTCGCCGATCTTTGGGAGCTCTTGACCCTCCTCGTCGGCTGCAAGTGCACCGACAGACACGCGTGTGTCTTTCGCCTTTCCTCGAACGCTGTCGGACACTCTCGTTGTCCGTGTCGCTCGTCCCCATCCAAGGCCGATAATTGATGTTGTTGCAATCACGACGAAGCTCGCCGGAATACCAACAAGCGAGAGCGCAACAACAAGCGTTGCACTCACCGTTGCGACAATGATCGCAGCGGTCAATGGGAGTGCGGTAATATCGTTCCCGAGCGTCTCAAGCGTTCGACGTGCAATCGTAAACGCACCGATCGACACCGCAACACAGGCGATGATAATCCCGACATTCATTTCAAGTGCGCCACTGCCAACGAGCGGTGCGATCGCATTTGCGACGTTACTCGTTCCGGAACTGAATGCCATCACACAGCCAATTGCAACAACGACTGCCGTCCCAACGAACTCCCTTCGAGTCGTATTCGGGCCAAAACTAATCTTCGGAATCGTACCCGATCGGTCGATGGAGAACAGCGGGCCATCGCTTTGAACCAACGCAACCC
The DNA here is from genome assembly GCF_023638035.1 of Natronocalculus amylovorans. Taxonomy (GTDB): domain Archaea; phylum Halobacteriota; class Halobacteria; order Halobacteriales; family Haloferacaceae; genus Natronocalculus; species Natronocalculus amylovorans. The sequence goes on along the minus strand of NZ_JAKRVX010000001.1, from coordinate 671,624 downwards.
GTCTGTTCAACTCCGCGTAGAAGTAGCGTCCAATAACGCCCGAGGCCCAAAAGCCGATCACAGGCGCGACAAGCCACCAGATAACAATCTCGCCCATCACTTCCCAGTTGAGCTGGTTTGTTGCCAGTCCAAGGCCGGCGATCGCACCCACTGCAGTCATGGATGTCGAGGCAGGAACGCCGAAGAAGTTGCCAACGAAGAGCGCCAACCCAATGAAGAACAGCACGGTGATGCTTGCTTCGAGCGTGAATATCGCGGAGTCGAAATCAGATCTTGGCCAAGCGTATCAACAACTCGTCGCCCGATCGTCCATGCACCAATGAAAAAGAAGACGGACATGAGGGCCGCTGCAAGCGTTTTTGTAATCACGCCTGCACCGACTGCCGGACCAAATGCGGGCCCGGTTGTCGCGCCACCAATATTGTAGCCGACAAACATCGCAACCACCAACCCGACAAGGAGCAACGGTTCGATCACAACAGTATCAAGAAGTGGTGGACTGGTAAATGGCCCGTTTTACGTCTCTGAGTCTGTGCCGTATTATTTTTCCACCAGTATGAACGACACTCCTGTATGCAAACGCTGATTGAAAAACGAGTCTTTGGCGAGCAGTTCGGGACAACTGAGGTGTGTATTGCGACCGAACTTGGGTTAGTTGTTGTCTCGGTTTCCGCTGATCAGGTCGGTGAGTTCTCACTTTCCTACAAGGGCGCTGTTTCGTCCGTCGCTGTGACTGCTGAGCGTGTTGCGATCAGCACTCCTGACGGTGTGTACACAGCTTCGACTGACGGCGAAGAGTATGGCGAGTTTGCCAACCAGTTCCCGAGCGAAAGTGTTGCTGTTGGATTCGGCTCTACCGGACTCTTCACTGCGGACTCCGATGGCGTTGTCTCCCGGATCAACTCCGATGGGTCCGTAACTAGCCTCGGTGACACAGCCGGTGTTCGGTCGATCGACCCGCCACTCATTGCGGCTGCTGATTCGGTCTACCGCATCTCGGGCGACGAACTTATTGAAGCCGGTCTCTCGGATGTCAATGATGTCTCTGGCATAGGGACGCCATTTGCAGCAACCACTGATGGATTGTATACACTCGGCAATGGGTGGATGGAAACACTGGATGGGCCGTTTTCACTGGTTGCAAGCGATGGACATGAACGCGCACACGCTGTTGGTGAAGACGGACTCTTTGTCGGCGTCAACGATGTGTGGGACGCGGAACCGTTCCCAGTTGACGAACCAATCAGTGCGATCGCTCACGGAAGCGGGATTGTCGCTGCAGTCACCGCGAGTGGACGGCTCTGTATCAATGCGGGCGATGGCTGGCGACACCAACTGTTAGGGCTGAAACGTCCAACATCGATCGCCGTCGCTCATGGGGACGAAATTTCAGTAGATTGAATTATGACTGGTAGTCACAGCACGCTCACGGACCGAAACGGCGTTTAACAGGGAGCCAGATTACACGAGTATGACGACGATTGTTCCCGGCTCGACATCACAGGCGCTTGCGGCCCAATTGGCTCGTGAGCTGTCGGCGTCGCTTACAGTACCAACGTACGATCGCTTCCCTGATGGTGAAACACTCGCGGCAGTGCCATCGCTCGACGATGAAAACGTAATTATCGTCGCTTCAACGACATCAAATGATGCGCACATTGAACTGCTGCAGTTGGGCGATGCGGTTCGTGAGGCTGGCACAACCGACGTGACCGTGGTTATTCCATACATGGGCTATGCCCGACAGGATCAGGCTTTCAACCCTGGGCAACCCATCTCCGCACGTGCGGCTGCACGGGCGGTGAGCACGGCTGCCGATCGAATTGTGCTTGTGAATCCACACGAGGGATCTGTTGCCGACTTTTTTACCGTACCTGTCGAGATCGTCGATGCTGCAGGCCAGTTGGCAACGCCACTCCCGGAAACACTCGATCAGCCGCTGTTTTTATCTCCTGATGCTGGTGCGATCGAGCTTGCAGAGACGACACAAGCAAGCTACGGACGTGGTGATGTCGATTACTTTGAAAAGGAACGCGATTACGACACCGGAGAGATTGAAATCACGCCAAGTGACGCCTCCGTTTCAGGTCGAGATGTTGTTGTCGTTGACGATATTATCGCAACCGGTTCAACAATGAGCGAAGCAGTTAGTGTGCTCACCGATCGCGGTGCAAACAGTATTTACGTCACGTGTGTGCACCCGATGCTCGTCGGAAATGCCCTCACAAAACTTTCTGCCGCAGGGATTACTCGCGTGTTCGGGACGGATACGATCGAGCGACCGGTCAGCGATATCTCGGTCGCCCCAACGATTGCTGCTGTGCTTGACAACTAATTTTACTGTTCCGATCGGACTGCCTGTACCCGTGGGAGCGCTTCAGTGATCCCGACTGCGTAAATGCCCATGTAGAGCGTGAGCACACCAAGCGCGGCGACCCACAGTGCAACGGTCACATCACCTGCAAGATAGAGCCCGTAGGCGATCGATTCAATATAGAGGCCAACCCCGGAAAGAAGGCCAGCACCGAGGAGATAGATGACGAGTTCGACGAGTCCCACCACGTACTCCGCTGATAGTTCCATGGAAGCCTGTGGACGTGCGCCATACTGACTCTTTCGGCTCACTGGTGCAACGAGATGCGTATGTTGCTCAGTGAGTACTACAGCATTGTATGGCTGATCCGGCATATCCAACCGTCATGCACCCGATCGAACCGGGCTGTTCACGATGCCCATCGCTTGTTTCCGATCGCACGACGATTGCATGGGGAACGGGACCGATCGATGCGGAACTCATGGATGCTCCCGATTTTACACCCGTCATATCAAAACATCTGGAGAGAGCGGCTAGGTATTCGGCGTCTGAGTATCGGTATGCGATCGCAGAGACAGTTGTATTGTGTTTGGCTGAGAGGAGTAACGTTCTTACACCCGGTGACCGATTCGACAAATATGCAAGAGGACTGTATCTTCTGTAAAATCGTTGCTGGAGAGATTCCAAGCCGTACGGTGTATGAAGACGACAATGTGTTTGCGTTTCTTGATGTGAACCCGCTTGCACCTGGACATACGCTTGTGATCCCAAAAGAACATTACGAGCGTGTTGCTGAACTGCCTGCAGAACTGTCCGCGAGTGTGTTTAGTGCGGTCTCTTCGCTTACGCCGCGTATTGAGTCAGCTGTTGACGCTGATGCAACAACGATCGGCATCAACAACGGCCCTGAAGCAGGCCAAGAGGTCCCACATGTTCATGCTCACATCATCCCACGATTTGAGGGGGACGGCGGTGGTCCCATCCATGCAGTTGCGGGCGACGAGCCGCTGTTGAGCGATGAAGAGATGGACAAAATAGAATCTACGATTCGTGGATAGGTCAGCCTACGGGACGTTTTGGACCCGAATTCCAAACGTTACCATTTGTCTGCAGCCGCGTAACGACTGCTTTAATTTCGGGGACCGGTGGGTGTGTCACGGTATATCTGGCAAGTTCTAGCTCTTCGCGAGGTGCATCGACGAGCATTTTATTTCTGCCCATTGCCGATCGCCGCGAATCCATCCCTGAAGCAGTTGGTACTCAGCCTCAGAAAGGGGCTGAACAGTGCGAACGCCACAGCGATGTAGTGTTGCTTTGATTATAATCCGCACCGTTGATTCATTCATCGCAATGGTTTCAACCGATTGTCCAGCAATTGCTGCCCGAACGATCGACGCTGCAGTGTCTGGGTCACATAACAACGCGTCACGATGTGCGTGGAGGACTGACCGAAGTGAGGTGGTTCCTGAATCAACAACAGCAACCGAGCGGGGACATTGCTCGTCTGTCAGTTCAATGTCGCTGGCAAGTTCCTCCAATGACATTATACTGAGTTCGTCGAGGAACCAATTATAAACCCTCCGATATGTCAACTATATCATTAACTCACATATCGATAATCGGTATCTAAAACCGACAGAAAGAGCTGCTATTAGTGGCCAGCACCCCAATTATTTATATATGATGTCTCAGCAGACAGTCAGATAAGCGATGTCAACAACACGGCATACGTGTCCAGAATGTGATAGTCTCGTCCGTAAACAGAATCGCGAATCAGTGTGTACACAGTGTGGGCTGATCATTGCGGAAGATAATCTTGATCGTGGCCCAGAGTGGCGATCGTTTGACGACGATGCGAGCGATCCGAAACGTACTGGTGCACCACTAACACCAACTCGTCACGATCGTGGGCTCTCGACACGGATTGGGCGGAGCCGCTCGACATCTCCACGCCGCCGCCGACGGATGGCCCGCCTCCGACAACAGCACCGGCGCTCTCAGACACGAACCAAACGCGAACGAAACCAACGTAATGCATTCATCGATATCCGCCAGCACATCTCTGCGCTTTCGCTTCCAAAGGTTGTCCATGAGACTGCGTGCAAACTATTCCGACAGGCACAGAATGCGGAACTGTTACAGGGCCGCTCTATTGAGGGGTTCACCGCTGCCTGTGTGTACGCCGCCTGTCGGATGGTGTCAATTTCCCGAACGAAAACCGAAGTTGTTGGGCATACAAAAGCCACCGATAACGAGTTTGATGCCGCATTCAAAGCGCTCAACCGTGAATTAGATATTGCGCTTGGACCCCCCGCACCTGCTGAGTTTATTCCACGATACGCCAGTCAGCTCGGTCTCTCTGCAGCAACGGAGTCACGAGCACATGAGTTTGCCATTGATTGTCGAGAGCGTGGTATTTCAAATGGCAAGAACCCGTCTGGTGTGGCCGCTGCCTGTCTGTATACTGCGGCACTGGAGCTTAGTGATGAGATCACACAGAAAGACGCAGCCTCAGTTGCGGATGTGTCACCAGTAACAGTTCGAAATACATACTCCGCACTTCAATCGTAGGACTCTACCTTTTTTGGCACAACGACCGGCACATTGAGCGTTTTGGCCGTCTCGACAATCGAAGCAAATGGTATCTCCTCAAGTAAGACTGGGGTTTCGATCGCAGAGAGCGAAATTGCAGCATACTGTGCGATCTGCTTGTTACCTGCATAGTCTGTGGGTGTCTCTCCAACGGCTACTGTTGGGTCAATTGCAGCGACTGCCTTTTTAAATGCAGGATACCAGCGGTCTACTGCCTGCTGTCGATACTGTTTTTGTCTGTTGCTTTTCCGATCGTACCGTTGGAGCCGCTTGTGCGCCTGTTCCCGGGTTTGGTGTGCTTTTGCCGTAAGCTGTTCAAGCTGTTGTTCTGCAGCAATCCGTTGGGTTTCGACCGCTGACCGCTTACGGAGTACTGTCTCCAACTCGTTTTTATCTGCTGTTGTTCGCCGCCCAGTTTGCGAAAGTGCACCGATGCTGTTCTGTAGTATGATTGCCCGTGCATCGAGCCGATCTGCTTGTTTTCTCAGCTCTGCAAGCTCTTTCCTGAGCGCTGCACGCTCGGTTGCCGTTGATTGGGAGGGTTGCTGCATAGTCTGCTGTTGGACAAGGGGCTGCTTCTGTCCTTCTTCATGTGTTCTTGCTGCGGCCGCAAGTAGCGTTGTTACCGAGGCGGTCGATGTACCACAACAGCGCCCAAGCTGTTTGTACCCTGGTTTGGCCGACTCTCCATTTGAGAGCGATTGACACTGTCCAGTCTGCAGCCATCGCCACAGTGTCTCAATACAGTCAGTTGGAAGCTGTTGTTCGCTGTAAGATTGCCTCCTTGGGTCTGCAACATATCGGACAATCATAGCGTCTGTGTATTCATTTCTTCAACTGTAGGATGGGATGTACCAGCAACAAAGACGTGGTAAGGGAGATGTTTCTTGTCACGGGTTTCGTATGCTCTTGCAGCATCCCGAATCGGTTTTTCAACTCGCTCAAACTCGTTGAACGTCTCTGTCTCGTGTACGAGAACGGAATCACCATGCTTTGCGCGTAGCCTGAGTACCAAGAATGCACTGAGCTCGGTCTCTTTGAATGCGACAACTCTTCCATGGCTGTGAACGATCTGCTCTGGGTAGTTCTGTGTCATGTTGCGAACCGTCTCCCGAGCTGATTTGCTGTAGGCGATTGCAAGCAACATACCCACGCTAATATATTTGATTTTCTAACTGTTTTGATTTTTTTCGTCGTATTCCGTAGACGGCATCGTATTCACCACGACGTTCCAATGTCATATCTATTATCAATCCGTTCTTCGCTGAGTCGCTCACTGAGCCAATCGCTTAACTGCCATGGCGACTGTAGGCTCACATATGAGCGATACTGCGCCAGTTCCGGCGCTTTCGGAGCGAGCGACTCACTGTGCTGATCGACTCCGATCGGCTTCATCTGTGCTTTTGGCCTCACACATTGATGCAGATGGATTAACAAGTGCGGCGGTCGCGTCACAGGCGCTTGAACGTGCTGGGATCTCGTTTGAGACGGTGTTTGCAAAACAGCTCGATCGTGAGGTGATCGAAGCAATTGCTGTCACGGATCACGAGACCGTGTTGTTCACTGATTTTGGGAGTGGACAGCTGGATATCATTACGGAATTCGAACAGGATGGTGCCTTCACGCCTGTTATTGCTGACCATCACCAGCCAGCGGATGCTGAGACCGAGTATCACCTCAACCCACTGCTGTTCGGGATTGATGGTGCATCTGAGCTATCCGGGGCTGGCGCAAGCTATGTGCTTGCCCGGGCATTGGAGCCAACGCCCGGCTCGAATCGTGACCTTGCCGCGTTGGCTGTTGTTGGTGCGGTTGGTGATATGCAAAGTGGTACGGACGGGTTGACTGGAGCGAATGAAGGTATTGTCGAAGATGGTGTAGCCGCAGGGGTTGTCTCCGTCAGTACCGATCTCACACTGTACGGCAAACAGACTCGACCGCTTCCGAAACTGCTTGAATACGCAAGCGAGGCTCGAATTCCGGGGATCTCAAATAACGAAGGTGGGGCGATCGCATTCGTCACCGAGCTTGCTATTGATGTTAAACAAGACGGTGAGTGGCGGCGGTGGGTTGATCTCTCAGATGATGAACGAAAAACGCTCGTGAATGCACTGATCCGACGGGCAGTCTCAAGCGGTGTGCCTGCTGATCGAATCAACGACCTCGTCGGCACTACGTATCAGCTCCCTGCGGAGGAGCTTGGGACCGAACTTCGAGATGTAAGTGAGTTTTCGACACTTTTGAATGCAACTGCGAGATATGATCGGGCGGATGTCGGGCTTGCCGTCTGTCTCGGCGATCGAGAGGATGCACTTTCTGAGGCTCGATCGTTGCTGTTGAACCACCGACGCAATCTTTCCGAAGGATTGCAGTGGGTTACCTCAGAGGGGGTCACTGTTGAGTCGAACATCCAATGGTTCGATGCAGGAACACGAATCCGCGAGACAATCGTCGGCATCATTGCAGGTATGGCAGTTGGAGCGGATGGCATTCGACACGACCTCCCAATCATTGCGTTTGCAGCGGAGTCCGCAGAGGAAACAAAGGTGTCTGCTCGCGGGAGTCATTTTTTAACTCGAAAGGGGTTGGATCTCTCTGTGGTCATGCGAGAGGCATCCCAGTCAGTCGGTGGTGATGGCGGTGGGCACAATGTGGCCGCAGGTGCAACAATTCCTGCTGGAACGGAGAATGAATTTGTTTCGGTAGCCGATCGGATTGTTGGCGAACAACTTACCTCAGACTAGCCTCGTCACGGTGTCTTAGTTTGTTCACCAAGGTCTCGAAACATCACACGATAATCCTCAGCAGTGAGTCCTTCCGCCATTTTGAGGAGTTCTTCATCCAGCGTATCCAACTCCGAGAGAAGCTCTGTATATTCGCTACTGTTTATGAGCTCTTCTCTGTCCTTTTCAGACTCTAGGAGCGCCCGTTTTGACGCAAGGGCCGCGGCCTCCTGTAAGAGGCCATCATAGTCACCTCGGACAAGCAGCGTCTCAACCGCGTCAATTAGTTCATCTCTGCTCACTGGCTTGACCACGTACAAATCAAAACCCATTCCAATAATATCAAAATCAGGCTCAACACCAGTTACCATCGCAACTCGACAGTCGTACTTCTGGTCTCGGATCGATTCGAGAACATCCGCACCCTCTCCGTCCGGGAGACGGCGATCAAGCAAAATTGCATCAACTGTTGGCTTTGTGTCAGAAATGACCCGATTTGTAGCCCCTTCTGCAGTTGTTTCCACCTCAACATCATATTTCGTGGAAAGAAACCGCTTGTATAGTCGTGCGATCGACTCATCATCTTCGACAATTAATACCGTATGTGTGCCCATTAGTTTCTCACCCGCAAAGTGGTCGCTGTCGTGGAATGACCAATTCCCACGAAATTCACCTGCTCCCGACCCATATGTACCAATACGCTTGTGCGAGAACCTATAAACCTAACTGAATAACTGGCAACAACATTGCAAATTCAGCTATATTATCTGGTACTATCGCTCACTTGGTTGGGTTGGTAGCCATCCCAAAGGCGGTGCTCTCTTTTAGGAGGGCAACATATGTCTCCAATAAGTGTGCCCATGTCAGACATAATCAGAACTGGAATTGATGGATTAGACTCCATCCTCGGTGGTGGTATTGGAGAGCGATCGACTGTCCTTGTAAGCGGCAACCCCGGAACGGGAAAAAGTATCTTTGGCATCCAGTATCTCTATACCGGGGCCACTGAGGAAGATCAGCGCGGAATCTACATCTCGTTTGAAGAGAATGCGGACGATATCCGCCGTGCTGCAGAAAGTATCGGAATGGAACACTGGCAAGAGCTTGTCGAAAGTGGCGATATCAAAGTCTACGGTAAAAACAAGATGCTCCGTGAGGGTGATTTCACCGCCACAATGGATCTGCTGTTAGAAGATTTTGCTGATGAGAGCTACGATCGGCTCGTGCTTGACTCACTGACGATGTTTCAACTCTTTTTCGACGATGAGAAAGAGAAGCGGACATATCTGTTGAAATTCTCCGATATTCTCAAACAACACGGAATGACTTCGCTGCTCATCAACGAACAGGGAGCTGTGTTCCCGGAGACGGAGATTGGGCTAGAGAATTTTCTGACAGATGGCAATATATACTTCATCCAGACACCGACTGACTCCGGAGTCAACCGATACGTCTGGGTTGCAAAGATGCGGAAACAGAGCATAAATACGGATATTTTCCCGATGGAAATCAGTGACGAAGGCATTACGGTGTATGAGCGAGCCGGCGGATTCTCAATGATGGGTGGCGGTAGTGGCCCATCGTTCTAACTGTTGTACTACTATCTAATGCGGGCACCACGGGCAGACAGTCGGGCATTCTGATCGTTGTACTTTCATTTTCACTCCTGTGGTGTGGCTGCGGCGGTAACTGACGATTATCAACGACGATTATGTATGCCCACGGCATGGCAACCGGAGAGCTGATCCGCTACTGGCGGGTATTCGATCGATTTTTGCTGCTATACCCCCGCATTTCGGCTGGAACATCTGTATTTGTTTGTTTTATCTGTTGTGTCATCAGAGACTGTCGATATCATCAAACGTTGCTCTCCTTCCGACCGATTGATCATATTGTCTACGAGAAACCGATGCTTATCGCAGAATGTCCATCAAAAACAAATTATACAAGACACTCATCCAGCAAAATATGATTCTAATATACAAATACCAAGCCTTATCCGTGTAACGGCAGTTTGTATAATTGCAATGGCAAACGGAAAAGTTGATTTCTTCAACGACACAGGCGGTTACGGTTTCATTTCGACGGACGATGCTGACGACGATGTCTTCTTCCACATGGAAGATGTTGGCGGCGAGGATCTTACGGAAGGAACGGAAATTGATTTCAGTATTGAACAGGCCCCAAAAGGCCCTCGCGCGACCAACGTTACCCGCGTATAATTTCAACTACATCTCTCGCATAGTCAGTTTCTGACATAGCGGATTTGTTTTTCTCTCAGAACACTACACTCGTGAGCAACTGCGATCGGGTGTCTGTGCTTTGATTCAATTATTGTGTACCTTGCAGCGATCGCGCTGATCTGTGTGCTATTTTTAATTCAAGTGGTCACGCTCACAAAGACCATTTCCACACCAGAAGGCTCCGATCCTAATTTACGAACAGTTAGTTAACACTGTTACTCACTGCTGGAATCAGATTCGGACAGCACGGCTGTTCGGCACAGTCACATGGACCTCCCTCAGCCGATAGATGTGCGATCGGTGCATCCAACGGTACCAGCAGACATCGATCGAACGATCGGTCGTCATGCCGACGCAATCGTCGAGTGCCGTCTCCACGGAACGATTGCGGGAAGAACTGCTCTTCAGCCTCATCGAACGGCCCGTCATACGCGGTTGCACCGTGTGTGCTTCGATCGCGTCGAAGCGATTGGTGAATCGATCGACGCATTTCTGCAACCTCGGCATATTCGACTGATACAACCTCACAAACGTCTTCGCTTGTGAGGATTGTTGTGCTGTTTTCGTAGATCGCAGCATCGTCGATCGTCCAGCCGCCAACGAAAAGATACTGGTCGTCGTGTCGAATCCGCTGGACGTAGCATACAGCCGGAAGCGGTGGCCCGTCTACCGGTGTTGCAATACAGGAACACACCAACTGTGGGGTTGTATGTACGTTTCCAACCGCGTACTCTTCGCCCCAGCGGTCTGGCATCGATCGCCGTGGCTGTGCGATCGCATCGCGATCGTCTGATCCCGGGCGGAGTTCCCAACAGAAGCCTGCTGTCGTTCCGCCATGAGCGGTTGTAACTGCGATCGATCGATCTGTAACCGCTACGTCGAGATCACGTCCCAATCCACCGAGGTCGATCGTGAGATGGTCGGTTCGTCCACAAATTCGCCCACTGTTGCTTGCTGTTGAGCCACTGCTACTGCTACTGCTACTGCTGCTGTCGCTACTTGATCCACCATTCGATCCTGATGATTCACTTCCGCTCGATTCCTGTGGGCCACCGCCCCAACAATAGATTGTATTGTCTCCACCACTACTCCAGGAGAACGCTTTGCCATCATCTGTCGCGTCGGTTGGGCCATCTCGTGCCAGCTGTTCGAAGAGCCGTGTGGGTGTTATTTCATCGACAAGTGATCGATCGTCTGCCACAAACGTCGCATCCGGCACGGTGACTGCAAAGCGGTGGCCGACCGCTGGCGTACCCGAGAAATACTCACGAAGGCGATCGGCGTCATTGCTGTCTTCGTCTTGATCGTCAGTCGTATCCTCGTCATCCGGTGGTTGCCACATCTCGTTTTTCCGTCGGTTCGATCGCGTTGAATTGTAGTCCTGCGCGAATACGATCTCATCTACATTCCACCCATCAAGTTGGACGCTCTGTGAGCGACCCTGTAGCTCTCCACGGGCGGTAATCGGGATATACTCGCGTGCGTAGCGTGTTGGTCGATCGGTATGCTCATCCTCACCTGCGTAGAATGCCGCTGGCGTTGCAGTGGTGGTTGAGATGAGCCGATCGGTCGCTGCGGCTTCTGCTCGGCCGGTAAGATCTTCAAGACAACCACTGAGGCTGACTGCGCCAACAGCTCCAAGCGTGGCAAGAATCGATCGGCGAGAGAATCGTTGGGGGGTGGTAGTTGGTGTACTATTCGATCGCATAATAACTGCGGAATAAACGCCAGCAAAGCGTATAGCCTTTCTCGTACCGATTAGTAACCAATCAGCTCCATCTCCGCAAGAGGATCAGTTATGACTTGATCAGGCGTCCGACATTGTTCGCCACACTTCGTCGAGTTTGTTTTTGACTTCCGACCGTTCGGAAATTTCGACGCTCATGCCGTTTTTAAAATCAATCTCGATCTGATCGACGTTCCGCCGGTAGACTTTGATTCGACGGTGTTCATCCGAGAGTGGTCGATCGTGTAGTTCGAGCAGGTCAGTTTGGGTGAGCTCGTTAATCCGCCGATAACAGGTTGCGATCGGCACGCCAAGTTCATCACTGAGTTCTTGGGCGGATTTTGGCTCGCTAGTTGCTGCGAGGATTTCGGTGTTGTACTTGTTTCCAAGCACCTCGATGAGCTCATCCGTAGCCATTCGTTGATATCTGCGTTCTTTGAAATAAAAAGGGTGTCGGTGCCCGCGTCAGCGATATTTACCCGATGTTATCACTGGTGGTATTTTGATAGCGATGCTTAACAGGCCCCACCTGATCTGTTCGAACCGTACATGAATTTCGTCGAAGTGCTGTATCTCGCCACAACTGCTGGACTTGCATTCGCGGGGCTCACCATGGTTTGGATGGCGATACGGGCATATTTGGATACCGAAAAGCACGCAATGGTCCATTTGTCGATCGGCTTTGCGCTCATCGTTGCCGCGGCGGTGGCAACGACAATCAGTGCCTTTGTCACTGATTTCGAGAACGTCCGATCGCTGCTGGTGGTTAACAGCACCTTAACCACAACCGGATTCATGTTCGTTGTCTATAGTTTAGTTTCCTACAATTAAGCCGGATTGAGGGTTGTTTTTGGGCGTGGTTCTGTTATCAGGACTGAGAACTGGAACGAGGTATAGTTGATCGGAGTGGTTATATGTAATTGGGCTAATTTGCCGAATTCGGGTTATTTGAGGGCTGAAGCATTGTTATCACTCTTGGTATTTTGGAAATTACCTTTATACGGTAGCTGTTGCTTCGTTGGAGTAACGTCTGGAACGGGCGATGCGTCCGCAGACGACAACAAACAATGTTCGGAAACAACTCAGAGTCGACAGATAGAGGTCAAGTGGGGATTGGGACCCTCATCGTATTCATTGCGATGGTCCTTGTTGCAGCGATCGCAGCAGGCGTCCTTATCAACACTGCAGGCTTCCTGCAGGCACAAGCAGAGGCAACCGGAGAAGAGAGCGCAGAACAAGTAAGCGACCGAGTACAAGTTGTCTCGGTGGTCGGAAACGCGAACGATAGTGAAGAGATTGACGAGCTTGAGGCATCAGTTCGCCGCTCGCCGGGTGCTGGTAATATCGACCTCAATAACTCCATTGTTGAGGTATTCGCCAATGGAAACTCGTCAACACTGACATTCGATGCAGACAGTGACGATGCGCCAGATGAAAATAACTTCAACATCACCATGATCGAAGGCGATGACAATGTTCTCGCTGACAGTGGTGACCGTGCTGATCTGATTGTCAATCTTTCTGCCAACGGACAAGCACTTGAAGAGGGTGACTCGGTAACCGTCACAATCACCACTGCGTCAGGTGGTACCGCGTTCGTTGAGAAACGCGCACCAAGTACCGTTGAATCAGACGAATCATACCGTCTGTAAATCACAGCTACATAATTCATTTATATACTAATGTTTGATAAAAACGACCGAGGTCAAGTGGGAATCGGTACGCTGATTGTGTTCATTGCGATGGTTCTCGTCGCAGCGATCGCAGCAGGTGTGCTCATTAACACCGCTGGCTTCCTGCAAGCACAAGCAGAAGCAACCGGTGAAGAGACTGCAGAACAAGTAAGCGACCGTGTCGAAGTTGTCTCCGTTGTTGGGACCGCCAACGACGACGACGAAATTGACGATCTCAACGTCTCAGTTCGACGTGCACCAGGTGCTGGTAATATCGACTTATCAAATGTCGTCGTTGAAGTGTTTGCCAATGGCACGTCTGCGACTTTGGTAAATGAGTCAGATGGTGACAACGAGTTCACGATCGAACAGATCCAAGGCGACGAAGATAACCCCGAAACCCTTGCAAGCAGTGATGATCGAGCTGAAATTCAGTTCAGCTTGAACGAAAACGTCGATGGTGCGGCGCTCGCACCGGGCGACAATGTTGTCATCACCATCACGACCGCAGCAGGTGGTACTGCATTCGTTGAGAAACGTGCACCAAGCACCGTTGAAAGCGGTCAGTCGTACAGATTGTAAACCAACATACGATTCCAAATTCAATTATAACAATGTTCAACGATAACGACAGAGGTCAAGTGGGAATCGGTACGCTGATTGTGTTCATTGCGATGGTTCTCGTCGCAGCGATCGCAGCAGGTGTGCTCATTAACACCGCTGGCTTCCTGCAAGCACAAGCAGAAGCAACCGGTGAAGAGAGTGCAGAACAAGTGGTTGATCGCGTCCAGATTTCCAGCGTCATTGGGAACGCATCTGATGAGGACCAGATCGATAAAATCGGAATGACCGTCCTTCGAAGCCCTGGCGCTGATGATATAAACCTCAATAATTCGATTATTGAAGTGTTCGCAAATGGGTCATCGGATACACTCACATTCGATGCCGAAGGTGGTATTGCGGATGATTTCGATGATGCAGACCCAAATGCCGGTGAAAACTTCTCCATCGTCAACATCCAAAACGCTGAAGAGGGTGACCTCTCCGACTCGAGTGACCGTGCGCAACTTGTCTTCGCACTTGGCGATGAGAGTGCACTCTCAGAAGGAGATACAGTCACGATCACGGTAACAACCTCATCAGGAGGCACTGCGTTCGTTGAGAAACGAGCTCCAAGTACGATCGAAACCGGCGAAACGTACCGCCTGTAAGTATCACACAACCTCTGCGGTTGTGTTATACTAATTCCGTACGTCTCTTATTTTATAATCACCAACAAGGCTGAGTCTCTCTATTATTTGTTTGATTATCAAATAAAATATTTTGACACTTGTTTTTATGTGAGTTAAATTGTAAGTTTTCATTGCCATCTACGCGTGCAGCCAACCAGCACAGCGTAGACAGTACATTACGCACCGATCATCTTGCTATGTCGATTTCGATGACTGTTGTTGCCACTTGCTTGAGAGCCGCCAGATGATGATGCGTAACCGTACTTGTGGAATGAAACACAGACGAAACAATGTTTAACACAAACGACAAAGATAGAGGTCAAGTGGGAATCGGTACCCTGATCGTGTTCATCGCGATGGTGCTGGTTGCTGCAATTGCCGCTGGTGTGCTGATAAACACCGCTGGATTCCTCCAAGCACAAGCAGAAGCAACTGGTGAAGAGAGCAGCCAACAGGTGGTCGATCGCGTCCAAATTTCGACCGTCATTGGTGAAGCTAATGACACTGATAATATTAGCAAAGTCGGGATTACCGTTCTTCGGAGTCCCGGTGCAGATGATATAAATCTCAATAACTCTATTATTGAGGTCTTTGCTGATGGCTCTTCAGATACGCTAACATTCGATGACGAAGGTGGTATTGCGGATGATTTCGATGATGCGACTCCCGGTGAAAGCGAGTTTGCAATCGTCGATATTCAAGGTGCCAGTGAAGGGTCACTCTCTGACTCAAGCGACAGAGCACAACTCGTGTTCGATCTTGACAATATTGAAACGCTGGCTGAAGGTGAAACAATGACTGTTACCATCACAACAGCGTCAGGTGGTACTGCATTCGTTGAAAAACGAGCACCAAGTACGATCGAAGAAGACCAAACGTACCGCTTGTAAACGACCATCACTCCATCGGGGAGTAACATTCATTTATTGAACACCACAACTACCACAGAGCCATGGCACCGGATGATTCTGACAAAAAGCAGAGCAAGCGCAAGCGTCGATCGGTCCTCGACCCCAACGACCTCGACATTTCGAGACGCCGAGAGGTCGCGGAGATCGACGAGGGCCGCTATGTTGTCTCACCGAGCGGCACCCCACGAGTCGATCCAGATGCACTGGAAAAACAGGACTGGCTGCAACGAGATGACGATGAGGACGCGGATGAACAAGCTCCGCAACCACAACCGAACACCACACAAACAGCCCAAACACAACCAGATCCACAGCCAACAGACACCCCAACGCCTGATCGATCGACACCCAACAAACCACCGGAGCCAAGCGGCAACATTAGCGCGAACGATGTGAGCCAGTGGCTTGCAAAATCGTTTGCGAAAAATCGAGGGCAGTATGGCTACGACTTGACGATCGACATGGAGGGCAACGTCAAACGGACGAGAGCTGCCTCCAACGACATCGGCAACGCGCTTGAATCGATGCTGCTGTGGTATGCCGATCAAGCGACAGACGAACTACCCCCGGAGCGTGTCATTGGAATTCTCCTCGCATCAATGGATACCGAGGTTGACTATCCGGTTCAGAGCGTCTATGGAATGTTGAAAACGTATGGGCTCACACCGGATGATTCGATCGCGGACCTTCTCACTGCTGTCAGACAAGAGGGGTCGTTCACCGTCCCACCGTCGCGAAAAGACTAACAAAACCCACGCTCACCGCCGGTGTCTGTTCTCACGGTTGATAACTGTAGGCAAGTGTTTAAGCGACTGCCATTGTCCATATTAGATATATGGCGAAGCGAGTGCTCATCGCAGATGATTCGGAGTTCATGCGCAATCTGCTCCGAGAGATTCTAGCAGGCGACTTTGAGATCGTTGGAGAGGCTGAAAACGGTGTTGAAGCGGTCAACCTCTATGAACAGGAAGATCCAGATATTGTGATGATGGATATTGTGATGCCGATCCGAAGCGGGATCGAAGCCACAGACGAGATTACCACAGACGATCCAAACGCAAAGATCATCATGTGTACCAGTGTCGGACAGGAAGAAAAGATGAAAGAAGCGATCAAGGCGGGCGCATCCGGCTACATCACAAAGCCGTTCCAGAAGCCAAACGTCTTGGACGCAATCAACGACGTGGTTCCAGCCTAAATGAGACTGGACATCCGCGAGCTCGGCCAATTCAACCATCTTGCCTCACAAGGGGCACAGCGAGCCGCGGCGTCGCTTTCCCAGTTGACTGGCGTTAAAATGAATGTCGAGGTGACTGACGTCAGTCTTGTCACAGACAGCGTTCTACAAGAGACATTCGGTGGCCGCAACTTTGTCGGTGTCTCTGTCGGACTCGAAGGCGGACTCTCCGGCGAGACGGTACTTGCGTTTGAGCGCGAACGCGCCGAAACGCTCCAAAAACTCCTTCTCAACAAAGCAGGTGCAAGTCAGGCACTTGCTCAAAGCAGCGTGAGTGAACTTGGAAACATCATGATCGGCGGCTTCATCGACGGATGGGCAAACCATCTGCATGAAGCGATCAACATGACGCCCCCAACCTATCTTGAGGCGAAAGGAACGCGAATTCTCCCACGCGAGACGCTTCATGCGGCGAGCGGAAAGGGTGTATTCCTTTTTGAGAGCAGGCTGGAAGCGATGAATGTCGATCTGGATTTCTCGATCTACATGCTTCCGGAGTATCAGGAGTTTGTGGATCTGCTTTCACGTAGCCCCAGCGAACCAGCCATTCCGGCAAACAAACTCAGAGCGTTTGATGGCCTCGCAAAGCGCGGTGCTCATCGGGCGGCCGAGCAGATCGGCATGATGACTGGAATGGAGACAAGCGTCAATATCAGTCGTATCCGGTTCGTCCCACTGACCGGCGTCCCAGCACAGGTTGGTGATGAAACGATGGTCGGGGTCGTATTCAAACTGACCGGGATGCCGAGCGGTTATCTTGTCATCCTGTTTGACGAACGATCCGCAAAAAGTGTTGCCTCGGCAATGATGCCCGGCGGAATGCAAGAGGATGGCATTGGCGCAATGACTGAAGGGGCGGTAAAAGAGCTTGGCAACATCATGACAAGCGGCTTCATTGATGGTTGGGCGAACGTCCTCGGAACAAGTATCGAACACTCACCACCGAACTATGTGCACGATATGGGCTCTTCAATTATGAGTCCGGTTGTGAGCAAGCTCGGCCAACGGCAAGATTATGCGTTTGTGATCGACTCAGCGATCGAGATGGGCGGTCAACAAGGCCACTGCGATATCTATGCGCTACCGGATGAAAGAGAGCTGGCGAAGACGCTCTCTGCGCTCCCTTCGAACGCATAACGCATAACTACGAACCCCAAATTTGAGAGTGCAAACGAGTGACTGTAACGTTGACAAGCCCAGATGGCGCGGCCGTTGATCGGGAAAAAGTTGGAATTGCAGATCTGGCAGTCGTAACTGACGACACTCAACTTGTTACGAGTGGGCTTGGGTCCTGTATCGGCATTGCACTGTATGACCCAGAAGCCGGTGTCTCCGGTCTGTTGCATGCAATGTTACCAACAGCGGACGATGGACGCAGTACTGCGCCCGAAAAATACGTTGATACCGGTCTCGAACAGCTAATTTCTGCAATGCAAACCGCAGGTGCGCAGCCACAGCGACTCCATTCGTGGATTGCAGGTGGTAGCCAGATGCTTGAGTTTTCAGGTGGCAAAAATAGTATCGGCGCACGAAATATTCGAGTAGCAACACAACAACTCTCGGCACGATCGATACCAATCGAGGGTGCTGACACCGGTGGAAGCAGTGGCCGATCGCTTATATTCAACCCAAAAATCCCCGGATTAATTGTTCGGACGGCAAAAGATGGGAAAAAAACGCTCTGAAACGGCGCAAAATCTCAACGCTGAAATTCGGAGAGGTGGTTTGAAGTAGGCTCGGAGTATGTTTTTCGGTAATGGGCCTCGGTATGTCGCTGTTGATTACACTCCCGGCGCTGACAGACGGTGGCCTGAGCGGTATCGAACTACTGCTGCTCGGGCCGGCCGCGATGGGTGCGTTCGGGCTCGTTGGTGCAAGCATCCTCGAACGGATCCTCGACAACAACTCCAAAGATGGGGATTCCGATGGAGGAGGAAGTGGAGACGCGTTGATGGATGATGCTGGAGGTGGCGGTGGCTTCGGCGATATGGGTGATGACTTTGATGATTTCGACGACATGGGTGGCTTCGGCGAGGGTGGCGATGCCTTTGGTGGAGATGATGGCGGAAATGGTGCGGATCTCGATGAGATCGAACACCAGCTCGATGAACTCGAAAATGAAGTTGCAACCCTCTCATCGACGGTCAACACCGTTCGAAGTGAAAATACCGAGATCTCCGAACGAGTTGAAGATGTTGAAGAAGACATCAGAAATCTTCTCGATATCTATGAGATGGTTACCCGCGGAATCAACCCGTTTGTCGACGAGGGAGGAAGCGACTTTGACCTCGGCGGTGACGGATCGCTTGGGTTGTTCGACTCAGGTGAGGAAGAAGAAGAGGCTGAAGAAGACGTCGATGAATCGATTATGAGTGCCGACGCAGAGGGCTTCTTTGATGAAGACCTCGATGACGACGACGCCGAAGACGAATTCGGCGACGAACTAGAAACAGAATCAGAAGAGATGGTCAGTGATCAAACCGAATCCGGTGGTAAGACGTTTAGCGAATTAAAAGAAGAGTACGACTCCGGCGAAGCTGAGTGGGCCGATGACGAGATGGGGGCCGACGATGAGTTCGATGATGGCTTCGACGATGAGTTTGAAGACGATGGCTTTGACGACGGCTTCGATGACGAGTTCGAGGATGAAGGCGGGTTCGACGATGAGTTTGATGACGGTGATGACTTCGGTGGCCCAATGGAAAACGGCCAGTCAAGCGAGGACCTCGCACCGATCGAAACCAACGCCGATGCAGAGCCAGAACCGACATCACAGTCCGGCGGCGGTGGCGCCGCAGGCAGTTTCCAGTTTGTCCAACCGGATCAACTGGCGGCTGGTGGTGAGAAGCCGTATCTCACACAGCTCCCCGGTGATTACGTTGGGGACCTCGTTGTGATGGAGTGGCTTGAGTTCCTTGTTGGTAAATCCAATGTTACGGATGCCGCACGCGCAGTGAACTATTATGAGCGAATCGAGTGGATCGGTCCGAATGTTGCAGATCAACTTCGATCGTTCCTTTCGGGTTTTGGCGATATCGATCGCAACAAAGTCGATCGACCAGGAACCGAACATCTCGAACGTAATCACCACATCAAGAGCCTGAAGTATATCATGCAGCTCAACGGGACAACCGCAACGTCGGTTATCCTCGATCGCTGGGATACGCTTTCAGGACAGGGCGACGGTGGGTTCTAACCGGATACTAATCGAGTGACTGCCAATATATGGGATTCAGTGTCAGTGCGTCAACGGCAATCATTGTGGTGGGGCTCTTCCTTGCGTTTGGGATGTTCTACCCCGCGATGGCAAACAGCGTTGACCGTGTCACTGATGCACAGGATGATCAAGCCGATCGGATGCTCTCCATACAGAATACGGCGATCGAGTTGGAGAACGCGACAAAAGAAGACATTGGAGATGAAGACGAAGAGTGGGAGGTCACAGTGAACGTAACAAACACCGGCTCAACGTCGATCCCACTAAGCAGGACTGATCTCTTGATCAATAACAGCTACCAAGACGAGCCAGAGACAATGATACAAGAAACCGAAGATACCGAGACGGATTTGTGGCTACCAGGTGAAACTGCGGAGTTCACCACCACGGTTGATCAGGAGCCTGATCGCGTCTCGGTTGTCGTCACACAAGGGATTCGTGTCTCTGGCGAACTTGAGACTGTTGAGGAGGAGGAGCAATAGATGGCAAGCGTCTCGACCTCTCATCTGATCATTTTCGTTGCAAGCCTTGTTGTTGCGGCGGGCGTCGTCGGCACACTGACCACCGGCGTCGATCGTGTCAGCAGCGCAGTGCAGGACGGAAGTTTGGATGTAAGCCAGCAGGTGCGGACGGATGTGACGATCATCAGCGATCCGGGGAGCAGCATTGTTGTTGAGAATGGAGATGAGGAGGTTGATGTGACGATTCACGTGAGGAACACTGGCTCCCAAACTATTCCGGCGAGGGAGTCTGCCATAGACATGTTCCTAAACGGACAGTTCCAGGGTGAAGAAGACTTTACGATTGAGGTGCAGGGGACGACAGATAATGCGGATGTCTGGCGGCCTGACGAAGTTGTCGAGATCACAATCACCGCTGAGGAAGCTGATCTCGACACGGACAACCGGATCTTCCTCACCGTAAATGGGGATCAAGAGGAGTTTGAATTTAGATCATGAGCAGAGCTAGACGCAACCTAATATCGCTTGGATTGGACGATCACGATCGACTCAATAAAGAGCTCGGGGGTGGGATTCCACACGGCAGTATCGTTCTCATGGAGGGTGACTATGGTGCTGGAAAGAGTGCAATCTCACAGCGCTTCAGCTATGGGTTCTGCCAGACAGGTGCGTCTGTGACGTTCCTTTCGACAGAACTCACGGTTCGTGGCTTTATCGACCAGATGCACTCGTTGTCCTACGATGTTGTGAAACCGCTGTTGAATGAACAGCTCCTGTTTTTGCATGCGGATATCGACAGTGCTGGCGCACTCACAGGTACGAAACAGGGCGAACGAAAGAAGCTCTTAAAACGGCTGATGGAGGCCGACACCATGTGGGAGCCGGATGTCATCGTCATTGACACATTTGACGCAATTCTCCGGAATGACCCGACGTTCGAGGCGCTTGTTCGACAGAACGAAGAACGGCAGGCTGCACTCGAAATCATTTCATTCTTCCGAGACATTATCTCGTCAGGGAAGATCATCGTTCTTACCGTTGACCCATCCGCGGTTGACGATGAGGCGATCGGTCCGTTCCGATCGATCGCTGATGTCTACCTCGAGCTCCAGATGGTCGAGGTTGGAAACGATATCCGCCGACAGGTGCAAGTAAAGCGATTCGCCGGAATGGGTGAACAGGTCGGTGATACGATCGGATACTCGGTTCGATCGGGAACCGGAATCGTCATTGAGAGTCGAAGCGTCGCATAACGAATGTGTGTCGGTTCTAAATATTAGAGAAGGAACATACTTGGGTTATGACGGATCAAGGCAAACCAAAACCATCAAACGAACTGAAGCAGATCGCGATGCAACGACCGCATCTCAGAGAGCATCTGCTGAAGTTCAAACAGATTACTGGTGAGTTTCCGTTACTTGTTGAAGATCCAGGCGATTATGAAGTCCGTCGCCCGAACGTTCTCTACCCCGTTGGTGGGCCTATCTACTGTCATATATACGGTGACGTTGGGCAAGATACGAAGTACTATGCTGTTGAACCAACGCTCTCGGAGGATGAATCAATCATTCTCGAACAGGTTAAACGAAAACTGCTCTCGATGAGTGGCCACCGAAGTGCACCCGAAGATGAAGCCGGATACGACGACCTTATTGAAGAACTGCTTGAGGATGTCACCTTCATCAATGACGGGAACACAACTTTTTACGATCGGGTCAAACACCTGTGGAACTTCGGCAAAATCGAAGTTTCTCGACAGACCTACAACAGTATCCGATACCGGCTTAACCGGGATATCGTCGGTCTTGGTCCGCTTGAACCAGTTATGCGTGACCCAGAGAATGAGGATATTCACGTCATTGGCCCGAAAGAGTGCCACGTCGATCACGGAACGTTTGGTATGCTTGAAACAACCATTGATTTCGGAACACCGGCGGAGTTCGATAGCTGGCTCCGAAATATGGGTGAGCGGATCGGAGACCCGGTTTCGGACTCTGATCCGATCGTTGACTCGACACTCCCGGATGGCTCTCGTATCAACATCATCTACTCGGATGATGTCTCGATCAAAGGGTCATCGCTCACGATCCGTCAGGGAGAGGAAGTGCCGCTATCGATCAATCAGATCACGAACTGGGGGACGCTCAGCCCAGAGCTGGCAGCGTATCTGTGGCTCTGTTTGGAGAACGAACAGACCGTGTTCGTTGTGGGAGAGACCGCATCCGGAAAAACAACGACGCTCAACGCCATCCTCTCGTACATTCCAAACGATTCGAAGATCTACACCGCAGAGGACACCGCGGAGGTCCTCCCACCACACAACACGTGGCAGCAGCTGTTGACTCGTGAGGGTGGTGGCGAGGATTCAAGCGAGGTTGATATGTTCGACCTTGTTGCAGCCGCGCTCCGTTCACGTCCTGACTACATTATTGTGGGGGAGGTTCGTGGTGCAGAGGGTCGGATGGCATTCCAGGCAGCCCAGACAGGTCACCCTGTTATGTTGACGTTCCACGCATCCGATATTGTCTCAATGATCCAGCGTTTCACAAGCGATCCGATCAACGTTCCAGAAACGTTCATGGATAACGCAGATGTAGCACTGTTCCAGAACCGTGTCAAGCAGGGTGATAAAGTGCTTCGCCGTGTGACAAGCGTGCAAGAAATCGAGGGGTACTCGAAAGAGATGGACGGTGTTGTTACCCGTGAAGTCTTTTCGTGGGATCCAGTCGAGGACGAGATTGTCTTCCAAGGAATGAACAACTCCTACGTGCTCGAAGAGCAGATCGCAACACTGCTTGGATACGCAGACACTCGAGACATCTACGATGATCTCCAGTTCCGTGCGGAGCTAACTGAGCGAATGATTCAGGAAGGTATACTGGGCTATCACGAAGTCAACGAAGCGATCAACGCATACCAACGCGATGGCGTTGAAGGATTACCATTCACCATGGCTCGATCACAATTTTAGCCGCCCGTTCTAACATCTATGTCTTCAGCACAGAAAATCACGTCACAGATCAACACTGCGCTCTCATTTCTTGGCGACCTCCTCGCTTCATACGACAAATTGGAGATCTCAAAGCGACGGTATGTGCTGTTGTTCCTGTTTCCCTCGCTGTTGTTCTTCATCGGGTCAGTTGCGCTTGCCGTAGTACTTCCAGTTCCGCTTGCGATTCAGCTCCCGATCCCGCTGCTTGGCTTGTTAATTTTCACAAGCGCAGTTATTTATCCAAAAATCTATGTAAGCCAGCGACGGATCCAGATCGAAAACCAGTACCATCTGGTGATGACACACATGACTGTCCTTTCGACAACAAATATCGATCGGATGGAAGTGTTTCGGACGCTTGCGCGCGAAGAAGAGTATGGTGTGCTCGCTGAGGAAATCGGCCGTGTTGTCCATCTGGTGGATACGTGGAACCAAAGTCTGGATGACGCACTTCGCCGCCGTGCTCAAGAGGTTCCGAGTAAAGCGCTTGCGGACTTTTTTGAGCGGCTTGGATACACCCTCGGTGCGGGACAGGAGCTTCGTGAGTTCCTGTTTAACGAACAGGAAGTAATGATCGAAAATTACATTACGATCTACGAGGGCGCGCTTCGGAATCTCGAAGTGATGAAGGAGCTATACATGTCGATGATTCTCTCGATGACGTTTGCGCTCGTGTTTGCGATCGTCCTTCCGATCCTTACGGGGGTCAATCCAACCCTGACAGTCGCCGGCGTGATTACGATGTTCGTCTTTGTTCAAACTGGCTTCTTTTTTGTTATTCGGACCATGTCACCGTACGATCCGGTGTGGTACTTCCCTGAGAACCGATTTTATGACAACCGTGGTCTGTGGGGTTCGCTGTTTATCGGCGCATTTGGGTCGATGGCGCTTATTATTTTCATGGGCCTCGGCTTTGTTGGAATCGGACCGGGACTTCCGGGGTTGTTGTTTTTCCTTGACAGCGTCCCACTCCCACTATACATTGCTGTGCCAGTGACACCCCTTCTTGTCACTGGTATTGTGATGCGCCGCGAGGAGCGGCTGATTCACGAACGTGACGATCAGTTCCCGAGTTTTATTCGTGCGCTGGGTGCTGCAGAGACCGCAAAACAGAGCACAACCTCAAACGTGCTCGAAACGCTTCGAACCAAAGACTTTGGCGGGTTGACGCCGGGAATCAACCGTCTGTACCGACGGCTAAAAATCCGGCTAAGCCCAGACCAAGCATGGTCGGAGTTCTCCACAGAGAGCAAGTCCTATCTGATGCAAAAGTTCAGCGAGATGTACCTTGTCGGCCGGCAGATGGGTGGAAGCCCAAAGCAGTTAGGTGAGCTGATTAGCCGAAATATGAACACCGTAAATCAGCTCCGACTCCAACGAAAACAAGCCACAACCACACTGATCGGATTGCTCTACGGTATCACTGCCGCTGCAACGTTCGCATTTTTCATCGGCTTGGAGGTCGTGAATATTCTTAAAGAACTCTCCAGTGATCTCACCGCAGAGCAGTTTGATTTTGGCCGGATTATCTATGCTGGTGTCTATGACATTCCGGTCATTGAGTACCTATTGCTCCTCGTGATTCTGTTTAACGCCGCACTTTCCGCACTCATGATCCGATCGATCGACGGTGGAAACAAAGCAACCGCATACATCCACTTTGTGCTCATGACATGGCTTGGCTGTCTAACCGCGATCGGTACCCGGATTGTGGTGGATGCAATCCTGTCTATCTAACGGTTTGCTGCTCGAATCAGCGGCTTTTAGCAATCGACTACCTATCTATCAGATATGACTCCCCACTTCCCAACATTTGAAGTGATTCCTGCAGTTGATGTGCAAGACGGAGAGGTTGTCCAACTGGTCCAGGGCGAACGTGGCACCGAAAAACGGTATGGAGATCCCGTTTCGGCGGCAACTGACTGGGTCGAACAGGGTGCAGCAACGCTCCATCTCGTCGACCTTGATGGAGCGTTCGAGGGTGAGCGGGTAAACAAAGCGGCGTTTGAGGCTGTTATCGACTCCGTTTCTGTTCCGGTACAGATCGGCGGTGGTATTCGTACTGCCGAAGATGCATTTGAACTGCTTGAACTTGGCGTCGATCGCGTTATTCTTGGGACGGCCGCGATCGAAAATCCGGATATTGTCGAAACAATAAGCGAAGAGTACCCAGACACGGTCACGGTGAGTCTTGACGCAAAAGACGGGGAAGTTGTCGTCTCCGGCTGGACCGAAAAAACAGGGCTTGATCCAGCAGCCGCAGCGAGCCGGTACGAAGCACTCGGTGCAGGTGCAATTCTGTTCACCGATGTCGATGTGGAAGGCCAACTTGAGGGAGTCAACACCGAACTTGTCTCTCGTGTCTGTGACGCGGTTTCGATCCCAGTAATCGCAAGCGGTGGTGTTGCAACGATCGACGACATCATCGCACTCAAAGATGCGGGTGCCGCAGCAGTCGTAGTTGGAACCGCACTGTATGAGGGTACATTCACATTGGAAGACGCGCTTTCAGCGGTCGAACGCGAGGCCGGTTCCGCATAGAGCGTAATCACCTTACGGTTTGGCTGTGTGAGTGTAGCCATGACCGATCGCAACGCGGCAGTCTCTCGAGAAACAGCAGAGACAACAATTGATGTGACATTGGTGATTGATGGTTCCGGTGAGTCGAAGATCGACACCGGAATCGGCTTTTTTGATCACATGCTTACGGCGTTTGCCAAACACGGGCTGTTTGATCTCACAGTCCAGTGTGATGGCGACCTCCACATCGATGATCACCACACTGTCGAAGATGTGGCGATCGTGCTTGGTGAGGCGTTTGATGAGGCGCTCGGTGACAAACGCGGTATTGTTCGCTACGCCGATCGGCGAGTCCCGCTTGATGAGGCCGTTGCATCCGTTGTTGTGGATGTCAGCGCCCGCCCGTACTTTGTTTTCAACGGCGAGTTCTCTCAGTCATATGTCGGTGATTTCACGAGCGATATGGCGAGACACTTTGCGGAGTCGCTCGCGATGAATGCTGGACTCACGCTCCATGTTGATATCGTTGGTGAGAATGCCCACCACGAGATCGAAGCGATGTTTAAATCGCTCACGCGTGCGCTTGACGATGCAACACGGATTGACGATCGGCGAAGCGACACACCAAGTACGAAAGGTGCATTATAAACAGGCTACAACGTCTTTTCAAGCGTTGGGACGTCGTAGTCGTGGTCTTCGAGTTCATACACGTCAACAACCTCATAGCCGCGCTTTTCATACATTTCAAGCAGATACGGATGTCCCGTATAGCTCCGGATCCGGAACCGATCCCAGCCCGCATCTTTGATCCACTGTTCGCCCTCCGCAAGCAACGCACCTCCAATTCCATTTCCTTTGTAGGAGTCATGCACTGCGAGCCGACAGAGCTCAAGGACGTCCCAGTATGATTTTGTTTGGATCTTACACGCACCGACGATCGCCCCCTCGCACTCTGCCACAAGCATGACTTCAGCCGTCTCAAGCCACTCGCACATCTCCGCTGCGGTCACGTCGTATGCACCGGTTTCGTAGCCGAGTTCAACAATCTCCGTATAGGCACTGTGGTAGATCTCAGCAAGTCGATCGGCATCCGAAACAGTCGCCTCTCGAAATGTCACGTCGGAGGGGTCCATTACTGTCTACTCACGGTGGTGGCAAAAGATAACAACGGTTCCGGAACGATCGACCGCAGTAGCTGAGAGATCCGCAGAATTAAGCCACCGCCAGCACGAACAACGCCAACAGATGTTTGATGAGATCATGGAGAAGTTCGAAGGCAGCCCAAGCCAGCAAGCGGTGATTCGGCTGCTGTTGGAGCGTGGCTTTTCTGTCAATGAGGAGGGCCGTGTTGTCTCCGGGGGGATCGAAATTCCGTTTACCGGGATTGCCAGAGAGATTGACGTTGATCGCCGCGTTGTCGACTCAACAACCGATGCGATCCTGTCGGACCCGGAGCTCAAACGAATCTTTCAGAACATCTCCTCGATTCCGAGTCTGATGGACCTTGCACCCGTGCTTGATCTGGCCGTACTCACTGTGGAAGTCGCAGCGGCGGATGAATCCGGTATTGTTTCGGAAGTTACCTCCCTCATTGCAAACCACGGCATTTCGATCCGCCAAGTTATCAGCGAAGATCCGGAGTTTACGGATGAGCCAAAGCTGTACGTGATTACCGACGATCCAATCCCGGGCAATCTTTTGGTCTCAATTCGATCGCTTCCGTTTGTTCGTCGTGTTGAGTTTTAAAACTGAACCGGCACAAATCGAAACGACTGTTTGTCAACCCGACGAATCAACGGACAGTGACCCGACGCGAAACGCTGTTGAACGTTGTTGGTGTGCAGGCAGCACTCATTACCGCGGCAGCACACCTGCTGTGGCTCTATCCACAGCTCTCATGGTCCCTTCTGACCGGTGCTGTCACTGACGTTCGGCCATACCTTTTTCTCCTCGCATCGACCGTCCTAGTTAGCGGCTCAGTTGCAGTGTTCAACGGAGCCCACTACAGACGGCTATACGCGCTGTTGATCGGGACGCTTGGCTCGCTTTGTGTCGGATTCATCCTCTGGGAAGGAACAAACACCCTTGCCGCGCTTGCGGGTGAACCGCTTGCAACGGTTGCGAAAGGAGCCGAAATCATCGGTATTCTCGCTTTTTCAGGGTTGTACTGGCTGCATCATCCCGATCGATATGGGCCGGATGTCGCGTCGAAACCCGACCCCGATCGGTAGCCATTACACGTATCCAATCATACGTGCGTGTGTGACAGACCCAGAACCGTTTACCACCGTCTCAAAGCGAGCATCAGCCCGCTTTGAGATTCGGGGCTCTGAGTTTATTGGCTACATTGCACCTGTTGATACTGTGTCGGAGGCTGAAGCATTCATTGCGGAGATCAACGAGCAACATGCTGATGCAACACACAACGTTCCAGCCTATCGTGTTCCGGCTGGAAACGCCTCAAGCGCACGGCCTGGGGACGGCTCGGTAATGATTCGTGAGTGGTGTAGTGATGATGGTGAACCATCAGGCTCCTCCGGCAAGCCAGCCCTCAACGTCCTCACTCAACAGGACATCAGAAACGTTGCTGCCGTCATCACTCGGTACTATGGTGGGACGAAGCTCGGAGTGGGAGGCCTCGCACGCGCGTACTCGCGAGGTGTGAAAGAAGCGATCGCCGCAGCCGGAACAGTCGAAAAAATCCCGCATGAACGGTTTACCGCGCAAGTCGAGTATGACGATTCCGGGACGGTCCGTGGGATTCTTGAATCAACTGGGGTGACGTTCGATGCACAGTATGAGTCGACCGTCAGCTTCGAGGTACGGGTGCCGATCGACGAAGCCGCCACACTACGCGAACGGCTCCGTGACGCCACAAGCGGTCGAGTCAAACTCGCCTGACCATTTCCGGCTTCCGACGCTTTTTCACGGCACCGGTCAACAACGAACCATGGAGCCAATTTCGGCCACAGAGTATCACGATATTGCGAAGCCTACATCTCCTGCGGTCTCCCCGGACGGTGATCTTGCTGCATTCGTTCGCCAACAGCCGGATGACGACGAATCATACAACGGGACGATCTACACTGTACCCGTTGATGGGAGCGATGGACCAACACAGTTCACTGCCAGCGATGGCGTTGACAGCCAGCCAACGTGGAGTCCAAGCGGCGATCGGCTTGCGTTTGTCTCCACACGTGGCGGCGATGACGATCGCCCACAGCTGTGGGTCCTCCCACGACATGGCGGGGAGGCCAGACAAATAACAAACGTTCCAGGCGGCGTCCAACAGATTCAGTGGTCACCTGCTGGCGATCGGATCGCATTCATTCAATCGACAACTGAATCCGAACGCGAAGCTGGGCTCGATCTGGATATCTCCGATGAGGAGGAGTACGAACGCGAAACGCCTGATCCAAGGGTGATCGATCGGCTCATCTACCGACAGGCGGCCAGCTACATTGATGGAACACGGAGCCATCTCTACGTCGTCGACCTTGAGACTGCGCTCGACGGTGATAAGCATGGCATCTCACGACTCACCGATGGTGCGTACGACCATGGCTCGCCAGCATGGAGCACAGATGAGACGCTCTACTACGTCTCAAAGCGAGAGGATGACCCTGATGACAACGTTATTGTCACCATCTTTGCCTACGACCTCCCCGCAGAGACGGAGACAGAGGTCCACCAAACGACCGGGTGGGTCGCAGAGATCGCAGTAACGGCAGACGATCGGATTGCGTACCCGCGAACGCCCGAAGATGCAGCGACGCTTAAACAGACAGAGCTTGAGGTGTTCGATCGAACTGCGGATACGGTCTCTGTGCTTACCGATGGGATCGATCGAACGGTTACCCCTGGCGGCTTCATGTGGGGCTCAGCCGAAGAGAAAGTCTACTTTGTGACTCCAGATGAAGGCCATAACGCACTTCGATCGGCTCCTGGTGACGGGGCTGTTGACCCAACGACGCAGATTCGAAATGGGACGCTTACCGAGTTCGATATTAGCAATGGGTCGATCGTCTTTGCGAAAAGCGAGTGGGACCATCCGGGCGATCTGTTCTGCGCACCGATCGGCGGAGGCGAAGAAACGAGACTCACGGAACTGAACGCGGCGTATCTTACCGACAAGGCCATCCAAGAGCCGGAGGAGCTTCGATATGAGAGCGAGGATGGCGAGGTTGAACTTCACGGCTGGTTCCTGACCCCGCCGGAGTTTGATCCCGACGAATCGTATCCCCTCGTTGTCGAGATACACGGTGGTCCACACGCAATGTGGTCAACATCCGGAACAATGTGGCATGAGTTCCAGACACTGGCCGCTCGTGGCTACTGTGTGTTCTGGTCAAATCCACGCGGCTCAACCGGCTACGGCGAGGCGTACGCGGCCGCGATCGAACGCGATTGGGGCGAACTCACAATGAGCGACGTGATGGCTGGTGTGGACGTTGTCGCCGACCGTGACTACGTCGATACCGACAATGCATTCGTCACTGGCGGCTCGTTTGGTGGGTTTATGACTGGCTGGATCGTCGGCCACACAGACTTTTTCAGCGGTGCTGCCGCACAGCGTGGGGTGTATGATCTCTCCTCGTTCTACGGCTCAACAGATGCATTCAAATTGATTGAGTTTGACTTTGGCACCACACCATGGGAGGAACCCGAGTTCCTTTGGGACGAGTCTCCGGTTGCGTATGCCGATTCCGTAGATACACCAACGCTCGTTATCCACGCGGACAACGACTTCCGTGTCCCGGTCAACAACGGCGAGATGTTCTATCTGTTTTTGAAAAAGAACGGGGTCGAGACGCGATTAGTCCGCTATCCGCGCGAAGGCCACGAACTCTCACGATCGGGTGAGCCAGGCCATGTTGTCGATCGGATCGAGCGTATCGCCCGCTGGTTTGATGGCTACTCCGAACATCATGATGCCCCACGCGCACTCGATCGCGGTGATGACGGATTAACCAGTGGTGAAACGAACGAGAACGAAGACACAGACCAATAGCGACCACCAGAGTCATATATACCACTCCAAGGGTTGATTTACGTGGAACTTCTGTTCCCGTCAGACGATACTACTGCATGCGGTTTTCGAGTTGAAGAAAGGGGGTTCAGTTCGTTATTTTGTCCGGAATGCTCTGTCGCCTGCATCACCGAGACCAGGGACAATGAATCCGTCATCGTTGAGATACTCATCAATGGAGACGGTGAGCAGATCGGCCTCTGGGAACGCCTCTGAGACGCGGAGCAAACCATCCGGGGCCGACACTGCAGAGAGCACAAAGAGGTTCTCGTATCCGTCTGCTTCGCTTAGGACGTGTTCAAGTACGGTACACATCGTTGAACCTGTTGCAAGCATCGGGTCAGCTACGATCACGGTATCCTTTTCGGTGATCTCAGGCAGTTTCACGTAGTCGATCGTAATTGGGAACTCGCCATCTTCGTTCATGCCTGCGGCTTCATCACGGCCTGCTGAAATGACGCCCTGCTTTGCACGTGGAAACGCCTTTAAGAGCCCTTCAACGAACGGCGTTGCGGCACGGAGTACGTTGACAATCACAACGTCATCAAGTCCTTTGACACGCTCACCGGTTGTTTCCTCAAGCGGTGTTGTGACTGGGACGTACTCGGTGTCCATTGCGCCATCAATGATCTCGTAGCCGGCGATTCGACCGAGCTTGACGAGGCCTTTCCGGAATGCAACCTGTTCGGTTTCGACGTCTCTGAGTCTCGATAGCGTATCTTTTGCGAGTGCGTGCGTGATGAGATACGCGTTATCGCGGTCTTCGATCGGCATTACTCAATACGCGGGCGGCCGACCAAATAAAGGCCTTCATACGCGTGCGATCCTGTGATTAGGGCTGAATCATCAGATATGCGATTGAAAAGAGAACGATCGCTGCGGTGACGACATTCAAAAGCGAGTACTCAATAAATCCAACATAGTCCAGCCCCCATACCAGTGTGTTACCAAACATAATTGATAACAGCACATTGAGCGCGATGAATACGCGAAAATCACCCTTCGATTCGTTGATCGCGTCGCCAAACCCGCCTTTATCGCTCATAGCACTCCTCTTATTCGATCGAACTTAGCTTCTTTGCCATTGAGTCACAATGATGTGGTATGGCACTCACCAATCGCGATGGCGTGCCCGTCGATCCTGTGCCGTGTTTCGTCGTTATCGGACTCGCTGCAATGGTGTTGCTTTCGTTCGGGCCGATCTACGGAACCGCCTTTGGCCTCTCAATCCGGACTGGCATCATTATCTCCGGTGCGTTGACAGTCGTCGCCGCTGGTTTGAGCTACTATCGGATGATCTGGCTCTTTGATCCGGTTCACGAGGCCGAACTTACCGGCGAAACCAGGCTTCGGCGCTTGATTTACTTGATGGCAATCTTGATCGCGGTTGCGCTGCTGCTTACGATACCCCTTTTATGATTGACGAGTAGACATTCCCATGCGCGAAGTCAGCGTCTCGCGGTTTGTTCGGGCAACCACCGAAGAGCTGCAGCGTGAACTCACACCCGCACGGATTGTCCAGTATGAGGGCAGCTTTGATGCCACAAGCGTCGAACCAGACGGTGACGGCACGATTGTCACCGCTGAAAAGCGTGGCCTGAGTTTTCAGCTCCGATTTGAGCCACAGGAGAATGGCTTCTACTACACACAGGTTGGCGAGATGGGCCCATTTGAGGAGATGGAGACCTGGCTCACGATGAAACGAAAGGATGATGGGAGCGTTGTCACTGTCCGATCGGCCGTTGACCTTGGAATTCCACTCCCCGGAACAGGCCGATTTGCCGCATGGAAGCGAAAAGGCGAACTCAAACGCCTGCTCGATCGCCTTGCAGACGATCACTAATCCGCAACGGCTGTGCATTCTAGACGGACAACCGAACGAGCGTTTTTATCCTACAGCGTAACCCACGAATATGACCCTTGTTACCACAATAAAATCGCTGTTACTGAGTCCGGCCTCAACCGTCAAACGGGATGAACAGCCGATTGGCGCATACTGGTGTTACGACTGCTCCGAACGGATTGCTGCGAAAGACACTGAAACTGATTCCCCGCCCTGTCCATCATGTGGTGATGCGATGGAGCTTGAGCGATCGGCTGGTACGGCTAGCTGTGCGTGCTAGCTCAAGCTACGACTCTGCAAGCGGTGGCTCTCGAAGCGTGACTGTCTCTTCTGGCGCGGTTGGGAAGCGGCTGTCTTCCATCTCTGTCTCGGGTGACACGAGTGCGTCTACAAGCGCTTCTCGAAGCGACTCCTCGTTGAGGTCGGTCCCAATAAAAACGAGCTCGGTCCGTCGATCGCCAACTGCCGCATCCCACTGGAGGTTCGGCCGATTCGATCGGTACAGATCTTGGTCGATCTTTGGAAGCGACGCAACCCACGGCCCAAGCGACTGCATATAGGCTGATGGCCCGGCTTGGCTAAATGTGAGTTTCATCTCATTTCCCGCGACCCAACAGGTGCCTTTCGATCGGACGATACCGGTGGGAAGCGTTGAAAGGATCTCGTATAGCCGGTCGGCATCGAACGGCTGCTTCGATCGGAAGGTAAACGAACGCACACCGTACACTTCGTCCGGGTGTTTGTGATCGTGGTGGTCGTGATCATGTCCATCCACCTCATGGTTATGGCCGTGCCCGTGACTGTGATCGTGCGTCTGTTCGTCCTCGCCGACGTCATGTTTTCCGTCTGCAAGAAGCTGCTTCCATCCTGCCAACTCAGCCATCGGCTTCATCGAAAAGCGTTCAGTGTGAAGCAGTTTCTCGGGATCGATCGCAGATTTCACTGTCTGGTGAATAACTGCATCTGGTTGGAGCGTAGAGACAAGTGCAGACGCCTCCGTAATCTCTTCGTCAGTACAGAGATCACACTTGTTCAACAGCACAATATTCGAAAACTCGATCTGTTCGATCACCAGATCCGAGAGCGGCCGTGTCTCTTCATCCCCATCTTGCGGCTGCCGCTCTGGAACGTCTACCCCTGAGAACATATCAATAAAGAACCGCGTATCGACGACTGTCACGAGCGCATCAATATCATACAATGCTGCAACCCGAGACTCCGTGGTAAAGAGCCGAGCGATCGGCGCTGGCTCGCTAATTCCAGACGACTCAACGACAAGGTGATCGAAATCCCGATCGCGCGCGAGCCGGACGACCGCGGCGTTGAGATCATCCTGTAGCTCACAACAGATACAGCCGTTTGAAAGCTCAGCAACGCCATCATCAGCGGTCAGCTCGGATGAGTCGTTGATGAGATCCGCGTCAATATTCACTTCACCCATATCGTTAACCAACACCGCGATGTCTCGATCGCCAGCGTTCCGAAGAAGATGATTCAAAAGCGTTGTTTTGCCCGCACCAAGGCTCCCACTGAGCACGGTCACCGGAATAGTCTCACGCGTCATACTCGAACAGTGCAGACCTATGCTATTTAAGATCATGATATTTGATGGTCAGTGCCATGTGAACCCGACACGCTTTTTTTACCACCAGCACGTGCATGTAAAACAATGACACTTGCCGCACGGATCGAACGGACAAAAGCGATCCTTGAAGAGTGGCTCAGAGGGCTCTATCACGGGATGATCTCGCACCCTGCCTACGAGAAGATTGAAAAAGAGGCAGAAGATATTGAGGACACATTTATGCTTGCATGTTTCCCGGATGCGTTTGGGATTCCATCGCCAATCTCGTATTACACCGCAGAGCTGCTCCCATATCTCGAAAACGAGTTTGAGTCCTGGGAGCGGCGGATGTGGGATCGACAATCGCTCATCGAACGAAAAGGCCACCAGTACCACTTCTAATCTATGGAAAAATTTGTCTTCTTCGGCGGGAAAGGCGGTGTTGGAAAGACGACCGTTTCGTGTGCGTACGCGCTCAAATGTGCCCGAAACGGACTCGAAACGCTCGTTGTCTCAACTGATCCTGCACACAGCACAACTGACGTATTCGATCAGCCCTTTAGCGACGAGCCAACGCCAGTTACAGGCGAAGCGCATCTCTCCGCAATGGAAATCGACCCCGAAGACGAGGTGATTCGACATCTTGACGAGATTCGATCGGATCTCTCTGCACAGGTCAGCGCCTCGATGGTCAATGAGATCAACCGACAGGTTGAGATGGCACACCAAACGCCGGGTGCCTACGAATCCGCGCTCTTTGATCGATTCGTTGACGTAATGAAGAACTCCGAAGCGTACGATCGCGTCGTCTTTGATACGGCTCCAACTGGGGGGACGCTCCGACTTCTCGGACTGCCGACATTCCTTGAGGGCTGGATCGAGCGGCTTGCACACAAACGCCGCCAGAGTATTGACCTGTTTGAAAAGGCAGCGATCGGAAACATGGAGCCACGCCGAATTATGGACGGTGATCCAGTACTTGAACGACTCCAACAGCGCAAAGAGTTCTTTGAATATGCTGGTGAGACGCTCAGAACAGATGCGGCGTTCTTTCTTGTCTTTAATCCCGATCAGCTCTCAGTCAACGAAACAAAGCGAGCTATTGATGGGATGGATGACAGAGATCTCGCGGTTCGAGGGCTGGTTGCGAACAAACTCACACCGGAACCCGATGCGGACGAGAACGGCCGCGGTGCCCGATTCCTTCGTGATCGTGTCGCGACCGAAAATGAGCGGCTCTCTCAGGTACGATCGGAGTTTGCCGTCCCTCTCATTGCCGAGATTGAAACACGAACGAAAGAAGTCAAAGGTGACATTCTTGGTGATGTTGCTGCTGCGCTTGCAGTTGATCTATAACGCCGGAGATATTTCTCTCTCGTATTTGGTTAGAAATTAAGTATTTCTGGCCATCAGTAATGATCATATGTTTCTTACGATGTGGATAACCCAGGGCTATTGAGGCATTTTTTACTCCTACTTCAGCGTATAACACGAACCTTTATGTGAGATATGTACACATGGTGCGATTGAGGTAGCGTCACATGACACAAGTAATTTGGATCGTCCTTGCTGTACTGGCTACATTTAGTGTGGGGTATCTTAGCTACTCAAAATACCTCTCCCGGTTCGTCGAACTTGACGACGACAATGAGACGCCAGCGCACAAGTACGAAGATGGACAAGAATATGTACCGGCGAAGAAGCCGGTCTTATTGGGGCACCACTATTCGAGTATTGCGGGCGGCGCACCGATCGTTGGACCGATCACGGCGGGTGCAATCTGGGGATGGCTTCCGGCTTTGCTCTGGATTGCGATCGGAAATCCACTGATGGGTGCGGTTCACGATTTTGTATCGCTTTCCGGCAGCCTTCGACACGAAGGAAAATCGATCGGATACATCGTCGGCGAATACGTTGGTGAGCGCGGGAAGAACCTCTTGTTGTGGTTCGCGTTCCTAACGATCATTCTCGTCGTTGCAGTGTTCGCACTCGTTGTGGCGATCGTGTTTAATGCGTTCCCACAAGTCACAACCGCGAGCTTCGTCTACATCGCGCTTGCGTTCATATTTGGTGTGTACCTGTACCAACTGAATGGGCCATTTATTCCGGGCACAATCCTCTTTGTCGGGGGTGTCTTTGCCGGTGTGTGGCTCGGTATTGAGTTCCCATTCGCACTCTTCCCAGGTGACTACCCAGCAGGAACTGCTGTGTTGTTCTCCGGCGGTGGTGAGTGGATTCCTGGTGCAGCGGAACTTGGCGTTAACACTGCTGCATGGGTTCCAATCATCATGCTCTATGGTGCGCTCGCAAGTGCGCTTCCAGTTTGGGTGCTGTTGCAACCACGTGATTACCTCTCATCGTTCCTCCTGTACACGGGTGTTGGTGGAGGTATTCTCGCAATCATTGTCGGGACGATCTTTGCAAGCTCATCGCAGCCGCTTGTCGTTGATTCGTCGATCCCGATGTTCCACGGGTTCTGGGGTGCTGAAGGGTTATTAGTCCCGCTTTTCCCAATCCTCTTTATCACGATCGCCTGCGGGACAATCAGTGGATTCCACTCGCTTGTCTCCTCAGGGACAACATCGAAACAGCTCAATAAAGAAAGCGATGCACGGCTTATTGGATACGGTGGCATGCTTGGTGAGGGACTCCTCGCCGCGCTTGCGCTTTCGACACTCGCCGTAGCAGGGTTCGCTGCTGACGCAGCCGCTGGTGGTATCGGTGGTGCATTGCCGAACTTCGCAACCGGTGGTGGAATTATCCTCACAAGCTTCGGTATCCCAACGTCTGTCGGTGCGCCATTTATGGCGCTCGTCCTTGTGAGCTTCCTGCTTACATCGACTGACACTGCGGTTCGACTTGGCCGATACATGATGGAAGAGATCGTTGGCACACCTGCTGGCGCAAGCGATAGTGGTCTGTCCGCAGATCCAAAATCGCTCGTACGTGGTCGATACACCAATCCGATCGTCCAAATTCTCCCTGCATATATCCTTGTCTCCTCCGGGCAGTGGGTGACGCTTTGGGCACTGTTCGGCGGTGCAAACCAGCTGCTTGCAGCGCTTGCACTCCTGACTGCAACAATCTGGCTTGCAAACTGGGACGACACAAAACAACTCATCAGTACCGGTGCACCAATGGCTGTGATGGTAACGATTACTATCCTCGGGCTGTCGTGGTTGATCTTCTATGATAACCTCTACGTAAATATCATCCAAGGTGAGGCAGCAACAACAATCGCACTCGCATCGAGTGTCGTCCAGATGGTGCTTGCTGCCACGCTAATCTACTTGGCACTCTCGTTGGTAAAAATTGGCTATGGAAACATCCAACGGGTCCGTCGTAACAAAAGTGCGGTTGCGACAGATGGAGGTGAGTCCGAAGACTAAAGAGTACGATTCACAGACGAGTCGTTGAACTGTCAGTCCCTGCGCTACTCTACTCTATTCTCTACTCCACCAAACACTACCCTCACTGAGCAACGGCGATCGCCCGTTATTTCCAAAACCGGTGGGCGATCCGGGAGAAAATCCCCTGTTTTTGCGGTGCAATATGCTCCCAAAGCGTACACGCTTCGATTGCATCCGCATTCATACTTCCAACTGCAGTCTCGCTCTCTGGGTCAACAACAATGAGATTGATTTCGTAGTGCCCGTAGTACCCAAACTTCAGCAGGTTTCGATCGTGGAACCCTGAGACAAGTGATCGAACGTCGTCAGTGATTGATTCAGTGACCAAAATAAACGTGAAATCCGTCCCAAAGTGCTCCTCATCGGCAATAATCCACTCGTCTGCGAGGGTGTGACCCAATTCAACGAATCGCTGCACGTCGCTCACTCGAAGCGACGGAACACGCTTTCCAAAAAGATACTCCTCGGTGTTATGATTCGCATAATTGAGTGCTGGGTGGACAAACTGCTTTTGAATCTCCATCCGAAGTTCGCCATAGAGATCAAATCGTTCTCCACCGACGCGATGGTCCTTTTCGAGGTCGTAGTTGTACATGAGCCGATCGCTCACTCGATCGAAGTACTCATTTTCCCACGTCGGGACTGCGTCAACGATCTCATCCGGGAGTGCCTCCGGTGGAACTGCATCGCTACCGCTACCAGACTCATTCTCACTACCACCTTTGCTGGCTGCATTTTCACTCATTGGCTGGCTCGTATGGAACTGCATCACCTGACACTGCTGGTGCTCCAAGTGCGAGGACAGTCACATCGGTTGCTGCGTCGGCTGGATTGTAGGCTCGATGGGGACTCTCCGAATCTGCGACAAACAGTGATCCAGCACTCACGGTGATGTCTGTTTCGGGTGTTTCGACCGATAGCGTCCCTGAAAGCACGTAGAACGCCTCCTCTTGTTCTTCGTGATAGTGGTATGCAAGTGGTATCTGCTCACCCGGAGCGGCTCGAAACTGATTGAGTGCAACCGAAGATAGCTGTGCTGGCTCGCTGAGCCGTCGAAGCTCACAGGGCCGATCGCCAGTCGGCTCGACTGTCTTCGGATCCACGATTCGATATCCCATGCGTGTTTCTACCATGGTGCACTCAAAAATCCGTCGACAGCGATTGCTACTGGTCCCTAACAAATCGGACCCACCGGGACAACGATTATCATGCGTTAGCACGTAGTGATGGTACGATCAAGAATGGGTTCAAAAAACACAGAGGCGTGCGGCCGCTGTTCGATGACAACCGTTATTGACGCCGTAAGCAGTGATGATGAGGAGTCCCAATCGCGCCGTGATCCGTTTAATGGCGATCGAATTGAGGTTGATGAGGATCAGATTCGACGGATCTCACCTGCGGCCTGGATTGGTGGCATAACGGAACGAATCGATACTGCAGCCACAAACTTTGTTTACGGTAACAAGCGGTGACCGCCCACGTGTGTGCGTACCAAACTCAGAGACGCTTATACCATAGTCCCACGTAGCGTACCCTCAACGAAATGGAAGAGAGCATCGCTGGCTTCAAAGAACGCGGCAGTTGGGGTGATGTCGTTGAACACGGTGAACGAGTCACTCAAGCACTGCGCGAACTTGGTATTGAGAGTGACGCCTTTGCGGAATGGGAAGAGTGGCGTCCAAAACCCCATGAACGGCTCAACAAAGACGTCAATAAAAAGACTGCAAAACAAGCAAGTGTCAATGAGGGCGAGGGTGAAAAGAAAGGTAAAAATGTTGGTGACGATCTCAAAACCGCTGGAGAAAAGCTCACAGAGTCGTATGAGAAAGTCGAAAACGGCGACAACGATGGCGCATTAAAACGCTGGGAAGAAACGATTGATTATGTCGCCAGAGCTGCGGACTCTGCTAGCCGAAAAGCAATTCGAAAAGTCGAAAATACGGTGTATCAGAACGTCATGACACAGCTTGCACCATACTATTTCGATAACGAACTCGTCAGTGCGAACATTCAAAAAACAAATCGTGGTCCGACAAGCGACGAGCAGTACTTTATTTTTGAAGTCAATATCAACGACGACACACTCAAAACACAGGTGTCCGAACTGCTTGGCGAATATGAGTCATCAATCGATCGTTGGCACGTGACCACAGAGAAAGAAACGGCCAACGTTGAAGCCGCAGAAGGTGTTGAACCACCGATAGAACCCGAACAAGACGATCAATCGAAGTTTACAATCAATTGAAATGGGACCAAAACCACCACTTTGCGTCCACGCCGGCGAGTGCAGTACTGACGAGATCGTTGCTGCATTAAACGAGGACCGGCGCGTCCGGATCACGGTTGAAATGATGGGTACTGAGCGAATTGTTACTCTTCGGCGAGACGGAAACACGTATTACTGTGATACGCCAACAAAACTGCTGAAACATACCGGCGAGACCGAAATTCGCAACTGCATTAAACGGATGGGATATGCTCGCCCTGATGAATGATTGCTCGCTGACACTCGTTTGCAGCGATACGGGGATTTAACGATGAGAGCGACATCAGTGTAGTTATGAGTGATACCCCAGAGATGGATGAGATTATTGGGGACCACGACCCGGACTTCAAACATGTCCTCTCGTGTGTATTTGGGATTCAAGATCATGAGAGCAGAACCTATCTCGTCTTATGTGATTATCCAGGAAGTACCGTTGCAGAGCTTGCAGACGTGCTCGATCGGGACCGATCGAATGTGAACCGATCGCTGACAACCCTTCTAAACAAAGGACTTGTCGAACGTGAGCGCCGGCTGCTTGATCCGGGTGGCTACGTCTATCAGTACACTGCCGTCCCACTGCCGGAGGCAAAAGAGATGCTTCACACAGCTCTCGATGAATGGGTTGACTCCGTCCATAATAAAATCGACGCGTTTGGCGAGTGAGGTAGGTGTCACAGCATCCGCCAACACCGACCGTCTTTTACTCATTGGAACCAACCAATCTTATAATGAGTTTGGCACTAACTGCGCCGGTACAAACAGAGCCGGCGTGTGCAGACGATGGTGTCTGGTTAGAGTGTATTGAATGCGGTGAGCAGTTTGCACCATTTGACGATATTCGATATACTTGTGACGAGTGTGATGGATTACTTGAGGTTCGATATGCGAACCCACCAACATTCGAGGAGTTTGGATCGGATGGGCGGGTCGAAACTGCACCCGATCGTGGTGTGTGGAGATATGCCGCCTCGCTCCCATTTGATGAAGGTATCTCACTACCCGAGGGAGATACGCCGCTACATGAGGTACCGCGGCTTCGTGAGTCGATCGGCGTGAACCGACTCCGCATCAAACATGAGGGGATGAACCCAACTGGTGCATTCAAAGATCGTGGGATGACCGTTGGCGTTCGAGTCGCCAAAGAGCTTGGCGTCGATCGGCTTGCGTGTGCATCGACCGGAAATACAAGCGCAGCCCTGGCCGCATATGGTGCACGCGGGGGGATGGAAACACTTGTACTTCTTCCGAAAGGAAAGGTTGCGGCTGGAAAGATTGCACAGGCGAGCCTGCACAATGCTCGAATCCTTGAGGTTGATGGTAATTTTGACTCCTGTCTCGATATTGTCCAAGATCTCGCTGCCCGTGGAGAGGCATATCTTCTCAATTCGTTGAATCCGTTCCGTCTGGAGGGCCAGAAGACGATCGGATTCGAGATTCTCGAAACGTTCTACGAAGACCATGGAAAATATCCCGACCGAATCGTCCTTCCGGTTGGCAACGCAGGTAACACCGCTGCACTATATAAAGCGTTCCGCGAACTTGTCCAAGCAGGCTCGCTTGATCCATCCGATGTGCCGAAACTGACTGGCGTGCAAGCAGAGGGTGCTGCACCGATGGTTGAAGCAATCCAAAACGGTGCTGACGAGGTCAAACGGTGGGAGCACGTCGAAACTCGTGCAACCGCAATCCGGATCGGAAACCCGGTTAATGCACCAAAGGCACTCCCTGGCGTTCGAAACACTGGTGGAACTGCGATTTCCGTCACTGATGATGAGATCACTCAAGCGCAACGCGATCTCGCTGCAGAGGGTGTTGGTGTTGAACCTGCATCTGCAGCCTCTGTTGCTGGCTTGCGAAAACTCGTTTCCGAAGGGATTGTTAGCACTGATGAAGACGTGGTCTGTCTCACAACCGGCCACCTACTGAAGGATCCAGATGCGGCATTTGCTGCTGGTGATGATCCAGAGCCAGTGCCAAACGACACTGATGCTGTCCTCGAACATCTCCACAGCTAACCAATCGGCAACTACTGCCGCATGACTACCGTCTGACGAGTCTTTTTGTATTCGTGTGACTATATAACATACATGTGGTCATCAGAACTCCCGACCGGAACGGTTAGCCCGGATCGAACCGGCGATCGCACTTACCCACTTGATCCATCAACTCCTGATGGAGTCGATACGCAGCCATACCCAACTCGATCGGAGCTCACAGCCGCAGCCCGTGACAGATCGCGTGCCGTTCGAGAAGCGAACCAGCTCCGAACACAAGTAAGCCTCCTTCGTGATGAACTCGATCGAGAACGTACCGAGCGAAGACAGGTTGTTGAACGCTACGAGTACCTACTCGCAGATGTCCAACGCACAAAAAACGAACCAAAACGGACCGCAGGTGTCTGTGAACGCATCGGCGCACACATTGATGCTGCATTCACGTCACTTCGAAATACCGTTCAACGGTAACTGCTGTTACTGATCGTCGAGCGTTATCTCTTTGACTTCGATAATCCGATCGTCAGAGAGCAACTCGTCACGAACGGCATCCGGTACTGACTGATCGAGGTTGTAGACGGTGAGTGCCTCCCCGCCGATCGTCTCGCGGGCATTGAACATCCCTGCAATATTGATGTCGTTGTTTCCAAGCACGGTTCCAATAAACCCGATGACTCCCGGTTTGTCATAGTTTCGTGCAACGAGCATGTGTCCGTACGGGATCGCATCGACGCGATAGCCATCAATGCGGACAATTCGTGGATCTTCGCCGGCAAAGAGCGTCCCACAGACGGAGAGCTCTTCGTCGCCATTTCTGACAGTTACAGTCACCAAACTCTGGAAGTCATCAGCTTGTCGGGTTTTAGACTCCGTCACTTCGATGCCGCGGTCCTTCGCAAGCTGTGGCGCGTTCACCGAGTTCACCTGCCACTCAAGCGGTGTGAAGACGCCTTTAAGTGCACTTGCTGTAAGCAGGTCAATCTCTTCAGCTGCGATATCTCCCTCATACAGCACTTCAATCTCCGTAATTCGTTTTCCAAGTAGCTGTGCGGCAACCTTTCCTGCGGTTTCAGCGAGCGGAATATACGGCTTGATTCGTGGGAATGCGGTCTCATCAACCGACGGTGCGTTGAGCGCGTTGAGAACCGGCTCCTGATTGAATGCTGCAATCAACTGCTCTGCGGTATCGATTGCAACGTTCTCTTGAGCCGCCTCCGTTGCAGCACCAAGATGCGGTGTGACAATGATATCGTCCACAGCAAGCAGTGGGGAATCTTCGGGTACCGGTTCTTCAGCGAATACGTCGAGTGCAGCGCCTTCGATCGTTCCGTTTGCAACTGCGTCGGCCAGTGCAGTTTCATCAACAATGCCACCACGGGCACAGTTGATAAGATAGCCACCATCCATTAGTTCCAACTCTTCTTTGGAGATCATGTTCTCTGTCTCCGGAAGCAGTGGCGTGTGAATCGTCACAAAATCAGCCTGTGCGAGACAGTCGCCGAGATCGTCGACGAGCGTTGCACCGAACTGTTGGGCGCGCTCTTGGGAAATGTATGGGTCAAATACAACAAGATCCATGCCAAGCGAGTCAAGCCGTTTTGCGACTTCTTGACCAACCCGTCCGAGACCAACAATACCGAGCGTTTTGTTGTTTACTTCGGTGCCAAGGTAGTCGGACTTTGCCCACTCCCCATCTTTGAGTCGAGCGTGTGCCTGTGGGATCGATCGTGCCACTGCGAACGCCATGGCAACGGTGTGCTCTGCTGCGGCACGAACGTTACCCTCGGGTGCGTTTGCAACAATAACACCGTGGTCAGTTGCTGCTTCGATGTCGATGTTGTCGACACCAATTCCAGCACGACCAACAATAATAAGCTCCGATGCGGCTTCGAACACCTCTTTTGTGACTTCCGTTCCCGATCGGACAATCAATCCATGTACGTCCGAAACTGCCTCAAGCAGTTCGTCTCCTTCGATTTCGTAATCGATCGTTACCTCGTAGCCTGCCTCACGTAACCGTTCGAGCCCCGCGTCGGCGACTGGGTCCGTGACGAGAACTTTCATGTCTGTACGGTCCGGTGGATGCCGGTTAAGGGTTTCCACGTCGGCCGAATATGTCTGTTAGAGACCCACACGCACCTGTTGCTGCGTTGATGTTCGTTGCCGAAATGATGCAGTTTCAAACCAGTTGCTGCATATACACAAATATGGCACTGATCGCCTTCGATTTCGATGGCACACTGTCGGATTCGGAAATGACTGTCCTTCTTGGAAAGCGACTGGGCGTTGCAGACGAGATGGCCGAGATTACAGAACAAGCAATGAATGATGAAATCAGCTACGCAGAGAGCCTCCGTAGCCG
This sequence comes from Natronocalculus amylovorans, assembly GCF_023638035.1. Lineage (GTDB taxonomy): Archaea > Halobacteriota > Halobacteria > Halobacteriales > Haloferacaceae > Natronocalculus > Natronocalculus amylovorans. The sequence goes on along the minus strand of NZ_JAKRVX010000001.1, from coordinate 627,315 downwards.
TGCAGAACTTCTGACTGGGCTTGATGAGCAGTTGGCAGAAGAGGCATATAGCGAAGTCAAACTCCGACCGTACGCTGGTGAACTCATTACCAGACTCCGTGCGGCAGGCCACACGGTTGCCATTCTTACTGGTGGGTTCGAGCGTGGCGTTGCAAAGGCGCTTGATGCAGCCGGTGCGGAAGTAGATGCAATTGTCAGCAATGCGTTGCCAATCGAGAATGGCGAGCTTACCGGTGCTGTCACTGGACCGCTCATTGAAGGAACCAAAGACGAACAGCTTGAAGCACTGGCCGAGCGTGAAGGTGTTGCGCTTGCAAGCACGATCGCCGTCGGAGATGGCGCAAACGATCTCCCGATGCTTGAGGTTGCGGGACTTGCAGTCGGGTTTATTCCAAAGCCAGCGGTTGAGCCGGCTTGTGATCTCACCGTTAGCTCCATGACTGAGCTTGAAGCAATCTTTGAAGATCGGCAACTGCTGGACGCAGACGACAGCTAATTCGGCCCGCGGATTTATTTTGACTCCCTACGTAGTATATGGTATCAATGGGTGTTGGGTGCTTAGCACGTTGGCTACAAGTCGGTGTTTGTCCGCAACATGGTTGAGCTAACATACTTGCAGTTCCATGCAGTATTTATTCTCCCCGTTATTGGACTGCTCTTGTTCCTGCTGTACAGAAACGATCGTACAGGAGCAATTCGCGGCGCAATCGGGATTTCCATTTTAGTGACGATCGCATTTATTTATACGACCCCGTGGGGGAGCTATATGATCCAGCGTGGTGTCTGGTGGTACGGTGACGGTGCGGTAGTGGCGACGGTACTCTCAATCCCGCTTGGAGAGTATCTGTTCTTTATTTTTCAAACGGTTATTGTTGGGCTCTATCTCTACCTCCGTGGCTTTGACCCAACGTTCCGCGCCGGGGACTTTGCATGGCGACCGCGACTCCTCGGTGTTGGTGCGGGTTTCATACTGTTTGTCAGTGGGATCTGGCTTGTTTTCCAAGACCCATCGTACCTCTATCTTGGTGGGCTCATTGCCTGGGTCGGCCCCGTCATTATGCTCCAGTGGGCCGTTGGTGGTGGCTACCTGATCCGAACACCGCGAATCTGGCTCGAAGCAGCACTTGTCCCAGCACTCTATCTGTGGGTTACCGATCGGATTGCGATCGAAATTGGGACCTGGGTTATTTCCGAGCAGTACACGACTGGTATCGCTGTTCTCGGTCTCCCGATTGAGGAGATGCTCTTCTTTTTTGTGGCTGGCTTGATGACGGTTAACGGGCTGGTCCTTTTTGAGTGGGTTCTAGACTACTGGGACACATATGGCTGGCCCGCGCCGATCGCGACGATCCTCCCAACGGTTGAGACACCACCCACAGCAACGCAGGCTGCAGATACAGTTGACGAACAGTTGAACAATCAATGAGCCATTCACTACGACTCTCGCTCCCGGTTCAGTCAGCGCTCTCCCAAACAACCGTTCGGTGGCCAATGCTCCTGCTTGGTGGCGTTGTATTGTTCTCACCACTGATTCAGTGGCTACCTGAAACAGTGCTGTACCTCCCGTTTCTCTTGAGTGTGGTTATTTTTGGACTCCCACATGGTGCCGTTGACCACCTTGTTCCAGCACGTCTGATGTCTCTCCCTCGTCGCCGGTCGTTCGCTCTTGTTGGGGCGTTGTACGCCCTCGCGGGCGGAGCGTATCTGCTGTTTTGGCTGCTGTCACCCGCGCTCGCGTTTGTGAGCTTTATTCTGCTCACATGGTACCACTGGGGGCAAGGCGACGTCTACACTCTCTATGCAGTGTCTGGGCTGGATTCGCTTGGAAATCAAGTCGATCGCTGGCTCACAATTCTGCTTCGCGGTGGCTTTCCAATGTTTATTCCACTGCTCTCGCATCCAGGCCAGTATGAGCAGGTTGCAGTGGCGATCGTCTCGCTGTTTGATCCTGCTGCAGTCCCGATGCTCGCGGTCGTGTTTGATCCATCTATCCGTATTGGTGGCGTTATTGCATTCACGGTTCTTACACTTGTGGTCATTGCGCTTGGCTACTATCGTGTGCATACGGGTATCGATCCGCACCGCGGATGGCTGGGAAACTGCGCCGAGATCGGCCTGCTTTGGATCTACTTCTGGGTACTGCCGCCGGTATTTGCGATCGGCGTCTACTTTGCATGCTGGCACAGCATTCGTCATATTGGGCGGCTCGCTGCGATCGATGATCGATCTGTGGCTGCGATCGAACGAGGGTCGATCAAGACTGCACTCCGCCAGTTCGGCTCTGATGCTGCACCACTCACAGCCGCCTCTCTAATCGTCTTTGTTGGGCTGTTCATTGGCCTTTCAGTGGGTATTGACGCCAACTCACTGTTGGCAGTGTATCTTGTTGGCATTGCACTGCTTACACTTCCACACGTTCTCATTGTCACGTGGATGGATCGTACACAGCTCCCAAGTTGGGTCGCCACCGAGTGACAATTGGCAAAACTATTATAATCGATTGTGGGGTTAGCTACAGATGAGATGAGCAAACGCGATCGACAAAAAGTAACTGAGTGGGCACAACTCACCGGCGAGCGCGTCTGTGAATCTGCGCTTCGGCCACGCGAACAGCTGTTTGCTGTGGACTTTGCCAAACACGCTGACGAGGCCTACAATACTCAGGAGCAATCCTAACTTTACTTTCACTGCGCTTGACGAACGCTTAACAGGCCCTGTCTCATACACGAGATAATGGCGGTCACAGACGACGTTGCGTACGTTGAACACCCGCTTCTCAATCCCTCGTTTATTCAGCGACGCCTCTATCAGATCCAACTTGCAGGCGCGGCTCGGACCGATGACACGCTTGTGTGCCTTCCAACTGGGCTTGGAAAAACGACCGTTAGTCTGCTTGTTACTGCAACCCGACTGCACGATATTGGTGGCAAAGCACTCTTTTTAGCACCTACAAAGCCGCTTGTCCAACAGCACGCGGACTTCTATCGGGAAGCGCTCTCGATCCCTGATGAGGAGATTGTTGTCTTTACTGGCAGCGTTCGACCTGACGATAGAGCAGCGGTTTGGGATGATGCAACGATCGTGATTGCAACCCCACAGGTTGTCGAAAACGATCTTGTTGGCAACCGAATTAGCCTCGCGGACGTCACCCACCTCACGTTTGACGAGTGTCACCGCGGCACCGGTGAGTACGCATACGTTTATATTGCAGAGCGGTATCACGCAGATGCTTCGAAACCGCTCGTTACTGGAATGAGTGCGTCACCCGGTGGGAATAAGGAAGATATTCTTACCGTCTGTGAGAACCTTGGCCTCGATCGCGTCGAGGTGATGTCCGAAGAGGACGCGGATGTCTCCGAGTACACCCATGACACAGCGGTTGAATGGAAGCGAATCGACCTTCCAGCAGAACTGCTTGAGATTCGCGACCTACTCAACAAAGTGATTACCGAACGGCTCCAATCGCTCAAAGAGCTTGGCGTCACGAACGCCACGTCACCCGACATCTCTCAAAAACAGCTCAATACGATCGGCGGTAAACTGCGACGACTTATTGACAACGATAAATCAGAAGGCTACCAAGGAATGTCGGTCCATGCGGAGGTGATGAAGCTCAAACGAGCGGTTGAGCTCGTTGAGACCCAAAGTGTCGAATCCGTCCGTCGATACTTCGATCGACAGCGCAACGCCGCTCGGTCATCCGGTGCGTCAAAAGCCAGCCAGCGACTTGTTGCGGATCCAAATGTTCGGCGTGCGATGCGGAAAGCCGAGACCTACGACAAACTCCATCCGAAGTTCTCACAGACACGAATCTTGCTCGCGGAAACGCTTGGAATCAACGGCGGCGATCGAGTCATTGTGTTCACCGAGTCGAGAGATACTGCGGAGGCGCTGACCGAATTCCTCTCGGAGAGCTTTGACGCACAACGATTTGTTGGGCAAGGAAACAAGGAAGGGTCACCGGGAATGACACAAAAACAGCAGCAAGAGACGCTCAACGCGTTCCGAAACGGTGAGTTCACTGTCTTAGTGTCAACATCGGTTGCAGAGGAAGGGCTTGATGTCCCGGAGGTCGATCTCGTGTTGTTTTATGAACCAGTCCCGACTGCGATCCGATCGATTCAGCGAAAAGGCCGAACCGGAAGGCAAGACGAAGGCCGTGTCGTTGTGTTGATGGCAGAGGATACGAGAGATGAGGCGTACTTCTGGATCTCCCGCCGAAAAGAACAGCAGATGGAATCTGAGCTCCGCGAACTCAAACAGCTCGCCACTGATGTTGAAACCGAACTCAGTGCGGGCACACAGTCCGGACTATCATCGTTTGACGCTGATTCAGCTGATGGGGACACCGATCGCACCGACACAACCGAGGGCACTGACACGCCAGCACGATCGGGCTCGACAGAACAGCGTGAGAAACCAGCGCCACAGTCTCGATCACATACAAACGGCCAGCCAGGACTCACCGACTTCGGGATGAAATCGGAATCGGACGATACAGACGAATCAGCGTCAGAATCAGAATCGGAATCGAAACCAAACCCAGACGACACCACTCCCGACGAAGAAACCGAGTCTGGCGGGATTGTTGCGACTGCGGGTACTGCTGACGACGACCAGGTTGAGGTTGTGATCGACCAGCGTGAACTCGACTCCACCATTGCACGCGATCTTTCAACTCGTGAGGGGATCACGACCCGGCTTGAGACGCTTGCTGTCGGCGACTACGTGCTCTCCGATCGGGTTGCTGTCGAACGAAAATCTGTCGACGATTTCCTTGACACGCTGACAGGCACCGATCGGTCGATGTTCGAGCAAGTTGGTGACCTAGCTCGCAACTACTCGCGGCCCGTCGTTATCATTGAAGGGACCGATCTGTATGGAACGCGGAACATCCATCCGAACGCAATTCGTGGTGCGGTCTCCAGTTTAGCGATCGACTACGGAGTGAGCATCCTCCGAACTGAGGACGAACAAGATACAACCGAGATGCTTGCGATGATCGCTCGACGTGAGCAGGAGGTTCGTGAGCGATCTGTTCGTGTCCATGGCGAGAAAACCACAAAAACGCTTGCCGAACAGCAGGAGTATGTTGTCTCTTCGATCGCAGATATTGGCCCGGTCACTGCAGAAGCGCTGCTCAACCACTTCGGAACGGTTGAAGAAGTGATGACTGCCAGAAAAGACGATCTGTTGGAGGTGACTGGCGTTGGGAACGTTACTGCCGATCGGATTCGAGATGTGATCGGCTCATCATATGCTGAACAGTCAGCCACAGACGACACGGAAAATGAATAGCGCTGGGATTACAATTGATCTGCAAGCAGCTCGCTTGCGGTGAGCAGCGATCGAAGCTCAATATCGTGTTCTGCAAGCAGCTCTTTTGCACCCTCTTCTCGGTCGACGACCACGTAAATGACGTCAACGTCTGCACCAGCGTCTCTGAGTGCTTCGACTGCATCGAGTGCGCTCTTTCCTGTCGTTGCAATATCTTCGAGGACAACAACCTCCTCACCCTCATTTAATCGGCCCTCGATACGTTTGGCTGTCCCGTACTCTTTGGCTTTCTTTCGAGCAATAACGTATGGGAGCTGCATCTCAACAGCCGTCACAGCAACGAGTGGCACCGCACCGAGTGCAACGCCTGCAAGCGTTTCGGTGTTATCGTCGATCGCGTCAGCGAACGCTTCTGCAATCAGTTTCAGACAGGTTGGATCTGTCTCAAAAAGGTATTTATCTACGTAGTAGTCGCTTGTCCCGCCGTGAGAGAGTTCGAATTCACCATACTGTACTGCCTTTGCATCTTTGAGCGCCGCAATAAGCTCCGAATCGGCCATTATTCCAGTTGGAGGTTGCCAGTGGCTTAAACAGACGGGATCAACGGTGGCGGTCGGCGGTTTAGACGGACACAAACAATTTACTACCGGATCGTGTAGTAGGAGTCAACCGATGCTCCGATCGGCTCTCCGCAGCCGTCCTCGCTGTCCACGCTGCGATCGACGGTTCTGTTTCAAAATTCGAGACGGGACTGTGCTTGCAAGCGAGACATACGAGTACGACCAATCGACACACGACAGTGTCAGCTCCGACGCTGACGTTTTTGAGACAACAACGTATGATCTCTACCGATGCTACCTCTGTTTTGAGACATTTGATCGTGCTTCAGACTCGTAATTACTCAAGCACATGGACATGCCGATCGAGCGATCGATGCACACGGCGGACAAACCGCTCCGAAACCGTCCAGCCAGCCGCCTCGGCTTCGGTGTCCCATGAGCGATCGGCCACCATGACAGCCCGCGGTGCAACACGGCGCACCTCCGCCAGTGCACCGGAAACCAGCTCGGATAGCTCGTGTCTTGCAATCTTTGATTGGCGACCGTATGGGGAATCAAACACCACCGCGTCGATCGAATCATCCCGGAGTGGAAGCGCCGTTGCATCACCGCGACAGACGGCAAACTCCTGGTCTGCATCTAAATAGGCTTCGAGGTTTGTCGCTGCACCGTGCGCCATCTTCGCTTGTGCATCGATTCCGATCGGTCGCGCTCCCACCAATCCGGCCTCTAAGAGGATCCCTCCAGTCCCACACATTGGATCAAGGACGGTTGTTCCGGGGCCACCCCCAGCGATATTCACAAACGCACGGGCATCGATCGGAGCCATACTCCCGGGTTGGAAAAACGGCCGATCCGTCGGTGCTCGTGTCTGGAAATCCCGAACGCTCTCTACGGCAACCCAGCCGAGCAGACAGACCGATCGAGGCTCCCCATCCACGTCACCCTCCGAAAATAGCACACGCAGCTCGTGATCCGGATTCTCAAGGTCAACGCTAAACCCTTTTTCAACGAGCTTGCCACCAAGTGTTCGTTCAGCCTCGCTTGTGCTTACGCCGGTCGCTCCGCGAACGTCACGTGCTCGTACTGCGATCGATCCTGTGCGATCGAATGAGGCTGCCTCGAGTGCAAGTGCTGCGCCACTAATATCTGCATCCGCCTTTGCAATGAGCTCGATAGCTGAATGCGTGTATGCAAGTCGGCGAACACCATCACGATCGATACCTCGGGCAGTTGCAAGCCCAGGGGCTACGTGCTCAACTGCAGATGATACCGTTTTCGCCTCACAGATGGCAAACGAGTCGGACTCGCCAGCAAGTTCGAGACAGTACACATTCGATCGAATGGGGAGCGATTAAATCAGCATATCGATCGCTGCTGTATCCGATAGAATTGTCTCATTACCTCCACTAAGGAGAAAGTACTGATGTATGGGTGTCTAACATAGGTTGTATGGTCCTTGCCTCCCTCACGCCATCACTCACTTCAGTTGAACTTCAGTGGTGGCTGCTTGCACTCCTGTTCTATGGTGCTGGTGACTACATTACGACCGTTGTTGCGGTGCAGCGAGCCGATATCGTCGAGGCGAATCCTGCAATTCGGTTGCTTCTCTCCGAGCAACCAACCCCGATCGGATTCGCGGTGGTCAAATCAACCGCGCTTGTCATCTGTTTTCTCGGCTTTCTCTCCATCTATGAGAGCGCCATTGCGATCGGGATTCCGGTCATGATTACAATGCTGGGTGTGCTCGTTACAGCGGTCAACCTTCGAACCCTTGCGCGGAGTTCAACACAACTGCATACCAGCCGATCGGCCGATCGATAACTCACTTTTATGATTCTAACAAACTATACATACGTCATGACGGACCCCACGGACTCAATCTCGATTGAGAACGTCGTTGCCTCCACCGCGATTGGACATGAACTTGAGCTCCAACACGTTGCGATGGATCTTGACGGTGCAAACTACGACCCAGAGCAGTTTCCAGGGCTTGTCTACCGGACCCAAGAGCCAAAATCTGCTGCCCTCATCTTTCGATCCGGAAAAATCGTTTGTACCGGTGCAAACTCGATCGATGCTGTCCATGAGAGTTTGGCAATCGTTTTTGATAAACTTCGTGCGCTTGAGCTTCCGATCGACGAGGATCCAGAAATCACGGTGCAAAACATTGTCGCAAGTGCCGACCTTGGTGTGACACTCAATCTAAATGCCATTGCGATCGGACTTGGCTTAGAAAATATTGAGTACGAACCAGAGCAGTTTCCGGGGCTTGTGTATCGGCTTGATGAGCCTGCGGTTGTCGCACTGCTATTTGGGTCCGGGAAACTCGTGATTACTGGCGGAAAACAACCGGAGGATGCTACAAGTGCGGTTTCCGTAATCGGCGAGCGTCTTGACTCGCTCGGACTCTTATGACACAGTACCAGACCGAAACCAATAGTTTGTGCAATTACCTATAGAATCGTAATGGCACTCTCTTCGCCGATCGTCCTTCAGGCCGCATCTACGCTTGCAATTATCGGGACTGTTGGACTGTTTGCCGTGTTTCTCTCCACTACGGCCCATATTGCCGCTCGAAACGTGCTTGGTGATGTTTCAGTTATCAAAGCGTTCGGCGTTGGCCCAATTCCGGCTGTTATTTCCGTTGTCGCACAGGCACTTGGAGTTCCAGCAGTTGTGTCGCTCCCGCTTGCGATCGTTGCGGATGGGGCTGCAATCAACTACTTTTACGGCGAGTCACGACGGATTACGGCATACATTACAGTAATCCATATCGTCGTCACAATCATCATTGGGACCGTTCTCTTTGGAATTCTTACGATCGCAATGACTGCCCCTGGTGGATAGCACAGAACATAACTCCAACAAGTAGGATATTCATATACCGCGCTGAAATGAGGTTATTCGACGAGTCGTTCGATCTCGGTGACTAAAATTCCGGTTGCACCAACACGTTTGAGATCGGTGATGACCTCAAACACTTCACGCTCGTTGACGACAACATGCACTGCGACGTCGTCCGTTCCTGCAATATCCATCACTGTCGGGCCACCAAGCCCCGGAATGACCTCTCGAACCGCATCTAGGTCCTCGCGTGCAACATTCATCATCAGGTAGCGTTTGCCGTTCGCGGCAAGCACCGAATCGAGCGCTGTTTGGATTTGTTGGACTTTTGGGTCATCGACGACATCCGATCGGGCAAACAGCCGGACTGAGCTTTCGAGCACGTCATCAATAATGGCCAATCGGTTGACTGCAAGCGTCGTTCCGGTAGAGGTAATATCGATAATCGCATCGGCCATCTCAACGTGTGGTGTCAGCTCTGTTGCACCGGTTACTTCGACAATATCGGGATCGATCGACAACGAAGCGAAATACGATCGTGCAATCTCCGGGAACTCGGTTGCGACTGTCTTGCCAGCGAGGTCCGCTGGCGCTGTAATGTCGCCATCCTCCGGCGCAGCAAGGACAAGCCGACAGCGACCAAACTCCAAATCAAGCAGTTCGGTGAGTTCTCGGCGGGACTCTCTGACCTGATCGAGACCGGTAATGCCGATCTCTGCAGCGCCATCATGGACGTATTCCGGAATGTCCGCTGCACGGGCAAACAGGACAGTTACGTCCGGATCGACCGTTTCAGCGTAGAGTTTCCGATCGGCACCGTTTTGGATATGTAACCCTGCTCGCTCAAGCAGTTTGAGCGTTGGTTCGTGGAGACGGCCTTTGTTAGGCACGGCAATGCGCATACTCAATGGGTTGTCACGGGTCTTCAACTGTCTTTCCCTCCGTAGCCTCCATCTCCTGAACGAAATCCTTTCACCAGTTCGCCAGAATCCACCAGTATGCACTCGATCGCAATGCGTTTGCCTCCAGATACTGCGGTGGTTTTTGGGACGACGCCACTACAGGTCCAAGTCGACCCACTCATTTTTGTGAGCGTTTCTGTTGTGCTCTTTTTTGTTGCTGCGCTGTTTGGCCCGCTGCTGTTGCTTCGCTTCCGTGATGCCCGTCTCCCAACTGATCCTGAGCGGGGTATCATCGACGATTTGCTTACTGTCTCCGAGTTTACACCTGCAGCGTATCGTGTCGTTGAGACGATCGGTGAGCACTCAATCACGCTTTCAATCCGCGGACCACCTGGGCGCCGATATCTTATCGTCTCCGATTATGTTATCCAAGAGCTTGATTCCGATACTGCAGCCGCGCTCCTGGCTGCTGAAGCGGAACGTGCGCGGCTCTTTTATTTGGAGTACCGAATCGTTGCTGCCGGCTCCGTGCTCGGCATTGCGACCGCAATGTTCGCTGGCTGGTTGAGCTTTAGCGATGGGCTGTTTATCCTTGCAGTTGCTGCGCTTGCGCTGTTTTGGATCGGTCGGCAGTTTCAGTTCCGCGCCGATCGAAATGCGGCAGACAAAGTCGGCCCGAACGAACTCGCAGATGCATTTGAGCAGGTTGCAGACCTACGGGGTGTTACGCCAGAACAGGCAAGTTGGACGACGTGGGTTGAGATTCAGCCACCGCTCGGGCAACGGATAACGCGGCTCCGTAACCACGCAAAGTAGCGTTTTTTATGCTAGTCCGGCCGAGCATACAAGCTTGCAGTCCCGATGCATAGAATCCCGAAGACGAACGAGAGGAGTGCGATCGTTGAGGAGATCGATACCAGAAGGGAGACAGGCCCAAACGCAACCGCTGCAAAGCCAGGAAGCATAATCGCCAGAAAGATCGCACAGATACCGATCATTGCGAGATCGATCGGCCGTTCAACAATCGACAGTGAGCCAAACAGCGGGACGAGCCACGCGGCCCCAAGCGGCTGTGTTCGCTCGTAATCGGTATCCTGTGGAGGAATGAGCGTCCATGACTCGCTGTGTTCTCGTGCCAACACTCGTTCGCCAACAATATAATCGATCGAGGCTGCACTGTAGCCCAGCGATCGAACCAACCGAATAAATGAATTCTCATCAAACGTTTTCGGTGTCGGCCAGGGATACGTTGTCTCAGTACGTTCGCCTGTAGGAAGCGCAAACGAAACAATGACCTCCTCACCGTCTCGCTGCCAGCCGGTGATTTCAGCTGTTACCCAGCCACCTTTGTGGGTGTGCTCCTCAAGCAGATACAACTCTGTGGTGTCATCGATCGTCTCCGGCTCTCGACTTGCAAATGCTCCATGCCGATCGCTCGAAGTCATCAACAAACCATTCGAGGTCAATACGCTTGAGTATGCGGATGTTTCACATAGCCTGAGTATCCGCGACGGTGATCACAGAAAGTCGGTGCATTGAGAACGGCTGCAAAACAATGGCGTGTATGGATACGTACTGTCTCAGCGGTGGGTTGGTTCTCACACCGGAGTTGGACGTTATTTCGGCGAATGTTGTAGTCGATCGGGATTCAGGAACCATTGAATCAATCTCACCAGATGCGAGCGCGCCTGAGATGATTGATATTTCAGGTTGTCTCGTTACCCCCGGGCTTGTGAATGGGCACTGTCATGGGGCGATGACACTGCTTCGTGGCTATGCCGATGATAAACCGCTCGATGCATGGCTCAGAGAGGATATTTGGCCCGTTGAGGCCGAGCTCACGCCCGAAGACATCCGTGTTGGAACCGAACTGGCAGCGGTTGAGATGATCCGATCGGGTGTCACTGCGTTTGCAGATATGTACTTTGCCGTGGATGAGGTCGCCTCAGTGGTTGATACAGCAGGGCTTCGTGCTCGGCTCGGCCACGGTGTTGTGACGGTTGCAAAAAATGAGGCGGATGCGTGGGACGATCTCGAAGAGAGTTTTGACGTTGCAGCCTCGCTTTCCGGTCGTGCAGACGGCCGTATCCAAACCGCAGTCATGCCACACAGTTTGACCACTGTTGGCGAAGCGTACCTACAAGCAGTCGCTGACTGGCTCTCGGAGGCGGATGCAGAGATCGGCCTTCACCTGCATGCAAACGAGACTACCGATGAGGTTGCGCCGATCGTCACAGAGCGAAATATGCGGCCGATCGAATACGCATCCGAGCTTGGACTCCTCGGTGAGAACACGTTCCTCGCACATGGTGTTCACCTGGATGCAACCGAAATCGAACTCCTTGCAGAGACAGACACACGCGTTGTTCATTGTCCAGCCTCGAATATGAAGCTCGCAAGCGGAATTGCTCCAATTCAGGAGCTCATTGACGCTGGTATAACGGTTGGTCTTGGCACGGACGGTGCGGCCTCGAATAACGATCTGGATGTTTTCGATGAGATGCGTGATGCAGCAATGATCGGCAAGCTTGCCACTGGGAACGCTGAGGCGGTTGCCGCAGCGTCCGCAGTTCAGATGGCAACCTCGTGGGGCGCAGAGGCGATCGGACTTCCCGGTGGACAGCTCAGAGAGGGCGGTGTTGCTGACCTTGCCGTGATCGATTTCGACGCTCCACATCTCACACCGGCACACGACTATGTAAGCCATCTTGCGTATGCCGCTCGTGGTTCGGATGTTCGTCACACAATCTGTGATGGGCAGTTCCTCATGCAGGATGGGGCGCTCCAGACGCTTGCTGAAGCGTCAATTCTGGACGAGGCCGCTGACGCAGCAGTGTCGCTTGTCGATCGGGCAACCAACTGAAAACAATATCCTGCTTCGGTAGCGTTTTGGGTTCACTACCCAAAGATGTAGCTATGAGTGAAACCGCGTACCCACCTGTCTCAAAACATCTCGACGATGTCGAGGCTGCACAGACAGAGGGCCGACGGAAAATGGATTGGGCGCTTCAGCATATGCCGATTTTGCAGGCGCTTCGATCGGAGTTTGAAGCCGAACAGCCGCTTGCAGGCGAGCGCGTCGGCATGGCAATGCACGTCGAAGCAAAGACGGCAAACCTTGTCGAGCTGCTTGCACTGGGTGGGGCAGAGGTCGCAATCACCGGCTGCAATCCGCTTTCAACACACGACGATGTAAGTGCTGCATTGGATGCACACGAAAACATCACCTCTTACGCTGTCCGTGGTGTCGATGATGAGGGATACTACGACGCGATCGACTCGGTTATCGACCACAACCCGACGATCACCGTCGATGATGGCTGTGATATGATCTTCCGTATCCACGAGGAGTACCCCGAACTTATTGAAACGATCATTGGTGGCTGTGAGGAGACGACAACTGGTGTTCACCGCATCCGTGCGATGGAGCGCGACGGCGCACTCAAATACCCGGTGTTCGCTGTCAATGACACCCCGATGAAGACGCTGTTCGACAACGTTCACGGCACTGGTGAGTCCTCGCTTGCAACGATCGCAATGACGACGAACCTCTCATATGCGGGCAAAAATGTCGTTGTTGCAGGCTTTGGCTACTGTGGGAAAGGTGTCGCAAAGAAGGCTGCCGGCCAGAACGCCAACGTGATCGTCACTGAGGTTGACCCACGGAAGGCGCTTGAGGCACACATGGAAGGATACAACGTGTTGCCGATGAGCGAGGCTGCTGGCAAAGCGGACCTAATCATCACAACGACCGGTAACCGAGACGTTGTTGTTGAGGAGCACTTCACCGAAATGAAAGATGGCGTCCTCCTCGCCAACGCAGGCCACTTCGACATTGAGCTTGATCTTGAAGCACTGAGCGAGCTTGCGGTCGATGCGTATGAAGCACGAGACGGCGTTGATGCGTACGAACTTGAAGATGGCCGTCGGCTCAACGTCCTTGCAAAGGGTCGACTTGTGAATCTTGCCAGTCCGATCGCACTTGGGCATCCGGTTGAAGTGATGGATCAATCGTTTGGTGTCCAAGCAGTGTGTGTCCGTGAACTCGTCGAAAATACGGCTGCATACGATGCCGGTGTGCACGACGTTCCTGATGACCTTGACAAAGAGATCGCATCGATTAAACTCGACGCAGAGGGTGTGTCTCATGATTCACTCTCGGATGAGCAAATCGACTATCTCGGCAGTTGGGATCACGGAACATAACGCGGCAGCACACCACAGATGGTTTTCAAATCTATTTAACGTAACAAATACTTATTAGTTCACAGCCTACTCTTTTCACGAATGACCGACGACGAAATGACGATCCATGTTCTCCACGTCGATGATGAGCCGATGGTGTCGGAGATCGTCGAGTCAATGCTTACTCGATACAGCGATCGATTCATCATGACGAGTGCAACAACTGCAGCCGAAGGGTTGTCGGTGCTTTCGGATCCAACTGTGTCGATCGATTGTATTGTCTCAGATTACGAAATGGACGGGATGAGTGGATTAGAACTGTTGCACGTCCTCCGAAGCGGTGGTGATGAAACACCGTTTATTCTGTTTACCGGCCATGGCTCAGAGGAGACTGCGAGTGACGCGATCGCAGCTGGTGTTACAGACTATCTGCAAAAACAAACTGGTACTGACCACTATACTGTCCTTGCAAACCGGATTATCAACGCAGTTGAGCAGTACCGAACTCAGTCTCGACTCAAACAGAACCAACAGGAATCGAAAGCCATTCTGGATCTTGCCCCGATGATGGTTTTTGTCGGTCAGGACGGCCGATTTGTATATGTAAATGACGCAGCTGTTGAACTGACTGCTGCTGAATCACAAGAGTCGCTCCTTGGAACCGCGATTGTCGAATGGTTCCACCCGTCTGATCGAGAGACCATTCAATCAAACATTAATCCAGTTGAAACTGGTGAGAGACAGGTCCGCCGAAGCAAGCGGACACTTATCACTGCCGATGACACTGAAGTCCCTGTTGCGGTCACATCGCGAGGAATCACATATGGTGGCCACCCATCAGCACTTGCGATTGTTCAAGACCGGCGTGCTGAACACGAAAAGCAAGCGCAACTTAAACGTCATCGAGAGAAGTTAAGTGCACTGCACACCGCTGCAGAGCAGTTTATGACCGCAACGAATCCACAGATGGTATATGACCGGGCAATCGAAGCTGCAGAGCGTATCCTTGCATTCGATATCTGCACGATCAATATTGCAGAGGGTGAGTACCTTCCACGGAAAGCAACATCAACCGGTATTCCATTGGTTCGCAACGAGCCAAAGACCGTTACCGATGGGATTGCAGGCAAAACATATCAAACTGGTGAGTCGTTTCTGATCGCGGACCTTTCCGAGGAGCCAGATGCCCAGCCAACTGACAATTTCCAATCAGCTCTTAGTGTCCCTATTGGGGGACGAGGTGTATTTCAGGCTGCGCGACGAGGCCCAGAGCGGTTTTCTGATGCGGATCTCGAACTCGCTGAGCTGTTAGCAATGCATGTGCAGATCGCTGTTGATCGAGTTGAGCATGAAACAACGCTTCATGAGCAAAATGAACAGCTCCAGCAGTTTGCAACCGCAATTTCGCACGATATGCGTAATCCACTATCAATTATTCAAGGTGCTGTCAACACTGCAACAAAAACTGACGACAGTTCATCACTGGCCGCCGCAGGCCGGGCCGCCGATCGGATGGACTCGCTCATCGATGACATTTTATTCCTCACTCGTCGCGGTGAGTGGGTCACACGTCGTTCACCGGTTTCTCTGCAATCTATTCTCACCGCTGCCTGGGGGCAGACTGGTGCACAGAGCTCAGCAACGGTTACTTTCGACCTCCCGCCTGAGATGACCATCTCTGCTGATGCGCCTCGACTCCAACAACTCTTTGAGAACCTCTTTGCAAACAGCCTTGAGCACGTTGGAACCAACTGTTCGATTACGGTCTCAGTGACAGAGACGACGATCAGCGTTACAGATGACGGCGATGGATTTCCGGAGGAAAACGTGTTTGATCTTGGCTACTCCGGTTCCGAAACTGGGTCAGGACTTGGGCTCTCTATCGTTCACTCGATCGCAACCGGCCATGGATGGGATGTCTCGATTGACCACTCCACAGCAGGTGGAACGGTTGTTATTACGGATATCGACTCGCTCTCGGTCCCAAATGCGCCACGAGATCGCCCATCCTGATGACTCTCATGATAGCCGACCTTTTATTGGCTGCGGCGATAGGCGAGGTATGCACGCACAAACTCGGGTTCAGGAGGTGTCCTAACGGTGGCGAACTCGAAAGGCGATCGACGTGAACGAGAGCTCGTAAACCGGCTTGATGAGCGTGGCTTTGCAGTCATGCGGGCACCCGCAAGCGGTGGGGCAACGCAACGAGAGCTGCCAGATGTGTTAGCGGGCGATGGGTCGACGTTTTATGCGATCGAAGCAAAAGCAAGCAGTGGTCGACCGATCTATCTCTCCGGTGAAGAGATTGAAGCACTCATCTATTTTGCGCAAAACTTCGGTGCGAAGCCGTTGGTTGCAGCGAGATTTGACCGTGAGCAGTGGTACTGCTTCCACCCTGCGGACCTCTATCAAACTGCCGGTGGTAACTATCGAGTTAAAAAAGAAACTGCGATCGAATCGGGGACGCCTCTTGCTGAACTCTCAACAGCGTCAACCGATACCGACCACTCTGTCAGAGATGTCCTTGTTGCTGTCGAACAGGGGCTGCTCACCGTTGATGAAGCGACAGAGATGCTTTGATCTCCTCAGAAATCGTGAAAAAACGGTTTGTGGGTAGCGCTCGGCTGTTGTGGTATATGGTTTCGATTTGGTCACGGCGGACTGTACTTGCTCTCTGCGGTGGATTCGTTGGTATTGGTGGGTGCCTTCGGCAACAGACCGCGCTCTCAAGACCGATCGACATACATGTGTTCAACCACGCTGATGAAGAGCGGCGTATCGAAGTCGAAATTAGCACCGTCGATGCGACCATTCGGTATGCTGAGCGGCTTACACTGACACCGGGAGAGACCTACATTGAAGCTGACATTCTCTCACAACAGGACCGATATACAATTACGGTACGTGGGCCTGATACTGATGACACCGTTTTTCGGTGGGAAGCTGCAAATGAAACGTTTTGCGATCGAATCGAAGTTCATGCGGATGGGAGCGATCGACTCGCTGTGACTGTGCCTCGATGTTTCGATCACGAAGAGCGCGACGATTCGTAACCCACGCCCGGATACCGCATTGCTCGGCGCGCGTCACTAAAACGCTGGATGCGTGACGCCGGAAACCCATATCGTGGTGCATCCTCAATTGACTGGTTCGGCCCAACTGATCGCGCATAGGTCGCAAGAATAACCGGCTCGTGATCTCCGTAGGCTGCATTTGATGGGTAGGCGGCGATCGGTGTCCCATCCGCTGTTTGGTACACATCTGCCCGAAACGGTGTTATTGCGATGACAATTAACGTGGCGTTGGTCTCTCGATCGCGAACAAACTCACCGCTGTCAGGGTGGTGGTCTTTACAAAGGCCCGGCTGGCTGTTGTCCTCGATCGGTGCTGCACAGACAGCACAAAATCGATCGGCTGTTTGCAGGGTCCCATACACAAGCTCCCATTGCACGCGATGTTGGTGTTTGCATTTTGTCGATCGAATTGCTGCATCTGCACACGTACAGGTTTCAGCATCTGGATCAACGACGTACGTTCCGCCAGTCGTCTCAACAATGAACCGGTCCTCACCAAACCGGCGGATCTGCATTGGCTCTCGCAATGCTTTCTGCATTCGGCTTGGGAGCGCATTTTCGGGCACTTCATGCCGCAACTCCCACACCGTCTCGAGCCCACGTGTTGCTGCTGTATTCATGTTTGTACCTATGTTCCCTGACTGTATGAGGTCATCTCTCCCGCCCAGTATCTGTTATCAATACGGTCGCTAATTGGCACTCCCGCGTTTCGAAGTTCTTTTGACCTGCGCGAACGGACGGCTGAGCATGGAATTCGATGCGGAGCTCCTCCGACAGATCGGTGTTTCTATGGGTGCGGCTGGTATCTTTTTGGCTGCACTGTTGGCGATCGGTGCGGCGGAGAACGGCGCTGATGGACTCTCTGCAGACGGCGCACTCGCAATGGTTGGGGCGCTTGTTGGCTTTGTCCTTTTGATGGCAATTCTCGGCGCCTACCTCTCACGAAAGTAACGTTATTGGACCGAGCACGACGAGGCTCGTTGTATGTTTGACCCACTCATTGATGGCGCGTTCTCACTGCTCCTTGCTGTTGGACTTCCGGCGCTCTTTCTCCTGTTCGTTTGTAAAGGAGCGATCATCGGCAAACCGCTCCCAACAAGTGTCTTTTTACCAGGATACATACTCGCGGTCTCGACTGACCGGAGACATATCGTTGTGAGCATTACTGTTGCATCTGTCGGCTACGTCTGTGGGCAACTCGTTATTTATCTGCTTTCCCGGCAGCGTGGCTTTGAGGCAATCGACGCACTTCCATACAGTAATCCAACAGAAAAGCAACTTGCACAGGCGGACTACTGGTTTGAGACCTATAGCGGTGCTGGAATCTTCATTACGAACCTCGTTCCATATCTTGGGAGCTTTATTTGTATCCCTGCTGGTATGGCCTCATACCCAATTGGCAGGCTTCTCTTTTGGGCGCTCACCTCAACCGTCCTCAACTACGTCATCATCGTCGGTCTGACGGTTGGCTCATATACACTTGTCTTCGCCTAGCGCCTATGATCGTGTCTCCCGCCAATCAGTCACATCGTCGCGCCGTTGCTCAACCTGTTTTTTGTAATAGGTGAGTGGATCACCGGCCTGTTTCCAATGTTCGTCTTCGTTGTGGCAGATCCCATATGTATTGAGCGTTTCACACGATGGCGGTGGGTACTGTGTGCCTCGGTCATCTTTGAGATACTCGATCTGATATCTGATGCCTTCCGGATCAAGTGAAGATGCGTCACAGAACGCAACAATCTCATCGGCATCCATTCCAATCCCTGTTAGAAATGCCATGAGTGTAAAGCTTTCAACCGGGATAAGCTGTGTCTCATTCTCCGCTTTCTGTAACAGATTTTCGATACACGGTGGAAAGAGCTCTCGGGCGACGAAATCGATTGCCCCAACTGTACTGCGCTGTGAGAGCAACCGGTTGAGATCTGCTAACTCCGCTTCGAGTGCGTCGCTAATCGGATTATTTTCCAGCCCTTCGAATGGCAGCCCTGCTTGTACTTGATTTGTTACGGCTTTTTGAAGCAGTTTCTGTAACTCGTGCCGTTCAACTCTGACCTGCCCGTCTACGAGCTCACGATTGACAAGTTTCCATTTCTCTCTCCATGTGCTAGAAGACAGCTCAAGATATGGACCAACATCAATTCGGAACCAGGCTGGCTCTCGCGGTCCAGTTGTTGGTTCAGGGACAATGACTGCAGAGAGGCCCAACTCACGAAGCAGCCTCTTACGATCGAGACGGACTGTGCTCGTACTCCGGAGTTCATCATCATCGGCTTCGATATCGGTCTGAAGCCGATCGATTGCCGTTTTTGCTTCCGCTTGTGCATATTTTTCAATCGCTGGGGCTGAATTAAGGAGCGACACAAGGATTCGTGCGACCGGATATGAAAGCAGCTCTTGTGTCTCTGTCCATGCGTCGGGCGTTTCAGATCGTGCGGTTCCTTCAAGCAGCGATCGCCTCACACGCTCGTGTGCTCTCTCAACTGCGGGATCCTCAGCTGCAATCAGTTCAGAGAGGTCTACGTCTGCGTCCCGGACAGCATCACGGGCCGCCTCAAAGAACGGGTAGCGGGCGTGAAGCGAGTTCATCAGTTTCAGTTTTGAGGCGAGTTGAATAAGCACGACGGTCCGTCTTCGTGCAAACAGAACCGCACAACTCTTAGCGGATCGGCAACTACTGTTCGATCGTGCCGCGATTTCACTACCCGTGTCCTGGTTGTCGGACCACAAACAGCCTCCACGACGCCTCCTGTCGGTTTGAGGGGACACCGTGGCCCGAAATCGAGAACGCCTACACAGACATCATTGCTGTGCTTACAACGGACGAGATCACGGAAGCCGCGCTCAGAACGGAGGTCCATAGCGACTGGAGCGATCGACACAAAGGCGCATTAGAGACACTCAAACGCGATCGAAGGGTTGAGCAAGACAACGACGGAACGCTTCGGCTACTGACCGCAGCCGAGTACAAAGAACTCGTCTCCGAGCCAACAAACGAGCCAATGCGGACACTGTATGAATACGGGAGCGTCCCCGGCTGTCACGACCATGCGGTGTTTGCAATGATTGCATGGTACGAGATGGTTGGTCTCTCATGGCCCGAAACTCGTGAGAATGTCGTTAATTGGCTTCACTCAAGTGGAACATGGGCCCGTGGCGGGTTTGAGGAGCCGTCTCCGGAAGCGCTTGTCGAGGGGAAGCGCCACGTCTATGAGGCTGGCTACGGCTGGAAACAGGCCGCCCAAGAGGCAAAAGCCGTAATTGACCGATCGAGATAGCACAAACCGCACCACACAGTTAGGCTGTTCGATCTCTGTTATACTGTATGGCTCTCCCCCGTGCTGCAACTGGTGCCAACGCAACGGTTCCAGCCGGCGATGACACCACCATTGAGAACCCAAAACGGGCGTTGTGGACCGTTTTGCTGATTGTTTTCATCGATCTGCTTGGATTTGGCGTCATTATTCCGATCCTCCCGTTTTATGTCCGAAGCTTTGGCGTGAGCGATCTCTTTATTGGGTTGCTTGCGGCATCCTACTCGATCGCACAGTTTGTTGCTGCGCCAACACTCGGGCGGATCTCCGATTCGCGTGGGCGGCGTCCAGTTCTCATGCTCTCGCTTTTCGGAGCCACGATCGCCTGGGTTATTTTTGGACTTGCCGGCCAGATTGATGTTCTCTTCGGGACCACCGCGGCGATCACAACCTTGTTTCTTGCTCGGCTGGTCGCTGGGGCTATGGGTGGCAACATCGCGGCTGCACAAGCATATATCGCAGACATTACTGCACCCAAAGAGCGTGCTGGTGCGCTTGGCCTCATTGGCGCAGCCTTTGGTCTTGGCTTTATTTTTGGCCCTGCGATTGGTGGATTCTTCGCAAGCGAGGCGGTCGTTTCGACTGCAGATACGCTCCTCCCCGATGTTATTCCGACAACGCCGTATTCGCTCCCAAGCTTTGCGGCAGCTGCACTGAGTTTACTGAGCCTCCTGTGCGCAGCGATGTTCTTAGAGGAGCCTGATCGCGATCGAAGTAACGACACCTCGGAAACACTTGTCGGCCAGTTTGTGAGTGCCCTCCGTAATGAACGGCTCCGTGGACTTGTTGTGGCGTTCTTTTTGCTCTCTGTTGCGTTCTCCGGCGTCCAAGTAATGTTCATCCCGTTCGCAGCAGACAGCTACGGCTATACTGCCGCACAGACTGCACTCTTGTTGTCATATATTGGTGTTCTTGGTGTCCTTAATCAGGGAATCATTGTTGGAAAACTCGCAAAACGTATTTCGCCGCTTCGGATCGCCGTTATTGGTGGAACGTCGCTTGCTCTTGCCCTTGCGACACTTCCTCTTGCCCCACTTGCCAGTGGTGAGTTTGCACGACTCAATTCGATCGCTCCGTGGTTCACACCTGAACTGATTGCACTCCTTGTTGTCCTTGCCGGACTCTCATTCGGTAATGGGTTGCTTAATGTCGCGCTCTCAACGCTCGTGTCGCTCTCAAGCAGTGCTGAACGACAGGGAACTGCTTTTGGTGTTACACAGGGTGCTGGAAGCCTAGGTCGAACTATTGGCCCACCACTGATGGCGTTTCTTTACGCCTTTGTTGCGGGCTGGACACCGTTTGTGTTTGGAGCCGTGCTTCTCGTCCCGACCCTGATTGCGGTCATAGCCGGAACGAGTCGGGAACAAACGGGGCTCTCATAACAGGAGGCTCAACACTGCAAGCACGAGGAAAATCAACACGAAGATACGCGCAATCTCCATTGTAATGCCTGCAACACCACTGAACCCGACCGCTGCGGCAACGATCGCTAATACAAAAAAGACGATCGCATACCACAGAAAGCCACTCTGCAACGGCATGAGTCCGAACGCGACTGCGGCACCAACAGACATGATCACACCCTCGCGAGATGGACCACGTCTGCTGTGATCTCTGTAATTGCAGCCGCTTGGAGTGCATACTCGTCGTTACTTTGATCGGTCCATCCACGTTTTGAGAGGAGCCGATCGGTGAGACTTGCATCCGGATCAATATATACGGTCCCATCTTCGACTGCGACAACGTAGCCAACTGTCTCTCTGTCGGCATTTACAACACGCTTTCCGACATCTGACGCAGTCACGGTGGTAGTCATGGAAACGGTGATACCACAGCCACCTGTTTAGTTCTACTTTCAGTTATGGTGAGTACTCTGCAAGCGTGACTGTCTGGAAAATAGTTGCAACGAGGCCTGTCGTTAGTCGCTCTGAATACGTGGTGCGAGCATGTAGGTGACGTGGCCAAGGCCTTCCGCAAACTCATAGTGGAGTTTGACAGGGAACTCCTCGCCAAGGTCGATCGTCACTTCTGCATCTTTTGGTATCGCTTTGTTCATGTCTTTGAGGTAATCAAGCGAAAAGAGCGAATCTGCAGCGCCAACCGTGATATCGATCATATCTTCACGCTCGAGCTTCAGATCGACATCGTCTGTGTCCCCTTGTGCTTCGATGTAGAATGCTTCTTCTGCCTCATCCACGCGAAGTGCAATATGATCTGATACCATATCTGCGGCTTTGATCCCGCGATTGAGCTGTGCACCTTCAATGACAACCGATGCTGGCAGATCAAGCTGTGGAATATCGGGTTCCTGTCGGATCGAATCCGGGTCAATGAGCGCAAGTGTATATGAGAGTCCTTCGACTTGAATATGGAGCTTTCGTGTCTCCTCATCAAGTTCGAGATGGATGAGATCGCCCGAGCCAGCCATTCCTGCAATATCTTCTAAACGGTTGAGGTTGACGCCAATAACGCCACCATCGGCCTCATACGACTCAAACGCCGCGGCTTCGAGGGTTAGATCAACCATCCCGACATTTGCTGGATCGACTGCGCGAACTCCAAACTCATCTTCATTTAATCGGATCTTACACTCATCGACCAGCACACTCACGGAATCGAGCGCATTACGGAGTGTTGACGCGCTCACGATGGCCTTGAACATATGAATTTTGCTACGTAATCGCTGCGTAAAAAGGCACCCGATTTACCGGGGAAAAACGCGGTCGTGTCTCAGCTATATCTGTGCGTTCACAACCGGCTCAACCAGCTGTTTTCCTGCCTCAAGAACCGTTTTTAACCGATCGATACTGGATGCTTCTGCATAGACGCGAAGTTTTGGTTCGGTCCCGCTTGGTCGAACAAGTAACCACGAGCCATCAGCCAACAGGAGTTTAAATCCATCTTTCGTAACGATCGAATCAATCTCCTCTCCAGCAACGGTTTCCGGAAGCACATCTTCAAGTGCGTCAAGAACGAGCTGTTTCTTTGCATCTGGACACGCAACACTGATTTTGTCTGCGTGAATCTCGCCATAGGTCTCCGCAATTGCGTCCAGCCGCTCATCGAACGGTTGCTCAGCCGCAATCGCCGCAGCAACAAGTGCCATTAGTACACCATCTTTCTCCCGTAGATGACCACGGACAGAGAAACCACCAGACTCCTCACCACCGACGATCACACTCGGGTCATCCATCCCTTGTGCGACCCATTTGAATCCAACGGGAACTTCTGTCACAGATTCACCGTGTGCATCAGCAATTCGATCGAGAAGGAATGTTGTTGAAACCGTCCGTACAACATTGTTCGATCCTGATTCTTCGGTTCCGTTGCTCTCTAAGAGCGCCTCATACAACGCTGCAAAGAACAGGTTCTCATCAAGATAGCCACGCTCTGGCGTACATAGTGCGATCCGGTCGGCATCACCATCGTTTGCAACGCCGAGGTCTGCACCATGCGCTTGGACGGCTTCAACGAGTCCTTCAAGATTCTCTGCGCTCGGTTCGGGTGAGCCACCACCAAACGTCACATCTCGATCAACACGACGAGTGACGACGGTTGCGCCCGCCGCTTCCAGCAGTTTGTCAGTGACTCCGCGGCCGCTTCCGTGGATTGCATCGTACACCACCGTCACATCGGAGAGGTCTACATCACCGAAATACTCCGAAACGAGGTCTTGTGCATGTGCTGCATGTGCACTAACCGGTTCTACTCGATTGATTGATCCACGTTCTGCTTCAGCAACGGATGTCGGCTCTTCAAGTCGGGATTCGATCGACTCGGTAACGTCAGGCAGTGCTGGTGCCCCATCATCCGGAATGAACTTCACACCGTTATACTCCGGTGGATTATGCGAAGCGGTGACCATGAGCGCCCCTGCGAGGTTTCGGTCAACAATTGCGTAGGCTGCAACCGGTGTTGGACAGTCACGTTCCGGCAACAACACATCGAATCCATTCCCAGAAAGAACCTCAGCGAGGCTTTCTGCAAACCCTTCCGACGTTTCACGTGCGTCATAGCCGATAAACACCGGCCGCTCGTCATCCTCCGCTTGCAGATGGTTGGCTACTGCTTGGCCAACGACTCGGACTCGATCGTCTGTGAATGTGTCAAGCGTTGCTCGCCAGCCGTCGGTTCCAAAAGAGATGGCATCCATACGTACACTCATGACTCCGAATTCAAAAAATAGTATGCACATCGCAAAACTCGGTGTCTTTTTTCATATCCGGATCTGACGGAGTGTATGGTACGAATCCTCGCTGTGAGCGGTAGTCGCCGCGAAAACAGCACTACTCGGGCAGCTCTCCAACACGGGCTTTCATTCGCTGATGAACGCGGTGCAGAAACCGATCTTCTTCATCTCGGTGCTGTTAACCTTCCACTATATCATCCCGATGAAAATGAACAAGGAGACTCTGCCGCGCTTTGCCAACGCGTTCTGGAGGCAGATGGCGTACTTCTCGGCTCACCGGTGTATCATGGATCATACTCGTCAACATTCAGGAATTTCCACGACTACTGCGGGTGGGACGAGTATGAGAATACAGCCGTTGGATTGCTTGCAACCGCTGGTGGAGGCTCCTACGGGGCGACGCTTGAACACATGCGAAGCACGGTTCGTGGCGTTCATGGCTGGGTTGTCCCACAGCAAGTCGGCATTCGTGGCGCATCACGGAAAGTCGAAAACGGGGTTGTGGCTGATTCGGATATCACCGCGCGAATTGAGAAGATGACACAACAGGTTCTCGAAGAGGCAGAACGACTCAATCCGAGACCGTAGGCGTCTCGCTGTTTGCAACTAGCTTTTCTTTCTTCGCCCTTCGTAATTGTTTAATTTCGTACTCTCGGCTCATTGCGGTTGATCGATCGCCGTAGGATTCGAGGTGAACGATCGAAACCGGGACTCGTCCGCGAGTGTATTTTGCACCAACCCCGTCGTTGTGCTCTTTGAGACGGCGGGCTGGATCTGTCGTGTATCCAGTGTAGTAGCTACCATCGTTGCAATGAAGAATATACACGTAGTGCACGCTAGTCACTTTGCACCGTATCGCAAAAAATCCGGGTCGATGGAACGACCATGTTCGGCCACTCCACAACGGCCACGTCGATTACTGTGATAGACGAGAGGCAATCGAGATAGCCACAGATTGTGTGTGTACCGGCCGATCGTCCCGATTACAGGTTTTGTAGACGGGACCTGTCCCGTGCCGCCTCTGCAATCCCCGCATTAGCCGAGCAAGAAGGGCACGCATTAAGTTGCCCATACTCATCAGCGAACACGCGTGCGAAGCGGTCCGAAACATGCGACCCGCAATGGTCACAACTTGGCATTCGTTGGACCGGCATCCACCGCTGCCGGCATTCTGTGTACGCGCTGGACTCTCAAATACTCTTCCTCTATCGGCTCACTGCAGTTTCTCCCGATAAATATTGGATGGTATCCAACTGTCGGCTATTATCGATCGCCTGCAATACGACGGGCAATCAACCCTGCCTGTGCACCAGCAGTAAATCCAGCATCAATATTAACTGTTGTTAACACAGTGCACGATTGAAGCATTCCATATAACGCAGCCTCTCCCTTCCCTCCTGCGCCGTAGCCGATCGATGTCGGAAGCCCGATCACGGGGGCGTCCACTAACCCTGCAACGACGGTTGGGAGTGCGCCCTCTCGTCCAGCAGCCACAATCACAACATCTGCTTGTTTGATTCTGTCCAGTTGGTCGACCATTCGTGTGAGATTTGCAACCCCGACATCCGTGATGAGCGTTGTCTCAATCCCGATCGCCTCTGTAATCGCTTTTGCTTCTCCTGCAACAGGAAGGTCTGCGGTTCCACCAGTGACAATCGCGACAGCTGCCTCAACTGTCGGCTGCTTGAACTCCGAAGAGTGCATAATTACCGTCCGTGCCCGCTTGTCGTGTGAAATGATCGTTGTGTCGTCAACTGCATTTTTGAGCATTGTTGCCTCTGTCTCATCAATACGTGTGATGATCGCACGATCGGTTGTATTCAGTGCGGTCTGAGTGAGTGAGATAATCTCTTCTGTTGCTTTTCCGTCTGAAAGAATGGCTTCCGGTATGCCGCGGCGGGTTTCACGGACGGCATCAAAACGTCCAGCATCGGTTGTCGCATAGCCTGAGAGTTTTGCCTCTGCCTCTTCGACAGTCAGCTCACCATCAGCAAGCGCGCGTAACGTCTTCTGCATATCAATACGCAAGTAAAGGACACTCTCGAACCTTCCGATCAGTCTTTTTTGTGTACGATTCCCCCTTCGAATGTAGATCGATATATAAATGTGGCGGTAGATATGGGCCGAAACGGCCGTCTACGGGTGTTTCACGCGTTTCGGATGGGAACCCTTATTAATAAGGACTTAGTACGAGCGACTGCATGGCAGATCTTATCGTCAAAGCAGCCGTCAAAGAAGCGCTCGCAGACAAAAACGTTGCTTCAGACTTCTACGACGCGCTCGATGAGGAAGTTGCAGAACTGCTCGAAGATGCTGCACGACGTGCAGAAGAAAACGACCGGAAAACGGTTCAGCCGCGCGACCTGTAACCCCCGGTATCAACCACTTTTAACTATTTGACCGCTGAGCGGCCCCATGCCGCTTACCGGTCGATTTCGTAGCACGTAACATCTTTAGCGGTGCCAACGTACACTGCCGTTGCGAGCCCAGTGAATAGCCCGTGTTCGACGACTCCAGGAATTGATGACAGTGTTTCTCCAAGCGATCGAGGCCCTCCAATTGCCCCAAACGAGCAGTCAAGCACAAAATTTCCATTGTCGGTGACTACCGGACCATCCTTTTTTGTCGCTTCTCGAAGCGTTGCTGTTCCACCGTGTTTTGTAAGTGCTGCTGTGACCGACGTTCGAGCGGCTGGAAGGACCTCGATTGGTACCGATCGATCCAGCGTCTCGGTCACTTTTGATGGGTCCGCAACAATGAACAGCTCCGATGAGATGGAGGCAACAATCTTTTCTCGAGCATGGGCCGCACCACCACCTTTTATACACGCTCCTGTTTCTGTCACTACCTGATCTGCACCGTCAATCGTCAGGTCTAGCTCCTCAACGGTGTCTAATGACCGCAGTGGAATCCCGACCTCTCGTGCGAGCATTTTCGACGCGAACGATGTTGCAACCCCATGTATCTCACATCCACCATCGACGGTCGACCCAAGCGCTCGAATCGCGTGTGCGGCTGTGCTCCCGGTTCCAAGCCCAACAACCATCCCATCCTCAACGTGCGCTGCAGCAGCCTCACCTGCTCGTCGTTTTTGTTCTGTGGTCCCGCCCTCAGTCTTCATGCACTACGCTCTGTGAGCAGCACCAAAAAATCGATGTCATTCAGTTCGAGACCTGCTGTTATTTCAATCGATCGAGCACCGCTTGTGGATCATACAACAATGTGAGCGCGCGAGACCGACCACGGCCATCAACCTCCGCATACTCCGCAGCAATAATACCGAGTTGATCGAGTTTATTGATAATCTCGGAGTATCGCGTATAGCCTAACCCTGTTTTTTCGTAGAATGCATCATACACTTCACCGGCTAGTTTTCCATCGTGTTCTGCAAGCACTGCAAGCAGTGCTTCTTCGGAGTCCGAAAGTCCACGGAGCCGCCGTGAAAGATGGACATATTTTGATTTATCATAGGCGTTTTCAACATCCTCGATCGCGATCGTCCGAGATGCACGCATTTCTGCTTGCAGCCCTGCCCGTCGCATCAGGTCAATCCCAACACGGAGGTCTCCACTTTCCGCAGTGAGCTCTGCAATCCGATCGAGTTCAACGGTTCCAAGGACACCGTCATGGAATCCTCGACGGGCACGCTCACGAAGAATGTCTACAACTTCGTTTACGTCATACACGGGGAAGTAGATCTCTTCGGGACGGAAGACGCTCTGGACACGTGTGTCCAACTCATCCATCACGTCTAATGAGAGATCTGATGAGATGATAATCACGCCAATACGTGCACCGGTATGTACCTCATGTGCGCGAAGAAGCGAATACAGCGAGTCAGAGGCCTCATTTTCATAGAACAGATAGTTCGCATCATCCAGTGCAACGATGAGTACTTCATCTTCTTCGACCAGTCGATCGGCAACCTGCCCGAACAGCTTCTTAAATGAGATTCCAGATGATGGTGGCTCGTAGTCAAACATCTCTTCGAACAGCCGGGAGAAAACGGCATATCGAGTTGAATCAACTTGGCAATTGACGTGAACAGTTCGGACACCGCTTTGTGAGTCAAGTTCACCAAAGAGTTTCTGCACTGCCGTTGTCTTCCCAGTCCCTGGCGGACCGCGAACGATCGAGTTCAGCGGTCGAGAGCCACGAACTGCAGGACGAAGCGTGTATTTGAGGCTCTCTAACTGCGTTTCACGGTGACGGAACGTTTCTGGAAGGTGATCAATCTCGAAAACGTGCTCATTTCGAAACACCGTCTCATCCCATGACAGCATTCCGCCATCCGGTTCCTCAGCCATTGTCCCGATAGGGACGCGCCGAGTACTTAATGATTCCCCGCCTCTCTTGCCTGTATAAAAATCCTAACCGCTCAGAGTGCAACTGACTCCCTTGTCTCATACACCGGGCCACTGTCTGTCACCACACTTTCTTTCAATTTGATTTGCTTCACTCGAAACGATCCCACCGAAACATCACTCCCCTGCAGTGCTTGAACCGCTGACTTCCCACGTGGATCTGACATTCGTGCAAGCGTCACATGTGGCGTAAACTCTCGTTCGTTCGGTTGAACACCGATCGCGGTGGTTTCTTGCTCGATCGCAGCGTGCAGTCTGGACAACCGCTCGGCTGCAACTGCATTCTCGACGCCAGTCCAGATTACTGAAATATACTCCGGGCTTGGAAAGACACCGACTCCGCCGATCGAACAATCAAATGGGCCAACCGCTGCGGTTTCAACTGCGGTTTCGATCGCAGCCGCAATCTCTTTTTCCCGCGCTTCAGTTCCGTCAACCTCTCCAAGGAATTTCAGCGTGAGATGTGCGTTGTCCGGATCAACCGGGCGAACATTTGGTGTCTTTGGAAGCTGTGACTGCAGCGCTACAAATCGTTCCCGCAACGTTTCAGGGAGATCGATCGCAACAAAACAGCGCATACGCGAGACATTCTCATCGAACGACGTAACGCTTACCCGACCAGCCGCGCTATCTGTGGCTATGACTGACGATCGAGAGCGTCGCCACCGGTTTTCGGAGGGCCAAGGCGTTGATGACGACTACGATGAGTTCACGCTTGATCCGCCTGAGCTGAAAGTTGATCCAACGAAAGTCGATCCCGTTGACTCTCGTGTATTGACTGATATCCTCGATCAACGAAACATCAATACCGATAGTGTCGATGTTGAGACGCTCATTGATGTTGGGCTCTCATACATGGGAATCAATCGATTTGAGGAGGCAACAGAGACGTTTGAGCGAGCGGCCCGCTTCGCCGACGAAGACTCACACGAAGCCCAAGAAGCATGGGTCAACAAAGGCGTTGCACACGCGGAATTAGAAGAGTACGATGAGGCGATCGGTGCCTACCGGGAAGCACTTCGAATTGACGATGATTCGGAGTATGCCGCGAGTGCGGAAACAAACCTTGCATATGCACTCTGGGAGTTCGGTGAGGCCGAAGATGCGCTGCATCATGCAGAGCGGGCGGTTGAGATCGATCCACGATCTCCGCAGGCGTGGTACAACCGTGGCTTCTTCCTCTCAGAACGAGGGCTGCACGAAGATGCCGTCAACGCCTTTGATAACGCAATTCGACTTGGAATGCGAAACGCAGGCGTCCTTGAGGAAAAAGCGATCGCCCTCGAAGAACTCGGCCGCTACGAAGAAGCGGAAACTATCCAAGACCAGGCCGAAGAGCTACGTGCTGACGCCGAAGAGCAACTCATCAACGAACACGGTCGGGGCCAGTAACGGTCGCGCTCGTTTCGATCGACACATGCAACTATCTGCGGTCAATACTGCCATATGAATGCTCCTACGTGAACGCGAAACACCGAAGGGATTGTTGGTTTCACTCTGCGATCGTGACTGCCTTGGTGAGACGTTCGCGGAGGATGAGCTGACGCTCACTGTGAATGAGGGTTTCTACGGCGGTGACGAAGCAGAAAATGTCGATGTCTCCGAGGCAATGGACGGGCTTCGACGTGCAGCCGTTGCAAATATTGTTGGCGAGCAAGCGGTCACCGCAGCAATCGAGGAGGGAATCATCGACCCCAATCGCGTGCTTGAGATTGATGGCACACTCCATGCACAGCTCATGTGGATGTGAGTGTCGAAACTGTAATTGGTTTCGTTTTGCTGTCTGGATCGAAGGGATGTTAGCCTTTGAGCCCGTCTTTTCTGGTAATGAGTACCCAACAGACGTATCCGATCGACGTTGAGTCGATCCGGCAAGACTTTCCGATCCTCTCACGGAAAGTCGGGGGTGATGTTACCGTTGCTGGCGAAAGCGAAAACGACACTGAACCGCTTGTCTATCTGGATAACGGTGCCACAAGTCAGACGCCAACACAGGTTGTTGACGCGATCGTTGACTACTACTACGGGTACAACGCAAACGTTCACCGTGGAATTCATCAACTGAGTCAGGAGGCATCTGTTGCATACGAGGAGGCACACGACCGCGTCGCGGCGTTCATCAATGCAAACGGGCGCGAAGAGATTGTGTTTACCAAAAACACCACCGAAGCGATGAACCTCGTCGCCTACGCGTGGGGGCTTGAAGCGCTCGGACCTGGTGACTCGGTGGTTGCAACCGAGATGGAACACCATGCCTCGCTCGTCACCTGGCAGCAGATCTGTAAGCGAACCGGCGCTGAGATTCGATATATTCAGATTGACGATGAAGGCCGACTGGACATGGATCACGCAGCCGAACTCATCGACGACAGTACACGGATGGTATCTGCGGTGCATGTCTCAAATACGCTTGGCACAGTCAATCCGGTCGGTGATCTCTGTGATCTTGCACACGAACACGATGCGTTTGCATTCATTGACGGTGCCCAAGCCGTCCCGACTCGGCCGGTTGACGTGAAGGCGATCGATGCGGATTTCTATGCCTTCTCAGGGCACAAGATGCTTGGTCCGACGGGGATTGGCGTTCTCTACGGGAAAGAAGAGATCCTTGAGGCAATGAACCCGTACCTGTACGGTGGCGAGATGATCCGCAGCGTCACGTATGAGGATTCAACATGGGAAGATCTGCCGTGGAAGTTCGAGGCTGGAACGCCCGTTATCGAACAAGGAATTGCACTCCATGCGGCGATCGACTATCTCGACGACATTGGCATGGAGAACGTTCAAAAACATGAGGAACTCCTCGCGGAGTATGCATATGATGAACTCTCGGCGTATGATGATGTAACGATCTACGGCCCACCGGGAGACGATCGTGGAGGACTTGTCGCGTTCAACGTTGATGGCGTTCACGCGCACGACCTCTCAAGTATTCTCAACGATTATGCAGTCGCTATCCGTGCTGGCGACCACTGTACGCAGCCGCTCCACGACAAGCTTGGTGCACCCGCATCCGCTCGTGCTTCGTTCTACATCTACAATACGACCGACGAAATCGATCGGCTCGTCGAAGCGGTTGATGCTGCCCGACAGCTGTTCGCATAACACTAAGACCCCGGAATCCTTTTGCAGCAGACTCCCATATACCGTACCAATGGGACTCGGCTCTGATATGTATCGTCAGCAGATCCTCGACCACTACAAAAGCCCTCGAAATTACGGGGAGATGGAGGATCCAACCTTCACACACGTAGGGGAGAACCCCTCCTGTGGCGATACGATCAAAATTGATGTACAGCTCGATGACGATGAAGAGACGATCGAATACGTTACTTTCAGCGGCGATGGCTGTGCGATTTCACAGGCCTCCGCAAGCATGCTTTCGGAGCGACTGCAAGGAATGTCGCTTGATGAGCTACATGACCTCGACACTGATGATATTACAGAAATGCTTGGGGTGACGATTTCACCGATGCGAGTTAAGTGTGCAGTGCTTGCACGGCAAGTTGCTCAAGATGGCGCAAAACTCTACCACGGTGATGTTGAGGATCTCGATATCACAAAAACCGAAGACTAACCGGGCGTTAGAGGCGATCGGCTAACTGTTCTGTGAAGTATGTCAAGATGAGGTCGGCTCCTGCCCGTTTGATAGATAACAGGGATTCATAGGCTGTTTCTTCGACGTCAAGCCAGCCCTTCTCACCGGCCGCGTGCAGCATTGCATACTCGCCCGAGACGTTGTAGGCGGCGATCGGCTGATCAAACTCCGTTCGGAGATCACGAACAATGTCCAGATATGGAAGTGCAGGCTTGACCATGAGCACATCTGCACCTTCTTCAACATCGATTTGAACCTCTCGAAGCGCTTCTCGGGCGTTTGCAGGGTCCATTTGGTAGTGTCTTCGATCGCCAAACGATGGTGCACCATCTGCAGCGTCACGGAACGGCCCGTAGAAGGCGGACTCGTACTTCGCAGCGTAGCTCATCACCGGAATGTGAGAAAAGCCAGCTTCGTCAAGCCCGGCTCTGATTGCACCGACCATTCCGTCGGTCATAGAGGATGGCGCAATCATATCTGCACCTGCCGCTGCTTGTGAGACGGCAGTCTTCGCAAGCAGTTCGAGTGTCTCGTCGTTTTTGACTGTCAGTGTCGGGTCGTTGTGTGCGTGTGGTTCAACGACACCACAGTGACCGTGATCGGTGTACTCACAGAGACAGACGTCTCCAATAAGATAGACATCCGTTTCCTGACTGATTGCACGCATTGCGCGTTGGACAACCCCATCTTCAGCGTATGCACCAGTTCCACGCGCATCTTTCGTATCAGGGATTCCAAACACCATAATCGCTGAGACACCGGTTTCGGTGATCTCTTTGACCCGATCGACGGCCTGTTCGACCGGCACTCTGTCGTGTCCGGGCATCGAGTCGATCGGCACGCGTTTATCGGTTGTTTCATCGACAAAGATGGGCGCAATCAGATCGTTAGCACTCAGCGTCGTCTCTCGAACAAGCGGCCGCACACCATCGGTACGGAGCCGTCGCGGACGAGCAGTTGGCTCAAACGTCATTCGTAGCTCATACTCGGTGGGGTGGCGGCAAAATCGTATCGTTGGAGGTTCGGTGAAATGTTGCTCGATATACTCGACGATTATCGCTCGGTGCGAGTTACGTCAAGCTGTTCTCGAAGTGCAGAAAGATCGTCGGAGTCAGAAAGCTCCGCTAACCGATCACGGAAGTGTTCCGAACAGAGTCCAACTTTGATATTGTCGGTTTCTGCGGCATAGGCAGCCTCACGCTCACAGTAGTGACAGCGCATACTACTGCTATGCGCCCAATCGGGTATAACGTTCCGCTTTTGGCAATGCCGATCGGAACGTGTCGGCCTTTGCTCCGGAGAGTCCAGCATGACCGAGTGTCTCTCCGTGGGCATCGCTGCCCCCAGTTGCAAGGAGACCATGTGCTTCGATGAGTGCATCAACACGACCTGTATCAACCGCAAATCCATACGGATAGTATCGTTCGACACCGTCAAGTGCCGACGTCAGCTCTAATGCTGCTGCTGAATCCTCATACCGGAACGGATGCGCAAGTGAGACGACTGCACAGGCCTCCGTAAGAAGCTCGACACCCGCTTCGAATGAAGTCACCGCTCGTGGCACAAAGCACGGTCCGTTATTCCCAATGAGCTCGTCAAACGCTCTCTCAACATCATACGGTGCATCGCTCGCGTCGATCGCCCGGGCAATATGCGGTCGGCCTAATCCTGTACGTGGTTCGATATCGAGATCGATGTCAAGATAGGATTCGACGCTCTCGATGATCTCTGCGCCGCGATCGATTCGGTTCTGTTGGATTCGATCGAGCTCTGTTTCAAGTGCGTCAGTCCGAGAGACTGCATAGCCAAGCAGATCGATCTGCTCTGTTGGCGTTTCAACTCGCAGCTCAATGCCTCGAACAACAGTTAGCGAATCAAGGGCCACAACCGGTGCTGGTATCTTTGGGTGAATCACATCGTGGTCAGTTACCGCAATAAGATTTAACCCGGCAGCGTCCGCTGCAGTAGGGAGATCCCCAACAGTAAGGATTCCATCTGATACGGTGGTATGCAGGTGCAGGTCTGCGGTCGGGGGACTCTCGCTCATACAGAGACCACTACATCCGCAGTGGAAGCAATTCCGACACGATTCCAAATTAATATTCCTTAAGGAATGGGGTTTTCATCATATTCATACATGGAAAATCATTAAGAATGTGCTCCCCCGACACGTAGCTGATGCGATTGCACAGCACCGACGACCTGTTGAACGGTCACGAGTATCCTGCGACAACCACTGAGCTGATCACCGCCTATGGCGACAGCCAGATCGAACTTCAAAACGGGACCGAGACACTTGGCGACGTACTCTCTCGGCTTGGAGAAGAGACGTACCACGACTCGGAGGATGCACGAACTGCCGTGCTCTCCGCGTTGAGTCACAAAGCGATCGGCCGTCGGTACTACAGCGATCGTGATCAGTATGCGTTAGGTGAAAACGGGCCCGACCCGGTTTCATTCTAACCTGTATCGCTCGATAACTAACCCGTGTCACCATCTGTTCTGTAGCAGCCGAATCTGGCTGTTACTTTTGACGTAATTCGCTCGTGAGCTCAAGCGGCACCGATCCAACCGTGTATCCTTCAAACCTACCGTCTGGTCGCGCTCGAAAAATCACTGCGGGCTTATGATTCACCATCGGCTGTGCTGCAAGGATTGTCTGCCAGTCATCATCCGGGAACGATGAGCAGTCGACAAACAACACGACACCACCAGCGTGTGCATCGAGCTGTCCTGTTGCCTTCGAACTTGCCGTCTCTTTTATCGCTCGTGTTGGTGAATCAATTGCACGACGATTTGGGGGAAGCGGCCGCGTTACTTCGACAAGAACTCCATTGGATCCGTCCGACCCAATAGGGTCTGCGCGGTAGTCGATCGAATGACCCGTTGTTACTTCAATTTCCGGCGTAATCTTGTATCCCGCATCGACAAGCAGCCGGCCTACAACGAACTCACCCATTGCAGCCGCCATTCGAGTCTCGTCAAGATACTCCGATGTGCCGAGTTTTCCAGCCATTACCGCACGATAGTCATCGAGCGCACCCGTTCTGAGAAATGACTCAAAAAACTCAAGCGCGTCAGTTTGGGTCGCATCAGGGAATCCTGCAGCATACTCTGTAAAGAACTCACGGGTCGTCTCCCGACCGTCTTTCGAGAGAAATACTGGCAAAAAAAACCACGACACATGCGGATAGGGCTTCAGCCATGGCGACTCCTCATGCAGTTGTGCGAGGAGTTCACGCTGTGCCCACCGTCCAACAGGGTATGGAACCTGCTCAAATCCATACTTGTCTGTGCGCCAGAGCGATTCCGGTGTTTCGGTGTTCCCGAGCCAGTAGCCTGCAGGCCCCCCACCGATTTCAGCTGGGCCATCGTCCCGATCGGTCCAACAAAAAAGCGCAATGTCCCCGTTATCCATCTCAAACCGCTTCGCCTCATACCCTGGTGGTGGACGGAACCATGGTGTTCGAGCGGTTGCACCTAGATTGGCATCCAACGATCGAAAAATATTGTTATGGACACGCTCGGCTGTCCATTTCCCGGGTGCATACCTGAAGCGAAGCGGTTTAGCCACACAAAACTGGATGCGATACTCCCAATTACGTGTTTGGATACGGTGTGGCCGTGTTTTCCTGACTATCAGATTTTATATATAACGATTGAACGTAACCGTTAGATATATACACAACTGTTACCAAGTGAAACTATACCATGTCAATGGGTGCCTACGACGAAGAAGAACACGAACGCCGCGAACAGAAGACCGCTACGATCGATGCTGACTTCGATGAACAGCGGACAGAGTACCGCGGAAAGCTTACATACGACTCCGGTGAGTCCGCCGAAGATCTGCTTACACAGTTCAAGCAGATTCACGGCAAGTGAGCCGAAGTACGACTACCCACTTGTTCTCCATACGGTCAAGCTAATTGCAGCCGTTGAGACGACGGCTACTGCAATCACGTGTCCAACGATCGCGAGCAAAAGCACTGTCTCACTCCAAATGAACGGGACAAGCACAAGCTGAATAATTGCAAACCCAACGTTCATTACATCTAATCGGATGAACAGCTGCGCAGTCTCCCGATCAACTGGAACTCGTATTGCTCGCCACAACGAGACGACTGCCGCCCACCACGACGTTCCAAGCCGGTAACAAAGATCCCATAGTACAAGCAGTGTGAGATAGATCACGACGACCGGGGGTTCCGGCCCAAACAGCCGCGTAATAAGCGGAATTCCATCCGTATTGAGTGGGTCAAACACAAACAGATGTGTCACGAGTGCAATAAACGCTAGTACACCAAGTACAACTTCGATACTGGAGCCGAACAGCAGCCGATAGTAGGTGTGTGGAACGTCGAGCGACCGGTTAATATGCCCAAGTCGTAACATTGCGACGCTTCCGACTGCTGCGACAAACACCGCTGCAGTGCCTGCAATGGCCGCTTCTGGAAGCCCATAGAGCAATCCAAACACTACGACTGCAACCTGAAACAGCCCAAGCTGGATCGCAACCGCTTGCGTATCTGAAAGCGACAGCCCAGGAAGCGCACCGACGATGCTCTCATAGACCCACGTTTGTCCGTACTCTGCATCCCGTATCATCCCTGTACAACTGGTATCACAGGTTCGACGCTGCTCTTCGCTGATCGATTGACTAGCGCCTGTGCGACTGCCGTCTCAAATGGTGTGCGTTCGATCGGGATGATCGTCTCAATTCGGTGATCGGTTACCGTTACTGGGTTTTTGAGTCCAGACACGAGCGGTCGAGCAGCAGCAGGCGGGACATCGGTCACTAGCCCAATCCACCGCGAGGAGAGTTCAGGAGACAGCACTGGAACGGGAACGATAACTAGCCGTTTTCCAAGCTGTGCTCGAACACGCCGGAGTATCTCAGCGTATGTAAACACATCAGGGCCACCGATCTCATACGTCTCTCCTGCAGTCTCTGGATGTTCTAACACACCAACGAGATATGTGATCACGTCATCAATCGCAATCGGTTGGCATTCAGTCAATACCCACTGTGGGGTAATCATCACTGGGAGCCGATCGGCCAACTGCCTGATGAGTGTGAAACTGAGGCTGCCCTCACCGATGATGATTGCCGCTCGAAGGACTGTTAACGCGAAGGATCTTTCTTCGAGAATGTGCTCTACTTCGCGACGCGATCGAAGATGCTTCGAGAGCGATGCCGAATCATCACCAAGCCCTCCAAGATAGACGACTCGTCTTACACCACCTGCTTCAGCTGCAGCAACAAAGTTTCGTGCCGCGATCCGATCGTACTCCTCAAATGCAGATCCGGAGTCAAGCGAGTGAACCAAATAGTAGGCAACATCCACATCGAATCCGTCTGTAAGCGTCTCCGCGTCCAATAAATCCCCCTCAACAACCGTCACATCGGCACGAGATTTGTACGTTCCTGCATCGCGCGTTAACGCAACAACCTCATGCCCTGCGTCAACGAGTGCAGGAACCAGCCTACTCCCGACAAATCCTGTTGCACCCGTGACTAAAATTCGCATACATGATACACGACTGCTGTTATGATAACTATTCGCACCACCTACGGGTTCCAGCCTGTTGTCTCCGGTGCACCGTGATCCGTTTCATATATTGCTGGATTGTCCACAACTGCACGCGTTCCTGCTGCATCTGCTCGCTTCTCCCAGTGTTCGATTGTTTTTCCAACCCACGACTCTGCACTATGTGCTTTTGATTGGTACGTTTCAGCAATCGCTTTATTTATATCAAGCATTCCGGGGCTCGACCCACTGGCAATACCCACAAAGAGCGATCGGTCGTACGCTGTGAGCGCATTCGCAGCCAACCGATCGACAACACCCGAGAGTTCGTCGGGGTCCGGGTAGCCGAATATTTTCGACCCAACTGCCCCAGCAAACTGTGGCTGTGATCGGTTGTCTGGTGGCGTCGCATCAATCAGCCGTATCCCGCCAAACACATCCTCCACACGCTCGCACTCCGTTTCTTGATCCATATGCAGGTTATCACCCGGATACACCGAACAGGTCTCCGGATACAGGTCGTCTCCATGAATCCGGCACTGAAGCGTTTCGGGATCGAGAAAGGCACACGACCGGAGCCATTGTCGGTGCTCACCAAACGGGGCAACCGGTTTAGGGGGCTTTCGGAGCCCAAGGTAGAATACCGGCCGATCGCCAATCGCTGCAAGATCAAATCCATCGACTCGGATGCAATCGTCATCTGGCCCCGCTTCAAACAATCGTGGTGTCATCGCATCACCATAGCCGCAATCAACCAACGAACGCGCTTCATGGCCTCGAAGCGGTACTAGATTGTATGTGTCGTCAATCGGTGCTCGATCGCCCTGCCTCTCATGCGCAACCGGATCTGACACAAGTGCGCGCCAGTCGATACAACAGCCTGCACAGCCAGCGCAGTTGACCTCCATAGTATGTTGTATGCTAGCAACAGTGATTAATGCCGGGGAGCGGAGTGTTCTTTTGAGCCAAACCCATACTGGTTGTATGGCGAAGCGACGCTGCGACGGCTGTCAGACGAAGGTCAAGATTGCAGGCGGCATTGGCGATCTCTGGAGTTTTAGTTGGGGCCCAACCGGTGGGATGATTCTTGAACTTGCCGATGGTAGCGACCATTTTCTCTGTTTGGACTGTGTTGACCAGCTCCCAGCTGATAAAGAACCAACTGCGGAGGACGTCCACGCGCTCCCAAGCGAAGAAACATAACCCGGATACTGACCACCTGCATCCGCATACTTTTCACCGAGGACGCCTGATCGATTCTCGTGCAACCCGCTCGGATCTTTGAGGCGTTTCCGGCACCGAGCTACCGCGGCGCGCAAAAACAAGCCCTCACCGATATCAAAGCCGCATTCGACGCTGGAAACGACGTGGTCCTTGTTCGTGCTCCAACTGGAAGCGGGAAGTCGCTGCTTGCCCGAGCCATCATGGGCTGTGCCCGATCGCTCCAAGAAGCAGACCCCGCACAAGCCACGGGCGCGTATTATACCACACCACAAGTCTCACAGCTCGATGACGTTGCAGATGATGACCTGCTCGACGATCTCAACGTTATTCGTGGAAAGAGCAACTACAACTGTATCCTTCCAGGTGAACACAGCACGCCAGTTACTCAGGCGCCGTGTGTTCGTCAACGAGGGTACGATTGCACGGTTAAACACCGCTGTCCATACTATTCCGATCGGGCCATCGCATCCAGTCGCGAGATTGCAGCTATGACGCTTGCATACTTCATGCAAACTGCAGGCTCGGAGATATTCCGTAAGCGCGATGTCGTTGTTATCGACGAAGCGCACGGCCTCGCAGAATGGGCGGAAATGTATGCAACTATTGAGCTTACTCCTGCTCGGGTTCCAGTGTGGGAATCGATCGGCGTTCCGGCAGTCCATGCAGAAGGAGACCCTATCGATCGGACTGCGAGGTTCGCTGAAACGCTCGTTGGTGTCTGTTCGCGCGCAAAGGATGAGCTCACCGGGAGGCCGGAGCTCAGTCCTGATGAAGTCGCTCGACGCGATCGGCTTAATGAGCTCATTTCGGAGCTTAATTGGTTTGTTGAGGACTACCGTGACCCGGAGAGTCCAACGACGTGGGTTGTCGATCAGCCAGATGGTGAAGGCACGTCACTGACGATTAAGCCGCTCGATCCTGCACGGTATCTTCATCACACGGTCTGGGATCGTGGAAACAAGTTCGCACTTCTTTCGGCAACAATTCTTAATAAAGACGCATTCTGTCGAGGTGTCGGCCTTGCCCCCTCACGTGTCGCACTTGTTGATGTCCCCCACACATTTCCGCTCAAAAACCGGCCAATATACGATGTAACGCAGGGAAAAATGACATTTGAACACCGAACTGAAACAATCCCTCAACTCGCTCGTGTCATCGTACAACTCATGGCACAACACCCTGACGAGAAGGGATTGATCCACGCACACTCTTATAGCATTGCGGAGGAGTTGACCGATCGGCTCTATCAGTTCGGTGTAGGCGAGCGAGTTCGCAGCCATACGTCACAGAATCGGGATGCTGAACTGGACAGTTGGAAAGCAACCGATCGACCGGACGTCTTTGTTTCGGTAAAGATGGAGGAGGCGCTTGATTTGAAAGATGACCTTGCTCGCTGGCAGTTGCTGTGTAAGGCACCGTATCTCAATACCAATGATTCACGAGTTGCACGGAGACTTGAAGATGGACAATGGCCATGGTACCATCGAGCAGCACTTCGAACGGTCATCCAGGGCTGTGGTCGTGTTGTCCGTGCTCCAGAGGATTATGGTGCGACCTACCTTGGCGACTCAAGTTTGCTTGATCTGTTCGATAGGGCGGCCTCAGATACGCCACCGTGGTTCCAAGCAGGGCTTGACGCAATGACAACTCCATCTCTTCCTCCATTTGATCCAGATGCTGCACTCTCAGCGTACAGCGGCTCTGCAGCCCCGACGCAGCGAGCCGGGCGCTCGTCACCGTCGGCTTCTCGATCTCTTCGATCGACTAATGGAACGTCTCAGGGTGAAAATCAACAACCCGGCCGATCGGCTAGCCGGAAGAAACGACACCCACTCTCCGACGTTTGGGGTGACGAGTAGCAGACCTCAGAGGAACGTTGCTCCCCACGCGATCATCGAGCTCATCATAAGGAACGCGAAGAAGATCGCGAAGAACTTGCTTCTGTCCATACGCGACTATTGGTATTCGTCTATCTTATTTCCTCCGTCTTTCGTACATGTTGTGCAACGACCTCTACAGCAATGCATGTATATAATGTTCGTTAATGTTATTACGTAAAGATAAACTAAAAAGCTCAAATAGTATTTGTTTGTTAACTTTGACAGAGTCTTACATGGTTGTGTTGTTACTCATTCTCACGATAGCTTTACATACGTCGCTATCTCATTACCTGTATGGCGACACACGGTCTCCAAACCGCACTTACACTGTACCGCAGCGGAACGCTGACACTTGAGCAGGCTGCTGCTCGAGCAGGACGGACAGTTTCGTCATTTGAACGCGTCCTTGAACAGTACGGAATCGATCACACCAACATCGAGACCCAAGACGTACACGCGGTTTCGGAGCCATCAATTCGCGCAGACTAAACGCTCTGCGTTACACTCGTTGTTCTTACGTATTTTTCCGCTGAGAAGAGCGGCACACAGCTCGAATGACAAGGAGCTCATCCACTTGGTTCGATCGCTGTGTGCTTCGTTTTCACACGCTTTTGTTATGTTCGGAGCAGCGAGTAGCTGGTACCCGATCGCTCCGTTTTGACCCAACAACCATTCGTATAAAAGTAGATTGCACATACATTCTGATACAATCGACGTACCAACTGTTGCATTCGTAAATGTATGCTTACAACTGAAGCGAGTCAGGGACGATATGGATTCCCTCCGTACTTTTCAACACTGGAACCATTGGTGCGTTCGGATCGAAAAAATCCGGTCGTGCGACGGTTTTGGCTTCGTACGTCTCTGGATCGAGAATCTGTACCGCATGTTCATCTTCGACGGTTACAACTGTGGTTTCAACCGCATCGTCGATCGTTCCCAACTTGGTTGCGTCGGGAGCAGTTCCGTCCTCTCTGTCTGCTTCGTATCGATCGCCGGTTGTAAGATATTCGCCTTTTAGATTTCCACGGGCACTCGTCACCAAGACAGGTCCGTTCTTGTCACCTACTGGCAAAATAATATCTCCGGGAATATACCGAGGGAGTCGAACAACGAATGTGACACGATACACTTCGTTTCCGTCACCATCCTCAGTGACAAGCGTTGGATGGTTATCGATCGTGCCACCGAGTTCATCCGTAATCCGTGAGGCAGCACCCTGTCCCATTTGGTTTGTTGAGAGCTTGATGTCGGCCCCATCGTCGGTTCGTTTCGACTCGGTAATGAAGGCGTTTCGATCGCCTTTTTGTTCTCTGTTTGCAATGTAGGATTCGACAATCGCGATCGCTCTGTCGACCTCCTCACTCGTTGGTGTCCGTTCATCGGCTCGTAGCTGAATAAGACTTGCAAAGTAGCCACCAGCAATCCGTCCACACCGGTCACAAGAGCCGTAGGAGAACTTTACAGGGACAGTCACCTCCTCTTGAAGCGATGTCTCACGAACAACGCCAGTGAATACACAGTGCATTCGGATCGTTGTCTGATCTACCTGTTCCGGTGTTACCATCCAGTCTATCTCGTCTGCGTTTACGTGAACGGAGAGCGCTTCTGTTACTTCGTCAATTGCAACGTCAGTGTAGTCGCGTGCGCCAATGTCGATCCACCGATTTCCACGTTCGATCGACCCACACTCCGAGCAGACCGAGACAAGAATTTTCTCCGGCGCATCGACGAGCGTGAAGTTCGCAAAGTAACAGGCATCACAGAGGACGGCATCACGCTCACGGGGCTCACCCGGGAGCGGTTCTGTTCGATCCGGAACTGGATCGCCACAGCGAGGACAAAAATCACGTGCCTGCGTCATGCACCGAGCTATGGTATGAGTGCTGATAAACAGCCCGAACAGGAGCGCATATCCACCATTTAAGCTCTCCTTACCATGTCGAAATTCTGAACTGTTTTGTGCGACAGTATTCCGGCTTTATTCCCTTCTCCCCGGAAGCATCAGGTGCCGCCACTCACCCCAGGCACCCAGGGACCGGCGGCAACCCCCGACCCACAAACTATGCAATTTGCACAACAGCCACAACAGAACGTTCCAGCGAACAGCCCGCAAACAATGGAGTCCACACAGCCACAGTCACAGATTTCACCTCTGCAACAACAGAACCCACGTGCGATCGCACAATCACAACCGCAGCAATTCTCAAGCCAGCTCCCACAGCAGGTTCCACAGCAACAGCAGCAGATTCCACAGCAACAGCAGCAGAACCCACAGCAACAACAGCAGATCCCACAACAACAGCAGCAGATCCCACAACAACAGCAGCAGATCCCACAACAACAGCAGATTCCACAGCAACAGCAGCAGATCCCACAACAACAGCAGCAGATTCCACAGCAACAGCAGCAGAACCCACAGCAGCAGAACCCACAGCAACAACAGCAGATCCCACAGCAACAGCAGCAGATCCCACAACAACAGCAACAGAACCCACAGCAACAGCAGCAGATTCCACAGCAGAGAACCCAGCAACCGAACCCACAGCAGGGAGCCCAGCAGTTTGAGCAGCCACAGAGCCTGCAAACGCAACCACAGCAGTCACCTCAGCAGCTCGGACTGCAACAGCCACAGCCTCAGCAGTTTGGACAGTCACAGCCACAATCCCAACAGCCACAGGAGGTGACCCAGAGCCAACCGATTCCACAGCAACAACAGCAACAACAGCCTGGACAGCTCCAAGCAAGTGAGTTTGCAGCGTATGGGAGCCAACCGATCGGTCAAGGACTCCAGTTCAGACAGTAACTGAGGATACAATGAACGATCCACGATATCCACAGCATCCGACCGGCCAACAGTCACAGTATACCCAGCCAATTGTCGGTCCGCGTGGATCGGCACCACCAGCTGTCGAATCACAAACTGGGATACAACCACAAGCACAACAAGCACAACAAGGAGTCAACCCGCTTTCAGCTGCAATCGGTACCGCTACTGCTCCACCCCCTACACAGGGTACTACTCAACAGGGTGTCACAACCGCATCACCTGCACAACCCCAGATGAGCGACCACACGGTCCAAGAGCAACAGTACGCTGCACTACCACAGCAGCCAGCGATCGACATCACTGAAACAGAAGACGAGCTGTTCATCTATGTCGATCTTCCTGG
Source organism: Natronocalculus amylovorans (assembly GCF_023638035.1). Lineage (GTDB taxonomy): Archaea > Halobacteriota > Halobacteria > Halobacteriales > Haloferacaceae > Natronocalculus > Natronocalculus amylovorans. Next base: position 583,200 of record NZ_JAKRVX010000001.1, on the reverse strand, counting down.
ATTCGACACCGATGATATCACGCTCCAAACTGATGATCAGACGCTGATTATCACTGCAGAGCGCGATCTCAAATTGGATGAGAGCCACCAACTCATTCAACAGGAACGCCCAATACGCATGGAGCGTCTTGTGCAGCTCCCACTAGGGGCGACAGGAGAAGATGCCAGTGCAAAGCACGCAGATGGTGTCTGTCGAATCCGAATCCAAAAAGCCGAGTCAAGCAATCGACGAACAATAGGCTTCGAATAGACACGCACTCGAAGCCCGTTCTATACCACCCCACAATCGCTAAACCACCCCCACGTGACCCGCTTAGGCTCGTACTTTTTATACGAGCCGATCGCCCCACTTCGTTGATGACTGGACACCATCAACAAAGCAACTCTGTCTGAGTCAGTACAGTTTGGGGCGATCGGCTCAGCATCCACCGCGACACACCCATTTTATCCCTCTAGGAAAAGGTAATATACAACCGGTCACTCATTGTGTAGTAGGTCAAAGTTACACTATCACACGGGCATCATGCTGTGATGGGTAACTGTAAAGATATGAAAGAGTACACACGTATTTCCGAACTTAAACACGCCGGGCAGCGTATTACAGTTCCAGACCACGCACGCGACGTTACCGTTGAGCCAAGCACCAAACCGGGATACCTCCGTGTATCGTACATTACACCGGTTCATCGAGTCCCAATCGCTGATGCATCCGATTCACCAGCAGTCTCGTCGGGTGTCGATAGTGCAGCGGACGACTCACCGGCATATATCAATTAGTATTCCTGAAACGGTGTCTTATTCGTTGGCATCCCGAAGATAGCTGATTGCTTCCTCGTCTGAAACTTGTGTGAAGTTCCGATAATGTGATCCTACCGCACCAAACCAGCGTGGAATGTCAACGACAACAACTCGATCGGCGATCGATTTGAGTTCAGTAACGGTCTCCTCGGGTGCAACGGGAACTGCAAGTACAACTGTTCCAGCGTTTGCTGTGATGAGTTGTTGGAGACAGGCCCGTGCGGTTGCACCAGTTGCAATCCCGTCATCAACGAGTACAGCAACAGCACCGTCGACGGATCCAATTTCTGCCTGTGGATACTGCTCCACCTTTGCAGCAGCAGCCTCGGCTTCTTTTGTCCGTTCTTGTTCAATATAGGCTGCGTCAACATCTAACTGCGCTATGACCGGCTCATTAAGCCACATGCTTCCATCGGCAGCAACAGCACCGATCGCAAGCTCTGGATTGTGGGGTGCACCAATCTTTGTCCCAATAACCACACCTAGCGGTACAGAAAACGCGTCTGCAACCGGCTTTGCGACCGGAAGCCCCCCGCGAGGAATTGCAAACACATAGTCGGGCTCAATATCCTCTGTTTGGAGTTTTGCCGCGAGTTTCACACCTGCATCGTGTCGGTCTACAAAGGTCATGGTATCACGTTATATACAGCTGTGGTGGATCAACGACTTCGTCTGCTGCTTCCCGCCAACTGTGATGTGGCTGCCAATCTAACAGTCGATCGGCTTTCTCCATTGAAAACACACATGCATCATTTTCAAGCGTTGATTCATCAGGCACTGCATCAAAACACTCGGTAAATAGTTCGATTGTTGGTCGATCAAAATAGTTCTCAAGCGCCATTACATGAACTGGCTCGTGTACTGGCTGTTCATATTCAGCTATACATTCTATCGAAACTGCTACCGCTGCTGCAACATCTCTGACGTCTATGTAGGACCAAAAGTTTCCATCTCCTGTCTGTACATCTGTTAGTTGCTCGCCTGTGCGGCAGTGATACTCGCCAGGATACTGTATCCATGATGGCCGAAGCGATATTGCTGACACTTCTGCTTGTCGAACAACCATCTGGGCGATTTCTTCTGCAACAACTTTCCCGGTGCCATAGGGGTCTTCGGGTAAACATTGTGCGCCCTCTGTAATCGGCACCGACTGCGGATACTGCCCGTCACGGCCAAACGCGTAGCCGTAGACGCTCTCGCTTGATGCATTGATAATATCTGCACCGATACGACCTGCAGCAGTCAGGACGTTGTATGCTGCGATCGTATTCGTTTCATATACCTCACCACCGGAGTGCCGAGTCGGTGATGGATGTGCTGCCCAGTGGACCACGTATTCGGGCGCAATTTCGCCGATGAGATCGTACGTTTGTCCCCGATCGGTTAGATCAACGGCTCGGAAATCAACGTTCGGCGCTGGTGAGACCTCAAACCCCGGATGTGTGCGGTCAACACAGACTACCTGATATGTTGATGCTAGCCGATCCACGATCCACGCTCCGGATCGACCCAATCCCCCCGTCACAACGACTGTTTCCATACTAATCCCATTCTATGTTGTGTGTTAAAATACCACATGACAGCGGCCACTTCAGATACGAAAACTGGTCCGTCTCCGGTAGTGTTTAAGCCGGCGAGTGACTATCAACAGATATGAAATGGAGTACCGATTGGGGATTGCGTGGCCGCATGGCGATCACGATGTTCCTGCTCTTTGCCCTCTACATTGTCTTCCTCGGATTCCTTGTCGGATCCGGGATGATTGGGATGACGGGTGCAATCGTCGTTATCGGCCTGTTCTCGTTCGCCCAGTACTACTTCAGCGACCGAATCGCGCTTTACAGTATGGGTGCAAAAGAAGTGTCTGCAGACGAGCACCCGGAGCTACACCGCATGGTTGAACGGCTCTCTCAGCAGGCAGATCTTCCAAAGCCAACAGTTGCGATCGCTGACACACAGGTTCCAAACGCGTTTGCAACCGGTAGAAACCAGAAGAACGCAACCGTTGCCGTAACAACTGGACTGCTCCGTACGCTCAACCAAGAAGAGCTTGAGGGTGTGATGGCTCATGAGCTTGCACACATCAAGAACCGTGATGTGATGGTGATGACGATCGCATCGTTCCTCTCATCGATCGCGTTCTTGATTGTCCGCTGGGGATGGCTCTTTGCGGGCAACGATCGAAATGCACCGCCTGTCTGGGTTGCGATTGCCGTCTCGCTTATGGTGTGGGTGGTTTCGTTCCTCCTGATCCGCCTCTTGAGCCGCTACCGCGAGTATTCCGCCGATCGTGGTGCTGCGGTTATTACTGGGAACCCAGCCGCACTTGCATCCGCGCTCATGTCGATCAACGGCCGAATGGACACGGTCCCGAAAGAAGATCTGCGTGACCAAGCCGAAATGAATGCGTTCTTCATTTTCCCGATCCGATCGGGCCTCATCGGAAAGCTCGCAAGCACGCACCCATCCATGGAAAACCGTATTGCAAAGCTCCGTGAGATGGAAAAAGAGATGGCAACTGCCTAATCGCACTCGCTAGCAGCCAGTCTTCCACACTCAAGTTCGTCGGGTCTTTTACTCTTACACCCGTACACATGTGTATGGGAGTTTTTGATACGATCCGATCGGTCCTCGGTATCCGTGCGGAAGCGGATGCAACGCGGGATGCAGATCCGGAGGATCTCTTTGGGATGTCCACCGCGTACGTAACCATGGAAGCTGATCTTGGCTATGACAATGCGGGTGCTGCTGCGCTTTGTTTCTCCTCCGTAGACAGCAATAGTTTCTCAAAAATGGTCGAAGAGGTTGAAGCCATCCTTGAGGCTGGCGAGGAAGAGACCGGAACAACATTCCGTCGACATCTCGATCATCACGGCTACAATTGGGTTATTCTTGAGGATGCTGATCCGGAGGATTTGTTGACGAGCATCCACTTTGCTGCAGACACCTTCATTGAGGAGGGCTACGGCTCACGGCTGCTTGCAGCGATCTTTGCATTTGACAAAGGTGATCACCACGCCTACTGGATCTACTCATTCCGTCGGGGTGGCTACTATCCGTTCGTTCCAACCGGCTCCAGCACGCGAGACAACAAAACGGAGTTCAAACTTCAATCTGTGCTTGACGGTGAACTTGGGATCGAATCCGATGAAAGCTACTGGTATCCGCTGTGGCCCGATCGTGCGGGCGACTATCCGTGGGAGTGAGTGCGTAAAAAAGCGGACGTGAACCGCTCGCTTCCTGCCGCTGAAACCTGCTATTTGAGCGATCGCTTTGGTTGTAGTTTCACTTTCACTCTACGGTAAACGATGGTTTATGTATGGAGGCGAACAAGGACAAACTATGCCAGAAGACGATCTTGAATCCCTACCAGGTGTTGGTCCCGCAACCGCTGATAAACTTGTAGAAAACGGCTACGAAAGCTACCAAAGTATTGCAGTTGCGAGTCCGGGCGAACTCTCCAACCGAGCAGATATCGGAAATAGTACTGCATCAGATATCATCAATGCTGCTCGGAAAACTGCCGATATCGGTGGCTTCGAAACCGGGGCAACTGTGCTTGAGCGCCGTGAGCAGATCGGTAAACTCTCATGGCAGATTCCAGAGATTGACGAGATGCTTGGTGGCGGAATCGAGACACAATCAATCACCGAAGTGTACGGTGAGTTCGGTGCCGGTAAATCGCAGGTCACCCATCAGATGGCAGTAAACGTCCAACTCCCACCGGAGCAGGGCGGCCTTCGCGGTTCGTGTATTTTCATTGATTCGGAAGATACGTTCCGACCAGAACGGATCGACGACATGGTCCGCGGGCTCGAAGATGATGTAATCCAAGCGACCATGGACGATCGAGAGATTGACGGCTCCCCTGGTGACGAGGCTGCAATGGAAGAGCTCGTCAATGCATTCCTTGATCAGATCCACGTCGCAAAAGCGTTCAACTCCAACCACCAGATCCTGCTCGTAGAGAAAGCAAAAGAGATCGCAGGGAAACAAGAGGAGACAGAATGGCCAGTTCGAATGGTTTGTGTTGACTCCCTTACTGCACACTTCCGCGCAGAGTACGTTGGCCGTGGACAGCTTGCAGAACGACAGCAGAAACTGAACAAACACCTTCACGACCTCATGCGGATCGGCGATCTGTACAACACGTCAATTCTTGTTACGAACCAGGTTGCGTCCAACCCTGACTCATACTTCGGTGATCCGACCCAACCGATCGGTGGAAATATCCTTGGACATACGTCCACATTCCGAATGTATCTCCGAAAGTCGAAAGGAAACAAACGGATTGTTCGCCTTGTTGACGCACCAAATCTCGCAGACGGCGAGGGGATCATGCGAGTGAAAGGCGAAGGTCTCAAACCGGAATAACTGGGTTCTTCGTACTGCTTTTGTATTGTTTTCTGACTATTCGAATATTTTCAGCCGTGCCGAAACGAAAATATCTGAGTGGAAACGCCCTCTCGCGCATGTACTGGCAATATTGTCCGCGCGAAGCGCTAATCAACCAAAAGTAACTGAAATCTGATAATACATCTGTTAACTTTCCTCGCAATATTTGTCCAATGACACGTTGAATTATAACCTTATATTACATTAGTACATCCTAATATTTTGACTTTGTAATATATTTGAGGTCATAATTCACCTATCTCAACTCTAACATTTATATGGGAATGTTGCACACAGTTCAACCGTGACTTCAAAGACAATCCAAAAGCGAGTTCGTGGAATAGTCCACAAACGTTGTGAAGAATTATTACTTACTAGTGGAAATTACAGTTTTATGGGTGATAGATCATGATCGATCTCACCGTACTCGAAGTAACTGTTGGCGATCTTGAACAGATCGCAACAGGGATGAACCTGATGTGGGCGTTGACTGTCACCTTCTTAATTTTCTTCATGCACGCTGGCTTCGCGATGCTTGAAGCAGGACAGGTTCGATCGAAGAACGTCGCAAACCAGTTGACAAAGAACATGCTCACGTGGGCAGTCGGGATTGCAGTGTTCTTCGTAATCGGAATGGGTGTGTCAAACAACGTCGGTTCGTTGCTTGGCGGTGGTGAAGCAACACCACTTACCATGTTCGGTGAGAGTTCGTTTGACTGGGTCATGTGGCTCTTCAGTGCAGTGTTCGCAATGACTGCTGCAACGATCGTTTCCGGTGCGGTTGCAGGCCGTGCAAAGCTTCGTGCATACGTCGCATACACGTTCTTGCTTGCAGCCGTTATTTACCCGGTTGTCGCAGCAATGGTTTGGTATGCACCAGGCGGTACACCAATCCTTGAAAGTCTCGGATTCGCTGACTTCGCAGGCGGAATGGTCGTCCACGGTGTCGGTGGTATTGCCGGTCTCACAGCCGCATGGATCATCGGCTCACGCATCGACAAATACAATGACGATGGTTCAGCAAATGTCATCCCTGGCCACTCGATGACATTCGCCGTGCTCGGGACACTTATTCTCTGTTTCGGTTGGTTCGGATTCAACGTTGGAACCGCTGCAACAGTTATTGACGCCGGTACGTTCGAACTTGCAGACTTCAGCTACGTCGGTAGTGTTGCAATGGTAACCGCACTCGGTATGGGGCTCGGGGCACTCGGTGCAGCAACCGTTTCGCTCTACCTCAACAGCAAGGTTGACACGCTCTACGTCGCAAACGGAATGCTCGCCGGGCTTGTCGGTGTTACGGGGCCAACAGATCTCATCACCCCGATGGGTGCAATCGCGATCGGATTCATTGCTGGCGCACAGCTACCGATCGTCTTCCGTTTTGTTGAAAAACGTCTCAAAATCGATGACGTCTGTGCTGTCTTCCCAGTGCACGGTAGTGCAGGAATGCTTGGACTCATCCTCTATCCGCTCTGGTCGATTAACGGAACAGAACTCGGCGGCGGTGTTATCGCTGGTGGATTCCTTTCGATCGAAGCAAGCGCATTTGTCCCACAGATTGTCGGTGTTGCAGTGATTACGATCTGGACAGTCCTCGCAACAGCCATAATTTGGGGCGGACTCAAAGCGATCGGTCAAGCACGTGTGACACCAGAGCACGAACAAGATGGGCTCGACATTGCAGAACACGGTGTCGAAACCTACCCAGAGTTCGGCGGCAACCGCATTGCCACTGATGGCTCCGGCCTTACCGAACACAATATCCGTACCGATGGTGGCGACGATGTTCCTGCAAGCGGTAAAATCAATATGATCACCGCAATTGTCCGCCCAGAAAAACTCGGTGCTATTAAAAAGGCGCTCGCGGAAGCTGGTGCACCATCACTGACCGTCACAAACGTCTCCGGACGTGGAAGCCAGCCTGCAAAGAAAGGCAGCTGGCGTGGCGAGGAGTACACGGTCGATCTCCACCAAAAAGTAAAGATTGAGTGTGTTGTTGCAGATGTCCCTGCTGAGGATGTTGTTTCAGCAATCCGTGATGCAGCAAATACCGGTGAGCCGGGAGATGGCAAAATTTTCGTCCTCCCAGTAACCAACGCAACACAAGTCCGCACAGGAAAAACCGGCGTGGAGGCAGTCTAATACGATCGGGTACCTCCCACATCCGCTGCCCGTCGATCCGTTCCGGTGAGCACCGCCGGATCGACACTGCCCAACCGTATCGCTTCCTGACGCGCGTCCGTTAGTGACTTACATTGTGTGAATCAGCTACGACGATCCACTTCCACACGCAGCCCCAAAATGACGCACAGGGGCTGCGATTACTTCTGTTGTGTATCGCTATTTGAGTGGCAACACAACCGATCTCCAGAACGATTTTCTCACCCCCGATCGAATTTGGGTGTATGAACCACGATCGCTCACGCGCACTGTACGACCGAGCACTCTCAGTGCTTGCAGGTGGTGTCAACTCTTCGGTTCGAGCAACCAAGCCGTATCCGTTCTTTATTCAACGTGGCGATGGCGCACACGTCATCGACGCTGATGGGAACCGATATCTCGACTATGTCATGGGATATGGCCCGCTTCTGTACGGACACTCCGTCCCTGAAGAGATCCAAGCGGCAATCCAATCACATGCATCTGCGGGGCCGATGTACGGTGCACCAACCGAGATTGAAGTCGAACATGCGGAGTTTGTCTCTCGACACGTTCCAAGCGTTGAGATGATCCGGTTTGTGAACTCTGGTACTGAAGCAACTGTTTCTGCAGTCCGACTTGCTCGTGGCTACACAGGTCGTGACAAGATCGTCATTATGCAGGGTGGCTACCATGGTGCGCAGGAATCAACGCTCGTTGAAGGCTCTGCGGAACATCCGAAGCCAAGCACTGCTGGCATTCCTGAGAGTTTCGCACAACATACGATTCCAGTTCCATTCAACGATACCGAGGCGATCGAGCAGGTATTCTCCGAACACGGCTCAGACATTGCGGGTGTCCTTGTTGAGCCAATCCTTGCGAACATGGGAATTGTGATGCCTGTCGATGGCTATCATGAGACGCTTCGATCGCTGTGTGATGACCATGGCTCACTGCTCATCTTTGACGAGGTTATCACTGGCTTCCGTGTTGGTGGACTTGGGTGTGCACAGTCGAGGTTTGGAGTGACACCTGACGTAACCACGTTCGGAAAAATCATCGGTGGCGGCTTCCCGGTTGGTGCGATCGGTGGGCGATCGGAGATCATTGAACAGTTCACGCCTGCGGGACCGGTATTCCAATCAGGGACGTTTTCCGGGCATCCCGTGACAATGGCTGCAGGGCTGTCATACCTTGAGTATGCCGCGGAAAACAACGTTTACAGCCATATCAATGACCTTGGCTCTCAGCTTCGAACCGGCCTCTCAGAGATTGTTGCTGATCAAGCACCAACATACACCGTTGTTGGCACTGATAGTATGTTCAAAACGATCTTTACACGAGATGGCGCTCCTGACCCGGATGGTCACTGCAGCGGCGGCTGTCAACAGAACTCTGACTGTTCACGATTTGCTCACTGCCCAAAAACCGGTGCGGATGTCTCACGCGCGGAAACCGATCGGTGGGAGCGTATCTTCTGGCATGAAATGAAAGACAGGGGTATCTTCCTCACCGCAAATCAGTTTGAGTCACAGTTTGTCTCCTATGCACACACGAAAGCGGATATAGAACAAACGCTCGAAGCATACAAAGAGGCATTGTAGATGGTGACCGCGTCGTCAGATGGCGACGCACTACACACAGAGCGGTGGCGTTGGGCGCTTGAACGGCTCCTGTTTTTAATACCACCACTCATTGGTGTCGGTATCATCGGTGTGCTCCAACAGCTGGGTGCGCCAATTATTTCTGATGCACTCTTACTGTTCACCTCTGTTGGCTATCTGGTGCTCTCGGTTGGCATTCCAGTTTGCATCTTCCTGGATGCACGTGCAGTGTCTCGTGCAGCACGTGAAAGTGGTGTACGTCGTGCATGGAAACCAAACCCATGGCTCTATGCTGGATTTGCAATCCTTTCAGCACCGCTTGTAGGTATCTTTTATCTCTACCGTCGTCATACATTCACCCAGTGCGTACCGGGTGAGCCGTGGTGGTGGATCGTGATTGCTGTTGCTGTCTTCGCATACCTCTTCGGGATCGTACTCACAGCTATTGGTGCTGTGTTAGCCGTGCCTGCGTTCATTGTCGCAGGACTTGGGCTTGCTGGCGCGATCGCGTACGGGCTCTTTCCGGTTGCACTGTACGAAGATACACGCTACATTCGAGCGACTGATCCGCAGTGGAAACCAAATCCTGGGCTCTATTTTGGTATCGCATTTCTGAGTCTCTTTATTGCGATTCTCCAACCAATCGTCGCCATCTCCTATCTCATCATTCGACATCGTGAACTCGGCGTTCCATAGTGCCGACATCATGCCCCACGAGAGCCGTTCACGATCGAAGCCGGAACTGGTGACCTTTTCACTCCCCACCGCTGAAACACAGGTATGACTACAGACACGACATTTCGCTTGGCGACGCGTGGCTCTGACCTAGCCCGTCGACAGGCATCACTTGTGCAGTCGTCGCTCGAATCTCGACGACGGACAGTGACGCTCACAGAAGTTTCGACACGCGGTGATGAGATCCGAGACGAACTTATTCACCGACTTGGAAAAACAGGTGCATTTGTCCGATCGCTTGATGAGAAAGTGCTTGCAGGCGACGTCGAGGCTGCCGTTCATTCGATGAAAGATATGCCAACCGAAATGCCCGACGCCCTTGTTGTCGCAGGCGTTCCAGAGCGTGCACCTGCTGGTGATGTTCTTGTTACCCCAGAGGGGGATGAACTCCATCAACTTCCTCCAAACGCAGTCGTTGGCACATCCTCACTCCGTCGAACTGCGCAGTTGAACGCAAACCGACCCGATCTCGAAGTTGTCCCGATCCGCGGTAATGTCGATACACGTGTTCAAAAGCTCCTTGCACCAACGCTTCAACGCGAGCACGAGGCTCGGATGGAAAGTGACAGCGATGATGCGTTTGACCAGACCGCAGATGAGTGGTTTGAGACGCTTTCAGAGCTCGAACGTGAGGCGCTTGGGCGAAACGTCGATACAGCGTTCGATGCGATCGTCCTTGCTGAAGCAGGGCTGAAACGAATCGGTTTGCTTGACCAGCTTGCAACCACGCGACTCGATCGCCGCGAGTTTGTCCCCGCTCCGGGACAGGGCGCGATCGCGGTTACCGCAACGGACTCGGATGTGATCGACACGATCAAAACTGCGGTTGATCACCCACAAACCCGAATTGAGACGACAGTTGAGCGAACGGTGCTTGAGACGCTCGGCGGTGGCTGCATTGCGCCGATCGGGGTCCATGCAATTCTTCAGGGCAGCCACGTCAAAACACATGTTCGCGTGCTTGCTAGTGATGGCAGTGAAGAGGTTAAATCAACCCGCGATATCCCCGTTCGTGACCATGCAAGAGAAGCGGAATCGTTCGCACATGACCTTCGCGAACAAGGCGCAGCAACCTTGATTGAGGAGGCCAAACAGACGGCTACTGAAACCGATGAGTAACGAAACAGCAGAGACAATCGGCAAAGTGTATCTCGTTGGGAGTGGCCCTGGCGACCCAGACCTCCTCACAGTGAAAGCAACGCGGCTGCTTGAGACTGCTGACGTTGTCCTCCACGACAAACTCCCTGGCCCAGAAATTCTCTCGTTGATTCCCGAACATAAACGTGAAGATGTTGGAAAACGAGCTGGTGGCGAGTGGACGCCACAAGAGTATACAAACAATCGACTTGTTACCCTCGCGCTGGAAGGAAAAACGGTTGTCAGGCTGAAAGGCGGCGATCCGTTTGTGTTCGGCCGCGGTGGCGAGGAAATGGAACACCTCGCTGCGAATGAGATTCCGTTCGAGGTTGTTCCGGGAATCACGTCTGCAATCGCTGGCCCTGGTGTTGCGGGGATTCCAGTTACACACCGAGACCACGTTTCAAGCGTCTCGTTTGTCACTGGACACGAGGACCCAACAAAAGACGAATCTGCGATCGACTGGCAAGCGCTTGCAGATACCGGTGGTACACTCGTCGTATTGATGGGTGTTGGGAAGCTTCCGCTCTATACGCAAGCGCTGCTTGATGCGGGAATGAGTCCAGAGACACCAGTTGCACTCGTTGAACGTGCAACATGGCCAACTATGCGCACTGTGACCGGAACGCTCTCAACGATCGTCTCCGTTCGAGATGAACACGAGATCGAACCGCCTGCAATTACCGTCATTGGTGATGTTGCAGCAACTCGCGATCGCGTGCTCTCCTTTTTGGAGAACACCTCCCTCCCGGAGGATACATGAGCGATCGTCCACGTGTTGCGGTATTTCGCCCAAATGATGAGCGCATCGAATCCGCGATCGAGACGCTTGAGTCGATTGGTGCCACTGCCGTCCCCGATCCAATGCTCGAAATCGAACCAACGGACGCAGTTCCAGAATCCGGTGCTGAGTTTGTCATCTTGACAAGCAAGACTGGTGTCGAACTTGTCTCTGCGGCTGGATGGGGGCCGACAACCGAAACGCTCTGTTGTATCGGTCCGAAAACCGCAGCCGCATGCGAAGCAGCCGGTTGGGCTGTCGATCTTGTCCCGGATACATACACCTCACGCGGGCTTGTCTCACTGCTTGTCGATCGTGTTTCCGGGCAGACAGTTGAGGTTGCGCGAAGCGATCACGGGAGTCCAGTCCTCACGGATGGGCTTTCGGATGCAGGTGCACTTGTGCATGAGACGATCCTCTATCGGCTCACCCGACCTGCATCCGCTGGCCGATCGGTTGAACTTGCTGCAACAAACGAACTTGATGGCGCCGCATTTACTTCGTCCCTGACTGTTGAGCACTTTATTGAGGCTGCTGTTGAACGTGGAATCAAAGACGAGGCGCTTGCTGGGCTTGATCATGCGGTTGTCGGGGCAATTGGCCCACCAACTGCAGAGACCGCTGCTGCTCTTGACATAGACGTCGATATTGTACCAACCGAGGCTACGTTCGACCGTCTGGCAACCGCTGTTGTCGATCGAATCAACGAACGTAATATATAATCCCAGTTTTTGTTACGTCGTCCGGAGGTAGCCTTGATTTGGCTCGTACACCTCACCGCGCCGTTTGAGGCTCTCAATTTCTTTTTCAGCTTTTGAGCCATCAATCCCAATCTCTGCTGCCCGATCGAGAACCTCCTCATACGGTGCGCCGTTTTCGTACTCTTTGGCGATCTCTTCGATCAGTCCGTTAATGCTCATCTTTCGATCGCGCTGTGTTTTTGATGTCCCGGTTTCAACAACATCCGCATCGAACTCACCCGTCTCTGGATCGACACCAATATCTTGCAGACATGATCTGACAATCTCGATTACCCGATCAGCATCTTCTGATTCAACCGTATCGGAGAGTCTGATTCGAGCGCTTGCTTCCGAAAGCCGGACCAGTCCTTCGAGCTTACGGGCTGTCACTGGAACGGGTGCATCCTCATCTGCGCCTTTCGCTCGAAGATCGACATAGAAATCCCGAATTGCCTGCTTTGCCTCATCAGTCATTGTTGGGAAGCAGCTCCGTTTTGAGTGGGCGATATACTTTCTGAGGAGCTCAGCGTCGATCTCTGGGGCCACCTCTTCGGTAACCGAATCAACCTCCTGTTGCGTGAACTCGGACGTTGTTAACCGCTCTCGTTGGGTGTTGAGCTCTCCTGCATAGTTTGTTTTGAGAATATGGTCGGCCAGCTTTCCATCGTGCTCCGGATCCGGCTGGTCGGTGACGGTGAAAATAAGGTCGAATCGAGAAATCAACGCAGGCTCAAGGTCGATCTGCTCGCCAATCGGTTCGTAGCGATCGAAGCGACCATATTTTGGGTTTGCAGCGCCGAGCAATGAACAGCGAGACTTGAGTGTTGCATTGATTCCGGCTTTGCTCACACTGATCCGCTGCTGTTCGAGCGCTTCGTGCATTGCCGATCGATCCTCCGGTCTCATTTTATCTAGCTCGTCGACGGCAGCAATTCCTTTATCAGCCAACACGAGCGCACCAGCCTCTAATGTCCACTGTTGACCATCTCCGAAGTCGTCGCGAACAGCTGCAGCAGTGAGACCTGCCGAGCTGCTACCTTTCCCGGATGTGTACACCGATCGAGGCGCAATATTCTGGATGTATGAGAGCATCTGACTTTTACCTGTTCCGGGATCACCAATAAGCAGCATATGTAGATCGCCACGGATCCGCGACCCATCCGGGAGGTTCTTTGTAACGCCTGAGAAGAGCTGCAAGATCATCGCGAGCTTCTCCTCGTCATAGCCGTAGATCGATGGCGCAACCGATCCAACCATCTTCTCGTAAATCCCTGGGTCGGATGAGAGTTCCACAATCTCTCGGACATCTTCCTCAGATATATCCATGTCTTCGAACTCTTCGTCCTCGATCTTGATCGAGACGCCATCCATATACAGATCAAAGAGTGCAGACTTTTCTTGGCCATTTGACATCTGCTCGATATGGAGAATGCCGACGATCGTCACGTGGTCTCCAGGCGTTACTTTTCCTGTAATATCATCTTCAACATTGATGTCGATGCTCTGTGGGGTTTCACCACCGCGCAATCCTTCTGGGCTCTCTTGGACACGGACCTTTTGAGCATCGATGAACTCCGACTGATCAAAATTGATCCTGAACGGCCCCTGCCGCTCACAGCCTTGACACTCATGTGGTTCTTGGAATCCACCATCTGTCTGTGGAATATATGTCATCGTTCCACAGCGCTGGCATTCAAATGCAGCATCAGTGACCTTCGGACGGACATCGGTTGCTTTTCGTACGATTCCCTGTACGGCGATCAGTTTGCCAATATGGTCATCGTGAACCCGGATACTCCGGATATCGATCGTCTCCGGTAGATTCTTGATTCGTACATGTGCATTTCCAAGCTTCACATCCGCCGGGAGGTCGAACAAACGAAGCCCTTCCTCAGCATACTCTTGTAGCTGATCCGGTTTCGTTTTGTAGTCTTCCGCAAGGTCTCGATCGAAGCGATATAGATCGTCATAGTCGATATAGAGCGAGCGCTGTTCATTTGGGTAGCGCTGAGCGAGTTTGCCGATCGCCTCTCTGTAGTACCCCCGATAGAACTGAATGAACCGCTCGGTAAGTTCCTGATTACCCGCCTGAGCCATTGAGAATACTGTAAGGGGTCATCACGTATGAATCTCATGCTCGGTGTGTGCCCATACTGACCGAGCGTAGATTTTAGCCCGATCGACTTAGCGAATCCTCATCAGGCCTCCGTGATGGATTCGAGTCCGCGAGGGGATCGACTTCACCGTTCGGTAATCGCTCTCGCGGTCTGCTGTCGGTGGGTGTTGTCTCCTGCGCTGCGCTCCCGTTTTCATTTACTGCAGCCTCTGGCCCTGCGCCTGTGGTCGGTGGTTGTCCTTCACCTGCATCATTTACTACACCAGCCTCCCCGTCATCGCCACGCAACCCCCACCACAATGCTGCGGCGGCACCGGCTGTTGCGGCGAGTGCTGCTGCAAGTAATCCAAGCCACGTCCGATCGTCGCCTCCACCGGCTGCTGCACCAGCCTCCTCGGTTACGGCCGGTGTTTCAGTTGGCGTGGTTGGTTCCGTCCCCGTCCCCGTCTCTGTCTCTGTTGTCTCAGCCGGCTCGTCAGTTGGTTGTGGTGTTTCAGTTTCGGTCTCGGTCTCTGTTTCTGCTGGGGGCTCTGTGTCAGTGGGCGTTTCAGTTTCAGTCTCGGTCTCCGTTTCAGTCTCAGTAGGTGTCTCGGGCGGCTGTGGATCAGGATTAACAAAATTCATGAGTACATCACTACCCCCTTGGACAATTTCGAGGCGATCGATTGCTTTGCCTGCATTTGTCTCGTCAGCACTGAACGTCTGTGGCGCAGTATAACCAGTCGCATCGCTAAACTCCTGTTCGACACCATCTGTAAACCGAACTACTGCGCTATCGAACTCCGATGTGCCAGCAAACTCTTCGGCAGTAATTGTGACTTGATCTCCATCAAAAATCACAGCCGGCTCCTCAGTTGGTGTACAGTTTGGATCCGGGGCCTCCACCGTGAGATCCTCACCACCAAACTGGATGCGATCGATCGCCCGTCCAGGTGAGCCAAACAGTTCCTGTCCTGCATTCACTGGTGGATCCCACAACTTCTCAGAGCCATCGATGAAGAACAGTGCAATATCATCACCATCTCCTTCGCGTGTTACTGATGAACAGTTGAACTCTAACTCTTGGACGCCACACGGTTGCGTCTGTGAGATGGTACGTGTCTCGTTTCCTTCCCGAACAAGCAACTGCTCGATTGCACCCTGAAAGGTTTCGAACGTCCGATCGGCCGGCGCATCAGCGAGCGGCCCATATCCGGCATATCCAAATGTATTCTCTCCGGTGTATCCGTCATCAAACAGTACTGTTTCGCCGGTGACAAACGTGAGTTCAACTTCGTCATAGGACGCTGCATCGATACCGACATCGTAGCAGCTGACTCGAAGTGATGGTTCGAATGGCTCGTCTGTTGGTGTTGTCGTTTGATTCTCTTGCTGTGCCTGCCCGTTTGAAGCGATCGCTACACTTGCAACTCCAACACTTCCAATCGTTTGGAGTACCACCCGGCGATTTATTTGTCCGCGTCGATCGTCCATTTCAACCGTCCCTTACTCAATCGGGAGGATTAGGCGTTCTTTCAGAATATATTCCATATACATTTTATTTTATAACCGATCGTCAGCATACGATCGAATTTGGATCGGCATGGATGTCCGCTCATCCGTCTACAGCGTCCGTGGATTGAGAATCGCTCCCAACAGAGACCACTCTCAGCAAACGCCCTCTTCACAGCTGTAACTTGATTAAGAACAGCCGTCTTGAGTTGTAAAAAATAACCGACAAAGGCTGTCGGATTGTATTTGAATAGAGTGGGTTCGCCCAGATTTGAACTGGGGTCACAACGTCCCAAACGTCGAAGGATACCAAGCTACCCCACGAACCCATTACGTCTTACTGCATTCACGAGTAATCCGCTGTGCATCTAAAGGGTTTCGTTCTACCGGTCCTGTGACAGCGACTCACTCAATCATCTTGTGGTTACGATTACCGTACTTGTACCTCGTTTTTATCGTATCGTTCTCTGAACCGATTTGAAACCACGATCGAAGCACACTGCTCTCAGATTAAGATCATCATGTGTTCCGTTCACAAGAATCAAGTACGAGCACGATGGGATTCGAACCCACGGCCGTCGGATTACTTCTCATCACAGCAATGGGGCTGTCATGATTAGAAGTCCGACGCTCTGTCCAGACTGAGCTACGTGCCCTCGTTCGATCGATCGAACGCAGTACCTAAAAGCGATTCGGGTTTGGTTGCGCCCAACAGTACTACGGGATTTCGTTACCCGTGAAACCGATATAACGAGGTCACGAATGGCAGCCGATTGAGCATCCAGATCGCGATCGGCAGCCCAATAATCGTCAGTGCCAACAGCGCGGCCACGTTCGCCCAGAGCAAACTGAGCCACCACCCGATGAATACGAAATAGAGGGCACGAACTATGAGCGATCGCTGTCCACGCCCAGCAGTCGCATCCGAGAGCGATCGTGGCTCAGCAAGCGTCAACACGGTTGGTACAAGATTGATCAGTTTGATCCCGATCGGCAGCAAAATCACCGTGACGTTCAGAACCCAGGCAACATTGATGACGACCGGTGTGACCCACCAGCCAACAAAAATAAACCACAGTGCTCGAATGAAAATCGATCGTTGTCCCATGCTGTACTCCACAGTCTCAAGCGACAAAACCACGCCGACTGTCTCGATCGGGTGCATACCGTACACAGACAACAGCACATCTAAGTTCGTCCTCGAAGTACCGCTCGGTATGCGAGTACTTGGAACCGTTGGGCTTCCCGGAAGCGGGAAAGGTGAGGCTGCGGTGGTCGCTGAAGATCGGGGGATTCCGGTCATCACAATGGGCGACGTTATTCGACAGGCGTGCCGAGACCGTGGGCTGGACCCTGCGGAGCATCACGGACAGATGGCACGGACACTTCGTGAGGAAAACGGCCCAGCCGCGATTGCTGAACGATCAATCCCGATGATTAACAAGGCACTCTCGGATGCGGATACCGTTCTCGTTGATGGGCTGCGATCGATGGTTGAGGTTGATGCTTTTGAATCCGAGTACGGCGATGGGTTTCTTCTCGTGAGCATTGAAGCACCATTCGATGTTCGTGCAGAACGGCTTGGTGATCGTGGCCGCGATGAATCCGATGGCGACCTCGAAAAGCTCAGAACACGCGACGAGCGGGAACTCGAACTGGGGATGGGCGACGTTATCGACTATGCCGATCTGACAATCAAGAATACGAATACGCTCGAAGCGTTCCATGACCAGATCAACGCCATTTTTGATGGCGATGCAGATGTGTTCGAACAACAAACGGAGACACAATGATATACAGCATTGATGTCCGGATTGAAACCCCGGTCAACGATACAGAGGTAACCGATCGAGTCGCGGATGCGATTCAACATGTATTCCCGAAGGCAACCGTTGAGTCCCGCCCTGGCAAACTCGTTGCAGAAACACATAGTCTCGATGCGTTCTCCGATGTTCTTTTTGAACAAGAGATCCTTGATACTGCTCGGCGAGAGTTCTTCAAACACGCAGACGAAGCGGGGTTCACATTCTCACTCAAAAAACAAGCCGCCTACAAAGGTGTCGTCAACTTTGCGGTCGGAAACCCGGATGAACTTGGAGATATCACAGTTACTGTTACTGTTCGTGAACCGGACGTTGAATCATTTATTGACCATATTGCGCCACCAACAGAGGATGGACGTCCGATCGATCCAAACAGCCGGTAACGCCAACCTTCCACCTACAGCGAGAGCAACAGTATCACAGACAGTCCAATAAAGATGATTTTCAACACAGTATTCAGGATGATCACTTTTGTTCCGAACTCCGGGCCCCAAATTCCATACTGAAACGGAATAGACCGCTTAAATGTCGATACTGCAAATGAAACAATCCCACCGAGTAGCAACGTCGCAACGGCTTGTACTGGTGTGAAAATCTCATCTAACATCGGTGCGATCGTTGCGGCACCAGCGGTCGTATCGAACGTATATACCGCAATGACGGCGACTGCCTCTACTGGGAGCCCAACAAGACTGGCGATCGGGTCTGCCACTGCCGTCACCGACTGCACATCAATGTAGGTGATGAGCAGCGTCACTGCGGTATAGACCACCACAAGCCGGGGAACCAATCGTCGCAGTGTCGGGTATGTTCGTTCCCATGCAGCTACTAACCGTTCTTTTGTTGTTTGGTCTTCCGAATCAAGCGCGTCCGGATCGAGTTGGACATCCGGGTTGATGTTCTGCGAAGAGAGCAGTACCATCCCCGCGAGGACTCCGACAATCGTGATTGCAAGTGCGATCGCTGCACGCATTGCAACATAGAATCCCCCGACGTACCAACCAAGAATTGGGATCAGTACGGGAATATAGAACGTGAATACGTGTTGTGCAAATCCAAAGAACGTGTTCATCGTCACTGCAACAAGCGTCGCTGTGTCATCCAAATACCCCGATTCGCGTAGGTCGGCTAACATCGCATAGCCCGCGGTCGTCGATGCAGTCGTTGTCAAGATTGCAGTTCCAACCTCATCCGGAAGGTTTGCTGGCCCGGTCAGGAATCGAGAGAGCCCTGCAATCTTTTCAACAAGCCCGAATGCGACTGCGGTGTTTGCAATATACACTGCGATCGAAATAACGATCGAGATCTGTACGACTCGGAGTAATACCTCACCGAGGGTTCCTGCAAACTCCGAAAGCAAGACAGCTGTCTGCACACATACTGTTACAATTCTGATTGCATATGCGCATCGATCTCTTCAGTTATTGGCCATATTTCTATGACGGTTGTCTCCATACACTCTGTATGCAGTTCACTGTCCAAACAACCGATCGAACCGAAGTCATTGATGTCACCGATCATGTCGAAAATACGCTCCCCGAGCAGCATACGGGTCTCTGTACGATCTTTGTTCGACACACGACTGCTGCACTCATCATCAACGAGTCAGAGCATCGGCTGCTCCGGGATCTCACGCGTGCGATTGAACAGCTTATTCCAGCTGACGGCTGGGAACATGACGAATTGGATGGTAACGCGGACGCACATATTCGAACTATGTTGCTTTCTCAGAGCGCCACTGTCCCTGTGACAAACGGCTCACTCGATTTTGGTCGCTGGCAATCCGTCCTGTTCGTTGAGTGTGACGGTCCGCGAACCCGATCGATCGACGTATCTCTCCACTGAGACTGTGTCAACAATACTCTCGATCGGCTTTTTACACTCCCCACAAACAGTGCTGTATGAGCGACCTTCGTATTCTCTTGACGAACGATGACGGGATCGACAGCCCCGGACTTACCTCATTGTATGATGAACTGAGTACGATTGCTGATGTCACTGCCGTCGCACCGGCAACCAATCAGAGCGGTGTCGGTCGATCAAGAACTGGCATTGGACACGGCGAACCAACGGTAACCATTGAGGAACATGAACTCGGGTATGCGATCGGCGGAACGCCTGCAGACTGCACCGCCGTTGGCCTCCGAGAACTCTGTAATCCGGATGCACTCGACGTTGTTGTCTCTGGCTGCAACGTTGGTCCAAACGTTGGCTCGTATATCATGGGCCACTCGGGAACTGTTGGTGCGGCTGTCGAAGCTGCATTTCTTGGCGTGCCGTCGATCGCAGTCTCAGCGTACGATTACGAGCGTTTCTTCCCAAACACTAACGATTACAGTGCACCCGCAGTTGCGACTAGGCGGATTGTCACAGAAGCGATCGAGCACGACCTCTTTTCAACGGTTGACGTGCTGAATCTCAATACCCGTGTAGATACTGAAACGACGCTCCGATCGACACAGCCGCTTGCAGACTATGATACCGCGATTGAGGCTAATGGTGATGGCGTTGGTGATTTTACGAATACGTATTGGGCTGCAAAACCGGTCGGCCCCGATGGGCTTCCTGAATTGGATACCTACAAAAATGTCTACCCGGAATGGAGCGATCGGGCAGCAGTTGTTGACGGCGTCTCAAGCGTGACACCACTGAGACTCCCACAAATTCCTGCCGATGGGAAGACGATCGCTGACGTTGTCACCGCATATAATAACGCAATTTAGCGGCTTATCCGAACGGCCCCATTCCGCCAAGACCACCGCCGCCACCGCCTTTTTGCATCTTCTTCATCATCCGCTGCATGTCTCCATCGCCCATTCCTTTAAATTGATTGAGCGTCTGGTCCATCATCTTATGCTGGCTCAAGAGCTCACGAACGGTTTCTTCCTCAGTGCCGGAGCCACGTGCAATCCGCTCAATCTGCGCTGACGTGACTGATTGTGGGTTCTCCATCTCTTCGTCAGTCATCGAGTCCATGATGACCTCGAACTGGCGCATTCGGTCTTGGGTGGTGTCCATGGCGTCATCCGGCAGCTGATCCATAATCCCACCACCAAATCCAGGGATCATATCGAGGACCTGATCGAGCGGTCCCATTCGGTTCATGGCCTCCATCTGTTTTTTCATGTCTTTGAGCGTGAAGCTCCCTTTCATGATATCTTCCGGATCCCAGTCTTCATCCTCGGCCTGCGTTTCCGCCATGGCTCGCTCTACACGCTCAGAGAGCTGTTTGAGATCGCCCATTCCAAGCAGCCGTGAGATGAAGCCGTTTGGCTCGAATCGCTCGATATCCTGTACGGTTTCACCAGTTCCGAGGAATGCGATCGACGACTCCGTCTCGTTCACTGCGGTAAGCGCCCCACCACCTTTTGCGGTTCCGTCCAGTTTGGTGATGATGACACCACCGACTCCAATCGACTCTTCGAACTCTTGGGCCTGTTGCTTTGCACCCTGCCCGATCGCTGCATCCAGTACAAGCAGACTTAGATCAGGGTCAACGACAGTGTCGATCTCCTCAATTTCGTCGATGAGATCGGATTCTAAGGCGTGTCGTCCAGCAGTGTCCACAATGTGAACCTCTGCATCGGCTGTCGCTTCGAGTCCCTCCCGTGCGATCTCCACTGGATCATTCCCATCGGGGTCGCCGTAGAAATCAACCTCCGCACGCTCACACATCTGCTTTGCCTGATCGTATGCGCCAGGACGGAAGGTGTCGGTCTGGATCACTGCCGGGCGTAGCCCCTTCTTTGAGAACCACCATGCGATCTTTGCGGCAGTTGTCGTTTTTCCGGATCCTTGCAATCCTGCAAGCATGATCGTCTGTGACTCCAGCGGAATCTCCGTTGAGTCACCAACGAGGCCAACCATCTCCTCGTAGACAATCTTCAGAACTTGGTCCCGTGCGGTCGTGCCTGCGACCGGTTCTTCATTCAGCGCACGATCTTTGATGCTGTCGGAGAGTCCCATCACCAAGCCTACATCAACATCAGCTTGCAAGAGCGATCGTTGAATCTGTTTAACGACCTCGTCGACATCCGCTTTGTCGATACGGGATTTCCCTCGGAGGTCGTCGAGAGTTCCGCGGAGGGAACTCCCAAGATCGTCAAGTACCATTTGGTCTTTCTACGCGGCCGAATTGGTAAAGCCTTGTTCGTCCGCCATCGAGGTATCCGGGGCGTTGGCCTCTCATCGAATAGGAATTCGATATGCTGATTTATTAGCGGACGACATAGCTACAGTTGATGACTGACCGATCCCGGTTCGATCGACGAGATGTACTACAGCTAACCGGTGCAGGATTGCTCACGTTCTCGCTTGCGGGCTGCACAGCAAGTGAAGCTGGAAGCGGCGAAGAGAGCGTTCCGCGTGGTGCCTCTAGTGACGATGATGCTGACGACAACGGTAACGGCAATGGTGACAGTGACGAGGCCGACGAGAGCGAAAATGGAGACGGTGAAGAGGACGTCGAACTTGTCGACGAGGAACCAGACTACGATGGCTGGTTTGACGACGTTGACAACTATGATGGTACACTTGATTTCACTGGAGAGGACACTGTCGAGGTAGTTGTTGGTGCTGGAGATGATGGGCTGTTATACGACCCTGCAGCGATCGAGATTGACGCTGGAACCACTGTCGTCTTCGAATGGACCGGCAACGGTGGCGATCACAATGTTGCTGCCAGTGACGATTCTTTCGAGAGCGAACTTGTTGGTGACGAGGGCCACACCTTTGAACACACATTCGATGACGAAGGCACATACACCTATCTCTGCACGCCGCACGAAGCGCTTGGAATGAAAGGTGCAGTCAACGTCGTCTAACGACCCGTTTCATCTACCTTATTATTTGTTTTAAATTGGTTGAGTGACACTGACCAATCATACGTGTTGTATCTGAGCGTTGGCGTTGTGTTCGGTGGCACGATATCGTACTGCTCAAGCATTGTTTGAAGTCCCGATCGGCCACCGAAGTCACCACGATACCAGAGACACAGCCGTGGTAATCGAGCGACATTTGTCTTTGGATCATACGTCACCTCCTGTTCAAGATACGATCGTGTTGCGACGTCTAGCTCGTCCGCAATCGAAGACGCCGTGTACGCGATGATTGGCGGACAGCTCACGGCACCACAGTTGATCGCAAAGTGGATTCTGTAGTCCCGGGTTTCGAGTGCCCACTCCGAAACAACATCTCTGTAGAACGGCCACCCGAGATAGCCGAGCCCAAGGCTCCACTGCTCACTCCGGATAATCCCATGTTCGATCTCGTCTAAACTTAGCTCAACACCGCCGATCGTGATGAATTGATCGCCAAAGAATGCCCGCTTTTTATGTAATCGCGTTCGATCGGCACGGAGCGCGAGCTGCACAAACGCATTGTAGATGTTGATCCAAAATGTTCGTGCTGCATCTTGATTATCGGTGAGCCCATCAATTGTCTCGCGATCGTATGTTTCCAACTCGTCGACGAGCCAGTCGGTCTCTTCGCGCTTTCGAACTGCCGCAAGGAGCCGATTCGATCGCTCTGCAAGCGACTGCGGATCGGTTGGATCTAACACTCCAGGGCCACGAATAGATGTCACTACGAACTCTACGTGATACGCTCTGAAAAAGTATCGCAGCGGGATTACTCGTCGCCAAGGAGGCGCTCGACTAGGAGCTCTGGGTCGAACCGCTCAATATCATTGTAGTCTTGTCCAACACCGAGGAACAGGATTGGTTTTCCAGTGACGTATGCGATCGAAATTGCGGCACCACCGGAGGAATCTGCATCTGCTTTCGTTAGTACTGTGCCATCAATCGCGGCTGCCTCATTGAACTTCTTGGCTCGCTGGACTGCGTCTTGTCCCGCAACCGCCTCATCGACAAACAGCGTCATATCCGGATCGACTACCCGATCGATTTTTGCCAACTGAGACATCAGATCGTCGCTCGTATGAAGCCGTCCTGCTGTATCACCAAGGACGATATCGATATCGTTTGATTCAGCATATTTAACCCCGTCATACAGCACTGCTGCTGGATCGCCACCCTGTTCGTGAGAGATCAGCTTTCGACCGAGATTATCTGCATGGGATTTGATCTGCTCGTTTGCACCTGCACGATAGGTATCACCGTTTGCAAGCACGACTGAGTAGCCTTGGTTTCCAAGGTATTCTGAGAGTTTTGCGATACTTGTTGTCTTTCCAACGCCGTTGACACCAGTGAACACGATCGTCACCGGTTTGTCTGCATCTGCAATGCGCTGATCGAAATCGAACTGTCCGACGCTGATAACATCCAACAAGGCATCCTTGAGCGCCTCTTCGACGAGTTCACCAGTTGTGTCGACCTGCTTTCGCGTCTCGCCGATCATCTTCTCACGGATTGTCTCAAGCATCTCCTCTGCAACACTCATCTCAACGTCGCTTTGAATGAGTGCCATCTCAAGCTCCCAGAGCGGGTCTTCGAGATCCTCTTCCTCGATGATGATCTTCCCAGTTGCAAACGCTGCCGCGCGCTTGAACGCGCTCGGCCCTGAGCTATCTTCACTGTCGCCGGATTCAGCATCCGTCTGCGTTGGCTCAGACGCCGGTTCTGGTTCCAGCTCTGGCTCTGGCTCCGGTTCTGACCCAGATCCTGTCTTTCCAGTTTCAGTGGCTGGTTCTGCCGTAGCGTCTACGGGTTCATCCGCTTCTGGCTCCAGCGCTGGCTCTGTTTTTGGTTCAGATTCGGTCTCAGATCCGGCTTCGACTTCGGCTTCAGATTTCTCTTCTGCCGTCTCCTCAACGTTCTTCCGGAACTTGTTCAGCTTGTCTTTCAGTCCGTCAAACACGGTTTACTCGTCCTGGTCTTCCTGTAGCTGTTGCATCTGCTGCATCTGCTGTTGCTGCATCTGCTGTTGCATCTGTTGGGCCTGCTGTTCGATCTGTGCGCTCTCCTGCTCGAGCTCGTCAATCTCGGATTCAACATCTGCGATCCGATCGTCCAGCGCATCCTGTTTCCGATGGAGCGTTTCGATCGCACCACCTTGGGCCTGCTCTGCAGCGTAGCCGCCACCGAGGCTCACGACAATCTCGTCAATGTCATCGACTTCTGCGCGGACGTATGCGCCACCGCCAAGCGGCACCTGCACGGTTGAGCCGCTTTCGAGGGTGTTGATCGCTTCGACTGCCTCGTCGATCTCCGACTGCTCGGTACGGAGGCCCTCAATATCTGTTTGCAATTCTTCGATTTCGGCGTCGATCGCTTGCAGCTCTTGGGACAACTGTTGAAGCTGCTGTTGACCACCGCCACCCATCATGCTGCGGACACACCCGTTATTTCGATCTGGGTTCGTTTGAGACCGTGCTCACTTCCGATCTGCGAAAGCACGTGCTCTTTTGCAACGTTTTCGTTTACTGCTTCGATCTCTTTCGTGAATTCCTGGAACCCACCACGGGCTTGGAACTTTCCGTTGACTGTAAATTGACTCATGTACGGCAAATGGGGTACAGAGCGGGAAGTATCTTCCTACTCTGTGCTGGTGTGAAAGCTATTCACATCCGTAGACGTCCATCAAAAAAGCGGTAGACTACTCGAGGTAGCCGAGTGTATCTTCGATCCGACCAAGCTCAGGGCCTGTCGTATCTTGGCCAACAATATAGCCGTTGTCGTTTGCAACTAACCCAGAGCCAATCAGTGGCCCACCGTAGTTGATTGTTCCAAGATCGGCGTACACATCAAGATGCTCTTCAAGAGCCTCAAGCTCTGGTTCTCGGGCTTTCGGATGGCATAGCACACCGCTGTTTGTAGCGACTGCAGCGGTTCCAACCGTCTTTACATCGCCAATATCTCCTCGGAGCACTGGGACATCGAGTGCATTCTTCACTGTCAGGACTGCTTCCCGCGTCAGGTCTGGATGGACATATGCGCCGTAATCATTCGCAAGCACGACGTTTCCTGCTGCGTTGATTCTCCCGGGGAGTTCGTGCACCTCAAGTCCCGTTTCATCCTCGATTGTCTCCATCTCGGTCGACGCGACGCGACTGGAGACGAGGAGGCCATTTTCGTTACCGACGGCTAACGCCCCGACTGTTCCGGAGCCACCGATCGTTGTTGGGACTGCATCGACCGAAAGCTCGTCGGCCATCTCCTCGATTACCTCGTCATCAATGTCCCGCCGGACGAGTAGACAGTCGTTGGTTGTCCGAGCAAACACACCGACGTACGATGAACCGGAAACGGAAGCACGTAACACGATTTAATTTATGCAGATTCTGCTTCGACGACTGCTTCGCCGTCCTCAACGAACCGTGCCGCACGGACACGGAGTTTGCTTGGCGGGTTCTGACGGCCGCGTTCCCAAACTGCCTCGTTGATCGATGGATCAAGGCGGACGTCGCCCTCCTCAACGGAGAAGTGTTTCGCGAGATGTTCGCGGATAATTCTCATTGCTGCGTCTGCGCGCTGTTGGATTGGCTTCTTTTTTGCGTCACGAAGCGGAACCGTTACAACACGTTCTTCGAAGTCGCTTGTACTCATTGTTCTTACTCGTCAGTGTCGCTTTGCCGCCAGTTACGCCGTTTTGGATTTCGTGTTACCTTCATGTCGGTCTTGAGCATGACCCACGTTGGGACACGCGTGTTCTGACGCTCGAGTTTTGCCAGACGTTTCTTTTTGGCCTTCGATTTTTTACCCATAGTGGGATATCCTACCCGCGGCCGGCTTAAAATCCTGTCCATCCCGTCTTAGCCGCGTCAGCCAAACACATGATCTCCTAACTCACTCCAGAATCATGGTTAGAACTTCTCTAATAACGATTCATAGAATCTGCTATCCTTCGCCTCTCCAGCAAGTTTCTCGACAATGAGCTCCGGTGTCGATCGCGCTAAATGATCCTTCTTCGGCGATCGATCGACCTGTAGCTCTCCATCAACCAGCCCTTTTGCGCGGATTCCATCGACGGCGATTGATACTGCTGCTGCATCCTGTATCTCCCCCGCAAGGTGGGAGACAAACACCGCAGTCGTATCTGTCTCGGTGAGTGCCTCAAGAATCCCCGCAATTATTTTTGCAGATGCACCGGGCTCAGTAATACTTTCCAGTTCATCAACAAGTACGAGCCGCCCGTCTGCACCATCAACCAACGAGCCAAAGTCACGAAGTGTTGATTCGAAAGCGCCTGCATCTAGTGTCCCTTGTGATTTTGCGTAGTAGTGTAGTTCGCTGAACCGTTGGATCTCTGCTCGCGCTGCGGGTACTGGCATCCCCATGTGCGCAAAGATCACAACCAAGCCGACCAAATCAAGTGTCGATGTCTTTCCACCTGAATTAACGCCAGAAAGGAGTGTTACGCCGGACACACTGTAATCAACCGGCTCGACATTGGTAAATTCGACATCAAGCAGTGGTGATCTACCTGCTTCAATTGTGAATCCACCGGTCGCTGTTACCGTTGGAAGAACGCAATCATAGTCGCGCGCAAACGTTGCAATTGCCTGCTCAACATCGATCTCAAGTGCCGCCCTGACAAGCTCCTCTACTGGCTCTTGAAGCGTCGCGAGTTCCGCTGCAAGCGTCGCTTTGAGTTTGTTCGCCCGACGATCGCGCTCTGCTGTTAATTCTGTTCGGAACCGACTGACGGCATCTTCACGATAGGTAACTGGGAACGTTGGTTCGCCGCCAAAGATCTGTTCTACGAACTCAGCCTCACCCTCATCCAACTGTAAGGCTGTTACCAACTCATAGCGTGCCTTTTCAATTGCAGCATCATACTCATCAGACAGCTCTCGTGCAAGCAGCGAATCGACTCGTGCACCCTGTTCGACTAGGGAGAGGAAATCTTGGCCTTGTATTGTGACGTCTTGCTTTTTGATCGCATCTCGGAGATGATTGTCTGCAACCGTGGTTGCGGTTCCTACTGCCGCATCAAGATCATCGACAGCCACATTCAATCGCGTCAGTTCTTCATCTCCGACGATCGTCCCGTCATCATGTACTCGAGAAAGCACATCTGCGAGTGTTTCGAGATCACACGCCGGCTCCATTCCCGTGATCCGATGTACTGCTGCTGCGGCTTCCAATCGACTGCGGTTGACTGCAAAAAATGCTAAGAGTCGCTCTGGTGCAACAAGTTCGGGTTGGTCAAGCGCTGCTGGCTCGACCGTCACATCACCGCTCCAATCAAGCCCTGCAAACTGCTCATCAAGGACGATGACCGTCGAGTATGACCGAGCAAGCTCGTCGATCGATCGTGCATCCTCCGCTGTTTCAACGGATATCTCCGGATAGCGCCGCTTTGCTTCGGCATACCGCTCACCATCACCCGTTGCTAGACATCGATCGCGGATACGAAGCCCTGTCGGGTCGGCTAACGGCTCTACACCCTGTAACGCGTCTCGGACTGCGTCCGATGGCTCACGCTCCATCGCTGTCTCAACGATTGCCTGTGCTTCGTCAATTCGGGACTGTACGCCACTGGGATAGAAGGTCTCTAATCGCTTTTTACCGTAGCGCGTCACCGCTCGCTCTTGAAGCAGTGAGAGCGCATCACCGTACAGTGATTTTGCCCGATCGGTCGCAAGAAATCCACCCGGGTCGTCATGCCGTCGTCTAATTGCTCCACGCGCAATGAGTGCTGCCCGGCCTTCAGAAATGCCACGGACGCGAGAGAGTGCAAGGACATCCCCTGTCTCAATAATCGTTTCCGGATCGTCTACTGCGGCAAGTGCGTCTGCGGTTTTCGATCCAATCCCGGGGATCGATTCGAGTTCCATTCGATTCTGAGTAGTTCGGGGTATCCCCAAAAGCTTGTGGGTATCTCACAGTTTGCACAGCTATACAATGCGCTTTTCTCATCCGCCCACCAACGACGGGCATGAACGCCACCGAGAAAGCAGCCGCCGTACGCGATGATCTTGCCGATCGGGACGGAGTTCTCATCGCATTTTCGGGCGGTGTTGACTCAAGTGTGGTTGCTGCACTGGCACACGACGTACTCGGGGACAATGCCGTTGCGTGCACTGCAAAAAGCGAGACGCTCCCAGAAGCAGAACTGGAAGATGCAGTATCCGTCGCAGCGGAAATTGGTATCTCACACGAGATTGTCGAGTTTTCTGAATTAGAAAATCCAGACTTCGTCGTGAATGACGCCGATCGGTGTTACCACTGCCGAACAATGCGGCTCGGAAAAATGTATGACGCCGCTCACGATCTCGGTATTGAGACGGTTTGTGATGGTACTAATGCATCTGACCCGGGTGAAGGCCACAGACCCGGGCTTCGTGCTGTTGAAGAACTTGAGATACGGTCACCCCTGCTTGAACACAATATCTCGAAAGACGAAGTGCGGGAAATCGCGGACGAGTACGCGCTGTCTGTTGCGGACAAACCATCGATGGCATGTCTCTCTTCTCGCATTCCAACCGGTCTCTCCGTCACAAAAGAACGGCTCTCCCGTGTTGAGAAAGCAGAGCGCATCCTTCGGACGTGGGGGTTCTCTCAGTTCCGTGTCCGAGATCATGATGGTCTCGCTCGCATTGAAATTGCTCGCGAGGAGTTCGCCGCCGCGCTCAACCCGGACTTTGTTGATGCTGCAAGAGAACACCTTTCTAAGGTCGGCTTCGATCATGTTACACTCGATCTGCATGGATACGAGACCGGTAGCGTAAGCCCTGCAAACGATGCATATAGTGAGCAAGAGGCAATCGATAACGTGTTTTCCCAAGAGTATCCAACACACTGAGCGTGATTCCTCTGTATAGTGAGTATTGTCAGTAAATGAATCACTCCAACACAGTCAAATAGGTTGCTGTATTTTACTCCCTGTGAACGATACGGGTGCGGGATCTGATCGCGTTACATTTTCTATCTCTGACAGTACTGTCACAATCAAGGATACACTTGGCGGCGGCTCATTACAGGTGGACGCTGACGGATTATCCACGGTCCAACCTGCGCTGACCGATCGGTTTTTATTCCCTGTTGATAATGCGATCTCGTTTGAGACGGAGAAACTTACATTCCAGTCACAAACCACAATTCGACTACGTGACGAGTACGGTGATGATCTTGGTTCGTTCTCTACGACTCCACGAGATCTCTCAAGAGGGACATATTGCCTCGATATTACTGCTGACATCAAAATCTATATCCGAGTCTGTGATGGTGCATTTTCAGCAGCATTCGCTGGTGGGTATCACTCTGATACTGAGTTCACAGTCACGTTCGACACTTCGACCAATATTGTACTTGGCGCTCGATCAAATCATACACTACCTGAGGCAACGATTACTGTTCCCGATTCACCTGAGTCGTTGGCTCGTGTACTCCCGTATCTTGGATCTTCAATTAAAGAATTCTCACCTGAACGATCCTGGCCGTCACTACGAGGGCATCCACCGCAAATAGAACATGGGTCTGAAATCTATATCCCTGAGCACCTCTCCAAACCGGACACCGGTATCCGAGTCACTGTCAAACCGTCGTATGCAGACTTATATCGCGTTACACCACTTGTATATTATTTCGGGGCCGACCTCGAACTTGGTGACGAGCCAGCACTGCATCTTGACCTAGGTTACGCTGAACCATTGGAAACACCCACACATTCGCTCACAGAAACTGTCAATCGACTACTGTCCAGCTGTTTCTATTTGGATACTATAACTCGAATCGGTGGATACTATTCACTTCCTCGACAGGAGTATGAGTACGTTGCAGAGAAACTTCCATTCTATCCAGAGAACCTCTCTGAGTTGACCCTCTCTGAACAACTTATGGAGTACTTAGAAGTTCCGTTCGATACTCTTGAACCATATCTTCCAAAGTGGCCTCTATCTGCTACGCTTCGAGAAGGCCCGGATGATATGGAACTATTACCATATTTGTGTAATGACCTCGCAAATATTCGTGTCGGCCAGAATTTAGATGCTTATACATCATCAAAATACAACAAATCATCTATTCATGGAACCACAGTCTCCCCTGCGACTGGAAAAACGCTTCTAACGACTGATTCCTATCGTACTGGGCTCTCATACACTGCAGTTGATCCGTCCGAATTTTCAGCCGTATTCGTGTTTACAGATACACACCGCGCAGAAACCCTTGAACAACTGTTTAGCACCGCACCAAACAGGTTCTCTGCCTTATTGGATAATCGTCGCACTATTATTACAGCACCAACCGTGGCTCAACTTCAGCGTGTTTTTCAGTCGGATGCTGATCTCATATATATTGATCATCCAATCTCAGATGGACTCGTACGATGCTCAGATGGGACTGTAGATCTATCATCAATAACTAGTGAACTACCTTCTGTCATTTCAGTTGTCAATGATACTGATCTCCAAAACCTCAGACAGCTGAACCATGTTGGTTTGCTTTGTGGAATGTCATTTAATCGACATCCGGATGTTGTTGACTTATTTTCAATGAGTGTGTTAATAGCCGCTGGTATCTCTGTCTCTCAAGTTGCTTCAAGCATTCCCGTCTCTTCTCAATTAATTGGAGCTACTACTCAACAGATTGTGCTCCAACCTGATGGAAGAGTTCCTGCAGAATTTGACCTTTCTCCAATCACAGACGACCTATTTGAACTTACAACAACGTCTTCGTTCACTAATCACCATCCGATTGGATCCGTCAAAATATTTGACCAATTCTTTGAGGAAGGCTCGTTCCAACTGATGGGAACTATCGCTTCGAAAACAGTAGCACTCTCGAACGAAGAGATACTACATATCCTTTCGGAATCACCGACCTCCACGTTCGCAAATATACCTATTTATTACCCGTACGATCTCTCCGTAGAATTTATTGAGCATGCAACACATTTTAAACAGAATGATATTCCGTCACTTGATATCTTGCACGAATGACTCTGTTATTATTTTGTAACATTTTCAGAAATAATTGATGTCTTTCCATTCTCTGAATTGACATCTAACTCATTGATCGCACAGTTTCCTTGCTCTTGCTCTGTCACAGTTGCGATGATGTCTAATCCGTTGAGCCATCCCATAATCAGGTACAGCGTTCCACCATGCGTCACGACAACTACTGTTTCATCTTCACTAAGAGAGTCCACAAGCCGATCGAACGCAGCCAACACACGGTCGCGTTGATCCAATAAGCTCTCACCGCTCTCCGGCCGAGCTGTTGCTGCCGTATAGCCCACCTCTGTCAACGCAAACTCCGGATAACCCAGAAATAACGCCCGATAATCAAGTCCTTGTAACGACCCAAAATCTCGTTCACGCCATGCGGAATCTGGCTCAACCGCAACGCCTGTTTCACGGGCGATCGGTCTTGCTGTTTCGAGCGTTCGTCGTAAATCCGAACTGATGAGCCGATCGACGCTGTATCGTTCGGCAAGCGCTGTTGCAAGCGTGGTTGCTTGTTCATGGCCGCGACCGCTCAGCGGGACTGGTGCCCATCCCTGAACTCGTCCGTCTGCGTTCCATGTTGTCTCTCCGTGTCGAACTAGCACGATCGTCGCCATACACTGTCTTCTCATGATATCGGTGTAATCTTTGCTCTACCGACGAGAGATTGAGTATGACTCCCGAGCCTATCTCAATCACCGTCTATTCCCGAGAGAACTGTCACCTGTGTGATGAGGCCAAACAGACGATCGAGCGGATCAGCGACGACACAAACACTGACATCTCGCTCACCGAAATTGATGTTGACACGGACCCAGCGCTCCAATCGGAGTACGGTGAGCGGGTTCCGTATATCTGTATCGACGATCGACCTGCCTACAAATTTCGTGTCGATGAAGCCGATCTGTATGATCGGTTTGAAAACGAGGGGGAGACAAAGACAGACTGATCGCTCTATCGGCTAATTCCCGGTCCACCGAAGGAGCGCGAGCGTGATCTCAAAGAGGGCAATCATCGTTAATGCGATAATGATTGGTGCCATTCCTGTTGGATCGACAGCAGTGAACGTGAATGCAACTCCCACGAACAACCCCCAGAAGATGAGCCGTTTGTCTTCGAGCCATTTTCGCGTCACAAGGCCCATCATAATTGCAAGCATGATGAATAGCGGGATCTGGAAAATCACGGCCATGTAGCCCATCAACGCAAGCATCATTGCAAACGTCTCTCGGAGGCCAAATGCAACTGCTGCTGCATCCTCTGTGTAGACGGTAAAGTAGCTAAAAATAAACGGTAAGATTATGAAATGTGCAAAGAGCACGCCAACAATCCCGAGAACGAGGCTCGTCGGGACTGATGCAAGGTAGTATTTCCGTTCATTCCGATAGAGCCCAGGCTTCATGAATCGGTATGTCTGATACACGAACACCGGGAGCCCAACCAACAACCCTGCAAGGCCTGCTACCTTCAGTTTTGTAAGAATAAACTCCAACGGGCCGTAAATTCGAGGAGCATTCACATTTGGCTGTGGGATGTGTGTGCCCCATAGGTAATTGATTGTATCTCCTGCCCATGGATATGTGATCAACATCGCAACCCCACCAAACGCGAAGACGACACCGAGACGCCGCATCATCTCATCAATGTGATCTGCGAGCGGCATCTCCTCATCTTCGTCGGGAGCTTCAAATAACTCTTCGTCGACGTCATCTGAACCTCCGGTTTCGGTTCCCGAATCGATCTCGCTTCCAACACCAACAGATGCTGTAGACCCACCGTCTGTTGATGTTTCTTCAGCGTCTACCTCCTCTTCGACATCTTCTGTGTCTTCGGAATCTTCTGGCTGGTCGGTTTCGTTTGTATCCCTTTCTGTGTTCGTACCGTTCACATCGATATCCCTTGCAGCCAGACCCACGTCGTCGTCACTCTCTCTACCTTCGGTGACTGTTTCCTCGCTTGTCTCTTCCGAGGAAGGCTGCTCCGACGAATCGTCGGATGAACGCTCTTTTCGATCACGATCGGTCGATTCGTCGTGGGGTGAGCGTTCCGACTTCTCTCCCATTCACTAGTGAATCATTCGTGATCCGTTATAGGCCTTTTCGGATTGATCTACGCTGATAACAATTCGAATACCATGCGACCCGAGAGAAAAAGTTGATAACAACGAGTCGGCTTTTTTCACATATGTCTAGCGCGCTCGGCGAAGATACACAGCAAACATTGCTGGAAGGTCGTGATACATTGTACGCGATCCTTCGATCCGCCCAGAAGGATCTTCAGAAAGTCTTCGTCGCATTTCTTATTGGATTTCTCGTTACGTTCTGGACGCTCCGAACGTACATTTGGGACTGGCTCAAAGCCATCACAGAATCTCGGATGCGCGCCGAGGTTGGACAGAGTTTCGAAATCATTGCGACAACACCGTTCGACGTTATCCTCTTGCAAGCAAAGATCGGACTTGTAGTTGGTATCTTTGTCGCACTTCCGGTTTTGTTGTACTTTTCGCGGGATGCCCTGAGAGAGCGAGGCTACTGGCCACAAGCACCGATTCCGCGTTGGAAGCTATTTTCAATTGGTGGATTTGCGATCTTGCTGTTCCTCGGCGGTGCTGCGTACGGCTTTAATGTCTTCTTCCCGTTCATGTTCGGCTTCCTTGCGGAGTTCGGTTTTGATGCCGGATTTGAACCGACGTATTCGATCGTCATGTGGACCGAGTTTATCGTTCTTTTGACAGTCTCCTTCGGGCTTGCTGCGCAGATGCCGCTATTCATTACCGCACTCTCATACGCGGAAATTGTTCCGTATGAAACGTTCCGAGACAAATGGCGACATGCTGTGCTCGGTATTTTCATCTTCGGTGCGTTCTTTTCGCCACCAGATCCGTTTACACAGATCATGTGGGCGGTTCCGTTGATCGTTTTGTACGGACTCAGCCTCTATCTCGCCAAGATTGTTGTCACCGCAAAACGCGGGAGCGAGCGGATTGATGTCAAGGCTGCAATCCGAGCACATTGGAACGTCCTTATCGGACTATTTGCGACCGGAATGGCTGTGGTCTACGGCTACCACGAATACGGTGGTCGAACCGCAACGAATGATCTCTTAGCCCGCGTTGGGAGCGACTACCGTATTCTCCCTCCTGACGCTGGCTTTGCATCCGCGGAAATTTCGTTGCTCATCTACGGTGCACTCCTCGGGTTGATATTCGCCCTCTTTGGTGTTGCTTACTACGTCTACGTTGCACTCGATGCCGCAACCCGAAGTCCAGAGAGTAACCTCGGTGACCCAACCGCGCTTGATCTGACAACGCTTGATGCTGCAGGTATCCAGGCTGCGCCCCCGGAAGCGTTTGCTTCACTCTCTGAAAATGAAGCGATGGGGTATGCATCCCAAGCACTGGAGAATGACGACACGGAGAAAGCACAAGCGATTATCGATCGGTTCGACGAAACTGAAGATCTCCGTGAGGATTCCAGTGACGAAAACGCGGACGGAGAGGGAGGTACCGCAGAAGAGACATCCGGCGAGTCTGAGAGCATCAGCGATCGAACCTCACGGGCAAGCGACACGTTCCTTGGTGAGTTTACCGACGGCGAGACCGACTCGGACGATATTGGCGGCTACTACAAAGATATCGTCTTTATTTTCGACAGCCTCCGATCGCGATCATTCCGTATCGTCGGAACATTCCTGCTCGCAATGGGTGGTATCTTTGCGTGGCTCTATGTGGGTGGACTTCGCGACGTCCGAGAGGACTTTTTCAGCCGGATGCCGGCCGAAGTAGTCTCCGGCGGCGATGGGACACATCCTGGGTTCGAACAAGGAACCGCAGTGCTGCTTGAGGGTTCTCCCGGTGACGCCGTTTCAGTTATTACGCTGCATCCGGTTGAGGCACTGATATTTATGGTCAAGTTCTCGGTGCTTGTTGCAATCTTTGTTACACTGCCTGTTATCGCGTACTATGCGTGGCCATCGCTCAGAGAGCTTGGGTTTGTCCGTGGCCATCAGCGATCGGTCTACATTTGGACTGGCGCACTTACGGCAGGGATGGTCGGTGGCTTTGCACTAGGATACTCGATTATCGCCCCGGTGACAATCTCGTTCCTCGCAGCTGATGCGCTCGCAGCGAACATGATTATCAGCTATCGGATTAACGACTTCATGTGGCTGATCATTTTCACCACGCTCGGCATTGGGTTCCTTGCGGATATCCCAATCATGATGGTACTTCTGAACAGTGCTGGTGTGCCGTACCGATCGATGCGAAAGCGCTGGCGTGAGGTCTTTATTACCATGCTGACATTCGCTGCGGTGTTTACGCCAGCGGACATCATGACCATGTTCCTTGTGACGATCCCGCTCTTGTTCGCGTATGCGGTAGGGCTGGGTGTGCTGTTCTTCATCACCTTCGGTGGCCGGCGCGACCTTGCGCCGCCGGCGGAGATCCTGGCCTGAGTGATGAACTGAGACAATAAAATAAAAAGAGCAGTTATTACACTACGATCCCCGATGTATGAGGGTGATACTGTCAAATTTGCTCTCAAGGCCTCCTGTAAGCCATTCGGCCTGTTCTACGGTGTGGTCTAGGTGATAATACATAAGAGCCAACATTCCTTCTTCCAGGACAAAATTCTCCTCAGATGAGGTGATTGGTTTTTGTTGAGTCGGCACAACGAGCGATAATCCAACCATAGAACCAGTATATCCGTTTGCTTCCACTTGTGTTCCTCTAAACAAGTCACTCGATTTGATTTCCCCATATTTCATCAGAACTCTAACAACTACCCATGTCTCGTCGTCTCGTCCCAGAGCGTCCAACAGTTCTTCTGCCCCTGTTCTCTCTGTTTCCATTCCGTCCGTTATCACCCCGTACATCCAATACTCGAGTTCAATTGAATCTTGAGTTGTGAGTCCGAGGCAACCGGTCGTTGATAGTGGTAGCATCAATCCTACACCTCGTAACACATCTCGTCGATCGTGGAGGGGCATACCATATCCATATACACAGATTGTGTAAAATTATCTATGATTGATATATACCAGTATATATCTGCGGTTTTTGGCTCCACAATTAACGGCTGTTTATAAACATGATCGCTGTCTTGTATCTTACTTGCTTTTGAGGGGAAGCAAATCTCTGAGAGATGGTGGCTTCGCTGAGGCCCTATTTTAGTATTTCCCTGCGTTCGATCGTTGGTAGCGTCCGATCGACTGGCATGACTGGGCCCACGTATTTCCGCTGCTCCGATCTCCGATTATTCTGCCCAGTTTCCACGCCTCAAAAAGAGTTGCCAGAATAAATAACAGCGAGAACGGAGCTACTGATCGCGTCGTCCAGTGACCGTTCCAACAATCCCTTTCAACGTATCAAGCGGTGCGGCGCTTCCAGCGACAATCTGGAGCATGTAGAGCGCTCCGATTGCGGCGACTCCACCCAACTGGACCAGCTGTTCTGGATAGACCATCACAACAATACCAAGCACGAAGAACGCCACCCGGAGCCCGTATTTTGGAGCTCGTCCAAAGGCGAATCGGTAATTAATTCCGTGGATGATCGAGATTGCCCCAACAAGTGCGAGCGCTCCTGCAGAGAGTGATGCGTAGTTGAACACTCCCGACACGATTTCCGGATGGTAAATAAAGGCGAATGGCAGGACGAAAAGCGGTGCCGAGATTTTTAATGCTTCCCGACAGCTTGTCCAAAAGCCTCCGCCGGAGATACCACATGTCACAGCCACACAGGTTGCGATTGGCGGCGTTAACCCTGCTAAGATCGCTGCGTAGAACACGAAGAAGTGTGATGCGAAGTCAGGGATAAAGAACTGATTGATCAGTGTTGGTGCGATCAGCAGTGCAACGATCGTGTATGCTGCAGTCGTTGGCATACCGAGGCCAAGTAGAATACAAATGATCATTGCAAGGATGACTGCAATCAGCAGTACACCACCGGAAAGCTCGATGAGTGTGAGCGAAATTGCGGTTGGAACACCGGTTGTCTGTAGAATATCAACAACACCGTTGATCGACGCGAGAATGATCGCCACCGGTGCTAAGACAATAACTCCCTCTCTCGCACCATCGAGCGTCTGTTTGATGGTGTCGATGAATGCGGTAATGATGCTTTCTCGATTGAGTGCTGCAGAAATAATTGGAATTCCAATCCCAAATAGGATCATCGATACCGAGGTGTAGAGTGCAGCCGTCATCACGGTCCACTGAAGCACGCCGAGAATGAAGATCAAGACTGCTAGCGGAACTCCATATTTGATCGCCTCGAGAACGATTTGTTGTGTCGGTAGTGGATCGCCAATCAATCCAGACATCGATGGATCTTCGATCTGTGGCGCTGCAACGTAGTGCACTGCAATAACGATCGAGACAACCAAGATGAATGCAGGGATCAGTCCTGCAATAATCACGTCAACGTAGGAGACGCCAGTGATCAGCGATGCCATGACGAATGCACCTGCACCCATCACTGGTGGAAGCACCTGCCCAGCAGTTGATGCAACCGACTCAATACCACCTGCAGTTTCCGGCTCGATACCGGCTTCTTTCATGAGTGGGATGGTAAATGAGCCAGTCATGCCTGCATTTGCCGTTTGGCTCCCGTTTACCGATCCAATCACTGCACTCGCGACAACTGCTGTTTGTGCGATTCCCGAATCAATGTATTTTGCCGATCGAACTGCAAGCCGAAGAATAAGATCAAATGCACCATACGCCTTCAGCAATCCGGCATACAAGAGGAACAGTGCAATCCATGCTGCGACAAGCCGGTTAAGGAACCCGAAGAATCCATCTACACTCACGACGAGAATACGGAGTATACGGGTTCCTGAAAGGCCAGGGTGATTTAGCGCTCCTGGTGCGAACATCCCAAACAGTCCGTATCCAATCCCTGCAAGAACCACCACAAGGAACGTCATTCCGAACGCTCGCCACGTAAGGAAAATCATTGCAGCCGTAAATGCAACTGCCATAACCAGTTCCGGCTGTGTTGCCCGGCCAACCGAATCAATTGCTACTGCTTGATAATTCGTGTATAGATACGCACAGGTGACAGTTGCAATTACTGCCGAGGAAAGCAGACCAAACAGATCGAGGTAGTTCCTGTTGTTGATTGGATCTGCAAGTTGCGAAATGACATATAACACGAGAATGCCACCCAAGAATGCAACCCCAAATTGCCCCCGTGGAATCAACTGTGTGCTTGAGTACCACATCACGCTCAACCAGAATGGTAATGACCCGTGAAGTAGTGCAAACCGAAGTCGATCGTCGACGGTTGAGGAGAGTTTCAAGATCCCCCCAACGAATACCGCCAACCCAAGCGCAACAATCACCGCTTGTATGGTACCTGGAAGGAACTGAGGTAATATCCAAAAGTTGAATATCCAAAATCCAACTGCAGCGACAAGTAACGTAAGCTGTTTGCGACCTCTACTTCCCTCTGCAAGAACCAGTGACTCGGAATCTGCGAGCAGTTGCTCATCATCTGTACTATCTGAACCGGGCGATACAGCCGTTTCTTTAGTTGTGTCTACCATCCGTCTGCGTCCCTAAATAAAGATTATTTGTTACTTATTCTGCTTCGCCACGAGTCCAGGAGTCGTCCCAAACGCCTTCATCTTCGAAGAAGTCTGCAACCCCTTCATGGATTTCAAGCTCCGGGATGACTGTCTCTGTCATAACCTCTGGCGAGTATTCGAGCGTTGTTGGGTCTGCCTCACGGAGCGTCTCCTCGTGTTCTATTGCAAGGCGGCAGACTTCACGGGTTGCCTCCGCAGGGATCTCTGGACTAAATGCCCACTGGCCTGCAAGGGCCCATCCTGCTGAGGTATCTGTGATTGCGTCTACATCCTGTTGGTAGCCGTACGGCTCGAAATCCTCGAGAAGGATTGCTCCAGGATGGTCATCAATCGTCTGAATAAAGTCATCATCAACCTCAATCAGGTTGAGGCGTTCATTACTTCGAACATCGACCTCTTGACACCAGCTCGCAAGGTCAACACCGTTTGAACCGTAGAGACAGAGTGCATCTACTCGGTCTTCCTCAACTGCACCTGGAATGTCATCTGTATCTACATTAGAGATCTCGTTTTGATCCCACATGTCAGCTTCACGAATAACATCCTCCGTCAGGAGGCGTGTACCGAAGCCAGGCTGGATTGGATAGATCGTATATCCACCCTCTCGAATATCCTCCGTGGATTCAATACCACTCCCTTCGAGTGCAACCCAGTGCATCTCCAACGAAGTAAACTGAAATCCTTGGTGGGGCAGACTCTCAACAGGCTCATCTCCGAACGGTCCTGAATCATTCAGCGCCTGTGACAACGAGTTGTTGTCAACACCCATCGCAGGAATCTGTCCTTCATCATACTCATACAGATTTGCAGTCCATCCATCTGTCTGCTGGACTGAAATCTCGACAATGTCGCTGTGCTGGCTCGCTGCTCGCGCGAGCGCCTGGCCAGCCTGTTGTGTAGAGGAACCCGAAGACGTTCCACCAATCGTGATGGTCGTCGTTCCATCATCGTCATCGCCTGTACAACCAGCTAACCCGATAACCCCCAGCGTCGCTGCGCCCTTGAGCATATCGCGCCGTGATGGCATGTCACCTGTAGGCATACGTATCCATCATATTCTTTCGTTGGTATAAGGGTGTCGCAGTTGATGAGATATTCCGCAACTAAACCCCTGTTTCAGCCGCTGTTCTCGCAAAAATTTCCAACTCACATTTTAATAAATAATTATATTGGCATTTATATCCCAATCTCATTCAGTCTCCCAGCGGTGGGTTGTCGCAAAATCGTGCATGATATTTCCGCTTGATTTTTTTGCTCGGGATCGGTAACGCTCCAGTTGTTCTCTGTACTGTGGGTCAGCAACCGCAATCATTTCCTCAGCACGCTCACGCGGACTTAACCCACGCAGGTCAGCAACACCGTGTTCGGTGACAACCACAGATAGATCATGTTCGGTATGATCCACGTGTGGTGTCATCGGCACGATCTTTGAGATGTCTCCACCTGCTGCGGTGGATGGAAGCGCAATAATGCCTAGACGGCAGTTCCGATTGAAGTCTCCCCCACCACCAATGCCATTAATCACATGTGTCCCATTGATATGCGTTGCATTTGCATTTCCGTACAGATCTACCTCGACTGCACTATTAATTCCGACAACACCAAATCGCTCGATGAGCGCCGCATTGTTCGAGATGTCTGCCGGTCGGAGCACAACATCCGTGGCATATCGATCGATATCCGCAAACAGCCGCTCCTGCCCATCCAGAGACAGCGCCAACGATGTCGCACTTGCCCCAGTAAGCAGTCCGCTATCGATGCTATCGAGCAGCCCATCTTGGAACACCTCTCCGAAGTAGATCACATCACGATCACCGAACTCGATCTCATCTAACGCTCCCATTAATGCATTGCCCATGCTGCCGACGCCAAACTGTAGATGGACGCGCTCTTTGAGCATTGGATTTCGTTCGAGTTCCGCCTCAAGGAACGATCCGAGATTCGCTGCAATCTGTAGGTCAACAGCGGTTGGATCGCGGAACTCGTAGGGAGTATCCGATCGATCGGTCTCGACAACTGCAATGAGCTTCTCGCTCGGGAACTCGATCTTTGGCGTTCCGATCCGATCGATCGGCCCACCAAGCGGAATTGGTGCTCGATCCGGTGGCAACGCCCGCGTGTACACATCGTGTACCTGTGCCAGCTCGATCGGTTGGGCATGATTTACTTCAACAATTAGTGCATCAGCGGCTGCAACAAACGCTGGTGTATTTCCGATTGAGGTTGAGGGGATCAACCAGTCTTCGCCGACCGCAACGGCCTCAACAATCGCAACATCCGGCTCACCAAAATCACCAAGCCGGACTTCATCGCCCACGCGAGAGATGTGTCGATCGTGGAACGCAACGGTCCCCTCGTTGATTGCATCGCGTACTTTGCGTCGGGTCTGGAATGGGTATCTTCGTGCGAGCTTACCTGCCTCGACGAGTGCATCATCAACTTCCGCACCAACACCACCACCGCTGATGACTGTGAGTTCCATCTCTCGATCATCCGCTGCGATCGATCGTGTCACGGATTTCGGGTAGC
This sequence comes from Natronocalculus amylovorans, assembly GCF_023638035.1. Taxonomy (GTDB): domain Archaea; phylum Halobacteriota; class Halobacteria; order Halobacteriales; family Haloferacaceae; genus Natronocalculus; species Natronocalculus amylovorans. The sequence goes on along the minus strand of NZ_JAKRVX010000001.1, from coordinate 541,468 downwards.
CAACACCACCAAAGCCACTGACCGGAATGACGGCATCCGTCGGGACGAGTGCTGCGGCTTTGTCCGCAGTACTGCGTGGAACCGCACCCTGAATCCGCCCATCTTGTGGGTCGAAACTCATTCGTCTGTTGGTGTTTGCGTTGTGTCCGGCTGCACACCAATTCCTTCCGGCCATCCAGGTGGCTGTGCGGCTGATGGCTCTGCATACGCTCGTTTGAGTACCATCGGTGTCCGCTCGAGCGAGAGCACCTTTGTTCCGTCTTGGTTGTATGCTCGCAGCTCCGTGGTCACAATCCCGACATGATCACGCGAACTACTCTCACGCTTTTTGATCACTTCGCTCTCTGCAAAAATCGTATCTCCATGATACACCGGTGCATGATGGCGAATCGTATCATAACCAAGGTTGGCGGTTGCGTTCACCGAAACATCAATTACGCTCATTCCAACGGCAAGTGCAATAACGAACGTTCCATCCACAAGCCGCTCGCCAAACTCCGTCTCCGCTGCATATGCTTCGTTGAAATGCATCGGATTGAGATTCATTGTGATGTTCGTCATCCACACATTGTCGGTTTCGGTAACGGTTCGGCCAAACGGATGTTTGTAGATATCTCCGACGCTGAAATCTTCGTAGTAGCGTCCGTGCCATCCCTCAACGAGCTGTTTTTTTGTATTGTTTTCGTCAGTCATTGTTTTTTTTAGTATGATCGTGGAAGCCCAAGGACGTTCTCCCCAAGGTAGTTGAGTGCCAGTTCCTGTGTTATCGGAACCAGTCGTGTCAGCCGCGCTTCTCGGAAGTATCGCTCAACGTCATATTCGCGATCGACACCTCTGCCACCGTGAACTTGAACAGCTGCATCTGCGGCTGCAAAGGCTGCTTCTGCGGAGAGGTACTTTGCAGTATTTGCCTGTGCGCCGACCGTTTTTCGATCGGCATCCGTCTGCTGGGCCGCATTGAATGTCACCTGTTTTGCACCCTGGATCTGTGCATAGGCATCTGCAAGCGGGTGTTGAAGGCCCTGATTCTGCCCAATTTTTCGACCGAACACCTCTCGTTCATTCGCATACTCGACGCCTTTTTCAATCGCTAACTCGCCCAACCCAACACACTCTGCAGCGATTACAAGCCGCTCTTCGTTCAATCCATCCAACACGTGGTAGAACCCCCGTCCTTCCTCTCCAATGAGATTCGACGCCGGAATCCGGAGGTCATCGTATGTTACGCGGAACGAATGGACAACGCCGCTTACGGTCTTGTCAATCTCTTCGAGTTCGATCGATCCGTTCTCACGACCGGCTTCAATATCAACTAAAAACAGCGACACGCCCTGCGTTTTTTTCTCCACATCTTCGCGCGGGGTTGTGCGCGCTGCGAGTACAAGATAGTCGCTCACGTCGATCCGAGAGGTCCACAACTTCTCGCCGTTGACAACGTATTCGTCTCCATCACGAACCGCCTCGGTTGTCATTGCGGTTGAGTCAGATCCCGCCTTTGGTTCGGTTAAACTGAAACATTGGATCCAAGCGTCACCACTTGCCACCCGTGGAAGCAGGTCTTGTTTCATCTCTTCGCTCGCGTATGCAACAAGCGGTGAGGAGTTGTAGATTGCCGCATGAACGGTCTGTGCACCGCTAAACCCTGCCCCGCTTGCAGCAATCTCGTTCATCATGACAACGGTTTCTTCGGTTCCAAGGCCTTTGCCACCGTACTCTTCGGGGACAAGCGTTCCAAGCCACCCTTCTGCCGCGAGTGTCTCAACAAAATCAAACGGATACTCTCCCTCTGCATCTTTCTGTCGCCAATACGCCTCGTCAAAATCCGAACACAGCGCGCTAATCTCTGTTCGAACCGACTCTTGTGTTTCGGTCAGTGAAATGTTATTTCGCCACTGCGTAACCATCATTTATAATAATCATGGTACTGTGATTTAGGCGGTTGGGTCCGAACAAAGGTTTCCGAGAAACCGATCGCGTGCTCACCGACAGATGCCGTACAGTGATTCGGTAACGGTCTCCCGATCGCTGTTTGAAAGCTCCTGGCAGACCGTGATTGCAGCCTGTTGCGTTTCTCTATCGATCGCGGCAGCAGTCGCTAACTCTTCAAATTTAGCAACAGTCTCGTCCCATGTGAGTGGGTTTTCCGGCTCTCCACGAGCGTATTCGGTGAACCGTTCATAGCTGTCTGTCTCCGTCTCGATCGTCACCCCCGCAGCCCAAACTTCCGGGAACCGAGATCGGGTCCGATCGGTTGTTGTGACGGACACGGTATCCATCAACTCCTTTCGGGATGGTGAATCAAGGGTGGACTGAGCCTCACGGAACGCTGCAAGCCCAACATCCCGCCCTGAAAGCGCCAACGCGGCGGCGAACGGCATACTGAACTGGCAGTCGACAAAGTTCTGCGGTCGCTGTTTTCTGTCGATTGGATCGCCAGTTAGTGTCACACCTGCTGCAGGAAGATCAACTGAAACAGCCGTGACGGTCGCCGGATCGATATTGTGTGTTGTTGCGAGCTCGATGAGTGCATCAATTGCGGCGTGCATATACCGACAGCAAGGGTATGGCTTCAACGCGGTCTCTAAGACCGCATCACCGGTCTGAATGTCATCAAGGATCGATGGAATCGGATCATCAGTATACCCAGCAAAGAACCCGTGTGTTCCTTCAATTGGTTTCTCGGAGCCACGGAAGCCGGATGCTGCAAGCGAGACTGCCTCGATCGCACGGCTCGCCGCAAGCCCCGGATGGAGCCGTTTGTTCCATGCACCGTTTTCCAAAAATTGGAGCGATCCAGCAACCTGGCTTCCGTTGATCCCAAACGCGGAGGTGAGCTCTTCAACTGATACCCCCCACAACCGACCAGCCGCAGCTGTTGCACCGAACGTTCCACACGTTGCCGTGATGTGGAAGCCACGACCATAGTGGCCGTCTGGATTGACCGCTTCACCCATTCGGCAGGCAACATCGTAGCCGACAGCGATCGCTGTCGTTAGCTCACTCGCCGAGGAGTTTGTTGCCTCTGCTGCGGCCATCGCAGCAGCAATAACTGGCGCTGCGGGGTGAGAGGATGAAGAACGGTGTGTATCATCAAAATCAAGACTATGTGCGTAGGTTCCGTTGAGCAGCGCAGCCCGATCGGGCGCAACCCGCTCGCCTGTTGGCAGCACCGTTGCACGGCCATCACCTGTCGCGCCGTTGCTCGATCCTGTGTCCCCTGTAAGCGCCTGCATGCCTGCAGTGACGCTCTCGGTTGAGCCTGCGATCGCTTCCCCACCGACCACAAGGCCAAGCCAATCAAGGGTTACCTTCCCGATTGTATCCGTCACCTCCGGTGTTAGCTCCGCAGGCGTGGTTTCAACTGCATGAGCTGCAAGCCTGGCTGCAATTGAGGGTTCGCTCATGGGAACGCACCCCGTGACCAGCCACCATCGAGCGCAAGCGTTTCGCCAGTTATGTAGCTCGATTCATCGCTTGCAAGGAAGGCAACTGCATCCCCTAACTCACCGGGCTCGCCAAGGCGTCGAACGGGAAGCTCAGCGGACCGCATTGCTTCCGCTTCGGCAACGCTCACACCCTCTTTTTCTGCTAGGTACTCGATTTTCTCGACCAACCGGTCAGTCATTATTCCCCGCGGACGCACACAGTTCACGCGCACCCCATCCGGTCCATACTCGTTTGCGAGACTTTTTGAGAGGCCATAGATGCCGGGACGAAGCGAAGCCTGAAACACGTCGCCTGCTTTTGGCTCCGCTGCTGTTGCAGAGACGATATTGACGATTGACCCACCGTCATCTGCGGTGAGATGGGGAAGCGCTGTTTTGAGCGTGAGGAACGTACTCCGCAGCACACGCTCATACACCGCGTCGAACTCTGACACACTCGTCTCTGCGATCGGCTGAACTGATGGCCCGCCGTGATTCGTCACCAGCACATCCAAGCCACCGAGCAGTTCAACGGCGGTTTCGACTGCCGTGACGATCCCGTCCTCGTCAGCTAAATCACACACTGTCGTCTGTACACGCCCTTTCTCTACACCTGTTACATTGCAGATTGATTCACGGGCTGCAGCGAGGTTTGCTTCGCTCCGTGAGGTAATCACCACCGTTGCGCCACCGGCAACAAGCGCTTCAGCGGCCGCCCGACCAAGCCCCTTACTTGCAGCGGTGAGCAGACATCGTGTTCCGTCTAGTTCTGGTGGCATTATTTTGCAACCGTTACTGGGAGGTCGCTCCGGAGAATAACGCCCTGTGTTACGCTCCCGAAGAGTGCTTTGCCAACCGGCGATCGTTCTCGACCTGCAATAACAATCATATCTACGTCTTCATCGGCAGCCACCTCGAGAATGCAGTCTACCGGCTCGCCTGTTGCCGTTCCAACACGCGTCGAGAATCCAGCCTCCGTCAGTGACTCATACGCCTCCTCGACCGACGCTGGCGTCCCCTGTATTTCAGCAAGTGACTGATTAATTTCGTCGATAACACTCCCTCCTGCTTCATCCCCTGGCGAGTCGATCGGTTCGTGTACATGCAAGAGTATGACTTCAACGTCATGCCCTCGTGGCAGGGATTGCACTGTATTGATTTGTCGTTTCGCTCGCTCTTTGTCGCTATCTACCGGTAGCAAGATTCGATACATACGTCGTAGATATATCGTGATTATATATCAAAGATGTGTCCGCGGCGACTCTGTGTGTAATACCAGTACTTTACACTGACGTTCTCAAGACATGTACTATGGACGTTATTCATACCGCGCTTTGGGTCTCAGATATTGACCGGACGATCGAGTACTACACCGAAGGCTTGGGGCTTGAGCACAATTGGGAGTTCACAAGCGACGGTGTTCGCAATGTCTACCTTGGTGGCGCACACGGCGAACTCCAGTGCAAATACGATCCTGATGGGGAGTACGAAACTGGGGGTGGCGGTGGTGTGGATCATATTGCGATTGGTGTCGAAAGCACTGATGAGGCTTTTGAACAACTAATCGAGCGCGAAGATCCACCAGTACATGAGCCACCAACGACACTGGAACAGATCTCTCGCCGTGTGGCATTCGTTGAAGACCCTGACGGCTATGTTGTCGAACTGGTTGAGCGCCTCGATTAAGTCGTGTCGTCAGGTGTCCAGTCACCGCCAACCCGATCGACTCCCATCAGCTGCTCTCCGGGATGTTCGGTGAATGCAACCTTGAGGTTTGGCTCTGGGACATCCCACTCCGCATGGAGATAGTTCATCGCGGCGAGTCCGAACGATCGTTTCATCTCAAACGATCGCCCCGATCGAATGTCCGCATCAAGGAAGGCGAGCGGTCCATCAACGGCCCGACCGATCGAAAGCGACTCCGCTGGGTGCGATCGAACAACAACGGCAACGTGACCTGCGGTTGTCTCCATCTCTTCAACGTACAATTGTGTGAGCATCTTGGTGCAGTTTCTGCGTTCTTGTTCCGTTAGATCGTAGGTTGTGTCAAGCTGAAGAAGCGGCATACTCTCTCTGGTTTGGCTGTGCACATGAGAATTTTCCTGACGGCAATAGCGATTATTCGACTGCTGCAGCGGTTCGTGTAACAGGTGGTTCAGTTCGGATAACGTAAATGATGAACCCGATCGCCAAACAACCAAACCCAGCAAGCAACAACCACGAGGCTTGATAGCCGTATATATCTGCCAGATAGCCAAATGCAGGTGGTGCAACAAGCGCACCTGATGTGAGCGACAACTGTCCACCACCAGTTGCGCTTCCCATCTCATCCGGCCCGACGAGCGTTGCCATACAAGAGTAGTAGACGCCGGTAAACCCAAGCACAAAAAAGCCAAGTCCAATGAGTGCGGCTGTTGCCGTAAGCACGGTATCACTGAACGCAACAACAACAAAGAGTATCACGCCAGCGATCGTTTGAATGAGCAGGATCGCGCCGATCGATTTTCGCGGCTCACCGGGCAGTACGTCACTGAGCCATCCAGTAAGAACACGACCAACGCTTCCAGACACTTGCAAGAGTGCAAGCACAACACCGCCATAGGCAACCGTCGCCCCGATCGACTCATCAATAAATAGAATTGTGTAGCCGGTTGTTGTGAACAGTCCTGCACCCAAAAAGAAGCCTGCAATGGTGAGCGATCGGTACGGTTTGTTCCGTGCTAATCCACCAAAATCGGGATATGATGCAGCGCCACTGCCGCCGCCATCTCGGTAGAATCCGAAGAAGAGCACTGCAGCAAGCAGCCCAAAAATCGCTGCGGTGATGAACCCTGCTTGCCAGAACAGTATCCCTGCAATCCACGTCACAAGCAACGCACTAATGCCGGAGCCTGCGGTGACACCGACCTGTTTGATACCCATTGCAAGGTTCTGTCGCCCGGCTGCAACGTTATCGAAGATTGCTTTGTTTGTCCCGGGCATCGCTGTGCCGTACAACGACCCAAGCAGAAATGCCGCAAGCAGTAACGCGGGGTATGACCATGCAACGGTCACTAACAGCGCCCCAACCGAGAGCCCAAGGATTCCAACGGTGAGCGTTCGACGCTCTCCGAACCGATCGGTCATCGCTCCAAGCGGTAACAAAAACACCGCATAACCAAGCGTGAGCGAGGTGACAACTAATCCAACCGCAAATCCAGAGAGTTGGAACTCATCTCGAAAAAACGGTGTCGCGGCAAAGACGGAGTAGTAGATGATGCTGGCGGCAACCTGCCAAAACAGAATCATCGAAACAAGACGCCACGTTGCCATCTATGTCACATCGCTTTGGCCACGTTGAAAGTAGTGGGTATCCCGGCAAACCATGACTGGCCTGTGTCGATCATATCGTTGATATATTCGCAGGATAATCCCTCAGTATGGCCAAAATAAGCGTTGAAATTCCAGACGAACTCTTAGCTGACCTCGATCGCCATGTGGGTGAGGACGGAAAATTCGTGAATCGGAGCGAAGCAGTCCGCGCATCGATCCGCAAGACGCTTGATCTGCTTGATGAGATTGATGAACGACACGGCCGCCTCCCGGACGACGTTGAACCGTAGACGAATGAGTAACGAGCACGCTACCCTTGTATTCGGACAGATCACGCTAATCGCGCTGTTTGTCACCGCGCTTGTCACTGCGCAGCTGACTGCGGCGAAACTGCTTGCATTTTCACTCCCGGTTGAGCTACCAGTTGTTGGTGCGTCCATCATTCTGCCCGGTGCAGCACTCGCATACGCGATAACATTCTTCGCATCTGATTGCTATGCTGAGCTGTACGGTCGTCGTTCCGCACAGATCATGGTCAACGTCGCATTTGCGATGAACTTTGTTGTGCTTGCGCTTGTCTGGTCAACGATCGCTGCACCGGGTGCAGACCCTGAGTTTGCAGCCCTTTTTGAGGAGGCGCTCGCACCGGCGGGAAACATTGTTCTTGGGAGTTTGCTTGCGTATATTGTGAGCCAAAACTATGATGTAATTGTCTTTCATCGGATCCGCGACGCAACAGACGGTGCGTACCTGTGGCTCCGAAATATTGTCTCGACGGGAACGAGCCAAGCGATCGACACCGTAATTTTCGTTTCGGTTGCGTTTATCGTCGCACCACAACTGCTTGGCGTTGGATTTGCGCTTCCATGGAGCGAGGTGATTGCACTCATTATCGGTCAGTATCTGCTCAAACTTGTGATTGCAGTTGCTGACACACCGTTTGTGTATGCAGTTGTTTCGGCGCTTCGATCGAAAACACCCTCAGCGTACAATTAGCGCTTCTCAATCACGTCCGCGAACGCAAACCGTGGCTTTACGTCGGTAATTCGAACGGTATGCGTCTCTCCGGTTTCCGTTTCGGGGACAAATACGGTAAAGTCCTCAACTTTCGCAATCCCGTCGCCTTCGCTTCCAACATCAATAATTTCGACCGCAATTTCATCTCCCGACCGAACCGGTGCGGTCAGGTAATGCTTTCCAACGAGATACAGCTCCGAAGATGAGTCACGGGAAGCATCCGGCTTAATCCGGCGAACATAGCGGAACTCGTTTTTCATGTCGTCTTCGAGCGCTTTGAGATCTTGTCCTTCGAACACCTTCACGGCGAGATCGCCACCAGTGCCAAGAAGCTCCATTGCCACTTCGAATGCTTGTCGTGCGAGATAGACCGATCGGGCATGATCCAGATTATACTCGCCAGTCATGTTCGGTGCCATATCCGAAAGGACAACATCAGCGCCGCTGTCACCGACCCGCTCTTTGAGCGCCGCTTTCGTCTCATCAACGGTCATGTCGCCCTTAATCGTGGTGACGGTGTGGGCATCGACATCTTTGATGCGTTGGAGATCGACACCGACGACCTTTCCGTGATCGCCAACTCGCTCAGCCGCAACTTCAAGCCATCCACCCGGTGCAGCACCAAGGTCAACAACCGTGTTTCCCGGGCCAAACAGTCCTGCATCCTCGTCAAGCTGTTTGAGTTTGTAGGCTGCCCGACTCCGGTAGCCCTCCTGTTTTGCTTTATTATAATAGTGATCGCGTCGTCCCATTGCCCCCGAATTTGCGGCGGAGCCGGTTAGCCGCTTCGCTCCATATACCCGTCTGTGAGGCGCTCACACGCGTTATGACAATCTTCCCTGATATCGATCGGAGCCTTCGATCGGTTCTATCGTAAACCCAAGGCGCTCGTAAAACGGCGTTACCTTCTCAGCGAACTCCGCAGAGAGCGTCTGAAACCGATCGGCACCATACCCAATAAGTGATCGACCAACACCATTCCCACGTCGCTGTGGATGGACCGCGATCGCGACAACGTGACCGCCTGCGGGTGTATCACGGAACACGGCTGTTCCGATGATCCGATCGTGTCGGAGCGCAACACAGACGACGTCCGTCTCCGATTCGATCGCTTCTCGAACCGCTTCCGGAGTGATTTCAAGCAGCGCACCCTCTATCAGCCTGAGTACCGCAACAACATCCTCCTGCGTCGCAGCTCTTGTTTGTGTCTCTGTCACACCGTACCTGCCGCCTGTGCAATCTCCGCTAAGAGCGCATCGATGCTTGGCCGATCGGCCGGTGCCGTCCCAACATAGGTGTACATGCTCCGTGGCTCGTCACGGAGATCAACAATGACCGCTTCTGGCATTCGGCCAATGAGGTTATGCAGGTTCCCAAGGAAGCCGAACCGAACTGGCTGCCCGTAGGCATCGGAGACGGTTGTATCCTCATCTGCAATGATCGGAAACGGAAGATCATAGCTTTCGGCCCATTCTCGGGCCCGCTCTACCGGCTCTGGAAGGACTGAAACCACTTCAGCATCCAACTGTTGGAACTCATCGTATCGATCGGCTACTGCTTGAACCTGCTTACGACAGTTGCCACAGAAATGGTCACGCTGGAACAACAACACTGCAAACGAGGCGTCAAGTGCGGAGAGCGAGAGTGGATTTGGTCCGTTGCCACCGTTTGGGAGCGCAAATTCCAGGGCAGCGCCGGAGATTTCTGTACTCATACCTGCTTTTTGTCTTTCTGATGGAAAAACCCATGCCAGGTGTGTACTCGCGTTGTCAGGCCCTTTGCGAGCCGCCCTTGATTAACCGAAGAATGGTCACGTGATCAACGGTGACTCGCTGGTCCTCAGGGACTGGCGTTCCGTCGACAAGCACGGTGACTTCTTGTGGACTCCACCCCGTTTCGCGGACAAGGTCTGCATACGTTGTCTCCGCATCCACTGTGAGCTCATGTGTGTCCTCACCAACAACATCCACCGTGACATCCATATGGGGAGTGTTTCTGCTGCGCACTAAAGCCGGTCGATTTCACCGATCGGCACCGTGTCTCGGGGAGTTTATGCACCGCCGAATCCCAACAGAAAGTATGACCGACGCTGAGGGAACACAAACTCCTGGACGGGAAATTTGGATCGAAAAATATCGTCCACAGACGCTTGCGGAAATCTCCGGTCAAGAAAAGATCATTGAGCGCTTACAGAGCTACATAAACCAGCAAGAACTACCGCATCTTCTGTTTTCAGGGCCTGCCGGCGTTGGAAAAACGACCGCAGCGACCGCGATCGCTCGTGAGCTCTACGCCGACAACTGGCGGGGAAACTTCCTCGAACTCAACGCGTCCGACGAGCGTGGAATTGATGTTGTCCGCGATCGAATCAAAAACTTCGCCCGTGCGTCTTTCGGCGGATTCGATTATCGAATTATTTTCCTTGATGAGGCAGACTCGCTTACAAGCGATGCCCAATCTGCGCTTCGTCGGACAATGGAGCAGTTCTCGGATAATACTCGATTTATTCTCTCCTGTAACTACTCGTCGAAAATTATCGATCCGATTCAATCTCGATGTGCTGTCTTCCGCTTTGCACCGCTCTCCGATGCAGCAGTTGGCCAGCAGATTGACCGTATTGCGGAGTCCGAATCGATCGAACTCACTGCGGATGGCCGAGAGGCACTCATTTACGCTGCAAGCGGAGATATGCGCCGAGGGATTAATTCGCTACAAGCAGCCGCGACAACCGGAGAAATTGTTGATGAAGAAGCAGTGTATGCAATCACTTCGACTGCGCGCCCAGAAGTCATTGAGGCAATGGTGACTGATGCGATTGCGGGCGATTTCTCAAAATCCCGATCGACGCTTGATACGCTGTTGACTGAGACAGGGATGGCTGGCGGTGATGTAATTGACCAACTGCACCGATCGGTGTGGGAGTTCGATCTTACTGAGCGGCAAGCGGTTCGACTCATGGAGCGAATCGGTGAGGCGGATTATCGAATTACAGAGGGTGCGAACGAACAAGTGCAACTAGAGGCGCTGCTCGCATCGCTCGCATTAGATGCATAAAAAGCGCCAATTCGCGACCCTTTTGGATCCGCCGTTCATATTTGTACGTATATGTCGTTGTCTCGCCGATCGCTGCTTCGCCGATCGTTTGCGTTTGCATCCCTTCCTGCACTAACCGCTACTGCCGGTTGTCTTGGTGGCCGTGTCGGTGATGTCTCCGGTGAGGTTGCGAGTAATGAAACCGCTGTAACTGTCACTGAGCACCAATCGTGGGCGTCTGGGACGCTGTTTCGCTACCGCGGAGCGCTCACCGTTCGTGGCTCGCTCACAAACGAAACCAGCGACGGGATCGACACACCAACGGTGACGACCGCATTTTACGGCGCTGGAGAGGAACCGATCGACGAGCAGGAGGCGCAGATACGGTTTCCGTCTGGCGAGGTTGCACCTGGTGAAACGGTTGGCGAGCAGCTTGATGCTGGTCAGACTGTTGAGTTCGTAGTCTCATTCGAACCCCCAGATGGTTCGCTCAGTCGGTATGAAATACGCGTTTTGTGACCGAAACCGATTAGCATCGATCGATCGAAAAATACGGTATGCTCTTGATTCTGTCTGATACACACAGTATAGATGGTCACCGTCTGACGGATCATCTCCGTAAGCAGGTTGCGGAGGCCGAAATGGTCGTTCATGCGGGTGACTTCATGCGTGCGTCTGTGCTTGATTCGTTTCTCTCCGTCAATGGCTCATTTTATGGCGTCTACGGCAACAACGACGATGCAGCGATTCGATCACGACTCCCTTCAGCACGAACAATCGAATACAATGGGTTTCAGTTTGCGGTGACACATACACGTCGCGGCGGTGAGACTGCGCTTACCATGTTTGGCCGAGAACGGAACGCTGACGCGGTTATTTTTGGACACAGTCACAAGCCGACATTCGAGCGGTCTGGGCTCCTCCCGCTCATCAATCCCGGCAGCCACGCGCAGCCACGTGGATACCGGCCAGGGTATGCAACGCTTGAACCGATGGGTGATGCACTCGCCGGAGGAATTCACACGCCTGATGGAGAGACGTTCGTTGAGTTTACAATCGAACCGTAGTGTTCCGAACGCCGAAACGCCTTTTATTGTCGCGGTGAAACGGCGGGTATGGTACTTGATCGTCTCGATCCGGTGTTCGTCGGGATCCTTGTTGTCTTACTGCTGTTCTTCTTCTTCGGGTACTTACTCGCCCGACGAACCGTGTTGGGGCTTCGCGAGGGGTATAAAAAAGGGCAAGAGTGACCTTCATACCGTATCGACAACGCTGGGTAGAATCGAATCCCCAATATATTGTGACTACTGATATCTGTATATGCTGTTACTAACTGCACCATGACCGGAATTGAAACGATTCTGACGTTTATTGTTGCAGCGATCGCGAGCCTCTTTATGACGTGGGCAATCGGCGCAGGATCATCGGGATCAACCCCATTTGCACCTGCGGTCGGCGCAAACGCAATTTCTGTGATGCGCGCGGGACTGATTGTCGGTGTCTTGGGGTTTCTCGGCGCGGTCTTACAGGGTGCGAATGTTACTGAAGCGGTTGGGGCAGAGCTCATCGGTGGTGTTACACTCTCCGCAACTGCTGCGATTATTGGGCTAATTACAGCCGCGGTGTTGGTTGCGATCGGTGTGTTTGCGGGCTATCCGATCGCAACCGCGTTCACCGTGACCGGTGCGATCGTGGGTGTCGGTATTGCAATGGGTGGTGATCCAGCATGGGTAAAATACGGTGAAATTCTCACCCTCTGGACACTGACGCCATTTGTCGGTGGTGGGATTGCGTACGCAACTGCACGTTTGCTTCGGGATGAGAGCATCCCTGAGCGACTACTTACTGCTGGGCTTGCAGGGATAATTGGTGTCATTATTGCCAATATTGGCTTTGCATTTCTTGGTCCATCAGATGGGCAAGGGTCAGTTGCTGGAACGCTCGGACCTGGCCTCGGTTTTTCTACACTCTTTGGTTTCGATGTTGGACGAATTGTGCTCACGCTTGCGATCGCAGCGATCGCTGCGGCTCTCTTGTGGCTTGATTTGGGTCGTAATCGGGAAGTCGGCCAGCGCCATTTCCTCCTTGTGTTGGGTGCGCTTGTCGCCTTCTCTGCTGGTGGGAGCCAGGTTGGCCTTGCGATCGGCCCACTTGTCCCACTGATAGGTGAAACATCAATCCCACTTATTGCACTCCTCGTTGGGGGTGGGTTTGGGTTGCTCCTTGGATCGTGGACTGGCGCACCTCGAATGATCAAGGCGATTGCGCAAGATTACGCATCGATGGGGCCACGCCGGTCGATCGCTGCCCTCATTCCATCGTTTGCGATCGCACAGGTTGCGGTTGCATTCGGTATTCCAGTCTCGTTCAACCAAATTATTGTGAGCGCGATCGTTGGCAGTGGACTTGCCGCTGGTGATGCGGGTGTGAGCCAGAAAAAGATGGTCTATACCGTATTAGCGTGGATTGGGTCGCTTATTCTCTCGTTTGTCATCGCGTTCGGTGTCTATTCGCTCATCACGCTGTTTTAGCCGCGCCTATGATTCGTCGACACCGTTCGATGCTTCGACCTCCTGTTCATCCAGTGGGTACTCTTCTGTCACGGTGACACGCGCTTTCAGAATCCGTGTATTATCGACTTCCTCGATTTCAATAATAATCCCATTGTATTCGAAGGTCTCACCCTCTTCAACAAGTCTGCCTGCCCGGTTGAATATGAACCCTGCAAGCGTCTCGAACTCCTCTCCCTCTGGGAGTTCGATCTCAAGAATCTCGTTTACCTCATCAATGTTTGTCTCACCGCGAATGATCGAGGTCTGTTCATCGATAACCTCGAATGCTTCCTCTTCGTCACCTTCGAGAATATCTCCGACAATTTCTTCGACCATATCCTCAAGGGTGACAAGCCCCTCCGTCGTTCCGAACTCATCAATCACGATTACCATCTGGAGCCGATTCTCTTGCATCTCCGTTAGCAGCTCATCAACGTTCTTTGACTCCGGAACGTGCAGTGTTGGCTTCACAACATTCATGATCTCACCGTTTCCTTCACCGTAGTACTGTTCGCGAACGAGATCACGGATATTCACGATTCCAACAACGTTGTCGAGATTTCCGTCATACACCGGCACGCGGACATGATCATATGTCACACAGGTTTCGATCGCTTCCTCAAGCGTTGAATCGACCTCAACAGCGGTCACATCAAGCCGGGGGGTCATGACCTCTTTTGCAATCGTCGAATTAAATCGAAAGATCCGGTTGAGCATTTCACGCTCTTCCTCTTCGATGACGCCCTCTCTTTCACCTGTTTCGATGATGTCTTGGATCTCATCACGTGTGACGTACGGAGATTCGATCGCAGTATCACTTCCGGTGAGTTTGTTGACGACCCGCGTAAGCCGATCGAATATGATAACTAACGGATACAGTGCGTACTCCGAGTATTTGAGCGGCTTCGAGATTCGCAGTGCCCATGATTCAGTGTGTTCAACAGCATAGGACTTCGGCGCGCTTTCACCGAACAGCAACACGATTGCGGTAATCCCAAACGTCGCTGCTACAACGGCCTGTCCTTGGCTCAGATAGATTGCAAACAGTGTCGTTGCGATCGATGACATTGCGATATTGACAATGTTGTTTCCAACAAGAATCGTCACCAAAAGACGGTGCGGATTGTCTTTGAGCGCTTTGACTGTATCTGCGTGCTTCACGCCCTCTTCGACCATCGAGTCGATGCGATGCTGCGGGAGCGAAAAGAATGCGATTTCAGAAGAGGAGAAGAATCCGGATAGTGCAATCAGCACGACGATCGACGCCGCCCCCATTATGGTCAACGTTCTATCATCAATATTGACACCCAGTGACTGCAACTGGATTGCGGTATCAGCCAGCCAGAGAAGCGTCGGTAAGAGCGACAAACCCATGTACCATAAACAGTTTCCCGCGGCTGAAATTAAGGATTGCCCTCGTGACCGACAATAAACGCCCTGTTTGTCTTCATTGTTATCGTAGACGAAGCGATTAGGTGTGTTCCCTTCCAATAGCCGGGTATGTCTACAGACGAGCCGTCGATTACGTTGTATCGACTTCAGGCGTGTCCCTACTGTGAACGTGTCGTTCGTACACTTGAACAGTATAATCTCACCTACCGATCGCGATTTGTCGAACCGATGCACTCGGATCGAAACGTTGTCAAACGTATCAGCGGCAAACGATCCGTGCCCGCAATCGTTGACACAGATACCGGTGTGACAATGTCCGAAAGCGGAAATATCGTTACCTATCTCGACCGAACCTACGGAAACGGAGGTGAGAACTGATGGTTGAGTTTGACGTTGTCGAGTTCGAGCCTGCAGATGCCCCTACGGCTGGTGAGGTTGCGCCTGACTTCACACGCCCGCTCGTCAACGACGAATATTGGGAGAATACGTCGCTTTCTGCGGTCACGGCAGATGGACCGACACTCCTTGTCTTCTACTCAATGAACGGTGCGTTCCCCGCAACCTACGTCTGGAACGAACTCCGCGATCGTGAGTGGAGCGATCTCCTCTCTGTTGTCGGTATCACAATTTCGACGCCGTACGACCACAAATCATTCCTTGACGATCGAAATCTCACGGATGTCTCGCTCTTTTCGGATCCCTCAAATGAGGTTGCAGCCGACTATGGGGTCGCCCATGATCTCGATGGAATGGCTGGTGTGAGCGAACCACGGCTCTCGTTCTTTTTGCTTTCCGAGGATCGAACGATCGAACACTCATGGATTGCATCCGAGTGGCCTGAATTCCCGGACTATGATGAGCTGGAAGCGGAACTCAAAGACGCACTATAACGAGCACACTGACAAACGCTACGCTTTTTCAGCCGAGAGAGTTAGAAACCCCTAATGGATTCAGAAGACACCCTTCCGTCTTCACTTCGCGCTGGGGCGGCCGCACTCACCGAGGGGGAGGCTGTTGTGTACCCCACCGAAACCGTCTATGGATTAGGTGTAGACGCGAGCAACGCTGCTGCGGTTGAAACGGTGTTTACGATTAAAAACCGGCCACACGACAAGCCGCTCTCGATCGGCGTTCCTGATCTTTCGACCGCCGAACAGTGGGCACGGCTAACCGACCGTGATCGAGCATTCATCGATCGGTTTCTCCCCGGTCCAGCAACCGTTGTCGTTGAACGGAACCCTGATCTGCCTGATGCACTCACGGACGGTGGCGATCGGATTGGTATCCGTATTCCCGACCACCCCATTGCACTTGAGCTGCTGGAACTGGTCAAGCCGCTCCCTGTCACCGCAACAAGCGCAAATAAAAGTGGGAAACCAAGTATTCGAAAGCCAACCGCGCTCCCACAGTCAATCCGTGAGCAGGTCGCGGTTGTGATTGATGGTGGAGAGACACCCGGCGGTGCAAGTACTGTTGTCGATGTGAGTCAGGGCGTTATTCATCGTCGTGGAGCTGATGCTGATGCGATCGAGGCGTGGCTCGCGGAATCATCGTTGTGATCCGTTGGTAAAACCATACAGCTACAACTCACTCGATAGTATGTGGGTGCATGTCACGAAATACACTCACTAACACGGCCATCTTTTCGCTCCTCGTTCCAGGGACTGTTGCTGGTGCAATTCCGCATCTGTTGGCAACATACGATCGTGAAAGTACGATTTTTTCTCACCCACTTGTTCGCGTGTGTGGTCGGCTACTGTTTGCGATCGGGCTCCTGTTGTATCTTTACACCGCATGGCTGTTTGTGAAAGATGGAGATGGAACTCCGTCTCCAACACATGAGACAACCGAACTCGTAACGTCTGGCATATATCAGTACACCAGAAATCCGATGTACATTGCGGTACTGTTATTGATTGGAGGCCAAGCCGTTCGGTATCGATCGGTCCATATCTGTTGGTGGCTCCTTGTTTGTGCACTGGGATTCCATCGACGAGTCATCGAGTATGAAGAGCCACACCTTTTCGAACTGCACGGTGAGGCGTATGAACAGTACTGTGAGACCGTTCCTCGATGGCTCCCGACCCCGTCAGAAGCCAAGCAGTGACGCCAGCGATCGGGTTTTGACCCCACACCGATCTCGATATCTACAGGAGTGACACCGATCGTCATCCACTCGTGGCGGCGGGCCGTCCATCGATCGAACTGTTCGGAGCACCCGGCGATAGGTCGCTGCGCGCCGTGTTGTTAGCGTAACCGTTCGCACGACTCCGTATGCAGGATACTCAACAAGCGCATACTCAATTGGTCTCTCTCGCTCCCACGAGAGTGCGTACGCTGCGGCAACTGCCCGAACCGACTGTGGCTCCCATACACCTGTTTCCGGTGGCTTTCCGGGCGATGCAAGCGTCGGAAGTGGGTGATCACAGAGGTCCTGCGTATCCGGCTCAAGAACCTTCGTGATTCGCCCATGACAATCCCGACCCTCCACAAACACAGCCGTCTGAGATGGCTCCGCGATCGCCGGCCAATACGCTCGTGTCGATAGCGATTCGACCCGATCAAGGTATACGTGTGGTTCCACGTCGATCGGCTCCGATCGGAGCGCCGCTGCATCTTGTTCGTGAAGCGTGTTGTAGCGATGACACAGTTGCTGTCTCCGCTTGGATTCGTCCGGACGTGACCAATCCTCCTCTTTGCGGGCATAGTACAACTGCCGAGGACAGTATGCTGCTCGTGCAAGCGAACTAAAACTAACACTCACCCTCCCACGCTCACTTTTATTACTACAATCACTGTCCGAGGACACAACACGCAGTCGCCACGTGTTTACATATAAAATTACGGCTAGAATGAGACGTCCGTTTCGAGATCTTCTGTCGCGTCTCTCAGTCCATCCTCGCGTGCCGTTCGAGCATGCGACTGCTCAAGATCGGAGTCAGTGAGCAGCTCGCGGAACTCGTCACGGAACCGATCGTTTGCACGCGTAGACTCGATATCGGCTGTTGCGACCGCAACATAGTGAGTAACGGTTTCGATATCCCTCTCCAATTCAGCTGCACATTCTTCGATCGTTCGATCTTCAACCAGCAGCCTTCGGAGCGTTGCAAGTTTAAATGGTGCATCCCGATCGCTGTCTCGAACTAAGTGCAGATCCATTCGTGCAGTGAAAACCTCCGCTTGCTCTGTACTGATTGCGTCCGCAATTTCAGTATCCGTTTGCTCATCGTAGTAGCCTCGAACAACGGCCTCAATGTCGTCGTCTGAGAGAGTTGATTCAAACGTGTAGCGATCGCGCATCATCGAAATGAGCGCTGGGACACGTTCGCTTGCAGCTTTTCGTTCGTCAGTAAGCGACCCTGGTGTCTCTTCTTGATTCTCAGTCACCGTCTCCGAACCAGTTGTATTAATGAAGAGATCTCGTAACTCAGCCGTCTTCTCGTCCATGGTTGCGTACTCACATCGTCGGAGTACAAAAATCTGCCCCCGCTCCTCAGTAGCTGGTGGGTAACCCGTCGTAAACCAAATAGTTCAAGAGGGTTAACGAGAGAACTGTGTCAATGGCAACCCAGACGGACTCTGTCGACCTTGTGGGCGATGAGGTTACTGCAAACATTGCTCGTGCAGCCCTCTTTGCTGCATTGATGGGTGGATTTGCATACGTTTCGTTTCCGAATCCGCTTGCAGTCGGTGTTCCTGTGACGCTTCAAGTACTCGGTGTCTTTCTCGCTGGAATCATGCTTGGGCCTGTTTGGGGCGCAGTTGCAATGATTCTCTATCTCGCTGCTGGTGCTGTCGGCGCACCGGTGTTCTCCGGTGGCGCTGCTGGGCTCGGGTTTCTCATTGGCAGTCCGACGCTTGGCTACTTGTGGTCGTACCCAATCGCTGCCGCAGTAATTGGTCTTGTTGTTCACCGAGGCGTCGATATCCGTGACTATGCAGCGGTCTCAATGCCAATTCTCGTTGGTGCAATGGTTGCAGGAACGACGATTATCTACGCGATTGGGACGATCGGCTTTGCAGTGGTCCAAAGCGTCTCACTCTATGAGGCATTCCTCATTTCTGCGGTTGCATTCATTCCATTTGAGGCACTCAAGATCGCTGCTGCGGTTGGGATTATAAAAAGCGATGCGATCGCTGCTGCCTAATTAATGATCGAGGTGCAATCGCTCACACAGCAGTTCGGTGAGACAACTGCTGTTGATACTGTCTCGCTCACAATCAACGACGGCGAGTTTGTGCTTATTACCGGTCCAAACGGCTCCGGAAAAACGACGCTTGTTCGACATTTCAATGGGCTTCGAACGCCAACTAGCGGTACTGTTCAGGTGAACGCAATGCCAGTTTCCGAAGACGTGGTGGCTGCTCGAACCGCGGTTGGCATGGTTTTTCAACATCCACAAGATGGGTTTGTTGCCGCAACGATCGGCGCAGATGTTGCATTCGGCCCGGAAAACTTGGGACTCTCTCACGACGAGATCAATCGCCGTGTGACAAACGCACTTGCAGCAGTCAATCTTTCGGACCGTGAACCAGACCGTATTGACTCGCTTTCCGGGGGAGAGATGGCTCGCGTTGGTATTGCTGGCGCACTTGCAATGGAACCGGACCATCTCGTGCTTGATGAACCATTCACTGGGCTTGACGAGCCGGCACGCCAGTCCGTCCTCGAACATCTCAAGACACTCTCAGAACGTGGGACAAGCGTTATTGTCGTTACTCACGATCTTCGAGACCTGATTGACTGTTGCGATCGAGTTATCGCAATGAATGCAGGCGCTGTTGCGATCGACTGCCCATCTACTGACGCTCGCGACGCGCTTTCGGATGCGGCTGTGTATGTGCCGCCAGTATCAGAACCAGAAGGAGAATCAGAGCCAGAATCATTATGATCGGCTACCGATCGGGACAGACGCTGTTTCATCGGCTTGATCCTCGATCGAAGCTCCTCTTTCAGATCGCGTTTGCGGTCGTTGCGTTTGCATACACAACACCACGTGGGCTCGTTGCGCTCACTCTTGTTGCCGCTGTTGTTGCACTGGCAGCGTCAATCTCTGTACGCCAAACACTCTGGTCGGTTCGGTTTCTCTTCCCGTTCCTCCTTGGGGCACCACTTATTGCGTCTCTTTCGGTCTTTCCACTCGAATTCACCCCTGCTGACGCTGTTGAGCCGGCGCTTTCCAGCTATCGTATCGTACTGATTTTCATCGTCTCTGCAGCATACGTCCGAACAACCCCAATCCGCGACTCTCGTGCGGCAATCCAACGGACGATTCCAGGCAAACCAGGGGCACTGCTTGGGGTTGGTGTTTCGCTTGTCTTCCGCTATCTCCCAATCCTTCGAACTGAACTGCTGTCGATCAGAGACGCGGAAGCGGCCAGACTTGGTTCTGAACGCCCGCTTCGATCGCGAATTGAACTGTTCACAACGGCTGCAGTCCGCCGATCGTTTGCGCATGCCGATCGGCTTTCGCTTGCGCTCTCGACTCGATGTTTTGCATGGAATCCGACACTTCCACGGCTCGTATTTACAAAACTTGATATCCCGATACTCCTGCTTTCGATCGTTTTTCTCAGTTTACCAGTTGTACTCCGGTGAACCAAATACGCCAACAACCGCATGAGTGCCCCATGGTTAGTGGGAAGATTTAACAGGATTGTATTCAGGTGATTAAGTATGATAGTTTTCCAAGCAGCGACCCGGGAGACGTTTTGGCTGATCGGGTCAACGGGCAAGGCGGTGTTTTACTACCTTGCGGCAGTCGCCATTCTTGTCTTTTTATACGGCGTGTATGCGCGGTTTATGAGATACACACAGGGAAGTGATGATCCGCTCGATCGACTGGGCGATCTCGGTACGCGGCTACGCACTGCGACGAAACTGGTTGCGACGAACGAGAAGCAGTTTGATCGGGATATCTACGCAGGTATCATGCATACGTTCATTCTCTGGGGGTTCCTCGTCCTTGTCGTTGCGACCGCGATCCTTGGGTTCGATATTGATCTGTATCGTCCACTCATGGGTGAGTCGTTCTGGGTTGGTGACTTCTATTTGGCGTACCAGTTCGTTGTTGATGCCTTCGGACTTCTGTTTGTGATTGGCGTAGGGATGGCGATCTATCGCCGCTATGTCGTTCACAACCACCGTCTGTGGGGTAAACACACCTCCTTAGAAGACGATCTCTTCGTCTGGGCGCTCTTTTTGCTCGGTGTTGGTGGCTTCCTCGTTCAAGCAATCTCGATGGTTGGACAGCCACAGCGTGCAACTGAGACGGTCAGTTTTGTTGGCTTTGCGATGGCTGAAGGCTTCCGTGCGATCGGTATGGATGCTGCACTGGCTGCCACACTGTATCCGTGGGTCTGGTGGCATCACTCACTGCTTGCGTTTGCATTCATCGCATGGATTCCGTACGCAAAACCGTTCCACATGATCTCCTCGTTCGGAAATATCGTGGTTCGTGATGAGAAGGCAGGCGCTCGGCTCCCGAGTGTTCCTGCAGACCTTGATCACGTTAATGCGGAATCAATTGATGATTTCACATGGAAAGAACTCCTTGACCAAGATGCCTGTACCAAATGTGGTCGCTGCTCGTCTGCCTGTCCAGCAAAGGCATCCGGTCGCCCGCTTGATCCACGAGATGTGATTCTCGATCTCAAAAGCTACCGTGAAGGATTAGATAATGGCGCAGAGCCAACACCAATTATCGCAGACGGCGGCAATTCGGTCATTGCCGCAGAGACGATGGAGTCATGTATGGCATGTATGGCGTGTATGGATGCCTGTCCGGTTGAGATTGAGCACCTCTCAAGCTTCACTCGGATGAATCGCCAACTCACTGACGAGGGCGCAATTAAGTCGAGCATGCAGGATGTCTTCGGGAATCTCATGCAGAAAGGCAATACATTCGGCGAGGCACCACGGAAACGGGCTGACTGGGCAGCCGAACTTGAGTTTGATATCCCAGATGCCCGCGAGACGTCGGTTGAGTATCTCTGGTACGTCGGTGATTATCCAAGCTACGATGAGCGAAATAAAAAGGTCGCTCGATCGCTCGCAACCCTTTTTGAGGCCGCTGGCGTCTCCTTTGGGATTCTATTTGACGATGAAAAATACGATGGTAATGACATCCGTCGCGTTGGTGAAGAGTTCCTCTATCTCGAACTTGCCGGCCACCACGTGGAGTCGTTTGAGGCGTGCGAGTTCGATCAGATCGTCTGTACCGACCCACACTCGTATAACACGATGAAAAATGAGTATCCAGAGATCGACTTTGCCGAGTTCGCTGATGACCCAATTATGCCGTTCGAGTATGACGAGTACTGGAATGCGGACGGAGACATACAGGTGTTACATTGGACGCAGGTTGTTGAACAGCTTGTTTCGGATGGTCGGCTTGGCCTTTCCGGCACGGAGCTAGATTATACTGTTACCTACCACGATCCGTGTCACTTGGGCCGCTACAATGACGAGTATGAGGCGCCACGCGCCCTGATCCGTGCAACCGGTGCAGAGCTTTATGAGATGCCGCGAAGCCACGACGACTCGTTCTGTTGTGGCGGTGGCGGTGGTGGTCTCTGGATGGATCTCGAAGAAGATGTCAAACCAAGCGAGGAACGCCTTAGAGAAGCGCTTGAGGACACCGAGGCTGGCGATCGCATTGAGAAGTTTGTCGTTGCATGTCCAATGTGTACAACGATGTTTGAAGATGGTCGTAAAACAGGCAACTTCGAAGACGCGATCGAGATCGTCGATATTGCAGAGCTACTGATAGAGGCGCTTGACGTCTCAGGATCGATCGAAACTGTGTCCCAATCTCAAACCGACTCCGACGATAGCTCCCCGCCTGCAACAGCAGACTAACGATACTGACACGGACTGTTATCTTCGAACGCGAACGCTCCCATCGCTTGTAACGCCGACGGTTAATGGTTGTTTTACTTCCCGACCGTCGATCGCACCTCCTGCAGCATCACTAACGACTTTCATCAGGTCTGGTGCAGTGTAGTTGACTTTGACACCTGCGGCATCACAGGCATCATACACCAACTTTGGCACATCATACAGATCGGTACCAGTGTCGATTGCGAGCCTCACGGGCGCGGACAACGCTTCGGCGAATGCAATCGTTTCATGTGCTTTTTGAATGTTTTCTCGCGCACTTGATTCAATACTTGAGACATTTGCACGGGATGTCCCAAGCATTCGTGCGATCGTCTGCTGCTTTGCACCCTGTTCGCGGAGTGCAAGCACTTCTGCCTGTCTTTTTGTTAATACATTTGTCTCCGGGTTAAATCCGATCTCAGAGAGCAATTCGCTTACCGTGTCTATATCTGTCTCAACCGATCGGTCTTCCCCGCCATCTCCCATACCCGCCCTATGAGATACACGCTGAAAAAGCTACAGTCCCGACTGTCCATTGGTCTCGCGGATATCCGCGATTGATGTTACTTGCCCCAGAAGTTCTCTCGACTTCCGAGCGCCTCACCACGCCGCCCTCGACCTCGACCTCGGCCCCGGCCACGGTTTTCGTCTCGACCCTGGTATCCTGTGGTCCCATCGGACTCGTCTTCCGCTTCGTCCTCCTCTTCCAGCGGGAGCCGCTCAACAATTGTCTTCGCCCGCGCGTGACTCGATTTTACCTGGTCGATACGGACTTTTGCACGGGCATCTGGAAGAATGCCGTCAACAAACACAATAAATCCATCTTCGGTTCGACCAACACCGGCACCGCTTTCATGGATATCTGTAACCGTCACAACAACCTCTTCACCGGCCTTTACCGGTTGTTGTTTCAGTTCGTGTATTGGTCGCTCATAGTGCTGACACCATTCTGCGCCACCTCGATCGCCGTAATGTTGACACCCCATTCCGTTGATTCGCTCTGAAAACTCCGGGCAGTCATCTGCCAATGGACACTCTGGCATGGAAAATGATACTCACGGGGTTGTCTTTACCTTTCCGTCTACGGCTGTTCGACAACTGCTCACATTACACGTGATACACCCGATGACGAGAGATATATTCCGTTAGACATCTAATTGATATCATGACCACCCGCGCTCCAGAACTGGCGCTTATTGTTGGGCTTGTTCTCGGTGGAACCATGTTTGCGACGGCCCTAGTGTTCAGCGGGAGCCTTTATCAAGCAGTGCTTGCAGGTGCTGTGCTCTGTTATCCGTTTGCGGCATATGCCGTTGTTCACGATGATGAGCCGACAACGGTGTTATTTCCACAACCAATTTTGATCGGTGGCGCAATTGCTGGGTTGCTTGTGTTACTTGATGTTGGACGTGTTGGAACACCACGTGCAATTATGTACGGCGCTTCGCTTGCGCTTCTCGTATTTCTCCCTGTTGCAGCATACAGCGTGGTATACGGGAGGGCACCCGTTTCTGCAGGTGTTGGGTTTGTTTCGACACTCATTCTTGGAGCCACGCTTCTTTGGGTTAATCCACTTGTTGGCGGCTCCCCATACGGTGCGATCGGCGGCGGCCTCTTGTTACTCTCCGGAATCCTTTACGCACACCACACTGGACCGATTTTCACTCCAACAACCAGAAAACAGCTTGTTATCGGCGGCATGCTTCTTGGCGGGTCGCTCCTTGTTGCTGGCTTTGTGCTGGCGTCTGTCCTTGCAACATGGGTTGCCTCAGCAATCGCTGCAATCGTTGCTCCCGCGGTCGGCTATGCGATTACGATCGATGCGGTTTGATCACAAAAACTCCCGAACTTCCGAGTACCACATATCGTGATGGTCAACCGCCTCGATCGCTTCTGCAATATCTACGGCAATTGCATGCCAGCACCGTTGTGCTGGATCTTGCTGGTCTAAATTGTATGATGAGTCCTTACACATACACCGACCCTCCTCGACGACATACTCATCACTGAATCCAACGACAACCGTAAAATCACGATATCGTTTCACTCGCTCTTCGGAAACCGCTTCGATCGCTTGTCGGCCACGATCGCCGTGTGCAGTCAAAATCGCCGACACAGCCTCCGGCGTCAGCGCTTTCTCCTCAATAAGTGGCGCTAACCACGGCTTTGTGTCGACCATATTCGTTCGTTGTTGTGCAGGTGGCAAAATACGTTCGATACGACGAACAAACCACGAACGGTGGCCTTTTCGCAGCGCATCGTCCAGATGTGATATGCGCATTGCGGAAGGTGGCCTTGAAATTACTGTGGCCGACGCACGAGATGGAGCACAAGATGGCAGCGGCGACAGCGTCTTTTTTAATCCTACACAGGAACTCAATCGGGATATTACGGTTGCTGTCCTTCGAGCATACCGCGATCGTGAACCACGTGCAGAGACATACCTTGATGCGATGGCTGCATCGGGCATTCGTGGTGTTCGTGCCGCAAACGAAGGCTACAGCGTTACCTGTGCGGATATTGATGTTGACGCGATCGACCTCGCAAAAGAGAATCTTGCTGGAAACGGATTTGATGGCGAAGCGATTCACCGAGACGTCAACGCAGTGCTCCACGACGGCTACTATGACATTGTTGACATCGATCCGTTTGGAACTCCAATGCCATTTGCGGACGCTGCGTTTGCAAATACCAGAGATCTTGTCTGTGTTACTGCAACTGACACTGCCCCACTCTGTGGGGCCCATCAAAAAAGTGGGATTCGAAAATATAGTTCGCTTCCGCAGAACACCGACTACCACCCGGAGATGGGTCTTCGGATCCTACTTGGTGCGCTCATCAGAACTGCGGCCCGATATGATACCGCAGCGACACCGATCTTGTCGCACGTAAGCCGCCACTACGTCCGGACGTATCTTGAGTTGGATAACCGGGCAACTCGTGCCGATCGAGCGATCGAACAGCTCGGCTTCATTCATCACTGCGAAGACTGCCTCGAGCGTGACCACGAATATGGGCTCTTTCCACAGTCAGTCCCCGAACACTGCCCACACTGTGACAGCAACCGGACACTCACTGCTGGACCACTCTGGCTCGGCCCAACCGCAGAAGCTGCGTTTGCTGGTGTCGTTCGATCGCATCTTAGCGAAGAGATGGGCACATACAAACGCGCACATCGGCTCTTAGAGACGATCGAAGGCGAAATTAACACACCAACACACTACGATCAACATAAACTCTGTGAGCTATGGGGCGTCCCAGCAAACAGTATGGACGAGTTTATTTCTGCGCTCCACGATGCAGGATATGACGCAAGCAACGCACACTACAGCGGAACGGCATTCAAATGCCCAGAGACGATTAAGACGATTGAGGCTGCTGCGGCACCAGAAAAAGACTGAGTAAGCAGTTGTTACCGCTTCGTCGGGTACGGAAAGACCCGGGTGCTTTTTTGTGGTACACACAAAACGTATGTCGTGTCAGTCGAGCGACCCTCTCTCTCCCCAGTTGATCTGCTCAAAACGATCGTTGATACTGCGGGTAATGCCCAGATTACGTTCCTTGCAGCGAGCGTCGCATACTACGCGTTTGTTTCGCTTATCCCCTCGCTGCTTTTGTTATTGATTCTTGCCTCTGCGATCGGTGGCGAGGCGTTTGCCACACAGCTACTTGAACTCACACAGGATTTCCTCACTCCAGCAGGACAGGAAGTGATTGAGGGGGCAATCGAAAACGCAGCTGGACGCGGTGGCGCAACAATCGTGAGCTTTGCTGTCTTAGCGTGGGGTACGCTCAAAGTATTTCGTGCGCTTGATACAGCATTTTTGACCGTGTACGGCCAGACAGAGACTGCCTCATTCATCGGTCAACTCCGTGACGCTGCAGTCTCTGCATTTTCGATCGGTGTCGGCATTGCGAGCATGCTTGTTATCGGTGCAGTCGTCGCTGCAGTTCCATTGGGTCCATTTAGTCGGATTGTTGGGATTGCCATCCTTCCACTCCTTTTGATTGGTGTCTTCCTTCCGATGTACCGGCAGTTCCCAAATCCACCAATCACTTTTAAAGAGGCACTGCCGGGGGCTGCGTTTGCAGCAATTGGCTGGACTGCTCTGCAGGCTGGATTTCAAATATACGCCGCAGGAGCGGCTCAGTATCAGGTGTACGGCGTTATTGGTGCAATCTTATTACTTGTCACCTGGCTCTACATTGCTGCAGTACTGATTATATTTGGCGCAGTGGTCAATGCAGTGCTCGCTGGAAATCGAAGCCTAGATGATTTTGATGACGATCACACATCTGGTACAATTTCTGCATCGGACCGGCAACTACAACAGGGACCGCTGCGACAATCAGAATACATGGCGAGCGAGCGAACGGACCGCGACTCGACGACTGGTGTAGGGGACCGATCGAGGCCGGACGATGAGCAGGATCGCGAATCGGTTTCTCCAGCCGGTGCACCAGATATCTCGGAACTGAACGAACAACTCTCTGAACTCCGCGCCGACCTTGATTCGTTTGAGTCAGATATTAATAACCGGACTATCAAAAAGCCGGAGGTCGAATCCGAGCTCAAAGGATACGTCCGAAAACGAATGCGTCGTGGACACGCCCGCGGTTGGGGACCGTACCTTGTGTTACTGTACGGTACGGCAATGACGCTTGGTGCATTCTACTACTTACAGAGTGACTGGGTTGCGATCCTCGCAATGCTCATTATTTTCCTCTCAACGCTTGGGCTGTACGTCATCTTTGTCGTTGTTGGTGTTGGATTGAACCTCGCTGGCGGTCCGGGCAGAATCCTTGATTTTGTCCGCGATCGACGCAACTAATTTCTGCGCTCACTGTCGCACTGTATGCTTCAATATACCGTCCTGTTTCATGTTGCCAGCAGTGTTCCCGAGGTACTGATCCCCGTTTTTGTTCTCATTACGCTATTGGGTGACGCTGTGCTTTTGTTTGCAGTGTTGTCGGTACTCTACTGGCTTGCTCCTGAGTCGATTCCTGACGCACGCCGAATCGCAATCACGATTGTTGGTCTTGCGGTTGCTGCACTTGCGGTGACACTGACAATTAAATCGGTTACTGCAGTTCCACGGCCTCCAACAGTTCCGGAGGCGCCTCTGTGGTTGCCTGAGTTTGCAACGACACTAATCCGCTCGGAAACGGCAATTGATGGATATGGCTTTCCCAGCGGTCATGCGATCGCTGCAACGGTTTTTTACGGTGGGTTTGCGCTACTGCTTCGCGTCTGGACACGTCGCCGGCGGTGGCTTGCTGCGGGAGCGTTTATTTTTGCAGTCGGTCTCTCCAGGGTTGTGATCCAAGTTCACAATCCGATTGACGTCGTTGCGGGTATTGGACTCGGCGTTGTACTGCTTGTATTCACTGCTCAGTTTGTTCTGCAGCCTGATCGATCGCTCTCACCGATGCCGTTGTTTATTCTTGCGGGGGCTATTGCAGTTGCTGGATTGGTTGTTTCAACATCCCAAGGACATCCGCGTGAAGCGACACAGGCTGCAGTGTCGATCGGGACCGCTCTTGGGGGTGTTCTTGTATGGATGCGCTACGGTACTCAGGCGGTGTTTGCACCACCGCTCCGGCTCCGTGAACTTGCGATCGTATTGCCACTCACCGGTGGATTATGGATTACTGCATACAGTGTTTCGCTCCCGATCGTTGTGACAATCTTCCTGAGCGCTGCCGCAATTGGCTGTATTATATTGGCACCGCTATTTGCTGGGTGGGTTCAAAAAAATCCGGTATCTTCGAATGTCGATGCGTGAATAGTAGTACGCCGAGTTCGTTCTGTGTTAGAACGTTTCGAGGTATCGATCGAGCTCCCACTGGGAGACTTCGATGATGTAGTCTTCAAACTCGGATTTCTTTGCTTCGACAAACTTCGGTCCGATGTGCTCACCAAGCGCACCGTAGATAACTTCGTCTTCCTCGAGTGCGTCGACTGCCTCACCGAGGTTCGTTGGAAGGGTCTCAATGCCGTATTCTTCGCGTTTCTCCTCATCGAAGTCGTAGATGTTCTCACGGACTGGATCCGGTGCTTCGAGATCATTCTCAATACCCTCAAGACCAGCGTGAATGAGCGCGGCGAATGCAAGGTATGCGTTACACGATGGGTCAGGGAAGCGAGCCTCAATACGGCTTGCTGCTGGCACACGTGCGGCTGGTTTACGGATCAGTGCTGAACGGTTACGATCGGACCATGCAATGTACACCGGTGCTTCGTATCCTGGAACAAGCCGTTTGTAGCTGTTCACTGTTGGGTTTGAAATTGCGGTGATCGCTGGTGCGTGCTCAAGGATTCCTGCAAGGAACGAGTGTGCGGTCTCGCTCAGGTTGAACTCATCATCATCGTCATGGAATGCGTTGTTGCCATCCTCATCAAACAGCGAGATGTGGGTGTGCATTCCTGAGCCGTTGATGCGGGCGATCGGCTTTGGCATGAACGTTGCGTGTAGATCGTGCTGTGCGGCGATCGCACGAACCACGGTTCGGAAGGTTCCGACGTTGTCTGCGGTTGCAAGGGCATCGTCGTAGGTGAAGTTGATCTCGTGCTGTCCCTGTGCCACTTCGTGGTGGCTTGCCTCAATCTCGAAGCCCATCGATTCGAGACCGTAGATGATGTCACGACGGACATCCTGTGCGAGGTCTTTTGGTGCGAGATCAAAGTACCCACCTGCATCGTTTGTTTTCGTTGTTGCACGCCCATCCTCATCCTCTTCGAAGAGGAAGAACTCCGGCTCCGGTGCCGCGTTGACCGTGTATCCCATCTCTTCTGCGCGTTTGAGCGTCTTTTTGAGGATATATCGTGGGTCACCCTCGAACGGCTCGCCTGTTGAGGTGTTGATTACATCACAAATAAGACGTGCTGCGGCGCTGTCTTCCTTTTTCCTCCATGGGAGAATCGCAAACGTTTCTGGGTCCGGTTTGAGACGCATATCGGACTCTTGGATACGAACGAACCCTTCGATTGAGGATCCGTCGAAATAGATCCCCTCAGTAAATGCTTTCTCTGCCTGACGTGCTGGGACAGAGACGTTTTTCACCGTACCGAGAATATCTGTGAATTGTAGCCGAAGGAAGTCGACTCCTTCTTCTTCAATTTTGTCAACTACTTCCTGCTCTTTAGCGGACAATCCACCATCAGTTACGATGTTTTCTTCCGTCATGTTCTGAACATTCCCAAAGAATACTGCCAGTATAAAGACCTTATCGCTTAGTGCAATAACCCCGAGTCTTGCTCAGAATTGGATATTCGTAAAATTCTAATGCCCCCAGTGTGACCTGAAGTGTAATGACGTACGAAAACCTGGACGCCAAGTTGATCAATGCACTGTTAGGCAATGGGCGAGCAAGTCTCAGAAGCCTTGGTGAAGAACTCGATGTTTCTGTCACAACCGTTTCAAATCATCTACGTGATCTTGAATCGGAGGGTGTTGTCAGAGGATATACACCGATCGTTGATTATGGTGCACTTGGATACGATGTCACGGCAATTATTCAGCTCAAAGTTGAGGGAAGTGCACTTCCAGAGATTACAGACCGGCTCCGTGAACAGAAACAGATGATCAGTGTCTACGAGGTGACGGGTGATTACGATATTATTGCGATCGGTAAATTCACAGACACCGACGGGATGAACGATCAAATCAAAGAGCTGCTAACTGATGTTGATATCCGCGAGTCGAACACAAGCGTCGTGCTCAATGCGGTTGCGGAGAATCAGCAGTTCGAACTCGACGCCACCGAGTAATTCTCGTTCAATTCGCTTAGAACTCGTCTTCGAACACAAACGTTCCGTTCCGTTGGACGACCTCGCCATCTACCTCGATGGTTGAGTCTTCGCTCATATCGACAATCATGTCAACATGCTCTGCAGACTCGTTAAGTTCATTCTCCTCACTAACCGTCTCTGGGTATGCGGCACCAACTGCCATGTGGACGGTGTCACCCATCTTCTCATCAAAGAGCATGTTGTAGGTGAACTGATCGATCGCTCGATTCATTCCAATTCCAAGCTCACCAAGATAGCGTGCACCATCATCAGTCTCTAAGATACCTGTGAGCAACGCTTCATTTCGTTCTGCGCTATGGGAGACAACTTGCCCATCCTCAAATGTTAGGCGGACACCTTCGATCTCACGCCCGTAGCGATAGAGTGGCAGATCAAAGTACACCGATCCGCTCACGCTCTCTTTGACTGGCGCAGTAAACACCTCTCCACCAGGGAGGTTCTTTTCACCGTAGTCGTTAAGCGTCGAATTTCCAGCAACAGACATCGTCAGGTCGGTCTCCTCACCCGCGGTGATTCTGACCTCATCTGCAGGGTCAAGAACCTCGACCATATTCGCTTGGAACTCCCGTTGTGTGTCCCAGTCGAGAGACACCGCATCCCAGACGAAATTTTCGTAGCCTTCGGTGCTCATTCCAGCTAGTTGTGCGTGACCGCTTGTCGGATACTGCGTGAGACACCAGCGTTTTGAGAGCCGCTCTTTCTGTACTGGCTTCATCGCACGGCGATAGGCTGCATTTGTCTCTGGCGGGACGTCACTTGACTCTGTTACATTCGACCCACCACGTGCAATAATAAACGCATCCGCATCCTCGTAGAATGAAAGTTGGTGCGCTGGTGTTTCGAACTCCTCGCTTGAGCGCAAATAGCCTCGATCGGCACGCCCCGAATTAGCAATCCAGATTGGATTGGCTCCGATATCTCCACACTGTTCATACAGTGCCACTGCGAGGTCTTCTGCTTCCGGAGGGAGTTGAATAACAACGTTGTCGCCAGCTTGCAGCGAGACCGAATGTTCGACGATCGTTTCCGCGTGCTCGCGGATTCGTGGATCCATGCCAAAGAGTGGCGAATACTGCCGTGAAGTCCTTTCGATCCCATCCCTCAGTTGCCCATAGTTCCGGGACCGCTGGCTATTTGCACCCACCAAGAGTGCACTCTGTATGATTGACCTTCGCAGTGATACGGTTACCAAGCCAAGCGATGAAATGCGCGACGCAGCTCGAAACGCCGATGTTGGCGATGATGTCTATCGCGACGATCCAACAGTAAACCAACTCGAAGCTGCAGCCGCCGCCGCAGTCGGCATGGAAGCCGCACTGTTTGTCCCATCAGGAACGATGGGCAATCAGATCGCAGTGCGTGTCCACACAGAGCGTGGTAATGAACTGCTTTTAGATTCAGAGTCTCACATCTACCGCTGGGAGCTTGCTGGTGCTGCACAGCTTGCACAGGTACAAACACGAATTATTGACTCAGGCGACCGTTGTGTCCCAACGCCTGCACAGATTCACGACAACTACGTAGCAGAGGATCTCCACCGTCCGGGGACTGGCCTTCTCACGCTCGAAAACACACACAACTACCGTGGTGGTACTGCGGTCCCAAAAGATGCGATCGATGCTGCAGCAACTGCGGCACACGAACTCGATGTCCCTGTCCATCTTGACGGTGCTCGATTGTTCAATGCTGCTGTTGCCCTTGAGACACCTGCTCCAGACCTGCTTGAGCACGTCGACACGGTTATGTTCTGTCTCTCGAAGGGACTGGGCGCACCGATCGGTTCCATCCTTGCTGGCCCACAATCATTCATTGATCAGGCCCGACGAACGCGAAAACTGCTTGGTGGTGGGATGCGGCAAGCAGGGATCATCGCTGCACCAGGACTGCTCGCGCTTGAGAACATCGACCGGCTCGGAGACGATCACAAACGAGCAACCCGCCTCGCAGCAGGGCTTGATGAAATCGCGGGACTCGCAGTTCCAACACCGGATACGAATATTGTTGTCGTTGACAGCAGCGATGCAGACCTCTCTGCGTCGGAGTTCGTTGCTGAGTGTGCTGGTGTGGATGTGTTGGGTGGTGCTTTTAACGAATACATCACACGGTTCTGTACCAACTGGGACGTAACTGATGCCGATATTGATGTAGCAATTGACCGAATTGATTCGGTTCTTCACTAACGGTTTGTTCTCGTTACTGAAGATGTATCTTCGGTGCCGTTTGACGCTGAAACGTCGGTAACAAATTCAAATCGTGCACCACCAACGTCTCCCGTATGAACGGTACAGTCCCAGCCATGTGCATCTGCAATACGCTCTGTGATGGCAAGGCCGAGTCCAGTTCCATCCTCCATCGTTGTGTATCCGGTCTCAAATATTCGTTCGATACTTTCTTGACCGATTCCAGGTCCATCGTCAGCAACGTAGAATCCACGTTCATTATCGATCGGCCCAATCGTCACTTTGGTTGTAGGACCTGCGTGTTCGATTGCATTCCGAAACAGATTCTCAAAGAGCTCTAATAGCCGCCCTCGATCGGCTTTAAGTGTGATTGTTTCGTCGATTTCCAACACTGCCTCTTTTGTATCGACGTTGTCCCACGCTTGGTTTGCGATTGAGAACAGATCGAGCGTGGTCTGTTCTTGGATCTCCGTACCTTTCCGTGCTAATAACAAAAGGTCTCCCACCAGTGTATCCATCCGATTAATTGCATCACTCACTTGCATAAGATATGCATCCTCGCCAGTCTCGCGCGCAAGTTCGAGATAGCCCGACGCAACATTGATCGGGTTTCGGAGGTCATGGCTTACAATACTTGCAAACTCATCGAGCTGCTTGTTTTGTGCTGTGAGCTCTTGTTCTCGCTCTTTTTGTGTTGTGAGGTCGGTGTAGATTGCATATCCATTGACATTTTCCGCATCGAGTTGAAGCGGAACAACGTGTAATAAAAAGTATCGCGAACCATCTGCAGCGATTCGCTCAACCTCCACTCGAACATTGTCACCGGCTTGCAACCGTCTATTTAGCCGGTCTGCCTCTGCCTGTTTTAACGGGTCATCTGTCGGCAGTATGAATTCGTCCAAACTCTTTCCAAGAACGGTTGTTTCCTCATATCCAAATACCCGCTCAAATGCGGTATTGACCCGTTTGATAATTGGCTCACCATGGCGATACTCGAATGCAACGCCTGCATCTGGGATGTTTTCAAACAGCGTTGCGAGTCGATCGCGTTCGGCGTTCCGTTTTTGTTCGGCAAGAATCCTGTCGAGCGTCTCTCGAACATGTGATGCTAACAACTCACCGAGCTCTTTATCTCGATCTGTGAACGCATCTGGATCGGTTGAAACTGCTTGAAAGACGCCAAACTCTCCAATCGGGATGCTTATTCCTGATCGATACTCCGCCTTCTGTGGATTTGACTTTGTATCTGTTGCGAGATCGCTCACCACTCTTGATTCACTGTTCCGATAACACCACCCGCATAGTCCCTCGGAAATATGCATTGGTGCTGCATCATCTGGCTGTGCATTTGTGGAGTACGCACGTGGGGTCAGGTACTCGCCATCGACATCCATCACAACGCATCGGTCGAACGAAAGAATTCGCTCTGCAATATCGACCATTGTCTCAAATGCATCCTGCTCCTCAATAACCGTTGCAAGCGTTGTTGCGCCTTCTTGTAGATTCTCGGTCCTTCGTCGGCTCTCCCGAAGTTCGCTTTCTGACTCAATGCGTGAGAGTGTGCCAACCGCATACGTTGCAAGGAGTTCTGCGAGTTCAAGATCACGTTGTGTGAAGCTATGGGTCTCAGCACCAATGACTTGCAGTACACCATACTTTCCAATAGGGACGCTAATGCCCGATCGGTACCGCTGGCGCGCGGGGGTTGCCGATGATTCGGCCCCTAAGTCGTGGATAAGTGTCGATTTCTTAGTTCTGTATGTTTCGCCAAGCTGGCCATATTTTAGTGGCCGTGGGCCAACCTCCTTGCTCACTGAAAACTTTGGAATGAACATCTCATTCTCAACAATTCCAAGATAACAGTCTTCGAACTCAAGCACGCGGTTTGCAACCTCACCAATACGCGTGTAGACCTCTTCGTGTGTCTCGGCAGTTATTAGCTCAGTTGCCGCTTCGTGGAGGCGATCGATCCGGGACTGTTCGTCCCGCTGATTCCGTACTGCAACTCGAACCTGTTCTACAGCCATTTCGATCTGAGACGGTCGTATCAGTGCATCAACTCGGTATGATTGACCGATCGAATCCACAGACTCATCCCCACAGTAGACGACTGGTGTATCCACGGTTGTCGTAAGCAATTCAGTCGTCACAATACAGTCTGCCTCGACGATTGTTGCCCTGTTTGCTGGTGGTGTTTTTGTCTTGACAGTAAATGCTGGTGACAGCGTTGTCTCAAGTGCCTCCTGAAGGTCTTCTGTTGTGAGTAGCAAGACATTCTGGATCCTGTCAGACATTCAGTGTTACCTACTGGCAGAAAGAATGTAAACCACTGTAATAACAGTTACGCCGCCGAGCATCATTTGACAGGCTTGGCTCGAAAGTTCTTTAGACGGTCATGAGCCAACTGTTGAGTAATGAGTTCACTAGAGGAGGAATACCGCCTCGATTATTTTGCGGAGGAAGGCTTCGAACGGAAGGAGTGTTCCTCCTGTGGGGCACACTTTTGGACACGCGACCACAGTCGGGAACTGTGTGGAGAGCCACCGTGTGAAGATTACAGTTTCATTGACAATCCCGGATTCGATGAGGAGTTTACGCTCACTGAGATGCGCGAAAAATTCCTCTCATACTTTGAGGGACACGATCACGCGCGCATTGATCCGTATCCCGTTGCTGCGAACCGGTGGCGCGACGATGTTCTTCTGACACAAGCATCGATCTATGATTTCCAGCCGCTCGTTACATCCGGACAGACTCCACCACCGGCAAATCCCCTAACGATTTCACAGCCGTGTATTCGGATGCAGGATATCGACAACGTGGGCAAAACCGGCCGTCACACAATGGCGTTCGAAATGATGGCGCATCACGCGTTCAACACGCGCGAAGACGCAAATAAAGAGTACGCCTACGAGGGCGAGGTGTACTGGAAAGACGAAACCGTCGAATACTGTGATGGATTCTTTGAGTCACTTGGTGCAAACCTTGATGAAATTATTTACATCGAGGATCCATGGGTTGGTGGCGGTAACGCCGGGCCTGCGATCGAAGTCATCTACAAAGGTGCCGAACTCGCTACACTCGTTTTCATGTGCATGGAGAAGGACCCTGATGGCGAGTATGAGATGAAAGATGGTAACCGCTACTCCTTCATGGACACCTACATCGTCGACACCGGCTACGGGCTCGAACGATGGACGTGGATGAGTCAAGGAACGCCAACCGTTTATGAAGCGGTCTATCCGGATACGATCGCATTCCTCAAAGAACACGCTGGGATCGAACACACCGACGAACAGGAAGCATTGATCCATCGTGCTGCAAAGCTCGCTGGCCGGATGGACATTGATGAGGCCGAAGATATGGAATCTGCGCGCAGTGAGATCGCCGATCGGCTCGATGTTCCAACCGAAGAGCTTGAGACGCTCATGGAGCCGCTCGAAGATATCTATGCGATCGCCGATCACTGTCGGACTCTCGCGTACATGTTTGGTGATGGGATTGTCCCATCAAACGTTGCAACTGGATACCTTGCACGAATGGTCCTCCGCCGCATGAAGCGGCTTGTTGACAATGTTGGCGTTGATGCGCCGCTTGATGAACTTGTAGATATGCAAGCAGAGCGACTCGGTTACGAAAACCGAGATACAATCCGCGACATTGTCCGTACCGAGGAGAGAAAATACAAAAAGACGCTCGAACGTGGCGGTCGAAAAGTCGAACAGCTTGCAGATGAGTATGCAAGCAGCGACGAGCCAATTCCTATCTCGGAACTGATTGAACTGTACGACTCACACGGCATCCAACCGGACATGGTCGAAGAGATCGCAACCGATCGAGGCGCAATCGTCTCAATTCCGGATGACTTCTACTCGCTTGTCGCCTCCCGCCATGATGATGTTACCAACGCAGGAGATACTGCCGAGGAGGACGAGCGACTTGTTGACCTCCCAAAAACCGAGAAACTCTACTACGATAATCAACAGCGGACCGAATTTGAAGCCATTGTGCTTGATGTTTTCGAGCGCGATGAGGGGTACGATGTTGTCCTCGATCAATCAATGTTCTACCCAGAAGGTGGTGGACAGCCAGCCGATCATGGGACGTTGACCACTGATGATGTCACCGCAGAAGTACTCGACGTTCAGATTCGCGATGACGTGATTCTACATCACACCGATCGCGACCCTGGGAAGGGTGAGTTTGTCCGTGGACAGATCGATATCGATCGTCGCCGCCGCCTCATGCGCCACCACACTGCCACACATATTATTGGACATGCCACCCGACAGGTTTTAGGAGATCACATTCGTCAGGCTGGCGCACAAAAAGGTACTGCAAGCTCACGGATGGATGTTCGCCACTACGAGCGAATCACTCGTCAGGAAGTCAAACAGATCGAGCACATTGCAAATCAACTCGTGATGGAAAATATCTCCGTCAAACAGGAGTGGCCACATCGAAACGAGGCTGAAAAAGCGCATGGATTCGATCTCTACCAGGGTGGAATTCCACCGGGAGCAAACATCCGCTTGATTCATGTCGGTGACGACGTGCAGGCATGTGGAGGCACACACGTCAGCCGAACTGGTGAGATTGGGACAATCAAAGTGCTCAAAACGGAGCCCGTACAAGACGGAGTCGAACGAATTGTCTTTGCGGCTGGCGAGGCTGCCATCGAGGCGACGCAACGAACTGAAGACGCACTCTATGACGCCGCAGACGTGCTTGACGTAACACCACTCGACGTCCCAGAGACTGCAGAGCGGTTTTTCACCGAGTGGAAAGAACGGGGCAAAGAGATCGATCGACTCACAGAAGAGCTCGCAGAGGCCCGTGCAGCCGCAGGTGCCGACGAAATCTCGATCGATGGTGTCCCAGTCGTCATCCAGCGCGTTGACAGCGATCCAGGAGAGCTTCGAGCGATGGCAAATGCGATCGTCGACGATGGGACTGTCGCTGTGCTTGGTTCCGGCGCTGGCGGCAGTGCACAGTTTGTTGTTGGCGCACCTGCTGATTCCGGTGTGAACGCTGGTGAGGTTGTTGGGCAACTTGCAGGCAAAGTGGGCGGAGGCGGTGGCGGCCCAGCCGACTTTGCACAAGGCGGGGGCCCAGACGTTGATGCACTCGATGAGACACTCGAAAGTGCTGAATCAGTCCTCAAACAGCTCCTAAACGCTTGAAACGGACACAGGTACCAATAATTTCCGAAGTCGACATACACTAACCACTGAACAACTAACCGCAACTGTGCCGACTGTCAACGTCTCAGACGCAGAGATTTATTATGAAGCAAGTGGTGACGCTGCGGAGACCGTCGTCTTTCTTGGTGAAATTGGTTTTGGTGCATGGGCGTGGGGATGGCAGTATCGTGCATTGACCGGGCCGTATCAGACAATTGTGTTTGACACACGCGGGTGTGGTCAATCGCAAACACACACAACGGAGTTCGATTTTGAGACGCTCGTCTCGGACCTTGTCTCGGTTCTTCGTGCAACAGACACTCGATCTGCACATCTTATTGGGTGTGGCCTTGGTGGGGCCGTTGCACTTATCGCTGCTAAGACAACAAACCGGGCCAAAACACTCACACTCATTGGAACCGCAGCAACCGGATCGGAGCTACCACTGTCGCGACTCGCTGCGGATCCACAGGACCACGCCGCACTCAGGGACTCAACAACCACCGCAGTATCTGCCGCTTTTGCGGACGAACAGCCGACTGTTATTGAGCAGATTATCGAGTGGCGATCGAGCGAAGATGCCTCACTCAAACAGTGGAGTGCACTTGCAGAAACGTGCTCTGCGTACGATGCAACACCATTGTACGAATGTACTGTCCCATCGCTTGTCTTGCATGGGGAAGTTGACCAGATTGTACCGCTTGAAGCCGCCAATGCGCTTGCGGACGGCCTCCCACGTAGTGAGTTGATTCCGATCGACAGTGCAGGACATCTTCCACAGATCGAACACTCTCGTGTCGTAAACGATCATATTCTTGGCTTTCTTGACGAACAGATTGAGGACGGATACTATTGACTAGAGATCGGCAGAAGTCGTTTCCGGCGCAAAGCACTTTATACCGGGGTACATATCCGTTGGTAATGACTAATTTGCGATTTGCACTATTGAATGCTGCCCACGATGGAGCCGACACGCGTCGAAACTTCCGTCGTGAACTAGATGCCGATCTTGTCGAATTTCATGCACCGGAAGGAGAACTCCCAACACACTTTGCATATGATGCGGTTGTCGTGACCGGCTCTCGATCGTCAGTCTACTGGGATGAGCCATGGATCGAGCAGCTCATCGACTACGTTAGTGATGCTGCAGCACGTGACATTCCAGTTCTTGGCGTCTGTTACGGGCATCAAGTGCTTGCAGAGGCGCTCGGTGGCGCTGTTGACGCAATGGGCGAGTTCGAGATTGGATACAATACAGTTGAGAAAGTCGCTGAGGACTCTCTTTTAAACGGTATCACTCGCGAGTTTACTGTCTTTACGACGCACGGCGACGCCGTTGTCGAACTGCCGCCGGATGCAACACTGCTCGCA
The DNA here is from genome assembly GCF_023638035.1 of Natronocalculus amylovorans. Taxonomy (GTDB): domain Archaea; phylum Halobacteriota; class Halobacteria; order Halobacteriales; family Haloferacaceae; genus Natronocalculus; species Natronocalculus amylovorans. The sequence goes on along the minus strand of NZ_JAKRVX010000001.1, from coordinate 502,308 downwards.
GAGAACGAGTACGGAATTCATGCATTTAGAAAGGGTCACTGTTACGGTGTCCAGTTCCACCCAGAGTACGATCGCAACACAGCAGAGTCGGTTACCAAAGGGAAAGAAGAGCGAATTGGGTCCGATCGGGTCGCATCCGTGCTTGAAACCATCACTGCAGAGAACTACAACAAAGCCTGTGAGGTAAAATCGCTATTTGAGAACTTCACTGCGTATGTTCGTGAGTTACAGACAACCCATGCTGATACTGAAGCGACTGCCTGATTGAATAGTTTCCATGAGGCGTGTTAACTTCAGCCACACTTTTATATGACAAGCGAGTAGCTGTCGATGATGAGATGACGCCATCTACGCACGATCACACACCTGCACTCAGTTACTCACGCGAGGATGCGTGGTTGTTGCACGCAGCGCTGCTTTCATACCTCGATCGCGAAGCAGCATCTGGTCGTGATACAACACCAATCGCTCAGCTACTAATTTCGATCGAAACAGGACAATCAAAGTTTGATCGACATGAGCTGAAAATACTCCGAGATGCGCTTGTTTCACATATTACAGAGGCATCACCCCACGAACAGGCTAGATCTCGCGAACTCCTTTGCCAAATCAATAGCATACTGCGCACATAGTCCCTAAACACAACCGCAGAGATGTGTGCTTAAATAGCTCACACACGCAGTGAGTAACTAATGGGAATTGATCCAAACTTCGACACCAATCAACCAAAAGCGACCGCGGATGATTTTGCGGCGATGGAGGATGCAGGTGTTGAGTTCGATGACGAGATTGATGTCTGGGGGCTTATTGACCCGCCAGAGAAACTCGGTATTCACGGGACACACGTTGCGGTCGACTATGACATCTGTATCGCGGATGGTGCTTGTCTGGAAAACTGTCCGGTTGACGTATTCACATGGGTTGACACGCCAGACCATCCAGAGAGTGATACAAAAGTCGAACCAACCCGTGAAGATCAGTGTATTGACTGTATGCTCTGCGTCGATATCTGTCCTGTCGATGCGATCGATGTTGACGCGAGCCGGAAATAACGAGCCGCTACCGGACTACCAGACTTCGATCGATCCATTCTTGATATCCTCAACGCAGCCGCGGCAATCCGGATGCTCGCTATCATAACAGGCTGGTTTTCCATCAGTGTCGATCGGAACTGCACGTCGCTCCGCATGCCGACGACAGACGATCTTTGATCGGCCACGTTCATCAGCGGGGAGTGAATCTGCGGGGCCTGGCTGTGACTCGCCTGTGGCTTTCCCGTCTCGGTAGGCGTGTTTTGCTTCTTCGTAGCTGCGGCCCGCCTGTCGAAGCCGCTCGCGAAGAAACTCGCCAATCCGATCACTCATACTCGATGTTTGTCAGCGATCGCTATATGTCCGTTGGCTGCCTTTCGACAGCCGACTGGTGTTCACTTTCGCTCCGGTGACGGAATGTTTTATATGATTAAGAACCAACCTCCGTATGTCTCCCATCGAAAAACAACGTGGAGGCAGTGAGACCATGTCAGAATTGCGGACACACGCCGAAGAGATTGCGGAACAGTTCTCCGATCACCTAGAGATAACAGTAGACGACGTTGAGTCACAACTTGAGAATCTCGTTACACAGTACAAGGTTCCAGCTAATGAGGCTCGACGGAGCGTCATCAATAATTACCTTGATGAGGCTGGCCTCGATCGGGATGAAATTAGCCAAGGTGGTGCAAGCGAAATACTCGTTAACGATATCGACGAAGACGAACAGTGGGTCGATCTCACTGTCAAGCTTGTTGATCTCTGGGAGCCAGGTAGCGATGCCATCTCACAAGTTGGACTGATTGGCGATGAATCTGGAACAATCAAGTTCGTCTCCTTTGCCACCTCGGAACTCCCAAAGTTGGAAGAAGGCGCCGTATATAAGCTTGGAAACGTCGTTACTGATGAATACCAAGGGAATTATTCGGTGAAACTTAATCGGACAACCACCATCACCGAGCTTGATGAAGAGATCGAAGTAGGTGATAACAGTGCATCTGTGGAAGGCGCACTCGTTGATATCCAGTCGGGATCTGGGCTTATCAAACGCTGCCCACAAGAGGAGTGTACTCGAGTTCTACAGAACGGACGCTGTTCTGAGCACGGAAGCGTTGACGGAGAGTTTGACCTTCGAATCAAAGCAGTCTTAGATGACGGTGTAACGGTTCATGAAATCATCTTCAATCGCGAGCGAACCGAGGAACTCACTGGACTTACGCTCGAAGAGGCCAAAACAATGGCAATGGATGCACTTGACACGTCTGTCGTTGCCGACGAGATCCGTGGTGACCTTCTTGGACGATACTACCGCGTCACCGGCCCAACGTATGGCCGATACATACTTGCAAACGAGTTCGAACAGCTCGGCGCACCTGCCGATCTTGAATCCATCCTTATCAAAGCGAGGTCGATGTAAATGAGTTCAAACCAATCTTCCGATTCCGTCCCCACCCGTGAAGTTGCTCGCCGTGTATTTGCCCGTGAATTCAACGACGCAAGCTACACGTTCAAAGAATCCGATGACGAGCGTGCACCACTGTACTTGTTGTTGCCGACTGGTGAACGAGCAAACCGCGTTCTCGTTGTTGGAACACTCACTGAAACCGAAGACGTTGGTGACGAAAGTGAATACTGGCGTGGTCGCATTGTCGATCCAACAGGGACATTCTTTGTGTACGCAGGACAGTATCAACCAGAGGCAGCAAACACGCTCCGTGATCTCGAGACTCCTGCATACGTCTCGATTGTCGGGAAACCACGAACCTACGAAACTGATGATGGAACGGTCAACGTCTCACTGCGTCCGGAGTCGATCACTGCTGTTGATGCAGGCACACGCGATCGCTGGGTTGCAGAGACCGCACAACAGACGCTTGAACGAATCCAACACCTAGACGACGAAGGCAACGAGTACGGCCGGATGGCAAAAGAGCAGTACGACCTCCCACCCGATGAGTACCGTACAACGGCACTTTCTGCGCTCGAAAGCCTTGACGAAAGTGACTCAAGTCCAGATACACCAACACAGTCGACCGAATCTGTATCGGACCCGCAGTAGATCGGCTCTGTCTGACAAATAATTAAGTAACAGCAGCATATATCTAACTTCCAACAACATGGGCAACAAAAACAAGACAATCTCTTTTCGCGTCAACGAAGATACGTTTGAGACACTTCGATCGATCGCCGAAGAGCGCGACCTCTCACTTTCGGCTGTGTTTCGAGACTATGTCGATTCGCTTGTTGCACACGACGGTCGTGTCAATGTTGTCCCAGAGAATGAACTCCATCGTGACGGAGACGAGGAACCATTCCCACCAACTGTTGAGGTACCAAAGAGCTTCATCCGCGAGCATGAACGGCTCGAGCTTGAGGCCGACCATCTCAGAGAGCAACTTGATGAACACAAAGCATACGTAAACTATCTGCATCAACAGCTCTCTGCCGAAGCCGAAGACGAAGATGTAATCTTTTTAGAAGAGTTAGACGCCGAAACTGACGAGCAACCATACAGACTTGGATAGCGATCGCCTGCAGAGCTATCCTGTGAGATCGCGCTTTGCTTGTCGTGCTCGTTCTTGCATTTCGAGATTACTCTCTACGTCTGCAAGCGTTTCAACTGCTTCGAGCGTCCGTACGGACTGATCGAGAAACGAGAGGATATCGCCAGAATACGCGTACAACAGATACTCATCACCCATTACGTCCACGATTGCGTCCGGTCCAAGCCCCTGTGCTCGCAGTTCGAGCAAATAGTTGATAAACTTCCGTTCGGGACAGCCACAGTAGGGATTTGACTGACAATCACAGTCTAAGAAATCTTCTGCGAAATCCAGCACACGGTCGCGAGTCGCACTGTCGAGTTTCGCCAGCCCATCTCCTGTAAAGAGCACATCGAGCGTTGCACCGGCAAACGCGCTCTTTGGGAAGTTTGCCTCTACCTGCGAAGAGAGCTGTCTGTGATTTTTAATATAGATCTTGTCTGTGATCGCCACGAGTTACCAACTGTAGTTGGTCAAATACCAAAAAAGTCGCGCTCCGGACGATCGACACGATCGACACGATCGGAGCTGTTCAGGAGTGTGATACGCATACGCATCGCCGATCGGAGTCGTAACGTATTTGACTTTCAGCACGGTAGGATCAATTGCGTGTCCGGATTGGGGTAATGGTTATCCTTCAGCCTTGTGGAGGCTGAGACGTGGGTTCAATTCTCGCATCCGGACTCAATAACTCAGAGTAATATTGTTACAAACTTTGAGGGTATCTAAACCATCTAGTTACATATTCTAGTATTGCTAGTATGGCTCACCACTGTCCTACGTGTACTCGATCATTTGGTTCACGTCGAGGCCTAGCCGTTCATCACGCTAGTGCTCACGACGAAAAATTACCAAACAATGTTTGCCAATGGTGCGATTCAGACTTCTATTCACCACATCAAAAACGATATTGCTCCGATGAGTGTCGGAGATCGGTGCCAAGAAGCGGTAAGCACGCTCCAAACTATCAGGGTGCAAAAGAAACAGCCACATGTGAGATCTGCGCTAGTGAGTTTGATTACTATCCTTCTGAAAAAAAGGGACTCTACTGTTCGACGTGCGTTGAAACCGAGAATTGGCGGAACACTCCTGATTTGAGTGGTGAACACAATGGTAAATGGAACGGCGGCAAGCTCAAACTCGAGTGTGAGACCTGTGGCGTCCCTGTTCATCGCTATCCAAGCAATGTGGGCGAACATGGTGTCTTTTGTGGTACTGAGTGCCGATCGGCCTGGCTTTCAGAGCACTACACCGGCGAAAATCATCCACACTGGCGTGGTGGATCTTCGGGGACCAGCGCTTACGGACCGGGATGGGCAAAAATGCGCCGCAGAGCCCTCGAACGCGATGCGTATACCTGCCAACACTGCGGCACGACAAAAGAGGAACTTGGGCGAAATCCGGATGTTCACCACATCATTCCCGTTCGGGCGTTTGTTGAGATGCCGGTGATGATGGTCGAAGATGCACACTATCTTGAAAATCTCGTTTCACTATGTATTCTGTGTCACAGAAAAGCAGAGTTTGGAAAAATAAGTCAAAAAGAGCTCAAAGCGGCCTGCGTATAACGCTGTTATCTAATCGAGGTTATTGACGGATCGTCACGACGGATGAGCGATGCGCTTCCACCCGACTGAATAATATTGAATGCGGTCATCAGATCGGTTCGCGACACAATCCCAACTAATTCACCGTTCACGCTGATCACCGGTAAGCGACCAACGTTTGATTCTTGCATTGTTCGAAGCGCCAACATTGCATCTGCATCCGGTGTGACGCTTGTGATGTCTCTACTCATAATCTCTTCAACGAGGTATGCATCACGCTCGACGTCACGAACGCTTCGCGCATCTTCGAGTGCAACCATTCCAACCAGCTCACCATCTTGGAGTACTGGGTAGCCAGTGTGGCGCTCTTGGAACATTCGGTTCATCAGCTCCGAAACCGAGGTTCGGCGATCGACCGTTTTGAGCTGCTCTTTCGGCGTCATAATATCGCGAACGGTGACGTCTTGGAAGGCTGCTTTGAGGGTCGACTGCTGTGCTTCACCTGATGCAGCCATGTAGATGAATAGTGCAAGAAGGATGAGGAATAGTTGGAATGTAAACAGCCCAAAAATACCCATCAAGAACGCAAACACTTTGCCAACTTCTGCGGCCTGCTGCGTTGCTTTTGCGTGTGGCTGATTCCGTGCAAGAAGTGCCCGAAGCACTCGGCCACCATCCATTGGGAACCCTGGAAGCATGTTAAACACCGCAAGTGCAATGTTCATGAACGCCAAGTAACCAAGCACGAACTGCACTTCTGCAAGGCTGTCTGGTGTCACGACAAACGCAGCATATGATACAAGACCGACGAGAACACTCACGATCGGCCCTGCGATCGCAATATTGAACTCCTGTTTCCAATCTTCGGGCATCTCTTTAAAACTTGCAACACCGCCAAGGAGCCAGAGTGTGATCGACTCAATTTCAAGATCATACCGGAGCGCAGTGAGTGAGTGTCCGAACTCGTGAAGAAGGACGCCAAAAAATAACCCGAGCGCCGCTGCAGTGCCTAGAATCCATGGCGTGTTTCCTGTGGTCAACACTGCAGCGTCAAGAGTTCCCCCAAGCACCTGATTGATAAGTAGCGTTGTTTGTTCAACACTCCCACCGATGATCCACGCAAAAATCGGGAGGATCAATAGAAACGTCCAATTGAGTTGAATCGGAATCCCGAATGCGCTTCCGATTCGAATGCCACGCATAGCTACACCTACTCAGTCCAGAATATTAAACTCGGACATGTTTCTCCCGCTGTACGATCTTGCCGTGGAGCATTTCACAGTCAGCACTAAGTTTGGCCTCACCAAACGTCCGTCTATGAGCAATGGAAACACACCTGTAATTAAATCCGGTGATTCGATCGAATACACGCCCGTGAATGCTGCTTCTGGCCTCTCAAAAGGTGTCTTACTTGATGAGCGTGATGGTGCTCCTCACTTTGCACTTCGACGCTTCACTCTTGCGGCACAAAGCGAGGTTCCAGCGCATACGAATGAAGTTGAACACGAACAGTATGTTCTTGATGGGACATATCTCGTTGGCATCCGTGATCCAGAAACCGGTGAAGAGACCGAACACGTCGTTTCAGCCGGTGATGCAATCTTGATTCCTGCAGGCACCGTCCACTGGTATCGTAATGAAACCGACACGGCTGGTGCATTTCTCTGTGCGGTGCCCCATGGAGAGGATTCGATCGAACTCGTCACGGAGTAGGTTACACATTGTCACTCAGTTTCACACTCTCGGAGAGCCGAACGGCTGAAATACCTGCTATTCGTAGAGTCGATCGTGTCTCAGCAGGTCGCACAGGTTGGAACGCTATTTTTACACGGCTCTCGCGATCGCTACCAAGTGGTCGTCCTCCGTGATGGTGAGCGTGTCTTTCGTGGACAGCTTGAGGTAAAAGAGACAGATGCTGGCCCCCGACCTGCAAAGTTCAAAAAGAAGCACGGACCAACAGAGGAACCACGGCGTCCTGACGAGTTCATTGAACTTGCACGCAATGCCTCTCGAATCCGCATCTCAGAACAGACGTCAAAACATGGCCGGAAGGAAATCAAGGAGCTGCTTTCGGGGTATCAGCTTGATGCACTCGTTGTCCGAACCTGCCGTCTGTGTGCGCGCAACAGTCGGTATTCGCCGATTACGGATGAAACGGCGATCGACACTGACCACGAACAGATCTGTCCGGACTGTGCACTGCTCGAACTGGAGCGCGAGCTATCATATAAGGGTGAGTTCACAACGGCCGCACAGGAGCGGCTTGAAGAGCTCCTGTTGGACGTTCGTGATCTCCAACGGATTGTCAATCTACTTCAAGGACAACTTGACCCGGAACTCACAAAATTCGACGAAATATCTGCAACCGTTGATGATGTTAATCCGTTTCCAACAAGCGACCTCGACCTACACCCAAAACTAAAGAACTCGGTCACAAACAAATTCGAGACGTTACTGCCTGTGCAGAGTTTATCCGTAAGAAACGGGTTGCTTGATGGTGAAGACCAACTCGTAGTCAGTGCGACCGCAACCGGGAAGACACTTATTGGTGAGCTTGCTGGCATCAATCGTGCGCTCAACGGTCACGGCAAACTGCTGTTTTTGGTCCCGCTCGTGGCGCTTGCAAACCAAAAGCATGAGGACTTCAAAAAGCGGTATAGTCAGTTTGGACTGGATGTTACACTCAGGGTTGGCGCAAGCCGAATTTCGGACTCTGGAAGCAGTTTTGACCCATCTGCAGATGTTATTGTTGGAACCTACGAAGGGATCGACCATGCGCTTCGAACTGGCAAGAATCTTGGCGATATTGGAACGGTTGTCATTGACGAGGTTCACACGCTCAAAGAGCCAGAGCGCGGACACCGGCTTGATGGGCTTATCTCCCGGCTCAAATACTACACTGAAGATCGATCGAAGCGGTCAGATAGCTATGACGGTGCACAGTGGATCTACCTTTCCGCAACAGTTGGGAATCCACAGTGGCTCGCTTCAAAATTGGAGTCGACGCTGATTGAGTTCGAGGAGCGGCCCGTACCGATCGATCGGCACGTCACCTTCGCAGACGCATTAGAAAAAACACGGATAGAGAATCGGTTGGTCAAGCGGGCATTCGACCAAGAGTCTTCAAAAGGCTACCGTGGACAGACGATCATCTTTACGAACTCTCGACGACGGTGCCATGAGGTTAGTCGAAAGCTGCAGTACAACTCCGCACCGTATCATGCAGGCTTAGATTACAAACGGCGTAAACGCGTTGAAGAACAGTTCGCAGAGCAAGAGCTAGCAGCAGTGGTTACAACTGCTGCGCTCGCAGCAGGGGTTGATTTCCCAGCCTCACAAGTTATTTTTGACACGCTTGCGATGGGAATTGAGTGGCTCTCGGTTCAGGAGTTCAGTCAGATGCTTGGCCGTGCAGGACGGCCGGATTATCACGATCGCGGCACCGTCTACATGCTTGTCGAGCCTGACTGTTCATATCACAATTCAATGGAGATGACGGAGGATGAGGTCGCGTTCAAATTGTTGAAAGGCGAGATGGAAGATGTTCGGAACGTGTATGATGAACGTGCCGGCGCAGAGGAGACGCTGGCAAACATTGTCGTCGCTGGCAAGCGTGCAAAACGGCTCAACGATCGGATGCTCGGTGAGATCGACACGACACGATCGGTTGGCAAACTGCTTGAATGGGAGTTTATTGACGGGCTTCGGCCAACACCGCTCGGCCGTGCTGTGACTCGACATTTCCTCTCACCCGATGACGCTTTCCGGTACCTCGATGGAATCCGAAAGGGCTTAGATCCATACGAGATCGTCGCCGAACAGGAATTGGCTGAGGACGATCGGTAACGCTACTGCTCGATCTTTTTCACCACGCTGGCAGGGTTCCCACCGACGACAACACCCTCAGGGACATCTGTTGTGACAACTGCGCCTGACGCAATGACGCTTTGGTTGCCAACAGTCACACCCGGGTTTATCACTGCTTGCCCACCAATCCACACCGCATCGCCGATCGTGACGGGGTTCCCATACTCTAATCCACTGCTGCGCTCGGCTGCATTGAGCGGATGTGTTGCCGTGTATATGTGGACGCTTGGCCCGAGCATACAGTTGTCACCAATCTCGATCGGACACACATCGAGCATGACACAATCAAAATTTGCAAAAAAGGAGTCACCGACATGAATATTATATCCGTAATCGCATCGAAACGTCGGTTCAATAGAAATAGACTCACCAACGGTTCCAAATAGCTCTGTGATGAGCTTCCATCGCGTCTCCGGTTCATCCACTGTGGTCTCATTGAACGCTTCTGTGAGCGATCGCGCGTCCGCTCGCTCAGCCACTAAGTTAGGATCCTGCGGATCATACAACTCTCCTGCAATCATCTTCGATTTCTCACTCATCTATACAGATGCCTCTCATAACGAGATTTAGCGCAGCAATAAAATAGATCGGAACTGACGCAGAGCGTCGTGGGCCGACAGTTGAAAACCGATTCAGAGGGGCGTTCGTATTGGGTTGGAGTGTGTGTCAGTGACCGACGCTTACATTGCGCCGCCCATGCCACCCATGCCGCCCATACCGCCCATGCCACCCATTCCGCCGCCGGCTGGCATGTCGTCGTCATCGTCGTCGGTTGAGGCGCGGAGGTCGCCTGCTGCAATAACGTCGTCGATTCGGAGGATCATGACGGCTGCTTCGGTTGCTGATTCGATCGCTTGGGTTTTGACACGGAGTGGCTCCACAACGCCCTCGGCTTCCATGTCGATCACGTCGCCAGTGTATGCGTCGAGGCCGGCACCGAACTCGCCACCGTCGTGACGGGAGCGAAGTTCGACGAGCGAGTCAATCGAGTCGAGTCCTGCGTTCTCAGCGAGTGTGCGTGGGATGACTTCGAGCGCGTCAGCGAACGCTTCGACTGCAAGCTGCTCGCGGCCGCCAACGGAGTCTGCAAAGTCACGGAGCTGGAGTGCAAGCTCGGTCTCTGGAGCGCCACCGCCAGGCAGCACTTTCCCGTCTTCAAGCGTTGCGCGAACAACACCAAGGGAGTCCTCGATTGCTCGTTCGACTTCGTCAACGACGTGCTCGGTTCCACCGCGGACAACGAGTGTGACGCTTTTTGCGTCTTCAACATCTTCAACAAAGAGACGCTCGTCGCCACCGATATCTTTCTGTGCGACAGAGCCTGCGAATCCAAGATCATCCTCAGTAAGATCGTCGAGGTTGGAGATCACGCGGGCACCGGTCGATCGGGCAACTGCTTTCAGATCTGAATCTTTGACACGGCGGGCTGCGATGATGCCTGCTTCTGCAAGGTAGTGCTGTGCCATATCGTCAATTCCGTCGCCAACAAAGACAACATCGACGTCTGCATCAACGAGCTGGTCGACCATCTCCTGCAGCTGTGCTTCCTCTTGGTCGAGGAATTCTTGAAGCTGGCTTGGGTCCGTAACGTTGACTTCTGCGTCAATCTCTGTCTCTTTGACTTCGAGTGCACCGTCGAACACTGCAATCTTTGCATCCTCAACACCGTATGGCATATTGTCGTGGACACGCTCTTTACCGACGACAACACCTTCGATGAGCTCGGATGTATCGATCGAGCCGCCAACGACTTTCTCGACGTTGACATTCTCGATATCAATTCCATCATCGTCTTGGACTGCAAGGATTGCGTCAACGACGAGTTCTGCAAGAAGGTCCTTTGCGCCCTCTGCGCCTTTACCGGTCATTGCGGTTGAGGCGATTTGGAGGAGTTTTTCACGATCGTCTGCGCTCACGTCAATTGCTTGCTCTTCGACGATCTCTTTTGCTTTCTCAGCTGCTTGGCGGTATCCTTGTGCGATCGTGGTTGCGTGAATATCAGAATCAAGCAGTTCTTCTGCTTGGTCAAGCAGTTCACCAGCGATCACAACAGCGGAGGTTGTTCCGTCGCCAACCTCGTCTTCTTGGGTCTCTGAGACCTCAACAATCATATTTGCTGCCGGATGATCAATGTCCATCTCTTTGAGGATGGTCACACCATCGTTCGTAACAACAACAGAGCCGCCGGAGTCGACGAGCATCTTGTCCATTCCTTTTGGGCCAAGCGTCGTCCGAACGGACTCTGCGACGGCTTTTCCTGCGGAGATGTTCATCGTCTGCGCATCTTTCCCTGATGTGCGCTGGCTGTCCTCCGAAAGTACGATCATAGGCTGGTTACCCATACGCTGTCGCTGAGACATAATCATTCAATGATTGTTTGCCCTTCTATAAAAAAGCAACGCATTTTGAAACCAAAACCCCAAGACGAGGCCGTGGTGAGTGTTGACAATGATGAGGGATAGTGTATGGTATATGTTATCGTGGATTTCCGAGGTCTGGCCCGCCGGTGAGTTCGTTATGTTTGCGTTCAAGGAATGAATACACGGTACCGTGTGGTGCACCATCGAGAATCATTGAGACTGCCTGTCTGACGACATCCACTTCTTCCGCCTCACCAATGATCCCAAGTGTCGAACCGTAGATTACAACATGTGCACCGGTAAGCTCTTCCATCAGCTCGCGGGTTCGACCGTTCTCTCCAATGAGTCGGCCTTTTTGCCGTCGGAGATCGTTCTTATTTCGTGTTTGTGCGTCAAGATTTATCAGATCGAACATCCGGAGATCGCCATCAAGCAGTGTCAGTGCGGTTTGTGGTTTGAACCCACGGCCGATCGCACGGACAATATCCGGGGCTGTGAGTCCTTTCACAGGATCGCCAACAGTTTCGACGGCGACAGAGCCTGACTCCGAATCAATATCGAGTCGGACTTCCGCACGGGACTCAATCTCCCGCATCGTCTCCCCGCCCTCACCGATGAGGACACCGATCCGATCCTGCGGAATTGTGACGTGTTGCATGAGCAGAGTTACCCGTTGAACGGTTTTAAGGGTGTTCGTTAATTGGGCCGTATGTGATCAACCAACGCGGCCTAGTTTGTCGGGTCTGGATCCGGTGTCGTGACAAAGTCGTATAGCTCCTCACCTGCCGTCGGTAGCCCCTGTTTTGAAAAGAATGATGCGATATTTCGGCAATCACGCTCAAGGAAATCGTCCGCATTCGGGTGGTGGACTGTCACTGCTTGGCCAAGATCAATCACAACGAGTTCCCCGTCGTGGATAATCATATTGTACTCGGAGAGATCGCCATGGACAAGCCCTGCCCGGTATAGTCGACGCATGTACTCACGAACAACCTCATATGCGGTTTGTGGATTTTCGACGTTGACTTCTGCAAGCCGTCGCGCACGGTCGTCTGCTTGCCCAACAAGTTCCATCACTAAGACGTTCCGCTGGACGGCGATCGGCGTCGGGACACGAACGCCTGCTTTTGCCGCTCGCTCAAGATTTGCAAACTCCTTGCGTGTCCATGCAAGCACAACTTGACTTTTTTTGTTCCCAATTCCCTGAAACCGAGGGTCACCTTCGAGGTAGTCTCGCATCTGCCGGAAGTCAGAGGCACTGATACGATAGATCTTCACCGCGATTTCTCGATCGTCTTCACCTAGTGCCTCGTACACATTGGCTTCTTTTCCAGTTGAGATCGGGCCACCGAACGCGGAGATATACCCATCTTGGACGAGTTTATAAATGGCAGCATAGGTTGCATCATCAAAGACTGACTGTTCAACTTTTAGCCGCTCATTATCTTTTATTCGTTCGCGGAACTCATTGAACGATCGGTCACGCTTTCGAGCAATTCGGTCTGCTTCAGTATCTGTGACATCGATCTCTTCCCACTCGTCACCAAATCCATCAACAGCATCCGGTTCGATCATCCCGAACTCATCTGTCATCTACACACATCTATGGGATGGACTCTCAAAAGCGTCGGTGGTTGACTGGTGCTGTTGCTCTGGAGGTGACTGAATCAAAAATCGTATTTTTATTGAATGTGGCCTTCGCGTCGAAGTTGATCGGCTTCGGACTTTTCGTATCGCCAGCTGATATCGGCTTTCTCATCTTGCCAATCCCACGGCTCAACAAGGACAATATCGTTCTCTCGAATCCAGATCCGTTTCTGCATTCGGCCAGGGATCCTTGCGGTCCGCTCGACACCATCTGCACAACGAACTTTGACACGATTCGCGCCGAGCATGTTCGTAACCTCTGCGAACACCTCATCGTCGTTTGGCATTCGGAGATCACGTCGACTATCGTTCTCCGTCATGTGTGACAGGGTTCGTGACCCCACGGGTTAAATACGAGGGATATCGGACGCTTCCGATCGAAACCCAGAGGATTTATTTGGCCGTTCCGGCTGATAGCGGTATGAGCGCGATCAAAACCCTCGGTTACACGGGGATTGGTGGTATTGTACTCGTTATTTTTGGCGTCGCACTTGTCTCCGTTCAGGATCCCATTATTGGGGCTGGATTGATGCTTGCATTTGCGGGCGTTGCCCTTGTCGCTCGCGGCATTGCAACAAGTGTCATGAAACTGTTTGGAATGGCATAGTAGGGGCACGACTGTTAATAGTGCCGTCTGCCTACACTTGGTATGCCATCTGCTTCACGTAATCACCCGACGTTCGAGCAGACCGTCTCTTCGGATTTTTTTGCGGCCCTCTCGGAACCAGTAGTTATTGTTGACAAAAAAGGGGTCATCCGACATGCAAACGAGCACATACCGTCTGTCTTTGAACGTTCGGTTGACTCGCTTGTTGCAACCGCGATTCAGTCGCATCTATCCGTATCGTTCGATTTTCACGCGGATATTCTCACACCGCTTTCGGAGACAACCGCTGATGACCAACTGCAACTCCGGGTCGGGCTACGCAAAACTTCCACTAAGATCGGAATAACCGCAGTTTCGGTTGAGGACGGTGTAGCGCTCCTTTTTGCACCAGCTAACAATAATCCAATAGTAACTAATGCAATAAACCACCGTGAAGAGATGTATCGAACACTCATTGAGAGTTTTCCAAATGGAACTGTCCATTTATATGATGACTCACTTCGATTTACGCTTAGCGAAGGGCAGTTATTCTCTGAAATTGATTATGAACCATCCGATTTTATTGGTAAAACACTGGATGAAGTCTTCGAGACGAGCGTTTACGAAAAACTCAAACCAGTCTATCAATCTGCCATCGAGGGCCGATCGGAGTCGATCGAGTTAGATGTGCCTGCAGATGACCGCTCCTACCGAGTGATGTCCTCACCGGTCCGAAACGATGCTGGTGCGGTTGTCCAAGGGATGGTTGTGACTCAAGACATTACCAGCGAGATCGAGATGAGAGAACAGCTCGAGCGGGAAGAAAAACGATTTCACGAACTTGCAACCCACATCGATGAGGTCTTTTGGATTTCTACACCCGACAAATCTAAGATGCTCTATGTCAGCCCTGCATACGCGGATATCTGGGGTCGTTCCTGTGAGTCGTTGTTGAATGACGCTTACTCATTTCTTGATAATGTCCACCCAGACGACCGCGATCGGATTAATACCGCGATTGAGAAACAGACACAGAGAGAGTACGATGAGGAGTACCGAATTGTTCGACCCGATGGATCAATTCGTTGGGTTCGGGATCAGGCATTTTTGGTCCGAGAGGCTGGAGAGATTGTCCGGATTGTTGGGACAAGCAAAGATATCACCACCCGAAAGCAGTACGAACAGACATTAACGTCGCTTCATGACGCAACCCAAGAGATGATGTCTGCAGAAACAACTGTCGATATTGCTCGTATTACGGTCACTGCAGCATCGACAATTCTGAACCATTCGCTTGCTGGCTGTTATCTTTTTGATCCTACAAGCTACCAACTCTATCCTGCGTCTGTCACTGATGATGCAACCGAGTATGTGCAAGGTCCGGTTAGCGCTGAAAACGGCGACTCTGTTGCGTGGCGTGCATTTGAAAACAACGCCGTTGAAATCGAAGAACAGGTATCGGTTCCATCTGTGGTTGACGGGTCGACGACACTTTTTAATTATATTGTTGCAATCCCGGTTGGAAACGATGGTGTCCTCACCGTTGGCTCGACAGAAGATACCCCAGTGAATGGAGAACGGATGCAACTTGCAGAGCTACTCTGTGCGAACGCTGCTGCAGCAATGGCTCGTTGTGAGCGAGAAGAGACACTCCGACAACGCGAACGCACGCTTGAAACCAGAAACGAAGAGCTCGAGCGGTTACACCGAATAACTGAGGTCACACGATCTGTAACAAATACGCTTGTCCGATCGAACACCCGAACAGAAATCGAACAGAGTGTGTGTGCAACGCTTGCTGGCACTCGGACATACCAGTTTGCAAGAATGCTTCGGTACGATCGAATTGAAGCGGCACTTACAGAGGTTGAAACCGCAGGCATTGATCGCAGGCATACAACCACCGATGTTGATACTACAGCACGTGCACTGCGGGCTGCACAAACTGCAACAACGGTTGTTGAATCCGACATTGTTGGCTCAGTCTCACAGCCACGGCGGAGACACGCCCTCCGAAATAGATATGGTTCAGTTGCTGCGGTGCCACTACTCGATGGTTCACACGTATATGGGGTTTTAGAGATCTTCGCGGACCGAGCCAATGCGTTTGGATCCAGAGAGCGCGATGCACTCTCGGAAGTCGGTGAGACGATCGGCTATGCAATCGCATCTACCGAGCGACACGCGGCGATGATCAGCGATGAGCTGGTTGAAGTTTCATTTACAATATCTGACCCGGAATCAATATTTGCACAATTTGCACAGGCTGTTAATGGAACGATTACACACTCTGGTCTCATTGCGCTTGATGATGGTACCTCACGCATTTTCGTAACCGTTGAAACGACTGAGCACACTACAAATGAGCTTCTTTCTCGGTTGACTGATTTCGACCGAGTTTCCCATGCGACAGTTTTGCTCGAAGACCCAAAACCAACTGTTGCAGTTCATGTGACTAATATCGCATTATTTGACGTTCTGCTTGCGCATAGCGGCGCGCTTATTTCACTCACTGCAAACACAAGAGGATTTGATGCAACAGTGAGCATTCCAAGTGCAACGCTTGTGAGTGATTTTATCTCTGAGGTTGGAGGAGCATATGACTCGTTCACACTGACCGCAAAACAGCAACGTGAGCACCCTCCACGATCGATCGAAGATTTCCAAACTGCTCTCAGAAATGAACTTAGCACGCGTGAGTTGGATATTCTTCAAACAGCATACATCTCTGGATATTTTGAAACACCTCGTGCGGTATCTGGGTCCGAGCTTGCGGAACGGCTTGATATTACTGCGTCAACGTTTCACCGGACACTCCGACGTGGACTCAAATCAATGTTAGACGCATCGCTTACCACCTCATCTGAATAGTGATGCAATATATTGCACCGCACACAGTAGATGCTGCAATATCTGGCACAGTTTCTTTTACCAACTATCGCTAGTTGTAGTAATTGTCTCGATCATGGGACGAGACAGGGCAGAATCGGGCAGCCGGAACTGGCGTATCATTCCCCCCCCCCAGGAACCGGTTACAAGGCACCCAAAAACTCCCAGCGTGTCGGGCTACCCTTTGAGTTGCTTTCGACCGGGTTCGATAAGTGTGTCCAGATACCTCGCTAAGGCTCCCTTTGCATCCATTGGATGAAGTTCCCCAGATTCAAGATCCCCTTCAAGCGAGTCGTATGAGGTATATTCAAGGTCGCCACCGTATTTTTTTGGCCGTTCAATAACGATCGTTTCGAATCGTGGGAAGATATGATACTCAAATATCTGTAGCACTGGATTCTCGCGTTCATTCCCATCGTTGTCCGGCTCTGGATCTCCAGTCGGTGGACAGAACGCACTGTTTACTTTCTCTGTGATCGCATCAGTATCATCTTCCATTGAGATCGTTACGCCCTCGCTTGAGGACATCTTCCCAATACCGGTTCCAAGGTCGGCAATCAGCGGTGTATGGAGACAGGTTGGAGCGTCTTCGCCAATCGATGGAAGCGTGTCACGAGCAAGCATGTGGACTTTTCGCTGCTCCATCCCACCAATGGCGAGATCAACATCAAGATAGACAATATCAAGTGCCTGCATCAGCGGATACACCGCTTGTGAGACTTTCACTGAATCACCGCTTTTGATCTCTGCCATTGCGCGTTCTGCACGCGCAAGTGTGGTCTCTAATTCAAGGCCATGTAGGTCGAGCACGTACTCGCGATCGAACTGGAACTCCGACCCAAGCACAAACTCGGTTTTCTCTTCATCAAGGCCGTAGGCGATAAACTGCTCTTTCATTCGCTCTGCAGTTGCCTCAATCTCCTCAAACGTGCCCTTGTCGTTAAGGTACGCATGTACGTCTGCAAGCAGTACAGTAACCTCAAACCCAGCATCTTGGAGATCAATGAGCTTTGTCGCGGTTAGCATATGGCCAATGTGAAGGACGCCGGATGGTTCGTAGCCAACGTATGCTCGTTTTCCATCAGGGTCATCAGCCAGTTCGCGGACCTCCTCTTCAGTTACTACCTCGGAGGCGTTTCGCATAATCAACTCGTAGGCGTCCATACTGTTCGTTCAACTGCCTATCTGCATATGACTTCTGGATGTATGCTACCACCAATATGGGTGTCGCTACCCACGCTGCCCGTCTGCCCGGTGTTCGCTGATGATCTGATCAACCATACTGGATTTTTGTTCATGCTCACGTTTTTCAGCTCGGTCGTGCCACTCTGCAATTGCCGCTAGAATATCATCTTCTGGTGCGACTGCCAGCTCATCAATTTCTTGCAGTGAGACAGCTTCTGCTGGTGTAACCGGTATCTCTGCGTCAAACAGAAGCTCGGATGCAATATCGGATAGTCCGCCTTCCCGAATCACGAGCCGTGGTTTTACATCAACAAGCCGTTGGGCAGTGCTCTTTCCAGCACCGCTTGCATCGCGGAGGTAGATTACATCACCCGAAACAAGCCCATACTCTTCAGCGGTCGCCTCGATCGAACGTTTCGTAAAC
Organism: Natronocalculus amylovorans; assembly: GCF_023638035.1. Taxonomy (GTDB): domain Archaea; phylum Halobacteriota; class Halobacteria; order Halobacteriales; family Haloferacaceae; genus Natronocalculus; species Natronocalculus amylovorans. The sequence goes on along the minus strand of NZ_JAKRVX010000001.1, from coordinate 484,229 downwards.
TGTTCGATGATCTTGACTGACACGAGATCTCTGCTTTCTGCCACTCCTGCGAAGTTTGAATGATCGAGCTTCCAGAGCCGTTTCAGCTGTTCAAGCTTTGTATCCAGTGTCTCTGCCCGCTCTCTTGCTTCATCCCGCTCTCGCTCGAGCCGTTCGGTCTCCCGTTTAAGCCGCGTCACTTCACGACGTTCGCGTGCTTCCTGACGCTCTTTGCGCTTTGCCTTTGTCAGCGCTTTCTTGTACTCCTCGATCGTTTCATCCCGGTCACTAAGCTTTGTTTTGAGTGTGTCTATGTGAGTACTGAGCCGATCGGCCTGCGTTTCTAGCTCACTGATTCGGCGCTGTTCGGGCGTCTGTTCGGGAGCGGATTCTGTCTGCTCAGAGGTCTCAGGCTCGTCGTCTTCCGTCCGCTCTCTGAGGACGGCTTCAACTGACTGCTCGCTTCCGATAACCTGTGCGATAATCTCTTCACGATCGAACTGCGTCGGTGTTTTTCGTGAAATCCGATTGAATTGATCTTCGTGGTCATCAAACGCATAAAGTGCTGCTGCGAGCGCATCCCGCTCATGATCGTTCTCGTAGTTCGCCTCGCGTGTTCGATGAAGCTTCTCATCGACAGGGATGTCTGCCGATGGATTCCAGCCAACCGCATCGAAACTCCGCCGGAACTTCTCAACCGTTTCAGGCATCGGATACACATCTGCTGCAACAATGACTGGCCGTCCACGCTCGATAATCCACTCAATAATCGCGGGTGTATCCGCAGTTCGGGTTGAGTGGAGGTCAAGCACTCTCCCGTCCAGTGAGACAATCGATACACCAGTTGTCGTTCCCGGGTCGATCCCAACAATAACGCGATCGCGGCGTTTGACAAGCGGGCGGTACTCGATCCCATCCAACCGTTCTCGTTCAATCTCGATCCGCGTATCGCCTGATCTGTTCTGCGATACCGGAAGTTCGTCCGGTGTTGCTTCAACGGTAAAGATAGCATTTGAATAGCCACCATACTTTTCGGTAACGGACATCTCGTAGCTGAGGCTTGCCTCGTCCAGTGCGGATTCAACTTCACGTGCTCGCTTTCTAACATTCCCATGGATTCGGCGAGTGTACCGATCTTGGCTCCAGCCACCTTTCCCGGTCGATCGGCCGCGGGAGACTTTGATCGTTGTTGTATTGGTAAATGCCGCGACCTCAGAGCCGACGTTTCCCGCTGCTAATCGAGCAGCAGCCTCTGCCTCCTTCATCGGCTTTTTTCCGTATGGAACACCGTGTCGTGAGGCCACACGGGAGAGCGGCTCCGGTTTCTCCGCACCGGTTACTTGGACAAGTGTTGTTTGTGAGGGTAACGATCGAAGAAAATGGACGAGCGCATTTTTGTCTTCAGCAAGCTCATAGGCATTGTCAGTGCCAATCAAATCTGGCTCACGTGTATTAATGAGCCGCATTAACTTTCGATATGAGACGACATCCCGCTCAACCTCATCTTCTGTGAGTATGACCAGGGCGTAGGAGGGCGCATCTCCACGAATGTCACCACTCTGGATGTCGACGCCAAAAACAACCGACTCAAGTGCGTTTGTCCGGGCGTTCACACGTGTCGGTAGGCACGGAGATGGTAAATACTCCACGCCGAAACTGGCTCTGCCCGACGGCTCATGCTGGTGGTGCAGCGTTCTTATTGTCTAATTGATCGCCGACAAGCAATTCGATACTTGTAATGAGCGATCGGTCCGCAGCTGTTGCCGACCAATCCCAGAATGCATCATATGGTCCAACTGTAGTCCCTGCTTTTCGAGGCTCGCCAGCACCACGAATTATCGGTATTTCGGACCGGATGGATGTGACTTCTCTTGGAAGATCAGGTGATATCGAGTCATTGCTATCGTAGGCAATGATCACACACTCGATATACGGGTCGCTGCGTAGCCGTCCACTCACTGCTTGTTTTGTTTCTGCCCATATTGGCTGTATTGCCGTCTTCAGACTGAGTGCCTCATCGATCAACTGACGGACTGTTGTTTCTGGTGCGAACACGAGAACCCGGATCTCACGGTCCATGTCGTCGTCTGATCACCGAAGTAATTAAACACTGCTAGGAGTGCTATATATCATGCTGGTGAACTATTTGCAGCGATCAGTTATTGGTCAGCATCTGGAAACGGTATCTCCAGTTTCTGTCCATCACTCGCAATAAATACCTCTCCAAGAAACGCGTCTGTTGCGCCATCCAATATTGGATCTGGATAGCCACCGTACCGAGATGAAATATGTGTGAGTGCAAGTCGTGTTACGTCTGCACGCTGCGCGATATTACCCGCCTCAAATCCGGTTGCGTGGCCCGTCTTCCGGGCACGTGTTTCGTTGTCATCAGCAAATGTGGCATCATGAATCAATAGATCTGCATGCTGTGCGATGTCAACCGTTGATTCGGTTGGGCGGGTATCCCCTGTGTACACTATTTTCCTCCCCGGGCGTGGGTCGCCAACAATTTCTTCAGGATCGATGACTCGCCCATCGTCTAACGTAACCGTCTCTCCACGGTGTAGCTGTCCGTAGGCTGGCCCTGGTGGGATATTCAATTTGTTCTCTGCCTTCTCACGATCGAATCGCCCTGGTCGATCGTCCTCAATAAGCGCGTATCCCTGTGACTTTGTGTGATGGTTCGTCTCAAAAACACGTACCTCGTACTCTTCCATTCGAACGGCTGTTTCGTTCGGATGCACCTCGTTGATCCGAATCGGAAAGCCTGGTTGGTGTCCACCAAGCCGTGTAAGCTGCTCGATGTGTCTGCTGGTCCCCGGAGGTGTATGGATTGTGAGGGTATCATCCCGCTCGTGAAAGTCCCAACTCTGAATTAAGCCCGGAATACCCAAAATATGGTCGCCGTGGAGATGCGTGACAAAAATATGTGAGACTGTAAAGCCTGTCGAGTAGCGCATCATCTGCCGCTGGGTACCTTCACCACAGTCAAACAGCAGCCGATCGCCCTCTCGATTAATCAAGATCGCACTGGGGGCTCGTTCAGTTGTTGGGACCGCCCCACTGGTCCCGAGAAACGTCACGCGTAAAGACATACCAATGCGTCGGGCCTCGACTCATAAACCGACTTCGATATTTCCGCTTGCTACCCGTTGTACGTGTACATTTCCTGATTATTGCAGATACGGTCTTGATAGAATCGACTGTTTCACTGCAACTGTTTGCAACCGTCTTGATGGCTTATTCGACTCCCAATCTTGTAGCAGGTGACGACTGATCGTCTCCTAATCGGGCATGACCGACTGGGCGATCGGGTCACAACGCAAGATATGAACCAAAATCAAACAATTATCGCAATACTACTTGCGGTTGTCCTGCTCTTATCTGCAGGAACTGTCGGTATTGTGTACGCAGGGCTTGGACCGCTGTCAAATGATAGCGGAGATGAGCTCCAAGGTACCGATCAGCAATCACTTGATGTAACGGAGGTAAGTGACGATGGAATCGTTATCACCGATGGCGATGCTGATGATGAGCGAGAGGATGACGATGCAACCGTTGATATCGATGGTGACTCATTCGATGTTTCTGATCTTGACGCACCAAATCGTGTCTTCGTTGATGACACGGTTACGGTGAGTGCAACAATCGAAAACCCAAACGATGAAAACACCACACAGCCAGTTGAGTTCCGTTTTGATGGTGACCTTGTCGATCGACGAAACGTTACAATCGAAGCAAACGAGTCACTAACTGTTGAGATCGAACTCAGCACGGAGGATGTCCCACCTGCGCGATACATCCACGGCTTCTTGACCGCAGAAAAAGGCGAGCTTGACACAATCCGTGTCATTCCATTTGCAGACATTGACTTCGACGATCAAGATAGCGACGGCACTGCAGTCGTTGTTGATTCTGTGACGCTTTCTGAGGGCGGCTTTGTTGCCATCCATGACGAGGATGATGACATCATTGGCGTTTCTGAATACCTCGATGCAGGAGACCATGAGGACGTGTCGATCGAGCTCTTCGATGCTGTTCCTGGTGCGGACTTTGAGCAGGACGAACTGGAAGAAGACACGACACTAACCGCCATGGCACATCTCGATACGAACGACAACGAGGAGTTTGACTTCGTTGAAGATGACAGCGAAGATACGCCATACCTCGACACCGACAACGATCCGATCGTCGATCAAGCAGAGATTACGATCGTCGATGAACATGAAGCAGACGACGCAGACGATGCGGAATCGGATGATTCGGATGATGGTAATGGAATTACAGTGACGGATACTGAGACAGAGGAGACAGAGACCGAGGAAACCGAGACGGAGGAGACCGAGACAGAGGAAACTGAGACAGAGGAAACTGAGACAGAGGAAACTGAGACAGAGGAAACTGAGACAGAGGAAACTGAGACAGAGGAAACTGAGACGGAGGAGACCGAGACAGAGGAAACTGAGACGGAGGAGACCGAGACAGAGGAAACTGAGACAGAGGAAACTGAGACAGAGGAGACTGAAACGGAGGAGACCGAGACAGAGGAGACTGAGACAGAGGAAACTGAGACAGAGGAGACTGAAACGGAGGAGACCGAGACAGAGGAGACTGAGACAGAGGAGACTGAAACGGAGGAGACCGAGACAGGGGAGACCGAGACAGAGGAGGACGAAGAGGATGAGGCGGACGATAACGGATCGGACGATGACGAATCAGACGACAACTAGTATACTACGCTAATATTTTCATCCACGATCGTATACCTTTTTAAGCGTTTACTGCCGAACCGACCGATTCTTACGCCCCAACCGCCGACTGTACTGTAATGGACGACCCGCTCTGGACGGACGCATATGCACCGTCGCTTTCGGAACTCCCACAGGCGGACCTTCGCGATCGACTCGATCGAACCGTGGATGAACCGATGAACCTCATCGTACAAGGGCCGAAAGGCGTCGGTAAAACCGCGGCTGTTCGCGCACTCGCTGAAGAGACACACGAGAACACCGAGGCAGACCTTGTCGAAATTAACGTTGCAGACTTTTTCGGACGGACAAAAAAAGAGATCCGGAACGATCCCCGATTCGAGCAGTTCCTTACTGGCCGGAGTCGGATGGCAAAGCGCGATATGATCAACCGCGTGCTCAAAGAATCGGCGAGCTACGCGCCGGTTTCTGGAACGTTCAAAACGATCGTGCTTGATAATGCGGAAGCGATTCGAGAGGACTTCCAACAGGCGCTTCGTCGGGTGATGGAACAACACCACCGAACGACTCAGTTCGTATTCACGACCAGACAGCCGTCAAAACTCATTGCACCGATTCAATCGCGGTGTTTCCCAGTTCCAGTTCGATCGCCAACCGTTGATGAAATTATTGGCGTGCTCGAACCGATCTGCGTCGCAGAAGAGATTGCGTACGACACTGATGGACTCGAATTCATTGCGAGTGCTGCCGGTGGAAACCTTCGAGAAGCAATTCTCACTGCACAAACGACTGCGATGGCTGCCGATGAAATAACGATGCAATCAGCCTACGAAACATTGGGTGACCTTGGCGACGACGAAACGATACTAAGTATACTTACTGATGCTCGAACCGGCGACCTGAAAAATGCACGAAAGACGATCGACACACTCCTCACTGATGAGGGGTACGATGGGCAAGATCTGCTATCCGAACTGCTTCGTGTAGCTCGATCGAAAGGAAACTTTGACACGGAAGAGACAATGCGACTGCACAAACTTGCCGGTGAGGCTGACCTCGATCTTGTTACTGGACTCGATGAAAAACTCCATCTTGTCCATCTGCTGGGTGCATGGGCTGTTGGCCGATCGGCACTCCGAGAATCGGAGATGCACCCACAATGAGCGTCGCTTCGTCACTGCAAACTGCTGTTGCACCTGGTGCATGGCGATACGCACTTGCCTGCTTCCTGCTTTCGGCTCCCCTCGCTGTTTTGTTTTTCCCACTTGGGTTCACCGTATTGCTTCTCGGTGTCGGTGCACTGTGGTTTCATCGTGACCCCGATCGAACACCCCCGGAAACTGGTATTGTTGCTCCCGCAGATGGGAAAATTTCAGTTATTCGTGAGGAAACCGACGATAAGGGTCGATCCCGAATCCGAGTTGGCGTTTTTATGAATGTTACCGATGTGCATGTCAATCGGGCCCCCACTGATGGTGTTGTCACCTCGGTCACACACCGACCTGGTGCATATAAACCTGCATTCTCAAAAGATTCCGATCGTAACGAGCGTGTTGTAATCGACTGTGGTGAGTACGAGGTTGCACTTATTGCTGGGTGGTTTGCTCGACGAATTCATCCATACGTTACCGCTGGTGAGACGCTTGTCCGTGGGCAACGAATTGGACACGTTTCATTCGGTAGCCGAGCAGATATTCTGCTTCCACCCACGTACGATCGTGACGATCTCTGCATTACAAACGGCGATCGCGTCTATGCTGGAACAACAGTAATCGTAGCAGAATAATCGAATCTCCCGATGTTGATCACTGTTACCACGGTTCGTTTTTTAATCCCAGTCCGTATGCAATGACGTTCGTTGTCACATGGAGAATTGGAGTCATGACGAGGACAACCGCGATGACACCGATCGTGAATGTCTCAATGAACCACGTCGGATCGACAAGGAATGCAAGCAGCAGCGCTCCGATGACGAAATCAAGCTGATCGAGACCGGGGAACGCTGCCCCTCTCTGACGCCCGCTTCGGCGCTTGATGAACGACGCACCAATGTCACCAAGCATTGCACCGAATGCAAGGCCGACAGCGACAAGCAGTGGGAAATCCGGCAGTTGCGCCCCCAGCGCAGCACTTGCAGGCGCGTTCACTGCGTTCAATCCCATTGCAAGTAGGAACCCAGCTAGTGTTCCAATCGCAGTTCCACGCCACGTTTTCCCATCACCGAGCAGGCGGGAGTCACCCATCATTCGTCCGCCATCGATCGGCTGGCCCCCACCAGCAAGCACCGCAAAATTGTTCGGAACATATGCGGGCAACATTACCCAGAACGCAACAGCAACAAGTGACCAAACCATGCGAGAATCGTTATTTTCCAGAGGATTTAATCACCCGTGATTCTCTTTTGAATACACTACGTCTGGATTCTCAAGGGATCCATTCTACGGACGGTGTTGTCTCGAAACCGTGGGAATCAACTAAGACCCCTGAAAACATATCTACAATCCAATGTCTACGTGGAAACGCGACTTTGCAAGTGGGCTCGTTGTTATCGTACCACTTGCTGTCCTGCTTTTTGTTATTAACTGGATGTTTGTCAGGATTGTTCGAATTCCGCTTATCTCAACGGTTGATCTCGCTGCGCTCAACGTCCCGGCTAGCCTCGTCCCGGCCGTACGGGCACTGATCGCACTTGCAGTGTTATCGACGCTCATCCTTGCAGTTGGATATCTTATGCGTACCACTGGTGGGCGAGTGTTAGAATCCGTACTTGATGACACTATCAACCGAGTCCCTGGTCTTCGAGTGATCTACAACGCGTCAAAACTTGCCGTCGAAACTGCACTCTCAGGCACTGACGATTTGCAAGCACCCGTTCGTCTTGAAACATGGCCCGGAATTCGTATGACTGCATTCAAAACCGGGAAGCGAACCCGAGATGGAAAAATTGTGCTCTTCATGCCGACCGCCCCAAATATTACGTCTGGCTTCGTCATTGAGGTCGAACCAGAGCGTGTTGAAGAAACTGGAGAAAAAGTTGAAGAAGCACTGACCAGAATTCTCAGTGCTGGATTCGCTGAATCTGCCCACCAAATTCCGGTTGAAGAAGAAAAGCATATCAGTGATATCGATGGTGTCTCTGACGATCGAACAACGGTCACACGACGAAATGCTGACGGTGAAACCACGTCAAACGATTAAAAAATACGCGTCTACTGATTCGATGTTTCCTGAGAGTCTAGCTCACACGTAGGTGAACCACTCGTCGTGGTCATCTGTCCGTCGCTCAACAAGGTCGAAGAACGCAGTCTGTAGGTCTTCTGTGACTGGACCGCGTGAGCCGGATCCGATTTCAACATTATCGACTTGGCGGATCGGCGTCACCTCGGCTGCAGAACCAGTGAAGAACAGCTCATCAGCGGTGTGGAGTTCACCTCGGCTAATGACTGCCTGATCATGAACCGTATACCCCATCTCTCTAGCAAGCGTGATCACGGTATCTCGAGTAATTCCATCGAGAATACTCTGTGAGAGCCCGGGAGTGAATATTTCGCCATCACGAACAAGGAAGATATTTTCCCCTGGCCCTTCTGCGACATTTCCTTCCTTGTTGAGGACGATCGCTTCTGCGCAGCCGTTTCGCCGCGCCTCCTCACCTGCAAGTAGGCTGTTCACATACAGCCCTGTTGTCTTTGCGTTCGTCGGAATCTGGCTTGAGGAGTGCTTTCGCCACGAGGAAACCATCACTTTAATTCCGTTCTCAAGCGCCTCCTCACCAAGATATGCGCCCCATGGCCAGCAGGCGATCGCAACATCAGTTGGACAATCACGCGGGCTTACACCAAGGCTATCGTAGCCATAGTATGCAATTGGGCGGATGTAGGCGCTTTTGAGATCCTGCCTTCGGAGCAACTCAAGCGTTGCTTCCGAGAGCTCCTCTTTTGTGAATGGAATCTCCATCTCGTACGGTTTACCGGATGCATAGAGCCGATCGAGGTGCTCTTCCCAGCGGAAAATAGCGGTCCCTTCTTCGGTATTGTATGCCCGTGCACCTTCGAAAACTCCCGTTCCGTAGTGAAGTCCGTGTGTGAGAACATGCGTTGTTGCATCTTCCCAGTCGACAAACTCACCGTTCTGCCAGATCGTATCGACATCCATCTCGTCGAATCCCATAGACGGGAGTTGGTGTCCTGTGGTATAAATATGCGAGAAACAAAATCATCATCAACAACCGTTTACGTTTACTCGGTGAGTGCTTCGACGAGTGCTTGTCCTTCCACGTAGACAAGATCGTTTGCCGCTGCATACGCTTTTGCGTCTGTTGGTGTCGTTGCAACACCAGTTGTGTGATCTAACATCTCACAGACGACGACGGCTGGTGGGAGATCTGCCTCTGCTGCAAGTGCAAGGCCAAGCTCTGTGTGTCCCTTTCGATCAGCCAACAGGTTTGGTGCGCCTCGGAGGAGATGAACATGTCCCGGCGATCGGAACGACTTTGCAAACACGTCGGGAGTATATTCTGCTGGCTCAATAATGGCTTTTTGCGCAGACGTAGCAAGCTCGGTAATTGTGAGCGCTCGATCGACGTCTGTAATTCCGGTGAATGTCTCTCTATGATTCACCGGGAGCGAAAATGACGATCTGCTATCGTATGCTAAATCGTGGCTCGATGCACTCGGATGATCAATTTCATCCTCAAGAAATGGCAGCCCAAATGAATCTGCGACATCGTCTGAGACTGCCACACAAATTAGGCCACCAGCATCTTTTCGTAGCCGAACAACGTCCTCAGGCGCAACGTCACTCGCGGGGTAGACAATATCCGTTTCTCCCTCCCGATCGTCAAAATCATGAATCAAAACCGGCTCTCCGGCTTCGAAGGCTGATACAGCATGTTTAACCGATGACTCTACGTGGTTCATTTCGGTTTGTGACTCGTACGTTGATTCCTGCATTAGTATGCATCTCCCACAGTTACTGTAATTGTCTCATCGTCAGCAAGCGACAGTGCATCTCTGAGTTTATCGGGTGCAATCAGTTCGATACTCTGCTCGTCGTGATGTGTTCTGTCAGGAACAATAATATGGACTGGACTGTACGTCTCACCATCCGGAGCGCTAATCGTTGCAGCATAACAGGTCGCCGCCCCAAACGTTCGATCGTCGCTTTCCCAGCTCTCGATTCCGACAGCAGCAATGGATGAAAGTCCAGCGCGAGTACGAACGCTTTTTTCATCTAACTCTACATTGAGTGTCCCAGCGAACGGCTCATAGCCAAGCTGTGTTTCGAACTGCTCCATATATCCATCAAGCGAAATATAATGTCTCCCCTCGCCCATCCCGCTTGTTACTGAACCAGTTAGCGTGAGTTCGCTCTCTGTCTCAAAAATTCGCTTATAATCGCTATACTCCGTTCGCAGTGCGCGCTCGCCGGACTCTGTTACTGTGACCCACTGCCCATCGCTCACGACCTCCCGATCAAGATACCCTGCTTTTTCAAGTCGCTGTAGACGACGGGATGCAGTCTGGTTTGAGGCCGCCAGCCGATCGGCCAGTCCAGAACAAGAAACTTTTGTGGGGCCGGTGAGGCCACCGTCGAGCGCAACCAGTTTGAGTGTTGCAAGTTCATCATGCCCAACGGCGGTCACTGATTCTGCCATACCTAATAGTAGTGACCCGCCACCATTAAGCATAGCGGATATGAGATGCATCTCATATTTGAGGACGGGGTCAACAAAAATGATACTGTTCTCAATTATGAATCCGGTGTTAGCAGTTATAATGCCGTCGATCGAGGCACTCCGTCGCCGCTGTTCGGAAGGGCCTTTAGGAGTGCGTGAAAACTCACGGGTATGTTTAGAGCGTTCCATGCTGCGGTCACGGAGGCGTTAACAGCTGCGCTCTCCGCTCGTGACCTTCCAACCGACGATCTCGGGCTTGAGGAACCACCAGAAGATCTCCCCGCTACGCTTGCATCAAGTGTTGCATTCCGCCTTGCAAGCGAAGTTGGAGCTCCGCCACCACAGATCGCCGCAGAGATTGCAGGCGAGATCGACGCTGCAGAGATTGCATATCTTGGCGACGTTACCACGCAAGGTCCATATATTAATTTTCACACTGACGAGGCATACCTTGCGGAGACGCTTATTGCTGGTCAAGAAACAACCTACGGTGCACTTGCGTCGAAAGACGAGCGCGTCGTTGTTGAACACACCAGTGCAAACCCAACTGGCCCAGTTCACGTCGGCCGTGCTCGGAATCCAATCCTTGGTGACGCGGTTGCGAACGTGCTCTCGTTTGCAGGGTACGATGTCGACCGCCACTACTACGTAAACGATGCAGGCCGTCAGATGGCTGTGTTCACGTGGGCGTATGAAACATTTGCGGAAGATGAGCTCGACGAAGAACCCGCGCGCGATCGGATAGAATACGATCTTGTTCGCTACTACCGCCGAGGAAATGCATATTTAGAGACTGCCGACCCAAACGATGTTGACGCCGCAGAAGCCGAAATCGCATCGATTCTTCAAGGGCTCGAAGCCGGTGATGAAGAAACATACGAACGTGTAAAAACGGTTGTTGATCAGGTACTTGGTGGCATGAAAGCCTGCCTGAGCCGACTTCCTGCAACGTTCGATCAGTTCGTCAAAGAGACTCAATTTATGTTGGATGGGTCAACAACTGACCTGGCCGATCGCCTCAAAGAGACGCCGTATGCAGTATATGAGGATGATGCGTGGCAGCTTGAATTGGATGAATTTGGGTTTGAGAAGAACCTCGTCTTCCTCCGATCGGATGGAACAAGTCTCTATACAACCCGGGACCTGGCCCACCATGAGTGGAAATTCGACAACTACGATCGTGCAGTGACGGTTCTCGGTGAAGATCATAAACTCCAAGCAGGGCAGCTACAAGCCGCATTATCCATCCTTGGAAATGATGTGTCACAGCTCGACGATGTTATCTACTCGTATGTCAACCTCCCTGATGGAAAGATGTCGACTCGCCGTGGGACTGGTGTGATGCTTGACGATCTGCTTGACGAATCGATCGACCGAGCCCGAAACGAGGTCGAGACACGGCTTGATGACCGAATCCGTGATGATAATCTCACCGAGGACGATATCGAACGCATTGCTCACCAGGTGGGTATTGGTGCAGTTCGATACGATATCGTCTCAAAACAACCAACAAAAGCAATTACGTTCGAGTGGGATCGTGCGTTGGACTTCGAGGCACAGTCGGCACCATATGTCCAATATGTTCACGCCCGGTGTTGTGGTATTCTTGCTGAAGCAGATACGACACCATCGCTGGAGGATATTGATCCTGCCGTGCTTACTGAACCTGAAACTGAACAGCTCCTTCGGACAATTGCACGGTTCCCTGCGATCGTCGAAGACGCTGCAGATGAGCTAAAACCGCATCGAGTCGCCACATACACGCGCGAGTTCGGGGAATCGTTCAATGCGTTCTACCGTGAGTGTCCTGTCCTTACCGCAGGCGAGCCTGAAATTCGTGATGCACGGCTCGCAGTTGTTTCGGCATCAAAACACACAATCGCAAATGCGCTTTCGATTTTAGGTGTCGCTGCACCGGAATCGATGTAACAGCCTTATCTAAACAACCGGCTCAAAAAGCCTCGTTTCTTTTTACGGTCCGAGTCAGATTCTGCTGCTGTTTCGTCTTTGTGCGGCTCTCCTGTCTCCGCGTCAGTGATCTCTGGTTGCGCCATGCGTTCTTCTGGCTCCTCTTCAGATCGGCTATGGAACGGAATTGCATCTTCGGGAACGTCCTCTTCAGCTGATTTTTCGGGCTCGGCAGGAGTTTGTGTGCTAGTGGCGTCTTGTTGAGCTTCAGTAGCTGGTGTATTCTCTGTTGGCGCGTTTGTGTGTGCGCTCTCAGAAGTTGTTTGCGTTGGTCGTGATGTCGCTCCTGCAGCGCTCGCCCACGCATCCATATCTAATTCAGCTTCTTCCTCTGCGTTGTCTTTATTCGCCGCTTCTACTGACTCCTCAGCAGTTTGTTCGGTAGTGTTTGATGGTGTTACTACAGGTGCACTTGTTTTTGTAAATACTTCGGGTGGCTCTGGCGGCTCTGGGATTTTTCGATCGGTTAGCTCTCTGGCAAGCGTTCGGTATGCACCGGCTGCGGCACTGTATGGCGCATACGTTGCAAGTGGCTCTGAGGCAGCGACGGACTCTTTGACAACTTCATCTTCAGGGATCATCGCAAGAATTGATGCTTGCAAGTGTGTCGAAACCGTATCTGAGACTGGAGTTCCTGGCTCCACTCGGGTAATGACGGCTCCAGCGATGTTTGCATTAAGTCGCCCTGCTAGCTGTCGCGTTTTTTCGGTGTCCGCGAGTGCATCCCGCTCTGCTGTGGAGACTAAGACAACCTCGTCAGAGACAGACAGTGGAACGCTGGTCTCGTGGCTGACGCCAGCACCAACATCGATTAGAATTATATCAACATCGGGAAACGCCTCCACAACCATTTTTAGACGGCTTGGATCTGCCGCAGCAAACGAGTCTAACGTCGTATTTCCAGGGATGACTAAGAGACCTTCTGGCCCCTCATATACTGCATCCTGAGGATCTGCCGTTCCAGCAAGAATATCGTGCAGTGATGTCTCCACATCTTGTATGCCAAGCGCTGCTCCCAAATTTGGCATGCCAATATCTCCGTCAATCACAACGACCGACACCCCAGCACCCGCAAGTGTCGCGCCAAGATTTGCCGTCGTCGTTGTTTTCCCAACGCCACCTTTTGCGCTGGCGATCGCGTACACCTGTGCCATATAATAGGGCTACCGCGACTGGCGTATAAAACTACGCTCTCTTTTTGACGCTACTGCGGAATTACGCACCTGAACAGGACGACTCAGCTATTGAGCCCGAAAGAATGCCTCTTACTCGTCTCGGCCACAGGTCAAAGCATACTTAGCTACCGCGCTTGGATATGTATCCAATGAGTACCGACGCCGATGAGCCAAGTGATGACCGACGGAGATATGAGTTCCAGAAAGTCATCGAAGAGCTTCAAGAGTATGAAGGCTCTGGCACACAGCTCGTCACAATCTACATTCCAGATGACAAGCAGGTCTCTGATGTCGTCGAACACGTCATCAAAGAGCACTCGGAAGCAGCAAATATCAAGTCAAAACAGACGCGAACAAACGTCCAAGATGCACTGACAAGTATCAAAGACCGGCTCCGCTACTACGATGTGTACCCACCAGAGAACGGAATGGTTCTCTTTTCAGGGGCAGTCAACAGCGGCGGCGGGCAAACAACAATGGTTACACGCGTTCTCGAGAACCCACCGGAGCCAGTTCAGTCTTTCCGCTACCACTGCGACTCTGACTTTCTCACCGAGCCGCTTGAGCACATGCTCACGGACAAGGGTCTCTTTGGTCTCATTGTCCTTGATCGCCGTGAAGCAAACGTTGGTTGGCTTAAAGGCAAACGAATTGAACCGGTCAAATCCGCATCTTCGCTCGTTCCCGGTAAGCAGCGAAAAGGTGGCCAGTCCGCACAGCGTTTCGCTCGACTGCGCTTAGAGGCGATCGACAACTTCTATCAAGAGGTTGCGGAGATGGCAAACGATCTGTTTGTCGCAAAACGCCACGAGATGGATGGTGTCCTTGTCGGTGGCCCATCCCCAACAAAAGATGAGTTCATTGACGGAGAGTATCTCCACCACGAACTGAGTGATAAAGTGCTTGGCAAGTTTGATGTCTCTTACACAGACGAATCAGGGCTTTCGGATCTCGTCGATGCTGCAAGCGAGGTGCTTTCGGACCAGGAAGTTGTCCAAGACAAACGCGAGATGGAGGAGTTCTTCGAGAACCTTCACACGGGCGAGGAAGCAACGTATGGGTTTGGCGCGACGCGACAAAACCTTGTCATGGGTTCTGTCGATCGGCTGCTCATTTCTGAAGATCTTCGCAAAGACGTTGTCGTGTACGACTGCAACGGGCAAAATGAGTTCGAAGTGATCGATCGGCGTCACGCAACTCCAGATCATGAGTGTGAAGATGGCTCTCCTTCGGAAGTTGTCGAACGTGAGGATGTGATTGACCATCTGATTAACCTTGCTGAACAGCGCGGTACTGAGGTCAAATTCATTTCAACGGACTTCGAAAAGGGCGAACAGCTTCATGACGCCTTCGGTGGTATTGCGGGAATTCTCCGATACTCAACTGGCGTCTAAAAAATAGCGAACGTTCCACAGATTATTTTGGCTGTAGTTGTTACTGCTTGATTTATTCTCTGATCGTACACGCTGACAAAATATGAATATGTGGTGATCCGCGGGCGATCACACTACGTTTTTTAGTTCCCGGGTCCGTCGCCGTTTCCGTTGCCATTTCTATCGCCTGGGTCGTCACCTGGTCCGTCGCCGTTTCCGTTGCCATTTCCATCGCCTGGGTCGTCACCTGGTCCGTCACCGTTTCCATCTTCATCACCCGGACCATCTCCTGGTTCGTCATCGTCGTCTACCGGATCATCGTCATCGTCGTCCACCGGATCATCGTCATCGTCGTCCACCGGATCATCGTCATCGTCGTCTACCGGATCATCGTCATCGTCGTCTACCGGATCATCGTCATCGTCGTCTACCGTATCATCGTCATCGTCGTCAGGTTCGTCATCTTCTAAATCAACGTCGTAGTCTTCGACTGGTTCTCCTCCTGCAAGCGTTTCGGCAGCGTCATTTATCTCTTCAGTCAGGTCATCGCTTACCTCTACGCCGTACCGATCGAAGAGGTATGCAGCCGTTGTCCACGTAACGTATGTGGTTGCCTCCTGTTCATCTTCATCATCTTCGTCGCCTTCTTCATCCTCATCGTTCTCACCGTTCTCATCGTTGTCACCAACTGGGTCATCATCCTCCTCATCATCTTCATCAACGGGTCCATTGTCGGCTTCATCGTCATCTGCAGACCCATCATCCTCCCACACAAGGAAGCGGTATGGAAGTTCAAGTCCGATCGCACGGCTTTCTTCGAGCAGCTGCGCATTTAATAGTTCGTCCGTTGCATAGACGATCGCTGTCGATGGAATCTCTACATCAGCGTCATCTGCTTCGTCGCTGTAATTGAGCGTTGTCCGAAGGTCGAACCCATCACTATCTTCGACTGCATCTTCAACCGCTTCGAGAACATCGTCAAAATCGCCGTCACCTTCGATTGTCTGTAGTCCATCAATTCCCGTAATATCGTCCGTCTCTACACCGTTTCCATTTGGCTCTGTCGGGTCATCATCACCGTTGTCATCTCCTGCTCCTGGATCATCATCGTTGTCGTCATCTTCTATCTGTGCTCCTGCGGCTCCTCCAAATGCGACTGTCGCACCGAGAATACCTGCTGCTTTGAGGAACGATCGTCGTCGACCGGTCGTCACTGACGGATCAGATGTTGTCATTATTTGCTCCATTCATGTCATCCACGCGCTATGTAAAGAGCGTCGTGGCGACACACCAATCAGTTACGTGGATCCGGTCATGCTTTGATGCCATCTACTGGCTCGCTCGCTCACGTATATACGTATTTTATACAACCGTTATGAATTTCACGTGTACCGACTGCTGTTTGATCACCACATCTCAACTCTTCAGTTTCTATCCACACAGGTCCGGCTCAGTTGATCATTGACCACTGATTATTCAGCCCACGATTGAAACTGCTCCCATCGCCGCTGAAGATCGTAGTGTGGCTCGATCGATTTGTTCTCAATAATCCGATCGATCAACAGATAGATGTCAACACCGTCTGCAATAATGTACTCACACAGCGCTTCGGCTGACTGGCGATTGAGTGCCAGTTGATTGAGCCTCCCAAGTAACAACGCAACCGCAATTCCGCGTTCACCTTCCGGAAATGAGGGTATCTCAGTGAACATCGCCTGTGCTGTAGTCTCACTTAACTCTCCTGGCTGAGTATATAAACATCGATCGCAGAGAAAAACAGACTTCGCCTCTGACCGGAGGACTGACTGCAGCTCTGTAGGAACGCGCCTCTGAATCAGTTGCTTGTCACAGTGCGGACAGTTCATATACGTCTGTACTAACTACGAGAATAAAAGCTGCATTCGTTGGTACGTCAATGTGCTGTGTCTACGCTCAGTCGGCCGAAACTGCGGCTTCTCGTTCCGCTTGTGCTTGCGCTTCTTTTTCGCGTTCCTCACGCTCTTGTTCTTCCTTTTTGCCCTTGATCTTTTTCAGGCGGAAGATCTCCTCGCGCTCTTGCTCTTCGAGTTTCTGTTCAATGAAGTCTTGGTTCTCGTAGAGATCTGGAAGCAATTTAAATTCAAGCGCGTTTACACGCCGTTTTGTCGTCTCAATCTCCTCGAGCATCTTTTTCATTGCCGTTTCAACCTCTGCTGCGAGGATGATTGTCTCAAGCAGCTCTTCGTAGGCATCTGCTGCCTCATCAATCCGTGCTGAGGAGCCAAGCAGTCCGTAGCCACGCTCGCTGAGGTTTTTCCTAACTTTGGTTGACTCAATCTGCGGCACGACAACACCCATGATGTTCTTCGACTGAGTTGTGATCTCTGGGTGTTCCTGCAGTGCAGCTGCAGCACCTCGAACAGCAACGTCACCCTCCATTGCGCGCGCCATGTTGAGTTTGCGCTGGGCAGTTTCGTAGTCGCTGTTGAGTTCCGATCGCACGTCTTGGGCCTGATCAAGGATGTCCATAAACTCCATGATGAGGCCGTCACGCTTCTGTTCTAGCGTGTCGTGACCTCGCTCGGACAGCTCAATGCGGTCCTCGATCGCCATTAGGTTCTTTCGGGTTGGTTTGACGTCCTCGGCCATCTCTTATCGCCCGCTTGTTCGGCAAGGAGGGTAAAGCTTTTCAGTTCGTCCGGCAGCCCACAGCCCGCTACTCTCCAAAGATGAGCGTCTTTACAGCGACGACGACCGTATCGTCATCTGCGATCGGTTCTCCAATATCGATATAGTCGCCGTCGGAAACAGCCACCTCATCAATAACTACAACCGGCTGCGATTCCGGCAGCACTCGCTGCAGTGTTTGCCCAAGCGCTTTCCCACAATTGTCTTTTAACGCAATCACGATCGGTTCTGTGGGTTCCGTATATGTCGCTGCGATCGACGCTGCAATCATATTGAGCCGGTCATATGAGAGAACGCCAATGGAGTCGATCGAGAGGACGAGTGGTGGCGTGTTTGACGCTCCTGGTTCCCCATCTGGTTGCAACATCGCCTCATATAGATCGGCTCCTCGATCGCGGGCAGCAGTGAGTGTTTCTGTGAGCTCTTTTTTTGTGCCGATCGAATCAATGGCACCAACACTCACAACCGGCGCGTCTCGGATTGGTAACAGTTGGCCTGTGATTGATTGGGTCCGCCCGGTCAGCTGTGTTGTTGCGGTTCCTGCACCGATCACTGTTGCGTGCTGATGTTCTCCGAAGCTTCTTACCGGCCATGAGTGGACTGTGCGATGGCGTTCAATTGCCGCCGCCAGCTCTACTCCAATGTCATTGTATGCAACCGTCTTCTCGTGTGTTTGCGTCTCGTACTCACCCATGAGTGCCCCAATACCGCCGCTAAACACGACTGTGTCGTATGATCGGGACGCTGTTGGAAGCTCACCGATTGCGATGGATTCCGTTATTGGCTCATATGGTGGTCCCACAAGCAGATCAACGACATACGCAGCCATTCGATCAGCAATCTGTCGCTTGTTGTTCTCAGTGAGTGTCTCTCCAATGCGTACCTCAAATCCGATTTCCGAAAGCAGTGGCTCGATCGATGGTGAAATAGCGGTGACGACACCATCAGTGTCAAAAGAAATGAGCCTGCCACCAATATTACAACACCGTGTCTCAACAACACGGTCGCCGACGAACACTGCTGCATTGGTTGTGCCACCACCGATATCGACGTTTACGACAGTGCTGTCCGTCTCCGCTGCATGCGCTGCTGCGCCCGAGCCGCGGCCTGCAAGTACCGCTTCGAGTGACGCGCCCGCGGCCGCAGCCACAAACTCACCGCTTTCCTTTGCGACGTGTTCGACAAGTGTCGTCGCATTTGCGCGGCGAGCGGTTTCGCCAGTCACAATGACCGCACCGGTATCAATCGCTGCGGCTGTAATTTCTGCCTCATTGAAACACTGCTGAACAATGTCTGCAACACCGGTAATATCAATTGTTTTGTGGTCACAAAGCGGTGTTTCAAACACCGGACTTCGGTACAGCACCTCTCGATCGGTAACCTGTCGCTTATTGTTACCAACCCCGCTTTCGACGGTGAGCCGACTGACAATCACTTGTGTTGTGGTCGTTCCAACGTCGATCCCAACACTCAAAAGCGACTCTGGACCCTCAGTGTGTATTCCGAACGTCACTGTTTCATTGCTTCATTGTTTCATTTTTGGAAGCTCCGATCGTCTTCGCGGAGATCGAGCCCGCTGGCGCGTTTCTCAAGCATCTCTGTGAGCAGCTCCGCAACCTGTGCTCCTGCCTCGACTGGTGGTAACCCACCTGCATGGATGTTTGAGATGACGGATTTCTTTGCGGTTGGTGTGCCTCGCTTTGGATTATAAACAAAATATGCACTCAGGCTCTCTGCAGTTGCTAGTCCTGGGCGCTCCCCGATTAGATTCACACAGGCCTCCGCACCTAGCTCTTCACCGATCGCATCCATCACATCAACGCGACCGAACTCAACAAATATCGGGGTCCCCGTCTCGATTCCACGCTGCTGTAATCCATCATTCAAACTTGCAAGTAGGTCCTTGGAGTTCGTCTCTACCGCTGTTGAACTCAATCCATCGCTGACAATGACTTGCACCTGTGGCTCGTTGATGCAGTCTGTTTTGAGCGATTCGATCGTCTCATCTGAAAGCGATCTCCCTAGATCTGGGCGTGCCAGATACTGGTCTTTATCGGCAACAGCGGTCTGAATCCGATACAATCCCAATTCCTCAATGAGATCGTCGCTTACCCGTGTCCAGACTGCATCGCGTGCGCGGCCATGATCTGCACGGAACGTCAGTAAATCGCTTGTTTTCGGACGTGGCCCTGAGCGACCGATACCGAGCCGTGAGGGATTTCGGTCAATAATTTCTTTGAGACGATCCGGGTCGATCGGTTCGGTGGGTGTGTTTGGTGTTGACATGAATTTATGTAAAGATCGTCGGGTCGCCTGCAGTTGGTGTGAGTGACCCATCTTTCCAGATGCCCATTGTTTCGAGCCACTCTCGGAACGGCTCGGTTGGTCCACAGTCAAAAATTTCCCATAACGCTGCTGCATCATGGTAGCTGTTCGACTGGTAGTTTAACATCACATCATCACCCATCGGAACAGTAATGAAGTAGTTGGCTCCGGCGGCGGTAAGCAGAACTGCGAGGTTCTCAATATCGTTTTGGTCTGCTTGAATGTGATTTGTGTAACAGGCATCGATTCCCATCGAGATACCATGGAGCTGTCCCATAAACACATCCTCTAACCCTGCTCGGATTACTTGGCGACCATCATACAGATACTCCGGTCCGATGAATCCGACAACTGTGTTGACCAAGAACGGTTCATACCGCTTTGCAAGCCCATAGCATCGCGACTCAAGCGTTACCTGGTCAACGTCGTGATGTGCGTCTCCGGATAGCTCCGACCCTTGTCCGGTTTCGAAGTACATGATATTCGGCCCTGTTGAGACGCACGCTTTTTTCCCAAGCTCATACGCCTCGTCTAACATTTCGACATCAACGCCGAACTCATCATTGCCTGCCTCAGTTCCAGCGAGGCTTTGGAAGAGCATATGCGCAGGTGCGCCCTCTCGAACAGCGTCCATCTGTGTCGTAATATGTGAGAGACAGCAGTTCTGTGTCGGGATATTCCATTCTTCAATAAATTCGTGTGTTGCCTCTAAAATCGCGGTTGTTGTTGCGACACTGTCTTCAACCGGATTGATCCCAATTACTGCATCACCGACCCCATAAGAGAGTCCTTCACGAGTCGAGTCAATAATCCGTTCAATAGTATCCGATGGATCGTTTGGTTGAAGTCGGAATGACAAGGTTCCCGCTTTTCCAACTGTGGTGTTACACCGTGCAGTCACTTCCATCTTCGACGTGACTAATACGAGATCCATGTTCGACATGAGCTTCGCTACTGCGGCGATCATCTCGCTTGTCAGCCCCGGGCGGATCGCGCTAATCTCTCGATCGCCTACGTCTTCGCGTACCAGATACTCACGCAGCTCCGCAACGGTCCAACCTTTTATCCGATCGTACACCGGCTCTCGAACGACATCTTGGATCACACGCGTAACTTCATCCTGATCGTACGGTACGACAGGGTTTTCTCGGAGTGTCTCAAGCCGCATCTCTGCTAGCGTCCGTTTTGCAGCGACACGCTCTGCATCTGAACCTGCAGCAATCCCCGCTAACTCATCGCCGGTCTTTGGTTCATTTGCCTTTGCTAACACCGTTTTGACGGTGTCGAACTCGAATGTATCACCCCCAACTGTAGTCTGAATCGACATGATATACCAAACCACAGTCTCGTGCTTAACTGCTCACCGTTCCTTACACAACTGCAGTTGTAGACGAGAAATTTCTGTAGTATTGTCACTCTCCGGCGTTCGATTTAAAAGAAAAATCCCGATTAGTCTGCGGTGACTTCCGCAGCGTCTTCGGTTTCGTCTTCGACGTAGTACTCTTCGATCAGCTCTTCATCAATACGGTTGAGCTCTGCCTTCGGCAGATCGCTGAGCAGTTCCCAGCCGATTGAAAGCGTTTCTTCGATCGATCGATCGGTATCGAAGCCTTGCTGAACGAACTCGTCTTCAAAGCGTTCTGCGAAGTCGAGATATTTGTTGTCACGCTCGCTGAGCGCTTCACGGCCAACAATGTTCACAAGGTCACGAAGGTCCTCACCCTCTGCGTATGCAGCATACATCTGATCGGAGACATCAGCGTGGTCTCCACGCGTTAGGCCCTCGCCGATACCGTCGTCCATCAGCCGCGAAAGGCTTGGAAGCGGGTTAATCGGCGGCCGGACACCTTGGCTGTTGAGGTTCCGATCGATGTAGATCTGCCCCTCGGTAATGTAGCCAGTTAGGTCCGGAATCGGGTGCGTATCGTCGTCACCCGGCATGGTGAGAATCGGAATCTGCGTCACCGATCCGTCACGGCCCTCAATTCGACCTGCACGCTCATACAGCTGTGCAAGGTCTGTGTACATGTATCCTGGATATCCACGACGGCCTGGAACCTCCTCACGAGCCGCACCGATCTCACGGAGCGCCTCACAGTAGTTCGTCATGTCCGTCAGGATCACAAGCACGTGGTAGTCTTTGTCGAACGCTAGGTACTCCGCGGTCGTCAGTGCAAGACGCGGGGTCACTGTTCGCTCGACTGCAGGGTCGTCTGCAAGATTCATGAAGACAACCGATCGTTCAAGCGCACCTGTGCGCTCGAAGTCCTCCATGAACTCGTTTGCCTCTTCTGCAGTGATTCCCATTGCACCGAAGACAACCGCGAACTCCGATCCCTCATCGTCTGTGTCGTCCTCAGGCACCGTTGCCTGACGAGCAATCTGGAGCGCAAGATCGTTGTGCGGCAGTCCGGATGCCGAGAAAATCGGCAGTTTCTGCCCACGCACAAGCGTGTTCATCCCATCAATTGCGGAGACTCCGGTTTGGATAAACTCCTCTGGGTACTCACGCGAGTATGGGTTGATTGCAGCACCGATAATATTTCGGCGCTCTTCGGGTACAATCTCAGGCCCATCGTCGATCGGTTGGCCCGACCCATCCATCACGCGTCCGAGGAGATCCTCGGTCACAGGTAGTTTTAGGGTCTCACCGAGGAATCGAACAGATGCTTTCCGATCGATACCGGTTGTTCCCTCGAAAACTTGGATTGCAACAAGCCCATCAGAGGACTCAAGCACTTGTCCACGGAGCGTTCGTCCGTCATCTGTTTCGATCTCGACCATCTCATCGTACCCGATCGGTTCGTCAACCTCGGCGTACACGAGTGGACCGCTAATCTCTGTGATCGTTTGGTATTCTTTCATTAGTAGAGCCCCCGAAGGTCGTCGGTAATATCGTCTTTCAGCTCTTCGACGTACTCGTTGTAGTCTTCTTGGACGCCGATACGGTTAATCCGTGGGACCGATTCGATCGCCTGAATTTCCTCGACTGGAACACCGTTATCGAGCGCTTTGAACGCTTCATCGTAGAAGGTTCGTGCTGCGGTCAGGATGAGGTATGTTTTCTCCGGTGGACAGAACGTATCCGTTGGGTGGAACGCGTTCTGCTGGAGATATCCTTCTCGAAGGTACCGTGCAACCTCAAGGGTGAGCTGTTGATCCTCTGGGAGTGCATCCTTCCCGACAAGCTGAACGATCTCTTGAAGTTCGCTCTCTTCGTCGAGGATGTCAATCGCCCACTGACGGATCTCTGCCCAGTCTTCAGTGACGTTCTCGGTGAACCATGGGTCGAGCTGCTCACGGTAGAGCGAGTACGACTCGTTCCAGTTAATCGATGGGAAGTGACGCCGCTCTGCAAGGTCTGCATCCAGCGCCCAGAACGTTTTCACAATACGAAGTGTGTTCTGTGTCACTGGCTCGGAGAAGTCCCCACCAGGTGGTGAGACCGCACCGATCGCAGAAACGGACCCTTCGGTTCCATTAATGTTCTCGAAGTAGCCTGCACGCTCGTAGAACTGCGAGAGACGTGCTGAGAGATATGCCGGGTACCCTTCCTCACCAGGCATCTCTTCGAGACGCGAGGAGATCTCGCGCATTGCCTCTGCCCACCGTGAGGTGGAGTCTGCCATCAGCGCAACGTCGTATCCCATGTCACGGTAGAACTCCGCAATCGTAATTCCGGTGTAGATACAGGACTCACGAGCCGCGACAGGCATGTTTGAGGTGTTTGCAATGAGCGAGGTCCGGGCCATCAGTGGGTTCCCGGTTTTTGGATCTTCCAGCTCTGGGAAGTCCTCAATAACCTCTGTCATCTCATTGCCACGCTCACCACAGCCAACATAGACGATAATGTCTGCGTCCGCATACTTTGCAAGCTGGTGCTGCGTGACTGTTTTTCCGGATCCGAATGGACCAGGAATTGCTGCGGTACCGCCTTTTGCGATCGGGAACAACCCATCAAGAATCCGCTGTCCGGAGACGAGCGGGGTTCGTGGGGTTTTCTTTTCGACGGCTGGTCGGGCTTTCCGAACGGGCCACTCCTGACGCATTGTGACTTCCTCGCCGTTGCCCAGTTCGACAACGGTTTCGGTCACGTTGAAGTTACCAGCCTCGATGGCAACAACCTCTCCGCCTTCGAAGTTCGGTGGTACCATGACCTTATGGTCGATACTGACCGTCTCTTTAACGATTCCCACAACGTCGCCTGCCTCGACCGTGTCGCCCTCAGAAACAGTTGGCTTGAATTCCCACTGTTTCTCGAGCGAAATCCCGGGTGCGTCAACACCACGGTCAAGGAACGGGCTCTTCATTTTCTCCTCTAGGACATCCAATGGACGCTGGACACCATCATAGATGGCATCAAGAATCCCTGGACCAAGGTCGACCGTAAGCGGCTCGCCCGTGTTTACAACGGGTTCACCTGGGCCGACGCCTGAGGTCTCCTCATACACCTGAATGGTCGTGAGGTTGCCCTCGATCTCAATCGCTTCACCCATTAGCCCTTCGTCGCCCACGTAGACGACGTCGTTCATCCGGGCATCGAGATCGCGAGCGGTCACGACCGGACCACTGACGCTTTGAATGACACCGCTTCCGTCGGTGTCGGTTTCTGTTGCTTGACTCATAATTAGTCTTCTTCCTCCATCAGATCGATACCGATGGCTCGTTTGATTTGATCCCGGAGACCGCCGCTGCCTGCGCCGCCACCAAGCGTGACGAGCGTTGGCTCAATGCTAGTCTCGACCGCCGTCCGAGCATTCCGTGAGAGGTGATCGAGATCATCGTTATACATTACAATGATTCCGACATCCTCGTCTTCGAGGACGCGCTCGACTGCGTCATCGAGGTCATCGTCCTTCTGTTCATCAGGAACATTTTCACATTTCCGTACGCCGGCAAGTCGGAACCCTGTCGTGAAATCCGGGCTCCCGATAACTGCGATCTCTTGGCTCATAGGATCACCAACTCCTCTTCAATTTCCGATTGACTCAACCCAGCTTCACGACCGCGTGCGATCGCACGGATGTTTTCGACCTCTCGCTCCTTTGCGAGGATGTACGCGACAACCGGACAGACAGACATTGGATATACATTTCCAAGCCGTTTTGAGTATGCTAAGAGTGCTTTTTCCAGCCCGCGCTCAAATGCAATCAGGCTGTCTGCAGTCTCAAGATCGTCGAGTACTGCAGATAGGTCTCGCGCATACTTGCTCTCTCGGAGATGTGTCACCAATTCATCTGGGCTCTGTACCAGCATATTCAGCTCGGATGGGCGGAATAGCTCCCCGCCATCGATATAGTACGCCGCGGGATCGAGATCTGCACCGCTTCGCGCAAGTCGAAGCGCGTTCCGGGCGTTACGGAAATCGATCTCCGCAACGAGGAACTCGCGATAGAGTTGGACTGGTTCGCTCCGTGGGAGATCACCGAGCAGGTGTTCGTAGAACGCTCGGTCAATTGCGTTCTCCAGCGGAACAAGCAGACCAGTCTCTTCATAGTCTGCGTATGCGGCTCCGAGGCCCGCCCCGAAGATGGTTCCCTGTAGGATGGTAACCACATCTTCGATCGTTTGTGCCTCAAGGAGACGTTGAATCATCCGATCGTTGAACTCTCCTGCAAGAATGAGATCTGTTTCAATCTCTTCTCTGGTTGTGCCTACGTATAGACCACGAATAATCGTCTTCGCGTTCCACGCATCGAACTTTCGCAGATACCGTGCGATCAGATCGTAGATCTGCCCTTCAGAGAATCCAAGCAGGTCATCGAAATGTTTCGCAAGGTTTCGGTTCAGTGCATACTCGATCAGATCGACACCTGAATGGCGGCTTCCGAGCGCATTAATTTCTGTTTCGTACTCAGTTTCTTCCATCCGACGAGCGATCTCTGCTGGGCTCATTCGGACCAGCTTTCGATACTCCTCGTCACTGAAAAGCGCTGCTCGCCGTGCACGAACACGGGCGTTGACGTACTCCGGGTTCGACGTGCCGCTTGTGCTCATTGGTTAAACAGTCGATCGCTGAGTTGCTTCAGATTGTCGTCCCAGACATCTTCAAGAACGGAGTCAAACGTGTTATTCACACGAACGCGCGACTCATCGCTCTCGACAACAACGCCGCCTAGGCAGTCACGGGTCCCCGCAACTTCGAAGCCGTCGTAGTCGTCAAGAATCGATTCTAGGAGTGCCTTGTCGGATTCTCGGCAGTACACAGAGACGTGCTCTGCATCTTCGAACTCAACTGCGGCTGCGTCAAGCAGCTCTCGCGTAAGTTCTTCCCGAGTATCCTCGTCAAGGTCTGCAAGCTGTGTCTCCACCTGCTCGCGGACCTCTTCAAGGACATTTCGGCGCGCTTCAAGTCGAGCCTGTTTCGCTTCGAGTTTTGCACTCGAAAGCGTCTGCTCGCGCTCTTGTTCGATCTGTCGTTCGATCGCTGCGCTGCGCTCTTCCAGTAACTCCTCAGCATCTGCTTCGGCGTTCTGGATGATCTCCGAGGCACGGTCTTCGCCATCCTCTCGGATTTCTGCCGCGCGCGCTTCGGCCTCCGTTTTGATGTCCGTAACAACTGTTTCCAAACTCATTGGTTGAAAGTGGGTGGTCGATTTAGACCAGGAACACGACGACCAGTGCGAGAATAACGATGGTTTCCGGAAGGACAGTAAGGATCAGTCCGTTAACGAAGAGATCCTCGTCCTCTGCCATCGCACCGACTGCGGCTGCACCGATTCCGCGCTCTGCGTATCCTGCACCGAGCGCAGCGAGACCGACACCGAGAGCGGCTGCTGCTTGTGGGTCTGTCAGCGTTCCTTCCTGCAATACTGTCGTCAATTCTGGGATAGTTTCGATCATATAGGTAGTCAGTCCGTTTTTCGGCTAGTTTGCTTCCGAACATCCGTATTTCACCGTAGAGTCATCATAAAACTTCCCAAAACATTCGAGCACGTGTGTGTAACGCCCGCTAACATGCGTTTATTCATGTTAGCGTGACACATGATACACTCCTCTCTATACGTACTCCCCTGTGTGGTGATAAAAATATGGCGCGGTGCGCTACTCGTCCGTGTAGCGGCGCTCGTGGCCGAACGGTTCGTATTTGTCGCCACCGCCTTCGTAGAATTTTCCGAAGAACTCCACGTACTCAAGACGGATTCCTTGCAATCCTGCGCTCGTAACACCCAGCGCGAGGACGATAATATGTCCGAAGACAAGAACCAACAGTCCTGCAATGAGGCCGATAACACCGCCTGCTGTGAACAGTCCAGGGAAGACAATATTCTGTCCTGCCGCCTGTGCTGCTTCCAGACTTCCTGGTGTCATGAGGAATGTGTAGCTTCCGTCCTCAAGGACAGCACCGAATGCAAGGAGGTTGACTGCGAGCGCCATTCCTGCCTTTGCAAGCAGCACTGCTGCAATCCGTGTGTACGAGAGGCCGTTCACAAGGACGTTGAGGAACTCCAGTACTTCCGCAAGCGATGCGGACGCAAGCAGGAAGAACCCGACAATGAACGCACCAAGCGCGATAATACCGACCGTTTCAGAGAACCCAGCAAACCCGATCGCCATCGGACCACCTGCAGC
This sequence comes from Natronocalculus amylovorans, assembly GCF_023638035.1. Lineage (GTDB taxonomy): Archaea > Halobacteriota > Halobacteria > Halobacteriales > Haloferacaceae > Natronocalculus > Natronocalculus amylovorans. Next base: position 456,784 of record NZ_JAKRVX010000001.1, on the reverse strand, counting down.
GAAGGTCTCAAAGAGGAACTCCGGCTTCGAGGACTCAAGATGCGTACTGAACACCCAGATCCACAGCCCGTTGAGAAGCAGGATCCATGATCCGGTTTCCTGGATTGCTTCCTTCGCGCCGTGGAACTCGAGGTCCTCGATGAACTGGAGGACGTATGCGATATTCAAGTGAAGTACACCAAAGAGCACGCTCACGACAAGCCAGCCGATCGCCCACTCAATGTCGCCTGGGAAGATCCCCTTGCTAATGTAGGAGATACCAATGTACTCAGGGAGCGGTTGGCTGATGATCGTCGTGTATTCGTACAAGTGGAGTCCAAACACCTCATCGTAGAGGAACCCGAACAACACCGTGAATGCACCCGCCCACATTGCAACGCCACCGAGACTTTTGATCCCGGCTGATTCATACTGGCTGTACATGAAGTAGCCGATCGCCAAGTAGAGCGCACCGTATCCGATATCCCCAATCATAAACCCGAACATGAGCGGGAACGTGAGGAAGACAAGAATTGTCGGATCAAACTCTTTGTACTTTGGTCGGCTCACTGCTTCCGTTAGCAACTTGAACGATTCTGCACCTTTTGGTGCCTTCTGGATCACCGGTGGCGTTTCCGAACTAGATGCGTGTCCGCCATCGGTTGCTACTTCTTCGCCACCCGCGACGTGTTCTGTGTGTTTGTGTGATCCATCCGATCCGAAGCTTGCAACTTCAAGCTCCTCAACAAGAACACTGTCGCCTACCGTTGCTTGGAGTGCAGACTCGAGCTCATCGAAGCGCTTTGTTGGAATCCACCCCTCTGCCACAAACGCATTTTTTGTCGTCGCAAACGAGAGTGGTGCCTCTTTCCGTTGTGCTTCAATCGTGAGTTTCTCCTCAACAGCAAGCAGGAAATCTGCCTCTTCGAGTTTAACTTCCTGGATCTCGCTTTCGACAGTGTTGAGCTTTGATTCGAGCTTTCGCTTCTTCTGCTCAAGCCCTTGGACGTATGCGCTCGGGCTTTCATCAGCGTTTGGGATGGTGTACGTCGTAAAGTCGACACCTACGAGTGCATCTGCAAGGGCATCTGTTGCACCTGGAGTCGGGTTTACGAATACTGCGATCGCACGGCCCTCACCAAAGATCTCGTACGCTTCAATCTCTTCGGATGCGCTGAGTGCCATCTCTACAGCATCTCGCTTTCCTTGTCCAACGGCAACCTCGAGAGAGTCATAGCCGCTCAACAGATCGAGATCGATACCAAGCGCTGCAAATGGTTTGACAGCCTCAATCTCTTCTTGGATCTCACGAATCTGGGTTCGAAGCTCATCACGCTCGTCATCTTTTTCATTGACTCGCGACCGCACAGCCTCGAGCTGTTCCTGTAATTTCGCTTCGTCAACACCGAAGGAACCCTCTGCATCATCTTCATCGATGTCAAGGATACTCTCAAGTGACCGAACCGTTACGAGCTGTTCTGCAGTTTGATCTGCACCCTCCAGTGAGGCTCCGGGTTCGAAGCCATCCCACGATTCGTCGTAATCACGAATGTGGACAAGATTTAGCTCGTGAACGGTCGCAATGACTTGCTCCAAAACGCCTTTGGATCCGGTCACCGAGACCTTGCTCATCTGTTCTGGTCTTAACACACTCATCAGTTATCGCTGTGCGTGAACCTCTTTTTTGAACTGCTCAATTGCGAATTCGACGGCGTCGTCAATTCGATCCTCGGCTTCAGCTTCAAGCGCTTCGCGCTCTGTTTCGCCAGCTTCGAGAATCTCGGTTCGACGGGCCTCGATCTCTTCACGAGCCTCTTCGAGACGATCGGATTCGAGTGCGTCTGCCTCCTCTCCGGCAGCGTCGCGGATCTCGTCAGCCTCATTTCGAGCCTCGGCGATACGTTCCTCGCGATCAGCTTCCGCTGCCGCGATAATGTCTTCGGCCTCCGATTCGGCCGATTTAATCCGTTCGAGAACCTCTGGTCTCGCCATACTCTTTGATCGTTTCGAAATTGTACGACCGCTGTATAAGGTGTTTGCGGAACTGTTCCGCGCATACAACCGTTCACATGGTTCCAAATCCGCACGCAAAACCGCAGGATTATGTGTTCGTAGCTGCTACATTGACCAATAATGGGTGTTCTTGAGAACAAAGCCCGTGCGCGGCTTTTTTACAAGTATCTCTCGAAGGTGTACGATACAATTAACCCGTTCATCTGGAACGATGAGATGCGTGATGAGGCGTTGGAACTGCTCGACATCCAGCCGGACGATCAGGTTCTTGATGTTGGCTGTGGAACCGGATTTGCAACACAGGGACTGTTGCAGTACACGGAGAACGTCCATGGGTTGGATCAAAGCATCCACCAGATGCAGAAGGCGTTCAAAAAATTCGGTAAGAATGACCAAGTCCGATTCTACCGTGGTGATGCAGAGCGACTCCCATTCAAAGACAACTCGTTCGATGTTATCTGGTCATCCGGTTCGATCGAATACTGGCCAAGCCCTGTGGACGCACTGGTTGAGTTCCGTCGCGTAGTGAAACCAGGACATAACGTTCTGGTTGTTGGTCCCGACTATCCGAGAACGACCGCTATGCAAAAAGTAGCAGATTCGATTATGCTGTTTTATGACGCAGAAGAGGCTGACAGGATGTTCGAAGAGGCTGGGTTTGTTGATATCGAACATCATATCCAGCAAGCATATCCTGGAAGCCCGAAAGCGATCACAACGATCGCTCGTGCACCAGACGAATAGCAGGGTCTGCGGTACGACCAAAGTTATTCTACGGTGGAACTCGTTTTCGCATAGTATTCGTCCTTGTACCACAGCTCAACTGTAACAGTGTCTCCTACTTGTGGCACCGGCTCATTTGTGTCTGCGATCGTAATTGTTGCGTCTTGCCCAGGTACCCATGTCGTATTGCTGGCAGTGTTAAACGGGCCGCTTGGCCCTGGTTTAAACCCCATCGTCGAAAAGTATGGAATTGTGGGCTGAAACGCGACTGGCTGATCAGAGACGCTTATTTCCAGCGTAAGCTCATCAACATCAATCGTCTCTGTTCCTGTGTTCGTAAATTGGAGCGTCCGTCCGACCACTTCAAGTTCAACAGGATGCTCTACCGCTTCAGCTCCTGTCGTCGTATCTGGGAGTGTCGAGGTAAATCCAACGGCAACTACGGAGACAACCCCTGCAGTGACGACAACGATCGCAACCAAGAGTATCGTTGCAAACACTGGGGCAACTGCACGAGACATAGCCGGTCTGAGTTCTGTAATGAGTTATAAACCCATGGCCAATGCGTATCCGTAATTACCGTGTACCAAGTGCGCGCGGCTCATTTGAATCGAGTTCAACAAACGCGGTATTTGTTCCACTTAGGACGGCAACAGTATAGGTCCCGCGTGGTTCTAATGCATACAGCTCACCGTCACTGTCTGTTTTTCCAACAACATCACTTTCCTCGGACCCCTGCCCAACTGTGACTGTTGCCTCCTCTACAGGCGCTCCACTATTTGAATCGACAACAGAAATCAACAGTGGACCCCCAACATAGGTCTGTTGGACTGTCACATTGAGGCCGCTCTGTGCCCGTGTCGTTTCGTTCGTTGGAACAACTTCTGACACTGTTTCTTGTCGGTGCTCTTTGAATACCTGCTCGGAGCCACCATCGACAAACGCGATCAGTTCACCAGTTTCCGTTGTAATACTTACTCTGACAGTTGATCCGGACCCATCAACACGAATCGTGCTGCTTTCGTTCCATATCTCCGGATAGCTTGCTTGCACAACGTCTTCGGCATCCTCAAGATCGATTGTTCCACCACCACGATCGCGGCGATCGGATCGAAGTACCTCTCTCGTGTAGGTGTCTCCGTCAATTGCACTGAGGACGATTCCATCATCACTGGTTTCTACGTAGATTCGATCGGGCTGCTCTGCACCTGTAAGTATCGCTGACCCATATGTTCTAACTGGTCCGGAAAACACTCCAAGACTTGACTCAATCCCTTGGCGGCGATTTGAGTCAATACTTGTTCCTGCCTCGTTTGCGGTAGTCACTAGCACACCCATTCGCTCTTCTAATGCTTCAGCTTCGTGGGTGATCTTCACAATCTCCGAGACAAACTGATGACTGTCTATTTCTTCCTCATTGTACTGGGTAATCGCTTGCTGTTGATTCTCTTCAAGCGTGATAATCTGTTGTTCGATCGTATTCAATTCGTCAAGAACCCGTCGCTGTCGTTCACTGTCGCTTTCAGCATCTGCAAGCCGTTTCTCAATTGACCCAAGCGTGATCTGTGCTGCAGTTCGATCGGTCTGTCCGATGATTGCCGGTCCTAAGTCGGCGTGCTCTCGATCTAATTCAACCCGGACAACCGAGTCCGGATCGTTTGCCAGTGTCCGTGTTTGGGTTATATTCTCCTCAATTTGTGCAACTGATGTGTCTGTTGTAAGTTGCGTTTCGGCATCAATAGGGGAGTCAGTGGAATCTGCCTCACCAACCGTAAGGGTAGGAGAAATATCTGTGAGTGATCCTGATGCCCCACCGACACCGAGCCCCACAAACAGAAAGAGGACGAAAATAAACGGGAATAATCTCATCTGGATCAAGCGTTGCACGGCAGTACCAAAAAATCCATCTACTACTGATCTACTCGAGTCGACTCTCACTCCTGACTGACAATCTCACGGTGCAGTTGCCTGATAGAAAGCGTTTTGCCAAGCGAATGTGAGTTTCCAGACATGCGGCGTATACCCCTCTTTGTTGCCCTCCTTGCAACTTTCGCCCTCTTTGGTGGCGTTGCTGTCGCAAGTTCTGCCGCGACGATCTCCGACGACACGTCCACGACGATGTCTTCCGAGCTAACTGTCTCTGATATCTCTCCGCAAACACAGATCAGTATCCAACTGAGTGCCGATCGAAGCGCCAGTTGGGAGGTTCAAATACAGTACGAGCTTGAGTCAGACGAAGAGATCGCTACATTTGAAGAGCTTGCCGAAGAGTTTGAATCCGGAAACCCTACCGTTGGTCCTCAAGTATCCACATTCGAGAATTTCGCAGCATTATCAGCATCCGAAACGGATCGCCAAATGGAGATCGAGTCCGTTTCCCGGTCTGCGTCTCTTGACGGGTCCGTTGGGACATTGACTCTGGAGTTTGTCTGGACTGAGTTCCTTTCAGAAGACGGATCGCGGCTGGTACTTGATGATGCATTTGAATTGGGTGAGGATGACCGGTGGCTCCGAACACTCGGAGATAATCAAGAACTACAGATTACCGCACCTGAAGGATACTCGATTGTCCGATCGTCCGTTTCATTTGAGGAGAATACCGTTGTTCAAGAAGGTCCACACGTCTTCGATCGGGAAGAACATATTTCAATGACGTTTGAGCAGAATACGATTGGCCCAGCAAATCCAGACGGGGTGTTTGGCACGTGGGGATTGCTGTTCGCAGGTGTCGTTGTTACTGTTGCTGTGCTTGTCGGCGCATTGCTTCTTCGCAACCGAAACACGCCAATTCCATTCATTTCATCGGACCAAACACAGTCCTCTTCCTCACGGAATGAACACGGCATGGACTCGACCGGAACACCGTCAGAGACGTCTGGTGAGCAGTCAACTGCGCCCCCAGATGTGGAAAATAAACCGGAGGAAGACCTCTCACTCCTCTCCGACGAGGAGCGTGTTGAGCGTCTTTTAGAACTGAATGGTGGCCGAATGAGGCAGGCAATGATCGTGAAAGAGACTGGCTGGTCAGATGCAAAGGTGTCGCAACTTCTCTCTGCCATGGAATCCGACGATCAGATTGAGAAACTCAGATTAGGTCGTGAGAATCTCATTTCACTCCCAGAGTACGATGCTGACAACCAGACCGACCAGTAACCTTGGGAAACTCTCACGTCAGAGTTAATCGGCCATTTCGAAACTGTTTACAGCCCAAGTGACCAACCCAAACGATGATGAAGGTTCTCGTCACTGTAAAAGAGGTTGCCGAAGTCGAGGAAGACTTTGTTCTGGATGGAACCCGGATCGATGATCGGTTCCTCGAATATGACCTCAACGAGTGGGACGACTATGCGATTGAAACCGCAGTCCAACTGGCTGAGGCAGGAGACGATGTAGAGGTTGTTTCTGCGACTATCGGCCCTGAACGATGCGAAGAAACCATTCGGATGGCACTTGCCAAAGGTGTCGATCGAGGGATTCGCGTGTGGGATGACACACTTGCATCGGTGGATCTCCTCGATGTCAATGCAAAAACCGAGATCTTCAACGCGATCATCGCCGAAGAAGAGCCGGATTTGATCCTTACCGGCGTTCAGGCACACGATGATTCCTTCGGTGCAACGGGAGTCTCTGTGGCCGACGCAGCAGGATATGAGTGGGCTGCTGTTGTCAATGCGCTTGATCTCGATGCAGACGCGGGTGTTGCTCACGTGCGGCGCGAGCTCGAGGGTGGTGTCGAAGAGCTGACTGACGTTGAGCTTCCTGCGGTGTTGACGATCCAGACTGGTATCAATGAGCCGCGCTATGCAAGTCTCCGTGGCATTCGGATGGCACAACGAAAGGAGATCGCACAGCAGACACTCGATGACCTTGGATTGGACGAGGGCGCGGTCGAGAGCCAAATTACCCTTACTGATATGTATGAGCCAGAAAGTGAGTCAGATGTTGAACTATTTGAGGGTGATGCAGATGCTGCAGCAGCTAGCCTTGCAAGCGTCCTCCGTGAGAAGGGGGTGGGTGCACAATGAGCGACGTTCTTGCAGTCGTAGATCATCGACGCGGACAGCTCCGTGATATAAGCTTTGAGCTTATCTCCGCAGGTGCTGATCTCGCAGCTGATCTTGGCGGCTCGCTACACGTTGCGGTCATCTCAGGGGATGTCGAGAAATTTGCTACCGAACTCGATCGGGAAGGCGTTGATACCGTCTACACGGTTGCTCACGGTGAGGAGTTCAATCACGATGTGTACGTGCAAGCAATTGAGGCGCTCTTTGACGAGCTTGCACCGACGGCGATACTGATGCCAAACAGCGTTAACGGGCTTGATTATGCGCCTGCAGTGGCAAATCGCCTTTCGCTTCCGCTTGTCACTGACGCGATCGGAATCTCTTATAATGAGACGCTCTCTGTCGCACGTGAGATGTATGGCTCAAAAGTCGAAACGACAGTTGACGTTGCTACAGAGCCGTTTGCAGTGACAATCCGTGGCGCAGAATGGCCGCAAGCAAAAGGAAACGGTAGTGCACCAGTTGAGCCGTTCGAGGTCTCGATCGATGAATCCGCTGTTCGATCGACGGTAACTGGATTCGAAGAGGTCGGTGGCGGAGATGTCGATATCACCGATGCAGATATTCTTGTCTCTGTTGGTCGAGGTATTGAAGACGAAGAAAATATTGAACTCATCGAAGAGTTGGCGGCTGCACTTGGTGCGACACTGTCTTCGTCTCGACCGATCGTTGATAATGGCTGGCTCCCAAAGAATCGTCAGGTTGGGCAATCAGGAAAAGTTGTCACACCCGACATCTATCTTGCAGTTGGTATCTCCGGTGCGGTTCAACACGTCGCCGGAATGAAAGGCTCTGATACAATTATTGCAATCAATACCGATCCGAATGCACCGATATTCGACATCGCGGACTATGGTATTGTTGGCGATCTTTTTGACGTGGTTCCAGTACTGATTGATGAATTTAGCAGCTAACTAGCGCGCCCAGTATCCATTTTGATCCGTCACCTACTTGCCGTTCACACCCGTAGATCCGACAATGGAGTATCTGGAATCACGGGTCGCGATGGTAAACGATCGGCTCGAATCCGTGATCGACGCTGTCGACCCGGATGCACTCTCCGATGAGCTAGGCCACGTCGTGCTCGCAGGAGGGAAACGGGTCCGTCCTGCAGTCACAATCTTAGTGTGTGAATCAGTTGGTGGCACCCCAGAGGATGCCGTGGACTTTGCGGTCGGTGTTGAACTTGTGCATAATGCATCGCTTGTGATTGACGACATTATCGATCGATCGGACATTCGCCGTGGAACACCGAGTGCATGGGCAGAGTATGGCTATGGACCTGCAATTATTGCAAGCGACGGACTGCTTGGAGAAGCGTTCTCGCTCTTTTCTTCGAATGAACAAGCAATGCAGATTGTTGCGGAGTCGATGGTTGAACTCGGCGAAGGAGAGGCAACAGAACTTGTTGCGCGACCAACGAACGAAGCGGAGTATATGACACTTGCTCGCCGGAAAACAGGTGCGCTGTTCCGTGCTGCAGCCGAGTTGGGGGCTGTTGCGGGCGGAGCGGATCCATTTACCGTTGAAACGTTTGGAGAGTACGCAGAACGCGTTGGTATCGCATTCCAAATCCGAGACGACGTGCTTGATGCAACTGCAACAGCATCTGACCTCGGCAAGCCAGCAGGACATGATGCTGCAATGGAGCGTCCATCGCTCGTCCAAATAACTGATCTCACCCCAGAAGAGGCAAACGAACGAGCAAAACATCAATCTGAGCAAGCGTTGGCCGCACTTGATGCAACGGGTGTATCCCAAACCGATGCACGCGGCTACCTTCGTGACCTTGCAGAGTTTGTGATTGTTCGAGAGCGGTAGTGTTTGATCACCGTTATCTATTGTCATACACATATTTGATCAGATACTGATTTTTCTATATCGAAGTGTTCATACTTACGTAATACACACATTCATGATATGAACAGAGCTGAGAAGGCAGCCCTTCAACTGCAGGCGGTTGCTGTCTTGCGGATGCTGAAAGAAACGCGAACGTATGATGAGCTTTCAGAGGTAACATCACTCCCAGCCGGCGATCTCAATCGGTACGTCAATGGACATGTCCTTCCTGGCACTGAACGAGCACGTGAAGTAGTCAACGGCGTTGGGCGTGATGCACTCTCGGACGAACTCGAAGCCCGAATTGAGTTCGATGATGAGGGATACGTGGATAACTCTGGTGCTGTTTTTGACCAGTCATTTCTCGACCTCGTTGCTCCTGTTGCTGCTGATAGCTTTGGATTCGATCGCCCCGACGTCATTCTGACTGCCGCAACCGATGGTATTACGCTCGGTGCAGCGATGGCAAGTTACTTTGATGCGAAACTTGCATACGCAAAAAAGTCAAAAGAGACCGCTGTCGAAGAGTTCATCGAAGCTCGACAACGCCTTGCGTCTGGAATTGAGCTGACGTACTATCTTCCTGCTCGGGCACTCTCCTCAGGGGATACTGTGCTCATTGTTGATGACCTCATCCGATCAGGTGAGACACAAGAACTACTTTTAGATATTGCACAACAGGCTGAGACTGACGTTTCAGGAGTATTTGCGCTTATTGCAGTTGGTGATAAGGGAATGAGTCGTGCACGGGAACTAACTGACGCCCCAGTTGGTGCACTATCCACCTTTGAATAAACACGTTCGTGTATATTTGTCTCTTTTATTGGTGTCTAATACGCAATTTTACACACGTTTATGGTAATGCTTAAGTGCATTTTCTCAAATATGCTCAAACGTGTACTATGGGGATTACTGATACCCTTTCAAACTACTTCAACGTGCAAGAGCGCGGTAGCGACTTTAGCACCGAGCTCATCGCCGGGCTAACAACATTCCTCACGATGTCGTATATCATCGTGGTGAACCCTGCTATTCTCTCTGCAGCGATCGATGTCGGAGAGAACACATTCCAACTCCTTGCGGTTGTCACAATCATTGCATCGATCGTTGCAATGCTTGTAATGGCATTCTATGCTGATCTCCCATTTGGGCTTGCTCCCGGAATGGGCCTCAATGCATTCTTTGTGGTCGTTGTACTTGAGCTAGGAATTCCATGGCAGACCGCATTGGCTGCAGTCTTCATTGAAGGTATTCTCTTCATTTTACTTACTGCCATTGGTGCACGTGAGTACGTAATTAAACTCTTCCCAGAACCAGTCAAACTCTCTGTTGCAGCCGGTATTGGTCTCTTCCTTGCGTTGATTGGTCTTGAACAGATGCGGATTATTACCGAAACAGTGAGTATCAACCCGGTCATTGCAACGGATCCAGTTGCGATACTTGCAGTCATCGGTATTCTTCTCACCTTCGCACTGTGGGCACGCGGTGTTCGTGGTGCGATCGTTGTCGGTATTCTCCTCACTAGTGTTGCAGCATATATTGCATCCGCAGTTGGTATCACTGCACGTGAGGGTGGTGGCGAACAAGGGCTCGTAGATACTGCCACCTTCGCACCAGGATTTGATGGCGTCACCTACGATCTCGCATCCTACGATATCACACCGCTTGCTGGTGCATTTATTGAGGGCTTCCAGAACATTGAAGCGCTCACGTTTGCCCTTGTCATCTTCACGTTCTTCTTTGTCGACTTCTTCGACACCGCAGGGACGCTTACTGGACTCGGACAAGCAGCAGATATGACAGACGAATCCGGGGACCTCGAAGATATTGACAAACCACTGATGGCCGATGCAGTCGGTACCACTGTTGGTGGTGCACTCGGAACCTCAACCGTCACAACATACATTGAATCCGCAGCCGGAATTGGTGAAGGTGGTCGAACTGGATTGACTGCACTGTTTGTCGCACTCTTTTTCTTGATTGCACTCGCAGTCGTTCCACTGCTTTCGGTTATTCCATCCTTTGCACCATACGTTGCACTCGTTGTTGTCGCGGTGATGATGCTCCGAAACGTCGTTGAGATTGCCTGGGACGATGTTACCCATGCAGTCCCTGCCGGCCTAACGATCATGATCATGCCGCTCACATCCTCGATCGCATACGGTATTGCAGCCGGTATTCTCGCCTACCCGATCGTCTCGCTTGCGGCTGGCCGGACTGATCAGATTCACCCATTCCAGTGGGTCATGGCACTCGCGTGTGTCGGCTACTTTGCGGTTCGATTCGGCGCGCTTGCCTAAGCGCACGCTACGCTTTTTTGACGTGCACAACTGTTGCACGTCCCCGCGGGATTCAAATGAGTCCGTGTCTTACTCATGATTGATGTCAGATCTTATTCTGTACGAAGTTGCTGGCTGTCCGTTCTGTGCAAAAGTCACAAGCAAACTCAACGAGCTTGGGCTTGCATACGAGTCGAAAATGGTTCCTCGATCGCACAGCGAGCGGACGGAAGTAAAAGAAATCAGTGGACAGACCGGTGTCCCTGTTCTCGTTGACGAGGCGAATGGTGTCGATGGGATGCCAGAAAGCGGTGATATCGTCGAATATCTCGACAAAACGTACGGAAACTAACCGTCGTTATTCTTCTGGTTCTGCGGCCCGTTCGCGAATCAGGTCACGGATCAGATCCGGATCATCAATTGCCGCAAGCTCTTCACACGAAACGATCGCTGTTCCGTCAACGGATTCGCGCTTCGATCGCTCTTTGGTAAAGTACACAGATCGTGTTCGAGTCACTTGCCCGATCGAGGACATGATCTTCGCCCGTTTTTCTGCGCTTTTTGTAAATGAGGAGTGACCAGTGAGCATACTTCCTTCGCTGCGGTCGCTATCTTCGCTCACAGCTTTAAACGGCGACCGGAGCGTCGGATGGACGTCAAATCCTGCTTGCGTGAGCACTGTGATCACGTGCTCATCTGCGGGGTCTATATCTGGATCTTCCGGTGTTGGATCAGCTTGTCTGACCTCTTCGGCACCGTCAAGCACCGAGACCGGATTTGAGAACGGCTGATCGAAGAGATCTTCAAGCTGGATTGCAACCTCAATCGAGGCATTCATCCCATCTTCGTATTTTGAGACGGTTCTGCGTGAAACACCTAGTTCGGAGGCAAGACGCCCAAGACTCCATCCACGACGTTCTCTTTCGTCCGAAAGGAGATCACCGTCAATACTAACGTACAACCCGCCCGGTGCGGCGTAGATCAGTGGCGGTACCTCCTCAATAAAGAGGTCATAAGCCGTTTCCGGGTGAAATACTGGGACTCCTTGTCTAAAATAGACTACGCCCGGTTTTAGATCTTCATCGCGTGTCCGAAGACCGATAACCATCGGTGTCGCCGAGAGATACTCTCCCAGACGGCGAAGCTCTGCACCGGTTTCTGCAGTGAGTGCGTCGATGTTGCCGAGTATCTTTAAGAGGATAAGATCCTCGCCACGACGCGCTGCGAGATCGAAACTCTTCGGTCTGACTGCACACCGATCGCTCACGAGGAACCCCGCATCCCCTAACATAGCAGCGATGTTTCCGACGAGAGCAGATCGTGCCATACCGCAACCTAAGCCTCTCCGTACATATATGTATTGTGCCAATCCCGTCAACAAACAGGACGCTCTCTTGCGATTTCGATATCCAAGCCGGTTTTTACACTGTATTAAGTCGAAACCGGTTTTTATACCCAACAGGTATTGTCTCCAATGACGATTATTGGCCTCGATGACACCGATTCACGTGTTGACGGGATGTGTACGACGTATCTCGCGACACAGATCGGCCGCAAAATCGAGGCTGCAGGCCACGCTGTTGACAACTACCGTTTGGTTCGTTTGAATCCTGCGGTGAAACACAAAACACGAGGGAATGCTGCACTTGCGATCGAGACGGACTGTCCGGTATCGAAGGCCGCATCAGTTGCGAAGCCGTTGATCGATCGCACTGCGATCGACACGGATCCACGAACAAGCCCTGGGCTTGTCATCGCTCCCGTCTCCTCAGAAAACGTCCCTCCCGAAGTTGCATCATTCAGTCGCCAGGCAGTTCGTGAGATTCACGATATTGAGACCGCCATTTCGCTTGCAGACACATATGGATATGACCACTACGCATGGGCTGGAGCTGGCTGTACCGTCGCCGGTCGGGGCCGAATCGGAGCGCTTGCAGCGATCGGTGCTGGCGCTGCATTCGAGGAGTGGACATACGAACATATCTCTTACCGTGAGTTCGATCGATGTGGGACACCCCGGAACATCGCGTACGACTCCGTATTTGCTGCAGCCGATTCCGGCTACCCAACGGTCTGGGATACGGTCGATCGTGAGGAGAATCAAGCAGTGTGTGTTCCGAGTGCACCGGGACCCATCCTGCACGGTATTCGTGGAGATGATCCCAAAGCATGCCAACGCGTTGCTGCACAGATCGACAGCGAGCGAGTTGACTGTGCGACGATATTTGTAACGAACCAAGGGACCGACGCACATCTGACATCGATATCGGCTGGTTCGCTTACACATGGCCGTGGATATCTCCTCAGTGGTGTCGTTGAGTCACCACCGGAAACGAAAGAGGGCGGTCACGTGTTTTTTCATTTCGCAACTGAGGAGTCAATAGAGCCACAGTCACTCGTGTGTGCTGCGTTCGAGCCAACCAAACGGTTTCGAACCCACGTCCGAAACCTGCGCGTTGGTGATGCGTTAACGGTTTGTGGAGAGTTCACTGAGGGAACACTCAAATTAGAAAAGTTTGCCGTTCGATCGCTCAATCAAACTGCAGCTGTCACCCCGCCGTGTCCGGACTGCGATCGTCGAATGAAATCCGCCGGTCGAAACGCTGGCTATCGATGCCGAAAGTGCGGGACAACTGCTCCAGGAAAAATTGAAACGTCTGTCAATCGCGAACTCGAAACTGGGTGGTATGAAGTGCCCCCGTGTGCTCGACGGCATATCGCAAAGCCGCTTATTCGTGGTGGGTTCGACGCACGAACACACCCTGAAAAATAAGAGTACCCTATGTTTTGAGGCCGCTTCCGGTAAGTGGTACAACCACATCGTCGCTCGGGTTGACAACACCACGATTGCGATATTCGTCCAATGCGGCAGGAGCGATCGCACACGTTGGCTCAGTGTAGAACCCATGGCTATGTAGCTGGTCTAACGCATGTTCGACCGCGTCCTCAGAGAGTGCAATCGCATCACCATTCGTCTCTTCGATCGCTGCTTGAATCTCCTCGTGACGAACCGGCGATTTAATCTGAATTCCATCCGCAACGGTGTTTGTTCCAGCTGTGTCACCGTGTCGTTCGTCTGCGATCGGGGCATAGCCTGCTGCCTGTGCACCCAAGAGCCGTGGTATTGAATCGGTCCATCCTGCATCAACTAACGCTTTGAATCCGTAGTATGCCCCAAGGAACAGTGTCCCGTGCCCAAGCGGGAGGACGATCGCATCCGGGACATCCCATGATCGCTGGAGTGCAATCTCGTACGCGATCGTGGCGGTTCCTGTAAAGAATGCCGGGTTCCATGCATGGCTTGCGTACCATCCGTCACCGTTTTCAACCGCTTCAATACATGCATCAGTCACCGCCTGTCTGGAGCCTGAAACACGGATTGGTGTCGCACCTGCTCGCTTGATTGCTGTGAGTTTTGACTGTTTGGCAGACGCTGGAACGTAGATTTTCGCGTCAATCCCTGCTCGTGCGGCGTACGTCGCGATCGCTGCCCCTGCATTCCCTGAGGAATCCTCAATAACGGTCTCAACCCCGAGACTGGCTGCACGCGAAAGTGTCGTTGTTGCACCCCTATCTTTGAAACTCCCTGTTGGGAAGACGTACTCCAATTTAAATTCCACATTCCAGTATGGTGCATCCACAAGTGGTGTCATCCCCTCTCCAAGCGTGACTCGCGGTTGTTCTGGAATGAACTCCGAGAACGACCATAATCCATCTCGGGTATCGAACGACGCTGGGTCCGGTGTGTTTCCTGTTGGTAACGGTTGTTCTGAATATGTTAGTACGCCACCGCAGGAACACTGCCACCGATCGACATATTCGGCCCCACACGCAAGACAGGTGAGCGTTGCACGATCCATTTCAGTACTCATCAACGTTTGTTCCTACAGAACAGACATATTCACCGGTTGCGACCTGTGGAAGCCGTCGCGATCGCCAAAAGATGCCGCTACTATCTGCAGTTACTCGTGCTTTTAATTCACCAAATGTATCCGTCACCTCAAACAGTGTCTGTCCGGGTCTGATCTGTTCGCCCAGTTCACATGTGTAGTGCACAAGGCCACCCACGGGTGACCCGTACTGATCGAAGCCTTTTGCACGCGTTTGTGCTGAGAGCGATACATCTCCATCGAGAAAACCGTAGTATCGAAGCACATTGAATATGCCATCAACACCAATCTGAATGCTTTCTTCATCCCATCCGACGCAGCCACCCAACTCCGGGTCGATCGTCGGGATTCCATTATCTGGCCCGACACGAGCAAGCTGCCCATCAGGGCCTTTTTGATCGATCACGAATCCAGTGCCGAACACCTTTGCGAGTCGGAGACAGTCCCCATGCATTCGGTGTCGCTGACCGCACCGAACACGTGTTTCGTTAATCATCTGGCTCGTCGATCCCTGATGAAGGTCTAAAATAAGATCCGCAGTCTGTGCAGCATCATAGGTTGCTGCCGCGATTCGCTCGCTTGTTGAGCCGTTTTCATTTCCGGGATATGTTCGGTTTGTTTTCCGATCGTCGATCGGGTTCCGGTGTTCCCCAACTTGGAAGCCATGATAGTTGACAATCCCAACAATCAAAATTTCTCCAGTCAGCTCGGTGGGGTCTAGCTGCGGGACCACCTGCGTCAATACACCAAGCCCATTGAGTTCGTCTCCATCACTGACGGCTTGAATATAGAGTCGCCGTCCGTCTTCCGCCCCATTAATTACGGCAACTGGAAGCGCTGCAGGGGTCCCATCCCGCAGTTCGCCAACTGTCAGCCGCCCGGTATCTATCTCTCCGGGTGCCGCGCTTGCAGTGCCAAGCGTGAGAGTCATTATCTTGATGATGAACGCAGCAACCTTAGGCGGTTCGATCGGTACTTCCCATGCCGGTTTCTTTTGTTCTGAAACGCCGATTTCGGTCTTTCTTCGATACTGGACGGAAGGCCATTATCCGATGAGGGACAGCCGGCCGGAGACAGATGGTAATGTATCTGATGCATAGCGGTCGTTCCTCTCGCTCGATCGGAGCGGCATATTTTCTCGTCTTCGGACCGGTGTTCGAAGTGTACGCCCAAACTGCAAATAAATTCGGTGGCAATTTGAAGGCAGACTACTAACTATTGGCTGTGAGTAACGATGTCCCCGATCGTCCACCAACGGCGATCCTGATTAACGAGCTGTCCGTTCCACGGAACGCTGCAATAGGTGTTGCTATTGGACTGTTTGTTGGGGCGGTTCTCTACATTGTGCGCATATTCGAGCTGTTAGGCCCTGTGTCTGGAACACGTGAATACCCGGTTCTTGGGCCTGAAGGATGGTTCTTACTGCTTGCATTCGTGTTTGCAATGTCAACCGCCCTACTGGTAACAATTGTTTTGACTATTATTTCTGGCTATCGGCTCAATAAATCAATGCAAAACGTAGAAGAATAGCGCCTATTTACCGAACGTTGTGTTCTAATCTGCGGTGCAGGCTTCACTCTTCCCGCCAGTTGCGTCTGCCGCAGGGGTTAGCTGATAGAGATTCTGTCTTGCATCAGCAAAGTAGACATCTTCATCGACAATTCCAATACCTTCCAGCCGCTCGAGCGCGTACCGCACCGTACGTGCAGAAAGCATTGATTCTTCGACAATCCCCTTCTGCGTCAGTGGCCCGTTGTATTCGAGTACTTTGAAGACCAATTTTGCGCTTGGTGGGAGGTCGTCAAGACTCTCTTCTGTAGTTCCAGCCATCATTACGAATCGAAACAGTGCAACTGCATAAAGCTTGAGGAACTGTGCCGTGGTAGTGTCACACTTTCAATGCGACTCTCGCTGCAAACGGTTATTGGTCGCTGCGCTGAAGCGTTATTTCAATCCGCGTACCACCTGAATCAGGCAACACCCGGTGTAGTTTCCCACCTAAATCCTCAACGACCCATCGGACAAGCCATAATCCGAGTCCGCTTCCATGTTCTAGTTGTGTGATACTCGCCGCTCCAGATACAATATCCCACTCTGCATCTGGGAGCCCGGGACCTGTATCAGCAACGGAAACCATCACTTCCGCTTCTGATACTGTTGCAATTTCGATCGTGACTGCTGGTTCTTCTACTGTATGCTCTATTGCATTCTCTACAAGCGCCTCTATTGCAAGTGCAAGCCGATCGTCAGCGTACATCTCGACGTGCGGATCACCAATCGCAGTAAAAGACACGTCTGTTGAAACACTGTTGACTGTTTTTACTGCTACTGATAATAGCTCATCTGCAGTCACCGCGCGCTTTTTGTATGAATCTCGGTGAAGAACGTCTTCAATCTGTCTTGCAGTCTCACCTAACTCGATAAGATCCTGCGCAGTATCTTGCACGCGGGCAGCATATGACCGTTGCTGTGGATTATCGATTTCGTCTACGAGCTCGTTAGTGAACCCAACAATCACGTTGAGATCATTTCTAAGATTGTGACGGAGGACGCGATTGATGACTTTATGATACTGCTTTCTGCGTTTTAGATCGGTAATGTCGGTGTAGATCCCGAAACT
The DNA here is from genome assembly GCF_023638035.1 of Natronocalculus amylovorans. Lineage (GTDB taxonomy): Archaea > Halobacteriota > Halobacteria > Halobacteriales > Haloferacaceae > Natronocalculus > Natronocalculus amylovorans. Next base: position 439,377 of record NZ_JAKRVX010000001.1, on the reverse strand, counting down.
TCGATCCTCACCGTTTGCAGTGTATGGTACATTTCGGAACAAGAAGTCAAATCGGCCATCTTGGGTTTCAATTCCGATCTCTTCGACGGTCTGCTCATCAAAGACCGACTCTGTCTCTCCAACGAGTCGTCGTAGCTTTTTGTCTGCAACAGCGGTAAGTGGGATCTCGGTATCAGTATGCTGTGCTGCAGTTGCAAACTGCTCATATGCGGTATTTGTCGACCGAACACGTAGCTCACCATCCTGAGCCGTCACCTCATCGATCGGGTCTGGAATATTCTCGAATAAGTATGTAAACCGATCGCGCTCAAAAGAGGCCTGTTGTTTCGCAGAAACAAGGTCTGAAATATCTGTTACGGATCCAACAACGCTGTCGCTTGTCATCTCCGAAGAAAGTGGTGATAGGTCTACACGCACTGGGAGTGTTTGTTCACCCGGCAGTAACAGATCAACCTCGTACGTTCGCGTCTCCGTTTTTGATAATCCTGCAACCCGTTGAACGACCGACTCCCACGTCTGGGCTGTTGGGGCTGTGAATATTTCTCCGAGTGTGGTTTCAGATAGCGTATCTCGATCCGCTCCAAACTGTTCGACAAGCGGTTTTGTTGCCCGGCCAATCTGCCCATCGGTGTCCGCAACAAATACCATATCGTTTACGGTTTTCATAACCGTCTCGTACTCACGGAGTTCCTGTTCCCGAAGGGCTCGATCAAGTGCTGCGCTTGCATTCGCAGCCAACAGCTCTGCAAACTGCACATCTGATGCGTTGAACGCATTCACTTCGCTTGATCCAAGGCTCACAACACCGTGCTCGCCAAGCGGGAGAACAAAACCGGAGCCGATCGGATCGTGGATTGTTGGCTCGCCAGACTGACTCATTTGCTGATGCAGTTCTGATTCACCAGTTGTGTAGACACGGCCAGCAATTCCATCACCTGGCTTATATGCAGGTCGCTCTGGCATCAGGTCTTTGGTCACTGTTGAGACCGCAATCGGTTCTAACAGCTCTGTTTCTGGATTGTACAGTCGTACGGCATTAAAATCGAAGTCCAGGATCTCTTCGACAGCACGAACAACAAGGTCACATACCTCCTGCTGGCTGTGTGCTCGCATCAGCGCGCGCGTTGACTGCAATAGGTTGTTGAGCTTTCGCTCTCGTTCTTTCCGTTCACTGATATCACGCAGTGTCCCAACCGTTCCGCGGAACGAACTCTTTGCAGGCATCAGTGTCATTCTGTCATCGCATGGGATCTGCTCTCCGTCTGCGGTTATGATATCCAGTTCTAATGCTGTTTCACGCGGCCATTCGCCTGTCTCTTGAAACTGTGCAACGAGTTCTCGAAGGGCGTCCTCGGCGGCACGTATTGTCTCCTCGCTTTTGATAATATCTACGTACGAACCCACAACTTCTGTTTCATCATATCCCGTTAGTGTTGTAAATGCCTCATTGACAAACGAAAATATTCCTTCCTCGTCAAGAACGTACACTCCATCACTAACCGTTTCAATGATGGTTTCATACCGCTCTAGCTCCTGTTCTCGTCGCTTCTCAGCTGTGATATCCGAAAAGAAGACTGATAATCCATCATCCGAGGGATATGCACTCACCTCAAACCACGTCTCGAGCGGATCAAAATACTCCTCGAATCGTGTGGATTGTTGATTCTCCATCGCATCGTGGTATTCCTGATAGAATGCACGGGTTGCCGCATCTGGGAATGCATCCCACACGTTGTCTCCAAGCAGGCTCTCTGCATCACATTGTAGCAGCGTTTCAGCTTGATCGTTAAGATATGTGAAGTGCCACTCGCCATCTAGGGCAAAGAACGCTTCATCCACCCGAGAAAGTACTTCCTCTGTCTCTTGTTTTGCCTCAGTAAGTGCATTTTCGCGCTGTTCTTGTTGGAGTTCGTATGCAACCCGATCGCCAATGACGTCTATGAGCGTCTCATCCCAATCAGTGAACTCTCGGCGCGTATCCGTCCGATCGAAAAAACAGAGTGTTCCATAGGTGGTGCCATCAGTCCGCAGCGGTGTCCCAATATACTGTGCGATATTGAATTCTGTTGCAGCTAACCGATCAGCAAGGTCAGGTGTCTCTGTCTCGATAGACCCGATACAGAGTGGCGCACCCTGTTCAAGCGTCCGCTCACAGTATGTTTCTGAGAGCGGGATGGAGAGCCCAGCAGGAATCTCATCCGTTATTCCGGAGACGTGTTCGACGGTGTACTGTGTCCCATCAATGTTTGCGAGGACACCATACTCCATCTGAAGATATTTACGACCGAGTCGAAGCAGCTCAGCAATCCGATCGTCGTATGACAGCGCTGCATTCGAGCTAACCGTGTGCAGTGCCTGCAGCGCGTGTTTCTGTTGGCTGTCCTCAACACAATCTTGTTGTTGTGCAGCCGTTGATCGAATGCGTGCACGGAGCACTGTTGGGTCTATAACCGATCGGTCGGTTTGATATACCTCGGTTGCACCTGCTTCGAGCACTACGGCTGCGTCTATCTCTGGAGAAATAACTGCAAGAATTGGTCTGTTTGGGAACCGCTTTTGCTGAGCAGAGAGCTGTGACAGGTCTGCGTTCGATTCAATACAAATAATAGTACAGTTTACTCTCGCAAACACGGTTTCTCTGTCTGCCGTTACAACTGTTAGTTCAGATTCGAGTGCGTCGATTGCATTTCGAAGTTCGTCAACTGCTGTCTGTTCGCCAACACACAGAACAGTTTTTATATTTTCAGCTGTGCCCACGGGGACCTTCCCTCATATATTTTAGATATGACTCAGATCATAGATATAAATTCCTTTGTTAATCTTTATGTGCACAATACTCTCGGAGCCAAGCCGAACGGCTTTTCATGACGGCTCTCAGAACTACGTACATGGCGACAGAGACGGCAGCCTCCGGTCTCTCCGATCACATGCGCGGAGTGACCATCACGACGATTGCCTGTTTATCAGGCGTCGCAGCCGGTCTCGCTTCTGCCGCGTTCGTTGGGACGGACCCTGCGGCTGCGGGCGATACCATTGCAGTCGTGATTATGGCCGCGTTCATTTTTGTGCAGTATCCAATCTACAAATTGGTTGGTGTTGATCTCACAGAGTTCGGCATCAAAGACAACCTCTTCGTGTCATTTATGACATTCACACTGTGGTTCATCACCTTCGCAATCCTCCTGACTTCGGAGGTTCAGCTGTAGGATGGCGGACGACAGTATCGCAGTTGTTGACCTCGATCGCTGCCAACCGGACCGCTGTAACTATGAGTGTGCAAAATACTGCCCACCGAATCGAACCGGAAAAGACTGTATTGTCACACGAGAGGAGTATTTCGAGGAGGGTGAACCCTTTGAGGGTGATCCCGCACAGATCCGTATCTCGGAAGATATCTGTCTCGGTGAGACATGTGGTATCTGCGTTGAAAAATGTCCGTTCGATGCGATCGAGATTATCAACCTGCCGCAAGAGCTGAACGAGGATCCTGTTCACCGCTACGGTGATAATGCGTTTGCACTGTATGGACTTCCAGTTCCAGAACCCGGGAAGGTTACAGGTATTCTTGGCCCGAACGGGATCGGTAAATCCACCGCAGTGAAAGCGCTTGCTGGAGAGATCACACCAAATCTTGGTATCTATGACGAAGATCCGAACTGGGACGCAGTGCTCGATCGGTTCCGTGGAACGGAGCTACAAAACTACATCAACAAGCTGATTGCAGACGACATCACGGTTGCCCGAAAGCCACAATACGTTGATCAGATTCCAAAACAATTCAGCGGTAATACACGAGAACTTCTTGAGCACACAGATGAACGTGGTGTGTTGGACGAACTTATCGATCGGCTCAATATCCGTCCAGTAATGGACCAAGACATTGACTCAATCTCCGGAGGAGAACTCCAGCGGGTTGCGATTGCAGCATGTTTGGCCCGAGATGCTGATTTCTATTTCCTTGATGAGATTACACCGTATCTCGATATCGGACAGCGAATGACTGCTGCGCGGCTTATTCAAGAACTGGCCGCAGATGAGGAGTCGGATCGATCGATGCTTGTCGTTGAGCACGACCTTGCTATCTTAGACCTACTTGCGGACACCCTACACGTGGCATATGGTGAACCGGGTGCATTCGGTGTTATCACGCCGCCAAAATCCGTCCGTAACGGGATCAACGAGTATCTAAAAGGCTACTTAACGAATGAGAATATGCGGATCCGCCAAGAGGCAATCACATTTGAGGAGCACGCCCCACGTGAATCCTTCACTGGCCAACCGCTCGTCGAGTATCCATCACTATCGAAATCCTACGGCGAGGGTGAGTTCTCTCTTGACGTCGAGGGCGGCCTTATTTATGAAAGCGAAGTTCTCGGCATTGTCGGTCCAAACGGAATCGGTAAATCGACCCTTGCAAAGCTCTTTACCGGTGCCTTAGAACCTGATGAGGGGTCTGTCGATTTTGAACTAGACATCTCATACAAGCCACAGTACATTGAAATCGACCAGCCGATGCGTGTCGATGCGTTCTTGTCAACAATCACCGACGAGTTTGGCTCCTCGTATTGGAACACCGAGGTTGCAAACCCACTCCAGCTCAACCGAATCATGGAGCAGAACCTCACGGACCTCTCCGGCGGTGAGCGCCAGCGTGTTGCGATCGCAGCGTGTCTCTCACAGGATGCGGACCTTTACCTGCTTGATGAGCCATCCGCACACCTTGACGTTGAACAGCGTGTCCAAGCGACAACCGCGATCCGACGCTACGCGGAAAACCACGATGCGACAGTCATGGTCATTGACCACGATATCTATATGATCGATCTGTTGGCCGATCGACTCATGGTCTTCGATGGCGAGCCTGCCCACCACGGTCATGCAACCCCACCACAAGGGATGCGTGATGGAATGAATGAGTTCCTTGCAGATCTTGATATTACCTTCCGCCGTGATGAACGAACAGGGCGTCCACGGATCAACAAACCGGAGAGTCAGAAAGATCAGTCACAGAAGCGATCGGGCGAATATTACTACTCAGTATAGCTGCTGTGTTTAGTCGCTTGCTTCTTTTTCACCGCGATTCCGTAGTGCACGTCCACCTGGAAGAATTTTGAGGAGCTTTGCGACGTATCCAAATTTGAATAACCCGAACTGAGTGAGCACCCCAAGGACAAAGAGTCCGACAAACACCGGTGCGGTTGGCTCGAAAAATAACGGCTCCATTGTTACATTCGCTTGTGCGGCCAACAGCTGCTCTGCAGTGATTGACTGCGACGCCAAAAGAGATCCCACAAATGCTGTGATGACGACCATCATTGTCTTCGTGAGAACCAATCCAAGCAGTGCTGAAAACATTGCAACAGCAACCGCGACACCGATCTCAACATACCATGCTCCGGTGACAAATAGCGGTACAACGACTGTTAATCCAACAAACAACCCAACAAGGAGAGAGATACCACCCACTGCGAACGAGAACAGCAGGCGAGTGAGCAAAACTCCCGCCACAATTCCACCAAGGACTGCGACGACGATCGCAACTGGTGAACCTAACCCTGCCGCCGCACCAACTGTTGGAGCAACAAGATAACCAGTTCCGCCACCGACCGCCATCCCCGTCACTGCAACGCCGTAGTTAGAGAGCGCCGCCCCAACGAATAGTAGCACTAACCCACCGAGTATCAGTGCGATCGAAATAGCATCCATCGTAGTTACCAGTTATCCATTACTCACATATAGTTTGTGTGCAGGATGCTCGCTCATCTATTCAGGAGCATCTCGTTGACACTGCCGTTTGAATTACGCTCCGAGACCACTGACAACCAGCAAACGCTAGAGACCTGTGTAATTCACACAATCATTTTATAAAACAGCGTCTTGTTACCGGATAAGCCGGCTACAACTGCCGCAAAGGTTCTCCTCTTTTACGTCGACTTCCCGAACAGTTGGCGAGAACGACATGACACATTTTGAGTTGTCACAGTGTTCGAGTCCGAACGTATGACCAATCTCGTGAACAACCTCTTTTCGAACTCGATCGGCGAAAACATCTGCCGCTGGCTTCGATGTGATGCCACCATCGGAGGAGGTTTGTAGCCGATATGTCGAAATGACAGATCCATTTCCGTTCAGATACGCAAGCCCAAATACGTAGTTTCGTCTTCGGTAGTAGAGGTCTTGAACGGTGATTCCAATATTTTTATCACCTGATCCGATACGACTGACAAGGTCAATAAACTCCTCTGCACGGTACTGGTTTCGACTTCTGTCGAACGCACCGTCAGGGATTGATTGGGTATCGTGGACCGTTACGTCCACGTCGTACACGGATCGGAGTGCCGCAGACGACTCCCGCTTGACTTGGGCGGGTACATCCCCGATCGGCACGATATCGACGAGCATGCAAACGAATATGAACGGCCGACTCTTAAGTTTCCCGCCGTGGGAATCCATTCACGTCGTGCGATTGTCGAATATCTGTCACAGTATAATCGGCTCTTGGAGGTTGGGATCGGCCGACGCACAGACGTCGCAGAGGGCCTCATCGAGGCAGGATGTACTGTCGTCGCCACTGATATCTATGATTTTGAGGTCCCCTCCCCGATCGAATTTCATCACGATGACCTTGTTGAACGAAGTACCGCATCTGAAATTCCCACATACTACGATGTCGATGTTTTGTATGCACTGAATCTTCCTGGTGAACTACACCGTCCGTTCTTGGTACTTGCCGACCGACTCGATGTACGGTGTTACTTTACGACACTTGGATTTGAGCCGCCAGAAGTAAATACCGAGCAGATAACACTTCCAGCATATCGGAGTCCACTCTACGTTGTTGTGCGATGAGTGTCCTTTCGACAGTCATTGTTCCAGTATTATGATGCCGGAGAGCAACCGTTTTGAGGGTACACGACAGAGAGTCGACCAATGCGTGCGGACACTGTTGTCTTAGATATTGATGGCGTCCTTGTAGATGTTGCTGACTCATATCGTCAGGCGATCGTTGACTCGATCGATAACGTGTATGGCGAAACAATCAACAAAGACGAGATTCAGTTGTTTAAAAATGCAGGTGGCTTTAACAACGACTGGGAGCTGACGTACGCGGCTGCACTGTATGTCCTTGCTGTTGATGAAGGCGCATCTGTGTCGATTGCAGCATTCACCGATTCGATACACACTGCCGGAGGTGGACTCACTGCCGCAGAATCTGTAACAGATACACTTGATGCAGACACTGCTGCAATTTTCGATCGCTGGGATCCAGAGCAACTCAGAGCTGTGTTCCAAGCACTGTACCTCGGCGCTGAACTCTACACAGAACTGGAGGGTGGTGAGCCACCAATCGAGACTGCGGGATTCATTCACGACGAGCCTGTTATTCTCTCTGCTGAGACCCGAGAGACGCTGACAGAAACATATAACATTGGTGTTGTCACAGGCCGCCCGCGATCGGAAGCACTGATCGCACTTGAACGGGTTGGCCTCGCAGTTGACTCGATGTACCGATTTACGATGGATGATTGGGAGCATGGAAAACCACATCCACATGCGCTTACAACGGTCGCCGATCGCTTCGGCAGCGAAGAGGTCGTTTTTGTTGGCGATACGCTTGATGATATTGAAACGGCAGTGAATGCTGCCAACGCCGATCCTGATCGAAGCTATGCTGGTGTTGGCGTCCTCACTGGTGGACTAACTGGTGAAGAGGGAACTGCCGCCTTCATTGACGCGGGCGCGAGAGCAGTACTGGACTCCGTAAACAATCTCCCTTCGGAGCTTGAGTCACCATGAGTCCGTTTCTCAAATTCCTTCTGCTCATGCTGGGGATCGACCTTGTCGGCTTTATTATTGCTGCAGGCATACCGGATCCGTCAATTCGACTCTACATCGTTGGGGGGACGCTTCTTGTTTCACCGCTTATCTCATTCTATGTTGTGTACGGAACCGAGCCTGACGCACTCATGAGCGCATTCGGAAAATAGGGGCCTCGATACCGGGGTCCTTCGCCGCTCGCGCAAGGCTTAGGGGGCAACCACACAGAGTATCTGTATGCGAATTGCACTACTTGGCGGTACTGGAGATATTGGTGAAGGACTTGCGCTTCGGTGGGCGTATCACACAAATCATGAAGTCCTAATCGGCTCTCGTGATGTCGAAAAAGCGCGAACAAAAGCTGGCGAGTATGAGACTGAACTCGACAGCCGTGGTGTTGATGTGAAAATTAAAGGGTTCGCAAACGAGATGGCTGCTGATCGAGCCAAAGTGATCGTTCTTGCGGTCCCACCATACCACGTTGCAGATACCGTCTCATCGATCGCTGATGTGCTCTCTGACGGTGATATTCTTGTCTCACCAGCAACCGGTATGAAACGAGACGAGGACGGATTCCACTACCACCGTCCAGGTGCTGGAAGCGTTACACAGCTTGCAGTTGATGCAGCCCCGGATGGCGTCTCTGTAATCGGGGCGTTCCACAACTTAGCAGCAGGCCGGCTTGCAAATTTAGATGCAGACCTTGGGATTGACACGTTGGTTGTTGGTGACGATGACGATGCAAAAGAGATTGTCTCTGATCTGGCTGAAGGAATCGATGGGCTCCGAGCCGTTGATGCAGGATCGATCGCAAACGCTGCCGAAGTGGAGTCTGTAACGCCGCTTCTCATCAATGTTGCAATGAACAATCCCGGCCTCCACGATCTCGGGATCGAATTTAAATAATTTATTCTATAATTATACGTGATTTAGTACAATTTTATTACTCTGCAACAAATTGTATCGTTGCTTCTCCGTTGAATTCGTTGATCCGGGTATCAAATTCGACTGTAATCAAGTGCGTCTCTCCCGTTCCAAGGGAGACTCCGCCTGACTCTGTTTGGTGTTTGTTCCCACCAACGATTCCATCCTCTGATTCGTTGCGTAAAATGAGTGGACCGTCAAGTGACCCTCCACCGATCATATCTCGGCCCTCATAAGCGTCAGCATTGGCAAGAATCTCACCATTGTGGTCTGCATTGACAAATAACGTTATATCTTGCGTCCCATTATTGGTAATTTTAAATAAGTCTTTGAACTGCGTGAATGCATTTTGATTGAGACGATCGAACGTGAGCTCAATCATTCCCTCACCATCATCAGTAATGCTAACATACTCGTTTACATCGCCCTCATAATCTTCGTTTGGGGCAAATGCGAGGTATGCTGATTTATCACCTGCAACTTCGACGGTAACCGAACGTTCTGCTTGCACCGTAGAAAATGCACCTGTTCCAGTTGCAGCGGTTGTGCCTGCAACAAGGGCTCCAAAGCCAACTAATAGCTTACGTCTACTGGTCATCAAATCATATCTTGCCCTCTGTCCTAATGGTATTGAGCCACGTGAAACAGTTCAGGATTGGCTTGAAATACATTTTACATGTTTTTCACATCTCTTAGATCGCTTCTCATCCCGACCTACTAAAATACTCTAATAAATACAGATCAAGACAATATCGATTGGCAACGGCCCCTATTCTATTTATTCCATACAGATCGTAACGAAGTTCTGTAGAATCTGTAATCCTGTCTCTCCGCTTTTTTCCGGGTGGAACTGTGTCCCAAACACGTTGCCCGCTTCGTTTGCAACGATCGCCGGGAACGTCGACTCATACTCGCTTGTGGCGACAACTGCATCCTCGGAGTCAGGGACTGCGTAGTATGAGTGGACAAAGTATGCATATTCACCGTCAATACCGTCTGCGATCGGATGGTCGCTGGTGACCGTCAGGTTGTTCCACCCCATGTGTGGTACCTTTAGATCGCCACTGAATCTGACGTTTGTCCCTGGGATGAAATTCAACCCCTCTACGTCACCTTCGCCCGCGTGAGCTGCCTCTTCGCTTGACCCAAGCAGCATCTGCATGCCAAGACAGATCCCAAACACTGGCTGGCCGCGATCGACTGCTGCTTCGAGTGCGTCACGGTATGGTCCTGCATTATCCATCCCTTCGCGGAAGGCCCCGACACCAGGGAGGACAATCCCATCCGCAGCTTCGAATACGGCTGGATCATCCGTGATTGTCACCGTTGCGCCGACCCGTTCGAGACCACGGGTAACGCTTCGGAGGTTTCCAAGCCCATAATCAACAACCACAATATCCGCCCCTGCGGTTTCAGTAGCCTCTGCTGTCGTAGACTGGTGACTCATATCTGTAGTTATGTGCAGCGGCGTCAAGTCGCTTGCTGTTTCGGCGGTTTTCCGATCGGTCGTAAGAAGAGGACCGCGAGTTGCGTTGTTATTTTAACATCGAGTTCGCCATCCGGTTCGGGAATCCAAAGATGAGCTCCCGCCAGCTTCGAACTTCTTCGTCCGATCGAAGTCGTGATCGGAGCCGTTGACTGAACAGCTCAACGCTGATAATCAGGATGAAGATACAGAACAGCGTTGCCATCATGTTTGTGAAGTTCAAAAGCCCTCGTTGGGACTCCACAACAAGGCCAAGTCCACCAGCACCGACAACACCGACGGTTACTGCGATCCGGACGTTGATCTCGAGGATATACAATGTCCACGCAATGAACGAAGTCTTCACTTGGCTTAACATCCCGAAAAAGACAATCTGTGGCTGGTTTGCACCTGTTGTCTGCATTGCCTCAATGGAGCCTTCTTCGATCTCTTCAAGCTCATCCACAAAGAGACGACCAAGATTACCGATCGTATCGAACGCAATTGCAAGCGTTGCTGAAGTCGGCCCAAGCCCAGCGAACGGAATGAAGATCAGCGTCCAAACAATCGCTGGAATTGCGCGGATGAACGACATCGTTCCACGGAAAATAAAATTGAATGGGAACGGCGTCACACGCTCGGAACCAAGCACGCCGAACATGAGTGCGATCGGGAACCCCAGAATGGTTCCCACGACACCCATTGCGAGCGTGATTCCAGCCTCTCCAAAGATCGAGAAGATGCCAAGCTCTTGGAAGAAGAACGTGTACAGCTGTGGAGGCCAATTAAACAGTAGGCCACCAATCTCTGGATTGTACAGTAGTTCTTCTCGACGGATGAATGCAAGGTACTGCCCAACGTCGAGGAATGGAATAAACCCAAAGACAAACGTAATCGGGAAGAACTCCCGAAGCGATCCAACAAAGTATGCGATACGTACATCGCCACCGAGTAACTCTGTGGCAGACATTCCCTGGATCAGTACAAATAGAATAAATCCAAGCAATCCTGCCCAGCCAATCGCCCGTCTTCGTCTCGTCTCCCGAATTTTCTCAAACTGACGGTTTACCTCTGCACTTGCGTTTTCCAATCGAGTTGGTGACTCTGTCCCACCGTCGGTTTCCACCCGCTCGTCTCGGCTCACGGTGTCGCCTCCTGATCGGAATCAGCCACTGTACGATCGGTATCTTGTGTGATGAACATACCTTCAGTGTCGATATCGCCGTAAATCTCGTCGATCGCATCGATTGTGAGTTCATCAAGATAGCCGTCGAACACTTTCTTTCCATTTTGAAGCCCGATGAACCGTTCACCAAACTTTCGTGCAATGTTCACTTGATGGAGGCTGATAAATGTCGACAATCCCTTATCTTTTGAAGCAGTTTTAAGATATTGCATTACATCCTGCGCACTGCCAGGATCCAGGCTTGCTACCGGCTCGTCCGCAAGAAGTACGTTCGGCTCTTGGACAAGTGCCCGTGCAATCCCCACGCGCTGTTGCTGCCCACCGCTCATTCTGCGTGCTTTCTGCTGTGCTTCTTCAAGCAATCCAACGGTATCAAGCGCCTCAAGTGCTTGTTGCTTTTCGGATTTGTCTTGCAGCTGAAGCACACTTTCGAGGAAACCCGACCTGTTAATACCGCCTGAGAGGGCGTTTGAATATGCAGTCATATCTCCAACAATGTTGTGCTGTTGGAAGATCATGGCAACCTCTGGCCGCGGGGCAGTCATCGGTCGTCCATCAATACGTACCTCACCTTCTGTCGGTGTTGTAAGCCCGCTCATACATCGGAGGAGCGTTGATTTACCCGACCCGGAGACGCCAAGAATTATGACGAACTCTCCTGCCGGAACTTCAAACGAAACGTCATCAAGGGCAACGGTGTCGCCGAAACGCTTCGTGAGCCCATCAATTTCAATCCTGCTCATAATATAGAGTTCTACAAATAGACGTGGATGGTGCTGTTATTAGAGTTCCTCGAAATCGAGACCGAGCTCGTTTGCGAGGTCGCTGATTGGTGCGTAATCACTGTGGTCTGCTGGCTCAATCCCGTCGAACCATAGCTCGTGATCTGCAAATGTCGATAGTTGTTCTTGTTCTTCTTCGGTTAGTTCATCTTCATCTTTGTCGAGGATCTCTGGATCCATACTGAGATCTTCTGCGAGCGCAACTGGATCGTGCTGGAATGCGTCTGACTCTGCCTCGTGCATGAGGTCCTCAAGTTCGTATCGAAGGTCCTCATCCCAATCGGCGTTGACGACGATCGGTGCACGCGGGATCGGGTCAGATACGGCGAGCAGTTTGAGTTCTGGATCTCGTGAGCCAGCACCATCGTACTCCGCGGAGATATCTGCGAAGTCTTCGGAAAGCTCATCGAACTGCTCTTGTGGGACGTGCGGTGCAGTTGAGAATGCACCGGTTCCTGCTGCCATAATGTCCGGATCCTGGACCAACTGCTCACGAGCGGTGTCGTGATCTGATGGACGCCAGTCGAAGTCGTTTGGACTTCCGTCTGGTGCACCGCCAACATCGAGTCCTGCTTGGCTGAGCATAAGCATTGGTGCAAGCGTCCCTGAAACGGAAGTTGCACCCGCGGTTGCAATCGTCTCACCTTCGAGCTCTTCCAAACTGTCGATTCCGCTGTCAACTGTCGTTGTGATTAGCGAGTAGTACAGTTCGGATCCAAACGCCAGTCGCATTCCGACAACATCGATATCGTCCGGAATCTGTGCAACAGCACCCGGGGAGGTGTCTGCAAACATTCGATCGTTTTCATCCGCACGCTGGAGCGCTTGGACGGTTGCCGCGTAGTCTGCGGTTTCCTGTCCTTCGATCGTCACTCCAGTCTCTGCCTCCAAGTAGTTGAAGAGCGGTCGGTACTGGGTCGCGATATCGACTGCCTCTTCTGCTGGGTTCATAACCCACGTGATTGTGGTCTCATCGTCGTCTGAAGAGCCCATACAACCTGCAAGTGCGAGTGTTGCACCTGCCCCCGCTGCGGTCAAAAAGTTACGTCTTGAGTGTCCGAATGTGGCACGTTTGTCCGTCATTCGTTTAGGACTCTGAAGCCATAGTGAATAATGTTTCGTAATCGTACTATATAGAAATACAAAACTATATATAATAAACCATCTCTTCGCTGTTACCCGTTTAATTGGCTTGAGATGGCTGGTTTTGATTGTTCTGGATAGTGTAAACTAGTAGCATTCTCTACGATAGCATAGATTTTTAATAAACTCTTTAGAACTCACCAAGTCGGGATTGTCCGTTTCCGGTCTGTTCTGACGTTGTCGATTGTGCGATTTCTACTGCTTTCGTAATAGTCTCTGTGAATGTTTTACGTTGGCTTCGATCGTACAATGTTGCTGCGGGATGCACCGAAATTAACAGTGGATACGTTTGCTCGCCAATCCGGACATCGACGAACGAGCCTGCTTCTTTTGTCACCGCAACCGATCGACCGAGTACATGCTGGCTTGGAACTTTCCCAAGCGTCACAATGAGTTCGGGATCGACCGTCTGGATCTCTCCGTCGAGATACTCACGGCAGTTTGAGAGCTCTTCGGTTTGTGGGTCACGGTTCTCCGGCGGCCGACAGCGCACGCAGTTGGTAATCCGAACCTCATCACGAAGTACCCCTGCATCGATGAGCGCATCCGTAAGTACGGTTCCCGATCGACCAACGAAGGGTTCTCCCTGTGCATCCTCATTTGCGCCCGGGCCTTCGCCAATAAAAAGGATGTCTGCATCCTCCGGCCCAACACCGTTTACGATCTGTGTTCGAGAGTCGACAAGCGCAGGGCACCGCTCGCAGTCTGTGACACAAATCCCATCGAACGTACTCATATCTCTAGTGATGTGAGCCGGCGATAAAGTACCGTGGTTGTGCGTTGGATTATTCGATCGCCCGTCGATGTGCACGAGCCATCATCCGTGCGACTCGGATCGGCTCCGGTCTCCCACCTGTAGGCGCAAACCGCCTGCTAACCTGCGTTGCGGTCTCCATGTTGATACCCGCAAATCGAAGAAACAGTGTTTCGTCACCAATTGTCCTTTCAATCCGATCGGGTAGCTTCCGATACTGATCGAGTCGCTGTTGCTTCTCGATACCATCGAACTCACGATCGATCGCGGCTGTAAGACCATCACTCTCTTCGAACGACACCGAAATCGTTGGTGTCTTGGTCACTGTTGAAACGTGTTCGATATCGATAATATTGAACCACGCGGGCGCGATCCCAGAGAGGAGTATCCATCGTACATCTGGTCGTGCTAGCTGCGTAACCAACCGGACAACGGCGGCTGTTGCGTCTGTACCACCGACCGTACAGGTTTCAAAAATAGCGCCATCGACGACTCGATCAGCACGGACAACAACACCACACAGATAGCTTCGCTTGGGGCCATCAGAGGCAGCAATCCCAAGCGCACGACTCCCCGACTTAATCTGCGTCACAGCCACCTCAGTCTTTCATTTCTTTCAGTCGATCCAACAGTTCGTCGTTCGAGGCACCCATCTCGAAGTCCATATCTCCTTCGTGGACGCTCTCGCCAGTTTCCACCCCTTCTTCGTCTTCAAAATCGGTATTGAACTCCTGATTCTCCTGTTCGGACTCGTCGTAACTTCCGAACCCCATACAGTATATAATAACATGCTGGACGTGAAAAATCCAGTGTGTGATATGTTTATATGAATGGTTCAGTTTCTTTTGCCGCCCACCGTATGCTTTTGCCATGAGAATCTAAAGGGTAGATATGGAACCGATCAATGTCACCGCAGATGCCCCATCGTTTACGTGCAATGCATATCTCCTTGACGGCGAGGTAACTGCACTAATTGACGCTGGCTCAATGGATGGCGTTGTTGATGCCATCAAAGAGCATGTCGACGCCGTGGACGTGCTTGCACTGACCCATCAGCACACCGACCACGTTGGCGAGATTGATGCTGTTGTTGATGCATTCGATCCTGCAGTTTATTCGTATGACTCACACCCACTCCAGACACACGGGATTGAAGATGGAGATACGATCGAACTGGGCGATGAGACGTTTGAGGTTGTCTATACACCGGGACATGCGACAGATCATGTCTCGTTCGTCGGTGAAACGGTGCTGTTCAGCGGCGATGTTGTTGTTTATAATGACGGTGCCTTCGAGGATGGCAGTTTTGGGCGTACCGATATGTCGGGACAATCGCGCGAGCGATTGATCGAGAGCCTTCGAATTCTTCTTGACCGCCTCCCGGCGTCTATTACAACGCTCTGCGCAGGTCACGGTGACGTGTTCCACACAGACCCTGACGGTGACTCTGTTCGAGATGTTGTTGAGCGAGCGCTCGGACGTGCAGAGCGCCGAGAGCCAAAGTACCCGAACGAGTGAGAGAGGTCTCTCGTGCGGGCTGCTGTCAAATAAAAATCGGAGTGGGTGTTTAGACCGCGCGGCGTTCTTTTGCTTTTGGTCGAAGGCGTGCGTAGCCACACTTGCGGCAGCTTTTTGCGCGCGGTGCATTGCGTGCGTTACAGCGCATACAGATCTGTCGATCGAGTGTCCGTTTTTCAGCGTGCTTGTTACTCGGCATACACGCTACTATCGGGGGTTTCCGTATAACGCTTGCGAGAACTGCTCAGTAGAGTTGCGTACTTATGCGCCAGCGGCTTGCAGTGCTTCTTCGATATCTTCGCGCTGTGTCACACCAACGAATCGATCGACAACGCCATCATCGTTCTCGATGACGAGCGTTGGGAGCGATCGAACCTGATACTGGTTTGCAATGTCTTGTTCTTGATCGACGTCTACCTTCTCGAATTCGACGTCTTCGTAATCCGCTTCAAGCTCTTCGAGAATTGGGTCTTGCGTTTTACACGGGCCACACCAGTCGGCGTAGAAATCTTTGAGTCGAACAGTCATGAGTCTGTACAGTGGATTACTGAGCGTTGTTCATAAGGATTTCTTCACCAGCTAATCGTGTTGTTCATGTTCAGTATCAAATACCTAAGCCGAAACGTTTAGATTCCCCACGAACAGAGGAGACAATATGAGCAGTGGACAAAACTCCGGCGGGCTGATGTCCAGCGCAGGGCTGGTTCGATACTTCGATGCCGAGGACCGAAACGCAATCGCGATTAATCCAAAAACGGTGATGGCGTTCTGTGTTCTCTTTGGCGTCTTTATCCAGCTTTTGAGCTTGACGATCGCATAACATCCGTTTCATCCGCCGTCCATATTCGTTATACCCTGCCCATTCCAGAAGCGATAGCTGCTGGTGAACGCGGCCTTTTTCCACGTCTACCACTCAGTATCGGTAATGACGGCTGAAACTTCGAGCGGGACAGATGCCGACCTTCGTGCTGGTGTTATTGCTGTCCAAGGAAATGTTAGCGAACACGCCGCCGCAATCAAACGCGCCGCCTTTGAAAACGGCTTCTCAGTGATCGTCGAGCAGATTCGACAGGCTGGGGTTGTTCCGAACTGCGATCTGCTACTGCTACCTGGTGGTGAGTCAACAACGATCTCGCGACTTCTCAAGCGTGAGGGCATCGATGCAGAGATTAAACAGCATGTTGCTGCTGGTAAGCCAATCCTTGCAACGTGTGCTGGATTGATTGTTTCCTCGAGTGACGCAAAAGACGATCGCGTTACAACGCTTGATATTCTTGATGTGACCGTCGATCGAAACGCATTCGGTAGACAGAAAGATAGCTTTGAGGCACCGCTGTCGATCGACGGTATTGATGATCCGGAGACGCCGTTTCCTGCGGTCTTCATCCGTGCACCACTTATCGACGCTATCGGAGATGATGTTTCGGTGCTTGCATGGTGGGACGAAAATCCTGTTGCTGTCCGACAGGGGCCTGTGCTTGCAACCTCGTTTCATCCTGAGTTGACACCAGATGATCGACTGCACCGGCTTGCATTCTTTGCTGAGGAAATCATAACTGATTCGCCAGTGCATCCGGAAACAGACGTATGACCAACAACGGAGATACGCAACAGGAGGTTCTGGATGAGCTGTTTGCAACGATCGAATCACGGAAATCCGAACTCCCTGAAGGTTCGTACACGACGAAACTATTCACCCATGAGAAAGGCGAAAACTACGTTCTTGAAAAGCTTGGCGAGGAAACAACGGAGCTCATTCTGGCTGCCAAAGATGACGACAGAGAGGAACTGCAGTATGAGGCCGCAGATCTTCTCTACCATCTCCTTGTCTTGCTATCGATGAAAGACCTCGACGTCGATGATCTGCGTGAAGAGCTTGCATCTCGGTTCGGTTGAACTGATATTCGTGAGCGAAACCTGTTAGGGGCGACGCGTTTTTCACGCCGACGGATCAATATCGCGGCAATGGATGCCGTAACTCTTGGCCCTGCTGGAACCTATTCCCACCGTGCGGCCAGTGCTGTTGCTGATAACGTATCGTTCAGAGAGTCCGTCACTGCGATCGTGCAAGCGGTTGCTGATGGCTCATTTGAACGCGGTGTTGTGCCGATCGAGAACTCGATCGAAGGAAGCGTTACTGAGAGCCTCGACGCACTCTCGGAGTATGACGTAAGCGTTGTCTCCGAGATTGTGACTCCGATCCGTCACGCACTGCTTGCACAGTCTGGCAACTTCGAGACGATCGCCAGCCACTCACAAGCGCTTGCACAGTGTCGAAGCTATCTTGAGGCGGAGTATCCAACGATTCGCCAAGAGGCTGTTGCAAGCACCGCTCGTGGTGTCGAGCGGGCACGAAACGATCCAACGGTCGCTGGCATTGGACACCCCGACAACGCTACAAATGGGAAAGCGCTCCAAGTGATTGCGGAAGACATCCAAGATCAAAGCTCAAACGTTACTCGATTTTTGGTCGTTGCCCCTGCATCGGAGCGATCGGACGCTGGTGGTAAAACGACAATTATTGTGTATCCAAACGTGAACTACCCAGGACTTCTCCTCGAACTGCTTGAGGCATTTGCGAACAGAAATATCAACCTGTCACGTATCGAGTCGCGTCCAAGCGGTGAGCGGCTTGGTGACTACCTGTTCCATCTTGACGCGGAAGGTGGTCTCTATGAAGGCCGCACCCAAGAGGCGATCGCAGAAATCGAAGATATTGCAGATGAAGGATGGGTTCGTGTGCTCGGTTCATACGACACTCGCCATGTACTCTACTGAGTGCTGTTATTGAATACTGTTCTCTTTGTGGCGACAAGATTGAATAGTCTGCCGACCAAACTGTAATCTGTATGCCAGACAAACGTGATCCATTCCGTGAACTCGATGAGTTCCTTGAACGAATGAACGAACAGTTCGGTGGTATCGGACGATCGTTCGACACCGGCATCCGATCGGATATCCGTGTCGATGTTGCAGATCACGGCGAAGATATTGTTGTGACTGCGGACCTTCCAGGGTTTGATCGCGACGATATTGAAGTTCGACTTGATAATGGAACGCTCGTAATTGATGCGGTGTCGGAAGTTAGCGATGAGAGTGAAGAAGAAGATGACGGTATCACGTACCACCGGCGTGAACGACAACAGCGATCTGTGAGCCGTCGACTTGGACTTCCAACAGAGGTTGTTGGCGAGGATACTGCAGCCGCATATAACAACGGCGTTCTGACTGTTACGCTTCCAAAGCAGGCACCTGAAGCGGCAAGCGGAAAACGTATCGATATTGAGTAATCGCCAAAATTCACCCTCTCTTCAGTATCTTTTAAGCCGATAAAACCGCGTTATACGCTCTCTAGTGTGCGAATTGTTATTCACAATCCTATACTATTTAAGCTCTCAGCAGTCGAATGTATATGCGGTGAATTAATCCTATGATGCGACGCTCAGCACCGTTTGATGAGATTGAACAGTTCTTCGAACGCATGAGCAGAAACTTCGAGCAGATGGGTGTCTCCCCTACAAGTTGGAACACCATCGATATCGATATCGCCGATTACGACACAGAGTATGTTGTGATGGCGGATGTCCCTGGTTTTGACCGTGAGCACATCGATCTTCGCCTTGATGATGACATGCTCACCATCCGTGCAACGCGAGACCATACTGATGAATCCGAGGGCCACAGCGAAACTGGCCTCTACCTCCAGCGTGAGCGTCACGCTGAGACGCTCAACCGCCGTATCCGTCTCCCTGAGCCGATCGACGCCGAGACGACAACTGCAAACTACACAAACGGCGTGCTCACAGTGACGATCCCAAAACTCGCTGTCGAAGAAGACGAAGATAGCGGTCACCGCATCGACATCAGCTAATCGCTGTTGACGAACTGCTCAGTCCGTACGACTGTTTCACTCTTGGATGTCGATCGCCGGCCGACCCGGCGTGGCCTTTTTACTAACTGACTGTTCCGCTGCTGCTGCCTCAATGACTGTAACTGGTGCTTCAAACTCACGCTCGATGAGCCACGCTGCGGCTTCAAGTGCATCGTACTCGTCTGTCCGTGCAAGACCGACAGAGAGTGCTTCTCGTTCCGCTTGGAGATCTTGCCCATAGGATGCCGCTGCATCGCCCTGTGATCGGATTTCAGGTATTTGCATAATCTCGGAGATCACATTTGGCGCATCGCTCTCGACTGCGATTTCAAGCGCTTGGTACTTCCACTCCGGTGCGACCACAACATCAATCTGTTTTGGATTGTCGATCCCCGCAACATCGATAATCTGTCGAACGTCTTCACGAGTGTTTTGGACCAACCGCCGCCGCTTTTCGGCGAACGATCGATCGGCATCGCTTGTTGGCCACGCAACGTCCACAATGTAGCCGTCACCACCCAACGTCTCGTGCAGTGACTCCGCAATGTGTGGTGCAACCGGCGCAAGCAGTTGGACGACCGTGTTAAGTCCATACTCGAACGTCTCCGCATGTGGATCTGTGTACTCCGCATACTGCCGGAGGGTTCGGACTAACCCTTGCGCTTCACGCAGCGCGATGTTGAACGTCAGCGAATCGTACTCTTCAGTTGCGACCGCAATCGTTGCATCAATCTCCGCTCGAACATACGCAGCAACCGAATCATCGTCACCGGCTGCGGTTGCAGGATCGAACGAGTTGACCAGGTTCCAGAGTCGTGTTAAGAATACGTACGTCGATCGAACGCCCTCTTCAGTCCAATCAAATGCACGCTCCGGTTGGGCTGCTTGCATGATGAAGAGTCGGGCAGTGTCTGCACCGTACTCTTCGATAATCCGCTGTGGAGAGACAACGTTCCCTTTTGATTTGGACATCTTTGAACCGTCCAACTGGACCATCCCTTGTGCTAACAGATTGCTGAATGGCTCTCTGTGTTCAAGCCCTTCTGTATCCGAGAGCACTTTGGTGATAAATCGGCTGTATAAGAGGTGCATGACCGCATGCTCAATGCCGCCGACGTACTGATCGACCGGCATCCAATCGTTCGATCGATCGAGATCGAATGGAACATCCGAACGGTCAGGAGAGACGTACCGTAGGAAGTACCACGAGGAATCCACGAACGTATCCATCGTATCTGTCTCTCGAACTGCGTCGCCACCACACTCAGGGCAGGCGGTATGTTTCCACTCATCCGCTGCGTCGAGTGGATTCCCCGTTGTATTGATGAATGCCGGTAGCTCTACAGGGAGCTCTGACTCCGGCACTAACACCGGACCACAATCATTACAGCGAACAACTGGGATTGGTGTTCCCCAGTAGCGTTGTCTGGAGATTCCCCAATCGCGAAGTCGGTACTGTGTCGTCTTCTCAGCAACGTCCGTGTCTGCTGTGATCTCATCTCGTGCCGTTTCACTGTCTAGCCCATTGTACGAGTCAGAATTAACAAGAACACCATCATCGGTGTAGGCCCCCTCGCTCACATCGGGAACCGCATCTTCGCTTGGTGCAATGACGGGGATAATCTCTACGCCCATCTTTGAGGCGAATGCGTGGTCGCGTGTATCGTGACCTGGTACGCCCATCAGTGCACCAGTTCCGACATCTGAGAGAACAAAGTCCGCGACGAAGACCGGAATCTCCTGACCGGTTACCGGGTTTGTCGCAGTCAGTGATGTTTTGATACCGTTTGGCTCATCCCCATCTGGATCTGCCTCATGGTGAACGAAATGATGTATCTCATCATCTTCTGCAGCCAACGTCTGGCTAATCGGGTGGTCCGGTGCAAGCGCAAAGAACGTCGCGCCGTAAATCGTGTCGACACGCGTTGTAAATGCCTCAACTGGTCCATGGCCTTCTACATCGAATGTGAGTTCAGTTCCGTATTGGCGGCCGATCCAATTGCGCTGCATCTGACGGACTGATTCCGGCCAGCCGTCCAACGCTTCGAGATCATCGAGCAACTCATCTGCGTACTCGGTGATTTTCAGGAACCACTGTTCTAACTCCCGCTGTTCGACTGGATTGTCACAGCGCCAACAGAGTTCAGCTTCACCCTCGACCTGTTCATCTGCGAGAACAGTCTCACAGTCAGGACACCAGTTGACCTCTGCATCCCGTTGTTCGACCAACCCTTCTTCGTAGAGCCGTCGGAAGAGCCACTGATTCCATTTATAATACTCAGGCGTGCACGTCGTAATCTCGCGCTCCCAGTCATAGCCGAAGCCCATCGACTCCATCTGTCCACGCATTGTGTCGATGCAGTCGAACGTCCAATCGCGTGGATTGGTATCTCGCTCTTTGGCTGCGTTCTCCGCAGGAAGCCCGAATGCATCCCACCCCATCGGATGCAGCACATTATCCCCTTGCATTCTGCGGAATCGGGCATATGCATCCGTTATTGTATAGTTCCGGACATGGCCCATATGGAGTTTTCCAGACGGGTACGGGTACATTCCGAGGACATACGTCGGATCCGACACCGAATCTGGTGTCCGATAGACGCGATCGTCATCCCACGCCGCCTGCCAGCGCTGTTCGACCGATTGGTGGTCGTAGCCGTCTTGGTTCATTGATTTATATATACGTCGTGCCGTTTCCGTTCTATACCTTTCCATCGAACTTCAGTCACGGTCATAAAAATCACGATCGAAGTTGGAGTGCCCTCAAACCGATCGCTGCACGGCAAGTGTGTGAATGCGACACTCGGTATAAAATATAACAGCAAGCCAGTCGTGTTACCCAACAGTTTTTACGGATATGTTCGATCGGGGTCTGGAAGTTCGTCGAGATACCGCGCAGTCTCAAAAATGACTCCGTTCAGTTCCGCTGCGGTATCAAAATAAAAAAACTCGACCCCTGCATCAGTGTCTTCGGGCCCAAATGTTCCGCTCTGGATGACGCCCATTCCTGCACTTTCGAATTCGTCGATTACGGAATCAACATCATCGAAGGCGAAACAGCCGACGTGGTGAAGTCCCTCGCCGTGTTCATCGAGATGTTCGGTATAGATGCTCTCACCCTCCAGCGGCTCGATTAGCTCTACCATTGTATCCGCCACCTCTGTCAGCGCCAGCGCCATCGAGTATTCGTGGGACTCACCGTGATACGTTCGATCAGTGAGTTTTGGTGGTTCAAACCGGTAGATCTCCCATGGTTCGACGCCAAGCAGGCCGCCGAACCGATCCATCCCATCCTCCAGATCCTCAACGACGAAGGCGATCTGTGTTATTTCGGGGATCTCTACCTCCAACTGTGGTACATCACTATTTAACATTACATTATGTGGGTGTGCTCGTTTAGCATTTATATTTTCAGACAGTTTGGTATCCGGATGCTATCGTAATTCTTCCTTTCCAACGAAACCAGTGTCATTCACCTACAGATCGGCTTCGACAACGTTATTTCCAAACGAGGCGCTGGTTGAATGACCGTCTTCCAATCCTGCTGCTCGCAGCCGACATCGTGTTTCAAGGGCCTTTGCATCCAGTACGATCGGTTCGATCGCAGCTTGTGGTGCTTGGTGGAGCCGGCCAACACTTGCCCGTTGTATCACATCCCATTGAAGCTGTTTGGCAGTCTGTGCAATATCGGTATCAACGGTCTCTGGATGTTGATTGAGCTTTCTTTCAAGCTGCCTCACAAACTCGAAACACTGACCTCTGACATATCGGCAGTCCGTATATTCGTATGGTTGTGCTGCTGATTGTTCCCATGTTGTGATCACTGCTTTACACTCATTAGCAACCGAGAGATACCACTCGCGTCTATTGATTACATCCGCAAATATGATTCTCCGAATTGTGGTATCAAGCCGGCTATGGAGGGCAAAAATAGTATGGAGGGCGCTGGCAAGAACCATACTATTTGTGCTTTTTGTGTCAGTATAGTTTTTCTGGGGCTACCTCTCTCTTACATCCCATTATTTGGATGGATCACAAATACGGTTAACCGCTCGGATAGCGTACACTCTATTATGGCGCTTGATATAACCACTGCAGTCCGTGAAGAGCTTCCAGATGTACCACTATATCGTACCGTGACGAAGCCCCAAGGCGATCTGCCTAATATGGAGATGGATATTGTCGGCTGGTTGATGATCGCTATCTTAGCGATATTTGTGCTCCCACTGCTTCCGGTTCTTGCAGTCTTCTGGGGACTCTCAAAACTGACCGAGTTCGTTGCTCGACAAGTACGTTGAAAATACACTTCTTCGAAAAAGTCGGGTTCTACTGATTGAGCCCAATCAGATCGAACGGATAGCCGTTCTCGTTTTCAGCCGCATGCTCGTAGACGACGTGAGCGGCCGCAACATCCTGAATTGCGAGTCCTGTTGAGTCAAAGACAGTGACGCCATCGGATCCGATCCGTCCATCCTTCTCGCCAACAACGATCTCCCCAATCTCTCCGTAGATATCCTCATCCGAGAGAATACCCTCGCTCCACGGGACATTGATTTCACCGGAGTGTGTCGTCTGCTCGTAGTCGTCGATAACGAGTTTTGCATCGAGAAGAATTTGGTCTGCAAGCTCGTGTTTTCCTTCTGCATCAGCACCCATTGCGTTGATATGTGTGTGCTCGCCAACATCCGATTTTGAAACGATCGGTGACTCGACTGGGGTCACTGTCGAGAGCACATCACAGGACGCTGCCTCACTAATTGTGCCTGCACGAACATCGAAGGTATCGTCAAATGCATCAATAAACGCGGCAACCCGTTCTTCATCAAGATCGGAAATAACAACTTCGTCGATTGGCCGAATCGTCGAAATCGCCTGTAGTTGTGTATATGATTGGACACCGGCACCGATGATACCCATTGAGGTTGCGTCCTCCACTGCTAGATGATCCGTTGCAACTGCTGCTGCGGCACCAGTTCGAAGCATTGTCAACTCTGTCCCATCCATGATCGCCAGTGGGAACGCATTTTTCGGATCCGAATATATCATCGTTCCAAGCACTGTTGGAAGATCATATTTGTCGTTATTGTCGGTGTGAACATTTACCCATTTGATCCCTGCGGCGTCCCACTCACCAGCATCGAGATATGCGGGCATCGATCGGAAATCACCGTTGTACTGTGGCAGATCGATGTACGATTTTGGCGGCATCTGTGCATCGCCACGTTCGTAGGCCGCAAATGCGTCTTCGATCGCCGGAATCAGATCGGCCATTTTTGCGTTTTCGTTGACATCCGCACTGTTGAGCAGCAGCGTCTCCATGTGCGCACTATTTGCCGGTTGATATTTAATTCCTGTAGATTCTATGGAGCGATCACCAATGATGCCTCTGGCTCTAACAGCAACACTCAAAAAATATGTGATCGATAGCAGTACAGCGCAACGAATGTGCAGTGCCCCTTTCGTGGTTACATTGCACCGCCCATGCCGCCCATACCACCCATTCCACCCATGCCGCCGGCTGGGTCATCGTCGCCGTCTCCTTTTGTGGAGAGGTCGCCTGCGGCGATGATGTCGTCAATCTTGAGGACGAGGTTTGCGGCTTCTGCTGCGGATGCTACTGCCTGCTCTTTGGCGTGTGCTGGCTCGACAATGCCTGCCTCGAAGGTATCTTCGACATCACCGGAGAAGGCATTTAGGCCTGCACGTTTGTTGCCTGCTTGGTGTTCTGCACGAAGATCAACGAGCAGATCGATCGCATCAAGGCCTGCGTTCTCTGCAAGGACGCGTGGAACAAGCTCAAGCGAGTCTGCAAATGCTTCGACAGCGAGCTGCTCGCGGCCGGAGACGGAGTCTGCGTAGTCACGGAGTCGTGATGCAAGCTCGACTTCGATTGCGCCACCCCCAGCGAGGACGCGCCCGTCAGAGACGGTTGTTGCGACAACGTCGATCGCATCCTGCATACCGCGTTCAAGCTCCTCGACAACATGGTCGGTTGAGCCACGAATGAGTAGTGTCACACCGTGGATCTCATCGCCTTCACCTTCGACGTAGAAGAGTTCGTCCTCGTCGTCGCGGGTGACTGAGCCGTTTCCAAGGTCATCTGCAGTGAGACTGTCGAGATCGGAGACGATTTTTCCGCCAACAACGTTTTTGAGGAATTTGAGGTCGGATTTCTTTGTTCGGCGAACTGCAAGAATACCCTCTTTTGCGAGGTAGTGCTGTGCGAGGTCATCGATTCCTTTCTGACAGAAGACGACGTCAGCGCCTGAGTCAACGATCTGTTGAACTTTCTGTTTGAGCTGCGTTTCCTCCTGGTCAAGGAACTTCTGGAGCTGGTCTGGGCTTTCGATCGAGACCTGCGTATCAACATCTGCTTCTTCAACCTCAACTGGCTCGTTGAGAAGGAGGATGTCCGCGTCCTCAAAGTTCAGCGGCATGTCATCGTGGACCGGGTCTTTGTTGATGACTGCGCCTTTGAGAAGGTCGGACTCACGTGCGGAGCGTCCTGTTTGGGTTTCGATCTTGAGATTTTCGAGGTCGACAACCGAGGAACCGTCGTCTGCATCAACAGTGATCTGCTGAACTGCTTCAACGATGAGCTCTGCAAGAACCTCGCGATCGAGGTCTGCGCTCTTGCCAGTCATCGAAGTTTCTGCAACCTTCTTGAGGAGCTCGGTGTCGTCAGAGTCGACGCGGTCTGCGATATTGTCGATCTCTTCGCGAGCCTTCTCGCTTGCCATGTGGTAGCCTTTAATGACTGCTGTTGGGTGAATATCCTGCTCAAGGAGGTCCTCTGCGTTTTTCAGGAGTTCACCAGCGATCGCAACAGCGGTTGTTGTACCGT
This sequence comes from Natronocalculus amylovorans, assembly GCF_023638035.1. Lineage (GTDB taxonomy): Archaea > Halobacteriota > Halobacteria > Halobacteriales > Haloferacaceae > Natronocalculus > Natronocalculus amylovorans. The sequence continues at coordinate 413,072 of NZ_JAKRVX010000001.1, read as the reverse complement.
CGCCTGCTTCGTCCTCCTGTGTCTCTGCGACCTCGATAATCATCTCTGCGGTTGGATTGTCGATGTCCATCTCGGTGAGGATGGTCACACCATCGTTCGTGATGGTGACATCGCCCATCGAGTCGACAAGCATCTTGTCCATCCCTTTTGGGCCGAGTGTCGATCGAACCGCATCAGCAACTGCGCGCGCTGCTGAGATGTTGTACTCTTGGGCGTCACGGTCTTTGACGCGCTGAGAATCCTCTCCGAGAATGATCATCGGTTGTCCTTGCATTCGCTGGCTCATAGTCATCACAATGATTGTTTGTGATTCTATAAAAAAGTATCGTATATGCGTAGTTAGACTGGTGGGTCCTACACGACCTTCAACCGAAAAAATCGTACGCAGTCTAACGATTAGTCGTATTTTATGTTAGGTGTTAACAATGCACTTTTATTTCACAGAGCACGCTTTTATATACTCTATTACTGACTAAGAGAAATACTCGAGAGCTTTTCGGCAGTACGTCACGTCATGCTTCTGTTCAAAGCCATGGCTAGGCATTTTAACACGTATAAAATAGGGTTTAGATAGCCTCTAACGGATGACTTCGTTAATCATCTAATTCGTCTGGATCTGTAAGAAACTCCGAACCGAGATCGTCTGCCTCCGGCTCTGGTGGCTCATCGTCTGCCCCAAGCGTCTTCAACTCTTGTTTGTTGAGCCGGCTTTCCAACTGTGCACGCTTGTTGCGCCCTTTCCGCTCCCGGCCGGATTTTGTGTCTGGCATCGTCACTTGTGGTAACACCACCCATGGTAATTAACTTTTCCACGAACTGTATTTATTGTGCCGTCGTACACGCGCTGAAGTATCATTCAAACACCTTTATCGAGTTTTGATTGCAAGGATTGCAAACACGACTGCTGCACCACCCTCACTCACTTTTGCAGCGAGTGCAACAAAATCATCCTGGAGGTGGCTAATTACAGAACCGATTCCATCATCATCATGGCCATGTCGGTGACCACTATCATGATCGTTGTGATCATGAGCATGATCATCGTCATGTCCATTGTGGTCGTGGCCGTGATCATCTCCATTATGTGTGCTACTATCATGACTATGTTCACTGTGATCATGTGTATGTAGATCCACTCCTATCGTAGATTCAAGCATACCAAATACGTGTACATCAGCATATGTCGCAATGTACAGCACCATCATCATTGAGAGAATCAGATATGTTACAGATGGCTGTAGCATACCACTAAGCATTGCCGACAATACAATGAGGGGTAGTGCACCGCCTAGAAGCATCAGTACAGTGTATCCAGCAATACCGTCGCTTGTTAACACCTGATACAACTCAGAGAGCCCACCGATGAAATGAATAAGAACTGTTACACCCAGCAAGCTGAGTGCAACGTATAGGAGTCCCTTTGGTTGGTCTTCAAACATTTTCTCTTCGTTATATGACTGCCTCGTTCATTACTAATCTGGTCCAACTATCGAAACGCAGTCGCTAGTCTATATTAACAAACAAGACAGGTGTGTCAGCATTTGTTTTCGAAGGGGTCCTGATAATATCTATTTTATTGTAGTTCCTGTACCACACCTGAGTAGAGAGGCAACTACGTAGTTTGTAGGTTGTCAAAAAACGCCAGGACAGGGATTTGAACCCTGGATCCCAAAGGGAACACGCTTTCCAGGCGTGCGCCTTACCACTCGGCCATCCTGGCTCCCAACAAAAGATACCGCCTTGCGTATTTTAAGTCCTTCCTTTCTGCATCAGGCGATATTCGGTGGCATATGTCACGACAGTAGTTATCGTGCCAACAGTGACTCCTCCAAAGAGTACTCCCCAGATGCCGATCGGAAGCGGTTCTGCAATAATCATGTAGGCCTGTGCGAGAACACCGAAACTCATTCCACCAATAATACCCCACAACAGGCTGGATTTTGTGCGTGGATCCACGGCTAGTACGTTGCTATTCGAATGTTGCGATCGCTTCAATTTCGACGCCGGCACCTTTTGGAAGGGCACCAACCTCAAGCGCGCTCCGTGCTGGTGGTTCATCATCGAAGTAGGTCGCGTATGTTTCGTTCATCTCCTCGAAGTCTTCGATATCGTTGAGAAACACCGTCATTTTTAGAATTGCACTCGAGTCGAGCCCCTCCGCCCCTAGGATCGCCATAATATTATCGAGCGACTGCGCAGTTTGGGTCCCGATATCTGCATCATCGAGCAGTTCTCCATCCGGCGTCAGTGGTATTTGCCCTGCAGTGAATAGGAGTGATCCATTTGTTGTTGCTTGGCTGTATGCGCCAACTGCACCTGGTGCATCGTCTGTGCTGATAATTCGTTTCATACTCTATCTCCTCGTGGGGGTTTCTTAATTGCTTCCGAATGTATCCCACACGTTTCAGTAGTTGGATAGTATCGTGCCACTACAACTATTCATGGGGAATTGGAATCTGCACATATGGCAGCACATAACACTGATCAGGTCGCTATCTCTCGATGTCGACGCTGCGGGTACGAAGCAGAATCAGGCAGCGACAGTTGGAACCGTATCGATTCCCCACCGTTTACCGGAATTACCCAGTGTCCTGACTGTGGGAGTACTGACGTGCTTACTGGACGCTAGCGATAGCTACTCCAGTACTTCAACTGTATAGCCATTTGCTTCCAACGTTGCCAGTAGCTCTGCGACGTGCTCTTCTCCACGTGTCTCAAGTTCAATCTCTACCTCGGTGTCGCTCATTCCAATTCGGCGAGAGGTTCGATCGTGATGGATCGCATAAATATTCGCCTGTTGTTCAGCAATGATGTCAATAAGCCCGTGGAGTGACCCCGGACGGTCTTTGAGCACGGTTCGAATCTTTAGATACCGGCCCATTTGGACAAGCCCTCTGACAATGACTGTGGTGAGAACGTTCATATCGATATTCCCTCCACACAGTGCTGGAACGATCGTCTCATCCTCTTCATATGACACGGCACCCGAGAGCAGCGCGGCAAGCGCGACCGCACCTGCACCTTCAACGAGGGTTTTTCCACGCTCTAACAGGAGCGTGAGTGCAAGCGCAATCTCCTCATCAGTTACTGTGACCACCTCATCAACGTGTTTTTCAATGACTGAAAATGGTTGTTGACCAACTGCACGTGTGGCAATCCCATCGGCAATTGTATCCACCTCATCAATCTCATATACAGCCCCTTTCTGCAGCGATGTCGCAACACTTGAGGCACCTTCTGCCTGTACGCCAACAACGCGAACATCTGGTTTCTTGGCTTTGATTGCTGTTGCAATACCGGAAATGAGTCCACCGCCACCGATCGGAATGATAACGGTCTCAACGGTCGGACACTGTTCGAGAATTTCGAGTCCGATCGTCCCCTGTCCCGCCATTACGTACGGATCATCAAAGGCGTGAACATAGGTTCGGTCCTCATTGGCTTCGATCTCGTGAGCTTTCGATTGCGCATCGTTGTAGTCCTCGCCGTGTAAGACTACTCGTCCACCGTACCGTTTTGTTGCTTTGACTTTCGAGATCGGCGCGTGTTTGGGCATGACGATTGTCGAATCAACCCCTGCGCGAGTTGCTGCAAGGGCAACACCCTGTGCATGGTTGCCAGCACTTGCAGTAACAACTCCTGCAGCCTTCTCAGCCTCACTGAGCGTCACGATCCGATTCATTGCACCCCGTATCTTGAACGAACCCGTCCGCTGGAAGTTCTCCAATTTGAGATGTACGTCTGCTCCAGTTTTGTCTGAGAACGTGTATGACTGTTCAAGCGGTGTCTTCCGAGCAACTGATTTGATTCGCCCTTGGGCCGCTTCAATATCCGATAGAGAGAGCATACCGGTTCTCTTTTGAGCAATTGCTAATGGTTTTCGATGAGTAATTCATGCAAGCAGAGTAGTCCGATCGCTCGGGGAAGTCAATTGAGGGGGAAAGGGGGAATGCACGCGTGTGACGTGCAACTATCCGATGGGCTTAGACCTATATAAAGATGTGGCACGCAGAGTGAAAGTAAAAACCGCAAGACTGCGGCGTTGTAAACCAGTTGTATGACGCTTGTCAGCCACCTGTCTGCGGTTGCTATTCACATACATTTTATATTATTACAACATTTTGTTCAGTTAGATATGTTGTTACAGAGTCAACAAATGTTTGCGCGTGCGGCCAGCTGTTCTCCTCACAATTGAGCCGATTAGGATCACCAATGTACACGTCCGCTGTCGCGGGGCGGTCTGCGACTGGAACCGACTGTCGAGTATACAATTCATCAGTAACACCTTCATATTGATCCAGGAGACCGACCGCATCTGTCTGTAGTATTCGACCATGGGTTTCGCCCCCGGGCATTAGTGTTGGATACTCACACTCAACACGATGTACTCCTTTGAGAACTGCTTGACCGTCGAACGAGAATGGTTCGTCATCAAGTACTTGTTCAACAGTCGAGGCTTCGGTCAGTGTTCCATAGACAAATATGTCCACCTGTGCTGTTTTACAGATGATCACAATGGGTGTATCGCTTCTCTCTGGATTCGATAGCATCAAACAACTACTCCTCAAAGTACCCTCATGCAGTGGGCGCGACTGAAGGCCGTCTGGAAGCGGATATTCGGGCTTGCTTGGCCAGTGATGGCAGAGCAGACGTTTCGGACGTTGATGCGGACGGTTGACATCATTATTGCTGCCCTAATTTCGCCTGCAGCGGTTGTTGCGATCGGGTTAGCTGATCTTTATGCTCGCTTTCCCCTTCGAATTGGACTCGGAATGGGTGGTGGTGCGATCGCACTGTCGAGCCAAGATACTGGTAGCGGCGCACAAAAAAACCGGAGTGAAGCGATAACCCAAGCGCTTTTGATCGGGACGCTTGCAGGGATTCCATTTGTTGTGTTCGGATTTCTCTTGGGTGAGTTTGCAATTGGGCTATTTCCGGCGAGTGAGGAAGCGGTTCAGCTTGGTGCAATCTACCTTGCAATTATTTTTGCAACTGCCCCATTCAGGCATATCGCACTTATTGGCGCTCGTGCGCTGCAGGGAACTGGTGACACCAAAACGCCGATGTACGTTAACGTGTTTGCTAACTCGTTGAATATTGGCGGCTCCGTCCTGCTCGGGTTAGGATTGTTTGGCGCGCCCACGCTTGGTGTTGTTGGGGTTGGGATCGCAACGTCGGTTGCAAACGTTGTGACCGCTGTACTACTGTTGGTTGTCATCTATCGACCTGCATCGTCAATCAACCTCGTTCGCCCACGTGATTGGACGATCGCAAAGCAACTGGTTGTGATTGCAACCCCACGAATGGCGGAAGGATTTGTCGCGGAGGTTGCAGAGTTTCCATTTAATGCGTTGTTGCTTGGGTTCGGTGATTCGGTCAATGCCGGGTTCCAAATCGGGAGACGTGTCTATCAGCAAGTGACCGGGCCGCTTGCCCGTGGATATAATGTCGCTGCAAGCATCGTTGTTGGACAAGCGCTCGGCGATGGTGACCCAGCAACTGCTCGATTTAACGGATGGGCGGTTGCATCGCTGAGCGTCCTCACTGTTGGTGCAATCGGCTTGCTCCTTGCGTGGCAGGCAGAACCGGTGGTACAACTCCTTGGCAGCGGAGATGGCGAAGAACTGTTCTATGCAACACAGTTCGCCGTTGTCTACGGCTTGTCTGGCCCTGTTCTTGCGCTCTTTGTCGGTGTGTCAGGATCGCTGCAGGGTGCAAGTGAGACGCGCATTCCATTTATTGCCCGGCTCACAGGTATGTTTGGATTCTTTGTCGGATTTTCATACCTTGCAGTGGTCGTGCTTGAGTGGGGTATTGTTGGTGCCTACGTTGGCATCTTCCTTGCATATCTGTGGATGGCCGCGTTTGTGGTCATCGCATTCCAGTACAGTGGGTGGGCAGATAGAGCGACACGGATGATGCGCGATCGCGGTAGCGTTGCAAGCGATGACTAAACACTACGTTCTTTTTTATTCCAATACGTCTAATTTTCCATCCTCTGTGCGATGTCGCGACTGAATAACTTCGAGAATTTGAGGATGTTTGTACAACACTGTGTGCTCTCTGACGAATGATTGAAATGCTGTGTCGTCACCACCTGTGAATTCGTAACAACAAGTATTGTGAGCGACTGGTCTGCTGACTACCGCTCGTCAATCGGAACGAACGCTGCGTCCATCTCACCAACGTACCGTGCACGTGGCCGAATTAATCGGTTATCTTCCCACTGCTCGAGTATGTGTGCGATCCAGCCACCAACACGACTGACTGCGAAGATTGGAGTGTATAGATCGATCGGGATACCCATGACGTAGTACATCGAAGCAGAGTAGAAATCAACATTCGGCGCAATGCCTTTTTCTTCAACAATATACTCTTCAATTTCAACAGACATATCGTACCATTTTGTCTCGCCTGCTGCCTCTCCAAGCTCCTCACTTTTTGCGCCGAGGATCGTTGCTCGTGGATCTTTTACACTGTAGACACGGTGTCCGAACCCTGCAACCCGACGGCCATCATCAAGTGCATCCTCAACCCATGTAATTGGATCTTTGTCGCTCTCGTCGATCTCTTTGAGCATCCGCATCACATTTGCGTTAGCACCGCCGTGAAGTCCACCTGAGAGCGTGCCGACCGCCGACGTCACTGATGCATGTAGATCCGCAAGCGTTGAAGCGGTAACCATCGCAGAGAATGTCGATGCGTTGAGCCCGTGATCCGCATGAAGAACCAGTGCCATATCAAACGTTTCGGCAAGCACATCGTCCGGTTCCTCGTTATTGAGCATGTAGAGGAAGTTCGCAGCATGGCTGAGGTCTTCTCGTGGTTCAACTGGCTCGTTGCCGTTCCGAAGTCGATCGTATGCTGCAACCGCTGTTGCTGTTTTTGCGGTGATTCGGCGGCTTTTTCGGATGTTTGCTTCGTGGTCTGTCACATCCGCATCTGCATCATCATCGAACGCTGAAAACGAGGAGACGATCGTTCGAACTGCGGCCATTGGGTCCTCATCTGCCTCAGCTAACTCACGAATAACCGAACGCACGCCATCGTTAAGTTCACGCTCGGCAGCCATTGCCGCGGAGAACTCATTGAGCTGTGCGCGCGTCGGTAGTTCGTCATGCCACAGGAGATACAGCGTCTCTTCGTAGCTCGCATCTGCGGCGAGATCTTCGATCGCATAGCCCCGATATACGAGTTTACCCACATCCCCGTCAATGTAGCTCAGATCAGATTCCGCGACAAGCACGCCTTCCAAGCCCCGTTTCAGCTCGTCTGTCATATACAAAAGATTCCTGCGGGGTTCAAAAAAGCGTTATTGTTTAGGAACAATGTATGTTACCAATTTGCGCACCTGATTCTGATGGCTCGCAAAAGGCCCCACAAGTATTTATATTACAACAAAAAATCAACATAATATGATTGCCTTCCACGCGGTCCATCTGGTTGATTCTCCCCGTCAGTGGTTCTGATGCACTGGGAACCGAACCGCCAGCTTCAGCTTCGCATCATCACTGCAGTTGTCTTGATTGCACTCCTTCCATTCGCGTTCGTCTACACATTTGTGTTTGCAATGAATACGATCGGCATCGTGCTACTGGAAGCGCTGACTGAGCGGCCATGGCCCGGTGAATTTTATATTGATCCAGTGTTCCTTTCGATTCTTGTTGTTGGTGGAATCGGTATCCAGCTCCGGTACGGCTCAAACCGAATGCTCTCTTCACTCAACGCCCGTGTTGTTGATGCGAATACATATCCGTCGCTTCATGCACGTGTAACACGACTTGCGTGGCAAGCTGGTATTCCGGCACCAACCGTCGCAGTCGCCAGAAATAGCACACCAAATGCGTTTGCAGTTGGATCTGTTCGAGGTCCCGGAACAGTCGTTGTTACGACTGGCCTGCTTGAGACACTGACTGATGAGCAGCTTGATAGCGTCTTAGCGCACGAAATCGCACATCTCGCAAACCGAGATGCAACAGTGATGACTGTTGCGTGGATCCTTCCAACGATTACCTACTACCTTGCGTTGGCCGCAGGCTATGTTCTGTATGGGCTTGCACGTATTTTTGGCAGTGGAGGAGTTCGCAGCCGCGGTAGTGGTGATGGCCGCGCAATTGTGGTTGCGATCGGCGCAATCATTATTTCCGCACTGGTGACGCTTGCGATCTCTGCACTGTTTTGGGCTGCAAGCGTACTCATGCACCGTGTCATTTCCCGCTACCGAGAGTATGCTGCCGATCGTGCTGCAGTATCACTCACTGGTGACCCGCTTGCACTTGCCTCCGCACTTGAGACGATTGATGGAACAATGAGTGAAATTCCAGATGCTGATCTTCGCGCACTTGATGGTGGCACAGAGGCGCTGTATTTTGCACCACTGGAAGCGCGAACGTTTGATTCCGCAGAGCTTGTCAGCACAGATATCTTCCCAGATACGCATCCGAAAACGCGGTCACGGATTCAAAACCTTCGATCGCTCGCAGGGGAGGTCACATGAACCTCACACGAAGAGACCTCCTCTCAAGCATTGGTGTCGGTGCGATCGCATCCCTTGCTGGATGTGGATATCAAGCTGCTGGTGGTGAGCGCGTGTGGGAGTCCCGTCAACAGATTGCGCACACAACTACCATTGTTGCTGGTGAAACGGCCTTATTTGGAGCTAGACAGTATAGTGGTCGCCAATTCGATTGGGACCGAGAACAGTGGTATGATGCCGAAGAGACAGTCCTCACAAAATATGATCCACACGGATACGACGGCTCTTTTGCACGCTTTGAGCCGCAGTATGCAATACCACCAGTTGTAACAGATTCATATGTGTTCATCGGGGGCTCCACTGGTGAAGTTGTTGCTGTCAACAGCACTGAGTCTGAGTTCGGCGATGTTACATGGCGATATCAAACTGATCAAGACATACATACGCTTGTCGCTACTGAATCGATCGTTGCGTGTTACACCGCAGACGAACAACTACTCGCACTTGACCCTACCAGTGGCAACGAACGCTGGCAAACACGTGTTAACAGCCGATCAGAGCTAAACTGTGTTGCAATCGGTGAACAGGTGCTTTTTGTAACTGTCGATGACAATACGGTTCACATTGCTTCGATTATGGATGGAGATGAACAGTGGACTGCACAGTATCTGCAGCCAGCAGCTGATTCACATCATGAGCTTATTGACGTGGCTGTACATGATGACACACTTATTATCTCATTGCACAACCCGGACACCGAGACAGATACTATTCTTGCAATAAACAGTACAGACGGCTCTGTACGGTGGTCAATAGAGCCGATGCCACAAGCGATCGGCGCTGCGCCAATCGTAACTAGCGAGCACGTTTACGTCCCCGTTCGACGCGGGCTCATTACGTATGGATTCACTCATGGAGAACATCGTTGGGATCTCGACGCAACCTACCGGCGTCAATCATCTGTTGTTGCCGATCGGAGGGGAGTCTATTTGTTTGCCCAAATTGATGGCCGACCGAACCCCCGGTTGCTGGCTCTTTCACCAGGTGGTGAACACCGCTGGGATACGTACCTTGGTGATGATTTTTCGCGTATTGGTGCACTATATCTCTGTGGTGAGACACTTATCACACGGGCTAGTAGTCGGTTTTATGGCTTTAGAACAACACCCGGACGGCGTCTTTCGCTGTGGTAGTACCTATTGTATCTATGTCGCCACGACAGTGATCTGTCGCTTCCGATCGATCGCATCTTCCAACTCTTCTGCGATTGCAGAGCCACGCGATACTTGAATGTCGCCGCCACGGCCAACGGTCGCTGTAAAGAGATACTCCCCATCTGCACGAACTTCAACGGTCTCGCCGACGTGTTCATCCATCCGAATTACAACATGGCGTGAGGTGATCTCCGGTTGGACAACGTCTCCCTGTGGCTCCATTGACTGTGTTTTCGGTCCAGAACCTGCAACCCCACCAGCGCTTTTCGGCTTCTCGCTGTGGGTTCGAACATCGATGCTAATTCCGAGTCGATCCTCAATATCAGAGATGCGGCCCCCGCCTTTCCCGATTACATATGAGATGTCATTTTCGTCAACATAGACGACTGCCGTGTTTTGGCCTTTGAGTTCGACTTCTACGTGCCCGCGTGCAGCCGATCGAATCTCACGTTCGATCTCTTTCTTTGCAATCCGATCGACACCGGTATCATCCGTCTCGTCTTCGTTGAGTGGGACGGTGACAACCTGTCGGTTAAACGTGTAAATTTCGTACTCTGGGCGGCCGGTCTCAAAGTCAGTAACCTGAATCACTGGCCGTGCAAGGTCCTCCGCTGTGAGCCCTGCAGGAACCTTCACCTCAGTCTTGACGTTGTAGACGGTGTGAACTTGTCCCTCTTCGATGTACACAACGGTATCGACGACCTGTGGAATCATCCCCAGTTCGACGCGACCAATGAGCCGCTGGAGTGCGTCGATCGCCCGCGTTGCGTGGACAACCCCAACCATTCCGACACCAGCAAGGCGCATATCCGCAAACACACCGAAGTCCTTGGTTTTTCTGACCTCATCGTAGATCGTGTAGTCCGGGCGAACAAGCAAGAGCGAGTCCGCTGTCTTCTCCATATCGCCGGCCAATGCAGTGTATTGGGTGATTTCCGGACCAACTTGGAGGTCACGCGGCTTCTCCATCGTTTTGACCGCATAGTCGTTTTCGTTGAGGAACTCTGCAACTGCCTGTGCGAATGTCGATTTCCCTGCACCCGGAGACCCGGCGATGAGAACACCACGTTGGCGTTCGAGGAACCGATCGCGGAGCTCATCTGCGAACTCATAATCGTCCAAGGTTGTTTTTGCGATCGGTCGAACCGCGGTGATCTCAATCCCATCCGAAAACGGCGGTCGTGCGATCGCGATTCGGTAGTTTTTGTACTGGACGATGTTCATTCCGGGCTCGGAGAGTTCAATGAACCCCTCTCTGCTTTTTCGGGCAAGCGTTTCGATCGCATCTGCCCACTCTTCCATCTGTTCGTCCGTTGAGGCCGTGTCTCCGATCGTCTCATAGCTCATCCCGCTGAGTGCACCACGCTTTGCCTTTGGCTTGGTCCCTGCTTTCAGGTGCACAGACATCGTTTCCTCGGTGAAGTATTCCGAAATCGGTAGCTCCTCATCGCCGCGGATTCGTGGCTCAACGTATTCGACACTGAGGCCTTTCGCTTTCCCAACCTCCGATTGAACAACATCGCTTGTAAGCAAGGTTGCATTGTGGTCTTCTGCGAGGTCGCGGATCAGTGCGTCAATATCGCCTTCACCTGCACCCTGCTGTTCATCTGCTCGTGGGCGCCGGCCGATGTATTTAATTTCGATCGTGCCGGCGTCAACAGCGTCGGTGAGCTTTTGCAGCTCGGATAACCCATCCCACCCGCTGTCATACCCCGCGTTTGCTTGTGCTTCGAGTTCACCGATGACTGCTTCGGGGACCAAAATTGTCGCCCCATCGTAGCGCCCGTCATCGATTCGCTCAGACACGCGGCCATCAATAACCGCGCTCGTGTCCGGGACTATATTCATACGCCTTTTTTATCCGGCAAACGCATAAGGGTGTTCAACCAGTCTGTTCACCACCAGACACGTTGGTTCGTTGCCACTGAAGCTTTTATATACTGGCTGGGATGCTCAGACGTGAGCGAACTAACCGAGCTAACTGTCGATCTTGTATCGATTCCAAGCCACGAGGATGCGTCTGCTGCAGGGGATTACATCGAGTCATGGCTTCAGGCAGAGACTGATGCCGCGGTTACTCGTGATACAGCCGGAAACGTCATTGCACGTCGATCGCCTGACAATCCGACACAGTCTCTTGCCTTGATTGGTCACCATGATGTCGTCCCACCCGCTCCTGAACAGTTTGACGACGACGGATACGTTGTCGAAACCCGAGATGGCCGGATTTACGGCCGCGGGACCGCCGATATGAAGGGCGCGGTCGCAGCTGCAATGCTTGCCTTCCGGGATGCAGCGCTCTCGGACGCAACTGAACTTGTATTCGCAAGCTTTGTTGGTGAAGAGATCGGTGGAACTGGTGCGCGTGCGGCGATCGACGATGGGTTCTGTCCGGAGTATGCGATCGTTGCGGAGGGCTCGACAAACTACTCCGGACCTGGGGTCACTGATGTTGTTGTTGCACACCGTGGGCGACGGGCTTCGACGCTTGTTGCACGTGGTGCCGCAGCGCATGCAAGCGAGCCTGAAGCCGGCACCAATGCGATCTATCGTGCCTGTGATGCAGTCGACACTGTTCGTGGGCTATCGGTCCCAACTGCAACGGTTCTCGGCCATGAAATTGATGGGAGTGTTGTTGTTACCGAAATTGAAGGTGGCTCCGCGTGGAACGTCATTCCGGATACCTGCACCGTCACGATCGACGAGCGAACGGTTCCCGGTGGCTATGCTGAGTTGGCACAGACTGAGTCGATCGATGGCGTTGAGTGGGACGTTGAACAGGATCTACCGCCGATGGCCTGTGATGATGAAGCGTTTGCGGAGCTCGTTCTCTCCGCAGCACAGGATGCCCAAGAGGGTTCACCACAACTTGTCACGAAACCGCATGCAACGGATGCTGGCTGGCTTGCACAGAACGGAACGACGTGTCTGGTTTGCGGTGCATCTGAGCCTGGGCAAGCACATACAAAAAATGAGAGCGCGTCGATCGAGGTAGTCGAACGCTGCTACCGAATTTATAAAACAAGCGCTGAGCGCTTCTAACGCTCTTCGTCCTTCTCCGGATACCTTGGATTCTTACGCTTTCCGCGCACAAGAACCAACAATGGCAACAAACGCCTCCACAGACGCACAGATCGACGCGTATGATCAGCTCTGTGCTGAGATTCAACAGATTAGTGCGGTCCAGAGTGCCTCAGGTGTTCTTTCATGGGATCAGCAGGTTATGATGCCGTCGGGTGGGACGCCTGCACGATCGAAACAGCTCTCCACACTTTCGTCGCTTTCGCATGAACTGCTTGTCGATGGTGATGTCGGGTCGCTCCTTGACGAGTTGGAAGCAACGGAACTGTCGGATGAACAGGCGGCAGTCGTCCGCGAGGTTCGGCGACAGTACGATCGTGCAAACCGTGTTCCAACCGAACTGGTTTCAAAAATTTCGGAAACGACAAGCGAGGCGCTCAATGCATGGGAGTCTGCAAAAGCGAACGATGATTTCGAGCAGTTTGCGCCACACTTGGAGACGCTTGTTGAACTGAAGCGCGAGTACGCTGCATACATCGACCCCGATGCAGACCCATATGCAGTGCTCTTTGCGGACTACGAACCATGGCTACCGCTTTCGCAAGCCGAATCTATCCTCGAAGAGCTCCGAGAGACGCTTGTTCCGCTCATCGAGGAGATCAGAAACTCTGACGCAGACGTAACAACAAATGCATTCTCCGGAACGTATCCTGAGTCTGTTCAGGAAGATCTCTCGCGTGATGTTTTGAGTATCCTTAACTACGACTGGGATCGCGGTCGTCTGGATGTCTCATCACACCCATTCACCTCTGGCAACCAGTTTGACTGCCGTGTCACAACTCGATTCGATGAAGCGGATCCGTTAGGTGCACTTACCGCAACAATTCACGAATTCGGGCACGCGTGGTACAACCTTGGACTCCCACAGGATCACTTCGGGACGCCGCTTGGCGAATCACGTAATCTCTCCGTGCATGAATCACAGTCGCGGCTCTGGGAGAACCATGTTGGCCGATCGCAACCGTTCTGGGAGCACATCCTCCCAACAGTCAAAGAACACTTCGATGGCACTGACGATCTTACCGCGGCAGCGGCCTACGAATCCGCAAACCAGGTGTATGAGGATAATTTCATCCGCGTTGAGTCGGACGAGCTTACATACCACATGCACATCATCATCAGGTTTGAGATCGAGCAGGAGCTCATTTCTGGCGATCTTGATGTTGACGATGTCCCAGAGCGATGGAACGATCTCTACGAAGAGTACCTTGGCATCCGACCGGAGACTGATACCGTTGGCTGTCTCCAAGATATCCACTGGAGCCATGGAAGCTTTGGCTACTTCCCAACCTACTCGCTCGGGAGTGTCATGGCTGCACAGCTGTTTGCTGCGGCTGAAGACGAACTTGGGAATCTTGATGAGCAGTTCCGCGCCGGCGAATTTGACGCGCTTACACTGTGGCTTCGTGAAAACATCCACCAGCACGGTCAGCTGTACAAAACGAACGAGCTTGTTGTCGAAGCAACTGGCGAAGACTTCACCGCGGAATACTTCCTTGACTACGTCACTGAAAAATACGGTACCTTGTACGAGCTCTAAACACTGCTTTGATCTTGCGTTTTAATTGATCGAACAGGCTTATGATCAACTGTATATCCATCCGCTGTTTCAGCTACATCCGAGATGGTGTATAGTTGCATTCCACGTTCTTGCTTTGTCACAACCTGCGTCTCATAATTTTCTGCCTCGTATGCAGGGGTCTCGCTCTCTGCTCGCTGTTGTGCGACAAACTCTTTATGAGCGACGAGGCGATCGCGTGCCACGGTTTCCGACAATTCCACAACAGACTCGATGCGGTCTGAGAAGCGATCGACATAGGATTCACGCAGCTCCGAACCGATCGAATTTCGTCCCGATACCATCGCTGCAAGCGTTGTTGTCCCTGTTCCCCAGAACGGATCTACTACGGTATCACCGTATATGGAATACATGTGGATGAGTCGATACGGAATCTCAAACGGGTACGCACCTGTCCGTTCCCGTGCATCAGCGTCGTCTCCTACCTGTGTCGCCCCTCGAATATCCGTCCAAACATCTGAAAACCAACGATTACGTTCTTCCCAAAAATACGCTGCCTGATACCGATCGGATGCATTTGGCTCGAACGATCTGGTGACACGACCGTTTCGGAAAATGAGTATATATTCGTGTTCGTGAGACACGTATGCGTTTGGTGGGACCATTCCTGAGCCCATGAATTTTGTTCCCCTGTTTGTCGGCTTTCGCCAAAGGATATCAGGGAGGACAGTGAAATCACGCGATTTAAAGGCTTGGATAATTCGTGCGTGATTTGCAAATAGTTGGAAGGAGTTGTCGATCGATCGTGTTGCATCACCAATATTGATACACGCAATACCGCCATCAACCAAGATCCGAGATACCTCGTCCCACACACGATCGAGTTCGGCGTGCATCTGCTCACATGCTACTTGGCCGTTGCCTGCTGATAACGCATCACCGACGCTTGGTGACAGCTCTGTAAATAAGTCGTCCCATAATTCAACCATGGGGTACGGAGGTGAGGTGATGACAAGCTCAACAGAACTGGTTGGCACTGCCGATAACGAACGAGAATCACCCACAAATACGCGGTGATCTGTCTGCACGTCACACATATATCTGGTCAGTTAGTTAACTCTTGCCGATAGCATGCAGTTGCTACTCGGAGACTTCGAGCCAGTCTGTTGAGAGACCACTCTCTCTGAGGTCCCACTGCTGGTAGACAGACCCATTTTCTTGTTTAAGCTCGATAACTGCGTCAAACAGTGGCTCGATCAGTTTTACATATCGAGCATCTCGATCAGTCTGAATGTGGACATGTCCCATCCCGTGTACACTTCTGATTCGATCGGTAACAAGCCTGAGGAATCGGAACACAATCTCTTGATCATACGACTCGAAGAGCGGGATGACAGAGTCAATACACACGCGAAGGGCTGCGGGTGCAAGTCTCCCGTGTGCGGCTTCTATCTGAGCAATCTGTTCTGAGAGTTCAATACCAACTGCGCCAATATCTTCAGCATAGGCCTCTCGTTTTGATGGGCGTGTAAGGGATTGTTCTTGTGCTGATGTGACTGCACTGCCACGTGCTAGCTGTGTATATTTGATCACCCCCAGACTACTGTCAACTCGTTCAGATGCGGTATATTTGAGACGGTTTTCAACTATTGTTGTCGGGTCTATGGTAACAAACAGACGGTGTCGTGGCCCCGCGTCATCTGATCCAAGCAGTGACGTACATGCCTTTGGATGTGCAGTATGACGACTTTTACCAACAATAAGTAGATTAGAGCCTGTTCGCTTCAGGTTGTCTAACTCGGTGATGAGACCTACCGCTCGGGACTCTGCAGATTGACGGTCCGAGCCGTCTGGTCGCATCGTTTCATTTGTGAATCACGTGATATGTTGATAAAGGTTGTGCTGACGGTCACCGGTAGTCGGACGAGAGTAAGATACATAACCTCTTGTGATAACATATTCAGCAGACAGGCCGCAGTTATATGTTAGCCGATAGCACCCCACCAAGTGGGACAATACTTGTTGCAGAAGATGAGCCAGGGCTCAGAGAGCTGTATCGAATCTGGCTCGGCAACAAATGGAATGTACGGCTTGCAAGCGATGGTGAAGAAGCCATCAAAAAGTTTGATTCGGACATTTCCGCGGTTCTACTAGATAAACGGATGCCTCATGTGGACGGCACAGACGTCGCAACAGAGATCAGAGCACAGTCTCCGTGCCCGATCGCAATGATTAGTGCCGATGTTCCCACAACAGATATTCTTTCAGGCCCTCTCGATGCATACTTATGTAAGCCAGTAACCAGCGAGACTGTGTCGATCGCTGTCGATCGGTTGTTGGCACTTCGTACATTCAATTCCTGCGTCCGAGAGTATTTTGCCCTCTCAATGAAATTACAGGCAATTGAACAAGAATGTGGTCCACGCCCCCATGAGAATGATCCAACATATCAGGAGGCAAAAGATCGTGTTGCATCACTTTCGGCTCACGTTAGCGAGTTGATCGATGATGCTGACGATCCGTCTCCAGAAATCTCGGCACTATTACATGAGTTTACACGATAACTGAGCGGTTCGCCGGTATCTTTTTGCTCTTGGTACGTAATTTCATGGATAGCTGAATGTCACAGAATGATCCTGGCGTCGTCGCTGAGCAACTAGACGGGAGTGATAGCGTCAGGTTCGATACTATTGGTAACGAAACAATACAAGTCTCTGATCGCATCGAGCGAAGACAGTATCATTTTACTGCGGTTCCTACGGTATCACTTACGACTGCAGATATTACTAGATTCCAATTCCCCGTTGACAATGCTGTTGCTACGCAGATTCGCTCAATTAACCTTTCAACAGTCGTGAGTATTTGTGTCCGTGATGACACCGGCCAAATGGTTGCTCAAACCGGCCATTTCGCTTCTGAGGAGTTGCCCGCGGATACGTACAGTATAGAACTTTGCACTCCAATCAAACTATACCTTCGTGTCACTGCTCCTGTGACCATTTCTTCAACGTGTGCAGAAACCACGGTTTCGTTTGGATCAGCAACACCTGTTGTAATCGGTGCGCGATCGAAGCATGAACGGCCTGCAGCAACGATCACTACAACAAGCGACCCACATGATTTGATGGCTGTAATGTCTACCTTTGGGTCTGCGCTTAAAACAACGTCCCCTGAGCGATCATACCCAACGCTCAGAGGACACCCGCCAACGATCAAACGTGGAGATGAGCTTCTTATTCCAAGCGGTCTTCAACCACCCAATACCGGAATTACAATCGAAATACCTCCTGATTTCAAGTATCTGTACCCTATCGCACCGCTTGTATACTACCTTGGTGCAACCGTTAGACCCGCAGATACACCACGCATAGTTACAGAAACGGGATTTGAGTACGAATTAGGGGACGGCCTTGCATTTGAACAGACTATTGAAGAACTCCTCAAACAGACCTTTTTACTTGACTGTGTCACCCGAACTGAAGGATTGTATCCCGTTACGTTGCATGAGCGATCAGCGATTGAATCCGTTGTCAATCTTGATTTCCAAACGCTCTACGATGAGTCAATTGCGTCCCGTTTAGAACAGTATCTCTCCATACCATATACTGTGGTAGAACCATACGTTCCTGCATGGAAACTTACTACACATATTGATCCTGTTCCGGATAGTATGGAGATGCTCCCATTCTTGGTGAATGATCTTGCAATTCTTCGGACACCAACTACGACAACACCCGTGTCAAGCAAGCCAACTGATTCCGAAATCGTCGCAGACTTTCTTCGAGATAAACCACTAGACGCAGGAGAGTTCACGCGGCACAGTGGGAGCTCTTCTGCAAGTCACCTTTCAAACTCATTTGTTCAACCAGAGACAACAGATTCACTTGAACAGGCCTGGATCGGGGAGGAAACACCGATCGGTGCGAGTAAACCAACGCTTGCAGCGTACCAAAACCGACTTGATCGGGCAGTGATGGACGGCGATATCTCAATCACCGTCGTCTGCAATGATCCACAGATGGTACAGGAACATGCCATTGTTGATGCTGTATACGGATCACGTGCAGATCTCCCATTCGAAATTTCTTTGTATCAAAACCTCACTTGCGATGGACTCCGTGATGTGTTGGTTGAAGATTCAGATTTTCTACATTATATTGGACATATTGAAACAGATGGGTTCAGATGCACTGATGGTCTATTTGATGTACGATCACTCTCTACGACCGGTATTGATTCATTCTTTCTTAATGCCTGCCAGTCATACGACCAAGGAATGGCCTTACTTGATGCGGGCGCCATTGCAGGTATCGCAACACTCACTGACGTCATAAATAGTGGCGCAGTACAAATTGGTTCCACAATTGCAAAACTACTCAATAGTGGTTTTCCATTTCGTCCAGCGCTTGATATCGCAAGAATAGATAGTGTGAGTGGGACTGACTATATTGTTATTGGAGATGGCGGTTTAACCATTGCACAGCCTGTTAGTGGTATACCTATCATTTTTAATATAATTGAAACAGAGTCTTGTTTAGATGTAAGCTTTGAATCTTATACAACCCACACTGAGGGAATGGGGACACTCATGTCTCCAGGTATTAAAAATAATAAAAAACACTATTTAAGCTCAACTACCGGTTGTAAATATCAGCTTGACACACCAACAATTGATTCTCTGTTATCCACAAACGAGATCCCTATTTTGTTCAATCATCAACTATATTGGAGCAACGATATTAATTCTATTCAGGATCTTACGGTCCAGAAATAATGGTGATCGGTCCCGCTGCTGCATTCCCTGCTTGTGTCAGTAGCAACAGCATCATAAACACTGCGCCGATCATTCGTGGGTGGTCCGCCAAGTACGATTTCATCGTTGATTCAGACATTACAATTTACTAATAACGCGGATTTGATATGAAATTATTCGAATGTTTATGATACTTAAAATAATTAATTAAATCGTAATTGAAAGAATTAACATGTCAATGGCAAGCAAACCATGTAAAAGCCGATACGCGGTCTCCAAATCGGTTTTTGCCCATCACGAGTGACCAGCAACTATTAGTTGGCACAATCGTAGCAACCAGTAGGTCTTGTATGATACGTCAGCGGCTTGGTGCCTATCGTGAACGTGTTCGATCGGCCCTCATTGCTGCGTTTCAGGAGTCACACACGCCGCATCAGATCGGTCTCAGCTTTGCGATCGGTATTTTCATCACGGCGCTGCCAACACTCGGAACCGGACTTGGGGTATTTGTGCTTCTCGCGTACGCGTTTTCGTGGATCAATAAAGTCGCCCTGTTTAGCTCTGTTGTTGTACTCAATCCGATCGTAAAACCACTCGTCTACCTTGCGAGCTATCGAATTGGCTCCGTTCTTTTTTCACCGGAGCCGGTCATTTTGTTCGACATCACACTCATCGATGCCGCAATCAATATCATGCGCCGATTGTTGATTGGAAATTTGATCATTGCGTTCGCGCTTGCAGTTGGCGGTTACTTTGTTGTCCGCCGGTTAACAATTGAGTATCGGGACCGAGACATTGAAATTATCGAGGTCGTTCTTGAGGAACCGCGTACCGAAGAGCGATAATTTACGTTTAGGTTGATATTTCTCCGGCTTCTACGGTCGGTATGCTCCGACGCTTTCGTGAGTTTGGTCCGGTATTGTTGGTCCCACTTGCATGGTTGTTCGCACTCTTTGGACTTCTTGGGACGCTAAGCACGCACGCTGTGTTTGTTGGTCATGTTGTGATGGCAATCTTGTTGGGGCTGTTTTCAGTCACTGGACGAACAGAAATGAAAACTGGTACACTCCGTGTGTGGTGGCTCATCATCACTGTTGGATTTGTTATTACGACCACCGGTGCGATCGGTCTCTACACTGAATCACAACTGCTACAGATTCTATCGCTGTACGGATGGATGCTCTTACCAACTGTTGGCTACCTATTCACCGGCACTGCTGTCAGTGAGGGAAAGTGGATCTACTTCGGTGGAGCGGCACTATCAGTTGTTGGCCTCTGTCTGTACTCACTCAATGTCGTGTTTACTACTGTTGGTAGTACCGCCACCATTGGTGGTGTCGGAGCAGTTCTCATTGGACAGACCGCTGGTATCGTCGATGCAGTATATCGGTACTGATTGTCGTCTCTTCCCTCAGCTTTATGTTCGATTGTGGGCCCACAGAACCCGATGACTCCACTCTCTGCTACGTGCTTTTCGCGACGGTCGTTGATTCGCCACTGTCTGGCGCTCTGTTCGATCGCGCTGTGCTCCATTCAACAGGATGCGATCAAAACGGTTTCCCCACATTCCTCGGTCGATCCAAAGCACGTCGGTATGTGCTATCGAGCAACAGTTGACAGAATTGTTGATGAGACACACGTTGTTCTGTTAGTGGAACTGGAGCAGGAGACCATTGCACAGTATGCTGTGCCACGCAGTGAACTTCCAACAGTTCAGGAAGGCGATCGGGTGTTTGTTGTTGGCAAATCCGACTCACTCGTACTGATTAGAATCAATCCACAAATACGTACCATATTTGACTAAACCACTCTGTGATAGTTCAGTATGTACAAGTAGACGGTTCGCGAGTGTCTACCACATGAACCGTAAGATACTGATACTCGCTGTTGTTGGCATACTCGTTACTGGTGGATGTCTTGGCGGTGAGATATCCATGGGAGGTGAATCTGGTGTCGAGGATGACAATCAATCCACTGAACCAACACCAGCCGATGAGTCGGTTGCCGGAGCAGTTGATGGTGAGGTGCAGTTCCATCATATTGATGTCGGACAGGGGGATGCAACACTCATCGTGACTCCATCTGGCGAAACAATTCTTATTGACACTGGCGATTGGCGACAGGATGGACAGCATGTAATTTCGTACATGGAGTCACACGACATCGATCGCATTGACCATCTCGTTGGGACACATCCACATGCGGATCACATTGGTGGTCACGCCGCTGTTATTGCACATTTTGAGGACGAACTGGATGGTATTGGTGCAGTCTATGACTCCGGCGTTGCGCACACCTCACAAACATACGAGAACTATCTCGATGCCGTTGAAGCATACGATGTTGAACTGTTTATCACTGAAGAAGGCGATCAACTACCAATCGAAGACGATGGTGTAATTGCCACAGTACACAACCCACCAGCGGGTGATTCTGGAACCGATCTACACTACAACAGTATTGCACTTGCAATTTCGGTTGGAGAGATCACATATCTCACAACTGGTGACACAGAAGCCGACGCCGAGGATCGAATGGTCTCTGAGTGGGGTGACGAGATTGAAGCCGATATCTACCACGCAGGGCACCACGGCTCTTCTACATCCTCGAGTGAACCATTTATGAACGCTGTCCAGCCGGATTTTGCAATTATTTCAAGCGGTTTTGAGAGCCAGTACGGACATCCACATGACGAAGTACTTGAGCTCTTTGCGGAGATGGATATTGAGACATACTGGACTGGTATTCACGGTGATATTGTCTTCACCACGGATGGTACCTCGATCGACGTCACTTCGACTGATGATGCGACAACCGACCCTGCGGAGATTCTTGAGCTCAAACCTCGCGATGATGACAGCGAACGGATTGGTGCGATCGGCCACCACTTCGATATCTCAACCCCAGCCCTTGCATACCCATGACCACACATGTATACACAGGTGTCGTTGACCGCATCGTTGACGATACAACGGCGGTGATCCTTCTTGAGCGAAATGGCACGACGATCGAACAACTCGACGTGCCAAAAGAGACACTGCCCACAGATGGACAACATGAGGGGGCGGTGTTTGAAATCACGGTTCGGTTTGCAATCGAATCGATGGAGTATCTCCCTGAGACGGAGGTCGATCGGAAGCAAGCGGCACAAGACCGACTTGATGGGCTCTCGAAACGATTGGGTGAGTCAGATGACGATGCTGAATCAACTGAGTCTCAGTAGTTCATGCCCTTCCAGGCAGTCGATCGAGAAGGGTGCCTGCAATAATATCAAACACCCCAAATGCGATGGCAACGCCTGCCAAAACAAGCGGAGACAGCCCAAGACCAACTCCGGGGAGCGCTTCAACAACGCCGATCGCACCGATCGCGATAACACCGATCGCAACTGTCGTTGGCACATTTTTTTGACGAGCAGTAATCCAACCGAATAGCCCGATGAGCAGTATTCCGGCAGCAGCGTATACGAATGGCAATAGGAGCGAGAGGACTGCAAGAAACACACCTGCAATAATCGCCCCATAGCCGGATCCACGCAGTCGCGTGAGCCCGCTCGTTGTGGTCTCTGTCATCTCTGCTGTACCAATTGGATTGGATTCATAAAGCGGTTGTCTGTCTCACTATCCACCATCTGCTGGGCTATTCGTTGAGAACGGCTGCTGGAACGGTGGATACCCCGTTCGACCTGTTGGTCGTACTACCTTTTTGGTGGATGGAGTCTATCTTTGCTCACAAGGCTTTGATCGCCAGCTACCGCCCGAGAGACCGAGAATAGATCGACTACCTCCGTTCGTTTTGTCTGTGTTGTTTCTGTAATAATCCGATTGTCTGCTTTAGTCTGTCTGGCAGTTTCCCTCGACGAACACAGCAGCCCAGTCGATGTGGAGGTGTATTTTTAACATCGTATAAAAACGGACACACCGCTGCGATGGTTCGTGGAGCATTCACGTATTCCACTGGACGGTTGCAAGCCGATTTTTGATTACCGTCCGGTAAAGTAGTTAAGCGCCTGATTCTCGGGTCCTATTTCGACGATCGGGTCGTCATCACAGTTGGCGCACCATGGTGGCATCTCGACGTCTGCATACACCGTCTCACATCCGCCACAGACGAAATACCGGAGTCCTAACACAGTAGTCGATTAGTGGTGTTTGTTCAAGTCGGTGTCGCACGCGGGGTGCATTGGGACGGTCACTCAGCCTAATAATCATCTGCCGAGCGGCTAGTCGTTTCTCCAGTACTGCTTCGGGAAACACTGCCCTGAGAAAGAACCGACTAGCAGTTACTGCACTCCTGTTTGTATCCTGGTGGCAGTCGCTCGCAATATATTCCCACTGGTTGGAAATACGATCGAGCACCGAGCCTGTTCGCTTACTCCGGCGGCTGTCGACCAATAACCGCATAAAAGGGATCTGTCTGCGGCTGGGCGACGATTCGCTCCGTTTCGCTGAACCCTCCGGCGGTATAGTACGCCTCGACGAGTGCCGCTCGTTCGTCCATCGATCGGGTTCGCCAAGCACGGATCGCTTTTGTCGGAAACATACGATTGGTGAAACTCACGATCGCAGAGCCGTTCGGCGTCAAGATACGCCCAAACTCGCTGAACAGGTCACCAGGGTACTGCAGATACTGCACTGACAGGGCACAACAGACGATGTCGAACGAGTTCTCGCTAAGTGGAAGTGTTTGGTCGTTATTGAAATCCTGCACAAAATACTCGTCTAAACGGTCGTTCGCTTCGAGCTCGGCCTTGTTGAGCCCTTGGCCAACAACGTACTCCAGTTGAACATCCGGGAGAAACGAGATCCAGCTACTCATTGCATCGAATACACGATCACCTGGCGTGAGCTTTGATTCGTATACTGTTGTTAGCCGAGACGTGAAGCCATCGTCTGCGTGAGTGACAAACCGGGGTAACTCGTAAAACTGTCCGTCGTCATCGGTGTCGATTTTTTTCCGATCGACGTCTGATAAAACTCTCGGCACAGTGACTTAATATAGGGTTTAGAGAGTCAAGTACGCACTGGCTGCTGATCATGGCGTCGCGTTTCGGAAGGTGAAGAACAACTGATGACGATCGGCTCGTGATTCCGAACCGATCGCTGTTGCTCGCCTTTCTACTGTCAGTATTCAAACATAGCGAGTACTTCCACTATTCACGTTGTTCGCAGGAAAATGCCGCCTCCCGGATTTGAACCTCAGTCATTCCGTTCGCTGTCGCTCACTGCACTCCTTGATTCAAATACGCTCACGAACCAGATTCGCGGCCGAAAGCTCACTCGCTCCGCTCATTCGTGATGTCGGCCGCAGAAATATGCCGCCTCCCGGATTTGAACCGGGGACAGCTCGATCTTCAGTCGAGTGCTCTCCCAGTCTGAGCTAAGGCGGCTCGCATTCGAACGAAAGCCGATGAAGAACAAAAGGATTTCGAAACACGGCGGTCGGGTTGGAGGGTTCCGATTGCCTGACGCTTCACATGCGCACACGTACTGTTTGAATGACGACGGACATCGTTTTTTATCTCCAGAACAAACCTGTGCTGTGTCCGCAACGACAAGCCACCAACCAACCCACCGAGAAGCGTTGTGGGAACTTGAAGCAGCCTTCGATCGTGGCGATCTGATCACGCTGTTTGGCTCTTGCACCGTCACATACGACGGACGGGCTTCATCGGAACTTGGTGAGGGCGATCGACTCGTGATTCTCAAACCGGATGGGAGTGCGCTTGTTCACACCGACGAAAATCAAAAACCGGTTAATTGGCAGCCACCGGGCTGCACACACCATGCTGCGGTCCGAAATGGACAGCTTCGAATTCGAAGCACACGCACAGCTCCGGATGAGACCCTTGCTATTCACTTCTCTCGGATCAGTCAGCTCTCTGCGTACAGTGTTACTGGTGGTCGATCGGTTGACCTGCTTGGAAGCGAAGAGGACCTCAAACAGTTTCTACTCGAGAATCCCGATCGAATTGAGCCTGGTTTTGAGCCAACTGAAACCGAACGACAGAGTTCGGCTGGACCGATCGACATCTTTGGGTACGATCGAGATGGGACGCCAGTTGTTGTTGAGCTGAAACGCCGCCGTGTCGGTCCGAGTGCTGCCGGACAGCTCGCACGATACCTCACCGCAATCCGCGAGGAAGTTGGCGAGGCGGTAGCTGTTCGTGGGATCCTCGTTGCACCCTCGATCACCGATCGAACCGCAGCACTGCTCGAAGCGGAGGGATGTTCGTTTGTTGCGCTTGACCCAACAGATCCCGATCGTTCCAACTCAACAGCAGATTCTGGCGTGTGAGTCGCTCACACCCAACAAAATCGCCGGGCGGCATCGAAGGCTTTATTCAACACACGAGCATTTGCCTTCACAAGTAACTATGTCAGACAAACCGGCCTCTATGTACCGGCAGATCGACAAACCGTCGTACACGCGACGTGAGTATATCACCGGTATTCCAGGATCAAAAATTGCACAGCACAACATGGGCGACCTACAAGCGGACCCAGAGGACTACCCTGTCCAAATTAGCCTTGTTGTTGAAGAAGCCGTTCAGCTCCGACACGGATCGCTTGAATCTGCGCGTCTATCGGCAAACCGTCACCTCCTCAAAACGCTTGGTGAGGGACAGTACAAAATGATTCTTCGGAAGTTCCCACACCAGGTCCTTCGTGAGAACAAACAGGCAACCGGTGCCGGTGCAGACCGTGTTTCCGACGGAATGCGACAATCATTCGGAAAGATCGTTGGCACTGCAGCACGTGTCCCGAAAGGCGACCCAATCTTCACCGCATACTGTGATGTTGACCAAGCGCCTGTCGTCAAAGAAGCGTTCCGCCGCGCATACAACAAGATGTCTCCACCATGCCGGATCGTCGTCGATCGCGGTGAAGAGCTTCTCGTCGCATAAGACACCATTGGCCGGTAAACCGGCTTTCTTTTTATTGGCTACACCAACAGAGAGTGTATGCTTCGGCTCGCGGTTACGACAAACGCTGAAACGTTCGATCGAATGCGCAGGCCGCTGACTGATCGAAATATCGCAGCCGAGCATCTCCCGGCGAAGGGACGGACGTTTGATCTGACAACACCGCCAACCCAACAGTTCGACGTCGGATTTGTCTACCCATCCCGAATTTTTGAGGGTGCCGTCATTGACGCGCAGTATGAGATTCCATGGGTGAACGATCGAGCAGCTGTTCTCACCTCACGGAACAAAGCAGGCGTCATTGCTGCCCTCAATGCGGCAGGGATCAGTGTCCCGGACACCCTCATCGTCTCAAATCCGACGTCTCCAGCAGCGATTCGAGAGACAATTGCTGAAAGCACGCTTTCGTATCCGATCGTTATCAAGCCAAACTCCACAACACAAGGGATTGGGATTGCAAAACTCGAGGATGAAGATTCGCTGTTTGGTGTGATCGACTATCTGAACCTGCTTCACGATTTCAATGCAACCGGTGACAAGAGCTTTCTCCTCCAGGAGTATCTCCCCGATGCGAAAGACTACAGAGTTATGATTCTCGATGGCGAGTATGCTGGTGCTGTTGAGCGACAACTCCCTGAATCAAAGCGTAGGGATGGCCGCTGGAAACACAATGTCCACCGTGGTGCGGATGCCAGCGGTGTTGATCTTCCGCCGTCACATCGCCAGATCGCAGAGCAGGTCGCAGAACACCTTTCGATCCCATATCTTGGTGTCGATCTGCTTGTGACGGAGGACAGAGTTGTTGTTGGTGAAACGAATGCTCGGCCGACGATCGATACGGCAACAAAGTATGACCCCGGCTTTTACGATCGCTTGGCGTCGCTCATTGAGCGGACTGCCAATCAAAAATAGGAGTTTCTATCGGACGTCGATCGACGCCGAATCGTCTGCCTTCTCGAATGTTACTTCAAGCACACCGTTGTTGAATGTTGCTTTTGCAGAGTGCTCATCAACTCGAACCGGAAGGTGGACTCGCTCATCGTATTCACGTCGATTGCTTGCGGCACTAATTGTGAGCGTTTCACCGTCACACTGGAGGTTGAGTTCGTCTTTCTCGATGCCCGGAAGGTCTGCAACAAGTCGGATATGGCCCTCTTCTTCGTACACATCGACGTGTGTTTCGGAAGCAAATCCAGAGCGGTCCTCAAAGCCGCCAGCCATTCCGTGCATCATCCGCTCGATCTCGTCGAAAATGTCACCGAATGGATCGTCGCGGTCGTCTCTATCCATGTCAACCTGTACGGTTCTGTCCATCAAAAGGTTTCTGTCCCAGCCAGTTTCGTTGAAACCGACATTATAAACTATTCAGAACGTGACGGCCGATTTTAAGTATCTGGGCCACTCTTTTTCAGATATGAGTAAATCCTACCTAGCTGCAGGCGAGGACGTAGCCGAAGATGAGGTGGTCCGAGTCGGTTTGAACGGCTTCGGCCGCATTGGACGAAACATCTTCCGAGCGGTTTTAGAAAACCCTCACGTTGAGCTTGCTGGAATCAACGACGTCATGGACCCAGAAGATATGCGGTATCTTGCAAAGTACGATACCGTTATGGGTCGACTCGATGGTGTTGAACTCGAAGACAACACGCTTTCAATTGGTGACACCTCCGTACCGCTTTTTAACATTCAGAGCCCAGCAGAGCTCCCATGGGACGATCTTGACGTGGACGTCGCGCTTGAGTGCACCGGTATCTTCCGAACAAAGGATGACGCAAGTGCCCATCTCGAAGCGGGTGCGAACAACGTTATTATCTCCGCACCGCCAAAAGGCGAAACGCCTGTAAAACAGCTTGTTTACGGTGTAAATCACGATGAGTACGAAGGCGAAGAGATCATTTCAAATGCGTCGTGTACGACAAACAGCGTAACGCCAGTCGCGAAGGTTCTGGACGAGGAGTTCGGAATCCGATCGGGAACGCTCACAACGGTTCACGCATACACTGGTTCACAGAACCTCATTGACAGCCCGAAAGCAAAGCAGCGCCGTGGCCGCGCTGCCGCAGAGAATATTGTCCCAACAACGACTGGTGCGGCACAGGCTGCAACCGAGATTCTCCCACAGCTTGATGGCAAGCTCGACGGCATGGCAATTCGCGTTCCAATTCCAAACGGGTCGCTCACCGAGCTCGTCGTTGATCTTGAAGCGAGCGTTACTGTTGAAGATGTAAACGATGCATTCCGCGCAGCTGCAGACTCGGGTCCACTTGCGGGTGTGCTTGGCTATACGGACGATGAGGTTGTCTCTTCAGATATCGTTGGACTGCCATTCTCATCATACGCCGATCTCAACTCAACAGACGTTGTCGGCGACGACGGTGACGGCCTTGTGAAAATCCTCACCTGGTACGACAACGAGTACGGCTTCTCGAACCGAATGCTCGACATGGCAAACTACGTCACAAACGAAGCATAAGTTTCGCCACTGTCGCACCGTTTTTTCACACACTCACACGAAAATAGATTGACTGACACCTATGTCCACATTCAATACACTCGACGACCTCGACAGCAACCAGCGCGTGCTTATCCGTCTTGATCTTAACTCTCCAGTTTCGGACGGTTCCGCACGAGATAATCGACGATTCGATCGCCATGCAGAAACAGTCCGTGAGCTTGCAGACGCGGGGCACCGTGTTGTCTGTATGGCTCACCAGGGTCGCCCCGGAAACGACTCGTTCATTTCATTGAAAAGCCACGCAGATATTCTTTCGAGTCACATCGATCGCGATGTACAGTTTGTTGCAGATACCTATGGAGCGGATGCGATCGAGGCAATCCGATCGCTCGAAAACGGCGAGGTACTCCTCCTTGAAAATACGCGAATGGTCGAAGAAGAGCTTCCGGAGGAAGACCCGGAAGTCAAAGCAGCAACTGACTTTGTCGAGACGCTTGCCGCTGAATTTGACGCATACATCAACGATGCGTACTCTGCAGCGCACCGAAACCATGCGTCACTTGTCGGCTTCCCGCTCGTCCTTCCCAGCTACGCTGGCCGTGTCATGCAGTCGGAGTACGAAGCAAACACCGCAATAGCAGAACGCGAGTTTGACGGCCGGGTAACGATGGTTATCGGTGGCACCAAAGCAACCGACGTCATCGGAGTCATGAACGCAATTGGGGACAAGATCGACACCTTCTGTATGGGTGGCATTGCCGGAGAGCTGTTCCTTCGTGCTGCTGGACACAACGTTGGCTACGACATCGACGACAACGATCTCTACGACACCCAATGGGAGAACAACAAAGCAACGATCGAATCATTGCTTGAAGAACGCGGTGACCAGATCGAACTCGCTGTTGACCTTGCCTACGCGGACGGAAACGATGAGCGCGCAGAGGTGGAGGTGGCCGCGATCGAAGAGAAAGACAAGTCATATCTCGACATTGGCTCGACAAGCGTTGCCCAGTATGATCCGATCATTCGAGACTCCGAAGCAGTGTTTGTCAAAGGTGCACTTGGCGTCTTCGAGGATGAGCGGTTTGCCGTTGGGACAAGCGGGGTCCTCGAAGCGATCGCAGAGACGGACTGTTTCTCGGTTGTTGGTGGTGGTGACACCTCACGTGCGATCGAACTCTACGGCATGAGTGAGGACGACTTTTCGCATGTGTCGATCGCCGGCGGTGCATACATCCGCGCACTCACTGGCGACCCACTGCCTGCTGTCGAACTGCTCATCGACGCTGCAAACTAGTCGAACAGTCCGTTATTTTGCCATTGGCTTGATGTAATTTGTGCACGTATCGATAGCCATCGCTATGAAACTTGGAATTATCTCAGATACACATGACGATCTGTCGCTCACGAAACAAGCGGTAGCACGTTTTGAAAATGAGGGCGTCAGTGCTGTTATCCACTGTGGGGATTTCATCGCTCCATTCACTGTTGAAGAGTTCAACACTGACAGCTTTGATTTTTATGCCGTTCGTGGAAACAACGACGGAGAGTGGGCACTCTGGTCAACGATCGACCAGTTTGGCACCTATATGGGTC
Source organism: Natronocalculus amylovorans (assembly GCF_023638035.1). Taxonomy (GTDB): domain Archaea; phylum Halobacteriota; class Halobacteria; order Halobacteriales; family Haloferacaceae; genus Natronocalculus; species Natronocalculus amylovorans. The sequence continues at coordinate 383,053 of NZ_JAKRVX010000001.1, read as the reverse complement.
ACTGCGGTGAACGGACGTTTGATGGCGTTTCGATCGCAGTGTATCACGGGACGAACGCCGTGTTAACAAACGCACTTGTTGACTGTGGAAAATACGACTATGTTTTTCATGGACATAGCCATGAGCATGCCATAGAAAGATGTGGGGAGACTGTTCGTGTCAACCCTGGTGGGATTCCGCTTGATTTTGCCGATGATGCATTCCATATTGCGATCGTCGAGACGGAACAATCAGGCACAGACGCCGTGAAGCATTATCAAATAGGGTAAGGCACTCAGTCGTCTGCAGAGTGTGGCACAACGCGGCGGCGTGGCCCATCGAAGAGGCTTTCAAGCCCAACACCGAGCCGATCGTCCGTAATTGCCATGCTATCTTCTTGCGTCTCTCGGCCAGTGAGCGCACGAATTGCGTCAATGTTCTCCGGTACCACATCCGCTTCCTGATGGATTGATTGGAAGAGATACAGATCGTTCCCTTCAACGGCGATCGACTCATCCCAGATACAGTTCTCCCACAGATCTCCGCGTGGGCGGCCAGTGTCCATCGCAAACTCTTTGAGCTTTCCAGTGCCATCAATGCCGGCTACTTCGGGGACCAGAAACAGTCGCGATTCATCCGAAAGCAGCTGCCGAACCTCCGCAACCGTTGGCTGTGACGCAAGTGTCACGTTCACGCTGTGAAGGTGCATCAGCGTTGCTGGTACTTTCACCCCAACTGTATCAATATCTACATCCGGGTAGATCGTCTTCACATCCGGTCCGTGGTGAGATGGAACGGTAACCGGATCCGGAAGGATGTCATTGATCGGGCCACGATCGACCTGTCCTGGATCACCGCCACGTCGGATGAGTGTCACGCGGGCTTTCTCGACACCGTACTCCTCTTGAAGCGGCGCAAGCAGCCGAGAAAGACCGGTCGTGTTACAGGAGACAACACGAACGATGTCTGCACCCTCCGCCTTATCATAGTTCGCACGAGCAACAAAACTTGTATCCACCGCGTCGGCGCTTTCGCCACCCTGTAGAATTGCCGGTGTGTCGTACGTTTCGTACAACTCGCAGTTTGCTTCACCAACTCCTGATGGTGTTGCGTCGACGATGACATCGCTTGCAATAATGAGGTCTTCTACTTCTCCCGCAAGGTCAATTCCAGCATCGGTGAACTGGTCCGATCGTTCAGGAATCGCAGCATACAACGGGTAGCCTTTCCGCACTGCGGCCTCTGCTTCGTAGTTCGGACGGGTCTTCGCGACACCGGTGAGTTTCATGTCGGGCTGGGCACGGATCGCATCAGCCACGCGTTTCCCGATGGTTCCGTAGCCGTTGACGCCGACGCGTATCATATATACTTCTCCCATACCACTGGATATAATCTTTTCGAGCTTTTTTACCAGAAATTAACTCTCCGACGAGTAACGTATTGTCACATATTTTCTGTATATGTTCGTGTTTACCACTGGCAGCTTCTTCGAGAAGAAACCCCTATCTTCGGGGGTTGACAACAGCAGTGTATGACGGACCAGTCGCCGCTACGACTCGCAGCCCAAACGGCAATCTCTCAGTGTATGAACCTCAGCGCAGATGAGTCCTGTCTCATTGTCACTGATGACAAACGACAGCCGATCGGTGAGGCATTGTATGACGTTGCTTGTGAGATTACACCTGATGCCTCAATTATTCGGTACCCTCCAAGTGAACAACACGGAGAGGAGCCCGCAGAGCCCGTGGCGACAGCAATGGCCGCTGCTGATGTGTTTCTTGCACCAACGACGAAGAGCCTGAGTCACACTCGTGCGCGTGGTTCTGCAAATGATGCGGGTGCACGTGGTGCAACGCTTCCAGGGATTACGGAGGACGTATTTGTAACTGGTCTTGATGCGGATTATGAATCGATTGCAGAGCACTCCGCCGCAATGCTCGCGCAGGTCAAAGACGCAACCGAAATACGAGTGACCTCTCCACAAGGGACCGACATTACCTTTGAGCCAGGCAGTAGAGAATGGTTCTCCGACACAGGAATGGTTCATGAGCCAGGACAGTTCTCAAACCTTCCTGCTGGCGAGGTGTTTGTCAGCCCAGAGAACGTCAACGGGCGATACGTTGTTGATGGGACCATGATGCCATATGGCCTTCTTGATGATGGTCAGGAACTCGTCTTTGAGGTTGAAGATGGTTACGTAACATCGATCTCTGATGACGACGTACGGGCACAGGTCGAAAACGGAGCAGCGTCGGTGGGGCAGGACGCCTACAATCTTGCAGAACTTGGCATTGGAACTAATGTCGGTGTTTCCGAACTCGTTGGCTCTGTTCTCTTGGACGAGAAGGCTGCTGGCACGGTTCATATTGCGATCGGAGACGATGCCGGAATTGGTGGCGATACGGACGCTCCGCTGCACCTCGATGGAATCCTCACCGAGCCAACCGTCTATGTTGATGGTGAAGCGATCGATCTGCCGCAGCCGTGAGCCATCGTAACGAGCAACAGTGCAACGACGACAAGCGCGCTTTTTTACACGCGGGCCGGCTACGCGCTTAGTATGAGCGATATTCACGCCGGCGATCGGGTCGCACTTGTCTGCCCATCCTGTTCGCCATACGACGAAGCGGTCCATGAGGTACTCAAGCCAGGCGGGCACACGACAGTCCGCTGCACTGAGTGTCACCATGTCCACAAAGCACAGATCGATGTCGCACAGGACATCGAAATCTCAGTTATTGTCTCGCACGATGATGATTCGTTCCGCACACGGCTCGAAGCGGATCCAAACGAAACTGTCGAGACCGGTGACGAGTTCATCGTCGACACTGAGGAAGCAATCCACCAAGTTCGTGTTACTTCGATCGAACTTGGTCAGGACCGACGAACCGAACACGCACAGATGGATGAGGTCCGAGCAGTGTGGACACGCGTTGTTGACAACGTGAGTGTCAATGTGACACTTCATCCAAAAGATGGCAGCCGCGACGATACACGAAGTATCTCCGTGCAGGTGCCTGGCGACTACGAGTTCCGTGTTGGTGACACAGAATCATTCGGTGATGATGAGTTCACTATTGAGGGGCTCTACGTTCGTGGCGATGCATCCGGATACAACTTCGATAAGTTCGACCACGAGGGCGATATGGTGTTTGCCAAAGATCTGAAACGAATCTACGCACGCGACGAAACGACCACTGCTTGGTCTGCGTGGTAACACGATATCATGCCAACTGACGATCGAACCGGCTTTTCTCACGATCAGCTGTTATTGCTCTCTGTCTGTCGCCGATGTGGTGTGATTGATGCATTGACAACTAGCGCCGGCACCGCCGAAGCTGTTGCTGCTGAAACAGGGATTGAAACTGCTGCAGCAGACACGCTCATTGGGTCGCTTGAGAGAATGGGATTTGTCAAAGATGTCGCCGGCGAGTATGAGATTACAAATCGTGCGCTTGGATTCCTGGCAAAGCGTGATCCGCGATCGATCGGGCCGCTGTCACACGAACTTGATCTCCTTGATCTGTACGTGGAACTTCCCGATCGGCTCGTGTCTGGAGACGAACCGACGTTTCCACCGTACTGGACGGAGAACCGTGTTGGTGCGCATGCGGCAACACCGGAGACAACCGTTCGAGCAACCGTCACTGCTGCACTCCGAGAATACCCCACCGCGGAATCTGTGCTTGTCTTACACGGCGAATCCGGCACATATGCGACCGAGTTTGCTGCTCGTGGAGTTGCGGTTACAATGACTGCTACGGAGGATATCCTTGAGTTTGTCAAGCCACAGCTCTCTCACAGTGACATCACACTCTGTACGGATGATTTGTCTGGGATTCAGTCTTATTCTGTTGACATTGTTGTCGGAATTGGCTTGTCAGCACAGTGTACTGTCGACCAACTCACCACGGAACTCAGCGCATGCCGTCGAGTGCTTGCTGATGATGGGCTTGTTGTACTCGTCGAGACGCTCGCTGATCGATCTCCGAACCCCACTCACCAGACGCTCCGTACGCTCGCAACGACAGGCGGTGTATACACCGAAGCTGCGTTCAGGAGCTGTTTTGCGGATGCTGGATTTGTGTACGAAACAACAAACCCAGTCCCTGGAACCGATCAGTTTTCGCTTGTTGGGCGTGAGCGTGCGGTTAATACCGCTCGATAACGGAGTCTAGCTAATGGATCGATCAACACTCCGGGCCGATATGATCGACAGTCTTGAGCACACGCTCTCGCGTCCGCTTTCGGCTTCAGTGCTCTCTGCCCTCCGATCGGTTCCCCGAGATGAGTTTGTTCCTGACACTCCGTATCATAACCGGGCGAGCGAGTTTGAGGGAACTCGTGTACTTGCGCCACAAACAGTCGTGCAACTTCTTGAGGCACTAGATCTTTCTGCGGGAGACTCCACGCTCATCGTCGGTTCAGGTGTGGGATACACTGCAGCAATGATTGCAGAGATTGTTGGCGAAACCAACGTCCATGCGATCGATATCGATCGAACACTTGTCTACGCGGCACGAGATAATCTCTCGCGTGCCGGATACGATGGTGTGCTTGTCGACTGTGTAGATGGGGCAAACGGACTCCCACAGTATGCACCATACGACCGAATTGTTATCGAAGCTGCCGTCCTCAAACCACCACAAGCGCTTTTATCACAGCTGTCGGAACACGGCCGGATCGTTTATCCAGATAATCCTGGACACCCAGAGCAGTCGATCGTCGCAGCAGATCGATTCACACGTAATTTCGAGCAGCTGGACACATTTGGCACTGCACAGTTCCGCCCGCTGCTTGTCGCAGGTGAGTCTACTCGTGGCCCGGAACGAAACCGCATGCACAGAGAAGATGCAGAGTTTGCAACCCAAGGCTACTTTGCCAAACACGGATGGGAACAAGAGTGGATCGACTGGGATAGCCATCTGTAGTTGTACTTAAAACCGATCGGAACCGGTGTTATTAGATGTATTCAACGCGTAGTATTCTGCGTGTCTGAACGCGAGTCTGCTGGGAAACAGCCTGAACCGGAGTCGATCGATCTCCAAGAGCTGTCGATCAAAGAGCGGATTGTTATTGCAACGTTTCAACGCCCTGCAGTTGGACTGCTACTCATCATTTTACTGCTTATCGCGTTTACCTTCTTTATTACGTTCTTGATGTATATTGCGTACTTTGTCCTCTAATTTGTCGATCGAAATCTCCGTGTACTTTTATTGATTCTTGTGGAGAAGATGGTATATGGCTGCCACACAGGGTCGCCGTCTTGGAACTGCAATTATCAGTATCGTGACGTTGTTGTATGGACTCACGTGGATTGTTGCTGGGCTGGCTTCTCACAGCCAATCCGTTATTGGTTCGTTTGGCCCATTCGTTGGTATTGCAGTGGTGCTTGTTGCTGTGGGATTGTGGCTGCACCATCCAGTTGGGTTCTTTTTTACGCTTGCGTTGTACGGGGCTGGGACGCTTTGGACGTTGACCGCGGTTGCAGATGGCGAGACCGACCAGGTTCTCAGCGCTATTGTTGGGATGGTTGTTGTTGGGTATTTACTCTCCATTCGAGCCCAGTTCACCCCGCAACAATCTGCCACAGATACGGATATCGGTACAAACGAATCGTGATGACTATGCGATCGTTTGTGTCTCAACGTGCATCGGGTGTGGCGTCTCAACCACGGTCCAATCATCAACGATCGCTCCATCAACACCATACTGTTGGAGCACACGTGCGGTCTTGGTATCTGGGACCGTCCAGGCATTGACTTGTAGCCCAGATGCATGTGCTTTTTCGATTCGTTCAGGTGTGACCAGCTCATACGCTGGATGAACCGCGTCACAGCCAAGGGATTGTGCAATTTCAATCTGGCTCTCCCATTCGGAGTCGAATAAATAGCCACACTCGATCGTGTCAGTCGTAAACTCCGTCAGCGCGTGTGGAATGAATGATGAGACGATGATCCGATTTGAGATGGTCTCGACGAGTGATTCTATTTCTTCAGCCATCCCGCCGTGTTTCACTTCAATATTAATCCCAACTTCCGATGGAAGTATCGAGAGAACGTCGGAGAGACGTGGAATCGTTGCGGTTGAGTCCCCAATGGTGACTGAAGATAGTTTGTGCCATGGGACCGCTGGCACTGCTCCATCCAGCCGTGTCAGTCGGCTCAGTGCTGTATCATGAAATACAACAAGCTCTCCCGTCTGACAGCGCTGCACGTCTAGCTCAATCATATCGACGTACTCGCTCGCTGTTTTGAATGCAGTGATGGTATTCTCAGGTCCATACACCGGACAGCCACGATGGCCGATGATCTCCATTACGCGCGACTATCCATCGTAGCTATATAATGTCAGCTATCATACGAATACTGTGAGCTATATAGTCGATCGGTGCAGTTCATACAGCACGCCCCTCTATTGAATTTAATATGTAACCACACTGCTAAGAGTCGTTGTTTGTTCGAAGAAAAAACGCCCGAGCCGGGATTTGAACACGGGTCACGACCGTGACAGGGTCGTATGATGGGCCACTACACCACTCGGGCAAGCACATGGCAGCAGTCAATCTGTGGTAGATTGAAAAGCGCCCGAGCCGGGATTTGAACCCGGGTCACGACCGTGACAGGGTCGTATGATGGGCCACTACACCACTCGGGCGCGCTCTTGCTGCATTCTATCGTATCCGGGTTATACAAATAAGACTTACCATCCGACACCGGTGTGTGCTGTGATACCGTCACACCGGTTCATAACTCATATATCCTCTCGGTACCTGTCAATAGATGTCACGCAAGCAAATCCCATCCGGAGCCCCGGCCGTCGGACACGCTTAACAACTGTTAAATGGATGCATCGTATAGACCGCTGTAGTATCTCGTGACAGCAGTTTCTTCCCCTAGTCAGAACCCATGGTAGACGTAAGCCAACACGAACTTGTTCCAGAACACATCCTGCTCGACGATGATTCGGAAGTCGAGGAGGTTCTCGAGGAGTATAACATCAAAAAGACGGATCTCCCAAAGATCAAACGAACCGATCCAGCGCTTCCTGATGAGGCTGCGCCCGGTGACGTCATCAAAATCATCCGGGACTCCCGAACGACCGACAAAGCGATTGTCTATCGGCTGGTGATTCAATGAACCGATCCGATCGCCGCGTCATCTCTCGGGAATACTTCTCGGATGACCGTCTTGCAGAGCACCACTTCCGATCGTTCAACAACTTCCTCATGCGCGGTATGCAAGAAGTCGTTGACGAGAAAGCAACGATCGACACCGACATCGGCGATAAAGAAGGCCAAGAGCCAGTGTATGTCGAACTCGGCGACATCCGTATCCTCACACCGCGTGTGCGTGAGGCAGATGGGTCTGAAGAGCTTCTATACCCGCAAGAAGCTCGTCTTCGGAACATTACCTACGCCGCACCAGTGTTCATGGAGATGTCGATCATCCGTGGTGGTGAAGAAGAGCCTGAAACCGTTGTTGACTCAACGGAGACCAAAGTCGGTCGAATGCCGATCATGGTTGGCTCAGAGAAATGTAACATCACCGGATTCAACGATCAAGAGCTCATCGAAATCGGTGAAGATCCAGTCGATCCGGGTGGATACTTCATTGTCAACGGATCCGAGCGCGTCCTAATGACAAGCGAGGATCTTGCGCCAAACAAGATCCTTGCAGAGTACGACACGAAGTATGGCGACGAGATCCAAGTTGCAAAAACATTCAGCCAGCGACGTGGATACCGCGCACTCGTTCTCTGTGAACGAAACCGTAGCGGACTGCTTGAAGTTTCGTTCCCGTCCGTTTCGGGAAGTGTGGACTTCATTACGCTCGTTCGTGCGCTCGGACTCGAGTCCGACGAGGAGATTGTTCACCGTGTCTCCGACGATCCGGAGATTGTGAAGTTCATGCTCGAGAATCTGGAGGAAGCAGACGTCCAGACCCAAGAGGAGGCGATCGAAAAACTCGGAAAACGCGTTGCCTCTGGGCAGGGTAAAAACTACCAGCTCAAGCGGGCAAACTACGTGATAGATCGATATCTCCTTCCACACCTTCACGAAGATGGTGTTGAAGAGGAGGATGTGCGGATCAACAAAGCGTTCTATCTCTGCCGAATGGCAGAAGCATGCTTCGAGCTTGCACTCAAACGCCGTGAGTCCGACGACAAGGATCACTACGCAAACAAACGACTGAAAGTGTCTGGCGATCTAATGAAGGATCTGTTCAGAACGGCACTCAACAAGCTCGCCCGGGACGTGAAGTACCAGCTCGAACGTGCAAACATGCGTAACCGGAACCTTACCGTAAATACGGTGGTTCGATCGGACGTGTTGACCGAGCGACTTGAGCATCCAATTGCGACCGGAAACTGGGTCGGTGGTCGGTCCGGTGTGTCACAGCTGGTTGATCGAACGGACTACATGGGTGTTCTCAGTCACCTTCGTCGGCTCCGATCGCCACTGTCGCGATCGCAGCCGCACTTCGAGGCACGGGACCTTCACGCGACCCAGTGGGGTCGTATCTGTCCGTCAGAGACTCCTGAGGGACCAAACTGTGGGCTTGTGAAGAACTTCGCACAAGCAATGGAGCTGAGTCAGAATATCGAGGACGAACAGTCGCTCAAACGAGAGCTCGCGTCGATGGGTGTAGAGGGCATTCCAGGCGTGAACCGAACAACCCCAGCGGACGACTAATCATGGCGCAAGCACGAGAGGCGAAAGTATACGTCAACGGTAGTTTGGTCGGGACCCATCCTGACCCAGAACAGCTCGCAAAACAGATCCGAGAAGCACGCCGACGTGGCGATGTATCCGAGATGGTCAACGTCTCGGTAAAGGGGCGCACAAAGGAGGTCATCATCAATGCAGATGCCGGCCGAGCACGCCGTCCACTCATTGTTGTTGAGAACGGCGAACCACTCCTCGGCGATCAAGAGATTGCTGCAGTAGAAGCCAATGAACTCGAATTTGAGGACCTCGTGGAACGGGGCTACATCGAGTTCATCGATGCAGAAGAGGAAGAGGACATCTACGTTGCCGTGGACGAAGATGAGGTAACGGACGACCACACACATCTTGAGATCGATCCACAACTGATCTTCGGAATTGGTGCAGGAATGATTCCGTACCCGGAACACAACGCGTCACCGCGTATTACCATGGGATCCGGGATGATGAAACAGTCGCTCGGTATTCCATCGGCGAACTACCGAATTCGTCCGGATACGCGTCAACATCTGATGCACTATCCGCAGCTAGCGATGGTAAAAACCCAGACCACAGAGCAGATTAACTTCGACGAGCGGCCTGCAGCACAGAACTTCACGGTTGCTGTCATGTCGTATGAAGGGTTCAACATTGAGGATGCGCTCGTCATGAACAAAGGATCTGTGGAGCGAGCACTTGCACGATCGCACTTCTTCCGTACCTACGAAGGTGAGGAACGACGGTATCCTGGTGGACAGGAAGACCGATTCGAGATTCCAGACCAAGATGTCCGCGGTGCACGCGGGGAAGATGCGTACACACATCTTGACGAAGACGGGCTTGTCAATCCCGAAACCGTTGTTGATGAGAACTCGGTTCTGCTTGGCAAGACAAGCCCGCCGCGGTTCTTAGAAGAGCCGGACGATATGGGTGGACTCTCCCCACAGAAACGCCGTGAAACGTCTGTCACAATGCGATCGGGCGAAGATGGTGTTGTTGATACGGTTACACTGATGGAGGGTGAAGATGGCTCGAAGCTCTCGAAGGTCAAAGTTCGGGATGAGCGAATTCCAGAGCTTGGAGACAAGTTCGCATCCCGACACGGACAAAAAGGGGTTGTGGGGCACTTGGCACCACAAGAAGATATGCCATTCACCGCAGACGGTGTTGTTCCTGACCTCGTGCTTAATCCACACGCACTCCCATCACGGATGACAGTCGGGCACGTGTTAGAGATGCTCGGCGGCAAGGTGGGCGCACTTGAAGGTCGTCGTGTTGACGGAACGCCATTCCAAGGCGAGAGCGAACACGAACTTCGGAGCGCACTCGAAGAACATGGATACAAATCCTCCGGTAAAGAGGTCATGTATTCGGGTGTCACTGGCGAGAAGATTGAGGCTGAGATCTTTGTGGGCATTATCTTCTACCACAAACTCTACCATATGGTCTCAAACAAACTCCACGCACGATCGCGTGGACCAGTGCAAGTGCTGACACGACAGCCAACAGAAGGTCGAGCCCGTGAGGGTGGACTGCGTGTTGGTGAGATGGAGCGTGAGGTGCTTATTGGACACGGCGCTGCAATGGCGCTGAAAGAACGACTGCTTGACTCATCGGATCGTGAAGAGGTGTATATCTCCGCAGATACCGGAATGGTCGCAGTTGAGGATCGAGAACAGCGACGGATCTATGATCCGATCACTGGCAACGAAGACAACATTCACAAGATCGAGGTTAGCTACGCGTTCAAACTCCTCCTTGACGAGATGAAAGCACTCGGTATTCGACCAACGCTCGAACTCGTGGACGCGGTCTAAACTGGAGGAACTCACTACATGTCAATTCAATCACCAAAAGAGATTGGCGGCATCAGCTTCGGGCTGATGGACCCAGAGACGTATCGAGATATGTCCGCAACAAAAGTCATCACTGCGGACACGTATGACGACGACGGCTATCCGATCGACATGGGTCTTATGGACCCACGTCTCGGTGTCATCGACCCGGGACTCGAGTGCCGAACGTGTGGACGACACTCCGGTTCGTGTAATGGCCACTTCGGTCACATCGAACTGGCAGCACCTGTTATCCACGTCGGGTTTACGAAACTTATTCGACGGCTGCTTCGATCGACATGCCGTCAGTGTGGCCGACTCGCACTCAATGACGAGCAAAAAGAGGAATTCCGCGATCGGCTTGTTCGTGCAAAAGAACTCAATGAAGATCCGAATGATGTGCTGAAAGCGGCCGTTCGACAAGCACGAAAATCCTCAACCTGTCCACACTGTGGAGAGCCACAGGCAGACATCAAACACGAGAAGCCAACAACCTACTACGAGGTCCAAAACGTCCTCTCTGGTGATTATTCCGAACGCATTGCAGAGGCAATGCAGCCGGACCCAGATGATGAGGACGACGTTGGACTGTCTCCACAGGACCTTGCTGATAAGGCCGAGATCTCACTTGAACGTGTGAACCAGATGCTCGCTGGTGAGTTCCGTCCACGGAAAGATGATCGCCGATCGCTTGAGAAAGCGCTCGGGATCGATCTCACTGAGGAGGATATGAACAAACTGATGCCATCCGATATTCGTGACTGGTTCGAAGATATTCCGGATGAGGATATCGAGGTTCTGGGCATCAATTCGGAGAAATCCCGCCCAGAGTGGATCATTCTCACAGTCCTTCCAGTTCCACCAGTAACTGCCCGTCCATCGATCACGCTTGACAATGGGCAGCGATCGGAGGATGACTTGACACACAAGCTTGTGGATATTATTCGTATCAACCAGCGGTTCATGGAGAACCGGGAAGCGGGTGCACCACAGCTGATTATCGAGGACCTGTGGGAACTGCTACAGTACCACGTAACGACGTTCATCGATAACGAGATTTCAGGAACGCCACCGGCACGGCACCGATCGGGCCGCCCACTCAAAACACTCAGCCAACGGCTGAAAGGGAAAGAAGGCCGATTCCGAGGGTCGCTCTCCGGTAAACGTGTGAACTTCTCGGCACGTACTGTTATTAGTCCCGACCCAACACTCAGTCTGAACGAGGTTGGTGTTCCGGATCGCGTTGCGACTGAGATGACGATCACGATCAACGTGACAGAACGGAATATCGAAGAGGCCCAACAGTATGTCAGCAATGGGCCGGAAAACCATCCGGGTTCAAACTATGTCAAACGGCCTGATGGTCGCCGGCTAAAAGTCACAGAAAAGAACTGCGAAGAGCTTGCAACAAAAGTTGAAGCTGGGTGGGAGGTAAACCGACATCTGGTTGACGGTGATATCGTTATTTTCAATCGGCAGCCATCGCTGCACCGGATGTCCATTATGGCGCATGAGGTTGTTGTCATGCCGTACAAAACCTTCCGTCTGAACACCGTTGTGTGTCCGCCATATAATGCTGACTTCGATGGTGACGAGATGAACCTGCACGCATTACAGACTGAAGAAGCACGCGCAGAAGCGCGTGTTCTCATGCGTGTGCAAGAGCAGATTCTCAGTCCGCGATTTGGAGAAAATATTATTGGTGCAATCCAGGATCACATCTCTGGAACATACCTACTCACGCACGAGAACCCACAGTTCTCCGAAACACAGGCACTTGACCTGCTTCGTGCAACCCGTGTCGATGCGCTTCCAGATCCGGATGGCGAAGATGAAATGGGATCGCCATACTGGACTGGGCAGACGATTTTCTCGCTGCTCCTTCCAGGGGACCTAAATCTTGAGTTTACCTCCTCAACCGGTGACACCGTCATTGTTGAGAACGGACAACTGCTTGAGGGAACGATCGATGAAGATGCAGTCGGTGCGTTCGGTGGCGAAATCGTAGACACGCTCGTCAAACAGTATTCTGAGCGACGCGCACGAATATTTGTTAATGAGATTGCATCGCTTGCAATGCGTGCAATCATGCACTTCGGATTCTCGATCGGGATTGACGATGAGTCGATTCCACCCGAGGCTGACGAACAGGTTGATGAGGCAATCAGAAACGCATACGAGCGAATTGGGGGTCTAATCCAAACGTATGAAAACGGCGAACTTGAGTCGCTACCTGGGCGAACCGTTGACGAGACACTGGAGATGAAGATCATGCAGACGCTCGGCAAAGCACGTGACTCTGCTGGTGAGATTGCAGAGGATCACTTCACAGAGGATAACCCAGCTGTGGTCATGGCTCGCTCGGGTGCCCGTGGTTCGATGCTTAACCTGACGCAGATGGCTGGCTGTGTTGGCCAGCAGGCAGTTCGGGGTGAGCGGATCAACCGCGGATACGAAGATAGAACGCTTGCGCACTACAAACCGCACGACCTCTCCGCAGAAGCACATGGGTTCGTCGAGAACTCATATCGTGGAGGACTCACGCCACGTGAGTTCTTCTTCCACGCAATGGGTGGCCGTGAGGGACTTGTGGATACAGCAGTTCGTACGTCGAAATCCGGATATCTCCAGCGCCGTCTGATTAACGCACTGTCCGAACTTGAGGCACAGTACGACGGAACGGTTCGTGACACGTCTGATACGATCGTTCAGTTCGAGTACGGAGAGGACGGAACCTCACCAGTTCGAGTCTCTTCATCCGAGGACTTCGACATTGATGTCGACAGCATCGTTGATCGTGTTGTCGAAGCGGAGTTCGAATCAGCGGCTGAAAAATCGGCATTCCTCGACCGCCAAGAGCCACCAACGAACCTTTCAGAGTATGGTGAGCCGCGTGGCTACGAGGAGGTGGAATCAGATGACTGAGTACGATTCAATCACGAGAAATATTGAAGCAGTTGTGGAGGATACAACACTTCCACGGCGACTCAAAGATCGTGTCTATAAAACGATCGATGAGCGAGGTGGAGTGACGACCGAGCAAGCGGACGAAATTGCCCGTGCAGTTCAATCGCAGTACGAAGATACTCGCGTTGACCCACTCGACCCTGTCGGGACCGTCTCTGCACAGTCGATCGGCGAACCGGGAACGCAGATGACGATGAACACCTTCCACTATGCAGGTGTTGCAGAAATCGACGTTACCCAAGGGCTTCCACGCCTGATTGAGCTTGTTGACGCGCGCAAAACACCGGACACACCGATGATGACGGTCTATCTCGATGACGGGTACGCAACTGATCGCGAGCGTGCACACGAAGTTGTGTGGGCGATTGAGTCCACGAAGATTCTTGCACTCGGTGACGTTTCGACGAACGTCGCAGATATGATTGTCCGAGTTGACCTCAACAAGGACACCCTCCTCGAGCGATGGCCAACCGTTGGTGATTCGGATGTCATTGCAGCCGAGATTGCAGAGACGATCGAAGACGCACTTGGTGTCAACACTCGTCAAAATGGAACCGCAATCGAGTTTGGACCAAACGAGCCGAGCTACAGAGAGCTACTTCAGCTTGTTGAACAGCTTCGTGATGTCGTCTTCAAGGGAATCGAAGACGTGACGCGTGTTGTGATCCGTAAAGAACAGCTTGAGGACGATGAAGAGGAGTTCGTACTCTACACTGAGGGCTCCGCATTTGGTGACGTGCTCTCAATCGAGGGTGTTGATGCAACACGGAGTACCTGTAACAACATCCATGAGGTGTACAAAAACCTCGGCGTTGAAGCAGCCCGTGAAGCAATCATCAACGAGACGGTGAACACGCTCGAAGAGCAGGGTCTTGATGACGTGAACGTTCGCCATATGATGCTTGTTGCAGATATTATGACGAACCGTGGAGAAATCGAGTCGATCGGTCGACACGGAATCTCCGGATCGAAAGACTCTGTACTTGCACGAGCAGCATTCGAGGTTACAGTCAACCACTTGCTGTCGGCTGCAATTCACGGTGAAGCAGACGATCTCAATGGTGTCATTGAGAACGTCATTGTTGGAAAGCCAGTCTCGATCGGTACTGGTGACGTCAAACTTCGCATGGGCTCAATTAGCACTGACGGTGGACAGCCGTCAGACGACTAGCCAATGCGACTTACGCTCTCAGACGAGGCACGCCGGTTTATCGGACTCTTTGACGAGGAAACGGGCGTAAGCCCACGCGACTGTCTCGTCGGGAGCGATCGGCTCGTGTTTGTGATACCTGCTGGCAAAATGGCAGATGCGATCGGCCCAAATGGTCGAACGGTCCGGCGTGTTGAGCGAAAAGTCGATCGGACGATCGAACTTGTCGAGGATGCAGACACTGCGGCGGCGTTTATCAAGAGCGCACTTGCACCGGCTGCAGTTCGTGGCATGACCATCTCAAATCAGGACGGACAGGTCGCTTTTGTGGAAGTAGATGAAGCAGACCGGGGCGTAGCAATTGGCGCTGGCGGGAAAAATATCGAAACGGCCCGAACCTTAGCGAAGCGGCACTTTGATATTGACGATATCCAACTCACCTGAGTGATATTGCAGCGACGGGTTCTCTATCTATTTTGGGGCCGTAAACCCGTGCTCTAACCGTTATCGTGTTTTCTAAGACTGCCTCAGATCTGATTAGCGACCCCTAAGAAGCGATTTCAAGACGTTTTACCAACCCTAAAGAGGGATGCTTAAGTAGCTCCGTTTTGAAGTCATAGCTACTATGGCAAACGGAAAATACGCCGCCCGTATGCTCAAAAAAGACCGGCAGAAACGACGCTGGTCTGACTCTGAGTACGCTCGACGAGAGCGAGGGCTCAAAAAGAAGTCCGACCCCCTCGAAGGTGCACCACAAGGCCGCGGTATTGTTTTGGAAAAAGTTGGTATCGAGGCAAAACAGCCGAACTCAGCAATCCGAAAATGTGTTCGTGTCCAGTTGATCAAGAACGGAAAGCAGGTGACTGCCTTCTGTCCTGGTGACGGTGCAATCAGTTTCATTGACGAGCACGACGAGGTCACGATCGCTGGTATCGGTGGTGCGAAAGGTCGTGCAATGGGTGACCTTTCAGGTGTCAACTACAAAGTCGAGAAGGTCAACGGTGTCTCAATGATCGAACTCGTCCGCGGAAACGCAGAGAAACCGGTGAGATAAGATGTCGGAAAGCGAAGCTCCGGAACCGGAGGCGCCAGCCGATAGCGAAGAAGCAACAGAGAACGCACTCTTGTTTGGCGTCTGGGACGTTTCAGAGATCGAATACACCGATCCAAGTACCCAGCGATACCTCAACGTGACGCCGATCGCACACACGATGGGTCGCCACGCGGGCAAGCAGTTCAAAAAGTCGGATGTGTCGGTTGTTGAGCGACTTATCAACCGACTTATGCAGACCGAGGAAAACACCGGCAAGAAACAGAAATCGATGAAAATCGTCCGTGAGGCGTTCGAAATCGTTCACGAGCGAACCGAAGAGAACCCAGTACAGGTTCTGGTTCGTGCTGTTGAGAACGCAGCCCCACGAGAGGAGACGGTCCGCCTCAAATACGGTGGTATTTCGGTTCCAAAAGCAGTCGACGTTGCACCGCAGCGACGTGTCGATCAGGCACTGAAATTCATCGCACAGGGTACCCAAAGCGCAAGCTACAAAACACCAACGAGCGCAGCTGAAGCGCTTGCACAGCAGCTTATCGGTGCGGCAAGCTACGATGTTCAATCGCACGCAATCTCGCAGAAAGAAGAGCGAGAGCGTGTCGCAGCAGCAGCCCGTTAACCGCTTTTCTCTCTTTGTTTTTCGAGCCAACATCCTTTAGCCTCGGCCATCCCAATGCTGGGTATGTCACGCCGTTTGAGTCGTCGGGCCCTCCTTGCAGCAACCGGTGGGGTATCTCTTGGTGTTTCGATCGCTGGCTGTCTTGGTACTGGAGACGGAAACGGTACCGATGAGCAGGGTCAAGCCACGGAGTCCGGTGATGACTCTGCTGATGAGGAGTTGACACCGACGATCGACGAGCAGTATGACCTCACTGTTGAACACGATATCACGATGTGGGAGCAGTACGATCCGGACTGGAGCGCACCAACGACAGAACCAACATCGGTTGATTTTGAACAGGAAATCGTTGTAGAGAATCTCGAAATTCCATGGGATCTCGCATTTGCACCGAATGGAGATCTGTTTATTTCCGAACGAACCGGACGAATTGTACAGTACAGCGCAGACGAACTCCAAGCAGTTGCCTCGCCAAGCGATATTATTGATAGTAGTTCAGCGGCCCCCGGAGATACAGAGCCTGATTGGTGGGCCAGCGGCACCGAGGGTGGGTTGATGGGTATTGCAGTTCACCCAAACTATCCTGATGTACCGCTGTTGTACGCATTTTACACCTACGATACAGACAATGGCAATCGGAATCGACTTGTCTACTACGATGTCTCTGCAGATGACCCTGATGAGACAGCAACGACAATCATCGATGACATCCCTGGAGATACAGTCCACAACGGCTGTCGGATTGCCTTTGGACCGGAGAACTACCTATGGATCACGATGGGTGATGTCAATGATGAGGCAACACTTGCGGCACGATCGTCAGATGAGGAACCTCCGTATGAACCGGTTCCACAGGATACAGGATCGTTACTTGGGAAAGTTCTACGAATCAAACCGAACGGTGAGCCTGCCCCGGACAATCCTGACTTTGGAGACGGTGC
This sequence comes from Natronocalculus amylovorans, assembly GCF_023638035.1. Lineage (GTDB taxonomy): Archaea > Halobacteriota > Halobacteria > Halobacteriales > Haloferacaceae > Natronocalculus > Natronocalculus amylovorans. The sequence continues at coordinate 365,804 of NZ_JAKRVX010000001.1, read as the reverse complement.
GGACCCCAGAATCTTCAGCTACGGGCATCGGAATCCACAAGGAATCAGCTGGCTCCCGGATGGGACGCCGATAATCACAGACCATGGAGCATCCGCGCGTGATGAAGTGAAGATTCTTCGTCCCGGAAGCAACCACGGCTGGCCAACTGTGAGAGACAGTAGCGAGTATTGCGAAACCGAGTACGACCGTCCCGTAATTAATACCGGTTCCGGTGAGACGTGGGCTCCGAGTGGCTGTGTCTTCTACACTGGCGATGCAGTTTCTGCATGGCAGAACCGACTGTTGATTGGAACGCTTCGCGGTGAGCATATCAATGTTGCAACAATCTACGACACTGACTGGGATGAACCGCTGGCCGATAATGGTGTTCGGTACGACGCCGACTGGATGGATCCTGACTGGAGTGCAACTTCGCACAAATTCTTTGAAAACGAGTTTGGTCGGATCCGTCACGTTGAGCAAGCGCCTACTGGAGACGTGTATGCGATTACATCAAATCGGGATGGCCGATCGGACGGAGCGTTCCCAACAGAACAAGACGATGTGTTGATGCGATTGGTACCAACTGAGGAGTAAGTACGCGTCCTTTTAATCGGCTGCGGGTGCCCCAGTGTTTGTTGCATACGCCCGTGTGACGTCGACCAACGACTTTCTGTACTCGCTTGGTGTTGGATCTTCGTTGAGTGATCGAAACTTCTCTTTGAAATTCTCTAAATCGACAGTGGGCGCATCGTCTGCGGCGGCGTGTGCTAAATCATACAAACGATGATCGGTCGCTGCAATTTCATGCCGCTCAAGCAGTGCAAGCGCAAATGCTGCGTTTACCGCCGTAATCTCCGGATCCGGCCCAGGAACCGTCGGTTTTGAGTCCGGATGTGGGCTTGGTTGTGGTCGGTTGGCAATCGCCTTTGCGAGCTGTGACTCTAAAAATGCGACTAGCTTCGTTGCAGGTGCCAAACTGAGTGTGATGTCATCCGCATAGATATCTTTCATGTGATTCGCAATCTGATAACAGTGAGTGAGCTTTCGCTGTTCAACTGCTTTGCCAGTGAGTCCAAGATAGAGTGCCTCTTCGATCGATTGAACGTGTGATGGATGCTCCTCTTCGAACCGTGCCATATGCGAATATTCGTGCAGTGCAAGCTCCCGTGCCATCACACTTGTTGCAGCTTGCCGAGAGATATTGAGGACGTGATATGATCGATAGTGTGCTGCCCATGTTCGTATTTCTGGATCGTCGCGTACGTGCACGCGAACCGGCAGTGAAAGGTCATACTCTGTTGTAAACACGTCGGCAGCACTTAGAAATGGGTCAGGCGAGACGTGCCCGAACACTCGGACATCCATGTGTACTATTACCACGACCTTGTTACGTATTACTCTTGTGTGCCTACCGATGCCATGTACATCTAGATACGTTGATAGAAAATACACATACTCTTGCGGTATCTGTGGTAGTAATTTTCTTATTTAGTAGTAGTCTATAGCTGTCATCAGTTTCAGTTCGTTGACCAATACTGTGCGATACTGTTACACACATATTGCAGAGATGGGGTGGTATCACCCTTGTATTCGGGAGATTCGCCGAACAGAGAAACACTATCCTTTTCACCCTGCTACCGGTAAAGGTCAGTATAATGGGCCGACGAAAGAAGATTGTACAAGAATGTGAGAAGCTGATGGATAAACCGGAGAACATCCGGAACATTGCCATCGCAGCTCACGTTGACCACGGTAAAACGACGCTTTCTGACAACCTCCTTGCTGGTGCTGGCATGATCTCTGATGATACAGCAGGTCAACAGCTCGCAATGGACACAAAAGAGGACGAGCAGGAACGTGGGATTACCATCGACGCAGCAAACGTTTCGATGACTCACGAGTGGGAGGGAACAAACCACTTGATCAACCTTATTGACACCCCAGGTCACGTTGACTTCGGTGGCGATGTGACACGTGCAATGCGTGCAGTCGACGGTGCGCTTGTGGTTGTTGACGCCGTTGAAGGCGCAATGCCACAGACCGAAACAGTCGTCCGTCAGGCACTTCGAGAGGGTGTCAAGCCGGCACTGTTTATTAACAAGGTCGATCGCCTCATCAATGAGCTTCAAGAGGGGCCTGAGGAGATGCAGCAGCGCCTCCTTGACGTCATCCGTGACGTAAACGAGCTCATCCGCGGAATGACTGAAGACAAAGACTACGACTGGACAGTCTCCGTCGAAGACGGTACTGTTGCATTCGGGTCTGCACTCTACAAATGGGGTGTCTCGATGCCATCGATGGAGGAAACCGGAATCTCCTTCGGTGAGGTCATCGACATGGAACAAAGCGGACAGCGCCAAGAACTCCACGAGGCAACACCGCTTTCCGACGTTGTGCTTGATATGGTTGCAGAGCACTTCCCGAACCCACTCGACGCACAGCCACGACGTATCCCAACAGTCTGGCGTGGTGACAGTGAATCCGAACTCGCAGAGTCGATGCGTCTTGTTGACGACGAGGGAGAGGTTGTCTTTATGTCAACCGACATCTCGATGGACCCACACGCAGGAGAGATCGCAACCGGACGTCTCTTCTCCGGAACGATCGAGAAAGGTCAAGAGCTCTACGTCTCAGGAACTGCAGGCAAAAACCGTGTGCAGTCGGTTGGTATCTTTATGGGCGGAGAGCGCGAGGAGGTTGACCGTGTCCCAGCAGGGAACATCGCAGCAGTCACCGGCCTTCGCGACGCGATTGCAGGATCGACCGTTTCATCCGTTGAGATGACGCCGTTCGAATCGATTGAGCACATTTCCGAGCCGGTGATCACGAAGTCCGTCGAGGCAACGAAGATGGACGACCTTCCAAAACTTATCCAGATTCTCCAGCAGGTCGCAAAAGAGGATCCAACGATCCGAATTGAGATTAACGAGGACACTGGTGAGCACTTGATTAGCGGACAGGGTGAACTTCACCTTGAGGTTATTACCCAGCGTATCCGTGACAACCAAGGTATTCCAGTCCACACTGGTGAGCCGATCGTTGTCTACCGCGAGCAGCCACAACAGCAGTCCCGAGAGGTCGAGGGTGTCTCGCCAAACCGCCACAACAAGTTCTACATCACTGCAGAACCACTGAGCCAAGACATTGTCGACGAGATCAAACTCGGAAACGTATCGATGGATATGCCGGAGCTCGAACGTCGTGAGGCGCTTCAGGAAGCTGGCATGGATAAAGACCCCTCACAGAACGTCGAACACATCTTCAAGACAAACATCCTCATTGACGATACGAAAGGTATCCAGCACCTCAATGAGACGATGGAGCTTGTAATTGAGGGACTTGAGGAAGCGCTCGATAACGGCCCACTCGCAGCAGAGCCAGTTCAAGGTGCACTGCTTCGGCTCCACGACGCACGTCTCCACGAGGATACAATCCACCGTGGTCCGGCACAGGTTATTCCTGCGGTCCGTGATGCGGTCCACCGATCGCTCATCGATGGTCGAATCAAACTCCTCGAACCGATCCAGAACGTCCGTATTGATGTTCCATCCGAATACATGGGATCGGCATCCGGCGAGATCCAGGGACGCCGTGGACGCGTCGACGACATGTACCAAGAGGGTGACCTCATGGTGATCGAAGGTATCGCACCTGTTGAAGAGATGATTGGATTCTCCTCCGATGTTCGATCCGCAACAGAGGGTCGTGCATCCTGGAACACCGAAAACGCGGGCTTCCGTGTGCTCTCGGATAACCTCCAGACCGACAAGATCATGGAAATCCGCGAGCGCAAAGGAATGAAGCTCGAACTTCCAGCGTCGATCGACTACATCTAAGCGCCCGAACTCTACCAGATCTGTTTTCTATTTTTGATCGGGTATAACACTCTGCCCCCTGAAGCTACGGTTCGTTACATTGGAGTCCGGTTTTTATTCTGGTGATCAGTTTGTGGAAGAGATTACCTTTGTGCTGTGGTACCGTACGGATTCGTTGGCAGCATCTGTCTTCGACGAAGCCTTATAGCTCACGGCAGAACACTGACGTAGTATGTGGAAGGAATCGCCATCCGCCACCCGACGTATCGCTTCGGAGGTATCTAGTGACTGCTTTTCGTCGGGCACAACAACAGCAACAGCGGATGCGGTCCTGGTGGGGGTGCACGAATGAGTTCTCCAGATTCAACGGAAGCACAGACGCACACGGTTCGACTCGAACTTGTTGACGAGCCGGGTGAGCTACTCCGGGCGCTACAGCCGATCTCGGACAACGGAGGCAATCTCATGTCGATCTACCACGAACGTGGTAATCTCACACCACGTGGGCATATCCCTGTGGAGGTTGACTTTTCGTGTACACCACATCGGTTCGAAACAATTGTTGAAGCGCTTCGAGATGCAGGTGTGAATGTCATGCAGGCAGGTACCGAACGATACGATGAGGAGCTCACCGTGTTGCTCGTTGGCCACCTTGTTGACACTGACCTCTCTGATACACTCAAACGGATTGAGGGCTGTGCGAATGCATCACTGAACGACTTGTCTCTCTCTGGACGCGAGGGAACAGATGAACAGTCAAGTGCACTCCTTCGGCTTGCAACCCGTGCAGGGACAACTGAAGATACACTTGGGGCACTCCGTAAAATTGCAGCCGAAAAAGACTTACACGTCATTGAACCGCTTACGGAGGTGGTACAATGAGCGGACGACTTGCAGTATTGGGTGCTGGGGCTGTTGGCCGATCGGTTGTCGAACTTGCCGAAGAGTATGACTACACAGTAACTGCAGTAGCAGATTCACAGAGTGCAGCGATCGACGCTAAAGGCCTTGACCCAGAGGCCATCTTTACCCGGAAAGATGCTGACGGAACCGTTGGTGATGAGAATCCAGAGGCTGCACTTGATGCATCATACGACGTGCTTGTTGAAGCAACACCAACGACCCTTGGTGATGCGGAGCCTGGATTTGCCCATGTGAAGGCAGGGTTAGAACATGACCGACACGTTGTCCTCGCGAATAAAGGGCCAGTTGCAGAACGGTACGGAGATCTCATGGAACTAGTCACTGCAAGCGATGGTGATATCCGATTTGAGGCCACCGTTGGCGGTGCGATTCCTGCGCTGTCGACGATCGAAGACTTTGGGCCCGGACACATCACTGCAGCGCGTGGAGTGCTCAATGGGACCGCAAACTTCATCCTCACACGGATGGCCGCTGAAGGGCTCGACTATGAGCACGTTCTTGCGGAAGCCCAAGATATGGGCGTAGCGGAAGCTGACCCAACGTTTGATGTTGAGGGAACTGATGCAGCGCTCAAATGTGTCATCTTAGCAAATGTTCTCAGTCAAGGTGAACAGGAATTCGCGCTCGACGATGCAACTGTGGACGGTATTACAAATGTCCCCGGTGCTGCACTCGATCTTGCAGCAGACGACGGCCGAACAGTTCGATTGATTGGTGAGGCGTCACGCGATGGCATTCGTGTTGGACCACGGCTGATTCCTGAGAACTCAGCGCTTGCAGTTAGCGGGACACGAAATATCGTTCAATTAGACACCACGCATGCTGGACGGCTCAACATTAGTGGTCGTGGTGCCGGTGGTCCCGAGACAGCCACCGCGGTGCTTTCTGACGTAGGCCGATTATTATAATACGGTCTGCAGCGGCGATCAGTTACTATTTCTGTCACTTTTGAGCGGAGCAGACAAGTTCAGTCATCCGAACGGTATGCTTATGCTACACATACGTCACCGACCCACAAACCGCAAGACGGCGTTGACCTCGTCGGGGCGACGTATCGAAATGGTTTTAGGGTAAACAGACGAAAGAATCCCCACAGAGCGCCTTAGCGCGTGACTTACCCATGAGCGACGACAAACCACACCAAAACTTGGCTATTATCGGCCACGTTGACCACGGAAAAAGTACACTCGTGGGACGACTCCTGTTCGAGACAGGATCCGTTCCAGAGCACGTAATTGAACAGCACCGCCAAGAGGCGGAAGAAAAAGGCAAAGGTGGATTCGAATTCGCCTACGTTATGGACAACCTCGCAGAAGAGCGAGAGCGTGGTGTCACCATTGACATCGCACACCAGGAATTCGACACCGACAAATACTACTTCACCATTGTCGACTGCCCAGGTCACCGTGACTTTGTGAAAAACATGATCACTGGTGCATCGCAGGCAGACAACGCGGTTCTCGTCGTCGCAGCAGACGACGGTGTCGCACCACAGACACGCGAGCACGTCTTCCTCGCACGAACGCTCGGCATTAACGAGCTCATCATTGGTGTCAACAAAATGGATGTTGTTGACTACAGCGAAGACACCTTCGAAGAGGTCACTGAGGAAGTCAAACAGCTCCTCAAACAGGTCCGCTTCAGCGACGAAACCACGTTCATCCCAATCTCCGCATTCGAGGGTGACAACATCTCAGAGCGAAGCGAAAACACAGGCTGGTACGACGGCCCAACGCTTCTTGAAGCACTTAACGACCTTCCAGAGGTTGAGCCACCAACGGACGCACCACTGCGTCTTCCAATCCAGGATGTATACACAATCTCGGGAATCGGTACCGTCCCAGTCGGACGTGTCGAGACCGGTGAGCTGAAAACAGGCGACAACGTCTCCTTCCAGCCATCCGATGTCTCCGGAGAGGTCAAAACTGTTGAGATGCACCACGAAGAGGTGCCAAAAGCAGGCCCAGGTGACAACGTTGGATTCAACGTTCGTGGCATTGGCAAAGACGACATCCGCCGTGGTGACGTCTGTGGTCCAGCAGACGACCCACCAAAGGTCGCAGAGACCTTCAAGGCACAGCTTGTTGTCATGCAGCACCCAAGCGTGATTACCGCAGGTTACACGCCTGTCTTCCACGCTCACACCGCGCAGGTCGCATGTACGGTCGAGTCGATCGATCAGAAACTCGACCCAGCATCGGGTGAGGTCGCAGAGGAGAACCCAGACTTCATCAAGTCCGGTGACGCAGCGATCGTCACTGTCCGCCCACAGAAACCGCTCAGCATCGAGCCATCAGGCGAGATTCCAGAACTCGGCAGCTTCGCAGTCCGCGACATGGGTCAGACCATCGCGGCTGGTAAGGTGCTCGAGGTCAACGAGCGATAAATGCAGCAAGCACGCGTTCGCCTCGCGGGCACAAGCCCGGAGGATCTCGACGACATCTGCAGCGACGTTCGCGAGATCGCGGAGAAGACAGGTGTGAACCTGAGCGGGCCGATCCCGCTTCCAACGAAAACGTTGGAGATCCCCGCGCGCAAGTCGCCGGACGGAGAAGGTACGGCTACGTGGGAGCACTGGGAGATGCGCGTTCACAAGCGCCTCGTCGATATCGACGCGGACGAACGTGCGCTTCGACAGCTCATGCGTATCCAAGTACCGAACGACGTGAGCATCGAGATTGTCCTCGAAGACTGATTGAGGTCATACTCACACCCGTTCGCTGTACTATAGCGGACTCGCGCCGCTAAGGTGCATCGCGCTACAATATTCTTTTTGTTTTATTCATCTGAGTGATAACGTTGGCAATCGATTTTAGGGACTGAGACCGTACATGGTGTATGAGCCGGAGTCCCACGCTCGAAGTCCTCCTCATCTGTACAATCGTTTTTATAATCCAGTCACTGATTGGAGTGTTTAGCGCTGCTCTTGCGACTGGGCTGTTCGCACTTGCACCGCCGTTTGTCGTGAACCCGTGGGGTCTTATTACAAGTGTGTACGCACATAGCGGCGTTGGACACTATACTGCAAATATGATCGCTCTCGTGTTGTTTGGGCTTCTTGTTGAGCGACGGACTACCCGAGCTCGATTTCACGTGTTCTTTTTGAGCGTGGGCGTCCTTGCAGGAGTCTCTGAAGTGTTTATTAGTGGCGTCATTGGTGGTCCAGCTGGTGTCATTGGTGCGAGTGGGGCAATCTTTGGATTGCTGGGATACCTACTCGCTGGCAACATCGTTTCACAGGCTGTGTTCCGCTCTATCGAGCTCAGTGGCCGCGCACAGTTTGGACTCTTTGTGGTGATTGCACTGCTTGTGACGATCGCAACCGGCCGCCCTGGTGTGGCACTGATTGCGCACTTCACAGGGCTTATACTCGGTCTACTTGCAGGCTATATCGGGCTGCTAGATGTTCGTCAACCCGTATCTGAACGGCCAATACGGTAAAAAAACAGAAACTACAAATATTCTGGTTGGCACAGTACCAGTGCGGGCTTGTAGATCAGTGGCAGATCGCTTCCTTCGCAAGGAAGAGGCCCCGGGTTCAAATCCCGGCAAGTCCACATTGTCTATTTATTTTACGTGGGTGCGCGGCAAATTAGTTACGTTCGATACGGAGATATGTATCTACTGTACTGAGTACGGTTTTAACAACAGCAGCGCTGAACGATCCAACGATCAGCAGGCCAGTCTCTTCGGTAAGTCCGACTCTTAATACCGATCCATGTGTGTACGAATCCAGCGCGTACGCAAATTCGCCCAGCTCATACAGATGCTCTCGTGCCGCATCTCCGAACACAATCTCAATACCAGTATCCTTGGCGATGAGGGGTAGTTGCCCCGCATCTTTTTGTGCTGAGAACTCACCGGTGGCAAAGAGTACGTCTAACGACCGCGGCGTGTAGATACCAAGACAGTCCAAACTCCCATCGAGTTGGCTATCAACTGCGGTGACAAACGACTCTGGGGCCTCGTGAAGCAGGTCTGTGGCATTTTGGTACGGAGGCGTTGTCTGAACTGACATGCTCGACTCCACCATATTCGTAGCATCCATACACTAAGTCTGAACAGTTAGTAGTTTGTTATGTATCGATTGTAAGACATTCACGACTCACAGCCAACTGCTACCGCGATGTAGTATCAGAATACGGCCCCGAATACCGACCCTACGGATTTGGCAGCGGCTTCCTACAGCTTCCGTGATCATCGGTAACTGGCTGTTTACAATGGCTGTTGATAGGTTAGCGTACAGTAACGTATGTCAACAGATTCAACCAAGAATACGGACGAGCGCGGCCTGATCTCCCGGCGTGGTATCATCCTCATGGGGGCGAGTGTAACATCGCTCGGAGCGATCGGTCTATTCAGTGCATCACAGCCTGCACTTGCAGCTGAAGGCTCTGTAATTGAAGCAGAAGATGCAACACTCACCTCTCATGATGGAAGCATTGCTGAGCTCATTGTTGAACCAACACTCGATGTTGAATGGGAAGGATTCAATTCAGCAGAGACAGATGCAGAGATGGAGATTACATTCAGTACAGATGGGGAAGATGATATTGCAATTGAAAGATCGGAGACCCTATCAGGATATACTGGTAGTGACGAATTTGATTTCGATGATGATGGTGACGACATTGACCTACTTGAAACTTGGAGCGAAGAGACGTTTGAATCTGAAGTTGATGCTGATGAGACAGAAACGACAGTAACGGTCACGTTCGGGATCTCAACTGAGGACGCGTCAGCGACTGATACAACCGAATTTGATGTTGTTGTCAAAAATCAACCTGCGGATGTTGACATTGGTGGTACAGTCGAGACCACTGCAACATCGGACAACGAAGTGGAAGACGAATAGAGAGACATGTTCTACAGCCGTCGACAGTTGTTACGGACCGTTGGGGTAACCTCCGGCACGATACTGGCTGGTTGGTCACTATCAGCGTCAAAACCAGCGGCTGCGACGGTTTCAGTCTCTAATTTCACAGCCAAAGATACGTCTATTACGACGAAAGATGGTCGTATCTCGGAACTCCTTGTCTCTCCGATGCTTGTTTTTTCGTGGGAAGGCGCGACTGTGGATTCAGTGCTCTCGATCGAACTCGTTGCGGAAAATATGGGTACTGGTGCCCAAGCAACTGTAGAGCATTCTGAAAAAACGGTTGAGAAGACACATGGGACAGCAACAGTTGAGGGCGATACTGTCGACTTGCTAGAGACTGATGCATTTTCTGTGGATAATTTTACAAGCGATCGATGTACAAAAGAATCAGAGGTTGCGTTTCATTTAACAACAACACTCACACCGCCGCAAGCCTCGACAAGTATTGCTGAGACGAATATACAGACAACCGCAACTGTTTCTGTAACTAAAGATCCACCTGGGAATTCATGTGGTGGCGGAAACGGTTCTGGTGGTGGTCCCCCGCACGATGATGACCCCGACCGCGGTCCGCCGAATTAGAACGTTTTGTACTCACTTCTTACTCATGTCGTGCGGGAGACACTCCTGCTCTCAATATCCTGCTTGCACTTTTGTCACTTCGGCCACCGCTTTTGCGGTTGTTCCTTCTTTAAGCCCCAACAACTCATCTGAGACGGTATCGAGCCGATCGACAACGACCGATTTATTTGGAATCACAGCGGGCTGTTCGATTGCAAAGTTCGTAAGCGCAACATGCGCGTATGTGTTGACTCTCTCGTCTTCATCATCCAAGACGGCAAAGAGCCGCATCGATGTCTGTGGGAATCGCTGTGGGTCAACCGCCAGTAGATTTCCTGCCGCAATGCATGCCACAGTCCGCACCCGTGCAGCTGGCGCGGTGAGTGCATTTGCCAGCGATCGGTCTGCACGACTCACTTGTTGTGTATGTCTTGCACCAACTTCTGCGATCACTGCGAGCGCTGCGGTTCGGAGGGTTATGTCCGTTGTATCGAGGCGGTTGATCGCTGGTTTGAGTCCTTTTGCTGCAGCGGTTTCATTCTCATTTGCAACTTGTGCCAACGATCGAAGCCCAAGATATGCTTGTTCAGGATCATCGGCAGTTGCACACATCACAAACCCATCTGACCATGTGACAAACTCCTGTGGTCGGCGATACCCAAGCCACTCTATCGTGTCGCTAATATCTCTACGAATCGCGTCATCGGACGTTTCAAAAATAGAAAGCAGATCACCGATTCGATCACCGGCACGGGCTGGATCGATAAAAACAAGCTCCGCTACCCGTGCAACGTATTCGTCAGCGGAGAGCGTCTCAGGTGGCCCTGTAGCATTTTGGATGCCTGTATCTGTTATTGTCTCTACTGTCGGTTCAGGTTCTTGTGTACTGCCTCGGTAGGTGTCTGGTGGTGTTGTGACAGACACGTCAGTCACAGCGTCAATTGGTGGTAGAACTAACTGCGATGAGCCAGCACTACTCATGGCTACCTCACCCGTCGCTTCATCACGCCCAGAACTGCAATCGGAATTAGAGTTAGAATCTACCATTCACAGTGACACCCAGTCTCTAGTAAATTTCTTTGAGCCATGGGAATTAAACCTTCGTCAGACAGTATCGAATCTGAGAATTACAGGCCCTATTCGGACTTAGATTCCAATAACAGGTCGATGGGTGTCTATCCCCTGAGCGCTTCTACAGGGCGGAGTGTTGCCGCTTTATACGCAGGATATAACCCTGAGAGCAGACACACAATCACACCAAATACAAATGCACCGAAAAGATACACCGCATTTGAGGCGACAAGCACAACATCAAATCCGATCGGTGCAATAAACACAAGGCCAATCGCTGCAAGCCCTGCAAACAGTGCGCCAAAGAGTCCACCAATCACCCCTAACAAAACAGCTTCTGCGAGGAGTACGCGAAGTACATCTCCTTTTTGTACACCGACTGCACGGAGGACACCAATCTCTTGTCGCCGCTCAGTTGTGCTCATTAACATTACATTGAAAATACTCACGCCAGCGACAACCAGCGAGATACCGGCGATTCCGAGCAAGAACTGATTAAGTAGCGAAAAGAACTCATCGATCGTCTCAAGAATGCTTGACAGCTCAAACACGGACACACGCTCCTCTCGACTGTTGAGCTGTGTTCGTACGCGCTCTGCAATCACACTTGCAGACTCACCACTCTGTGCTTGGACGACAATCTGGTCATACGATCGTTGTGCGAACGCAGCTTCAGGAAGGATAACGGCACTGTTTGGATTCACTGGCGTAAGCAACTCTTCTGACTCAAGGATTGCAATCACACGATAGCGACTCGATTCGACTTCGATCGCACTCCCAATACGAAGGTCAAGCGTCTCTGCAACGTCCCCGCCAACGATTGCTCCTTGCCGATGTCGATCGGGGATTGTGCCTTCGCGTGCAGTAAACAGTGCAGCAGGGTTATCTGCACCATACACCTGTCCAAATGTCTGCCCACCGCTTGCAGAGAGTAATCCGCTTGTCGTGAGCAACGGTACTGCAGTCCCATCTGTCCCCACCGCTCTTGTAACCGCATCAACATCACGGATGTCGAGTCCGGTTACCCCTGCATCTTCATTTGGTGTAATGATGAGCTGATTCCCAATTCCGCCAAGTTCCGCACTGGCAGAGAGTGCAAGAATATTCCCAAACAGCCCAAGAGATGCAATTGCAAACACCCCGATCAACACGCCGAGTGCAGCAAGTGCTGTCCGAAGTGTATTCCGAGTGAGATTCCGACGAGCCATTTTTACTGCAGGAATAAGACGCTTCAGTTCGTGTTGCAGTCGCTCCGCAGTCGTGGTTGAACCACTAGCCACGATGTATCACTCCATCAATCAGCTCAATCGTCCGATCGGCGTATGTCGTCACAACCTCATCGTGCGTAACCGCAATAACACTCACTCCAGCATCGCACACCCGTCGAAACTCATCCAAAATCGTATGGCCTGTGTCTTGGTCAAGATTCCCCGTTGGTTCATCCGCCAGCACAATTGTCGGCTCGTTAATCAGCGCCCGAGCGATCGCCACCCGCTGTTGCTGCCCTCCCGACAGCTCATCCGGTGTGTGAGTCAGCCGATCGCCTAACCCAACCCGTGTGAGCAACTGTTCGGCTCGGCCGGTTGCGTCCCTCCCTGTGTCAAACATTGTTGGGACACAGACGTTTTCTGTGGCCGTGAGCGACGGAAGGAGGTGGAAGTCTTGGAAAACAAAGCCGATCGATTCTTTTCTGGCAGTGGTTCGTTCACGCTCGGAAAGCGTTGTGACATCTCGGTCGTGTATTCGAACCGCTCCGCTTGTTGGCACGTCAAGCAGTCCGAGAATGTTCAACAGTGTACTCTTTCCACTCCCGCTTGGACCGACAATTGCGAGGAACTCACCCGCTTCAATTGCGAGATCAACCCCCGCAAGTGCATCGATCGTCTCCCCGCCAGTGTTGTACGTTTTGACAACGTCCTGAAGTTCGATCGCTGGTGCATTGTCTTCGACAACAGGATGTGTCTGTGTTTGTTCTTGCGTCATCGTCGTCGGATGTAGACTGCAGTGATTGCGCCGCCAGCAACGACACCAAGGCCGGTGAGCCAGAATCCAACTGATCGCCACACTGTCGACCCTGTTGTATCACTCCCCGACGGTGACTCATACGGAAGCGAAAACGTCTGTGTCTCGATTGCACCATCAACACGGAATGTAACATCTACAGAGACGTTTGTTGTAGCTTCTGCGTCGATCGTCGCAGTCACATCAAATGGTGCGAACTCACCTGGTTCTAGTGTCCCAACAAAGTAGTCGCGCTGTGGATAGGCCGGAGAAACGGTCTCCGTATCAGCAACCGCAACCACAACCCCCGTCACCGTCCCACCAGTGGGGTTGCCGAGGTTTCCAGAGATTCGTGTTGAACCATCAATTTCCTCGATTGAAGCGCCTGTGAGTGTTACATCGCCTGCATCAGGCCGATGCTCGTACTGAAGCGTCTGCTGCTGTGACGTTGCAGCCGTTTCAAACGACACCGAAAACGTTACTGTACCTGCAGGCACACGTCGGAGGTCGACGTCGGCAGTGGTTGATGCTCCCGGTTGTACCGATTCTTCAACCGCGATCCGTGGAAGGTCACCATCAGCAGTGCGTGGCGTAACAACGATCGACGTAACTGGTGCGTTCCCAAAGTTCGTTAGCACCAATTGTTGCCCGCCAGCCCCCATCGATGACGGTTCATCAGCCTCATCGCCACCGCCTGGCTGTCCTCCCAGGAGCGCATCAAGACCGAACCCACCGGGGACACCCGTTGGTTGGTCGAAACTTGTGTCTCCGGTTGGTGAACTCCCAGTGTCGGATACACGAACGCCGAGGTCTGTCACTAGCTCGGAGGCAGCGTAGCTCACCGGTCGCTCTGCAACAGTTACTGATCCGGCGCTCGTCGTGTATCGTACCTCTACGACGGCTTCCGCTTGGCCAGCCGTCTCTGGAATGAACACCAACTCCCTGTCAACGACATCCCCAGGCGCAAGCGAGGTGATCGACCGCTGCGTCGAACGGTCCGTGACACCGTCACCACGGACTGTGAGTGTGATATTTCGGAGTTGATCATTTGTCGGATTCCCAATCGACACCGGAAGCGTTGTTTCGGCCCCAACTACTGGATCGATCGATCCGACATCGAGCAATGGAGGGGCACGCTCAACACCGATCGTAAGCGGGCGGGTCGCAGTGACGTCCGCTCCGTTTTCATCAGTTCCGCGAACGTCAACCGTAAGCTCACGAACACCGGATTCAGTAAACGTCACCGTTACTGGAATAGTGAGGGCCCCTCCTTGGCTCAATGTACCAAGTGTCGTCACTTGTTTGAGCTCGGTTCCTGACTCATCAACAATTGCGACAGAATCCAGCTCAACAGCACTTGGACTCCCGCCAGCAAGTGACACCGTCACATCGACTGTTGTTGGTGAGTCAATGACTGTCGTTTCCGACTGTGGGGTTGCATCTGAAATGACGATCCGTGCATCCGGCACTGCTGTCACCACTGTCACTACTGAACATAAAGAGAGGAATACGATCGCTGTGAGGACCAACCGGCGCATTAGCTACCGTAGGTTTCGGCTGTGGTTATACGTGTCGTCAAAATGGATATTCTGCGTACTATACTTCGTGTGTTGCGTCTTCTGGGTCTTCAACTACTTCGAGGCCACGATTGTTCACCGCATACGGATCAAGGCCAACCTCCTGCAGGAACTGTTTATATAACCGCTCACATGTCTCTGCATCTTTCTGTTTGTCCGAGGCGTGGTCACAGAGTTTGATGAGGTTTTCAGGAACTTCGTTCTCGTGGACAATCCAGTGATTAATGAGATCTGAGAGCCGCCGGATTGGGCTCGTAAAGTGACCATAAATGTCAAAATTAAGCGCGTGGTGTCCACCGAACGGGTCGTTCATATACTTTGCTCGCGGCATGACTTTCAGCACTGCACGCTGGATCTTATTGAGTGCACGACCCGGCGATTCCTCAAGCGCAGCGTTCACAGCAATTCGTGGATCATCCCACGAGCCGCCTGGAATTGAGACACCTTCTAACTCTTGAATCTCTCTGAGTGCATCATTCCACTGGTCAGGTGTTGGCTGTGGATGGACGCGGTACATCGCTTCGACACCACGATTCCACATCAGTTCGTGGGTAACTGCTTTATTGGCTTTCAGCATACACTCTTCGACGATCGTATGTGCTCGATCGCGGGAGGGATTCAGTACAAGCGAGCCGTCCGCTTTTCGTTGTTCGTGCATCTGATCTGCAAGCTCATAGACGAGGGCACACTCAGCAGAGAGTGGCTCGCCTTCCGCATCAATTCTGTCCTCAGTCTGTGAGTAGGTGAGCCGCTCGTCACTGTGGATCACCGATTTATAGATACTGAGCTCCTCAAACGAGAGTGTCTCTTGGCTAATCTCCATCTCGACTGTGTGCGCGAGCCGATCCTCCTGTGGAACCAACGAACAGACCGTTTCTGCGAGCGTGGGTGGGAGCATATGGATCGTGTATGCGGGGAGGTACACCGTGTTGCATCGTTTTACTGCTTCTTCCCACATCTCGGAGTCGGGGTGCACATAGTGGCTCACATCTGCAATGTGGACCCAGAGCGTGTACGTTTCCTCGTTCTTTCGGATGCTGATCGCATCATCAAAATCCTGTGCGTCGATCGGATCTGTGGTCCACGTCGTGAGGTCGCGAAGATCTTTTCGGTGATCTAACTCCGCTTCGATCTCTGCTTGTACGTCTTCTGTTCGCTTTCGGGCCTCGACAAGCACATCAGACGGGAAGCGGTCGCGAATCTCAAACTCCTCAAACAGCTCTTCGCGCTTATTCTCCAAATGGCGGGCCATCTCTTCGGTGATCTTCACGGGGCCCTGGCCTTCCGCTGTTCCAGCGTAGGCCTGTTCATCAGTCATACCGGGTACAATGGGTGTAAGATAGAAAGGCGTGTCGGGGTTGGTGTCTCAGAACCCAAGTACCGATCGCAAGGCAAGCCCACCACCACCTACCCACACGATTGCAAACAGAAGGAGTCCGATCATGATTGGAACGAGCGAGAGACCAAACTCCCGGAGTGCAGTTCGTCGAATAGAAGCATCCGAAACAATAAATGGAGACCCACCTTCGATCTGTACTTTTGCCTGTCCAACGTCTGCCCCAGGATATGGAGTTGGTTCACCAATCACGGTCACAATCTCACCAGGTTCAACATGTTTCTGCGTAAATCGTTGTGCTCTCCCTGTTGGGAGCGATAGCGGTCCCAACGAAAATCGCGAATTCTGTCGGTCAACGTCATCATTTGTAGCGATGAACCGCTGGATACGTTCCGGTGGTGTTTTGCCACTGAGAATGTCGGTTTCAAAACGCTGTTTAAGTGAAAATCGAGCTTGATGTGGGTCGACACGAACCGCTACACCGCCGGTCTCAACTGCAAATGGAACTCCTGCGGAGCCCTCACTTATTGTCTGCCATGTTCGTTGTTTTCCTTGCTGTCTCCGTTCGCTGACCTCATATGCAACAACAACTGCTTCTTCATCAGTGAATGGTGTTGGAAGCGGCTCGTCGATCGCTGTCACAGATCCCTCTATGCAGACGCGATCGTCATCATCGCTGATCGAAAAGCCATCTGTTGGACGCATCCGAAGGAGTGCGAATGCGATCAGTGAGTGTTGAACGCCGTAAAGAATCAGTCCAATGCCGGTGAGCACCGCGATTGCAGCCAACACGAGTGGAACTGAGAGGCTGTCGCCGAGTCCGAGTAGCAGCACGATCGAATTTTGGAGGGAAAATATCATTTGATATTCCTTTTTTAACCATCTGCAAAATGGTACTGATTTGGTGCGCGACAGCCACTGCCTACAGCGGCGCTTTGGCTCTGTTAGCCAGTTCAACTGAGGCATAATACTGGCACTCATTTGGCTTGTATCCGGTCGAAAGCTGCGCTCAACGCGGTAGTTACTACCTACAAATGCGACGCTATCACTTCACCATCAATATACTGTCACTGTATGTGCTATATTGCGACTAACAATGACCACTGTTGCAGTCCTCTCGCACATGGTAGATTCCAATACCAGACGCAAACTTATCCTTACAAGCGGTGTGACGCTTGGTGCACTGAGCGGCTGCCTTGGACTGTTTGACGACGAAAACGGAGACGGAAACGGAAACGGTTCCGACCCAACCGAACAAACACAGGATGAGCAAGGAGAAACTGAAACAGAAACGCCAACGGAGGAGCCATCGGAAGACGATGCTGATGATGATTATGAGGACGACAACGGTGACCATGAGGATGAGGATGATGAAGACGATAAAGATGGCGACGAGGATGAGAAAGACGAGGAAGATGATGAGAAAGACAAACCTGATGTAAAAGACGGTGTCTCGATAGAGGCAGTCGACTACGACAAACGAAAAGGTAAGGTCAAATTCAAAGTCTACAACAAAACAGGACACAAGGTTGAGCTGACGTGGGAAGAGTACGACGGTGACCAGAAGGGATCGCTCAACGTCGAAAAAGAAAGCTACGACACGTTCTGGGCGGACGCCCACGATGAGTCACTAAAGATTGTAGTCTACTTCGATGGCAAAGAGATCGATTACGCTGAAATCGATATAAAAAACTTCTATATCGAGAGCAATATCCGAATTGAAGCGATCGACTACGACAAACACAGACACAAAGCGAAATTCCGCATTTACAACGACACCAAAAACGACGTTGATGTAATGTGGAAAGAGTATAACGGTGATCAGAAGAGCCACACCCGTGTTGGCCGAAATGGGAACCGCACGTTCTGGGCGGATATGAAAGGCGACTCAATGAAGTTGGTACTGTACTCCGACGACAAAGAGATCGACTACGCCGAGATCGACACTGGCGATTATAAAAAGAAACCGGATGTCGAGAACGAGGTGGAGATCCACCCAGACTGCTATGACAAATCGGACAAGAAAGCAACGTTCAAAATCAAAAATGCAACAAGCCACCACATCGAAGTGACGTGGAAAGAGTACGGCGGGAAACACGAAGAGACGGTCAAAGTTCGAATGAACGACAACCGCCATATCCACGTGCCGATGAAGGACAACGGCGACGAAATGAAAGTTGTACTCTACTTCGACGGCAAGGAGATTGACTACGCTGAACTTAGCAAAGACCACTACTGCGACGAGTACGCCGCCTAACTATTCGGCTCAGTGCAGTTGGTCCCTGCCTGACGTTTCGGAACCTCGCTCATGATCTCGTTTATTATTTGATCTACATTTCACTCCATTTTTATTTTTCTGACTCTGACTCAGAGCTTGGTTCTTTAACAGAGCCATACAGTTCCTCAACGCGAGAAAAATACCGCTCAACGAACTCCTCTTGCGTCAGTCCCCGTATTTCAATATCAGTGAGCATTGACTCTAATTCATCGCGTGGCTGATGGCTTAGCTGTTTAAAACAGGCTTTACAGAGATGTTCAAACTCTTTGCCATGTCGTTCCCATCTGTTACCCTCTTTATCATACTCGCGGGCGTCAGCACGTGACACGGTCTCTCCACAGGCAATACAGACAACTGTTTTTTTGTCCCGACTCCCCCGGGAACCCCACATACTTTCGGTATCGGTTCCGGTCCACTTAGCGTTTGTCCGATGTCGCTCGGCAGTGAAGAACGCGCGTTTTATTCGACCGGCGACCGATCGATCGATATGGACGTAAAATCCCGACATCATCTTCGGAGCGATGCCATCTCGGAACTACAAACAGCAGTCTCAGAGGGGCTTGGCGTGGATATTGACGGCGACAGTTTTGAGCTTGTTGAGCTCGAGGACGACAGATTTGATGTCGTGCTGGTTGATGGGCAGCCGCTTGTATTCTACGTTGATAATGAGCCGTTCCTTACTGTAGCCGGTGCGAACGCGTTCCCACCGGAACGCGGAATCGTCACTGTCGATGCTGGTGCCATCTCGTTTGTTTCCAACGGTGCCGACGTGATGCGTCCGGGCATCACAAAGGCAGATGCTGCGATCGAGTCGGGTGACCTAGTTGCGATCGTCGAAGAAACACATGAAAAAGTGCTTGCGATCGGTCGTGCCACGACAAGCGGTGATGACATGGTTGGCGACTCCGGAAAAGTCGTTGCGTCGATTCACTACGTCGGCGATGAACTATACGAACTGTCGGTCTAATCGACAGCGCTACACGACTCGGTGAGTGAGTACTCGGGCTACTCCGCAGCGTCAATACTATCGGATTCGTACGCATCTGCGTATTTTTCGAGCGTCATTTCGTATCCGCGACGTGCCGTCTCGTACGTTTCGAGAAGGTCTGCGATCGGCGTCTCCGTTGCATCAACGCGAAGATCGTTGTAGAACTTTGAATATGCGGTATCTTCGGTCTCGACGACTTTGAGCGCGGCACTCTGTACAGGGAGGTCCTCGCGTTTATCTCCACCCTCTGTATGCCCTGCTTCGAGCGCGTCAATCAAGCGCAATGCGAGCGGCTCCTCGTCAAATGCCGTCGACTCATAAGTGTTCGCTGTTTCGGCAATGACGGCTTCACCTGTGAGTAGATTTCCTGCAACGGTGTAGTTTTCACCCTCAATGTGACCGTACCAATCAATACACTCCGCTCCAGAGAAGACGAACGTCCCGTCTGCATCAACGCCATGGAGCTGTCGGTTCTCACGACCGTCGTCCGCATTCAAAAGCGCCTCAAGCGCATCTTCAACAGCCAATCCATCATTGAGATATTCGACTCCTTTCCGGCCAAGATCGACGTTTACGAGGCTCTGTGTCGCGACTGCACCATTCTCTGAGGCAAACGGACAGAGCGTTCCAACACCAGGAAGCCGAGTTGTGACCGCAACACCAAAGCGAAGCTGTCGGTTTCCATCCTCATCAGTGTAGGGCTCTCGAACGCAGATACTGAATGTCATACTAAACGATCTATTTGGTCGGTGCAAAAAGCTCGCTGTCGCGGCTCGATCAACCGCAACTGCGCATGTCTGACGTAAGAACTAATGTCTGACCCTCACTGTACCCTGTTATGGGCATCATGAGCAAGATCCTCGGAAGTGGCGGCGAGCGCTCCACAGATGACTACGTCGAACTCGATCTCGACGACTTTGACGCCGCAGACGGCCACACCGGGGTCTCCGTCCGTATCGCAGAGATCAACGACAAACAAGACGTCATTGCCATCAAAGACGCGGTCTACGATGGCGACCTTGTGATCGCAGATATTACCCGACACAGTACAAGCGACCGAACGATCGAACATATCATCGACGAACTCCGACAGGTTGCCGCGGAAGTCGACGGTGACATCGTCCAGAAAGGTGATGATCAACTTATTATCACTCCAACTGGCGTTCGAATCTCACGAAAGAAACTCAGCTAACGATCGCTGAAGCGGTCTGTTTCTGTCATCGGTCAAACTCCGTTAGCTCCGGCTCGGCATCGTGATCAATTTCGGCGTGTACTTCGTGGAACGCTCGCTGATATCGCCAGATCTTCTGGAACAGGATCGCACCAAACACGGAGATAAAAAGCGTTGCATAGACAACAAAGGCACTCAGGCCTGGAAGCCCAGTGTACGTTGCAATAATTCCGGTTCCCAACCCGACCGTTGAGTTATACGTTGCATGGATTACTGCTGCAATGAGTAAACCTTTGACAATAATTGGCCCTCTGTTCTCACGGTTGAATTTTGCTAATCCAAGGTAATAGCCTGCAAATGCGGAGTATACAACGTGTCCTGGGCCTGCAAATGCCCTAATTGCAGTTATCTCTCCACCTGCGGTGAATGCGCTTACCCCAAGTGAGAGATCGGTAAGCATTCCTGACTGCTGGAGATTCTGAATAATGTAGAGCGCATTTTCAATGAACGCAAATCCGAGCCCTGCGATCGCACCATACACTGCACCATCCAGTACGGAGTCAAACCGAGAGTCATTGTAGGCGTAAAGCCGGACTGCAAGCAGTTTGACCGCTTCCTCTCCGGGACCAACAACGAGGAAAAAGAAGAGGATAAGACCGATCGAGCCAAGCGGCTCAAACACCCCTCGGAGCTCTGTATTCACGATCGCTGCGAAAGTCGCCGTCAAAATAGAGAGCAGGAACGTCGCCACAAGCAGCGAGAGCGGTTCTTTCGTTGTCACATCCGAATAGTAGACATATGCCGCGAGTCCGAACGCGGGCACAACAGAGAGGACGGTAAGGATTCCAAGCGCCGGGTTCAATACTGTGGAAAGGCCGATCGTCGCAAAGATCGAAATCAGGATTACGAACGCAGTGAGAAGCACAAGTGCTTTTGCTGTTCGCGTGAGCAGCCAATATAGCGCAACCGACAGGCCATCAAGTGAGGTCCGTTCCTCCCACGTTGCAATATCATACAGGTCACGTGTTCCGTCGGATGCGGACTCAATCGGGTCTCGTCGCTCTGCCATCGTGTTAATATTCGGGTGCTGATACCTAATTCCTTCCCGCTTGCAGACGTGATCTGGTACGTTCAAAAGGATCGACAACCAACCGTCTGTATGCACTTTGATCAACGGACACAGAAAGCGCTCCGGAAGGTTGGCCTTGATCGAGACGACATCCGCCGAGCATCTGGGCTTGTCACGGAGGCAGTCCAACAAGACGCAGAGAAACTTATGGCATTCTTTGGCGATGGTGGGCAGTTCTACTCCGATATGGAGATGGCACATAGTGCCGCAGACATCAACGAACACGCTGTTGCGTATCTTGATCTCTTTACACATGGCTCCGATATGCGTGGCTACCTTCGATTTGATAGCTGGGGAGTCCCAGTCGAGGATGGACGGATCCTTACAGAGAACAAAGTTGAGCTAACACTTGGCCCAACCGTGAACGATCGGGTCCGGTTCGCTCGCTCGGAGGACGACTTCTAACATGTCCGCTCCGACCGTTCGGATTCGTGGCATCTACACAACTGCACTCACTCGCGCATTTCTTGATGCAGACCTCAACGTCGTCCAACCATCCGATCCAATTGAGCGTCGATTTAATGAGGCGCTCCCGGTTGCGGCCGCCGATGTTACCATCGAGACGACCGCCGATCGACAGGGCATTTCCATCGTTGGACCTCGTGATGAGGTTGACGCCGTCTCAGATGTTGTACGTACACTCGGCCGAGACACCTTTGTCTGGGAGAGCGAACTTGGAGTCGGCACGATCGCAGATGGGGAAGTGACTGCAACCGCTGGTGGCGGTGCAGTCGTTGAGTTTGGTCTGGATGCGTCCGCCGCCCCTGGTGAGTTAGATGCGAAAGGGTATCTCCCATTTACTCGAGTTGCTGAACGTATTACCCCTGGCGATATGGTCCGTGCCCGTGTTGTCTCCGGTGTCGCACCGTGGAGTCAGAAACGACCGCTCTTGGACACACGGATCGAGATTGACACGGGACTTGCAACCTTGCGTCCTGGCTCAGAGGGGATCTCCGTTGACACACGTGATGAGGCTGCAGGCCGCGAACTTGTTGGCATGACGGAGCTCCTTGGACAGACGCCACCGGAGGGATGGGGGATTCGATGGTCTCATGAAGCAACCACAGCCGATATGGAGACGCTGAGGGTTGCGCTTGAGTCTGCAATCGATCGCGCAACGACGATCGAAGACACTGCCGCGGTTACTGACAGCGGGCTACTCGATGCAGACGAGACGCCAAAGATACGCGTTCCCGGAGAGACAACGCAGTGGGTATGGTTCGGCTGTGAAACACGGACTGCGCTAGATGAGAAACGACGAGCAGTCACTGCGACAATGAGCGGCCACCATCGTATCAAAGCTGGATCGGATGCTGCGAGCGCTGGTGTTGACTTTGTTGAAGCACTGTGTGAGGTTGATGGATCCGAAGCGTTTCCATTTTCAACCGTCACTGATCAGTTCGGACCAACTGTCGGCGATACCGTGTCGATCGGCCATGGAAAGCCTGATGGCCGGCTCATCAACCTAGGAGACGGAACTGTCACCGAACGTGATGCGGATGGGACGCTCGCGGTCAAACGTGAACTCTCTGGCGGTGGAACATATGATGCGCTTGACGTTCCTCGTGCGGCGGGCGATACCGCGCTAACGAAGTTCCGCGAAGGTCGATGGTGGTACCCAACTGTGTATCGGGATGCCGATGGAACGGTCAAAGGGACCTATGTTAATATTTGTACGCCAGTCGAATGTTTCCCAGATATCGTTCGATATGTCGATCTCCACGTTGACGTAATCAAGCATGCAGACGGAACTGTTGAACGCGTTGATGATGATGAGTTGGATGCAGCAGTTACCGCAGGATACATCTCCGAACCGCTCGCAAAAAAGGCTCGATCGGTTGCAAGTGCGCTCGAAAACGCGTTATAATTCGGTTAGAAGTGCTCCGCGGAGTCCGTTGAAAAGCGTAGGTCCCCACCACGACCACCTTCGACGGTATCTGCACCCATATCTCCAGTTGATGGTACCTTTATTTGTACGTCAGTGATCTCTTCGAACTCATAGTAGAGATCCCGTTGAATGTTCTGTGCTGTGATATTTGAGATCCCACAGCCAGAGCAGGTCCCGCCCAACTCAACGACAACCTGTCCAGTTTCTGGGTTTGCCTCACGGACGACGCTTGTCCCGCCGTGCATCTGGATGATCGGCATCTGTTTAACCATCCAGTTTTCAACCCGCGATTTGAGACTCTCTTCGCTCATTACTTGCTCTTGGAACCGGAGCTATGGGTAAGTTATGGTTTTCTCCATGTAGATGTGCTTGTGAGAAAGTATCACACGATCGTTCACGGGTCAGACTCTTTGGTGTAGTATTTCCAGCCAAGGGCCCCTACTGTCCCCGCGCTGATCGCACTCAGAAGTGTAAATCCAGGGACACCATCTGTTGTCTCTGCAGGGGATTCACTCGCTTCCGTTGAGGGTGGTTCTATATCTGTCTCTAGATCTTCAAAGAGCCACACACCAGCATCGGTGTTTCGTATCCCAGTGCTACTTGCGACAAAATACTCCTGTTGTACGCCAACCTGTGCGGTCCAAAAGCTTGCTATATCGTCATTTCGCCAGTGATACAGCTCATCCGGATTGTGTGGCTCGCTGATATCGTGCACTCGGACGCCTCCCTCATACCACGAACTGTAGAGGATTCCATTTCGAAGTTCAAAATTATGCGCGGTTGTCCATGTGCCACCGCTTGTTGGGTCCGGTGTTGGTGGTGCATCAATCGAGCTAACATGCTCCGGTGCGGTTGGATCAGAAAGCGTGTAGATATCGATGCCACCAACGTCTCCGCGTCTCTCACTGTCCGTTTCGATCGTCCATGCCTCACGTCCAACAATAAGTAGATCCAACTGCTCATCTGTGACCGCATAGTGTGAGTTTCCGGGGAGTGTGGTCTGCTCTTCCCGAATGTCGGCTTGATTAGTAATCTCTGCGAGCGCTTCAGGCTCGTGATCGCTCACATGGCCGACGTATGTTGGGTTCGACGGATCTGAGACATCCACAAGCCACGTCCCTGCATCCCAGTATGCAAGACATGCAACGTCGTTCGTCACAGTGACGTCGTGTAGATACCGCAGAATTGGTGCAACGTCTTCCCATACTTCGTCATATTCGAGAACTGACCAGTATCCAACTTCTCTGAGTTCATCGCGATCGTCACCGAGTGAAACGATCGAAAGCCCGTTTTCGGCCATCGTATTCGCACAGAGATACGCGTGTGTCTCGGTCAGATAGCAGTTGTGTATGTGATACCCAGTTTCGTACACGGTGAGTGTTTCCGGCGATTCCGGTTCGGAGACATCCACAAGGAGGGCGGCCTCAACTGCGTCCGATGTCAGTGTTGCTGGCCCCACAACGAGGAGTCGATCGCCTGCAACCTTGACATCATAAATATACTCCATCGGACCTGCTTCATGAGTCGCAAGCAACCCTGTTTCATGCGCACGTAGCTGTGGGTCTGTTGGATCTTGAATGTCAACGATCGCATAGCCATCAGTCGTCGCAAGGTACACCATCTCTCCGTCCGCAGAAACAACTGCCTCTGTTGTCCCCTCAACTTCGAGAAAGCCCAGTGCGTCGGACGGTGGATCTGAACGTGAGCCTACTGTCGCACCTGCCTGACCGATCGTCGCTGACAACCCTGCACAGATACCGACGGTTTGGAGGTATGTCCGACGGTTCATATACTCGCTCAGGGTCCAAAACGCAAAAACTCGACGGCGACCTGCTTACAGCCGCTCTCGATCGCCGGTTCCCGCAGTGATCGCACTTGCAACAGCACCCTCCACAACAACCTCATCACCCAGTGAGGTAAGTTGGATCTGTGGGATATTGATGAACACCATCTCCTCGAGCTTCTCACGGAGCGGCTCAACGACAAGTGCTGGATTATTGAGTGCAACGGCACCGCCGATCGATACAACAAGCGGCGCGTATGCATGAATAATATTTGCTACACCCATCGCATTCCAATGTGCAACTTGGTCAATAACGTGGTCTGCAAAGTCGTCGTCACCGGCATGCGCAAACACATCGACCGCCGAAAAGTCAGGGTCCTCTATCGGGAGCGCAGTCTCGATCGGGTCATCCTGATGAAGCCGTTCTGCATAACGTGGAATATTGTTTCCAGAACAGTAGGCTTCCCAGTGGCCCTCAAGTCCGCAGCCACAAGTCATGACGCCGTTTGGATCAAGCGTCATGTGGCCAACCTCTCCGGCGTTCCCGTCCCATCCTGCAAGCACGTTCCCATCAACACAAACACCGGCACCAACACCCGAAGAAATTGTGAGATATACCATATCATCCGGATTGCGTTCCGAGTGGAATCGCTCACCAATGACACCCGCGTTAGTGTCGTTATGCAGATATACACGGTCTGTCTCCAGCAGTTTTGAGATCGGCCCAGTGAGTGGAATACGATCGATTGTATCCGGTAGGTTCGCCGGGTTTTCAACTGCGCCTTCTGCGAGGTCTAGCGGACCGATTGACCCGATACCGCAGGCGACCGCTTCGCTTGGGTCGATGCCTGCCTCTGCACACGCTTTTTTAATGAGGCTTAATACAGCCTCAGTCACTGCAATTCCTGTCGGGCCACGAGGTGTCCGATCCCGCGCACTGGCTAACACCGTCGCCGACTCGTTCGCGACGACCGCACGGACATTTGTTGCTCCGAGGTCGACGCCCACGTAGTAGGCCATTATATCAGTAGCATTTCTGCCAGCACTTAATAAAGCCGTTTCTCACTCGTGTGTGAGTGAACGCAAAAAACCCGTTATTTCGTATCCGATCGGACAAACGTGACCGGACATGGTGCGGAGAGCATAACCTCTTGGGCTGTACTTCCGAACACTGCTTTTCCGGTTGGCGATCGCCGGCGTCCGCCAACAATAACTCGATCTGCATCGGTCTCTTTTGCAAGTTCAACAATCTGTTCGCCGTGTGGGCCAACTGCACCCCGAATGTTGTGTCGTATCTCTGCATTTTTGAATGCGTTGACGAGCTTTCGAATTGATGCATGTCTGTTTGCAACATCGTCTGCGCTAACACGGTCTCGTTCTCTATCGAAATCAAGCTTCGAGACTGCATCCTCGTACTCCGATTTGGTAAATACATGTCCAAGTACGACGGTCGCGCCTGTTGGTCCTGCTACGTCGACCGTTTCCTCTGCAAGGCGATCGAGTCGATCGATATCCCCCGGTCCGACCGCTAACAGAATCGTTTCAATTGCCATACCTGAGGTAACACCGTCCGCTATTTAAACGTGCTGAAAATTTACTCGGAAGTGAAGTAATAATTCATGTTAAATTACAATGATGACATACCACAGACAGCGCTGTCGCTCACGAAGACGCAAAATAACAGAAACAGCGTATTCAGTAATCCGGTGCGTCGTCTTCAACTGACCGTTTTAGTGACTCACGTCGGGACTTCGCATCGCGGCCAGTTGCTTCGAGAAGGAAATCGTTTTTTGCGCTTACTGCATCAGCAGCTGCGTCAGCGTTTCCTTCTGCAATAATCTCCTCTGCAGGACGTTCTTCAAAATGCACTGCTAGTTTGTCTTTCTTACCGCTGTAGGATGCTGCACCAGCAATGATCTTTTTGAATACCGGGTTTGTTGGTTCATTCACAACGTAGAGATCATGTCCGTTGTGTTCTTCGGTGCCTGAAACGGGACCGAAATAATCTTCAATTGTTGCTTCCATATCCGGGATTCGCTCTTCGAGATGCTCACCGCGACGCATCTTGTATTCCTTCATGCGAGATGTGTTAGCCTGCGTTTGGTTTACCTGTTTCGTCGCTCACATCGTATCCACTGTGTCAACATGCAACAGGAATAGCCATCGGTCACAGCGGTCGCTCGGCAATATATCCGCGCTTGCACTCTGGACAGATGTCGCCTGCTCGCAGTGATGATTTTCCTGCGGTTCGAGCGAGTCCACACTCAGGACAGAAGAACTCAGTTTGGACATCGTCATCCATTGGCTCGAACGCCACATCGTTTCGATCGACACGCGTGAACCCTTCGGTTTCGATCATTTCGTCAGTTTCTGCCTGTTGATCGCCAGTAATCTCTGGGGTAAACCCACCCCCGAATGTGATCTCGTCAGGCCCACCATCGCTTGGTTCGGTTGCATCGAATCCTTCATCTTCATCATTGTGCTCGGGCCATGGAGTCGGATCATTTGTCTGGCTGGCTGCTGCAACATCATCGTGCTCTGGCCATGCCCCTGGGTCACGATCAGAGACCGCTTTGTTGTCATCTTCAGCCGAATTTGGGAGAATAATCCCATCATCAACTTCCGGTTGGGATTCATCGGTCTCGTTCGGATTCGAAGTCGGTGTCGCTTCGACTACAGCCTCTGGTGATGGCTCTTCAGGCTCACTTGGCGATTGGTCTGTTTCTGGGCCAGCAGTAATGATTTCGGCATCATCAGTGACAGAGTGATCTTCTTCAAATGGATCCGGCTCAGCTGCTGTCTGCACTGGCGGCTCCGGTGGCTCCGACGCTGTTTCGTCTTCTGAATGGATTGCTCCTGATTCTTTTTCGTTTTGTACCGTCTCTTCGGCTGTTTCCGCATCGCTTGCAGCAGCAGATAGCTGCTCAACAGAGGTTACTTCTTTATTTTCGCTGACAACCTGCTCCGCACCACAGCGTGCACATGTTTTCACTTCTCTAATTGTGACCACGACCTCGTTCCCACGCTCTTCTCGTTCTCGCTTGAGTTCCGGCTCATCGAAGTCGTGCCCAAGCAGACACCTAAGTCCCATTGGCCGACATACCGAGTTGTGTGACTAAAAGTTACTCCCTTGCGTCGGCCACACGTCAGACAACTATCAATAAACCGACTAATACTGCGTAGAATATTGTACTTTCCGCCGGTACACGTATAGCATTTCGCGCCCATAGATGCACGTATGGGAGCGAAGCGGGAGTTCCGCAACCGTCCGGCAGTCGAGGTCGACATTCTTGATGCCCTCGTTGACCGTGGCGATGGGATGACTGTACTCGAACTCCGTTCGGTCGTGGACGCTGATATCGATCGTATTGAAGGAGCGCTTGCTGATCTAAAAGATGATCAACTCATAACTATTGAAGAGCATGGTACGCGTCTTGAGATCCATCCTGCCCAGCGTGTCATCCCGGAGCCAGGAGAGCGAACTGAACCTGACTCAGGGCTGATCGATGCGGTCCGAGAACGGCTTGGATTATAATCGCTGCCGACTAATCAGACGAGATTTTACCAGTAGGCCAATTAGATAGAGACATGACGCTTGTCGCGGACGTACATTCGGATCATGGGGCAACATTCACAGAACGTGGTGATCGAACGGTTGTTGATCACTATGGCCGACCTGATCGCGCAGTTCGTGCCGTTCGAAACGGTGTTGGTGTGATTGAACATGGATACGGCATCGTGGAAATAACCGGTGATGACCGTATTGAATACGTTGACAACATTATTTCAAACCGTGTGCCCAGATCTGACGGCCAGGGCGTGTATGCACTGCTTTTGGACCCAAATGGCCGGATCGAGACGGATATGTATCTCTACAACGGTGGTGAACGACTGCTGCTCTTTACTCCTCCAGAAACGGTCTCTGAACTCGTCTCGGAGTGGCAATCAAAAATTTTCATCCAAGACGTTTCGATCGAAGAGATCTCCGATCGGCTCGCGGTGTTTGGTGTTCATGGGCCCCAGTCAACCGAAAAAGTGGCAAGCGTACTAAATCAAATCGGTGCGCCTGAGCCGGAGTTGACGTTCGATCGCGGCTCAATGGGTGATGTTGGCGTCACCGTTATTGCAAGCGATAACCCAATCGGTGAGGAGGGCTATGAAATCATCTGTGCTGCGGAAGAAGCAGCTGAACTGTTTGATACGCTTCTTACACGCGGAATGAATGCGGCACCGTTCGGCTACCGAACGTGGGATATCCTCACGCTCGAAGCAGGAACACCGCTATTTACTAGTGAACTTCGCGATCGAATTCCAAACACGATCGGCATGCGTAACGCACTCGATTTCGAAAAGGGATGTTTTGTCGGTCAAGAGGTCGTTTCAAAGGTCGAAAATAGGGGCCAACCAAGCCGGAAGCTTGTTGGACTCACACTGGACCGTGTGGTCCCTGAAAACAGTACGATTGTTGGAGATGGAGAGCAACTTGGAACCGTTACTCGATCGGTTGAAAGCCCAACACTGGAAACTGCAATCGGGTTCGGATTCGTCCCATATCAAACAACACACACAGAGGTTACCGTAGAGACCTCCGCTCAGAGCGAATCTGCGATGTTGACTGCGCTTCCGTTTGTGCGGGGATCTGCACAGTCACTTCGATGTCCACAGTTTGAGACACAATAGTTACATCTTTGTAACCCCTTATTATATTCTAATGGATACTGAGTCGCGCCTTTCGACCGGCGCTCCGGGTGCGGATACGGTTCTTTCTGGGGGATTGGTACCGAACCGATCGTATATGCTTCATGGAGAACCGGGCACTGGCAAAACGATTTTTGCATTGCAGTTTCTGCTTGCTGGAATCGACAAGAATGAACGTGTTCTGTACATTACGTTTGAAGAGTCTGTCGAGAGTATCCGACAAAATGCAACCCGACTTGGATTTGATACCTCCGCAATCGAATTTCTTGATCTAACGCCACAAGGGGCACATTTTACGACTGCATCAACGTACGATATCTTCTCACCGGATGAGGTCGAATCGGCTGGATTCACCGAACCGGTTCGTGAGGCGATTACAACGATTGAGCCGGATCGTGTTGTCATCGATCCGATCACGAGGCTCCGACAACTTTCGCCAAATACCTATCAGTTCAGACAACAATTAATGGCGTTCTTTTCGTTCTTGTCCGAACAGGAAACAACAGTTCTGTTCACCACGCAGCCGGTTGGGGATCGAGATGAATTCGATTATCAGTATCTCTCAGATGGAACACTCACGCTCGGCTATGCTAAAAAAGGGCGGATATTTTCGGTGAATAAATTCCGTGGCTCCTCATTCATGTCCGGTGACCATACACTCCGTATCACCGATACTGGCCTCGTGATCTATCCGAAACTAACTCCGCAGTCACATCGTCGATCGTTCGACACGGACAAACTCTCAACTGGAGTTTCAAAACTTGACTCACTTTTAAACGGTGGCATTGAACGTGGAACGATCACAATCTTAAGTGGTTCCAGTGGTGTTGGGAAAACAACCACAGGGACACACTTTATAAAAGAGTCTGCAGCCCGTGGTGAGCGATCAGTTGCGTATCTATTTGATGAGGTCAAAGAGACGTTTACGCATCGTGCAGAATCCATTGGTATCCCAATTACCGAGATGTTGTCGGGAGGCCACCTATCGATCGAAGAAGTAGAGCCGCTGGCAGTTTCACCGGATGAGTTTGCAGCGCAGGTCCGAACAGCAGTCGAACAACAGAATGCCCGCACAGTGTTACTTGATGGGCTCTCTGGATATCGGCTTTCAATCCGCGGCGATGAGGATGAGCTCATCCGAGAGTTGCACGCCCTTTGTCGATATCTGAAAAATATGGGTGTTACAACGATATTGACTGACGATGTTGGCGGTGTTGCTGGGGCACTCGATGTGACAAGTACAAACATTAGCTATCTTGCGGATACCATCGTCTTTTTCAGATATGTTGAAGTTGATGGCGAACTTCGAAAGTCGATCGGTATTTTAAAGAAACGCATTAGTGGATTTGATCGGACGCTCCGAGAGTTTGAGATCACAGATACGGGCATTCAGATCGGTGAACCGCTTCGCGGATTACAGGGTGTCTTGACTGGTGTTCCCCAACTACGTGATCTAGACCCATGACTGATCACCCGTCGGAACCGCCACCTCCGTATCCGTATGCTCAGCTGTCATCACTCCTCACGTCTGATAGTGTTACTGAGACCACTCCATCGAAAGTAGGAGGGACAGTCGCCTGTAGGCTTTCGAAAAAAGAAAATCAACGACTTCTGGTCTCATGGCTCGCCCGATTTGGAGGGTCTACGGTGAACACACCCCCAACCGAGTGCTTTACTGACGATCCGTTTGACATTTGTATTGTTGATGTTCCAACACTTATCGAAATTAGCGACGAATTGGTTTCGTATTTCACACAAAACGAAACGGGATATATTCCATGCCTTCTTGTAACGTCTGAATCCACTTCCGGCGAAGATGTTGTTGGGCGACTTCCCACAGTTCTCCGTTCACTCATTACGGAGGTAATCACAACGCCAATCCGGAAATCCGAACTTGCGCACCGTCTGGTTGCGTTGTTTCGAATCCGACGGCTCTCTGTTGAATTGTATGTGAGTCGCGAAGAGTATCGTAGAGTACTCCGTCTGATACCTGGGGCGGTCACCATTGTCACTAACGAAACAATAAGATATGTTAATCGGTCGGCAGTCAAACTTTTCAAACAAACCGAATCAGCGCTTATTGGACGGTCAGTTAGGCACCTGCTAGGAACTGATTGGGAGCGCATCCAAGAGTCGTTGTTGTCGGCTGATATTGGTGAGCCAACACCATTTCTTTCAGGGATATCTACAGTACCAAATTCGACACCCGTCGAAGTGGCAGCTGTTCAACTTGGGTCAAGCGGTGACTCGATCGCACTTGTCATTCGTGATGTCACTGAGCAACACCAACGAGAAGAGCAACTCCGACTCTATCGCCGTGCCATGGATGATGCGAAGATTGGTATCACAATCACCGATGCAACGGAGCCTGACAACCCGTTAATTTACGTAAACAAAGAGCTAGAGCGACTGACCGGCAGGAATGCAAGCGATATTCTCGGTGAGAACCCACGTATTTTTCAGCCCCCACAGACTACCTCTGCAATTAAATCGGACTTGCGTGAAGCGATTGCCAATGGCGAACCGATTAATACAGTGATACTCAACCAGCGATCGGATGGAACGGAGTGGTATAATGAACTTGACGTTTCTCCCGTTTATTATAATACTGAGCTCAGAAATTTCATTGGGTTTCAGCGTGATGTTACGGATGAGCGCGAGCGGAATCAACAGCTTGCTGTGTTAGATCGAGTGCTTCGACATAACTTCCGAAATCGGCTCAATGTCATCATCGGACACGCCGAAGAGATTGCGAATTCGCCCAGCGATACGAGAGACGGCACCCACGCAGAAGCAGTGCTCAGTGCGGCGTATGAACTGCTTGAACTAAGCGAGGAAGCACGGCAGTTTCGCAGTGCGATGCATGCAGATAAGCAGTCTCGGACTGCAGTCGATCTTGTTAGAGTGGTTCGTACAGAGATTCAAGAGCTCAGAGGAAAATTCGGCGAGGAAAGCGGCCGTGTTGTCACCTCGTTCCCAAACACCGCATATATTGACTCGAGTGAGAGCATCCGATTTGCGATCAGCGAGTTGTTGACGAACGCAGTGACTCACTCTGACCAGGATACTCCTCGAATCGAAGTGACGATCGAAGAAACGGCTGAGTCAATTGTCCTCACCATCACAGATGATGGACCAGGCATACCCGTATCCGAGCAGTCTGCACTGGTCGGTGCCGACGAAACACCGGTTAACCATGCAAGCGGTCTTGGGCTGTGGCTTATTCGATGGTCCGTTGCTTCTGCAGGCGGAAACCTCACATATACTGATGCTAAACCTCGTGGAAGCTGCGTTCGGATTGAACTGCCACAGAGCACACAGACTAGCTAAACAGCCGTCTTAGATGTGCCGGTGAAAAAAAGGAGGTCGGTTTATCCATATGTACACCGATCTCTCCGGAGAGCGCTTTCAGCCCCGCTGTTTGTACTGGCACCGGCAGCGAGTAGGCGCTTCGAATCAGTTTTCCAAGCCGTATCTCGGTCGCGAGCTCTCGACGCCATGCGTCTTCATAAATCGAAAGCGATGCTGGCCGATCGGGCTGGATATGTCGTGCCGCACAGTCTGCAGCCGTCATCCCGTATAGAATCCCGCCTCCAGTGAAGGGTTTTGTCTGTGCGGCTGCGTCACCAATCAAAAATATCCGATCGGTTGTCACCCGGTCTGGCGGGCCGATCGGAATAGCCCCAGAACAGAAGTGCTCCGTCTCAACAGCATACTGATCGGTCAACATATCGAACATCTCGTTTACTTCTGCACCGGGCGGGGCTGCAAGACCGTACTCTACGCCCGCATCACCACGCGGAATGCGCCAAGCAAAAAATCGTGGGACAGTCAGGTGCACGTCAACGTGATTGCCTGCATCCACTTCGTCTGTGAATGCAAGCACCCCGTGGAGCGTCTCATCCGGTTCGTCGAGCCCTGCCGTGCGTCGTACTTTTGAAATCGGCCCATCACAGCCGGCAACCATCTTCGCCGAAAACGTCTGTACCGACTCTGTCTCTGCAACACGAGCCGTAACGACGACCCGATCGCCCCGTTCGTCAATCGCCGTAACGGTATGTCCTTCTCGAACGTCTGCCCCTGCATTTCGGGCACAGGCGGCGAGTGTGTTATCGAGCCCAACCCGATCGATTACGTTCGATATCTCTTCAGTTTTATAAAATAGGTTTGGCTCCGTATCGGGGCCCCCAGTGTAGAAGTTCGCACCGTAGATCCGGTTTTGAAACAACGTTTCCTTTGCGTCCTCGGGGACGTACGACCAGATATCTGTACTGACGTGTCCTGAGCAGGCAAGCGGTGTTCCGATCTCCCCTTTTTCGAGTGCAAGCACGTCGTAGCCGGACTCGGCTGCTCGGCGTGCAAATCGTGCCCCGGCGGGACCAACACCGACGACGATGAAATCATACATACACAGTAGTATGGGTTATCCGGCAAATAGGTTGTCAGTTTCGCTGTTTAATACGATCGCTCGCGTTCACGCCGCTCTGCACTGTACCACTCAACACGCGTGTCAGTCTCTCGGTCTTCAACATCCAAGAGTCGATCAACCTGTCGCTCAAACTCCGATTCGGTGATCTCCCCGGCAGCGTACCGATTTTTGAGTCGCTCAAGCGGTGTCTCTGGTTCAGACTCCTGTTCGTCCTCATCGGGGAACGGATTCATCGGGATACCTAGCAGTCGAGAGACTGTGTACCAGAGCAACACGATCGGAACGAGCGGAATTGCCAACAACAATACGATTGCAAGAAACGTAAACGGAACCATCCCAAGCAAAAATCCATGAATACCCAACAGCATCCCGCTTGTGATCGCAAACCCTAACGCAAACGCAAACAGCGTGAATAAAATCACGCCACCAACTGCAAGCCGCCGACGGAGAGACCAAGCCATATCTATACTGACAGCCTCCGTCCGGAAATACGTTCCTCAGTCGCTAGACAACAGCCAATCCTTGTGGTGTCTGTGTTTCAAACGCGTCTGGCCATGTCTCACACACCGGGTCCCAACGATCGCCTCCGTCTGCGGTCCGGTAGAGTCCATAATTTGTTGCGGCAAATAGCTCTCCCACGGTCGTTCCGGAGGTCAGTACTGCCCGAACAACGCCGTCGCCCATCGGTATTCCTGTTCCATCGAGCCGCTCCCACGGTTCGGCATGCTGTTTTCGGTAGATGTAGGAGTCGGCCCGATCGGCTGCGTGTGCCGTTCTGGCACCGTCTGCAGCGGAGAGAAGCACGGTGCGTGGCTCTCCAGGATCGACGGCAACGCTCCAACAGTAGCGGTGCTCGAGTCCCTCCTGTGGATGTGTCCACGCCTCACCAGCATCAGTGCTTTCAGCGTAGCCGTCACCCGCTGCGCTCCAGACTCGATCTGGCGCCCGTGGATGTGTTGTCAGTGTGTGATTGTCAATCCGGGAATCCGGAACTCGATCGTGCCACGTCTCGCCTCCATCATGGGTCTGGATGAGTGCACCTGCCTCAATCCCAACGTAGAGGTGGTCTTCGTTGGTTGGATGCGGTTCAATCCACCTGACGTGATGCGTGTGTGGCCGTGGCGGAAATGACCAGCGCTCTGCTGAAGCGAGTGTTGTGGGTGTACGACACTCGTTCCAGCTATCACCGCCATCTATCGAGCGATACACCCGGCTTGGTTCCGTCCCGGCCCAGATCCGGTTGTGATCCGTTGTATCGATCGCAACTGCCGTTACAGCATCCTGCTCGATTGACGTGGTTCCGATTCGATCGAACGTCTGTCCACCATCTGTCGATCGCTGTAGCCCATTCTCAACGGTCCCAACGAAGACCGTTTCCGGATCGTTGGAATGTGCTGTCACACACGCTAGCTGTTTGCCGCCTAGCGATCGCCGTGTCTCACTTTCAGTGACCACGTAGAGGTCAGTTCTCATTGCAAGGTAGCAAACGGTCATACCGTACGCTCTCCGCGGAGATACAAAAACAGTCGGAGCCAGTGAGTGTTAGTCGTCGCTTGGGACCTTTGCAGGCTTCCGTCGATCGCTGCGTGGGCCATCAATATCAACTGCTGGCAACTCGTCTCGAAGATACAGCCCAGTGTAGGAGTCGTCGTTTCGAGCAACCTCCTCCGGCGTTCCGTGTGCGACAAGTGCGCCACCGTTTTCACCGCCCTCTGGACCAAGATCGATCACTCGATCGGCATTCTTGATCAAATCCATCTCGTGTTCGATCACAACAACGCTGTTACCGTTATCGACCAGTCGGTGGAGCACGTCGATGAGCTTTCGCTCGTCCTCTTTGTGGAGGCCGGTTGTCGGCTCATCAAGCAGGTAGAGTGTGCTCCCGCTATCGCGTTTTCCAAGCTCCTCTGCAAGCTTCACACGCTGGGCCTCACCACCGGAGAGCGTTGTCGATGGCTGTCCAAGCGTCATATAGCCAAGTCCAACATCTTCGAGTAGCGTAAGCCGGCGACGGATTTGGCTATTCGCTTCAAAGAACTCTCTTGCTTCTGAAACCTCCATGTTGAGGACATCTGCGATCGTCTTGTCCTTGTACGTGACATCGAGCGTTTCATTGTTGTATCGTGCTCCATCACACTGCTCACACGGAACGTACACATCCGAGAGGAAGTTCATCTCGATCTTGACGGTTCCCTGTCCGCCACACTCCTCACAGCGGCCACCCTTGACATTAAACGAAAATCTGCCTTTCTTGTAGCCACGCTGTTTCGAGAGTTTTGTCTCTGCAAACAGCTCTCGAACATAGTCAAACACACCGGTATAGGTTGCTGGATTCGATCGCGGCGTTCTCCCGATCGGACTCTGATCGATGAGCCTGACGGTCTCGATTGCATCCATCCCCTCGATCGCATCATGGTCGCCTGGATCAACCGAGGTGTTATTGTTCATCTCTCTCGCTAAGCTTTTGTACAGGATATCGTGCATCAACGTCGATTTGCCGGAGCCAGAGACCCCAGTTACGGCCGTAAACACACCAAGCGGGAACGACACATCCACATCTCGAAGGTTATGTTGACGTGCGCCACGAACGGTGAGCGATCCTGATGGGTCACGTCTCTCGCTTGGAACGTCGATCTCTTTGCGTCCCGAGAGATAATCCGCAGTGATTGAGTTGTCGGCGTCTACAATCTCATCGAACGTCCCCTGGGCAACGACCTCTCCACCGCGCTTTCCTGGTCCTGGCCCCATGTCGATAATGGTGTCTGCTCGCCGCATCGTCTCCTCATCGTGTTCGACAACAACGAGCGTATTTCCAAGATCGCGAAGCCCTTCAAGCGTATCTAAGAGCCGATCGTTATCCCGTTGATGCAGCCCGATCGATGGCTCATCAAGCACATACAGCACGCCGACAAGCCCAGAACCAACCTGTGTTGCCAGCCGGATTCGTTGGCTCTCTCCGCCAGAGAGCGTAGATGCCTCACGATCGAGTGTGAGATACTCAAGCCCAACCTCTTCCATGAAACTCAAGCGCGCACGAATCTCTTTGAGAATCTCCTCCGCGATTGTTCGATCGCGATCCGAAAGCGTTGCCTCCATTCCCTCGAAGTGTTTTCGCGCGTCACCAATGCTCAAACGGTTGACGTCGGTGATTGCTGTCCCGTCAACAAACACATGCCGCGACTGTTCACGAAGTCGCGTTCCATCACATGATGGACATGTCGTGACTGCCATGTACTCCTCGATGTGTTCGCGTGTCCCTTTTGAGTCTGTCTCAATATGGCGGCGCTCAAGATTTGGAACCACTCCCTCGAACCGTTTGGTTTTTCGTCGGGTTCCGTTTCGCGTTGTTCGCTCGAAGACAACCTCACGATCGGTCCCATAGAGGAACTGCCGTTGGATGTCTTCGTCAATCTCTTCCCACGGTGTGGTCACGCTGAGATCGAAATGCTTGGCAACCGAATCAATCCGCGTCCGATAGTACGATCGGTTGTAGCTCCAGGCCTCAAAAACGTTTTTGAGCGGTTTCCCTGGATCGACAATAATGAGGTCTTCATCAACCTCTTTGCTCTGTCCGATTCCTTCACACTCCGGACAAGCACCGTATGGGCTATTAAACGAGAACGACCGTGTTTCGATCTCCGAGAACTGGAACTCGCTGTTTGGGTTGCCAAGCGCTTCGGAGAACTCAAGCACAAGCCGATCGTCACCGTCACCACCAAGCGAGCCTGTTGATCGACTGTTTGAGCCCATCTCTATCTCTTCAGGCGGGTCCGGAATAATCACTTTTAAGAGTCCATCTGCCGCCTCAAGTGCAGTTTCGACACTGTCTGTAATCCTCGATCGAGCGTCAGAAGTGAATTTCACTCGGTCCACGATTACATCGATCGTGTGATCGTAATTTTTGTCCAACTCCGGTTTGTTGATCGTGAGATCGAACTGCTCGCCATCAACTTCCACACGAGCGTAGCCGTCTGCAACAAGCTCATCAAAGAGGTCTTCAAACGCGCCTTTCTGATCACGAACGATCGGGGCCGCAATCATGGCTCGCGTCCCATCCGGCAGCGAAAGGAGCTGCTGAACCATGTCCTGTGCACTCTGTTTACCGACCGGCTCTCCGGTGATCGGATCGTGCTGTACTCCAATCCGTGCGTACAGCAGTCGAAGATAGTCATGCAGTTCAGTAACGGTTCCCACTGTCGATCGCGGGTTGTTTGCAGCGTTCTTCTGATCGATCGAGATTGCTGGTGAAAGACCCTCCACCGCTTCGACCTGTGGCTTGTCCATCTGCCCGAGGAAGTTCCGAGCATAGGCCGACAACGACTCAATGTAGCGACGCTGGCCTTCCGCATAGACCGTATTGAATGCAAGCGACGATTTTCCAGAGCCAGAGAGCCCGGTTACAACCGTAAATTCGTCACGCGGAATCTTGACATCGAGATCTTTCAGGTTGTGCTCTTCAGCGCCTCGGACTTCGATATGTTGTTTTCTCATTGGAATCCGATCGCCTCCGGAATCCGCGTTCTCGTCTCTCTCCCCGTAATCTGCTCCATATGAGCATCATGGACGCGAGGAACTTAACGCGCCCGTTCGAGTGATGCTATTACATACCGCAAAAATCAATCTCGGCCGCCCGCGATCGTTATGAAACTTCGATCTGTCCGCTTGCAAACAGTGTAATTTCGCACCCACTGTAGTGGAATGTGAGGTACCCGGTAGATCTGTCAGCGCCCGGCAGATGATTGATTGGCCCGAACAGCTCATTGACCGCGTCTGGATCAATCACTTCTCCGATCGGCTGTAGCTCTAATGGATCTACATCTAGATAGGCGCTTACAGCGTTGACGATCGTCTCACACACTGACTGCACACCATCCCATTGGTGAACCGTCAGGTATGGTTGATCAGTAAATGATCGTGAGCGTAGCTGCGGATGATTGATGCCGTCAAGTGATTCTGTCTTCGCACTCCAAGAAGTTGTTTCGTTCATGGGTGATACGTCACTACCTGATACGGTGGTTGTACAGTACCACGTTGTGGCTCATATCTGAAGCTGTTTATATACTATCCACAATAATTGCCGGTACTGATGATGAAAACATACCTCTATAATATTTCTAATTCTTCCACAGAGATGCTTATTGGACGCTGTCGACGTAATATCCTGTTTATTATCAACCACACATATTTGTATATACCTTGACACAGTATACTAACCGTCTCAAACTGTGAGTCGAGGTGTCTTCGTATTTTGAAACGATCGTTAATCGCTTCGAAAAAGCGCCAATCACCACGCTGAATGTCACTTCACCTCGGTATTCATTCGGGGCCCCTGTCTTGTTGTTTATCGTGGTGAACGGCCTACTTTTCGACTAGTTGTATCCGTCAAGCATATTTTCGACATATTTTGCAATCACATCAACTTCAATATGCACTGGGTCACCAGTTGATTTCGCCCCAAGCGTGGTGATGTCGTACGTTGTCGGAATAATTGCGACATCAAAGGTTCCTGCGTCATGATCGATCGATGCAACCGTGAGCGAGATCC
The DNA here is from genome assembly GCF_023638035.1 of Natronocalculus amylovorans. Classification (GTDB taxonomy): domain Archaea; phylum Halobacteriota; class Halobacteria; order Halobacteriales; family Haloferacaceae; genus Natronocalculus; species Natronocalculus amylovorans. The sequence continues at coordinate 325,748 of NZ_JAKRVX010000001.1, read as the reverse complement.
CATCTACACAAATGGAACCCTTATGAACAATATACTGCTCATGACCGGCCGGTAACACAAATGTAAACCGCCAGTCGTCACCAACCTGGTCGATCGCCTCAACTGTCGTTGTTGTATCCACATGTCCCTGAACAACGTGCCCATCGAACCGGCCATCTGCTGGCATTGCTCGCTCAATATTTACGACATCGCCTGCTTCAACGGTTCCGAGATATGTTTTTTCAACAGTCTCTGCTGCCAAAAAGACGGTAAACCACGGCGTTTCAGCCGCTTCATCACCAAACGTCTCGACAGTCAAGCACACACCGCTCACCGCGATTGATTGTCCATGATGTAGATCGTCCAACCCAGCTGCACTGATTGTTAGTCTCCGTCCGCCAGCCTCATCGTCGACTGATAGAATTTCACCCGCGGTCTCAACAATTCCAGTAAACATATGAACTCTTTCGGCCCACGATAAATGCGTGTTACGGCTCTCATTTTTGGAACACCGCCCTATGGACGGTCAGTTTTTCCCGCTTGAGAGGATATGGAAGTACAATGAAACTCGGGGTGATCGATATGATTAGTCTCGCGGCGACACTCGTATTTGCAATCCCTGTTGCAAACTATGGTGTGACGAGACTGCTTGCTGGCGATACCATACTCGGTGTTGGCATGGTTATTGTTGCTGTTGCAATGGTTGTTATCCCACAGTATATTCTTGATCCTCGAACGGTTGCAAAACGGCTTCTCTATGGGCTGCTCCCACAGCGACTTCGTGGTGAAAAAAAGCCAACAACCAAACAAGAAAAATCCACAAATCGGAAAGAGTAGGTGACATTTAGTTACTAGTAACCAACTAAATCACATAGTATATATATCTAAAACCGGCGACTGTTGCACTCAACTGTACTGTCGATTGATCTATATCCGTACTAACAATGGGTCAACGCTGTATAGCGTTTTGTAATGGCATCGCAGGTAGCACAAACAATCGCTGGGGAGGAGTACACCATCCGGCCATACAGATCTGGTGACCTCCAGGCATTTTTGGAGTTGGATACGGTAGTATGGGACCGAGAACAGTCTCCTGAGTGGTTCCGGTGGAAGTATATCTCAAACCCATTTGTCGATTTTGTCCCGATCGTCGTTGCAGAACAGGATGGTGAGATTGTTGGTTCACGCCCGTTCATGGTGTTTGAGCTCCGAGCAGGAGAGTCCACTTTCATTGGATACCAACCCGCAGACACCTCAGTCCATCCAGATCACCGGCGAAATGGCATCTTCAGTTCGATGACTGAGTTTGCCCTCACTGAGTATGCAGGGACAGAGCCGGATTTCTACTTCAATTACCCAAACGAGTATGCTCGCCCGGGATATGAATCGCTGGGCTGGCACACTGTCTCACCAGCGGTTACACACTTTCTGTTGCGATCGACAACCGGATATGGAAACGGGTCGCTCCCTTCAAAGATCGGGAAAACGCTGCTTAATCCTGCATTAACGCTCCGTCAACAGTTTCGGAGTAAGCGAACCTCTGTGAACTCTGCTGTCTCTGTTCGCCGAATTGAGGGAGTTCCATACAAACGCCTCGCAACACTCTACCGACGAAATATTCCAACGGCGTTCCATGCACACCGATCGGAGCAGTTCCTTAGATGGAGGCTGTCCAGTCCTGTCTGGAGCAGAGAAACCTACTTTGCAGCGTCTGACAGCTGTACCGTTGCCGTTGTTATTCGGACACGGACGCTCACAAACGGCGCGGTGCTTACACAGATAGTTGACGTCCTCCCGTTTTCGGGCGACGATAGGTGGCAGATGGCACTCAAGGGAGCAGTCAAACGTGTCATTACAGATCACCAACAGACAGACCTGTTTGCAACGGTTGGTAACACGCTTCCAAAAGAGCTGCTTAATGCATTTGGATTCATGAGCAACGATCGATTGCCACTGTCATACTTTAGCCGATACAGCACTGCCCTTGTGACACGGCCAAACGGCGATCCAGCAGACGAAAACGCATGGCGGTATGGCAATCGGCCAATTGATGATCCCACACAGTGGCGCCAAACATTCATTGAATGGGATACATCGTAACGTGTTTTTTCCGCTTTCTCTCGGTTGGGGAGTGCTTATTCGTCCGAATGTGAGTGCTAACAAAGCCATTCGCAGCACCGACATGGATAATGGCAGTTGAACATTCCACCACTGAGCAAGACACCTCGCGATCGCACCGACTTGCACATAGCGTTGCACGGGTGTACCGCCTCTCAATTCTTGTGCTTAGTTTGCCGATCGTCTTGAGCGAGTATTTTGCACCAAAAACAGGCCGAGAGTACGGGATTGGGCTTCGAGACAAGCTACGACTCGGAGTTACAATGCTCCGAAACAACCGGCGAATCCCAACCGGCTCATCGTTTGTTGAGCATCTCATTATTGCGACAAAAGCGTTCACCGTCCCAGTTGAGGAGGATGGTGTTCTTGTCGAATGTGGGGCATACAAGGGTGGCAGCACCGCAAATCTCTCGCTTGTTGCTGCACTCTGCGGCCGTGAACTTGTTGTCTTTGACTCATTTGAGGGGATGCCTGATCCAGATGATAGAGACAGAGAACATCTGCTCTTGGCCTCTGAATCGGTCCACACATATGATGCAGATGCGTGGCAAGGTACACTTGCTGAGGTTCAAGCGAACATCCAACAGTACGGTAACATTGACGCCTGTCGATTCGAAGTTGGGTACTTTGAGGAGAGTATGCCCGCGTTTACGGACCCTGTTGTCGTTGCGTTTGTCGACGTTGGGCTTCGATCGTCCGCAGAGACTGCGATCGAATATTTGTGGCCTCACCTCCAGACCGGACGCTACCTGTTCACTCACGAAGCAAAACATCAAGAGATTGTGAGCCTCTTTTTTGAGGATGCATGGTGGCGCGATCGAATTGGAACGGAGCCACCTGGCCTTGTTGGAGCAGGAAGCGGACTGGGACTCCATCCCGGTCCGAACGGATTTTCCAGCTTACTTGCATATACGATCAAATCTCCGGAGCGCCGACAGTTCAAAACGGTCTCCGACGACGGAAAAGAGAATGTTGTCGCTGGACACGCAGATAATTGAGTTGTAGCATCCTACCGGCTGTGTGTCGGTGTAATTGATCGAGGATACGGTGCAAGTATCTCATACCCTGGCTCCGCAGCTGTGATCAGGACGAGCTCTTCAAGCCTCACCCCACCGCGATCGGGATCGTACACTCCCGGTTCCACGGTAACGACCATCCCTGACTCAAGCGGTGTTTCTCGGGAGAGAATCGGGGGCTCATGGAGGCTCAACCCAACGCCATGCCCTGTTCCGTGAGTAAATCCGATTTCTCCTTCCTCGGCGACCATCGGAAAACCATATGCACCGATCTCCGCAGCTGCTTCTTCATGGACCGTTGCTGCATCAACTCCCGGCGCAAGCTGTCGGAGTGCGGCATCAAGAGCTGCCTCAACTGCGACATATGCCCTTCGTTCCCATCCACCGTCACCCTCCACAACAAACGTACGCGTCATATCGCCATAGTAGCCGTGTGGACCTCGTGGCGATATATCGATCAACACCGTTTCACCTGCATTAATCTCTTCAACACCCGTAAAATGAAGATCTGCAGCAGACGATCCAGCACCAATCACCGTATTTCCTGCCGGCTGAACACCATCTTGTGCGAGAATTGCATTGATTTGCCTTCGGAGCACTTCAGTCGTAAGTGCGGCTCCGCTCCACCGAAGCACTCCATTTTTTTCTGTGCTCTCTGCGAGGATCTTCTCTGCCTGGGCCATTCCAGCAGCGGTCACCTGTTGGACACACCGGAGGCAACCGATCTCAGCAGGCGTTTTCTGCTGTCGCTGAACTGTTACTGCATCTGTCGATCGGAGTTCGTAGCCTGCTTGCTCCAGATAGAGCGCTGCATCGTGTGGGATCTGTTGTGGAACTAGAATCGTGCCGTCAGAAATGCCCGCTGCTTGGAGCGTCGATACTGCACGAATCCCTGCTGGCTCCCCAACTTGTTCTGTGCGAACCTGCCGATGGGTTGTATCGCTTGCGCGATCGATAAACTCAGTCTGTGCCTGTTCGTGGAACAGTCTCGGTGCACAGAGCGTTGCGGTCGCTTCCGACCCGGTATATACAAATGCGTACGGCCGATCGGGCCCTGAGAACCGGGTGAGGTATCGAAGCTCATCATCGAACCGATCGCCAACATGAACAAAGCCGTCTGCATCTGTGTCAGCAAGCACTGTATTAAAAAACTCGAGCGATGTTGCTGGAGGCGAACCCGGATCCGGTGTTGTGGGTTGTGTTGTTTTCACGGCTCCGGTTCAAGTGCATCCGCAGGTGGCTCTTGTGCCGCTTCGAGCAGCTCCTCGACAGGTTCATCTCGAATCTCGTTGTGCAAGAGGACGCTAATCGGGAGTGTTGGTGCGCCGCTGATCAGGTTCTCCATCAAGACTAACCGCTCACGGGCACGAGACATTCCGACGTAGAAAACACGCCGCTCGTTGTCGGTTAGCACTGGAACAGGATCGGTTCGCTTCGTAAACTCACTTTCTTCGTCCTCTTCGTGGCCGCTGATCGTCGCCGCCATCTGCTCAACGACCTTCTCAGTCAGATCGGTCCCAACGAAGACGTGGTCTGCTTCGCGACCTTTTGCGGAGTGGATCGTCCCTACACGAACCGTATTTGGATCCAAGCCTGCATAGTCACCACTGAAATACGATTTAATTGATTTTCGCTGGAAGTTGGTAACCTTTCGAACCATATCGCTTGCCGACGCTGGCCCGGGCATAAACGGTGCAAACCGCCTCACATCGTCCGGTGCGAGCGGTATCTCTACGATATTCTCTGTCTCCGCATTTTCTTCTGTCTCATCAAGGAAGTCATAGAACTCCTCTCTCTCATTCGTTCCAAACGCTGAAGATTGAAGCATATCTGCCAATCGTCGCCCTTGCAGGAGCGTGAGTTCCTCATCTTCGCTGTAGGCTTCAACCGCCCGAACATAGTCTGTCAACCGATCGGTCCACAGCCGTTGATCGGTAAGTGATTTAAATGGAATTCCTTGATCAACAAACTCCTCGATGAATTGGAACAGTTGGTATCGTGCACGGAACAGCAGCATGACACTCCCGCTATCCTCATCGACAGTGTAACGAACATTCCGAACAAGCTCCAATATCGAGGGGTTCTGAATACCTTCTACGACACCTCCTTCTTTTCGTGGCTTCAGATCTTTCTCTTGACGCTTTTCGATATGTCTGATCTCATGGTTTACCACATTGAGAATCTTTGACGGAAGGCGGTAGGAGTTCGGCAGAATTTCATCTTCGTCCCGTTCCGTGTCCAATAGGATGTCTGGGTCCGCACCTTGCCACGCGTAAACAACCTGGTCGTCGTCCCCTGCGATGAGGACTTTTTTCATGTGCGGCTTCCACTCTTGATAGACATCGTACTGCAGGGTTGTAATATCCTGAAACTCGTCGATGATCAGATACTCAACGTTTGGCAGGAGCGATCGCTGTTTAACACGCTCAAGCATATCGGCGAAACCGACGAGGTTATGTTCGCCCTTGTATGCACGCCATGCGCGAATCGCTTCTGGAATGTCAACTCGATCGTCGTCAGATGTCCATGTTGGCGTGTACTTGTTCCCTTCTTGTGCATGTGGATCAATCTCCGGTGGAAGCCGAACCTCTTCAACATTCCACTGGAAGGGAACATCGTACCAATCTGCAACCTCCCGACGTGTCCGCTGGAGCCACTGACTTGTCGCGATGATTTTGTTTCCGATCGTGGTCGATCGCGATGTTCGCCGACCACCACTTTTGTACTCGTCCTCATATTCAAGGCCGTAATCTTTGCAGAACTCCTCTTTGTTTGATTCGCTCACCACGTCGCCGCGTGAGAGATTCAACAGCTCATACGCTTTTGCGTGCATCGTACAGACGCTCCCCTGCAGTGCACGTGGTGTTGTGTCGATCCGCTCTGCGAGCCGCTCACGAATCTCCGCCGCCGCAGCACGAGTATAGGAAACAACAAGAATATCGCGAATCGTGACCTCTTCTTCTTCTAAAATCGAATCAACCCGGTCGAGGAGTGCAGTGGTTTTCCCGCTGCCAGGACCACCAAACAGCCGGGTAACCGTCACATCGCTAGTGCTCATTATACACATACATGCACTACAGCATCATAAGCAATCTGAATACAAACCACGAAAAAAACAATGAACTACTTACCAGAGCGATCGAACGTGGATACCCCTATACTGGTTTCCACCCACAGACAGTACATGTTCGCGCATCTTCGCTGTGAATCCCGCCACACTCAGGACACTGCTTTTTGTTATACGAATACTCCCATCGGGTTGTTGTCATCTGGTGCCCGTTTGTTTCAAGGAAGTCGTCGAACAACGCGTCGTCAGAGTGCGGTGCTGAAGCCATACATGATACGCTATGTCATACCACTACTTAGCTGTTTGGCTTTGCGTACTTCTTTGTCGGAATAATACCCAAAATCACGATACTATTACCCATATTATTTGCTACTTGTCACAAAATAACCCGGACTTATCTCTACACTCTGATTCTCATATCGAAGTTTACTGGTGACTTGTCACGCATAGTTTCGTCCGCTGCTGTTCGCTGCTTGGAAGCAAGACCATACCTTTGGGGCAGTCTCTCTGTTGCTCTACAATGGAGTTTCCGGAGGATCAACCGGAACGCGACGATGCGCCACCACTCTTGAGACGAGAGACGATCGGCTTGCTCTCAGGGCCACTTGTATTTGGGCTGGTCTCTATCTTTGAGCCATTTTTCCTTCCGACTACTGCGAATGCAGTCCTCGCAGGCACCGCATGGATTGCGATCTGGTGGATGACGGAAGCAGTTCCAATACCAGTAACAAGCCTGTTGCCGATTGTTCTGTTTAGCCTCTCAGGTGCGGTCTCCGTATCCGAAGCAACAGCACCATACGCAGATCCAATTATTTTCCTCTTGCTTGGTGGATTCTTGCTCGCACTTGCAATCGAGGAGTGGAACCTCCATCAGCGTATCGCGCTCTCGATCGTTGCGCGTGTTGGTGTGAGCCCCAACCGGCTGCTGTTTGGCTTCATGCTCGCCACCGCGTCGTTGTCGATGTGGATCTCAAACACTGCAACGGCGATGATGATGGTTCCTATCGGTGTTGCAGTTGTTGCTCAGTTTACGTCAATGCAACACGCAACCACTGGAGCAGCGCCCACCGATGACGTGCCCGATGCGAAGTCACTTCCGCGATCAAATTTTGGCATCGCATTGATGCTTGCAATTGCGTACAGTGCTTCGATCGGTGGTGCGGCGACGCTTATCGGTAGCCCACCAAACGCGGTTTTTGCGGGGGTTGCATCGTCAAATCTTGGAATTGAAATCGGATTTCTTACGTGGATGCTGTTTGCACTTCCTGCTTCGGCTGTGTTTTTGCTCCTCACATGGGTGCTTTTGATCGCACTCTTTCGCCCAGAGCCGATCGAAGACACCGAAATCACGGACGCTGTTCAGGAACAGTTGGCAGAGATGGGCCCACTTGGACGGGGTGAACGTCGCGTTCTGTACGTATTTATTCTGGTTGCGGCGGGCTGGATACTTAGACCGTTTGTGTTGCAACCGCAGGTTCCAGCGATCACAGATACAACAATTGCGCTCATCGGTGGTGTCTTGTTATTTATTGTTCCGGTCAACCTTCGAGAACGAACCTTCCTTCTTGAGTGGGACGCTGTTTCTGCTCTTCCGTGGGGTGTTCTCTTATTGCTTGGTGCCGGATTTTCGATCGCAAATGCGTTTCAGCAAAGCGGGCTCGATGACAGCATCGCTCAAGCGATCTCGATATTTGCAAATATCCCGGTTGTGCTGCTGTTTGTGCTTCTCGCTGCGGTTGTTGTTTTTCTCACAGAAATAAATTCCAACACTGCAACGGCAACCGTGTTTATGCCAATTATGATTAGCTTGGGACTGACACTTGGAATTGATCCGATTCAGCTGATGGCGCTAACTGCACTCTCTGCGTCGTTTGCGTTCATGCTCCCTGTGGCGACCCCTCCGAATGCGATCGTCTTTGGGAGCGGGTATCTAACGATTCCTGATATGGTTCAGATTGGTGTCTGGCTGAACCTCCTCGCAATCATGTTGGTAGCGGCGCTTGCGTATCTGTGGGTACCAGTTATCTTTTGAGTACGTAAGCGAACGTGATTCTCCGCTGAAAATTGCAGCTACGTTGCGGTAAGGTTATATCGGTTACATCCTCACAGAGTATAACCCGGGCCGATCGGGGTATCGAATATGGAACGAGAGACAGTGAGCCATCAGGGCAGTGGCGTACAAATTGAGATACGAGAAACACCATACAAACAACATATGGAATATCCACTTGTTGAAGTTACGTGGTGGTCCTCAATTGAGGACTGTACCACGCTTGTGTTTGCAGAAACCGACCCTGCACGGCGTCAGCTTGAGCCTGCAGGTGTGCTTCTCGGTGGTGTTCCAACAGCTGTTGTTACCGCACTCGAAAAATCAGGCTACCAGATCGCATCGTAGCTTGCCTCTCAATTGAACAAATACGGAGGCAACCGATCGCTACTCTGTGGTCGCCTCTGGAACGCTCACGCCAACTTTTTCGGGCGTCAGTCGCTCAGGAATAGTCACGTCCTCACCCCTAATTTCGTCGAGGACGACTTTGATGTATGCGTTGAACAGTTCGGGATTTTCGCTCATCGGGAAATGGCCGATGTTCGTCATCTCGATCGCGCTTGCCATCTCTCCAACTCCTTCTGCAACCGCTCGCGCATCGTCAGGATCGGTTGCAAAGTCGTACTCACCGTTCATCACGTACACCGGACACTCCGGATCAACCTGGTCAAGTTTGTTCCGGTAGTCATGATCCACTGAGTAGTAGTAGAGATCGCCACGGAACAGACCAGTTGAACCCTGCTCATAGAGATGCATTGTTTCGCGTCGTGCGGCTTCTGGACCATGTGGGGCCATCAGCCCCCAGCATGCGTATGCACTTACCTCCGCGATGTTCACCTGCGGATGGTGGAACCAGTCTAAATAGTATCCCGGGCTGTGGGTGCCACACTCCAAACCAATGAGTGCACGGAACCGATCTGGATGCCAATCACCTAGCTGTAGAATGATGTTTCCACCGATGCTTGAACCCATGTATACGGGGTCCTCAAGCTCCAGTGCATCTGCAATGCTTACAATACTCTCTGCGAATGTGGTTTCAGTGAGCGTGTAATCTTCGGTCCACCACTCCTCTGTCGTCGGTGGGACGGATTTTCCGTGATGTGGTAAGTCGTACGCGATCACTCTGAAATGCTCTGTGATCTCCTCGTCTGCAAGGAGATGCCGCCACTCGTGGCCATGGTTCCCCGCAGTGTGTTGACAAAGCAGCGGAATTCCATCTTCGGGGCCTGCTTCTTCGTAGTAGACGCGATGTTTGACACCCTCTATTTCAACGCCAACATAGTGTCCAGTAATCGATTCTTTCTCGCCGTGGGCTGGTGGTTCGATCGTCATTGTTTGGTGGTTTGCTAATTAGGTATTGTGTGCAACGCGCATCAGATCGAGCGCTCGCTGGAATGGCCGCAGATTCTGGAAAATTCGTTTGTTATTGCCTTGCAGCTCAAGATGGCCGTCCTCACCTCTGACTGCTGTCCGATAGTTTGACGCAATAATCTCATTGTTATGTGCAGGTGGTAGCTCCTGGACGAACTCCTCCCACGCCTGTTTGCTTCCTCGAACACCAAACGACCACTCCTGATTCACGCCAGGATTTGGCACGATCGTTTCGACCTCCCCACCATGCATTTCGATCAAGAACCGATCGTCATCGATCTCAACAAAGAAGTTCGTGTTGAACCGATCGTGACCACGTACTTTCATCTCTTTGTCTGTATTGACTGTCTCTTTGTACTGTTCCCACCATTCGTGGGATCCCAACTCTGTATCTGACATTATTTTATTCCTCACCTTCTGAGAAGGCAGTTCAACGTCGAGGAATCTCCCACTTCGTTATTCTATCAAAATCTGTGAAAAACAGTGACCTACCTGAATACAACTCAATCTTACAGCAGTATCTCCGTGTATTATGGTAACTTCCATTGAACAATGTTCAACGAATCACGTCGGTGGCCCAGTTGTGTGTTCAGTATAAAACCGCAGTGGGCCGAGCAGAATCGACCCTCACTCGCTCACTTCCTGAGTAGATTTGCCCTTACAGAAATACACCCACGGCTCACTTCGTTTGCCGGGTTGAGTGGGCTCGGGCGGAATCGAACCACGATCGCTCACTTCGTTTGCTCCCTGCTTCGACCGCCCTCACTGAAACAGATTTGTGACTCACCGTTTAGCTCGTCACAAAATCTGATGGGCTCGGGCGGAATCGAACCGCCGATCTCGTCCTTGTAAGGGACACGTCATAACCACTAGACCACGAGCCCGCATTCGATCGAACCCGCCGCGTGGGGATAACCCTTTCTTTCTGCCCGCGTCTCTGCGATCGATTCCCGTGGGTCGAAATAACTATCCAAATCCCACCCGTCTCGTGCGATGTGACCTCCCGACGTATCTTTGTGGCGATCGCAGTGGTTGGCCTCCTCGCAGTCGGCGGTGTTGTTGGCTACCAGCTCGGGTTCATTGCTGGTGGTGAGTATGAATGGACGACGATCGAGATCGAATCCGCCGACACCGGTGGGGAGCTCGGGGTCGTCGATGTTCGGATTGCAGATGACTTTGCGAAACGCTACACCGGCCTCAGTGACACTGAATCGCTTGACGACGATGAAGGCATGTTGTTCATCCACGACGAGCCTGGAACCTACTCATACGTAATGCGAAATATGGACTTCCCGATCGATATTGTATTCATCGATGAAGATGGCTACATTACCGAAATCCACTCCGCACCTGTTGAAGAAAACCAAGACGATCTCACGAGCTATACTGGCGAGGGACAGTTCATTCTTGAGGTAAATGAAGGATACATGGCCGATCGGGGGATTACGATCGGCGATCGCGTCGAATTTGATCTTGACGATCGGCGGCCGCGCCGCTAACTCGCACACTCCGGCTGTTTTCACCGGTATATTTCGATTCGAAGGGAATACTCTTTGAAGCGCACACCGAACAGTAGTGTAATGAGTAGTATCGACTGGGAAGATGATGATCCGTTCGAGGACCAACGCGATCGCATTGATAAGCCAATGAAGCGGCTGTTGTTCAGCTATGGCCGCCCACATTGGTTCTCCGTCAGTGCAGGTATTCTCGCGAGTATTTTTGCTCGGATTCTCGATCTTCTCCCGCCGTTGTTGCTTGGTATTGCGATCGATGGGATCTTTCTCCGAAACGAAGCGTTCAGCCTTCCGCTCGTGCCTGATGCATGGCTCCCAACGAATGAAACCGAACAGTTCATGTTGACAGTGGCGATTATCGCAGCCTCATTCTTGATCGGCGCCGCCTTCCACTGGATTCGAAACTGGGGGTTCAACGCGTTCGCACAGAACATCCAACACGAAGTCAGGACTGACACGTACGACAAGATGCAGCGACTCGACATGGAGTTCTTCGCCGACAAACAGACCGGGGAGATGATGTCGATTCTTTCAAACGATGTGAATCAGTTGGAACGCTTTCTCAATGATGGATTGAACTCCGCGTTCCGCCTTGGTGTGATGGTGATCGGAATTGCAGTGATTCTCGTCTCACTGAACCCGCAGTTGGCACTTGTTGCAATGTCACCAGTCCCGCTCATTGCTGTATTTACGTACATCTTTGTCAAACGAATCCAGCCAAAATATGCCGCAGTCCGATCGAGCGTCGGAAAAGTCAACTCCCGGCTGGAAAACAACCTTGGTGGCATTCAGGTTATCAAATCCTCAAACACGGAGAACTTTGAATCCGGACGAGTCGATGAGGTCTCACAGAAATACTTTGGCACAAACTGGGGTGCGATCAAGATCCGAATCAAATTCTTCCCGGGGCTACAGCTCATATCCGGGATCGGATTTGTGCTGACGTTCCTTGTCGGTGGCTACTGGGTGTTTACAGGGGTTGGTCCCGGTCCATTCACGGGCACACTCAATGAAGGTGCATTTGTGACGTTTATCCTTCTCACACAACAACTTGTGTGGCCAATGGCACAGTTCGGCCAAATCATCAATATGTTCCAGCGTGCGGAAGCATCCGCTGAGCGTATTTTCGGGCTCATGGATGAGAACGGTCGCATCGAGGAGCAAACTGACGTTGAAGAACTCGTTGTCTCTGACGGGCGCGTCTCATACGACTCAGTCTCGTTCAGCTACAACAATAACGAGCAGATTATTTCGGATATCAGTTTTGACGTCGATGGTGGTGAGACGGTTGCACTCGTTGGGCCAACTGGGGCCGGAAAATCAACTGTACTGAAACTATTGCTCAGGCTCTATGATACGGATGCGGGCAGCATAACGATCGACAATCAAGATATCCGAAATGTCCAACTCTCCAGTCTCAGACAGTCAATGGGCTACGTTGGACAGGATTCGTATCTCTTCTATGGAACGGTGAAAGATAACATCGCATACGGTGCATTTGATGCCTCGGACGCGGATGTTGTCGCCGCCGCCAAAGCCGCAGAAGCACATGACTTCATCGAGAATCTGCCAGATGGATATGATACAATGGTTGGTGAACGCGGTGTCAAACTCTCCGGGGGGCAGCGACAACGTGTTGCGATCGCCCGTGCCATCCTCAAAGACCCCGATATTCTGATTCTCGACGAGGCGACATCAGATGTCGATACCGAGACCGAAATGCTCATTCAGCGCAGTTTGGATGAACTCACTGAAGAGCGGACGACGTTTGCGATCGCACACCGTCTCTCGACAATCAAAGATGCAGATATGATTGTTGTGCTTGAAGACGGGCAGATTGTCGAGCGTGGAACGCACTCTGAGCTACTCTCCGAAGACGGTCTCTACGCACACTTATGGGGTGTCCAAGCAGGCGAAATCGATTCGCTTCCAGAGGAGTTCATTCAGCGTGCTGCCCGCAGACAAGCTCGAACCAACGTTGATATTGAGTCAACAGACGACTAACCGCGGTTCGGATTTCAGCCGGACTCGGAATCTTCTGCATTGGCTGTCTCAACGCCATGGTCCGAATTGTTCTCACCACCACCCCCATCCTCACCGATCGCTGTGACGAGTAACTCTGTAAGGCCCTCTGCGTCTTCGATCGTAATCTCTCCAGCCGTCGTATCGTGTCGTGTTCCCTGTTGATACCGAGTAAAAACTGACGCAACTGTCACCTCCTCATCACCGTGTTCAATCGTCTCGCTCCCGAAGGTGTCAATTGCAGTCTCCATACTAATTGGATACTCTACCTGTTGTGCTCTCTCTAGTAAATGTTCAACTGCAATCCCATGGGTTTGCTCTGTTTTTTCATCGCTCATGATTGTACACTAGCATACGTGACGGCTGCGTTCGATAAACCGATTTGCACCGTTCGGACACTGGACTTATCGGCTTCGATGATTGTTGCACTTGAAGTATCCCGCAGTTGTGTTCTGTGTATGCAGCTTGAAACGGCTACGTGGCAAGAAGTTGATGCGCTTGACTCGTCGCTTGCGATCGTTCCTGTTGGTAGCACCGAACAACATGGGCCACACGCACCGCTTGGAACAGATTCGCTCAACGCGGGATCTGTTGCACAAGCCGGTGCAGAAAAATATGAAGCACAAACAGGTCGCGAAATCGTCGTTATTCCGACAATCCCGATCGGTATCGCGGAGGAACATCGCAGCTTTGCTGGAACACTGTGGGTCTCACCCGATACGTTTCGGGCATATCTCCGTGAGACTGTCGCCAGCTTGGCGCACCACGGGTTCGATCGCGTCGTGATCGTGAACGGCCATGGTGGCAATATCGACGCGCTCAACGAACTGACTGGCATCATCTCTCGCCATGATGACGCCTACGCGGTTGGGTTCACATGGTTCAACGCTGTCGGTGAACACAGCACACGAATGGGTCATGGTGGCGTGTTAGAGACAAGCCTGCTCCAGCACACGTACCCAGACACCATTCGATCGGATCAGCTTGAAACTGCAGCAGAAAGGGGTGCCGATCGGTGGGGTGAGTGGGTCGCTGGCGTGAACCTCGCGCATGATTCGATCGAGTTCACAGAAAATGGTGTCGTTGGAGAGCCAACTGATGCAAGCGCCGAACTTGGTGTAGAACTTCTCGAAACTGCTACAGATGAGTTGGTCTCACTGCTGGAAGCGGTTTCTGCTCGAACACAACAGAAGCGCTGATATTAATCGTCTGACTCTGCAGCTTCTGCGGTGTCATCGCCTTCATCAACCAAGTCAACATCCGATTCTGCATCGTCAAGTGCGCCCTTGAGAGCTGGAATTGTACCTGCAAGCGAACTTACCTGCTCTTTCGCATCGGAAATCTGTTCGATGAGCTCACCCACGGATTCAATCTCCGTTTTGAGATCGTCTGCGTCCTCGAATGCATCTGCACGCTCACCGATCACATACCATTTTTTCGCCTGTCGAAGCTCATCGGCTGCGTCGCCAACATCAAGAGCGCCTTTTAATGCATTTAGTACGCCGAGAACATTCTCTGCATCAGTCTCCCAAACTTCGGCTGCGCTTGGGAGTTCGGCTTTTGCCGCATCGAGATGTTTCTCGACATCTGCACGCATCTCATCTGCACCTTCGCTGAAGAGATCGTCATCATCAAACGTTGATTGGCTCATACCCACTATTTCGACTCCTGCCTTTTTAAAAGCGATCCCAAAAGCGAAAGTGAAATTCACTCTATCGGACTATTTTGTGTGCTGTTTGCCGTATCTTACGCGATTAGTTTCACTATACGCTACTGTGTGACAGACTCAAGTTTCATCAGCGGATAGCCGTTTTCCATCTCCATTCGAGTGGTGACTACTACATCTTCATATTCAATCTGCATTGTTACCTCCATTAACGACCCGGTGAGTTCTGTGTATCCGTTTGTATGATCGATCGCGTCCGCCACTTTTTCATCATCGATTTCAACCGTCACACTTGTACAGAAGGGTTGGTTTTCGATCGATTCAGCCATTGCTTGTTCTAAACTTCGTGTACTGTGCGGGCTAATCGGTGTTCCAGCAAACTGGTGGTAGAGCGATCCGAACTTTATTCCTGCTTCAAAACAGGCCTGTTCTGCAGTAGTCGCCATACATCATCTACTATTGGCGGCTGGTAAGGAGTATCGACTTCTACCTGTTCATATTCGTACAGGTCCGTGCACAAACCGCGGCTTACTTACGCTCTGTCGTCTCTTAGACAACTATATGGATCGACCAGTCCTTCTGACCGGAGCCGGCGGGCGTGTCGGGCAGGCGGTCCTCCGGGATCTTGGACCAAAATACGACTGGCGGCTACTTGATCGTGAGCCACTCTCTCGTGATAAACTCCCGGAGGGAACATCAAAAGATGATGTGATTGTTGCAGACATTACCGATCGACCGGCGCTTCGTGAGGCAGTCTCCGGTGTTGGTGCAATTATCCACCTTGCAGGAGACCCGCGAAAAACTGCGCCATGGACGAGCGTTCTTCGGAACAACATCGATGGCACACAAGCACTGTATGAGGCTGCAGTCAATGCTGACGTTGAAAAAGTTGCATTCGCATCCTCAAACCACGCGGTGGGACACTTCGAAACCGAAACACGAACGCCAGAGATGTACCGAGAAAATGATGACTTTCGGCTAGATGGGTCAGAACACCCACGGCCGGGAAATCTGTATGGTGTCTCAAAAGCAACTGGCGAGTTCCTTGGCCGATACTACTACGATGAGTACGACCTTTCGACGGTTGCAGTTCGGATTGGAAATCTCACAAAGGACCATCCACCACGGAACTACGAGCGTGGACATGCAATGTGGCTCTCACACCGTGACTGTGCACACCTCTTTGACCGCTGTATCCAAGCCGATTATGGGTTTGAGGTTGTCTACGGAATCTCGGATAACGATCGCAAGTACTACTCGATCGATCGTGCAAAAGACGTGCTTGGATATAACCCACAAGATAATTCTGCAGAGTATCATTTTGATGGGACGCCAAAAGACGAAGTACCGCAGTAGGGGGCCTAAGACGAGAGTGGGTACGTAAACCCGGTCAACGATTCCGACACATCCCATAGCTGTGTTGCTGTTTCCTCCGAATACGATCGATCGCTCGATCGTTGTGTTTCCGGATATCCGCGCATATTCAACAACCCACTTGGCCCAACGTACTCGCCGCCAGTGAGTGTTGGTTCGACCGCTGCATACATCATCGGAAGTGCACCCATCGCTGGCGACTGTCCAAACACACGGTTCGCAACATTCATCATCGCCAGTTTCAGTTTTGAGCCATCCATCTCCGCGCCACGGCGCTGTAGATTCGTTGCTGCATAGCCTGGATGACAGGTAGTACTCACGACGGAGGAATCTACGGCTTTGAGCTTTCGATCGAGCTCATACGCAAACAACAGATTTGCGAGTTTGCTCTGGGCGTATGCGCCCCACCGACTGTATGACGACCCCTGTTGTAAGTCATCAAAATCGATTGTTCCTTGTTTGTGTGCGCCGCTACTATGTGTTACCACTCTACTCTCTCCTGGCGTCTCGATTAATCGTTCAAGAAGCAATCCCGTGAGTGCAAAATGGCCGAGATGATTCACACCAAACTGCATCTCAAATCCATCCTCGGTCTCGGTTCGAGGAATTGCCATCACGCCTGCATTGTTACAGAGGATGTCAATCGGTGTTTCTTCCGAAATAAGCGTCTCTGCAAAGTTTCTGATCGAGTCGAGACTTGCTAAATCAAGTGCACCAACAGAGAGTGATGGGTCTGGAACTGCTTCTCTTATTGACCGGACGGCATCTTTGCCGCGATCGACGCTCCGACATGCGAGAATCACGTCTGCGCCGCGTTCGGCAAACATCCGGGTCGCTTCATATCCAAGCCCGCTGTTTGCACCGGTTACAACAACTGTTTTTCCTTGGAGGTCTGGAATATCGGCTTCAGTCCACGTCGCAGTAGCCATACCACGTATATGTGCGGAAACTGGAAAGAACCACTAGTTACGGTGACGACATCTTATGTACTCACTCGAACAGCCCACGAACATCATCGGCTTTTGCCCGTTCGTGATCGACATGTTGGCTCAGTCGGGTGAACACAATCGCTCGCCGATCGCCTTCTAGAATGAACTCCGTTAGCAGCCCAGCGTATTTTGAACGGCCATGTACCGCTTCATCAGTGGCATAGCTGCTTGCATCTGCAACTACTGTACTGTCATATCCATACTCGGTTGCGATCGTTTTGGCTGCGAGTGACAGTGCTTCCAACGAGAGTGTGTCCGCGGTCAATCGCATGCCCCGGTAGTAGAGCGCAGGCACGGGTCGGCGTTCGATCTGCTCTGGATCCGTTTTGAGCATCTTTAGTGCGGAGCGAACCCGATCAAGATCGACACTCCGGTACGTAGATGGGAGCTGATGGAGATAGCCGATCGCGCTGTCACAGAGTCCAACACAGCCACTCCAGTTTTGATTTCGTGCATGGTACACTGCGGCAGTGAACTGTATTAGCCCATGGAGGAAGCGCTCGTCATCACTGCCGCGATCGAGTTCGAGCCACGTTGCTTCCCACGCATCGTGGGCTGCGTGGTACTCACCAGCGTTGTACACGGCGATTCCAGCCTGCAGTGCAGCATCCATAGACGACTTTCGATCGACAGTCGGAAAACGGTCACTGTCGCAGCGGTCTCTATCGTGTGTTTTGTGACGCTCCAATGGTTCTGTTCGAGTGTAGGTATCGACAAAAACGTCCTGACGGAGATTTGAACTCCGGTCCCTGGCTCCGCAAGCCAAGAGGATAGTCCACTACCCTACCAGGACTCATCTACAGATACCCGACTGCAACTTAAGACCGTTACGATACTGCCGCCCTATGTGTCATGTCGACATACCGCCGAGAACCTGTTTGCCAACGGAGATTTATATATCAGTACGATCGACCGATCATATGCATCAACTCATGATCGAACTGCGGCCCAGTACGCCGATTTTCTCAGGGCAAGGACAACGCTTAAGCGCAGGCTGGCCCTGCCACAATCTACGAATATGGGAGCCATAGAGGACGCCTACGACGACCTCGACACTGACGTTTCTTTTGAGGATTTCAAGGAGGCTGTCGAGAAAAAAGTAGAAGAGATGGCCGGACTTGCCGACGAGGAGACCGCGGCAATGCTCATCGCGCACGAGCTACAAGATGAGGAGGTAAACAGCATTGCAGACATCGCGCCCGGGATGGATGACGTGAAATTTATGGGCAAAGTGGTGTCGATCGGTGAACTCCGAACCTTCGAGCGAGACGGCGATCAAGAAGATGGTCGAGTCGCAAATGTTGAAGTTGCAGACGAGACTGGACGCATCCGAATCTCGTTGTGGGATCAAGTTGCGTACGACGCGATCGGAACCAAGGATGAGCCGGGAGCACTCGATGTTGGCGACGTCCTCCGGATTGCTGGGCGACCGCAAGATGGGTACAACGGCGTTGAAGTGAGTGTAAACAAAGTCGAGCCTGACGAGGATGCAGAGATTGATATCCAAGTGCTCGATGTGTATCGTATAGAGGACCTCTCGCTCGGGCTTTCAGATATTAATCTCAAAGGAACTATTCTTGATCTTGATGCGGTTCGAACATTTTCACGAAATGACGGCTCTGAAGGCCGAGTCGCAAATATGACTGTAGGTGATCCAACCGGTCGCGTTCGCTTAACACTCTGGGATGAGAAAGCCGATCTCGTTGAAAAGTTTGATGCCGGACAATCGGTTGAAATTGTCGATGGCTACGTTCGCGAGCGTGATGGTGATATTGAACTTCATCTTGGCTCGCGTGGTGCGATCGATGAACTGGAGGAATCAATTGAGTACGTCCCAGAAACTACAGATATTGGCTCGCTCGAGATCGGACAAACCGTTGATATTGCTGGTGGCGTTATCGAGACTGATCCGAAACGAACGTTCGATCGAAAAGATGGCTCCGAAGGGCAAGTTAAAAACGTCCGAATTAAAGATGAGACGGGTGAGATTAGAGTTGCGTTGTGGGGAGAAAAGGCCGACGCTGATCTTGACCTTGCTGATTACGTGGTGTTCACTGACGTCGAGATCAAGGATGGCTGGCAAGACGATTTGGAGGCATCTGCTGGCTGGCGATCGACAATCAGTGTCTTAGAATCCGATCCGATAACCGAGGACGAACCATCATCTGAGAGTGATACTGAATCAAACAGTGGCCTCAGTGCGTTTGAAAACGGAGCTGTGACAGACAGTACAGGCACTCAGGCGTCAACAAATGGTACTGGCGCTGAAGATGAGCTGCCAGCAGGTGCAGAGATCGAGTTTACAGGGACCGTCGTTCAAGCAGGTAACCCAGTGGTGTTGATGCAGGGCGATGAGACACGAAGCGTTAATACGAGCGTAGAGGTCCGATTGGGCGAAGAAGTGACTGTTCGCGGCGTTGAACGAGACGGGACAATCGACGCTGACGAAGTCTTTTAGTTCACGGCTCTCTTCGAGTTTTTATATGGCTGGGCGAACTGAAACGAAGCAACGGAAAGGATTATACGCCGTACGGACCGGTATCACGGTATGAGTGTTGAGTTGCCGTTTGCACCAGTGGATGCAATTATCCGGCGAAACGCCGGTGACTTGCGAGTAAGTGCTGGCGCCGCCGAAGAGTTGGCAAAGCGGATTCAAGCGCATGGGGCAGCGCTTGCGGTTGATGCTGCAACGCTTGCAGAACAAGATGGTCGGAAAACGCTCATGGCTGTCGATTTTGCTGTTGAGCAAGTTATTGATCGCGATCGGCTTGAGTTGCCGGTTGCACCGGTTGATCGAATCGCACGGCTAGAACTTGACGACAAGTATCGTGTTTCGATGGAAGCCCGAATCGCGCTTGCAGACATTCTTGAAGATTACGCTGATAACATCGCTGCGGCTGCTGCAAAACTCGCACGACATGCGGACCGACGGACTGTACAGGCTGAAGATATCACAACGTACTTTTCCCTTTTTGAGTAATGCAATTTGGATACAGCGATACCTGTCTGGAACACGATACCGGTACTCGACACCCAGAGACACCTGATAGGCTCCGTGCAATCAAACGTGGCCTGCAGAAACGCCACGGTGTTGTGTACCACGACAGCGAACGTGCAACAAAAGCATCAGTTTCTGCAGTCCATGATGCAGACTATGTTGATGAGGTTGAATCATTCTGTAACGACGGTGGTGGGAACTGGGACCCGGACACTGTCGCCTGCGAGAAAACATGGGATGCAGCATTACAGAGTGCAGGACTTGCTGAATGGGCGGTAAAAGAGTCGCTTGAGGGCGCAGATGGCCGGCAAACACCGTTCGCCGTCGGTCGTCCACCGGGACATCATGCAGTGTATGATGACGCGATGGGTTTCTGTTTCTTTAATAATGCTGCTGTTGCAGCCCAAACCGCGCTTAATGAGTACCCGATCGATCGAGTCGCAATTTTTGACTGGGATGTGCATCACGGGAACGGAACGCAAGACATCTTTTATGAACGTGACGATGTATTCTATGCATCAATCCACGAAGATGGACTCTACCCCGGAACGGGTGCGATTGAAGAGATCGGCGCTGACGATGGAGACGGAACAACGCTGAACGCACCACTCCCTGTTGGTGCTGGTGATGCGGAGTATATGCATGTTATTGACGCCGCTCTTATACCCGCATTGGAAGCCTTCGATCCCGATGCACTCATCATTAGTGCTGGGTTCGATGCGCATCGACACGACCCAATCTCACGGATGCGAGTTTCGACGGAGGGCTATGCACTGATGACCGATCGGATGCGAACTGCCAGTGAGACGATCGGTGCGCCGCTTTCTTTTGTTCTTGAGGGTGGCTATGGATTAGATACGCTCGCAGATGGCGTTTCAACGGTTCATGAAACATTCGACGGTCGCGAGCCAATGCCGTGTGAAGACGAGCCTGATGGGCAGACGATCGAAATTACGGATGAGCTCAGAGACCGACTCGGAATATAATCTCTGACTACGGATGTGGGGCGAAATACTCTGCAAACGTTGTTCCAAATGGTGAGCAGAGCTCAGTAAGCTCTTCATCAACTAACACCCGATAGCGCTCCTCAAGAGCCGTTTGTACATGTGTTCCGAGTCCAACATCAAACAGCATCTCACTCTCGAGCAAGGAGACTGCATCTCGACACGATCGCGGTCGCTCAACAACGTAGCGGTCTCCATCGAGAAATGGTCCATATACCGACTCATCATCTATATACGCGTTGAAGAACCCCTCTGCATGTGATCGGACGTGTACTGGCGGTCCAACATGTCGCTCAATTGCAGGCAGTGTTCGCGTAGTGAGTTCGACAAGAATGAGTGACTCTGTTTCAGCGGCAACCATCGATCGAAGTACCCCAAACCCGTGTCGGTTGAGGGCTGCAACAATGCCGTTACGTGACTTCTCAAGCTGTGGGTAGAGTTGGTCTTCGACAATAGTGGGCGTGTCAAAAACAACGCCAATGAGTGTTGTCTCTCGTTGCCTCAGGTGATCTTTGAACTGCTCTGTACTGAGTGGCTCAGTTGGCTCTGGAAAGAAGAGATCTATATGTGGCGTGGATTGTACCTGTCGAGCGTAGTGTTGTACTCGAGCGACGTTCTCTGCAGAAAGAACTGCTGCAACGTTTCGCTCCGGATCCGTTGGATCGATCACAACAAGCGAGTCATCAAATGAGGTGCTGCTATGATTTTCTGGATCATGAACAACTGGTGGTCGCCACGCCGCTGCCGCCTGAATAAACGATTGGAAATCTCCGTACTCAATAATAAGCAACTCTGTGAGATAGCCCGAGAAGCCCTTTGTTTTGAGATCGCTTCCGTAGGCTCCGATCGCTTTTAAAAATCGCTTCGCGACGCGGACATCCGATTTCTGTTCATCGGTAAGTTTCGATTGGAGGTACGCATTGTGAAACGGCGTTCGATCAACTGCCGATTGAATTTCCGTTGCCGCCGAAACTGCATAACAAGGAACCAAATCGATGTCAAATCCCTCATATTCGCCTTTAACGTATGGGTGTTCAGCATACTCTTCATGACCATCTGGGAGGACTGTGTGTCCGATTTTCAGTCCGCAGGATTCTAATTCGTCTCTTGAAAGGGCTGGTGGAAACTGAATAAACAGATCAATATCTCGATCGCCTGCAAGCCACGTTCCTCGCGCAGTACTCCCAACACGTGTCACTGTTGCATCAACCGCAAGCGCTTCGATTGCATCCGCTGCCCGATCGGTGAGCGTGTCTGTGACCGCTTCAAGCCGATCGCGTTCTGCTTGGCCCGGCGTGATTTCTTCGAGAACCTCCGTTTGGATGCGATCGAGGGAAGTCATACACTCCGCTACTGTGGTGAGGTGTGAAAGCGTGTCGCTTCCGTCGGGCGAAAACGAAAGCCCTAATTATACCACTCGACAACCATTGATTGCGAGCCGTCGTAGCTCAGTTGGTAGAGCACCTCGCTGTTAACGAGGTGGTCCCAGGTTCGAGTCCTGGCGACGGCGTCATTTTCCATCTTTCAGTTTCAGAGACCGATCGATATCGCTCGTTTTGTCTCGATCGATCGCTTTGCGTCGACCAATTCCCAACAGCATAAATACCTCCGCGCAAAAATAACGCAACAGCGGGCCCTTAGCTTAGTCTGGTTAAAGCCCCCGGCTCATAATTCCACTGGCGCAATCGTCGATCGGTGGAATGAGACACCGGGTGACCGCTGGTTCAAATCCTGCAGGGCCCATCAAAATTTTTGATCAGTTCTTTGCGATCTGTCGATTTCTATAATCAGAGATGGCTGTTAAAACTGGTGACCAGTTACTTCGTCACTCGTCAGTCCGAATATCGTACGTATCTCGAACCGTCTCTGCAAGTATCCCGTCATTCCGGAATACAATATACACCGCAACAAATCCATGCTCCGCCGATTCTAAGATGAACACACCTCGATCGACATCGTCAGACAGGTCTGCTTCTGCACGCAGAATCAGTGGTTCGATCGGAATGCCGCCGGTTCGAATGGCATCAAACGTTTGTTCACCTGGTTGGTTTGCAAACACGTACAGCACACCGTTTGGCTCTCCATCAGTGCTTCGCGTGACTGTCGATCCGACAGCATCACCCGCAGCGCGTGCCGTTCGCCACGCATCTGTCGCCGCTTCGAACATTCCGGTCACAGACCGTTTGTAATAGAACCGATCGGATTTAACAACTGAAACAGTCTTCAACTGTGCTGTGTCCCCCTCCCACTCGATCGTTGCATCAATAACTGCACCTGGATGAATCGTATCTGGAGTTACTGAGACGGCGATCGGTGCAAACGGATCCGCGTCATCCTCTGTTGCGTCATGCGGTGCATCGACGGCACGTGTCGCGTCATCGAAATTAACGAGCCGTGCGACAGATTTGGCAGCGTCAACTGAAAGAACGCGGTACCGACCTGTCGTCGTCGTATCCATATTTCCTCATTTGTTGGCGGCCCCATAAGCGGGTCGAAGTGTCGATAGGAGCAGGCTACTAGATAGTATTAATGTAGTAACAAAACGGATGGCGCTGATTGTCTGCTGTGTACCTCGCCAACGGCACATTATCAACTGCTAACGGCGGATAAGTGAGGGAAATAGTATGCTACGATCAACAACGCGACGACGACAATCCACAGTCCGGGATGACTGTAGCCACCAGTTACGGAGGACATGTAATGTCTAGCCACAAAGCCAATCCACAGACGGCCTCGTTTGAACAACAAACGTTCACCCACGAAACAGTACAACTGACTCGTCAACCAGAGAACCGTCCTGACGGAGCTGTAATTACATATACGATCACTTCAGACGAAACTGCACCTGAAACAATCCGTTTCACCGACCAGTTTGCTGCAGTCGACTCGTGTGAGTGTGGCTTTCATCCACAACATGCACCGACCGCTTGGGAATCGAATACTACACAGAACCAGCTTACGATTACGCAGGAGCTAACAGAGACTACTGAAACGGAGTTTGTGCTTGGCGTCCTCTCTCCTGATGTGAGTCTTTCTGCTGCTGATCTTCGTGGGTCGATCGAATTTATACCTGATGATACTACTCACCAACCCGCTACAGAGGCGGCCGATGAGGACCTCTCAGAAGACACAACACAGTCTGGTGGGTTCTTCCAGCGAGCAAAGATGACGCTCCTCAATGGGACTGAGGCTACACCAGACACTGAACCCACAACCGAGGGGAATACAACGCAGACTCTCTCTGCGGATACAGATGCACCGATTGACGACGAGACTGAGGCCGAGAGCGACACGGATACAGACACCACGATCGCACAAAAAATACCAATGAGAGAACAACAAACGGAGAGTTGGGACGACGATGCATGGGATACAGAGACAACTACAAAAACAGGTACTAACGGCACTGAAGCGGTCAACACAGATGGCTCTGGCGCAGTGGAATTCGATACTGACGACAATGAACCGCTTACATTCGAGTCGACAGATGAGCCGGGGGGAGCCAAAGAGACAGAAGCATCGACTGTAGACACTGACGGATCGCTCCTCACTGCGCTTGTATCGGAGATCGAAACTGGAGAACACTCACCGGATGAACTCGCTGCACTTCGAAAAGCATTAGATGAGTCATACAGCCCAACAGAACAGATCAGGCTCCAGCATGTACAAGCCCGGATGGCTGATTTTTCAGCATACCTCACGCAGTTTGAGGAGTTCTTAGAGCAGTACGAGTCACTCCTCAGCTACGCCGAACAGCAACAAGCCGCAATTAACGGATTAGAGCAGACGATCGATGAACACGCCACTGCAGTAGAAACAGAGTTGCTCTCGCTTGCTGATACGATTGAGGCTGTTGAATCATCCACAGAAGAGCTCGCAACAGAACTTCATAGCGTTGATCACGAACTTAGCGACCTCACAACAGATGTCGCTGATATTGAGACAACAGTCCACCAAGCAAAGACGGAGCATACCGCTGCAATAGATGCACTCGATACACAGTACAACACACTGCAATCGGAGTTGGAGGCGCTTGACACCGAAACGACCCAAGAAATCGATGCACTCAGGGACGCAGTCTCTGAATTTGAATCTGTCCGCGGAACGCTTGCAGACGCCTTTGGTTCCGGTTCTGATTCAGGAGCAGCAGAAAAGAGCGAGCCTGATGAGATTGAGTGGTAGCGACACCACGCGACTGCGCTTACTCAACCAGTGCCGCAGTCTCGCGAAATAGCCCATCAAGAATCTCCGGAAGCGTTGGATGATACGATCGATCCGGTACTGTCCGGACATCTAATCCTAACTCAATAATCACCTGCATCGTTTTTGCCATTGTATCTGCGTCCGCGTGCAAGCCTTGATATCCAAGGACAACACCAGTGTCTGCATCAACAGTCAGGCGCGCGAGTCCCCATGGGATGTCTTTCACGTTGAATACACCATCATCTGCTGCCCATCGAGTTGCCTCAACAACGGTATGGCCTGCCTCCATCGCGCTCGCTTTGGTATGCCCAACTCGGGCAAATGGATAGACGCTCGCACCTGAGAATATCACATGGTGATGGATATTTTCGTACGCAACTTGCGCTTCCCCATCGATCGCACGCAGAATATTTTCCCCCGCCGTGTAGCCCTGCTCTTTTGCAACGTGAAGGATCGGTTCGCGACTGTTGACATCACCAACAACATACACTCGATCGTCATCGGCCGCCTGCATTGTTGGCCGAACCCACCCCTCCTCGGGCGAGAGTGTTGTGTGTGCAAGTTGGAGCCGATCGAGGTTCGGCTGTCGGCCAGTGAATAAAAAGAGCTCTTCCGCTTCGACTGTCTCCTCCGCACCGTCTCGATCGACAGTGAGACGAACCCCATCGGCAGTCTGTTCGATACGCCGCTCATGCGTCTCGGTCAAGACGGTCACACCAAACTCCTCTCGATACAGCGAAAGCAGTTCGTCTCCGAACTCGGGGTCCGCCTCATCAATCGGCCGTTCATCGTGCTCAATCACCGTGAGATCAGAGACACCTGCCTCAACAAGATACGGCACGAGTTCGATTCCAACATAGCCAAAGCCCATGACAATCCCGGACTCCGGGAGTGACGTTGCATCAAGAACGTCTGCACTCCCCATATACGAAACTGAATCCATCCCATCCAGATTCGGAATGTTCGGAGCTGAACCGGTTGCAACGACCACATAATCGGGGTTGAAGCGTTCATCACCAACCTCGACAACACGATCGTCAACAAACTGTGCGGTATCATGAATAAATGTCACGCCCTCCTGCTCAGTGAGGTCCTGAATTGCCGCACGTCGATGTTCCGCAAAGCCAAGCACTTGATCGTCTTTTATGTCAACAACTGACTCAAGATCGATCGTTGCTGGTTCCCCACGAAGTCGCTCGTCAGCGCGAACTTGATATCTGTGTCCTGCAGCCGAAAGTACTGCTTTCGATGGCATACAGCCTTGAAGAATACACAGCCCGCCTCCGGGTTCTCCATCATCGACGAGCGTGAGTTGATCCAGTGCTCCATCCGGGCCTACCTGTGGCGCGAGCGTTTCTGCAACGGCAGATCCAGCACTGCCGTATGCACCGATAATAAGAACATGCATACCCTACGTTCGACAGTTACGGTCTTATTCTTGTGCCCGCTCGACACGACAGTTGCACAACCGACTACTACTCTTTTCGCCGGTCTCCGGCGTGACCTGGATAATCACGCTCGAACCGGTCTTCAATATCTGTCCGATCAAATTTGATGATCGTTGGTCGGCCATGTGGACAGGCATACGGGTTCTTACACGAATCAAGCGCTTCAACCAACTCAAACATCGAGCCTTCAGTGAGTGATGTATTCCCGGTAACCGATGGATAGCATGCAAGGTCTGCCAAGAGTTCGTCTGCGACATCTCCAACAGTCTTTTCGCCAGCACTTGTTGACTCGACAAATGAGACCAACACATCTTGGAGCAGTTCCGCAGAGAGCGTTTTCGAAAACACTGCCGGAACTTGGCTCACTCGAATCCAGCGATCGTCAATCCGTTCCGCTGCAAAACCAAGCGGCGAAATCGAATCAGTATGCGCGTCGAACAGTGACGTTTCACGAGCCGTTAATTCAAGCTCAACCGGCGTCGCAAGCGCCTGTGCGGTCACTTGTCCCTCGAAGGCATTTTGGAGTCGTTCATAATTAACGCGCTCATCTGCGGCGTGTTGGTCAATGAGTACGAGCCCAGTTGGGCTCTCCGCAACAATATACGTCTCATAGAGCTGTCCAAGCAGCCGAAGCGCTGGTAGTGATTCATACGATCGCGACGCTGTCGCATCCGACCCCGCGAGTGTCTGCTGGGTCACAGCATTGGATTGCGACCCTGGAGTGTTGCTCTTTGTCGCCTGTCGGCTTGATTCGGGCTCTTTGCTCTGTTCACCATTTCCATCCGGCTGTCGTGAATCGGTTGTTTCTGGCGTTTCGATCGACGAATCGGTTGTTGAAGCAGTTACTTCCCACGCAGCTGGATCTGATGGGTCGACCCGTTCGACCGACCGATCGCCCTGTTGGCTGTCTGCACCTTCGTTGTGTTCGGTCGGATGTGGTTGATCAGGGGTTGTTGTCTGTGCTGATTCGGTGGGTTGTTTGGGTTCTGTTTCTGTGGGTTCGGCTTGTCGATGGTCACCTGTTTGTTGCTGAGTGTCCTCATCAGACGCTGAACGGCTGGTGTGTGCCGTCTTTGTGTCGGCGGTCGGCTTCTGTTCAGCCGCTGCTGTTTGATGCTTTGTCCCTGCACCGCCGACGATTTCGGTACTCTCTGTGGGCTGTTGACTTGTCGGCGCGATAGTGGTCTCTTCGGGTGCCGATCGACCGCGTGGTGCAGTTGATCGAATCAACCCTGCATCAACAAGCGCTGTCTCAACAGCCGTTTCGATCGCGGTTGTGACCGCCTCTTCTGCGTCAAATCGGACATCCAACTTCCGTGGATGTACATTAACATCAACACGATCCGGAGGGACTGTTACAAACAGCACGGCAAACGGGTATCGATCGCTCGACAATTGGCCGCCGTAGCCGGAAATAACGGCATCTCGAAGGATCGATGCGGTGACATAGCGACTGTTAACAAAGGTTGCAAGGTACTCTCGCGTGCTCCGATTAGTTTCGGGGTTGCTTACCATTCCATGAATCCGTGTGATTCCATCTACGTCTGGCTTGACATCGATTGAAAGCATTGACTCTGCAACCTCTCGGCCATAAATTGACAAAATTGCAGACTGCAGATTTCCAGATCCATCTGTGGCAAACCGCTCGCGATTGTTGTGTTCGAGCGATACCGCAACATCCGGGTTTGCCAGTGCATACTGCGTTACCACTGTATTGATATGATCAAACTCGGTTGCATCTTTTTTGAGGAATTTCTTTCGTGCAGGGGTATTATAAAAAAGGTCGTCAACAACAACAGTGGTTCCAGTGGGACAGCCAGCAGGGCGTGTCTCACCGATATCCCCACCTTCGACATGAACTTCGGCTCCAGCTACCGCATCTTGCGGCTTCGATCGAAGGGTCAGCCGGGAGACCGAAGCGATTGTTGAAAGCGCTTCACCACGGAATCCAAGCGTTCCAACACCTGATTCAAGATCAGCTAACTTCCGAATCTTACTTGTGGTATGTGGTTTGACTGCGATCGAAAGCTCTGCCTCCGGGATTCCACGCCCGTCGTCTCGAACCCGAATCCCATTCTTCCCACCGTTTTGTACTGCAACCGTAATCCGAGAGGCGCCTGCATCGAGACTGTTTTCGACTAGCTCTTTGACGACAGATGCGGGACGTTCAACAACTTCACCAGCTGCAATTCTGTCAACTGTTTTTGCGTCTAACTGCGTGATTGTGGGCGACTCGTCGTGTTTATCCATGTATCACTGGCCCTCTTTTGAATTGAGTCCCTACATACCAATCTAGCAGCGTATTCATTAGTTGTGTGTTCTGCAGGCCGATTACTTGAACACACGGGTCGCATACGCGCTCAACGTCCGGTCGGTGTCAGCGAATAGATCGTCACTGTCTCTGGCGTAACCACGACCGGATGGTTCCAAATCCGGACTGTTGCTCGCGCTGGTGTTGGGCCAGCGAGAAGCCGATCTAACGCATCGACGTCAACCCACTCCTCTAACACAGTCTGTTCGGACATGACCTCAAAACCAAGCGTGTAGAATGCACTGATGATCGCTTCCTCAACCGATTCATCCAGTTGAATCTGATATGTGAGCAATCGCCCGTACGCTTGTTCGTGGATTGCTGGGAGTTCTGTACGTTCTGATGACTGACTTTGCCGAATGCCATCCGGCAAATCAAACGTAATATGCTCTGACTTGGTTTTGTCAATACGAGCGCCATCTGAGAGAACACGAAGCAGCGATGTGATCTGTTCTTGTTGCTCTTTCGGCAATGTATCCGTGATCTTGTCTTTGGTAATCTCTTGATGAGCGATCAACACACAGCTTTGCCCATCGATCTTACTCGCCACTGCACAGAGCCGAAACCATCTCGATCGATTTGGGCTGTGGCAGGGATACTCGGTTGTAAACGTATTATCTGTCCGCGTCTCATCTAAGAGCGATCGAATACCACGTGAGACCGTTTGAGCAGACTGAACCCGTGCCGCGTCTGTTATTTCTAAATAGTTGTCTCCAAGGGCACTGTAGCTGGGGGCAAGCCCGTTTTGCTCCCCAAACAGGGTCCATGATTTATTCACCCATAGAATAGTCCCGTCCGTGTCAATGATGGTAATTGTCAGTGGAAACTCATCAAGTAAATAATAAATACCGTTGCGCTGAGTTTCCATACGAGTATGGAGGTATGCAGCCCGTATAGTTGCTCCTATTAAAATGTATACCTGCCAGCAACATCTCAAATCGTTTCCGTATTATTTACTTTACCACAAGCACAGGACACGATGCTGAATCGACCACACGTTCGGAGACACTGCCAAGTGATTGCAGTTTCTCTCGTGGTGTTTTGCCGTGTGTCCCGATCGTTATGAGATCAATACTGTTTGCTTCAGCGTAGCTTGCGATCTCTTTGTCGGGAGTTCCAGACGTAATTGCGGTTTCAACCGGGACGTCTGCTGCCTCCGCTTTCGATCGGACCGCGGAGACGGCTTTTTTCCCCTGTGTATTCAGTTCGTCGCGGACTTCCGACTGTAGCTTTTTTGACCCCGCTTGGACGATCCGTTTATCAATGACATACAGTGCATGGATTGTCGCATCGTTGTCTGCTGCAAGCTTGAGTGCATGTGTAACTGTTTTTTCGGTTGCATCACTGCCATCTGTTGGAACGAGGATCCGATCGTACATCTCGGATATACCATTCGTTGAGATGCCCTTAATACGCGGTGGCCGTTGGCACGTCGTGAGAATCTGTCACACGCGCTTACGAGTCACGGTCTCTAAGCGTCTGTTGCCACTCTTGCACCATGGTCATCAGCTCGATCGGAGAGGTGCTGTTCACGTCAACCTCCCCTAACTCATCAATGACCGCCTCCGCTTTCGGGTCTGTTGCTGTTGGTGCCTCAGTTTGGTCTGTTGCTGCTGCTGTTTCTGCGTGTGTCGTCCCATTTGCCGAGGCGAACTGGCCGCTTCCAAGATTAAACACTGTTTGTACAGGTTCACCGTCAGACCCGCCTTTTGCTTCGATCGCTTTCTCTTCTCTGAGCTTTGTCAGTACCTCATCTGCCCGGCTCACAACCGGCTGCGGAACGCCCGCCAAGTCCGCAACATGGATTCCGTACGATCGGTCTGTTGGGCCGTCACGAATCGTTCGTAAGAAGGTTACATCGCCGTCTCGTTCATCGGCGGCAACGTGAACGTTCTCAACGCGCGGCAAGTGCGATGCAAGCGTGGTCAATTCGTGATAGTGTGTCGCAAACAGCGTTTTCGAGCGGACCTCATTATGGAGATACTCGGTCGCTGCCCACGCAATTGAGATCCCATCATATGTTGCGGTTCCGCGACCAACCTCATCGAGAATGACGAGCGACTCCTCCGTTGCGGAGTGGAGGATGTTGGACAGCTCTTGCATCTCAACCATGAACGTTGACCGGCCCTGTGCTAATTCGTCAAGCGCCCCAACTCGGGTGTAGATTCCATCGACAACGCCGATCGTTGCGTTCGTTGCTGGAACAAAGCTGCCAGCCTGTGCAAGCAGCGTAATCAACGCCGCCTGTCGCATATACGTTGATTTCCCGCTCATGTTTGGCCCAGTCACGATGAGAAAGCCCCGGTCCTCGTCAAGCAACAGATCGTTCGGAACAAACTCTGTCGTTGTCTCAACGACCGGATGCCGGCCGGCCTCAATCGACAGCGTTCCAGCATCTGTGAGCGCTGGACGAACCCAGTTCGATCGGGCAGCATGCTCTGCAAGCGAGGCGACAGTGTCAATCTCAGCAAGCGTTCGTCCGACATCTTGAAGCAGCTCTGCGTGTACGGCAACCTCCTCTCGCAACGAGACAAACAGCTCATACTCTAGCTCACTGCGTGCCTCTTCAAGCCGCAGCACCTGCCGTTCGCGTTCAGTGAGCTCTTCGGTAACAAACCGTTTTGAGTTCTTGAGGGTCTTAATATGCCGGAAATGATCGGGGACGGAATCTGCCTGTGATTTTCCAACTTGGATGTAGTAGCCGTCTGTCTTGTTTCGATCGACTGTCACATGCGAGAGCCCATACTCGGATTTCACACGGCCAGCTAACCCCCCCAGCCACTCGTTTGCGGCCTCATGCTTCTCAATCAACCCATCAAGTTCGTCATGATAGCCATACGAAAACAATCCACCCTGACGGACAGTCTTCGGTGGTTCATCAGCAAGTGCAGAATCGAGCGTTTCCTGCAGCCGTGCCGTCTGCGCTTGATCTACCTGTGTAAGCATATCCGAAACCGGTGACTGTGCAAGTGGAGTCTCCGAGATATCTTTCGCTAACGCTGGCAGCAGCGAGAGTGTCTGTTCGACCGCTCGGAGATCGCGGGCATCTGCACTACCGCTTGCGGATCGGCTTGCAAGCCGTTCGAGGTCGTAGGCATCCGAGAGCGTTTCTCGAAGCCGATCGCGGGCAAGCGCTTCGGACCCAAGTGCTTCTACTGCGTCATGTCGTCGCTGTAGCGCCGATCGATCGCGCTGTGGCCGCGTGATCCACTCTCTGAGCAGCCGCCCACCAGGACTTGTCACGGTGTGGTCGATCGTGTCGATGAGTGACCCACGCCGATCGCCCTGCATTGTTTCGACAAGCTCGAGATTTCGTTGTGTGGTCGCATCAAGCGCAACCTGTTCGGTGTCCGTGTATGTCTGCAGCCGTGTCATCGACTGTGAGACGCCAACACCGGTCTCGTCGATATACGAGAGAATGCCGCCCGCCGCCTGAATTGCGACTGTTGATTCGAGTCCAATGCTGTCGATCGTCTCTTTGCCAAACTGCGATCGGACTGCATGCTCGCTGCGACCGGGAGCAAACGCATCCGATCGATGGAGGGTGAGTGATGCGGGCGTCTCCTCACGAAGGCGCGACAAAAACGCGTCGTCATTTCGAATTCCTGGCCCTGGGAGGATCTCTGCGGGTGCAAACCGATACAGCTCCGCATGTGCATCTCCAACGGTCTCAACCGCTGTCACGAGGAATCGCCCGGTCGTAATATCTGCAAAGGCTAATCCATACGGGCCATCAACCCCATCCCCCGAACCATGCGCCACTGCGTTTGTGCTGACGACTGCTGCAAGATACTGTGCTGCTGCGTCACTGGTTTCCAACAGCGTCCCCGGCGTTGCAATTCGGCTTATTTCTCGATAGATATCACCGTTCTCCGGTTTGTGCTGGTCTGCAACAGCAACCCGATAGCCTCGCTCTACCAAGGCTTTCAGATACGGTGTGAGCTCCGAAAGCGGAACGCCTGCCATCGGATATGATGACCCGTGTGATGATTTTTGTGAGACTGTCAGGTCGAGTTCATCTCCGACAATCTCTGCATCCTCTGCAAAAAACTCATAAAAATCACCGCACTGCATCGCCAATAGATCTGCCCCGCTTTCCGCTTTGAGCGAAAGAAACTGCCCGACGATTCCATCTGCCATATCCACACTGTGCAGTGCGTATTGTAAAACGCTGCGGGTCTCTGTGCCCTCGGTCTACTGGGTATCCGGTGGGAGACAAATTTCCGCGCTTGACACTGACTCCGGCTGCACTGTTCCATACGCTGCTTTCGTCCGTGCGTCGATCATGTGGTGTACTGCGCCCGGGCCGTTTCCGACGTCAATTCCATACTGTACAGCTCGTTGCATATATGAGACGCTCTGTTCCACTGCTGCTTCGAGCCCAATCCCGTGTGCAAGCCGTGCCGCGATCGCACTTGAGAGCGTACAGCCAGAGCCGTGTGTTGCGTTTGTGTCCACCCGTTCGTGTGAGAACTGTACGACTGTCGAGTCAGTTCCATCGCCAACAACGAGCGTATCAACAACGTCGTCTCCTTCAATATGTCCGCCTTTGATGAGTGCCGCATCTGCACCGGCAGTAACCAGTTTTTTTCCAGCAGCTTCCGCAGCGTCAACTGAATCGACATCGATACCGACTAGCACTTCGGCCTCATCAGCATTCGGTGTCACAACCGTAGCCGCCTCGATCAGTGCATCATACGCCTTCTCTGCACGCTCGCTCAGTAGTCGATCGCCCGTTGCCGCAATCATCACTGGATCAACAACGATCGGCCCAGCAAACGTATCTACTGCCTCGGTCACTGCCTCTACAACATCAGTCGTTGCAAGCATTCCTGTCTTGATTGCACCGACTGGAAAATCACGCGTCACAGCCTCATACTGCGCGGTGATTTCCTCCGTGGGAAGTACGTGCGAACTGTGAACACCATTGGAATTCTGTGCCGTAACTGCTGTCAGGACGGATGTCCCAAAGACGCCATGTGCCTCCATTGTTTTTAAATCCGCTTGGATACCGGCGCCACCGCCCGAGTCACTTCCTGCGATCGTCAGTGCAACCGGTGGTTTCACTGGCTTGTATGGTTTCATTACTGTGTGGTACAGGTCTGTGTTACAAAGCAGTGAGGGTTCGGCGTCTGTGTTGTTTGGTCTCAAAACCGCCGTGTGTTCTTGTATCGTGACCACCAACGGTTGGTATGAGCGATACAGACACAGATATTGATCTTGAGACGGTGACAATCTACTCGGATTACGTTTGTCCGTTCTGTTATTTGGGACGTGCGTCACTCGAACAGTATCAAAATACCCGCACCGACCCAGTGAGGATTGACTGGCACCCGTTCGACTTACGGAGCCAAAAACGAAACTCGGATGGAACAATCGATCACTCAGTTGATGATGGAAAAGATGACACCTACTTTGAGCAGGCTAAAGAAAACGTTCGGCGGCTTGCAGACAAATACGACGTTGAAATGACGGTTGAGATCGCACGAGAGGTTGATTCGCTTCCTGCACAGCTTGTTTCGTATGCTGTGAAAAACGAGTCTCCGTATGAGACTTGGCTCGCATTTGATGAAGCGGTTTTTGTTGCCCTCTGGGAAGAAGGGAAAGATATTGGCGATAGATCGGTTCTGAAAACAGTTGCCGAAGATGTTGGCCTTGAACCGACGATCGTCGATGACTCGCTTTCGGATGATACGCTTCGAGAGACAGTCACCGAACAGTTTGTGCGCGCAAACCAACATGGCGTCTCTGGTGTCCCAACGTTTGCGTATGATGGCCACGCTGCTCGGGGCGCAGTGCCTCCTGAGCATCTTCAGCGCCTTATTGAGGGCGTGTAACCGTCGTTGATAACCGCTCGATGAGTATATCACAACCACAGTACTGTTATACATTCGGGAAACTAACATACAAGAACGCACTTAATGACAGACAGACCCCACCCCTCCACGATCAGCCGCCGAACGCTCCTCGCATCCGGTGTAGCGCTCGGTATGACTGCAACCGCGGGGTGTGTTCGCGAAGCCAGAAACATCGCAGGCCGTGATAGACGAGAACAGTTAACACTCGAAATTAAAACGCCACCATCAGACAACGATCCGTTCGCACTTCGAATTGCAAATCACGTTGCAGAACATCTGGAAGCGATTGGCATCCATGCACAAATAATGCCGCTTGAAATTGAAGAGCTCTACCGTCAGGTTCTTATTAATCATAACTTCGACCTCTACGTCTCCCAATTCTCGCATCCGCCACTTGCGGATCCAGATGTGTTATTTCCGCTTACTCACTCATCATTTGACTCCGAGCCGGGATGGCAGAATCCGTTTGGATATACTGATCTCAACTGTGATGACCTGTTAGTTTCACAACGGACTACCAGTGGCGCTGATCGACTCGAGACCGTTCATGAACTGCAACAGTATCTCTCTCGGACGCAACCATTTGTCCCAATTGCATTCCCGGATACGCTCACTGCGGTTCGAAACACCCGATTTACCGGGTGGAGACAGACAGCCCCGACTGATCCGATGAGTCTGTTAGTATTGTCCCCGACAGACGAACACGATGGGGACTCACAAGTTCGGTTGGTAATTACTGATGCTCGAATTACCGTTAATCAAAATCCGATCGCAGCAGAGTTCAGACAACACGGATTGGTTTCTGGACTACTGTATGACTCACTTGTTCGATATGATCGCAGCGATCAGATCCCCTGGCTTGCGGAATCAATTACGTGGAATGAGGATGACGAACAAACAAGTGCAACAGTAACGCTTCGGGAGAACCTCACCTGGCACGATGACACCGATCTTACTGCCGCAGACGTTGCATTCACCTATGAATTCTATGCGGACACCTCACTTGGACGGACTGAAAATCCGCTTCCAACCGCGAGGTACAGAGGCAGATCGTCGCTCGTTACAGACGTTCATGTCACTGGACAGCGAACTGTCCTCATTGAATTTTCCGACGCGGTACAGGAGGTCGCAGAGACTGCACTAACGCTGCCAATCCTTCCCGAGCATATTTGGAGTGAGAAGACAGGAGGCGCGACAATCGGAGGAATTGAAATCGATACTGAAACAACTGAGGCACTTGTCTGGAACAATCCAGAGCCAGTTGGAAGCGGTCCCTTTGAGTTCGTCTCCGCCAGCGACGGTGTTGAACTTATTATTGCTCGCAACCCAGATCATTTCCTTCAAAATGTGTCGGAATCAGATCCCACCATTCCAGACCGATTTGTGAGTGCACCGCAGTATGAGGAGCTCTCTATCGAGCCGATTGCATCGGATAATAGCGCACTGGAGATGATTGCAACAGATGATGCGGATGCAACTCTCTCAAACGTCAGTCCTGATCTTGTTCCGCGGATTGGCCGAGAGTCAGATGTCCGGCTTATAACGAGTCGATCACGATCGTTCTACCATCTTGGGTTTAATACCCGTGTTGCACCGCTTGGAAACCCACATTTTAGACGCGCAGTTGCCCGTGTCATCGATAAAGCAGGACTGGTTGAAGATGCATTTTCAAACTACGCGGTCCCGATTGCGAGCATTCTTGCTGACACAGAGTGGCTCGATCCAGCACTGTCTTGGGAGGGAGAGGATCCAACACTACCGTTCTTTGCAACTGACGAGGGTGAGCTTGATGTAGACGCTGCACGGGAGATGCTCCGAGCAGAGGGATTCCAATACAATGATGAGGGAGAACTCACAATTGTGGGGCGATAATGGCGCTACTTCGAGTTATTTTTGATATTGCGGTTGTGGTTATTGTCCTTTGCCTAATTGGATCGGTGACGCTGATTGGTCCAGTTCGACTTCGTGAACTTCAGGTCGAACTCCGGGACCGTGCACGTGAAGCAGCGCCAGCGGTCGGAATCCTCCTTTGTGTGCTTATTCTGAACGCCCTTGTTCGTGATGCGACCCAAGAGCTTTCATGGCTAATCGGATGGAATATTACGCCCCTCATTCGGGATATTGAAGGTGGATTTGTAATCTTTATCCAATCATTTGCAACGCCGTTTTTGACGGCCTACTTCTCGTACATCTATGTATTTGGATACGTCTTTTTGCTTGTGTTCCCGTTTATCGCATACGCTGCGCTGTCCGACCAAGATCATCTCAAATCACTCCTTATTGCGTACACACTCAATTACGGGCTTGGACTGATCTGTTACATCATCTTCATCGCGTATGGGCCGCGAAACTCTTTTGATAGCGGGGAAGTTGAATCACTCTTGTATACGGTATACCCCCAGTTTCAATTCCTCACAAGCACAGTTAACGTCAATACAAACGTCTTCCCATCGCTACATACTTCACTTTCGGTTACGGCTGCACTCTTAGCATTCCATAGCCGTCGAGAATATCCAATCTGGTTTTGGCTTTCGATCATTCTTGCGACGAGCGTTGTTATCTCTACGATGTACCTTGGAATTCACTGGTTTTTAGACGTTATTGCAGGGACTATCCTCGCAGTTGTTTCTGTCGAACTCGGTCGTCGTTACGTAAAATACGGTTCATTCAGAGACAGTTCATCGGAGTCTCAGTTATCATGGCCGTGGTCGTGACCATGGCCGTGTCCATGAGATGCGTTTGCCTCCGCTGCAAACGGTCCAAAGTCATCAACAGGCATTACTGAGTAATCTACGGTAAGCGTATCTTTTGTCGCGCGAATCTTGCCGACGAACGTCGAAATATCTGTGAGCTGACCTTCAAGAACGAATAGCTCCATGCAGTAATGGTTTCCAACGTGACTGTGGAAATTAGACGCAACAAGATCTTCGTGCTCATGTCGAAGACGGATCATCCGCTCTTCAACACTTGTTGTCTCGTAATTGAACAACACGGTAACGATCGCAATCAACTCTCGATCTTCAAGCCGCTTGTCCTCAAACTCGCCAAGCAGGTTCCGTGCTGCTTCCCGCACAACCTCACTTCGACCAGTATAGCCGTGCTCATCTGCAAACCCGTCAATTCGCTCAAGCAGTTCTTCTGGCATTGAGACACTAACAACGGTCATATATTAACGTAACACTGGCTAAGTATTAGGGTTTAGTATTTTTGCCCTCTCTTACGGCAATAGATTCATGTATTATGCCTATTGCTCTCGGTTTCTCTTGATCGATCCCCATGCAGTGTCTCCACTCCCACCGCTTGTTTTGTACACTCCTCGGGCGTCCGCTACTGCGATCCCGTCCGCGTCCGAAATATGGATCTCGACGACCGAAACAGTCCCTCCGTTTCGGACAACCGTCGCCTCTGCAACGAGCGCAGTCTGTGCTGGTGTTAAATAATCAATTCGCATATCGATCGTTGGCGTTGGTTGCCCACACACCGACAGAACCGCAGCCCCACCAACAGTATCTGCAAGTGCATATGTGACACCGCCGTGAGCGATCGTTCGATCCGGAACTGATGAGTGTCGGGGTTCAAGTTTGAGCTGTCCAGTAGCACGTCCATCAGCTGCAGCGGTAATTTCAATGCCAATATCCGACACAAATGGCATCTCGTTCATCAGTGTGACCAACTCATCCATATCCCCACCATTGCACAAACTGAATAAAAACGTATGTGAACGAGCAGATGAGACATTACTGTTTCACTGTTCGCTGGTGATATTCACGCGACAGCCATCTTGATAGGTAATATGATCGATCGAGTCGATCGGATCATCACCACAGACGGGACAGTCAGGATCTTTTTGATATGGGACTGTCTCGAATGTCATGTCCATCGCATCATAGAACAGCAGTCTTCCTTCAAGCGGCTCTCCAGCTCCAAGCAGCAGTTTAAATGCCTCCGTTGCTTGGATACAGCCCACGGTTCCGGGCAGGACACCGAGTACGCCGGTTGTTGCACAGTCGGGGACTGATCCCGGCTCCGGTGCTTCGCGGAACAAGCATCGATAACACGGCCCATCGGGAACAAGCGTTGTTATCTGGCCTTCAAATTTGTAGATCGCTCCGTGAGCAATTGGAATTCCTGCTAGTCGTGCTGCATCATTCACCAGATACCGTGTTGGGAAGTTATCTGATGCATCAACAATAACGTCATACCCATCAATCAACTCTTCAACATTCTCGGGGGTGACACGCGTTTCGTACGTTTCAACAGTCACATCGGGGTTGAGCCTGTTGACAAACTGTTTTGCACTGTCGGCTTTTGGGACACCGACGTTTTCATCTGTGTGAATTACCTGCCGTTGGAGGTTCGATCGTTCAACAATATCATCATCTGCGACGCCGATCGTTCCAACACCGGCTGCCGCGAGATACTCAATAACGGGGGCACCGAGCCCGCCTGCTCCAATTACGAGCACCGACCCATCAAGCAGCCGTGCTTGTCCCTCGGGTCCGATCTCATCCATAATGATGTGTCGGGAGTACCGATCGAGCTGCGTTGCATCGAGTGAGAGTGACATATGCTAAGATTCCACCGCGAAGTGAATAAGCGTTCGCGGCTGCAGTTACAATCGAGTAACTGTGATTACGAGCCCGATCGTCCCAACAGCTGCGAGCAGTAAGAAACTCTCCGCAAAGTAGCCGCTGTCCCCAAGTGCACCAATAATGAGCGGGCTCGTTGCCCCGATAAGCATCCAGCCTGCTTTCACTGTTCCAAGTCCGGTTCCTTTCATATCCGCAGGGAGCTCATCTGCAATGTACGTCTGTGTTACCACCGCGCACCCACTGAGGATGCTCAGCACAACCGTCACAGCAACTAACAAAAAGAGCCCATCAACAAACGGTAACAGCCAGAGCCCGATCGCACTCACGCCCAAAATGCCGATTAGTGTTGGCCGTGATCCAATTCGGTCCATCATCGCCCCGGCGAGCGGCTGAATAAGAAACGACATGGCAAAAAAGAGCCCAAACAATGTCGCGGCACTCGTTGGTGAAACCCCTTTCACATCAATAAGATACGTTGGATAGAACCCGGTAAAGCCCTGAAACATGAACGAGAAACAGATCTGAATCAGGACTACTGTCGGAATGACGCCATGAGAGATCCCCTCCCAAATGCGTGCGATCGTTCTGCTTGACAGTTCTTCAACTGCACGTGCTCCGGTTGACGTTCGGGCTGGCACCGTTCGCCAGAGTGCGATCGCGACGAGCAAGAAAAACGGTGCAAACAACAAGAAACTGTATCGCCACGTGAGATACGTTGCAATGGCCGTCGCAACGATCGGTAGCACAACGTTGCCTGCACTGCCTGCCGCCATTGTGATGCCAACCGCAGAACCGGCTCTGTGCTCGTAAATGTCGGTGAATACCGTGAACCGCATTGGCCCAAACAGCGCCGTCGCAAGTCCAAATGTGATCGTTGCGGCGAACAGCATCCACACGTTAACCGCAGTTGCAACAGCAAGGACTGTCGCTGCGGCAAGAATAGAGCTGATGACAAGAATTCGCCCTTCACCGAATCGGTCGCCGACAACTCCCCCCGGAATATGGCCGATCGCGTACGCGCCCCAAAGCACGGTGAGAAGGAAGCCAGTTGTCCCAAGTGTTAGTTCAAATTCGGTTCGAAAGAACGGCGCAATTGCAGGATACACAAGTCGCACACCGATCGAAAGAAACCAGCCAAGACTGATCGAAACAAGTATCCATCCATTTCCATCTCTCCAGAGTTCGTGAACACTCTTTTTGAGGCGATTTGTAGCCTGTTGTGCCCGGGTACTCACGGTATCTGATTACATCTGATTGCTGTAACGCAATTAGCTTGTGGAATTTACAACGGTTGCTTGTGCTATTCGGTCATCGCGCGTGAACTGTGTTGTCT
The DNA here is from genome assembly GCF_023638035.1 of Natronocalculus amylovorans. Taxonomy (GTDB): domain Archaea; phylum Halobacteriota; class Halobacteria; order Halobacteriales; family Haloferacaceae; genus Natronocalculus; species Natronocalculus amylovorans. Next base: position 284,838 of record NZ_JAKRVX010000001.1, on the reverse strand, counting down.
GGTACTGAGAGAGCAGCGATGCGAGTTGGTCTGCTTGTCCAGAGAGCTGTGTTGTTGCATCTGCAACCGTTGTGAGCGATGCAGTCTGCTCTTCTGCCGCTGCTGCTGCCGATCCCGCATCGTTCGCTGTTGACTGACTAATGTCTGATACTTCCTCGACGAGCGCTGCAACATCCTCTGCAGAGACGGCTTGTTGGCTTGTTGCATCGCTAATTTCGTGGACGCTCTCGTTCACCGCTGTCACAACCGTTTCGAGCTCATCAAACCGCTCAAGCGACTGTTCAACGTCGTCGATCCGTGCCTGAACTCGATCTCTTGCGGTTCGAACATCAGTGACCGTTTCATCAGACTGCGTTTGGATTGCGTCTAGTCGGTCGCCAATCTCCGCTGCTGATTCCTTTGTCTCCTCTGCGAGCGACTTGACCTCATCAGCAACGACCGCAAATCCACTGCCATCGCCATCGACACGGGCTGCTTCGATCGACGCATTCAGCGCAAGCAGGTTCGTTTCGTTTGCGATCTCTTCGATCACGGTTACAATCTCATCTACCGCATCGATTCTGCTGACAAGAGCCTCAACCGCATCAGCAGTGTTCTCAATCTCTGATTCGATCGTTGAAAGCTCCGAAATGGTCTCTGTGGCTTCTTTTTGTCCCCCTTTTGCAACAGTAGCCGCCTCGGTCGCGGTCCGAGTTGCTTCTTCGGCCGATGCTGCAATCTCTTCGACAGTCGCAGAGAGCGTGCTCATCTCGGTCGTGATTGTAGAGAGCCGTTCTCGTTGCGCGTCTGCACCTGCTGCGATATCATCCGTTGCGCCGGCAATCTCCGTACCCGCGTGGTTGAGTTCCTGTGCGCTCGATTCAACAGTACTTGTTGAGTCTGCAACCCCATCAGCAACCGTTGCTGCTTCCCCGATCGACTCGCTCAGCCGCTCAAGCAGCTGGTTATACTGCTGTATCACCGCCGCATATTCGCCCGTGTCATCGACAACGTCCGGATCGATCGTCGCAGTCAGGTCGCCATCGGCTGCGGCCTCAGTCGAGCGTTCAAACGCACCAATAAGCTGTTGTAGCTCCTTCGATCGAGCTTCCAGCGCTGCAGTGTGTGATTTGAGATTAGTTGCCATTCGATCGATCGACGCACCAAATGGCCCTGGAACCGGCTCATCGAGCGCTGGATCATCAAACGACTGTGCTGCGAGCGCATCCGCCTTTCGTGAAACGGTTGTTAGGTACGACTGCAGGCCGTTGAACGATCGGATCAGATCACCGACCTCGTCCTGTTGCGCGGTCTCAAGCTGTGTTGTCTGAACATTCCCACGGGCAATTGTTTCTGCAGCTTGTTCGATCCGATATAATGGGTCTATGAGGTCACGTCTAACGATGAGTATCGTATTGAGAAACGCAATCACTGCCCCACTAAAGAGGCCAATCTGGGCAGCGACCAGTATTCCCCCCGACAGCACAAACGGAAGTACAAAAATACCGATGGAGATCGTAAACTGGATTCCAACTGCAACCAAGATCTTCCGTTCGATCGATTCGGTAATTCCCAGCCACTCCATGGTCTGCCACAGAACAGCCTCATACTGACTCACAACGCTCATAGCTGTACTGTTACCAGACATGCTCTAAATCCTGTATGTAGATTCCCATCCCCCGATAATACGGTTCACAAAGACTGCGCTGTCGCTCAAACAGGCGAAAAATAGAAAACTGTGGTGTTGAATCGAACTGAACTGAACTGGACTGAACCGTCGCAGCGGCCGTTATTTGCCGCGTCCGCGGTTTGCGTTAATGCTTGGACGGACGTGCTCGGTTCCTTTCCCTTTCTTTGTGAGTCCGCGTCCCTTCTTGCCTTTATTGGTCAGGCCACGGAATGCACGGCGGTTGTGTTGGTTCTCACAGATCCAGCTGAGATCGTCGTCGTTCTGGATCGCTGGATGATTTGGATCGACAAGAATGATTTCGTGCCATTTCTGCGATCCGTCTTCACCGACCCAGTAGGAGTTCAGCACACGCAGGTTTGGATATTTGCGTGCCGCGCGCTCCTCTGCGATTCGTGGAATCGACTTTCGTCGTCCGATTCGGTTGACACCCTGTCGTTTCGATCGGCGGCCTGCTTTGTGTCGCTGTTTCCGAGCGCCACCTTTTCGAACTGCAACACGAACGACAACAACGCCTTGTTTGGCTTTGTAGCCGAGTTCGCGTGCTTTGTCAAGTCGAGTTGGGCGATCGATCCGCTCGATCGCGCCCTGCTTTCTCCAGTCCTGCTTTCGCTGCCACTGGAGTTCAGCGAGTTTGCCGTCTTTCGGGTTTTTCCAGGCCTCTTTGATGTGTGAGTAGAAGCTTCGTGCCATATGTATCACCACGGGCGCTTGCGATTCAGCGGATATACCGCCACATTTCGTCCCGAACGGTGTTCGGGTGCCCGCTGGGAGCCCGTCTGCCAGCGAGTTATGTGTTCTACCCGTGTGGGTACATTAAGGGCTTCGGAACACCCCTTCTGTGGGTATGTCTCTCAGTCGCTTGCGAAAAAATAGGCGATCGCCGAGTTTTTGCTATCCTTCCATGCCGCCGAAGGACAGCCCCTGTTCAATATACCGTTGTGCAAACAGGTAGATGAACATGATCGGCGCCGCGAATGTCAATGCAAATGCAGAGAATCGTGCCCATGGCGTGGAGTACTCACCGACGATGGCGAACAGTCCAACAGGGAGCGTGTAGTTCTCGGGCTGCAACACTGTTTGGGCAACAATGAACTCCGTCCATCCTGCAAGGAAGACGAAAATAAAGATCGCAGCCATCCCTGCTTTTGAAAGCGGGAGAATGATTTCGTATGCGATCCGCCATGGCGGCGCACCATCAATAATTGCGGCCTCCTCGTACGACGCTGGAATCGAGTCCATGAACGTCTTCAGAAGCCACGTATTGAATGGTACTGCCAATGCAGCGTAGTAGGCGGCAAGCGCAAGTTTGTCATTCGTGAGCCCAAATTCAACAAAGAGTGCATACAGTGCAATAAGCACTGCAATTCCAAGGCCACCACCGACCTGTGTAAACAGGATGTAGCCGTAGAGAATCTTCTTTTGCATAATGAACTCACGACGGGAGAATGCATACGCTGCCGGTACAACAACAGCCATGCCTAACAAGACTGTTGGAACTGCGACAGTGAAGCTATTCCACGCGTACAAGGTGAAGTTTGATGGATTCTCAACACCGTAGTTTGCCGCCTCGAACAGGACCAGCTCAGACGTGACAATGTCCATGCCGAGCGGGCCAAGCGAGATACGGAGACTTGGAATGACAACATCACCAATCACCCAGACAAACGCGGATAAGTCCATCCCCATCCACCAGTCGCCTTGGAAGATCAAGAACGGATTAAATCCGTCCGGGAGCAGTTGGAAGCCGCCAGCGGAGACAAGCGAGCCCTCACCACCGGAGAGCGCCGTAATGAGAATCCAGTACATCGGCAACAGGAGCAACGACACCATCGCAAGTGCGCCTGCGGTTGCAAACAACGGTGCAACAAGCGTCCCTAACCCGATTTTCCCTTTTCGGTACTGTCTGAGTTGATACCGGGAGCCACGATACAACCTCGCAGGTGCACGTAGCACCTCCAGCGTATCGTCTCTGATCTGTGCAACGATCGCTTTGAGCATATTCATGTTTCGTGTGCCCCCTCTGCGAGTTTGCCTTTGGTCACCGCGACAACCATGAAGATTGCAATAAAGAAGATTGCAGTCAACATGATTGCCGCACCCTCTCCGTATGCACGGCCGGAGAACGCCTCACGGTAGCCAAAGAGGATGATGAGCTCGTTCGATCGAGCAGGCCCACCCCGGTTGAAAATAAACGGAATAAGGAACTGCTGGAAGGACGCCGCCGCAGTCAAGATCGCCGCGAACATGACTGGCCGCTTGATCGATGGAAGTGTCACGTGCCAAAAGCGTGCGAGGAATCCTGCACCATCAACTTTCGCTGCATCATGAAGCTCATCGGAGACGTTCTGCAGTGCACTTACCGTAATGATCACCATGAACGGGTATGCAAGCCACATCTCGGTGATATTGTACGACAGGAACGCAAGCCATCGGTTACTAAGCCATGCCACCTGATCGAAGCCAAGGCTCGTGAGAGCTTGGTTCGCAAGCCCGAACCGTGCTGACGAAAAGACGTTACGCCAGACCGTGATCGAAAAGATCGCCGGCAGGCCAAGTGGAATAATTACAAGCGCGCGCATGAACCGCTTTCCACGAACCAGACTGTGTGTTAACACAACAGCAACAGTGAGCCCGAGTAGGACTTTGAGCGTAACACTCGTCAGAACGAAGAGCCAGGTCACGCCGATTGAATTCCAAAACAGTGGATCTGCAAGCAGCGTCGTGTAGTTTTCTAATCCAACAAAGTTTGCAGTCCCAAACAATGAGCCCCACAAGCCGGGAGCATCTTGAAATACGGTGGAAAGCTCGGCGTCAGTAAAGGACATCATGATGAGGTATCCCATCGGGATGAACATGAACGCCGAAAAGAAGAACAACCCCGGTGCAACAAGCAAGAATGCAACGTTGTCCGAGTATTTGTCCGGGAGTTTTGACTCAAACTCCCGCACGCGCTGTGCAACGGTTGAGGTAGACATTATTCGTAATTAGTCCCAGTTTGACTCAATCCGCTCTTCTGCCTCTGCCATTGCATCTTCGAGGCTCTGATCACCTGTGTAGGCGTTCAAGAATGCATCTTCAACCGGCTCCCACACGCTGTTCATATTCGGATGTGTCGGCATCGGAATTCCAGTATCTGCGGATTCCGCGTAGCCTTGGACTGACTCGGAAAGATCGTCGCTTTCTGCTGCCTCTTGGAGCACTGGAACGAATCCTTGTGCCTCTGAGATATCTGTGACCAGCTCCGGATTTGTTGCGTACCACTCAACAAACTCTCGTGCAGCTGATGCACGCGCTTCGTCGTTGTCCATCTCTGACGCAAAGTAGAGCATCCGAATACCAGTGTACGGGGATGGTTGTGACCCGTCAACGGTTGGAAGCGTTGTCACACCGTGATCAAACTCAAGCCCACCAACGAACCATGGGCCGTTGATCGCAAATGGGGCACTCTCTTCGTTAAAGACCGCAGCCTGTGCATCGTACTCCGGATCCTGTGGCATATACGGATCAAGCTCCTCAAGAATCACACGGAAACCTTCGATCGTGTCGTCGTCTGTGAGACCAAGCGACAGGTCCTCCTCATCGAAGTAGTAGCCACCGAATGTGTGAGCAAACGCACTGTAGAAATACGGATCAAGCGGGAAGCTCAGGCCATACATTCCGTTTGCAGGATCGTGGTACTCGTCCATGATCTCCTGCATCTCTTCGAGTGTCTCCGGCGGTTCATCAACCATATCACGATTGTACACGAGGGCAACCGTTTCTGCTGCAGTTGGAACACCGTAGATATCACCGTCATACTGCACCGCTTGTGCAGCTGCTTCGGTGAACGTACCCTCAAGATCTAATTCGATGTTGTCCGTCTGTGCGGAGAGGAATCCGCTCTCTGCAAAGTCACCGACCCAATCGTGTGCCCAATTGAATACCTCTGGACCCTCGCCAGTTGGGATTGCGCTTACAAGTCGGTCTTCAAGTTCTGCGATATCGGAGCCGTCAATTTCATAGTCACTTTCGCCACTGAAATCGTCGATCGCCTCTTCGACGATCGCCAATTCGCTCTCAGAAAGTGCGTACCAAAAGCTCGCGTCACCGCCAGTTGACCCAGCAGATGAGGAGTCATCGCTGGAGCCATTCCCAGAACCGTCTCCATTCCCGTTTCCGGAGCCTCCGTTTCCGTTGCCGTTTCCTGAGTCTTCGACGCCGATACAACCTGCAACGGCTAGGGAGCCGCTACCTGCAAGAATTCCGAGTAGTGTTCTGCGATCCATTGACATGCGTGAATCTATGATGAATAATGAGTTCGTTTATTTAAAGATTGGGTTTCTGATGTAATTTGGGATGAAATATCCGTTCACAAATTTACAATTGAGGGCAAGACTTAATTATTGGCTCTTACCACAATGAATAATGGCAACAGTACGATTTGAAAATCTCAGGAAAGAATTTGATACAGGGAAAATAGTCGCTGTTGATGATTTTTCACTCGATATCAAAGATGGTGAGTTCATCACTGTCGTTGGCCCATCCGGCTGCGGAAAGTCGACAACACTTCGTATGCTTGCGGGTCTCGAAAAGCCAACAGACGGTCATATTTATATTGGTGATGAAGACGTGACTGACCTCAGTGCGCGAAAGCGAGATGTGGCGATGGTTTTTCAAAACTACGCGCTCTACCCGCACAAAACTGTGTTCGGGAACATGGAGTTCGGACTCCGAATGAGCACAGATCTCGGCAAGGCTGCTCGCAGAGAGAAAGTCGAGTGGGCCGCAGAGATGATGGGTATCGAGATGCTGCTCGAACAGAAACCGGATGAGCTCTCCGGTGGACAGAAACAGCGCGTTGCACTCGGCCGTGCGATCGTCCGTGAACCTGATGTGTTTCTCTTTGATGAGCCGCTTTCAAATCTTGATGCAAAACTCCGAACCACGATGCGAACGGAGATTCAGCGACTCCAGGATGAACTCGACATCACTGCGGTCTACGTGACACACGATCAAGAAGAGGCAATGACAATGGGCGATCGCATGGTCATTCTCAAAGATGGCGAACTCCAGCAGGTCGGTGCCCCCAAACACGTCTATCAGCATCCAGTAAACAAGTTTGTTGGTGGGTTTGTTGGCTCTCCAAGTATGAACTTCGTCGATGTGGGTATCAACGAGCGATCGGGCACTGCCGAACTACGGAGCGAGAGCGAATCATTCGTCTATGAAACCACGGCGTTCGACGTTGCCGATGGTGAACGATACACCGCAGGAATACGGCCGGAAGATATTGAAATCGTAGAGAGCGGTGGTATTGAAGCAACCGTTGATGTTGTTGAACCCGTTGGAAGCGATAACTACCTTTATTTGGATATATCGCCTGATTTTATTGCCCGCGTTGACTCGGCAATCGAGCCAACTGTTGGCGATCGTGTCTCGATTGATTTTGCTGATGAAGACCTGCATCTCTTTGCTACGGACTCCGGAACGTCGATCGTTGCGGAACGAAACCGTATCACTGCGACCGTCTAAACGATCCGAAAACTATCCGTTCTACTAGTCTGCTGGTTGTCGAAGCGCGCTTGCAACGTCACTTTCTTCGAGTAAAACCGTTGTTGCAAGTCGAAGCGCATGTGGCCATCCAAGCGGTGTCGCACTATCGGGCGTTCCATCATCAAAGTACTGTTCCGGAAGATACGTTGTTGACGCAGAGAGTGGCCCATCAAGTGCAATACACGCTAGTAGCCGCTCGGCCTCCGCTGCAGCTTCAATCGCCCGGGGATCATCCGCATCCGAGAGCAACTCTGCAAGCTGTGCAGCAGCGTTTGCACCCCATGCCGTTGAGACTGTCCAGATCTTTTCGTGATCCTGATCGCGCTGTCGCCACCCGTCGCCTTCATACCGAACCAATCCTGAAACCTCACTCTCGTCAGGATCGTGCCAAAGCGTGTCAATGACTGATTCAAGATGAGAACACAGCCGTGTTCGCCGTTTTTCATCGATCGATCCAATCGCCGCGTAAGCTCTGTGTGCGCCAACAAGTGCGAGCGTTGCAGCATCTGCCCGACGGTCAATACGTGATTTTCCATTAGCAATCTCCGTGGCTGGCCGCTCTCGCATCGCGTACAATTCTCGATCGGTAACCCAGAGATCATCGATCGCATCATATACGCGATCCGCTTGTGCCCTTGCATGGGCTGCTCGTTCATATTCGCTTGCTGCAAGCGCGCTATATGCCTCAAGGAAGGTTGCGGCAGTGTGTGCAAACCGCCCGATTGTGTCCTCCCATGCGTTCTGACACTGCACTGGCCGACCATCCTGTTCAAGGGTTTCATCCAAACTCTCGAGCGCCTTTTCGAGCGTTGCATCAACCATCTCAAGCAGGGCTTCATCAGTAATCGAGGATCGGTAGCGTGCCAAAAAGGCAATCACACTCCCCGTCTGATCAGCCTGATAATCGTCATTGCTTCCAGCTTCCAATCGTGCGTTCGCCCATCCTGGTGCAAGCGATCCATTGTGTGGCCAGACACGATGTGGCCAGCTTCCATCATCGCGTTGGGCCACACAGTAGGCACGAGCGCTTCGTTCATGCCATTCCTCAAGACCTAACTCCGCCAGTTCATCAGTCTCAAACAGGAAGCGTGAGATTTCCGCATCGTCGCGGAACCATGTGTAGCCATACCCACCTGAGTGAACATAGTATGGGTCAAAATCAGGCCCGGCGATTCTGAGTCCAGTTGGTGCAGCAAGCAACGAGAGGACGCGTAGATCGGCCGTAATTGTTGGTGCGTTTGGGCGCTGTGCGTAACGGGTTGAATGGTTTGTTCCCGTCGGCGGGTATTCTAATTCGTCCGCGTAGGTTTCGAACAGTCCTGAGAGCAGATCTTGCGCTTCAGGTCGCGTTGTCTCTGCTCGCGAGGTAAGCATCGTCGCGTATGTTACCTGACCGTCTTCGAGAGGGAGGTAACAAACGACATCACCACTGAGTCTATCCTCTTCATACCGTCCATCTGCTTTTGGCCGAGGATATTCGGTTGGATCCGTTGCAAGCACGTCATCAAATTTCGCAGGCACCTGTCCACGAAACGATCGGAATCCGGTTGATGATGAAATAAAATCATGCTCGTCGGAATGATACACTTCGATCGACTCATCGTGGTGTAGCTGCCCAATTCGTGTATCCTGCCCGTCGGGGGCCAGCGAGACATACGCAACGATCGAAATATTGTTTGCACCCACATTCGACGTGGTTGAGACCGAAAACTGCGTCAGATGTGTTCGGCCAACGGTACGATCATACTGTGTTACCGTTCCACGTGCCGTCTTGTGAACTGTTTTTACGACTGTTTCTTCACCGTATGACTGCGTAGATGTGACCTCAGAATCATCAAACCAAATAATCGTCTCATCGACACGGAGCCCAAATCTCGATCGTTCAATACCAGTTAATCCGGAGAGTGGATAACCAAAATCTCTGAGTGATCCGTTCTCAGTTATATGTACTAACCGGTCGGCGTCACCCGTAAACCGGCCACCTGTCGTGCGCCGCTCACCCGGAAACCGTGTCCCTGATTCCACATAGCGCTTGTAGTCATCGAGCGCATCGCGTAACTGCATTGTTCATTCAGCCGTGTTGCGCACATATAATTCTTGGTGTAATTGTATTTCACACGTTTTAGCGCGATGGCAATAGTCATTATTCCCCGCCTACTCAGGTATGAGTAATGCATCATCCTGGACCACCTCGGTTCACAACGGTTGGTCGATCGATCGAACTCGCACCTCGTGATCCTGATCCAACTGCAACGTACCGTTGGCGTCTCGAATCTGCCCCGTCAAACAGTACTGTTGCTCTTGAAGATGGTCCGGTGATTCACTTTTCTCCCGATACAACTGGGACATATCTTTTGACACTGGCCGGCCCGAATGGAACACACACCCAAACTGTTCGTGTGTTCGAAGACGATCGGCAACTGACAACCGTTCACTGCGACACTGACGAATTTCAACTGCCAGCTACAGACATTGACTCCGTCTCCGCAATCGGTGCATTCAATGACCACTTTGTTGGTGCTGATAGACCAGCCCGCACGGAGGATGCGTACGTGCTTGAATGTATGCTTGCACCGGGTGAACACACTGTTTCGTTCTGCCCAAACGACGATCTCTCTCAACAGGTCCGAAAAACGGTCACAGTTCCCGGCCCCGGTCGCCCGCGAATATCGCTCTCCGGTGCTGTTACTGGAGATTCAATCACGGTGACTGCAACACCAACTGCCCCATACGATAGCAAACACGACGATGAGAGCCTGTCTGTTGAGTGGTTCAGTGACGATCGGAAAACGGTCGCAGCGGACATACTCAAACAGACATCGCGAACCGTCGAAATAAAGACGGCTGAACTTTCCTCCGAGCCATTCCGGCTTCACGCCGTTGCGGTTGGTGAGCGACACAGCGTTGCAGATACGATCGTTATTTCGGTTACAGACAGTGGGGCGATCGACATTGACCGTCCAAATGAACCACCGACATGGGCGAGGTCACCGACGGTGTATGAGATTTTCGTCCGATCATTTGCCGGTGAGACACTCCAAACCACGTTCCGCGAGATTGAGCGTCGAGTTGCGTATCTCGAATCGCTCAATATTGACATGCTCTGGCTGACGCCGGTGTTGGAGAGTCCAACAAGGCATGGCTATCACATTACTGATTTCTTCACCACCGCAAGCGACCTTGGGACGCGGGCAGCGTTCGAGTCGCTTGTCGATCGATGTCACGACGCTGGAATCAAAGTTGTATTTGACCTTGTAATCAATCACAGCTCACGGGACCACCCCGCATTCCAGCTCTACTCCGCGGGTGTTGACAGCTACAGCGACTACTATCGACGCATGCCTGCAGCGTGGGACACAACCGGTGTTTCGTGGGCTGGTGAGGACTCACCGGAGTTCTATTTCACCTGGCAGCGGATTCCAAATCTGAACTACGATTCGCTTGCGGTTCGACAGTGGATGCTTGATGTTGTAGACGAGTGGGCGACCGTCGTTGATGGATTCCGCTGTGATGTTGCATGGGGTGTCTCACACGGATTCTGGAAAGAGGTACGCGATCGCGTTCCTGATAACTTTTTACTCCTTGATGAGACCATTCCTCGAGATCCGTTCTACCATGAAAACGAGTTCCATATGCACTACGATACGACACTCTATGACACACTCTTGGCTGTCGGTTCACGAGAGCGCCCTGCAACCGCAATCTTTGATGCGCTTGCAAACAGCCGCTGGCAGGGATTCCCTGATGATTCAGTCCATCTCCGCTACGTCGAAAATCATGATGAGGATCGATACATTGCGGAGTGTGGTGAACAGGCACTTCGTGCCGCAGTTGGCACTATTTTTACGCTCCCCGGCGCGCCAATGATCTACTACGGCCAAGAGCGTGGGATGACTGCGTACCGAGGCCCAATGAAATGGCACGATGGAGATGCCGAACTGACTCAGTTCCATCGCCGGCTCACTACGCTCCGATCGGACCATCCTGCCCTTGCGAGCGGCGAACTCACACAGATATCCCCGACGGTCCACAGCGGAGAGCCAGCTGCAGTCATTGCGTACACGCGATCGGATGAGACGGAATCGTATGTTGTTGTGTGTAACTTCGCAACAGACACCGCTACGGTCACGCTTCCAGTCGCTGTTGATACGACTGATTTAGTCGCTGAAACAGCTGTCGAGGATGGCGATGCGATCGCTGTCGATGATATTGTTATTCTCGAACAGGCATCATCAAATTGATCATCGTTTATAAATAGCTTCCAACAGGTGTGAGAGTATGGACGATTCGACATTGAGCGATCTTCTTCATCGGTTCGGCTTCTCTGATAAAGAGGTGGATACGTATCTTACGCTCTTAGCGCACGGAGAGGCGAAAGCCAGTACGATCGCAGAGGCCGCCGGTGTTTCAAAACGATATGTCTACAGTGTCAGTGAGGTACTGGAAGATCGAGGGTTCGTGGACGTTAACGACCACGTTGTTCCTACGATGATCCGTGCACGTGATCCAGAAGAAGTTATTGCGCGTCTTACTGCCGATGTTGAATCAATGAAACCTGGACTCGAAGAGCGGTTCGCCAAAACGGAGCCTGCAGTCGAGCAGTTTGAGGTTATCAAAGCTCGGGTTACTGTTGAAAAACGAATTAAGGCGCTTATTGCTGAAGCTGAGACGGAGCTGACGATCTCCGTTCCACAACCGATTCTTACGGAACTTCGCTCCGAACTCACCGCAGCTGTCGATCGTGGCGTCCTTGTTCTACTCATTGTTTCCGGAACTGACGACGCGCCGGAAGATGCACAATCAATTGCAAGCGTCACCCGCGTCTGGCGAGAGCTGATGCCGACAATGGTTGCTGTTGACCGACAGCTTGGCCTTGTTGCACCGGCTGAAATGCTTGTTCGCGCGAACTCGGGGAAACAGGCGATCGTCTTTGCACAGGAACAGCTCGGTCCAGTGATTGTTGGCTCATTTTTCGGAAACTACTGGCCAGTTGCAGACGAGGTTGCGGTTGCAGATCCTGACGAACTCCCCGTAACGTACACTGACTTCAGGCGAGCAGTGTTCCAAGCCACACTGTGGCTCTGGTCAGACTCCGATCTCTGGGTGACTGTTTCCGGCCGATCGACTGAAACAAACGAGCACACGACGGTTTCGGGTCGAGTCGTTGATGTTGTCCAAGGAATCGTCGCGCCTGTCAACAATACGTTCCCCGTAGAAAACAGCCTCACGATCGAAACTGAGGACGAAGCATTGGTCACGGTTGGCGGTCGGGGGGCATTCGTTGAGGATATTGAAGCGGAGTCCGTAACGCTTGCATTGTCTGCACCGAACTAACCGTATACTCTGTTGTCTTGCGGTACACGGATCGTTCCACTGCACTCGTACTGTTTTCGCCCAATTTAAAAACGCAACGTGGCGCATCTACAGCGTGTACCGAGAGGCAGCCGGTGAGAACGGTATTTGATATCGCACTAATTGGTTTATTCACTATACGATCGCAGCGAATCAAACGAATTCGAGATGATTGCATCCCGTACTGCCGGAATATCGATTGCAGGAATCTCACGGGGATATTTGCGAGCAAAGTATTTGTGGACGTTTTTGATATCGCGGTCCAAGAACTCTACCGCGTTTTCGTGATCAACTGGGACTGCTTGTGGCCAGTCGAAGATCGTAATCCCGGACTCATCGATCGCAATATTATATTCACTCAGATCTGCGTGGATGTACCCTTCTGTGTACGCACCTGCAAGTTCATCAAACACTAAGTCAACTACCCCCACCACCTGCTCGGATTCCAACTTGGTCCGTGCAAGCTCGACACCGTCGAATTTGTCCATGACGATCGCATGTCGATTCTGATCGATCGGTCGGGGAACGGATACTCGCGGATACACCGCTTCGAGTGCCTCATACTCGCGTTCGGCTGCCTTTCGAGCCGTGTATAACCAAGAGACGTGGCGATTTTCGGATGTATAGTCGCGCTCGCGCATGACCTCTCGGAAGTTTGTATAGCCCTCTCGGTGATACTTCAATGCAAGCGGTTTGTACGACATTGCCTCGTAGACGTCACTCTCTTTACCCACTCCAAGAGGTGCACCAACACCGTCGATCGTGCCGCGCTCGGAAAACGTCCGAAGCGAAAGCACGTCGTAGCCCTCAAATGTCAGTTGGTAGCCTTCGTACTGGATTGTCCGTCGCTCGATGAGTTCACGTCGCATACACCGATCGAGCCGATACTGAACCTCTTTTTCTGTGAGCTGTGAGTAGTTCGGCAGTTTCTCCCGGTTGACCCACTCGGAGAATCGCATCCCTTGTTCAACACCAGATAAGAGATAGAAATCTTTGGGCTCAAGTTCGCGGACAATACCCGCGATATTCTGGACCATGAGGCCTAATCGGACAGCCGAGAGTAAAAGCCCGGCGAGTTATCGACCATGAAGATATATCTTATTATGCTATATAAAATCAATGCCGATCGTCAAAAACTGCCATCCAAGATAGCCTGCAACAACCCAGACGATCGCGGTCGAGCCATACCGGAGCCGTCTTGCCCATGAATCTGTGTCTGCTCGCATTCCAAACAGGTGCCCAGCGACGAGGAGGCCACCAAAAAACAGCCACGAAACAGCGATACACCCAGCAGCGAACAGCCACCGATCGATCCCGGTATACACCGCTGCATTTGCTCCAATAATGGCGATCGTGTCTAACAGCGCATGTGGATTTAGTAGTGACACCGACGTAGCGAATCCAATTTGAGCGCGTGCCCCAAGCGGCTCACTCACCGCTGGATCAAACGAGAGTGCTGGACTCGTGAGCAACAGCCACCCGAAGTAGAATAAAAATACGCTCCCTGCTGCAAACAGCACGGCGTGAAGCCAGACGAACTGCAACAACAAAATCGAAACACCAGCCACTGCCGCAACGATCAACACTGTATCTGCAACGCTTGCAACGATCGCACTCGGTGCTGCGTATCGGAGTTGCTGATGTGCCGCACCCTGTTGGAATAAAAAAATATTCTGTGGCCCCGGCGCAGCAATTAACCCAAGTGAGAGAAGCACGCCGTGAACAACTGCGATAGCCTCCATACCACTGCTCAGAAATAGTGAATAAAGCATCCTCCGGTCTCACCACGACATTTTTGTGATTATTTATGATATACAATGCCACAGGACGATCAAATAGTCATATTTAATTGTTTTTGTTAGCGTAACATCTACCAATGCAGGCCAGCACTGACGACCATTCCGACGAAGAGCACTCCACAGAGTCCCCGGATTCAACGCTCAACAACGCCTTATTCCAACTTGAGCGGGCGTCACAGTACACCGAAGTCGATCCGAACGTTATTGAGCGACTGAAACACCCAACAAAAGTGTTGCAGGTCTCGGTTCCACTCCGCCGTGACTCAGGTGAAGTTGAGGTGTTCACCGGCTTCCGTGCACAACATGACGATGTTCGAGGGCCGTACAAAGGTGGGCTTCGATACCACCCAGAAGTAACCGCAGAGGAATGTACCGGCCTCGCAATGTGGATGACGTGGAAGTGTGCAGTGATGGATCTCCCGTTCGGGGGCGCAAAAGGCGGCATCGCTGTTAACCCAAAGTCGTTGAGCCACGCGGAAAAAGAGCGTCTTACCCGACGATTTGCAGAAGAGCTCCGTGGATCGATCGGGCCGACGAAAGACGTTCCTGCACCAGATATGGGAACTGATGCACAGACGATGGCGTGGTTCATGGATGCATACAGTATGCAAGAAGGAGAAACAATTCCTGGTGTTGTAACTGGAAAGCCACCTGTTATTGGTGGTAGCGAAGGGCGTGAAGCAGCACCAGGACGCAGTGTTGCGATTATCAGCCGAGAGGTAGCAAAATATTATAATAAGCCGATGGACGAACTAACCGTTGCTGTCCAAGGGTTCGGAAGTGTCGGCGCAAACGCTGCTCGGCTGCTCGACGACTGGGGTGCAAAAGTTGTCGCAGTCAGCGACGTGAACGGTGCAGCATACGATCCGGATGGACTTGACACAAGTGAGATCCCAGACCACGAACAGGAGCCAGAAGCAGTTACGAAGTTCGATGGTGCTCCGGAACGGCTTTCGAACGCTGAGCTGCTTGAGCTTGATGTTGACATCCTTGCACCATCCGCAATTGGTAACGTAATCACCAAAGAGAACGCGAATAATATCTCCGCAGATATTGTTGTTGAAGGGGCAAATGGCCCAACAACCTTCGCGGCAGACGCAATCTTGGAGGAGCGGGGGATTCCAGTTGTACCGGATATTCTCGCAAACGCCGGTGGTGTCACTGTATCATACTTCGAGTGGCTCCAAGACATTAACCGCCAGTCGTGGACCTACGGGGAGATTACCTCCGAACTTGAGACAAAGATGCTTTCTGCGTGGGATGATGTTACAGCAGTCTACGAACGTGATGAAATGACTTGGCGTGATGCGGCCTACGCAGTCGCACTCTCACGCATTGCAGCCGCAAAAGATACCCGCGGTCTTTGGCCATAACAGATCGATCGGGACACAACGAATTTCACACCTGGCCGTCTTGTTTTTGTATGAGTACACTGGCCGACAGAGAGTGGCGCCTGATCACAGAAGAGCGCCGATCGGGAGCGATGAACATGGCACTTGATGAAATCGCAGCCGAAACAGCGGCTTCTGGTGGACCACGGACAGTACGTGTTTACCAGTGGGAGCCAAGCTGTCTCTCGCTTGGATATACACAAGATCCTGACACGGTTGAGTGGGGCTACTGTAGAAGAAATGGGATCGACGTAACACGAAGACAAACCGGCGGCGGCGGCATCTATCACGACTTTGACGGTGATATCTCCTACTCGATAATCGCACCAAAAGACGAACTCCCTGGAGACCTCATGGACTGTTATCGACTGTTGTGTGATCCAATCCTCGCTGCGTTCGATCGAATGGGCGTTAGCGCAGCGTTTGTCTCTGAAGAGTTTCCTGAAATCTATCATCCCGCCTGTTACCTTCGGGCATTACACCCGGCACATGATATTGTCGCGAATGGTCGAAAAATTAGTGGCAATGCCCAATATCGACAGTCCGATGCAGTCATTCAACACGGCTCGCTCACATATCGTGTCCGTGCACCGGAGCATCTTGGCGTATTTAATACTGATACTGTTTCACCAGCGCAGTTTCGAGATCGTGTTACCGGTATTGACGAAGAAAGCGACTGTTCCCGATCGGCTGCCGTCAATATACTTGAAGAAACACTCCGTGAGTGGGCTGCCGCAACTAATGGGGCGTGGACGGATGCAGAGCTGTCACGTGCTCACGACCGAGCAGAAAAAAAGTACAATGCAGATTCGTGGGTAATAGAGCGAAGCAGAAGCTAAGTACTCAGTCTGTCATCGCCGCATCAAATCCAAACGTCTCCGTTTCTGGAGCACCAAGCTCGTTTCTCACACCTTCAAAAATCTCGGTTACTGGCGGCACGTCACGAGTTGGATCGAGCCAATGCTGTCCGACCCATTTGTACCGAACAGTTCGATCCTCATCGATGAGGAAGCATGACCGTTTTGATCGCTCAAACAGGCCAAATACTCGGTACCGAACGTCAAATGCCTCCGCAATTGTGAGGTCTCGGTCACTAAACAGTGGGAACTGTAGATCTAAATAATCGATAAACTGCTGATGAATCCACGACCGAGACTTGCTAATCCCAACAACCTGTACGTCGCTTGTGCTTGCGAACCAGTCAAAATCTCTGAACGAACACCACTCCTCGATACAGTCAGGGCTAAAATCCGCAGTATAAAAACAAAAGAGCACTGGGCCATCGGAAAGCAATTCTGAGAGCGATCGTTCCTCTCGATCTGCATCGGGTGCCACAAGCGGTGCAGAAAACTCCGGGACTTCCTCACCTACAACTAGCCCGTCAGTTCCAGTCATTATAGATTCTATTTCGATCGGCTACATAGAGCTACCGTCGAAAGTATCGTTGCTGATATTTCGTATATCGAAGTCCATTTGTCGGCGCATCTCTTTGAGGATATAATGACATTTCACGTTGGAGCACATGTTTCCATCTCCAGTTCGAAAGCATACAATGATCCGACAACGCCACCGCACGGCAACATTGCAAACGCGGTATTTCGACAGGAGCAGTTTGGCGGTAACTGCGGACAGATATTTACTCACTCTCCGCAGGTGTGGCAAGATCCTAACCTTGACGACGAGGAGATTGAACTGTTTATCTCCGAAACTGAAGCAACGCTCGATGGTCCATGGGTAATTCACACTTCATACCTTGTCAACCTCTGCACACCAAAGGACGGTCTTCGAGCAAAGTCGATCGATTCGATGCAAAAAGAGATTGATGCAGCGCAGAAACTCTCAATCCCGTATGTTAACGTCCACCTTGGGGCACATACCGGCGCTGGTGTTGACCAAGGGCTTGAGAACGCTGCAAGCGTGCTCGATGAACTCGACATTCCTGACGAAGTGACCGTTCTCATCGAATCAGACGCAGGCAGCGGAACCAAACTTGGCGGTGACTTTGAACATCTTGCTCGGGTTCTCGAACTGAGCAACCAAGATCTTGACATCTGTCTTGACACTGCCCACGCCTTCGCCGCAGGCTATGACCTCTCTACCGAAGAGGCGGTGTATAACACAATCGCTGAACTCGACGATGTTGTCGGGCTCGAACACCTCAAATACATTCACCTGAACGACTCCAAACACGAATGCGGAACGAACAAAGACGAGCATGCACACATTGGTGAAGGGCTCATCGGTGAGGAGGGGATGCGGGCGTTCATTACGCATCCAGATCTTGCGGACGTTCCACTTGCACTAGAAACGCCAACGGAAGATGGCAAAAGCTTCGCGTGGAATATTGAACGTGTCCGCCAGTACCGAAACGGAGAGTAACATACCGAATGCGCCGGTTCTCTGCTGAGTACCTTACGCGAACCCGTGACGGGATGTGGGAAGACTCCACAGCAGCGCTCTCTGCACTTTCGCTTGGTGATCGCGATCGAATTCTTGACGTTGGCTGCGGAACTGGCGAACTCACACAGACACTGTCTGTAGAAGCAACAGCACAACAGACAACGCCACCGCTTGTTGTTGGTGTGGATGCAGATCGATCACTGTTGGATGTTGCACAGAGACAAACTGATGGGCAGTACGTACAGGGGGATGCGTTTCGTCTCCCGTTTGCAACAGATAGTTTTGATCTCGTGGTCTGTCAAGCACTGCTTATCAATCTCCCAGATCCGCAGGTCGCGGTTGAGGAGTTTGCTCGGGTTTCTTCGGACCTCGTAGCTGCGATTGAGCCAAACAACGCACAGGTTGGTGTCACCTCAACAGTGCGGGAAGAAGCAGAACTCGAACAAACTGTCCGGGATGCATTCCTCCGTGGTGTCGAAACTGACGTAGCACTCGGAGACACAGTGCAAACATTGTTTGAGCAGGTTGGGTTACGCAACCGATCGACAACACGGTATCACCATAAAAAACGGATCGAACCGCCCTACTCGGCGGCTGCGCTCGCAGATGCAAAGGCGAAAGCAACCGGCTCGGGGCTGCAGAAACACGATATAGAGATCAAATCCGGGTTAGCAGGAAGCGAGCCGAATATGGGATATGACACGCTCCGATCGAAGTGGCGGTCGATGGGGAGAGACGTAATTGACCAGATGCAAACCGAGGAGTATCGACGTGTTGAATTAGTGCCATTCGATGTGACCGTTGGCAAAGTACCGTAAGACAGCTAGACGATATCGCCACGAACTGTCGAACCGGTTTGCTTCGATCGGTACGCCTGCATCGCAGCAGCTGCTTCTGTTGCTGTCTCTGTATCAATTCCCAACATCTCTAGTGCACCAGAAAGTGTTGGGAACGGAAGTTCACCACCGCGAAGTTTCTGTAACGTTTCCTCGCCGCGCTGTCCATCAACCCAGAGACAAACGCCGCGTGGATCGAGAATCTGCTCATATGTTTCGTTTGCTATGGCACCTTTGAGCCGCTGGGTTACGTTATCATCGAAACTCGCGTTACACACTTCAAGATGGATTGGCTCATCCTCATCCAATAAGTGTGTAGCAAGACATTTTTCAGGTGCGGCATGACCGCTATCAGTTGTTCGAATATACTCCGGATAGGTTTCTGCCCATTCTGCAGTTACAGTCTGGCCAATTCCCTTCACACCATGTGTTTCTTCAAATTCTGCTGCTGCTTCACGATCGGATCGCAATAAAATATCTTTTGTCACATAGATATCTAATCGGTCTATCGGATCCAATCCAAGTGCAACATCGCCATACACCCATACTTCTCTGATTGGGACTGCCATCGGTTCAGATTCAATCGTGTCGAGAAACGCTTCGACCCGATCTAATGCGCTCGATCGTTCCATTAGCTACATTTCCGTACTATCAACGCATACAGGTTACGGCATCAAACCAAATTGCAAATCATGTAGAAATATCCGGCCAAAAACGTATGGAGAGCGAACGTTGATTGTACTTGCATCGCAACGACTGGGTAGTATAGGTTATACACGTGCAGTATCTGTCAACGCTTTCCAACGGATTTCGAGAGCTGCTGAGCGATGGCCGTGGCGGCATTTTGGTCGCTGTTGCTGCTGGATGGTTCCTTTCGATGGGTGCACGGATGATCTACCCGGTATTACTTCCGCATATCCGATCGGCATATGGCCTCGACCTAACAACTGCCGGGCTCTTACTGACCGTCCTCTTTCTGTTATATGGGCTTGGACAGCTCCCTGGCGGGATGCTCGCGGACCGATTTGGTGAGCGGCTTATTCTCACACTCAGTACGTTGGTCTCTGCGGCGACGCTTGCACTTGTCGTCACAGCGTCCTCGACACCCGTTTTGTTCCTTGCGACTGCACTGTTTGGCTTTGGGCTTGCATTGTATGCTGTCGCGCGCTATACACTCCTTGCATCAATATATCCCGACCAAATCGGTGCTGCAAACGGTGTTGCATCTGCAGCCGCTGACGCTGGACAGTCGCTGTTACCACCGCTTGGTGGACTGATTGCTGCGGTCGTTGCTTGGCAGTTCGGCCTTGCGTTTGCAATTCCGCTATTTCTGTGCATTGCGATCGCGATCTGGTTGATGGTTCCTCCCCGATCGTCTGCAGAAACGTCCTCATCAGGTTCGTTGTCGAAAAAAGATATCCAGATCTTATCTGGTGAACTGCGGACAAAAGCAGTTGTTCGTGGAACAGTTGCACTTCTGTTAGGTGTCTGTCTGTGGCAGGCGTTTACAGGCTTTTACCCCACGTATCTTATCGAAATTAAAGGATTCTCCGAGACGCTCGCGGGGACACTCTTTGGTATCTTCTTTTTATTAGGTGTGCTTGTCCAGCCGCTTTCAGGTGGGGCATACGATCGGTTCGGTATTCAGAAAACGCTCGCAGTGATTATGTTACTTGCTGCGGTCGGGCTTGCACTGCTGCCTTTTGTTGATCATGTTGCGCCACTCGTTGTTATTACAATCTTCTGCAGTAGTCTGCTTGGCTTTGCAACCGTGTCACAGTCATACCTGATTAGCTCGCTGTCCGATACCGCACAGGGGACTGGTTTTGGACTGCTTCGAACGATTTCGTTTACTGTCGGCTCTGCAAGCCCAGTTGTATTTGGGGCGATCGCTGATCGTGGCTATTTTGATCAAGGATTCATGTTGCTTGCGGTGTTTGCGGTGACCATTGCACTCATTGCACAGTTGGTCCCTGAACAGTAGTAGGGGGAGCCGAAACCGGTATCCCGTCGCACCCGTAATCGAACGGTAATGGAATGCGATAAATGTGGTCGTGATGCCGTGATGAATGCGGCATACTCGGGTGCACATCTTTGTGAAACCCACTTTTGTCGATCGATCGAAAAACGGGTCCGAAGGCGAATCAGAGAGGATTCGTTAATCCCTCGCGATGCAACACCGGAGGATCCAGAACGATGGGTCATTGGGCTTTCAGGCGGCAAAGACAGCGTTGTACTCACACAAATCTTGGATGAGACGTTTGGAAACGATCCACGGATTGAGATGCTTGCGCTGACAATCCATGAGGGCATCGAGGGATACCGAGACAAATCTGTTGACGCCTGTGTTGAGCTTTCAGAATCGCTCGATATACGACACGAACTTGTGACATACGAAGACGAGATTGGTGTCAAAATGGACGATGTCGCAGAGAGTGACCCGATGAATATGGCTCCGTGTGCATACTGTGGTGTCTTCCGACGCGATCTGCTTGAGCGATATGCGGACGAGTTTGGTGCAAGTAAACTGCTCACGGGGCACAACCTCGATGACGAAGCGCAAACTGCAATGATGAACTTCCTTGAGGGTGACGTCAAGCAGGTTGCAAAACACTTCGATGCAAGCTTAGGAAGCTTTGACGATCGGAACGAACAGTCCGAGTTCATTCCGCGTGCGAAGCCGCTCCGTGACATCCCTGAAAAAGAGGTTGCATTGTATGCACACCTTCGAGATCTACCCGCACATATTACCGAATGTCCACACGCGAGCGAAGCATACCGCGGTGAGATCCAAAAGCTACTCTGGAAACTTGAAGAAAACCACCCTGGTACGCGACACTCGATTCTCGCAGGGTATGAAGAGCTGTCAAAACTCGCGGCAGATCAGTATCGAGGCGCTGGTGAAGTCACACTCAACGAGTGCGAAGAATGCGGCTCAAAAACGAGTGGCACCCGCTGCCGAAAATGTAAGCTTGTCGATGCAATACACGCTGTCTAAGACAGGCTGACGATCGAAATACCAGTGAAAAATTGCGAATAAGCAGTATCCCGCTTAACGGATTACGTCAAGCCCGTTGTTCTTTTCGAGCTCGTCTCGTCCGCCGTCGGACTGCCATGAGTTTGTGTTTGGAGTCGTTTCTGACTGCCTTTGGTTTCGGCTTCGGTTCTGACTGCCTTCGTATTCGAACTCGGAGCCACCATTGATGCTTGCACGGGATTTGTCAGCCTGTTTCTGCGTCGTTGGGCCAAGCACCTGTGCACTCTGGACACCGGTCATGATCGCCATCACACGGACTTTTCCTTTGTACTCATCCTGGATTCGGGCACCCCAAATCACGTTTGCACTTGCTTCAAGTCGCTCCGTGATGTTGTGAGCGATTCCTTCTGCCTCTTTGAGTGTGAGGTCAGGTCCACCAGTGATGTGGACAAGTCCACCTGATGCACCACGGTAGTCAACATCCAGCAGTGGGTGGTTCATTGCATCGTTGACGACCTCTTGTGTCTTGTTTTTATCTTGGGTTTCGCCAACGAGCATCACCGCAACACCACCTTGGTTCATAATCGTGGACATATCTGCGTAGTCCAAATTGATGAGCGATGGTTGGGTGATTGTCTCGGAGATTCCTTTGACCGTCTCTGCGATGATCTGATCCATCACAGAGAAGGCTTTACCGATCGGTAGGTTCGGCACGTAGTCAAGCAGCCGGTTATTGTCAAGGACAATGATCGAGTCTGCTGCATTTCGCAGCTGTTCGAGGCCTTCTTCGGCTTTCACTGTTCGTGCACGCTCGACGTTGAATGGGGTAGAGACCATTCCGACGACGATCGCACCTTGCTCCTTGGCAATCTTTGAAACAACAGGTGCGGCACCGGTTCCAGTTCCGCCACCCATTCCTGCGGTGACGAACACAAGGTCTGCGTTACCAAGAACCTCTTTAATGGTTCCTTGTGCCATCTCGGTTGCACGCTCACCCATACTTGGGTCACCGCCTGCACCAAGACCGCTCGTCAATGATTTCCCGACAAGGATCTTCGTATCCGCCTCAATCATCTCGAGGTGTTGTTTATCAGTGTTGATTGCGACCGTTTCCGCACCATCGACACCAATATTGTAGAGGCGGTTGATCGTGTTATTTCCTGCACCACCACAGCCGACTATGACAATCCGAGGATCGCCAAAGTCATCTGCACTGCTTGATGCATCCATTTCACGCTGTTCGGCTTCGGCGTTTTCTAGGGCTTCTTGGACAATATCCTGCATAGTTTACACCTTAGCCCAGCTTCGTTCAGTACTACGACGGTGAGGTTCCGTCTCGTCTTGTTCGTTAAGCATCTCTCGAACTGCCGACCGGATCGCTTCGCTCCGGTTCGGGAACTGGCCGGTTTCGACCATTTGTTCGACCTCCTCAATCTGCTGTTTCGGAATTCGTAGTGTCACACGCTCCATAGTTGTGTATTCCCCCGGTAAGACAGACGGCAAAACCGATTTCTGTCATACACCGTCTTCCAACATACAGGAGTAGGGACCCTGTGGGCGGATCGCGGTGTAAGACAATTGTCTTACGCAAAAGTAATGTCTTGGCGAGAGTATATAAAATTACCGCCGGTGTGTAAGACACACCAAAAATAACACTTCAGATCTACTTATACCGCCTCTACCTCGATCTCTTGTCGAGGACGTCTGCAGTTGGAGTCCGTCTTCCACATCCAGGACAGAACGCCCAATCGGATCGAACTTCGTCACCACATTCACAGAAAAGCCGGTTAGAGGCCTTCTCACCACAGTTTGGGCAGTACACGTGGTCATCCATTACAGACTCGCCACACTGAGTACATGCGGTTTGTGTATCTGTCTTACGCGGCTGTGTCTTACGTCGGGTTTCTGATACTGTTTCGCTCTGTTCGATCGATGAGTGTTGTGAGATGCTTTCTTGTGAGCCGGTTGGGCCTTCGAGTCTCACATTCACCGTGATCGGCTGTGAGTCAGAGACACCGCGATCGTTAAGCGTGCGGTGATGCGTTTTGGCAAGCCGCTCAGAAATCAGTTCGTCGATTCGTTTTGAGAGGAATCCATCAAGTGATTCGTCATCGCCTTCGATATGTGGTGACTGTGTTGATGGGCTGTCTGATAGCGTGTCACGTTCGTATTCGATCGTCTCAAGGTATGATCGAAGCGCCTCGCGCATCACCTCGCTTTTAGAGGCCTCAAGGCTGTCGAGCCGATCGACCAGATTGTCGTCGGCACGGAACGTGATCTTGCTCATACACGCGATATTTCACTCATACATAATGAATGTATCTGTATGTCTGACGCATGGCAGACACGATCTGCTCAAATAGCAACCCTTAATTTACTCACCCGGGTAGAATCGGGTGACCGCTCTTAGCTCAGCCTGGTAGAGCAGCCGACTGTAGATCGGCTTGTCCCCCGTTCAATTCGGGGAGAGCGGACTTTTGCTTGATCCATTTAAATAAAGAGCGATCGGTTTGTCCCCCGCTCCCGTGAGCGAAGCGAACGGGAGGCCGCAAGACGATCAGAGTGAGTCTTGCACGCTTCAATTCGGGGAGAGTGGACTTTCGTGTGATCACAAATACATGGAGAGATATTTGCTTGTCTCTCGCCGCCGCGAGCAAGGGGGTGGCGACCAGTGAGTCGCATCCCACACAGGCTGTCGCCGAGCAGGAACGTCTCATACGGTTCAAATCGGGAAAAAACAACAAACATGGAAACGTGGACTGGTCTAGTGTGGTTCATACCATGGATTCTTTCATTTGTATCTGCAAGGGCACATATGGAGACACGATCGCTTGGCGCAGTTGGTAGCGTATCGGAAGTCGGCCTCGGGACGTGGAACATCGGTTCCGATTGGGGACCTGTTAGCGATGACGCGGGCCGTAAGGCGATCGAAGCCGCACTTGATAGCGGTATCACCTTTCTCGACACCGCTGATGTGTATGGGGATGGTCGGAGCGAAAAGCGGATTGCGGAGGTGCTGACTAAGCGCGACGCGTATGACGATGTGATTGTTGCAACAAAAGCAGGGCGCAGACTCTCCCCACATACCGCAGCCGAGTACACTGAGGGAAATCTCCGATCGTTTATTAACCGGAGTCGAAAAAACCTCGACGTTGAGACCCTCGACCTCCTCCAACTGCACTGTCCACCGACCGATGTATATTACGATCCAACAGTCTTTGATGCTCTAGAGACGTTCACTGCGGATGGATTGATCAACAATTACGGTGTGAGTGTTGAGCGCGTTGAAGAAGGGCTGAAAGCGATCGAGTATGATGGTGTGGAGTCAATCCAGATTATTTTTAATCCGTTCAGACAGCGACCAAACGAGCTGTTGTTCGATCGGGCAGCAGCAAACGATGTGGGGATTATTGTCCGCGTCCCGCTTGCATCTGGACTCTTGACAGGCGCACTTTCGAAAGATAGCACGTTTCCTGCGGACGACCACCGAAACTACAACCGAGATGGAGATGCGTTCGATGTCGGGGAGACGTTTGCTGGCGTGCCGTTCGAAACAGGCGTTGAGGCAGCGGCCCAACTTGAAGAGGGCGTACCAGCCGAGTGGTCGCTTGCTACGTTTACACTCCGTTGGATTCTGGATCACGACGCTGTCAGTACAGTCATACCTGGATCAACAAATTCGGACCACATCCGATCGAATGCAAACGTATCGACCCTGCGATCGCTCACCGATACGGAACATACAGCTGCGTCGAATGTGTATGACGAGCATATTCGTAGCCATGTCCACCATCGCTGGTAGCTATTTCAGGTCGTGATTGTTCTACGGGCGTCTCGCGCCCATACGCAAAGATGCAAGAATCTATACGTCACGCTCACATCCCAATAGACATGGACTACGAAGCAGGCCTCGATCGAGCGATCGAGAATCTCCCGGACCTTGGCGGATCGGACGAGCGGCTTTCTGTTCCCGACCCACAGGCACAGAAAGATGGTGCGTTTACACGACTGACAAATCTCTCTACAATTGCGGATGCACTTTCGCGAGACCCAGAGCATCTCCACAGTGGCATTCAGCGTGAACTCGGAACTGCGGGTCAGTTTGAGAATGGCCGTGGCCGATACAACGGATCGTTTACGCCACAAGACTTCTTGGCCGCAGTTGATGCGTACATCGAAGAGTACGTCACCTGTTCTGAGTGTGGGCTTCCTGACACCCGTCTTGTCATGGAGAACCGAACGCAGATGCTTCGCTGTGAGGCATGTGGTGCATTCCGCCCAGTGACGAAACGCCGCCGCAAACAGAGCCATCACGATCGCCCGGACCTCGAAGAGGGCAAAACCTACGAGGTCAAAATCACCGGCACTGGCCGCAAAGGCGATGGTGTTGCTGAGAAAGGTAACTACACTATTTTCGTCCCAGGTGCACAGGAAGGCGATGTGGTAAACATCTATATCAAGAATATCAGCGGGAATCTCGCGTTCGCTCGCGTCGATAACTAACGGCTCATTTTTGTTTTGGCTTCCGGTTCCCTGAACGTTATACACACGCATAGAGTGGCTCACGTATGGCAACACGCCTTCCAGCGGAAGCGTATGATACGCGCATTGCACGCGTTCGTGATCGGCTCTCAGATACCGAGGCAGACGCAGTGATCTGGTTTAGTGCAACCAGTATCGGTTATATAACCGGATTTCATCATATTCAGACCGAACGGCCGGTTGGATTGGTTGTGACTCCTGACCGGATCGAAATAACCGTTCCACGGCTTGAAGTTGAACGGGTTGAACCAAATCCACGAATCGATGCTGTCCACAGCTATTTCGACTATCCTGGCGGGAACCCGATCGAAACGATCGCAAGCATGCTTTCGGAGCTAGATCTCTCGTCAGTTGTGGCCGATACCGATGGTGCACCGGGTGTCATGGGGTACACCGGACCGTCGTTATCCGAGTTTGTCGATGTTGAGACACAGAACTGGGTGAGTCGGATGCGATGGGAGAAATCCGACGCAGAGGTGGCACTCATCCGGGAATCCGCACGATGGGCAAATCTTGGCCACCAGTATCTCGCCGACTACACCGAGGTGGGTGCACATCCAGCAACCGTCAGCCAACGGGCATCGATGGACAGTTCGCGTGCGATGTTAGACACGCTTGGCGATCGGTACGCAGTCCGTGTTCGTGGCGATGGGCCTGTTCACGCAGGATATATTTCAGGTACCGAGACTGCGCTCCCGCATGGCCATACGCCAAATGAGCGGCTCAAAGCCGGAGATGTGCTGATAACCGGTGCAACCGCAAATGTGGATGGCTACTATTCGGAACTTGAGCGGACAATGTTTGTTTCGGAGTACACTGATGAGGACGAACACTATTTTGAACTTATGTTGGAGGCGCAGACGATCGCAATTGAAGCGCTTGGGCCTGACGTTCCAGTCAGTCACGTTGATCAAGTAGTCTGGGACTACTTTACAGAACAGGGCGTCACCGAACTGGCACAGCATCACGTTGGACACAACATTGGTCTTGGAGGTCATGAACCACCATATATTGACAGAGGATGGGACGATGCGCAAGAACACGAGGAGAATACACTGATGAAACCAGGACACGTGTATACGATCGAACCAGGACTCTACACAGGGCGTGCTGGCTACCGTCACTCGGATACGATCGCAATCACTGAGGATGGGATCGAGTGGCTAACCTACTTCCCACGCGATCTTGCGTCGAACACAATTCGGTGACCCTGTGAATGAACCACTTCGTGTCTTTGACGGACACAACGACGTGTTGTTCGCAACGCGTGAGACAGGATCGATTACCGATCGCCCTGATGGCGGGCACATCGACCTCACGCGTGCACAAACTGGTGGCTTTGCGGGTGGATTTTTTGCTGCGTATGCCGGCAATGATGCAGTTGCAGGCGCAGCTGATGTCGACCTGTGGGCTGGGGAGCTACCAGCTGCGGTCCCACAGCCGATCGCTGCGCGTGAAATCGCCGACCAGTTCGATCGGCTGGACCAGTGGAGCAAGTCCGTTGATGGGTTCGAAACGGTCACCACTCTTGACCAGCTAGATGCGTGTCTTACAGGCGAGTTCATTGGTGCAGTGCCTCATATTGAGGGTGCAGCAGCAATTAGATCGGACCTTCGCAACCTCTCATCTTTGTACGATCGCGGACTGCGATCGGTCGGTATTGTTTGGAGCCGCCCGAATCAGTTTGGACATGGCGTCCCGTTTATTCACGACCACTCCCCTGATACTGGCCCCGGCCTCACTGAAGACGGTATTTCGCTTGTGTCTCGATGTGGCGAGTTTGGGATTGTTATTGACTGTGCACATCTCAACGAACGTGGATTTTGGGACGTGTATGACACAACACCGCATCCGATGGTTGTCAGCCATGCGGGTGCACATTCGGTCTGTCCAGCAACACGCAATCTCACCGACGAACAGCTTACAGCGATCGCGGAGACCGATGGTATTGTCGGTATTACACTGTCTGTGGCACATATCCGGCCGGATGGGCGCAATGATGTGGAGACGCCGATTGATGTCTTCTGTGATCACATCTCGTACGTTGTCGATCACATTGGAATTGACCACGTGGGCATCGGCTCTGATTTTGACGGCGCGACGATTCCGAATACGGTAGGTGACGTAACCGGTCTCAAACCGATCTTTGCAGCGCTTCGAGAGCGAGGCTACACAGCTGAGGAACTGGCGGCGCTCGCACAGACAAACTGGCGTCGTGTGATCGCGTCAACGTGGCAGTAGCAACTCGTTGCTCGCTCTCGATCGACCGATGTTTTCAAGCGCCTCGTGTCGAACCTGTATGTGTGGCAGTTTCATTTGATCTATTCGGAACGCTCGTCGCCGTTGCGTACCCCTCCGATCCAGCAGCGGCCGTCGCCGCTGAACTTCGATCGCTCGGCGTTACCGTCCCCGACGATTGGCATTCGCTGTACGGAACTGCACATATAGACGCCCCATCCGGTGCGGAGGTTCCGCTTCCGGCGCACGTCTCGGCCGCACTCAAACAGGGTGACGTACAGCCGGACGACAGTCTCATCAGACGAGCGGTTATCAATGCGTTTGACCCGGACGTTGAGACCGCACCTGGCGCACAGGACGCGATCGAAGCCGCCGGTGCAATTGGTCCCGTTGGGTTGCTCTCGAACTGCTCAGTTCCGGAACTAGTCGCCCGGACGCTGATCCGATCGGATATTGACCGGGCAGCGTTTGATACGATCGTGACGAGCGTTGCCTGCGGCTGGCGAAAACCCGACTGCCGCGCGTTTGAGGCGGTCGCAACACAACTCGAGTGCACAGTCTCTGAACTTACGCATGTTGGCGATACCGACCAAACCGATGGCGGAATCGAAGCCTGTGGTGGTCGCTACATTGGGGCAGATGTACCGTCGATACAGACGCTCCCCGATCGGTTTGAGGCAGTAGAATGAGCGTGGTGGTATCATTCTCAATTCCGATCGCACTCATCATTGCAACCGCACTTGATACGCTGTTTGCGGAGCCACCTGCACGGCTCCATCCCATCGTGTTTTTAGGTCGTGTCATTGAGCCTGTTGACGGCACTTATGATCGACCGCTTCTCGTCGGGACACTCGCTGCAGTCTGTATCCCGATCGGCTTTGCGGCAGTGCTTGGCGGTATCGTCTATCTCGTTGGCGTAGTAGTGCCACAAGTAGCTCCAGTTGTCGCTGGCGTCTTGCTATTCACACTGTTCAGCCAGCGGATGCTCCTCGAAACCGCCCGATCGGTTATCACCGCTACTAAAGATGATCTCGAAACGGCACGGCATGACCTGCGAGCACTTGCCGGTCGTGATGCAGCGGGGCTCTCACCCGAACAGATTCGGAGCGCTGCGACAGAAAGCGTTGCAGAGAATCTCGCAGATGGACTTGTTGGCCCACTGGGAGCGTTTACAATTGGTGCGCTTTTCATAACTGTTCTCGATGCATCCGTCTTTGCATCGGCAGTTCCAACATCACCAGCCGTTGCACTTGCGGTCGGTATCGCTGCGGCATCGTGGGTGAAAGCAGTCAATACAATGGATTCAATGATCGGCTACCGTAGCAAACGGGTGGGGACTCCAAGTGCCCGCCTGGACGATCTCGTCATGTGGATTCCAGCACGCATCAGCGCGTGTTTCATTTCACTTGCAGTTCCAAGCCCTGATCCGTTGCTGTCTGCACGTCGATGGGCACAAAACCCACCGTCACCAAACTCCGGATGGCCGATGGCAACGCTCGCTGGTGCGCTTCACGTCAAACTTGAAAAGCCGGGTGTGTACACACTCAATGAGCTTGCCTCGCTTCCAACCGTTTCTGAGGCACTTCGCGGTGTACAGGTTGTCTCCAGAGCTGGTCGACTCTTTATTCTGGTCTGTGTGCTTGCGGGGGTAGCGATTGGTGGAACATGATCTCAGCAATCCGCGGTGCGATCGGTTTTTTAACTCGTGTTCCGATCGCAACAACTGAAGCCGATTGGGACGCATTCAGACAACTTCCGTTAACGATTCCGCTCGTTGGAACGCTCATTGGTGCCGGTGCTGGGAGCGTGTTTCTGCTTCCGCTCCCATTGAATACGTCTGTGCCGCTGTATCTCGTCTTACTCTATCTTATTTCCGGTATTACACACGCCGATGGATTGGCGGACCTTGGCGATGGAGCGGTCGTTCATGGGTCTGCAACCGACCGCTTGGCGGTGATGGGTGACTCACAGTTGGGGGTTGGCGGGACGCTGTTGCTTGGTGTGACGCTTCTTGCGCTAACGCTCGGTGCAACAGGTGTTGGTGGGACTGGCTCAAGGCTTGTTTCCTTCCGGCTCTTTCTCGCCGCAGAGGTCGGTGCAAAGCTCGCAATGGTGTTTATTATCTGTTATGGAACCGCAGCACACGATGGGCTTGGCTCACAACTGCTGTCCGTTAACGGTCCCAAATCGTTCGGGATTGCACTGATCGCGGCATTGCCGATTGCGCTCTATCCGCCGCCGTTTGCATCCGGTGCGATCTTTGCAGCCCTTTTATCACCACTCTTTGTTGCACTCGTTCTGTTGTGGTGGGCGAACCGATCGCTCGGTGGCGCAACTGGTGATGTGATCGGTGCAACAAATGAGCTGGGTCGCGTTGTCGGCCTCCATGCAGGGGTGCTTGGATGGATCTTCCTGTAACGACTGCACTCGTTCTTTGTGGTGGCAAAGGAACACGACTTGTCGATACGGAGACCGAAAAACCGCTGGTTGAGATTTGTGGGACGCCAATGGTCGATCGCGTTTGCAACGCACTCCGAGCCAGTTCGATCGAGACGGTTGTTTGCGTCACGTCACCGCATACACCTGAGACGACGACGTACCTAGAATCACAGCCGGATCTTACGGTGATCGAAACATCGGGTGAGGGGTATGTCGCTGATCTCTCAGCGGCCCTAGAAGGGCTATCGATGCCTGTTCTAACGGTTGCCGCTGATCTGCCACTCCTAACTGGCTCGCTCATCGATGATCTGTGTCAGTCTCTCATTGTGCCTGTGCGATCGACCACAGTCTGTGTTCCCGTTGCTCGGAAACGAGCGCTTGGACTCAGTGCCGATACCTCATTTACACCTGCCGGTGCTGATGACTCTGTTACACCAAGCGGTGTCAATACTGTTGCATCAGATGGTGAGGAGACGATCGTCCGAACCGATCTCGAACTGGCCGTTAATGTAAATCGACCGGCCGATCGGGCGGTTGCAGAACGGTACTGTTCACACAACGGTTGATAAAAAGCCAGAAACAACTGACTGGTGTTTCTCGCGCTGTTCCCAAAACGGCATGTGGCTCGCATCCGAAAAGACAAACAGTTCTGCACCGGGGATGGTGGCTGCAATCTCTTCAGCAATCGAAGGCTCGATCTCATCGTATTCGCCGCTCAAAACAAGCGTTGGACAGTCGATCGCAGGGATCTCGTCGGTCACATCCCACCCACGAAGCCGGGCGGTCTCAGCAACAACGAACTCGCTTTGTCCCCACATGAGGCCATAAATATCCATATTGAACGTAGTCCCGATTTCGTAGTGGAGTGGCTTTCTCTCCGTTCGAAGCACATGGTTCTCCCTGATCGCTTCGTCAAACGCACTGAATCGATCGTCGTCAAAGGCTCGTGCTTCGACCAACTGGTCAAACAGTTCCCGATCGTCCGTAGAGAGAGATGATGCAGCCGCACGCATCGACGCTGCTGCCCGTTGGGTCTCCGATAAGGTATTTGCCAGAACAAGCCCCTGAACGTGCTCTGGATATGCCAGCGCGTACTCCTGTGCTAACATCCCACCCCATGAGTGTCCATAGAGTGTCACCGTCTCAACGCCGATCGCCTGTCGAAACGCATCTAGCCGATCGCGGTAGCCTTCAACAGTGTAATAATCGAACTCTCCGTCCGGCGGCCGCTTCGATCGGCCACAGCCAAACTGATCATATAAATAGATCGTCCAGTCATCCCCGAGAAGATCAACGACCGGTGCAAGGTAGTCGTGTGTTGATCCTGGGCCACCGTGAAGCCCAATGAGGACGTTCTCTCCGGTTCCAAACTTCCGGTAGTAGAGATAGCCGTCGGAGAGTGATGCGTAGCCATCAGTGTGTGGGACGTCAAAATACGGTGTGAGTGAGGGTGGATCGGATAACCCGTCTGGTCGTGTCATGGTGCTCTGAAATCACAATGTGACACCACCACAAAAAGCTTCACAGCGCGGCAGTCTCTGTCTTCTAGTGGGATTGAAGTGGGTAACGGACCCAGAGTGAGTAATGGATCATAGCGCGATCGACACGCTCGGACAGGTTCCACACGGCGGAGACCCAGATCCACGCGTGTTAGATTTCAGTGCAAACACAAACCCGAACACACCGCCTGGCACGCATGCGGCCTATATGGACGCTTTTGCGGCCGCAAAACGGTATCCGGATCCGGCCTACCGATCGTACCGAACTGCTGCAGCGGAATATCTCACATGGGAGCACACACAGGCAGATGTACATGCGACCCCGCTCACACCGGCGTCAATCATTCCAACTGCGGGTGGGTTGGTCGGAATGCGTCTACTCTTTGAGTGTACGCTCTCACAGGGTGATTCGGTCCTTGTTCCAACACCGAGCTTTGGTGAGTATGCCCGAGAGGTCAGGCTGCAGGGTGCAACACCGGTGTTTGTCTCGCATGATTCAATTCTCAGCTGCGACCCTACTGGCCACGATGTTGCCATTGTCTGCAATCCAAACAATCCAACCGGTACGCTGTACGATCGCTCCGCACTCACCTCGTTTGCAACGCGCTGTGTCGACGCAGAGACAACCTTGCTGGTCGATGAGGCATTTCTTGATTATACGAATGCAGGCTCACTTGTTGGGATGGATGGTGTCGTTGTGGCTCGATCGCTCACCAAAATATTTGGCCTCCCCGGACTCCGGGCTGGGTTCCTTGCAACAACTGACTCACTCGGCGACCGACTGTCGACAGCGAAGCCAACATGGGGATTGAGCACGCCTGCAAGCCGTGTCGGTGAACACTGTTTCTCGCAAACCGCGTTCGTGAAAGAGACAATCGAACGCGTCGCTACCGAGCGAACCAGAATGACCGATCGGCTCTCAGAGCGGTTTACCGTATATCCCTCTGCTGCACCATTTCTATTGCTGGAGACTGACAGACCGGTTGCGGAAATAGTGGCGGAGACACGTGAACACGGAGTTGCAATTCGTGATGCGACAACGTTCCGTGGGCTTGATTCCCACATTCGGGTCGCAATTAAACAACCATCGCAGAACGATCGACTGCTTGAGGCGCTCAATGTCTGAGAATGTCTTTGAGAGTACGGTTCGGTCGGGAGTCCTCCAAGCGTATCGCCCACATACACGGTGGCTCTCGACCGGTGTTAGTGGAGGGACCCATACGGCGGACGCTGCGTACAATATCACCGTTCCGGAGGGGTGGGGCGAGACTAATCTGTCAGCGTACATCGATCGACGGCGGGAGGGAGCAGAGTTTACGACTGGAGGTCCTGCGCTCTTGACCGGTGTTGACCTCCGGCATGCACGCCGGGCACAACATGGATCCGTTGAAGCGATCGTGACAGCTGGTGTTTCGAACCCAGCCACGCTCCCGTTAGATACCGATAGACCTGAATACGCGCAGACTGACTCGACGTTTCGCCCTGGAACAATCAATATTATTGTGGGGACCACAACGGCACTCTCGTCGGGTGCACTCGCAAATCTCGTTGCGATCGTTGCAGAGGCAAAAACAGCCACGCTGCTTCCGCTGACGGGATTTACTGGAACCACAAGCGATGCGATCGTCGTGGGATGTGATCCGAACGGCTCAAAAGAAACATTCTCCGGCTCAGCAACCGCGGTCGGCGATGCGACCCGTGCCTGTGTTCGAGATGCACTTGTTGCTGCACTTGAATCACGCTATGCGTCCGTTCCGATCCCAACATCAGTTGCGGATGCGACGTATGGGATTGAAACAACAACAACTGCCACTGTGAGCGAACTTTCACAACACAGTCGTGAGTAACAACCAAGCATCCTGCGGTCAGAGTATCTTTTATGACTGACCCAAAAGAGGTTCGCCGCAACACACCCGGCAAAGGGATCAAGCCAACAGCACAGTCGATCGAACCAACTGCCCCTGATGAGTTCGGCCTCACACAGGTCTGGTGGGGGGATGGAAAAGGAAAGACAACTGCAGCAATGGGAATGGGATTTCGTGCCGCCGGCCATGGGTATCGAGTCCATATGCTCCAATTCATGAAAGGCGGTGCAGACAGCGTCGAATCCGTCCGTGGAGAGTACAACGCGATCGCCGCCATGCCGGGGTTCAGTTACGAAAATACTGGCCACTACGGCTGGCACGGGCTTGCAGACGGAAGCGAGGATAGCGACCATCAAACAAACGCGGATGCAGCCCTTGAACGGACGTTTGCACTCCTTGACGCTGCGCAAGATGCAGTGTTGTCAGAGCCGATTGATCCCGATAGCGATC
The DNA here is from genome assembly GCF_023638035.1 of Natronocalculus amylovorans. Taxonomy (GTDB): domain Archaea; phylum Halobacteriota; class Halobacteria; order Halobacteriales; family Haloferacaceae; genus Natronocalculus; species Natronocalculus amylovorans. The sequence continues at coordinate 249,849 of NZ_JAKRVX010000001.1, read as the reverse complement.
CTGCTGCGGGCGTTCATATGCTGATTCTGGATGAGATTCTCTACGCTGCAGATCAAGGCCTCCTTACTGAAGATGATGTGTTGGCCGTTATCGATCGCGCTCCTGACCGACTGGAGTTGGTTCTAACTGGAAGTCACACCAAACCCGAATACCTGTATGAGCATGCAGACCTCGTCACACAGGTCGGAAAAGAGAAGCATCCGATCGATGCTGGCCAGCGTGCACGCAGTGGGACTGAGTACTGAGTACTCTCATGTCAGCAGAGACACTTCTCATCGCAGGGACTGCAAGCCATGTTGGCAAAAGCACGGTTGCAGCCGGGCTCTGTCGGCTCCTCGCTGATCGGGGATTCTCAGTTGCCCCTTTCAAAGCGCAGAATATGAGCAACAACGCACATGCAGTGCCGCGAACGAACGCCGATGGCCCTCCATTTGGTGAGATTGGTGTCTCACAGGCGGTTCAAGCACGAGCCGCACGAGTGAGCGCAACGACTGATATGAATCCGGTGCTGCTCAAACCGCGTGGTGATGGCGAATCACAACTTGTGCTTGATGGCGTTGGTGTTGGCCACTTCGCTGCTGGGAGCTACTACGATGACCACTGGAAACAGGCGCGTGAAACCGCGCGTTCCGCACACGATCGGCTTGCGAGCGAACATGAGGTTATTGTTGCAGAGGGCGCAGGCTCGATTGCCGAAATTAACCTTCACCATCGCGATTTAGCAAATGTTGAGACGGCCCGATTTGCAGAGGCATCGATCGTTCTCGTCGGGGATATCGAACGTGGCGGCGTCTTTGCGTCGCTTGTTGGGACGCTTGAACTGATGCCTGATGACCTTCGTGAACAGGTTTGTGGGGTGATCATCACAAAGTTCCGCGGTGACCCCTCGCTCCTTGAGCCAGGACTAGATGCGTTTGAGAAACGAACCGACGTTCCTGTGTTAGGTGTCATTCCGTATGACGATCCGGGGTTGCCGGAAGAAGATAGCGTCTCACTGCCTGCTGAAGGGGAGCGGAAACGTACTGGTGCGGATGATGGCGTCCCGCCTGAATCGTCCGTCACCATTGCGGTTCCGCGATTTCCACGTGCCTCGAATATGACCGATCTTGAACCGCTTGCGCGTGTTCCTGGCGTCCGAATCGTCTATACTCCACTGGATGATGATCTCAGTGACGCCGATGCACTGATTCTGTCCGGCACAAAAAACACCGTCAACGATCTGCTCGCACTCTACGAGCAGGGGATGGCAGAACAGATCCGATCGTTTGACGGGCCGATCGTCGGACTTTGCGGCGGCTATCAGATGCTCGGTGAGAAACTCACTGCTGTTCACACCGAGGCAACAAGCGAAACAGATACCGATGACTGTCTCGCTGGGCTTGGGCTCCTCCCGGTTGAGACACGCTTTTTTTCGGAGAAACAGGTTCGTCCAGCGACGCTGACGGTTGATGGCGTCGGTCCGCTTGCGGGTGTCTCCGGGACTGTCACTGGGTATGAGATTCATACTGGAGAGACAACTGCCGTTGCAGGTGAGGCCGTGGATACCCGATCGCTTCCGTTTGGTGACGCGGATACTGATACCGATGCTGATGCTGATGCAGATGTTGAGGCTCGCGTTACCGATCGATCGCCAGCGCTTGGGTACTGCAATGAGTCTGTCCTTGGGACGTATCTACACGGGCTCTTTGAAAACGAAACTGTACGGGATGGATTTGTTGCTGCAGTGTATCGCTCAGCGGATCGATCGCGTCCGGATATTGAAATGGAATCGACAGATCCGTACGATCGCGCTGCAGCGCTCATTGAGAAAACGGTCTCTCTTGAGCCACTCTTTGAAAAAATGAAAATCTAGGTCCGTCGTGCAAGTGCGTACACACCTGCGACGAGGACACCGAAGACAATGTGTGCGGTAAACGATGGAATCGAGAACGATGGAACTGCCATCCCCATGTTTGCAACGGTGTTTAGCCATAGCGGCATCACGAACGCAGCGACGATCGTGAGCACAACGCCATAGAGTGCGCCAAGTCCAATGATGTTCTGCATGCTTGTCGCATACTTGCTAATCGGGGTCTCACGGATTGCTGCAACAAAGAGCAATGCAAAGAGGATACTATGAACAAGATGTGCTGCCCATCCTGCGGTGAGTGTTGGCTGTCCATACAGTGCACCGATCGCAGGCATTGCATCCATCCAGAACTGCATCAACAGTCCCATTGCTGCGCCACCAAGGAGCCCACCGCTTATTGCGACGATCCATGGACTTCGGTTCAGTTCGAGCGATACTTGTGACTCGGTGGTTTTTGCTTGTGCAGACATACAGTTCACCAATATACTAGACTGTCTTCAGAGGCGATAACTCGTGTTTACGATCGCCCGGAAGATTCGAATTTTTGAAGCATCCCTAGCCGCATTTAATCTGCACCTGCGTCCGTCTCCGCTGCGCACCGATTCGGACCCAGTTCCAGTTCGATCGCGTCCGTTTCGTTCTCCACGGTCGTCGATCCCTGATTGATTCCGATGACGGTTTCATAGTTCGGTGGTTTCTCTGGCAACCGTGCAGTGATCCGCTCAACAAAGTCATCCCGATCTGCTGAGAGGATGTCTAATCCAACCCGTGTCTCTCCAATTGTGGTGACGATCGGCTCACCTGATGTCGCCGGTGAGGTCCCATCGTTTCGAATCGTGAAATGACCCGGCAGCACCGTGACGCTGTCCGGCTCTGCAAGGAGTGTTCGATGAAGCGAGTCATACAGCTGTGTTGCACCCGTCTGTGCTTCACCGTCGCCAAACTGAAGCTCCGTTCGTCCAACCGACTCAACAAACAGCGTATCGCCAGTGATGACTGCTTCGGTGTCAATGAGATAGCTCACCATATCGGAGGTGTGCCCAGGCGTTGCGAGCGCTTTGATATCGACACCACCAACTTCAACAACGTCGTTCGGTGCAAGGGGCTCAAACGCATGTGTAACATCTCTGCCTGCCGCTTCGTGACCCATATAATATGGCACGTCAAGCGCTGTCGCAAGCGATCGCCCACCGGAGATGTGATCTGCATGGATGTGGGTATCAAACACCGCTGTAATTGGCGTTCCAAGCGCGTCTGCTGCAGCCGTGAACTCGTCCGTGTGACGCGTTGCGTCAATGACTGCAGCTTCACCGTTTGACGCAATGAGATAGCCAAGACAGCCTTTTGCTCTGCGCTGGATCTGCACGATTGTCAGATCGTCAGCCAGTTCGATCGGCACGTGATCATAGACGGCACTCCACGCTCTCATCCCCTCAAGCACAACCGTTACGTCATTGTATCCCGCAGATTCAAGATCCTCGGCGATCGCATAGGAGGCCTTCCCTTTTGCACAGATTGTGATTATTTCATCGTCTTTCTGGATACCAGTCGCGGAAACGAGCGCATCGAGATCGAACTCGTGAAACGGTTTATAAAAATACTGCACCGATCCCGGAATACGCCACCCTTCGAAGCTCTCCGTATCGCGTGTGTCGAGGAGAACAAACTCGTCGCCTGCATCCAGACGATCCCGAAGCTCCGATGCCGTGATTTCGCTCACCATACAATATCACACGTCAGCAAGCAGGAAAATACCACCGCTGTCTGCTAGTCGCTCCCGCCCTCAGCCTCGCTTTTGTCTTCGTCTTCTTCGTACGCATGCTTACGGAGCGTTTCAACCGAAACCTCATCTGTCACGCCGGCGGTTGTCGCTTCCAACAAGACTGGCGGTGCAACCCCTGCATCCAATGCTTCGACCCACCGAGGGAGGCACACGCACCACCGATCGCCAGGATGTAGCCCCGGAAACTGCCACTCGGGGCGTGGTGTAATGAGGTCATTGCCTTGTTCGCGGCTGTATTCAAGAAACGCTTGCGTCATAACTGCACAGACTTCATGTCGCCCAGGATCACGATCGAGCTGCCGACAGTGTCCATCCCGGAGGTAGCCTGTTTCCGGCGACATACTACATGGTGCAAGCGGTGTTCCGAGCACGTTCTCTTCAGAGTCGTCCATATAATCGTATTATTTTGGACGGAGTTAGTGATGATCCTCACAGTTGTTCATCGGACCCTTTTTATCTTCACACGGAACAACTCCTGACAATGAGTAAGCCGTGGGAATCGTGGGATCACATTCTCAAAGTTGATCCTGACAAAGAGTTACAGCCGGGCGAAACGTTCGAAGATGTCTGTCAGACGGGAACCGATGCGATCGAGATCGGCGGAACGCTCGGAATGACTGAAGAAAAGATGCAGCGAGTCATTGATGCTTGTGCGGAGTACGATGTTCCCCTGTATCAGGAACCATCAAACCCCGGTGTTGTTATCGACTCGCCAGCACTTGATGGCTATCTTATTCCAACCGTCTTCAATTCTAAAGACCCCTTCTGGATCGTTGGCGCACATAAAGAGTGGGTTCGGATCGAGAACGGTCTTGACTGGGACCGAACCACAACCGAGGCGTACATCGTGATGAATCCAGAGGCATCGGTTGCAGAGTACACCGAAGCGGACTGCGATCAATCCGCGGAGGATGTGGCCTCATTTGCCCGCGTTGCAGAGAAGATGTTCGGACAAGAGATCATCTATATTGAGTACTCCGGCACGTTCGGTGATACAGAAATTGTCTCGGCGGCGCACGATGCATTAGATAACTCTACGCTCTTTTATGGCGGTGGTATTCGGGACTACGATACTGCCTACGAGATGGGACAACACGCAGATGTCGTTGTTGTTGGTGATCTGCTTCACGATCAGGGATGCGATGCAGTCCGAGAGACTGTCGAAGGCGTCAAAAACGCCCACGGAACGATCGCTACACCCGAGTAGCTCCGTTAGGAGAACAAATAATCCATCAGTAGACGCCGGAGTATCCCTCTCCGTTTTGCCCCATCATGTGTCTGTACCATCAGCGAGGTGCACGACACTGAGTCAACCAACCGATTTGCCGGTCGCCCGAATAGCTGCCCGCTAATTCCGGATCGATCGACGCCGGTAACCAATAGATCAGCCTCACCAACGAACCGCGTTAAACCTTTAATTCGATCGTCTGTCTCGATAACCGTTGACCGCGCAGGAACAGTACAGAGCGAAATGAGTTCGTTATGATAGGCTTTGATTGTTTCACGCTGGCTTTCGGGTGCATCTGCTGGAAGTGCATGAAGTAGGTTCAGCTCGGCCCCTGTTTCCTCCGCAATTGCATCTGCCAGCAGTATTTTTAATGGATCGAATGCACCACGGTTTGCAACCACCGCGATTTCGTCTGCCCCCGTGAATCCTCTGTCTTCAACGAGCACAACATCACACGGTGCATTGTCTAAGATCCACTGTGTTTCACCACCGAACAGCTGATCGTAGAAATCTGCCGTTCGACGTTCAATTAGTAGTAGGTCAATCCCCTCATACGTTGCAAAATCGACAATCGCGTCTTTGTGGTCCTCGCTATCGATCTCGCGGTAGCGTATTTTGGTGTTCGCAGATTGTCTCTCTCCATTGCGCTCTGAGAGCGGGGCTGTTTGTCCACCATCTGTTTCTTGATTTACCTGTCGGTCTGGGTACCATTTGGGGAGCGAGCCGTCAGCGGTTTGGAGCCACTCCGGCTCATCTTTTTCAATCACTGTTGCGTGCTGCTCGGCGAAGATCTGGTGTGGTATGTCAAGAAACTCAACGACAGAGACATCTGTTGTACGCAATCGGCCCGTATCAGTCGCAACTCGAAGCATACCCCGTTTTGTCTGGTCGGATGTTTGATCAGTCAGCGCCACGAGCACGTCGTACTCACCATCATCCTCAAACAAACTCCGAGTCCGATCGGTTGCAGCTTCACCAATATTCTGTCGGATTGCGCCACGTGCGGCACCTTCTCGATCGACGCGCTTGCTGGCGTATAGTACGTAGTATATTACTGCAACAGATGTCACACCGACCGCGCCGAGAAGTGGAACGGTCCCAACTTGTGTGAGTACAACAAGCCCACTCGCCATTCCAAACAATTGAACCCATGGATATAACGGTGCCACAAACTCGGGATCATACCCCTCAACAGTTCCCTCACGAAAGCCAATCAGTGCGAGATTCACGAGCATGAAGACAATAATCTGAAACGCGCTTCCGAACTTTGCGACTTGATCGATCGGAAAGAACGCAACAAGCAGGATAATAATACCACCCGAAACAGCAACCGAAAGCACGGGGGTATTGAACCGATCGCTCACCGTTTCAAACTGCGACGGTGCAAGATTATCTCGGGCCATCGCAAACGGAAATCGCGACGCTGAAAGGAGGCCTGCATTCGCGGTTGATGCAAGCGCAAGGAGCGCAGCCAGTACAACCGCAGCCACACCAACTGGTCCGAGCGTGGCATCCGCAGCTAACGCCATGATTGGCCCCTCACCATCTACGTTGAGTTCTCCGGCCTCTATTGCTGCAGGAATGTCAACAAGCCCAATCGCGACGTATACAATGAGCACGTACAGCAGTGTGGTGAAAACCAACGACCCAATCATCGCCCGAGGAATCGTCTTTCCAGGGTCTTTGACCTCCTCTGCAACTGCTGCAATCTTAATCACGCCAGCATAAGAGATGAATACCAGTGCGGTTGCGGCGAGGAAGCCACCACTCCCAACCGAAAATGCACCTGCAGTCCGCTCTGGGACGATATCCGGTGCACCGCTGACCACAAACCATCCCATCACGAGAATCATAATACCAACGATCGCAAACTGAAATCCACCTGCACTTTTTGTACTGACGATATTAATTATGGTGAACAGCAATGCAAGCCCAATCGCAATTGGAATAATGTATTCTGCAACTCCCGGCGCGACAAAAATAAGATATGGGACACCGCCGACAAGCGCAAGTGCGCCTTTAAACGAGAGCATAAACCAGTTTCCGATGCCTGCAATTGTTCCTAATAGTGGGCCCATCCCACGTTCAACATAGACGTAGGACCCGCCATCTTCCGGCATCGCAGTCGCCATTTCGGATGCACTTAACGCAGCAGGCAACACAAGCAAGCCAGCAATAAGGAATGCGGCGACAACTGCTGGCCCTTCAACCTGCATGTATGCGACACCGGGGAGAATGAAAATACCACTGCCAACCATCGCACCGATCGCAATTGCGCTCGTCGAAAATAACCCAAGTTCACGTTTTAATCCTGATGGCATCTGCTAAGAACACCGTGAAAATTTGTCTTGAACTTGTTCTGAATGTATAGCACCGCCGCTCTCTGACCGCATGTGAACCCACACCATATTGATATGTACCAATATACGAGTTGAATACTGATAAATGCGTGGCTAGGTGCGCTCTAACCCATGTTTTCTGTTTCGAAAAGAGTGGCTCTCGATCCGATCGGAAACGGGGTCTTTTATGCCTGTCCCTCGGCAACCACAGAGTATGCGTAACCGAACATACACTGCAGATGCAGCGCCCGGCGATGAGGTAACTGTCGCAGGGTGGGTTCACGAGATTCGTGACCTTGGTGGAATCGCCTTCTTGATTCTCCGGGATAAAACCGGACAGATTCAGATCAAATTTGAAAAAGACGATATGGATGAAGACCTCGTTGAGACCGGTCTTGGTGTCTCCCGAGAATCCGTCCTCTCTGTTACAGGTACCGTCGCAGAGGAACCGCGTGCGCCAACGGGTGTCGAAGTGACTCCCTCTGAAGTCGAAGTTATCGCAGCAGCAGACACCGAACTCCCACTCGATCCATCGGGGAAAGTTGATGCTGAGATCTCAACCCGTCTAAACAACCGGACGCTTGATCTTCGAAAGCCGGAGGTCAAAGCAATCTTCGAGATTCGCGCGGAGATTCAGCGTGCAGCCCGAGAGACGTTCCGCAACCACGACTGTACCGAAATCAACACGCCAAAAATCGTCGCAACCGGTACCGAAGGTGGAACCGAATTGTTCCCAATTACGTACTTCGGTGAAGAGGCATTTATGAACCAGAGTCCACAGCTTTTCAAACAGCTGATGGCTGGCTCTGGCCTCGAGCGCGTGTTCGAGATTGGACCGATCTTCCGCGCCGAAGAGCACAACACCCCACGGCACCTCAACGAAGCGACCTCGATCGACTTTGAGGGTGCGTTCTGCGACCACACCGAAGCGATGGACGTTGCAGAGGCAGTCGTCAAAGCCGCATACGAAGCAGTTGCAGAGAACTGCGAAGCACAGCTTGAAGCGATCGGCCTCGCCGAGGAGTTCGAGGTTCCAGATGGGGACTTCCCACGACTGAGCTATGAGGAAGCGATCGAACGGATCAACGCAACAGGAAAGCTTGATGAACAGCTTGTCTGGGGAGACGACCTCCCAACCGAGGGCGAGGTTGCACTCGGAGAAGATGTTGGTGAGCACTACTTCATCACCGACTGGCCATCGGAAATTAAGCCGTTCTACATCATGGACCACGAGGACGACGAGCAGCTGTCGACCGGATTCGATCTGATGCACCCGCGGATGGAACTTGTCTCCGGTGGACAGCGTGAACACCGATACGAGCATCTCATCGCCGGATTCGAACAACAGGGCCTCGATCCCGAGGCGTTTGACTACTACACAAAGATGTTCAAATATGGCATGCCGCCACACGCAGGCTTCGGACTCGGTGGCGAGCGACTTGTCATGACGATCCTCGGATTGGATAACATCCGTGAAGCAGTGTTATTCCCACGAGATCGACAACGTCTCTCACCGTAGATCATCTCAGCCTGAGCACAAATGCAGAAATAACTGCACATTCGCTATTCGTCGAGATACGCATCGACGATTTTCTTTTCAGCAGCCCGCAAATGCTGATGGAACGTCTGTCGAGAGATGTCCATTGTTGCAGCAAGGTCATCGCCATCAACTGAGCGTGGCCACTCGAAATAGCCATTTAGATGTGCACTCTCGATTGCCGTCTGTTGACGATCGGTTAGTCGGCTACGGACCGTTGCTTGAAACTCTGGTGGTGATGGGTTACGGTTCTCTCGCTCTTTTTGTGCACGGAGCGAAACCCCCGTATACACCTCCGTAAGACGTGTGTAAATCGACCGAACATCTTGTTCGACTGGTGATGTGACCACAACTTCCGCGGTAGCTCCATCTGCGTGAGCCTGTACGATGTGTGCGTTTTCGTCTGCGAAAGATGAAAACACGGCAGTAGTAGCCATGGTGAGTGCAACTGTTGTTCTTCCATCTCCCTCATCGATGCGCCGAACCGCAGAGACGGGTGTAAGTGCGGTCAACTGGTCTATGTTACAGCCTTGAGAACACAGTGTGAGATAGAGCTCATAACAACCGTTCTGAGACCCAGCTCCGACACCAAGATATTCAACATCTGTGCCTATATGTGCTGCAATCTCATTCAAAAGGAATGATTCATCTTCGATTTTAAATGTCGTCTCATTAATCTGGTTTGTTGTCCACATTCGCGCTGTTTCAACAATGTGGAGTCCAGTCGCGATTATCGCACCCAGCGATTCAAATAACGTGAGCTCACGATCATCGACAAGGTCTGCATCTGCAATATGAATACCAAGAACGCCATACTCTTTTGGTGCATAGTGGAGCGGGACAAGGAGCAGCTGTTCACCGTCAGACTGTTGTGGGTGTATTGGTGTTTCTGTACAGAGGTCACCCGAAACCAGTGTTGCAGTAGTCGACTCAATCGCAGTGACAATCGGCTCAGACAGTCTCTCATATGACACAGTCTGTGACCCCTCAACAGTGTACCCCGATGTCGTTGCAATATGCAGCGCTTCCGAGTCAACGCAGGCAATCCAACTCCCACTGCAGCCATCTGCCTCGACAACCGCACGACAAATCCGTCGCTCGATCGCTTCACGGGTGGTTTCCTCAATCAACGCTTCGACAACCAGCTCAAACAGTCCATCAATCCGGGTGAGAATTCGGTCTAACACTGCACGTTCTGCTGCTAACTCCGTTGTCCGGTCACGTGCGAGCGCTTCTGCCCGCTTTCGTTCAGTGACATCATTTTGGAATCCAACATACTGCTGTAACGTCCCGTTAGCATCAAAAACCGGCGCAAGTGTCAACTCATTCCAGAACGACGTCCCGTCTTTTCGATAGTTCTTGAGGACTGTTGTGATCGGTTCGTTATTCGCAACTGCATGCCTGATTTTGGTAACCGTCTCGGTATCGGTTTCCGGACCTTGGAGCACTCGTGCATTTTTTCCAAGCAGCGTCTCCGTTTCATATCCGCTCATCTCCGTCCATGTTTCGTTCACGTAGACCAACGGATTGTCCGTTTGTGAGGGATCTGTAATACTGACTCCAATAGGTGCGCTATCGACCGCATGCGCAATTTCTGCATCGGTCGGCACTGTGTGCGTGCGCTGGTCTGCTATTACGTCCTGTTTCTGTAGCCAGCCGCAGATCGTTGGCACAATGTCATGGCCCTCTTCGAAATCAACCGTCTCGATCATGTCTTCATCCACAACAAATTGCGATTCACCTTCTCGACCGACAAGCAGACACGGTCGTTCTTGTTCGGACTGCAGTAGTGCGTTAACAAGCACCGATACGTTATCGGGCTCTGCTGTTGTTGACAGTACAACACACGCTATCGGGAGCTCTCGATCGATTAGCTGAGCCACGGCGTTCGACACTGTTGGGGCGGTCACAACGTCGATCGATCGTTCTGAGCAGGCTTCTCGGAGCCGATCGTTCTGTGCTGGAAGAACACTCAAGACGCAAGCAGTGGACACAGCCTACACTATGTCATATTCATCAATGAGTGTTATGCACACAAACACTGAAAAAATAAACCGCAATCCCGAATTAGTTGTGTTCGTTTAGTCGTCTGCTGGTGTTGCAGCTGCAGATTTAGATTTCCGGGTCGCACCGTAGTCTGAACCGGCAGTGATCTCGGATGGCTCTTTTGCGACGTACATGACGATCAAGAGCGTCACAATGTATTTGGTGATAATGTCAAGGATACTGTAGCCCCACGATGTCAACCCAACATCGAGCACTGCAATTCCTTCAACACCAAGTCCCCAAAGAATTGGGTAGCCAAACCAACCGACAACAGTCAACAGTTTCAACGTGTTGAACAGATCGGACGTTCCAGCGGCCTCTGCCTCTGCAGACCACTCAACAAGAATGATGTAGACGATCACGAGGAAGAAGATCGAACTCAGCACAAACCACCACCAGCGCATGAGAACGGAAGACGTTGTCAGCGCGGCTGCAAGTCCGGTGACACACATTGCGATCGTGAACGCAACGGATGTTCCGATTTTCGTTAGATTAGATCCTGCAATGAGCCCGAGCGAGATGAGAATGAACGGTGTAGAGAATGTCCATGTGAGATACCGACCCCACATAGTCAACACCTCTTCTCCTGCTCTGGCATGCCCTGCCGGCATCTCTATGAAACTTATTGTCAGTCCAGATGTCAGCCCTGTGTAGCTGGAAATCGAGACAACCGAAATAAGCATCGTGGAAATAACGATGAGCTGTGCTCGCGGGTCACTGACACCACGTGCAAGGAAGACGATTGCAAGAATCGTTAATCCTGCCAGCGCAATGTTTGCAACAAACGAACTGGCGAGCAGCGTGTCATTAAAAATAAATTCAAAAATCTCTGCCTGTGTTTCTGGTGTTTGTAACACCGTATCCTGTGCACCCAACAATACCGTACTGGTCGTTGTCATATACGACACATTATATATACGTATAGAATGTATATCAATTGACTCCCATACTAGTAAGGTATCTTGCGAAGATAGCGAAAGAGAAGCGTTATTCGCTCGCTACTCTTTGCGAGTGATATGACGACTGAGGCGAGTACGGATGCAGCCACCGCGTTCGTTCCGGGGCATATTACGGGCTTTTTTAGTACGCATCCTGCAGACACGCCTGTTGAATCTGGAAGCCGAGGTGCAGGGATCACACTCACGCATGGAGTAGATGTTTGCGTTGCTGAAGGCACTGGAACAACACTCAACGGAGAACATGTTTCCGTTGAGCCTGTGGACAGGGTGCTCGATATGCTTGCCATTGATGTTGCTGTGACCGCGGAGACTCCACTTCCACTTGGTGCCGGATTTGGCGTCTCCGGTGCACTGTCACTTGGCACTGCACTCGCAGCGAATGCAGCCTTCGACTGTGGCCGATCGGAAAACGAACTCATCTCGATCGCCCACAATGCAGAGGTTGAGTCAGGAACGGGACTTGGGGATGTCGTCTCACAAGCACGTGGGGGCGTTCCGATTAGACTCTCTCCGGGGGCACCTGGGTACGGGTTACTTGACGGAATACCAGCCCCATCGCAGATTGAGTACTGTACGTTTGGTGAACTTTCGACCGAGTCTGTCCTTTCAGGGGATACAACAAGACTCACCAACGCGGGTGAAACTGCACTTGAGACGCTCATAGAGCGGCCAACACTCGATCGATTGATGACGTGCTCACAGCAGTTCGCCCGTGAGGCCGGATTGCTTACCTCTGAGGTTGCGGCTGCGATCGAAGCTGTTGACGCTGTCGGTGGCTCCGCTGCAATGGCAATGCTCGGCCAAACAGTGTTTGCACTTGGAACTGGGCTCTCGGATGCTGGATACGAGCCCTCTGTCTGTCGGACACACGCAACTGGTGCGAGCCTTCGGCTGCGTGAATGAGAACATGAACGAGACTGAGGATGGGTCTGTGCGTACACGAGTGTGAATACGCACCGCAGTGACCACAGAAAGTCGTTGTTTTTATCTTTGAGTTGCTATCTGCAGATATGAGTGAGATCGATATTCCTGAGGATCATCCTCGCTACCAATCGCTTTTGACGCGACATCGGATCGAAGAGGGCGTTGAAAACGGTATCACAAGCAAGCAGGGCCTCATCGCGGAGGGTCGTGGTGAAGCGTTTGATTATTTATTGGGTGAGCGGACAATCGAGAGCGCAGACCGCGCTGAACGGACCGCAGCTGCATATCTGCTCCGAGCAGAACACCCCGTGCTTTCAGTTAATGGGAACGTTGCTGCCCTTGTCCCGAGAGAGATAATCGAGTTAGCAACTGTTGTCAACGCTGAGATCGAGATCAACCTTTTCAATAGAACACCGGAGCGGATGGATGCGATCGAAGCACATCTCCACTCGCATGGTGCAGCTGCTGTCAAAGGGCGTACTGCGGATGGTCGGATCCCCGGATTGAGTCACGAGCGGGCGAAAGTGGACGCGGATGGGATTGGATCTGCAGATGTTGTTCTGGTTCCGTTAGAGGACGGCGATCGAGCAGAAGCGCTCGCAGCAATGGGGAAAATCGAACTCGTCATTGATCTCAACCCGCTCTCTCGATCGGCACAACACGCAACCGTGCCGATTATTGATAACATCCTTCGAGCGGTTCCGAATATCGCCGCTCATGCGAAAGACCTCGCTGATGCATCTGATGCGGAACTGACTGACATTATTGATGCATTTGATTCATCTGAAGCACTCACGGCTGCAGAGGATGCGATCAGAACTGGGCGGCTATCCTAATCGCAATTCTAATGACTGTTAGAATGGCATCACAAAGCCAGTACTGCCGATCGGTCCCTCTGTTGTAATTACAAATAGTCCAACAACAACTGCAAGTGACAGTGCAATAAGGAGCATTAAAACCGTACTAATGCCACTCATTGCCCGTGTATCCATTGTATATAGTGACTCTACAATCGAACCCGGCATTGGTTGTCGTTTCGGTCCCACGGTGATAAATACGTGCGGCTTTCGCAACCGTCCACACTGACTTATTAGAACCCACTGATGAGCGTGACGAGCCATTGTGCAGGATCGTTTTCCGATCGAACCTCGATCCGTGTGACCCACTTGACCCATTGAAATCCTCGGCGACCCGGTGCAACAAGTCGGAGTGGCGCACCGTGGCCGTGGCTCAGTTGCTCTCCACCAACGTGCGTTGCAACAATGGTTTCTTTCGCTTCGTCGATCGGAAGGCTCCAGCGATAGCCGGTGACAGACACAAACCGTACCCACTGTCCAGCAGCTGTCTCCCCACCTGCCGCCGCAAGCAGATCAGCAACGCGATAGCCACCCCACGTCTGTTCGGTATACCATCCGCTTGTACAGTCGAGGAGTGCATCAACGTCAGCTTGGCCTGTTAACTCCTGATATGAGAGTTCAATCGGCTGCTGAACATGACCTATAATCTGTAGGTGCCATGCCTCTCGATCGATCGGCTCAGGATTATCTGCAACCCACGATGTTACCGGAAAACTCCCATTGCCCTGACCAGTCCGTGGCTGTGACCCGGTGAAGCGTCGGTCCGCGCCCGGTGTTGCAAAACGTCGGTTAATAGCCTCCTGAAGCCGGTATACCACTGCACCCCCGATAAGAAGGCCGCTGTACTGGAGCGCCGCTCTACGTGTTGTAAAATCAACTCGACGTGGTGGGTGAAACCGTGTCCACATGTGTGGAATGAGGAGTATAAAAAGCGCCAATCCAAATCCAACATGGACGCTCAACAGCGTCCAGTATGAAATCCTGATATCAAGACCAAACACCCAAACGATGCCCGTTATCAGTGCGCCACCCGCAGCGATCGTTGTAAGTACTGATAGCAGCGTGGATGGCTGCCACTGCTCTCTATTCAGTAGCCGATACCGTACTCGTCGAAGTTTGAAAATGAGCAACACAATGAGTCCGAGCCCAACAATCCGATGAATCCAAAAGATGGGCCATCCCTCGGGCGTCCCGAGTGTGAACGAGACAAATCCGGTGATCACCTCAACACAAATCAGCACAAAGAGCGACCAATCAACAAGACGCGGCGGTGGCTCCGCTTTGGACAGCCACCGAAAGGCCGACTCACGCCCAGGCACATTAGGAGTTCTGTCTCCATGCACATGAACTTCGTGGGTACGCTCTCAAAAAACTGAACAGTTCGGCTGAATTAGGGCTATGTGGTATCTTCACGACTAGTTTTGTATGAGCTCCGAAACAGCAGACAATGGAACTGCGACCGGTACTGATGAGCGCGTTGCCCTTGTCACTGGCGCTGGTCATGGAATTGGCCGTGGTATTGCACACCGGCTTGCAGCTGATGGCTATGCAGTCTCGGTTGTTGACATTGACGAAGATGCAGCGCACGAGGTCGCAGATGAGATTCATAACCTTGGTGAACAGGGCGATGCGATTGCGCTACCGGCTGATGTCACTGACCTTGCGACGATCGAAATGGCTGTCGAAGCGACGGTTGACAGCCTTGGTGGAATTGATGTTGTTGTCGCAAACGTTGGTGTCTACCCATCAGGCCGTATTGATGCGCTCTCGGTTGACTCATGGCACGAAATTATGGATATCAATCTTGCAGGCGCATTCCGAACGGTCAAAGCGTCGCTCCCAGCACTCAAACAGAGTGATTCTGGACGGATTGTCCTTACATCCTCAATCACCGGTCCGATGACTGGCTACCCCGGATGGGCACACTACGGTGCAACAAAAGCAGGATTGCTTGGATTCATGCGATCGGCTGCGCTTGAGCTTGCACCTGAGGGAATTACGATCAATGCAGTCCTTCCAGGGAATGTGAAAACTGAACAGCTGGAAGCATTGGGCGATGAGTACATCGAAGAGATGACAGAAAGCGTCCCCCTCGGAACGCTTGGTACGCCGGAAGACATCGGGGCTGCGGTTGCATTCTTGGCGTCCAAAGATGCGGGGTTCATTACCGGCCATCCGTTGGTCATCGATGGTGGACAGACACTGCCTGAGTCACAGGCTGCACTCTCGGAAATGAGCGTCTCAGAGTAGCTACCACGATCGAAGGGCAGTTTCGATCCGATCGAATCCCTCCTCAATCTGCGCCGTCGAATTTGCAAAGCTCAGCCGGAGTCGGCCCTTTCCTGCGGTACCAAACCCGTCTCCGGGTGCAAGTACTACGCCAAACTCAGAGAGTAGCCGCTTTGCAATCGACAGCGATGAGCCGGAAAGCTCCGGCTCGATAAACGCATAAAAGGCCGCTTGTGGATCCGGTGCCGAAAGGCCATCAATCTCCGCAATTCGATCGACAACCAGCTCACGGCGCCCTTTGAACGTCTCGTACATCTCCACAACGGGCTCTTGTGGCCCTGTGAGTGCAGCCAATGCGGCGTGCTGTACAATGCTTGGCGCACATGACGTTGTAGACTCGTGAATTGTATTTACGCCATCAATGAATGCAGGGTCGCCTGCAATCCACCCAAGCCGCCAGCCAGTCATGGCGTGCGTTTTTGAAACTGACCCGATCGTGAGCACGTGCTCATGTTCATCAACGTAGCCTGCGATGCCGCGTGGCGCTCGATCGTACGTCAACCCAAGATACACCTCATCCGCAATGACTGCAACATCGTGCGCTGCTGCAGCTTCAACAACCGCACGGACCGGTTTCTCATCAAACACACGACCGGTGGGGTTAGATGGAGTACAGAGCACAACTGCAGCGGTCTCTGGACCCATCCGTTCGATCACTGCGTCTGCATCCAATGCATATCCGGTCTCCGCTGAGAGTGGAATCTCAACCGGCGTTCCGCCAGCAAGTGTGGCCTGCATCGGATAGTTCGGCCAGACTGGTGATGGGAGGAGAACCTCCTGGCCGGGTTCAACGGTTGCAAGCATTGCGAGGTGGAGCGCTTCCATCCCCCCAACTGTAATCGTCACTCCGTCGGGCGTTGCTGGAACACCATACGAGGACTGCAGCATCTCGGCAACAGCAGCTCGAAGCTCTGGAATACCCGCATTTGCGGTATATCCGGTGTGACCGTTTTTTGCCGCGGCCGTTGCAGCATCAATAATGTGTGCTGGTGTCTGAAAATCCGGCTGTCCAACTTCGAGCCGCACGAGATCGTGGTCCGCCTGTTCTGCGAGATCGAACATCACACGGATGCTTGACGGCGTACTATTCTTTACACGCGTAGTCTGTGAGAGAGTCATACGCTGTAGAGGTGAAGGGATATAAAAAGCGATCGGGCAGCGGAAATACGCGGTCGCTATCTAGCTAGCGCTGCAGGCAGTTCGCCGCCAAAATCGGCCCGATCGTGTGGTGCGGTGAAATCAAGACCAGGTCCACGAGCAATGATTCCACTTGGCGTTACGCCTGGATGTGTTGTGTAGTAGTGTGCTTTGATGTGCTCCATGTTGACGGTCTCTGCAACACCAGATAGCTGGTAGAGTTCACGAAGATATGGCCACATATTTTCGTATTCGTGGATATGCTTCTTGTTACACATGAAGTGAGTGTGATACACCTGGTCAAAGCGGACAAGCGTTGTAAACATACAGATATCTGCTTCCGTAAGCCGATCGCCAACAAGGAATCGCTGCTCACCGAGGAGCTCGTTCCAGTGATCAAGCGCAGCAAACAGCTCGTCAATCGCGTCATCATATGGCCCCTGTTTCGTTGCAAATCCAGCACGGTAGACGCCGTTGTTGATCGGCTCGTAGATCTCTGTAATCACCGAATCAATCTCCGATCGGAGCGACTCAGGTGCGAGCGTAACATCGTTTTTTCCAATCTCTGTGAACGCGGTCGAGAGCTGGCGGATAATCTCTCGTGACTCGTTGTTGACGATCGTCTCTGTCTCTGTATCCCAGAGGACGGGCACGGTTACACGTCCGGTTACGTCGGAATCTGCCTTCATATACAGTTCACGCAAGTAATCTGCGCCGTATAGGTGATCTTTAGTACAGCCGTCTTTTTCGGGCGTAAACTGCCAGCCATCCTCCCCTCGCCATGGATCGACAACCGAGACCGAGATTGCATCTTCGAGTCCAAGGAGTGCACGGACGAGAAGCGCTCTGTGTGCCCATGGACACGCATAGGAGACGTACAGGTGGTATCGTCCTGCCTCCGGCTGAAATCGATCAGTTGGTTCTGCGTCAACATGCTCTGGGACTGCAGCGCCAGCAATCCAATCGCGGAATGCGGTTTCACTCCGATCGAACGCGCCAGACTCGTCTGTGCTTTTGTATGCATCTGTGCGCCACTCACCGTCGACGAGCATATTCATGTTCGAATAGTGGGTTGATAGATGGTTAAGCATTGATCTGTCGCTAAAAGCCAGTGTGTTCATAGTATTCGACGCTCAAGTAGGTGGTATGTACGCGCTCGGACACATCGGGATCTCGCTTGTTCTCTATGCCCCGATCGCCGCTTGGTATCTTCAAAACGGTGCGGTAGAGATGGCACTCCTCGGTGGCGTTTTAATGGCTGCACTGGGGGTACTGCCGGATATTGATGAGTATACGGAGCTGATTCCGCACCGTGGCCCAACACACACGGTCTGGTTTGCGATCGCAGTCGGCACAGTTGTCGGCCTTACTGCGTGGGCCCTTACGACCGTTATTGGTGCTGTCGATCCACTCGGAGCCGCGGTTCAATTCGGACTGCTTGGATCACTCGCAATTTTGGGACACCTTGCAGGCGATATTATTACACCGATGGGCGTCTGGCCGTTTCGACCGCTTTCGAAGTGGCACTACACGTTTGAAATCACGCCTGCAAAAAACCCTGCTGCAAACCGGCTCTTTTTTTTGGTAGGGATTGCGTCATCCTGTGGGATCGGGACCCTATTTTTGCTCGTGTTATAATCTCACCGTGACCATGAATTGATCCGCTCAACACCACGTTTGAGTCGCGGATCGATCTCTCCTGCAACTGTTGCATCTGACTCGGTGATTCCGCCAAACAGCCCAATGAAAAACAGATAGACTGCAAGGACAACGATCGGAAGTATAACGCCCGTCAGCAGTACTGACTGAATAAATAACACGACGATCGCCCCCGCGATCGCGGCAGGAACTGCTGCTGCAAGCACGCGACCGAGCGTAGCCGTGAATGGGTGTATCCGTCGGTAGTAGTACAGTTCAACAAGCGCGGCAACACCTGCAATTCCAAGCGCTGCAGAGGACCCAACTGCAGCACCAAGAATACCGATTCGAGGCACTAACAGCAGGCTCACAGTGATGTTTGTAATAAAAAGTAGCGCCGTGTTGATGAACACAAGCCGGGAATATCCTAATCCTTGGAGGAGCGAGCCACCTGGGCCGCCACCTGCAATACTTAGCATATAGCCGACTGCCAGTATTGCAATAACCGGCGCTGCAACAACGTACTGTGGAGTAAAAATAAGCGACAGGTAGGTAGTTGCACCCAGTGTGAGAATAAGCAGGACCGGGAGGGTAAAGCCAATCACCCACCGAACTGCAGTTTGATACCGATCGCGCACTGCCGAATCGTTTGTCCGTTCTTCTGCAATAAGCGGCTTAAAAACAGGAGCAAGCGCCGCAAAGAAAATGAGCAGATTCTCACCAAGCATGTATCCCACTCGATAAAATCCAACATCCTCCGAGGTTAGAAAGTACCCAACAATCAGATAATCAACTTGGCCAAGTACAACATAAATAACGCTCGCAAATGCCAGCGGAACTGAGTACCAAAACAGCTCTTTTGTCGGTGTCCACGTGATCGATCGGCCGACGTACTGCTTGCCATACCGGATGAGCAAGATGCTCCCAACAACAATACATGCCGCAAGCCCAATGATGTAGCCGCCGACAACGCCTATCAGACCAAACCCGGCGATGAGTAATAGTGCGGTTGCAACGAGTCGCGTTGTTGGGCGGGTAATATCTCGAACATAGACACGGAATTTGAGCTTCTTGATTCCGTTAAATGAGGCCAATAATACGTTGTACGCCGCAAGCAGCGGCAACGCAACGCTTAATAAAACTAGCGCGAGCCGAAGTGATGGCTCTCCAAACTGCTCTGCAAGCAGCCCTGCTGTGAGATACAACACAATGCCGACAAGAACAGAAATAATGGCAACGTATACAACAACCTGTATGAATACGCCGCGAACTGCATCGATACGGCCCTCGCTTAAATACTGCGGCACATAGTAGTCGATCGCTCGCGGCAGCCCGAGGGTTGCAAACACCTGGACAAACAGAATAATCGATGTTGCGAGAATGAACAGCCCGTAGACGGATGGGCTGACCAATCTTGTGATGATCGCAATAATGATGAAGCCAAATGACTTCTTGACAATATCACCAATAAATGTGATACTCCCCTGTTTTGCGAGCGTAACATGTCCATCATCAGAGTCACTATCCTGCGTATCTGGTGGCCCACTGATCGGTGGCTGTGGTGGGTCAGTCGGACTCATTATCGCCTCCAGTCCACCCGATCAATGGATATGTGTAAATGGACGTCAGTTGAGACCTTTGCAAGCGATACTGTAGATGAAACATGGCTCTGTGTCTGAGAGGTGCGGCTGTTTAGATATTTGTCACAACCTCAAGTTCGTACCCAACGACGCGTTCGGCAGCGTCTCCCGTTCGTGGAAATTCGATCTCAAACTCCCAGCGCCGACCGGCAGTCACATCATTGATATGCTCAACAGTGCTGTCTAGCAGCTCGTCATCCTCGTCGAAAAACCGTGCCTGTATCTCGACGTAGGTGAGCTGTCGATCGCTTACGTTCTCTGCGATTCCTTCCACTCTGACTGCTTCTTCCTCGGTTCCGGGATTTTCGCGGACGAGCCGGTCCTCAATAATCTCTACGAGTGGTTCTTCTTCCTCCCCGGGGAGCCCAAGAGGGCGATCGCGACTGAGGCAACCTGCCGAGGCGCCGCTTAGAGAAAGTGCTGTTCCAACGAGGACCTGCCGTCGGCGCATACGTACTGTGTAACGGTGCCGGACCGATATACCCACCGGATCAGCGATTAGTTCGCGTCATTCTTCAATCGTTACACTACTGATTCGAATAAACCCACACGCCCGCGTCTTATATCTCGGTGTTTGTGTCTTCGTATGAAGCCGTGCGTGTGCTGCCGCAACTCGTTGATCGAGCCGATCGATCGCGGCGCTGTCCCGCGCTGCGGCTGGCGGCGATGTCGCACGGACCACTGCAGAAAATAGTGGATTAATGAATGTCCCACCGATACTGCTGCTTCGAGCAAGATCAAGCAGTCCAACCGTCCCACCCTCACCGACGATCGCGGCCCACCGATCAACCATCGATGCTGGGTCGTCTACCATCCCGCTCACAAACGAACTAAAAATAACATCTACCTGTGAGCCGTCTTCCACAGGTGAAAGCGGCGGTTGTGTTGCATCCGCTCGAATCAGATGGACATTTTCCCAGCCATGTCGATCGATCCGATCGGCCGCAAGAGCGAGCACACCTGGAGAAAAATCAATACCAACGACGGTACCGTCTGTTCCAACCTGTTCGCGGAGGTATGGGAGATTTGCTCCCGTTCCACATCCCATTTCGACAACAGTGTCACCAGGTGCAACGCCAAGATGGTCGATCGCAGCACGCCGGATCAATCCAACACCAGGTATCTTCGCCGAAATAATATCGTACAGCCACGCCCACCGCGTATAGAAGCCTTGTGCAGTCGTCATTGCTGCCACCAACGATCCGGTGTGAATATGTTCATGCAGTCTGTTCGGTAACAGCCCACAAAAACCTACACCGAGTATCCTATTTCAGCTCTCGTGCAACGGTTGCAGCAGCCTGTGCATCCGGTGCAATAATATAGATAATCGGTTCAATTCCCATCGCACCAGTCTGATACAATACAAATGCTTCCTCAAGTTCAGTACCCGACAGTGCGGTTTCGATCGTTTCGGTAACCGTACTGCACGCTTCGGAGCTAAACTCGATGGTCTGATACCCGTTTTCTGAAAGCGCTGCAATGAGTTCGGGTGTATATTTGATATTTACGGCGCCGCGTGCAGTAGCACCACTCTCTCGTGCAGCCAAGAGGACTGATGCGACATGTTCACTCAATCCAAACTCCGGCTCACCGGGAACTGTTGCCTGTCCTTTCACGTCAAAAATACGTCCCGGAATTCCTGCGACATCTTCGATCGTATACGCGTCCGGATGACACTCAACTAGATTTGACCCCACGTTCGGGATGAGTGCCGCGAAGCCGCTTGCGTTTGTCAGCGTTCTGAGCCCGCGCCGAACCGACGATCGGACGCGTTCTGCGGTCCGAAGCTGGCTATCTGGATCATGAACTGAAAAGTCTGCATCCGTCTCAGCCAACTCAGGCATTGCCTCCTCGTGAAGCTCTGCGAGTAGATCACCGTCTTCTAACTGACGAATGAGCACTTCGATTTCGACGAGTGCTTGGACACGGCTCATGTCTCCGTTTGCCAGTCCATCCGCGATGCGAGTGACCAGATCTTGGACCCGCGTATCTGCAACGATCCGTTTGTGGCGGGCGACATCGCCATGTGCATACTTTGAGACTGCAGATTGGCTAATTCCAAGTGCGTTTGCGACCTCTCGTTGTGTGAGCCCATACTCGCGGAGATCCTCTGCGAGCATCGATCGAAGCGTCGGCAAAAACTCATCGACGACGATCTCTTCAATAAATCTCATTCAGTGGTCTCTCCGTCCCGTTCAAACTCAGGATCACTGCCGATCCGGGATGCTTGTGGGCCTTTCTGGTCTTGGTATTTCGAACCACGCTCTGAGCCATACGGTCGCTCTGCAGGAGAGGTCATCTTTGTAAACGTAAGCTGTGATGCACGCATCCCGGGGGTGAGTGCAACCGGTGCGGTTCCGAGATTTGACAGTTCAAGCGTAATTTGGCCTTGGTACCCCGGGTCACACAGCCCGGCTGTCGCATGCACCACGATCGCAAGCCGGCCAAGTGACGATCGGCCTTCAACATGTGCAACAAGATCATCCGGTATCTCTACCCGTTCTTTGGTTGTTCCCAGTACGAAATCACCTGGGTGAAGAATGAACTCATCACCCTCCTCAACGTAGGTTTCGGTTACGTAATCATCAACTTCTTCGGTGCTGTTTGGGTGTATACATGGAATGTTTGCCCGCTGGAACTCCAAAAATTCGGAGCCAAGTCGCAAGTCGATGCTTGCTGGCTGAATCTGCATCTCGGGATCGTCGATCGGATCAATGACTAAATCCCCCTCTTCAAGCCGTCTTCTTAAGTCCCTATCTGAGAGTATCATATAGCGAGTTCGCCGTACTGCGGGCGGTAAAAACTCCCGATTATCATCGGTTATCTGCCGTCGATCGATCCGTGACCGCTCGTGCTGCAGTTGCTTTGAATGAAGCACATACAGGGTCTCCAACTGCAAGATCCAGCCGAGTACAGCTCTCTGCAGTCAAAAGCGCACGCAGCTCATGTCCATTGATCGAGACGCCAATACGTACAATCCCATCCTGTGTATCGACTGAGGAGACCTTTCCATCGTAGCTGTTCCGCCGGCTTGTCTCATTTTCGTTTGCGGCACCGTCCGGCGTATCAAGCACAACGGCATCAGAGCGAACACCGACCCGAACGGGTGTACGCTCCGTCTCCGGTACAAGTGCGCGTATCGGGCCAATGTCTGTTTCAACGGTTCCAATCTGTCCCGATCGAACCGTGACAGTGCCATGAAACACGGATTCATCAACGGTCGTTACACCCGTTAGTTCAGCATGGAGCCTGTCAAATCGAGCACAGAGTTGGTGTGCCCGGTCTGTCAGTGCAGTTCCACCACCATCTGCACCCCCACGTTGTCGTGTTGTTAGTGAGCCAATCTCGGATTCTAGTTCCACAACACGTCGTTGTAGATGTGCATAGGATCGGCCAAGCGACGCCGCAGCCGCAGAGAGCGATCCGGTTCGATCGATCGCTCGAAGAAGTTCGATGTCTTTCGCGGTGACGGTTGCGTCTCCGATCGATAGCGTTGCCTCGAAGCCGCGCTCAGTCATCGGTTCTCTCCATGTCCGAGTGATATGGTGGATGCATATTAATATACCAACTCGCCGTCGATGAACTTCTGTGTTCGTGGGTCCTGTGGTGAAGAAAAAAGCTGCTCGGTAGGGCCAATTTCGACAACTTCGCCATCCAACAGCAATGCGACCCGATCGGCAATCCGTTGTGCTTGATGCATATCATGTGTTGCGACAACGGCACCAATTTCACCACGAGTGGCCGTGATAACTGCATCTTCAATGACGGCAGTGTTCCGTGGATCGAGATCGCTTGTTGGTTCGTCAAACAGCAGGTATGTTGGGTCATATGCCATTGCACGTGCAAACGCAACACGCTGTGCCTCGCCACCGGATAGCGACTCTACTGGTGTTTCGATCGCATCCTCCATTCCGACAAGCGAGAGTGCATTGACGACCGGCTGTGGTGGCGTTCGATTACCAATAACCGGAACGAGATCACGGAACCGAGTCCGCCAGGACCGACGCACTCGAAGCCCATACTCCACATTTCGTCGGACAGTCGTTCCGAACAGATTCGGCTCTTGAAATACCATCCCAACTGATCGGCGTTTTGTCAGTCGCTCTCGCTCCGTCGCTGCCCAGATATCAGTTTGATCCACACGCACCGTTCCTGCCTCCGGCCGTTCAAACAGCCCGAGGGTTCGCAAAAGCGTACTTTTTCCTGCTCCTGACGGTCCAATCAGTGCCAGAATCTCACCGCGTTCGATCGTCACTGAAACCGCTTCAAATACCGTTGTCTCTCCAAACCTCCGGGCTACATTCTCTACGCGTAATGCCATTAGATATCACCTTGCGTCGCGGTCATCGTGATCTTCCTCCGCCGCTTCCAAGCCGGATGACGATCGCATTCACAGAGAGCACTAACACCAACAACACCGCGCCAAGTACGAGTGCAGTCTCGAACTGTCCTTGTCGTGCTTCCAACTGAATCGCGGTTGTGAGTGTCCGAGTGTATGAACTTCCATCGGAGACGATATTCCCACCGACAATCAGGACCGAACCAACTTCGCTAATCGCTCGACCAAATCCGGCAAGGATACCGGTTGCAATTCCATATTTGGCTTCTTTGATCGTTACAACTGCAACATCCAGCCGCGTCCCGCCCATTGCATAGGCCGCATCTCGAATCCCTCCGTCAACGCTATCGATCGCTGAGAGACTGATACCTGTAATGACCGGTGCTGCAAGGACGATCTGTGAGAGAATCATTGCCTCAGGGGTAAAGACCAGGTTGAGCGGGCCAAGCGGCCCCTGATTTGAGACCGCGAACAAGACAAGTAGCCCAACAACGACGCTTGGAAACCCCATTCCGGTGGTGATAATTGCATTCAGTAGCCGCTTTCCACGGAACTCCGTAACGCCAACAATAAGCGCGATCGGCAGGCTCAACACCGCACTGAGTGCAATTGCAGTAAGGCTCACATACAGCGAGACGCGAATGATACTCCAAATATAGCCATCCGACAAGAGTGCTGTAATCATTCGTCGATCGATCCGTAGCCAGTCTCATCGTCTGCTAGCGGGACAAAGAGCGGCTCATCATTGACTCGATACGTTTCAATGAGCGTTTGGCCCACCTCGCTCATCAAAAAATCAAGGTATTGCGTTGCAAAATTGTATCGTACGTGTTCGTGGCGATCCGGATTGACAGCCATTGCGCCGTACGGATTTGCAAGCGACCGATCGCCGTCTTCAACTGGCCCTGAAAGCAGTAGTGAGGGCGGTGCGTTTGCTCCCATCGAAAGATAGGTCCCGCGATCGGTTAGGGTGTATGCACCCCGTTGTGCAGCCATCATGAGGACGTTTCCCATTCCTTGACCCGCCTCAAGATACCATCCTCCCGACGGCGCGATCGCTGCGTGCTCCCACAACTCCAATTCTTTGATGTGTGTCCCCGAGTTGTCCCCTCGTGAGATGAACTCCGTCTCACTGGTTGCGATCTTCGAAAACGCAGCAGACACCGATCGTTGCGATCCAATATCGGCGGGATCCGACTCGGGCCCAACGATTACAAAATCATTCATCATCGGGACACACCGATCGATGCCATAGCCGTCCGCAACAAACGCTGCCTCAAGCGATGGTGCATGCACAAAGACAACGTCACAGTCACCTGCTCGCCCAGTCGCAAGTGCAGCCCCGGTCCCTTGGGCGATCGCTTGCACAGAAATGCCTGTGTTATCGGTGAACGAACGACTTAGTGCATCGACAATCCCGGAGTCATACGTGCTTGTCGTTGTTGCAATGCGAATTGTCCCATCAGTCGGTGTGTTTGGCTCCGTGGATTTGCGTCCAGTCGAGCCTGTCTGGAGAGCTGTTTGTGTGCAGCCTGCCGTCAGTGCAAGCATTCCTGCACCGATCGATCGGAGCACCGATCGACGTTGTGTCCGCATAGATACATCGGTGTTGGCAATGTTCTTATAGATTTCGCAGACCCAACAGCAACTGATTTCTGAATCGTTGAATAACCTCTCAATGAAACTACGAACGGTTACTTGACTGATGCCCGCCAAAGCGAACCGGACTTACACCCCGATCGAGAAAGGAGTGTATGAAGCAAGTCATCGCCGCCCGCACTGATATTGGCATGGGCGTTGGCAAACTCGCAGCACAAGTTGCACACGCATCGTTGTCAGCGTACGAAGATACGGACGAACGAACACGCCGTGCGTGGAAAGGTGGTGGTCAGAAAAAGGTCGTCGTCAAAGCCAGCGGCGAGTCTGAGCTGTACGAAATCGCAGAAAAAGCTCGTCTTGAGGGGCTTCCGCACGCAATCATTCGTGATGCTGGGCACACACAGCTTGATCCGGGTACCCCGACAACGATCGCCGTTGGCCCCGGTGATGACGAGCTCGTCGATCGCGTTACGGGCGACCTCTCTTTGTACTAATGACCATCGACGCACACCCGATCGAGCAGACGGTTGGAATGGAGCACTATGTGAGCGAGACCGAGGGTATTGGTGGTGTACTTCGAACCGAGCCTGATGATTTCCATGTCACGGAGCTTGAGGCATTTTCGATCGCCCCGTTTTCCGCAGAACCCGGCGGATACCCCGAAATCGTCCTTCGGGTAACGCTTCGATCGTGGGATACAAACGACTTCGCTCGGCGACTCTCGAACGCGCTGTCGATGAGCAGAGAGCGAGTGTCGTGGGCTGGAACAAAAGATAAACATGCAGTGACGACACAGCTGTTTACGGTCTCAAAAGCGGATCCGGACGAAATAGACGCACTCGATATTGATGGAGCAACGATCGAAGTGCTTGGTCGTGCGGGTCGACCGCTCTCGTTTGGGGACCTCTACGGCAACCGATTCTCGATTCGGGTCAGAGACGCGGAGACGTCTTCGCCCGTCCCACAAACGACTACCGAACTAGCGGCGTTTGCTGGGGACGAGAGCGAAATCGACACGAGTGAGCCAGTAACAGTTGGCGTTCCGAACTACTTTGGTCACCAACGATTTGGAAGCTACCGCCCAATCACACACGAGGTTGGACTCCGTATTGTGCGGGATGATTGGCGGGGTGCCGTGCTCTCGTATGTTGGCTCACCGTCGGAGAGCGAGCCTGAACGAACACGCAGCGCTCGAGAGTTTGTCGATGCGCAGGCCGAACGCGAGACGCCGGATTGGAACGCCGCGCTTGATCGTATGCCAGGACACCTTCGATATGAGCGATCGATGCTGCACCGGCTGCTGGAAGACGGCGCAACCACCGACGAGGATTTTAGACACGCGCTTGAGTCGGTCCCATCCAACCTCCAGCGACTCTTTGTGAACGCTGCACAGTCATACATCTTCAATCGTATCCTCAGCGAGCGGCTTTCCAAAGGGCTGCCGTTCGATCGGCCGATTGCAGGTGATGTGTGCTGCTTCGCCGATCGGGACGCACCGGACGGACTGTACGCACCCGATGATCACCGATTGCAACAGGTGACAGAAAAGCGCGTGCAAACGATGGAACGACACTGCAAGCGTGGCCGTGCGTTTGTTACCGCGCCGCTTGTTGGAACAGAAACCGAACTTGCGGACGGAGCGCAAGGCGAGATCGAACGTGCGATTCTCTCGGAACTTGAGATTGAGCCACCGGACTTCTCACTCCCCGGAAACTTTGATTCGACAGGGACTCGGCGCGCGATCTTGGTTCGAACTGATCTAACAGTCGATCCTGACGAGCTTCGATTTGCGTTTTCGCTTCCAAGCGGCTCCTACGCAACGGTTCTCCTCCGAGAGTATCTCAAAACAGGGCCGCTCGAACTGTAGCTGCCGCTGTCGCGGTAGCCACGAACCCAGTACTCATTACACCACGTGCGGATCGTTTCACATGGAATACACAACGCTTGGATCAACAGGTATCGAAGTGAGCAAACTCTGTCTCGGCTGTATGAGCTTTGGTAAACAGAATCGCAGCGAGTGGATGTTGGACGAGGAGGGTGGTCGTGAGCTTATTGAGCGGGCGATCGAACTGGGGATCAACTTCTTTGACACCGCAAACGTCTACGCGGCGGGAGAGAGCGAGGAGATTCTTGGAGAGACACTAACAGCGTACGACAGAGACGAGTTCACAGTTGCCACAAAGGTACGATTCGCCGTTGGAGACAAACCACACTCGTCGGGACTCTCTCGGAAGACGATCGAACAAGAGCTGGCGGATTCGCTTGAACGGCTGCAGATGGATACTGTTGATCTGTATCAGATCCATCGGTGGGATTATACAACACCGATTGAGACGACGCTTCGGGCCTTAGACGACGCAGTTCGACGTGGATCAGTTCGCCATATTGGTGCGTCCTCGATGTGGGGCCACCAGTTTCAGAAGGCGTTGCATCTGAGCGATCAGCATGGACTTGCACGGTTTGAGACGATGCAGAACCTCTACAACCTCGCGTATCGCGAAGAGGAGCGGGAGATGCTCCCCGTGTGTGCGAATGAAAACATCGGTGTGATTCCATGGAGCCCAATTGCTGCGGGCTACCTTGCGAGGCCGTACGAACAGGACGATGCAACAACGCGCGGCGAACATGAAACCGACATTGGCCGACCGTACCGTGAGGGTGGCGGTGAAACAATCAACGAACGGGTGCAAGAGCTCGCCGACGAGAGGGACCGTTCGATGGCCCAGATTGCGCTCGCATGGACGCTCCACAAAGATGTGGTGACTGCACCGATCGTCGGTACATCCAGCATCGAGCATCTCGAGGAGGCGGTCGAGGCAGTGTCGATCGACCTTACTGAGAGCGACATCGAGTACTTGGAGGAACCGTACACGCCAGTTCGGGTCTCCGGACACGAGTAGCTCACATCGACTGAAACAAATGATGTTTTAGTTGCGCCCTCCAAAACACCTGTAATGGACTGTTCGCGGTGTCACAACCCGCTCGATCGACCAGGCGACTACTGTCTGGTCTGTAACACCGCAAACTGTGATGCTGTCGTTATCGACTTTTCCCGTGATGCCGCGACGCTAACGATGGTTGCTGAGGAGACAATCCTCGGTGAAACCACAATTACAACCGTTCCTGAATTGGATCGAGATCATGACGATCGGGCAACGGTCGTTGAGCTCCGGAACTTCGCCGGACGCGTTGCTGATGAGGTTCGACGCAAGCGCCCGGAAACGGTTTTTGCGGCCGGCGAGCGTGAGCCGCTTCGAGAGACAAAAGCACAACTGCACTACGAGTTTTATCGGGTTCCGAATGAGGAACCTGTACAGTCGGTGATCGATCGGCGCGGGACACGCGCACTCGACATTGTTGAGATCCCTCCACGAGAGAAGATTGGTGGCCGCCACTCCACGCTCATTGGTGGGCGGAAAGGACGAAAAGCGATCAGCGTTATCGCTGGCCATCCACATGTCAAAAAGATCATTCCGGGACCGATCGACGCAGGCGGAAAAGGCTCACAAAAAGGACTGCGGGCGAAAGTCACCCGCGCGGATGGGAATGGAAACGTTCGGATGTTGCTTCGCGATGGTTCAAGCGTCCAAGAGAATCGGATTGTCACAACTGCAATGGATCGCGAGACCGGTGAGCGAGTTCGTGATGATCTCAACACTGCGCTTTCGGAAGCGGAGTTACAGTAGCGGATCTCCGGGTGTCACAGTGGCGCACAACGGGTCCGACTCAACACCTTTTTGTTCGCGCCTTGGGTACTGTCTGCTACTATGGCTGAA
The DNA here is from genome assembly GCF_023638035.1 of Natronocalculus amylovorans. Taxonomy (GTDB): domain Archaea; phylum Halobacteriota; class Halobacteria; order Halobacteriales; family Haloferacaceae; genus Natronocalculus; species Natronocalculus amylovorans. The sequence goes on along the minus strand of NZ_JAKRVX010000001.1, from coordinate 219,909 downwards.
AAGAAGGCACGAAGCGTCGGGAGCGCCGGCCGATTCGGCGCACGGTACGGACGTGTGTCGCGGAAACGCGTGAAAGATATCGAAGCGGAAATGCGAAGCGCAACTGTCGATGGTGACAGCGTCAAACGCCTCGGAACCGGCATCTGGGTCAACGAGAAGACTGGAGAGAAGTTCGCAGGCGGCGCATACCGACCGGAGACACCTGGTGGAAAGCAGGTTCGACGATCGATCCGCGCAGCACTGGCCGACGAATAAGGTTTTCAACGACTTCGCCTAACTATATCATATATGAGCTACAAGTGCTCCCGTTGTAAACGCGATGTGGAACTCGATGAGTACGGCGGCGTTCGCTGTCCGTACTGTGGTCACCGCGTCCTGTTGAAAGAGCGGGCCCGAGACATCAAAGAAGTCGACGTTCGCTAACCGTCGCTGTCGATCGTGTCACACGCCGATCACACAGCGTCATTCTCCTTTCAGTACGACACCGAGCGATGCGCACGGATCGTTACAGATGCTGTTTCTATCGAAGTTGGTGAGCTTGCAGAAGACCGTGCACATGCAACAGTGTCGCGTGACGGATCAACTGTCACCGTAACAGTCCATGCGACAGACCTCATCGCGCTTCGGGCGGGAACAAACAGTTGGCTACGGTTGGTTTCTGTCGCGGAATCGATCGCAGATATGGTATCATATTCCACGGAAGATCCTAACACAAAATGAGTGGAATACCGCGGGTTTTTCCCGCTGGCGTTCAACGCTTCGAGCATGCAAGGAAATCTTCCACCGGAAGCACAGGAGAAACTCGAAACGCTTCAGGAACTTCAAGAGACCGCACAAAACGTTGCACAGCAGAAACAGTCAACGGAAAGTGCCCTCAATGAGGCAAAAACCGCACTCAACGCACTCGAAGATGTTGACAAAGACGCTGTAATGTACCGCGAGATCGGTGAACTGTTCATCCAGACCGACTACGACACCGCAGCAGAAGACCTCGAAGACAAGGTTGACAGCCTCGAAATCCGCGTTGAGCAGCTCAACAAACAGGAAGATCGTGTCCGCGGCCGATTTGACGATCTCCAAGAAGAGCTCCAACAGCTTCTGCAGGGTGGCATGGGCGGTCCAAGCGGCCCAGCCGGTCCGGGCGGCGCAGGCGGCGCATAAACGGTAATGTCGGAGCCAACAGACGAAGCAGTCGTCAATGCAGCTGCGGAGGCTGCTGAAGGCGTCATCTTCGCTCACTACAAACAGAAGGCAGTTCGTGACCTCGATATCACCGTCAGATTTGAGGACGGAATCCTCGAAGTTGACGTCTATCTGAACGCCCCGGATGATCCGGACCCAGAAGCGGTGATTGAAGAGGCGATCGCGGCCGCAGAGTCGGCGGTTGACGAACTGTTCGAGTAACGCTTTTTATACTACTTTATTTTGGATCTCCGATACGGGAGTGCCTACGTCCCAGTAGCAACTCTACACTGAACCTACAGCATTGCTGAGCAAATTATTAACCCGATTGTCGTACGTGTATACTCATAACGGAGTAGTTCGCTCTCAACTACTGTTGACACCCAACACAAACACTGGAGACACTCGTTGGGACCAACGCTCAGTTACACCATGGTTTTCTTGGATGTATTACCACTCGTCGTCGTGATGGTTGCGGGGCCACAGATACTCACTCCAATCTTTCTTGCATTGAGTAATGATTGGCGACGCAACTCTCTTGGGTACATTGCTGGGGCTGCGATTTCAATCACGCTTGTTGTGACAACTGCCTACATATTCGGTATTGGTGCGATCGGACAGGGGGCATCGAACACAATGCTGAGTGTCGTGATTCTTATCGTTCTTATTTTTGCGATGATCCATACCTACCGGACCAGAAATAAAGCAGAGCCACCGCAGTGGATGGGCAAACTTGATGCAGCCACACCAAAAACATCGTTCCGGCTTGGATTCCTGTTGTTAGGATTTTTCCCAACTGATATTCTGACGTCGATCGCAGTTGGTTCGTACCTTGCTGCGAACGGAGCGCCGTGGACGTACTCGCTGCCGTTTATTTCGCTCACAATTTTTGTGTTGTCGATTCCCTTTTTATTTCTGCTCCTGTTTAGTAAGCGTGCAGAAAGAGCGCTACCAATAGTCCGTGATTGGATGCACACTCACTCGTGGATCGTCAACGAAGTCGTGATCCTCTTCTTTATATTTCTCATTATGGGTAACTTATTGGGATGATACTATCAGCAACAGTGACAGAATAATTATATCGTCGCTTATGCTATGTCCTACCATGTCATACCAAGCACTGGGGACGACACCATTGGAGCGGCTCCAAGATCGGCTCAATCGGGAGGCACGTGTCTGTCCTGCGTGTCGGTATGAAGATACGGAGAACGGCTGGCAGGCAGTGACGAGTGGGTCGCGTGTTCAGTACCGACATATCTGTCCGAGCTGTGGGGAGATCTCAAAGCGAGAGCTTCGGCTGGGGTCACGATCGTAGCTGATCAACCCCCTACGTTCTTATTTTATGCGAGTGAGTGACTGCCATGGACAGCTACGATCGAATTCTTGTTGCGACCGATGGCAGTCCCGGATCACGACCAGTTCAAGAGCATGCGATCTTGCTCGCTCAGCTCTCTGATGCCGTAATTCATGCACTCTACGTGGTTGATCAGCGGTTTCCAAGCGCAACAGAGTATGATATGGTTGTTGAACGAATGGAAACGCAGGCAACAAACGCGCTTGATGCCGTCTCTGAGGCAGCAAAACCACATGGAATTTCAGTCACAAAACACCTCAGACGTGGCGTCCCTCACGAGGAGATTGTGGCATATGCTGACCAGTATAATATTGATATCATTGTAGTCGGAACGCATGGTCGATCGCAAATCCAACGGTTCATTCACGCAGGAAGCGTCACGGAACGCGTTGTGCGAACCGCAGAGGTACCTGTTTTTGTCACTCGGATTAGACCGGAAGACGATCCTGCAAGCACCGGGAGCGGAACAATACGGCTTCCCGGTGTCGAACTGTAATTAGTTCGATTCGCAGATGGAAATAAAGTTCTCGAACACTTCTTCGCCGCGCTCTGTGTGTGCAACCTCTGGATGCCACTGGACACCGTAGAGGTCTCGTTCGGTGTTGCTCATCGCCTCCACTCCACACACATCGCTCGTCGCGGTATGGGTAAAGCCATCTGGAACTGCTTTCACTTCATCGGCATGGCTTGCCCAGACACGTGTTTGTGGGGCGAGCGATCCGATGAGCGGATCATCTGCATCGAGAATCTCTACATCAACATCCGCATACCCACCGTAGTCACCTGATCCCACACGGCCGCCAAGCTCTTCAGCAATAAGCTGCATTCCGAGACAGATTCCAAGCACAGGGACGTCTGCATCGAGGTATTCGGCCGATCGGCCTGCACGGTCCATATCTGGGCCACCGGAGAGAACGATTCCATCTGCCTCGACGTCTGCGGGGTCGGTTTCGTTGTCAATAAGCTCTGTCTCTACATCGAGATCGCGGAGCGCACGTCGCTCCAAGTGTGTAAACTGCCCGTGATTGTCGATAACGACGACTCTGGTCATGCACTTTCTTGGATTGTTGGGCTCAAAAACAGTTCGGATCTGTGTATTCTATGCGTGTTTGTGTATCAGTAACGCGATTTGTCGTTCTTTGATCGATCGAGCGCAGACTGAAATCCGAACTCGTTTTGTTCTTTGGTTCGCCGTGCTTCTTTTTCCGCAATCGCCTCAAGATCCGGTGAAACGTCGTCATCAATCCGTGCAAACGAATTGTGGACTTTCGCATGACACCACCGACAAAGCGAAACTGTCAGCTCATGTGTCAGCGTCTGGTCATCGGATGAGATGTTTCCATATGAGAGATGGTGTTCTTCAAGCAGTGGTCGATCGGGCTCATTGGCGATCGGTATCTCCTCCAGCCCACACCGAGCACATTCACGATCGTCTGTCGTCCACCGATAGTGTGGGCAGTCTCGCCAACACTCATCTGCCCCAACGTGACAGCGATACTCCTCAGCGGCCCGTTCTTGAGCAAACGCTGGATCGTGACCGGCATATTCGAGCGCGTACCGACATCGCCCGTCGCTTGTGAGATGATCGCAGTGACCTGCCACCGCATACGGATCGTCAACGCCAACCGGGGTCCCCTGCGGTGTTCGCTCCATAGGTTTACTACTAAATCCACAATAATATAGCCCACCGCTGCGTCGCATCGCCCGTGCGAGTGGTACACCGGCCAACAGGAGATGGCGACGCAAACACGATCGCAACGACTGGTGAGTATGCGGACTCCTGGTTCAGTCAGGCGCGTGGGTTGATGTTTCGGCGATCGATCCCCGAGGACTATGCCCTCGTCTTCCGCTTCTCGAAGACAAAATCACGCGACCTCCATATGGTATTTGTCCCGTTTGCGATCGATGCAGTTTGGCTTATTGATGGGACAGTTGAGCGCACAGCACGGCTCGAGCCGTGGATTGGACTTGCCAAGGCACAGGCAGATACCATTCTTGAACTGCCTGCCGGTGCAGCATCACATGTGAACCCCGGAGATACGATCGAGATTGTCGAATAGTGTGGTAATAGTTGCAGGTCCGGCAGATACTGCTGTCAACTCGCTCCTTTTAGTACATCCAGCGACTCCACACAGAACGAGTATATGTCTCGTGATCGATTTATTGGGGTCTTCCCCCGATAACCACCCACTCCCAGTCGACAACGTACAGCTGCTTGACACCACACTTCGCGATGGTGAACAAGCGCCCGGGGTTTCTCTCACACCAGATGAAAAGGTTGAGATAGCCCAGGCGCTCGATCGCGCTGGTCTCTCCGTGATTGAGGCCGGCAGTGCCTGCACCAGCGAGGGTGAACGCGAGTGCATTAGCCGAGTAACCGAACTTGGTCTCGATGCGCGAGTGACAAGCTTTGCCCGCGGTGTTAAGTCAGATATCGATGATGCGCTTTCCTGTGATGTTGATGGCATTACGCTTGTGGTGCCAGCATCCGATCGCCACATCGAAACCAAAGTTGGAACAACCCGTGATGCGGTCGTAGAGAAATCAGTCTCACTGATTGCGTATGCCAAAGACCACGGCTTGTGGGTTGAGTTCCTTGGTGAGGACGGCTCCCGTGCAGATCCAACGTATCTTGAGCGACTTCTTGGAGCTGGCATTGATGCCGGAGCCGATCGGATCTGCTTTGCAGATACCGTCGGACACACCACCCCGGAGGCGACCTCTGAGATGGTCTCTCGGCTCTCGGCGCTTGGTCCAACAAGTGTTCACACGCACGATGATCTTGGACTTGCAATGGCGAACGTCCATGCAGGCCTCGCTGCGGGCGCAGATATGGTTCATGGAACGATCAATGGCATCGGTGAACGTGCCGGAAACGTTGCGCTCGAAGAGGTTGCGATCGCACTCAGCCATGGTTACGGCGTTTCGACGATGGAGCTAGAGTCCATCTATGAACTTGCAACGACCGTTGCACGCAATACCGGCATCCCGTTAGCGCCAAACAAAGCAGTCATTGGACAGAACACGTTCACTCACGAGAGCGGCATTCACACGGATGGAATGCTCAAAGACGTGGCAACGTACGAGCCGTATCCACCGGAGATGGTCGGCCGTGAACGGCGACTCGTCCTTGGGAAGCACGCTGGCCGTGCTGGTGTTGCCTCTGCGCTCGCTGAACATGATGTTGATGTGACCGAAAGCGAACTGCGAGCAGTTGTCGAGCGTGTCAAAGCGCTCGGCGATCGCGGAAAACGGGTGACGGATGCTGACCTGCTTGCGATTGCAGAAGATGTGCAAGGTCGCGATCGCGATCGCTACGTCGCACTGCTTGAACTCTCTGCGATCAGCGGGACAAGTGTTCCAACCGCGAGTGTAAAACTCCGTGTTGGTGAGCGCGAGCACGTTGCTTCGGGGACTGGTTCCGGACCGGTTGATGCCGCGCTCAAGGCAGTCCGATCGGCGCTCGGGTCGACTGCATACGCTGAACTTGAATCCTACCATGTTGATGCGATCACTGGCGGAACAGATGCGGTTGTAACCGTCGAGGTTGAGATGTCACGAAACGATCACACCGTCTCTGTTGCCGCCTCTGAGGCGGATATCACCCGTGCAAGCGTAACTGCAATGGTTGATGCGCTCGATCGGCTACTGGTCGCAGATCCACCGGAGCAGCCGATGACACCACCTGCAGACGACTGACCCACCCCAACTTCATTCGGGAGCACTTTTTATATTGCGTGTGCACACATTGTACAGACTGTGTTCGTTGTTGAGATCAAACCGTCTGCACGAAAGCGCAATCCCAATGTTGGCCGACTCGTGAACAAGTCGGGAACGACACACACATTCGAGAGTCGATCGGTTGCGGAACGGTGGGCGGCAGCCCTCATTTCGAGTGCACGAACACGGGTTTGGATTCAGTCTGCACACCCCGCGGATCGATCCGATGTTGATGCATATCTTCTCTCACGCAATACGCGTGGAAAACTGGAGGCAGCCTATGATAAACGTCGGCGTCGGCTTCGTGGTGGTGACACGAGCGCACAAAAAGGGCTGCCGATCGACTAATTATATTAGAGTGATTTAGTCAGTCCTCCATCGACGCGAATGTTTTGACCAGTAATGTAGCTTGCGGCCGGCGAGAGGAGGTATACAACCGCGTCTGCGATCTCTTCGGTATGGGCTGGCCGCCCCATTGGGATCCGGCTTCGTGTTTCTGCATCCACCTCGTAGCTATCGACAAAGCCGGGTTGGACCGTGTTCATCCGGATCCCATCTGCTGCGTACCGATCGGCATACAGTTTGGTAAAACTTCCAAGCCCCGCACGATGGATAGAGGAGACTGGAAACTCACTCGACGGTTCGAATGCTGAAAATGTGGAGATGTTGACGATCGATCCATGACCTTGCGACTCCATAATTGGGGTGACTAATCGGGCCATACGGATCACATTCAGCAGTACGAGAGCAAGCCCGTCATACCACTCCTCGTCAGATATTTCGAGCAGTTCACCGGATGGTGGGTGCCCGGTATTGTTCACAACCGCGTCAATCCGCCCGTACCGATCGGCTGTCGCCTCGACGAGTGCTTGTAAGTCGTCCGGGTTGGTCACCGATCCTTCGAATCCATCGCCACCGAGATCCTCTGCAACGTCCACTGCACTCCCTGACGGTGACAGTAGCACTGGTGTGTAGCCGTCTGCAGAGAGCTGTCTGGCGCAGGCTTCCCCGATACCGCTTCCTGCTGCAGTGACGATCGCAATCTTCGTATCTGACATACGCTGACAACCACAGTACAGTGGTAAAAATATGCCCTGTGACGGACTCCACAAAAAGCTCTCGAAGGGATCGTTTTGTAAAAAGCGCCGAGGGTGAGATTTGAACGGCACTCGCTCACGGATGCTCGCTCGCTGCTTCAAATCGCACGATAGTCGTAGCCACACCCCGAAATTGAGTGCCATAGCACGCTCTCGAGGAGATAGTTTTGTAAAAAGCGCCGAGGGTGAGATTTGAACTCACGTGTCCGAATGGACAGTAGATTTCGAATCTACCGCCTTGGCCGGGCTAGGCTACCTCGGCGTACACTCACAGATGTCGCTTCATGAAGGTAAATACTTTCGGTTGAAATCGCCGCTGTGTACCGATCTCACACTGCGGCGACCCCGAGTATTAAGCCACTTCCACGCCGGGTGGTCTGTATGGATATCCCCGATGCGACTGCAGCGTGCCGTGCGGTCACTGATGCAATCGGTACGGCAGTGATTGCCGAGCAACAATTCCTCGATCGCCTTCTCATTGGCCTACTCGCTCGTGGTCACGTCCTGCTTGAAGACGTCCCTGGAACGGGAAAAACGCTCACTGCCCGAAGCGTCGCAACTGCACTTGGACTTGACTTTTCACGGATACAGTTCACTCCCGATCTACTCCCGTCGGATGTAACTGGCACGAATATGTACGACGAGTCTGACGGAACGTTTAGTTTCTCTCAAGGGCCGATCTTTGCGAACGTTATTCTTGCAGACGAAATCAACCGGGCACCGCCGAAGACACAGGCGGCACTGCTCGAAGCAATGGAAGAAGGGCAGGTTACCGTCGATGGAGAGACACACATGCTTCCAACACCATTTTTTGTCATTGCAACGCAGAACCCGGTTGAGAGCGCAGGCGCGTTCGAGCTACCGGAAGCACAGCTCGATCGGTTTGCAATCAAATCCTCGATCGGATATCCCGATGAGTCTGGAGAGGTTGAACTTCTCAAACGACGTGCCGGACGAGCCAATCGAAGCCCGTCCGTTGAGTCTGTACTCGATCGTGACGCGGTCCTCTCACTTCGAGAGGCACCAGAGAGCGTGCTTGTCGATGCGGATCTACTCAGCTACATGGTGTCGATCACGAGAGAAACCAGAGCGGATCGTCGTGTCTCGGTTGGTGTCTCTCCACGGGGAACACAACGGTTATTCGAGACGGCACGTGCGCGGGCGGTTGTTTCCGGTCGCTCATTCGTTACACCGGATGATATTAAAACGATTGCACCGGTTGTGCTTGCGCACCGACTTGTGCTTACACCGGACGCGCTTGTCAATGATGTAAACCGAGCGCAGATCATTCGTGATGTGCTTGATTCGGTTCCTGTACCAACAGTTGAACAACCATCGATGTGAGTTCACTGTCGATAGACTGCAATAATAATCACTGCACCAAGAATCAGCAATACCAGCGCAGTCATCGGCTGGCCGTCACCTGCCAACACGTAGATTGCGTATCCCACTGTTGCTGTTGTACTTGTGACAAAAAGACTGAATGCGGCTCGAACCGCCTCTAATCGAGCAGTGTCTGCATTATGCCCAAGTGTCTGTCCAATGTCAATCGCAGAAGAACCAATATCCCATGCTAAGATTGCACACCCGGTTGCACCAAGCAACGGCGCTGGCGGTGCACCAAGAACGCCAGCAGCAACAATTGCGCCAGTTGTCATGAGCGCCCCAAGTGTCACGCCTTTCTGCCGGCCGCGATATACACTGACTGTTGTTATGAGTGCGCCAACGGCTGCTATCGTTGCACCAACCAACGAACCAAGCACAAGCACAGCAGCAGCAAGCAGACTCAAAAATATCGCTGCATAACTGCTTGCGGCCGCTGGTTTTCGATTAATTGTTTCCTGACGGGTTTGTCCTCGCGAGGTAGTCTCTCCGCTCACTGTGACCACCGCTGTGTTGCAGCCATCACTGCTGTTGGCAGCGGCTCATCGCCCCAATCAACGACGCGAATTCCATTCCCACGGAGTGTCTGGAGGCGATGTTGCCGTTCGATTGCCGCAATCCGATCGCCGATCGTATCTGCGGTTGTCTCATCGGGTGTAATAACGGTGACGAGATGGCCATATGCGTGTAGCCGCCGTGCAGTGTATATTGGCCGATCATCAACAAATGGGGAGCAGAAGACTACCTGTGCATCGGCTGGGAGTCGACGAATAAACCGGTTGAACCACAGTGTATGATAGAGGGTTCCTTCCGTTGCGGTCGGTGCTAAGCCTGGATGCGTTGCAAGCGCTTCTTGTACCCGTGCAGTGTGTGTTTTCCCGCTCTGTGGTGCAATCCAACATTCCGTTGGAGACATCGTAGCAATTCCAACCCGATCGCCATTCGAAATCAACGATGAAAAAATGGTGGCAACCGCATCAACGCTTCGTTCAACTGCATTCCGACCGGTTGGTTCTGCTGCAACGTACGCCTCTTTTCGAGAGTCCACAAGCAGTATGACCGTTGCTGCGCGCTCCTCTCTGAAATTGAGGGTCGAAAGCGTCCCCGTCCGTGCACGTCGATTCCAATCTATTCGGTTGAGTGGATCACCGCTCCGATACGCTCTGGTTGAATGAAATTCAATTCCATACCCACCAACATCCGTGGTTACCCGGCCACTGTACGGTGTTGTCAGCCCATGAAGCGAAAGGTTCGCACCAGCATGAAGCGGTGGCGTACAGCGGAGCGTTGTCGAAACTTCGCACACTGTCTCTCGCTCTCTTGATCCGCTTGGATTTCGTGTGATAAGCCGGAGGCTATCCCACGTATGCTTGCCACGAACGACTGATACCGTGTAGTGACAGGTCGTTGTCTCACCCGGCCGAAGTGATGTTCCGATTCGTGCAGGTCCATCAATTGTCTCCAGTGCAGGTGGTACACCGTCAATGACTCGAAGGTCAGAGAGCCATTTCGAGCCAGTATTTGTTATGGTAAGCGTTACGCCTGTGGTCTCTCCCGGTGCTGGGGCCTCATCTCCAAGCTCTCGATCGATCGAAACGTCCGCCACAGGAGCATCCCACAGCTTTGTATATGCCGCGTACCCAAATCCAATAATTCCTGCGAGGATGAGTCCAGAACTCGTCGTTAATACCCCAATTGCGACGACAAGGAGGGTAAGGCCTTCAATTCCAGCCCACCGCTTTGTCGCAAAGCTCCTCATTATTTCGTCCTTCTATCGGCCAACTGTTGTTGCTCGTCCTCATTCCACAGCGTCTCAATCTCGGTCACTGTCCGATCGATCGCGATTCTATCAAGGGACTGTCGGAACAGTACCGCACGAACTCGATCGCGTGGTGGATATGGTGTATTTGAAAGAAACGTCACTGCCAGCCGGTCAGTTGGCCACTCACGAGTATCAACTTTTGAGAGTGCGTTTTGTTCGGAAAGCCCTCTCCGAGCAACGAGCGATTGTACCGCGAGTGCTCGAAGTTTTGTTCTGAGTTTTCGACGCCGGTTTGCGGCAGACCGACCACCAGCAACGATCACAGCTACGTCGTCAGTCAGTGCACTCCCTGGAGATGGGGCTGCTTTTCGTTGCTCTGGGTCGCCGAGTGTGATGTGCGCTCGATCGGTCTCTTTCCCCGAAAGCGTGTATCTAACACCTTGTACCAGTGCGAACAACCCAACAAGCGTTAAAAATGTGCCAGTGAGGGTCAACAGCTCAGAAACGTCCGCAACGAGCAACGCTGTGAACCCAACTCCGATCGTTAGTACGCCAAATACAGCGACCCATCCAACTGAGAGTCGTTGCGCTGTGGTACTCATGTTGATTCATCCTCCTCTACTGTACTATAGGTCTCTTCAATCCGCCGAAGAATGGCGATCGCTTCGGCTTCTCGATCGGCAGTCACTGTTGTCTTACCGTAGCGAACAGACTCAAAGAGTCGAGTAAGCGCCTCCGCATCAGACCGTGCAATACCTGCATCAACCGCAGTGTCGCAAAACTCCACCGGTGTTGTTGTTTCCGGATTCTCAACCGCAAGGGCGTTGGTCATCGAAATCCATGCCCGATAGATCTCATTCTGGTCCGTTCGTGTTTCCGTTTGGCTGAGCCGATCGGCCGCATTCCCAGCGGTCTCGCCAAACGCTTGTTGGAGGTTGTCTGAAGGGTCCGGCTTTTCCGTCGATTCGCCCGTGTCGACTGGCATCTCTTTTCGATCAGTACCTCCCGCAAGAAGCAAAAACACGCCCCCAAGCAACCCAATGATGAGTAGTAGCCCAAAGAGTGCAGTTGGAATCGGGACTGTTGGTGACTGCTCACCGTCCTCTCCTGGTGACCCACCGCCCTCAAACAGCCCTCCATCACCACCGCCTCCTGTCCCCATGTCTGGAACTGGGAGTGTGATGTCAAACGGATCGCCACATGCCGCAAGAACAAGATACAGCGGGCCAAATACGAATACAACCGCAGCCATCAGTACACCTGCTGCAAACAATGACCCAGTGTCTCGATAGGCGAGATAGCCAATTGCAACCCAGAGGGCGAACACCACAACGAGCGTCGTCGGCTCAGTCAGTAGCGTTACACACGGAAAGGGAATATCAAACGATCGATCGGGGGCTGCGTCTGCTTGCTCATCAGTTCCTGGTGAGTCACCGATAAATGACCCGTCACCGCTTCCAAACCCTGATTCGGTTCCATCACTAGTCACCGCAGAATCAATTGTCGCAGCCCCAACTGCAAGTGCCATGACTGCAAGGAGGGCAACCGCGATCGCAACGAGCGCTGACCGGTCCACACACAACAGTTCGGGATTAGGGAGTTAGGCGTTTCGGCGTCAGTTACGAAAGATACTCTTCACGCATCCACTCATTGAATAGGTCAACAGAACACTGACTCAGCTCGTGTGTCCACGCATCAACACCTGTTTTCGGTGGCTCTCCAGAACAGGTCTCCGCAGGAGGGCTGTTTGTGCTATAGCTCTCTGCGTAGCCTGAAAGCATCGGTGAGTTTGCACCATCCGTGTTTTCCCCATGTTCGTGTTTCACGTCAACGGAGTGGAGAAGTTCGTGAATGACCATATTCTCAAACAATCCCGCCGCATCAACCACGAGGTCAAACTCCAACACCGCTGCGTTAATGAGCGTAACTGGCCGCTCTGTTTCTCGATATTTACCACTGCTAAGGCCGAGATATGGATAGCGAGACGTATCTCCACAGCTTACGTATCCACGGAGCATACTTGTACTGTAAATTAACATGTTCATCTCTCCCTCAACGAGCGATGCGTCACCACGGAAATGGTCAACATACCCGCCATAGGTGCTGTACGGTGCATGTGGAAGGTCAATTTTGCCTTTCTCATGGAGAGCAAATGTTGTCTCAACTTGAGACTCAAACCGTCCGATAGCGTTCTCAACATGAGGTATGACATCCTGTTCTGTGAACTGGTCACGCCACAAATGCACCACATAGGGCTGTAGCCCTTCACTCATGTTGGCTCTCCGGTCTCTATGGTTATGCGCGCCAATGACGCCGTCTCACGTATCCAGATCGCAGTGAGGCGTCCTTCACACCGATAGCAGTGTGCGTGATCCTGAACCTGTCCATGGACATACGACCGTGTTGGTGAGTGACCTTCCGATGATGGGGCCCCAGCAACTGCGGTTGGGGTCGTTGCTCCTGCTGTTTCGATGTAATACGTGGCATCGTTTTCGAATGTAATGTCGGTTTTATCGAGCTGCTGTGGTACTGTGCCGTGGACGTACATTCGGAGCGGGCCACTCGTTGTAATACGTGATGGGAGTGCCGTTGCGTCGTACACATGCTGTTCATTTTGATCCAGCGAGTTGTGGAACTCCGTTGCTGCGTCCTGAGCCGTGTCTGTGTTGGAGGCTATTGTCGGATACTGCAGTTGGTACCTGATTGCTGTCTCTGTAAACAGTCGAATCTCCAGCAACTCGTCTGGAGCGGATGACCGGTTACGATACCGATCTACTCCAACCGGTATCGCTGCACTGCCAACAAATCCAGCAAACCCACCTATCTGTTGGAGTGACTCTCGTCTGGTTAGTGACCGATCATCGACCATACCACATATTCCACGATATATTGGTTAAAATTTATCAGCAATTATTGGAATGTTTTGATTATATGAATAACACAGCTACCTGAATATTTGCTTTTGTACCCACTAGCTGTCCGACTGATACTGGTGGTGTACTGTCTGGATGGTATTGCGAATAATCCGATGTTCTCCCCGTTTCATTGCCACTGTTGCCTCCTCCGTGAAATCAAGTGTAAACGGTTGTGTGGCCGGAAGTAGCGCACCAACAGGGCCAAGTAGCCTCTCTGGATCAATCGTTGTCTCAAATCTGAATGCCGCTGGGAATGTATCAAGCGGTTGAGTGAACCGGAATTTAGTGTTGACAAAGTTTTTCGCCTCTTCTTTGGTGAATGTCTCGGTAACGGTAGTCCAAAATTCATCACTTGGGTGGCGAATAAGCGGGACAATTGCATCACCAAGCGTGGTCGATCGATCGAGAAGTGCCGTTTCGATGTCCGCTCTTTTTTCAGACGACACTGTTGGTGAGATCGCATCGACATATGTGTCGGTCGACAGAAGCTGTTCGCGATACGGCTCTACGCCTCGGTCATCAGCTGCGTACGCTGCGATTACAGCAAACTGCTGGAGTATCTCTGTGTGATATTTTTGCAGCTCTGGCTGGACAACATATCGATGTAGTGCCGTTGAGCGCCCCAATAACGCATCAATAAGCCGCGTGGGTGCGTCTCCGGCCCCGTTTCGGAGTGCTCTGGCAATCCGAAACTCCTCTGCGGTTGCGGTGAGCGTCTCATCAACAAACTGTTCGAATCCATTTTTGACCGCAGTGTCTGTCATTTTAGGGCTCTCTTAGCTGTGATTCCAGTTCGTTTCGTTCGACAGTGAGTATTTGTTCCCAAACATCGAAGAGCGTGCTGTTGAGTTCATACTGCTCGTTTATTCTTTTTACCCAGAGATCATCTTGGAACAACAGCGCCTGGAACTGACAGACATCTCGATCAAGCGTTGTCCGAGTACCAGTGTAGTATGCAACGCTCTGTTTGTGTGTTCGATCGACAAGCTCCTGGGGGACAATAATACCTGACTCTCTGGCGACATGGACGAACCACTCCAGATGCAAGATTGCATCCGCAAACACAAACCGATCGACAAACCCTGATACCATGTTTACCGCGGGGACACCGTCGACCAGCACATCTTGTGGCCGAGAGAACCGTGGAGCCGGCACTGAGACGCCGACACAGTATGGTTTTGCGACACGAGTCAGTCGAAGATCAGCATATCTAACTGGTCCAATCAGCCCAAGTTCATACCAGAGTGGCATCCACTCACAGAACGGCTCACAAAAGCGAGCATCTGCAAGCAGATCTGCGGCGATCGATCGGCGAAGTTGGTCGGGGATTGCAAGCCGTCCATCGGCAAGCGCTTGCATACCGGCTTCGTAATCAACAAAGTTCGAGGTATCAAAACCCATACCCTCTGCAACCGTCTCAACGTATTCCGCCCCGAGTTGGTACCACGTTGCGAAATCAGTCGGTTGCCATAGTCGAAGCAGAGACAGAACAGTCACAGGTAGTGTACGAGCGCAACCAATTTAGTCGAATCGGCCACGAGATTAGTCCGCGTTCGCCTGCCAGTTTCGAACCGTGTCTGGGCCAACCCCATCGACGGAGCCCGCAAGCTCATCAGGGTCTGCGTCTTTTAACGATTTAACATCTTCAACGCCGGCACTCTTGAGCTTTTCAGCGGTTTTCGCACCGATCCCTTTGATTGACTCAAGCTCATCGCCACCAACCTGTTGGGCTTGGTACTCTCTGTAGTTACAAATTGGACAGCCAAGCTCCCACGGTTCATCTCCATTGTGGATCACCAGCTCTGGAAGCTCGTGTTCTTCGCACCGATCGTCCGTAATCTCGATCTCACCCCGCCGTGGAAGCGGCAGTGAGTACTCACAGTCTGGATATCGAGTACAGCCAACGAGTCGAGAGCCCGATCGCAGCTGTTTGATTGCGAGCTCACCACCATGCTCCTCGCCACAATCCGGACAGACCCCAATTACCTCATCTTCCTGTTCGTCTGCCTCGTCTGCCTTACACTGCGGACAGCCGTGTGTGAACGTCTTTCGTCCAGCGAGCATCTTCACGTGCCGGAGGCCATGATCCTCACACTCGTCTTCAAGAATGAGCGGCTTGCCAGTTGATGGAAGCGGGAGGGTATATTTACAGTCCGGATAGCCGTCACATCCAACGAAGTATGACCCATAGCGACTTTTTCGGACAAGCAGATCCTCACCACACTCCGGACACGGGCCAAGCCTTTTGTCGGCTTTAAGCGATTGCTGGAGATGTTTTCCAACCTCCTCACCAGCGTTCATGAGCTCATCAAAGACCAGCTCCAACATCTCCCTGGACTCATCAGTAACTTCATCGTAGCCTTTCTCACCCGCAGCGATCGCTTGCATATCCATCTCAAGCTGTGCGGTCATCTCCTCGCTCACAATCCGATTGGCGAACTTTTCTGCCGCCTCAACAACCGATCGCGCAAGCATTGTTGGCCGTGGGGGATCGTTCTCAACGTAGCCGCGATCGTAGAGCTTCTCAATGGTGTGGTGGCGTGTCGATTTTGTTCCAACACCCATCTTCTCCATCGTTTCGATCAGTCGGGATTGGCCGTATCGGCGCGGCGGCTGGGTCTGTTTATCTTCGATTTTGACGTCCGAGACCGCAAGTGACTCACCCTCTTCGACAGCCGGAACGAATGTCTCACCGGCGTTGAAGTATGGATATACGGCGTGGTACCCCTCTTCGAGGAGTCGCTTCCCGTTTGCTTTCAGCGAGAGATCTTCGACAGTCTCACCGCCATCTGCTGCAACCGAAACGTCAGGGACGACAGAGACCACGCGGAGATGTTCCCATTTCGCAGCGTCCGCAACTGTCGCAAAGAACCGACGTACGACCAACTCATACACTTCCCACTCATCCTCGGAGATCTCACCGCGGTTCGGGAGCTCGCTTGTTGGATGGATCGGTGGATGGTCAGTTGTTTCTTTGTCACCAGCGGTCGGTTCAATTGATTCTCGCTCAAGTAGCGCCTCTGCATCCTCACCGAACGTTCGGTTATTTATAAATGCCTCCAGGAGCTCTCGTGGATCGAGATCATCCGGATACACCGTATTATCTGTCCGTGGGTACGTGATGTATCCTGCGGTGTAGAGGTCTTCAGCGATGCTCATTGCACGCTGTGCAGAGTAGCCGATCGACCCCGCTGCTCGGATAAACTGTGTCGTATTAAACGGTGCCGGCGGGTTGTCGGTTCGTGTCCGCCGCCGAACCGCATCTGCGGTTGCGGTGTCTGTCTCTTTAAGCGCGTCATAAACTGCGGCTGCCCGATCGCCATCCCACACCCGTTCGGCCTCATTGCCGTCCTCATCAAGGTAGAAATACTGCGCCTCAAACCCTGCGCCTGCATCCTTAGTCAGGTTCGCAAATAGCTCCCAGTAATCTTGAGGATCGAACGCTTCAATCTCGCGTTCACGATCGACAATGAGCTTGAGCGTCGGCCCTTGCACCCGACCGACAGAGATGAAATCATTGCCGAGTTGGCGAGCAGACAGCGAGAGAAACCGTGTCAGTGCAGCACCCCAGATAAGATCAATTACTTGCCGTGCCTCACCAGCAGCAGCCAAATCAAAATCAAGCTCCTCCGGATTTGCGAACGCTTCTGTCACTTCATTTTTGGTGATCGAAGAAAACCGAACCCGATCGATCGGCACATCGTCATTTACGTCTCTGACAAGTTCGTATGCTTCCTTTCCGATCAGCTCTCCCTCTCGATCGTAGTCTGTCGCGATCGTCACGGCGGATGCATTGCGCGCAAGCCGACGCAGCGCAGCCACAATGTTCTCTTGGGTGGGGTGTTTGTCGATCGGTGCGGAGATCAGTTCAACAGGCTCGACGTCTCGCCAATCATTATACTCTGATGGAAAATCGACGCCAACAACATGCCCGGAGAGACCGATACAGCGCTTTCCGCCCCATTTGTAGACGTTCACGCCGTTCATCCGATCTGTCTCAGCAGACTCGCCGCTGAGGATCTCTGCAATCCGCCGTGCGGCGTTGTCCTTTTCGGTAATAATCAGTTCGGGACCGCGGCTCATTGTGCCGGCCTACGCCGTCTTTTGGTCTAAACCTTTCGTGGATTCGCTCTCAGTGGGTGCGGCAATCATCACTTGTTTGGACCAACAACAAGCACTGGCACATCAACTGACCGTGAGAGCCGGTCTGCAAGCGGTGTTGGATTCACAAGGCGATCGAAGCCGGTGTACTTCGGTGACGGTGCAACCACTAACTCAATGTTGTGGTCGTCGATGTACGCTTTTGCTTCCTTGTATGGGTTTCCGTACCGGAAGTGTTTGGTGACCGAAACATCATGCGCGTCACCGATCGACGCAACGGTTTCAACAGCCTCCTCACCGTATGCTTCACGCCGTTCAACGACCATATCCCAATGCTCTGCTGTATCGACAACGTACAGTGCGTGTAGGGAGCTTCCGTAGCCTGTTGCGACATCAACACCGGTCTCCGCAGCCTCAGTAACGTCTGTATCGTCGGTCGCAATGACAAGGATCCGACTAAATAATTCGTGGTTGTTTGTTGTTTGTGATAATTGTATTGACATAGCGTACCAATGATTGATTGTCACACACAGATTGTCATTAGATTACAAATCATGTATTATTCCGTGTGTTTCTTACTCTCTGTAATTGCTCTACGCACTTTAATTTCACCGACAGATACGATAATTAACATTATTGTTCTATTTTTTCCATCGGACTTTTCACCCTTCCCGGAGAACTAGGTGTGTATGATCCGATTCATCATTGGCGTTATCGGCATGTTCGAACTCTGTTATCCTCATCGAGCGATTTCAATATGGACAAAACTTGCGTACACCAACGCAGACGATGCAGAGCCTCGTGAGTGGTTCCTCAATGTTGCCAAATTTGAAGGGCTGTTACTCATTCTCACCGCAGTTGCATGGCCGCTTTTCCAATCTGGAACGGACGATGAGGGCGAAGCGCTAGACGCCGAAGATTCAGTGCCAGATGACGATGCTGACGCCGAGGGTGACGACAACATCCCAATTTCGATCGATTAATCACTTACTCTGCTGATTCGTTTTGTTCACACTCAAATGAGCGCCAGATACTCACATTTCCCGACATATTGTCTTGGGTATCTCCAACATGAACCGAGAGTTTCACACACGGTGTTTCGTACGACCGAGTGTCGAACACCTCCCACTCGGACCTCGGCTGCTCATCACGCCACGTATACAGTTTGATATCGGTTTTATTTGGAACGTCATCAAATGTATGCCCAGGGATCGTGCTCGTCGTTGATTGGTCGCGTGCATCAATGCGCTCGTTGGCGTAGTATACCGGCTCTCCATCTTTTTGTAATAGTACATGAACGGTGCGGCTCTCATCGTCAAAGTTTGCCACTGAGAGCCTTTCGATCGCAGTTTCTTCGGCTGCTGGCTCTTGAAAACGTGAACAGCCAGCGAGCAAGAGCGTCGCTCCTACAGCGGTCGTCCGCAGTGCGCGTCGGCGTGTGAAAAAAGGCATGCCATTGACATATCGCAGCTGATATAAAAATAGTCTCCCGTAAGTAGTGAAATTATAGACCTAGACCATCGTCGTCTTCATATTCATCTTCATCTTCATCATCCGAAATTATCCCGTCTTCGTCATCATCACTACCTTCGCTCCCCCCGTCATCACTATCATCACTTGTGTCATCCGCTCCGGACGCTTCATCGTCAGTTTCTTCATCATCGCTGTCTGGTTCTCCAGTATCTGCTGCTTCCGGATCGATCGGGTCTGCGAGAATTGACTGCACAAGTGCAACAATGTTGTCTTCCTCTTGACGATGAAGTTCGTCCGGATACACCCCAATGGCAACGAGGAGATCATCACCCCGCTCTATCGCAGTTGTAACGTGTAGCCGAACGTCAACATCGGTGTTATCAAACTGTGCCTCGGCCGTGAACTCCGATCGCGTCGTCGTCTGTTCGAGGACCGTCTGTTCATGATCGGCGTTGTGCGAGACGTTGCTGATATTATTGTAGTTATCCGCAACTAGGTCGATGAGTTCCGCTGTATCCATCTCTGCAACTGGATTGAACTCTTGTCCGAGCACGTTCACTTGCGGCGTCGAAAGCAGCATAAACACCGCTGCGCGTTGACTCCCCAACGGGCCTATATCAACTGATTTTTCATGTTCAGTGAGGTAGTTCCGCGCGGTTACCTCTTCGCTGAGGAATGTAAGACCGACACGTTCCTCGATGGGTATCTCCTCAACACCAGTCTGTTCGTATCCCGTGTCATCACGGGTTTCTTCAGAAACTCCCGCTGGTGCTGCAGTGTGTTCATCCAGCCCAACCGTACTCAAACAGCCCGCAAGTGTTGTCAACCCAATCGCACCTACACCTGAGAGGACAGTTCGACGGTTCATTGTGCCCCACAGTTTTTATTCCGTTTATATTAGTTTGATGACTTTCACTCAACAGTTGTTCACACATGTTTTTCAAGAAATGACGCAATAGCCTCAAACTGTGTGATCAGATTCGTCCGATCGGTTGTGTGGTGGCCTTCATCCGGGAAAATTAGCGTCTCCACAGGGACGTCCCGCGACGCAAGTGCGGCGGCAATCTGTTCCGCCTCGCCAACTGGCACTCGTGGATCATTTGCTCCATGTTGGATAAACAGCGGGCACTTGATCTTCTCAACAGCATGAATCGGGCTGATCTCTTTGAGAACGTCTCGATCAGTTTCAAGCGATCCGTACTCGTGTTCACGGTGAGACCGACGCCACTCACCTGTATTCTCCAAGAAGGTCTCGAAGTCTGCGATCCCAACAAATTCGACAGCAGCACGCCATAGCTCAGGGTACTCTGTAATCGCCGAGAGAACGATAAATCCGCCGTACGATCGGCCATATGCAATAATTCGATCGGGGTCAACCGCAGGCTGCTTGTGAAGCCACTCAACAGCGGATTTGATATCACGAACGGAATCCATCCGTTTTTCAACATCGTCAAGCTGTGTGTACGCTTTCCCATATCCAGACGAGCCACGTACATTTGGCTCTAACACGGCATATCCTTGCTGAAGGAAGAACTGTTTTGTCGGGTAGAACCACGGTCGCCGTTGGTGTTCTGGTCCGCCGTGAATGTCCACAATAACGGGTGTCTTCCCCGCTGTCGCATCGTTTGGGAGCGTCCAGTATGCTGGAATTTCAATCCCATCAGCTGCGGTGTATCTGATTACCTCCGGTGATCGAAGCGTTGGTTCTGGGATTCCGAGCGTTCCAGCGGCAACAATCGTTTCGAGAACTGTATCCGGTGTTGTGTTCCCACATGCGATTGCATGTGGAGCGGTACGTTTCGAGTATGCAACTGCAAACTGTTCGCCAGTCGGTGAGCGCACAAGATCTGAAACAACCTGTGAGCCGATGTCCGGTTCAGTGTGGATCGCAACTGTGTCTTCGGGCGTGATTTCGCCGACGTGTAGCGTGCTAAACCCATCCACATTTCGCGTATAGATGAGCGCGTTTGTCGATCGGTCAACTGCGTAGTGGTCGATATTCCATCCATCCCCATCCACAATCGGTGTCGCAGTCCCATCTGAAAGCGACAGCCGCACAAGCGCCATGTTGTCATCCAACTGGTTTGTCAAACAGTAGAGCCCACCAGCACCATCGAATGTAAACGACTCATATCGGGCGTTCTCGGCACGGTTTATCTGCGTGAGTGAGCCATCATCGATTGCGCAGACGTAGACATCTTGTGCCCCGCTCGATCGTGCACGCGAAAGACAGAGTCGATCGCCGTCGGGATGCCACGCCTCAACCGAGAGAAACCCGCCCTCTCCTTCATAAACAAGCGTTGCATCATCAGGACCGCCGTCTCGATCTTGTATGTAAACGTCAAATGTGTCCGACTGTCGCCTGTTTGCAGCGAACGCAAACCGATCGCCATCCGGAGACCAGCCACCCCACAGATGGATCGCGTCCGGTGTTGCGGTTAGCGGGGTTTGCTCGCCGGTTTCCAACTGGTACCGGAACAGTTGGTCATGTTCATCGCTTCCTTGATCCATCCCAAATATAAATTCGGCGCGTGTTGGTGATGCACTCACGAACGAGATGCGCTCGGATTCGGCTGTGAGCCGTTCCGGATCGGTGTGCCGATCGAGACGGTACCAAACCTGTGATGTACCGGTTGTATCACAGAGATACAGCACCCCACCTTCCGTTGTAAATGAGGGCGAAGTGATGGTGTCAATACTGAGAAATCGACGGACTGGGTGCATACGAGCACTGCACGCGGAGCCCGGTAAAATATTCGTACACCGGCAGCCCGGTTCACAAGAGGCCTTACTCGTCTGCAATCGCCTGCAAAAACGCCGCAGAAGTCCGGATCCCTCGCTCGAAACATGCAAGCTCCATGTTCTCATTTGGTGAGTGGTTCCCTTCATCGTGGTTTGCGTACGGAACAACAAAGACAGGAATATCCGCAAGCGACGGTGCGTTCTGGAAATACGCCGCAGGAAGGCTCCCACCTAACACTGGGAACTCCACCGGCGACTGCCCCCAGACGGACGACAACGCCGATCGGACGGCATCGGCCTCTGGAGCATCGATCGGCGTCTGCATCGGCGCGAACGCAGTCTGTTTTGTCACCATTACATCGGGATTTCGAGCCTCGATATGCGCGCTGATCGCCGCAAACACCGCATCCGGATCCTGTCCCGGAACCAGTCGTGTATCTAGCTTTGCGGTTGCCTTTGATGGAAGGACGGTTTTCATTCCGTCACCCTGATAGCCGCTTGAGAGCCCGTTAATCGTGAGCGACGGCTCAAGCAGTAGTTTGTGATAGAAGCCTCGGTCGGTTACCAATGCAGTAATATCCAACTCATCCATCAACTGCTGTTCGTCCACTGGGATACTGTCAACAAGCTCGCGAGCACGATCACTTGGATTGACGCCGTCGAGGAAGCCGTCGATCGCAATGTCCTCACCAGTAAAGAACGAATCAAGGATGTGCACGAGCTCAGTCGCCGCATTCGGTGTTGGACCGCCGAAGTTACCGGAGTGAAAGTCCGTATTTGCGGTTTGCAGATCAAGTTGGAACGAGAGTACACCACGGTTTCCGTACGCAAACGTCGGCACGCTCTTTCGCTGTGTTTCGGTATCTGCTGCTGTTGCAGGTGCTGCGTGCATCGGCCCGTCTGCGACATACAGCAGATCTGCATCCGAGATATCCGGTGCACCGGAGTCAATGTATTCGAATAAGCCTGCACTTCCGCTCTCTTCTCCACCTTCCACGAGGAGTTTGATATTCACTGCGGGCAGCTCGTCAGCCTCGCTGAGTGCATGCGTCGCAAACACGTGTGCACTGAACTGGCCTTTGTTATCTCCGACACCGCGTGCATAGATACGACCGTCTCTGACTGTCGGCTCAAACGGCGGCGACTCCCACTCGTCGTCTGCGCCCGGTGGTTGAACGTCATAATGGCCGTAGAAGACAACCGTTGGATTTTCAGGATCAGTGAGTTTCTCAGCGTAGACGAGCGGATGCCGGCATGTTTCAATTGATTTGACGTGATCGAAGCCAAACCGATCGATCGTTTCAACAACGACATCGACCGCCGTATCCATTCCCTCTCCAGTGGTACTGATACTTGGTTGTCGCAGAAGCGAAAAGAGTGCAGATTGATATGTCTCAAGCTCGGTGTCGATCGTCTGTTGAACAATGTCTGTCATGTGCGTCCGTGCGCGATTCGGCTGCTTGGTGTTTTGGGTTGCGGTGGTCGGCGCGTCTGTTGGCTTGGACCACAACGACAAGGTACCCTCGGCGTGTACTGAGGGTATGACCAAACTCCTTGTTGTTGGTGGGAGCGGCTTTCTCGGTCGTGAGATCTGCAGAGAAGCAGTCGGTGATGGATATGCTGTTCGTAGTGTCTCAAGAGGTGGTCGTCCCTCGACGGATCTTCCTGGGCTACATCAACATGATGCACAGTGGATTGACGATGTTGAATGGACGAGCGCGGATCTGTTTAGCCCACATACCTGGCGCGATCGGCTGCGGGGCTGCGACATTGTTGTGCACGCTGTTGGGACTGCACATGAGTCTCCAACAGACGGTGTTACGTTCGAACGAATAAACGGTGACTCAGCGATCCTTACCGCGCTTGAAGCAGAGCGCGCAGGCGTAGAGCAGTTCGTGTTTCTCTCCTCTGCGGTTAATTATCCAACTGCGCGACGAGAGTATCTCCGATCGAAACGCCGGGCAGAGCGCGCAATCTCTGATCTGAACTTTGACCTTACAGTACTTCGTCCGGGTCCAGTATATGGCCCAGGGCAGCCGCATTTTCCGGGCGTGCTAAATGAACTCTGCCGTGTAGTCGACCGGTTGCCTGCAGTTCCGGAACGACTGGGTGATGTTCGGCCACTTCCGGTTGCACATGTTGCGCGGGTGACGCTTGATTCGTTTGCGTCCGATCGTCGTTTATTGACCACAGAAGATATCGCTGACGCGTGAACGAATACAGTACAGCAGGTATTGGCGGTGATCGATGTGGGGTTTCCGCATACATAGGTTCGTCCCACCATGTTTTTCGAGTGAGTGACCGCTGTGTCTGAGAATCGAAGTCGCGTCGATATGACAACCGGCGCAATCACGCCAAAGCTGTTCACCCTTGCGTGGCCGCTCGTGCTTGGAAACCTGCTACAGACATTCTATAACCTTGCAGATATGTTCTGGGTTGGGCGGGTAAGCGACGACGCTGTTGCAGCAGTTTCGTTGATGTTCCCGCTTTCGTGGATGTTCATTTCAACTGCAATGGGGATCACTGCCGCGACAATTGCGCTTGTCTCTCAGCATGTCGGGGCCGGAAACGATCGACGGGCAGATCACGTGGTCGCACAGACGACACTGCTGGCGCTTGTTGTCTCAACCGCGCTCTCAGCGCTTGGCCTTGCATTTAGATACGAACTGCTCACACTGATCGGTGCAGAGGGGCAAGTGTTCGTTGAAGCGCTTGCATATATCGAGATTATTTTCCTCTCGATCCCGCTGACGTTCCTCTTTTTTGCATTTCGGTCGTCGCTACAGGGTGCTGGCGATACGAAAACAGCGATGTGGCTCATGGTTGCCTCTGCAGGGCTGAATGTCGTCCTCGACCCGTTCTTTATTCTTGGTTGGGGCCCATTCCCTGAACTTGGTACACAGGGGGCTGCTGTTGCTACATTTATTGCGCGGTTTGCAGCAACTGCTGCTGGTGTGTACATTTTGCTTCGTGGTGGGTTTGGTGTCCAACTACGAGTAGCTGATCTCAAGCCGGATCCACAGATCCTGAAAAAACTTGTTGGGATTGGCTACCCTGCAACGATCGATGGCTGGGCCCGATCGTTTGCAGCAGTTGTTATGGCTGCATTTGTCGCCAGATTCAGCGTTGCAGCGATCGCTGCGTACGGGATTGGTGTTCGGTTGATGTCCGTTTCGTGGTCCGTTGCTGGTGCGGTCGGACAGGCAACTGCAACTGGAGTTGGACAGAACCTTGGTTCGGAGACGCCCGATCGGGCAGTTGAGGTAACATGGAAAGCCACTGCCGCAACGATGGGAATGTTAGCAGTCGCAGCGGGGCTTGTCATTGCGTTCCCTGCAACCGCAATGGAAATCTTCATCAGCGAACAGGCAGTGATTGACGAGGGAGTCCGATTCCTCCAAATTGTCGCCCCGTCATGGGCATTCTTCGGCGGCGTGATGGTTATTCAAGGCGCGTTCCGTGGTGCTGGTGTTACCAAGGTTGCAATGGTGCTCTCGTTCCTTTCCCGGTGGATCTTCCGAATCCCGCTTGCACTTGTTCTCGCGTTTGCGTGGACAATCACAGTTCCGGGTGTCGGGATTGAAATCGCCGCGTTAGATTATGGTGTCTCTGGATTATGGGTCGCATACACGACCGCAGCAGTGCTCTCATTTGGTGTTGCCGTGGTCTGGTTTAGCCGTGGTACGTGGAAAGACGGTGTCATTGCTACCGATCGACACGGGAGCACTGCCGATTAAAATACTACCCGGATTTTATGCGCATGGGGCGCATACCACACAATGTCTCCTCTGAATATCTGAACTGATATTTTGTAGTTTGGATTCAAATACTCACCCCACGTATTTTGAGTGTATGTTGGGTTCCGTTTCAAGACTGCTGCGGCGACTTTATAGTAAACCAATCAAGACTGATGGAGGTGTTGTTTCTGCGAACTCCACGAGCGGACCGGAGACGCCACCAACAGGGACGAAAAACGAAATTGAGGAGCCGTTACAGGCAGGCTCCGCTGTCCGACAGGATTCCGCATCGGTGAACTTCGACGGTGTTGGTGTTCCGATCTTCACACTGAATCCTGATGGCAGTATTGAGTCGTGGAACGATGAACTCGCAGAACTGACCGGTGTTACTTCTGCGGAGGCAATCGGACACGAGCATGCGAGCGAGATGTTCTATCCTGATGGGCGACGATCGGAGACGCTTGCTGACAAGGTCTTAACAGCACCAAAAACTGCTGCTGAGGAGTATGAGTTGGACGTTGAGAATGAAACACAGTATCGGTATGCAGACACGAGCACCATCCCCGATCGACACGGCGTTGAAAAACACATTCGCTTCACCGCAACACCAATTTTTGAAGATGATAAATTAGTTCGTGTAATTGAGGTTGTTAACGATCGTACCGAAGAAGTCGAACAAAGGCGCGCAACCGAAGCACTTGTTGATGAACTCGGTACTGTCCTTGAAGCGGTTGATGATGGTGATCTCTCGGTTCGTGCAACTCGAACTGACGCATTTGACGCCGTTGATAGTGGGTTATTAGATGTTGTTGATGATCTCAACAGCTCTTTAGACAATATTGAAAAGCTTACAAGCGACGTTGAGGTTCAGACCGATGAGATCGAAGAGGGTGTTGAGGAAACCACACGTGCAGCAACGTCGATCGCACAAGCGGTTGATGAACAACACGAACTGCTCTCTGAGGGTGTCTCCGAGATGCAGACGTTCTCTGCAACGATGGAAGAGGTGGCCTCAACTGCAGAGGAAGTCGATACTGCGGCTGATCAAGCAAGTCTCGCTGCACAAGAGGGTGTTGATGCAAGTGTTGATGCCCGACAGACAATGAAAGAGGTTGTCGATATTGGAGATGATCTTGTGGACACGGTTGGGACACTCGGCGAACAGATGGATGACATTCGGAAGGTTGTTGAAATCATCTCTGATGTGGCAGAACAGACGAACCTGCTTGCACTCAATGCAAACATCGAAGCCGCACGTGCTGGCTCCGAAGGTGATGGGTTTGCGGTTGTCGCAAACGAGGTGAAGAATCTCTCCGATGAGACGCAAAAACACACCGAACGGATCACAAACGACATTGACGATCTCGCGGCCCGGATGGAGGAGGCGTATCAAGCGACGGATGAGTCACAGCAGCACATCGGGACGGCGAACGAACAGATCGGCGAAGTGCTCGACTCGTTTGACGATATCGCAGCTGCATCCGAACAGGTTGCAGATGGCATCTCCCAAGTTTCACGAGCAACGACAGATCAAGCAGCAACCGTTGAAGAGCTCACAGTGACACTTGAGTCCGTCCAAGACCAGTCCGAGGAGACGGAAGCTGCAGCCACACAGATCGTTGCGGCAACCGATCAGCAAGCTGCTGCGGTCGAACAACTTAGCGCACGGGTCCGTGCGCTCCGTGGCGGTCAGTCACTACAATAAGGATACAGCGGCTCGTTTTACTTACGCTAACTCGTCTTGGAGCAGCGCGTTTACGGTTCCGGGATCGGCACTGCCACGGCTTTTTTGCATGACCTGTCCGACAAGGAAGTTGAGCGCCCCATCCTCCCCATTGTGATAATCTTCGACCGCATCAGGATTCTCTTCGATCGCTTCCGTGACGAACGCCCCAATCGCATCATCGTCTGCTTTTCCAAGTCCTTCCCGGTCAATGATCGTCTCGGGGTCGTCACCCTCATCCAGCATCGATCGAAGCACGATCTCTTCAGCATTTTTGACGGTGACTTCGTCCGCATCGACGAGACTAATGAGTGTGGTAAACTCTTCGAGTCGATCGCTGATATCGGTGACTTCCATGTCACGGTAGTTCAGTTCACCGAGCAGGTTGTCTGCGACCCACGTTGCTGCCAGATCAGGATCGAACGACTCAGCAACGTCTTCAAAGAAGTCTGCGACCGCTTTTGTCGAGGTGAGTTTCGATGCAGATTCACCATCAAGCCCGTACTCGGATGCGAACCGATCGCGTCGAGCGTCAGGCAGTTCTGGAATCGGGATCTTTGCTTTCCAATCTGAGACCTCAAGCGGTGGGAGATCTGCCTCTCGGAAATATCTGTAATCCTTCTCGGCTTCTTTCGATCGCATTGAGACGGTTATCCCGCGTGTCTCATCCCAGTGTCGAGTTTCCTGTTCAATAACGCGGCCACGCTGGATGGCGTTCTTTTGACGTGTTACCTCATATGCAAGTGCCTTCTCCGCGCCTTTGTGACTGGAGATGTTTTTCACTTCAGTTCGGTTTGCCGATTCAAGTGCCTCATCGCTGATTGAGCCGTCTTCTGCCACCGCTTCAGCATCAACGAGCGAAATGTTTGCGTCAACACGAAGGCTTCCATCGCGGGTTGCGTCGAACACACCAAGGTACGCTAACACTTCCTCGAGCTTTGCAAGGAAGGCACGCGTCTCCGCTGGCGATCGAAAATCCGGCTCCGTGACAATCTCAACTAATGGCGTTCCCGCACGGTTGTAGTTGACAAGCGTGTAGTCCGCGGTGTCGATACTCCCACCCTTGTGTTGGAGGCTCCCTGGATCTTCCTCAAGATGTGCACGGGTGATGCCGATCGATCGTCTGGTTCCTTCGACCGAAATCTCAAGCGACCCATCCGCACAGATTGGTGCATCGTACTGGGTTAGCTGGAAATTCTTCGGTAGGTCAGGATAGTAGTAGTTTTTTCGGTGGAACGTCGTCTGTTCAGGAATCTCTGCAGAGAGCGCCTTTCCGATCTTTACTGCTGCCTCGACGGCCCCTTCATTCAGAACTGGAAGTGCCCCGGGGAGTCCAAGACAGGTTGGGCATGTTCGCGTGTTTGGCGCTTCATCTTCGTCAGCGCGTGTCGAACAGCCACAGAAAATCTTTGTTGCGGTTTCGAGTTGGACGTGAACCTCCAACCCGATCACAACCGCAAGCTCTCGTTGTTCGGCGGCCTGAGCTGTCATTACGCCGGCTTTGCCCGCTGTCGGCTAAAGGCTAACGGGACAGTACCGAACTAGCGTGTGTGTTCTTGTCACACAGATGTCTGACACACATTTATACGGCCAGCAACACGCACGTATGATATGAGTAATCGCTCCGAGTTAGAATCACGGATCGCAGAGCTTCAAGCGGCAGTCAATGGCCTCACAGAGGAGCTTGTCGAAACCAAAGAGCGTGTTCGGATTCTCGAGACGGAGGTTGACGAACAGCGCGCCGCTGCCGAAGCTGCCGAAGAAACTGCGGAGCAACCGATCGTTGAGACGGATACTGAAGCTGAGCCAGCAGTCCGTGAGTGGACCACAAAAAGTGACGACCATGTCGAGGTTGTCAAACACGAGCGTAATGAGCCTGCACAAACAGACGAGGAGACAGATAATTCAGCAACCGAGACTGTAACCGATGCCGATAAATCCGATGAGTCACAGGATGCAGATAGTGATGCGTCGGCTGAAGAAAGCGACATTATTGTTGCGTAACGCTGTACCAACCACAGCTGCGTGGCCGACAGATTCCTCCACGATCGTAATTTCCTATGCACATTAAACGGCTTGTTTTGGACGGTTTCAAAAGCTTTGGACGACCAACGGAGATTCCATTTTACGAGGATTTCACCGTTATCACGGGGCCGAATGGCTCCGGCAAATCAAATATTATTGACGGTGTGTTGTTTGCACTTGGTCTCGCTCGAACGAGAGGTATCCGTGCAGAGAAACTCACAGACCTCATCTACAACCCAGGTCACGAAGACGGCGCTACCCGTGGTGGCACAAAAGAGGCCAGTGTCACCGTTATTTTGGACAACGCAGATGGTGCGCTCACCAGAGAACAAGTTGTCTCTGCGGCCGGCACGGATCGGATCGGAGAGATTGATGAGATCAAAATCAAACGGCGTGTCAAACAAACCGAGGAGAACTACTACTCGTACTACTACCTAAATGAACGATCAGTCAACCTCTCGGACATCCAAGATCTACTCTCACAGGCGGGTGTAACGCCGGAAGGCTACAACGTGGTCATGCAGGGCGATGTAACCGAAATCATCAACATGTCCGCCTACCAGCGCCGAGGCATCATTGATGAGATCGCGGGCGTTGCGGAGTTTGACCAAAAAAAGGATGCAGCTTTTGAGGAGCTAACAGCGGTCGAAGAACAAATTAAAGAAGCTGATCTTAAGATCGACGACAAAGAGAATCGCCTTGAACAGCTCGAAGATGAGCGTGAAACCGCGCTTAAATATCAGCGCCTGAGAGACGAGAAAACCGAATACGAGGGGTATCTCCAAGCGGCAGAGCTCGAAGAGAAGCGATCGGACCTTGCACAAACACAAACCAAAATCGAAACCCGAACAGAGGAGCTCGAAAAGCATAACGAGACGCTTGATACAAAACAGGGGCGGCTTACCCGCCTCAAAGATGAGCTCTCGGAATTAAATCGTGAGATCGAGCGCAAAGGTGAGGACGAACAGCTCAAAATCAAACGGGAGATTGAAACAATCAAAGGCGAGATCGATCGGCTCGAGGGCCGCATCGAAAATGCGGAGGCACGAGCGGAGGATGCAGAAACCGAGCGCAGGAGCGCGTTTGTCGAGATCGACCGCAAACAAGAGCAGGTCGATGAGCTTGCAGGCGACATTCGATCGCTCAAAGTCAAGAAGGCATCTACAAAAAGCGAACTCACGACAAAAGAGAGCGAACTCGAAGCGATCCAAGCCGAGATTGACGATGTTGACACGGAGTTTGATGAACTCAAAACCGAACTCGGTGAAAATACCGACCGGCTTGAGACGCTCAAAACGGAGATTAATGACGTTCAGCGTGAAAAGGACCGACTCTTAGACGGTGCCCGGCGACGATCAAACGAGATCGCGGATGCTCGATCAGAGCGTGACGCTGCCAGAGAGCGAAAACCGGAGCTGAAACGTAAACGGTCGGAGCTTCACAGCGAACTCCACAAAGCCGAGACAAACGTTGAGACAATCACCGAAACAGTTGAGGCGCTTCGAGAGGAGCGATCTGCAGTCAAATCCGAACTCGATGATGTTGCATCGAAGATCCGATCGAAACAGACAGAATATGCGGAGCTAGAGGCGCGTGCAGGCTCAAACGGCGATAGTTCGTGGCCGCGTGCAGTGACGACAATCAAGAACGCAAATCTGGCAGGAGTACATGGCCCGGTTGGTGAGCTTGCAAGCGTCGATGGCGAGTATGCAACCGCCTGTGAAACCGCAGCAGGAGGACGACTTGCCAATGTTGTGGTTTCGGATGATGGTGTCGGCTCAGACTGTATCTCATACCTGAAACAACGGAACGCTGGCCGAGCGACGTTCTTGCCGATTACGAAGATGGACAACCGTGGCCTCCCGCGGCTCCCATCTCACCCCGGTGTCGTCGATTTTGCTCGGAACTTGGTTAGCTACGACAGCCAGTATGAGTCCATTTTCTCGTACGTGCTTGGCTCGACACTTGTTGTCGAAGATATGCAGACAGCTCGAGAGCTGATGGGTGACTATCGGATGGTTACGTTGGACGGTGACCTGGTTGAGCGATCGGGAGCGATGACTGGTGGTTCCGGTGGTGGCTCTCGTTACTCGTTCTCAAAGTCCGGCGAAGGGCGGTTAGAGCGGGTTGCCAAGGAGATTGCCTCGCTGGAGGACAAACGCCGAACACTCCATACGAAAATCAACGAGTTTGAATCCGACATTGATGCGGCACGCGACCGGAAATCCAATGCAAGCGACAAGGTTCGATCGATCGAAACAGATATTGAGCGGGTTGAAGCAGATATCGAATCAACAGACGAAGAGATTGAATCGATCGAGTCGCGGATTGCGGAACTTGAAGCAAAGCGTGAGTCTGTTGATGAAGAGATGGCCGCTCTCGATGCGCAACTCGAATCGTTACAGACAGAACGAGCATCTGTTACGGAAACGATCGAGTCGCTTGAATCGGAGCTTGCCGATTCGAAGATTCCAGAGTTGACCGCCCAAGCTGAGGACATCCGAACAGAAATCAGTGAGCTCGAAGATCGGATGAGCCAGATTGACTCCAAACTGAATGAGAAACAGCTTGAGAAACAGTACGCAGACGATGCGATCGAGAACCTGCATGAGACGGTCACAACTGCACAGAACCGAAAGGCCGATGCCGAAGAGCTTATTGAAGAGCTTGAATCCGAGATTGAGTCTAAAGAGGAGACGTTATCCGAGAAGCATGCGGCAATTGCGGATCTTGAAACGGAACTCGTCGATCTAAAAGCCGATCGAAGCGAGCTCCAGGAAACCGTTGAGTCCGCTCGCAACGAGCGCGATCAGGCCCGCGATCGGGTCAACTCGATCGAGTCACGGTTGGAGGGACATAAAGACGCTGCCGAGCGGCTGGCCTGGGAGATTGACGAACTTGAATCACAGGTTGGTGAGTATGATCCGGATGAGATCCCAGACCATGACGAAGTTGAAGCGTCAATCACGCGGCTTGAGACGAAGATGGAGGCGTTAGAGCCGGTGAATATGTTGGCGATCGATGAGTATGATGAGGTTCAAACTGAACTTAGTCGGCTCACAGATGGTCGTGAGACGCTTGCCACTGAACGAGATGGTATCGAAGAGCGCATCAACCAGTATGAATCCCAAAAGAAGGCAACGTTCATGGAGTCGTTTAACGCGATCAACGAACACTTTACAGAGATTTTCTCACGACTATCTGCTGGGACTGGCGAGCTTGTCCTTGAGAACCCAGAGGATCCGTTCGAGGATGGGCTCACAATGAAAGCACAGCCTGGTGACAAGCCGGTTCAGCGGCTCAATGCAATGTCCGGTGGCGAGAAATCGCTGACTGCACTCGCATTTATTTTTGCCATCCAGCGACACAATCCAGCGCCATTCTACGCGCTTGATGAAGTTGATGCGTTCTTGGATGCCGTTAATGCAGAGCGTGTTGGAGAGATGGTTGATGACCTTGCAGGCGATGCACAGTTCGTCGTCGTCTCACATCGATCGGCACTACTTGAGCGCTCAGAGCGGGCGATCGGTGTCACGATGCAATCGGATAACGTTAGTGCTGTAACCGGTATTCAGTTCGGTGGCGAGACGGATCCAGAGTCAGACGCCCCAGAGGTGACATCGGATGACTAAGTTGCCGGACTCAGGTGAATCCCTAGAAATTGTCTCACCCGATGACACATCCCAGACGCCTGCAGAGACAGATGATGACGAGGTTGAGCCAGTCGAGCTGCTTGTTCAACTTGCAGAAGAAGGAGAAATTGAGCCGTGGGACATCGATATTGTTGCGGTGACTGATGCGTTTCTCTCGAAACTTGATGAGACTGATTTGCGAACGACTGGGCGGGCACTTTTTTACGCGAGTGTTCTACTTCGGATGAAAGGTGATGAGCTCTTACGCGACCCAGAGCCGGAGCCGGAACCGGAACCGGACCCATGGGAACAAGCGTTCAATGATGATGTGAGCAGTAGCTTCGACCCGATCGATGCCCTCGAAGCAGAGATGGACCGTCGGTTGGATCGAAAAAGTACCCGAGGATCGCCTGAAACCCTCGATGAACTGGTTCGAGAGCTCCGAGAAGCAGAGCGTGAAAACTGGTGGAAACGTCGCCGCGAGTACGATACAACAGAGTCACCGCGTGGATTTTCTCGTGGCCGCCAGACACTCGATTACCGATCTGCCGATGATCTTCGTCATGATGGA
The DNA here is from genome assembly GCF_023638035.1 of Natronocalculus amylovorans. GTDB lineage: Archaea > Halobacteriota > Halobacteria > Halobacteriales > Haloferacaceae > Natronocalculus > Natronocalculus amylovorans. The sequence continues at coordinate 186,492 of NZ_JAKRVX010000001.1, read as the reverse complement.
GAACCCACAGAAGGCGATGTCACGGGGACAACACACACGGAAGATATTGAGACCGTGATCGCTGATGTGATTGAGGTAATCGAAAAACAGTTTGAGCGTGGGCGCGATGCCGTGCTGTTTGCTGAGATCCGTACTGCAGGTGGACGGACTTTTATGACATATCTCTCGCTGCTGTTTTTGGCTCATCGTGGGCGGCTTCAGCTTCGTCAGGATGATTTTTTTGGTGACCTATGGATTGAGTCAGCAACTGCAGGTGCGGTGTCAGAAGACGACAACTCAGAACCTGCATCACCACGCACGCCGTCGGATTAACTAAGCTCAAGATCGGCTGCATCTTTCCACTCTCCAATTCCGGATGGATCAAGGTGGACATGCACGTCACCAACGTTTTCTTCAGATCGTAACTGTTGGACAAGTTCGGTTTCGATTTCATGGGCTTCTCTCAGTGTGAGCGCACCATCAACCTCTACATGAACCTCCACCTCTAACACCGGTCCATCATAGAATACGGTTAGGTCATGGATTCCTCGTACTGCGGGATGCTCCCGAAGGAGTGTCGCGATTGCGGTTCGCTCTGTCTCTGTTGGTGCAGCACCGACAAGATAATCAATATTTTCGCGGCCAATCTCGATCCCTTGGTAGATCACAAGAATACTGACCAATCCACCGGCAATCGGATCCAACAGTGGAAATCCAAGGAGCACGCCAATCACTCCGATCGCCGCCGCAAATGAGGTATAGATGTCGTTTAGACAATCTTTCGCAAGTGCAGCTAGAGCTGTTGAGTCGATCGTCTCATTCACATGGTCAGTGTAGCGATACACAACATACATATCTGCAATAGCAAAGCCAAGTGCAGCTAACAGAATCCAACTAAACGTCACATCTGCACCAAACACCAATCCACGGGCAGACTCATATAATAAATTCAATCCAAGCAGTGTGATCACGGCACCGACGAACAGTGCCGTGAGCGGCTCGATTCGTTCGTGTCCGTGTGGATGATTATCGTCTGCTTCGACGTAGCTGCTGTCTCCCCAGATGAGGACGACAAAGCTTGCAATAAGATCGGCAATAGAATGAGCCGCATCGGCGATGAGCGCAACGCTGTTGAAGGCAATGCCTGCACCCCCGACAACAATGATTTTGATCGCATTTCCGAGTACGTTCACCCACGTTGCACGGATGAACCGATTGCGATCCTCACGCTCTGCCATGTACTGTTTCGATCATAGCGCAGTATAGCGATTGTCATTATAACGGTGAAAATACAGAATTAGTGATGTGAAAATACAGAATTAGAATCCATTGACGAAGCGTTTGATATCACATATCTTCTTGGCCACCTGTCTCCAGTGTGCATGTATGACTGTTTCGCGGATTGATCATTTTGTCCTGACCGTTTCAGATATCGAACAAACGTGTGCGTTCTACAGCCAGATTGATGGTGTCGAGGTGCTCACCTTTGGCCCCGATCGGACCGCGCTCAAAGTTGGAACACAAAAAATCAACCTTCACGAAGCGGATGCTGAGATTGAGCCACGCGCGAGTAACCCAACCGTTGGTGGTGGGGACTTCTGTCTTATTACAAGCAAACCAGTATCGATACTCAAAACAGAGCTCGCTTCGGCTGGGGTCACCATTGAGCGAGGACCAGTTCCTCGAACTGGCACGCGGAATAAACTTCGATCTATCTATCTCCGAGATCCGGATGGCAACCTTGTTGAACTAGCGAACGAGGTGTGAAACTCTTCAGATCCACGTATCTGCATCGACGAGGTGCATTCGACACTCACCGAATAGTCATCCGCTCTCGAACGCGGCCGCGTTCACAAATTGTAACACGCAGAACCGAGTTCGTTTGAATCGGTACGCACCGGCTCTTGAAACGGAGTGGCTTCAACTGTTATAGGTAGTTTCCAACAAGCGGTTCAACACGATCACGAGTTTCTTGTGGAATTGCCTCCGTTGGTGTATTCACGGTCCCTGCAAGTGAGGTATGTGCCTCACAGGTATGGTCTTCTGGTAGTGACTCGATCGCCGCTTTAATTGCTGTTTTGATCGCATCTTGGTTCTTCGCTGCATTCTCAAGAACCTCTTCAAGCGTTACCTCACTGTCTTTTTTCCAGACGTCGTAGTCCGTGACGCCTGCGATCGTTGCATATGCAATTTCGGCTTCGCGAGCGAGTTTCGCTTCTGGAATTGCAGTCATGCCGACAAGGTCCCACCCCTGCGATCGGAAGAACTCGCTTTCCGCTCGTGTTGAGTACTGTGGGCCCTCGATGCAGACGTACGTCCCGCCTTTGACGACTTTTGTGTCCGTTGCAGTTTTAGCTGCATCCGTGAGATGGTCAACCAGTTCTGGACTGTATGGCTCTGTGAACGGTTGGTGAACAACGATTCCGTCACCATAGAATGTCATCTCGCGGTTGCGTGTTCGATCGAAAATCTGGTCCGGAATCACAAGCGTTCCTGGCTCAAGCTCTTCTTTCAGCGACCCAACCGCATTCGATGCAAAAATATGGGTGACGCCAACTTGTTTGAACGCATAGATATTTGCTCGGTATGGGAGATTGGTTGGTGATCGACCGTGATCTGCACCATGCCGCGGTAAGAATGCAATCTCTTTTCCGGTGTCTCCAAACTCGCCGATTGTTACGGGCGAGCTTGGCTCGCCATACGGTGTGTCGATCGATTCCTCCCGAACATTGTTTAACGGGAGCGATTCGTAGATTCCACTGCCACCGATAAATCCGATCATACTCATACACTCATTTGTGCTATCGTGCTACTAAACCGTGCTGACATCCGCAGCAGAATCGAAACGTATCTCAAAACGAGCACCACCCGATTCACTCTCGCTAATTGAGATCATCCATCCATGCGCCTCAACGATGCGTAACACAATTGCGAGTCCGAGCCCGGTCCCATCAGCAGCGCTTGAGTAGCCAAATGTGAATACATCATTTTGGTCCGAAACCGGAATGCCACGGCCTGAATCTTCCACATAAAATCCAGCCTGATCATTCGTCTGTCCAACTGTAATCGTGACCACTCCATCGTTGTGTTCGATCGCATTTCGAAAGAGGTTTTCAAAGAGCTGGCTCAGTTGGTTTGTATCACCATACAGTGTACAGTCAGAGTGGATCTCTAACGCTGCATCCTGCTGTTCAACGGTTTTCCAACACTGGGTTGCCAGCTCACGGAGTGATCTGGTCTCATGTTCGAGAGCTTGCTCACCAGTCTGTGCAACCATGAGCAAACTATCAATGAGCGTGTCGATCCGGCTATGTGCTTGCTTGATACGATCGATTCGAGTATCATTGTTATCGTACTCCGATTCGAGTTGTGCGAGCCATCCTTGTGCGACGTTGAGCGGGTTTCGAAGATCATGCGTAACAATGCTTGTAAAATCATTGAGTCGCCTATTCTGTACCTTCAGCTCGTTTCGTTGCTGCTCTACAACGGCTGTTCGTTCGATCGAATCGATCGCTGTTTCTGCGGCTGTAATGAGAATCTGCCCTAAAAATATATCTGTCTCATCGAATGCCCCCGGGGTTGTTTCACCAACCGAGACGGTTCCATATCCGCCAAGTGGGAAAATCGCTAGACTCCGAAGTCCCGTTCCAGTGTCAAGTGCGCTCGTTGTTTCAATATCGGCGTATGTCCTGACCGCTCCGGAAGCATACGCGTCCCAATTAAGACTGTCTCCGTCCGCACCGAATCCATCACGGTCTGGAAGCAGGTTCGCAACTGGGTCACTACAGACGGCGGGCTCAAGCTGCTCAGTTTCCGGATTGTAAAAGCGCACAACCATGATTGAAAATCCAAGTATCTCGGCTGCAGATGACACAATCTCTTCTGCAATCTCTGTCTTACTTTCGGCTTGTATGAGCTGTCTTGTTGCATCATGTAGCTCTTTGAGCCGTTGCTCTCGATGTCGGATACGTTGCTCACGTGTTACCCGGTCCATCGCAGCGGTGAGTGAACGTGCTAAGATTTCAACCAGTGCTTCATCGCGGTCATCAAACGCATCTGTTGTATTTGCAGAAACAATAAATACGCCGTATGAGCCGATTGGATGGACAATAACACTCTCTGTTGGTGTTGTCTCAGTGATTCCATCATACGCTGAGACGTTGTCAATCCGACACGGGGTTCCGTTCTCAAACACATCCCAAATAACCGCGGCACGGCTCTGTTGGGCATGTTCCCGATTAAACACGGGGACCGTTCCGAACGCATCACGTACGGAGTCAAAAACAAAACAAGGCACAATCTGATCACCTGCATCGTTGAGCAAGTGAACTCCGCTTAATGGGGCCCCAATGATTTCATGCGCAGCCGTTACTGCAACCTCCGCTGTTTCCTCGATCGATTGCGTATGCATGAGCTTCTGAGATGTGTCCCTGAGCTGTTCGAGCTTTCGTTCCTGCTCTTTCTTTTCGGTGATTTCTCGCGCAAAGCCGACGATTCGATCGACCTCACCGGTATCATCCAGAATCGGTTCCGCTTGTGCCCAAACCCATCGAGTATAACCTTCCTTTTCGTTTATTCGACACTCTACATCTACAACGTCACCTTCTGACACCGATCGCAACTGGGCGGAGATACGTGCTCTATCTTCAGGGTGAACCGGCGCAAAAAACGTCAGCGGGTTTTCAATAACGTCGCTGACTGTGGCTCCAGTGAGTTCCTGGTAAACGGAATTAATAAAGAGTACCTCAGTCCAATCCGCAGAGACCATCCATAATAGGTCTGTTGTCTGTTCTGCAATCTCGCGAAGCCGCTTTTCGGTCTGCTCTGCAGTTTGACTTGCACGATACTGTGCGACCACATTTGTAATCCGGTTTGCCAGGACAGTGTAAGTCTCTGGGCCCCCTTTTTGAAGATAATCGGTCACGCCCGCAGTGATTGCATCGCTTGCAATCTCTTCGGATCCTTTGCCGGTAAATAGAATATATGGAAGGTCAGTCCCCTGGCTTCGAACCGTCTCTAGCAGCGCTAACCCATCCATTTCTGGCATGTCGTAATCACTTACAATACAGTCAAACGTGTTCGAATCAAGCTTCGAAAGCGCTTCAGTAGCAGAGGTTGCGCTTGTGACTGATATCTGCGATTCTTTCCGGTGGAGGTATGTAGCCACCAACTCAGTAAAGGCAGGATCGTCATCAATATGGAGGACGTCGATTGTGGTGGTCATAACAGGGGTCGCTGTCAGAATATGACTGCACTCGGTAATAAAGGTTGAAGCACCCGTTGCTGATACAGGCAACATAAGCAAGATTGTGATTTGATAGCGTAGTTCGCGAGCGTTGAAATACATGCGCCGTGTTTCGAATCGTAGTGTCATCCGAATCGTCAGCACGAACAAATGAACTCACAGAGGGGGACTTGGTCGGCCCGATGATCGCGCTTGCGTGGCCGATGGTTGTGATACAGCTCTTGCAGGTGACGTACAACGTTGCCGACACTGCCTTTCTTGGAGCGGTTTCTGAGGATGCTGTTGGTGCATTGAGCCTCTCGTTCCCACTGATTTTCTTTCTTATTTCCGTTGGCGGAGGGTTCACCGCGGCAGGTGCCATTCTTGTGGCACAGTATACTGGGGCACAAAGCGGCAACTCCGCGGATAAAATCGCGGGACAGACGCTCTCGTTTGTGACGATCCTTGCAATTGGAATTGGTATTGTTGGCTACTTCACAACCAATTGGATGCTTGGGTTGCTCCCTGCAGACCCGGAGACGGAAGCCCGTATTATTCCGCTTGCAGCCGACTATATGCGGATCTACTTCCTCGGCATGCCGTTTTTATTTGGATTTTTTGTGTTTGTGTCGATCATGCGGGGGTACGGTGACACCCGCACACCGATGCGAATTATGGTGATTAGCGTCGTTCTGAACGTCATCTTAGATGCGATTTTGATTTTCGGACTCGGGCCGTTTCCACGATTGGAGATTGAGGGTGCTGCGATCGCAACGATCACTGCACGTGCGGTTGCAACCGGCTTTGGACTGTATATCCTCTTTTGGACAGATGCAGGCCCAAATATTGAACTCGAATACTTGATCCCCGACCTCACGCAGATTAAAGAGATTGTCAGCCTTGGTGTCCCAAGTGCGATCGAACAATCAACCTCATCGCTTGCGTTTATTATTTTGACGGCGATGGTCGTCACATTCTCGCCTGCTATTGTCGCAGCGTACGGACTCGGAAATCGGCTGATTTCGCTCGTATTTCTTCCGGCAATGGGCCTCTCACAGGCTGTTGATACGGTTGTTGGTCAGAATTTAGGTGCAAATCGCCCGGACCGCGCAAAGAAGGCGTCATGGCTCGCGATGGGGCTTGCTGCGATTGTCATGTCGGTGATTACGATCATCATGTTCACGTTCCCAGAGCCGATCGTCCGAGTGTTCCTGTCAGCAGATACGGAGGGGGCGCCACAAACGATCGCCTACGCGGTTGAGTATATGCAGATCGCAGCGTTCATGTTCGTGTTCATGGGTGCACTACAGATTATGCTCGGCACATTCCGGGGCGCCGGAAACACAAAAACAGCGATGGTTTTCTCAATGATCACGTTGTGGGTTGCCCGTGTACCACTGACATACTACTTTGTGTTCGTGCTTGGATGGGCTGAGACCGGGATCTGGTATGCGGTCCTGTTGGGCGACGTGATTGGCTTTGTTGCAGCGTTGGTGTGGTACCTGCGTGGGACGTGGGCAACAAAAATCATCGAGGAAGAACCAACCCCTGATCGAAGCGTGGACACTGTTGGCTCCGACTAGCGATCAGACAATAACGCCGGACTGCAACAGTGCAATTAACACTGTAAGCAATGGTACACTCACAAGCGTTGTCACCAGTATCACCGTGCTCACATACTCTGCAACGGTTAGCTCTCCGATCGTCTCATCACCAGCAAACTCGACAATAAGCACAAGCGGTGTGACTGCTGCAGGCATTGCCGTCTCAAGCACAAACACTCGTGCAACCGTTGGGTCTTCGAATCCAAGTACGACCGCAATCCCAACGCCAACGATCGGCGCAAGCCCCATCTTCAGCAGGGTCGGTTTCGTTGCACGCGAGAGTGCGGAGCCATAATCTGTATTTGCCAACTGTATTCCTAAAATAAGCAGCATTACCGGTATTGAGGAGTCACCAACAAGTTGCACTGCTTCCATTGCTGCTGCATCTGCGGGCGGGACAAGCCCACCTGCTCGTAAGAGCAGTGCAACAATCACAGCATACACAAGTGGAATTTTCAACACCCGTTTGATCCCTTCAAGCCCGCTTCCGCCGCCGCTTCGTGATGCGATATACACTCCAACAGTGTACACTAAGACTGCTTGCGCAGTGAGAAAGACAACCGCAGTCTGTCGGCCAACCGGTCCAAACGCAAAATCAGAGACCGGGATGCCGTAGTTTCCGGAGTTTGTGAATGCAATCACTAGAATCAGCGCACTTATCACCGGCTCCGTCTCACCCGTGAGTCGGCCGATCGCCTCACCGATTGCAACCATAATCACGGTGAATAATAACACGCCTGCGGCAATCCGAAGTAACGTTCCACCAGCGAGTTGCGTTACCGCGAGGCTATGAAATACAAGCGCCGGTGCAAGGACGTAGACAACAGCGGTGTTCAGTGGCCCTGGATCGATCGATTTTGTTCGACCGAGCACAAACCCTGCCGCAGCGATCGCAATAATCGGCAGGATTGCCTCTCCAAAGATTCCAAGCAGATCCAGATCCGTCATCTGCTGTCTCGAATCTCCGTATATTGGTCGTGAACCTCTTCATAAAGCGATCGGCCCAACTCAGTTTGTAATCGCGGCTCTGCGGTTACGAAGAACTCATCGAGGTGTGTAAACTCGACAAAGGCATTTCTTGTGTCCGAATCCGGATCATACCGACGCTCCGACTCATACACAAGCGCTTGCAGGCACATGTCGACCAGATCCATCTCTTTAACAAAGACTGATTCTGGCGTCTCACGAGCCTCATACTCCTCCCACAGTGACCGGATCTGGTCCGTTCCGAGCGGCGCTGTAAGCGAACCCACAGCAGCCCGCTCAAGTCGCTCTTTTGTTGCTTCAGAGACGGTCTCCGCAGTTGAGTCCGCCCGTGTTGGGAAATCACCGGTCTCTGCTTCTGCAAGATCATGGACGACCGCAAGCTGGAGCGCTCGACCAACAGAAAGCGTCTGGCCACGTGTTTCGAACTCCGCCGCCATCCGATCGCCATACACGAGGCAGAGAAACGACACGCCCCATGTGTGTGCAGCGACAGATTCTGGCTGTGAGACGCCTCTGAGCTGCCAGCCGGTTCGTATTTCGTCTTTCAACGATAGAATTTCGTGGAGTGTTGCTATCTCATCGGACACGATCGATTATTCAGTGGCTTCCACGAGCGCCCACTCAGTCTCCGAGACTGGAACGGTTACGCCACGACGAACCATCTCCGAGAGCACCTCATCTAATCGGTCCGGCTGTGCAATCTCCATTTCGATCCGATCGACATCGTGGAACTCAGCGAGATGGTGTCGAATGCCGTCTTTGGTGAACGTCTCAGCGTCGGCTTTTTCCATAACTCCTGCGATAAGATCGATCATATCCTCGATGAAGTTCCACGGGTAAACGACCCATGCCCACTCCTCAAGCTGCTCGCCGACGAAATCCGGTTCAAACTCGCTTGTCTGTAGCAGTTGGAGTGTCGCCGTTCGCACGTCGCCAGCATTTCGCTGCTCAACGTACTCCTGTGCTCGCTTGATCGAGCCGCCAGTGTCGGCAATATCATCGATGATGAGGACGTTCTTACCTTCGACAGAACCTTCGGGCATTGGATAGCGAATCTGTGGTTCGTCGGACTTCTGGGCGGTCCCAACGTAGTGTTCCATTTTCAGGCTAGTAAGGTCATCCAACCCGAGGAAATCGCAAATACATCGACCGGCAAACCAGCCGCCACGTGCAAGTGCAACGATGACGTCCGGTTCGAAATCATCGTCTTTGACTTGGACGCTCACATCGCGGCAGAGGCCATAGATGTACTCCCAGTTGGTGATGGTACAGTTGAAATTGTCCGGGAGATCGCTCATAACATCTCAGGATGGTTGCTTTCGGACTATAAGAGTTTACAGTTCAATTCGTGAATGTGTGAGCCACTACCACAATCGAAACGTACAGGATAGTAGAGACCATCAAGTAACAGTATGGTTTCTGTCGATGAGTTTTCACATGAGGTGCATATGCGGCGAGCGATCGAACTGGCAGAACAGGCTGTCGAACACGGGAACCGACCGTTTGGTACGGTGCTTGTCCACAATAATGAGATCATTATGGAGGAAGAAAACAGGGTCATCACTGAAAACGATATTCGCAGACATCCGGAACTGCATCTTGCCATGCGCGCATGCAACGAGCTGGATGAGTCTGTGCGCGCAGAGACAGTCATGTACACTAGCACCGAACCATGCCCAATGTGTGCAGGAGGGATTCGGTATGCCGGGTTGAACCGTATCTACTACAGCGTCGGGAGCGATGAAATAACGGAATTCACCGGCAGCTCGCCGATTACGGTCCGATCGGCTGCGATTCTCTCTGGAATTACAGATGTTATTGGGCCAGTGCTTAATGAAGAAGGAAGAGCGGTTCACGACTCATTTTACGGCTCGGATTGACCGTCAAAAGACACGTGTCTTTATGAATTGTCAAACAAGTACCAAACTATGAACACACGTCGCTTTGCACTTGTTGACGCATTCACTGAGACACCACTCTCTGGCAATGCTGCAGGCGTTGTCCCAGATGGATCTGGATTGTCCGACGAGCAGATGCAAGCGATTGCACGCGAACTTTCGGTTAGCGAGACTGCATTTTTCTTCCCCAGTGAGGATGCAGATCGAAAAATCCGATACTTCACACCGACACAAGAAGTTGACCTCTGTGGACACGCAACGGTTGCAACTCACGCACTGCTTGCAACAGATGACACGATCGAAACCGGCACACAGTCGCTTGAGACGAACGTCGGCGTGCTCTCAGTTGAGATTACCGCGTCCGGAATGGTCTGGATGACACAAGCTGAGCCCTCTGTTACTGCTGTTTCGATCGACTATGAGGCGCTTGCGGCTGCGCTTGGGATTGAGCAAGCGGCGCTCACCGACGTTGGTGAAGAACTTCCGATTGCGCGTGCATCTACCGGTCTCCCGTTTCTGATGGTCCCGGTTTCGTTTCTCCAACCGCTTGGAAATGCCGCCCCGGATATGGATGCCATCGCGTCGCTTTCGACGGAACATGATGTTGCAGGTGTCTACGCGTTTACCTTCGACACGCTCGATGCAGCATCGACACTCCACGCACGAATGTTTGCGCCAGCGTCCGGCGTTCCTGAAGACCCAGTTACTGGAACTGCAAGCGGTGCATGTGGCGCATATCTCGAATGGTACGGCGCACTTGATTCGTTCGTTGACCCGCTCCAGTTTGAACAAGGTCATTTCATAAACCGTGGTGGTCATGCACACGTTGACGTCCAAACGGATGAGACAACGGGGCTAACAACTGTCCGCGTTGGTGGACATGCAGTTACTGCTGCAGATGGAACGCTTACAATACCAGATATGTCGGAAGATGAGATAATCGAGGCGTAATCAGTAGCAGAGGTGATTTTCTGAATACTCACTCACACTTGAGTATACTTTTTTACACGCTTGCGCGGTCCGGAAACTTCTTTACCTGTCTGGTGGATCAATCGAATACGAAATGGCTGTACTTTGGCTTGACGACGTGCGTGCTGACGACATTGAGACAGTCGGCGGCAAGGCGGCGTCCCTTGGTGAACTTCTTGGTGCTGAGCTTCCAGTCCCGCCGGGATTCGTGGTGACTGCGGGAACGTATCGCCACTTCATTGAGAAAGCGGAGATCGACGAGGAACTCTTCGAAGCAATGGATATTGATACGGAGGACTCAGCCGCACTCGCGACAGCGGAGGAGACTGCCTACGATCTAATTATGGGAACTCCGCTTCCCGAGGAGGTACGTACTGAAATCCTTGAGGCGTATCGATCGATTGGCGATGATGAAGAGGCGTTTGTTGCAGTCCGATCGTCTGCAACTGCAGAGGATCTTCCGGACGCCTCTTTTGCAGGACAGCAGGAGACGTTTTTGAACGTAACCGAACAGAAACTCCTCCATCGTGTGAAGGAGTGTTGGGCATCGCTGTTCTCTCAGCGCGCAATCTACTACCGAAACCGACAGGGATTCCCACACCATGAGGTAGATATTGCGGTTGTTGTCCAGCAGATGGTTGACGCCGAAAAATCCGGAGTCATGTTTACCAGTCACCCATCCACCGGTGAGCCACGAATTATTATTGAGGCCGCATGGGGTCTTGGTGAGGCTGTTGTCTCTGGAACGGTCTCTCCAGATAACTATGTTGTCGATCGCGAGACAGCGACAATTGAGACCGCGACAATTGCTACCAAGAAAGTCAAGCTTGTTAAAGACCCACAAACGGGCGAAACAACCGAACTCGAAGTTGACGAGGAGCACAGAGACAAACAGGTGCTCTCTGATGGCGAGATCGAGAAACTCGTTGAACTTGGAGAAATCGTCGAAGCGCATTATGGGACACCACAAGATGTTGAGTGGGCAATCGTTGATGGTGACGTGTTCATGCTCCAATCCCGGCCGATAACGACGATCTCCGGAACGAAACAGATTGAAGATGCAACTGCCGACGATCGTGAATCTGCTGCCAAAGCTGGCTCCGAACTCGTTGCAAATGGTGGCTCACTCGGCGACTCGGATATCGAGGGGGAAGATGAGGATGGATCAGTACTCGTTCGCGGGCTCGGGTCAAGCCCAGGCCTCGTTTCTGGAACAGTTCGTGTTGTTACCAAACTCGACCACCTCGATCAGGTTGCAGACGGTGATGTAATTGTTACCGAGATGACGATGCCAGATATGGTTCCTGCGATGAAGCGTGCCGTTGCAATCGTCACTGATGAGGGCGGAATGACATCTCACGCAGCGATCGTCTCACGCGAACTCGGCGTTCCAGCAGTCGTTGGGACTGGAAGTGCGACAAGAGAGCTTCAAAACGGCCAAATAGTAACAATCGATGGCTCGAAAGGGACTGTTCTCTCAGGAGACCTGACAGACGGATCAGACAGCAAGAGCGATGCTGAATCCTCGGATGCTGTTTCACAGGAGTCGATTGATTCAGTCCGACCACAGACGCCTGTGAAACCGATGACCGCAACGGAAGTCAAAGTCAACGTCTCAATCCCGGAAGCCGCAGAGCGGGCCGCAGCAACCGGTGCTGACGGCGTCGGCCTGCTTCGCATCGAGCACATGGTTCTTTCGCTCGGGAAAACGCCTGAAACCTACATCAAAGACCATGGGGAACGAGGCTATCAAGATGAACTAATCAAAGGCATTCGGACCGTTGCGGATGCATTCTACCCACGGCCGGTTCGCGTCCGGACGATGGATGCACCGACAGATGAGTTCCGTGAACTAGCGGGTGGGGAGAGTGAGCCAACCGAACATAACCCAATGCTTGGCTATCGTGGTATCCGAAGAAGTCTTGATAAGCCTGATATCTTTGGCCAAGAGCTTGCTGCATTTAAACGGCTCTATGATATGGGCTATGATAATGTTGAACTCATGCTTCCGCTGGTCAACGATGCCGAAGACGTACTCCGTGCAAAGCAGCACATTGAGTCTGCGGGTATTGATCTCTCAAAACGTCGTTGGGGTGTGATGATCGAGACACCAGCAAGCGCACTCTGTATTGAGGAGATTGCACAGACCGGCATTGATTTTGCATCGTTCGGGACGAACGATCTAACACAGTACACGCTTGCTGTCGATCGTAACAACGAGAACGTCGCAGACCGATTTGACGAACTCCACCCTGCGGTTCTTGAACTGATTGCAAATACGATCGAAACGTGCAGGGAACTCGATGTTAATACGAGTATTTGTGGGCAAGCTGCCTCAAAACCAGCGATGGTTCGCTACCTCGTCGAGCAGGGTATTAGCTCACTATCGCCTAATATCGATGCAGTTCGGGATGTTCAACACGAAGTCAAGCGTGTTGAACAGAAACTCCTCTTAGATTCCGTTCGCTAACACAGCCAAAAGAGAACGGAACAGCTAATTTGTTGTTTCTGATATCGTGTGATGATGCAACCGCTTTGTAGGGATCATCCACAGCCGCAATCTTTCGATCGCGTGTTGTCCTCAATGTGTACGCGACCACATCCGGACGCAGTCGCTGCGGCAACCGAGTTTTTGACAACGAACCCTGGCGACCCAATGACATATCAGTCAATCGCAAAGATTGAGTCAAAGGCTGTCAACCTACTCGCCGATATTGTTGGTGAACCAACCGCAACGGGGTACATCACTAGCGGTGGTACTGAGTCGAACATTCAGGCGGTGCATGCAGCCAGAAACCGATCGGCTACCAAAACACCAAATATTGTCGCTCCAGAAAGTCTTCATTTTAGTTTCAACAAAGCAGCCACCGTCCTCAATGTTGAACTTCGTACCGTTCCAACAGACGAAGACCATCGGGCAGACCTCACAGCCGTCGAGAATGCGGTCGACGAAGATACGGTGTTGGTTGTTGGCGTTGCTGGTTCAACAGCGTACGGCCGTGTTGATCCAATTCCAGAACTAACCGATATTGCTCACCGTGTTGATGCAGTAATGCACGTTGACGCTGCATGGGGTGGGTTTGTGCTCCCGTTTACCGACCACGCATGGAGCTTTGCTGCTGGTATTGATTCATTGACGATCGATCCACACAAATTTGGGCAGGCAACAATCCCTGCTGGTGGGCTATTGGTCCGTGATCCATCGCTACTCGACGAACTCGCGATTGAGACACCGTATCTTGAATCACCAACGCAGGCAACCCTCACAGGTACACGAAGCGGCGCTGGCGTTGCTGGTGCCCTCGCAGCAATGGAGGCATTGTGGCCACACGGCTACAAAGAGACATATGAGCGAACCATGTATCTCGCAGAACGATTGGAAACCGAACTCTCTACTCGTGGATTTGAGACCGTCACACCACACCTTCCGCTCGTTGCTGCAGACATCCCGCGTGAGTTGTTTACGGCACTTCGATCGGAGGGCTGGCGAATAGCAACAACCGCTGATGGCACACTTCGAATTGTCTGTATGCCACACGTGACCCAGTCACTGTGTGAGTCGTTTCTTTCTGATCTCGACCGACTCCGTAGAGCTGGCAATTCGGCTTAGAACCAAAATTCGAACCGTGCGCCATCGTCATTCGTTACAACAACGTTCCAACCATGTGCTTCGGCAATGTCGGAGACGATTGCAAGGCCTAATCCGGTTCCGGAACGCTCGCTTGTCACTCCCCACTCGAACACAGAATCTATGAGTGACTCGTCAATACCGGGTCCATCATCGGCAACATAGAACCCCGAACGGTCTGTTTCTCGTAGTGTTCCGACGGTTACGGTGACTGTTTCTCCTCCGTGTGTTACTGCATTCGACAAGAGATTCTCAAAGAGCTGTTGAACCCGACTCGGATCACCCTCGATCGCTGGAAGCGTCTCAGTAGTAAACCGCTCTGATGGTACGCCAACTGTTTCTTTCGCGGCCTGTGCGATCGACTCTAAGGCGAGCGGCACCGGATCTTCGATCTGTTTGCCTTCTCGTGCGATTGTCAAGAGGTTCTCAACGAGCCTTTCGATCCGATCGAGCGCCTCTTGTGTTTGTGTTACAAACTGCTGTTGTTTTTGGGGGTCCGTTTCCATCTCAACTAAATCAAGGTAGCCTTGTGCAATGTTTAGCGGGTTCCGCAAATCGTGTGAGACGACGCTCGCAAATGCTTCCAGCCGCTCGTTTTGCCGCTCAAGCGCATTCTCTCTTGAGAGCAACTCTTCGTGATTGACCGCCGTGTCAAGGGCTGCTTTTGTTGTCGTTGATAAAATCTCTGCAAAGTGCTCGTCAACCGGGTCGAAACCATCAACGACCGGTGAACCAAATAAAAACACTCCGTGTTCTCCAAGCGGATACAAGAGCAGGGTTCGTACCTCTGGATCCTCTCGAGCCATTTCCGGCTCCGTCTGAATATCTGAATATCTTTCTGGTGTCTGTGACTCAAATGCAGACCCCGTTAACCCTTCTCCAACCGCAAATGTGAGTCGCTCGGCGGTCGTCTCATATAATTCATTCAATTCATCAGTGAGTAGAGTTGGCCGGAGAACGTCCGCCTCGTCATCGTGGATGAGAATCGTCGAAAACGGAGCATCGAGAACATCCCATGCTGCAGTGGTCGCAATATCGAGGGTTTCGTCGATTGACGATGCGGTAAGCAACTCACGCGTCGTCTGCTGTAACGCTGTAAGCGTTTTTTCGTATGCTTTCCGATCCGAAATGTCACGGATAACACCTACAGAGCCTGCAAAGTTACCACCAGTATCGGTGATTACTGCGAGGTTGTCTTCACAGATGAGCGTGTGACCATCTGCGTGAGTAACAGATAGCTCGACCGTTTTCCACTCCTTTTCATCGCTCTTGAGAATCTCTGTAATCGCAGCCGCTGCAGTTTTAATACTCTCCTCGGGCATGAACCGCTCCGGAAATGCACCGATAAGTTCGGACTCACTCCAGCCGATCGCAGCGGTCATTGCCCGGTTGACAGTCTGAATTTTACCATCAGCGTCCAAGACGTACATCGGATCCCCAATCGCTTCGACAAGCATCTCATACTGTTCAAGTCGCTTTTCGCGCTCTTTTTCGGGTGTTAAATCGGTGTAGATTGCAAACCACTCAGGAGGATCTGCATTGGGGATCCGAACGTTTCTGAGTCGAAAGTAGCGGACGCCGTCTGCAGTTTTTCGTGTGACAACGTCCTCAACCTGTTCGTTTGAACGAATACGATCGTTAAGCGTTGTAATATTAGACCGGGCTGTTTTCGGGACCAGGGTCTCATCAAATGACTGTCCAACGACATCATCTGCACCGTAGCCAAAGAGCGACTCAAATGCGGGGTTAACGGCTAAAATTATTGGCTCAGAATCAACAAAAGTGTATCTAACGATTGGGTCGGGAGCCTCTTGGAATAAAATACTCGTTTCGGAGGCAAAATCGGTACTGCTCATTGTACTCTCGTTATGTCACTGTTCCAATCGCTACCGGCAAACATTACTACACGGTAACAAGTACCAGATAATAAATCCCATGGCCCATCTGTGTCTGCCTGTTACGATTATGTCTGATCATTGCAGAACGAATCCGCGGGTTTTAGATGCGTCACGTAGCGTACGTATGCATACAAACCAATGAGCCACGATGATTTTCCAACGGATACACCAGCGGTGGTGACCTGTGGACTCCCGTACGCGAACGGTGATATCCACGTTGGCCACCTTCGGACGTATGTTGGTGGTGATGTCTACTCACGTGCACTTCGCCAGTTGGGCCAACAAACCGCGTTTGTTTCTGGTTCCGATATGCACGGTACACCGGTTGCGGTCAACGCCGACAAAGAAGGTGTCTCCCCGGAGGAGTTTGCACTGAGTTGGCACGAGAAGTACACCGAAATCTTCCCGAAATTTAACATCGATTTTGACAACTACGGACATACCCACGACGAGACAAACACCGACCTAACCAAATCGATTGTCAACGCGCTGGATGAGGCAGGCCACATCTACGAAAAAGAGATCATGGTAGCCTACGACCCAGTTGACGATCAGTATCTCCCCGATCGATACGTTGAGGGGACCTGTCCATACTGTGGCGAGCATGCTCGCGGTGATGAGTGTGATGAGGGATGCCAACGCCATCTTGAACCCGGAGAGATCAAAGAGCCAGTCTCTACGCTTTCAGGAAACCCTGCTGAGTATCGCAACCGAACACACAAGTTCTTCCGTGTGTCGGCGTTTTCCGACTATCTCTCCTCGTTCCTTGACAATCTTGAAGGAACCTCAAATGCCCGAAATCAACCACGCGAGTGGATCGAATCCGGACTCCAAGATTGGTGTATCACTCGTGACATGGATTGGGGAATCGACTATCCGGGCGAGAACGAAGACGAACTGGTGCTCTATGTCTGGGTTGATGCGCCGATCGAATACATCGCGTCCACACAACAATACACCGATCGAGTCGGTGAGGATGTCTACGATTGGGAGCGCACATGGAAGGACGACGGTGAGATCGTCCATATCATCGGCCGCGATATCATTCAGCATCACACGATCTTCTGGCCGGCAATGCTCGAAGGTGCAGGCTACAACACACCACGAGCGGTCATGGCATCCGGGTTTGTCACGCTTGGCGGCAAAGGCTTCTCGACGAGCCGAAACCGTGCAGTGTGGGCGAACGAATACATTGATGAAGGCTTCCACCCGGACCTCCTTCGGTACTATATCGCCACCAACGGCGGGTTCCAGCAGGACGTTGACTTCTCGTGGGAGAAGTTCCGCGATCGTGTGAACAACGAACTAGTTGGAACGGTTGGAAACTTCCTCTACCGATCGCTGTTGTTCGCGTACCGCAACTACGAGGGAACACCGGACGCATCCGTCTCACAAGCAGTTGAAGAGCGGATTGAGCAGGCGATCGACGATTTCACGGCCGGTGTGAACGACTATTCGATCCGTCATGCAGGCAACGCAGCAGTAGACCTTGCACGGTTCGGAAACGAGTACATCCAGCGCAATGAGCCGTGGAAACTCACCGACGAAGACCCAAATAAGGCGGCACAGGTTATTTTCGACTGTGTCCAGATCGCCAAAGCGATCGCTGTCCTCTTCTCCCCAATCGCACCCGATCGGTGTGACGAACTGTGGAGTCAGATCGGCGAAACTGGATCCGTCCATGATGTAACCGTTGACGCAGCACTTGAACCACCGCAAGCATCGTTCGATGAGCCGAGCGAACTGTTTGAGAAGATTCCTGACGAACGTGTTGAAGAGCTGAACGAGAAGCTCGATGCTCGTGTAAAAGAAGCAACCTCCGATGAGCCACCAGAGGAAACAGACGACGAGACAGAGATGACTGAAACCGACACCGACACCGAAACCGACATTGACATTGAACCGCTCGAAGATAATCGAATTAGCTTTGATGAGTTCCAAGCACTTGATCTCCGAATTGGTGAGATTATCTCTGCAGACGGTATTGAGGGTGCAGACAAACTCGCGAAGGTGACGGTTGACATCGGTGCAGAAACGCGCCAGATCGTCGCCGGGATCAAACAGCTACACGACCTTGACGAACTCGAAGGTACCCGTGTTGTGATCGTTGCAAATCTTGAAAAAGCAGAGCTGTTTGGCGTTGAGTCCAACGGAATGTTGCTTGCAGCCGGCGAACAAGCGGACATCTTGACGACACACGGCGATTCGGTTCCAGGCACTCGTGTACGGTAATTAATTCCGTTCGTACGACGGATTCCGAGCAACGTTCACCCCTTTGAGTTCCAACATCTCGATCGCATCCTGAAGATCCGCATCCGTCCGGGCGACCGTTGTGTTCTCTTCGGTTTCCATATCACGCTCGTATCTGATTGTCAGCTCTCTATCTTCGTGGGTGATCTGGACCAATGTAATATCTGCAAGCGGAATTTTTGCGCTGCTTCGGATCGATCGGTACAGAATCAGTGAGAGAACACCAACAACTCCTGCAACCATCAACAGCACTCCAAAGAACTCACCTGAGCGTACTGTTGAGGCCGCAGAGCTTGTGATAAGTATCCCTACGGAGTCATATAGTAGACGTACAAATGCGACTGGTGTGAAAATCAATAGTAACTGCTCCCATCGCGACGCATGTTTTAGCTTTGCTAGCTGTCCGCGGCTGTACGACTGGATGTCGCTGCTGAAGTGGAGGGCTCCGTTTGCGAGGCGGGCGTATCCGGTTTCGGTTCGAAAGCTCCACACACCGTGTGTGCTCACACAGTAGCTGTCCCTGTACAATCATATAATACTATTGGCAGGTTTGTTCGTCGGTTTCGTTCTGGATGAATATTCACTCGGTTTCGAGTGTTTCATAGGGCTTTTTCAGCCAGTCCGTCCAAGCGCAATTATGAGAAACGCAAAAATCGTTTGTACACTCGGTCCTGCGTCTGATGACCGGGCAACGATCGAAGCATTGGCGGACGCTGGGATGTCTGTTGCACGGTTGAACGCAAGCCATGGAACGACAGAACATCGGGCAGATGTAATCGACCGTGTCCGGGCAGTTGACGCAATCTCGGAAGACCCACTCGCAGTAATGGTCGACCTGAAGGGTCCAGAAGTCAGAACCGCTGCAATCGACGGCGAGATCGAACTTGAAACTGGCTCAACCGTCGCGTTCGTTGAAGGTGACGACGCTACACCGAGCGAGGTTGGGCTCTCAGTGTCGATCGGTGCTGCAGAAGCTGGTGACACAATTCTTCTCGATGATGGCCGAATTGAGGCGATCGTTGAACGGGTCGACGGTGAAACTGTGTATGCAGAGATTATCTCGGGTGGTGGGCTGACCAGCCGAAAAGGTGTCAATGTTCCCGGTGTCGATCTCGATATTGAATTGATTACACCTGGTGATCTCAATGAACTGCAACTCGCAGCAAACAAGGGGGCTGACTTCGTTGCTGCAAGTTTCGTCCGGGATGGAGAGGACGTGTATGAGATTATTGATCAGCTCGATGAGTTTGGCGGTGGAGACATTCCAGTGATTGCAAAAATCGAGCGTGCAGGCGCAGTGGAGAATCTCGATGAGATTGTTGCTGCTGCAGCTGGTGTGATGGTTGCTCGTGGCGATCTCGGTGTGGAGTGCCCGCTTGAAGACGTCCCAATTATACAGAAACGGATTATCAACAAATGTGTCGCTGCTGGCGTCCCTGTCATCACCGCCACTGAGATGCTCGACTCGATGGTCCAGTCACGACGACCAACTCGTGCAGAAGCTTCAGATGTTGCAAATGCGGTTCTTGATGGGACCGATGCGGTGATGCTCTCCGGCGAAACAGCGATTGGCAGGCATCCTGTTCGTGTTGTTGAGACGATGGCAAACATCGTTAAACAGGTTGAATCAAGCGAAGAGTATGCAGAAAATATCGAACAGCGGGTTCCAACCGCAACGGATGCCTCTCGGACAGAGGCGTTGGCCCGATCGGCTCGCTATCTTGCACGAGATATCGGTGCCGCAGCTGTTGTCGCTGCATCCGAGTCCGGCTACACGGCTCGAAAAACGGCAAAGTTCCGCCCAGGTGTCCCGATCGTTGCAACCTCTCCGAACGATCGCATCCGCCGCCAACTGGCGCTTTCGTGGGGCGTTCAGCCACACTACATTGAGTACAGCAACGGAATTGACGACGTGCTGACTGATGGTGTGCAAGCAGCACTCGATTCAGGTGCCGCAAAAAGCGGTGATACGATCGTTGTGCTCTCCGGAATGATGACCGAGATGGAAGGTGCAAACACAACGAATATGCTCAAAGTCCACGTGGCTGCAGAAACAATTGCGACCGGGAAACGGATTGCCGGTGGTCGCGTTTCGGGACCGATCGCTCGAAGCGAGGATGGGGATCTTTCCACTGTTGCAGATGGTTCAATTCTGTTCCTTCCAGCAGGATTTGATGGCGAGTTCACTGGTGACGTGAAAAAACTTGCAGGCATCATTGACGCGAGAGCCGGAATGACCGGCTATCCCGCAGTTGTTGCCCGCGAGCTGGGTATTCCGATGGTCAGTGGTGCACCGCTCCCTGAGACGGTCAACACTGGTGACACTGTAACGCTCGATGCAGAACGGGGCGTTGTCTACGAAGGCGACATCACTGCAACCGCTCGCCAGCGGTAATCATTTCACCGTCAAGCACAGAATATCAGTATGAGTAATTCCTCCGATGAGCCTTCTCAGTCTTCGACAGAGACCGAAAAACCGGAGCGTTCTCTCCCGGATGCTGATGGGGACGCCCAGCCAGCGGAGCCTGTTGTCGATGACACCGAATCCGAGTGGAAGTTCGCAATCGATGATGTTGGCCCGGAAGCAGAGGCAAAGCGAGAAAAAGAGCGCCAAGAATCCGTGCTCACACGGCCGATCGAACCCGAATCTGTCAAACTAGAGAATGCCATCTTCGTTGTGATTGGGGTTGCTCTGACCGTCGTTCTCATTCTCACTGCAATTTAGCAGGGCGTGTTTGGTATGTGCAAACCTTAATCACGTTGGTCACGTACGGACTGTATGAGCGTGTTGCTCCAGTTGGAATTCCTCACGGACTCGATTCCGCTCCTCCTCATTACAGCCGGACTATTGATTTCGCTCGCCGAAGCGATCGCTCCGGGTGCAAACTTCATTGTGGTTGGAATTGCACTGCTTGGGGCTGGCCTTGTCGGGTTAGCACTAGGCCCCCTTGCGAGTCCATTCATTCTCGGTATTTTTGTACTCTTGTTCGGTGCGATCGCCTTCTACGGCTACAACGAGTTTGATTTCTACGGTGGCAAGGGCCAACAGCAAACGAAAGATTCTCGCTCCCTTCGCGGAAAAACCGGAGTCGTAACTGAACGCGTTACTGGGTCGGAGGGACAAATAAAAATTCGCGGTGGTGGATTTAATCCATACTACTCGGCCCGATCGCTTGATGAGCCAATACCGGAAGGGGCAGAAGTGATGATTGTTGACCCCGGTGGTGGGAATGTCGTCACCGTTGAATCACTGGAGATCATCGAAGCGGATGAGATCGATCGTGAGCTCAAAGCAGGACGGGAACGATCGAATGGTAGCGATTCGTCTGACACTACAGAATCGACTGCAACTCGTGAGCGAGAACCGGAGTTCGAAACATAACTACCCGAGCGTGTAGCGTCCACGCGACATGAGGCCAATCCTTATGGGTCTGTCACACTTACTGACTATATGGACCCCGTAGCGACACTCTTACAGGTTGAGTTCGGAGCTACGGTGATCGGCCTCCTTTTCATTTTCTTAATTGTTGTCACAATCTGGCAGGCGATTGAGATTGTCGATGCATATGAAAAGAAGGCACTCACCGTCTTCGGAGAGTACCGAAAACTGCTTGAGCCCGGTATCAATTTCATCCCACCGTTTGTCTCTCGGACGTATCCGTTCGATATGCGTACACAAACACTGGATGTTCCACGACAGGAAGCAATCACTCGAGATAATTCTCCAGTGACTGCTGATGCCGTCGTGTATATCAAAGTGATGGATGCGAAGAAGGCGTTCCTCGAAGTTGATGACTACAAAAAAGCGGTCTCAAACCTTGCACAGACGACGCTCCGTGCAGTGCTTGGGGATATGGAACTTGACGATACGCTCAACAAACGACAAGAAATTAATGCAAAGATCCGCACTGAGTTGGATGAACCAACCGACGAGTGGGGGATTCGCGTTGAGAGCGTTGAGGTTCGGGAAGTCAACCCATCTAAAGATGTCCAGCAAGCGATGGAGCAACAAACCTCCGCAGAGCGCCGCCGCCGTGCAATGATTCTCGAAGCACAGGGTGAACGCCGAAGTGCGGTTGAGAAAGCAGAGGGTGATAAACAGTCGAACATTATCCGTGCACAAGGTGAGAAACAGAGCCAGATTCTCGAAGCCCAGGGTGACGCGATTTCGACAGTTCTGCGTGCAAAATCCGCAGAATCGATGGGTGAGCGTGCAATTATTGAGCGTGGGATGGAGACGCTCGAAGCGATCGGGCAAGGCGAATCGACGACGTTCGTCCTCCCACAAGAGCTCACCTCGCTTGTTGGCCGCTACGGCAAACAGCTCTCCGGAAGCGATATCCAAGAAAGCCAAGCTCTGCAGGGACTTGACTTTGATTCCGAAACACGCGAACTGCTTGGATTGGATAACATCGAACAGATCCTCGGTCAGATTGACGATGCTGCCGAACTCGATATCGAACAGCTTGAACAGGAAGCAGAGAAGATCAAAGCAGGCGATAGCGGTTCCGACATCCGATCGGCCAACGAAGTGATTGAGGAGGTCGATGAGGATGGCGGCTCGGTTGAAAAAGAGTTGGAAACTGAACCGTCAACTGATGGTGGCGAAAAAGAAGTTGAGAAAGAGCAATAAAACGCGAGAGTATCCAGTCCCTACCGGATACGTATCGGATTGCCAGCACCGTCCGTAGGGACGAAGTACTTTTATCAGAACCCATACCTACACTTGATTGAATGACAGATAGAGTCGACGAACGGAAACGGGCAACGCTTCGACGTTTTGCTGCGATTGGAGCTGCAGCCCCGTTCGTCGGCACTGCAAGCGCAACGGCATCATCGGACACAGACGATAACGAAACTCGAGATGCAATCTGTGGCTACGTTCGGACGACTCCGGGGGCCCATTTTTCGAAGCTCCGTGATGACCTCCGCTTAGGGACTGGTGAAACACAGTACCATCTTCGGCAGCTCGAAGACGCAGGTCGAGTTGAATCGTTCAAAGATGGTGAATACAGGCGCTATGTTAGCGCTGATCGGTTTACTGACTTTGAGAAACAAGCGATCGGCTATCTTCGCCGGACGACTCCTCGCCGGATGATTATCGAACTGCTTCGCGATCCGGACACCACCGGTGCAGCCATCGCTGCTGCGTTAGACGTTTCTCGGCCAACAATTAGTGCTGCCGCAAGCGATTTGGTGGATGCAGGACTGCTCGATCGATCGGACGGCTACCGGTTAACCGAACCAGAGATTCTGATTACGCTTATTGTCCGATATGCGGACTCGTTTGGCTCAGATGCGGTCTCGTTTGCAGATGATGCCGCAGTGTACATGCAGTACACACCACACACAACCGACGAAAGCTGAATCAGTCAGGGCGAAATGATCGACAGGAGTTCTGAAAGCGAGGTTATTTCATATGCAGGCTCGACGCTGAGCGACAGTGAACGATTGTGCGATCGGCGGATAAATATCGGCTCTAATCCAGCCCGCTTACCGGCAATGATGTCTGTTTCACGATCGCCAATGTAGAATCCACTCTCTGCATCGAGCGCAGAGAGTCCTTCAAGCAAATAATCCGGCTCGGGTTTTCGTCGAGTAAAGCCTTCAACACCGGTGTCGCGACCACGAACAAACGAAAACACGTCAATTCCGAAATGATCTACAACAAATGTGACTGTTGGATCGTAGTTGTTGCTTACCAATCCAAGTGTGTACTCGTCTGCGAGCGCCTCAAGGGCTTTTGCATCTGTATATAAGCCTCTTTCACCCGCTTTGAGCCGATTGATGGCACGCGTGGCACTCTGTACTTCCCGATCAGCATAAAATTTCGCTGGATCCACCCCGATCGTCTCACACGCTGAAATGAATGTCTCGGTGTACTCGTAGGTATCAAGGGCGCTCCATACGCTCGGTTCCGGTGTGATATCGTACATTTCAAGCGTCTCGGAGAGCGCTTCTGTATGGACGCTTGCATCCGTTCCCCACCCTTTGAGGATTACACCATCCATATCAAACAGCAGGACGTCTGTATGTCGGTTCTGGTCGTTTGTTGTCGTTGTTGTTGTCATTGATCTTACTACCAGTAGTGATTATTCTGGGCAGCCACAGTCTGGCTCCGTTCCGATTGTTTGTGTTCTCGTGTTCAATTCGGTAAAAATAGCAGCAGCACCGGATTCGAGGGCCGTATTGTCAGCGGTCATTGCTGGCTCTTTGCCAATCTCAGGAGTACCAACAATAACGCGACCAACCATCCACGACGCGTGTGGCGTACAGACGTAGTCGTAGATGCCTTCCTGTTCAAATGTGTGCGTGAAGCGCTCTCTGTATGTGAGTCGATCGCTTTGGAATTTGGTCGCACCATCGGGTATTCGATCTGGGAACGATACAATATCATGCCGATCGTGATCATCCCAATTTGTCCACGTTACTGATCCACCGGATTTGATCCACACCAACTGTGGATCAAATCTCATTTCGTCTTCAGCAACAATGTTTACTGTTGCCTCTTCGAGCGGCTCATCAATGACGGTCGTAATTGATTGTGATGGTGCGTCGTTCAGCTGTTTGTCACTGGACCGAGAGCGATCATCTTCAGTGCGCTGGCTGTGTGACTGCACTGCACTCTGTATCCCTACACAGCCTGCAAGCGTACACACACCTGCGATCGTTGCCAATATCGATCGTCGCTGTTGATTGTTCATTGTGAGATTATCGAACCATTAGCGAACCTTTGCTCGTGCATACGCAGAGATACCCTCGCTGGCAAATACTACCAGCAAGATTGCAAGAATGATCAACGAAACCGCTCGCCACTGGAACGCATTGATTGCATTAAATAGTTGTACACCGATACCGCCTGCACCAACGAAGCCGAGAATAGTCGCACCACGGACGTTGATATCCCATCGATAGACGCTTAATCCAACAACTGCCGGCATGATCTGTGGGAATATTCCATAGATCATCTGTTGAATTTTGGTTGCACCTGCTGCGCTTACAGCTTCGACCTGATTGAAATCGATCTCCTCAATCTCTTCCCCAAGGAGTTTGCCACAGAATCCGATCGATCGGACCGCAATCGCAACCGTCCCTGCGAATGCGCCGGGGCCAAACATAACCACAAAAATAAGCGCCCAAATGATGATGTGAACCGATCGAGTTACTGTAACGATGAGCTTCCCGAGTGCGTACGTGTAATTGTTTGGTGTGGTATTTTCAGCTGTAATAAACGCCACTGGTATCGAGAGAATAACTGCCACAATTGTCCCAACAACTGCGATGTGTATGGTTTCGATCATCGGCGCAACGATACCAGGGGCTGTTGACCATGCAGGCGGATAGCTTCGCTCGAACAGATCCGCAATCTCTGCTGGTGCAGATGCGAAATACTGCAGATCCATTGCGAGATACCGCCACGAGGCGACGACAACAGCCAATGAAATGAGTCCGATGAGATATCGGGTGAGTGTTGCTCTTCGATCGAACCGTTTCCATGATTTTTGTGTTTCTATCGACATTATTGCACCCGTTTTCGAACGTATGCGCTGAACAGCTCACCGGCTAAGACAACAAGAATGATTGCCAGCAAAATTGTGGCAACGTAGTTGTATTCGTACCGAGAGAACGCTTGTAAAAGCAGTGTACCAATACCACCTGCACCGACAATTCCAACGATTGCAGAAGCACGGAGGTTAATATCCCAACGGTAGACGGTTAAGCCGATAAACCGAGGGACAACTTGTGGGACAATGCCGTACAGCACGCTTTGGAGTTTGGATGCGCCGGTTGCTTCGATCGCCTCCATTGCACCCATGTCAACATCCTCGATATCCTCTGCAAGCAGTTTTGAAAAGAAGCCGACCGTTTTGAACGAAATTGCGATGATGCCGGCAAGGGGTCCAATTCCAACTGCTTTGACTGCGATAATTGCAACAATAAGCCCATCAACAGCACGTGAGACGCTGATAATCCCTCGATTAAGTGCATACACAGAGCGTGGCATGAGATTGCCTGCTGCTCCAAACGCAACCGGTATCGAAATGAGAATTCCAGTTACGGTTGCAATCATCGCCATGGCGATGCTTTCGAGAACTAAACCAATCACCCGATTGACCGCAGTTGCTTCAGTCTCCGGTGGGACCATCGAACTTACTAACGAGGCACCAAACCCCATTCCATCAACAATTCGTTGTGGAGAGACACCTCCAAGGAGGCTTACGAGCGACCAGAGGACAAAAAGCGTTGTGAGAACATAGACAACCCATTTGACGGTATGATTATAGAATACCGTTGGACGTTGCCACGTTGTTACTGGAGTCTGTTCTGTTGCCATCTTAGTCTTCACCTGTCGCTGCACGGTGTGGCGTACTTGGGGTGGCTGTGGCCGTGGTTGAGTCGGTTGCTCTAGTCTCGGACCGTGTTGTCGCACCGACTTGCGTTGCGGTCTCCGGCACGGCACCACGATAGATCACATCTTTTGCATGGTCATCGAGGGCGGTCGTTTTTCCATCGAAGACCAACTCGCCGTTATGAAGGCCAAGTATCCGATCGGCATACTCAACGGCCAGTGGCACTTCATGAATATTAATTAGCACCGGGATATTTTCGGTTTCAGCAATATCGGTAAGGAGATCCATTACCGCGTGGGATGTATCCGGATCAAGACTGCTCGTCGGTTCGTCGGCCAACAAGATCTTTGGCTCTTGAATAACTGCTCGAGCAATACCAACTCGCTGACGCTGTCCGCCAGAGAGTTCATCGGCCCGTTTATTCTCCATACCTCCCAAACCGACGGTCTCTAAAATTTCAAATGCTCTCTCTACATCTTCCTGTGGGAAGTTTCGTCTAAACGCAGCCCAGTTTGAGACGTATCCTAATCGGCCAGAGAGCACATTCTCCATCACTGAGAGACGCTCAACCAAATTATACTCCTGAAATACCATGCCAATATCGCGCCGAACCTTCCGTAGGTCCGTTTTTGAAAGCCGTGTCAACTCCTGTCCGTCAAGTGTGACTTCCCCTTCGGTTGGTTCGGTAAGTCGATTGATACACCGGATGAATGTCGATTTTCCAGCCCCACTGGGGCCAATCATTGAGACAATTTCGTTGCCGTCAACCGTCGTGGTAATGCCTTTCAGCGCTTCATCACCAGTCGGGTACACCTTTCGTAAGTTGGTAACTTCCAGCATCTGTTTATAAAATTAGGGTACAGTGGTCTAGAGATTCTCCTGGTCGTACTGGACATCGTTGAATCGCTGGATGATCATGATCTCATGCCAATGATTCACGTAGTCCACTTCAACATACTCCGGATATCCAGCCTCGTCGCCGTACGATGTTCCTTCCCAATTTGTGTTTAGCCACGTTTCTCGTGCACCTTCGACGATGTCAGGGTGGAGGTTGTATCGGTAACCGATCGGTCCTGGTGGGAATGGGTCAGATGCCCAGAGGATCTTATAATCATCCCACTCAATATCGTCCACAGCCTCGACAGTATTATCCAAACAGGTACTACAAATTGGCCCACCGTCAAAGTCGCCGAACGCAACACCACGGCCGCTCTGTTCGTGACCCCCCGAGAATTCCGGATTGTAGTTTTCTTCGTAGGTTATATCGAAAAATTCGTCAAAGAGCGCTGACGGTGCCTGATGCCCTGAGTTTGAGCTTGCTTCAGTGTGCGCAATCCGGTACCCATCATCGTCTTTGAATTCTTCGACGCTTGAGATCTCATGATCCGCACGTGTGATTGCAAACAGCCTGTAGCCGAATTCTCCACCATCAACACCCATCGCAAGCGGAACCATTCCAGCGAGGTTAACACCAAACGGCGTATTCCCAGTCGCAAAGTTTGCGATATGGATTCGCTCCGACCGCATTGCTTCGACGACTGCTGCATAGCTGTCGATCGTTTGAAATTGGACCTCTTTACCGGTCTCTGCTTCCAACTTCTCAATCATCGGCTCCAACTGCTCTGCGTATGCTGCTTCACTGTCCTCTCGTGGGAGTTCAGCGTAGACGAGCGTATCTGGGTCGATCCACTCATCTTCATCGTCTGGAAGCTCTTGTGGCTCAATTCCGTGTGCGGCCTCGGTTTGGCCACGGTCACCCATCGCTTCAAGATCGGCGAGACGCCCGCGAACGTAGTCCTGCTCGATAACTGCACTGCCATAGTAGTTGTTGTTCATCCAGTCAGGGTTGTCCGGATCAAACTGATCGGTAAGCATCGAATCAGTTGAGCCACCGTTTCCAGTATCACTGCCCCCATTACCACCATTACCACCAAGACCAGCACCTGCTTGACCGTTCCCGTCGCTATCATCATCTCCAAGACAGCCTGCGAACGCTGCAGTTCCAAGAGCACCACCGGCGAGAATAAACTTCCGTCGCGATCGATCTGGGTTTACCATCACCTATACGTCCGAGAATATCAGTAAAATACGCTGCTATGAGGTATATAGCCCTGTATGAGATACTGGGTTGCGCTCTGTATACTATGTATTATACATACCTACAGCCGCAAAATCTTTTATTCTATGTTCTATATAGTTCTATAAACCGATTCAATTAAACATTGTTCCATATAGATCCGCGGAGTTGGTATCTTTGACAGTCGTCCGAGCTGCGTTTTAGGCAGTTACCATCCACGTTGTTCCGGACGAGTAGCCCCACTTTTCAATCGAGAGTTCAGTTTCAGCATCACATACAGCACGAATGTTTGCACCAACCTCTTTTGCACTCAGTCCAAGCTCTTGAGCAATGAGACGGGATTTAAAATATGTTTGGGTATCAACATTTTCACGCAGGTAGTGGTAGATCTGACGCTGTTTCTCTGAAAGGCCTGCGGTCATATCGGATTGAGGGGTGGTTGTGGTGCTCATATCTCTGTAAAGGGGGCCTACATAAATACCCTATTTGGTAGAGCGGGCTAACACGCCGCAGTCTATCGTTTTTAGGCGCTAGCAATGATTCTGTATGGGGTGAAGTTCTTGAATCGGGTACAGTTGTCTAACAGATCTGCCCTTCACAGACAGTGACTCCAGAAGGTACTTATCGCTCCCGTGGTGAAATCTCCTGTATGGACAAAGGGGTGGTGAGTCGGTCGGTTAGCGTTGTTCTCCCTGCGTACAATGAGGAACAAACGATCGAACACACCGTCACAACAACGCTTGAAACCTTGCAGTCGTTTTTATCTCCCGGCGCATTTGAAGTGATTATTGCCGAAGATGGGTGTGACGACCGGACCCCCGAAATTGCGACTCGGATGGCTACTGAGGACGGTCGAGTCCATCATTTTCATAGCGATGAGCGGCTTGGACGAGGCGGTGCATTAGAACGAGCGTTTGAAGCCGCAACAGGCGATGTACTCGTCTATTTTGATACGGATTTGGCGACGGATATGTCCCACCTTGAGGAACTTGTTACGCGCATTCAATCCGGCAAGTACGATGTTGCGACTGGGTCCCGGTGGATGCGTGGACACAGGGCCGATCGTCCGGCAAAGCGAGGTGTTCCAAGCCGTGGATTCAACCTCCTTGTTCGAACCCTGCTTCGATCGTCGATCAAAGATCATCAGTGCGGTTTTAAAGCCATCTCCCGCGAGGCGTTCAACGACCTCCATGAAGAGATCGAAGATCGACACTGGTTTTGGGATACTGAACTCCTTGTCCGGGCACAGCGGCGCGGATACCGTGTTTCTGAGTTCCCTGTTCAGTGGACACCGAAAGGGGACACAAAAGTTGATTTAGTTCGTGATATCTTTGGGATGGGCAGCCAGATCATTCGGTTGTTTTGGCAGCTGTCGATCCAGCCACGAATCACCCAGCGTGTAACGATCGCTGCAGGGCTACTGCTTACGCTTATTGCGGTCGGACTCATGACGCTCTACCTTGATCCGAGTGACGTTATCGCGGAGATGGGACGAGCCGATCTCACGCTTGTCGGAATTGCGGCGCTGTTGTACCTGTTTTCGTGGCCGATCCGTGGTCTCAGATATCGTGATATTCTCTCACAGCTTGGCTTCAACGAGCGCGTTGGGTTTCTCACTGGTGCGGTCTTCATCAGTCAAACTGGAAACCTTGTCTTCCCGGCACGGGCAGGCGATGCAGTGCGTGCATACATCGTCAAAATGCGCCGTGGGATCCCATATCCATCCGGATTTGCGTCACTTGCAGCGGAACGCGTCTTTGATCTATTGACGATCACCGGATTAGCTGGCATTGTATTGATTGGCTATGCAGCAACTGGACAAGGTGGCGAGGTTGCATCCGCGTTCGGTGCAGATCCCGAAACCGGTGCACAGAGCGGCCGAACTGCGGTGATTGTCGCATCCGGTGTTGGCATGGCGGCAATTGCAGCAGTTACCGCAATTGTGCTCTCAGCACGATCAGATACCAACCGTGTTCGCACATTTATAACCCGCGTTTCAAACGATTCTTATGGAGAGTACGTTGCGAGCATTCTTGAACGATTTATTGGTGATCTCCAACGAGCAGCCGGGACACGGCGAGCATTTAGCTTGATCGGGGCAACAAGTGTTTTGATTTGGGTGATTGACGTGCTTGTGGCTGCGATCGTGCTCGCAGCGTTTGGGGTTGGACTCTCAACGATCCAACTCCTTTCGGTCTGTTTCTTTGCAGTAAGCGTTGGCAATCTTGCAAAAGTGCTTCCGCTCTCTCCGGGTGGTATTGGCCTCTATGAAGGGGCATTTACGCTCCTTGTTGTTGGGCTCACACCGATCGGCGCTGCAACTGCATTAGGTGCTGCAATCGTCGACCACGCGGTGAAAAATATCGTGACACTCGTCGGCGGCGTTATTTCGATGATTTCGCTTAACGTTTCGTTAACGACTGCTGTTGAAGAATCACAGGAGATGGCTGCGGCGGAGATCGATGCAGATGCAACGGCGGAATAGCTCCCGGTTGCCTACTCATAGAGTGAACACACAAACGGGCCGAGTGCACCGGCAACCGCCGTTGCGAGTGCATCAGTTCGGTCGACACGTCCGTTCGTAAATACGCCTGCTGCCCCTTGTGCGGTCGCAATATCTGTTGTGCCGAGGGTTGCATCCATAACTGGTCCCAGTTCTTGACCTTGTGTAACCTGCTGTGCGATTGATTTCGGGAGCTCCATACTTGGACCAGTTGCGGTTCCAACCTGCTCACCATCAGTGACTGCGGCCCACATGATCAGATAGAGCTGTTCATCATCTCCATACCGTGCAACGCCGCCTTCAAGACCAACGCCGAGCCCTGCGGTCGTTTCCACATGTGCTTGCTTTGCTCGTGTTATCGCACCCGTTTTTGTTACTGTATGGCCGATCGGCTGCTCTGAGACACCAGAATCGACATCGACTGGCTCAACTATCAGTTCGCTTCCCAACTCGTCATACTCGCTTGAAAACGCCTGTTCAACCGCGGCCTTTTTGACTGGGTTGAGGCTTCCAACCGCAACGTGCATTACTCTATCAAGATGGTTTTATACCCATATCTCTGCCGGAACTGCGCTACGCCGACCGCAAGATCGTTGCAAGCGTTTCGATCCCGTCAATGAGCCGTGGACTTGGTTGGTTCAACAGTGAATCATCGAAAATGTGCACCGTTGGATCAATGTTCCACGGTCGATCGGTAATCCGATCTGCGGTTACGCGCTCTCCAAATCCACAGATGTGCAACACCGCGTGTTCAGGGGCTGCGCTTTCTACCTCCGTTTGGGTTACCTCAGTTGATCGGTCACCAGGGTCAACAAATGGGTACGTACCACCTGCGGCAACAACTGCATCTGGAACCCAGTTGCCAGCAGCCATTGGTGGGTCGGACCATTCCTCACAGTACACGACTGGCCGATCAGTATCGTCGGTTTCAGAGTCAATTACGGCAAGCCGCTCCCGTGCGCTGCGTTCTAACTTTCTCCCCGCCTCCGGCTCACCGATCGTTTCCCCTACCGTCGCAAAACTCTCAAGAACATCCTCAAGCCGAGCAGGTTCGGTGTGGATCACCGTGTATCCTTGGTCACAGAACTCATCTCGAATCTCTTGTTGCAGGCTATCGCTCGTGCAGATGTAGTCCGGATTCAGCGCTTCAATCCGGTCGTACTCCGGATTTAGCCATCCGCCAACAACCGGTGCATCCACCGAACAGTGGGCTGTCACACCAACAAGTCGATCTGCACACCCAAGCGCGTCGATCGTTGCAGTGGTGCTCGGAGCGAGTGAGACGATCGAATCCGGGGTCATTGTACGTATTCAGTGAGACAAAAGTAAATAGTTCAGTATGCCGTGTGGTATATAATACCGCCATTTGGGTTGGATAATATCCTGTTAATTATGCAGAATTCGGGCATCTGACGAAGTAACACCAACGGAATTAAATAGTACCCTTCCGTCTTCTGTCCAAGGATTGCCTCTCGGGTTTTACCGCGCTCCCCGTGAGCACCAACTTACACATGAGCGATAACACGTTTACAACCACCAGACAGCGACGGACGACGCGCACGCAAGAGAACGAACAGGAAACCGAAAAAGAGTCAGAAGGGCTCCAGTGCCCAGAATGTAGCGGCCATGTTATCACCGACGAAGGACACGGTGAGACGGTCTGTTCCGACTGTGGTCTTGTCATCACTGAGGACTCCGTTGACCGTGGTCCGGAGTGGCGAGCATTCGACGCCCGCGAAAAGGATCAAAAGAGCCGTGTTGGTGCACCAACCACGAACACAATGCACGACAAAGGGCTCTCAACGAATATCGACTGGCGGAACAAAGATGCATACGGGCGATCGCTCGGTGCACGTCAGCGCCAGAAAATGCAGCGCCTCCGCAAATGGAACGAACGCTTCCGTACCCGTGACTCAAAAGAGCGGAATCTCAAACAGGCGCTCGGTGAGATCGATCGGATGTCTTCCGCACTCGGCCTCCCGGATAACGTTCGAGAGACTGCATCCGTAATCTACCGCCGTGCGCTCGAGGAAGATCTTCTTCCTGGCCGATCGATCGAGGGTGTTTCAACCTCGTGTGTGTACGCAGCAGCCCGAATGGCTGGTGTGCCACGATCGCTCGACGAGATTGCAGATGTGTCCCGTGTCGAAAAAAGCGAAATTGCACGAACCTACCGCTATGTGGTTCGTGAGCTCTCCCTTGAGGTTCGTCCGGCCGACCCAGAACAGTACGTTCCTCGATTTGCATCCTCACTCGACCTCAGCGAGGAGTCCGAGATGCGAGCAAAACAGCTTTTGAAGAATGCAAAAGAACAAGGCGTTCACAGCGGGAAGTCACCAGTCGGTCTCGCGGCAGCCGCAGTGTACGCAGCAGCACTTTTGACGAACGAAAAAACCACACAGGCAGCAGTGTCCGAGGTTGCAGACATTTCGGAAGTGACGATCCGCAACCGATACCACGAACTGCTCGAAGCTGAAGAAGAAATCCTCGCGTAATCCGGGGGTCGGTTGTAAAAGAGCGAACGCTCTTATATTTTCGAAAGACAGATTTGGTATGGCTGAACTTTCATTTGAGAGCTTTGTGCTTACTGCAAGCACTGCAGATCTCTCCGAAGAGCCCGCGGCTCGATCGGATGCGGACGCGATCGAGTTCCGGTTGGATCTTGCAGACGACCCGCTTGCTGCTCTCGATGTCTATGATGGGTCGCTCCCGATTCTCGTGACAAATCGGCCAACATGGGAGGGTGGTGATGCGACATCGGAAGCCGATCGGTTTGATGAGCTTGCGTCTGCGATCGACTACGACAGTGTTGCGGCAGTTGATATTGAGCTGGGTGCGCTTACCGGAACGGTTGATGCAGCAGCACACGATCGGGCAGTGTCACTCAGAGAAGCCGCTCGTAACCAAGATGTCACGGTTGTCGCATCAGTACACGATTTTGAAACGACACCACCGATAGCACAATTGAACGAGCTGTTGGAAGTTGCCGCGACAGAAGGTGATGTTGGAAAGCTTGCGACCGTTGCACACGATCGATCGGATGCGCTTGCACTGTTGACTGCAACGCACACCGCGACCCAGAATGGGCTGACCGTCGCAACGATGGGCATGGGAGAACCAGGACGGCACACACGAGCCGTTGCGCCGTTGTATGGGTCTCGAATTGGCTATGCACCAGTCGATCCAGAGAACGCGACAGCACCAGGACAGTACGATCTCCGAACGCTCAGAGAGATTGTTACTGAGCTTACTCGGACAGCATGAGATACTGACTGGACAAACAGGGCTTTAACATAGGCCTCCACTAACTAACCACTAATGGACGATACACGACGTAAAGCACTCATCACGCTCATCGTTGCTGCAATCCCGGGCTATCTTGGACTTGCAGGTGTGGGTCATGCGTATCTCCGTCAGTGGCGACGATCGATCGTATGGTTTTTGCTTGGCATTGGCTCTGCAGTAGCACTCATCTTCTACTATGTTGAGGATCCCGCGGCGATCGAGGTTACTGATCCTGCTGCGGTCCCAATTGAGGTTACAATTCCACTGCTCGTTATTATCACCCTTAGCGTGTTGGATGCGTTTTTCCTCGCAATTTCGCTTGGGCGTGAACAGAAAGAAGAACTTGCACGAGAAGAAGCGGGTGAGGACGTACAGGCTGCACCAAACTGTCCGAACTGTCGCAAAGAAGTCGATCCGGAACTTGACTTCTGTCCATGGTGTACGATCGAATTTGAACAACCACCGGAAGAGGAAAAACCAACATCGCAAAACGAACTCGAAAAGTAATCAACCCGATCGGACTGTTATTTTTCGATAATACTCTCTTCGACTGCTTCACCGAAGTGACGAGCAACTGCTTCGTAGTAGACGAGAATTTCATCACCTTCTTCAAGATCGGTAACCGCTTTCCGTCCTGCTTTTGTTGGTACCTTGATCGTCTCTGCGTTCTGTAGTAGCGTTTCGATTCGATCAACTCCATCGGCGGTCTCTACCTCCGCTTGAATACGGAACATCGGCCGCTTTTCGATCTTCACCCGTCCAACGACTGCCTCTCGTGTCTTGCCATCCGTATTGATAAGTTGTACTTCATCTCCGCTCTGGAGTTCCGAGAGATAGGTCGTACCACCATCTGGCGTACGGGCGTATGCATGCACAGCACCTGCGTTGACACGGAACGGTCGTGAGGCAACGTACGGCGACTCTGCGGTTTCAGCGTGAACAAAGAACAGCCCGCGTCCCATTGAACCAACAAGCATCCCCTCACTGTGGTCCATGAGGCTTGCCGTATCGACACAGACGCGATCGGCCATCCCAGTTCGCTCGACTTTCGTTACCGTTGCGTACTGGAGGTCAAGGGTCTCACGCTCGCTTGCGTCACGAACTTCGACTGTCGATCGAATCTCATCAGGGTTGTCAGAGTCGAGTAATACACCATCGGCCCCAAGCTCAAGCGTTTCAAACGCAGTCTTGGCCTCTTCCGCAGTTGTGACTCCAGCAATAAGATGCGTCTCATCTCCGATGCGGGCAATGAGGTTTTCAAGCGGGATGATCGTCCAATCTTCTCCAATCACCATTGTATACTCCGCGTCGTATGCAGCTTCCTCAGCGAATGACTCGTAGTCTTGATTGAAGATTCGGATGTATGCACCCTGTGCACGATTATCCGTTCTCCGAAGCGTTGAGAGATCAGCAGAGCCGGAGAAATCAGCAGGAAGATCAACCGTCCCGTCGCCTTCGCCATCTTTGCCGACAAAGTAGGCGTCTGCAACAGCCTCCTCAGCCTCAATCGTATCGACGAGGTCGGCATCCGATCGGAATGCAGCAACGTTGATATCGCCAAGCTCTCGAACGCGGCCGACATCCGCCTCGTCAACAAGTACCCAATCAACACCCGCTTCGATCGCGGTTGTAATCCGTCGTTTCCGCGTTTCCCACTCACCAACGCTGTTGTCGGCTTTGAGCCAAACAGTTCGTGTCATTACACAGTGGTCAGAGTCCGTCGGCTTGAACGTGTTGACTTCGACAACGCTTCCGATGAGAACAAGACGCGTCTCAGTGCAGGAACGCAAAACGAGCGTGCGGTTCAGGCTTCGATCGTCAATCCAGCAGCGCGGAGCGCGTCTTCAACAGTTTGGTCGTCATGGACAACCGCAGACACTGCACGAGTGATCGCTTCCGGATCATCGTGTTGGAAGATCGATCGGCCCATCGAGACACCTGCTGCACCACCATCCATTGCGCCCCGAACCATTCGAACCGTCTCTTCGTCAGTCCCTTTTGAGCCGCCTGCGATCACGACTGGAAGCCGAGTCGACTCACAGACGTGTGTGAAGCTCTCACCATCGCCGCTGTACCCTGTTTTCACGACGTCTGAACCAAGCTCTTCAGCGAGACGAACTGCATGCCCGAGCTTTTCGGGCTCATCACCGTCAATTCCCGGCCCACGGGCATATGCCATTGCAAGCACTGGAATACCATAGTCCCCGGCTTCTGCGGTGAGTGTTGCAAGATCCTCGATCTGTTTCGGCTCGTAGTTTGAACCCACGTTAATATGAAGCGATACGGCGTCTGCGCCGGCTTTGATCGCTTCTTTCACAGTGCTTGTCATCCGCTTATCATTTTCGTCCGGGCCGATTGTCGTCGATGCATTAACATGGACAATGTAGCCTGCATCATTTTTATTCGGATGTACGCGTGGCGCGATCCCTTTTTGTGTGAGGACTGCATCTGCGCCCCCACGCGTAACGGCATCAATCGTTGATTCGATATCTTTCAGGCCGGTTACTGCACCCATTGTAATCCCGTGATCCATCGGGACAATGAGGTATCGGTCGTTTGTGGAAATCCGTGTGAGTCGTGCGAGGTGTCCTGCGGTCATTTGTAGTATGTGAATCTCTGTCAGTTGTTTTTATGTACCTTGCGAATGTGGCTCGGTCAGTGCTGTTTCGACTTCAGTTGCCGTTTCTCATATCCGCGCGCTGCACCTGCTTTGAGCTCCTCCGAAAGCGACTGGAGGCGATCGGCGACAGCCGCAGTTGTCTCTTCGTTTTCGACGCCGGATGCAATGATATCGACCAGTGCAGAACCAACGATGATCCCATCTGCACCGTTAGCAATAATCCGTTCTGCGTGTTCACCAGTCGAGATGCCGAATCCAACTGCTTTCGGGATACTATAGCTGTTGAGCCGACCGAGGCTTGTTGTCGTCTGATCAGAGACGTCTGTTTTTGCACCAGTCGTCCCGAGCCGGGCCTGAACGTAGACGTATCCGGAGACACGCTCCATCATTTCGCTGAGTCGATCGCCTTCAGTAGTTGGTGCGACAATAAAAATGAGATCCAACCCGTATTTATCACAGGCATCACGTAGCGGATCCGCCTCCTCTGCAGGGAGATCGGGCACAACAAATCCGGAGATACCAACGTCGGCAGCCTTCTTTACAAAGCCCTCTGGTCCTGGCTCTCCACCGTGGTTTCGGCCATACTGATAGATGAGATTGTAGTACGTCATACAGACCACTGGCACATCTACGTCGATCGATTCAACAAACTCGAAGAACCGATCGGGGGTCATTCCTCCGTCTAGTGCCCGTACAATTGCGTTCTGGATTGTTGAACCCTCTGCGATCGGTTCGGAGAACGGGAGGCCAAGTTCGATGACATCTGCACCGCCACGGGCAAGCGCCTCAACATATGCTTTCGACTTTTCGAAGGTTGGGTCACCAACCGCAAGATACGGAATGTATGCAGCTCCATCTTCGAATGCGGATGCAAGGTCGCTATTTTGTGATCGGTTGGCAGCCATTACATCCCACCTCCTGCAAACATCGACATATCTGGTGCATTACGTATCTCTCGTGCTGCGGTTTCTTCAATAACGGTCTCAAGATCTTTGTCACCGCGCCCTGAAACGTTGACAACAACGGTCCCGTCCAATGATTCGTGGTGTTCCTCGAGATACCCAAATGCGTGTGCAGTTTCGAGGGCGGGGATAATTCCTTCCGTTTGTGACAGACGGTGGAATCCTTCTAACGCAGGCTCATCGCCCACAGTAACCGGTTTCACCCGTTCGGTATCGACCAAATATGCGAGTTCGGGACCAACACCAGCGTAATCAAGTCCGGATGAGATGCTGTGAGATTCCATAATTTGCCCGGAGGTGTCTTGTAGCAGTTTCGTTCGGGCACCGTGAAGCACACCCTCGTTTCCGGTTGAGAGCGATGCAGAGTTTGGTGCAACCCCTGCGGCCTCATCGACGGTTAATGACGACCCACCTGCCTCAACAGCGTGGAGTTCGACTGATTCATCCCCAACGAATTCCGCAAACGAACCCATGGTGTTCGAGCCACCGCCAGCACAGGCAACCACCACATCGGGAAGGCCTCCTGTCTTGTCGATCGTCTGTTGTCGTGCTTCCTCAGAGATTACGGCTTGGAAATCACGGACCATCACTGGGAATGGGTGTGGGCCAACGACAGAACCGATCACATAATGGGTTGTCTCTACGGTTGTCGCCCAGTCACGCATCGTCTCTGAAATTGCTTCTTTGAGGGTACCACGGCCGGTGGTCACCGGCTTTACGTCGGACCCGTTAAGCTTCATCCGAAATACGTTCGGCCGCTGTCGGTTGATGTCGCGCTCTCCCATGTAGATCGTACATGGCATGTCCAAATGCGCTGCAGCCATCGCAGTCGCGGTTCCATGCTGTCCAGCGCCGGTTTCTGCAATAATGCGCTCTTTTCCCATATATTTGGCAAGCAGCACCTGTCCGAGCGCATTATTAAGCTTGTGTGCACCCCCGTGTAGGAGATCCTCGCGTTTGAGATACAGTTCAAGATCGTAGCGTTCCGAAAGCCGATCGGCCCGCTGCAACGGTGTCGGCCGACCACCGAAGTCAGCTAATCGGGAGCGGAACTCATCCATAAACCCGTCTTCATTCTGCAGTACATATCGCTCGTAGGCATCTTCCAGCTCTTGGATCGCTGGCATCAGTGCCTCTGGAACGTACTGTCCTCCGTAGTCGCCAAACTTTCCTGTGTTATCAGTGCTCATTATCTAGTGTTTGTGGTGCAGTCGTAAACGCTCGCGTATTTGTTTCGGGATCGCCGTCCATAATCGCAGTTCCAATCAATAATCCATCAGCACCGGCAGAAACCATTCGGGTTGCATCCTTCGGCGTTGTAATCCCGCTTTCGGCAATCAGTGTTACCGTATCCGGTACGTCTGGTGCGATCGATTCGAATGTTTCTAGATCAACAACGAGTTGGCCGAGATCACGGTTATTAACGCCGATCAGCGTTGCTCCTGCGGTGAGTGCTGCTTCAAGCTCAGCTGCGGTATGCACTTCAACAAGCGGCTGGAAGCCGCGAGACTCTGCTTCCGCCACAAGCGATTCGAGGTCATCACCGAGGAATCGGGCAATCAACAGGATAACATCCGATTCCACCAGATCGAGCTGATCCTCGCGGAGGATGAAGTCTTTTCGAAGCACCGGAACATCGACTGCCGCGCGGATCCGTTCGAGATTTTCTATCGATCCGCCAAAATGATCCGGCTCAGTGAGCACAGAGAGCGCTGCCGCACCACCCGCAACCATCGACTTCGCAAGTGTGACCGGATCATCTTCATTTGTTCCCTCTGTCGTCGGGCTAGTCGGCTTTACTTCTGCAATAACTGGGATCCGACCATCCGATCGGACAGCCTCGAACGCGTCATCCAGCGAGCGAGCCCTAACAGAGAGCGGTTCGGCCCCGCCAGGCCGCTGCTCCGCAGATGTGAGTATATCTTGCACCGCAGGTGCAAGCGACGCTACAGTATCGTTCATTAGTGTACACTAATGAACTCATTTGTACAAAACACTTACGTCCGAGGTGGAAGGTTCAAGCCCCGTGAGTGGTCAAGGTGGTGTATGGACGATGCGGGCATTTACGCACGACCGATCGAAGATCTCGATCGAGTACTTCAGATCGGCGTTGCAGGCAGTCAGCTAATCAGCGTCTCGTTTCCGACGACGGTTCCTGCTGATGCGGGGTCGACGCATGAATTTCTTGATATCATTGAAACTGCACTCTCCGGTGAGAGTGAACAATTGGGCACGATTCCGGTTGCACTTACAATCCCGACTGAACAGCGAGGCGTGCTTGAAACGCTTCGAGACGTTCCAGCAGGGCGCACTATCACGACCGATCGGCTTGCGCAGTTTGCAGGACTTGATCCGTCCGCAGACGGTGTTCATCGGACGGTACAGGATGCACTCCGGGCAAATCCTGTTCCGTACGTCATTCCAGATCATCGCGTTCGTGATGGACAGGGCGCAACACCACCTGCGGTGGCTGCTGCACTTCGTCGCCGTGAGTAGCGCCATTTCGTTTACGGCTCTGTTTCAAATGGCTCCCAGCCAATACCTTCGTGAATAACGAACTCAAGGGCGTTCACAATGTAGTGTGCGATAATCACGGCAAACAGGCTGTTTGTGACAATAAATAGCCATGCAAGCACGAGTCCCAGGGTTCCTGTGACGACCATTCCAACTCGACCCTGCGCGCCATGACCAACGCCGAAAGCAACCGATGAACCGATCGCAAGCAGCCATAACGGAACATCGAATCCAACGTGTAACGCGCCAATAAGAATGCCCCGGAACAAGAGCTCTTCAAACCCTGCTATAATCGGGAGCACAACGAACAGGAGGACAAGCCATCCTGCAACACCATCAGGTGTGAGTGCTCCACGTAGCGCCTCCGATCCAGTTAGCCCCCACTGTTTTGCATGGCTTGCTCCAAGTTCATTGAGAATATAAAGTACAAGACCAGTCACAACACCGAGCCCAACCGCATCCGCGGTGGTTACTGTCAGATCTGCGCCGATCGCCGATACCGGCACATTTGTGAGCCAGAGTGCAATGATGAGTATTCCTGCAAAGAGCCCTTGTGAGAATGCGACGTTAGCCAACAGTAACCCGGTGGAAACACCCTGTTCAGTCTGCTGTCCGAGTCGTCCGTTGTCCGTTGCTACAGCTGACTCGCCACCATCAGCGTGTGGCTGGTTCATATCCGAGTCTGATTCTACATCAGTGGTTGAATACGGTGGCTGATCATGTTCATGGGCTGCAACCGTTGGATGCTCCGCTGATGACTGTTTGGTTGTGACTGCAGATTCTGATGCACGCGCCAATAGCAATAATACGAGTAACACTGACAGCGAGACGGCAGCAAAAGCCGTCCACGCTGGCATACGACGTTACTGTGGGCTTGGGCTCTGTGGCCCAGCAACCGTCTGTTTATCCAGTGCCGATCCGGTGATACTCTTGAGGCGAGCAACAAGCGAATCCTTGTCACCCTCACTCTCAAGTGCGATATCGAGCACTTCGCTGATGTGACTGACTGGAATGATGTCAACCATCTCCTCGTACTCGTCTTCGATCATCACATCTTGCTCATTCGCTTTCGGAATAATTACCGTATCACAGCCTGCTTTCGCTGCAGCCTCGATCTTGTGGGTGACGCCACCGACCGGGAGGACATCACCTCGAACCG
This sequence comes from Natronocalculus amylovorans, assembly GCF_023638035.1. Classification (GTDB taxonomy): domain Archaea; phylum Halobacteriota; class Halobacteria; order Halobacteriales; family Haloferacaceae; genus Natronocalculus; species Natronocalculus amylovorans. The sequence goes on along the minus strand of NZ_JAKRVX010000001.1, from coordinate 144,584 downwards.
AGAGCGACCCTGTCATTGCGAGCGACTGACGAACGCCCACGTCTTCAAGTGCAGAGATCACTGCTGTTGCGACGGTGATCGATGCGGAGTCACCGTCGACACCCTGTTGACCTGCTTGGACAAACTGGATGTGAACGTCTTTTTCGGCTAAGTTCTGATCGGAGAACTTCTTGATAATTGCGGAGACGTTCTGGACGGACTCTTCGGCCATCTCCTTGAGCTGTCCCGTTGCAATTACTTTCCCTGGTCCTTGAGACGGCGTCACCTCTGCCATAACTGGCAGCATGATACCTGAGTCTTCGCCCATGACGGCAAGTCCGTTGACACGGCCGACTTCGTAGCCATCCGAGACTTGGAGCTCGTAATCTTTCCGGCGCTCGATGAACTCGTCTGCAAGCTGTTGTTCGATCGATCGCGAACGACGTTTTGCTTTCAGGACGTGCTCTCTTGTCGTGTGTTCTGCACCCTCTCCGCGGGCGATGTCACCTGCGACACGCACCAGCCCACCAAGGTTACGGAAGTGAAGCGTCAGATGACCCTTCCGGCCTGCACGACGTTTTGCCTCCAAAATGACCTCTTCGATCGCTGTTGCCTCAAACTCCGGCAACCGGCCATCGTTTCCAACCTCTTGCGCAACGAAGCGTGCGTACTTACGACGCATCTCAGGTGTATCTTCGATTGTGTCATCCATGTAGACCTCATACCCGTATCCTTTGATACGGCTTCGAAGCGCAGGGTGCATGTTCTCCATCGCATCGAGGTTTCCTGCTGCGATCATGATGAAGTCAGTTGGGACTGGCTCCGTCTGCACCATTGCACCGGAGGAGCGCTCGCTTTGTCCGGTAATTGCGAATTCACCCTCCTGAATGGCAGTCATGAGATGCTGCTGGCTGCGAATATCGAGCGTGTTGATCTCGTCAATGAACAACACACCTTTGTTCGCTTTGTGGATTGCACCAGGCTCGACACGATCGTGGCTTGGTGTCTCCATTCCACCCGACTGGAATGGGTCGTGACGAACATCACCAAGGAGTGCACCAGCGTGAGCACCGGTTGCATCACGGAACGGTGCAGATTTGGTGTCCGCGTTGTTCACGAGGAGGTTTGGCACCATTGCATCGCTGCCACGGGAGGCATAGCGGAACGCAAGGTACACAATACCTGCTGCAAGGATCCCAAGGAGGATCTGTCCTGCAATGATGAGTGCATATCCAAGCACCACTGCAATGATGATCCACATAAGGAAGGTACGCATCTGGTTGCGTTTTCGGGCTTCCTCTTTGTGGGCATCAACAATCTGTTCACCCTTCCCTGCAGGAACGGTTCTGATCTTTGGCTTGTTTCCATCATCTGGATTGTGGTAGACAAGTACATCTTGCAGCTCCTCTTTTGGGAGCAGCTCTGTCATTGCCTTCGAGAGCATCGACTTTCCGGTCCCCGGTGAACCGATCATCATCACGTGGCGGCGCTGTTTTGCCGCTTTGATGATGACATCGCGGGCATGCTCTTGTCCAATCACTTGATCAACAAGCCGTTCAGGAATCTCTATCTCTGCAGTTGAGTCAATCAACAACCCACCAAGAAGATCATCTTCATCGATCTCATCTGCGATCTCAGCATCGACTTTTACTTCGCTGCCAAGCTCTTCAATCGATGGTGGCTCGTCTTCTGTACTGGCATCGTCGGTGGACTCTGCAGATGGGTCTGTAGACGATTTCGAGCCATTCACATCGAACAGCTCGTCATCAGTCTCAGTGTACTCTGTTGATTCAGATCCAGATTCAGATGACTCCGTCTGATCGCCATTGCGTGCCTGGTTAGTAGGTGAGAGCTCCGCTGGGCGACCCTCAGAGGGTGAATCGTCGGTGACGTCCGACGACTCAGGGGTTCCTTCCTCGGAAGAAGGACTATCGTCGTTGTCCATGTGGTTACTCATAGAATCTTTTCGCTACCTAAAGTGAAGGTCTGTCGACTGATATACTTTCTCCCCTTGGCTGATGAGGAAACTCCGCACTATTCCCGTGTTATACGTCATATACTGCCGGTTTTACAATTCCAACGCAAGCCGTCGTGTTTATAAATACGCCTGTGGAACCGTACATGTAATGCGGGGCTTCTATATCGGCCGATTTCAGCCGTATCACAATGGTCACCACCATATGGTTGAAGAGATTGCCGGTCAAGTAGACGAACTGGTGTTGGGAATTGGAAGTGCCGGTGACTCCCACTCACCTCGAAATCCATTTACTGCTGGTGAGCGGGTGATGATGGTTACAAAATCGGTGGCAGAGTTCGACATTCCGACGTACGTTGTCCCGATCGAAGACCTTGATCGAAACTCTGTGTGGGTAAGTCATGTCCAAAGCATGTCTCCTGCATTCGACGTTGCATTTTCAAACAATCCGCTTGTCATTCAACTCTTTAAAGAGGCTGGCGTGGAAGTCCGTCAATCACCCATGTTCCGTCGAGAAGTGCTTGAGGGAACCGAGCTCCGCGATCGGATGATCGCGGACAAAGACTGGCGATCGCTCGTTCCAGACCCTGTTATTGACGTTATTGCCGAAATTGGGGGTGTTGAACGGATTCAACACGTGAGCGACACTGACAGCAACGAATTTTGATAGATGATTACGCTTGCTTCGGACTTTGGCGCGGTATATCCTGCAGCAATGAAAGGTGTGCTCTTGTCACATACAGATGCAGATCTCGTTGATATTGCGCATGACCTCCCACGACAAGACCCGCGTGCGGCCGCATTTTGGCTTCAGTTTGCGCTCTCTGAGTTCCCACCTGCAGTGCATCTCATTGTTGTTGATCCTGGCGTTGGTACTGACCGACGTGCGATTGTTGTCCGATCGGGTGAGCATGCATTTGTTGGCCCAGATAACGGCGTCCTGCTTCCACCAGCCCGTGTCGTGAACGAGAAGCCGATCGAGGCGTTTGAGATCACGGATGTCACGGCTGATTCAATGACATTCCATGGGCGCGATGTCTTCGCCCCCATGGCTGCGCTCGTTCACGAATACGGTGTTGGTGACCTTGCGGAGATTGAGTGTCTGAAGCCGATCGATGATCCGATCGGCATCACCTTTCCAACGCCGACGCTCTCCGGCGATGGAACAGAAATCGATGCGACGGTTCTCGTCGTTGATGATTTTGGAAACGTGATTACGAACGTACCGGGTGAGAAACTCGCCAACTACACTGACTGTCTCGTAAATGGACACCGTGTGCCGATCGTAGATACGTTTGCCTCAGTTCCGACCGGTGAGCCGCTTGTGACGGTTGGAAGCCACGGCTATGTCGAGTGTGATGTTAATCACGGTCGTGGAGATGTGTATTTTGCTGTGTCGGTTGGTGAGACTGTGTCGTTTGAAATCTTCGATCGGTGAGTACAGTGCTGTCTACAGTTACCGACGTGACACCAATGTTTGACGTATTTATTCTGATGAACTGGATTGGCCTGTTTGCATTCGCTGCCGTCGGCGCACTCAAAGGAAAGGATGCTGGCCTAGATCTGTTTGGCATCGTTGTTCTTGGCGTATTAACTGCGCTTGGTGGTGGCATTATTAGAGACACACTTGTTGGTGAGATCCCTGCTGCACTCACGTCTATGACCGATGTTTCAATCGTGCTTTGTGGCGTTTTTATTGCGGTTGTGTTGAGCCGCTCGGTTGAGGGTGCACTTATTGATCATCCAGCGTTGCTCACTGCTGATGCAATCGGTCTTGCAGCATTCGCTGCAACAGGGGCGCTTGTTGGGATTGCTGCAGAGCTCACCGTTTTTGGTGTTGTTGTTCTTGCAACGCTCACTGGCGTTGGTGGCGGCAGCCTCTGCGATCTGCTTTTGACTCGGGTTCCGGTCGTGCTTCGAGAAGATTTTTATGCGACACCTGCAGTCATCGGTGGTGGTCTCTGCTGGGTCGCTGTTGTTGCCGGCTTTACACCAACGAGCGCCGCAATTGGCTCTGCACTGTTCGTCTTTGGCCTTCGAATGCTTGCGGTTCGGTATGATTGGCGACTGCCAACGTTTTGAGCGTGCTGTTGCTCAGGGTACGGTGTACAAAAAAGAGTGTCTGTACGAGGTGGTTATTCTGCCGCGATGACGTCGTCGATTCGGAGAATCATCGTGGACGCCTCGGTGGCTGATTCGACGGCTTCACGTTTCACTGCAGCAGGGTCAAGAATGCCTGCCTCGATCGGGTTACCGATCTCTCCGCTTCGACCGCTTGAGATGATTCCTGCAATACCTTCTGCATCGTGCATCGCGCGAAGATCGACCAGTGCGTCGATGGAATCCATGCCGGTGTTCTCTGCAAGAGTCCGAGGAAGCGCATCAACCGCATCAGCGAATGCTTCAATTGCGAGCTGTTTTCGTCCTTCGACACTTGCTGCGTGGCCGCGGACATGGTCTGCGATCGCAATCTCTGTTGCACCTGCACCAGGGACAACGCCGCCTTTATCGAGTGCAGCGATGACAACATCGATCGCATCGTTCAGTGCGCGTTCGAGCTCATCAACAACGTGCTCTGTTCCACCACGAACGAACAGCGTTACATTCTTTGCGTCAGTGCCACCTTCAATGAAGGTAAGCTCGTCGTCGCCGAACTTTCGAACATCGATCGAGTCTGCGCTGCCGATATCTGACTCATCGAGATCTTTGAGCGTGCCGAGGCGTTTTGCACCGGTTGCTTTTGCAAGCGATTTGGCGTCCTTGGATTTGACGCTCTTGAATGCCAGAATGCCGTGATCTGCAAGGTATCCTGCAACGCGATCCTCGATCTTTTTCGTGCAGAAGAGTACGTCAACGCCTGCTTCTTTCAGTGACTCTGCGTAGCCACGGAGTTCACCTTCTTCCGCCTCGATCGCTGCGTTGAGTTGGTCAACGGAGGTGATGTTGTACTCCGTGTCAACTTCGCCTTTTCGAACGTCGAGCTTTGCATCGAGGATCGCAACGGTTGCATCCTGAACCGATCGTGGCATGTTGTCGTTGACTGGTGCTTTGTCAACAATAACGCCCTCCACAAGCTCCGTCGCGCTTGAGGATGCACCGGTTCGGGTGTGGATGTGGATGTCTTCACGGTTGACATCGTCGACAGCGACTTGACGGACTGCGGAGACGACCTGTCTTGCAAGCACATCTGCAGTCACATCACCGGTTCCTTTTCCGGTCATGCTTGATTCTGCGACCTGTTCGAGAATATCATCTTCAAGATCGATATCAAGCACTTCGTTTTCAATTGCCTCTTGTGCGAGACGTGCTGCCTCGTGATAGCCTTCAACAATGACTGTCGGATGAAGATCTTGCTCAAGAAGATCCTCTGCTTTCGCGAGGAGTTCACCGGAGAGCACTGCTGCGGTTGTTGTCCCGTCACCAACTTCGATCTCTTGGGTCTCCGAAACTTCGACGATCATCTGTGCGGCCGGATGCTCGATATCCATCTTGTTGAGGATGGTTGCTCCGTCGTTTGTGATCACCACATCGCCGGAAGAGTCAACGAGCATTTTGTCCATCCCGCGCGGGCCAAGCGTGGTCCGAACCGAATTCGCGACGGCCTTCCCTGCCCGAATGTTCGAGTCTTGGGCGGCCTGCCCGCGTGTTCGTTGGCTTCCCTCCGAGAGGATGAACAGTGGTTGCTGCATTCGTGATGCCATAATGAATAACCTCACACAATCATGGTTTGCGGTTCTATATATAGCTTTCTAAATTTCATAGCAAAAAACGCCAGAGGGCGGTGAGACAACTGTTCGCATGCCTTGCGACTGCATTAATTAAACTATTTTATATGTGTCTCTCGACCTATCAGTAATGTTAGAACTGGAGCACGGCTTCCGTATTGTCGATGTGCATGCACATCTTGATGCGGATGCAGTCGCCGTCGAGATACATGGTCGTGATGTGACGCCCGAACGGTTGGAACGAGAGTGCCATCAGGCGGGCGTTGTTCGATCGGTAGTCTCTCCCAGTCCACAGCCTCGAGACAAAGGCTATCTTCGTGCAAACAATGCCGTTGCTCGCTTGAGTGTCGATCGCCCGTTTCTTGCATTTGCTCGCCTTAGTGGGCCTCGTTATCCTCGTACGGGGACTGCCTCAATTCTCCGAAACACCATCACAACAAAAAAAGACCACCACACAAAACCGGCTGATGTTGAGCAGTACGCATACGATGACCGGTTTCATGGCTTTGTCCTTGATCCCGTATATGATGGTGTTCCAACTCAAGCGGTGCTTGAAACGTTATCAACTGTTCGCGCACCTGTGTTGGCATATGCACGCCCAGGATGCCCGCCAAGCGCGATCGTAGACGCACTCTTACCAACCTCATACCCTGTGATTATAACTGGATTTGGCGGGTTTCCGCTTGATCGCTCCCGGATGGAACAATCAATTGATCTGCTTGGTGAGTTTGATTCACTCCATCTCGACACCTGGTTCGTGCGGTATCGAGATATTCTAAAACGTGGACTGATTGAGCATCCCGATCGGATTCTCTTTGCAAGTGGTGCCCCTGAAACTCACCAAAACGTTGCAGTCATGGAGATTCTTACGTTGGATGTTCCTGAAGACGCAATGAATCGAGTATTTAATAAAAATCCGTCGAGGGTAATCCCTGGGCTTGCACCCGGTGGAGGATAGCTGTCGTTCACTCTTGATTAGTCATGTTCCGCCAATCGTATCGTGCAACGGCTCTGTCTGCGCGTTTCGAGATTCCATGTGGGTTTCGGGACGGCGATCGATCGCGCGCCCGTGCCACAAGCCCATCTGAAAATCCTGTTGTCATACCAACCACAACGTCTCTTCCAGTCCCAAACCATGCTGATGGTTTACCCTCTCCTCTGGCAACATCTTTCGCTGCAGCAATGCTATCACTCGTTGCGTGAGACAGGGTTCGCCGACAAACCGTTGGTCGGATGCCGTAGTTTTTAACGAGCCGATACGCAAGTGCTCGATACTTCCAGCCCCAATCTCGGTCGTTGCCGTCTGAGTTAATCCGTGTTACACACATTGATGGCTCGTATGCAACTGATTCGCTCATCCCAGCAAGCCGATGTGAGATGTCACGTGACCCCCCTGTTGCAAGATACTCATCATAGCCATCAAGCCCGGTGAGTGTATCCGCTTCAAAAGCAACGTTATCGGTTTGAACATATGTGACACTTCGCCCAGCGATTGTTCGCTGCTCAACTGACGACCGCGCTTCAGAATCGGCTTTCTGTACTGGCCCGGTTACAACCGATGCGTTTTCAAACCCAGCTGTGATCCCCGCTATCCAATTTGGAGACACATGGACATCGTAGCCAACGATCGCAATTACATCACCAGATGCAACCTCAATCCCTGCATTACGGGCAACGGTCACCATTCGTGCGGATACCTCAACAAGAACATCAACATCGTCTCGGTCACGCACCATACCGGTCGTCCCATCTGCAGATGGGCCGTTAACAACAATCACCTCCGCATCTGGTGCTGCGCGTGAGAGCGCATCAAGGCACCCACCGAGCCGATCACGGCCATTTAGTGTCGGCACAACGACCGATAGCTCCATACACAGTACTCAGCGAGCGGCAATATAAAAGACGGGATGTAGTTCTTCGTTCGATTGGTCAGTCACGAGATCGAACGAAACACGACTGTTCTACGCGTTCAGGTAATAGACCTGTTTTCGAGCGTCCTTGAAGCTATACCGTGATCCGATCAGTCCGGAGTCATCGAGACGGTTGAGCGCGTATCGAACAGTACGGTCTGGTAGGAGCGATTCTTCCGCAAGTTGGCCCTGCGATAGTGGCTCGTCACCTTCTAGTACTTTAGCGACAAGCTTTGCGCTTGGTGGAAGCTCACGTAGTCGATCACGAAATTCGGCTTGGGTCAGGTGGTCTTGTGGTTTCGTTTCAACTGGACTAGTGCTCATACCACTCATGAGTCAGAGGTACATGGTAAAGGTTGTCTACATATTGCGCAATGTTGTTCGTATAGTATAATGTCCTATTATCACATTGTATGTTCACGATCGATACAGTTCTTTACGACCACTTTTCACAGACCCAACCGTAGTTCGACCATGATCCCAGCGTCTCACATCGACATTCTTGAAAAGAAATCGTTTGCGCATCTGTCAACAATCAATCCTGATGGCACACCACACGTGACTCCAGTATGGGTTGATCATCTCGATGGTGAGTACATCTTACTCAACACCGCTCGTGGCCGCAGAAAAGAAAAGAATATCAAAGCGAATCCGAAGGTTGGTGTTTCAATTCTCGATCCGGATGATCCCTATCGATATATTTCAGTTCGTGGAAAGGCAGAACTGATTGATGATGGCGCAGTTACACATATTGACAAACTTGCAACCAAATACATGGGTGTCGAAACATATCCACACCATGGGGATGAATCCGGTCAGCGTGTTATCATTAAAATCCCAACTGACCGGACCCACGTGAGTGGGTAGCGGTATTCAACAGTCATCAGTACGGTTTTGTTCCTTGGGTGAAAGTAGTAGGTAGTGTGAAAGGAAAGGAATGGTACCAAGCGGACGATGTCGCCGATGAGTATGACGACAAACGGTTCACCGGGGGCGGTGAATTGATCGACCTCCGTGAGAAACAAGCGGTATTGGATGCGCTAGGCCCTGTCGAAGACAAGCGAATCCTCGAAGTTGCCTGTGGAACAGGCCGTTTTACTGTCATGCTTGCTGAGCGTGGCGCAGATATCATTGGACTTGATATCTCCCCAGCAATGATGGCAAAGGGACGAAAAAAGGCACAACGCGCTGGTGTCTCTGGCAGTGTTGAATTTATGCGTGGGGATGCTGCGCGGCTCCCGTTCCCGGACGATCACTTCGATGCGGTCTTTGCAATGCGATTTTTCCATCTTGCAGACACGCCAGTGACGTTCCTTCGTGAGCTTCGCCGAGTCTCTAAAGAGCAGGTATTCTTTGACACGTTCACTCGGCCAAGCACACGTGTACTGTACAACTGGTTACTTCCGATGGGATCACGACTCTATTCGAAGCGGGACGTCGAGAGTCTGCTCGCAGATTCTGGGCTTTCGCTCGCTGCTGCGACGCATGACTTTATGCTTCCATACGGATTTTACAGAGAGCTTCCTGGTGCGGTTGCGAGACCGTTTAGAACGGTTGATACTGCACTTGGGTCAACACCACTCGGTGATGCAGTCGCTTCTGTTTCGTACTGGAACGCAAAAAAAGAGTGAGACGCAGCGTTTACAATTCTTCGTCAACCACTTCGCCAACTGCGAAGTTCGATTTGACTTCTGAGACTTCGATTTTCACGCGCTCTCCGATCTCTGCATCAGGAACAATAATCACATAGCCACGCTCAACACGGGCAATACCATCGCCTTGCTTTCCAATATCTTCGATTTCAACGTATCGAAGCTCACCCGCTTCAACAGGTGGTTGCGGTCCATCGGTGTGGACATCAGCGATATCCGTGGTTTGGGACGGTGATTCCTCAGCAACTGGCTCGCGGGAAATCAGCGCAACACGATAGGTTTCTCCGGGTTCGATCGAGCCGGTTTCGATCTCTCGACGCGGAATCTCAACCGTATACGTTTCATCATCAGCAGTCACTTCCGCACTGAACAGACAAAGGAGTCGATCCGAGATTTCCATAGGCGTAAGACCTCTATCCATTCATACTCTCCGACAGTTATAGAACTACCGCCCGCAGTCTCTGCTGTCTCCCGATTCGCGCCTTGGTGCTCACTCGATCGTGCGCCCATCCTGTCGTTTTGGCCCTTCTGAGTCGTAGACAACAACAGATTCCCCAGAGATGGGGCGGTAAGTATCACGAACACCGATCGCTTCCGTAAGCTCTCGAATCGCACGCTTTTTAAGTGCCTCCGCGAGCGATTCAGCGTCGGTCCGTGAAATATCTCGGCCAAGCCCCTCACATTCGTGTGCTCGCACAGCGCCATGCTGGTCTACTGGCTCACCCATCGGTTGGGTGGTTCCACCAAGATCGACACTGAACGGGTATGTTTGGCAGATTAGCGGGCGATCGGTATGTACTGCACACCGTCCAACACCCTCGTCCTCCCGATAGAATGTACAATCGCCACAGGATGTTGTCTGCAGTGCCCATTCAAAAGTCTCGCCGGTCTGTGTGCCGTCGTCTTTTGTTGTGAGGCCATACGGCATCGGACGGGCAACATCTCGCCAATCGTAGCTGGCTGCATCTGCAACCGCTCGTACTTCGTCAGGGAAAATGGTCGCCGTGTGCGGCTCTGTTGTGGTGTGACAGTCGCTCTCTTCAGCCTCATACCCTTTACAACACGCCCCACATCGGGTACACTCAAACCCGATCGACTCGATTGCATCCGCAAGTTCTGTCTCATCAAGTTCGCGGGCACGCGCTAACTCGGCCTCAAGCGACTCCATACCAGTTGTGGCTGTGCAATGAATAAAACATCGTCGTCACTCAGTGCGTGTCACATACTCGGTGTCTGGGTTCCACTCTATCTTTGATTCGGCAGCCAATTTTTCGATATGTGCAATAACCGTGAGCCGTGCAAGGTCACGGACGCCAGTGAGATCTTTGTCGTATGCTGCCTCCAAGATTGTATCCGGTGATGTTGAACCAGTCTTGATCGCGGCATGTACGCGTGCCTCTCGCTCATGGCGATGTTGTATCAATCGATCGATCGTCTTGACAGGCTCCGTAATGGGGTCTCCATGGCCAGGATAGAGAACATCTGGCTCTCGGTTCCGGAGTAGTCGAAGGGAGTTCAGGTACGCGTTCATATCACCATCCGCACCACCAACAAAGATGCTGCCCGGTTCGATCGCAAGATCACCACAGATGAGTGCATGATCACCATCCTGTGTCTTGATCTCAAATGCAACATGGTCCGCTGCATGACCTGGCGTTGCGATCGCAGTAACGGGGCCAATCTGGTCTCCATCACGGAACGTCTGGGCAGGATAGACACCGATCGCTTCGGCAAGCCGCGTTTCGTGTGTATGAACGCTCCAGATATCTGCGGTACTTTGCATTCCATATGCGAGCACCGCGCCAACATGGTCCGGATGAGAATGTGTCACCGCAATATGGGCGACTGACTGTTCAGCTACTGCAGCATCCAACGCGTCGATCCGGCCTGCGGGGTCAATCAGTACGGTTTCGTCTGTCTCTACCTCCTGAATGAGATATGCATTTGTCTGACCAGTTGGTGCCCGTGTTTCAACTGGAACAGAGAACCGATCGATTTCTACAGGCCTCATAAGGGTTCGTTGTTATTTATTGAGGGCGTCAGTTGTCGTAAACGCCGAAAGGTCAACACTGGGATCAACAACAGCACTAATTTCTTCGAGGTTTTTGTATGGGCGGCCCACAATAAGATCGCCAGCACGCTGTTTCCCAACGCGTGGGAGCGTCGACAGCTCATTCATTGATGCGTTGTTGAAATCAAACGGATACGGAACACCGGTGACCGATCGGTAGCCGTGATCGACGATTGCAACATCAATAATGGATCCGAGTTCGCGCTCGCCCGGAATCCCAACAAGGAGCGGATACGTTCCAAGCTGGCGACCAAATGTTCGCCCATCCTGATGATATTCGAGGTGGACATCCGGGAGAATCGTTCCTGCAGGCGCGAGCCGCCGAAGCATTGGCTGGTCAATCTCCGCTCTCACTTCCCGTTTGTATGTCTGAAACAGCTCTTTATGATCTTGTGCAATCTGGGCACCAGTCGTTGACATCTCCGTGCCGGCAAATGCCATCACCTGTCGGATATTGATCCGTCGTACCATCAAACCCTCATCGTACACGCGCTTGAGGAACTGCTTGTTATGCTCATAGGTTTCGCGGGTTTCCCCTTTGAGTCCATGCAAGAGGTTAATTCCAGGCAGAAGCTTTGGCAGCCGGTTAGCCGCCTGCTCGCCGTGTGTCGGCGCATCCGATCGATCCTCGCCTGGACGCCAGCCCGCTTCCTCGTTGACAATCTTTACCGCTTGGAAACACTCCTCCGCAGAGACGTTGAGGTTGTTCTCTTCTTGGACAACCGGGTCTGCAGACTCAAGTCCAAATGCGGCTGTATCACCGGGCGTATTATGTTTTGCAATGATCCGAATACATTCGCGGCTCTCCTCTGGCCAGCGAGCGATCGTGATCGGGTTCATATTATCGAGATGGAGCGTCCCAAGATCGGGTGCAACCTCTCGAATCCCTCCGTAGAGTCGTCGGAGTGCGTCTGGATTCGGTGCTTCACCGTCACCGCCAAATGCGAGAATATCTGCTTGTCGACCAAGACGGTAGTGGCGAGCCCCACGAGAATAGAGCGCTTCGACCTCTCGCACAACCGAGTCTGCCGTTCGGAATGCCGGATTGCCGTATAATGGCTCCGTACAGAATGAACAGCGGTATGCACAGCCGCGAGAGGTCTCCATCTCACAGATCAGATGTTCCGGATGATTCGGATGCTGTTCGACGATGAACGCGCCGTATTCGGCCCATCGATCGAGCTCCGAATTGTCTCGCATTCGGTTATTAAACCCTTCGAGCCCGTTTTCAACGAGATCAAACGCTGCAGCCTCAATATCTCCTTTCGCAACGAACTGGTAGTCGAGATCTTTTCGTTCGGTTTCAACTCCTCCTGCGTTCTCCTCACCAACACCGAACCGCACAGGACCGCCTAACAGCGTGACTCCATCGGCAGTCCATGCTAGCTCTTTTACTTCATCAGGCTCTGCAGGTGTTCCGCCAACGTACTTTCCAGGGACAGTCATCCCGCCAACGTAGATGAAGAGGTCTGCTCGCGCAACGTCACCCCATTTTTGTCGGTCTTCACGGAGTTCGTCGATCGTATGATACGTGATCTGTTGCGCTGGAACACCTGCATCAACAAGCGCACCCGCAGTGAATCGCGGGTACGTTGAAATGTACGGCGGCACGCCGAAATGTGCCGGTTCGTCCACGTACCCGTCAACTATCGTCACGGTAAGCGAAGACGGGTCAGTCATAGCCGACCGTTAACCGTGAAGACGGTAAAGTCGTGCGAATCGGTGCGCCCGTCGCTTAGTCATCATCCATCATCACAGTGACAACTGGCTGTTCGGACTGGAGTATCACGCTCTGTGTGACACTGCCAAATACTGCTTTTCCGGTTCTACTTCTGCGTCGTGGTCCAACAACAATATATCGTGCGTCATTTGCGGTTGCGTATTTACTGATCTCATCGCCTGGCTTTCCGATCTTTCCAACTGCGGTCCCGGAGACTCCGGCCGCATCAAGTGCACGCTGGGCTCGTTTCTGTGCTCGGTCGCGCATTTCTTGCATTGACATCTCTTTTCGTTCGTGTGCGCGTTCGCGGCCGGTGTTAACAAACTCCGATCGCGTCAGTGCATGAATTGCATGTACGGGGAGATCGTATGCGGTTGCGAGCGCTGCAGCCTCCGCGACAACCTCCGCTCCATGCTCCGAGTTATCAACCGCTGCAAGGATGATCATACTGTAACTACAGCCGCATCATACATAATCATTCATTGACGAATCTGAAAATTGCCATGTGACTTAAGCCCGTTCCGCACAAATATAGATTCATGCCTGCGACGAAGGAGATCAAGTGTCTCAATGACGCCTGTGAGTTGGATATGTTCGAAAATCACTATACATATGATGTGCCCGAAGATCACAGCGTCTCCGACCTCTCATGCCCGTATTGCAATGAAACTGAATCCCTTGAGCTAATCGAACTATGACTGGTGTCACAGAATATGGCCGATCGGCCGTGAATGCAGTGCTCTCTCGTGTTGGTCGTGGTATGGGTCACGTCCAGGAGCGGAAACCACTTCCATACGACCTACTTGAGAGTGAGGAAGAGTATCTCATCGTATTTGATGCACCAGGTGTCAAAACGGAGGATATTCAGGTCAAATTTGTTGAGACGACACTAGAAGTGCGTATCGATCGCTTCCGAGACTTTTATGATGGTTTTGAGATGCGATTCCCAGGGCGAGGACTCAGTCTAACCGGCTCGGTCGAACTCCCAGAGGATGCAAGCGTCACAAAGACAGACGCGAATGCTGCAGCAACACTCACCCGATCGGGCACCTTACAGGTCAAAATTCCGAAGACGATGAACACAAAAACGGTTGCTGTCGAAGAAGAGCCGGACGAAGACGAAGAGTAAGCTTGACATCCTCCACACGATTGAAGTCGTGGGATTCCTCACGCTTGGAGTCGGGCGTTCCGACGCCAACGAAGGCAACTTCCCGAGCGAGTTACGCTGATATTCGACCCCGTTCAAGCTAACCATTGCGGTTTCAACGGGATTCGTCGGATTCATCCCACGCTCACAAGAGCTATGATCTTGTGCAGCCCACCAGAACGCTCTGCGTTCTGGGGACGACTTTAGTCGTGGGCTTTCTCCTCGACTTCGTGTAATTCGCGTGGTGTAGATTCCCAACTGACTACTCTACTGCCATTCCTTCCGTTATTTCAAACGACTCTTCTCCGGTAAATCGAGTAGGATCGAACGGCTCAATGGATGGTTCTCCCAACACATCTTTTGCGATCGCTTCACCCATTCCAGCCGCTCGCATGAATCCATGCCCCTGCCAGCCCGTTGCAACATACAGCCCATCCCGAAGCTCACCACAGAGCGGGTTTTCGTCCGGCGTTGCGGTACAGAGGCCAGCCCACGCCCGATCGACTGTGATATCATACGCTGCTCGCTGTTTTACTGCATCTGTTACCGAGTCAATAAACCAAGTATCTGCATCCCGCTCCCACTGGTCGGGATCTGTTTCAACCAGTTCGGTCCCATCGCCTGCGAGCATCCCAGTTGGGTGAGGCCGGAAGTAGACGCCAGTTGTGGCATCGTAGCACATCGGGCCATTATACGGGACGGTGCTCGTCAGTGCTTGCACCCGATACGGTTTCATTGCAATCGTGATACCGACCGCTCCGAGCAATTGCTTTGTGTGTGCTCCGGCTGCGATAATAACTCGATCGTAGGTCGTCCGCTCTCCATTGGCGATGATTGTTGTCGTGTCTTCGGCGTCAGCAATCGATGCAGTGGTTTCGGTTTTTAGCTTCACACCGCGATTGACTGCACGTTTCGCAACGGCATCAACGTATGTCTGTGGTGTTGTCCAGCCAGCATTTCGCGACACTGCAGCAACTCCGATATCATCAGTTTTGAGCGGGAACTGCGACCCAAGCGTTGCAGGCTCGATACATGACACATCTCGGCCATGGACGCGCATTCGTTCGACGCCTTCAGCGAGTGCTTCACAGCGTGTTGTATCATTTTTGTGTGCAACCATGACGTACGGACAGTCCGTGAAGGTGAATGGATCAACGCCGGAGAGCGATCGAACACGCTCTTGGGTCCGAGCACCGATCTGTGCGTCTATATCTGTCGCAAAAGCATCGTAGAGAACCCCTGCAGCGCGCCCTGAGCTACCGGAGCCAACAGTACCCTTCTCATAAACGGTTACAGTCGCTCCGGTAGTTGCAAGGTCATGCGCTGCGGTAATCCCAACCGCACCAGCACCAATAACTGCGATAGAGAGTCCGTCTCCGTCTGCATCAATCTCCGGTTCCCATCCAGTTCGTGGTTGGCTCATACACTGGCGTCACGACCTGGTGACTTCAGTGTTGCAGTTCGAAGTATTGGTTTGCTCACTCGCAGAATTCGAAAATTCCGCGTGCTGGGTACCCCACAACGGTGTCAACACCAACGTCAGAGAGCATTTCAATCTGTTTGTGAATGTCGGTTGGTGTGCCGATTAGTGCATAATCACGCACTGCCTTCGAGAGCACTTCACGCGCACGACCCGTTGCATTCCGATCGGTTTCCGCACCCTCGGGGAGGGCACGTCGTACCGGCCCCCGACGCGCGGTATACGGACCAACTGCGTCAAGAATTTCATCTTCGTCATCAGTCAAGACAGTTGGTGCATATACCGCAACCTCGCCAGTGAATCCGGCTGCACGAAGCGCCCGTACGTCGCGTCTCGTTGATCGAGAGAGCAACTCATACTGTGGCCCACCTGCAGCAAGCGCGATACGCTCAATGCCTTCTGTCCCGAGCCATGCATCCGGTGCACTGTTCCGTGCTGCACCGATCCGCGGGGCGATCGCCTTTTCTGCTTCTGTCTCTGTTAAGTATGCACCGTGACCGGCAACGAGGATTCGGTTGACTGTCTCTGGGATTGTCTCCACGAGGTGGTCATCGCCAAGCGGGTCGAATCCATCCGCTCTTACGGGTGTTGTGAGGTATACAGTCTTTTCTGCAGCTATTTCACGGAGTATATCCGGGTCTGGAAGGTAGTCCTGACCTTCATAATCAATGGCCACTGCGGGCATCGGAAGCTCCAGCGCACGTTTGAGACTGCACTCTTTTGGTTTTAGTGCAGCGACGGAGATTCCTGTTTTAGAGACGCTTCGCTCACCGGCTAACATTGTAGAATACCTTCCATAGTTTCTATCGGTCGATTACGATCGCGGAACGCGATCCATCGTCTGTGCGACCATGTACACTCGTATATCGCAGTGCGCTGTATAAGCGTATCGCTCACGACACAATGTTGCGGGTCTTCAAACGGGGTAGTCCGCATCCGGATCGACAACCCGATCGACCGACGTTGGCATCTCCCATGTGGTTGTAAGCTCTAACAGCTGTACGAGCATCCGGCCTGTTGCTCCCCAGACGGTATACCCATCAACGTGGAAAAAATGAATTCGGATATTTCCATACTGTGGATGTTCACGACGCTCTGACTCGTAGTTTGTGCGGTCCTTGAGTTCTGACACCGAAAGCAACACTATCTCCGCGACTTCTCGTTCATCTGGAACGTATGTCGAATCCGGAACGTCTGCCACAAACGGGCGAACGGCATAGCCTGATGTTGTTTCTATCTCATCGAGCTGCCCGACGAATTGTACCGTGTCCGGGTCAAGGCTGATTTCTTCATGCGCTTCACGCCGCGCAGTCGCTTTTAGATCGGTGTCGCTTGGCTCTGTTCCTCCACCTGGAAAACTCATCTGCCCTGGGTGTTCTCCAAGATGTGCCGCGCGTTTTGTAAACAGCAGGTATGTGTCACTCTCTCGTTCGATGATTGGCGCGATAACTGCAGCCTGTTTTCGCGGATTTTCAATCACAGTTGGCGTATATGACTGGAGCCGGGAACGATCGATCTGGGACACGTGTTATGTCATCGTATGCGTTGGATTATAAAAATCCGATCGAATTGGCGGTTACTGCTCGGCGACGATCGCTTTTTTTCGATCCGCCTCGGCTGCAGCGGTAACCGCTTTTGGCTTGATTGGGGCGTTTGCCCATGCTGGGAGTCGAGTATCGATTGTTGGCTGTGTGATCGCACTTGCATACTGTGCCACTTGTGCTGTTTCGGCTTCTTGGTCGTACGTAAATCCATTGTATGCAGCATCAAGTCCGTATTGGCGAACAAGTGCTGTTGCACACTTTCGGTACTCCTCTCGAAGTGCGTCATACTCCGGCGTGATACCGTGTTCTTCGACCGATAAAAAGAGCGCAGCACCGACAGCAGTGCTCATGTCAGAGAGCCCTGTCTCACCTGCGACTGGTCGATGATCGTGCTCATAGGCTCCAAGATCAACCTGTGCTGTTTGAGAAAATCCTGCAAGCGAGAAGGCATCACCGAGCGTCCCGACCTCAAGCCCCCACGATCGTGGGATTCGAAGCCGCCTCATGAGGTCAGATGTCCCTGCAAACTCACCTGCAAGTGCGTATCTGAACGAATCTAAGTACTCAAGGATCGAACCCGTATGTCGATCGGACAGCGCGCGAATTGTCGGTTCATAAAACAGGCGAAATAGCCGCCCATAGAACTGATTATCCTCGATCCGTGCATAGTACCCCTTCGAAAATGTGTGTCCGTTCAGGAGTGGGAACAAGAGCCGAGGGACGTAGGTCCGATCATACGTAATTGTATCTGCATCGTGGAGGACAATGTACTCAGACTCAAGTGCAGTACCCAACGCAAGCCATACGTCGCGTCCTTTTCCACGTTCTCCGTGTAGCCCATGTTCAGAGAGCAGCTCTGCGATCGCTGGACCACTACACCAAAGCATCTCGATTGAGAGATCAAACTCATCGAACCACGCTTCAAATGAATCCACCTCGTCTGCAGGTGCACGGAGCGGAACGATTACTCGCTCTGGGTCGACTGCCGATAGCTCTGTCAGGACATGTGTTGCTGCTGCACTTCGAAATTCGCGAGCAGCCATTGGAACGATCACTGCAGTGCTATCGGTTCGAACAGCGGGAACGTCCGTAGAAAATCCGTGGAGCGTTGTAATTTGCTCTTGGACATACTCCATTACGACTCTATAGGGGCGAAACGCTCAAAGATGTCTCGGTGGCGGCTGTGGCGTTATCGGGGGACTACCGCTCCCCTGGCAATCGCCCCGATCGCTCAACAACGACTAACCCAAGTACGATTACACCGAGCAATAACGCCGCACCACCAAAGACCGCATCGTACGTGTAGCCGGCTTCGATGAAGTAGCCAACGACAGATGAACCAAGCGCCTGTGTCAACATTGCGATCGAGCTAAACACCGCATATGCGCTTCCACGAGCATCATCAGGGAGTGTATCAAGTAGATACGTGTCCACTGCTGGAAACAACATATGAATAATGAACCCCACAACTGCAGTCATGATGATGAGCACTGCGAGGTGTTCGACGATCGTTAATATGAGGAGGCTCACGACAAACGACACGACAATCCCGAGCATGTACGGAACGTGTGGAAGCCGATCGGCGAGGTCACCACCAAAGTAGAATGCAGGTACACCCGCTGCGAAGATGATTGTCAACATCGTTGCGGACATCCCTCGAGAGAGCCCTTTTGACTGCATATACAGCTCATAGAAATTAAAGACACCCTGCCAGACGAACGATACTGCACCGATAATTGCGAGCGCTGTGACGATAATCCGCCATTGCGATCGTGCAGCAGCGAGCAGATTACGATCGTTCTTCCCCGCGGTTGGAAGCGTTGTCTGCTTCGCAGCAACCCAGGTATAGAGTGTGACTCCTGCTGCAGCAACGGCGATCGCCCACAGAGAAAGCCGCCAATCAACGTACAATGTCAGCGCAACAAATGGTGCCGCGATGACTGCTGCAATCTGACTCGCCGTACCGTGTATGCCCATCGCTCTTCCAACCCGTTTTGGATAGAGCTCACTGAGGAGCGGATTTGCGGACACAAAGTAGACGCCGGAAGCAATTCCCATTAAGAATGCACCGGCCATCAGGTGTGGGACTGTTGTTGCAGTTGCCGCAAATGCAGACGATACTGCGAGAATGAGACCCGATGCGAGGACAACGTGATGGCGCGGGACCTTTGTTAGGAGCCATCCTGTTGGGAGCCGAAGCGATGCGCTTCCAACCCACGCAAGCGTTACAATGAGGCCTGCGGTCGCTTCACCGATTGCAAATTCGTCAATAAAGACGCTCAAAAGCGGGGCAAACACAATCCGAGCAAGGTTAACCAGAAAGACCAACCCACAGAGAGACGCAAAGAGTCGAGCACGTGCCACACTGATATCCACTTGGTGAGCCTGTTCAAACATTCCGAAACCGGAAGCGTAGGACCTATTCTTTCCGTTGGTGTCAGACAGGCGTCAGCCAATAGTACGGGGCCTTTTTGACCTTTCACTACAAAGCGACAATTATGAAATCAACGCGGAAGGGTCTCAGAGATGGGGAATTGTTCAAAGATAACTATGAGCGCATAAAATGCAAATCGTGTGACCAGACGCTCAAAAAGAAGAACGACCCTGCAGAAGTGTTTTCGGTTAGAACCTGCCCAGACTGCGGTGCAGAGTGGAAAGAGCTCCGTTAATTCTTATTTAAATCTAAACGTTTCGAGATTCTTTGGTGCGAACGTTCGCATATTGTATTCATGGTACAATGCAGACGAAAGGTCTTGCACCGATCGTTCGTCACCGTGAACACACAACACTTTTTCCGGCCGTGGGTTCATGGTCCCAACAAAGTTCATTAACCCTTCTCTGTCAGCGTGTCCAGAGAACCCATCAACGGTTGAAACATCCATATTGAGCGAGAGCGTACTTGTTCGACCGGCGTCGTTTGGATTTGGAACCGGAATCTCATCCCACCCAGTTTGAATGCGTCGACCGAGCGTTCCTTGTGCCTGATACCCTACAAACACAAGCCGTGAATCTGGGTCCGGGCCAATATGTCTCAGCCACGACATAATTGGGCCGCCAGTCACCATCCCGGACGTCGAAAGGATAATACACTGATCACCATCAGCAACATCCTGTCGCTCCTCTTCACCGGCATCAATGTGGTTGAATTCGTCGGCGAGGAATGGATTTTTGTCCTCGTGGAAGATCCGATCTCGGAGATCATCGCGGAGATACTCTGGGTAGGTCGTATGAATTGCTGTCGCCTCCCAGATCATCCCATCAAGGTGAACTGGCATGGATGGAATCTTGCCCGATCGCATCGCCTCCTCGAGCACAAGCATGATCTCTTGAGACCGACCGACTGCAAACGCAGGGATGACAATTTTCCCACCCTTCTCATACGTTTCGTTGATAATCTCAACGAGGTTCGCTTCTGAATCCGCTTGATCAGTCTGATAATCATTCCGTCCACCGTAGGTAGATTCCATAACTAATGTCTCAACACGTGGGAAGTCGTTGACTGCACCGTTGAAAAGCCGCGTATCTTTGTAGTGAATGTCACCGGAGAATGCGACGTTGTACATCCCATCTCCAATATGGAAGTGTGATACTGCCGAGCCGAGAATGTGGCCCGCGTTATGGAAGGTGAGCTTAATATCTGGTGCAATATCAGTTACGTCGCCGTATTCGATCGGAATTGTGTGTTTGATCGCCTCCCGTACCATCTCGGACTCATATGGTGGTGCTCGACCTTCTTTGGCTGCAACATCAAGATAATCCAGTGTGAGAAGCCCCATGAGATCACGGGTTGGTTCCGTACAGTAGATTGGCCCATCGTATCCGTACTTGAATAAGAGTGGAATAAGTGCGGAGTGATCAAGGTGGGCGTGTGTCAACACAACTGCGTCGATCGAGTTTGCACCTGAGCCAAGTGCTTCCGGCACTTGGAGATACGGAACCTCGCCCTCTGCGCCTGGCTTGTCACCACAGTCAATCAGGATTCGAGTGTCTGCGGTTGAGAGAACAAAACTTGCGCGTCCGACTTCACGGCAACACCCAAGCGTGGAGATTCGGACCCACTCCTCTCGGCCAAGCTGTTCACGATGGATCTGTCGTCCAACTCGTTCGAGAATATCCCGGCGATCGTCTCGCTCCTGTTTGAGGAAGTTTCGGACGTTTGAGACTGTCGAGGATTCGATCGGTGGTGTCCGAACAACTTCGGGTGTCCATCCAACTTCTTTGGTGATTTCACGGAGTGTCGCCCCATGACGACCGATCACCATCCCTGGTTTTCCAGCCTCAATGACCACTTCACCGGTGTCGTGATGAAAATCTAAATCAGTAACCCGCGCTTCCTCGGGAATGACACTAAGAATCTTCTCTTCAGCCGTGGTCGTGTCTGTGAGGGCAGTTGGGTCTGGTCTGATGGTAATTCGTTTTCTGAACTTGCTCGCAAGTTTCCGGACAAGTTCGCCATCACCAGCAAAGCGCTTCGGATCTGGGGTATACAGAACCAGCTCCGGTCCTTCATATTTGACATCTGTAACGGTGATATCGTTTGGAATCTGCTGTTCAACGTCTGTTTTCAGTTCGTCGAGTTGTTTATCTACGGAACTCATATCTCGGAGAAGTCCGTGACGGCAGGATACGACTCAGCAACCTGAGATTGGGAGCGGAGGCGGAGCCTCCGTTTCAATTCTCTACTGAAACGTCTCATACCGACCGGGTACATACTGTAAATACTGTCTGATAGGTGTACGAATGCGGGAACAGTCAGCGAAAACCCGCTTAGTCGGCAGTATCGCCTCTTTGTTATAAAAGCCTTCGCAAAACCGAAGGGTTTTGACGACGTTTCGGTCATATGAACATCACTCCATCGGTTGTTCGGGCGGAGCGTGACTGGATACTCCGCCGTGATGAGCAGATTGTGGCCATCATCAATGAGACGCGCGATCGGCTTGGCGTCCTTTTTGAGACGAATGTTGACCATATTACGATCGAGCAGTATCACGCTGCGGTGATTGATCTCTTCGCGCGCGGAGACATCGCAGTCAATGTGGCTGCATACTGTCGGATACTCCGAGAGCTTGACGTTGCGGGAGATTATCCCGGATTCATCGTTGATGAGATTCTTGGTAGAGAGCTTGCGGCGACAGTTGCAGGCGAGCAACCGCTTGCGTTGCTCGCTCAAGCCACATTTCACTTTGCGGATATCCATGTGCACGGTGATGAGACGGAGAATGCAGGTGTAGACGACCTCGATGCTGCGCTTGCAGCGGGTTTTCAAACGCGGCTTCCGGGCTGGAGTTGGCGAGAACAGAAGAGTCCGTTCTCGATCGAATAGCGCCTTTTTTGCTCACGGTTACGAACCACTCCAACACGAATGGAAACTGAAGCGCTTCCGGAAGCAACTGTCTGTCATCCGATCGTTGACGATCGAGCACTCCTTATCGAGAAGCAGCGGGGCATTGGTGAAGGCAAAATAATCGGGCCAGGCGGGAAGGTTGAGCCGGGGGAATCACCAACGGAATGCGTAATCAGAGAAACACAAGAAGAGATCGCCGCGACACCAACCGGCGTCGAAAAAGCGGGTGAGTTTACGTTTATCCACGGGGATGAGGCTGCATTTTTTATTCACGTCTTTCGTGCAACTGGCCTTTCCGGGACGCCTGCACAGACAGATGAGGCAATCCCACACTGGTTCGACACGGATTCGCTTCCGTACGATCGCATGTGGGCGGACGATCGGTACTGGTTCCCCTACCTTCTCAACGACACGCCGTTTCGTGGGTGGTTCGTTTTTGATACGGACGGTGATGAGCTGAAAGAATACACCCTCGATGTAGACGTAGACTTTTCAGGAGCCATCTGATTGAGCGAACGATTGACACGGAGTACCACTGCTTCGCACGTTTTAAGCCTACGCTCCGAAATCAACGAGTAATGAGTAAAAACCAGGAGCTCGGAATCACCGAGTCCAAAGAACACAACACTGGTGAGTGGTACGCTGAAGTCGTGCAAAAGGCTGGCTTAGCGAACTACGCCCCAGAGGGGATGAGCGGGTTCATTATCACCCGTCCGCGCGGCTATGCCCTGTGGGAATCGATCCAACAGAACCTCGATGCCAAATTCAAAAAAACCGGTGTCCAGAACGCGTACTTCCCGTTATTTATTCCGGAGAGCTATCTTGAACGAGAGAAAGATATTGTTGAGGGCTTCGATCCGGAGGTTGCATGGGTAACTCACGGCGGCCATGACGAACTTGAAGAACGGCTTGCAGTCCGTCCAACAAGCGAATCCATCATTGCGCCGTATATGGCACAGTGGGTTCGCAGCCATCGAGATCTCCCGCTCCGTGTCAACCAATGGGCCTCTGTCGTCAGATGGGAAGCAACGGACACAAAACCGTTCTTCCGGACAAAAGAGTTCCTCTGGCAGGAGGGCCATACAGCCCACGAAACGCATGACGATGCATGGGAGGAGACGATCACGCGACTTGATCAGTATCAGTCGATGTACGAGGATCTGCTTGCGATACCGGTTCTCCGTGGACAGAAACCGGATCACGACAAGTTCCCAGGCGCACACACAACCACAACTGTTGAAGCGTTGATGCCGGATGGAAAGTCAGTGCAAGCTGGAACAAGCCATCACCTTGGAACCTCCTTTGCAGAAGCGTTCGACATCACCTACTCCGATGAAGATGATGAGATCCAGGCAGCGCACACGACCTCATGGGGGCTCTCGTGGCGATCGCTCGGTGCACTCATTATGACCCACTCGGATGATCAGGGACTCGTCCTACCGCCAACGATCGCCCCTGAGCAGGTTGTCATTGTTCCAATCTGGCAAGAGGATACCCAAGAAGAAGTGCTCTCCTACGCCGAAGGCGTTAAAAAAGAACTTGAAGATGCAGGGATTCGCGTCGAGCTTGACGCACGCGAACAGCACAACCCTGGCTTCAAATTCAACGAGTGGGAACTGAAAGGTGTCCCGGTTCGATTCGAGATTGGGCCGTATGAGGTTGCTGATGAAGAGATTACGGTTGTCCATCGTCCGGATGGTGAATCCACAAAAGAGGATCGAGACGGCATTGCAGAGGCTGTTATTGACCACTTCGATGAAGTGTACGCAAAACTCTATGCAACCGCCGAAGAGAATCTTGCAGAGAACGTTCGTGAGGCAGATTCTCGCGAGGAGATACTCGGAACGATCGGCCAACACGGCGGCTATGTTAAAACACCATGGTGTGGCGACGAATCCTGTGAAGATGTGATCAAAGAGCCACTCTCCGCTGAGATTGTGATGTGTCCGTTCGACGATGACGAAGCGCTCGATGACGATGCAGTCTGTTCAATCTGCGGCGAACAGGCAACAC
This sequence comes from Natronocalculus amylovorans, assembly GCF_023638035.1. GTDB lineage: Archaea > Halobacteriota > Halobacteria > Halobacteriales > Haloferacaceae > Natronocalculus > Natronocalculus amylovorans. The sequence continues at coordinate 120,024 of NZ_JAKRVX010000001.1, read as the reverse complement.
AGACAGCGTACTTCGCAAAGAACTACTGAGTATCACGTTCTATTTCCGATCGGCTTCTACAGTAATCATTAGTGAGAAACCACGACAATTCGTTACAAACCTATGAATATCAATTACCTACTATGTCCTTATATGTGGCTAATGAACCCTTATCCCTTCAGGGTCAGTGATTTATTTGGCTACGAGAAGTAGAAACACATGACCAAGCCACACAGTGACACCCACGTACGTGAGAGCGTACACGATGGGCCCCTCGGTCTTGCTGACCCGACCGACGATCGGTCCAACTGCGGTGTCGGAGCGGTAATTGATCTTGAAAACAGCGCATCTCATGCTGTTGTTTCTGATGCAATTGATCTCTTAGAGAACCTCGAACATCGAGGGACAACCGGTGCTGAAGAGAATACTGGCGACGGTGCCGGAATTATGATCCAGCGTCCGGATTCCTTCTTTGCGAGTGACGTTGGTGACCTTCCAGCGCAGTATGCTGTTGGGTCCGTTTTTATGCCACACGATGAGGCAGTTCAGTCTGAGCTCCGAGACGTATTTGAGTCCACGCTCAACGAATATGGATTGGATGTATTCTACTGGCGTGACGTCCCAACAAATAACAGCGACCTCGGAAAAACAGCACTTGATTCTGAGCCGGTCACTGTTCAGCCGTTTGTCACGCCACAAGATGACAGCCTTGAACCAGACGCATTTGACAGAGCGCTTTATATTGCGCGGCGGGCAGTCGAAACGGAGGCAGAGACAATTGACGGGGCAGGCCGATTCTACATCTGCTCTCTCAGCCGCAAAACCCTCGTTTACAAGGGACTCCTCAAAGGCGAGCAGCTCCGTGAGTATTATCTTGACCTACAAGATGAGCGGATGGAAAGCCAGCTCGTGCTTGTTCACGCACGATTTTCGACGAACACGCTCGGCGCGTGGCACCTCGCACATCCATACCGAAACGTCATCCACAACGGCGAGATTAACACTATTCGTGGCAACGTAAACTGGATGCGTGCTCGTGAGTCTGCCCTCCAGCATGATGCATTTGGTGAGGAGATTGAGACGCTTAAGCCGATTACTGTCGCGGACCAATCTGACACTGCAAGCGTCGATAACGTCGTTGAACTCCTGTTGAACACCGGTCGTGAGCTTCCACACGTCCTTCGGATGCTCATTCCAGAGGCGTACGAGAATGACCACCTCATGGATGACGATCGACGCGACTGGTATGATTACCACGCAAGCCTTGTCGAACCATGGGATGGTCCAGCGCTCGTTGCAGCCACTGATGGTGACAAGGTTGCAGCGGTGCTCGATCGGAACGGACTTCGCCCATGTCGATACGATGTCACGACAAATGGGCGGCTCATTGTTGCCAGCGAAGCAGGCGCACTCGAGACTGACCCAAGCAAAATCAAAGAACGCGGCCGGCTACAGCCAGGACAGATCTTCATGGCGGACCCTGATGCAGGCCGAGTCATCCCGGATGCGGAAGTGTTCGACGGGCTATTAGATGATAAATACGGTGAGTGGGTTGATGACCAGCAGGTTGATTTGGGGTCGATCGCAGGGGAGAGCTATATTCCACAGGCAGATGTGAGTTCGCTTCGAGCCCATCAGGCAGCGTTTGGTTACACAACTGACCAACTCAATCATCTTCTTGAGCCGATGGCGAACCAAGGAAAAGACCCCGTTGGCTCAATGGGTGATGATACACCGCTGTCTGTTCTTTCGGAGTTCAACCGCCCGCTATTCACCTACTTCAAGCAGCTGTTCGCACAGGTTTCGAATCCGCCGATTGATTACATCCGCGAAGAGTTGGTGACAAGCCTTCAGTCAAGGCTTGGTGCACAACAAAATCTGTTGGATGAAACGGCGGATCATGCACACCAACTCGTGTTAGACTCACCGGTGCTGACTGATGAACAGACTGCAACAATCAAAGGGCTCACACCGGAGGCAGATGGATTTACGACCGCAGTATTGGAGATGACGTACGATCCAGAAACGGATCTCGAAACTGCGATCGAAACCCTTCGAACCGATGCCAGAGAGGCAATTGCAGATGGTGCAGATATTATTGTGCTCTCCGATCGGACGACTGACACCGATTCAATTCCAATTCCAAGCCTGCTTGCAACCGGTGGTGTCCACCATGACCTTGTCCGTCATGGACTCCGAACCGAGGTTGGACTTGTCGTCGAATCCGGCGACCCACGGGAGGTACACCACCTTGCAACACTGATTGGATACGGTGCCGGCGCGGTGAATCCGTACCTTGCGTATCAAACAATTTCAGACCTTGTTGCCGGCCCAGACGGTGCGGATGAGAGCCACGCAATCAAGCAGTATATTCACGCGCTCGAACACGGGTTGTTGAAGATCATGGCCAAGATGGGTATCTCAACGGTTGAATCCTATCAAGGCGCACAAATCTTCGAGGCAGTCGGCCTGGATTCAGGACTCGTTGCAGAGTACTTCGAAGGCACCGAGATTAGAACTGAAGGTATCGGCCTTGAACAGATCGAGGGAGACCTTCGAACCCGCCATGCAGTTGGATTTGGTGCTGACCCAGAGTTGGAGACGCAAGGCGAGTACGAACACCGGTCAACTGGGATCTACCACCAGTGGAATCCAAAGACTGTCGGGACGCTTCAACAAGCGGTTCGGTCGGGTGACTACGAGCGATACAACGAGTTCGCGGAGATGATCAACGATCAAAACGAGAACTTGCAGACGCTCCGCGGTCTTCTCGAATTTACGTCTGACCGTCAGCCAGTGCCGATCGAAGAAGTTGAGCCGGTCGAAGAGATCGTCACACGCTTCACAACCGCGGCGATGAGTCTGGGGAGCCTCTCACCGGAGGCGCATGAGAACAACTCGATCGCAATGAACCGTATCGGTGGCAAATCCAACACTGGAGAGGGTGGAGAGCCACCGGAGCGATTTGGCACTGAGAAAGAGTGCAACGTAAAACAGGTTGCATCCGGCCGGTTTGGTGTCACCTCCCACTATCTTACCTCTGCTGACGAACTGCAGATCAAGATGGCACAGGGATCGAAACCAGGCGAAGGAGGTCATCTTCCAGGTCGAAAAGTAAATGAGATGATCGCACACGTCCGCTATGCAACACCTGGTGTTGGGCTTATTTCACCACCGCCACTGCACGACATCTACTCGATTGAGGATCTCAAACAGCTTATTCACGATCTCAAAGCCGCAAACCCGGACGCAGATATCAACGTCAAACTCGTCTCGGAAGCAGGAATCGGGACGATCGCAGCAGGTGTCGCAAAAGCAAACGCAGATGTGGTTCACATTTCCGGCCATGACGGTGGCACTGGAGCATCCCCAAAAACATCAATTAAAAATGCAGGGCTTCCGTGGGAACTTGGCCTCGCAGAGGCAAATCAGATGCTCTGTGCAACCGGGCTTCGTGATCGGATTCGTGTCTCCGCAGATGGTGGCATGAAAACCGGCCGCGATATCGCAGTTGCTGCATTGCTTGGTGCCGAAGAGTACGGCTTCGGGACCTCTGCACTCGTGACATCTGGCTGTGTGATGGCCCGGCAGTGCCACGCAAATACCTGCCCGGTCGGTGTCGCAACACAGGACGAAAATCTGAGAAACCGCTTCCCAGGGCAGCCTGACCACGTCATCAACTACATGGCGTTCATGGCTGAGGAACTCCGTGAGATTATGGCGGAGCTTGGCTTCAAAACGCTTGATGAGATGATCGGCCGTCCAGAGATACTTGAACAACGGATCACCGATCACGAGAAAGCAAAGCACCTTGACCTCTCAACCGTGATTGCGCCAACTGCAGGTGAACAACGGATCAAAACGCGCGAGCAACACCATGCAGACATGGAGACACAACTTGATTGGGATCTCTTAACCGAAGCAGCTCCTGCGATCGAAGACGGTACGCCTGTATCACTTGCCCGCGAGATCTCAAATGTTGACCGGGCTGTCGGTGCCACGCTCTCAAACAGGATCTCAAAAGCATACGGTGGTGAGGGTCTCGCAGATGATACGATCTCGATCGATTTCGATGGGATTGCGGGGCAGAGCTTCGGTGCATTCCTCGCAAATGGGGTGACGATGAACCTCACAGGAGCAGCCAACGACTACGTCGGAAAAGGCCTCTCCGGCGGCAAACTCGTTATTCGGACACCGGAGACTGCAGCCTACAACGCAGATGAGAATATCCTTATTGGAAACGTTGCACTGTACGGTGCCACAGAGGGAGAAGCGTATATTAACGGCGTTGCAGGTGAGCGGTTCGCAGTCAGAAACTCCGGTGTAAAAGCCGTTGTCGAAGGTGTTGGTGACCATGGCTGTGAGTACATGACCGGCGGTGCCGTTGCTGTGCTTGGGGAGACTGGACGGAACTTTGGTGCTGGAATGTCCGGTGGTGTTGCATACGTCTACGATCCAGACGGAACATTCGAGACAAAGGTCAATATGGAGATGGTCTCGCTTTCGAACGAACTCACAGAAAGCGACGAACAGATGCTGACACGACTGCTTGAGAATCACGCCACCTACACTGGTAGCGAAAAGGCAACAGCGCTGCTTGAAGAGTGGGCAACCGCGCGTGAAAAATTCGTTCGTGTCTTCCCAGATGCATATGCAGAAGTAATTGAAGACGGTCGTGGTGCGGATGTTCGTAAAGAGCTTCCAGAATCAGCAGACGCTGCAGCTGATAGCACGATTGGTGCGGAAGCCGTCTCAGGCGACGATTAAACGCAGCCCAACATTACTTCTCAATTAGTTCGATCGCGCCACTAGATAACGATTGAACATCTTCATTCCAGACTAAATGACTGTCACAGTGACAGTCAGAGGCACCAAACTGTGCAACCCGATGTCCGGGAAGTCTCTCTGAGAGGGCGCATTCGAGATCCCGATGTGGGTACTGGACAGTCTCATAGAGCGTTGTCTGTTCGTGTGTGAGCAGATAATCAATGTGCCAGTGTTGAACCGTCCGATCGCCGACTGCAAGCGATCGATGCCGCTCAACCCGACGTAATCCACCAGAGCCGAATGCACTCCCAGCATATGCGTAGCCGCCAGCATCGAACTCGATCGTCCCGAGTGCACCGACCTCAATTGCGGTTGGCTCAGCAATGGTGAGAATAAGTACGTAGCTACCGGGCGCTGCCATCGCGACTAGTCATCACCCGGAGCCACACCGGTTGTGTCGTGTTCGTCGGCTCGGTGCTCACGCTCCATCCGTTCTTCAATGAGCCGAATACGCTCCGGAATCGGAGGGTGGCTGTAATGAAACGCTGCGTAGGTTGGGTGTGGAAACGGATTGGCAAGATTCTCGCGTGCGAGTGCAGAGAGCGCGTCAATCATTGGTTGGCCGTCATCCATCACCGAAACCGCAAACGCATCCGCCTCTCGCTCGTGTTTCAGCGAGAGTTTGTTTGTGATCGGGGATGTAAGTTCCATAATCGGTCCTACAATGAGTACTGCGAGAAGCAACCCTGCATACGTTGCGGTTTCTGGAACCCCAAAGAGTGCATAGAGCGGTTCGTAGCTGACAAGCACTCCAAGGAGCGCAAAGACGATCGCCATCTGTATCGCACTGCTTGCGATCTGTTTCCAGATGTGGGATTTCTTCCAATGGGCCAGTTCATGTGCAAGGACACTCTGGACCGCCGGGAGTGTCATCCGATCGACCAATGTGTCAAACAGGACAACGCGTTTGGTCTCACCAAATCCAGTAAAGTATGCATTGAGGTGCGACGATCGGCGACTTGCATCCATCGTGTAGATCTGTTCACAGGAGAAGCCTGCCCGATCAAATACATCTTCAACGCCAGCTTTGAGTTCGCCATCCTCAACTGGCGTAAACTCATTGAATAGCGGAGCGATCACACGCGGATAGATGATCTGCATTGTGAGGCTAAATCCGATGACGAGCGCCCAGCCAGCAACCCACCACCATGTTGGGAACGCCTGAATAAACCACAGGATTGCCCCTGCGATGAGTCCGACAAAGACGATCGAAACAGCCGTGCCAACTAGTTTGTCTCGTATAAATAGCGTTGGAGTCTGATTGTTGAATCCAAATATCTCTTCGATCCCAAACGTTCGCAGTACTGCGAATGGAAGCGAAAACAGCTGTGCCGCAATGATAAGACCAACAAAGAAAAGAATACCTTGCAGGACAGGGTCGATTCCAGTTGCAGCAAGCAGTGTTACAATTTCTGTGAACAAACCGCTATAGAGGACAACGAAGAGAACACCAAGCCCAATCCACGTCTGCAACTGCGAGGCTGCGGTTGTGATTCGATGGTAGTTGAGCAGCTCATTGTGATCTTCGATATCAAGCGTTTCTTTCAACCATGCAGTCTTTTCGGTGACGGTACGATCGGCATAGCTGACGTTTTTGATCGCTAAGGCAGTAAAAAACGCCTGTGTTCCAAGAAGAAGGGCAATAAAAGCGACGTGAAACTCAATCATACCGCTCTGTAGGGTATCGACGGCAAGGAAAGTGTCGGTTGACGTTCGTCTGTTGGCTTCCGGAAGCGTCGTCCGGTTCTTGCACGTTTTTGACTGTGCTCTACATCATACGCACATGGGAAAGACCGCACTCGTTATCGGTGGGACTCGATTTATCGGCCGCCACACTGTTTCTGATCTGCTCGACCACGAGTATGACGTGACTATTTTCAATCGTGGAAACCACGACAATCCATTTGCGGACGACGATCGGGTGACACATATCGCAGGTGACCGCACGGACCGATCGGCGCTTGCGTCTGCAGCAGAATCAGTCACCCCCGACGTTGTCATTGACTGTGTTGCCTACCAGCCAGAAGATGTTGCGGCTGCAGTAGACGTGTTTGATGCGGTTGATGGGTACGTGTACATCTCCTCCGGTGCGGCATACGGTGCAGAAATCATCCCGAAACGAGAGAACCGGACCCCACTACGTCCATGTTCGGATGAGCAAGCAATTGATGACTCAGGGGAGACCTATGGAAACCGAAAAGCCGAGGGCGACCGGATCATCTTCGAGGCAGCAAAAAGCGGTGTGAATGCAATGGCTGTTCGACCATGCATCGTCTACGGCCCATACGACTACACTGAGCGGTTAGATTACTGGATCGATCGGGTTGCGAACTACGATCGGATCATCGTCCCCGGTGACGGGCAGAACATCTGGCATCGCGGCTATGCAGGCGACGTTGCAAGCGCTCTTCGAATCGTTGCAGAAGAGGGTGAGCCAGGAGAGGCCTACAACGTTGGCGATCAAGAGCTGGTGACGATCGAAGAGATGGTCGACCTCATCGCAGATGCACTTAAAACCGAGATCGAAGTCGTTGCCGCGGGTGAGCGAGAGCTTGCAGCGGGTGGACTTGCACCAACAGATTTCATTCTGTATCGGGAGTACCCACATATCCTCTCAACAAGTAAACTCGCTGCTCTTGGCTGGGAGTCAACATCGCTCTCGGAAGCAATGGCTGATACGGTAGCTGAGCACAGAGAGAGCGATCGAAACGGAAGCGAGTATGATCCTGGTCGCGAGGCTGAAGAGCGTGTGCTTGCAATCCTTGATACACTATAAAATTCGGGAGCGCTCTGCAAGTCACTGATTAGTCAACGATCCGATCGACATCCATCCCAACAACTTCCTCTTCAAGCCACTCGCGGAACCATTTGACTCGTTTGAGACGTTGAAACGCGATGCTCTCTGCAGTGTCGGATTCAACGCGATCGGCGTGATCTTGTCCGCGTTCAAGAACGCGATCGACCATTGCCGCGGCATCCATGTGTGTCCGGGCTTCATATCCCATTCGCAGTAACATGAGTGCAGTTCCGTTTGCACCGATTTTGTCCAGTACGTCCGCTTCAATTAGACACTGGCTTTCCAATGACACATCATCAAGCGGGCCTTGATAAGAGTGATCGATAATCGATTGACAAACCTGTTCAATAAATGACTGTGGGACGTTGGCATGTGTCTTGAGGTACTCTCGTGCGACTCGTGCGCCTTCGTCAGCATGCGCTTCCTGATCTGCTTCGAGTTTTGAAATGTCGTGAAAGATTGCCGCTGCACGAACCACGTCAGCATCTGCTCCTTCTCTTTCAGCGATTTTTGTAGCAAGTGCAGTCACGTTTTTAATGTGATTAAATCTGTACTCCGCACTATGCCACGGGTACCACCGCATTCGTCCGCCACCATCTTCATTCTCCACGCTTGCGGAGAGATAATCGTAAACAAACTGCTCCATGTCAGCAAACTCTTCATCACTGATGGCGGATTCTTTTATTTCAACGCCCACGCATGCACCTCCCAGTGGGGCTTTTTATGTATCTCATTACATGAATTAACGGTTCTTCATGCCTTATGCGTTACGACACCCCAAACAATCGGTGATCAGCCGTTCACAGATATAACCACAAGAGAGACCATCCTGCGTTACTAAACACATGATATCCATGACTGAACCGCTCTATTTTATTGACAGCTCTGTTGGAACATTTACCGGAACCGTTGAGCGAACGCTCGACGATCGTGTGGTCCTCGATCGAACGCAGTTCTACCCAACCGGTGGGGGACAACCACACGATACTGGTGTCATAACAAGTGCCGAAGCTACATGGGACGTGACTGCAGTGGAAAAGAACGATGAGATATATCATACGTTAGCAGGCCCTGACCCGCTCCCCGAACCTGGAACGAACGTTTCAGGTGAGCTCAATTGGGACCGCCGTTTTGCGCACATGCGCTATCACACTGCCCAGCATCTCCTCTCTGCCTATTTGTTAGAGACATATGACGCAGAAACAACAGGCAATCAACTCTATGATGACCATGCACATCTGGATTGTGCGCACGACCGATTCACTGAGACGGATCTTGCGGATATTGAGGCTGGATTAAACGCGCTTGTTGTGGACGAACGTGACGTGACCTGGTATGAAATGGATCGAGAGGCTGCAGAACAAGCGTTGGATCCAGACCGAACCCGAATTAATCTTCTCCCGGCGTCTATCACCGAACTTCGAATTGTCGAGATTTCAGGGGGCTCCAAGTCCGAGATACCGTTCGATCGGACTGCATGCGCTGGCACACATGTCGAAAATACAGCAGAGATTGGGACTATTACCGTAACAAAGCGACAAACACAGGGCAGTGAACATGAGCGGATTCATTTCGAACTGTCACCGTAGATTGTTTGTAGCGGATGGAAATCACCACAATACTGATAGTCTGTGCATGAGTTATATCACGGTAGCGGGACGAAAGCGGTCCAGCAACTGTGAGACATGGTGTGATGAGTAGTATGGGAGTAAACCCACGAGAGTATGATCCAACTGAACTGCGATCGCTGGCAGGAATCGCAGAGCCAGAGGTTCGCTCGACAGCAACGGTAAAAAAGAGCCTTACTGCAGAGGAATCTGTCCGGGCACAGCAGTTCAAAGAGCTGCTGGCCCTCCGTACAAAGAAGGCTGCAGACGGTCTGGAACGACCATACCTCCGGACGATACCCGACACTGACCTTGGACGTCGGCTTCTTTATGATTGGGTCGAATTTCTCACACTCGTCGGAGGGCACGCTGAAGCGCGTACTGCACTTCGATATTACAAGCAACTCGGGTGGATCACACCAGCAATTCAACATACAATCTCGGGCGAGGTTGGTTCATTACCAGAGCCGGTCCACGCCCGATCGTTTGAAATTGGCGACCACCGTCTTAGTCTCCTGTATATTGCTACGTTGGCATCGCTTTCGTGAGCCGTATACTACAATCTAACAACGAATACTTATGACAGAAACAGAATCCGATGCATTCGACGGGAGCTCAACCAGTAGTGACGATCCAACACCAGTCGGTGTGAAGCTTGGAAGTACTCGAACAGTTATCCAGATCGAGCGAAACGGCGAGATCGAAACAATACGAACACTAACGTGTCTCGCAACGTATGAAGATCCAATTACCGGCAGTGAGCGGGTACTGTACGGCGAGCAAGCTGCACAAGAATATCCCGATAGTGTCGAATTTATGCTCCGATCGGGACTTCCAGAGGACGATGCCCGCGCAGAGCTTGCAAAAAAGTTCTTCAATGAACTGATCACCGCTCAAAATATTCCGGAAGATAGTGTGGTCGTGTATGCAATACCAACGATCGACAACGAAGCTGGATTGAAAAACCTCAGCGACGTAATTGAAGGGAGTCCAATTGGTGAAGCAACGATCAGAAGCTTCCCGGAGTCCCTCTGTGGGTCGATTCCAGCAATGGGCGATGAGCTTGAAGCAATTGATGAGGTCTTCGTATCGATCAATATGGGATCAACAAATCTCGAAGCATGTGCATACCGCCACGGTGAGCAGCTTGCGCCGTTCTCAACCGGTGCGGTAACTGGTACCGAGGTCGATCGACGCATTGCAAATGCTGTCGAAGAGGAGACACAGGGGCGAGTCAACATCGACCGTACAACCGCACGAGAGTACAAAGAAGAACACGCCTCCTTCGTTGATTTCGAACCATTTACCGACATTATCCAGCAGCCGGGCGGTGGCTCACATGAGTTTACTGTCAACCGTGGACTCATGGACCCTGTCGATGAGTATGTGGATGAGGCTGTTGATGAGATTGCAAATAACTTCCTCTCAGAGCTTGCAAACACACACATGAAGCCATATCAGCTTGCGCTCGGAAAACCGATCGCGCTCACTGGTGGAATGGCATGTATCCCAGGCATTACAGATGTGTTCGAAGAACGTCTCTCAGAAGAGCTTTCACGCGATATTTCGGTTGTCTCCGCAGAGCGCCCTGACCTTGCAGCAGCAGAGGGTGCCCACCGAATCGCAGAAAGACTCGCAGATAACCTATAGTTGTCATTACAGTGAACTGATTTATCAAACGACGGCAGATTTACCTTTTTTGCGTGTACATCATTGGTATGAATAGGCGCTCATATCTTCTCCTCTCGGGTGGGGCACTCACAGCGGTTGCGGGCTGTACGGGCGATGGTGATGGAAACGGTGAACGAACGCCATACGCGGACTCAAGTAACTCATACGAAAGCGACGGTGGCGACGCCGTCACACACACGTTTTCGGGCACCGGAACGGCTGGTGGTGACGACAGCGACGGAGAACCAGCGTACACAGATACGTTCTCTCACAACACTACCGGGCCAACAATTGTCGAATATGATCACGATGGGGATGACGCGTTTTCGGTTTGGTTTGTCGACGAGAATCAAGACCGTATTTCGCTTGGCTACAGTGCAGTCGGTCCGTTTGAGGGCCGGACAATCCACTCATTTGATGAACAAACGCTTGGTCTGTCTGTTGACGCTGACGGTGACTGGGAGGTTTCGGTTACAGAACTCCCAGTGTACAACACCGGTGAGTCGTTGCCAGTCACTGTTGAGAGTATTCTTGTAGATGTTGTTGGCCCGGTCGAATTCTCTGATGATTCCGACATTACCTTCACATTCACTGCAACCGGTGGTGCCGGCCACACTGTTGATCTGTTCAATCGTGAGGGTGAGCTTAGTGCGCGCGTATTTGAAATCGAGGATGATATTGAGGATGAAACGCTCACTGCGGATATCGGTGGTGTCGGGTACATATTGGTCGAAAGCGGTGGTGAGTGGGAACTCAGTATTGACACCGTAGACTAGGTACGTCCTATTTTTTGGCCGATAGATTTAGGATATTACCCATATGAGTATCTGGTATGTTTGGTTGGCTTCTCCGCCGGGCAGCGCAAGCACTGACATGGAAACTACTCACACGGATCGCTAAACGGCTGTTCAAAAAGTAGCATTACTTTTCAAGTGTATCCAGTGCCATCGAAATCGCATTGATAAGCGCCTCTGCATCTGATTCCGTGAGTTCAATATCGGCGTGGCCGGTTGCATGATCGCCCGCTGTTGCATCGATAGTCAATAGAATCTGCGAATCGGTTCCTGTTTGCACGCTTAGATCGACGCTGTCAGGATACTCTCGTGGACGTCCAATTTCAGTATTAAATTCGCCTCGTGTGGCCCCTATTCGAACCCGGCCGGGGCGGGTTAGATCGATTGTCGCAAGTGGATCGGTATCACTCATCGCGATTTGAACTATCCGTCTATCCTCTTAGCTGTGAGGTGTAATCTGATCCAGTGTCACCTACTCTCGGGTCGCTTCCCACTCCCGTACTTGATCGGTGATGTGAGCAGGTTGTTCAACAAGGTGACACGCAGATGGGTGTGCTGTATCCTGTAGCACTGGATTCACCTGCTCGCAGATCGACGCGAATCGATCGGTAAGAAGTGCGGTTGCAGTCTCTGTATCGTCTTCAGCGAGACAGCGAAGCGATTCTTCGATGATCTCCTCATTCTCCCCAGCGAAGGTATGAGTGAACAGTTCATCACGCAGTGATTCAATGAATGCTCCTGTATCCTCTTTGTCTGGATCGCCAACAAGGTCCCAACGGCTCTTGATGCTTATTCGCCCTGTTTCAAGCCGGGTTCGGTACTCCGTAACCTCCCTATATGCGTCCTGCTCCATCTGTAATCCCGGTGGCTGAATAATCGACGGACAGCGAGTTCGGAATGAACACCCAGATGGTGGGTTTCGCGGGGATGGGACATCTCCGGTAATAACGTCTCGATCACGGCCCTGTTCCTCTGTTGACGCACGTGGGACACTTTCAAGCAGTGCACGAGTGTATGGATGCTGTGGGTCCTTGAAGATCTCATCAACTGGGCCGATTTCGACGATCTCACCAAGATACATCACTGCAACACGATCGCAAACGTGTTTGATTACAGAGAGGTCGTGGCTAATAAGTAGATACGTGAGATCAAACTCGTCTTGGAGGTCTTCAAGCAGATTCAGCACCTGTGCCTGCACAGAGACATCCAGCGCACTTGTTGGCTCATCAAGCATAATGAAATCGGGCTCTAAGGCAAGCGCTCTTGCAATCCCGATTCGCTGGCGCTGACCACCTGAAAACTCATGTGGGTAGCGATCGACCTGCCCCGCAGACAGCCCAACATACTCCAATAGCTCTTTTGTTCGCTCCAGTCGCTCTTTTTTTGTCCCAATATTGTGGACATTCATCGGCTGCATGATGCTTTGGCCGATCGTCAGCCGAGGATCGAGACTTGAGAATGGGTCTTGGAAGACCACTTGACACTCTCTTCGGAACTGCTGAAGCCCCTCGCCATCAAGATCGTAGATATTCTTCCCTTCGAACTCAACAATACCGTTTGTCGGTTCTTGGAGCCGTACCATCGTTTCTCCAGTGGTGGACTTCCCACACCCGGATTCACCAACGAGGCCAAGGGTCTCGCCTCGTTTAATATCAAAGCTTATTCCATCAACTGCTTTGACTGCCGTTGGCTCTTGCCCAAGCAAGCGATCAAGGAGCCCGTCATTCTCATAGAAGTATTTTTGTAGCCCGTCCACTCGAACGAGCGGCTCATCAGCGCTCGCCATTACTGTGTTCCTCCATCTGATTCAATCTGTTGTGTCTCAGCAGTTTCACTACTGAAATAATCCTCGGTCAGCGCGTCTGTTTCGTCGTAGCTCGTCCGTGCTAAGTAGCATTTTGTTGCGTGTGACGATGACTCCGCAATTCCAAACTCAGGTGGTTTCTCAAGACACTCTTGCATTGCTTTCGGGCATCGATCGGCGAAGAAACACCGGTCTGGCATTTCATGATCCAAGAGGCTTGGCACATTGCCCGCAATTGGCTGTAACCGATCTCGCGTGCCGTCTAAATCAGGGATACTGCCAAGCAATCCTTGCGTGTACGGATGAACGGGGTCATTGAACACGTCATGTAGTGTCCCACGTTCAACAATTTCTCCAGCATACATCACCCCAAGTCGGTCACACATTCGCGCAACAACACCAAGATTGTGCGTGATGAGGAGGATTGTCATTCCCGTTTCCTCTTGCAACTCCAACAGAAGATCCAACACTTGCGCTTGAATTGTCACATCAAGTGCCGTTGTCGGCTCGTCTGCAATAAGCACATTTGGTTCCCCTGCAAGCGCTTGTGCGATCATTGCACGCTGGAGCATCCCGCCTGAAAACTCGTGTGGATACTCTTCGGCTCGAAGCACCGGATCAGGTATGCCAACCATCTCCAACAGTTCGATCGCCCGATCCAGACTCTCCTCTTTCACGTATCGCTTTGATGGCATTACGGTGCTCATAATGAATGAGCTCAGTCCGTATCCTTGGGTGCGCGAAGCGACCGATCGGGGGTTTGCCCGTGCGCGCTGTTGTGATTCAACTGCCTCTGCAATCTGCTCTCCAACGGTGAGGCTTGGGTTGAAACTGCTCATTGGATCTTGGAAGATCATACTGAAGTGTGTCCCTCTCAGTGTGCGACGGACTCGAGGAGAGAGCGCTTGTAGATCAACATACTCACCATCAACTGCCGATGGTTCATCTGCACCAATGGATTCAACAAGCTCTGGGCTGCGGTACCAGACATGTCCATCCGTGATTCGACCGGGGGACTCAATTAGCCCCAATACCGAGAGTGCGGTCACACTTTTTCCGGACCCGGATTCACCAACAATACCAAACACTTCGCTGTCATTGATCGAGAGATCAATGCCATCGACTGCGTTTACTTGCCCTTCTTCTGTAAAGAACCGTGTCTTGAGCCCTTCAACACGAAGGAGTGGTTTCTCACCTGTATGTACACTCATGTTAGACGCCTCCCTCACCGCTTAAACCTGGATCAAGCGCATCACGGAGCCAATCACCAAGTAGGTTGATACCAATCACTGCGAACATGATGGCTAGTCCTGGAATGCTCGAAATCCACCATGACGTTCCAAGATAGTCTCTGCCCTGTGCAATATCGAATCCCCAAGAGAGCGTTGTCCCAGAGAAGCCGAGGAAAGACAGCGAACTCTCTAAGAGAATAATCGCCGCAACTTGGATCGTCGCAAGTACGATGATCGGTGTTAGACTGTTCGGCAGAATATGCTGCCGTAAGATCGTCCAATCACTCGCACCAACGCTTCGAGCAGCTTTCACGTACTCCTCTTGTCGTATAGATAACGCTTCCCCACGAGCAATCCGCGCAAACCAGACCCAATTTACCACACCAACAACGATGGTTAACGTAATCGGGAAGACGAACGTTGCTGGCATTCCCTCAACCAATCCTGCTGCCACGAATGGATCCGGTATCCTGACTGTTAACGGTCCGAGTAATCCGACAAGCGCAATTGCCAACACAAGTGCAGGGAACGCTAACATAATGTCTGCAAACCGCATCAGCGAATCATCAACGCGCCCGCCGTAATACCCGGCAACGAGACCAATGCTCACACCGGTTCCAACTGCAAACAACGTCCCAAACAGCCCAACCATGAGCGATGTTCTCGCACCGAATAACACCCGCGAGAACAGATCACGGCCCAGTGAATCAGTACCGAATGGGTGTTCAGCAGTTCCTTGAATGGTTACTTCTTGTATCTGCCGTTCACCATCAACAAATCGGAACTCTTCGCTCGTCTGTGTCACACCAAGCGGCGGCTGGTGCGCCCGATCGAGCTGCTGTTGTGTTGGATTATGCATCGCAAAGAACGGCGCAAACATCGCCATCAACATAATAGCAAGAACAAGTACAATACCAATCTTGGCCATCAAGCTATGATTTAGCTCACGCTTGAGGCTCTTTTTCACTCGATCTGAAATCATAGATACCCTCCTCGGTTCATTCGTAGCTCACCCGTGGATTCAGTTTTGTGTAGAGTGCATCAACCGCAATGTTGATGACAACGAACCCAATCCCGATGACGATCAGTGCGCCCTGAATAATCGGCCAATCTCGAACCACAATTGCATCAATCACCAGCGTCCCCAGCCCAGGCCAATTAAATACAAATTCAGTAATTACAGCACCGCCAATAAGCGAACCCAGCTGAAGCCCGAGCACGGTAATGATTGGAATCATCGTATTCCGTAGTGCGTGTTTGTATGTGACAAGTGTCTCCGGAAGCCCTTTTGCGCGAGCAGCCTTGACATATGGCTGTCCAAGCTCATCAAGCATCCCACTCCGGGTGAGGCGAACGATCATTGCAGTAAAGTACGTGCCAAGTGTCACTGCTGGAAGGATCATGTGTGCGATCCATGTGCGTATCCCGCTAATCTGTAGCTGGAATATCAGCATCTCTAATGCAGGTATCAGCCCGATCGGCCGCCGACTTGTCGGCAGTATTCCCAACCCAACAGAGACAATGAGGATCAGCATAATGCCAAGCCAAAAGTTTGGCGTGCTGATTCCAACCAGCGAGAACGTGGTTGCAGCATAGTCTGTTGGCTCGTGTCTCCGTGTTGCGCTCAACACGCCTAGTGGAATTGAGAAGATGATCGCGACAATAGTCGCAGCGACTGCAAGCTCAATGGTTGCAGGGAGCCGTGAGAGGATAATCCCGCTTGCTGGCCGCCCTCGAATGTAGGAAAATCCCATGTCACCGCGAACAAGCCCGAATAAATAGTCAAAATACTGTACGTAAATCGGTTGGTGAAGTCCAAGATTGATCGCGATCTGGGCGCGTAGCTCAGGTGATGCATCCAGTGGCGCAACAAAATCAACCGGACTCCCAGGAGTAATAAACCGGAGTAAAAATACCAGTGTAATCACTCCCCAAACGACTAGTAGCCCTTGCAGACTCCGTCTGATAAGAAATCTAGCTTGTGACATTATGCAAATAACTCAAAATTAACAGTCGATTCGCCTATCTGAACGACATCTCGTATGCAAGCGAGTATTCGTCCTGCCGTGGCTCCCACTCGACACGTTGGCTGAGGCCGTAAATAAGATATTCTCGATTCAAGAAAACAAACACTGCTAATTCATGCGCACGAGCATTCGCTTCCTGAAGTAGTTGTTCACGGGCGTCTTCGTCAACTTCGGTCTGTGCAGCGCTGATAAGGTCTTCAAGTTCCTCGTCAACAAATGTGTACTGTGACGTTCCCTCAGTCAACCACGGAAGGAGGTTTTGTTGCGCGTCGAATGTTGTGTTACCCCACCCAATGAGGAAGAACGGCGGCGTTGAACTGATATCTCCATCGAGTAATTGGCCTGCGAGTTCACCGAAATCACGAATTTCAGCTTCACAAGAGACGTTACTCAGATCGTCAATAAACCCGACACAGGCTTGAGCAATCTCGTCACTACGGAGATATCGGCCTGCTGGGATGTGCAACTCGATCTCTGCACCTGCGTATCCGCTTTCTTCAACAAGTTCTTCGGCTCGCTCTGGATCGTATGGATACGGTTCAAGATCCGGGTTGTGTCCAAAGTATCCTTCAAGTGTCGGTTGCGCCGTTGCATCACCGAAGCCAGCGAGAACAGTATTAATAATTTCATCGAAATCAATTGCGTAGTTCATCGCTTGACGGAATTCAACGCTGTCAAATGGCTCTTCATTGTACAGCATCGGGAGCATCAGAACACGCGTACTAGGTGCGTCTCCAACGTACGTGTCCTCGTCTGCTTCGATCGCTGATGCATCGCTTGGTGGAATTGCTGTTGCCACATCAATTTCACCGGCACGGAGGCTGTTAACACGAGAACTTGATTCGCTCGCTGCGTCAATAATTAGCTCACCAATCGGCGGCTCGCCATTCCAATGGTCGGCGAAACTGCTGAATCGAGTGAATTCACCGTCAACAAACTCTTCTAATTGGTATGGACCTGTTCCGTTGATATCTTCTGCGACTTCTTCAGGTTGGCGGTCCATAATCCACGACTCTTGGACGACTGGTACGTATGAAGCAAGGTTTGAGAAGACCATCGGGTTTGCTCCCTCTGTGTGGACAATAATTGCATGATCATCGTCGTCGACCTCTGCACCAGTTACACCTGCAATCTGGTCTTGCTGTGGACTCTGCAAATTCCCAACATCATCATCTGCGACACGGTTGATGGTGAATGCACAGTCTGCGGGGGTAAGTTCATCACCGTTGTGGAACATTACGCCTTCACGAATTGTGAGTTTGTGGCGATCTTCTTCAAGAACTTCCCAGTCAGTTGCAATTCCATCACCCATCTCACCATCACGGTCACGGGAAATGTGGTGATCATATGCTTGGAGCAACACATTGTCGGTTGTCGTTTCACGGTGGTCATGAGGATCAAGCGTTGTTGGGTTCTGCGTTTGGGAGATACGAAGGGTATCGTCATCATCACCAGTTCCAGTATCGTCAGTCCCATTGCCGTTTCCGTTTCCATTTCCGGCACCAGGGTCTTCAACGTCTTCGCCTGTACAACCAGCGAGCGTCACCGCAGCCGCTGCAGCACCTGCATATGAGAGGTACCGACGTCGACTTACGTTATGATTGGTATTTTCTGGCATAGCTATGCGGTAGTGACCCCGGTATAAATATTCACCGCCTGGTCCGTTTCACAACCCATTATATGATTTTTATTTGACTTTTATTTATTTCAGATATGTGATGGGATATCGTGTCAGCCACTCGAATATGTATTGTAACTCTGAGAATTATACATTTATTGCCATTTTATTCCTCATAAAATATTACTGTGGTTAATTTCACCCTCATTCCCAACCGTGGGTACGACGAACCGAAGTACGGCGGCTCGTCGAACTGGGGAGTCTGCAACATCCGGATCGACGCACCTGAGGCAAACGGCATCATGCCTGCACATGCGAAGAGCGTCCGGTTAGAGAATATCTATGGTGACAGAATCTACTACCACCACATCGATATCGTCTCGTCGAAAAACGTCGTCGTGGACGGCTACTGGGCAACTCGCGGCGGGGAAGGCAACTCCGACGCGCCGATTCAGTTCGACAATCAGACCGAGGGCACAACTGCCAACGGCGTGTGGGACGGAGACAGCTATACACTTGCAGCCAACGACGGAACACCGACTAGCAACTGCGCGCTCAGGACTTCACAATCGATCCAGCAAACGGCCCCTCGAACGGTGTCCACCTCCACCGCGACGGGAACAAGACGATCACGATTGAAGACAGCTATATTATCGGCTGTGAATACGCGGCGATTCGGGCTGATACCGGCGCGCTGCTCGAGGATCTAACGATCGATCGCATCTCATGTATCGAAAATGCGTGGGGGATTTCGCTGGGTCACAAAAAGAGCGGACGTCGGGAGTTGGCGATCAGCAACGTTACTGTCAGGACTGACGATAGTGACCTAGCGTCTGGGTCAGGTCTGTATGCAAGCGGATGCAATGGTACTGCGATTTCAAACGTCAGCATTGAGGGCTCGTTTACAAACACATTTGTTTTTGACGATATGGATGATCTGAAAATGACCAATATCACAGCGAAGAGAGCGATAGACCAAGCCTTCCGGTTCCGGGAAAACGTTGACGCAACGCTCACGACTGTTCATGCCGAAGATTGTGGACGCGCAGCTATTTATTCGGGAACAGACAGTTGTATCGCTTACGGTGGCGTTACGTTGGATAACGTTGGGGCAGAAGTTGTTACTGACGGAGAGATTCGAGAATGGAAAACATCGTGAGTTTATCTGCGGATTTGAAGGGTTCTAGAGTGTAGATCAATCGAAAAAGAATATCTTTTGAGAGTGAAATCATCGAGAGGGAATATTGTCAGTAGGTTGATAGTCCCGGGCGGATTCGAACCGCCGTCAACGGCTCCAAAGGCCGCTATGATTGGCCACTACACCACGGGACTGCATCGATCGTCATCGCGCCGATCACGACTACACTCAATCGTAGTTGCTACCACGTAAAACGGTTTGCGATTTCCGTTGGTCGATCGGTAGTCAGTCTGCTGCTGGCTCTTCGCCAAATGGTAACTCAAGACACGCACACGCATCATCTTCTGGATCAAAACAGTCAGGACACTCCGGGCGACGTTCAATAATGGTATCCAGACGCTCGGCGACGGTCCCATCAATCACTGCTTCAAGTTCTCTGGCCTCTTTTCGAAACTCTTTGACTGCAAGCACATTTGCAAGAAACCGCTCAATAATACAGTAGGTCTGGATTGCATCCCGTGCGCGAACGATTCCCTCATCAGTTAGCTGCACACCTTTGTACTTTTCATGCTCGGCAAACCCTCTTGATTCGAGTTTCCCGATCATTTCGTTTGCACTCGCCGGACTCACATCCAACATGTCTGCAAGTTTTCCTGTTGCAGCGGGGCCATCCTCCATCTGTTGAATGAGGTAGATCGCCTTGAGATACTGATCTGCGGTATTCATGCTCAGATACCTCCAAACTGTACACGCATATTCACGGTCATGCTCATGCTCGTTCCTCCATGATTTTCGTCACTGTTTCAACGCCATCGCGCTCTGCTGCTCGTAGTTCTCGAAGGACGGACAGCACATGCGATCGATCAACAGAAAAATCTGCATCACTAGCTTCGATTGCATCAATCAAGTCATCGTAGAACTTGTATGCAGTCTCCTCATTGCAGAGTTGATCATAGAGTACCCCGTCGAAATCCTCTGGCTTTGTTTGTCCATATCGGGCCTCAACAAGCGTTTCAACGTCCTCAAATGGAATGCTTTCGACATCTAGCCCATCAATAAGTCCCTCAAGCATCTCTCTGTGCTCTGCAGATTCTTCTGCAGCATGCTCAAGTAACTCTTCTAACTCAGTATCTAGCTCTCGCTCTTCCTCAGATAGTGACTGATAGTGGTGATATGCTCGTGCCTCAACGACCTCTTCAAGGACAATCCCAATCTGCAGGAGTCGAGCTAGCTGATGATCCGATGAGACGCTGTGGCCAACACTCATGGCCACCCTGTGTGTCTGTAATCATCTCTCGTCACGATACAACGCATACACAGTTCTCCGAGTGTGTCCAACTTAAGCCGTTCCCTCTTGATAATGAAATAAAAAGATGGGCCGTATTGTACTTGCGACAGTTAGTTCAATCGAGCCTGTACAAGCTCTTCGAGGTCGTTTCGGAACTCATCAACCTCAATCTCTTCGAGCACCGGTACAAAGAACCCTTCAACAAGCATGTTCCGTGCTGTTTGTGGGTCAATCGCTCGGGATGTCATGTAGAACATCTCCTCTGCGTCTACCTGCCCGACGGTTGCGGAGTGGCTTGCTTCAGTGTCGTGGTTGTGGATGATCAGCTTTGGTGAGGCATCTGCTTCGGACTCATCCGAGAGCATAAGCGTATTCTCACGCTGGTAGGAACTCGTGTTCCATGCATCAACACCAACATCTTGGACACCCTCGTACACCGATCGTGCCTCATCGTCGAGGACGCCGCGGGTGACAAGATCCGCGGTGGTGTGCTCGGCTTGATGCCAGACACGTGCGTTGACGTCAAGATGCTGGTCATCGTGGCCGAAGAAGGCACCGACAATCTTTGTCTCGGAGCCATCGCCGTTGAGTGTGGTCTCAACATCCGATCGGGTGAGACGTGAGCCGATGTTCCCTTCGATCCAGTTGATCGTGCTGTAGGTATCGGTATCACCACGTTTGAGCGTGTAATGATACGTGTCTTCGTTCAGATTTTGTAGCGATCCGAACTGAACATAGCTATTCTCACCAGCGACCACTTCAACGATATTGCTGAAGTAGCGATCGCCGTCGACATCATCTCCGCTCTCGATCGATTCGAGAATTGTTGCGGAGGAAGACTCCTCAGTCACAACAAGCGTGTGGCTAAAGAGCGTCTGTGAGTTCATCTCTGCACGAATCTTCACATCTTCGGCGTCGACGCCTTCTGGAACGTAGATGAATGTTCCCGTTGTAAAGAGCGCCGCAGAGAGCGCAGTCAGATAGTTTGTATCTGCAGGAACCACTGAGCCGAAGTACTCTTTAATGAGGTCTTCGTGCTCGTCAAGCGCGTCAACAAATGAGAGGACAGTTGCGCCCTCTGCACTGACGCGCTCGGTCTCATCGGACTGGTTGAGCGGGTCAACAAGGTTCTCGAAATCAAGCGCTTCGAGGTTTGTCCAGCGCCGCCCCGGTGTCTGGATAACATCAGGAAGCGCAACGTCGTCAAGCGCTTCAAATGCATCAAGACGGGCCTCAAGCAGCCATTCTGGCTCGTTTCGATCCTCGGAGATCTCTCGAACAGTCTCCGCAGAGAGCGTTGGTGGAATCTGCACGCTCATCCGAGACTACCCTCCATTTCGAGTTCAACCAAGCGGTTAAGTTCGACTGCGTATTCGATCGGTAGCTCTTCCGTGATTGGTTCGATGAATCCTGACACAATCATCTGTTTTGCATCGTCATCATCGAGGCCACGGCTTTGCAGGTAGAAGATATCTTCGTCGCCGATCTTGCCGACGGTTGCCTCGTGTGCAACGTCAACACGTGATTCGTTGATCTCCATGTATGGCATCGTATCCGATGTCGATTCGTTATCGAACATCAGTGCGTCACACTCGACTGCTGTTGAGGAGTTGTACGCTCCGTCTGCAATGTGGACCAATCCACGGTAGTTCGTTCGGCCACCGTCTTTCGAGATCGATTTTGACTCGATCGTCGATTTTGTCTCGGGTGCGTTGTGGTAGACTTTTGCACCAGTGTCGATGTTCTGGCCTTTTCCCGCGAACGCGATCGTAATGTGGTTGTCGGATGCACCACGGCCTTTGAGGATCGATGCTGGGTAGAGCATCGTTGCTTTCGACCCCATCGAGCCGGAGATCCACTCCATCCGGCCGTTCTTCTCAACGATTGCACGTTTGGTGTTGAGGTTGTAGGTGTTTTTCGACCAGTTCTGGACGGTGGAGTACTGCACGTGCGCGTCTTCTTTGACGAAGACTTCGACGCCACCGGAGTGGAGGTTGAATGCGGAGTACTTCGGTGCGGAACAGCCCTCAATATAGTGGACCTCCGAGCCTTTCTCTGCGATGATGAGCGTGTGCTCAAACTGTCCCATTCCTTCGGAGTTCATGCGGAAGTATGCCTGAATTGGCATATTAACCGTGACATCTTCTGGGACGTAGACGAACGATCCACCGGACCAGATTGCCCCGTGAAGTGCAGCGAACTTGTTGTCGCTCGGTGGCACGCACTTGGTCATGAAGTACTCTTTGACGATCTCTTCGTGCTCTTGGACCGCTTTGTCCATGTCACAGAAGACAACGCCTTTCTCTTGCCACTGCTCTTGCATGTTCTGATACACAATCTCGGATTCGTACTGTGCGCCGACACCCGAGAGTGCGTTCTTTTCTGCCTCTGGAATCCCCAGTTTGTCGAACGTGTCTTTGATCTCGTCTGGGAGATCGCGCCAGTCGTCAACCCCACCGCGGACATCGACGTCCGGACGGATGTATGGGACGATGGCATCAACGTCGACTTCGCTGAGATCTGGGGCTTCCGGCCAGCCAGTCGGCATCGGCATGTTCTGGAAGTGCTTAAGGGCGCGGAGACGGCGCTGTAGCATCCATTCGGGCTCATCTTTGTCTTCGGAGATGACGCGAATCGTTTCCTCATTGAGGCCTTTTTCGGCCTGGAACGCCGATTTCTGCTCCTTTTTAAATTCGAAGCGGGCTTCGGTGTCTGTCTGTTTTAGGTGTTCTTCGGAACTCATAGTATGTATTTACGTTTGCTTGCTTTTGGAGTATTCGCAACCTATTGTGGTTACGCAGTCTCGTAGACTTCTTCGCGGACCCAGTCGTATCCTTTGTCCTCAAGCTGGCTTGCCAAGCTTGCGTCGCCGCTTTTTACGATACGGCCGTCAAGCATGATGTGGACGTGGTCGGGCTCGACGTAGTCAAGGATTCGCTGGTAGTGTGTAATCTGGAGGATTCCCGTTCCCTGCTCGTCGCGTAGCGCGTTGATTCCCTCAGAAACATCCTGGAGGCGATCGATATCAAGTCCTGAGTCAATCTCGTCAAGAACTGCGATCGATGGCTCAAGAATTGCCGCCTGTAGAACCTCGTTCTGTTTCTTCTCTCCGCCAGAGAAGCCAGCGTTGAGGTATCGGCGTGCGAACTTCTCGTCCATGTCGAGCAGTTCCATCTTTTCTTTGAGGAGCTGTTGGAACTCAGCAACGCCAACCTCACCATCGTCAACTGGTCCTTCCATCGGGGAGGTCTCGTAGCCTGCCTCTTCCTCTTCTGCGTCTTCATCCTCGTCCTCGAAGAGTTCCTGTCGCTCTCCAAGTTTGGCATTGAGTGCCTGACGGAGGAAGTTCGTCATGGTGACGCCTTCGATCTCCGCTGGGTACTGGAAGCCAAGGAAGATGCCGAGTGCTGCGCGCTCGTTTGGTTCCAGCTCAAGAAGGCTCCAGCGGTAATCTTCCTCATCGAGGTCCTCGTCGATATCTGCGAGATCGTCCTCGTCAAGGTGGAGAATAATGTCTCCGTCAGTGACTCTGTACGCTGGGTGGCCAGCGATGATTTTGGCGGTCGTAGATTTACCGGATCCGTTTGGACCCATCAGTGCGTGAATTTCTCCGGAGTTGACCTCAAGGTCAACGCCGCGAAGAATCGTTTCGCCATCCTCATCGGCTACCTCAGCGTGAAGGTTTTTGATTTCGAGTGTTGCCATTGTTAAATTGTTCCCTCGTACTCGAAGGATGGGGGTTTATGCCCATAATGGTTACGCATTTGCCCCTCTGTATTTCTATTGAGGAAAAATATATTTTCCAAAATGGAAACCCAGTGCAAGCACCCGTATTGTTACTATCTTTCACAAAACAGCATCTAAACGGGGCTTAACCCCTGTTTCTACATAAAGCTTCCAAGGCCAGTCTGCTCTTGGCCGCTTTTGACTTCATCCCAAGACATTCCAAGTGCCTCAATAACCCGTTCGATCGGCCCTTTCAACGTCTTTTCGAGCATTTTGTCCCAATCGATTTCAAACTCATCTGGAATTTCGTCGGCGTATTCAAAACAGATTACGTCCGGGTCCCGCTTGAACTCTCCATATAGCAGATTTGTTTGTGGATTAAGCTCGTGTTCATTCTCCATCCGTTGCCAGAAGTCCGGATGAACCTTTTTTAAATAGAGTCGCTTTGGCTTTGAGCCGCGATCAAAGTTCGTTCCCAACATGAGATTCGCATATTTTGCACCCCGTACCTGTGCAGTGTCCGTCTCATAGTTTGAGAGTCGTTTTCCGATTCCGCCAGGAATACCGATCTCTTCGAGCGAGAGTTCTCCTTCTAAGAACCCAGTTATTACCTCATTGAGATAGGTTTTAACCTCCTCTAGATCGTCGTCGATGTTCTCTCCAGTCACGATCGTGTCGATCACGTTCTTTTGGACTTCCTTCGTGATCTGTGCAATATCCGATCGTTTGTACTCAAACCCAGTAATGTCAATGTCATCGACATCCTTGCCCTCCTTCCAGATAATGTGGCCCGCGTATCGTTTTTTTCGACCGGCTTGGAAGAAGCGCCGATACAGCTTTTCGAACTCGATCTGGAATCGATGGGCCTCCGCATTGAGCTCTTCTCGAGCAAAGTCATCATATCGATCGTTGATATACTCCTCAATGTCGAAGGACTGCTCGATCGCATCTGATTTTGTTGTGTCATGTCCAAGTTCTAACATGACAGAATCCGTATCTCCGTATGCAACCTGATAGTCTAATTCCGTTGCAGCAGTCTCTGTAAAGTTGATCACCTCTCTTCCAGTGGCGGTTACCGCTGCGGCACCCTCCTTATCATAGAGACGGAACCGATCCCACCCCGTCACGCCGTATAGACTCTGTCCAACAAATTGGAATTTGCCGTTTCTGCCGGCAAGCAGGGAGTGATTATCTGCAACCGTTACACAGTAGACACCATTATCTGCTGTACTACGGCTCGAACTTCGATGCATACGAAGGGAGTTTTTGTTGTCTTCGAGACCATACACTCTCCACGAACCGCTATCATGATTGTAGCTTGCAGTCGTTCCAAGTTCGGCACAAAGCCGGAGCACATCGTCTCGCAACCGTTCGCTCGCTGTTGTGTATCTCCAAGAGCCAGATTGGCGATCGCCATCACCATCAATCAGTCGTTCGAGGAACTGTTCTTTTTGTGATGTGGCTGCTTCAAAAACAAGCGATGGAATCTGTTTGTTGAAGCTTCCACTGCCGCACAGAGACTCTAATACGCGTCCGAGAAGTTCCGACGTGAACTGATAGGATTTATTATCGACGTAGTAATCGAATCCCATCCGATCGAGCAATTCTCCGATCCCTGCATGATGATCGATTCCGCCATCTGTAACGGCGTCTTGTGCAATCTTGACAGTAGTGCTTGACCCACGATAATTTTCACCAAACTGTTTTGGCGTTGACGTGTATACATTTCCTTCCGTAATATACCATGCGAGCAATACGAGGAAGTCATCTCCGTCGTAGGTTCGTGGAATCCATTTCTGTCCGGATTTGAGGTGTATGTAACTTCTCTCACAGACTGATTCAATGTATTCTCTGTGGGCTTCAAATTCTTCTGCAGTAAAAACATAGCCTGTTTGTCCAAGATCCGCTTTTGGGACTCGTCGAGGTTTCCACCCTAACTCTGCGGTAAATGTGTGTCCATGTATTGATGGCCGTACCCAAATCTCATACTCATCAGCGAAGGTTGTCAAATCAATCTCTTCGAGGAACGTACCGTTGTCATATGACCACCCATGTGGCAGTTCGTAGTGACAATAATCATATAATTCGCCCGCTTCGACAAAATTCCATCCGTTCTCAGTAATCCCATTTGTATCGTTTTTCCGGACAAGCATTCGGTGATTTGGCGTCACGCGGAAATCGATCTTGTTTGTCTGTATATCAATGAGCTCACCACGATAATCTGGATATGCATGGGTCTCTGTTACGGGTTTGACCTCCATAGCCATCGTCTCCGGATCGAGTGAGTACACCAGATCACCAGTTTCCAGTTCGGTAATCGATCGAACACCCTTCGGTGTCAAAACTTCTGTATCCGGTGTAAAGCAGTTCATGATCACTTTCACTGCCCCTTGTTGACGATCGTACTGGATGTATGGCTCCGATCCAGGATCGTGCTCGTTTCGCAACGATTTCTTCTCTTCACGTTCGGTCAACAACTCATCGACCATCTCCCGCATAATCCCGTCCGGCTCCTTTCTAAATCGCGTCCCATTTGGTGCACGGTAGGTTTCACCATCAAATTCATCTCCCACCTTTGTTTCCGGCCCCGCGTTAATTGTGACCATGCACATTGGATAGAGCGACTTCAAATCCAGTACCGTCACATTCTCACGAACGCCGGTAATCGGATCGAACACTGCACCTCCTTCGAAGTCCTCGGACTCCTGTTGTCCCTTTGTCGGGAGCGCAAACTTGCCATGCGCTTTATGAAGGACGTACACATCCACTGCATCACCCGGTGTTGGTGCATCCTCAATCTTACAGCCGACAAATTTTCGCACCTCATTCCAGAATGGAATGATTGCTTGCTTCCGATCGATCTCGACACATAGCTCAACATCCCGAACGTTGTACTCAAGCAATCGGGTTGGGTCCTGCTCCCAAAGATCCCCAATATCGCCGGAGTATCGCTCTTTTCCAATATCCAACTCCAACTCACCAACTGCATCAAGCCTGTAGGATTCAAGTTCGGTGAACTGTGTCCGCTTGTACGCATACAACAGATCGAAGACAACTCGTCCTTTGATGTCGGGACCACCCCAGCCCGATCGCCATACCTCTCCAACTCGCGAGAGCCGTTCGATCGAGAGATCGTGTTCGGTTTGGGGGTTCAACAGCTCAAGCCGATCGAGGAAGTACGGCGCGTCGAAATCTTCAAAATTCCATCCGGTGAGGAGGTCCGGATCCGTCTCCTCGATGTAGCTGATAAACGCGTCAAGCATCGCTTCCTCTGTCGCAAACGCTCGAATGTCGATCGCCGTTTCATTTTTTAATGGCTCATACCCAGGGAGCGAATCAGGTGTGGAGTTGTTAGTTGCCGCTGGCGCTTCATACAGCCAGCAGATGTAGACATCGTCAACGGAATCATGACTCGTAATACAGATGATCTCCTCTTCACCATCTTCAGGGAAGCCGTTTCGATCGTCAACCTCGATATCGAACGTGTTAACGCGAATATCCGCAGCGACGGTTGCCGGTTCGACCTCCGTATGGGGAACCTGAATCGGTTGTCGACCCGCAGCGTTGTGTTCATCGTCAAGACGTCGTGCAGGAACTCGGACTCCATCACCAAGCCCGTTATCAATCAAAAACCGATTTGGGAATAGAATATCCGCTTCGTAATGTTCGAAATCATCACGGATCTGCCCGACATCTCGTGGTGTCCGTGCAATAATCTTTGTCAGTTTTTCACCACGGATACTCTCATATGGTTCACCATTTGTATCCGTTTCTTGTGCGGAGAGAACGACATCATACTCCTCCACAGGGTCACGGTTTAGTGTGTCCGTTGGTGTGTAAAAATATGGTTCAAACCCGAGGACACGAACGTGCTCGACGTCACCTGCCTCAGTCCGGCCAAACACGTGCACTACGGGGTATTCCTCGCGCCCACTGCCTTCGATCGTATAATCGACCTGTGTGATTGTAAGTTCGATATAGCCGTCCGCTTCTGGGAAGCGGGCGTCATCAATACTGATCACCTCGCTTACGTGTCCGCCACCGTTCCCGGCGATCGCAGCAGCCTCTGCAGCTACAGAATCAGGATCCGAATCGCCGTCGGAGTCGGCGGATGAGCCAAACTGTCCGAGAGCCGACTGTGTCATACTCGTGGCTCCGTCTCGTGGGGTAAAAAGGACGGGTATTCGGCTTTCACCCACCGTTGCAAAACCATGCCCCGAACAAAAGAGCTATATCCTGGTATGTTATAGCATATCTTGGTTATGACTACCCGCGCCAATGATACGGAGTTGGATCGTGCCGACGGACTGCCAGCCCTGCCTGAAGGGAATGCAACCGTCGAGACGTATGACGTAGAGAACGGCGTGGTGTTCTATGACGCAGAGAACCCGCTTGCGTGGCTTGAGTCCTCACACGCGTTTTCTCTACAAGATTGCACCTAACCATCCGGGCAACGACTCAAACGCCGAAACGAACTCTTTTGCAGGCTCCGGCCAACTGTACAACCATGAGCGATCGGTCTTCCGATGAAACTGCGTCCGATCGGGTCGCACGGTACGTGGATGAACATGCATCGGATGATGGGTTTTCCGACATGCCTGGTGTTGGATTCCCCGGAGGGTCCTCGCTGGAAAAAGAGATTCAAGTTGATACCGAAAAGCTGGAAAAGAATCTCAGTAACGCGGATCCAAATACAAGCCGTCGATTCATTACCGCTGTTATACTCGCAAACGTTGGCCTCCTTGCAGTGAGCCTTAGTCTGATGCTCATCGTTTTTCGAAGCAGTTTCGATGTCGGCGGAGTGTTACTTCTTGTTGGACTCCTCGCACTTGGACGGACATATCAACAGGTGAAATCACATCGAAGATACGTCGAAAAAAAGAACGAGTCAGAGCCCGAAACGGACGCAGAGGAGCAGTCGAACACCCCGGCTGAGCACAACGGCTAACCGCTCGCGCCCCTGAATCCGTTCTATGCGTACTGTTCGGGATGCTGATGGTACTGAATATATTCTTCGAAAGTCTTCAAGCGACGCGTGGCTCGTGTATGATCCGAACGCAAAAACGGAGTCGTATATGCCAGCTGACGAGCTCACAATCGTCTCAGACACGTCTCCGCTCACTGTTGCTGCCTCAACGGTCTCCCCACCTGTTCGTCGGATTCTCTCTGCAACACATAATGACCAATCGCTTGGACTCCTCATCGAACTTGTCGATCGTGGACCGATTTCAGTAATTGATTTATTGAATTCGTATGACTTTTGTGAGAGCGATCTTCACGGTTTACTTTCCGAGTTTCGTGCGGCAGGATTAGTGACAGAAGAAGCGGTACTCGATACACGTGGGTATGCCGCCACAGATATCGCTAGTGACGGTATCTCAATGCTTCGATCGACAGCGCGTGGTGACGAATATCACTCCGATTAGTCGTCTCCAACTTGTACTTGCAATGCTGATAGTGCTGGTTTGTCTGCACGGTTGACTGTCGACCGGTTTGTGGTCGGATTCTTTTCAACGGTTACGAGATCGTCCGCTGCATCGATTAGTTTGTCATCGTGACTTACGATCAAAATCTGGTCGACACCAAATCCACGCATTTCGGACACAAGTTGGACGAGGCGATCGACGTGCCCAGTGTCAAGGAAAACAGTTGGCTCATCAAGTATAAGCGGCGGTGTCGGTGCCGCCCCATCAATCCCTTCTGCAAGCAATCGGTAGATTGCACACCGGAGACTCAGGTTGAACAGCGCACGTTCGCCACCGGAGAGCTGTTCGGGGTCTAATCGCTCCCCATCTTTTTGGAACACGGACAGTTCGTACTCCCCGTCTAATTCAATATGTGAGTATGCATCATTCGCGTAGATCAGATCGAACATCTCGTTCACCATCCGTTCGAGCGTTTCGACGTTCTGTTGACGGAGTGTTGCCCGAATCTCCCCGTACATCGATTCAAGGTCCGAAGTCTCCGATCGGAGCGCACTAAGTGCATCAACCCGCTGTTGTAACTGTGTTTGTTGTTTGTTTAGCGATTCAAGTTGCTCGATCTCTGCGGTAATCTCTCCACGCTCGCTCGTGAGTCGGTCGCGCTTTGTTGTGAGTTGCGTGAGCATCTCGGTAACTTGTTCGAGATACTGCTCTGCATTCGACTTTTGTTCTTTTGCGGATTCAATTGCACGTTCATCAACGGCCTCTTTGAGCGACTCCCGCTCATCGCGTTGCTGCTTGAGCCATTCTCGCCGCTCATCGTTTCGTGATTGTAGCTCAGAACGCTTCTCAGTCAGTCGTTCAATTCTCTCTTCGAGTTCAGTTTGACGCTCCGTAATTTCACTGAGTTCTGTTAGTTGGTCACGTTCAGATTCGATCTCAGATAGCTCGTCAGTGAACGCAGAAATTTCCGCCGTAACCTCCGCATGTTGATCCTGTTTTGTTTGTGCATCTGCAGAGACTGATTCCGCTTGTGAACGATACTCTGCGATCGCGTCTTGTTTTGTGTTGAGTTGGTGTTCCTTCTGTGATCTGCGCTCGGCTAACTCATCAATCCGTTCTGTAAGCAGTGTTATGGTGGTCTCAATCTCGTCAATACGGGATTCGGTTTCGACGAGCTTCTGCGCTTCAGCCAGCTCCGTTGTTAGCGACGAAACCTTCTCTTCGATCGCTGCTTTTTTCCTCTGATATTCTGATAGCCTTTCACGATCATCAGACAAGTCATGCACATGTGGTGAGCCATCGACTGGCTGACCACATTCAGGACATTTTCCCTCCGCAAGCAGATGTTCTGTCTCTTCAATTGCGTCGGTGAGCGACTCAATCGTTGCCGAGAGCTCCGCTTTCCGAGTCGTTTGTTCTTCTTTCTGGGTCTGTATCTCTTTCACATACGACGACGCAGAACCAGAGTCGATCGGTGCAGCATCAAAACGACTGCTGAGTGATTGGCGCTCTGTTTTGAGCGTCTCTAGCCGCTCTTTTTGTTCCTTGATCTGGTCGGTCACCGACTGAATCTCTTCTTGGAGCGTTTCTACCTCTGTTTCTGTTGTCTCTGCACGCTCTGAGAGGTGTGTCGCTTTTTCCGAGAGCGCATTTGCTTGGTTTTTGTACGCAGACTGTTTGATACGCAACTCTTCGCGCTTTTCACGAATTTCATCCAAGTTTTCGGTGAGTTGCTGTTCGTACTCTTCAATGATATTCGCTGTTGGAACTTCTTTTGAGAGTGATTCACGGAGGCGGTCTGCTTGTGCTGACAGCTGTTGGATCTGTGCTCTGTGCTCCGTACTTTGTTCTTTGAGTGTCGACCGTTCGGCTGCAGTTGATTCAATCTGGTTCTGGATGCCGTCGATTGATTCAGTCAACGAGGCAACTCGTTGTTGCTTTTCTTCGTATTCCGAAAGAGTAGATTCGGCAGCATCGCGGGCTTTTTCGGCCTTCTGTTTTTCTCCTTCATAGTTTTCGATACGTGTCGTAACGTCTGATAACTCGTTTTCAACGTTATTGAGCCGCGCGTACGGTTCTGTGTCCTCTTTTGTTTTGATCTGGTTCCTAATATTTTGGAGTGCGCCCTCTGTGTTTCCAAGGACGTCCTCAACGCCAAGCCGTGCCTGTCCTGCACGCGTTCGATACTCCTCAAGAACCCCTAATTGGAGCAGGTCATCGATCATATCCTGACGCTGTTTCGGCGTTGCGTTGATTAGCTTGTTAACATCACCTTGCTGCACATACGCACAATTAATGAATGCTTCTGCGTCCATCCGCAAGAGTTCGGTAACAAATGTCCGAACATCACGTGCACCCTCGATCGTCACATCCGGTCCAGTAAGTACGCATTTACGCGTTGAAACACGTTCGCCCGATCGTTTTAGCTCACGAATGAGTTCATACGTCTCACCTTGATGTGTGAATATGAGGTCGATCTCACATGCCTCTGTGCCATTCGTCACAACATCGTCAAGCGTTCCTTCGAGCGCTTTTGATCCATACAGTGCAAAAAATACCGCTTCAAGTAGCGACGACTTACCGCTTCCGTTCACTCCGTGAATAACAGTTACTCCATCACGAAGATCGATCTCTGCTGTCGCATATGGCTTAAAATTCGTCAGTGAGAGTTTAGTTACCCTCATCGGTACTCCTCCATCGAGGCCTGCCCATCAACGTCTTGCTTTTGTTCTGTTTTTTCCACGTTCCCATTCAATTTCACGCTCCCTTTGTTTTCTTGCTCAGGTTGTTCTCCTGACGCGTCTACCGTGTCTGAGCGGTTTGGATCCGACTCACTGACGCCCATGAAGGCTGAAAGCCCATCGTCAAGCCGATCGGTAATCTGCTCTTTAACGAGCGATCGAACGTTCGAATCGGCAACTTTTGACGCGCGAACCGCTTCGTCAATATCTTGGGCCGCCTCCGAAAGCCCAAGTTCACCGATGCGTGTATCAACAGCGGCATCAGGATCTGCAAATTCAACACCGATTTCTCGTCCCGCGTCCGCTGCTCGGTCTCTGTTATCAGTGACACGAGCGATAAGTGCGCCATGCTCCACCGCATGCGACTCTACATCTGCTGGTGCGATAGGCTCACCCGACCCATCTATACGGACAATCACAACCGCATCTGTAAGCTCATGCTGACTAACCTGCTCTCGAACACGATCGATGCCCTCGTTTTCACCCAATTGAACGTCAACGAACACAAATGTGCGTGTGTCAAGCGTCCGTCTTCGGATATCGACGCCATCAGTTACCGAAATAATGTTGTATCCACGAGGGGCTTCTTCGCTTGCGCTCGCACGCTCTGTCGAACCACAGTATGTTACCCAGGTATCGTCTACTTGCTCAACCCCTGGTGCGTGATTATCACCAAGTAACACTGCATCGAACTCAACAGTGGCTGCTTCGAGGACATGCTCTGTCTCCCAGTCAGCATATGCAAACGGAGTAAACAGCCCGTGGCTCACAAGAATATTGTGTGTCGCTTCGCAGCGATCAAACTGGTACGTTAGGTCATCTCGGCGAGATGGTGGAACGTGATCTAGCCCGTAGAATGCAACGTCATTCACTTGAACCGGTGTTGACCCAAGCCGTGTCGCAAGCCCCAGTCGCTCAAAAAGGTCGAGCCATTGTCCGCTTCGCGTTGATTCGTGGTTACCAACGACAGCAAGAAATGGGATCGCTGCATCATTGAGCCTTCGAAGGACGCTGAGTGTGCCAAGCAGGTCTTGAAGATCTGGTCGTCGATCATGGAATAAGTCTCCTGCATGGATAACTGCATCAACGTCGTCTTCGATCGCAGCAGAAATTACGGCCTCAAATGCAGAGAGAAAGTCCGCTCGTCGTTCCGGCGAGTGGTACTGTCGATACCCAATGTGGGTGTCGCCGGTGTGGATCACCCGTGTCATCTATTCGGGTGTTATCTATCCATGAGTAAAGACGTTCCGTGACTGGAGCGAAAGTGGAGTTAGGATTCGTCAGCTGGTATTCGCCCTGCTAATTGCTCATGGGCCTGCCGTCCATCTGCCGCAAGCTGTGTTCGCTCGTCTGCCGTCGCGGAGTCTACTGCACGCTCCAGTCGAGAAAGGAATGTCTCGTCGATGGGTGTGTCTGTCTGCTCTGCAAGACGGACTGCTTCAGTGATAATAGCCTCATACGGAGGACATTCAATCGTTGTTGCTTTTTGCGCCCGTTTGATGACGTCAACAACCAGTTGATACATTATGGGTTCTGTGAATGCAATAATAAAAAAAGCGCCGGGTGGAGAGAACGGGTAACGTTGTACTGAGTGGTTAGATGCTGAGTGTGTAGAGCCGTTTTCGAGCGTCCGAAAATGAAAACCGCGATTCAACGACATCTTCTTCCTCGAGTCTGCTTAGTGCGTATCTGACAGTGCGCGGCGGAAGTAGCGTTTCTTCAGCCAGTTGGCTCTGTGTAAGG
This sequence comes from Natronocalculus amylovorans, assembly GCF_023638035.1. GTDB lineage: Archaea > Halobacteriota > Halobacteria > Halobacteriales > Haloferacaceae > Natronocalculus > Natronocalculus amylovorans. The sequence goes on along the minus strand of NZ_JAKRVX010000001.1, from coordinate 85,606 downwards.
GTTTCGTTATAATCTAGCACTTTTGCAACCAGTTTTGCACTCGGTGGGAGGTCACGCACTGCTTCCCAGCGATCGCCTGTGTCTTCCGTCGCAACTGCTTCTGATACGCTCATTCTCATTTGCACATGTGGGATACTCAGTAATAATACTTCTTATCTCTATTAATTACTATAGGGCATAATGCCGCTTGGTAACTCATAATAAGGTCCGTGACCCGAAGCCTCTTATTCGTCTCCGTCCTATACCCGTCGATGACCGACACTGTGGACGATGTTGATCTCCCATACGACGAGGAGTCGACGTCCCATCAGGAGAAGATCGAGACACTCGAAGATCGTCTCGAGGTTCTTGAGTCGCAAAACGAGGAGATGCGCGACAAACTCCTTGATGCGAACGCCGAGAACAATAAATACCAACAGAAACTCGAACGCCTCACACACGAGAATAAAAAGCTCAAGCAGTCCCCACTGTTCGTCGCAACCGTCCAAGAGCTCAACAGCGACGGTGTGATTATCAAACAGCATGGGAACAATCAGGAAGCGCTCACGGAAGTGACCGCAGAGATGCGTGACGAATTAGAACCGGATGCGCGTGTCGCGGTTAACAACTCACTCTCTATTGTAAAGCGGCTTGATAATGAGACTGACGTGCGCGCTCGCGTGATGCAAGTTGAGCATTCACCGGATGTCACATACGAGGACATTGGTGGACTTGATGAGCAGATGACGGAAGTTCGCGAAACTGTTGAGATGCCACTGAAACACCCTGAGATGTTTGAAGAGGTGGGTATTCAGCCACCATCTGGTGTTCTTCTGTACGGGCCGCCGGGAACCGGGAAAACAATGCTTGCAAAAGCAGTTGCAAATCAGACAGATGCATCCTTTATAAAAATGGCTGGCTCAGAGCTGGTTCACAAATTCATTGGTGAGGGTGCAAAACTCGTTCGTGACCTGTTCGAGGTTGCACGAGATAACGAGCCGGCTGTAATATTCATTGATGAGATCGATGCGATCGCATCCAAACGAACTGACTCAAAAACCTCTGGCGATGCAGAGGTTCAGCGGACGATGATGCAGTTGCTTTCGGAGATGGACGGGTTCGATGAGCGCGGCGAAATCCGAATTATCGCTGCAACGAACCGCTTCGATATGCTCGATCCCGCAATTCTCCGTCCGGGACGTTTCGATCGACTCATTGAGGTTCCAAAACCGAACGCAACGGGCCGCGAACTGATCTTCCAGATTCACACCCGCAACATGAACGTTGCAGACGACGTGAATTTCGAAGAGCTTGCAGAGCTCGCAACTGACGCCTCCGGTGCGGATATTAAAGCGATCTGTACTGAAGCAGGAATGTTCGCTATCCGTGACGATCGCACAGAGATCTACATGGGTGACTTCATTGACGCGTGGGAGAAAATTAACATCGAAGACGACGACACCGGCGACTCGCTCGCGTTCGCCTGAAACGCCCTTTTTGACCGGTGGCTTCCGGTTTATGTTATAACGCTGTAAACAGTAGATACGGCAGTATAAAAAGCGCCACAAAGATTATTGTAAGCAATAGTAGATATCCGATGCTAACGGCTCCGATCGTATACCACGACCCGTGTTCATATGTTAATGGACGCATCTGTCTAATACAGCATTGTGGTTCGTACATAGCTTTTGCTCTCGATTGGCTCCGATCGAAACGTCTATCGAACGATTCAATCTATCAGACACAAACACCACAGCATGGGCACACCGATTTCTGATAGACACGATCAGACGCTTGAAGTGATCGATCGACTGTATGATGCATATCCTGACACCACAATCTCGCTTCGGTTTTCAAATCGTCTGGAACTGCTTATCGCTGTCATGCTCTCTGCACAGTGTACTGACGAGCGAGTGAACAAGGTCACAAAAGAACTGTTCAAACAGTATCAGAGTGCGGATGAGTTCGCAAACGCCGAGCAAGACGAGCTTGCGGATGCCATCTCTTCGATCACCTACTACAATAACAAAGCCAAATATATCCGATCTGCCTGTACTGACATCATTGAGAAGCACGACGGAAATGTTCCAGACACAATGAACGAACTCACCGATCTTGCAGGCGTCGGCCGCAAGACCGCAAATGTCGTGCTTCAACACGGCCATCAAATCGTTGAAGGGATCGTTGTCGATACACATGTCCAACGAATCTCGCGACGATTAGGGATCACCGAGGAACAGTACCCAGAACAGATTGAACAGGATCTGATGCCGATCGTCCCTGAAGAGGACTGGCAGTGGTTTACACATCTGATGATTAGTCACGGGCGAGCAACATGCACCGCGCTTAATCCGGATTGCAAGAGCTGTAGGCTCGAAGACATCTGTCCATCTTCAAAGAGTGATCATGATGTTGACCTTGCAAGCGGTGACACGTGGTAACTAGAGCACGTACCCGATTACGTACCGATAAAGGCCGGTAAGCCACGCAGCAAACCAGAAGAACACGTAGCCGAAGACACCAACACGGAGCCGCATTCGCCAGTGACCCATGTTTTCATGTAGTTCGTCGATATCGACATGTGGGTCCGGATTATGGTAGAGGTCTGCTTCTCGCTTTGCTTGGAAGATTCGAACAATTCCAGTGAGTGCAAACAACAACAACGCATACGCCTGAAGACCAAGCACTGCGTGGAGACCAGTAATCCCGCTCAACTGGTCCACAAGCCGCGGGATCATCCATGTGACCATCGGAACTGTCGTCAGCGTCAGTCCGACAACAATGTATTTCAGATGGTGGATAAGGATCGCCCACGTAACCGTTTCTGCATCAATCATGATCCACGCACCCTTGAGATAGAATGGGAGGCTCAGTGTAACCATGATTGCTACGATGGTTGCAGTCGTCGCATCGTCAAGCATTAGATGCTACTTAGGACGACGCTTGGGTAAAGGGTCCGAATCACTGCGATACCGTCATGCTAAGGACGCTTGAGTACGTATACTCACCAATGAGTAACGCCTCTGACGAGCAGTCAACGGAAGAGACGCTCGACCCACCAGTAGATGCTGATGATTCGCAATCGAGCGATGAAGAGCTTGAGGCGCTTCGACAAGCGGTCGAAGAGAAGTACGACTTCGATGACTTTCGGCCCGCAGACATGGCCGAAATGACCCCAGAAGAGTGGGATGCAGTCTTCGATGCGGACTCCTGGGTTACAGGCGCTGAACTGCTTGATCGAGTAGAGATGGACCTCAAATCCCGTATCGCAACCCGAGATGTATTCGCTGTGCTTGAACGTGTTGTTCAAGATGGCGAAGAGACGATCGTCGCCTATTCGGATGAAGGCTACGCAACAGTGTATCCTGATGGAAGTGTGGAGGGGCGTGGAACGATACTGCGGGATGTTAAACCAACAGTGGCGCTCTGTTCGATGGATGATTACACGCCACAGGTTCCACCTGAAGATTACGAGCTTCCATCACCGGATGATGTAGCTGAACAAAGTGGTGAGCTTGGAAATCTTATGTTGCAGATCATCGCTTTTGGACAGCTCTTTGCGGGAGTTGGGTTATTGGCGGTTTGGCTCCTCCCTGGATTTATTGCACGAGATAATATTGTTGCACCAATTGTTGGTGCGATATTCGTTGTTATCGCTTTGTTTTTATTCACTGTTGTCGCAAATGCACGCCTCTCCGATCGGTTCCGTTCCGAACAGTATCGGAATCGACTTCGCGCAGTCCAGATCGAAGGTGGTGAGCGTCCCGAAAATCTTCCGATTGAAACCCCAACTGAGCAGGAGAAAACCAACGAGTAGCAATGCGTCGATATCGCGTGACTGAATGGCCTTACTCGCGCGTATTCGGTCGGTGATAGTCGGTGGGTTTAAGAACGTCCCATTCTGACCATTAGCTGTATGAAACGGCGGGAGTTTATGCGTACAGCCGGTGGGTCTGCCGCCGCCGCAACGGCCGTTGCCGCAGGAAGTGGCACGGCTGCCGCTCAGGAAGAAGAGCCCGACTGGGGCGGCTTCCTTGACGGCATTGACGGTGGCTATGAGGACGCCCGTGGACAGGATGAAGTGACTGTGGAAGTTGGCGCATCTGGGAACGATGGCAACCTTGCATATAGCCCAGCTGGTCTTTGGATCGATCCTGGTACCACAGTGGTCTTTGAGTGGACAGGACAAGGAGGCGAGCACAACGTTGTTGCACGAAGTGGCCCTGCTGACCTCGACAGCGAGTTGCTTGAAGCAGAGGGTGAAACATACGAGCACACATTCGAAGAAGAAGGTATCACAGAATATGTTTGCACGCCACACGAAAACCTTGGAATGGTTGGTGCCGTCGCTGTTGGCGATGTCGATACTGTAGAAGTAACAGCAGGCGGTGGTGCATGGCCAGAGAATATGGCTGATATTGGTGTTCCGCTCCAGAAGCACTTCCTTGGGATTATTACCTTCCTTGCAATTGGAATGAGCCTCGTGTTCACCTTCTACGTGCTCAAATATGGTGAATCGCCGAACACTGGGAGGGGACAGTAATGTCTTCTTCAGGAAGTACATACGGTGACATCCATCGATATGAGCCTGCACGTGAAGATACTGCAGCAGCAATTGCGATCGTCCTCTTGACAATCATTGAGGTCATTTTTGTCTTTATTTTCATTTATGGCTTTATGGAAGGATGGGGGCTCACAGAGTTCGGTAATCAATTCCTTGGTGGAGTTCTTGCGATCATATTCATTGATCTTGGGTTCATTCTTGCACTCTACCGCAAGGAGTTCCTTCCAGATGTGATGATTGTGAAGAAGCGCCGACGCAAGTGGGAAGACATCTACATTGAGGAAGACCAAGTTGATGGTGCCCAAGTTGGTGCGGATCAGGCATGGGATACGGTCAAGCGAGCGATCTATCCATACTACAAACGGTGACCTACGATGAGTTTAGAAAAAAAAGACGACTTCGATCATAACGCGTGGCTCAAAGAGCGCGATTTAACGCTGATCGAGACAACATTCCTCACGACGCTTATCTATCTTGATCGTCGTCTACGGATTGTTGACTACCTCGAGATTCTGGAGACAATGTACTATCGAATCAATCTCCAGATGCCGAAGAGCCACACAGAACAGTACAATCTTGATAACAAATTCTGGTACTGGTACCCGCTGTATTCGCTTGGATTCTTTTCGATCCTCGCATACATCATTGCGGCAGTCAGTGGCGCACTACTTGGATTCTACTATTCCCCATCGACAGAGGGTGACCCAAGTGCGGCGTATAATTCCATCATTGCGATCTCACAGGACCTCAACTTCGGAGCGTATCTACGGAGCCTCCACCGATGGTCTGCGCAGTTCATGACCGCTGCGGTCTTCTTGCACATGGTCCGTGTGTACTTCACTGGATCGTACAAAGAGCCGCGTGAACTCAACTGGATCCTTGGAATTATTTTGATCAGTCTTACACTGGTCTTCGGATACACTGGCTATCTGCTCCCATGGAACCAGCTTGCATTCTGGGCCGCTCAGATCGGCGTCGAGATGTCGCTTGCAGTTCCAATTGTCGGTGAATGGGGTGCACAGCTACTCTTCGGTGGGTTCACATTAGGAGAGGCAACGATTGTGAGAATGTACATCCTGCACGTGTTCATCTTACCATTTGTGGTGACTGCACTGATTGCACTCCACGTTGGTATTGTCTGGATGCAGGGAATCGCGGAGCCACACTGATACTATGAGCGATAACGAATCAGACAATTCAAACGCAAACGAAATTCGAACCGACGGCACGGGCATCGTCGCACCTGACGATGAAACACCGACATGGTCGGAGCGAAAAGCACGAAAGACGGGCTTGTCACGAGTCACGTACGAGTACTTCGAGCGTGCCCGCCGTGAAGACCAAGACCTACGCACAGAATCCGACTATGTCGAACGTGACGTGCTTGGATTCCCAACATGGCCACACGAAGTCATTCGGAACCTTGCGATCGCCATGTTCTTCAGTGGAATTATATTGCTCGTCTCTGCGGCACTCCCACCACACCTTGGTGACGCAGCCAACCCAAGTCAGACGCCGGAGATTATCCTTCCTGACTGGTATCTGTACTGGTCATTCGGGCTGCTCCACTTGGACCCAGTCAACCCAGAGCTAGCTGTGCTTGGTGGCGAGAAGATCATGTCGGATGAGCTGTACGGCGTACTCGCAAACGTTGTCGTCGTCGGCATCGTTGCAGTTGTCCCGTTCCTTAACAAGGGAAGCGCTCGCCGACCAGTTGAACAGCCATTCTGGGCTGCAGTTGGTGTCGCAGGTGTTGTGTTCTCGCTAACGATCGCAGCACTCGCAATTCAGAATTTGATCCCAATGCCCTTGGACCTCCTGTTGAATCTGGTGTTCGTCCTTCCACTTGTGAGCGGGTTCATCACGTATGCAGCGCTGAAAACAATGCGCGAAGGATACACCTACGATCTCAACCGCCGATACTACCGGCTCCGCCCACCAAAGTAACGCCGGGGCAGTTAGTATTGTTGAATTAGCAGCCTTTTTTTAACCCGTACGATCACACAAGATATCTCGTTGGATAAATATAGCCACGGCACGAATGTTGGGGTATGAGTGGTGCTGATACGGAGAAACCCAAATCAACCGGGCGTGGACGGAGAGATATTGTGGTCCCAATGCGGTTGTACAAAACAATCACCGTCTTTTCGACGATGATTGCGGCCTTTTCTATTGTTGCTGGGTTCTTTTTCCTTGATGCGGCAACACTGCAAGTCAGTATCTTCAGAGCAATATTAGAGCTGTTCTTTGCATCGATCGGCTTCCCACTTTCGCAAGATGTGTTAAGTGGAATCCTCGCAACGATTGGAATAATCATCATTGCGCTTGGGACAGGTGTATTTGTCCTCGGAACCCGGTTCCGCACAGAAGGGATGGGAAAGTCTCAAGAGGACTCCGACGAAGAGTCTACTAATGGCTGATGAGTTCATCAAAGGGTTCGGAATTATGTCAACGGCCGGCCTCGCGTGGATTACGCTCGCTGCATGGTATCAAACGCCGTCGTTCTACGATGTCCAGCTGATCGCGCCCCCACCAGAGCCTGAAACGCTATTTGACGCAATGGGTATCTTCCTCATTGATGTATTCCTGTGGACAACCATTCTCGGGATGCTCGCATTTTGGGTACTTATTCCGCTTGGACGAGAAATTGCAACGAGCGTCGAAGAGCGTCGAAACGCCAACTAAACAGACTGATTGTTGAGCAGCTATTTGTAGACCTTGCTTCCGAAGGGCTTTGTATCAACCATTCCCTATATTGTGTATGGATGAGAACCCCGGACTGAGCGACCAGTACCGGAAAGCAAGCCCGTGGCCGATCTTTATTGCACTCGGACTGCCAGTCTCTGAGATCGGACTTGTGTTCGACATTTTTCCACTTGCGGTTGGGGGGCTACTGCTCTTCTGTGGCTGTATCGCAGGAATCCTACTTGAATCGAACTATGCGAAGACACTGTGGGGACCAGTTCTCACGATGATCGCCATTCTGGTTGCCTTCGGTGCTGCGTTGCTGGTCGCAGATGGATATACAGAGATTGGATTAGTCACGCGCGCGTACGCTGTATTTGCATCGGCAATAATCATGAGTGCAGGGCTTGTTGCAGGTAAATTATTTGTTCCAAAGCAACAGGCATCGGTGTAGCGACGAACCAATAATCTATTTGTGCTCGACTCGTAAGCGAAGTATATGGCAACGAAAATCTTCGACAAAGATACCATACTTGACCTAACGGTTAATTTTGTCCCGCTTGGGATCTTGGCCGTATTTATTGGCATCTTTGTATTCGCCGATCCGTGGGGATTTGACCTGCGAGCATCGCTCCCAATGTACCTCATCATGTTTTCAATGGTGATTAGTCTCGGTATTCTCACATACATTTCCGGAAAGGCGATCGCCGGTGATGAAAAGAAGGCCGAAGTCTACTCACAAGGGCAAGCATTTCTCGATGGTGCGGAGCCAATTGATCCTCACGGACACGGTGAAAACAGCGAAGAGACAGACGAACACGAATCGAAGACTGATCCCGAAAACGAAGAACACTGATTGCGCGGGATTCGATTACTTAAATTACACCAGCAAACACTTGATTTTGACGTTTAAATTCCAATCAAATACTGTATGGAATTTATCTATCAACGGTGGTGATTTATAATACTTCCACGACGGACATGCAAGCGTTCTTTAGGGAGTATCCCTGAGAGGTATTCATGGAGATTAACGCCCAGATCGCACTAACGGTTTTCATGGGGGTTCTCCTCGTGGCCGTGGCTGCGTGGCTGACCCGCATCGAGGATTGGCGGTCCTACTCTTCGACTGCTGGAGGCGTGGTTAGTCAAGGAGAACGATCCGAATATATCGAACAAGAAAAGCCGGCCGGGCTCATTCGCTGGCTGACAACAGTTGATCACAAAGATATCGGTATTTTGTACGGCATCTATGGCCTTACCGCATTTGCAGTTGGTGGCTTGATGGTCGTTTTAATGCGTGTCGAACTTGCAACGCCAAGTACAACGCTCGTAGGACCTGCGTTGTATAACTCATTGATGACGAGCCATGGAATCACGATGTTGTTCCTTTTCGGAACACCAATTATCGCTGCATTCTCTAACTACCTCATACCGCTCATCATCGGAGCGGACGACATGGCATTCCCACGGATCAATGCCATTGCATTCTGGTTGCTTCCACCGTCTGCACTAATGATTTGGGCAGGGTTCTTCGCTGGCCCACTCGGTCTTGGGTTTGAAGCGCCACAGACCGCATGGACTCTATATACGCCACTTTCAACTGGTTCCGCTGGTGGAAGCTTGGATCCAGCAGGTGGTGCCGGTATCGATCTCATGCTTCTTGGGCTTCACCTCTCGGGTGTTGCAGCAACCATGGGTGCAATCAATTTTATCGCGACAATCTTCACCCAGCGTGATGAGAACGTTACATGGGCAAACCTCGACATCTTCTCATGGACGATTCTCACACAATCGGGCCTGATTCTGTTCGCATTCCCACTCCTTGGTAGTGCACTACTGATGCTGCTCGCCGATCGAAACTTTGGAACATCGTTCTTCCTTGCAGACGGTGGGAATTTGCTCTGGCAGCACCTGTTTTGGTTCTTCGGCCATCCAGAAGTGTACATTCTCGTATTGCCGATGATGGGTATTGTCAGCTATGTCCTCCCGCGATTTGCAGGGCGCAAACTGTTCGGTTTCAAATTTGTTGTGTACTCCACGCTCGCGATTGGTGTCCTTTCGTTTGGTGTTTGGGCACACCACATGTTCGCGACTGGGATGGACCCACGTCTTCGAGCATCCTTCATGGCAGTCTCAATGGCGATCGCAATCCCATCGGCTGTGAAGACGTTTAATTGGATTACGACGCTTTGGAACGGCCGAATTCGACTCACTACACCAATGCTGTTCTGTATCGGATTTGTCTCGAACTTCATTATTGGTGGTGTGACCGGTGTCTTCCTTGCGTCGATCCCTGTTGATCTTGTGCTTCACGACACCTACTACGTTGTTGGGCACTTCCACTACATCGTGATGGGTGCAATTGCGTTCGCTGGCTTTGCTGGAATCTACTACTGGTTCCCACTCGTTACCGGGCGAATGTACCAAGCAACGCTTGGTAAAGCGCACTTCTGGCTATCGTTTATTGGAACGAACATCACGTTCTTTGCAATGATCCTGCTCGGATACGGTGGTATGCCACGGCGGTACGCAACCTACCTTCCGCAGTTCACCAGCCTCAATGTTATCGCCACTGTTGGTGCGATGATCCTCTTCGTCGGACAGATCATCTTTGTCTGGAACTTGGTCAACTCGTGGTATGCCGGCAAGCGCGTTGAATCTGGAGACCCATGGGACCTCAAACGCGACGGCGTTCACACTGTTGAGTGGCAGTGGTTCGATCGGAAGATCGAAACAGCGATCACAGATGGTGGCGAGGAAGAGCAAAACGCAGTGACTGACGGCGGCGAGCCGATCGACAAGTCAGAAAACAACTAACACGTAACTGCGTCTATTGTCTGTGAGATAGACCTAATTTTCAATTGGAACTGACCTCAGATGACGAGGACGATTCCAGTAATAAACATCATAATTGCGATACCTGCAAGGACGAGGCCAAGGAGGTCACGGTCTTCCATACTCGGGCTATGCGTCCCATCTTGAAATTCACATCGGTTACAGTGACTGCGCTATATTGAACCCGAAACGGCTATTGGCCGATATTGAATAGTGTCTAGTGTGTCTGAACGCTCGTTAAGTGGCCCACGGTTGATTATCATCATTTATCTTGGTGTTGTTGCGTTTGCTGGCCTCACTGGGTTCTTATTGCCACGAATTGTGTCTGATGTTACAGAGCCCCGCCTGTTCTTTCTGATAGAGCTCCCAGCAACGTCAGTGGGGCTTGCAGTGTATGGTGCGGTAACGATTGCGGTAGTGCTTGGAGTATTGTTGTGGCTTGTTACATATGTCTCAGAACATATTGACGACGCTGAGCCAGGGCAGAATCGCTGAGTAACGTCAGAATCAATACTCCTCGTATCTAACCTGATTAAATATGTACCAAATTGTTGTTGGTGTTGACCAGTCCGAAGACTCGGGTACAAGCCTCGGAAAAGCAATAGTGTCGCTTCCAATCGATACTGCGGATGTAAATATCACCGTTCTCCATTGTTTTGAGGATAATCCAAGCGGTGCATCGGCGACACAGATTGGCAGCGTCCGTCGGCTGACTGAGCAGTTGAATGATGCAGGAATAGGCTATACTGTCCGAGAAGACAGTGGTAATCCAAGCGATGCAATCTTGTCATTAGCAGCAGATGTGGATGCAGACCTTCTTGTGATTGGTGGACGAAAGCGCTCCCCGACAGGAAAGGCGCTCTTCGGAAGCGTTACCCAAAGCGTCATCCTTGAGTCGGATCGCCCAATCACAGTTGTGAAAACATAACCCATCGCTGTTGTTCTCGGAGTCGATAATTGCATCCTGTATATTTATGTCGTGCACGCGATGAGAGGTAGGTATGGCTGAGGGGGTTGTTATTGCAATTGCGGGCGCAAAAGGCGGTGTCGGAAAAACGACGACTGCAGTAAATCTCGGTGTTGCGCTAGCGCAAGCTGGTGAACGAGTTGCTGTTCTTGAGTTTGACCTTGCAATGGCAAACATTGTCGACTTTTTAGATATTGAGCCAACACAGACAATGCACACTGTTCTTTCAGGCACTGCGTCTGTGACGGATGCAGTTCATCGTCTGGACTCAGGAGTCGATATACTTCCCGCTGGAACCGCACTTGAAGATTTTAATGCAGTCAATGTTGCGACGATCGCCCCCGTTGTGCGGACACTAAAACCGTCGTATGATTTTGTGATTTTAGATACCGCCGCAGGGGTGAGTCCCGAAACGATCTACCCGCTTCGACTTGCTGATGAAGTGCTTGTTGTTTCGACCCCACGTGTTGCGGCCGTCCGTGATACAAAGAAAACGATCGCCCTTGCAGAGAGAGTAAATGGCACCGTTGCAGGAGTCATATTTAATCGATGTGGAACTGGGCATGCACCACCACCAGAACGGTTGGCCGCGTTTCTCGAGACCGACCTAGTTGGTGCAGTTCCTAATGATTCGGCGGTCCCAGAAGCACAAGATCGAGGAGAGCCCGTTGTTACGTACCGACCAAAATCGGATGCTGCAACGGAATTTTTCTCAATTGCAGATTCGCTCATTTTCTCTCACCAGTCAACGGACGCAAACACACCTGGTGCGATCGGAACCGGCGGAATCGGCGACCTTACAAATGCAGAACAGATTGCAGATGCAGCGGAAGCAGCCGACCCGGGAGACACCGCATTAAAAACAGATGATGATCCCGACGATGGGTTTCAGTTCGTCACAGATTCCTGACACCAGGTTTTGTACCCAGTGTTCGGTAGGGAAATCTGTTGGCCGTAGCATTCGGTTATTTTTGGCTAACGATTCGGTCTTCGTCGTCCCACTCTCTTGCCCGTAGTTCGTATTTTTGTATTTTCCCTGTTGCGGTGGTTGGGAGCGCTTCAACGAATTCGATCGCTTTTGGAACCTTGTAGCTTGCAATTCGATCGCGACAGAATGCAATCAGTTCTTCAGCCGTTGTCGCTGGATTGTTTGGATCTCCATTCTGTGGAACGACGAACGCCTTGGGTGATTCGCCCCATTTTTCCGATGGTGCGGGGATGACGGCAACGTCACCGACTGCCTCATGCTCAAACAGCGTGTCCTCTAGCTCAATCGATGAAATATTCTCACCACCCGAAATGATGATATCTTTTTTTCGATCCTGAATAGCGATGAATCCATTCTCGTCAACAACACCAAGATCACCCATGTGGTAGTAGCCATCAATCCGTTCGGAGAATGCTTCTTTTGTGGCCGTTGGTTTCTCCCAGTAACCGTCCATCACTTGGTTTCCTCGAACGACAACTTCACCGATCGTTTGTCCATCTGGCTCGACGTCGTGTCCATCTTCATCAACAACTCTGACGTCGGTCCCGAGGTAGCCTATTCCCTGCGTCTTCTTTATTACAAACCGGTTTGATGAATCTCCGTCCAGATACCGACGGGCATCCGACGTGGTAACGAGTGGACCAGTCTCTGTTGCCCCGTACACATGTTTGAGATACCAGCCGAACTCCTCTTCAACCGTCCGAATTGTTGCCTCTGGGGGTGCAGCACCCGCAGTAGCAGCACGAATCGGTCGATCGGCTGTGGGCTCAATCTCGTGATTTTTGTAATGCTCTTGAAGCATATTCAACACTGTTGGTGCAGCGCACATGTACGATACAGCCTCTTCGTGAATGGCATTGAAGATATCAGCTGCATCAATCCCCCGTGTACAGATATGTTTTGCTCCCATTCCTGTAATTGCATAAATATGGCCCCAACCGTTGACGTGGAACATTGGTAGTGTCCACAGATACACATCATCGTCTCGGATCTCTTGGTGGATAGTAATCAGGTACGCATGAAGTGTCTCCGTACGGTGTGTTCGACAGACTCCCTTTGGGTCACCTGTTGTCCCTGAGGTATAGTTGATCGTAATAATCTCATCTTCAGCCATTGCTGGCCGATCGTATACCCTTGATTCATCAATGAGTGAGTCAAACGAGAGCCATTCACCATCGACAGCATCTACATCGTTTGTAATAAAAATCTCAGTTGGAATCTCATCACGGACTGTTTCAATGGTTTCGGCATAGTCAGAATCGGCGTATATCGCTTTCACTCCCGCATCAGCGAGAATGTACGCAAAATCATCAGCAACGAGCCGGTAGTTCAGTGGCGTATGAACCGCGCCAAGCTGCATTGAACCATATGCTGCCTCAAGGTGATAATGTGTGTTTGGGTCAAGCACTGCAACGCGATCGCCTTTTGCAATACCTCGAGTTTGGAGGGCTGCGGAGAATCCGTCTGCACGATCGCCAAGTTCGGTGTATGTAAAACGCTCACCAGTGGTCGCCACGACCGCCTCTTGTTCAGCATAATGACGCCGAGCTCTGTCTAAAAAGTCAGTGACCAGCAGAGGTTTTTCCATACTCTATAATCATACTATATTATTAATTAACGTTTTGACAGTGTCGGATTCTGCGAATCATAATCACTTACTATTGTGGGTACTTGCACAGTATAATGTCGACAACGCAGATCAAAGATCCTGTGCATGGATATATTGAGCTCGATCAGGATCTGATGGATCTTATTGTAGATACACGGCCGTTCCAGCGGCTTCGGTACGTTCGACAGCTATCGGCAACACACCTCGTCTATCCTGGCGCAAACCACACCCGTTTCGAGCACAGTCTTGGAGTGTATCATCTTGCTCGAACCGTTCTGCAGAACCTTCGATCGGAACCGTACTTTCCACGAGAGATGGATGCACATGAGTTAGATAGGATCCAACGAACTCTCGAATGTGCGGCATTATTACACGATATTGGCCATCCACCATTCTCCCATATTTCAGAGCACCTGTTAGACACCACTGCACTCACAACACAACTTCAGTCACATGGGCTTGCAGACGCTTTTGATGCTGCAGGTGTCACGCCATCACCGATCGAGGAGAGTGCACCGCATGAACTGCTTAGCTGTCTCATCGTCTTAGAACGCTATCAAAATGAGCTTCGATCAATGGGTGTTGACCCTCTCGATGTCTGTGCACATATCTTAGGCTACAGTCTCGAGTATGAACGGGGTGGAGAGTGGCAGTATGGTGTTGCGGCGCAAATCCTGCACTCCCCGATTGATGTTGATAGGCTTGATTACATCACTCGAGATAACCAGATGACCGGCGCAGATGTGTTGAGTTTTGACACCGAACGGATGTTGGATTCCTACACCTCGCATCCTGATACCGGATTGGCGCTTTCAGATAAGGCACTGAGTACAATCGGGAACTATCTTGAAAGCCGGATTGCGATCTATATGTGGGTCACACAGCATCACAAATCAGTGTACGCAAACGTTTTGCTCGGAGAACTGTTAAAACGACTTCAAACACATGCACAGGAGCCAGTGTTGACGATCGATCGCGTCCTCGAGGATGGAGCAGACGATAGCACATTATTGTATGAGCTCCATGCCGCTGCAAATGAATCGGCTGGTGTGCTTTCGGATCTGTATGATCGATTCCGGTCTCGAACGTTTCCGAAAACCTGTTGGAAACATCGGATTGCGTATGCCGACCGAGTGGATGCGCCACTCTCCGAATTTAGTAGCTGGCTCATCGCAAATCGAGAGCAGTTGAAACACCAACTCGCGGAAAGACTGTCTGTACCACCACATGAGGTTTGGATCGAGCGATCATACGTACCCGCATATGAACCACAGGAGCTGAAAGATATCCCGATCGCATACGGTGGGACAACCCGATCTGTCGGTGATTGGGGCCTATATGGAGATCGATCGTTTGACAGCCCAATCCCGTTCGTCTTTGTCCCACATGGGCATCACAAAACGGCTGTCAAAACACTCACAGAGTGGTTTCATGCAGATAACTAGTCTCATATCGTATGCAGTATATACGCACACAGTACGACCCCTATCACTATACTCACACAAATATCAATATGTTGAAAAGAATAAAGAGCAACGCGGCCAAACGAGCAGTTATGTCCCTTTCGGAGTACACTGGGCAGACACCACCGGGGTTTGACACGCATACACGAATACAGCGGATCAATCCACATCAGCTGTGGGATCGCCGAGGGAACACTACCGAGTCCTGTATCAATTGCCAGTCTGAAATCCGCCTTTCAGAACGACATCTTATTGCTCGGTTGAGCCAATCGCCGTCAGGCGATCGCGTGACTACTCGCTATCTCTGTGACGAACGCTGCACACACGAATGGTTTGAACATAACGGGTAAAGGAACTACTCGTCTTTTCGCATATCAACCACTAGTACCGGGATCTCTGTCGTTCGGAGTACTCGCTCCGTCACACTCCCGAGTAAGACCCGCTTGACGCCCGATCGGCCGTGCGAACCGATCACAATAAGATCAATGTCATTCTCGTTGGCGTAGGATGCAATCTCTCGGTGCGGTCGGCCAGCGGCAACAGCTTCCGTACAAGCAATTCCCCGGTCTGCAGCCTTCTCCGCAACTGTTTGGGTTGCACTATTTGCTTCTGCTTGTAGCTCAGGCATATCTCGGTATTTTCCGCTTTTAATCCGTTCAACCTGTTCCGTACCGAGGCTGAGGTCCATTGCATCAGTATCAACCACATAGAGTGCGTGTACACTTGCACCGAATCGATCGGCCACTTCAAGCGCGTGGTCAACTGCGTTCTCTGCAACGTTGCTACCATCTGTCGGAATGAGAATATTATCGTACATTGTTAGTCATCTGCTGGTTGGTTCTGTCCACCGTCTGTTGCGGCAACCTCCTCTGCGGTTTGCATTCGACTCATTGGCTCTGGACTGTGACACTGTCGAACCAACCGTTTGATCCGCTCTGGTGGGTCGTTGCTCACGAGCGAGACGCTGATGATTGTGATGAACACGATCGGCACTCCGATGAGTGCTGATGAAGTCGCAGGAAGCACTGCTTGCAGCGCTCCATCTCCAACTTGGAAGAACCACGCATCAAGAATCGAGCCAAATGAGATAATCAGTCCAACGACCATCCCCGTGAGTGCACCTTCTCTCGTCGTGTTCTCCCACCACAGTCCGAGGAAGAACACTGGAAACATTACCGTTCCTGCGATCGCAAACGCCATTCCAACCAGCTCTGCAATCAGTGCCGGTGGATTAAGCGCAGTCAGTGTAACGAGTGCGCCGACGAGCAAGATAGTCGCTCGGCCGACAATCATCTGTTCACGCTGGCTTGCATCTGCTTTGTAGAGGTTAGTGTAGATGTCGTGTGCTGCAGCGGATGATGCAGTAATAAACAGCCCTGCAGTCGTCGCAAGTGCTGCTGCCACACCACCTGCAGCAACTAATCCAACGAGCCACTCAGGGAGGTTTGCAAGTTGGGTGGTCAGTACGACAAGCGCATCTGCCTCTTGTCCGGACATTCCAGTGAACGGACCAACTTCGCGTTCGTAGAGGAGCGCTCCGTATGCCGCGTATGCAGCCGTCCCCCAATAGAGGAGGCAAATAAAGAGCAAGCCCCAGACAGTTGACCAGCGAGCAGTCCGCTCGTTGTCGACAGTATAGAATCGAACAAGCACGTGTGGCAGCCCACATGTTCCAACAATTAACGTGAAACAGGTTGCGACCCACATATAGAAACTTGCGTTCGCAAACGGCTCGGTGAACTGCGCTTCAATACTTGCAGCCGCAGCAACCTCCTCACCAAACTGCAGATATGGGAAGACGTTGGAGAATCCTTGGGAGAATCCAGTCGCGTACAGGCCAACGAGGAAGGCACTGATCAGAATAATGTACTGCAGCGCCATATTCTTCGTTGTCCCCAACATTCCAGAGAGCGCGACATAGCCAATGGTGACACCCATGAGCAGAATGACACCAGCCTCATACGGAACGCCGAAAATGTACTGCGCCATGAGACCCATTCCGCTTCCTTGTCCAACCGCGTAGACAAATGCAATCAGCAGCGTTGTGGCTGCTGCAATTGCACGGCCAGTCTCCGAGTAGAACCGATCGCCGACAAAATCAGGGGCGGTGTATTTTCCGAACCGCCGAAACTGTGCCGCCATGAAGATGAGCAAAATGAAATAGCCGGTTGTCCAGCCGACGAGATACGCCAACCCAAAGTAGCCGGAGAGTGCAATTAACGATGCAACACCGAGATACGAAGCCGCACTCATCCAGTTTGCACCGATCGCCATTCCGTTCTCAATTGACCCGATCGACCGCCCTGCAACCCACAGATCATCAACCTCTGCAACACGGAAGAACCATCCGATCGCAAGAAACAGCCCCAACATTGCAACGACCGTCAGTGCAGGGATGAGTTTGAAATCTCCGACGTCAAGTGCAGTCTCAAGGACGATCGGATCCATCATTCTTCACCACCATCTGCGGCGACGCCAGTTCCTGGATCTGTACTCTGTGACTCGTGTGTAATCCCATACTTTGTGTCAAGCCGATCGCGCTGGTATGCATATGCCGCTGACAGTACAAGCGCTCCAAACGGCGCAATAAGCGCCGTCAAAAAGTAATGAAGCGGGTAGCCACCGAGGACTGTGGTTCCGGTCATTACGTCGGGTGCAAGCACTGTTGCAGTGACCGGGCCAAAAACGAACACGACCCACACAATAAACGACGTCCACACAATTTTGAGATGATCGCGCATGAACGGCGTCTGTGGTTTGAAAATATTGATCTCGGTGTCCAGATAGTCCGCAGTTTCTTTCGTTCCGCCAGCTGTTTCTATCGGTCCCTGTTCTTCTGTCTGATTTTCTGAGCTAATTTTTGACATATTTGGGTTGTGTTGACTAGTATAGTGGCAATACTGGATCGAAGCTGACTCTCAACTGAGCAGCGAAAGTTGGGCGAAGTGTGCCCAATATAAACTAGTTATTTTGTGCCTTTTGTTGGATCTCGGTTACGATTTCGGGGTTTCGAAGCGTGCTTGTATTCCCAATCTCTTCTTTGTTTGCGATGTTTTCAAGCAGACGGCGCATGATCTTCCCAGATCGGGTTTTCGGAAGCTCAGGAGTGAAGACAACCGATTCAGGCTTTGCAATTGGTCCGATCGCCTCATTGACACCAGCAACGATTCGACTTCGGAGTTCCTCGTTCTCTTCGTAGCCGTCTTCGGTGATGACGTACGCATATACAGCTTCACCTTTGATTTCGTGGTTTCCACCGACAACAGCAGCCTCCGCAACCCCTTCGACACCGACGATTGCGGATTCAATCTCCATCGTCCCAAGGCGATGTCCAGAGACATTGATCACATCATCAACGCGACCAAGAACGGTGATGTAGCCATCGGTATCGATCTTGGCACCATCTTCCGGGAAGTAGACCCACTTGTCCTCTTCAGGATCTGAATACTCTTGCCAATACTCAGAAATGAAACGTTCATCGTTTTGATACAGCGTCCGGAGCATTCCAGGCCATGGTTTTTGAACAGTGAGATAGCCTGCTTGACCAGCCTCGACTTCTTCCCCTGCGGCGTTGACAATACGAACATCAACACCGGGGAGCGGTGGGCCTGCAGAGCCCGGTTTCATTGTTTTAATACCTGGAAGGGTTGTTATCATCATACCACCGGTCTCTGTCTGCCACCATGTGTCGACGATCGGACACTCCTCGTTTCCAATGTGTTTGTAGTACCATTTCCATGCGCGAGGGTTGATTGGCTCGCCAACGGTTCCGAGTAGCCGAAGCGATGAGAGATCGTGTTTCTCCGGATGTTCTTTCCCCCACTTCATGAACGCCCGAATTGCGGTTGGGGCGGTGTACAACTGTGTTGCCTCGTATGATTCAACAATATCCCACAGCCGATCTTTATCAGGGTAATCCGGCGTTCCTTCGTACATCATCGTTGTCGTTCCAAGCGCGAGTGGCCCGTAAACGATGTATGAGTGGCCGGTAATCCAACCGATATCTGCCGAACAGAAATATGTATCCTCCGGCTTGAGATCTAAGACATTTTGTGAGGTCCACGCAGCCCACGAGAGATAGCCACCGGTGGTATGTTTGACACCCTTTGGCTGGCCAGTTGTTCCGGAGGTATACATTAAGAACAACATATCCTCCGCATCTCTGTGAACCGGTTCAACCGTCTCCCCTTCATGTGCCGTTCTCAGCTCTGCATATCCTGTCTGTGCGTCTGTGAGGTCGTGTCCGAAGCCATCATCGCCAAGTCGATCGACAACGACAGTCTCTACGGAATGGTCAACTCCGTCGAGGCCCTCATTCGCTTTTTTGAGGTGATCGAGAGGATCACCGCGACGGTAGTAGCCATCGCATGTAATAAGATGCTCAGACGATGCCGCATTCATTCGGGTTGCAAGTGCATCTGCAGAGAAGCCTGCAAAAACCACGCTGTGGGGTGCGCCAATGCGTGCACATGCCAAGAGCGCGATTGTCAGCTCCGGAACCATTGGCATATACATCGTGACGACATCGTCTTCTTCGACACCAATCTCGCGGAGTCCTGCTGCGAACTCATTTACCTCTTGATAAAGCTCTTCGTAGGTGAACGATCGGTTATCCTCATCCACCGGTTCTCCGATCCACTCAAGTGCAACCTTGTCTCCACGCTCGTTGAGATGTCGATCGAGGCAGTTGTAGGATGCATTCGTTTTCCCGTTAACGAACCACTCATAGAATGGTGCGTCACTCTCGTCTAACACCTCGTCATAGTCCTCGAACCACTCAATAAGGTCTGCTGCTTGCTCCCAACACTCCGGCCAGTTTTCTTCGAACTCTTCGTAGATCGCTGGATCGGCTGCGTTTGCCTGCGTTGTGAATGACTCCGGTGGGTCAAACGCCTCCTGTTCAGCTAATCTTGCTTCAAGTTCCACGTCACCATCTGTCATGGTTATCAATATACAATCAATGTGGGGTAATAAACAGCAGGTCTAATTATACAAAACAATCATACAGGACTACACTACCAAGCGGGATATTACCTTGCAGATGGTTCGTCAAACACCGCATCGAGCAGCGCTCGTTGTGCTTTTCGGAGGTGGTTGTGGAATGTTGGAGATGAGACGCCCATCGTATCTGCCATCTCTTCAGCTGTGCTCCCACGGGGCCAATCAAAATATCCGCCATAATAAGCCGCAGAGAGCGTCGATCGTTGCTTGTCTGTAAGGGTGTTTAACGTGCTCTCTCGTACTGATTCAACCGTCTCTGGAGGTCGGTCAACCGTCCGCTTGCCGGCGAGTCGGACCGTTGGAGAGACGGCGCGAATGCCCTCAATAATAGGCGTGATATCGGTTCCTGTTGGGACTTCAGCCGTTATTTTCAGTGTCCCATCTTTCGCATATGCCTCGGTGATGGTACCGCCATGGTTTGTGAGCGTCTGCATGAGTGAATTGTCATGGACGAGGTATGCGATCGTAATCCCATTTTCGTATGATTCTACAATACGAAGGTCAGTGATATCCGAACGTGTATCCGCAACGGTTGCAACATCTTTGGCTGAGACATCACTCACGGATGCGTAACACAACAGTTTCGAATCCGACACAACGACTGTTGAGTCGAGTGTGAAGGTAGCATCAAACTCGGTGCTCACGTTAACGGCAAAATCGGTCGTATCCGTTGATTCAAACTCCAATTCAGTAACGCTGTCCGAGTGCAGAAGATCTCGCCACCGAAACGACGTACACATTCGTCCCACAGCGTCTCCAAGGATCATTAGCTCACGCCGTTCCACCGGTTGCACATCCGTTGGTTCCGAACGTGAAACACAGAGCACCCCATAGCGTGCATTACCGTGAGCAAGCGGGACTGCACCAACAGTGAGTGGTCTAGTGGCCCCATCGTATGGTGTTTCAAACACAGCCTTACCAGTCGTTTCTGCGATTATCCAAGGATCATCGTCCGAAGTCGATCGAAGACCGTTTGCAGTGAGTGTGCTTACAGTTGTTTCTGCTCCCTCAACCGATCGAACTGTTGTCCGATCGCCTGTGTAGCCAGCCTCTACAATCCATGCGCACTGCCATGCACCTGTGAGTGCCGTAAGCACCGCGTTCCGAACGGTTTCTTGATTATTTGCTTGCAGTATCTCTTCAATTGCCGAAAACGTTGCGTGTAATTCAGTGCCGGTTTCTGACGGACTCACTGAATTCGGATTCTGCGTTTCTTTTGCTGAGAGTGCACGTCGCGCCTGTTCTGTATCTACTGTTGGGAGATATGGCTCAAGCGATCCAATTGAAGCCCATCCCCCAACATGACGGACCACGTTTGGATCAACGGCACGTTTAGTGAGCAGCTGGCGTGCAAAAAATGTGCGAAGCGTGTGGCCAGTAACATCCGCAATGTCACTCTCATCGGATCGTTCAGCTGCAGTCTTTGCTGTATCTGCAATAAGCATCTGTACCCGACGCGAAGAGATATCTATGAGCGGTGTCTCCTCCTCAGCACCAACGCTTTCGGCATACCGCGCGAGCTCTCTGGCGATTGATTGTGAAAGAGGAACCTCCCGATCGACTGCGCCGGCGGTATCACGAACAGACAGTAGCGGTTGTCCATCGATTGTTGTCAGATCCCGTATCTGAACCTGCGTAATTTCACCGGTCCGAAGCCCCGCCTCCCCAGCTAGTCGGATGATGAGCGCCGATCGATACGTCTCTGCTGCAGCACACAGTGTCTCGTACTGTGATTGGCTCAACACGTATGTAGTTGACTTGGCGCTCATATTTCGTCTTTTGAAATTATCGCGAAATTATAAGTAGGTTTTCGTACCGCTTTAACTTCAATATATTCCGTTACCAGAGTCAAAAACGGATTATAAGGTTCGTATTTTTCTGGAAAAACGAAATATCTTATTTGTTTCTAACCGTTGAGTCAATTTCACCAACAACTTCGGGGTTGCGAAGCGCACTGATGTCACCAAACTCGTTTCCACAGGCGATATCTTCAAGAAGTCGTCGCATAATCTTTCCAGATCGCGTTTTTGGCAGCTCTGGCGTGAAAATAATCCGTTCTGGTTCAGCAACCGAGCCAATCGTTGACACCAACTGCTCACGGATCCTATTGCGGGCGGTTAACTCGTCGATGGCGGTGGATTTCATTGTCACAAACGCAATAATTAATCCGCTGTCGTCGCCAACAACCGCCGCTTCCGTCACACCGTCTACTTCAACAATCGTTGACTCCAGTTCGGTTGTCGTCAACCGTTGTGCTTGGACGTTTATTACGTCATCAACCCGCCCAAGTATTGTCACATAGCCATCTTCGTCGACCAGTGCACCATCACCGGTTTTGTACGCCCAGCCAGTATCTGTCTCCTGCCAGTACTCACGGTGGTATCGATCGTTCCCTTCACGAAGCCCTTGTAACATTCCGGGCCACGGTTTTGTAATCGTTAGATAGCCTGGCTCATATGGAGCAACTGGCTCGCCAAACTCATCGATTACAGATAGTTCAATCCCTGGAAGGGGTGGCCCCGACGCTCCGGGTTTCATCGCTGAGACACCTGGAAGCGTTGCAAGGAGGATTGCACCCGTTTCTGTCTGCCACCATGTATCGACAACCGGGCATTCGCCACCGCCAACGTGTTCGTAGTACCACTCCCACGCCCGCGGCGTAATTGCCTCACCAACAGTTCCAAGCAGCCGAAGCGATGACAGATCATGCTGTGCTGGGTACGCTTCTCCCCATTTCATGAACGATCGGATTGCAGTTGGTGCAGTATAAAACACATTTACCGCATACTGTTCAATGAGTTCCCACACTCGGCTCCGATCGGGATAATCAGGTGTTCCCTCGTAGAGTACAGATGTTGTTCCAAGCGCCAACGGTCCATAGACGCCGTATGAGTGACCGGTGATCCAACCGATATCGGCTGCACACCAATAGGTATCTTCTGGCTTCACATCGAGGACAGACTCAGTTGTCCATGTAACATGCGAGAGGTAGCCGCCAGTGCTGTGTTCGACACCTTTCGGTTCGCCGGTTGTTCCGGATGTATACATCACAAAAAGTCGATCGGTACTCTGTCGAGCAACTGGTGTGACCGTTTCACCGCGGTGTGCAGAAATGAGTTTATCATAGTCATGTTCGCGTTCACCAAGGTGTACTGTCAGCTCTGTACCGAGCCGATCGACGACAATTACACTCTCAAGCTCATACGGGAGCCTCAGCTGGGCGTTGTCTGCCTTGCTTTTTTGATTAAACGCGGTCTCACGTCGATAGTATCCATCACAAGTGACAAGTAGACTGGAATCAGCGGCGGACATCCGTGTTGCAAGCGCTTCAGCTGAAAGGCCTGCAAAGACTACGTTATGTGGTGCACCGATACGTGCACATGCGAGCATCATAATCGGCAGTTGGGGTATCATCGGAAGATACAGCGTAACCACATCATCTTCAGAGACGCCTTGTGCACGCAGTGCCGCCGCAGCAGCATTGACCTCTCTATAGAGGTCTAAGTAGGTGTATACCTCCCGCTCGTCTCGTTTTCCAATCCATGTCAACGCAAGTTGGTTCTTTCGCGTTTCCAGATGTCGATCGACACAGTTGTAAGCTGCATTGAGTGTGCCCTCCGGAAACCAACGATAGCGTGGCGCATCCGACTGATCAAGGATCGTCTCGTATGGTGTCTCCCAATCTAACCGATCAGCCGCGGTACTCCAACAGGTTGGCCACTCGGTCACAAATTCATCAAACACAGCCCTTTCGGAGAGGTTTGCGGTCTCAACGAACCCGGGCGGTGGATCAATCTTTGTCTCTTCTGAATCGAGACCACTCGGCTGCCCGGTGCGATCGTCCGCATGATCCGTCATACATTCACAAGGAGGCTGCAGCCAAGTATATGTTGCCCGTGTCTGAAGCCGATCCAAAGCACATTACAGTACAGTTACAGTTTCACGATAGCGGCCGTGTTTGGCCTCAAACATATCCATAATCTCGCCCATTGTTGCGTACGCTTTCACCGCCGCAATAAGTGCAGGCATGACGTTTTCTTCGGTGTCGATCGCGGCTTGTAACGTTTCGAGCGCAGCAGCAACGTCAGCGTCATCCCGCTCATCTTTCACCGTTGCAAGTCTTGAGAGCTGACGATCTTGGACTGTTTCATCAACGTGCAGTATTTCGGGACTCGTATCTTCGTTGATCGTGTATTTGTTGACCCCGACCACGGTCTCGTCACCGGTCTCGACCCGTGATTGATATTCGTATGATGCATCCTGTATTTCGCGGTGGAAATATCCTTCTTCGATACCTGCAAGGACTCCATCCCGGACTGAGCCGTTACCCATCTCTTTAATTTCAGAAATGTAGGCCATCGCTTTTTCTTCGGTCTCTTCTGTGAGCGTTTCGATGAGATAGCTCCCACCAAGCGGATCGATCGAATCCGCTGCGCCTGACTCATCAGCAATGATCTGTTGGGTCCGAAGTGCGACACGAACGGACTCTTCGGATGGGAGTGCAAGCGCCTCATCAAAGGAGTTTGTATGCAGTGACTGCGTTCCGCCGAGCACACCTGCGAGTGCCTGAATAGTGACTCGAACAATGTTGTTCAATGGCTGCTGAGCAGTCAATGATTGGCCTGCTGTCTGGGTGTGGAACTTCAGCTGCTTTGATTTTGGATCATCCGCATCATACCACTCATCCATTACCTTCCCGTATATTCGACGGGCGGCACGATACTTTGCAACTTCCTCAAAGATTGAGTTGTGCGCGTTGAAAAAGAACGAGAGCTGTGGGGCGAACTCGTCCACGTCCAACCCGCGATCGATCGCGTCTTCAACGTACGCAAACCCGTTTGCTAACGTAAACGCAAGCTCTTGAACCGCGGTTGAGCCTGCCTCACGAATGTGGTAGCCTGAAATTGAAACAGGCTTGAAGTTTGGTGTTTCCGACGATGCAAATTCAACGACATCCGTGACGAGTGACAGCGATGGATCCGGTGGAATTACCCACTCTTTCTGGGCAATGAACTCTTTGAGCATATCGTTCTGTAGCGTACCACGAATCTCGGATCGATCGACACCCTGCTGATCAGCCAGCGCGATATACATCGCATAAATGACCGGCGCAGATGGGTTGATCGTAAACGAGGTAGAGACATCGCTGATATCTATTCCGTCAAACAGAATCTCCATATCTTTGAGTGTGTCAACGGCGACACCCTCTTTTCCGACTTCTCCGTCAGAGAGCGGGTCATCCGAGTCTTTTCCCATCAATGATGGCATATCAAACGCGGTCGAAAGCCCTGTCTGTCCATTTTCGATCAGATAGTGGAACCGTTCATTTGTTTCCTCAGCAGTCCCGAACCCTGCGAATTGTCGCATTGTCCACGTCCGGCCACGGTGCATCGTCGGGTAGACACCACGGGTGTACGGCTCCTCACCAGGGAAACCAATATCATCCAGATAATCAATCTCTGCGATGTCCGTTGGGGTGTAGAGCCGATCGACCGCTACATTTGAGACGGTCGCAAACCGATCGTTGCGCTCACCAAACCGCTCTAATACCGGAGATAACGTCTCATTCTCCCAGTCGGATTTTCCACTTCGAATCCGATCGAGTTCATCGGGATCGTACATACCGCAATTTTTGCCTTACTATTCATTAAGGATTTGCTTAGTGCAGTGACTACCCGAAGTTTTCGACTTTTGCATCGGATGGGTCCGCTCCAATGGCTTCCAGCGCTGCCTCTGCAGTCTCAATGAATGACGCAAAGCCGTAAATGAATACTTGCTCGCCGGACTCGCCAGAAACGGTGGCTTCAACCGCGTCTTCAATTCCATCGGATACAACGTACACGGTTGCCCCACGCGCTTCTAGTTCAGCGAGTCGTTCTTCATGCGCTGGTGCGTCATCTTGGTAGACGATCGCAGCCTCGTTACCATCCGCAAGTGCACGATCGCCGATGCCAATTGCGGGACCGACACCGGGGCCTCCAGCAAGCACAACAACGCGAGACTCACCCTCGTAGTAGTCGCTGCCGAATGGTCCGCTCATTTCAAGTTCGTCTCCAGCTTCAAGCGTACCAAGGTGGACGCTGAATTCGCCACCTTCGGACTCATCAATGCCGATCGTGACCTCAAACGTGTCCGTGACATCAGGTGAAGAGAGCGTGTAAAATCGAGAATACGATTCATCGTTGACTTCGCCGGTTAGCTTCACAAACTGCCCCGGCTGCGCCTCAAATCCATCAGGAGAGTCAAACTCAATAACGATCGTGTTCGGGCCGACATCTGCTGTCGATCGAACTGAAACTGTTGCATCCATAGAGTAGGGTTATTTTGGGAGTGACAAAGGCTGTTCGTTCTGTCTATTAGATACCACTGAATGAGAGATTCACAGCGGAGGGTTGACCCCGAAATATCAATAAACGGATATTGTTTACGTTGTTTGCCGCGATCGAGTGATGGTTGTAAACCAAGGAATATTCGGAAGATATCGCACAGGATCCGAAATTAAATAGCTATATGAGTCAATTAACTGTACGTTCGTCACTTTGGGGTTGGTAAATATTGCAATTCGTAACAACAATCGTGAGGAGTTCCTTTCAGAAGGCTTTTGATTTATCCACTGAAACGGACGTACGATAGTATATGCCTGCGGACTTTAACTGGGCCATCGGTGGCGAGGCCGGCGATGGGATTGACTCCACAGGGAAGATTTTTGCTCAGGCGCTCTCACGGGCTGGGAGACACGTGTTTACTTCAAAGGACTTTGCGTCCCGTATCCGCGGTGGATACACCGCGTACAAGATCCGCACGTCTGTTGACCAGGTCCAGAGTGTCGTGGACCGACTTGACGTTCTGATCGCGCTCACGCCGCGGACGATCGAAGAGAATCTTGACGAGCTGCACGACGGCTCTGTCATCATCTACGATGGTGACCGAACCACGATGCAGGGTGTTGAGATTCCAGACGAGATGGTCGGATTGGACGTTCCACTGAAATCACTGGCAGAGGATGCTGGTGGGGCCATCATGCGCAACGTTGTTGCACTTGGGGCCGCGTGTGAGGTCACAAACTTCCCGATCGAAAACCTTGATTCAGCGTTGCAGAAACGCTTCGGAAATAAAGGACAGAAACTGGTCGATAACAACAAAGACGCTGCCCGGCTGGGACGCGACTACGTTGGCGATGAGTACGACCACGAGTTTAATTTCAATCTTGAAACGACAGAGAACGACTACGTCTTGTTGAACGGTGATGAGGCGATCGGAATGGGTGCGCTTGCGGCTGGCTGCCGATTCTACTCGGGATACCCAATCACACCAGCGACCAACGTGATGGAGTACCTCGTTGGTCGAATTGAGCGCTATGGTGGACATGTTGTCCAAGCGGAAGACGAACTCTCTGCGATCAACATGGCACTTGGTGCGGCACGTGCTGGTGCACGTTCGATGACTGCAACGTCCGGTCCGGGTATCGACCTCATGACTGAGACGTTCGGCCTCATCGCAACATCTGAAACACCGCTCGTCATTGTTGACGTGATGCGTTCCGGTCCATCGACCGGAATGCCGACGAAACAAGAGCAGGGCGATCTCAACCAGATGCTCTACGGTGGCCACGGTGAGATCCCACGCTTTGTGATCACACCAACATCGATCGATGAGTGTTTCTGGAAGACTGTTGAGGCGTTCAACCTCGCAGAAAAGTACAACATTCCAGTCTACTTGGCTGCAGACCTTGCACTTGCTGTGACCGAACAGACCTACCCGCCGGAAGCGTTCGACATGGATCAAGTCGAGATCGATCGTGGAAAACTCGTTGATGAAGATGAGATTGATGAGTGGCTCGATGAGTCCGAGCACTTCCGAACGCATGCGCTAACTGAAGACGGAATCAGTCCACGTGCAAAGCCAGGAACCGCAGGCGGCGCACATATGTCGACTGGTCTGGAACACGACGAACTCGGTCGCCGAACAGAGGACACCGGCATGCGTGTTGAACAGGTTGACAAGCGGAACCGTAAGGTCGAAACCGCGATTGAACGCGAGAGCTTCGACTACAGAGAGTTCGGGAATCCTGATTCTGACAACTTGGTTATTTCGTGGGGATCAAACGAAGGAGCACTCGTAGAGGCGCTTGACTTCCTCGCGGAGGATGATCTGGATGTCCACGTTATTTCTGTGCCGTACATTTTCCCACGACCAGA
The DNA here is from genome assembly GCF_023638035.1 of Natronocalculus amylovorans. Classification (GTDB taxonomy): domain Archaea; phylum Halobacteriota; class Halobacteria; order Halobacteriales; family Haloferacaceae; genus Natronocalculus; species Natronocalculus amylovorans. The sequence continues at coordinate 57,317 of NZ_JAKRVX010000001.1, read as the reverse complement.
TCTTTCCGAGGAGATCAACGCCGCAGAGAATGTCATTGTCGTCGAATGTAACAACACTGGACAGTTCGCGAACATTCTCGAACACGATTCGCTCCGCCGTGTGCAGCGGATTAATAAATACAACGGCGTGCGATTCAAGGCCGACGAACTCGCAGAAGATATCAAGGAGACACTCGCCGAAACGGCGGAGGTTCATCAATGAGCTCACAAGTTCGATTCACGGATTTCAAATCCGACAAACAACCAACCTGGTGTCCCGGCTGCGGTGACTTCGGGACGATGAACGGTATGATGAAAGCACTTGCTAACACGGGTAACGATCCTGACAACACGTTTGTTGTTGCTGGGATTGGCTGTTCTGGGAAGATCGGGACATACATGCATAGCTACGCGCTGCATGGCGTCCACGGTCGCGCACTTCCAGTCGGAGCGGGTGTCAAACTCGCAAATCCAGAGCTTGAAGTGATGGTTGCAGGTGGAGACGGTGACGGTTACTCCATCGGTGCAGGCCACTTCATTCACGCTGTTCGACGAAACGTTAACATGACCTACGTTGTCATGGACAACCGGATCTACGGGCTGACCAAGGGACAGGCATCACCAACCTCTCGAGATGACTTCGAGACGTCAACCTCCCCACAAGGGCCAAAACAGCCACCAGTTAATCCACTCGCACTGGCGCTTGCATCCGGTGCAAGCTTCATTGCACAGTCGTTCTCTTCGGACGCGCTTCGACATGCGGAGATCGTCCAGGAAGCGATCGAGCACGACGGTTTTGGATTTGTTAATGTCTTTAGTCCGTGTGTGACGTTCAATGACGTCGATACGTATGACTACTTCCGTGATTCGTTAGTCGACCTGAAAGAGGAGGGACACGACGAGACGGATTACGAAGCAGCAAAGAAGGTAATCCTTGACTCCGAAAAGGAGTACCAGGGTGTCATGTACCGCGACGAGAACGCGGTACCATACGGCGAAGCACACGGTGTGACCGAGAATATGACCGAAATCGGTGATGGTGCACCTGAAGACGCAATGGACCTCGTTCGCGAGTTCTACTAACACACGTTTACAATAGTTTTCTTTTCGCTGGTATCTGTCCTGGCTAAAAGGTCGTATTCGGCCTACAGCGACGCATTTCAGCAACACTGATTAGTGTTTGGAAACACTTTCCAGTATGTCCGATCGTTTCGACGTGATAGTTGCCGGTGCGGGTCCCGCGGGCGCACAATGTGCACGGGATATCGCAGCTCGCGGCTATGATGTCGTTGTTCTCGAAACCGAATCTGAAGAGGAATTCCCTCGACAGAGCAACAAATCGACTGCTGGTACGTTCCCGTCGATGATGGCCTCCTTCGGCATCCCAGATGATGTCGTGATGCAGTTTACAGATGATGTTGTTCTTGAATCGCCAAATAAACACTATGTGCAGACCCAGCCTGGCGCTGTGCTTGAGTTTGCAGATTTCAAGCGGTTCCTCGTAAAAGATAGTCGAGAGAACGGTGCTGAGTACTGGTTTGATTCTCGTGTCTCCCGTCCAATTATGGACGGCGATGAGATCGCAGGTGTCAGATACAACGGTGACGAGGAGGTGTATGCTGATATCATCATTGATGCGACTGGCCCTGCCGCGCCACTTGCTAAAGCGCTTGGCGTCTGCAACCTCAAGCGAGAAAATCAAGCAATTGGGATCGAATACGAGATGGAAGGAGTTGAGATAGACCATCCACAATATGCCGACTTACACGATGCGATGATGCTTCGGCTTGACCATGAGCTTGCCCCCGGTGGCTACTCGTGGATCTTCCATACGGGTGGAGATACCGCAAAAGTCGGCATCTGTTATATTCAGAATAACCGTCATCAAGAGTATGCTAAAGCAGGGATGACCGTGGACGATTATCTTGAGTACTGGTTAGAGAACGATCCGCGTTTCAAGAATGCAACCAAACTGGAAGGGAAACAACATCGTGGCTCCGCACACATCCAGATGCCGACGAGCCTGAGTACCGATCGGTTCATGGCGATCGGAGATACCGTTCCAACGATCGATCCACTGTGGGGAGAGGGAATCCACAAAGGGATGCTCTCCGGTCGTGCGGCTGCAATAACTGTTGACAAATGTCTGACTTCGACGAAACCGGACACGTCTGCAGATGCAATGGCAACGTACGATCAGCTCTGGCATGAGCAGGTTGCCCCACGAATGCGTGCGAGACTTACAATGACCGAACTGTTGTATCTTGCACCGAACGAGCGCTACGACCAACTGATGGACGATCTCAACCGAATCGGTAATGGGTCTCTCTCGAATATCAACTCCGGGAATAAACTCGCACTTCGAAAGCTCATTCATGCAAGAGATATCCCGTTACTACTCGGGTATGCACGTGAGCGGTTGACGAAATCACCACGGTGGAACTAACAGAGGGGGTTTTGATTCCGGCACGATAGGCGGGGTGACAGAACGTCTTTTCATCTGGGCACCCAACGGAGAGATGATGACAAACAAGCCACAGCTAACAGCGAACGACTGCCCAACTGCGGATGGAATACCACTGCTCGGATTAGGGACGTGGGAGAATACAGATCCAGACGCTTGTACAAACAGTGTCAAAACGGCACTCAATATGGGGTATCGCCATATCGATACTGCACAAATATACGGGAACGAGACGGAGGTTGGCGCAGGAATTGAACAGGCAGCAGTCGATCGCGAAGACGTATTCCTTGCAACGAAAGTCTGGATCGACAATCTAAGCTACGAGGACACGCTGAAAACAACCCAAGAGAGCCTTGATCGACTTGGCGTTGATACTGTTGATCTACTCTATATCCACTGGCCTGCTCGTGCGTACGATCCAGAAGAAACGTTCCGTGCATTCAATGAACTGTATGATGATGGCGTCATCGATCGAATTGGGATCAGTAACTTCGAACCAACAGACATTGAGACGGCGGTTGAGGCGAGTGACGCGCCGATCTTTGCAAATCAGATTGAGTGTCATCCGCTCCTGCAGCAAGATGCAGTTCGAGAAACATGCGCCGCACACAATATCGAGATTGTCGCATACTCGCCACTTGCCCGAGGTGAGGTGTTCAATGTTCCTGAACTTACCAAGATCGCGGACAAACACGACGTCTCAGAAGCGCAAGTCAGTCTTGCATGGCTCAGAGACAAGGGCATTACGGCAATTCCAAAAGCAACCGGTGAAACACACATTCGTGACAACTGGGAGTCGCTTGCGTTAGAATTAAACGATGCAGATATCAGTACAATTGACGCGATCGATCGGACCGATCGGCGCGTTGATCCTAGCTTTGGCCCGTGGAACCAGTAATTAACAACTAATATACATCCAGTAATATGACCATATACTGACACGGTACGAGTCACAAAGTTCACGTCCCCCCGCACGACAGTATTCATCAATGTCACGTGGGTCACCAGGATTGATAGGGGCAATCCGTATCGATATCATCCGTCTGTATGAGACGTGGATGGAGGTGTTGTTCCCGCGCCAGTTGAATCCGAGCCAAGTGCTCGGCAAGTGGAAGCCGGAAACTGCACCACAAAAAGCAGGTTACTATGGTTGGGGTGCATTGGGCCTCCCGCTCGTTCTAGTTGGCTATCCACTCTTGCTGGTCGGGTTTGCAACACGATTTTACGCCGCAAAATTCAATACTGCCGCGACGCGGCTTGGTATCTTAGGCGTCATCCTTGTCTCGGTGATTGTATGGGGGGCGTTGTCAGCCGTTGCACACCTCCAACTCTCATCAGCCGGATTCATTGCTGTGTTTGCAGCCAGCGTTGTTGCAACGTTTGCATCCGGCTTGGCAGTCTTTTTCAGCCGAGTTGGTGGACGGATTACCACGGTTGTATTGGCGTATCCAGCAGCAATGACTGCGTTATTCTTACCACCTGTTGTTGCTGCAATATCGTATCCACCGCTTGGAGATATTATCCTTCCCGCAAGCTATGACTTTGCTGCATGGATGCTTTCGAATCCACTTTCGATTGGTGGTCTGAATGAAATCCTGCGTGGGGCTGGCGACCTCGACACATTTGGTGAGGAGTATGGGCTACCGGGACTTGGCTACGTTCTCATGTGGCTTTCAATTGCCGTGCCACTTGGATGGGGGCTCGGACTGCTTGTCGCGCTTGCAAATCTAATCCGGCCAAAAAACAGCTAAATTAGGCTCAAGCCAATCACGTCCAATTTCCATACCCTTACTATTTTACAGCCCTTACAATCGCGTATGGAGTTCAATACTGTAACAACAGCAATTGCCTTCCTCGGGCTCATTGGAGTTGGTGCCGCAGGGATGATTGGTTCGAACATGATGGTTACCTCGACCATACTAACGATGGTTGTTCCATCAATGGCAGTCTTTGGTGTGATTATGCTCGCACTTGGTGTCAAACACGGTGAGTACCGCGCAGTAAACTGACGAACTAACAGGACACGTACTGCTATTTTTTAGTGTCCATCTCATTCTCTGCCGGCAGCTCAACCGAATCATCGAGATACATTACCGCTCGGACACCAACAAGACTGATAACAATCCCTAAAACAATAAATAGCGCAAGACGTTGGCTTGCCGTTGCGGCGATCGTTCCCATCTCGATGCTGTGGCCAAGAAAGTATCCAGAAAATCCACGGATGACGATTCCAACCGCGATGATCGCAATCGGGAGGTTTAGATACGGTGTTTTGTTTCCACCAGAACCGAGGATCTCATCTAATACACGGCCCGCACTTGCAGTGACACCTGCGACGGCAATCCATGGGACGCTGCTGTGAACAAACTGAATCGCAGGGAGAAACACCGCATCTTGACCGATCGGCTCCGTAACCGCAAGAGCACCAAAAAAGAGCCCAACCAGCCCAAGTCCCGTTGCAACTACGTACGTCACAACCGATACCTGCCCTGAGTATAGGGCGTCTTGTGTTCGCTCAGGGATCGACTCGATGAACGTGTCTATCCCAAGTCCTTTATATAATAGTGCAGCGCCCAACAACGCTGCAAATCCTGCAAGCGCAACTGTGATAGAGAACTGGATGAGCAACGCAGGAAGCAACAGCAAGCTAATCCCGAGCGGGACGAGGACAGTTGATCGGAGCTCTTCATCCGCGAGGAACTGTTTAAGCAGGTAGTATGTAGACTCAATATCTCGTGCTTGGCGGACAACAACGCGGTCAACACCATCGACCGGAAGCCGGCTCTCGATGACCGGAATCACACGCTCGTCTTGAGCGCTATCGGTTACAATGATTGCACTCGTCGGCTCATATTGTGCGATTAGCTGATCGATCTGTGATGCGAGCGAGACGTCCTTACCAACAAGCGAGTCTGACTGTCCAGAGACAACCGCAACCACCGCCGCCTCATTCGCATCTCTCAGTTCACGGGTGACTCGTAATGCCTCAAGGAGACAATTAACTGCGGAATCCTCCGGATCAGCTAATCCAACATCAGTCACAAGCGATCGAACCGCCTCCCATCCAGCAATCGGCGGCTTGATCCCGGTCTTGCGTCCGATATCATTTGCTCGATCAACACACAAAACGAGCGTAGTCACATGCGCTCGAAGTACGCGTGATCATAAAAATCCATCAGGTCTCTCTCCATGTGTTACGGTGTGTGCACTCAGGGAGTGTTGACTAGCGGTCGTGGCCGTTGTAAAAACAAAAGACGACAAATAGGAGCGGTGTCGTTTAGAGCAGACCTGTTTTTTGGAGTTTCATCAGGTCTTCGGTGTCGAGGGTTTCGCCTTCCTTGAACTTCTGGTAGATCTCCTCGGCTTCTGCCTTCTCCTCTTCGCGTTTCTCTGCGCGTTCGTCCTTGCGCTCTTTCTCTTCCTGTTTATCGAGTTCACGGAGGCGTTTTTGGACGCGGACGAAGTCTTCGTGGTGACGATCAGCTGCTTCCTGTGCTTCCACAAAGAGTTCGTGCATCTCGTCCGCACTGTCACGGATGTCATCCGCTTTGCGGTAGGCTTCGATCATCTGGTTGTGATGCTCTTGTGCCTGGTCTGCGAGTTCAGTTACCTCTTGGTGGTGTTGGGATGCTTCCGATCGGACCTCTTCTGCCTCTGCGATGAGTTCTTCGAGTTCACCGCTGTCTTGGACTTTTCCCGTTTTGTCCGAAAGCTCCTCGCGTTTACCCTCGATTTTCTCGATGAGTTCGCGCTCATCTTCTGCAGACAACACTTCAGTCTGTTGTCGGAACTCAAGCTTTTGAATCTCCTCTTTGAGTTCCTCGATTGATTTTCCATCGTCAAGCTCAAGATCCTGTTTCATGGACTCAACCTTGTCGAACAACTTGTTGGCTTTCGCGTTGAGCTCGTTTCGGCTCTCTTTGTGCGACTGAACCTGCTCGTTCAGTGAGTCCCGCTCTTGGCGGTGCTCTTGTGCTTTATCAACCTGCTCGCGTGTTTTTGCGTTCAGATCGTCACGTTTGGACGCTCGCTCGGATGCCATCTGGTTGAGATCGTTCCGCCGATCTCGAAGTTGGCCGGCAAGTTTGATAAGCTGGCCTTTTGAGCCGCTTTCTAGTTGTTCGTCTGTCAGGTCTACGTTGTTTGATTCCTCAAGCTCTTCGATGTTGAATTCCTCAGCAATACTCATAGTTTGAACCTCGATACCATCACCGCTCCGAACGTGGCGGTGGCTTTAGAAGACGCGATCGACCGATGATAATAGTTTCCGATCATTCTGCGTGCGATGCCACCAGCGCCGGAGGCGCTCTGGTACCTACACATATTTGCCAACAGCATATAAAAGTACCGGTGGCGAATTGGCTGGGTAGAGCTATCATACTGCTTGATTTCGGGGTGTGTGACCATAACACACGGCCAGTGCTGAATATATAAACCACAACTACTTTCACTTTCACCGAGCGGTTGGCTTGTATTGATATGTTTCTCGCTTGTACCACTGCCTAATGCTTGAGCAACTGGAGATTGTGTGTGATGCAGATTGCTGTCAGAACCGCCTCGGAGAGGACACATATCGGCTCTCTATGACTACTGTCGGTGGGACACAACAGGTACATGAGTGTTCGTGCGGCGCACTCACGATCACGATCACAAAACAATAAATCGTGAGATCGTTACCCCTTTCCGGTCGGATTGCTCACCGCAGTATATGAGCAACCGATCAGCCGCAGACACATCGTCGCGGACGGTCACAATCCGTGCGTGCGGCCACGAGAATGTCTCCGCTAAGCATTCAAGTACACTCGAAGTAACGAGCGACGATTGGCTAACACCTGCTGGTGACTGTATTCTTGCTGTTGACGCAGATACAACGCCAACGGCGTTTGGTAATGAGTTTACCGCCGCCTGCGCGGATGCTAATGCAACAATCTCAATGACGATCGAAGCCGCAGGCCACTCGGACACAGTCACCGGAGCGGGTCACCCCAATCTAACACACACCGACACACGGAGTCTTGTGAGCCGGACAAGCACCTACATTGACGATCGGACACTGATGATCAATGCAGATAAGGCCGCCGTAGATATCGACCGCGAACTGGTCGATGCACTCAAAACAGGTGCTGCCGTAACCGTGACATTAACCGTCGAACCATAGCGACGCTCTTGTTTTTTAGGTGGTCCAGTTCCTACAACATGTATGCCTGAAGACCCTACGGAGCCTACAGAGAATATTAGCGGTGGCGGTAGTGGCGGTGGTGTTGCAGCAACGTTTGACCCTGCGGCCGCTGGGACCCGTGCAGAAGCCATCATCGATTCGCTTGGTGAACGATACTGGCAGAAAGCATACGGCGGTCAAGATGCATTCGAGTGTCTCGTCCGAACGATCCTCTCACAAAACACAAGCGACACCGTGAGCCAACCTGCGCATGACGCGCTTATGGAAAAATATGGTAATCAAGAGGAGGATTTGCCAACGACACTGATGGCTGTGCCACAAGATGAACTGGCAGAAACAATCGCCTCTGCGGGCCTGTACAATCAGAAGTCTCGGATGATTATCGATGCCGCCAAGGAAATCATCGATTCGTTCGGATCGGAAGCAGCATTTGACACGTACGTGCGTGAAGACGATTCATCTGTAGTTCGCGATCGCTTGCTTGAAATTCACGGTGTTGGGCCAAAAACTGCGGACTGTGTACTCCTGTTTGCTGGTGGGAGGGGAGGTGTCTTTCCAGTAGATACACATGTGCATCGGATTGCTCGACGAATGGGGATTGCAGAGCCTGCTGCTGACCACGAACAGGTTCGGGAGGCAATCGAGGCAGCTGTCCCACCGGAAAAATGTGGGTTTGGGCATACAGCAATGATTCAATTCGGTAGAGAGTACTGTTCGGCCCGAAAGCCAGCCTGTCTTGATGGCCCAGAAGCATGTCCGCTCTATGCACTCTGCGATCGAGTTGGCATTGACGAAGTCACAGAAACAGTGGCCGATCCCAGTGGTAGTGTGCAGAAATAAAACCGTGTTTGCGATCTCTGTTATGCGAAGATCGATCCAAGGTACGGCGTAAAGAGGAACTGAAGCCCGTAGTACAGCGCGTAGATGAGAACGATTGACGACGCAGCGATCGAGCTTTTTGGCCACTCAACGGTCATCTTGTTCCGAACCTCGACTTTTCGTGCTTCAAATTCGAAGATGTCGGCAATGAAGAGACCAACGATTGGAATCGCCATGATTGCACCGCTGACAGGCCGGTAAAGCATAAATGCAAATACCAAAAAGACGAGTGCAAAGTTCGTGATCACGTGTGGCAGAAACCGTTCTATTTGTTCATCGTCGCCATCTTGTGCTTGTTTTTGATGGGTACGGTGACTCAAAAACCGTGTCAGCATATTCGCAAGTACAACAACGAGGATTGCGATCGGGATGATATCCCCAATAGCATCAATCCACTCGAGCGGGACGAGAAACTGCAATGGGTCCATATGTACCTTTGAGAGTAGGACTCATTAGAGTTTTTCCAATCGCGGCGAGCAAGAACACCACTGTTAGTTTGATGCAACAACAAACGCAGGGCCGCTGTCGATGGTGAGAACGTCGGATTCTCCGACTGTTGCGACCGTTTTTCCATCTGCAACGACGTATATCTCATCATCTCGCTCCACTGTCAGCGTTAGTGGTGGGGAAAGAACCCAGCTTGTGGTGTCTGTGGTGAATGGTGAGATCGGGACAACCGCAACTCCCGCGGTTGGGTGTAGTACCGCGCCCCCTGCTGCATGGGCGTATCCGTCACTTCCAAGTGGGGTTGCAAGAACAACACCATCAGCTCTGAATGAATCCCGAATGGACTGTTTTGGTGAGACACGGTACTCGGAGATATGTGCCGGCTCCGTCGTTACAAGCGTCAAATCATGGGAGATACGCGCTAGCGAGGTATCGTTTTGTTGAACCGTAAGCAGCGTATGGACCGTTTCTGTATGCTCGTCGCGATCGATTCGATCCAATAGTTCACAGAGCTGTGTTGTGTTCACAGCCGGCGCTGATGAGACAGGAACAACAAGCGGTGTATCGTTGAAATCGTCGAGTTCCGCAGGGTTGTCCGTCACAACAACGGTTGCATCAACATCCTCTTGACAGATGCGGTGTTCGGCCTCTGTAATCGCCGCACAGATCTCTGATTGGTCACTCCGTGTGCTCACCGAAACGTCCATTTTCCCTCCATTCGCCCGTCTTGCATACTCATGCTGTGCTGTTGCATCATCAAAAATCCAGCCGTCTCGATCGAGTGCGCGCGATTCGACAGCTACACTCGATCGTATGGCCAGTCTCCAGTGATTTTCATTCCCTGTGCAGCGTCTTCTTTTTCCAGTGTGGCAGCAATCTCTGCTGGCGGCTTATGCGTCGTCGAGAGATCGGCATCGGCAAGTGAGACAACAAGCTCTGTTAGTAGAATCGCTTGCTCCCTGAGATTTCGCGGTTCGAGCTTCTCGATCGTGTCTGCAAAGGTATGGCCCCATCCACGGCCTCGGTCCTCAGTTTCTCCTGCGATCATATATCCAGGAACACCCCACTTCACGAACGGCCAGTGATCGCTGTGTGGCGCAAGTTCGCTCGACAACGAGATGGGATGGTCAAACTGTTCACCAACCGACTCAGCCGCGGTTTCAAGCGACGAGAATCCATGGTGCCATAGCTTGAGTGTTCTACCATACACGTTGCTGTCGATGTTGACGATCGCTTTGATTTTGTCGTGGTCAGCCTTCTCTGCCTCGTATGATGACCCTACGAGACCAACCTCTTCGGACCCATAACAGATAAATCGAATACGGGTGTCGAGTTCGTCTGCTCGCATACTGAGCGCGTGTGCAACCTCAACGACAGTTGCGGTTCCCGCACCGTTATCCATTGCACCCTCTGCAATATCGTGGGCATCGACGTGGCTTGAAACAAGAATTTCCTCATCAGTCTCTGGTCCAAACTCTGCAATGACATTGGCACTTGTTGCTGAAGGGGTACTACAGGTTACATTAACGGTTATTTCCTCGCCATCGAACCGCCGAGCAAGGCGTCCACCAACCTCCTGACTCACACCCACTGCGGGGATATCACCGATCGGTGCATCTGCAGTGCCGACGCTCCCAGTTGGTGGGAGACAGCCAGTCACATGATTTGCAAAAATAAATCCTGCCGCATCGTTTTCGACTGCGTAGTAGTACTTTTCACGTCGGTGAATGAACCGATCGTAGTCATCCGGGACCGTTGTTGAGACCATGACGATCTTTCCCGCAACATCTTGTTCGAAATCTTCGGGGAGCCCATAGCCCAAATCAACAAGCTCACCACTGCACTGTTCGCTTGGACTTCGAGGGAGTGCGATACAGGATTGTTTCGTCTCTCCGGCTTCGATCGAACTCTCTCCGCGCTCCCAGCCTTGGATTGCAAACTCATCAAGGTGTACATCTCGTGCACCAACTGCTGACAGTGCTTCTTTGGTTGCTTCAAGCCCCTCGTGCTCACCATCACTCCCGGCCATCCGATTGCCGATATTCACGAGCGCTTCGAGGTGATCCCAGCCAACAGTGCTTGTAAACGTTTCTCCGATCCAGTGTGTGTCGGTCATACCTATGCGTCCCACGGAGGATGTCTAACCGTTTCGGTGGGGGTGGTGTTCACCGGAAAACTGCTACAATGGGATGAAAACAATCGCTTGTGCAGCCTCGAATGTTGAGTCGTAGATGTGGTTGAGAAGCAGGTATGTGACAACACCTAGTATGAGTGACAGGAGCCACGAGCCAGCTGCAACACGACCAACTTTCTTATGTGGCGTCTGTGTGCGAAGCTCTTCTGGGGTATGTGTAAGCCCCAACACGATCGCGTAGAGAACAACAGGAACGGCCAGAATTGACAGTGCGATATGGATCGCAAGCATGATCAGATATGCGTAGTATGCGGGGTCCGGACCAACAAAGTATTTTGTCCCACCACCTGCAACACGTGGGAGATACATCCCAAGAAAAACGAGGATAAGGACAAACGAGGTGACCATTGCCGTTGCGTGTTTTTGAACGTTGCCCGATCGGATCCAGTACCAACCGAGACTCAGCGAAATGATCGTAAGTGTATTTACGGCCGCAATTGCGTGTGTGAGAAAGTCAACTTGTCCGCGGGTTAATTCAGGGAACAGTGCAGCGAACTCTGGGACGAGAAACACACCAAGCACGGCTACATAGCCAATCACTGATAAGATTGCTGTAACCGTTCCTGGTCGTTCCCGCACTGGTCCGCCGAGTACCGGGGTTTCCATAACTACTGTAAGAGCTACCGAGATATTCGTTTTGGGATTTATCTTTTGTCTACTGATACTCACAAACATACTGCGGGCACTGCTACAGCGATCTCCGAAGAATACGTCCCAGCAGTTAGTCGATGACGCCTGTTACGGTCGCGGCTTCGATCGCCGCCTCCTCGTTGACGCCGTTTCCAAGGATCGTGTACCGATCGCGGATTTCGTGCGCCGTTGTCAATGCTTCAATAATGGTTTCCGGTGGAATTCCGAGCTGTGCTGCCGTCGTCGGGGCCTCAATACTTCGAAGTGCGTTTTGGATTGCACTCCACTGCCCGTCAGTACCGCTGTGTAGGTATTCAGTGATAATCGAGCCAACACCAACTTGATGCCCATGAAGTGCGGGCTCGGGTGCAATCCGATCGAGTTGGTGTGAAAAGAGGTGCTCTGCACCGGATGCCGGTCGGGAGGAGCCTGCGATTGACATTGCAACTCCGGAGGAGACGAGCGCTTTCACGACAATCCATGAGGACTCTTCGAGACCTTTCTTGATAGAGTCCGCATTATCCACCAGCATCTCTGCGGTCATCTCCGAGAGTGCGCCTGCGTACTCCGAATATTCGATGTTTTTCAGCCGATGTGCAAGCCGCCAATCTTTGACGGCGGTGTAGTTTGAGATGATGTCCGCACAGCCGGCGGTTGTGAGCTCCCACGGTGCCTTTGCCATAATTTCGGTGTCTGCAACTACTGCAAGTGGTGGATCTGCTGCAACGGAGTGCCGAGTGTCTCCCTCCGGGATTGACGATCGGCCCGAGACGATACCGTCGTGGCTCGCAACTGTTGGGACGGAAACAAACCCGATGCCGAGCCGATCGGCCGCCATTTTTGCAATGTCGATCGGTTTCCCGCCACCTAATGCAATCAGGAAGCCCGCACCATCGCGTTCAGCAGCAGCAATCACGGACTCAACCGACTGAAAGCTCGCACGCTCTACGATGACTGTCTCCGCATCGGTGAACTGCTTGCGGACACGATCACCAGCAAGACGGTTTGGCGTTGGACTTGTGACAATCAGTGGATCTCCTGCAAGGTGCAGTTCATTAACGGCATCACCGAGCTCAGAGAGCACGTCATGGCCAACGAGGACATTCCGTGGAAGTTGAATCCATGTCGATTTTTCGAACATATTTCACCACTCGTGTGCCCGCCATTAAACCCATTTGGGTGTTGGACGACGTTGTGGATTCAATCACTGCTCAAACCAATGTTGTCCACGCATCTATCAAGAAGACGACCCCAAAGAATGCAAGCGCGAGCGCACTCCCGATCGCAACGATTGGCGTAAATGCCTCAACACGATCATCGACAGTCACAAGCGTTGCCGGAAATCCGACGATCCAGAGCGCAATTCCAACAAAAAAGCCGATAATGAGCGTTGGGCTTCCTGTTTCGACAACAAACTGCCCGGTTAGTTCACCGAGCCCACCAATTGACGGTAGCTCGGAGAGGACATCCAACTGTCCCGGCTGTAACAGCCCCACACCGATCGTTAGCCAGAAAATAATCTGATATGGGTTCGTGATGGCAAGGACGAACGCTTTGCGAAATCCTTTGGTCTCATCATCCACCGCGGCTGTTGTCTTGAACGTCTCTTTGACGCTTGTGGCTGCGCCATATGCAAAATAGAGCATAAGGAGCCCACCGATCGCAACCATCACGCCACGAAGTGTTGGGAACTGCTCGACGATCGAAACCACGCCGAGCAGTGCAAGGACAAAAAAGAGGACATCTGCGGACATTGCACCAAGACCAGCTTTGAATCCGGCACCCCATCCGCGAAAGACGCTCTCTTCGGCGATGATCGCGTTCATCGGCCCTGGCGGCGCAGCAAGCGCTAGTCCAAACACTACGCCAGCAATCAGTGTCACAGCGACGGTCACGGTTACGAACACATGTTATCGCAGGGGTGTAAAAAGCGCGCGATCGAGCGGCTACTGCTCGGCGTCTACCACTGGCGTAACACGAACCGATCGAGCAACGCTTTCTGGGAGGCTCTGTTCGGTTCCCGATGGTGTTTTAATTGTTATCATGCCAAACGGTGCGACGGCTGTTATCTCTAGCTCGGTTCCCGGAACGATTCCTGCATCCTCAAGATATGCAAGCTCTTCATCATCCCGATCGCTCACCCGCGAGACGACAACGTGGTCGGATGGTTCGAATTCAGTCAATCGAGCGGAGTCGTCATCTTCTAGCGGCGCAAGGTCCGCACCTGGGATTGGGTCTCCATGTGGGTCTACTTCAGGGTAATCAAGCGCTGCCGCCACCCGTTTTTCAAACTCTTCGGAGATGTGGTGTTCAAGCCGATCGGCTTCCTCGTGAACTTCGCTCCACGAGTAGTCAAGATGCTCGGTTAGGTACGTTTCAAGCAATCTGTGGTGTCGAATCACTTCGAGCGCGACGGTTTCGCCCTCGGTTGTAAGCTCGACACCTTTGTACTTTTCCCGATCAACAAGGCTATGATCTTCGAGTTTTCCAATCATGCTTGTCACTGTCGGAGGTGTCTTGTCGAGATACTCCGCAATTGCGGACGTAGACACTGGTGGGCCTGTTTCGGCTTGCAAGACGTAGATGGCTTTGAGGTAGTCCTCCATCACGTCACTGAACATACCTACGCTAATCGTGTTGGCGGCAAATAGCTACCGGGTCACCACCCGGTGTGGGTTTCGCCCGCAGGGAACAGCGAACGCGAGTCGTTAGATACCTTGCCCCATCAGATGGCTTCGGAGGATATCGGGTGTCTTGAGACCACTTTCGGTGTTCAGTAGGAGAATCGTCTCACCACCATCAAAACCGTGTTCTTCAGCATACGTCCACGCCCCAGCAGCGGCAGCGCCACCACCTGCACCGGCTTCGATCACTTCGTGTTTTGCGATCGTCACCGCAGATGAGAGAATATCCGAATCATCTACATGAAGTGCAGTCCCACCCGACGCTGCAAGCGCTTCCAGCGCAAGCGCACCGCCTGCGGGCTTGGGGACCTCTAGCTCTCCACAGATGGTGTCTGGGACCGCCCACGGTTCAGGCGTCTCTAATCCACGCTCGACCGCCGCAACCAGTGGTGAGCAACCAGTTGGCTGCACGGCGATGAGCTTCGGCGTTTCCGTGATGAGCCCAAGCGTCTGTAGCTCGCTGAATCCTTTTTGAATACCAACAACGAACTCGCCTGTGCTTGCTGGAATGAAAACGTGAGATGGAAGTTCACCAGCAAAATCGGCAAACAGCTCGTACGCAATTGTCTTTGCTCCTTCATGTCGATACGGTGTTCGGAACTCTTGAAGCGGATAGTACTCCGTTTTTAGCTGTTGATCGACTGCGTCTTCTGCATCGGCATATCGACCACCGACAACGCGCATTTCACCGCCGTGAACGTTGATCATCGCTTTGTTCGAGAATGCAGATCGAGAGGGAACAAACGCATACGATCGAAGGTCGAGACCGCCGAGGTACGCTGCGGCTGATTGCCCGCTGTTCCCTGTTGATGGAAGTGCGATTGGTTCAATATCTGCATCTGATGCATGTCTTTTCACCGCTGTGGCCGCAACACTCATTCCTCGATCGGTAGCGCTTCCAGTTGGGTTTCGCCCCTCATCTTTGATATAAACGGAATCAACTGTGAGTTCGTTGGCGAGCCGTGTCGTTTCGACCACTGGTGTTGCGCCCTCCGCCCCAGAGATTGCAGCCGCCGCAGTGAACGGCAACACCGCATCAAATGCCCAGACCCCGTTTCGAGGATCTGCCTCGGAAATCGCAGCTGTGTCAACAGCGTCATAGTCGTAGGTTGGATCGAGCGGCGCCCCACACGACGGACAGCGATCGTACGTCTCAACCCCGTATGTTTCCGTACACCCGGTACACTGCAACCCAGTAAACGCTGGTGTCGTCTCCATGCATACTCGTAGTGGTGGCTGTAACTAATCGCTTCCCGTCGACACCGGCCGTCGATACGCTGTGACAAGTATGTATTTTATATCTATTCGGTACACTCTCTGTAGTATGAATTCGGGCTCTGCGCATCAGCCCTCCCTCTCGAGACGTCAGCTGCTCCTTGGAGCAACAGCTGCAGGGACTGCTTCTCTCTCCGGGTGTTTGACTGAGGATCCACCAGATGCGACCCTCTCATTTGAGCTCTTAGAGACGATCGACGAACGTGCACTTCCACGGCTCACTCAGTATCGAACTCGGGATCGAACGCTCCAATCGTACCGCCGGTATGATGCTGCTTCCGGCGCCGATCGCGTCCTCATTTTACTCCATGGTGGTGCATTTGATAGTCGGTGTCTGCAGCCACTTGCCAGCTATCTCAGCGAAAACAATATTGCGAATGTGGTCACACCGGATCTTCGAGGCCACGGTGAAACACCGGAACGTCGTGGCGACGTTGATCACATTGATCATCTCCGGCAGGACATCGACGATCTACACGACCACCTACTCAACATCTATGATTCCGATTCACCACTGCTTGTTGCAGGGCATTCGTTTGGTGGCGGGCTAGCCATTCGAATGGCAAGAGAGGACTCGATTATGTTCCCCGATGGATACCTGCTCTTGTCACCGTATCTTGGTCGGAACGCCCCAACAACTCGACCTCACTGCGGTGGGTGGGCGCGATTTGATCAAGACCTCATCATCCCGCTTACACTCGCTAATGGGTTTGGAATCACCAATTTGAACGATCGTACATTTATCAGATTTGAACTCCCTGATGACGCTATGATGGATGGTGCCGCAGCAGAATACAGCTATCGGCTCGCAGCTTCATTCCAGCCGGATTGGAACGATGATGAGCTACTTGGTGTCGAAGAAGACACGATGGTGATCATTGGTGCCGAAGATGAAGCGTTCTATGCGGATCTGTATCCAGACACATTTGACGCCGTTTCCGGTGCGGAGGTAACGGTGATGGACGACGTACCGCATCTTGGAACGATCCTCGATGATCGGTGTTTTGAGCCAATTGCTGAATGGGTTGAATCGTTCTAAACTGGTTTCAAGGGCGAGTTCCCCGCGTCACCGGACGCGGGGGTGAAACCCGACACACCGCTTAATGTTTACTCTGTTCGATGTACCGCTGAACCACCTCTTCCGATACGGCACCAGTTGTCCCAATATAGTAGCCGACTTTCCAGAATCCACCAGCCCAGAAATACGACTCGCGTATTTCAGGACGCCGTTCGAGGATGTGCTTTCCAGAGTACGACTTGAACTGACGAGCGACATCAGCCGGGCTGTGTTTTGGGTCCGTCTGGACAAACAAGTGTACGTGGTCATCTGCAATCTCCACCGCAAGTATCTCGTGTCCGAAGTGATTGGCTGTCTCCGTGAACAACTCTGTCACTTCGTCTTGGACAAGTCACAGTACGGGGTGTCGGCACTTCGGACACCACACGAAATGATACTTGCACGAACTAATCGAATGTGCATGACTTCTGTACTCCTTCATCCTAATCTCTACTTTTATTATCATTTGGTTCGATGGTCAAGGTATGGGTATCGAAGAAGTCACGAAGACCACACGCACCCGGCTTTGCATAGAGTCTGGTGAGCGGTCGTGGCTCAAAGATGCCCGCTTCACCGCACGAGATATCGCCAACGACACACTCCGACTCAAACAAGACGGCTACAACAAGACCGATATTCAACGCGAGGTTGACCGCAACGACTTCCTGCGGAACAACAAGTGCGCGGTCGTCGGAAAAGCCCTACAAGCGTGGGGTTCCTACAAAGAACTTCTCAATTGGTGGCACGACCAAGACGACACCAACGTCGGAAAACCATCTCCACCAGCCACGGACAAGAAAGGAGCCTACCCGCTCGTCATGGCGCACACCGAAGGCTACCGACTCACCTACAACGACGAGACTGACCGCATTCGGTTCCGTGTGAGTCCGAAGCCGTACAAGAAAGTGAAAGGACACCTTCGAGGGCGACCGGAAGACCTCAACCTCATCGAGTCAGCCTTAGCGGATGATGAGTGGTCGTTGGGACAGGCCGAACTTCTGTCTCGAAAATCGAAGATTTTCGACGAGTCATCGAAGTGCCACGGCACTTCGAGATACCGAGATGGCGTGTACTACCTACACGTCACGGTTAAAACAGAGGTTGAAGTGTCTGAACCCGAAGACGCTGATACTCTTGTCGGCGTCGATATTAACGAGCGCAACATCACTCTCACCGCTCTTAACCGTGAGACGATGGACACACTCGGAACACTCGTGCTTGACTACGGCTCTGTGAAAGCCGAACGCCAACGCTACCACACCATCACCAAACGCTGTCAAGAACACGGCCAACACTCCATCCACCATCAACTCGGGGAGAAAGAAGAACGCTACACAGAGTGGATTCTTCACCGACTGTCCCGCGTTGTGGTCGAGTTCGCCCAACAGTTCTCGAACCCTGTTATCGTCTTCGAGGACTTGACCGGGATTCGAGACGCCATCAAGTACGGCACGTACATGAATCGGCGTCTGCACAAACTCCCGTTCCATAAGTTCGAGAAGCAGGTTCGATACAAGGCGACGTGGAATCAGATTCCGTGTGAGACTGTCGGTTCGCCGTACAACTCGAAGTCATGTTCGTGTTGTGGGCACCGTGGATACCGTCAGGGGCGACGGTTCCGGTGTACGAATGATTCGTGTGCGGTTCAGCAAGACCATGCTGACCGGAACGCGAGCGTGAACGTGGCGTGGCGAGCGTGGGCAAAACACGCTGGTGTCGATGTTGAATCGGTTAATTACCGGACTCGCAAAACCCAACCGTTTGTTCGGAAGGTGAGCCTGTCTGGGTCGGGGCGTTCTGTAAACCGCCCATCCTCTTCCCGCGAGATCGCTTTGCGTGGAGTGCTTACGACGTAGGCTGAGGGAACAACAAAAGCCACGGGCCACCGTGCCCGTAGTCGTTTACCTGAGCGATCCAACACGATCGGTGTAGCAGGCTCTTTGTATGAACCGATCAAATATGTCACTCATGAGAGGAACATCCGTTGTTGTCGCTGGTGGTGGGCTAGCAGGGTTGGTCGCTGCTCGACACCTTGCCGAGGAGGGTCTGGATGTAACGCTGTATGAGCGTCGAGAGACGGTTGGTGGTCGCGTTCGGAGCAGAGAGCAAGATGGATTCACGCTCGATCGTGGCTTTCAGGTGCTTTTTACATCATATCCGGCAGTTCAGCAGGAGCTTGATCTTGACGCATTAGACCTCCGGCCGTTTAAGCCGGGTGCAGTGATTGCGCGATCGGGTGAGCGGTCGATTCTATCCGATCCACTTCGGGACCCGAAAGCACTGCTTGAATCAGCACTGAATCGTGAGGTGACGATGTCGGATAAACTTCGGACGCTTGCACTTCGGCAAGACCTTCGAGACCGATCGGAGGCGGAGTTTTTCACTGGGCCTGATCAATCGATTCGAGACTATCTGCGTGAGTGGGGCTTCTCCGAAAAGTATATTGAGAACTTTGTTGCACCGTTCTATGGTGGAATTACGCTTGATCGATCGCTTTCGACCTCAAAACACGTGTTCGAGTATACCTTCCACGCGCTGAGTATGGGCCAAACGGCGATTCCAAAGAACGGTATGGGAGAAATTGCAACACAGCTCAAAACAGCGGCGGCGGATGCAGGCGTCAAAATCAAGACCGAAAATTCGGTGACTGGTCTTGAGCAAAAACGACGGCATGTTGTTGTCGAAACTGAAGACGATCGGCGCAAAGCCGATCGGGTTGTTGTTGCAACGACACCGAAAGCCGCCTTCCGTCTCACTGGTGTTGACGCCATACCGACAGAGGCACGTGGGTGTGTGACGCAGTACTATCGGTTCGAATCAGACACACCGCTTGGAACCGGAAAACGGCTGCTCTTGAATGCCGAGAATGGGTCACCAAATACGGTTGTGCCGCTCTCAGAAGTCGCCCCTGAGTACGGGACCGAAGAGGCTGAATTGCTCTGTGCAACATTCCTTGGGCCGAATGCACAGTCGCTGTCTGACAGCGAACTTGCAACCAAAACGCGCCGGGCGCTTGAGTCGTGGTATCCGGAACGGAACTTCAACAACGTGGAGACGATCGCAACCGACCGCATCCCGTTCTCACAGTTCACACAACCACCAGGCGTGTACGAAACACTCCCTGATGTTCGATCGCCCGGCAAACGCTGTTACTTAGCCGGTGATCTCACGCAGTGGTCTTCGATACAGGGCGCAATGAAAAGCGGTCAGGTCGCTGCAAACGCGGTTCTCGAAGATATCTGACGGCTTCGGTTACTCTTCTCGAAGGAACGCACTTTTGCCGTGACGCTCGATCGAATCGAGAAACGCCGCCTCTTGGGATTGAATTTCTGCTGGCTGCGTTGCGTACATATCCGCAAAGAGATCAGCAGGGTCGGCCTCGAATGACTCGGCGACCGAAATGAGGTCTGCAATTTCGTCATCAATCTCGTTTTCGATCGACGCGATCATTTCATCATCGAGACGACCGGTCTCACGAAGGAATGCCTCCAGCCTCTCGATCGGATCGCGTTGTTTCCACTGTTCCACGGTGGCATTGTCCCTGTAGACTGTTGGATCGTCTGCAGTCGTATGTGCACCGTATCGATATTCGACCATCTCAATGAGTGTCGATCGAAGCCGCCCTTCCGGTGGACTATGCGCAACATCTGCGGCAGCCTTCGTCACCTGGTATGCCGCGAGTGGGTCCATCCCATCGACACGAATGCCTGGGAAGCCATATGCCTCCGCTTTCATAGCAAACGATTCGGATGCGGTTTGGTCTTCAGCAGGTATCGAAATCGCCCAGCCATTGTTATGACAAATAAAGAGCGTTGCAGTGTCGAACACGCCGGCAAAGTTGAGCGCTTCGTGGAAGTCACCCTCGCTCGTCGAGCCCTCACCAAAGTGTGCCACTGACAGCGATTCGTCGCCTTTGTACTGGGCTGCCATCCCCCACCCGACTGCATGTGGGAGATGCGAGGCGATTCCGATATTTAATGGAAACACGTTTGCATCCGCAACTGCGCCGTTTCCGGCCTCGTGTCCCATCCAGTATGCAAGATGCTCCGGTGGGAACTCGCGTGCAAACAACGTTCCGTGTTCTCGGTACTGGTAGAATAGCCAATCATCATCTGACAGCGCGTACGTCGAGCCAACTTGACTCCCCTCTTGTCCAGCTAATGAGGCATATGTCCCCATTCGGCCCTGTCGTTGCAGACTGATCGCACGCTCGTCGAACCGGCGTGCAGCGCGCATGTCCGCGTACAGGCCGACAAACGTCTCGTCGTCAATATCGGGAACCGTTGCATCCGCTAGTGGAACGCCGTCAAAATCCAACACGCGGACCAGTCCATCGTCACCACGCGCAAATGAATGGTCACCGATCGATGCAGCCGCTTCCTCAGTTCGGGTCAGGGAGTGATCACCGCTCGCCCTTCGATCTCTCCATGCTCTAACTTTTCGGCTACGGCGTTTATTTCTCCTAATGAGAAGCGGGTCGTGTGGAGATCGACGTCGCCACGATCGACAAGTGCCATCAGTTCTTGCAGTTCAGTGTATTTACCGACGAGTGTGCCGCGGAAGCCGAACTCTCCGTTAACAAGCGTTTGTGATGGTTCGTGGATGTGTCCACCGTATCCAACAATATGATGATCGGCACCACCTGCGCCAATCTGTGGTCCAAGTGATGTCGTCTCATCTCGACCCACAAAGTCGATGATCTGGTGGACGCCCCCGTCATCAGTAATGTCCATGAGTTGATCGACGATCGACTCATCCGATGGATCGAGTGTGTACTGTGCACCGAGCGAATCAGCAAGGTTGCGTGCTTCTTCTTTGATGTCGAGTGCAATGATGTTAGCTGCACTCATCGAATCTAAACATTGTAAACCTATATGGCCTAATCCACCTACACCGATAACCACCGCAAAGTCACCCGGATTGAGTTTTTGTACGGCTTTTTTTGTTGCGTGGTAGGCTGTAATCCCTGCATCTGCATGTGGCGCGATGTCCGTTGGGTCAACACTGCTCGGGAGCGGAATGACTGCTCGCTCGGAAGTTAGTAGATACTCCGCGAAACCGCCATCAGTAGTTAACCCAGGGAATGCGAGATTCTCACAGTGCATGTCATTTCCGAGTCGGCACGATCGACACACCCCACAGGTCATCACTGGGTGACAAATCACTTTATCGCCGACCGAGACCGTCTCAACATCGTCACCAACTTCGACGACCTCGCCAGCATTCTCATGCCCAAGTGTCATCGGGAGCTGTTGCTCAACATAATCTGTCCACATTCCTTCAACAATGTGGTTATCAGTTTGACACCAACCAGCACCTTCAACCTCAACGACAACATGGTCGCCGCGATCGGCAGTTGGTTGGTCAACCTCGTCAATCTGCAGTGCTTCGCTCATATCGTGTGTATATTCGTGTAATCTTGCTGCTTCCATGATACAGTGATAAAATGCGTTGTATTTGCACTAAACACTTGTTGCGAATAATACATAACCAATTAACAACTGTCGATGTGGAATAATATCATTATCGACATATAACATAATTTACCGTGATAGTTATATGTGGGTGGTTCTCATTAAACAATGTTATGTATTCACATGAAGGCGAAGACATCTTCGTAATCGATGGCCACATCCATATGTGGGATGCCAGTGAAGAGAACGTTAAATCAAAAGGCGGCGAGCAGTTTATCGAGTGCTTCTATGATTATCACACTGGTTTTACACCAGAAGATCGGCAGTGGACATACGACGAATACAGAGCGTACGACGCCGATCGACTCAAAGACGACTTCTTTACAAACGGTGTCGTCGACATGGGAATCTTCCAGCCGACACATCTGAAAGACTTCTACCACGAGGGATTCAACACGTTCGATCGGCTCGGCGAGATGGCTGACACCTATCCAGATCGGTTTATTGTCAATGGACGGTTTGATCCGCGCGATGGTGAAGAAGGGATGCAGGAACTTGAGCGGCAGGCGAACGTCCGGGATATGAAAGGTGTCAAAGTGTACACCGCCGAGTGGAAAGGAGAATCGAAAGGATGGCGGCTCGATTCTGATGAATCCTACGAGTTCTTGGAGAAATGTGTCGAACTTGGTGTCAAGAACATCCACGCACACAAAGGGCCAACTATCCGCCCGCTCAACCGTGATGCATTCGATGTTGCAGACATTGATGACGCTGCGTCAACGTTCCCAGAACTGAACTTTGTTGTTGAGCACGTTGGGCTTCCACGGCTTGATGACTTCTGTTGGATCGCCGCCCAAGAGCCAAACGTTTACGGTGGACTCGCTGTCGCAGCACCGCTTGCTGTGCACAGACAGGAGAAGTTCGGCGAAATCATGGGCGAGCTGCTCTTTTGGCTCGGTGAGGACCGGTTGCTGTTCGGTAGCGACTACGCACTCTGGAACCCAGATTGGCTCGTCGAAACATTCCTTGAATCAGAGCTGACCCCAGCACAGGAAGCCGAGTACGGTGTTGATTTCGGTCTCGAAACAAAGAAAAAGATTCTCGGAGAGAACGCTGCAGAGCTGTACGATATTGATATCGAAGAACAGAAACGGAAGTTGCAAAATGACGATGTTTCTGTTGAGTACGGACTCGAATCGATGTACAGCAACACAGTCGGCGGCGCCGTTGCAGACGACTAATCATGTCCGGTGCAGACTCACATCAACGTGATGATCGAAGCGTTAGTCAGCCGGTTATCCGAGAGGCGCTCCGCCCAGTGCTTGATCCGGAACTCGACGAATCGATCGTCGATCTCGGCTATATTGACGAGGTTGTCATCGAACCAACACCAAGCGCGGATCGATCGGCAGTAACAGTTCGGTTTACGCTTCCAACCGCATGGTGTTCACCCGCGTTCGCATGGATGATGGCAAGCGACGCGCACGAGGCAGTGTCCACACTTTCGGGCGTTGAAACAACGGAGATCATCCTTCAAGACCATATGCACGAGGATGAGATTACAACCGGTATCAACACTGGGCAGCCGTTCGAAGCAGTCTTTCCTGATGCAGATGGTGGGCTAGAGGCAGTCCGTGCCTCGCTCGACCACAAAGCACGGCTTGCCCGTCAATTTGATGCTGTCGATGCGTTACTCAAAGCGGGAATGACACCCGGACAGATTGTATCGCTCACCCCGAGCGATATCACAGACTCAAGTGGCGATCGAACGCATATCTATCTTCAAGATGGCTCCTTTGCAGTCTCTGCACCCACGGAGCCGTTGACTGAATATCTTGAGATGGCGAACGAAGAAGGCTGTCTGACAGGTGACGATGAACCACTCTTTCGGACACCAAAAGGAGAACCGGTCAGTATTGAGATATTCGAACAGCTCCACCGTCGAAACCGATCGGCGAAAGTCAACGTGAATGGCCAAGGAACCGTCTGTGAAGCACTCAACGAGTCGCGACGCAAGGCGCTTGGCCGAAGCGACGACTGAACAACATAACAGACCGTGACTCACAGGAGTCGCCGAAACGCTGCTAACGGTGGAAATCGTAGCGTCTCTTGACTCTCTTTATCATACACGATTGGTTGAAGAGCTGCTGCATTAGTGATAAATGGAGATTGAAATTCGCTTGTTCGTAGTTGATTCACTTCAACACCTGCAGAGAGTCGATTAAATGCGGGTAACATCAGCAGTGGCTGCTTTTGGTACTGTGATTCACCATATAAATAGCAGGGCCGCCTCACACCTTCGATGCTAATTGCAGGATGATCGTGTCCAACGATATATCGAGATCCGGGGCGATCCAACTCCGGGATAATATCCCCATGAGTAACGACTGTTCCATCATCAAAGTGAACCGCGCGCTGGATTGATCCATCCCACACAGTCTCAAGTAGGCCATCATGGTTTCCTTCGAGCAATATTGTGGTCCGATCGCCTTCGCTTGCGATCGAAACAAGGTCTGAGAGTATCCGTGACGTGGTAATGCTTGCTTCCGAAAAACTGTGGAGAATATCCCCTGCAAACACAACCGTCTGTGGATCAAAGTGCAAACAGAGCGATTGAAGCCGCTCTTTGAGATCAGTCCGTTCTCCAAGCGGAAACTCGATACTGGACGATTCGTCTCTTCCGATATGGATGTCTGAAAGGACTAACGTCTCCAATGAATCGAGATAGATCGCTCGCTCGCGAAACGACACGTCTTGCACAGTGTACCATTCTCTGTCAATAGTGAAAAACAGTACTGCCAACTTCGTCGTCGACCATCCTCCCGGGCTTTATATATTTCGCAGGTGGAATAGATGGTATGAGTGACGCCCTCTCAGACAAACGTACAGCAACTCGATTTCGGGTACTTGTCGAGATTGCCGATCGCCAGCCAGCGGTGAGTCAAGGAGAGATTGCGTCGGCTGTTGGCGTCACAAGCCAAGCAGTTAGCGAATACATCCGTGCACTCGTTGAAGATGGGCTAGTGACCAAGGATGGGCGATCAAGATATCGAGTCACAAAAGAGGGTGTTGATTGGCTGTTCCAGGAGGCTAAATCTCTCCGCCGGTACGCGGATCACGTAACTGCGGATATTTTAGGTGACGTTCAAGAGGACGCTGCGATCGCAACCGATAATATTGAGCCAGGGGATGTGGTAACCCTCTCGATCGATGGCGGGCTGTTACGGGCCACACCCGGCGATTATGGGCCTGCGACAGGCACCGCGACAACAGCTGCCGCTGCTGGAACAGATGTGAGCGTAACTGGGTTTGAAGGCGTCATTGAGATGGAACCCGGTGTTGTGACCGTTGTTCAGGTGCCAGCTGCACGGGCGGGCGGGAGCCGTGAGATTGATCAAGCGAAGCTACGTGTCCTCTGTGAGGATGCGGATCTACTTGTTGCCGCTGGTGTTGAGGCAGTTGTCTCGCTCCGATCGATCGACAATGAGCCAGCAGTCACCACCGCTGCCGGCTCTGTCGCCGCAGAGGCCGCTGCTCGAGGCATGACTGTTGTGGTTGTGGCAACGAGCGACGCAATTGGTCGAGTTACGGATGCATTGCGAGACAACGATATCACATATGACCTGCTTGGAATGGGCGATAGAGCACAGGTTGCTTGATTAATCGGTGCTGTTGTACTGTTATGCAGTCGCTGGCTCGGCGTGGTTGAGCGCGGTTGTATACGCTTCTTGTACCTGTGTGAATTCTGCCTGAGTCCCACCTTGGTCAGGGTGAACTTCCTTGACCAAGCCTCTGTAGGCTTTCTTGATTTCTGCTTCAGTTGCAGATTGGTCGATACCCAACTGATCAAAGGCGGCCTCGACTTCATTCCCACTCGGTGGCCTGACAGTAACTGTTGGAACCTCGAATGGGAGTCGTCGACCGATCTGATGCCCGGGCATCTCATGCTCACAGAGAATTACGTAGGTATCTGTCGACTGTAATCCGAAGTACGAAGCGACATTAAACGTAATTGCAACATCACGCGGTGGAAGATAGAACGCAACCTGATTTCCGTTGATCAGCTGGTTCTCTTTAAATGGTTCGTCGATCAGCCGGAGATACTCACGGATTTCATCTCGACGACGTGCAGTTCCGTCATAGCTGTATGAATGTGTTTGCTCGGCTGGTGGAAAGAGTCGGTCTCCAAAATAAAACACCCCGCCAACCAAGGCAGAGGCTCCAAGACCACCAACAACTCCGAATATCAACCACGCTGGAAGCGCCGACAGAGACTCTAACGGCACAAGTCACCATTGGGGATGAGACATTAAGAACTTCTCGACACTGGTCGAAATCGAAAATAAAATCTTGTGTTCGATCTTACAGAACGTCTTCTGCTTTCAAGCCTGCAATCACATCGTCGACAAGCGACTCAACATCTTCATATGGGAACTCTTGATGACCACCGAGCTTTGCTGCCATCTCCATCGCGGTCAGCGTGACATCACCTGCTTGGAATTTTGTACCAGGTCCGTTTGGGAGCGCAGGGACCAGATCCATCTGGTTGTTGACTGGGTAGCTTGCACCTTTAAATGCGTCTGTAAACTGCTCGCGGAGTTCCGCTTCTACATCTGCCATACTTTCACATGAACAGATCAGGGCCAAAAACGTTCCGGAACCACACTAAACTGTGTGTTAGTTTTCATCTACGTCTCCGCAAACTGAGTCTTTTTACCGGTTCCACTGGTGGTCGATAGTATGACGATGGATTTTGATTTTGACCTCCTTGTTGAGCTAACAGAAGCCTGTGGTGTGCCTGGATACGAGGACGATGTACGAGCAATCGTCCAGCGAGAATTTGCTGATGCCGTTGATGAGGTTCGGACTGACGCAATGGGTAACGTTATCGGAACCATTCACGGTGACTCCGAGTATAGTGTTGCGATCGCTGCACACATGGACGAGATTGGGTTCATGGTTCGACACGTGACAGATGATGGGTTTGTTCAACTTGACCCATTAGGTGGATTTGACGCTCGCGTCCTTCGTGCACAGCGTGTGACAATCCACACTGATGATGGCGACCTCACAGGTGTCATTGGGTCGGTCCCCCCGCACACACTCACTGAAGAACAGCAATCAAAGAAAGATGAGGTGAAAAATGTATATGTCGACATTGGTCGTGATGGCGATGCAGTCTCCGAGCTGGTCTCCGTTGGCGATCTTGCGACGCTCGAGCAGACGACTGTTGAGATGGGAGACTGTGTGACTGGAAAGGCGCTTGACGATCGTGTCTGTCTCTTTTCGATGCTGGAAGCCGCAAAACGGATCGAAGATCCTGCGGTGACAATCCACTTTGCTGCAACCGTCCAAGAGGAGGTTGGTCTCCGTGGTGCAACCGCGCTTGGGGTTGACATTGACCCGGATCTTGCGATCGCCCTTGACGTGACGGTCGCAAACGATGTTCCAATAATCGGGAGTGAGGCAGACGCAGTCACAAAGCTTGGTGAGGGCACTGCGATTAAACTCAAAGACTCCTCGGTGATTACGAGTCCAAAAGTACACAAACGCCTGAAAACAGTCGCTGAAGACGAGCAGATCAACTATCAGTTAGAGGTACTCCCTGCTGGTGGAACCGATACTGCCGGTTTCCAAAACACACATGGTGCAAAGCCGGTTGGCGCAATCTCGATTCCAACCCGATACCTTCACACAGTGACCGAAACTGCCAACTGTGACGATATTGCCGCGACGATCGACCTGCTTTCGGCGTTCTTAGCGACGGAAACCGGCACGCACGACTATATGTTGTGACGACAGGAGCGGTCAGTCGCTGTCGATCGGAACCAAAGTATTCACTACCACCCACCTCTAAGCGGGATGTATGAGTGATAGTGCAGACGTTTCCCGTCGCGGATTTCTCCGCACGGCAACCGGAGCAGCAGCCGCCGGTGCTGTAGCTGCTGGCGCATCAGGAAGCGCCGCCGCACAGTCCGAAGAGCCAGATTGGGGAGGATGGTTCAATGACGCAAACGTGAGTTCGTTCGAAGATGCCCGCGGTGAAGAAGAGGTCACCGTACAGGTTGGTGCAGGTGATGATGGGCTTGCATTCGACCCAACAGGGCTTTGGGTAGACCCAGGCACAACAATCACATTCGAGTGGACTGGTGCAGGTGGTGCACACAACGTCGTTGGTGATGATGGGCCTGCAGCAGATGACCTCGATAGTGGCGATCCGGTAGATGAGGAGGGATACACCTACGAGTTCGAAGTAACAGAAGAGCACGAAGGGATCACTAACTACGACTGTGTTCCACACATTTCTGTGAACATGTTTGGTGGGATTGCAGTCGGTGACGACGTGGACACCGTCGAATCCGGCGGTGGCGGTGGCGGTGCTGGCGGCCCACCTCCAGTTCCGGATTCAGCACTCACACTTAGTGTCGCAACCGTAGTTGCGCTGCTTTCGACGCTTGGGTTTACGTTCTTCTTCATGAAGTACGGTGGCGACTACGAAGATAGCGCATAACCCCAGAACAATTTTTTAGAATAGACCGGTTGCTTGAGTCGCAGACTCATAAACTGCAAGGTAGTCATCTACAACCGTATCGTAGCTGTAAGCATCGTACGCGTTATCTACCTTCATTCTGCTGAGCGATCGCGTGGCGACGACCTCTTCGGCTAACTCCTGTGGCGAGGTAACGAGGCGGCCACGTGTCCCCTCCAACTTTGATTTTCCTTCGACGAGCTCGTGCGCACTCGACCCAACTTGGTACTCAACGATGCCAACACAGCCACAGGCAAGCGCCCACAAGAGCTCCGATGCAAATGGCTCAAACTCCGCAGTCTGTGCAAACACATGTGCGCCTTTGAACAGTGAGACCCGATCGCGGATCGGAAGGTCCCCAACAAATCGGACTTTGTCATCAATTCGGAGGTCACGTGCGGTCCGCTCTGCGTCCTGCCGGGTGGGTCCATCCCCAATAACCACCGCATTCCAGCCTCGATTACGGAGCTCTGCAAGCGCAAGTAGGAACGTCTCAACGTTCGCATGCTCATCTAGCCGGCGGCTGTACACCATATCAATCCCGTCTTTGGGCTCAACCTCGCGGATTAGATCCATCTTCACTCCTTCCGGGATGACCTGTACCGTCGATTCGGCTGCGCCATGCTCGCGGACCATCGTTTCAATAAACCGAGAGGGAACAACGACTCGATCGCTCGATCGAACAGCCTTCTCATAGCTACGTGCTGAGTCGCCGTCAACGTCTGACCACCAATCAACGACGATCGGTGTTCGGCGAAACGTTGTTGCTGCACGTGCAGCACGAACGAGTGCTGGGGGGCTGTTGAGTAGATGAATAACGTCCGAATTACACTTTCGCAGCACGAACGGTAGTTTGGCGGCGAACGATCGCGTGGAAGGGGTGTCCGTCACTGCACGATACTCGATATCGTGCTGTTCGAACGTTTTATGCTCTCCTTCCCACCATTTAGTGCAGCAGATCGTAATTTCGTGACCGTCAGCTGCCAGTGTCCGTGCAAGTCTACTCAGCCGGACAATTGCAGGCATGTCACGTCGGTGTGGCGTCTCCATCGACACGAACGTAACACGCATACACTGTGGGACGAACTAATCCATGAAAAACCCACACATTCTGCGCTGCTCATCGACGACCCCAAACTGTTTGCCGGCCCGCGCTGAGAGATAGATATGTCCGACTACGACATTGAACGCTATCTCAATATCCGAAGCGCGTACGGGGCAAACTTCTCTCCCGATGGCGATCGACTTGCATTTTTAATGAATACAACAGGTACTGGCCAACTCTGGTCGGTTGACGGTGCAGGACAGTGGCCGCAACAACACACCTTCTATGACGAGCGAGTGACGTTTGCTCGATACTCTCCGACGCGTCCAGAAATCATCTTTGGTATGGATGACGGAGGCAATGAGCGAGCACAGCTATATCGTGTCGAAACCGAGAGCGGTAGCATAACCAACCTCACACAGCGTCCGGGAGCGAAACACCGCTGGGGTGGCTGGTCCCACGATGGCGAGCGATTTGCGTTCACATCAAATAGACGCGACACGCAAGTATTCGATATATACGTCCAAGACCGGGATGCGACTGGAGGCGATGCAGAGGTAGTTTTTGAGGGCGATGGTTGGCTGACACTTGGGGGCTGGAGTCCGGACGACAAAAAGCTCCTTGTCATTCAATCCTACTCAAACTTCGATCAGGACCTTTCGGTGTTCAATCTTGAAACCAGCGAGCTAACGCACGTAACACCACACGAAGGGAACGTGCGGTATCGGAGCCCTGAGTGGGGACCTGATGGTGAGTCGATCTACCTTTGTGCCGATCGAGAGACCGATACCCTCCGGCTCGAGCGGATCGATCTCAAAGATGAATCGTTTGCAGCCGTTGAGACGGATGGTGCAGTTCCTGAGACAGACTGGAATGTCAACGGTGTGGCGATCGACACAGACACAAGTCGTGTTGTCTACTCCACAAATGTTGACGGCTACGGCGAATTGACTGTTGGCAAATTTACCGGTCCGGATTCAATCGATACAACCACAGAACCGCAGCTCCCAAACGGTGTTGTTGGCGGTGTCTCGTTCGGGCCGGATGCTGAGGAGTTTGCTGTCACTGTGACGGCCAGTACGCAGAACACCAACGTCTATGTGATTGACGTAGAGACCGGTGAGTCAACCCAATGGACAGATGCTGCAACTGCAGGCATTCCATCCGAGACGTTTGTTGATCCAGAGCTTGTTCGGTATCCGACGTTTGACGATCGACGGATTCCAGGCTTCTTTTCGCTTCCAGAGTCGGATACAGGGAGCGGTGAGATACCAGTTATTGTCGATATCCACGGTGGCCCCGAAAGCCAACGTCGGCCATCATTTAGCCCGGTCAAGCAGTTCTTACTCCAACAGGGCTATGGTGTGTTTGAGCCGAATGTCCGTGGCTCCGCAGGGTATGGAAAAGAGTACGCTGGGCTCGATGATGTTGAGAAACGGATGGACGCTGTTGCGGACATCAAGTCCGCAGTTGAATGGCTCTGTGATCACCCGGCTGTCGATCCCGATCGGATTGTGGCAATGGGTGGCTCATATGGTGGGTTCATGGTACTTTCAGCACTGACGGAATATCCAGAATTCTGGGCTGCCGGAATAGACATCGTCGGAATTGCAAACTTTGTAACGTTCCTTGAGAATACGGGTGAGTGGCGGCGGTCGCTCCGAGAAGCCGAGTATGGGTCGCTTGAAGATGACCGATCGTTCCTCGAATCAATCTCACCGATCAACAATATGGAATCGATCGACGCACCGCTCTTTGTATTGCATGGGGCAAACGATCCACGGGTGCCGGTTGGAGAGGCCGAGCAGGTTGTTGAAGCAGCACGAGACCAGAATGTTCCAGTTCGCAAACTGATCTTTGACGACGAGGGTCATGGGTTCTCAAAGCTAGCGAACCGGATCGAAGCGTATGATGCGATTGTTGCGTTCCTCGAAGAACACGTCTGAGCCCTACAGCGGAACCCCCATTGCATCGTAGGATCCGATGCCAATACTCGCCAGTGCAATGAGCAACCCGAGTGCTACAAGCCATGCAACAAACCCAACACCGATCGCAGTTCTCCAACTGCCAGGGTACAGCACGTTAATTACGGTAATCCATGCAGCAAGCATAAGTAGCGGTCCGATCAGTGGGATCCACCCAACGAACAGGCTGACAACAGTCCAGACAATCGCACCCAAAAGCGCAGTGACTCCAGCACGAACGACACCAGTCTCACTGTCGATGACCAACCGTGCGCCGGCGTAGATGGCTGCAGTTCCGATCGCAAAGCTCACGACGAAGACGGTGATTGCACCAGTCATGCCAGCGTCGGCTTGAAGCAGCATTGATTGTAGATGTACCATATCACCTAGTTCGGGGGGAGATCATTTCATCATTTTTTCATATTCTGTGGTTGTCTGTGAGATTGGTTGGTCCTTCTCGTTGTATTCTTCCCGATTTTCCGTTAGAGTCAAACGATCCGCCCTCGAAATCAAATGTATGAGCGCAGACGCAGAGCAACGATCAATTCGCTGTCTCGTGGCGAAAGTCGGGTTGGATGGCCACGATCGCGGTGCACACGTAATTGCACGGGCATTCCGAGATGCCGGATTTGAGGTGATCTACTCGGGGCTCCACAGAGCACCTGCTGAAATCGTCCAAGCAGCCGTTCAAGAAGATGTTGATGTACTTGGAATCTCAATTCTCTCCGGTGCTCACAATACACTTGTGCCAAAAATCGTTGATGGGTTGAAAGAGTATGACGCGTTTGATGATACGCTGATTATTGTTGGTGGTATTATTCCCGATGGCGACCGAGAGAAGCTCTATGAACTTGGTGTCGCAGAGATCTTTGGGCCAGGGACACCGATGGAAGAGACCGTCTCATTTATCCGAGAAAATGCACCTGAGCGACGCTAACGCTGTATGAGTCAGGCAACACATTCAGCTCTCATCGAAGATTTATTGGCAGGGAAACATCGAGCACTCGCTCGGGCGATTACAAAAATCGAAAACCGATCGCCGGGCTACCGCGATCTCGTCTCGGAGCTTCATTCGCACACCGGTAATGCCACGGTTGTGGGAATCACGGGGAGCCCAGGTGCAGGAAAGTCAACGCTTGTCGATAAACTTGCAAAACAGTACCGCGACCAGGGAGACACCGTTGGGATCATCGCGGTCGACCCATCTTCACCATATACTGGTGGTGCTGTGCTTGGTGACCGCATCCGAATGGCTTCAAATGTCGGTGATATGGATGTCTTTTTCCGATCGATGAGCGCACGAGGACAGCTTGGTGGCCTCTCGACAGCAACGGCAGATGCCGTAAAGGCACTCGATGCATTTGGGAAGGATCGAATTATCATTGAGACGGTCGGTGCTGGTCAAAACGAAATTGATATTGTCAAAACAGCAGATACCGTCGTCGTATTGGTCCAGCCAGGGTCGGGCGACGACGTGCAGATGCTCAAAGCAGGTATCTTAGAGATCGGTGATATTTTTGTGGTTAATAAAGCTGATATGTCCGGTGCGACAAAGACCGTCGCAGATCTTGAAGAGATGATCCATATGCGAGGCGATCCAATGGCTGGGTTAGACACCGGCCATCACGGATTTGAGATCCCAGAGCATCCTGACTCGCCTGACGGCGATGATGATGAAGATCGATGGGAACCGCCAGTCTTGAAAACGGTCGCAACACACAATGAGGGGATTACTGAATTCCGTGGCGCACTCGAAAAACACTATACACACCTCAAAACAACTGGTGGTCTCCAAGCGAACGCACGGATCCGATATGCTGAAGAGATCAGACAGCACCTTCGATCGGATGCCGCTAGACTGTTAGAATCCGAGATTGAAGCTGCCGGTGGTATCGATCGGTTGGCAGATCAGGTTGCAGATCGACGCACCGATCCATATACGATCGCAGACGAGCTGTTACAGCCACTCACAGAGTGCGTAGAAAACAGGCTCGACAGCTGATATCCCCGTGTCGTCTATCAAATTTACTGGCAGTCCCGGCCGGTTTTAACATCCCACAGACCGTAGTCGATAGTATGGATCTCCGACGCGGACTTGGATACGCTACTCTTGGTCTCGGTGCGATCGCTGCAGTTAATACCACCCTCCGCCGCCGTACTCCGTCGCTCGAACCGGCACTCGAGGGTCACCAACAGCTCTACCGATGGCGTGGAATGAACGTTGCATATACTGAAGCAGGTGACCCATCTAACCCAGATCTCGTCTGTTTACACGGAATCAATGCCGCAGGTTCGAGCGGTGAGTTCCGAGAAATATTTGACGAGCTCGCTGAAGAGTACCACGTAATTGCTCCTGACCTACCTGGATTCGGTCGATCGGACCGCCCACCGCTTCGGTACTCTGCAGCACTGTACGAGGATTTCATAATCGACTTTCTGTCAGAATTCAATGAACCAGCAGTGATTGCATCTTCGCTTACCGGTGCATACGCCGCTGCTGCTGCAAATGAGACACCGATCGCTTCGCTTGTATTGATCTGCCCAACGACGGTCGCAGGTCCAGAACCCCCAAAAGGAGCGCTGCTTGAGCTGTTTAGACTCCCGCTTGTTGGGGAAGCGCTGTTCAATCTTGTTGTTTCAAAACCATCGATTCGCTACTTCAACGCCGATCACGGCTACTATGATATGGATAAGGTTAGTGACGAGTGGCAAGAATATGAGTGGACCACCGCACACCAACCAAACGCTCGATTCGCACCAGCATCGTTCATTAGTGGCTATCTGAATACGGACATCAATCTCGATGTCGTGCTTCGATCGCTTGAGCTACCAGTAACGATCGTATGGGGGCGAGAAGCGGATATTACGCCACTTTCGAACGGGAGGGCGCTGGCTGAATCTGCAGATGCAACACTGATTGTCCTTGATGATTCGATGCTGTTACCACACGTTGAGTTTCCATCAGAGTTTCTTGAGGGAGTTAGCGACCGAATCGTCGCCATAAAAAACTAGCGCCGGTTACGCAGGTCGGAAGACGACAACCCGATCATCAGATGTCTTTCGATGTTCGACACCTACAGTTACTGTTTGTCCAGTTTCTACGTGCTCGGGATCGGCACCACGAACAATACCGGTGAGTCGGACTGGACCGAACGTGACAACTGCGGTTGCATATGGTGTATCATCCGCAAAGCCTGGTGCAGCGACATAGATCACACTATAAGTTTCGATCGTTCCCGTTTCTGGAAGCGGTGTTTCCGTGAGTTCAGTGGAGCCAGTATATGGGCAGACCCGACGTGGCGGAAGCGACCCATGGCCAGCAGGAGACTGTAAATAGTAGCCTGAGCCGTCTTCGATCGCATCAAGCCACTCATCATAGCCGGTATCTTTGATCCGATCGCTCATTTGTCCACCTCCAAAATATGGACAACCGCACTTGCAACGGTTCCCCCCGCATTGTGTGTCAGTCCAATCTCTGCATCAGAAACATGGTTGCTATTCGGGTGATCCCCACGTAGCAGGCGTGTCATCTCTGCAATCTGGCTCCCACCAGTTGCGCCAACTGGGTGGCCTTTTGCTTTCAATCCCCCCGAGAGGTTAATCGGTCGATCGCTGTCTGCAGTAGTCTCACCACGCGCTGCAGCCCCAATCCCCGCACCGGGCTCGTAAAATCCGATCGATTCAAGCGCCAGCACTTCTGCGATCGTAAAGCAGTCGTGTACTTCTGCAACGTCGACGTCATCCGGTGTGACTCCTGCTTCGGCATAGGCCATCTCTGCAGCTGCTGTTGCGGCCGGCGTCTGCGCCATGTGCTCTCGTTCACTGAGTGCTGCTCTGTCGCTTCCTTGTCCAGTTCCGGAGATGGTAACTGGTGCATCAATATCATTCTCGGTTGCATAGCTATCGGAGACGAGGACAATCGCGCTCGCTCCATCAGTGATTGGGCATGCATCAAATAATCCAAGCGGAGAGGCAACCTGTGGTGCATCTAATACCTGTCCAACCGTTATTTCACGTTGGTACTGTGCATATTCGTTCGGAACCGCATTCTTGTGATTCTTCACTGCGATGTGTGCAAGGTCTTCTCGATCGCCACCAAACGAATCAAAATATGCCTGCGCCATCAGTGCATACGCGCCGGGGAACGTTATCCCTGCACGAACCTCAAACAACGAATCAGCAGCGATGGACAGCGCGTCAGTCGCTGCTGGTGTCGAGAGGTTTGTCATTCGCTCCATCCCACCGGCAAGGATTACGTCTGCCGCACCCGATCGAATCGTCCGAACAGCCGCTCGAACGGCGACACCAGCAGACGCACACGCAAGTTCGTATCGCGTAGCCGGGCAATGAATACCTGCTGCATCAGCCATAATCGGCGCTTGATGGCTTTGTCGTTCTGCATCTGCACCCATGAAGTTGCCATAGTTGAGTTCATCAACATCCGACCGAGCGACACCGGCATCGTCAAATGCCCGCTGAGCCGCCTCCGCGAAGAGATCGCGGCCCGTTCGATCGGGTGCACTCCCAAAATGTGTGAGACCGACGCCAGCGACGCGTACCGTTTTCATACATGAATGTTGATGTGGGATACGGTATATGTGTGCCGGATCACTGGTCTCGTTGTGCTGTTCGTATGGTTGTCTGTGTTAGCCGATGTACCGGAGCTCGTCGTCGCTCGGAATCTGCGTCTGTTGACTCTGCATCTCACGGATCTTTCCTGCTACCTCTTCCATCTCCTCGGCACGCTCTTCTAGCGAGCCGAAGTCAACCTCGATTGAGAGTACAGATTGTAGTACCTCAAGCACTGCCTGTGCGCTCTTTGGATCGACAAGATAGCCGCTCGTTTCCCCCATCAAGCAGGCGACATCCAGTCCACGACGCTTTCCAAGACCAAGCAAGAGGCCACTGACACCAACGATTCCGCCAGCGGGTTCATCAGCCCGGAACTCAACGTCCACCGCTTCGAGTGATTCTTTGAGTGCAGCATCTGTCACTGCCCCGAGGACGGTGTACTCTTCGACAAGTTCACCAGTTGGTACCCCACCGAGTGCGAATGCTCGTTCAACATCGAACGACTCTGCGATCGTCAAGATTGCGTCGGTGAGTGTATAGTGACCAGCGTTTGTGGCCGCCTGGTGGTCACCTGTAAGCACGAGCAGGTCTGGTGCATCATCTGGTGTATGCACTGCATGGAACTCCGCACAGGTCAACGACGCGACGCCTTCATCGTCGATCGTCACTTGTGGGGGGAACTCCTCCGCATAGAGCCGACGGACAAGCTCACTGTCCAACTCTTCAAGAATATGTTCTGCGGCGAGTTTACCAACGTGACCGACACCCGGCAATCCCTCGATAAGAACCGGATCTGTCAACTCCGGGTCAGCAACTCGCTCAATATCGATCGCGTCCATGCACAGTACTCGTGTCCGGATAGGTTAAGAGGGCGTCGGTACGGCTGCGTTAGGTGTCGTCACGTTTCCGTGCCCTGCGATACTCGCCATACGGATCGTCCGGATTAAACGGCGCGGGAGCAGTGTTGATTGCCGTTGCACCACACTCCGGACAACTGTCCTCAAGCGTGTACACTGGTCGATCGTGCGCTTGTTCCCAAACTGAACAGATATGGATGTCGGATTTCATAAAAAGCTGCAAGAAACGACTTATTCGTCGTCTTCACGGCGCTCTCTGTGGAACTCCCCAAGGCCACCAACGGATTTGATCGCCGCAGTTGCGCGAGAGGCGCTTGCCTCAAGTTCTGCTTCAGCGGTTTTATAATCCGGCGCTCGGACCTTGATCCGATACTCAGGTGAGCCAACATAGGAGACAGATAGCTCAACCTCTTCTGGGACCTCGCCGTTGCCTTCAGCTGCTTTGAGCGCATCTTTGATTGCGTCAACACCCTCAGGCGTCGCAATTGAGAGGTCAACGTAGCCAGTCACATTAACGTAGGGCACCGACACGTTCTCACGAGCAGTCTCGACGATCGCATCGATCTCATCTTCGCTGAGTTCGGTGTCTTCGAGCGCTTCGGTGCCGTGAATTGCTGCTTCTTCGAAGGCATCATAGAGCGTTTCGTACTCCGTGAGCATTGCATTCGCAATCTCACTGTACGTTTCGTTTTCAATATCTTCGCCGAATGCAAGCAGCATCCAATTATCGGCTTTCTGCTCGTTTTTCCACTCTTGGATCTTTTCTTTGTGCTGGTGCTCGTTGACGTCCTTGATTGAGAGGTCGATCTGTTGGGACGACTCGTTTACTTCAAGCACTTTTGCAACCACTGTTTGTCCTTCACGGACGTGGTCGCGAACGTTTTTGATCCAGCCGCTGGCGACCTCGCTAATGTGGGCAAGCCCGCGCTTGTCCTCATACTCTTCGAGGTCGACGAACACACCGAAATCGGCGATTTCATCTACCTTTCCAACGACGAGGTCACCAGGTTCGGGCCAGCCACTGTACTTCATCGGTTATCGTGCCTCGACGGTCTCGACAATCTCGTGTTCGATCTCTGCTTTTCCACCGGTTGGAACTGCGAGCGTTGTTCCGCAAACAGCACAGCTGATAACGCTTGCTGCTTTCTGGAAGACGATCTGTTCGTTCTCACAGTCACCACATTTAACGCGTAGGTAATCTCCTGCCATAATTTACTCCTGGAACTCAAGTCGGCCTGCGCGCCATCCTTTTCGCATGTGGGCTTTCCCACACTCTGCACAGCGGTATTTCAGGTTCGTCTTTTTCGTTGGTTTGTCACCACCAGGAACTTTCGAGAACTTCCCGGCGTTACCGATCGACGCTTTCTGACGTTTGCGCTGTCGGTCTTGGACCTTTTTCATTCCAGTCGATCGGCCGGTTCGGACCTTCTCGACTTCGTGTTCGTGGTGTGCGCGGCAATGCGGACAGTATGTATTTAATCGGCGTGGCATCTGCATAGCTATCTACCTTAGCGGGACTTCGATATCGGGCGTTAAAACCCGTTTGGTTCGGACCCGAGTGTGTGAGTGACTCGTACACTACCGGTGACAGTTCTGTGCCAGCCGCCACACTGCATCGAAGCGGTTAAACACAGACATTTCGAACAGTGGGGTATGCAGAACCTCATCGTTAGAGGGGACCCGGGGATCCGGAAGGATGCTATCATCGAGTACGATGGGAAAGAACAAGTGTGCTTTTCGATCCAACGACAGGGCGACTGGCACGGCCCTGAGGAGGTCCAACTCTGGTGTACGATCGGCACTGAAGACGAGCGCGAAGCCTATGAAAAACGAGAGTACGTCCCGCACTGGTTGGACGTTGATACGATTGACGCCGCAGAGCTTGATGTAATTAAAGCACGCGGCGAACTGTCCGTTTAAACGCGGTCTCTGTTATCCGAATTTATTATCGTTCGAGAAGCGAGCGTTAGCGTACTCGATAGATCCGAACCGCACCGGTTTCATATGCAAGTTCAACCGTTTCAAGCTCTGTAATCGAAATCTCACCGTAGCGTTGTTCCTCGGTTGGACCAATCCAAATGTACGTTACCCCATACGCATCCAGCACTGCCTGTTGGGCTTCTGGATCACCGACAAACGCCCGATCGACCTCCGTTACTCTCGCGTAGTACGCCTCATCGCCCCGATAGCCAACCTCGTGTGACCAACCCGCAACCGTTGGCACACCAGTCAGTGTTGAGGCAGGATTCGCTCGCCATGTATAGATGCCCGGGTGCGACCCGTCTTCGGCAAGCCCTTCAGGAGAGATGGATGCCCCCGGCGCTTCAAGTAGAACATCCCCACGCTCGGATTCAGCGTCAAGCCACCGAATTGCGTCTGCTTCTTCGGGATAACGCTCCTCTGTGAACTGCGTTGCATGGAGCGTTCCTGCGTTATTGTTCGCAAAATGATCTGCGAGCGCATACCCCGCATACGGAAGCGTAACCGCAAATAGAATCACAACCACAACAATTCCGGCCGTTTTTCGTGTTTGTTTGCTCGGCCACCACTGTGCAATCTTTTCGCGTGGGGCAATGAATGAGCTAAGCACAACACCCATTGCGATCGACCAGACGATCCACACCTGAAAGTACACTTTGAATACGGTATTCAGCCGCAGTGGGCCGGCTTGTTCGACAACGTACACGAGTTCGACGATTCCGATCAGCCCCGCACCGCCGATGAGTAGCGCAGTTTCAAATCCAACATCTCGATCAAACCGGAGCGCGATCCATCCAAGCAGTAGCAGGGGTCCTGCAACTGCTAAGATCGCAAATGATGAGATGACCGCCGCAATCAGTGTCACACCAACTGCTGCAGCAATCGCAAGGACGCCAGTTCGGCTCGGGGCAATTCGTCCAATCAGATACAGCCCAAATGCCGCTACAAACGCCCCATGAACGATCAGGAGCCCACTCAGTGCGCTTCGATCGCTCCCTGCAAGCAACGAGATCTCTTGTCCGCTCGTCGCAGTCAGTAAGAAGGGCGCACCAAGTGCAAAACTCAACCCGCCAACGATCGCGGCCACAATCAGCGCGCCGCCGGTTCGCCCAACCTCTGTTGCGATCGCAGTGGTCGGTAGCCGTTTCTCAATGCTTGCGTGTGCTGACGCCCCTCGTGGGAGCACAGTGAGTGGATGTGCCGGTGCAAACGTGAGTGCGAGCCACACGACGCCGATAATTGTTGGGACGCTCCATGTGTCAACAATAACTTGTAAGCCGCCAAGTATTGGGACTGCGACAAACAGCAGGAACTGCCGCCAGCGCCGATCGGGCTCCGGCGTGAGCCAGTAGCTAAATGCAAGCGCAATACCGAGCAACAAGAACGGAATACCCATCATGTGTGCGTGAAGATCACCGTTGAGCCACGCAAACAGTGGAAACTCGTTGATTGTTCCAGGGATAATCCGACTCGGTGCCCAGTAGCTAAATCCAGCTTCACCAGCCAACACGGTGTCCGGCTCTGTGCCGACGCCCTGGGCCCATCCATCGGCGATCGCAACTGCAATTTGATCGGGAAGAGACGTGATTATGCGCCATCCAGCTGTGATGAGATTCCCTGCGAGTCCAACAAACACCGCACCACAGAGTCCAGCAAATCGGGCAGGGTACCCTCGATGCGCGGCGATCGAGGCAGCGAGATCATACACCCCAACAACAACCATCGCAAAAAAGCCAGCCAGTGCGAGGTTGTACGCAAAATCCGCACTTGTGCCGGTGAGAAGCGCAAGTAGCACCGTCATCAGGTGTCCACCGTAGTAGTACTGCACTGACTCGCCAGCGAACCACATTGACTCCGGGGGGAGCGTTTCAGCGCGGAGGAGCGATCGAAGAAGCCCATAATCAAGGAACTTCTCTCCACCTGCGGCGCTCACTGCTGGATCTGCGGTCCTAATTGCGACAACCAGGAAGAATGCAAGTGTAAACACTGTTGCCGACGCAACAACGGTATTTTGGTCCCATGTGATTTCTTCAGCTAGTGTCAGCTGTCGATCGCGCAGTGCATCGAGGTCAAAAGCACAGAGTGCCGATATAAGGGTGAGGCCGATCAGTCCTGCGGCGAGTGCAACCGGTCCAAACGTAAGATGACCAATCCAGTAGGCGATTGTTGTCAGAATAACGAGCGCGATCGGAAGTGCGAATCCAACACCAGTTGTATGAAACCGTGAAAAAAGCCGTGCAGCGATCGGATAGCCCAAGAATCCGAGTACGGCATATGCGAGGAGCCACCACGCTACGAGGAGGTATTCCATTAATCAGGGGAGCACACCGTGATCAAATACATCTTTTGACTTTCACCGACTTGGCGACAAATTCAAACGTCTTTTACTGACTCCGCCAATACCCACTCGCATGTCACAGAGTCTCGGAATCGTTATTCCTGCGTTCAATCCGGATATTGAACGATTGCGAGACTATATTCGGGGGCTTACTGAGACCGTGGACCCCAGCGTTATTCGCGTCGAAATAGACGATCCGGATCCAGAGCATATCTCTGCGGTGTCTACGTTGCCTGCAACCGTTGCAATCTCGGACACACGCCGTGGGAAAGGAACCGCAATTACGGCCGGGTTTGAAGCGCTTGAGACCGATATCCTTGCATTTGCGGATGCCGATGGGAGTACCGCACCAACTGAATTTAAACGCATTATCTCATCGATTTGTACTGAGAGCGCAGACCTTGCAGTTGGGTCACGCAGACATCCACAGTCGATCGTGAGTTCACATCAGACGTTTGCTCGACGGCGGCTAGGTGATGCATTTGCAGCTACCGCGCGACTCCTGCTTGACGCGCCGCTCTATGATTACCAGTGTGGTGCCAAAGCGATCACCGCTGACACATGGAGTCGGGTTCGATCGCACCTCCATGAACCGGGGTTTGCATGGGACATCGAGCTTATTGCACTGGCTGCTGCGACGGATGCGCGTATTGTCGAAGTACCGATCGAATGGGAAGATATGCCTGGCTCAACCGTCTCCCCGCTTTCGGATGGGCTACATATGGCGCGGGGGCTTGTTGTCTCCAGACACCGTTCTCGAGTGGTCAGTGGCGATCGAGTTCATACATATCTTAATCGAAAAACCACCGAAACACCATCACTGATCGAGCGTATTGCAGAAACAGGGGCCGGTACAAGTGTAGTCGACCCCACACATGGGGCACAATAGAATGCCCACTGAAGATGCCCTCTCTGAGCTCGTTTCTGGCAAACGGTTCGGACAGTTTGCTTCAGTTGGGGCGGTCGGGGCAACGATCGATCTCTCAGTGAGTACAACGCTTACACTCTCCGAGTGGGTCCTTCCTGAAATTGCGAAGCTAATCGGCGCAGAGCTTGCGATTATTGTGATGTTTGTGATCAACGACCGGTGGACGTTTGCTGAGAACGGCCGTACTGGTCGCTGGCATACCGTTCGGCGATTCCTAAAATCGAATCTCGTTCGAAGTGGTGGACTTGCCGTACAGTTTCTGGTTGTTCGGTTTCTCACACGTACTGATATTACGGTCGTTATCTCAGGTACAGACATCTGGCCGGTGTTGACGATGCCGATCGCAATTGGCTGTTCATTCCTCGTCAATTATATTGCAGAGAGTCTGTTTACATGGCGGGTCACGGCATGAATCATGTGACTCTCTGTGTCGCCGAAAAGTCGCATACGGCGATTGAATCATAACCCTTAACCGTCACACCCGTTTTGGTTGATACAGCGGGATGGGATAGCCAGGAGATTCCGCCGGGCTCATAACCCGGAGATCAGTAGTTCAAATCTACTTCCCGCTACTGATCACTTTTCAGCGCGTCAATATTGAAGAGCGAGAGCCCGATCGTTCAAAACTTATAGTTCGATTTTGAGCCCAGGTCACCATCCGATTCTAGCGCTCCCAACCCACGAAACTCGTATCGATCGTCGCTCAAATAAACCGTCCCGTCTTCAACAGTTATTTTCACATCGTTGAGATAGGCTCCTTCACACGGTCCGAAGTTACAGTAGCCAGTATCCGATTCAAAATAGGCTCCATGATTTGTGCAGATAATCTCCCCGTTTCGCATCTCTGCACCTGACCCTTTATCCAATTTAATATGCGTGTAATGTTGGCAGTAATTCAGCCATCCGATCGGCCCATCTTCGAGCTGTGTCAAAATTGCCTCTTTTTCGGTCTCTTCAGCAGGGTCGTACACTCGGAAAATGAACGTTGAGTCGTTTGGTATCTCATCTACCGATGTAATTCGATCGCCCGTCATTGTTCACTCTTGATAATGAACTGGCTTAGAATCCACGGAACACAGATATGAGCAGCGAGAACGTTTAGCCAGCCGACACCGAATCAATACTGTGGCTCGCTTCGATGCAGTAGTGTTCGACCTCGACGATACGCTTTGTACACAGACACAATCCGGTTCGGAAATCTATTATGGAGCGTTTCGTGAAGCAGGGATCGACTCATTTGGCACACCAGCCGATCTATGGGGTGCCCTTGTTGGCTCACCAGACCCCGTGGACGATGTCGGCTATCTCGCAGCCGGTTTTACCACTGTTGCCGCACAGTATGGACAGACGCCGATCGACGCTGAAGCGCTGGCAGATGGATTTCTTTCGGTTGTCGATCACAGTGCGGTTACATTTCTCCCCGATGCAAAGCACGTTCTTAAAACCGTTAGTGAATCTTTCTCAATAGGGCTGTTGACGAATGGCCCATACCGAAGACAGGCACAAAAAATCGCGGCGCTCAATATTGAATCAGCGTTTGAAGCGATCGTGTACGCAGGTGATCTCCCTCGTCAAAAACCCAACCGAGAGCCATTTGATCGGGTTCTGGATACGCTTGGATCGACACCGTCACGAACGATGTATGTCGGCAATTCGCTCCGGCATGATGTCGCTGGCGCACAGGGTGTCGGAATGACTGCAGTCTGGTACACACCAACAGGTGCGGATCCCGCACCGTACGAGCCGGAATACATCATCGAATCATTGGCTGAATTGCTTTCTGTGGTGAGCCGATGACACCGATCGAAGCGATTGTTGCTGCCTGTTTTCCAACCGAATCAGTGCGATCAACAACAGAGCCATCCCAGGGGAACGAAAAACGGACGTCTATTGTCACACTCAGCAGCGGCCGTCAAGTCGTCATTCAGCAATCACGATCAGAGCGTTCACTTGAGACCCAGTTTGTACTCACTCGTGAGATTATTGCTCGAACGGATGTCCCTGTCGCAGCACCGATCGCTGCAGGCGCCCTTGACGGAACACCGTATCTCATTTCTGAACACGTTGCAGGAACGGATTTGCACACCCAATTCACGCAGTACGATCAAACTGATCAGCGCGAGATTGCGTATGCGTTTGGACGCGTTCTTGGAACGCTTCATGATGCATTTCAATTCTCTCGGTGTGGAGATGTCTTTGCAACTAACGGCTCACTTGCTGTGCAACCATCCACGGGCGATTCATGGCTGCGATCGTATGCACTTGCCGGGATTGACGCACTCCCTGACGCGTTCGGTCGGTATCGAGAACCGCTCACCAGTACAATCAACGAAGCCAACAGTTCGGAAAATCTCGACGCGCGGCTGTATCCATGGGATCTCAGACCAGGGAATGCGCTCGTCCGAGATGGAGAACTCACGG
Source organism: Natronocalculus amylovorans (assembly GCF_023638035.1). Classification (GTDB taxonomy): domain Archaea; phylum Halobacteriota; class Halobacteria; order Halobacteriales; family Haloferacaceae; genus Natronocalculus; species Natronocalculus amylovorans. The sequence continues at coordinate 12,481 of NZ_JAKRVX010000001.1, read as the reverse complement.
CGATCGTTGACTGGAGTCAGCCGAAAGCCGCACCGCCGGGGCTGTCTGTGGCAAAAGTTTCACACCTTGTTGCTGCGTGGTATGGAGAATCACCAGCGCAGTTACACGCTGCGTTGCGATCGGGGTACCGATCGATTCGCTCGCTTCCATCAGTTTCAACTGTCGAACAGATCGCCGCACTCACGCACTCTGCAGTGGATTCAAACGGTATCATAACACGACCGGGATACCCTGAACAGCGCGGTATGGCTGCAGCCGACTTTCATCGAACACACTTCGATCGCATTCTTGAATCGTAGCAGCACACCCCTCATTTCGTCTGTTCTTGGCTATTTTCACGAGGAGAAAATCCCGTAGTTTACGGCGGAGAGGAGGGTCACGCGGTCTGTGTGTCGTAGTGCTGTGATTCAACCTGCCGATCGTACAGGATTGAAAGGAGCGTTGTCACTGGTCCGGCTCCCGCTGCCTCTCCGATCGAGATCCCATCAACACGATCGACGGGTCGAATCTCCCATGTCGAGTTCGTCACAAACACCTCATCAGCACTCCGAAGGTCATCAGGGCGATACCGACCAGTTTCAACCGGAATCGATTCGGACTCGGCGAGTTCGATCACGGTCTGGCGTGTGATTCCGGGGAGTACAGGCCCCTCGAGCGAGGGAGTTTTGAGCGCATTGTCATCCACAAAAAAGAGATTGCTCGTTGCCCCCTCCGCGATGAAGCCGTCTTGATCAATCATCACTGCTTCGTCAGCATCGCTTACACGGAGTTCAAGCCGAGCCAAAATCCCATTCAGATAGTTGTGCGTTTTTGCCCGTGCAGGGAGTGCATTGTTCGGGATTCGTTTTGTTTTGACTGTTTGTAGCGTCGCTGGTCCATCCCAAACAGGTGTGCTCTCTTTCCCTCCACGCGGGAGTGAACTCACATACACCACCACTGTTGGATCACTCGTTGGCTGTGGCGTGAGTTTCCCGGGTTGGACACCGCGGGTGATTGCAAGTTTCACATATGCATCAGTGAAATTGTTTGCATCTAATGTGTCGTCGATTCGCTGTTTTAGTGTCTCACGGGAGAGCCCATGATCCAATTGCAAAATTGTGCATGTCTCATCAAGGCGATCGGCGTGGCTGTCCCATTTAAATACGTCTCCGCCATACGCACGGAGCGTCTCAAATGCGCCATCACCGTACATAAATCCACGATCGCGAACGGAAACTGTCGCCTTCGATGCAGGGACAAGCGATCCGTCTACGTGGTAGTACAGCTCTTTTTTATCCCTCTCCTCACTCATCGTCCCACCGCCATTCATTTCCTGCGTCGTGTTCGCTTCGCCACCGAGCACAGAGTGAAACAAAGTTTTCAATCATTGGTTTTCCTTCGTCTGTGAGGATGCTCTCGGGATGGAACTGGACGCCGATATGTGGTTTTTTGCGATGTCGAACGCCCATCACAACATTCCGTTCATCTTCGGTGCTCGCGGTTTCGATTAGCTCGGCAGGTAGGTCAGGCCGGTCGACACAGAGCGAGTGATATCGCCCAACTTCGATCCCCTGTGGGAGTCCTGAAAAGACACCACGCCCATCATGTACGATCACCGATGGTTTTCCGTGAACGACTTCCGGTGCGTGACCCACGCGAGAGCCACCTGCAGCACACAGTGCCTGATGGCCCAAGCAGACACCAAGAATTGGCCGTGAAAGCGCATACAGCGCAATTGATGACCCTGCTTGCGCTGGTGTTCCTGGACCTGGAGAGATAACGATTCCATCAGGGTTTATTTTACGGACATCCGCAACATCGATCGCGTCATTCCGTTTGACGAGTACCTCATCGGCAAACTCACCGACATATTGGACGAGGTTGTACACAAACGAATCATAGTTATCAACGACAAGAATCGTTGTTTCGGATGTCGGGGAAACTTCAGTCATTGTGAGGCCTCTTTGATCGCAAACTGATGATCAGTGAGTGCGGTGTCGATCGCGGTTATGAGCGCTTTGGCTTTTGCAAGCGTTTCGTCGTACTCTGCATCAGGGATCGAATCATGGACGATCCCAGCGCCGACTCTGAGATGGTACTTCGACTCGTGACGAGTAAGCGTCCTGATCACAATATTGAGGGTTGCATTGCCGTCGAATCCGAACACACCGATCCCACCGGTGTATGGTCCTCGTTGGGTATCCTCCATCTCGTCGATAATCTCCATTGTTCGTGGCTTCGGTGCGCCAGTGATCGTGCCCCCAGGGAATGTTGCTGCGATCGCGTCTGCAAGCGACACATCGTCCCGAAGCGTTCCATCAACAACAGATACGAGGTGCATCACCTCAGAGTAGCGATCGACACGCCGATATTCGCTCACGTCTACGGTTCCATACGCACAGATTTTCCCGAGATCGTTTCGTTCGAGATCGACCAACATCGCATGTTCTGCTCGTTCTTTTTCGTCAGTCGTCAGATCGTCTGCGAGCGCAGCATCTTCTTCCGGTGTCTTCCCGCGTGGGCGTGTTCCGGCGATCGGTTCCGTAACAATCCGGTCGTCGATCCGCTCAATAAGCAGTTCGGGGCTTGCACTGACTAGGTCGACGCCACTCCAGCGCTTTCCACCGGTACCATGGGCGCGACCGGAGAACTCGATGAGTGCAGAGTACGGGGACGGGTTGACTCGGCGGAGGGCATCATACGCTTCAACGGGGTGGACCGCAGCAGGAGCAACTAATCGTTGAGAGATGTTTGCTTGGAAGGTATCTCCATCGCGAATATACTGTTTGACTTGTCGGACTCGATCGGCAAACGCCGCCCGGCCGCAGTCGCTCTCAAACGTTGCGGTATCCGTTTCGACAGGTGGTGAACCAACTGCCGGGTCACCGGTGTGCATCCGATCAGCAAATGCCAATGCCCGCTCACATGCCTGATCGTAGATGTCGTCGAGAGCGCTAGTCTTGTCCGCAGTGTCTGGTATCTGTGGACAGACCGTGATCCGAACCAGCGTCTCCTCCCCGATATCATCCGTGTGCCATGCTGCAAGACAGTCATATTTCGATAGCTTGAGGCGCGGAATCGATCGATCGTCAACTGCAGTTTCGGGAAGTGTTTCTAACTCGCGAGCAATATCGTAGGAGAGCCAGCCAATTGCTCCGCAGGGGTACGGCACCGGGCACGAGTCGGTGACGATCGTTTCGTTCGAAAGAAATCCCTCGAGTGCGCTCAGTGACGGCGTCTCACGGCGATAATCCCCAGTTGCGTCTGTGTCAGCGTGGCGCTCTCTAACCGCTGCGTCTGCGCTGACTGTTAGTGTGTCATACGGCTCTGTCGCAAAATAGCCCCATCCGGCCTGTCCCCCTGTCGTTTCCAAAAATACGCCACCAGGGCCAGTTCGTGCCCGACGGTATGCGGTAAATGGGTCTGAAACCGTCTGCCGGAACTCGATCGGTACTCGAGCCCCGGATGGTGCATCGGCAGCGATCGACCGGAACTCCGATCGATCGGTGACGACGTGTGGTTCGCTCATACCGTCTCTTTCACACCATGTGGCCTAACAGTTTCGCGGTACGATAGCCCATCCACTGGTGTCAGTTCTCTGCAGCCCGGTCAATCCATTTTGCAACGACGCTCTCTGGGACGTCGATCGCATCTGAAAGCGCAACGGCATCTGCTGCTGCAAGCTCTGTAACCGTTACAATTCCTTCATTATTGAGACGCTCTGCATATGCGGGTCCGATTCCTTTGATTGACTGGACTGGGTCACCCGAAGCTTCCGCTTCATCCGACTCTTCAGGGGTATCTGTACCCACGGCCTCCGCTGGCTCGGCTACAGTATCTGACTCATCTGACTCATCAACAAGCGAGCCTGTAGACGCAGCCGCATCGGTTTCTTCGGCAACTGCGGCTGATTCATCAGCTTCGATTTCCTCACTGGCTTCTTCTCCGTCGTCAGCAGTTTTCCCTTCGTCTTCTTCGTCTTCTTCGTCTTCTTCGTCTTCTTCGTCTTCTTCGTCTTCTTCGTCTTCTTCGTCTTCTTCGTCTTCTTCGTCTTCTGAGACCAACCGATCATTCGAATCGATCCCCGCAGCTTCTGCTGGCTCCGCTGCCTCTTCAGGTTCATCCGGCTCCTCAACAAGTGATCCAGTTGATGCGCTGGCGTCGGTCTGCGCTGCAACAGGTTCGTCGGCCTCATCAGTTGCCTCCTCGGCCGGACTCTCAGCAGCTGTTTGTTCGTCATCGTCTCCTTCCCGTTCGACAGTCACCGCTGTTTCCCTTTGTGCGGCGTCATCATCGTTACCACCAATCCCAAGAATAGATTTGAGCTTCTGTAGCAAGGCCATTGCCGATGGCTACGAGGGGCGAATATTTAAAAACCAGTCTCGTGTCAGTTATCTCACCGCTCATAGAGGGTGAATGTATGCTCGCACTCAAAGTGTTTCTCGGAGTGCTTGGTTCATCGTGTCAATTGGTGCGGTATACTCGGTCCAAATCTCAAATGCCTCAACACCCTGAAATAGCAACATCCATGCCCCATCAATTGTCGTTGCACCGATCGAGGCTGCATCTTCGAGCAGCCGCGTCTCAAGCGGTGTGTACACTGCATCCAATACCGCAAGGCCTGGGTGAAGAAGCGATTTCTCGACTGGTGTTTTGTCTGCGTTCATTCCAACGCTTGTTGCATTCACGAGTAGCTCCGCCTCCGAGAGAACATCTGGAAGAATGTCTAATCCGCCCCCGGTCGCATTTGGTACCGCTTCAGCAAGGTCGATCGCACGTGCTGCGGTTCGGTTTGCGATCGTGACTGTTGCACCCGCGTCTGCCAATGCAAACGCGGCTGCTCGCCCAGCACCACCTGCACCAATAACAACCGCATGTTTATTTTCGATCGAAACCCCATGGTGTGTGAATGATCGGGTGACGCCAACTGCGTCGGTATTGTAACCTCTTGGTCTCGAAGCGGTGAAATCAACGGTGTTTACTGCACCAATACGTTCTGCGAGCGGATCCGTCTGTACGATTGAACACACATCTTGTTTGAATGGTATCGTCACATTTAGCCCGGCAACACCAAGCGCATCAGCACCAGCAATGGCTGCTTCAACGTTGTCCACTGCCGGTTCGAACGTCACGTACCGTGCATCCACTTCGAGTTCATCATACGCAGCCTCATGCATTGGGGGCGATCGAGAGTGCCCGACTGGGTTCCCAATCAGTCCATATACGTCCATACCTCATCGATGATTGCCGATCGGAAAAACGGTGAGTATTCCAATAGCCACCTACTGTAGGTAGTTGTGATCGGAATCGTTGTCAGCCGGGCAGATTACGCCTCGACACATATTCGAGACCAGTTGCTTGAGTGTACATCTTGGGAGACGCAGACAGACGAATCCCGTCCCAACGCGGATGGCGGCGGAACCTACTATACGACCCCGGGATTCGAGCTTCGAGAGTTTGATGAGCTACATATCTATCTCGATGATCCATCAGTTGCATTTTCAGCACCCGAACAGTTGGAGTTCGTTGTCTTTGTTTCCAGACACTCAGGGAACACCGGGAAGCTTCTAACAGCACATGTTACTGGGAACTTTGGCCCTGCAGAGTATGGCGGAACAGATGGTGGATTAGCCCGTGCAGCACCGAACGCACAGAAAGCGATCGTCGCGTCCATGCAACAGTATGCACCTGACGAATACGATGTTGGGATTGAATGTACCCATCACGGACCATCAGAGATGACTGTCCCGTCGCTGTTTGCAGAGGTCGGGAGTGACGACCCACAGTGGCGTGATCCTGAGGCTGCACGGGCTGTCGCGAAGGCTGTATTAGATTGTCAAACAGACGCCGACCGAATCGATTCTGATGGAAATACACGCCACGTTGTTGGGTTTGGCGGTGGACACTACGCACCGCGGTTTACTCGGGTTGTGATGGAAACGGACTGGGCTGTTGGCCACATCGGTGCTGATTGGCAACTCGAAGAGCTTGGTGATGCAACAGCAAACTGTGATGTTATTGATCGAGCATTCGCTGCAAGCAATGCAGCACTTGCAGTCGTTGAGGGGACAAAGCCGACACTTACGTCTGTTATTTCCGAGCTTGGATATCGAGTTGTCAGTGAGACGTGGCTCTCAGTTGTTGGTGATCGATCGCTCTCGCTTGTCAAGCAAGTCGAGTCAGAACTCTCCTCGATAGACGATGGGCTTCGATTCGGGGCTGGTGAGACAGACTCCGACGAACTCACTTACGTCTCGCTTCCCGATGAACTGTTGGCAGCCGCATCCGGAATTGATCTCGATCGAACATACAAGGCAGTCAAATCCCATACCGTCGCCTTCGAAACTACAGAGGGTGCAACGAAACCAGTCGGCCGCGCAGCCATCCACAGTAATGACGCGTATGATGCACTCGTCGACGAAGTTTCTGCTATTCTCACTGAAAAATACGACTCAGTCACTCGGACTGATGGCGAAATTGTTGCAACGACTGTTGGATTTGACCCCGAACGAGCTTCGACACTCGGTATTCCAGAAGGACCGAAATTCGGCCAGTTAGCCTCTGGTAGGGCGATTGAGCACGATGGACAGACAATCACTCCCGAGACGGTCTCCACTGAACAGGTCGATCGGTTTATTATTTCTCGACGGTAGTTAGACCATACCATCACGGTAAGCCCAGCAAAAAATGGGGTTTGAGCGCGTCAGACAGTTGTCTGACGAAGGGGAAAGGTAATTAGGCTTGGTCGGTAAGGCAACTGCATATATGGACTCTATCGTCGAGGATGCAATTGACGAGGCCGAAGAAACAAGGGAGCAGCCGGCCGATTCGTTCGACAACAACGGCCAAGGTGGAAACACTGCGCCGCCGCGTACAGGCACGATGACCGATGACGAGCTCCGTGAAGTTCTTCAAGACTTGCAGACGGACATTACTGTCGTCGGCTGTGGTGGTGCGGGCGGGAACACCGTCAACCGGATGGCGGAGGAAGGAATTACAGGTGCAAAACTGGTCGCAGCAAACACTGATGTTCAGCATCTCGTTGAAATCGAGGCTGATACAAAGATTCTGATGGGCCAGCAGAAAACGCAGGGTCGTGGTGCAGGATCACTTCCACAAGTTGGTGAAGAGGCAGCACTCGAGTCACAAGAAGAAATCTATGACGCGATTGAGGGATCTGACATGGTTTTTGTCACCGCAGGTCTTGGTGGTGGGACTGGAACCGGCTCTGCACCCGTCGTCGCAAAAGCCGCTCGTGAGTCTGGCGCGCTAACGATCGCCATTGTTACGACACCGTTTACTGCTGAGGGGGAGGTTCGACGGACCAACGCAGAAGCAGGGCTTGAGCGACTGCGCGACGTGAGTGACACGGTCATTGTTGTCCCGAACGATCGGCTTCTTGATGCCGTTGGAAAACTTCCTGTTCGACAGGCATTTAAAGTGAGCGACGAGGTTCTCATGCGATCGGTCAAAGGAATTACAGAGTTAATCACAAAACCAGGGCTTGTTAACCTCGACTTTGCTGATGTTCGCACGGTGATGGAGAAAGGTGGTGTCGCAATGATCGGGCTTGGTGAATCTGATACCGATTCGAAAGCACAGGAATCTGTTAAGAGCGCACTTCGATCACCGTTGCTCGATGTTGATATCTCCGGTGCGAACTCCGCGCTTGTCAATGTAACTGGCGGTAACGACATGTCGATTGAAGAAGCAGAGGGTGTCGTCGAAGAGATCTACGATCGGATTGATCCGGACGCTCGGATCATCTGGGGAACATCGATCGACGAAGAGTTGGAAGGCCAGATGCGAACGATGATTGTCGTGACAGGCGTGGAGTCGCCACAGATCTATGGTCGAAGTGAAGCACGACAGGCACGCCAAGCACAGCCACAACAAGGCGAAGACATCGACTACGTGGAATAATCTCTCTACGGGCCTTTTTTTGCTCGGCCGAACCAACACATAGAAAAGCCCTGACCGCAAAAGACGCGGTAATATGGACGTTCCGTACGATCTCAACAGCTATATTCGTGTCCTCAAACTGGCGAGTACGCCCACCTGGGACGAGTTCTGGCAGGTTTCGAAGATCGCAGGAGCCGGAGTGCTACTCATCGGATTCCTCGGATTCATTATCTTCGCAATCATGAACTTCATCCCTGGTGGTGTCTGATGGGTATTTTTGCACTCAAAACGACCGCAAGTCAAGAACGCACAGTCGCAGACATGGTTGCAAATCGCGAAGAGGACGAAATTCATGCCGTCCTTGCACCCGATCAGCTCACAAGCTACGTGATGGTCGAAGCGGACAACTTCGCCGTTCTTGAGCGTGTTCTTGAGGAGATTCCACACGCCCGAACGATCGTTCCCGGCGAATCCTCGCTTGCAGAGGTTGAACACTTTCTGTCACCAACCCCAGACGTGGAAGGGATTGCAGAAGGAGATATTGTCGAACTCATTGCTGGCCCGTTCAAAGGCGAAAAAGCGCGCGTTCAGCGGATTGACGAAGGGAAAGACCAAGTTACCGTTGAACTGTACGAAGCAACAGTTCCAATTCCAGTGACTGTCCGTGGTGATCAGATCCGCGTGCTTGATAGCGACGAGCGATAGTCGGTTACGGACACTGTTGTACTGTACTATACTGTACTTCTTTTCCAGTTGATCCCTACTCTTCCTCTAGCGTATCGAAGACTGCCCGAAGATTGACCTCTTTCTCGACAATTTCCTTGACTCTTTCTCGTTCTCGCACAGCTTTTGAATCCGCTTCATACGCTCTGACATATTCTGCGCGGGTGTGTTCATCGAACGCATGTCGAATCGCAATATACCCATCATACGTGATCGTATTACAGACTTGACACTGATGTCGTTCGTGTTCTCGTGCTTGGTGGAGGACAAGCGACTCACCATCATCGAACATTCGATTACAGTCACCGATCGCACATCGCCACTGGGACATATCCATTCGCAAGCAGGCTGTCTGTATAATGGTTTTGTGTGGGCCGTAGATACGATACAATCATCGCTACCTGATCTTACTGTTGTTAATCAATCCGTAGTAGCTAATGGGCTGGCAATCTGACGTACTGCTGTGAGCGATCGAGACCAAACGCGGGTTGATATGCATATTAAGACCCTCAACAGCCGTGTCGTTGCGCGTGCAAAGCAACGGGGGATCGACATACTTGTGTACGCACCACATTTTGTTCGACTGCCGGAAATCACTGCCCGAGCGCAGCGGTTCAGCGATGACGAACTTCTTGTTGTCCCTGCGCGTGAAATATTCACCGGTGACTGGCGTAACCGACGGCACATTCTTTCGATCGGCCTCTCCGATCCGGTTCCGGACTTCATCACGCTTGAGGCGGCACTTGCTGAACTCGACCGACAAGGCGCAGCCGTACTTGCCCCACATCCTGAGTTTATGAATGTAAGCTTGGAAAAGCCGGAGATCACCGCACATTCAGCCCGGATTGACGCTGTTGAGACATACAATGCGAAGCTGTTTCCACATCAAAATAAGCGCGGACAGCGGATTGCTGCGGAGATCGGCGATGCCGGATTTGGCTCTTCTTATGCGCACCTATCCACCAGCGTTGGTGAAGCATGGACGTCAATTGACGAGCGGATACCAAGCGATGATGCGCTTGTAGCGGCACTCAAAAATGATGTCACGCGGCGTGCAGTCCATCGCACTGGTCCACGCCACCATCTTCAAGGGGCGATCGAATTTGCACACCTTGGTTATGAAAATACATGGCAGAAGCTCGATCGACTTCTCCTCTCAGGAACGGAGCCAACCCACCCACGAAATCTCTTATACGATGGCCGATTTGACGATGTCTCAGTATATTAACTAAGGGTTTGGTAACTGTTACCAAAAATGGGCGTGATCGGTAGTATTCGGTACCAAATCTAACCCAAACAGTTCGCCTCGCGGCGAAGGTCAACTGTCGTGGGAACTTTCCTCGTGGGCACGACGAGAAATCATCTCGAAAATCGAGTATCGGGCTGAAATCGCTGGACTGTACGTGAAGCGAGTGCATCCGGGGAATACGTCTCGGTCGTGTCCTCGGTGCGGCGCGACGGGCCATACCACGAAGTCTCCCGACCACTCGTTTGAGGTGTGGTGGGGCGGGCACTTCCGCTGTGACAACGCTCGCTGTGGCTATCAAGCCGACCGGGACTACGTTGGTGCTGTCAACGTGGCTCGTGTGTTCTTCAGTGACTCGGCAACGTTGGAACACGATTTCACGTCTTCCTATACGGGAGCCTTTGAAATCGTGCCAGCAAGCCGTTCCGCTGGTGAGTCGTTCTCTGAGCGACGATCCTCATCAGAGCTCGCCTCTGATGGTGGCCCGCGTCTCGCGTTCGGTGACGCTCCCGTAGCGTATCTCGGACAGTCGGAGAAAGATGTGACTGCTGGTGGCGGGTCGTGCGTCATAGCGCCCGCTGTCACCCCGACAGAGACGAAAAACAACAGTAGCAACCGTTGTGCATCAAGCCCAGCGATGCTTGGAACGACTCGCTTTGCACGAGTCACTCCCAATTGCTACGGAAAATAGGAACGGTTACAGTCCAACCACGGTCGTAATCTCGGCACCTGCAGTATCGAGTGGAATAATATACCAGTGAACGACTGCGAACAATGCCACTTCTGCAACAGTAATAATCACGGTTACGATATCGGCTTTACTGCTTGAAACTGGAACCCCAATCGGAAGATTGTATTCTTTTTTATACGGATAGAACAGTGCAATCCCCCGTTTACTCCCTGCTAGATCGAGGATATAGTGGGTCAAAATTCCGATCCAGACATAGTGGAGATTGTTGAACACAATTGGCCAGATAACAAATATCGCAAGAATTGGGAGGTTGTGTAGTGTTTTTCTGTGCTTACCGAAATCGGTGTCTACATCTGGAAAGAGCGCACCAAGCGTGATTGGGATCGAAAGCTGTGCAATAACAATAAATGTCTCAATGTCTCCAGACGGCTCAAGGACGTACCCCAGTCCAATTGCCAATAGGATCGCGTTGAGAACATGCCCGCGTTTATTCATCATCTAGTGACACTCGGTCAGCCCAAACAAAGGTTGTCGTTTGATTTTTGAATATATGTCAGTTGTGAACCGCCTCGGGGCTTGACACCGAGGCGTTCGCCTTGCTTATCCGTAGACCTGTTTTCTAAAGTCGTAACTCCGAAAGACCGAACACAAATGGCTCCTTCGATACCGACAGGAACATGAATATACAGTACGACACACCGCAGTTTTTCCATCTTATGCAGTATGCGAACACTGCCGATCGGGATGTCATCGATATGGTCAGCGGGAATCCTGATTGGGAACCACCAAAAACAATCCGAACTGCACTCAAAACATATGCCGATGCAGACCCAGACCAATTTCAGTACCCCCCGAGTGACGGTCTTACTACACTAAAAGAAGAGATTGCTGCACGGAGAAATGTGGACCCTGACCAAGTTATTGTCACGAACGGTACTGGTGAGGCGAACTATCTTGCAATGGCCCGTGCACTTGAATACTGCTCGGGCTCGACTGTGGTGCTTACTGATCCCGTCTACCCATACTACCCCGGAAAGGCGACTATGCTTGGCGGGAACCCCACCCTCGTTGCAACAAACGTGGATGGATCACTAGATATAGATGCAATGGTTGCTGCGATTGATGATGATACTGCGTGTATCGTTCTCAATACGCCGAACAATCCAACCGGTGCAATTTATGACCTCTCGTCGGTCCGGACGATTATTTCAGCTGCGGAAGAACACGATGCGCTTGTTATTATGGATGAAGTGTATGACCACTTCGATCTCACTGGTTCTTTTGAGAGTGCACTCACAATAGATTCAGCAAACTGTATTGTCACCTCTGGATTCTCCAAATCGATGGCAATTACTGGATTTCGAGTCGGCTACGCGATCTTTCCCGAGCCGCTTGTTGATGCTGCAAAAACTAGGCATATGCTCGTGAATGTTGCCGGCAGTCGACCGGCACAGCAAGCGGTCTACGAGGCACTCCGTGAGACCCCACCGGAATACTACGAGTCGGCAAGAGAGACAATCCGAGACCGCATTGCTGCCTTTACGACCGCACTTGACGCAGCAGGGGCAGAATATAGTCGCCCTGATGGGTCATTCTACGTTCTTGCTCGATTTGACGGCTTCCCCGGAACAATGGAAAATACGAAACAGCTCATTGATGAGGCCGGCGTTGCTGGCATGCCAGGGGCGACGTTTGGTACTGCACGATCTGATTGGCTCCGATTTGCACTTGTTACACCGCGGGTTGAAGAGGCAGCTGACAGACTCGCTGCGTACTTCGGCTAAGTAGTATCTGAATATATTTTAGTACAGTTTGATTACAGTAGTAACTCCTCTCTTCGAATGAAATGCAAAAACCCCAAAGAGAGAAACCTCTCTTCGAGGGTTGAAAGTGGTATGAATGGAGGCGGCGGTGAACGACTCCCAGAGGGTCTCCCACTC
>NZ_JAKRVX010000010.1 GCF_023638035.1 Natronocalculus amylovorans | reverse complement strand
CGAAGTGAGTCGTAATGCGTTCTGAATATACTGAACTCAGCACACTGAATATGGCACTGGACTTACTTCACTGATGTCCCGATCGAATTGGGTTTGCTAGCGTTTTATTCATCGATGTCGGTTCGTTTTGTACCACTCAACCCCCAAGTTCATGATCGATCGCGATCGGGGTAACAAAACCAACTGTCTTGGAATGAAGGTATTTTATCACGTTCTCTTGCTATTTTTGGACGATGAGCGAATCAGAGGACGGTGGGTTCGGGGAGGTTGCTCGATCCGGGTTGGAATTGGTTTACGAAAGTACCGGTATCTATCTGGATGATTTCTGCCAGGAACTGGATCTCTCGTCTCAAAAAGGTGGAGAAATAGCAGAGTTGCTTGCTGAGAATGGTTATATCCACCGGACAGAAACTGAGCGTCAGGGGGATACAACCCACTTTTTAGAACCAGTCGAAGATGGGGAATCCTTCCCAGAGATCCTCCGAGAAATCCTTCTGGAGTACCCTGAATCGGGACAAGAAGACCGGGGTTCCGATAATCAGGGATACACACTGGATGATTTTCCTAACCTCCAAGATTTAATTGGTGACCAGACGGAACCTGCCGTAAGGGCTGTCCTGGGTAATCAGAGTAGTGAATACGAAATCAGGCCGACGTTTGGCCAAGGTGCTATATCGGATATCCCTTACATCCCAATTGAACGGTCTGATGAGACTACGACAACTCAGCGTGGGATATACGTCGTATATCTCTTTGATCCGAATGAACGAAGGCTCTATCTTACGCTAAATCAGGGATCCACCGAGGCTCAGCGCTGTTCCAGTAGAAAAGATATCAGACCAAATTCATCAACTATCCTTGAGCGGCATGCGGAACGGTATCGAGAATTGATCGATGTCCCTAATGGATTCACCGCTGACCAAGCCAGCCTTTCACCAGAATTGAACCGATCCAAAGGGTACAACAGTGGAACCGTCTTTGTTAAAGAATACGGTCCTGATGATCTGGAGAATGTGGGAACTGTAGTAGCTGATCTCGTCACGGCAGTAAAAACATACAATCAGTTCATAGACCGCCTCTATTCTACGCCAAAATTTGATATCAGGGACAAAACAATCTGGGCAGTTTCGCCAGAAGGTGGTGATTTTTGGCCGGTTTGGGCCGAGAATAATTTCGCCTCTATCGGGTGGTCCGTCGACGACATAGGAGATAACCTATATGAGCCAGCGGGAGAACGGACACAGGATTCAGAACGTCAGATCTACAATTTCCAATACGGAATTGAAGCGGGGGACATAATTGTTGCCGGGTCAAATGTATCAGGGATCGATGTAGCATATGGGGTTGGTAGGGTGACTGCTACTTTTGAAGAGTTCCCTGGCACTAAAGGGGTTGAAACCCATGACGATATTGCGGCCACTATAGATTCGGTGAAATTTGACCACTCCCAATTTATTGGTGTCGACTGGGTGACCACCGGTACGATTGCTACAAATGGCGGGGTGTCGGTGAATTGTCTTAAGTCGGGTAATGAACTCTTCCATCAATGGACAGTACATGAGTTCGATGCGAGGCTGGATCACTTCATTGGCGCCCTCTCCCGTAGAATGGAAGTTGTCGATTTAACCAGTGATGTCGATGAAACGATTGAGAAATTTGTTGAGACACTGCAGGTGGACCGTGTCGACAACAAATTGGGGGGCAGTGAAGAGAATCACGAGGAAGGTGAGCCTGAATGCGAAAAACCAGATACTTTCGGCGAGTGGCAGGCTAAACGACCTTCTGTCATCGAAGCGGCTGAAGGTGAAATAGAATTGTCGGACTTGGTCTTTAGATCAGGAGAAGAGACACGGATCTTGAATCGGATCCAATCTGCATTAAAAAACGGCAAGCACGTGATTCTCACCGGCCCACCTGGGACTGGAAAGACGAAACTGGCCCGACACGTGGCCCGCTATTACGTCGATGAGGAACACAAGATGGTCACGGCCTCCGCAGACTGGTCTACCTTCGACACCATCGGAGGTTACCGGCCAGAAACCGATAGGAGCCTCGAATTCCATCCTGGTGTCTTTCTCGACCGATTCATGGCCAACAATGGAGAGACACCAAAGAATGAATGGTTAATCATCGACGAGCTCAATCGAGCTGATATCGACAAGGCATTTGGATCCCTCTTCTCTGCGCTTACAGGAGAAACCATCACGCTGCCTTTCGATGAATCCAATGATGATCCGGTTACGCTCATCGGAGACCCAGAGAACGCGGAGGTCTCATCACTAGCGCCGAATCACTATTTTATTCCATCTGACTGGCGCCTCCTGGCGACAATGAATACCTACGACAAGACCTCTCTGTACCAGATGAGCTATGCTTTCATGCGCCGATTCGCATTCGTCCCGGTATCGATCCCTTCCGAGATTGACGATGAGCTAATTCAGGAGTACGCAGAAGCGTGGTACGAGAATCCTATTTCAGACGAGACCGCTGCTATCACTGCCGAACTTTGGGAAACGATCAACGAGGTTCGAGCTATCGGACCCGCGATCATTAGGGACATGCTTTCCCAAGTTCGAGACAGGGAGTCATCGGAGTTCACTGATGCTCTCATTATGTATGTCATGCCACAGTTGGAAGGGCTACCGAAGAGAAAGCAGCGGAGTTTCCCTGAGAAAGTTGCAGCTGTGAACGACGAATATGGGGCGATCGTCGATATCGATCAACTGAAACAATTTGCTCGAGAATATTTCGAGATCGAATTCACAGACGAACATGGCGACTGATCCCAGAAAATCCGAGCTGAACGATGCCCGGACACCAGCTGACACGCTCGTCAGAGAGGTTGCCTCATCCTTTAGTGTATATCTCGGCCGTGGGATACAGTTAGACCCCATCCTGGAGGATATAGACCCCACACTCAACATCGAGAGCTTAGACGAGTTGTTGGATATTCACTTCCTCCTTTCGGGCCGGAAGCTATCATCAGAGGCTGAACGACGACCCCCGAACTTGAATGTCGACGTACCAGTGACGATGGATATCGGCGTGATGGATTTTATGTCGCTACTGCAGCGACGCCTACGCCGGCTTCACACCACCACTGAACGGGAAACGCGGGTGTTCGAGGGCGAATTGCGAGGGCGAATTGACTGGCAGGAGACAATCAAAACCCGGTACCGCACAGGTAATTCGGACGAACTCACATTTGCCTGCCAACTTACCGAGGAGACGATAAAAATGCCGAAGAACCTCGTCCTCTGGGAGCTTTTGACAACTATTCGTGACTCTCACTCCCGAGCCTTGGACCTCATTGAAAATGAAAGCGAAGCTAAATGGTTTGATCCTTGGCAAGGTGAGACAGGCCTCCGGAGTAACCTCGATGCGGGACTCACTGATGTTCATCTGAGCGAACTCGAGAACGTCGAGGTCCAGGTCAGCGATCGGATGGTACGAACAGTTAGTGAAGCACGGAGCCCTCTCTATCGAGAGGCGGCCAACCTGCTCGCTTGGTACCGTCAGCTCAAACGTTACGATATCGATCCTAAGGAAGCACAGGCGCTGCTTGGACGCCAGCTGTTCTATCCAGACCCGGAACGCGAGGACTACGATGAGGTACCAACTATCTTTGAACTTTATTGGGTATTCAAACTTTTAGAAGCATATGACAACCCCCGCCTTCAGTTGATCACCGGGCCAACTGATCTCGTTGCTGCCTGGCGTGAGTCAGAGACGCAGTATGAACTCTATCACAACTGGACAGGAGGAGACCTACTAACATTCAAACCACCGATTTTTGACCGCGAAGAGTTGGCGGACACCGGGAATGGTGACCGGTATCTTCGGCGATTGGATTACCTTTTGACTCATCAAATGGAATCTACAAGCGCGATATTCGGTCACAGCCGCCCATCTAATCCAAGCGAACTTCGACCAGATTTCGCGTTACTTCGGCGGAATACCGAAACCAAAGCGATCGAACGAATTGCGATCGGTGAAGTAAAATACACCCGAAGACCGCCAACTGCTGCCGATGGCCTTGAGGAACTCTTGAAATACATGATATACGCACGGAAAACACGCAGTGAGAACGAGTCTGAGAATTCGTACTTTACTAACAGCCCAGACCATTTCGACACACGGAATATACATGGATTTCTGTGCTTAGATCAGGTTCCACACTCTGCAGTCGGCTATCCATCAGTTGATATTCTCGAATTTGGTGACAATTTCCAGCGACCATTTTGACCCTCTATAATGAATAGTACGCGCTGGACGGTTGGTATAGGCGTTAACTCAGGTCAGCCGAGTCGCTGATCAACCAACAGACATCTTCTTCGAGAGATGAAGAAGGCCATTTTCAACGAAGTAATTAAATATACATATTTAAGAACCGATTCGATATACATTTGCGACACTATACGTCGGGATCGTGCTCTTAGTTACAGGGGTATCAATAGAGCTAATAAATCAGTCTATAGTAGTTACCGGAGTGCTTCTATCCGTATGTACTGCAGTCTGTCTGTTCACGCTATATCATATTGTATGATAGAAATATGACATTACTGAAGGTGAAGGTTCCTCAGAACCGGACAGTCACAAATAAAAGTAAATAACCAAGGGTCAGGTGACCCGTAGAACTCTCGCTGTTTCTTTAGAGTTTAGACTATTATAATTCAAACTATTATAGTTCTACCCCCGAGGAATCTAATGATGATAATAACCCGTGCTCTTCAAGATTAGTTATTCGTCGAGATACTGTCTGTGATGTCCGATCAGTCATGTTACAGAACATCGAGGAGAAAGCCCACGACTTCAGTCGTGGGATGAATCCGACAATCCACTACGTATCCCACCATTCGATCGCAGCCACACCCCATTTCAGGCATCAAACCGACTGGATGACTGGATCCCGTACACCCTCTCAGATAGTTACGCCTAAAGAAAGTCCGAAATGCCCATATTCTCAGTGTCGTCGCTGTCGTGAGTAATGAATCCGTGGTCGGAAGCAGCGTTTTTAATCAAATACTTCCGCTGGATAGTGTTCATAGCACGGCTATCCAGATTATCCAAATAATCTTCGAGTTCTTCTTCTGTCTCAATTACAAAATATCCTTGTGAATAGCCGGCGACGGGGATCTTGTCTTCTTTCAGGATTTCTTTAATCAGCCCTCGAGTAACTGGGAATGATTCTACCTCATCGATCCCCAGTTCGTCGCTGATTTCTCTGGAACTAATTGGATTGTCTGACCCTCTATGATCAAGGAGCATTTCTCGGATTTGATCGCGAAGGTGCTTAGTCGGTGCGGTCATGCCAAGTACATGACATTCCATTACCAAAAACTAGCGGGTTGCTGATATGAACGGCTAACCGAGAGTTAGGCGTGGTTGCTGATATAATGCGAGCCGAGTTCGTATTCGAGGAGCTGGGCTACGTGGTCGTTCCCGCAGTCCCGTGCGGCATCAATGGTTTCGAGCATTGCATCATCCAACCGTTTGTCTTCGACCGTTCGGTATTCGCGGTTGTCCGGTATGTCGACGTGCCGAAGCGTTACTCGTGGCGGCTGTTGATTGTCTCGTGCCGACTCTGTGGTTGCCATACTATCACTGTAAACCCGTATCCTACTAGTTTTTTCCCCATCAACTGGGCGCTCACCGATCGCTTACTCTTCCGCAACTAGTTCGCGAGCTCGGGAAAGTCGATCGGTGAGTTGTGCATGTGGCTCCATGTCTATTTCTTCGCATTTAGAAATATACCGTTCTAAGATTGCGACTTCATCATCGTACCGGTCGTCTTTGCGATACACAATCGCTAGATCTCTGTAATATGAGCGTGGAAGACCAAACTCTGGCTTCGCCTCGCATTCGGCCTCTGCATAATCTACACACCACAAAAGCAATTCTTCGACTTCTTTGTGTGCTTCACGCCGTTTGAGAGATTTGATATCCTCTACTGCATCGGTATAATGGTTATATGGTTGCTCGTCAACTCGATCGAATGCCCACTCTTCTCTTGCTTTCAGCTCTTCAATGGGTTTTGCTTCAATTGGGTTCTCTGATTCGACTGTGTTCGACTCCACTTTGTCGGAACTTGTCGTATTCTTGAATTTGTAGTAGCTGTAGCCTGCGTAAGCAACGTTCACGATTCCAAATGTCCAGAACGTCAGTACAATTATCACAAGGTGGATCCAGATCGAGCCATACTTGCTGGGTAATTTCACCTCTTCACTCACAGAATCATCATCAACAGGGGCGTCGATCGGATCGAGGCCTTGTTCGTTCCGAGAAATCTGTTCGCGAACTGCAGTGACAAACGTTCGACCGTAGTTTTCCAGTGTTTGAAAGTCCTTGGAGATGCCTTGTCCCTCGAGTGTGACTTTCCGCATGACATACCCTTTGTCGTATTCGATGCTGGCGATATCCTCTAGTCGGAAGTCTTTCGAGCTCTCTTTGATGAATCCTTTTTTGAATTCAATCACTCGCTGATTTGTGAGAACTAGCTTCGACGCTCGTGCGTCGGTCAGAAAGACTGCGTCGTACACGTCGATTGCGTAAATAAATATTTCATCACTGTACAGCAGCGACGAAAGTGCTGATCGGCGTTTGTCGTCTAGTTGGTCGATCGAACTGTATTCTTTCAATGAGACCATAATTCAAGTGGAATGACATACCTGTTAAATGGTGGTGTCATTCTCTCGGAAATCGCGGCTCCTTTTATACTCCATCCGGACGTCGAACTGAGTGCGTGAAAAGAGATCTACTCAATCGGCTCAAGCTCGGACGCGTCGAACTCCTCATTCAAGTAGGCGTGGCCCTTGTCGGTGAGGCGGTAAAGACCGCGGCTCCAATTTTCAACGAGACCGTATTTATTGAGTACGCGGAGCCGATCGCTTGTTCGGGGTTTGCTTGTCAGTCTTGGTATCACAAGTATAGGGGCAGTTACTCAATCTCGATCAGACAAGAATGAGGAGTCAAATGTGGAAGTCAGTGGCACAGCAAATACAAGTGCGAAGTGAGATACGTGAGTCATAATTTCTTTTGAATATGTTTGACCGGGCTGAGTTGCCGTGGTTACTTATTGTGGAAGCTTTCTGCGTATTGTCTCCAGTTTGATTTGAACTGTTGCACTGCCTCCCAGATGTCCCAGTCCACAGCAGGCTTCTGATTTTCTCGTCTGTAAAGTTGATCAATATGCGTATACCCATGAGCCTGGTCAACACGAACAATCTGTACTCGTTCTTTACTGTTCGAGTCGTTGTAATACACCACAACTGCAAAATCAGATGGTTGGTTGAAGCTGGGGTTCGCCCGTACATGGAGAAAGTAGCGGTGGTCACCATATATTCCCAAATCATCTGTATATTTATCGGTCATATTTGAACTTTTGTCCACCGCACACCCGGCGTTTTGTTCAATTTTGTGTTAGAACCGAGAGTATATATATGTTGACCTACAATGTCAACATAGTCATGGAGCAACATGATGGCAGTTCGGAAATGTACAAGCCATCCTCTAGATAACAGGTGACTCCTGGTACACTGACAGCAGTATAACCACGGTTGAAATAAATTGTGTGGTGGTCAATATGGCGACAAGCAAGCAACTGGACCCTGAAATCCAGTATATCCGTCAACTGGCGGAATCTGGATTTTCTGATGTTTTGACTCTCCGTCGAGACACTGCAGAACGGGTTCTTACAAAAAAACGTGTTGAGTTGATTAAAGAAATAAGCGATCAAAAGGTAGACTCTGTCCGTGACTTGTCACGGCGTGTCGATCGAGATGTGAGTATCGTCAGTAGAGATCTCGACATCTTGTTCGAAGCAGACATAATCAAGTTCGAAAGGAACGGACGTGCAAAACAACCTGTGCTTGCACATAAAAATGTCTTCGTTGAACCGATCGTGTATGATGGAGCTGTCCTTACGGAATAGTCTCCAATTATATATTGACAGCTCTGTTAAAGTTGAAACTACCAGCCTCTGCCAAACTTTTATAAATTGTAATTGGCTACTACTTGGCATAAAAATGCCTCTATGTCCAGATTGTCGTGATGACACAATGCGGAACCTGATTCAGAAAACCGAACAAGTCTGCGACGAGTGCGGAGAGAGGTTCTAAACAATGCCGCTTTGTCCTGGCTGCAAAGATGAGACACTAATCCACACTGCCACCTTCTCGGAGGGAAAAAAGATAAATAAACGAACCTGCGACGAGTGCGGCAGAGAATTTTGAATGACAGACAACGAGGGCAGCAACGGCAAAGAGGCCAGAAGTAGTGATGCTGATGTAGATCTCTCTCAGCTGGCCCTCGAAGAGATACGGCTCCGATATCAAGAGGAATCGGACCGAAGAACCTCAGTTGAATCAAAAATCGGTACTGTACTGACCGTGGATGCGATCATCGTCTCCGTAGTCAGCATTTTCTCTAGCCAAAACATGATGCATTATGCAGCGATGGCAGTTGCACTGATTTCAGTGTTCAACGGCATCCGAGCTCTATGGGTTCGGGACTACCACAGTCCTGGGCTCGATATAGAAGACTATCTGCAGTATATCGACGATCCGCCGAAACCGATTCGACGGGAACTCGTGAAATCTTATCTCACAGTGATCACGGGCAACGAGGAAGCTGATGATCCGGAAATGTTCTTCAAAGGAAACAAAACTAGGAACGACGAGAAATTGGAGAAACTAGATCAGTGCTTGAAATTGACTGCTGTATCACTAACGTTAGTGATTCTGCATCCTGTTCCGGGCATGATCTAAAACCTCCTCCGGTATCAACGGCTATAGGAAATCATAACGGTTGATGTACTCTTGGATGTACGTCTTCGGAACATCTTTGTCCAGCAGCGATTCGATAACCCTCCTCTCTTCTTCATCATCTACATCTCTAACACTCTTTTTGGCCGAGATGAGCATCTCAAACGTTTCAGGGTAATCAGAGTCACGCAACTTTCTCAAGCGTCCTCTATCCTCTTCGTGCTCGTCACGCACCCAAACTAATTCTCCATCTCGTACCTGTACTTCAGCCTCATACTTGTCTTGACTGTCAAAGAACGAGTCTGAATGACGTCGATACAATATTTCCGTCAAGTCTGGGTTGAGTACTACCCTATCACTGGGGAACGTCGACATCGACACAAAGATGTGATCCTGAATTTTACACAGCTGCCTAGAAAAATGACCTGTGACAATAATCCGAGCGTCAAGTTCTAGAAGCCAGATTCTCCGAGATGTCTCGGCGTGGGCCAGTACGATATCGTAGCTTTCAGAGAACTCGTCACCGATCTGCCGTGCCTTGCGTAAATAATGAGTGTAAGAATATGGAATCCCAAGAATCTGAAGACCATCGAACTCAGCTACTTCCCCGGAGATCTCTTTTGCGTACTTCAGTTCCTCAGTCCGCTCAATCACTGCCTCATAGTTCGAGTACTCATCGTGGTTCCCCTCGATCGTGAAAGAAGTGATTTCTAGTTGCTCTAAATATTCCAGTAACTCGAGGAACTCAGTAGTGTGTTCCTCGCTATTCATGCCGTCGTTGATAATGTCCCCTGCAAATAGAACCAGTGAGGGCTGTTCATCAGATATCTCAGTTTTTAGCGTTTCCAAAGTGTCTTGATCGTGGATTTCCCACTGGATATCGCTTATACATAGAATCGACATTGGAGGTTCCATGTGGAATTCGATAATCACGTATCTAATTCTTTGCCCTCCTAGTCAACCATATTACTCGAAGGCACAAGCTCCAAGAACTCATTGAGTAGCCATATCGATCGCTCCCGTATCTTCTTTTAATTCGATGTGACGACTAAGACGTCTAATTAACTGTCAACACTATTTTAACCATGTCGAAATACGATTCCAGTTAGGGGCTATCAACAGCGCCAACCCGATTCCCAACCCAAGGGATAACACCCCACTTCCGATCCACATCGGATGTCCGTGTATTGTAGAATCTGATTCATGCCAACGACAAGAGGAATAAATCCAAAGAGGAGAAACACAGCAAACGGAATATACCGCTCACTAATTCGCTCGAACATGACTCGTTTGGATCTCGCGTTTTCTTCCGCTGCTACTGCTGTTGCACGATCGGCAGCGGTTTGATTTCGATTTGCTACTTCCCGCTCATACTCTGCCAATATTTTCGCTGCTCGTTCAAGTCGATCAATCTTGATATCCGAAAGATCAAGGAGGCGTTCAGTTGAGAAGTCGAACGAAGGTTCGAAAGGATCGGATTCTAGACTTGAATCGCCGGAGAAAAGAGGTTCCTCGTCGGGGTCACGATAAGTCATAAATCAAAGGCTACAATTTAGAATGTACCTGGGCCTCTTCTCTCCTCTAGCTCACTCGAGGTTAGTTGGACCTCATAGATCCGGTGTTCCGGTATAATCAGACGATCGACGTTTTGACCTATGTCTTCAATACCACCTTCAGATACATCAATAATCCAAGCCGACATTTCCTCGCTGTAGTCTAAAACGGAACTAATCTGTTGAGTGCCATTTTCTCCTTCAAATTTGACTACTCCCATGAAATAAAAATAGTAACTATTGTGTAATAAAATTATTCAGGAGAAAGAAAAAGAAATCATCCACATTGTGAATCGTTATTTTTTGAGTGACTAGTACGATCGCTGCTCGATAATCCGTATTGTAAGCAATTACTGAGGAGCTCAACATGGGGCCCACTCGAGTTTGTTCAGGATTATTGGTGTTTTCCACAAAGGTTATGTTGAAAAGATACATGTGTACATGTGGAGTCACGTGTCACGTGAGACAATGATCCCTCTTTGAAGGGGAATGAGACTCGCGTTGCCACGTGCAGACGCCGTCGAAGACAATGATCCCTCCTTGAAGGGGAATGAGACTTTGATCGTCGTCTAACGTTTTAAAATTCTGAGTGGTAGCTATGGTCTGTTTATGATTAGTGACTCTACCTGCTTGATAAGGTCAGAATATTGACCATCAATTTTGTTCTGTCTCCATACATATGCGAACAGGTCTGCAAATTGTATGCCAGGATACTGTTTGCTGTCAGCAGTTACAACCGTGATAGGGTGCCCAGAGTAACCTGCTGATTTTAATCCAGATTCAAAAGCTCCTGCAGCCTGTGTCCATATGTTTCCGTCAAGCGTAATTCGGATGTTATCAATCTCTGCTGCGGATTGAATGTGGGGTTTAAAAATGGGTGAGAGAACTGAAACCAGTGCTAATAAATGCACTGAGTTTTTGCTGTCTCGTCCTTTTCCAACTAGACTTTGAATCGAGGCAACAGCAACGTCTGGTTGGAGATCGTGGAATGATGCTTGAATCGGTGATGCACTACGCCACAAACTGGGTGACGTAAATACAGTGTTGTCTTTATACGACAGTGATTCAATATTTGAGATAACCCACTGGTAGTCGCCATGATCTAAGCGCTGGCCTTTCAATTCCGAATAGTTATGATCTATCTGGCTGAGAAGTCTCTGTTTTGTTGGGTCTAAAACGCCGTCTGAATTATTATTATCATAATTAGAAACAGCCCAGCATGCAGCAAGTGTATAGTGCTCCCCTTTGTGATGTTGCCCACTTTCGTCTATAAATACATGGAGCGTTGCCATTTCTATTCAGAATCTTCGAGCTCTGACGCGTCGATCTCACCCTTGAGATATGCTCGTCCTTTGTCAGTGATCGAGTACAAGCCTTCAGTATGACGTTCAACCAGCCCCTTATTCAACAATTTTCTCATCCGCTTGTTGATGTAATTACGCGTATAATCTGTATTGTAAGCTATTACCGAAGGGCTCAAAACAAGTCCACTACTTTCCAATGTCTCAAGGATACGATCGTCACCTTGAGTCATCCAAGACACCCTCGGCCTTCGCATTTGTCTGACATGGAACCACTACGTTCTTAATAACTCCGAAAACAGGAAGAAATTCGCTACCAGTCTACCACAGTCGTAGGATTGTGGGTTATTTGACTCACATATGTATAAAAGTAAATAATCACGGTCCAGGTGACCCGTGGAACTCTCACTGTTTCTTTAGAGTTTAGACTATTATAGTTCAAACTCTAACATATGTATCGACACTGATATGCACAATCACCAGTAGATGGCTACAAAACTGACCTCAAGATAATTGCCTTTCTCACTCTGAGACTCAATCTCCTCCACAACATCTTGCTCATCGACTAACTCAATTCGGAGATCAGAAAGTTCCTCTCGATCTAAATCCACACCCTCTTGCTCCTCAACCCGATTTGTAATCTCCTTCAAAACTTCTGTCTGAACTTCCATCTCAGTTTCATCTGTTATTCGGATACCCTCTGCTATTGCACTACGAATTAATTCTTCTCTCATTTCATCCTCAATCTCAATCCTAGCGGAATCCTCTATATGGTCAAAATAAGTAGTGTGGATATCCTGAACCAACCCATTCGCTGAGGATTCATTCTCCAAATTCGCCTCATCTAGCTCCTCTTTCGCCTGTGTAAGCCCAAACTGGATCATCCCGCTCAACCGACGCCCGACAGGCTTGGAAATACTCTTGATAACCCGAGTTAATTTAACCGGATCCCACTCCTCTTGCAGCTCAGTCTCCGGAATACGCACGTAAGCCATGAACACATTATCCTCATAAAGAAACGTGCTAGCATCTTGCCATAGCATTTCAGGATCTAGGGCTCCGACAACTTCCAAAGCCTCTCCATCCTTATGATCATCTAAAACGTCTGATGAACAGATCTCGCCGTCAACCACCCTGTAATTAACAGCTTTCCCCACGACCGGAATCTGATCACCAAACAAAGATCCCATCAGTTCAATGATCTGCTCTTGCTCGGGATCCATATCTTCAGAGTGTTCTTCAAACACATCGAATAGGTATTGATACGCCTTGTAAAAGTGGTATAGCTCATGGGCGGAAAACTCAATCTCTATCTCCGCCACACCGCCTTTTTTCAGATCAGAAACGAGAAAACGTTCACCATCACTTTCTAATTCGAAACTGGTAGCAGTCTTGCTATACAGCTCATCAAACTTTGACTGGATCTTCGACCGGCGAACCACCTCCTCAGTATCCCTGTCTATTTTAAGCGTTTCGCGGCTCCCCCCCAACCTCAGAACCTTCTTGATCCAAATAAAAAACCGAAACCTCCATTTTTTCTGTTTCTCCGTGGTCTCTGTATCTGTCCGTGATTCCGTTATCTCCCTTGTAAGAGAGGCTAGGAGACTAACCACACTCACCTCGTCCAAATATATGAATTCTCGTAGACTTAGATCCCCATCATCGTCGGATCGCCAGAACAGGATTTTGTCTTTCCAGCTTTCAGACACTTTCTTCACCCCTACCTTTCTCTCTTCGATTATTAGAACGATCAATTTGTCTAAAGGCGAGTCTCAAATCTTCCCGTTTAATCACGGTTCTGTCGTCCTTGATAGCGATAATCGCGGCTTCATTTAGAAGTCTTTCTAGCTCTGCACCAGTCCAGTCGTCAGCCTTCTCTGCGTAAACACCGAAATTGACAGAATCTGCGATCTGCATCGGTTTGGCCTCGGAAATTGTCTTGAGAATATCTTCCCTATCCTCAATAGAAAGCTTGGAGGGGAACTCAACTTCTCTATCAAATCGTCCGGGTCGGAGAAGTGCTTGATCGATATCTTCGGGACGGTTTGTTGCAGCAATTACGATCACATCTTCGTACTCTTCAAACCCGTCCATCAGAGTCAGAAGCTGGGCTACGATCCGTCGATCGACGTCTCTAGAATCCTCTCGGGAGGAGGCCAAGCTTTCAATTTCGTCGATAAAAATAATTGAAGGACCCTCTTGTTTTTCGGCGTCTTCGAATACTAACCGGATTTGTTTCTCGCTTTCTCCGTACCATTTGTTTAGTATTTCTGGACCTTTGATGTTATAGAAGGTTCCTTCATCAAGGCTGTTGGCGACAGCTCGTGCAAACAATGTTTTCCCTGTTCCGGGAGGACCATGAAATAAGACACCTGTAGGTGCCTCAGCGCCGATATCTTCGAATTCCTCTGCCTTTTGCAAAGGCAGTTCAACTACCTCTCTCACCCGTTCTTTTATTCGTTTAAGCCCGCCAATATCTTCGAAGGAATCCTCTGGGTCTTCTGTCCTGTAATCATCAACATCAAATTCTTCTTGCTGGACATCGAAAGACGGTGGGTCGATACCCTCAATTACCCTTATTATTCTCCCCACAGCACCATTCAGTTCAACAGTGTCTTCAATTTCTACATCTATACCGTCTGGATTAGCCACACCCATATGAGTGTTCTCGGTCTTGACAACTACTCTATCAGACGAAATCCGTTTTATAACACCAACGAGGCTTCCCGTATCGTATCCCCCTGTACTCACTATCTCTGAGGCGTACTGCACCTGTTCGTCTATCTTAACAATATCCCCTGGAGTGACATCTTCACTTGTTTGGTCGATAACCACGAACGTATTCTGATTGTCAAATATTACGATAAGCTCTCCAGAACTCTCTAAGACAGTCTTCACAGATGCAACGTTATTATCAGGCATAGAAATTCTGGACCTCAGCTCTCGTAAGCCACTTGACACCCGACATTCATAACCCTATTGCTAAGATTGAAACTAAATATATTCTAACTCCACTTGAGTACCATCTTTACGTTCTGCTTCTCTCTCAGGTCTGTAGCAGTTTTTGTAGTGCTTGTCGACAGTCTCCACTGTTTTCTGCTACTTGTTCTGCGATCTTTGTGATAATCTGGTCCGGTACGGATCCGGGATCGAATGCTTGTTCGACCCGTTTCTTTAGTATGTGTTCGAGTTAAGCTGTATCGTATGAGTTGAATTCAAGTGTTTGGCAGTACAAGGAGCGGCTTCGAGGATTTAATTCAATTTTGATTCTTCAATTGGTTTCGTTCACCGGCTTTCCCCCCGTCTCTGCTCACACATATCTTCTAACCGGCCTTTGTATCAACCAAGTTTCGATTGCAGTTCGTCGACAACTTCCATATGTTTCTGTTCTCGTCTCAAAGGCTGCTGATCTGACCCCCATCGCTCAGTAAGTAGTCTTTGTTCTCATGTACGAGTCGATGATGAATATTTCATCTAAGTCGGTCATTTGAACATCTAAGTTAGGAAGAGATATAGGTTGTAACAATTGTGTTCAGATTGCTTGAGTTCCGAGGAATAGTCTACCACCGAGGAATCTATCAGAACGGACTACATGAACATAATATGGAAATTGATGATGGCAATTATCCTCGAAAGCATAAACTGGTAATGTATACTTCATCAGGGTTACTTGATCAGTATTTTAATCGATATTCCGATGACATCACGAAGATTATCCAGCGTGAAAGCATATCCACGACAAAGGAACTAGGCGGTGGGGTCGGCAATATATTGGTTTCGCTAAAGGGTCTGATAAGAAAGAAGTCCGGAAAGGAGTTAATTAAAGAGATCAATCTTAACGACGAACATCGACAGGTCCGAGCGCTAATGAATATTTTCTCAAGTAGTAACCTCGTTTACCCTGTCGAGTCCTTGATACAGGGCGAGGAGTCTCCGACTGGCCTGTATAAATTCGATACAAACCTGCAACTGGCATATACGGAAAACACAGAAGAGAAAATGATTCGGGCGAGAGGGATTGAGAAAAACGTTGATTTTTCGGGACTTACCTCACCAGATAATTGGTCCTCACGCAGTTTTGTCATGTCCGCTTTGGGTACTATTGACCCGTTCCCATTTGAAGGCGTATTCCTCCCTATAGAGACGGGGGAGACATGGTACACGGAAACTGAAGAGGGGCTTGAACTTGAGATGCTCGAACTCACAGTTCAATTTCTCTTTATCCTAGCTCCAGATACAGAAGACTACATCGATTGGACAAGCTATCAAAAATTGCTACGTGATCACCCCAAGGATATTGACCAATCGGGCATGGAAATGTGAGAGGAATGCTTCCAACCTCTTCCGAGATTCAGCGATTCTTAGAAGTGTAGAGCCTCCATCAGCGATTGACTCAATATACACGTGTTAATGAATCCATCCTCTATATTCAACACGGGTATGAGAACAGATCGCTAGTCGTAGCTGACTATCTACTGACTATGAGCCCTGTATCTTGCACCCAATTCCTTTCAGCTACAGAGGGTTTTCACAAACTACTATTTCGAACACCGAACAACTGCGTTTTTCAAGTTACTCGCTGTTTACGGGCTCTAATTTGTTGGCATCGAGATCCTCGTCTAGGTAGGCGTGTCCGTTGTCCGTGAGTCGGTAGAGTCCGCGATAGACTACTTCCAGCAAACCATATTGGGCCAAAAGCGTTGCTCTCTCACTGGCATACTGTCGAACAGGACCTCCAAGGTGTTCGATCGCGGATGGAGTCAGATTCCCTTCGTCGCGGATCAACTCCAGAATTCGATCGTCAGCTTGGGTCATCCAGTCGGCCGTTTTCCGCATATTACCCGACAGTCCGAGGGATACACTCATATTACCACCGATCGCCGCGTGATGAACCACAGTCTACTCAACAGGGTCGAGCTCACTCGCGTCGAGCTTTTCGTCCAGAAATTTGAGACCCTTGTCAGTGATCCCATACAGTCCGCGGTGGACTTGTTGAAGGAGGCCGTACTCTACGAGCACACCTGCACGTGTGCTTGCGTGTTGTCGTACTGGACCACCAAAGGCTGCGATCGCGGAGGGCGTCAAATTCCCATGCTCTCGAATAAGCTCAAGGATCTGCTCATCCGATGGAACCATCCACTCCGCACGTTTTCGCATATCATCCGACAGTCCGAGGGATACACTCATATTACCACCGATACAAGGAAATTAGTTACTAGAGTACATTAATCATTCTACAATAGTTAATGTAAACTTTACAACCGTCAGAAAAGCCTAAGTAGGATGCCATTAAAGATGTAACTGGAAGTCACGCACGCATTATACGGTAAGTAAAATGCAACCGGTGCTGGAACACCGATCGCGTGGCTTCCAACTCCGCGTAAGGAGATTTACGAAGCCATGTCAATACAAGACGACAGACCTCTTAAGAGTGAGGTTAAGACCAGAGGACGCTCCACAAACGAAGTCTCAACAGTACATACACGTGGATTTATACAGGGCCCCCTCGGGCCTATTGAGCATTTTATTAGCAACGCCCAATCTAATCTCACAGAACATGCGACCGAGCCAGACAACGATCGCAGGACGCCGATCTGTCGTCAGATGTCACCTGGTGTCGCCAGATGTCGCCAGCGTCGATCGGACCCAAATCCATTTTCTACACGTACACGTGCGCTATCGGAAGATATCCGATCGACGTCCGATCAAAACCCGATCTGGCGACAGGCGACGCGGTCATTCAATAGCGACACAGTCCACGATTTGAGTGCGGTCGACGGTGCCGAAGTCGACCAGGACAACACAAGCGATGACGACCACCGACCTTGGACGATCGGGTGTGTGGGTACGATCACAATTTCGATTACGATTGCAATCGCGATCGCGACGAATTCAGACACGACCCATGCCTCGACGGTGGCCGAGCTCAGACATCGTCCGCAGACGGCGTGCATCCATGGCAATACAACTGTGATCACACCCCAGATGTGCACGATCGCGACGGATGGTCGTGAACACATCCAGTGCAAGACACAGTGGCGATGGAACACCCCACGTACTGCTCTCAATCAACGGAAAAACACCCCTACTCACCGTGCGGCAGCAGTCTCGATCGCACGTGAGCGTGAATATCAATGAGACAAACATCCTACGGGAAGTACAGATACGACGGCGTCATTAGTGAGAACCCGCTGCGATTTTTAACCGCGTGCAGTGAGCACACAGTCACCGCAACCGTCATTGGATTGCTTCGTGGCATGCAGTCTCGCGAGAGACTCCACCACTGGGCGCGAGCCGAGCACGAAGCACACCGCAATCGGCGTGCGGTGGTGCGTGCGATCGGTAAGCGATTCAGTGCGGTTACTGGGTTCGAATCATCAACGGTACAAAAACAAAATTTTGACTCACAGCCAGTGGATTCAAACACAACGTCCAGCGTCGATCAGTCATCTACGACCGATCGATCGGGCGTCAACGCCACGGCTGGAGATACAGTAAACACGACACAGTCCCGGTCGACCGATCGGCGTCGAGACAATACTCGCGATCATAATCACAAGCACGATCGCGATCGTCAGCGTGATCAGGATTTTGCGGCCGCAAAGCGCCGCGCGTACGATATCATTTGTTCGATTGACGATCCAGCAAAGCTGCGATCGATCAACGAGGGCTTGGCAGCAGAAGAACCGATTCCAAAAGCGAAAGTGGCAGCCGTGAACAAACGGCTGGCCGAGCTTTCTGCGCGCAAAAACGAGACACCTAGCCAGTCAACAATGGAAAACACCCCAATTACAATCGCAAACACAGATGCATCGACCACCCCGAAAACGACCACAGACACGCGATCGAAACAGCCGATCGCAGCTGATGGAGGTGAGCACTGATGGCGACTGCCCGAACGATCTCCGCACGCATGTCGGGGACGCAGAAGCTGATGCTCGAGGCGCTGGCGTACGATCACGCTGACGCGTCGCAAGCGGCCGTGCTTCGCGAATTTATTATTCAAGGCTACTCGCAAGTGTTCGGGAATATCGACCCTGTTGCGCTCGCAGAGAAAATAACGCCTGAACAAAAACAGCGAATTATCCAGGGCGAAGACCCACGTGATGTTGTTGACGACGAGTACTTGCTCGAGGACCTTCGCACGTGTGTCGATCGCGAGGATGGACAAGAGCTCGTCTCAGATGGTGGTGCGAAGCCACACCCAAGCAGTTACACGGTGACGCCTGGACCAAGCGATCTTGGCTGTGCAGGTCCCGCGTACACGTGGGATCAACTCAAGAATGCAGTGTCGGATGATGGCCACTGGAGTGAAGAGTTGGACATTCACCCTAACCGCGTTCGCCAGAGCTCCCTTAAGCAATCACACAAGTACACATCGCGAGTCGTTGTTGGGATCCTCCGATCGCAGTCGTATGACGGATTGGTGACTCGCGAGCTCCTGGACGACGTTATCGAAGAGTACCTGGTACCGTTCCACGATCGCGTTGATGATGCTGCTGGTCGAAAGTATATCTTTGAGACGTACGAGCCACTTATTACAGAACATCTCTACGAGTCGCCGGCTCCAGGTGCAAATGCATACTACACAACGGAAGAAAAGCAGCTGACTGTTGCCGAGAACCTCTATCAAGAGGCGATCGAAACGCCAGACGCGATCGATCGTATTGAAACACTCTTTGACCCAGATGCATATTTGAATGCGGTTGGGAAAGTCAAAAACAAGCGAACAATTGGACAGTGGTACGAAGCACTTGGTGAGTTTATGGAATCACTCGCACCGTGTGCAGCCATCTTGGAGTCCACTGATGCAACAAAGCTCGCGGTTGAACATCCGACGACATTCAATCACGCAGAAGCGTATCTCAAAGCAACCTTAGCGAAGTGGTCAACTGAGTTCATCGTGTTACCACACGCAGTCCAGGAGGGTGTACTCGATACGATGGAGTACAAATACACGATCGCGCTGCAAGACCACATATAGCCCGATCGACTCCCGGCCGATCGCCCCTCCAACCAGCGACTGCTATTTTCAACCTTCGTTCATTTTGCCAGTTCATTGTGTTAGAGTGATATTTTCACTGGTCGATCGGCGAATTTGTGTCACTCACTCGTACAATCGAGAGAGTTTCGTGCCCAATCGCGTCCGAGCTCGATCGGTAAAGAGAAATTTTCGTGTTCGTTCTCGAAGAGCGGTGCATTTTCGAGACGATCGGACCGTTTCACGACAAATATGTAATACGGGAGCTCTCGTTTTGACAGTAGTTCAATTATGTTACTTGCTTACGTCTTGCGATTAATAACATAGATTTCACGATGTGTTGCACAATGCGGGAATATTTTTTTCTCACGTGTTTTCGTCCGAAGGTGTCCGGAGCGGTTGAGAGGAGACAGAGAGGCGATATACTCTGTAGTACGCGCACTTAGACGAAAACAAGGAATAAGACACGAAGAGACGCTAAGACACGTTGCTGCGGGGAAAGTTCCTTTCTTCCTCGCTACTACGTTTATGCTACGGTGTTCTACAGAACTAAAGGTTAAAAAAGCGTCGGTTTTAGAGAATGTTGTACTGAGTGAGTGTAAGATATGTGTTAGGAAACGTTGTTAGTCTAGAGAAGCGAGATAATAGGCTGGACGAGAGATCGAGACTATTGTTTTCACCGGGTACGAGTTCTCTTCTCTACGACATCGTCTTCTAACATCGCGTCTTGATACCGATTGGATCGAGATCCTCCCGTACACTCTCGGAGCTAAATCCCCGAGAAAAAAATTTTCCTCGATTGTGCTACACACCGTGAAATTTGGCTCTGTTGAAATCCTCAGCAAGTGATATATTCTGCCCCGGTTGCGGTCCGTTCAGGGAACCCATTGATTACTGATTCCCGAGGCCAATTAGTTTTATAATGTTTGCATATTGACGTAAGAACAAGTTATGAATAGTGAATTATCGAAGGGACAGCTAAAGGACATCTCCGATGGAGTGGCTCCTCACCGTCACAAGGAGGTTGAACACCTGATTGAACGGTTTGAACTGGAGGAAGATGCTGAAACTGAAATTGAGTTAGACGGTAATACCTCCGAAAAGGTCTACGAGATCTTGAAGTATGTTGAGGTGGAGGAGCGCCGAGAGATCATACAGCATCTGATTAACAAGGAAGCACCACTCCGGAAAGAGGTTTTAGAAAAATTGAGGGATGGTCTGCGGGGGTCTAACCTAGAACTGGATCAAGATGACGACGGGTATTATGAGTTGGTCCATCCGGTTTCAGAACCGGCTCAGCAGGAAAAGAAGCAGCACCGGTCGTATATTGAACAACATGCTCCGATTCGGACTGTGGCCTTTCTTGAGAGAGCTCGGAAGGAACTGGCTCAGGGCCGTAATGCAGAGGCGTTGTGGTATGGACGAAATGCCTTAGAAAAGATGACGTACGAAGATTGTCACTACAAAAATGGACTCGCTGAACTAGCCAAGAAGAGTGTTGCTTTGATTGACAGAGAACAGCACCACAATGATGGGAATACGTATGACTATGAGATGTTGGCAAACCCGTACAACTACTGTTCCACGATAGGTGCTCATCCTGATAACGTGGGTTCAGCTACCAATCTGCAGGCGAAGACTGGTTTGGTGCAGGTAGAGCAGGCAGTCTACTTCGTGTTGAAGAAAGGGGAAGAAGCGGATGAGAAAGAGGTCAATTTAGGTCGATGGAATTTCAGTCGGCTGTACTGATCAGTGAACATCTTCCTCAATTGAGCCAAACGTCATGCTACTTTTATAGGCTTTAGGTAGCAGCACAATCGTTGGGCGTGTTCTTTTCAGAGAATGATATGTCTGCTACGATTCTCCGCGATATATACGCAGCTCTCATCGACCGGCTGTTTCAGATGAGAATATATCTGAAGAGTAGGATTTCAACAGAGCCTGAAATTTGTATCTCTCATGCAACTAACCAACAAAGCATTAGCTGTCTATTCATCTGTTGGTTAGTAGAATCAAATAAAAAGCACCCGTTCGGACTGGGGCCCGGTATGGCTTGGAATCAGCAATTCACTAAATGTATCGTCCCATAGACAGGAATATCAATGTCAGCAATGAAATGGGGGCGGAGACGTGCCTTTTTTATTGCACATGAGTACGCAGCCGCTAAAGGATCGGCATGGAGTTACAAATCCAAATATTCAGCTAGAGGCTAAAGAGCATAGAACTAAATCTCATTAAGAATCATTTGTCATTGAATACCAAAATTAATCGGGGTTCAGCCTGAATTCCTATCTAAGTAACCAAAACGAGATATTATCTGATCAAAATGTCCGCCATACAACCAATAAATAGCCGGAGTAAAATGTTGAGTGCATTCAACGATCGGCTTCAAAACAACTATTCAGATTTGTTAGAGGACACTGAGCTGTCTCCCGGTGAGAACATGCTCAAAACTGCGGTAGTTGAATCTAATATCCCACCGTTGGAGGTGTTTGAGAAGGAAGAGGTTGATCGCGTTCGTGAAGTTGATCAAAATTTACATCTTTTCAAGTGGACTACTGGTAATAGCGGAAGCGATTGGTTCTTCCTTGACACACATGATAAACGCTTCTGGATATTTTACTCACTAAGCAAATCTAACTTCTTTGGAGACGCGATGCGGGAGATCGTCACTAGTGAAGGAGCAGGATTAGATCGACTCTGGCTTCCCAGAGGGCAAATTGAACGAATTGGAGAGATGGGTGCGTATGAAGGTGTGAAAATCAGTTACGGTGCTAATGACGTTTTCCCAGAAGAATTCATTAAGGAGAACCTAGAATTTTCAGACTTGAATATTGACGGAAGCGGCAGCAGCTCTAAAAACCTTTACGAGATATTAAAACAGACAGAAAAGCTTGATCCATTTCTAGCATTGTCTCGTATCCAGATCCGCCGGGAAATTGATGGAGACTTTGTCCGAGAACGCGTGACCAATGAAGGAATGTTCACGACTAGGGGTGGTACCAATATTCGTCTCCACATTTCTACTGTTGAACAAATAAAAGAGCAGTATGCACAGATGTTGAATGCGATCGAATCGAACCACATCATAGGCGCAACTTCGAGGGAACACGGCGCGAGGCCCCAAGGAGCACCGATTATTATCAAATTCAGTCGAGAGGTTCATGATGTTGAAGAGTTTCTCTCTTACATTGTCAACGCAAAAAACCCCTTTAGACTCTGGGGGCATACACGAAAAATCAGTGCGTCGGCTTACAAAGTTGATGGTGTCGATATGCACAATGGTGATAAAATCGCGATAGAGATGGCACCTGATTGGATGCGTCTCTATTTGTACGATGGTGCATGTGGAAATACTGCCTTGCGACTATTTACGAATCTTCAGCAATATTACGACCCTGCTGCTGAGTTGATCTATCACAATAATAATAGTCACACCAGATAACATGTAGCCAGTAATGCATGATCTCGATCCACACACACAGCAAATAAATCTCTGGATTGCACTCTCTGGTTTTGAGCCAACGTTTTCT
This sequence comes from Natronocalculus amylovorans, assembly GCF_023638035.1. Classification (GTDB taxonomy): domain Archaea; phylum Halobacteriota; class Halobacteria; order Halobacteriales; family Haloferacaceae; genus Natronocalculus; species Natronocalculus amylovorans. The sequence goes on along the minus strand of NZ_JAKRVX010000010.1, from coordinate 60,793 downwards.
GGTACACTTGGGAAAGTGGGCTATGGATGTACTGTTATAGAGGACGAATTTTACATTCTCGATGAAGAAGGCGAAGACGTAATTAACCCAGATTTGATTCTCTCTTCAGAAAGCGAAGAGCATGCACTATTGATAGAGTGTAAATCACTCAAAATAAACTCTGATCAAATACAACGATATCTTCGTGTTGAGGGAAATGAGAGTAATATCGTTCTTCAAGGCCTCATAAATAATATCTCTGCTAGCGATATTTCGGCAGAAGTTCTTCTCTCATCATTTGACGATCTATCTGGAAAAGATATTCCAGAAGAGATCTCTATTGTTCACTTCAGGAGAGACCCAGGAAGTGGCCTTTCAGTCTGGAATCTTGATGAAAATAAAATTAAAGAGCCATCTGCGTCTGCTGTGTTTCCAATCAATCATCACCCTAACGAACCTCTTCCAAGTGGGCACTACCCCTTCGACATTTATGAAAGCGATAAGGAAGCAATGGTTTCTGCTGTGTTTAGTAGCGTGATTTCACTTGCTGTCCAAGAAGGTGAGATTAAATTAGATGATGTCTTGGACAGAACCCACCCTTATTGGGATAAGATTGGCGACGCCAAACAAAAAGAGCTCTCCGATCGTGTTGAAAGGACTTTTCTTGAGCTACGAAAGGCTGGGCTTGATCAATATTTAAAAAAGATTGCAGGAACCAACGGGAAGGAATGGAAGGTCGTCTCCAGGACAATTCAAGCCGTGAAGGACCGGACAGATTTCTATATCGAACGTACCATAGCTGAACTCCCCCAAGCCCGACTGGATCATGATGCATGGAGTGCAAACGATACTAATGATTCAGACGAAGATATCGGAGTAGCAGAAGATTAGTTCATGATTGAGTAATTCTCAAGATTCCGAATATAGACTGTGTAGGGTTGTACTATCTCTGAGGCAGTTAATTTGTTCTCACAGCTCGATCGACTCAAGCCTCTCCCGAGCGACGTTGTATCAGGTATTGGTCAATGTAGTTACTCAAAATTGTGGAAGTACAGAACGACGGTCAGAGGCCATTACGCACACCCCTTAAGTGAAGCGTCGGCCCTCTGTTGTCGTTCCGTTTCAGCTTTTGAACGGGGTGAAGATAAATATACGGTCTTTACTGCTCGAGATGGGACGTCAATTATTCACTACCGGCGTATTCATACAGACCACGAGTGAGCTGTCGAACCTTTCCTTGTCGTGAGAGGCGGACAAGAGACGTATTCACATCTCCACTATCGATACCTGTTTGCTCTCGAATATAGCGTGGATTCGCTCGTCCTTCCTTCAACACGTCCAACACAGCTGCATCGCGATCGTCAAGTTCCATATCCATTCGTACGACCTCAATTGATGTGTTACCCTATGAATATTCTGCAATCAAAGTCGATTAGACTTAGAATATAAGTGAATTCAAAGTTTATTTCAAGTACTTTTAATACCATTCAGATATAACATTCAGTTGAGATTCACGCGTATACGTGAGCCAGTAATTCGGCCGTGATCGGCGCTGGATCAACATAAAGGAGTAATCCGTTATGAATGAAAACACCCCTTGCGGAGTCGAACTGTTAGTACAGCGATCGGATCGAGACGATCGATTAGAGCAACCCACGAGCGTTCGCGATGGAGGTCTCATTACACCGTTGAGCACAGTCCAATACACGCACACGGACTACGTGACTGGCGATGAAGTCCCAATGATTGGATTCACTGATACACAGCTGGTTGCAGAGTCCTGGTTGACGATCGATGCAGGCTGTGTTGTTGACCTCTCGGAGGTGCGATAATGTCGGTGCAATCTCCACAGACAAGAGAAACAACGCTTGCTGACTTCAGAACAGATACGAAAGCAGCGGAAAGCCATTCGTGGGAGAACCCCGAGACGCTCGATCGGCTCTACAACGAAGAAGGTCTCTCAACACGCGAGATCGCAGCACACTTTGATCACGAAGTTCACTCGTCGAAAATCAAGCGACTCCTGCACGAGCACAATCTTATGCCGGAGTATCCCGAGAAATCAACGCACAATACTACGAAGAAGCTACTGCAGATGGATCCATCCGACTTAGGATCACCGACGCCACAACAGCAAGTCCGATCGGAGGGTGAGCAATGAGCGATCGAGATACGGGAATTCGAGGAGAAATCGAATACCGACCGCATTCGAGTGCGGACTTCGACGACATGGACTACGTCGACGAGCGAGGAATTCGGATCTTTGACCGCCATTGGACTTGTCCAAACTGTGGCGACGATGGCGAGATGATGTTCCGACCTGGATCAAAGAATACGTGTGCGATGTGTTTCTGGGTTCTCAACGGACACAAAAACGATTACATCCTCGATGATTGGAACCTCAAATACCGACACGCACAGCGATTGCTCGCCAGACTTGACGACAAATGGCACGGAACGCCCGGAACCGTGTCCACACGCCTTCGTTATCATTTTGATAGCGCACACGAGGCTGTGCTGGCATTTGAGAGCCTGCTGAACAACGGAGAATCAGTCGGTTCCGGCGAGTCGGTCGTTACTCTGGGGGATTTCTCATGAGTGGCAGACACGTAACAGACAGGGACGAGATAGAGCAGAACGGTACTAATACACAGGCGACACTCTCGGGGGAGGTCGTTGAGGTCCCCGACTGCGATGAGCACGGTTGCGACCGTGACGCCACCACCCTCTACGTACTCCGTGGAATGTCGGTCAATAAGGTCGTTCGCTGCGATCAACACGAACCGTACTGGCAGGGTAGCGGCGGTATCGACAACGTTGTTGAGTTAAACGCGCAGGTCGTCGGGGACTACGACCTCTCCCGAGAACACACCGACTATGAGGAGGTCTCGGACTAATGCCAACGAAAATGTACTACTGTGTTTGGTGTAACAACGCACTGGCTGGCTGCCATGAGCGCGATCTTCCGCGAGCTTGTCCAAATTGCGAAACCACAGGCAAGCCACACAACACAGCCGGACCAGACCGATGGTATAGGAGCGTCGACCGATGAGCGCTCAAGAACCAGAGCGGTCGACTATGTACGTCGCAGACATCCCGTTCGGAGCCGATTCGGAGATCGAGGACGTGAGACAGATCCGCGAAGCGTTAGAAAACTCGGGATACGAGGTCACGATGGCATACGACAACAGCCATTTCATCGTGACGCGAGAGGCCGCCAATGCCGGGGACTCGGACCAATGAGTACCAGTGTGCGCTGCGAGAGATGCGAAAATGAACAGGTCGATATCACACTCCACTGCAGCGGGAGGGTGTGGGGATCGTTCTGTACCGGCTGTCACGACAAACTATCAGCTCTCGCAGCCGGGGAACTGGTTGTTCCAGATGGTGGATGGACCGCCAACACCAGGAAGGAGGTCGATCGCAATGAGTGATGATTTCAAAAAAGACAGTGTGCAGCTAGTAATTGTTGGCTGTGGATCTGCAAAACAAAGTGAGACTGTACCAGCAAAAGAGCTCTACACGTCAACATACTTTGTCAAAAAGAGAAAGTATGCAGAAGTGTGCGGTGACTTTTGGACTATTCTATCTGCGGAACACGGATTAATCGAACCAACAGTCGAAATCGAGCCATACGATACGACGATCGCTGACTTATCTAAGAATGATCTCGACGAGCTCGCCCACTCCGTTGGCATGGAATTGATTGACTGGATTGTGGATCTTCGCACGAAGGGAGCAGTAGTAGACGAAATAGTGGTTCTAGCAGGGCGATCTTATCTTAATCCTTTAAAAAAGCGAGAAGCATTCTCAGCTGGCATCAACGCGCGTGTTCTCTATCCATTCCAAGAGAGCAACTTAGGAGGAATTGGTGAACAAATGGCGTGGTTATCAGAGCGAGTGCACTCTACGAAAACGAAACAGCAGAGACTCGATACTAAAGGTGATCAGTGTGAGTAATCGATGGACGATCGCTGAAGACCTGGCTGACTACCTAAAAGAAAACGCAGCGGTCTGCGCGATCGGGAATACACAGGGTTACTTGTGGATTCGCTATTGGGAAGGTGAGTGGAGACTAGCGAAGTATGGTGGCCAGCACCGACTACGAGCGTATGTCGATGGACTAGTTGTCGATCGCGATGCAACTGTAGAGTGGCTCGTATCGAATCCCGTTGAGTTGATCCCCGCGGCAGAGGCATATCTCTGGGGTCCAAGCAAGACCACTATCTGGGAGGATGCTACGGCACAAGATGTATTCGAGGACGTCGATCGGTGTTATTGGTGTGGCAAGAGCGATCGAACAGTGGTACTCGATCGATACGAGACGACTGAGCAAGGAGAGTGCATTTTTTGTTCAGACTGCTACAAATCGTGGGACCGGTACGGAGAGATCGTCGGCACTGCAGATCCGCGTCCCGAACTTCGATCAGACGGTGGGACGCTCGAGCATCCACGCAAAACACCGGATGCAGATGAGTTTCCAGAGTTGGATGAACGGACGGCAGCCGCGATCGCTAAGTTTGAACGGTTCGTTGTGGGCTCACCAGGAACATCGCGATCGTTCCACAAATTGTATTGTGGCCGTGTCAGTGCTGCACTCAAGCAGCACCAATATTCAAAAGGTCGAAAAGTCAGCCGTGCAACTAAAGTGAGTGATTATACGATCGAGATTGCTAATCTTGGGTACTGTGAGCTCTGTGAGGAGTTGGAAGCAGAAAAGCGATGACAGACGAATATTGACGGTCTTCTATCATTTCAGTGTTTTATATACAATGAGATCGACAAGTGGTGCATGGGTAACGCAATCGCTGTTGTGTCATTGATTGTAGGAACTGTACTAGTATTCACTGGGCTATCTGGAATCGCAGAGATGGTTAACTTTGCATCATCACCAAATACGGAGAATCTGCTGAGGTTTATTGGTGAATTCATTTTTTACTTCGTTATATCTGGGATTGGCGTGATTTGTTATTTACCAGCAATCAATTCTGAATGATAGTTTCGTGAACCTGAACCAACACATCGTTTATACTGTGCTAGAGAGACACAACAAGTAACGAGATCGGGACATAGAGCCCGTCTCAGTGACACATGCACGACGCACACCCCTACTCACGAGCGATCGATCTACCGATCGGTTACCCACCGGTTGCTGGCCAACCAGTAGATGTGCGTCAAAAATGTCATACTCATACTGGTGTCAGCTATTGCAGTTCGATTCTGCAAGTGAGCTTGGCCGCCTCTGTACTGCGGCCACCAATGGGGACTTTGTTAGCACCGGTACACGAGCTCGGACAACACCCCTGCCCAGTTGTTCGAGTCCGTAGCAGGGCCCGCATCAACAGCGATCGAAATATAAACGCATGGCTCAGCTGCCACGCGTGCCAAGCTGCAGTATTAAATCAGCCACTGGCTCTCTGGGGACGATCGCTGTTCCGGGTTCCATACTTCTGGGGGAAGTTGGTGTTTGCTTTGCCTGTTGTTCTCCACACTGTTGGTCAATCCTGTAGCACTCAGACAGTCAGCTGTGTACAGACGAGAACGAAAGCAGGAACATAATCTACGACCCACTGCGATCGCCTGGTATAGGCTACGTGACGTAGGCGCTCAAAGCGCCGATCGCAGCTTTATGGTATCCAACCAGAACAGCCGCAGCGCTGCGGACTCGATTGATCAGCTATCAGTACACGAGGTAAAGCGACGTCTCCCGACACTGCAGTATATTACCGATCGGCAAATAAAATCGGAGACGATCGAGCTCACACGCAATGCTCCCAACTACTTTTCGAATGTGCCTGCATTAACATCTGGGCTTCAACCCGTCTACGGCCCTTCTGTAACTAGATTGACAAACTGATGCTCGAGATCGGATCGATGCTTCAACCCGTCTACGGTCCTTCTGTAACTACTCCCGGTCTTGGCGATCTCGTCGAACGCTTCGAGCTTCAACCCGTCTACGGTCCTTCTGTAACGTTTGAATTTGAGCTTCTCTTCTCGTGTCTCCACCGCTTCAACCCGTCTACGGTCCTTCTGTAACTATCCGTCCTGATGCTCTCGGTACTGCGCTGGTGTGCTTCAACCCGTCTACGGTCCTTCTGTAACTATTAAAATACCAACGTTCAAATAATTTCTAATCTCGCTTCAACCCGTCTACGGTCCTTCTGTAACATTTTCCGACGATGCTGCCGTTATCTTTAATTATGCTTCAACCCGTCTACGGTCCTTCTGTAACTCGGCGATAATCACACCATAATACCCGCGTGCTTTGCTTCAACCCGTCTACGGTCCTTCTGTAACGACGCTTGAAATCAAACCGACTGACGACGAACTGCTTCAACCCGTCTACGGTCCTTCTGTAACTGCCGGACTCATACCGCTCGCATGATGACCGCCGCGTGCTTCAACCCGTCTACGGTCCTTCTGTAACCAGCTTGCACCGTTTAATGTCGCTTGCGAGCCTGTGCTTCAACCCGTCTACGGTCCTTCTGTAACATTCCGCTGCATACTCGGCGCACTCGATCGCCTTTTGCTTCAACCCGTCTACGGTCCTTCTGTAACCGACCACTGGTTAGATTTGATATTGATAGACAGTCGCTTCAACCCGTCTACGGTCCTTCTGTAACTCGACCTTCGTCTTCAGCATCGTTGATATCCGTCAGCTTCAACCCGTCTACGGTCCTTCTGTAACCGGTTGTGAAAAGCCAACCACGGACGCATATTGCTCGCTTCAACCCGTCTACGGTCCTTCTGTAACCATCTTCTGAATCCGTTAATCCCAACGCTGGGAATGCTTCAACCCGTCTACGGTCCTTCTGTAACTCGCATCTGTTGCAATTGTCGCATCGCTCTCGTTTTGGCTTCAACCCGTCTACGGTCCTTCTGTAACGAAGCCAGTGGCGAATACGACCCTGAAAAACACCCAAGCTTCAACCCGTCTACGGTCCTTCTGTAACAGAACACTGCGTTCTCTCCCGTTCGAGGAATGGAATGCTTCAACCCGTCTACGGTCCTTCTGTAACATTCTACCGTCGATAGTTCCCTGTTCCTCGCCGTCGCTTCAACCCGTCTACGGTCCTTCTGTAACTGTCTGCTGTCCAATCACTGTGTGACGTGTCTTCGAGCTTCAACCCGTCTACGGTCCTTCTGTAACGTTGTCGTGTGCAAAACAACCCCGAAATGTGACATGGCTTCAACCCGTCTACGGTCCTTCTGTAACTCGGTTATTTTGCTCCAAATCTCACGATAGTCACGAGCTTCAACCCGTCTACGGTCCTTCTGTAACTTTCTGGGCATATCGAGGTTTACCATCGGACAATGCGCTTCAACCCGTCTACGGTCCTTCTGTAACTCGAACTATCTAATCATAACGATGCAAAAAAAGGATGCTTCAACCCGTCTACGGTCCTTCTGTAACAACCGTGATCGTCGGCCACACAATCAGATTCAGGACGCTTCAACCCGTCTACGGTCCTTCTGTAACCCTGTCCTGTATTAGATAATGCACATGGTAAAGGATGCTTCAACCCGTCTACGGTCCTTCTGTAACTAAATCCTCACACAACAAAAGTGATTGATCTATGTTGCTTCAACCCGTCTACGGTCCTTCTGTAACTGCCGGACACCCATCACCAGAGCTTCGCCGTTATGATCGCTTCAACCCGTCTACGGTCCTTCTGTAACCACTCAAGATGAGTTGGACCGGCTCTTAGCCGAGCTTCAACCCGTCTACGGTCCTTCTGTAACATAGTCTAATGCTCTCAGAGCCGATATATGCCCTGCTTCAACCCGTCTACGGTCCTTCTGTAACTATCTTTCTATATCTTTAATATCAACAGTATCATTAGCTTCAACCCGTCTACGGTCCTTCTGTAACACTTACTATTAAACGTATTGGTAGCGGAGAAAGAAGAAGCTTCAACCCGTCTACGGTCCTTCTGTAACTATTTGTCGTATGCTGGGAGCGATGATATTGTGTATGCTTCAACCCGTCTACGGTCCTTCTGTAACAGTGAGTGGGTAAAGATCAACAATGCGACCTTGACCGCTTCAACCCGTCTACGGTCCTTCTGTAACGTTCCAGTAGATTGACGTTTCGCCATTTTCGCTGTTGCTTCAACCCGTCTACGGTCCTTCTGTAACGGTGGCCAATTTGGAGGCCATAAGACTTCTACTCGCCGATCATACACAAGTGTTTCCGTCGACCCCCAATTCTGGGTTCACCCCTAGAGGGTCGACGGAAATCAGGTGAATCTACTTCCGGGATCGTCACCAGACCCATAAGTCGTGTAATCTACGAACCCAATAGTGTCAGCCTCGAAGATTATAACCGAATCTTCGGGAATTAATTCGTCTTTCACATCGTTTTTGATATCGATGAGTTGTCCTGGTGTGACGTCACCATAGAACACTGAGTTCTGGATGTGTTCAAGACGCCTTCGAAGCATTTTCCGGTAAATTCCAGTTCGTTTCGCGGGCACGTCATAGACGACGAGAACAAACATTACCACCACCGCTCTGTTGGATAGTACGATTCGCCTGTCAGTACGTGCTTCTTGAGGCTATAGACATCTGTTTGGATGAGCGTTTTATAGCTCACATGTCGCGACAAACGTGGGTGCTCAACTGTTTCATCGAGTGTCTGTTCGTACTCCTTCAGCACTATCATCCGGCCGTTCTCAGTTAGAAGACACCCGTCCAGATCTGATTCAAAATCATCAAAAGAGATTTGCTGTCGATTGACAAGACGAAACATCACTCGATCGGCAAGAATTGGTTTGAATATATCCGCGATATCAAGCGAGAGGGTAAACCGACGCTCACCGGGTTCATGCATATAGCCGATTGAAGGATCAAGTGCTGTCTTTCGAATCGCTGAGACGCACGTCGTGTAAGTCATTGCGTTCAAGAATGAGAGGAGGGCATTCGCTTCATTTGAGGGTGGGTTGTACTCACGACGCATGAGCTCAAATGGATCGCGAAGAATATTATCGAAACACCGATAGTACGTCTTCCGTGCCATCGCTTCAACACCTCGAAGTGAGTTGATGCTGTTTTCTTCTTGCACGCGAGTTTTCAATTCGGCTAATTCCTCGATCGCCATCAAAAAGTCATGGCCTCGTTGGTTGTAGTACTGGAGGTTAACGCGCATATTGTGTATGCTTGCTGCTGTGATTTTTTGCGCAATGTTGAGTCGACGTTCGGAGTCGTCGTATGCACGTACTTGTTCGACAACTGTATTTCCAGAGATATGCGATCGCCTCGGAAGATAGGAGCCACGGTAGTAGTCCTTCCACCCAAACACATGGATCGGTACACCGTGTTCATTGAACAACCCGAGTGCGCGAGTATTGAATGTGATCTGACCGTGGAGGTAGAGTGAATCAATGCTTTCGACGGGAAGGTACTTAGTTTTTCCATCAAGTGTGTCGATCCGGAGGGTTCCTTCGTTGCGACGGAGATCTCCATCAGCGAATATATGATGATTATTTTTTGGCATGGTCGGTTACATCCAGCAGAAGTCTTGGTAGAGACAGGCCTCACAGACTGGTTTCTTTTCAATAGCAGGTGGAGTTTTTTGCTCAAGAACTTCGATAACACCACGAAGGACGTCTTCGATGTGTTCACGATTTTCGGGAGTAAGCGACACCCGTTCACGGGTTCGTTCACGTGGGTAAGCAAGCACACCTTCTCGCTCAATGTCGAGTATTCTATATAGATACCAGAGATAATACAGCAGTTGTAGACGTGCCGATTCACCCATCTTCGAAGAGACTTTGACCTCCATAATATCTCCTGAATCAAGCACATCTATTGCGATTCTTCCGTTGATTTGGAACGATTTTCGATTGTCTCGATAACTTGTTTCGTCAACCCGTGTTCCTCGTCGAATGTTTGCTGAATCACGGTCAATATCAATACCACGCGACATGAACCATAATTCGCGCTCGCAGACAGTGTAATATTGGACCATTAGTCCAGTTATGCGATGGGTCGGCTCTGAGTACGGATGTCGTTCTGCAGCGACGAACGCCTCAAGAGAGTCTCTTGATATTCCGTTTGCATCAGTCATTAAGGAATATAGACATTAATCTGTTGTATATCTAGCTGATGATTTGCATAATAAGCGGTAGGTGAACTCTGCCGTTTACGGTGAGGTGGATGTCACTAAGTGAATTGTTGTTAATGCAGCACAATGCAAGAGATGAACCGTTACAGCAGTTGATCAGGCTGATTTCAAAATAAATCATTCTGACAAACATTTATTAATTGCGGACTGTATTGGTAAATTGATGGTGAAATGAAATTATTGTTATATACCGATTTCATAACAGAGGGGGTGAACCATGCGTCTCTTAATTCGTCTCCGTGCACGCTCTGACGCTGCGTATCAAACAAACTATCATCGTGGGCTCTCAGGCCGAATTTGGCGGGCGTTGGATGATTCTCAATTCGATGACCTTCATGACTCATCAAAACCTCCTGGGATATCGTTCAGCAACCCGTTCCCTTTTGGGCCAGTTTCAAAAGGAGACTTGCGGAATGTGCTTGTTGCTGCTGCCGATGATGACGTACTCCGTGTAATCGGTACAGATCTCATTGAGAACCGAGAATTCAATATTAAAGAGATGCCGTTTACTGTCGAAGAGGTTACTGGCGTTGAGCCTGATGTTGGCGAACCAGGAACAAAAGGGGTCCTCGAAACGGCAACCGGACTTGTCGTGCGTATCCCTGCGAAAAGGTTCGGCGAATACAACATTGACGCACCCGGAGATGCTCCCGAATTCTGGAAGCCCGAACACTCACTTCGCCCGTTAAAGACACAATTGGAAAACAATCTCGATCGAAAGCACGGATTGTTCTGTCCTGATTATCTCCCAGGTCCGAGTGAAGTTGACGAGGAGCTGTTAGATGAGTATGAACTCATCAAGACATATTCACTTCCAGTCACTGTCACGGAAGGTACCGAGGAGACATACATTTTAAGCAAGTTCCGATTCGGGTACACAGTTCGTGACGATCACCACCGGAGACACCTCAACCTCGCACTTGACGTTGGACTTGGCGAGCGAAACTCACTAGGATTCGGCTTTGTTAACATCCGTAAAGACGAAGTTGAAAAGCCGAGTGCAAAGTCACACATCTCGGGAGCAAGTCGATGAGCCAATCGACAGACGATTTTGACGCGAAATTCGACCAATACTGGTCCGGGCAGTCTATTACATCTCTCCGCCGAGTCCAAGCACTGTACGGTGCTATTGAAGAGTCTCAAAGCAGCTATGAGTCAGTTATCCCCGAAGAATTTCAATTATATGTCACCCCAGGGGAACTTGAGGGCTTCACAACTGAGCAAGATGAAGAGAACCGTTTAGTTACTATCAAAATCGATCTCACAGATGCATCTCCACAACTAGACGGTATTGATGTAGGACCATTTCGGCCAGAAATGGTTGACAGGCTTGGTTTCTCGCGCTTTCCGTGGGGTCGGGGAATTGACCACTCAATTACTCGTAGGGGAGCAAAAAGTGGTTCCACGCGAGGCACTGTTTCTACGTACTGTGTCGACTGTCTCGAGCGATGGACAAATGCAGATGGTCGAGAAGCGGCCATTGGTCGTGTTGCCAATGAACATCCTGATGGATCAATTATTCAGTCGCTGCAGAGTCTTGGGCTAGAAGATGGAATTGAAGAGGAGATTGAACAGGAACTGTGGTCTCATTTTGGTGAAGATGAAAAACCTCGTGTCGTTGCAACCGTTGCGATTCAACTTGACCCAGATAGCCTCAAAGAGAAACCTTCTGGCGATATAATAAACGGTTACTACTATCCAGGTCAACTGCACGTGCTCAACGCAGCGATGCGTGCACGTAAAGAAGAGAAGCTCGCAGAAAAGAACTCAGACATTCCTTCCCGGGGCGATGGTACATGTTTGGTCACAAATAGAAGTACCGAAGTATTCGGGACAGTCGATGACCCTTTGGCGTTCTTTACAGTCCAGCATGCTGAGAAATTTCCAGAACTGAAAAAGAAAAACGCGTGGCGAGCACATCCGGTCTCTTCGGAGGCTGCACTTCTCATGCAGTCGGGTGCATCACTTTTCGAGCAATGTCGCCGAACTCGGCATGGCCGTAGTATCTACACAGTTCCATACTTCACTCAGACGGATTCTCACTGTGCAAAAATACTTCGGCACGTCGTCACAGCGACTCACAAATCGAGTGAGGAATCGCTGATGGCAGAGATACAAAGGGAAATCGAGCGTGAGGGAGACGAGGATATTCTGGAAAATCTTCGGTACTACGTCATCGCAATCCGGAACGACAGTGGTGATATAAATGTTCTTCATGAAGTTCCCGATGCGACGATACAACCAGTTCGTGCTCTTGCTGAATCGCATCTCGATGTTCTCTTTGGGTCTACTTTCAATGCCGTTGCAGGATTTAGGCAGCCGAAAAATTGGCAACCAATTTCCGAGGGAACCGATAGTATCGACCCAATTATTAATTCTATCACAAGCGGATTCTACACTTTCGGAACGCTCGCCCGGCCCGACGAAGACGACCCGAGCACCGACGACCCAAGTGAATGGCTGACTTTTTCTTTGCTCACTGGACAGCAGATCACTGCGAACCGATTACTTTCCGAATATGTCGAGCGGCTCGCACAAGAGCGGGCAAAAGACAGCGATGGACGAGTCTCAGAAAAGCATCTGAAGGCACAGTATACACAACTCGAAGCACTCGCGCGAGCAGATCAATTGACTGCTCCTGAGCATCCAGAACTTACAAAACCACCACGTATGACAACCAAACCAGATATCCCAGCGGCGGAACAGTTCCTCACGGACGATGGGGAGATCCCAATTGCAACCGTCCAAGAGTATCGACTAAAACGCTTCATCGAAGAACGACCTGCACTTGACGATAACGCACAACGACGCGGTGCATTTCTTGCAGGAGTGCTAGTAGGTCAACTCGGAAACTACCAATCCAGTCCGAGCAAGCGTGATATGAACCGAACAGTATTGATTCAGTATCCTGCTGAGCAAATGTCCGGGCCACGAATCACTCGATTCGTTCCTGATCTCATCCAGAAGACACACGTGTATGCCTCTGAGGACAAATACAGTGGATCATCTCTTTTTCCAGAACTGGAAGACCGACTCCCAGAGACACTTGCCGATGCGGCAGCACAAGGATGGACACTCCCTATCGATGACCTCCGATTCCACTACGCACTCGGCCAAATGTACGGCAAGCGCGCTCTGAGTAGGGCATTAGACCTCCGTTCATCGATTGCAGATCATGCAGGTATCGATCTCAAAACTAACTAACTTAGACCAATGTCAGACAACCACAACACCGTCAAGACCCGATCCGAAATCGTCTTTATAACCGATGCACAGGACTGCAACCCGAACGGAAATCCGCTCGGCGAAAACCGACCAAGAATCGACCCAGTCACACGTCAAGCTGCGGTGACTGACGTGAGACTCAAGAGATATCTCCGAGATCAACTCGTCTCTGACGAACACGGTGTCTTCGTCAAAAAGACCGACGAGGGAACGAGTGGAGGCCGAGCGAAACTTGCACTCGATGTATTAGGTGACATTGAAACCAAGGAAGATCTCGAAAAGGTCGATGACATTGAAGCCGAATTCCTCGCGAACGCAACAGACGTTCGATACTTTGGTGCAACACTGAGTTTCAACAAAAATCCAGATAACGACCTCCATAAGGTCATAAAAGAAAAATTCAACAGTGGTAATTATACTGGCCCAGTGCAATTCAGCCCAGCGCGCTCGCTCAATGCAGTCGAATTGAATGAAGAAACAAACACCCTGACGAGCGTCATTTCCACAAACGACGAAAAGAAAGTCGGCGGATTCAATCTTGATGACCACCGGATCAAGTACGGCATTTTCCCATTCCATGGTCTCGTTGACGAGCATGGGGCAAAAGACACCGGACTCACACACACCGACGTGGAACGTCTTGACACACTCTGCTGGAGAGCATTGAAGAACCAAACAATTTCACGGAGCAAAGTCGGCCAAGAACCGCGGCTGTATGTTCGCGTCGAGTACAACCAGCCGGGATACCATATCGGTGATCTTCAAAATGGACTCAAACTTGACCGTGAACTAGCGAGTGACCGTAATGAGTCAATGAGTGACGATGCAATTCGGAATGTCACTGATATCTGTCTTGATGTTACTGGGCTTGTTGACAGGATTGCAAACGCAGCAGACCGAATCGAGACGGTTCACATCGTTGGGAGTGATTATCTCTCGGTTAGCTATGATGGTGAGCAAGTCGGCGTTGCGAGTGATGTCTCTAGACTCATCGAAGAGAGCGGGGTAGCAGTTCACAACATTGAGGTTTACGACGAATTCGAATCGTCACTCCCTAGTGAGTGAATCATGACAACAGACAGTTCATGGGTGTCTATTCGAGGGTCAGAAAAAAAAGCATCCGACCCACCCACCATCGATGAGAACCATATTCCGTCGAAGTGCCTTTCGTTGACAATATCGGCGGATTGGGGTCACTTCAGACGTATTGACCGAACCGTCACCAAACAGACGTATCGAGTTCCCCCACGGACCACGATCGCTGGTATGCTCGCCGCAATCGTTGGTGTAGGGCGAGACGGCTACTACGATGTGTTTAGAGAGGGAAATTCGGCAATAAGTATCGAGATTGAGTCACCGGTTCGGACGCACTCGCTGCCATCCCTTGGCCTTGGAACACATCCGGGTGAGACGTTTACCAGTGCAGGTGGAACAGGAAATAAGACGATACAGGTTCAGTACCCTGATAGTACTGCGAATCGGCAACTACATAGCTATCACTACCTCGTTGATCCCGTGTATCGGATTAATGTTGCTGTCGAAGATCCGATATTCTATGGAACACTTCGAGACCGGCTCGAAAACGGCGAGTCATACTACACGCCGTCGATGGGGTTATCAGAGCTACTGATGAACGTTACATTCCATAGCGAACAAAAAACGGTACCGATCAATGCTAGTACATCCGTCGTTGATTCCGTGCTCCCTGATGCCATTGAAGCTGTTATTCCGAGCCCAGGTCAGTCATACGCTGTTGAGAATGTTCCTGGGTTCATGACCACTGATGAAACCGGACGGCACACAACAGGATTCATTGACTATGCGTTCGTCGAAGACTCATCACGCTTAGAGGTATCAACAAACAAAGTTACACCTGTCAACGTCGGCGATCGAACAGTCGTCTTTCGATGAGTACATGAGCACCGAGATTATCTCTCGACGCCACAAATCCGAAGCTGACGAATTACTAC
This sequence comes from Natronocalculus amylovorans, assembly GCF_023638035.1. Taxonomy (GTDB): domain Archaea; phylum Halobacteriota; class Halobacteria; order Halobacteriales; family Haloferacaceae; genus Natronocalculus; species Natronocalculus amylovorans. The sequence goes on along the minus strand of NZ_JAKRVX010000010.1, from coordinate 45,493 downwards.
TGTGCCATGCAAAAGACGTAGGGGAACGACTACCGATGCTGAGCTCTTTTGATCATGATGGCAATCCGTCGATGTTTTCAATTGCTCAGTGCACCGGATATCTTCACGATCTTGGAAAAGCAACGACATACTTTCAGCGATACATTAGAGGGAAGTATATTGAAGAGACTCGTCTCCGGTATCATGCTCGGTTAGGCGCGTTTGCGACGTTCTATACGCTTGGTGAAATGGGTGCATCGGACGAGCTCAAACTCGCCGGATTCCTTGCGGTACTCAAACATCACGGACGTCTCCCAGATGCAGCTGAAAAAGCACTTAAAGACACTCTTACAGAACGAGATCGTAAGAGCCGAGAAGGATACATTCGTGCTCAAATTGAAAATATTGAGTCGACGGAACGAAATCGGACGGTTGCTGACCAGTTGCTTCAAACAGCAAGCAACGGAGAAGCAACATGGTCATCGTTCTACGCTGCCGTTAGTGATGAGTCACTATTTGATCAAATCACCCATCTTGTCGGTAAGAAAGACCTCTATACATTTGCTCCGAACACTGAGAAACTCTCACACAACCTATATGATGTGACAATTCAGTTGTGGAGTGCATTGACATTTGCGGACAAGACGAGTGCGGGAGGAGTTAATGCATCAAATCTGTTGCCCTCACATCTTGGCCTATATCGTCTTGAGAGTCACATTGCACGTTTACAGATAGGACTTGACGAACCGCCAGAACTCACGGGAAGCGAGGAAACACTGTCAATCGATGTGTCAGATACAGATGCATTGAATCAGACACGCGAATCGATTCGGCGTGTTGTTCGTAGTAACGCGAAGCGATTTGCAGAAGGTTCACAGAGCGTTGCAACACTCACGCTTCCAACTGGACTTGGAAAGACGTTCGCTGGCCTTACTGCTGCTTATACGATTCGGGACTCATACGAACACAACGAATTGGACGAAGTAACCAAGCCACGGGTTATTTATGCGCTGCCATATACGTCAATCATTGAGCAGACACGAGATATCTTCGAAGATAGTCGAATACTCGATGCCGACCCACGGGGACAGAGTTTCACTGTCCACCACTACTTGAGTGAGACGGTCACGTACCCAGAAGCAGATGAACAAAATGCCCACAATCCAGCCGATGATAGTGAATTCTCTGATGCAACACTACTTGGAGAAAGTTGGCGGTCGGGGACCGTACTCACGACATTTGTCCAACTATTCGAAAGTCTTGCTGCACCGTCAAATTCGCAGGGGTTGAAATTATCAGCAATCACAGACAGTGTGATCATCCTCGATGAACCCCAAACACTCCCAAAACCATGGTGGAATGCAATTCGACGACTGACAAAGCTGTTGATCGAACAGTATAATGTGCAGATTATTTCGATGACTGCGACCCAACCGTCATTGTTCACTCACTCCTCTGAGATTGAGACAATATCACTGCTTTCAGACTCTGATGCAGCGACAAGCCCGCTAGAAACGGCCTGTTTTGAGGCGGTAACTCGTGTCAAATATAATATTGATGAGTCGGCCCAAGCGTTTGGACCAAACGCACCACTGGTTTCTGCTGAGGATGCTGGCAATCGACTATTTGAAACTGCTATCAAATCCACATCAAACGGAACGTCAGTCCTCTCAGTCTGTAATACGATTAGAAGTACGACTGCAACAGCAGACGCAGTTTCCAAAGCCGCAGCTCGTGCAGGAATTACGGTCACACGCATTGGTTCAGAGTACCGAAGCGCACTAACTCACTGTACGCCTACCCCAACTACCGATGGGACTGTTGAATCAACTAATCTTCCCTCTCCAGAAACAGTGGCAGCTGCAACCCTTGAACAGTTAGGCCTTGAACCTGTAAATCCAACAGAAGAGACCCCACTTGCAGAACAAAGGTGGAAACCGACGGCAACTGTAGATCTGAGCGAAATCTTTCTCGGAACCTTCACGTCTCGGATTCGACCACGCGATCGCCGTTCGCTCGTCATAATTGCAAACATACTCGCACGCGCGAAGGTACCTTTTGTTTTTGTCTCAACGCAGGCCATCGAGGCAGGTGTTGACATCAGTTTCGCAAAAGTCTACCGTGATATTGCTCCACTCGACAGTATCGTTCAAGCGGCTGGCCGGTGTAATCGGTCGTTCGAGTGGGGAGAGGGAAATGGAGATGTAACAATTTGGGCGCTAGCCCCCACAAAAGATACATCTGATCCGCCATCGACATATGTGTATCAACCACGTTCTCAACTCACAGAAGTCGCTCAAATCCTCTCTGAGTGCTGTACCTCATACGGCTCATCAGTGGTTCCAGAGTCAATGCTTACTCGTGAAGCAGTGCCGTCATACTTTGACTGGGTAGACAGTGCAGATCTCTCTAACCCAAAAATACTGGATCATATCAATGCTTGCCGGGCCGATCAACTAAATAGATACCATCTAATCGACGACGAATACGAAAAATTCGATGTGGTTGTTGCAGAAACCGCGCTTGAAAAGGAACTTGTGTCACAGATGACGGAAGCATTTGGAATCGGGAACAAGCCACTTGGGTTTAGCCTTCTTTCAGCACTTTCTGACCTCCGAGTCTCCGTACCTGTCAAAGATATCGAGGAAGTTCACAACCGAGTGTATAGAGTTGATCACCGGGAGCTCACCGATACAAATGGAGTACAGGTACTGGTTTGTGTTGATGCTGGTGACGGGAAATTGTACGACCTTGGGTCGGGTGGGTTCATTCTCGACGAAGATGATGGACTTGCTGGTCGTTTTACGTTCTGAGATCTCGTTTCCGTCGACCCCCTAAGGGTAAACCCAGAATTGAGGGTCGACGGAAACACTTGTGTATGATCAATGAGTAGAAGCCTTATGGCTCCTAAATTGGCCATAGTTACAGAAGGACCGTAGACGGGTTGAAGCGAGATCGAGGCCCGACCAACTGATATATCAATCCGCGTTACAGAAGGACCGTAGACGGGTTGAAGCATTCCCTGCGTTGGGATTAACGGATTCAGAGGATGGTTACAGAAGGACCGTAGACGGGTTGAAGCACCTACCCGCGAGTGCTGTCGAAGCCGGATAGCTTCAAGGTTACAGAAGGACCGTAGACGGGTTGAAGCACGATCAATGGTAATTGGCCGTGGCCACAAAACGAAGAGTTACAGAAGGACCGTAGACGGGTTGAAGCAGATGAACGACAGAAGGGAAACGGATTATAATGAGTGTTACAGAAGGACCGTAGACGGGTTGAAGCACTGGGGGCGATGCGCTAATCAGTGCAATCGAAACCGTTACAGAAGGACCGTAGACGGGTTGAAGCCGGTTCCATTTGTCGGCACTCCCAAGACGGACCACCGGTTACAGAAGGACCGTAGACGGGTTGAAGCGACGGAGATCAAGGACAAATGGCGTACGCCTCCATGCGTTACAGAAGGACCGTAGACGGGTTGAAGCGATCGTCTCCTCATCGACTAGCTCATCCTCATCATCGTTACAGAAGGACCGTAGACGGGTTGAAGCCGATCGTCTTGTCGCAACAAGAGTGCAAGCTCGCGTTACAGAAGGACCGTAGACGGGTTGAAGCACGACAAAGGCGTTAGTGAAGTGCTAATCACGGCTGGTTACAGAAGGACCGTAGACGGGTTGAAGCGCTGTTATAGCAACTATATGTACGTAAACATACGGGTTACAGAAGGACCGTAGACGGGTTGAAGCTCGATCAGTCACGAGCTGCAAGCGACAAGGACGGGTTACAGAAGGACCGTAGACGGGTTGAAGCGGGCTCAAGGCTGATCTTGAGACACACGACTCCGGTTACAGAAGGACCGTAGACGGGTTGAAGCGGCTTCGCCTGACCGATCACAAAATCGACGTTCGCGGTTACAGAAGGACCGTAGACGGGTTGAAGCTGGATCGGATTATGAGCCGGTTGAGTTCGCAATGATCGGGTTACAGAAGGACCGTAGACGGGTTGAAGCTCCGCCAACGGTTCGCCACCGTCGAATATCTTGGGTTACAGAAGGACCGTAGACGGGTTGAAGCTTTATGTCACAAACACAGCAATCCGAGAGTATAGATAGTTACAGAAGGACCGTAGACGGGTTGAAGCGGTGATTCTCGATCGCGCCGAATCCGTAATCTCGTAGTTACAGAAGGACCGTAGACGGGTTGAAGCCAACACTGGCGTCCAGATCGGCCACGTCAAACTCCGTGTTACAGAAGGACCGTAGACGGGTTGAAGCTCCGAAACTGCAAAGTTCTCGGCAGTGTCGGCGTTGTTACAGAAGGACCGTAGACGGGTTGAAGCTCCGTGTCGGGTCCCACGGATGCGCCCGCCACTGGTTACAGAAGGACCGTAGACGGGTTGAAGCGAGACGACATAGTGGAGGGCATTGAAAACAGCGAGGTTACAGAAGGACCGTAGACGGGTTGAAGCTTCTCTAGCTTGCTCATTTTGCCGGTGAGAGAGAGCGTTACAGAAGGACCGTAGACGGGTTGAAGCGACGAACCCACACGACCTAGCGGCACTCGAAACAGTGGTTACAGAAGGACCGTAGACGGGTTGAAGCGGATTTGTAGACTTACAAGACTGCAAGACTGTTATTGTTACAGAAGGACCGTAGACGGGTTGAAGCACGGATTCTCGTGGTTCAATCCGAGATAGAGATAAAGTTACAGAAGGACCGTAGACGGGTTGAAGCATGTTCGAAAAGGTGCGATCGTACCAATTCGATCAACGTTACAGAAGGACCGTAGACGGGTTGAAGCATTGATTCAATGGTTAGAATCCCTTTTGATCATTTAGTTACAGAAGGACCGTAGACGGGTTGAAGCAAACATTCATCCGTTCTTTACAGCGCGTGTAAGAAGGTTACAGAAGGACCGTAGACGGGTTGAAGCAAAGACTTCCAGTTGGAAGTTGTTCGTGCTCTTCGGTTACAGAAGGAGCGTAGACGGGTTGAAGCTATCGTCCTGCCAGTTCGGCACGTCCCCGATCGAGTTACAGAAGGACCGTAGACGGGTTGAAGCGCACCGCGTAGGGAGCGTAACGAGTAGATACTTGTTACAGAAGGACCGTAGACGGGTTGAAGCAAGTCCTGTGCGTTATCTCTCAGTGTGTCCCAGCGGGTTACAGAAGGACCGTAGACGGGTTGAAGCGTGATTAACTGAACTATTTATAATCAACAGATAGTTACAGAAGGACCGTAGACGGGTTGAAGCCCGAAGCTGTGATTGATAACGGCGATCGTTTTGTTCAGTTACAGAAGGACCGTAGACGGGTTGAAGCTGGTCTCCGGCATCGGACGTATTGCACGGGAGCGTTGTTACAGAAGGACCGTAGACGGGTTGAAGCTCTGTTCCAGGCATTGAAAACCCGAGAACGATCGAAGTTACAGAAGGACCGTAGACGGGTTGAAGCGCGCACTATCGAGGACGTGGCTACGATGTCGATGCGTTACAGAAGGACCGTAGACGGGTTGAAGCATCGTTGGACAGTCGATCGAGATTGAGGAATCAGATCGTTACAGAAGGACCGTAGACGGGTTGAAGCACAACGTGCTCTGCAATCGATCCACTGAGATGTTAGTTACAGAAGGACCGTAGACGGGTTGAAGCACGTCGTTGTCGTCAGTCATCTGCAACAGCCTCCGGTTACAGAAGGACCGTAGACGGGTTGAAGCAAAGGCACAGATAAAACGACAGGCGAACAGTTTACGTTACAGAAGGACCGTAGACGGGTTGAAGCATGCGTGTGACTAAAGAGTCGATCGAACTGGTTTAGTTACAGAAGGACCGTAGACGGGTTGAAGGTTCAAACTCACAAGGGTTCATCTGAAACGATTGCAGTTACAGAAGGACCGTAGTCGGATTAAATCTGCTCGTGGATGTTCGATCGGCTCAGAGAGGAAGATGTTTCCAAGTACAGGCGACCGAGTTTAATTATCTGCTCGTTTAACCACTCTTTGTTGTAGTCTATATCTTCAGCAACTTCGATTTCTGTGTCTGTATGATAAAACACGTGCACTGGAGTGTCAAACGGGTACTCAACAAATTTCGTATCACCACATAGATCCGCTTGACGAGTGAGTAGTTCTGACTAAGAGAATAAGCTAGGTTTCAGGGAAAATTCTCGGCCTGTGGATGATGAGAGTAGACAATTCGATCTATTTATACCTACTGTGTAAAGGGCTGATAAATTCCCTCGGGAAGGTCAATCTCCGGTGAAAACAAAATACCACTTCAGTTACGGTGAGAAAGAATCGGCCTCCCCGCTAAGCTTTGATCAGCATCACTAGTTTCCAGATGGACTGACCGGTGCAACGTACTCTGATTTGATTTTATCGCCCTCGCGCCACTGATAATAATAGTACTCTCGACCGTCGATCGTCTTTGTCGTTAATGTAGCACGGGTAGGTGCATCACTATCTTCGAGCTGTTCGTCCCACTCATTAGCATCCCATCCATCTGGTGTCGTCTCGTCATCGACATCAACAGCCTGTGTGTCGAGTTCTTTTTCGAGCGCTCGCTCTTTCGCATCAGCAAGCGCACTCGCATACACGGCGATCGATCGTAATATCTCAGGCGATTGTTTCTGCAAGCCTTCTCGAAGATATTTTGGAGTATCGGTTGGAGGATCAGGGAGTTGGCTCATGAACTAACCAACATTAGCTAGTCACAAAATGATTTTGTTGGTTAGCTCAATCACGACAAAATGACAGTCAGGCCATCGATATAGTTTTGACATCAGAGAGATCAAAGATAGCAAGGAGAGCAAAGACATCAATGACATTCCGAATTGCAGTCACAAATCAAAAAGGCGGAGCTGGCAAGACGACAACAAGCATCAATCTCGCAGGCGCGTTAGCCGCACGCGGTCACAAGGTGTTAGGGATCGATCTCGATCCACAGGGACACTTCACGGAGGGAGTTGGATACGATGATATCTACGATGCAGATATTAACTCAATGTATGATGTGCTCATTAACATCGGCGAATCAGAGTTGATCAACGATGTAATAGTCGCCGGTGAAGAGTTTGATGTAGTTCCATCCCACGTGGATATGTTCAAGCTTGAAGGCGAACTGACGACAGCTCGACGACGTGAGGAACGCCTTGGAATGGCGCTGGATGCACTCGATACGGACTACGATTACGTGATTATTGACTGTCCTCCGAACCTTGGACCGATCACTGATAACGCGATCCTTGCTGCACGCAATCTTGTCATCCCAGCTCCAACCCGATCGACTGCGATTCGTGCAATGGAGATCTTATTCGATCAGATCGATGTCCTAAGTGAGACATATAATGTTCCAATTACTCAGCTTGCGGTTGTCGCAAATGAGGTAACCACGGACTCAGAAGCAGATGAGATGTTAGAGTGGTTTGGGGATGTATTCGGTGATGCAGTCCCAGTCTTTGAGATCCGAAAGCGTGTTGCGCTCCAGCGAGCGTGGAACAACGGCCTGTCGATCTTTGAGCATACAGAGGAGTGTGACATGGAAGCAGTCTATGACGATCTTGCGGCTCACATCGAGGAGGTCTCAGCATGAGCGACGATAACGAATCCAAAAGCCGACGAGCAAACGCTCTTCGCGATCGGATTAAATCACCATCAGAGACAGCAGAAACAGAAAATACATCAGAGACATCAAAGACAGCAGAAACAGCAGAGACAGAGAAGCATACAGATGTAGCAGAGACAGAGGAGAGATCAAAGACAGCAAAGAAGCCAAAGAAGTCAAAAACATCAAAGACAGCAAAGAATAAAACAGGAGGGTCAGTGAAAGATCGAAAGAACGTCAACATGTATCTCCCCGAATCAGTCATTAACGAGATGGGAATCCGATTCGACGAGCTCAACGCGCGTCATAAACGCGAACACGGCCGTGGTATGGAGAAGAATAGAGACTTTTATCCAGCGCTTATCGAAGCGGCACTGTCCGATACGACGATCGAGGAAGAACTCGGATTAGAGTGACATTTTAGACAGTGCCTCTCGAATCGCTTCACTTCGATTTGTATACTCTCCAGCCTTGACTCGGTCATCGATCGAGTTCAAGCGCTCAGCCGGGAGGCGAACAGTGATACGCTCGTCGTGGATACGGTCATTATGAGCTCTCATTGTTGTCTCCCATCAAAACGAGAGATGCCACCATCGGTGACGAGTGAGTACTTATCGCCCAACACGGTATCACATCCATAGCATTTCGGGGGAATATCCCACGCTGCAACCTGGTCTGAGCCACATTCAGGGCACTCGTCGAGATCGCGATCGTCGATTACACGGTACAACTTTCCATCAATCCGAAGGTGGCCGTTTGGGACCATCGGATGCTCGACGTCGTTATCGGTTGGTGGAAATGCAATCAAGTTCCGATCGTATTCCTGGATACCATCACTGGCGTACTGAAGTCTCACAACAAGATCTGCGTGAACAACAACAACAGTTCCTGTCCGACCAATCAGATCTTCTGGAACTTCAACACCCTTGTTTGTCATCCGAATTGTTGGGTGATCGTCTGAGATGCGATCGCCGCTCATCTACGAAACCTCCACATATCCGATCATCTCAGTCTGGTCACGATCAACAGGGAATCCAACCCAATCCTCAACGCTATCCTCGGCTTCTTTGGCAGTTTCTGCCGTCCGGGTGTGCGTCTTATAGCGGTATCCACTCGGTGTGCTTTGGTCATCGACGAGTGCAGTCACTTCCCATTCAGGGATGAGGAATGTGATTTCTTTACCCCAAGCTTCTTGGACTGCATCGTAGGCTTCGTCGATAATAGAATGTATTTCCTCAAATGATCGACCTTCAGCCCGAAGATTGTCGACGATATCTATGAAGGGATTGTCGTCAGAACGTTCCCTCTGGTATTCTCTCTCCGCTGCAGCCTTCTGTCGTATCGTTATGTTTCCTTCGCTCATAGTGTATTCTCCTCGGGAACTGGTTCCTGAAACGCCACAACCTCTGTTCCGTCTTTGATAACAACCGGTGCACGTACTTCGTGGTCGCACGACGAGCAGGATGCGATATAGATCGCGTCCTCGACCCGGACGGTCGCAAGCGTGTTAGGGCCGCACTCGGGGCACTCGCTGAGCGAGAGGACCGGGTCACGATCGACTTCGTTAGCATCCGCAAGTTCGATCTCGTCTCCGAGCCTATCAGACATCGTATCCCTCCTCGTAGCTCTGTTCTTTCGCCAGTCTCAGATGATCGTGCCACTCGGGATGCTCTGACCCACTCGCCGTTCCGCGGTCCGACTCCGTTGATCGATCGATCGCACGTCGCAGATGTGCGACGAGATTCCCCGCAACTGCTGGATGCGCCTCTCCGAGAGCGTCGAGTGCATCTTGGATCGTTGTCTCGTTCGTGTCGTGGTTCGCTGATCCACAGTGAGCAAGCAACTCGCTGACGGTTATTCCCTCACTTGCCTGTTTGACTTCGTCGCTGGATTGCTCAGAACTCATAGGAACTGCAACCCCCAAGAACTGGGTTTCACGGCGGCTATCTTACCGATCTCACAGCCACACTCGAACGTCACTTGCTCGTCTAAATTCTTCCAGTCTTCCGGTTCGGTCACGACAACAATCTCGCCGCAATCCGAACAAACGACCGGGCTGTTTTGATAGTCGTCGTTTGTAGGCCGCGCGTCGTCGCTGTTACTCATTGGTCGACCTCCTCAACAAGTCCGCCGGGAGAGTTGCGTTCGACCCTTCCCTCTTGCTCGATTACATCGGTCACTTCCGCAGCGGCATCGAGCAAATCAGAACTACTGATTGGCCTACCCTCGAACACGAGTTCTGTGATACCCTCTACGTGAGAGTCTTCGTCGCTGTAGTGTCGTAGAGTGTCTATCACCGTGTCTTCAAGAACATGGTTGAAGTGTCTGTGGGCTTGCTCATCCGCTTCAAGCTCCACACCCCAACGATCTACGGCAACCGCGCTAGCTCTCACAGCGAGCTTCATCAATGGCGGCTCGGTTCCAGGCATACTGCGGTCTGCGAACTGGGCAGCCACAGCTGCATCGCGCTTACTGTACGGTTGCTGTTCGTCTCCTTTCAGCCTTGCATCCCGATCGCTGCTCATAGAACGTGAACCTCCTCAGATTCAACGTCAACAACTTCTATTCCAAGGCGTTCCACATTGATGTGATACTCTGCGTCCAACAGTTCTGCGACCCAATCAGTAACTGCATCTGGAGTAGTGGGGCTGTCACCAGCACCAATCTGGGGGTCGAACTGTTCAATTTGACCGATTCCACGGACAACTGATGGTTGTTCGATATTGACCCAATTGAAGACCTCAATCTCCTCTCCATCATGCAGCACCGTGAGCCGATCGGCGTGTTTTGGGTTCATTGCTTCCTCTCGCAGTTGGAAAGCTGATCATCGTCAACGCCATAGAGCCGTACATCGATATTTTTCAGAAGAGTTCGTTTTGTGTTTTCATATGCCACAACATCTTGATCTGGGTTCACTTTCTTAAGTTGAGAAGAGTGGTCAGAGTTGCTAGGCACAACAATTTCATAGTCCCAACTGTCTCTCACAGTGCTACCAGTTCCTGCTTTGAGGATTAGCGTCCCGTTTGCATACTCATCAAAATACATTGGACCACCAACAATCTCGATTACTCCCTGATTGTCACAAACATGGAGCTCAATTCCACCATCAATATCTGCTATTATCGGGAGCCGGTCTCGAAGTGGTTTAGTAGGGTCATATGCCTCTGGAAGCCACTCTGGATACTCTTTCTGACCCCCATCAGTCACTGCCGGTTGTGGAGACTCGACATTGCGGTCCGTAACGTCGATCGAGTACGCTGAGAGTTCCTCGATTACCTCACGTGCGTGATGCTCCAAGAGCGATCGGCCAGCGTCAGTCAGTTCGTACTGGTTCGTTCGTTTGTCGAGTGTGGATTTCTCGATCAACCCACTCTCAACGAGTGTATCCAAATTTGGGTAGAGACGGCCGTGGTTGACCTTTGATCCGTATCGATCGCTCAGCTCATTAAGAATTGCGAGCCCTTTCTTTTCAGTATTTGTTGAATGGAGCCGAGCGATCGATCGGAGGAGATCGCGTTGAAATCCAGAGAGTGCGTCCCACTCGATCGAGATGTTTTGATTGGCGTTGCAACTATCGTCTGTCTTGTTTGGGGTGTGCGTCATCGCTGCTTCGAGATCGTCGTTATTGGCGATCTCTTAGTTAATTGTTAGATAGAATAGACAAATAAGGCGGGGTTGGTTCAGAGATATAGAGATCAGCGGCTCTGTTGAAAGCCTTTAGCTATGACAAAAACGTCGTGCTGTATACAGGGTGCAGAATGTACTTATTGAGCGGTAGCATGATTAGTGAACAGTATCTACTTGGAAATAACTAATGCGTCTTGCTGAAGAGCTACAGTCTCTCCTCGAAAATGGGTCAGAAAATTCACGGTTCGATATTGAATTATCATCTTCAATTAGAGAATTGAACAATGACTGGGGGCGTTCACCAAAACAACTCCGAGAGGAGATTCAAGAATGTGATTTTGAACATCCATTAATCGAGTTTCTCGTTGGCCTCTCCAGATGGATTGAGAATGACGATTATCCCAATGGGGCGAAACTCGCTAAAAAAAATCTTAGAGACGCAATCGACCTTGCAATATCAGAGGGATGGGACAGTCTACTTCCGACATTAATGGTAGAACGAATTGCTTTACTGAGTGATCTGAATCATACAGAAGAATTGAAAGCAGAGATATATTTTGGATTACTGTTCCTAAATGAAAAAAAGAAAGAGAACTCGTTACCAGTAGGGCATAGTTTTGATATTCTTGAAGAAATTGAACAGAATATTGAGACTATATCTGGAACTACAGCGATTGATATACTGAGTCAGTATATAGAAAAACAGGCTGAGAAGGCGGGTGAAGCAGGGAACTACCAAACTTGTCGAAAGCTTTGGCGGATAAATCTCAGGATCCGGGATGACGAGGGCATTGATAAGGGGATACCAAGGACTGCCATCATCAAATCGTATGCTGACGAAATAATCGAACTCAAATCAACAAACAAAAACTCTCTACGGGCAAATTGCGCGAAAGAAGCGATAGTCGAATGTGACGCGTGGATTGGGGAAGAACAACGGGTAACTTGGGAACATGATTTCATAGATGGAAACAAGAAAAGCATTGAACAGATGGGAGAGATCGTCCATGAGCCATCAGAAGAGGAAATTGAAGAGCTAGATCAAGAATTAGAGGATTTTATCGAATCATTCAGAAAGCATAGGAAACGACGACATGCGATATTCGCCCTCAAGTGGCTTCTTAATCATGATATGTTCGTCCCCGACATTGAACAAGCTCAGAAGATAGCAGAAGATGGGATTATGAATCATGTCCAAAGAAGGACGATAACAGAAGCTGGCGAGTCATATTCACAAGAAGATGGAACAACAGAATTCCCACCAAGCTATGGTGCCATGATCCAGTTCGTACAAAACATCCGTCAGGCAATCTACTACCGGCTTCAAAACCGAGGGCTCATCAGTCAAGGCGATCTCTTCGTGCTAATTAACGAGCGAAAGGTACTCTCAACAGATACCCACGCCTATCTCACAGATTTTGTGATCCATCTGTTTGAGCATAATCATTCAGCAGCAGTCCATTTAGGGATGACTCAGTTGGAAGCAGTGATTCGGGAATTGGCAGCCGAGAATGGTAAGAGTATCCTGAGCAGAGATGGAGAGACTGGAGGACTCGGTAGGAGATCGTTCGGTAGCCTTCTCTACCAAATTGAAGGGGAGGTCGATGAATCTTGGATTGCGTATCTCCGATATCGTTATGTTGATCTTGGTGGTCAAAATGTTCGGAATAAAATTGCCCATGGATATCTCCCTTACCGTCACGCTGCGTGGGGAATGTCAATTATCATTTTATTCGATATTCTCCAAAATTTCATCGAATTTGAGAGAGCATATGACTGAAATACCAAAAGTCTCTGAAATCGGCTCAATCAGCTGATAAAGGCAACAGGAGCACCTTGCTGTATACATCCTCTATCTTATACAGCGGTTCACACTTATTTCTCAGCAATAAACGCTTCTGAGAGAGCGTCGTGCATTAATTCTCGGCGAACTTGCCGTGCTTCCTCTTTTCCCAAATATTCGTCAATAACGACCTGTGTCGATCGGCTACCTTGATCGTCAGCAATCGGCTCGATCCGATCGTGTAATTCCTGAACAGCACTCTGATAGGCATTGTACCAGAATCGGCGGCACGCGTGTGGTGTTGGTCTTTCTCCTTCGAGGCGAACTTCAGCTCGATCGGCAATCCGCCGGAACCGATCGTTCACCGTTCCAGGATGGATGTGTCCGCTTTTCGAACTTGAAGATGGTAACAGATACCCGTTCCATTCGGAGGTCTCCATCTCATCGACGCGATCGTAGTATGCCTCCAGGCCGAAGAGTAGCTGGACGTCTGAGGGTCCATTCTTTCGTTCATCGAACTCAACTCGTGGTGGATCCGCGTTTGGAACGAACTGTGACACATGGAGCGCTGCGACTTCACCACGACGAAGCCCCCAAGCACCGAGTGCAGTCACAATAAAGCGCTCGTCGGTTGTCTCTGCTGCAGCGACAAGCGATCGGATCTGTGCAGCAGACAGTGCCGGCTTTGTTTCGGTGTCTGGATTCCAGCCTCTGCTGAATTCACTGGCGACGTTGGGAGCCGGATTGAACGCTGCTATCGCCCGGTTTTGCAGCCACATATACCAGTCGTTGAGATCAGCCAGGTGAGATTGCTTGGAGTCATCGCTATTGAGTTCTTCGTTGAGCTGGTCAAAGACCTCGATTGCCCGTGTGATCTCTTGGGTTTGCGTATCGAGTGACTCAACGTGTCCAACTAACGCAGCATCGCCGTGAAGTGCTTCATACGTACGCACGTATCGTGCGAGTCGCGATCGTTTCGAGGCGATCGTCGAATCAGCGAGTTGGTGTCGACGTTTTCGGGAGGAGAGGTACTGTTCTAAGTACTCGATCGTGTCTTGATCATCGATCCCCCACTCGTATCCATCTGACTCCCGGGGTGTGACCCCGACAACCTGGGTTACAAACTCGCCGATCGTGAGGTTGTGGTGTTCTCGGAGTGTATACGCGATCCCGCTGTATCCGTGCTCGGTGAGCCAGCTGTAAGACGGCCGATCGGTTGTCGGATCGAGTCCGTGGCGTTCCATTGTGGGTTCGATCTGGGTGTGGTAGAATGTAGTGAGCTCTTCGAGAGACATTCGGCTCCAGTTGATTTGATCACTCACGTGAATCACCGCTGTGTAACCCTAAAACTGCGTGGTGGGTGGGTTCTGAGTTTGGCATTTTCGATATCTTCAGTCGATCTTCCAATTTAATAATACTTCTGCTGAGGCATTTGTCTACTACAGACAAATGGATTTAGTAAAATATGGGTAGATAATGTAACTTGTAGTGTAAATCATATATCGATATACAAAAGCTGAGGTCCAGCTAATCGAGAAACGCCTTAGATAAGCATAGCTTGAATTCATGGCCCAACAGCTGAAACAACTGATTAGCACACACATATCAAAATCTCGATACAGAGAGCTGCCAGGTTACTAGAATGAACTCAAGTCTCGCTGCTCTGGATCGGACCCTCTGTCGACACTGTATTTCTTCTTCGGATTCTTGATCTCGCCATCTTCCAAGCAGGCTACCAGCCACCCGCCACGTTGGTCGGCGTCGATGTGGTCGAACGGGAAGATTACTTGATCAGCCAACCGTTCGAGGGCAACTCGTAGTGAGCGACGAAACACATCACCGGTCGGTTTATCCAACATTTCCGGATCAGCGAGGACGTAGATCGTGGCCTCTTCCTCCCAGCCCAGCTCTCGTGCATCGAAGTCGACAGCTTGGGAAGGCGTTTTGCATCTTTGCTGAGTGGGGTTGCTACGGCGCTGCCGGGATCGTCGAGGCCGTTGGCACAGAGAAGCATCCATTCATCGCTGAACGTTTCGCACCAGTCTCTCGCGTGCGTGTAAAGTGTTGAAGTCTGGTAAGTCGCAGCGAGGAGAGCGTAGGTGTGAAGCGTCCGAACTCATTCAGTCGCTAGTCGGTGGCAGTCGCATTAACATGTGACTCTTATCGAAGACAGCGAAACAACGGATATTCAAAATCGACAAACATAGCCGTGCAAGATGCAGAGGATGAGTCGGTGATCACGCTCTACTGTTCCTTTTGTTCAGTGTGATGGTTTTACTCCGTTCGCGTCGTTTTCGGGAAGTATGAGCAATTTGAAACCGCTGATACTTAATGATCAGACGGACCCCCATTTGAGTTCTATGGTTTGTGCCACATATGCGCATTGTATCTTGCACGCCAACCGGTGACATTATTAGAATATTGATGTCTAACGATTGTCGGAGTGGATTAGCCGATTAAGAGGAAGAGTCCAATATCTACATACACAGATAGCAATTATAGGTCGACTTCTTTAATCACCACATTATCAATACCGATCTGTGATGGATCGACGTCCGAAAAATCCTCATCATTAGTATGGATCCGGCAATCCAGATCATATATACTGTTAGAAGCCAATTTCGCTGCAAAGACCATCTCTTCCTGATGTTTATATAGATCGTCTTCACTTTGGCCCCCCAGTTTGGTTAGGACAGCTGGTTCAGACAACCGACAAATTTTATGTGCTTCTGCTAAGATAGGTGCGTCTTTACGCTCTAAATTATCTAAAATATCACTTAGAATTAGTGCCATCGAACTATTCCGTACATTACTAAGGTTATTTGGTGTAACAGAATAATCATTCCATTCAGTATAATATTGGTAGAACCGAGAATGGCCGAGAACATTTCTTGGATTTGCCATTAACGTTGTATCCAGACTATGTAGGTATTCTAGCATATCCAAACAATGACTTTCGCCCCGCTTGCTTGAAGCTACAGTCGATTTGTTATATGTCTCAACAATCACATACCTTGGAATATATGCGTATCTCTTTGCTCTAACAATGTCGTACAAATAGTCTTCCGCTTTACTATTATCCCAAACAATTGCTTGAATAAGAATATTCGAATCAGGGAGATCTATGATCACGAGATGAATTTAGTTCATCTTCGTCTTTCATAAATATATTGATGTTGAACATCGCCGATGGAGAATTAAATATTTCTGGATCAACAGTATCATCTGTCAAATATAGACGAGGTTCTAATGAATCAATGGACAAATCTATGTTGGAATGTTTCGCCATGGTTATGCCAAGTTCATCTCCGATCATATCTATAGGAGATTCTCTTCTATTAATGGGGCTAAAGAAATTTTGGACTAAACATTCTGGAAGGCTGGATTTCCTGATAGATTCCGGAGAGCGCGATTTCTCAGGAGAATAGCGTTCACTAAACTCCTCAAAGCTTTCCTTTGGCTTCACATCCTGATTCATGAGCTCCTCAAATCGGCGGAGGTCATCTTCAGAGTTGGAAGCACCTAAAGCCTCAGCCAATTTTCTACTCATACTAAGTCTAGATTGTCTGTTGATGGAAATAAGTCTTTATGTACAATACATGTGTATAGATACGTACTAATTAAGTCTGTAAATACTATTAGAAGTAGAACTCTATTGAGTCGATGAAGCGTACACAGAATGACTTACTCATCATAGGATTGCTGGACGAGGTCGCAGATAAATTCGAAGGGACCACCCTTCCGGCTCGGCATGAAGTTCGCTGGTGAGCCGTTGATCGGCTTCGAGGTCATGGTCGCAGCTGTGGTCACGCGATGCGACCTGTAGATTAGGGGAGTAGGCTACACTCCGGTTCGAAAATCGTGAGTGGCAACACCAGCCAGTAGTCGCTATTTTCGTCGAAATGTGTCAGTGTCGACTAGACACAATATACTATTAACCTGGTAGGTCGTGTTCCGGTCTCAAATCGGCCAGAGATAGATATATTTTCAATAGAGGCTATGCTTACAAATTACTGTTTCTCGACTAGCTGTGAGATTTATCACACGTAAGTGTGTAAATAAAATAATATGTTTGGTGACCCCATTCGCGAGATCCACGACGCAAAACGGTTCTGTAACTCAGAAATTGAGACATTTAAAGAATACCATTATATGCGTGAAGACGCGATGCGAAAAAGTCACGATTCGATACCGGGGTTTGATCATGGTATAGTTAACGTACATATTGGATGTGAAAAATTCTTGAAAACAGCAGAGGACGATCATATTGAGATCCCCTCATTTGTTGAGAATAGATCAAAGATCCCAATTCTACGAAGAGGCAAAAAGTGGAGTTTGAACACTATAGCACGCTACTGTGCAACAGGGTTTATTGCAAAAGAACAAGAAAGTCAAACAGGAAATTTAGCATATACACGCGTTGATCGCCATGGTATCCTTGAATCATTGAGTACGAGACTGTCCGCTAAATCCAGAAAAAATGAGTCAATTAACTTCGCAACAAGCCGTTTTGAACAAGGCCTTATTGCCCTAATAAAATGGTATATTGATAATATAGAACAAACAAAAGATTCCAAGGTGTTAGTAATACTAACATGTCGTAATTTTAGCGGTAATAAGTTGATGACAGGTGATCATTTTGACCAACCAACGGTAGAGGGTGACTTAATTAGAACACCGGTGGTAGAAATATAAAGAACAAATAATAGCGATCTGTCTCAAGAATACATCCGTAAACAAGTTGAACAACTTTTTACGCCGTTATGGAATGCAGCAAACCGATCGACATCAGTACATTTGCGTGATGGTGAATGGCAATTGGATCAAATAGAGCTCTAGCTACTAACGTGGATCTAGTACGATCGTAGCACACACCTCTTTTCACGAGTTAAAACAGCTAACTCACTGCAAATCCAGTGCTTCGTCTACCATCTCGGGGATGATCCGTAGATCATACAGATAGTAGCTGCCGCCACTAATACCGTCGTTTCGTTCGTCAGCTTCGACGAATCCTTTCTGTCGCAGCTGACTGATTCGATCATGAATCGTCCGATCGGTCACAGGATCGCTGCCGATCTCGTCACACAGTTTGAGATACAGTGCGTAAATATCTCGGCGCTTGACTGGTGTTTCACCCGCTTTGTGCAAATTAGTCAAAGCTCTGAGTGTGACCTTCGAGTGAACCGGTAGGCGAGCGAGTTCATCTTTGATTTTGCCTTCTTCAAGCAGTTGGCGAGCTTCATCCACGAACGCTTCGCAGACGCTCACGGCATCGCGCTGCCGAGCCAAGTCACCAGCTTTGTAGAGAAGTTGTAACGCCATTCGTGCCGATCCTGATTCGTTGGCTGCCCGTGCAGCACACAGCGGAATCACACCTTCTTCGAGGACGCCTTCACGAAACGCTTTCTCAGCTCGCCGTTCGAGAATATGCCGAAGGTTGTTGGCGTCATACGGCGGGAAATGTAGTTCTTCGTCACACAGCGAGTCTTTCACCCGTGCGCTCAGATTGTCTCGAAACGTGAAATCGTTCGAAATACCAATCACACCAATGTAGGTGTCGTCAACGTGCTCGTTGTCATTAGCTCGTGGGAGTTCGTAGAGAATATCGTCGTTGGTACCGATCGAGTCAATCTCGTCTAGGATCACGAGTAGGTGTGAGGCACCCAAGGCGTTGAGATGATCCCACAACATTTGGTAGATTCGGCTTGGGGGATAGCCCGTCGATGGAATATAGTCTGAGGGCTCACGAAACGTATTTACGAGGTTCACCGCAATTTGGTATGACGAATTAACCGATTTACAATTGAGCGAGACGATCTTAATTTCCAGATCGTCGTACTGTCGCTGGTCTTCAAGCAGACGATCTGAGACAAGTCGCGTTGCTAACGTCTTGCCGACGCCGGTTTGTCCGTAAATAAAAATATTCTTTGGTGGTGCTCCATTGATAACAGGTCGCAGCGCCGACTGATATGCAGATAGTTCTGCGTCACGCTCGATCAGCTCTGTTGGTCGGTAGTTATCACGGAGGACAGACTCGTCAGCGAAAATAGGGTCATTGCGGGTGAAACTCTCTAGCCCCATTACCAGTCTGTTTTCACAAACCAATATAAAACCCTCGCTTCATGAGCTTCACGAGCTTCATGTGTTCAATTCTGTTTATATAGTTTATAAACACACACACACACCTATTTTCACGAGTTAAAATAGAAAAGAGACTAGTCTAGATCTTGTGAACTTTAAACGAGTTTTTTGTTTCTTGTTCTCGCCGGAATGATGGAGTTAATCACCACTTCGTGAAAGGTAACTCGTGAAAAGAGGAGTGTGTGTCCTCCATTCACTCATATTGATACCAGTTATAGACGGTCTCTACTGCATGTTTGGACGTGGTAACTCGTGAAAAGAGGTGTGTCTGACGCCGTTCTTTCCGGTGATTTCACTCGTGAGGTACCTGTCGGATTTTGTGGTATTAGCTCGTGAAAAGAGGTGTGTGTCTCCCCCTGTTACAACGGCATCGAGGTGCGTTGTATACACTCAGAGAGCATCATAGAAAATACGATCGGCTTGAAACCCTGTACGAGAGTCAGTTATCGATTAATTCCTACTGACCCAAGTATTACAGCTAACCAACAAAGGTAGTAAACGGTATGATTGTGTTGGTTAGTCAAACAAGTAATGAAAAGGAGTCTCTGATCAAGCCTACACGATCGCGTAGTAGCCGTCTCGATGCCGCAGCTCTTGTTGGTTGAGTCTTCGCGAAAGATACGATCGATAGATTGGCTCTGGAACGTCTTTCGAGAGCAGCTGTTCTAATGTCTCGCTCTCAACTCGTTTTCCACGCTTCGAGAATGTGCGGTTACAGATCAAGCGAGCTCGTTCGTATAACCGAACTCTTGTTTCATTGATGTCTGTCACCCCTAATTCGAACAGATCGATCGCGAACTGCTGTTCGATCGATGGTTCGACATCACCATCCTCAAACAATGCATGAGAAGCTTGGACGATCGCGTCGACAAGCGCTCCCTTCTCCTGGTGTGCGAGTCGGGTTGTGTTGACCGTCGCGTAGTATCGTTCCTCACCGCTGGTTGTTTCAAGGACGTACGCAGAGATCACCACCCGATTTGCTGTCACTGGCTCGCGTTCAATAAGATCTGATTTGCGTTTCAATCGAGCAGCGATCGCGATCGACCCACGAGTTACGAGCCCAGCAAACAGTGCAACTGCAATTACAAGCGGAAGCGGAACCGCAAACGAATACGCAACCAGACCGGCAAAGACAACGATCGCGACCGGAATACCGCGTGCAATGAACGCAATCTTGATTGCTTGTCTCGAAAATGTCTCCTCGAATCCTGCTCGGAGCTCTGGCCATGTGTCTCGTACCTGGTATGCAACGATCGCCACGAGCGTTCCTACAACGATCGCGAGTAGAACTTGCATGAGAAGTGAGCCTTGAAGATACGCTCCTACAACAGCCACTAACCGGCCGCTAATCAAGAGATAGACCACGTAGATCGGGATAAGTGGGATTAGTACCCCTGCGATTGCGATGCTGAGTCGCTGCAGCAGCACGTATGCAACGATCGATTGCGGTTGGCCATCCAACTTTAGAGAGAGATACTGGATGCGTTGTCGAGCTAATCCAATCCCAATCCATGCACCAAGGCTGAAGACTCCGATTGCGAAGACCATCCCAACGACTGCGCCACCAACCGGAGCACCGAGTGCTGCACCGATCGATGCAGGAATAGCCCCTGCAAGCCACGTTGTTGCGATCGTGATAATACCGCCGACGAGCAGGGATCGCCGATCGAACAGATCGATATCGACTGCCTCTGGAACCTGTCGTTCTAAGAATCCGATTAGGACTGCAAACACTGCGAGTGTTACAGCGGAAACAAGGGGGTTGTAGAAGAGAAACTCCGCGAGGAGGACAGCACCAGCAAACGTCAGCGCCCAAATATCACCAGCAAATGGGAAGGCCGAAACAGTGGAGACCCCTGTTTCAGCAGCGCTTTGGAGTGCCTCTATTCCTGATTCGGTAACAACAGATGGGGATAGATCTGCGCTACCAGTTGCAAATATTTCCTCAACTGTTTCAAGTCCTACGGTTGCGAGTAGCCCCAAGACTGCGATCGCGATCGCCTCTTCTGCGTAGGCAAGCGAGAGATTTGGCACACGCTCTGTTTTTTGCCCCCACAGTGTCCGTAGTTCTTTTCGGATGGATTTGAATCCATCACGGAGCGTTGCACGATCTTGAATTTGATCTATATCTTGTGATCGATCGAACAGCGATCGGATGGCTTCGCGGTAGTCTTCAGGGTCTTCACCGGCTGGAATGCGGAGTGTTTGTGGGGTTTGATCCTCACGTTGTCCGATCAATCCCCGCTTTTCTCGTGCTTGCTCTTCGGGGAGCGATGCAAATATCGATGAATACCGTATTACGACCGCTGCAATGGCGATCGCTGCCAACACTACGGCCGCAGCTGAGAGTTGCCATACCCGGAGGTCTGTCTGGAGTACGGTTCCATCAATCATGAGTATCGACCATCCTCGACGTCTTTCACGTATCGTTCAGTTTCCTCAACTGGATTGTGATCGATGAGCTCTCGCTCAACTGCGTCGCCAACGAAATCCAACACTGGGAATTCGAAGATGTCGTCGGTCACATTGCTCAGATGTAGAAATTGATTCATCACATAGCGTGTTTCATCGACGCGCCCGTGTTGATCTGTAAAGTTGTGTTCTCGGACTGATTTAACGAACTCTGCAATGTATTGTCCGTACACGGCTTCATCCTCGAAGTCAAACCTCGATGCTTGTACCTCCTGCATCAGATCCTCGAAATTAACAGCTGACAATTCAGTTCGCATCTCGCTTGTATCGATCGAAGCATTCGGTAAATCGAAGCTTTGCAGCTCTGGATCGTTCCAGTCAAGTGCTGCAATCAGTTCTTCAGACGGATCTTCGAGATCATCAACTTCGCGTTTTTCAGTATCGAGAACTCGATCGGCGTGGACAAGTTCAACAGCCTCTATTGATCCGACGCTATCACTCCCTCCGTCTGTCCGTGCATCTGTTCGTTCAACAAGTGCAACGTACCCAGATTGACTCATCGCAAGAAGCCGATCCCGAACCAGTGCATTCGGTCTAACAACAGCAAGCAGCCGGGTGATCCCTTCGAGTGGGTTGACACCCATTGAGTCACGGAACGCCCGTGCGGTGCGATCGTCCATGCCTGGAATGTCTTGCCAATCCATGTTTTCCAGCGCTTGTTTCTTGTTCTTGAGCTCGAGCTCAGAGAGTTGCTCATCTAATTGAACGCGTTCACTGCTTGTAGATTCGAATAGGTTGAGTCGCTTTCGCATGCCGTACGTAGAGACTGCGAAGATCATCGCGAAGAGCAGGAGTGTGAACCATCCTCCTGGAGTCATCGTTAAGAGAATTATCACACCCGCAAAGTCGCCAGTCAGTGCTGCAAGTGGATTCGATCGGAACTCTAAAAGTGCGATCGCGAGATCGGTTTGTTCATCCATGTCTGCGTCTGAACCTGCGATCCGCTCAACATTTGAGACAAATGCACTCCAATTAGCAGCGTCCTCACGCTGTTGATCAAGCGTCCCTGCTGGATGATGCTCATATTCAGTGGCCTCATCGATACGGACAATTGCCTCGTAGCGAACACGATCGGTGACGGTTTCATTCCCTTGTTCAACTTCTTCATCCACCTCAAACCAAATCTCGAACGTCCCCGTGTTTCCTTGGCCGTCAAATTCGAAGTATCCAAAGTCATCGTTGACTGTGAGCGTTCCAGCATCTGTTTCAACGCCATATCGCTCAACGTTGTCCATCGCGAAGTTTTGTGGAACCAATCGGAGTTGATCGTCGGCAGCAATGTAGAGCGGACGATCGTCCTCTTGCTGTCTTGTTACCTCTTCATCGATATAGGAGAGATGTGAGGCAGTAAGGATCGCACCCTCTGTCTCGATCGCGGTTGTATTGTTTGTTTCATCTGCTATCGCGATCCCACTCGCGAATACTGAGATAGATAACATCACCGCAACAACCAGTGCAGCGATGAATACCGAACAGAATCGATCAACATTCACGTTCATTCGGATTCACCATTCATTGAAATCGTTCGTGGCCGGCTGTTTCGACCCGATCGGTAGACTCCAGCCTCGCCAGTCTTTTCGATAATATTCATCACTTCATCTCGGATTTCTTGGCGTTCTTTCTCGGCTTCCGCCTTCCATTTGTTCCGCTGTCGAGTACGTGCCTGGACTTCATCTCGAAGGTGCTGCACTTCGTCAACGACTTTCTCGAGTGTTACTGCAAGTTGCTTGTAGGACTCTTCATCGGCAATATCCGGAGGTGACGTGTATAGATCGGACTCTCTCCCGTAGCCATCGATCTGTAATCCAGATGTGAGTGACACGGCAACATCACCGAGTGCCGTCTCTTTCACTGCGTACATTGAATCCTCTAATCTGATTTTGGCGGGATCGTCTGGCTGTCGACCCTGTTTTGCAAAGTCCTCGGCCATATCATCGGAGAGATCTCCAAGCGTTAGTCGACGTCCACGAAGACCAAACCAGTCAAAGCCTTTCAACGGGACAAACAGATAATTTCCATCTGAATCTGACTCAAGGACGCCGTAGTATGATTTGACCCCCTCACCGATTTTCAAGTGAAGCTGGTCGAGTCGAGCGATCCGTCCCCGCTGCCATTTCGTTGCGAGAACCCACGTCGTTGGGATCGCAATCAACCATTTGATCGCTTCGCTCAGTATTGGATTTCCATAGAGTTCTGGAAGATATCGCTGGCTATGGACACCGATGATAAGTACAACCAGAAAGCCGATGAATCCAAACGAGAGGATGGTATGACGGCGAGATTTGATCCGGTCGCCCCATCCAGGCTTTGCCGTATCACGCCATTCATTCGGGGAGACGTATTCATCAAGATCGGTCTCATCTTCATTTCGGTAGCGATTCGGATTCGTAGCAACGTCGTAGAGCTGTCGAATCCGAGGAAATCTACCACTATTGGTCATCTGTTGTCACCACCTCAATTGTAAACGATCGCTCGTCTGTCTCTGGGACGAGTAAAATACCATATTGGACCGCGATCGCCCGACAGCGATCACCGGGATCTAGTGGGCATGCCGTATCGCCGAGTAAATTGGTGTTGAAATATGCCTGTGCGCCATTGCCGTTTGTGGTTAACGAGACGTCAGTCTCGTCGACCATCGTAATCACTCTGCATAACGAGTTTTATTCTATAGAGTTACTGTTGAAATTCTATACTGCAAGTCGAAAAAGAGAGACCTGTCGGTGGCGGTCGATCGGTGTGTTGTGTTTGTGACATGGTTAGGCCGTCAGCAGATTGGGTTGATTGTGCTCTTCGTAGCACTGCACGAACTCGACTGCAAGGTCTTCGAGCGAAACAATGTACGTGAATTCTCTGCCGAAGATCGATACAAGATTACTCTCTCGAGCATTCCCAAACCCAAGCCCGACAACCATCAGGCCCATCGATCGCAGCTCGTCGACCGTTGCTTGCGCTTCATCAATGACTGAGTCGTAGACTCCTTGCGTTCTGGATTGGACGTTGGGTTTCCCATCCGTAATCACGAGCAAAAGTTTCTCACGCGGGCGCGTCTGCGCTAACATTTGGCCACATTCGAACATTCCCCGAGCGATCGGATCCTGACCGCCTGGCTCTGTGGCATCGAGATGAGACCAACGAAATGGTTCGTGCGGGCCTGTAAGTAACTCAATCTCTGTTTGTGAGCTCGATCCACGCCATGCATTTGCCACGACTGCCCCACCATTTTCCTGGACAGCGAATAGAAATCCACCAACTGCAGCTTTTGCATCTAGTTCGCATGAACTCATTGAGCCGGACATGTCGATCGAGATGCCAACAGCGAGATCTCCACGGGGCGTTGGATTCCGACGTCTGTAGTAATCTTTAACGGTCGTATCTCCGGCAAGCAGTCGCGTGACGTTTCGCATGTCCAACACTGAGCCGTCTTCATCCGTCATGTCCTCTTCACCCTGACCGATCGAGTTGAGCTCGGACTTGATATCGTCAATAAGGCCACTCTCACGAAGATATAAACGGACATCTCTATGTGGTGCATCACCACGGTAGTTGTCGATACGATCGTCACGCTCATCAAGTGAATCGTTCCACGGGACGTCGACGTGTCGATCGCTATCTTCCCAGCCACCGACTCCACTATCATTTAATTCAGACTCATCAATCTCTTCATCATCGTTACTTCTATCACCTGCATCCGCAAGCAGAAGCTCGAGCCCGAGATCGTCGTCTGTAGACTCGTCCTCCTGTTTTGGGTCAGATTGATCATCTTGTGACTGCTCACTATCATTGTTTTGATCAACGATGGCACCGTCTAACCACTCAAAGAGGAGCCTTGAACGATCATCAATCATGGTTGGACACCTCTTTTCGCCTGTTGTCTCTGTTCTTGATGCTTCGAGCGGAGTGTATCCAACAACACGGCTTGCACTTCTTCGGCAGCGTAGTCAGTGTAATGTGGCCGGACGACGGCAGTTTTTGCTGCCCGAGCGACTGGATCAGGACGATCGCGTGTATGGTATGCGATCGTTGTCTTCGCCCACTCTAAGAGCGTCGACGTCGCGATTCCTTTCTGGATTGGCGAGGTTTCATCATGCAGTGCCAGCTCTCGAACTTCGTTGGCTGCAAGGACGAACACACGTGCGAGCTCGTAGTTGACCGGGGTTGCACCAACGAGCAGCTCTACTTCTCGATCGACGTCCACTAATCCCAAGAACGGGATCTCCCATGTGTTTCCATGACGGCGTTTTTCCGCGGGATCGATCGGGAATGCTTCATATTCACTCCCTTCGTTCATCGTTGCGATCGTCACAAAGTCCTCAGCTGCTCCGTCGATTACTTCGCCTCCTCGAAGTGGGAGGGTCGCGTGTGCACGGTGATCCAGCACGCTCTGGAGTGAAGACTTTCGGTGAAATGGGGCTCGATTCACTTCATCGAGTACCACGACAGTCGGACGAACCTGTGAACATAGTAGTGCTTTCACGAGTGGACCGTCAACCCAGACTGAATCACCGCCAATAATGTGCGGACTACCGAAGAGTTCAGAATCGCGCATTGACGCGGTGAATTGGATCGTGAAGAACGGCCACTGCCGCTCGGCTGCGATCGACCGTGCGAGTGTCGTTTTCCCGGTTCCGGGTGGTCCTGACAGTCTGAACCTCGGCAACTGTCCAGTGTCATGCCTGGAGTCGACGATCGCTTCGATATCGCTCAGTTCACCGTCGGTCTCGACGTACGTGGTGTCACTCGGTGCTGGGACAAACTGTTCCCACGCGTAGTCTCGATCGCCAAAGACTGGCATTTCAGCCGCTGATTCCTCGGCTTGTGTCTCTTCGATCGCATAGACATATCCCGTCCCGCTGGATGCTTTTGCACGCACAATATCCGTTGAATCGTCTTCGCATGCCTGCTTGAGATACCGACGGGCTGTTGAGGGATCGAGATCCGCAAACGCTGCAATTTCTGACGATCGTGTCGCCCCCGATCGTATCGCTTCTGTGATAATTTGAACGTCCATGAATGTGGTTGTGATTTTGTCGATCGATGCACGCAGTGCGCGCTGAGTGTGCACGAACAGCAAAAATTTGCACGCACGCAGGAGCGAAATCGTTCTCTGATATTCGGTATTTGAACGCGCCAGCCGAACACGCGCGTTGTTCAGCAACGTGAGGCGAGGGTAGCGGGCCAAAACCAGCGAACGAACGAACAACCCCGCACGCGGTGGTCTGTGTCTTGTGTTTTGCTACTGCTTCGAAGGTTATGCCTCTGATGAGACTGTATAATCTGGGGTTATGTCTTTAATCCACCCGTGGATCGTACTGGTGGAATACGGGTTCTCTGTTCGTGGGTTGTTCGGGATGTTTTCGCGGATACTCCGGACCGTTTCACCATTACGGGCTCGTCGCCGAGCTTCGTCTCGATGAAGATCTTTGACGCTCTGTTGTGGGCGGCGATCTTCTTCCTCGTCTTTGTCTTCTGGCACTTTGAGTCGGTCAGGAATGTCTGTGTTCCACTGTGGACGTCGAAGCTCTTCCCGATCGTAGAACATTGTCCGTGCAATGAGGCCGTCATCAGCCTCATCTGTGTCCAACACGTGCCATGATGGTGGGGCAAAATGCACTGGAGTTAAGAATGGAGTTGAGCCGTCCGCATTTGGGCCAGTCTTCCCGAATACCGTCCCTTGACCCTTTCCAAAGTTCCGAGCAACAGTGTTCCCGTAATCATGGTACATGGCCTTGTTTCCAGAGACGTTCTCGAACAAGGCTTTGATCGCATCATCTTGTGTGAGGAACGATACTGCCCGGTTGAACCGCTTTCTGACGTTCTTATCCAAGTCAGTGAAGTCTTGGGTGTCACAGAGTAACTCTAGTCCTTCATGCCGGTTTTTCCGCATGATATAGCCGAGTTCTGTCTTGATTCCCTGTTGGATCGCTTTCTCTCGCTCATCATCCGATCGAGCGTTCTGGTGGCCGACAATCTCGTGTAGTTCTCGAAACACGCCGGCACAATCAGGGAGTCCACGATGGAACTTCCGAGCGTGATACAGCGATCGAGTGAGATACGCGATTACCATCAGTTTATCCTCTCGTTCGCGCATCAGTGCCTGCGAAAAGACTGTAATTGTCTCTGTATCGCGGAAGATATCCTCCCAATTGAGCGCATGTGGACAGTCGCGATCGCGAATGAATCCCTTTGATTGGAGCGTTGCCAGCAGTTTTCGGATCCGAGCTTTGAAATTGTCTGCAAGCCCCTCCAGGTGATCAACATAACTCGCGAGATCTCGAAGTGTCCAGTCATCTTTGTCATCTCGGAGTGCTTCATATGCTGTGCCGATCGCGACGCCTTGCTGCTTCGTCACAACTGATCCCATAAATCCAAGCAGTGCTCGCTTCGACAGGTCTGCTGCCGGGATCGTGAATGGTCTGATTACAAATTCATCGGAATCCATATTATAAGGGAGTCGGTGATCGGTGACTGCGGGAGTCATTGGAGCAAGCACCTCAATTTGTGGCTTTTTGTAGTCGGATGACTCTGTGAAATCCACAGGAAGTCCCATATCTTCACGGACACGCCGTAGAACGTTCTGTTGTTGCGGGATGTCGTATACTGCGTTCTCGAACTCGTCTGTGTCAACAATATCCACAATTTTGAACCCAGTGTTATACCTGTCTTCGACGTCCGCACTCATTGATGCAGATTTCCCCTCACCAGTCTCGCCGTTGAACAGTGTTTTGGTCAGTCCAGAGCTCCTCGAGACGATCGAGACTTCGCGATCGTGATTGAACTCGTATGTCTTGTAGAGAACACCGGTCTGAATCGAGTAGCCGGTTGCTTTTGCGTAGTTCCGCATCTCGTCTTTGACGATTCCAAGCATCGCACAAACTGCTTCGACGCTTTCGAAGGCTTGGATCGTCCGTCGAACTGGCTGGCTTCGTGGACTGACACTGTCTCCAGTAACCTGCTCAATATAATAGTCTGAATCATCAACAAACCGTTTGAGCGAGTCCCAGTGCCATTCATGTGTGTCGTTGTTTCGAAGCCGCTTGTTGAATCCTCGCCAGTGTAGATGTCCCTCACGCTCTTTGAGCGCTGGAAGGATTACCTGATCCATTGTTAGAGCGGCTTTCTCAATGTCACCGTCAGAAAGTGCACGATTCCCAATCTCGATCGCTTCCCGAATCCGTTCATCGATCTTTACGAGTCGCTTTCGCTTCTGTTTCTGTTGGATGTGCTCGCCAAATCGCTTAGATGTCCGCATCAGTGATCACCGTTTTCGATAAGCTTTCGATGAACGACACGCAGCCGCGTCTTGAGCTCGCCAAGCTGTTTCGAGTAGTGTTTGTGTGCATCCGTTAGCACTCGGCCGTCTCCCTCGTGCTGGAGGAGGAACTCGTCGATCGAATCGGAGTCGATGCCTCCCGATCGGAAGGCTGCAGGCAGCGTCCCACGCCTTAGATCACAATAGATGTCGCCACAATCACAGAGCGGCTCAGAAACATCGCCCTGCTTGTAGCGTCGCTTCTCCTCTTTGATGTAGCGTACCAGATACTTACGGAACGCACCATGAGACGTCAAATCCATCAGCTCTGCTTCGATCGATTCAAGCTCGTCTTCGACGGCTTCGACCGCTTCTGGCTCTGCCATCCACTCCTCGTTTTCGACAGATTCGTATTTGTCTAACAGCTGTTCTCGTGGGCTGTGCATTCTACATCCCTCCAAGTTCAAATGGATCTTCGATCACGATCGTCAGTGTCAGTGCAATCAGAATCATGGCTCCAAGCAGCACGAGTGTCGTTGAGCCGGTCCCAATGAACACAAACGCAACTAAGATTGAAAAGAGCCCCCAGAAGATCTGTCGAGCCGTCATAAAGTGACGGAACCAGCGATCGATCGTCTCGGGGAAGAAATGCCACAGTAAGAGTGCGATACCAATCGCTGCTAGTGCTATTATAATCGTCATCATCTCAATTCACCGTAAGCTCCCGTGTTTCAGTAGCCGATCGACTCTATACAACACCACATACGCGATGTAGCCACCAAGGATCAGTAAGAGCCCACCGACGACGATCGTCCAGGCTGTGGTCGCATATAGCGCAATGATGATGAACACGATGACACCAAAGAGTGCAATCCAGCCCGTGATTGATGTTGGAATACCCATGTTATCCACCTCGTGTGAACAGTGACTGCAGATCGCCCCAGACGCGATCAGGGATCGATCGGAGGTCTCGAAGAATCGACGAGCCTGCTTCAACCGGATCATCCCCAGCTTTGTACCGAACTTGTGGTGGATCGCTTGTCTGCGTCAGTAGATATGTCGTGTCTGCGTCTCCATCAACGGTGTAGGTACAGACTGCTGCACCTGCTCGAGAGCATCTCGGTACGGAGAGCCAATTGTCGTCTGATTCGTTCGCGCTCTCAACGCGATCGTTATACTGAATCGTTGCTCCTTGTGAGGTATCGATCGGGATTGTTTGCTCGGTTGCGAGCTCGCCACTGTCGATATACTGCCATTCGCCCCCTGTTGAGAGCTGTGGCGGCTCATAGCCGAACGTCTCATTGATAATATCACGTGAACGATCGCGAGTCCAAAAGACGAATGAAGCCTCCTTCGGAACGTCGAATACAGCATCCGTCTGTTCTTCAAATTCAACTGTGACCGCGGTATATCGTCCATCTTCAGTCGGTCGCATCTCTGCCGTAACCTCCGCATTCTCCGCGTCTATTTCAGCGGAAACCGGGTGCCAATATTCCGCAGGGATGAAGACACGGAGTTCCCGATCGATGGATTCGTTGTACTGAACTCTGAGGTATGTCGAAGTCGCATCGCTATCGAGCAGGCCGCGATCGAGCTCAACATCTTCGGCCCGATCAGCGATTGTCAGTGAGACCATGGGTTGATCAACACTCGCCTGTGCAACACCAATCTCATCGAACTGATCGATTGTTTCCGGTTCAGTGAGTCCATGATCGTCATCTACTGCAGTGATTGATGACGCAGCTCCACTACCGATCGCAACACCAAGCCCGATGCAGAGCGTGAGGATCAACAATGCAAGCGTGTATGCATATCTGTTCATGTTAGGCCCCCACTCGATAGAAATCAAAGTTCCAGAGATCGAGTATCCATTTTCGAACTTCATCTGCTGCGAGTGTTGTCAAGATGAGCGCTGCGACGAATGAGCCGACCATTCCAAATCCCACAACAAGCGCATAGGCACCACTGAAAAAGACGAAGACAAGTATAATACGCCACAGTGTAATCCCGACTGAACCACGGAAGATACGCTTCAGCCACTTTGCTGTTGATTGTGGAAGTGGTGTGAGGATCGTTCCATTGCGGAATATGAATGCAAGAACAAACACTGCGATCGTCAGCACAAGCAGCGTCGTTAGGATCGCCATTATCGACCCCTCCACCAGTGATAGATGGCTCGTGCCAGATTGAACATGAAAAGCGTTGCAAAGATGATATCCAAAAAGATCGTGAACCAGAGGCCGATCGCCGTCCACAAAAAGACGAGTACAAAAAGCACTCCTGAGTATATCATGCCCTCTACTGACGTTCCCTGAGCAAATGCCGCAAACAACGCCTGTTGGCCCCATTCAAACGTCTGGGTGCGTGGATCGGCAGTGACTATTTCAGAAGGCATTGAGATCTCCAAGCAGTAACTCAAGCACGTTTTCGGATCGCTCACCAAACCCGATCGCACCACCATATTTCCCGGCTAATTCACTCAAATACTCTGCATCCGGGACTGTGTGATTACGATCGGCAGAGCTGTCGATGAATTCACGCCTGAATGATTGTAATTCGTCGGCTGCATTTTCTGCAGCATGGTTGCGGAGCTCAATACGATAATCTGGCATCTCAGGGGGTTCTAATCGCCACTCAAGCGCACTAAACTCCATTTTACCCTCATCAAACGTAACTTCTACCGTCGTTTCTTCGCGATCATCTACCGTTGGCCACCGGCCACGCGTCAGGACGACATCAACGCCAAGTGTTGCACTTCCAAGCGGGCGGGCATCTGCTTCTTCGATAAGCCAATGCGCATAATCCAGCCACAAATCTTCATTCGCAGTGAACTCATTTCGCATCCGATCGGCGAGTGTTTCTGCTGTCGGTGGAGCTCGATACGAATGACGGTATCTGGATAACAAGCCAGCCATGAAGGCGCTGAAATCAGCATCTTCGACTGACAACCCATCTGCAAGAATGCCCGCATCTCTGCTGGATCCTGTTGCACGGACCCGATCGACACTGTAGAGTGCTGCTGTGGTGCCACTTGCAGATGCGATCGCTGTTACTCCGGCAGTGTGGAGGAACGATCGGCGGGTAGGAGTCGATGCATCTCGCTGTGATTGTGATGTCGGTGGCATGGTGAATCAAAAAGAAACCCTTGACGGGATTTGAACCCGCTCCAACAAGGGTGAAGATCCGCACTGTGAATCGAACACAGTATCGTCAATGACGATCAGCCATGGCGGATCGAGAAATTAAATCGCGATGTACGTTGTAGCTTACCAACTTGGAAGCCACTCAAGTCGCTTGACGCCACCTCCAGTGGTTGCAAAGATCAACATCTCCACGTTCCACCGGAGGGTTGCAGTGACTACAGTTGCTGGCTTCGAATTTTCAGACAATGTGTTTCGACCGCTGATCAACTGCCACAGGACGTCGATCGCTCCCCAGACGATCGCGATGATCGTCACAACACTTGAAATGATTGCTGCGATCGTGAGCGAATACACAAATGCGAAAATACGCCAGACTGCTTGGCTTCGCTGAGACATCTTACGCCCCCATGCCACGGCGCCGTGTTACAACAATGCCGAGTGCAAGCGTGCCTGCTGTTAGTGTTGTGAGTGGGAAGACACGCAGCGTGATGATCGTATCGAGAATACCGAACTCTGTTCGGAGATCGCTGAAAGTGAGTCCCTCGAATGCATCTGTGATGTCTGCCGCTTCGGTCAGGTCACCATCATACAGGGCGTTGTGTGAGCCGCTGTAGACACTCACTTCAGTATCTTCTGCATCGAAGTCCTCGGAACCAAGATAGACCGCGAAGCTATCTGCAGTTGAATCATAGACGACGAACGTATCTTCGTCAACGTCAACGAGATCCTCATCTGGTTCGCCATAGAAGACGAAGACAATTTCGTCATCAACAAGCGAGGTCTGTGTCAAAAGAATATCTCCTGCTTCCTGGTCATCGATCGTTTCGCTGAATGCTCCTGCGACAGCCCCGTCATCTGCGAAGACGTTGATCGTAGTTTCGGAGCCAACGATGCCAACATCAGTATCGAGGGATGCAATATCGATCTCTTCTGGGTCGTTCCAGAATTGTGCTCGATCAAACGCACTCTGTTGTTCGATCGTTTCGACATCTACGAGATCGTCAAGTGAATCATCGCCAAGATAGACTGTTGCGTGGTCATCAGCGAACTCGAGCGTGACCTCGAACTCGTTTTCGTCTGTGACGCTTTCGGTTTCATCATCAGGATCTTCGTATGTGTGTGCGATCGCAACAGAAATTGTCACTTCTTCACCAGCGTCACCCGGGATCGTTTCGAGCATATCGTGCGAAACATTGAATTGATGGACATCGTTGCCATCGGCATCATCCTCTTCTATTGTTTCGAATGCGCTATGCAAATCGTCCAGTTCGGCATGAGTTGCGTTGTTTTTCGTAACATTCAGTTCGACTTCTTCAGTTGCGAGTGTCGTATCTGTCTCAAACTCGATTATTGAATACGCATCTGCTGATGCATTGAATTCGGCTTCGATCGTTGCGCCATCATCCGACCAATCGGAATCTGGGGTTGTTGCTGCTGGGTGCTCTGCAGCTGCGGCTGGTGCGGCAAAAAGCATCATTGCCACCATGAACACAGCTGCGACTGTTGTCACTGATTTGATGTTGAATTTCATTGGAAAACGTGTCGTCTTGTTGGTTAGCGATTGATGCAACTGTTGGTTAGCTTCGGTGGTGGAACTGGAGGTGGCGGAAGGCCTCCTCCTTCGTTCAATTTAGCACGATTAGCGGTATTGATTCTTGATTGTATCATAAATCTCTATAGAATTCTCAGTTCGTCAGTCTCGCGAGCACCACCGAGTCCGAGTTGAATCCACAACTTGCCAAATCGGTAATCCCACGTTGATTCATCCCACCACGAGTCGCGATCAAGCATTGAGTATGGGTTTTCGATCGCTTCTGTTGCTGTTCGATCATAGAAGCCATTATCTTTCCATGCATCGCGCTTCTCAAGCCACGAGACGAGTTCTGCATATGTCCCTTCTCGATCGGCAGTTCGGTAATGATGCCACGGACTTACAACATCCAAATTCACGTGTGTTTCAACGCCTGGGACACGGTCTTCGCTCATCAGAACGTTTTCGTCGTCCGGATCAAGTTCCAGCGCAAAATGATGATATCCAGTGCAGACGATTCGATCGACTTCATTGGTATCTGGATCGACGTAAATGTACGATGGTTCGTGATCCCACAGGTGCGTGTCTCTTGCTAAGAGATCACCAAGCCATTCCAGAGTCTCTGCTGAGCCGTCTTGATGTGTGTACTGCATCCAGTAAACATAGCAATCAAGATCATTGCTGTCCGACTGAACTTTCATCCCGTACATCGCTCGCATTTTCCGCCGAGCATCACGGCTCGCTACAAGCAGCGGCTGGTACCGTTCGACCTCCGCTCGATTAAATGAGTACGTGAGGCTCGGCCACTCCTCTTGCCACTCTCCAGCCTCCTCTCCAACTGATCGCCCACTTAGTAGTGGAATTGTTAGAATAGAACCAAGAGTTGCGCCGCTACGCAGAAACGATCGTCGTAAGTGATTCATAGTTAGAAGAGCTGTGTGAGCAATCCGCCTTGATTGTTTGAGAGTGCAGCGTAGGCTTCATTTCTGAGTGCAGCCTCGTCTGTCATTGAGTCCGCCTGTCCATCGGTCTCACTGCCTGTGAGCAATGCTTCGGCATTGATCATTCCAGCACCAGTCTCATTTTGAGCAACGTTTGGGAGTGCAATTGAGTGCGACTCAAGGCGATCGCGGATTGCATTTAAATCTCCTCTGTATGCGGAATCACTCGCGATGAGCAACCCAACGGTTCCCGCAACGATCGGTGCGGCCATACTAGTGCCACTCAACACTTGCTCACGTGTTGAGCCAGTCGTCCGGCCAACAAGTGCTCGCATCTCCATGCCTGGTGCCCCAACATCAGGTCGCGCATCAGCGGTTTCACCGTTCGAGAGATCTGTTGTTCCTGGTTGTGGCCCAATATTACTGAAATACGCAGACTGTGCATCATCTGGATCTTCAGCTGTGAGGGCACCCACGCCGATCGCCCACTCTGAAGATGCAGGAGAGGCGACCCAACGGGTTGCTTGCCGATCGTTGCCGACTGCAACCACTGGAATCGAGCCTGCACCAACAGCGTATGCCAGGGCTCGATCGAGAGCGGCTGAGTAGATTGGCGATCCGAGCGACATACAAATTACATCTGCATCGTGATCCGCTGCATACGTTACTGCATCAATAATGTCTCGTGTTGAGCCGGACCCATCGTCTCCAAGTGCTCGACAGATGAGTAAATCACAGTTTGAAGCAATACCTTGGAATGTATTATCAGATGGATTAGCAGCTATCTGTGAGGCGACAAACGATCCGTGACCGTTTGGATCGCCGAGTACGCCAAGCCCCTCAGATTCGACCGTGCCACCACTAACGAAATTCTTTGAAGCTGGAAGTATTCGATCAGTATTACCGAAGACGTCACCGTCTACTGTGTTGCAGCCTGAGTCAATTACGGCGATCGTCACTGTCGAGTCATCAACGCTTACATAATCAAAACCCAGCAAGCGTCGAACTTGTGCCGGTGTTGTTTCTGGTGCTTCTTCAGCGAACGCAACACCTTGCGGTGATGGAACACCCGCATCCTGAATACGAAGTAGGGTACGCTCAAAACGATCGACAGAGAGCAACTCGTCAGTATCATCTCGATCGTCTAATCGGGTGATCGGCTCCACAAGACCCATTTGGACATTCAGATCGATTGCCTCGATCCAACTCATTCCTCCGAGACCTTGACCACGGAGTCGATCGAGTGTGCCAGCCCCAACATCTGCTGGTGAGGCGACGATCGTTGCTGTCCGTGTTGGCTCGTGTTCAGACAGGACCGAGCGTGAGTCTCGGTTGTCAATCCATGTTTCGAGAGAATCACGCTTATCCTCAGCGTAGACGACGTGCCATGACGGGAGTGTGTCCGATGTATATTCGATCGCTCGATCACGACCGACTCCAGATCCGAATAGTGGCTGGTAGGTCGTTGCGAGCTCTGTAAACACACCAGATGAGTGTGCTGGAGTTGGGAGTGTTGCAGCTGCAATCGTCGCTGGAACCGACTTGAGGAACGATCGGCGAGAGAGTCTCATACTCGCACCTCCTGTGGAATTGCGGTCATCTCGGTTGGCCCAAACTCAACTGAGCCCGGTGTGGCTGTGCCAACAATCGGTGTGTATGGTTGGCTAAGCTGTCCAACACCTGGTGGCTGTGGAATCTCTGGTATTGTGATTGTCAATCCAAGTGCAGAGAGATCTATCGGGCTTCGGATCGAGGCCCAGTGGACAAGTCGATCGACACCAGACGGATCGTGATTCAGTTCCATATTCAGCTCTCCACGTTCGTCAGTGTATGTCTGGATTGTTGCTTTGTCATCTGATCGATCGATCTCACCAAACCGAGTCGTGCCTTCGCGAGTGATCGCCTCTCC
The DNA here is from genome assembly GCF_023638035.1 of Natronocalculus amylovorans. Classification (GTDB taxonomy): domain Archaea; phylum Halobacteriota; class Halobacteria; order Halobacteriales; family Haloferacaceae; genus Natronocalculus; species Natronocalculus amylovorans. The sequence goes on along the minus strand of NZ_JAKRVX010000010.1, from coordinate 9,120 downwards.
TCGATTCCGGTAGACAATCGATCGATCAGTCATCCGCTCGGAGTGCACCACGACTGAGACGTGTTGTCGGATGGACTCGCGCTCACCACCGCGTTGGACACGGAACGTTAGTCGATCGGTCGATGATCGGAAAGCTGCATCCGGTTGGACATGGATCTCGCGAGGGATTGAGTCTGAACCATCAATTACTGCACTCACGTCTACTGTACCATCCGATCGCTCCTCGATGTCTGTGTCCGCGATTGCATCACCAGCAAGTGCGAGCGGTCCTTGTGAACCCTCAGTCAATCGCACAGTTGGTGTCGATCGGACACTTGTCTCTTGCGCTCCGATACGGAATGATTCGCGGAACTGCTCACCGTCATCGTTTGTGAATGTCGCAGTGACTCGGTGTGCGCCTGGACCTTCAGTTCTGAACGTTGCTCGCTCTCCATCGATCGTTGCGTTGATATCTTGTCTATCTGGACCACGGACTCGAATGTCAACAAGCTCTCCATAGCCACTATTTGATTGTGGTCTGAGAGTCACTCCAACAGTCTCGTCTGGACCTGGTCGAATGGTCGTGAGATCAACACCGTTCAGCCGTGGAATGTCGCCTTGGAATGCTGGATTCGAGATTGAAGCTGACGACTCGCCGTAGCTCTCTCCAGAGAGTACACGGAGTTGTACATCTGCAAGCGCACGTCCATCTGCAAGCTCTTCGAACGGGAACTCGTCTACACGGATCTCATTTCCACCGAACATCCCACCATCTTCGATTGAGATGTACTCTTCATCAATCTCATCTACTGACCCATCATTCCATTTCAGCTGCACTGCAACATCGTCTTCATCAACATCAAATGCAGTTGGGAAGCCTATCGAAAGGAGTCCGTCTTCAATTTCTGGATCGCCAGCACTGATATCTAGTGATTCGAGTTCGTTAATCCGTGATTGAAGCGCCTCGATCGTCTCTTCGAGCTCGGCGTTACGCTGGTCGATGTTGCCACGGATTGAGTCTGCGATCGTTTCTATATCATCTTCTGTGAGTTGATCTTCAGTACTTTGCTCAATTATTTCGGCAATCTCTTCTTCTGACAGTGTTCCATCTGATTCGAAATCATCACGCAATTGCTCAAGAATTGTCTGGAGTTCTTCCTCCGAGATTGCGTCTGATTCTTCATCTAATATTGTCTCAATGATCGTTGTGATTTCTTCTTCGTCGATTCGATCACCGCTTGGCATGCTAGATCGACCAATCTCTTCAAGCGCCTCTTCGATGATTGCTTGATTATCCCCAATCAGTTCTTGCTGATTATCCAGGATTTTACCAAGATCTCCCTCAAGAACATCATCAACAAATGACTCTAAATCTCCGATGGATTCGTTGAATAATTGGTCTTCAAAATTCGCTAGGAGCGATTGGAAGTCCTCAATGCTACCAAACGGCGTCGTGTCGAACTTTTGCATTTGTATCTCAACCGGCTCTTCACGATCGCCGTCAATTCGCTTCGGTCGTGTTGACGCATAGATCGACCCGTTGTATCCTGCATTCCGAGCATTCTCAATTTGTGTAGTTATTGACTGATCCAACTCGAGGTCAAAGTCTGGGCCTTTCGTCGCCTGGAGTGCAACTCGATCGGCTCCTGCCGGCAATTCGAGTTCGAAGTTTCCATTCTCATCTGTCGTTGTTTGTGTCCGTTGGAGACCTCCGTCTTGGATGCGATCGCGAACACGCTCGGCTTGTGCCGTGAGCCGATCTTGTTCATTACGGATGTCATCAGTGATCATCCCTTGAATTCCGTTTAGTGTACCATCCGGCGAGACTGCAACAACATACGAGACCCCTGATTCTTCAACTTCAATTCGATAGAATCCGGGTGGAAGGTCGATCGTCGCGATATTGATTGTCTGGATAAATGTTGACGCAGATGCTTCTTCATCAGTTTGGATTTCAATTGTTTCAGTTGAATCTCCGGTTGCATCTAATTCTGTAATTGTTATCTCAGTGTTGACTGGTTGTCCAGGCCAATCACGTGTTTGACCACTCAAGAAGTCGGATACAATTCCAGATTCGTCTGGATCCCATGCACTGATCACGAGCGGTTCATTAGCGTCATGGATAACAGATGGTTCAGCAAGATCGATACCAACTGCAGGGCCACCTTCGTTCCAATTATTCCGCGTGTGTACGAGGGGATACGTTGCACTTACATCTGTGAAATCACTGAAATCAATTGACTCACTAAATTGTGGAGGGTCAAAATTCGTTATTTGTTCTTCGAGTTCACGAGCTGCTTGTTCTGCATCTTCAGCTGTATCTTCAAATGAAGAGAAATCAATTCCATATGCTTCTATTGTTGCCTGATCAACTGGGTCGCCGTTTTGATCGGTTACGGTTCCGGTGATTGTATCAGTAATCTTGAGGGTTGTAGATGTTTGGGATGCAACCCGGACAAAGTTATCTGGTTCGTGGGGCTGGTGGTTTCCAGTCACTTCGCCGGAATCGCCGTTATCGGTTATTTCTGCATAATCCCCATCGTCAAGCCCGATATAAAACACCCCGTCGGAAGCAGCTAGTGCGGCCTTTGATTGGAAGCTCATCCTCCCTGGAATGTCAGTAGACCAAACTTCATCCCCGGTTTCACCGTCTACCTTTCGCGTAGTTTCATCATATGAAGCAGTATATACGAAATCTTCAGTGGCATGGGGGAAAGCGAAGGCAACAGTGTCAGAGTGGCCTTCATAAGACCATTCCTCAGACCCGTCACTTGCGTCTATTTTTCTGACGGTGTTGTCATGAGATGATGTGTAAACATAGTCTCCGGAAGAGGAAACTGAAACTCCGTTCACAGTGTCAGAGTGGCCTTCATAAGACCATTCTACAGACCCATCCTCACCGTTGATTTTCTTTACTGTATCATCGAATGAGGCAGTATAAACATGATCATTGTGAGGAGACACAGACACAACCGTGTCGGAGTGGGCGTCAGACTCCCAAACCAAGGAACCATCTGAACCATCCAATTTCACCAGGTTGTCAGTATCCCCTGATTGCTTTCCTACGTAAACCGATCCGCCATCCGATGATTCTTCAGCTGTGATTACAGAACCATCTGATTCTTCATATGACCATACTTCAGTTCCTAATTCAGAATCTATCTTTCTTACCGAGTGGTCACCATCCCCTCCTGCACTGTATACAGACTCACCGTCGTGAGAAACAGATACACCATTAGAACTTCCAGAATGTCCTTCAAAGGTCCAAATAACCGAACCCGTTTCTGGGTCTATTTTTTTGACAGTATCATCATTCGACCCAGTGTAAATATAACCCAATTCATCTTCATCACCTTCGTCCGCGAGTGCTGTCCCATTGTGATCCCCGTCGATAACGCCAAAGCCACCAGAAAACGCAACCGTTATCGCCGGGAGGCTCGCGACCATCAAGAGCGCCAACGCGATCGCCCGGAACTGTTCGCCAGTGATAGACGGCATGGATGAGTTGATCAATATTTTAATTTTTTCACGTCGAAAAAACACAATCGTCATACTACTCACACCCATAATCAAACCAAGTCCATCTGGCATAACGACTGGATAGCCCCATGTATAGGCTTGCCAGAAATCGTGTCCGGCGTTCAATACCGTTCCAGTAGTAACGATCGAAACAACTCCATAGCCGATCGTTCGACACCAACCAGTATTTGAGAGAACACGTGCTGCAACAAGGAAGAACGAAGCATAGGCAGCCAATCTAATACCAGAGAATGCGGCCCAACCGTGTGTTTCGATTAGCCATGCGGAGATTGGATTAACTTCCGTTGCAACGCCAGAGCCAACCATTAGCCACGTCAATACGGTGACGATTGTCGCTGCGGAGAGGGTGATCGCTTCTGCATGTCGAAGCGTTAGTTGATGAGCGATGCGACTCGAGAGTTGATGATTTGTAGGCATAGGTAAATTGAACCGTTCGATTAGTTCCTGATCGACGCGATAACTTTTGAGAGGATATCCACGTCACGGAGGTCGTTCTGACAGCTGTTCTTTTTCAGGCCACGCGCGAGATCGAGTGCATCTGTCACCTCTTGCTCACTCGGACCATCAATACGGGCTTGACATCCTCGCAGCCAGGTTTCAACAAGCTCCATGAATTCTGCGAGTGGACGATCTTGGATGACCACGCTTGTTGTTTCACCATCCGAAATGTATCCCGTCTCTGCATTGACGCGCTTTCGATACCGTGAGTGGCCGTACTCACCAACGCCAAACTCATCGCCATACGATCGGCCAGTCCGCAACGTGGGTTCTGTGAGCTCGATCGCTTTGTTTTCATAGTGGAGCATGTAGCCACGACCGTCGATTAACTTGTCATCAAAACACCACGCAAAGAGTTCGGCCATTCGGCCACCGTTCCAGGGCTCTTCGAGCAGTGTCGTTGCACACAGCATTGTCCCCGTCTCGCGAAGGATTTGATGCGCAATTATCGTTGCAGGATCATTTGGATCCGGCCGATCGGTACGAGACGGTTCGTGATCTTCTTTCGCACGCGATTCATGCCACCAATCATCTCTGCAGCCAAGTGCAGTCTCATGGTTTCGTGACAGTGCCGCGGCTACGTTGTGACTACGTGTATCGGACATGGTAAGGGGTGTTTAGCTTTTAACAGGTGAGTCGATGGTCGTTGATTTTTAGAGTAGTTTACAGCGGTTGCTGTCCGCTGTACGTCGGCGGATTCGTCAATGAATCCGTGGCGGAGACGAACCACCGCTGTGGTTTCCCGCAACGCACGACGAGCCGATCACGATCGGTCTGACGAGCACGGGTTCGTGTTATTATGCGATCGTCTCCGACGTACTTACCATATACATTTATATGCTATCTGATAAGCATATCGGAGGTTCATACTATGTCTGGAATAAAATGAAATTGAGCTAAGACGCTAATCTTTACTTCAAACGTTTTTACTTCAACGATCAGTGTATAATGTTAGTTTTGATTCGCTGCCGTTTGATATTAGAGAATTCAATAGCTAACCAACAAAATAGAATCTTTGTGGCTTCTGTTGGTTAGCATCAGGTGTACTTGATATTATCAAAGCAGATCCTTGGTCTGGCCTAATCTTTTCAGTTGTTTTTGGGTATCTCAAGTTCCACCGTAGTTGAGCCTTTAGTCATGAAACTCCAAGTTTTATTCGACACAATATATACTGTGCTGATTATTAGAGGTAAAGTGACAAATATAATAATATCTGTGTGAGATAAATCTGGCACAATCCAAGCAAACAAACCAAGATGCATAACTACTGCAAACAGAGAAAAAAGGAGGATATATAATGGAGTAAACGCGGTTTTTGGTGACAATCTTCGAGATGGCTTTCCTCTAATTGAATAATAAAATGTGGCTGACATAACGAGCAAGAACATAAACATTGATATTCTTGAAAAATTGCTTTTTGCACCCATATAAAAGAATGCGGCCATGAGGAGGCTGACAGAACAACTGAATAACACCGATACGTATCCAGAACGTCCATTGTATTCTTTTTTCGAGACTGTAAATATCATAATATATATCATGGATATAATTAGAACCGGTCCAATTTTAATTGCATATTCAATTGGAATTTGCATGAAGCTAAAATATCCAATTCCTAACGCTAAAATTAGTATCAAAAAAGAATAGTAATTATAATTTTCTCCCTTATCAAAAGTATATTTTATAATTAGAACCATCGGAATGATACCCCCAACAAGTAGCCAAGTTACACTTGCCACTGAAAACGGTAAAAGAGTAAGAACATACGTTGTATCTGTTATTATCGGCAGTAAATAAAATAGTAATAATGTTATAATTAAGCTGGGCATTATCGGAGGGATCTTGTCATATTTGCGCTCCAACCAATCACCTCCTTTTTGATAAGGATCTAATAATTCTAAAGGCTGATAGTTCTTAAATGGATTTGGTGTTTCTTTAAATAACCCTTGTATACTTTCTTGTACACGATCTAGACGCTCTACATCAAACACATCTTCATTTGCCCATTCTTGGTTTTCAGCAGATATGTACGAAATCTCATCTACTGGTAAATACAAAAAATCACCAAGGCTTTTTTGAGTGGTAATTATCCCATCTTGATTTCGAAGCAGTTGTTCCGGTGACCGAATGATTATATCTTCGTACCCATCTCCAATAAGACGGTTACTAATAATGCCACTTATCAAATCGCCGTTTTTGAGGTGTATTAAGGCCTTTCGCTTATTCGCGATGTGGCCTATCATAAGTTGGTTGTTTGGAAGCCTTTCCCCCTGTTTCAGTGGGAGCAATAAATTATATTCAAACATACCAATAGCAACTCCAACAATGGTCCCCACAAATACTAGTAACAAATAATATACTAATGAATATTGAAGATTCAATTCGATTAATGCTGGTCTTTCTGAATTTTCAAATAACTGTGGGAGAATTAAATCAAGGCTCCCACTAAACAAGAATACAATGAGATAGAGTATACATAACGACGCAAGACTAAACAAATAACTGTAGAGAACTTTGTCTATTTTATTATAATTTTCGTATCGCCTACTTACTGCATGACGAACTTTTAGTGTAATAAAACCAGGAATTATGAATAGTGAGACAATTACAAGAGCAGCAATGCTCTCAATTCGGATCGGCACAGTAACTTGTATATCAAATTAGAATTACAAATAACTGGCTAATTGCCACTACAGTACAGCTACCGATATACTGAGTTTACAGTATACTCTTCATATCGATCGTAAACGTAATCCATTAAATCAAAGAGTGGTGTATCACCGAATTCACTACTAATTTCTTCGGAGATTTGTTTCATCTTATTGATTTTATCTATATTGATTCCGTCTAATATGTCAGGGCGATCTAGCTCGTACACGATCTTTGTATTCCCACTGTATGTAGGCACCGACTGCTTACTCACGATGCCTTCCTCGATGTACGCTTTCAGAATTTCGTCTAACTCTTTCGAATATGGGCCGTAGTTGTGAGCCTCATATTCATACTGGTATTTTTCAGGGAAAGAGTCGATACTCTCTATGTCACCTTTTTGAGCCAAAAATACCAGCTTTTGAAATCTGGTTGTCCCATCAATTTGGCCATCAGATGCTTTTAACATCAACAGAGGCAAAGCCTGTTTAATTACAGTATCCTCTGACCCAGTCATACCTCATAATTTAGCTGCACTATATTTAAGTATGTATACATTCACCCAAATAGTTACTTTAGATAACGTCGCCTCATGCAGTAATACTACCAACATTTATCATTCTATGCTAAAATTGTGATAATATAGCCAATTTTGGCTAATTGATTTGAAAACAAAGTTATCTTTGAGTATTTGTAGTTGAACTAATGACAGGCAGTGCCAAAATTTTAGGTTCCGTTATGCTACCCTCTCTGCGGTGAATGGCAGTAAAATATCACACATGGGAATTAGAGATTGAATTTTATTTAGCCAGTTCTGGTACTCACAATTGCTGGATTGTCAGAGTGTAGTACCACGGCAAAAACGGGGTCTCCCGTTTTTAACTGGTATCAAACATATTAGTTTCACTTTCAGTCTGCTTGGATGTCATACTCATACTGTAAACGAGATGTCTGCAGTATTGTGATTTCGAATGCACGGGCATTGAAGGAAGAGCCACTACCTAAGGAGTTGATTCATCGTGATCAACAATTTCAACATCTTACTACCGCGTTGCAGCCACTGAGTGAAGGCGAAGTCGGTGGTAACGCACGCATTTTCGGTCCAAGTGGAGCTGGTAAAACAACCATGGCTCGAATGGCATCACGTGAGTTGGAGCGCGCATTCATGAGTATTGAGACGGCGTACGTTGACTGTCTCACTGACTCCACGACGAATGAAGTATTACACGCAATCTGTCGTGAGGTTGGAATTGATGGAGAGTTTCGCTACCGATCGACTCCACGTGGCAAATATAAACACGCACTGCAGCGATTTGATCGTCCCACTGTTGTGATCGTGGACGAAGCAGACCATCTGAGTGAGTTAGACGTTATTCACGTGTTGCATGAGATCTCGAATCTCTCGGTAATCGTTATCGCCAATCGCGAAGAGCAGTTGTTGTGTCGAGCTGACGATCGGATTGCAAGCCGATTAAAAACGAGCGTTCGAATCGAGCTGGCGAAGTATACAACTGCAGAATTAAGTGATATTTTAACAGCCCGAATTGAACACGGACTGAGTCAAAATATTGTATCTGACGCAGCTGTCCGCGAAATGGCAACTCGAGCAGATGGGAATGCTCGCGAAGCAATATGGTACCTGCAGTTTGCTGCAAAGCACTGCCGAGCCGGCCATGCCGATCGAATTACGATCGACGTTGTGGACGCGATCGCACCCATGGCACGTGCTGATCTTGTCCAGCGCATCTTCAGCAAGCTGGATAGACAACATCGAATTATTTGCGAGGTGTTGTACCAGGAGGGACCAAAATTGTCGGCACGTGCATTACACGATGGTGTCGCTGCAGAGTTAGGTGAAGAAATGAGTTCACGAACACGGCAGCGCTGGCTCGATAAAATTACTGGGGAGTCTGGTTATGAACTCGTTGTCAAGAGTGGACACGGACCCAGTACAACGTACTGTCTCAGCGATCGGGTGTATGAGCTGTTCGATCGGGGTGAGTTGCCGTAATTCGTTGCTGTCGTAGCGTGTTATCATTCAGTATAACTCAAGTGTGTACTTTATTTTAAATACGATGACGACCCACGACCGTTGATGCCTGGAGAATGGCACCCACAAGATTGGATCATTGTGCTTAGTGCACTCATCAAATTTGAAAACGAACAAATGCCACTTTGGAAGCGTGAACGGATTGAATACATGATTCAAGAGATCTCTTATGAGCAAGGACTCGAACCAACAGAGCTTATTAATCAAGCTGTTCGCGATGGACGATATCTTGAAGTTGGAACCGTCGCGGAGGGGAATTCCTATGCGTAGGATTACCCGTCGATCGCTTGTTCGGGTTTTGCTCGTAGGTGTTGGTATCGCCAGTTTGGGGGCAGTAACTCAATCCCGGTCAGACAAGAATGAGGAGTCAAATGTGGAAGTCAGTGGCACAGCAAATACAAGTG